>CANLLF010000003.1 GCA_947491935.1 uncultured Roseicyclus sp.
GGCCCGATCCCGGGCCCCACCCCCTCCCTCCCCGCAGCACCCTTCGCCTTAACAGGCGGAGGGTGTTCGCGTGGGGGGGGCTAGCTTGCTATGGCAAAAGGGGCGTCCGCCACGTCAGGATGCAGCTGCTGGGGCGCGCGCCGGGCCAGAGCGGCCTGATAAATGGAAAAAATCCGACGTGTATCCGCAACCACCGCGTCGGCCTCGGCGCCCGCTGCGGGGCATTGCTCCAGATAATCACAGATCGTGCGCCAGCGTGCCGGGTTATGGGTACTGGTGAGAAAACGGCACGTGGATCGCACGGCTTCATCGGTTGAACGCGACCACACCTGATGCACGGCGCGCAATTCCCACCGCAATCCCGCCTGGACATACTCAAGCGCCGTCGCATTCAGTGGCGTGTCGGCGCCGGGCAGGACCACGTCCCCCCAACCGACATGCCCGAGGCAGGCCAGATCGGCCCTGACCCGCGCCAGGAGGTGATCGACATCCGCGTCCGTCGCAGTGCGCAGCCGTGACGACGTTCGCGCAAGCGCAAGACTATGCAGCGCCCGTTCATGGGCCGTCAGGATCCCAAGATATCCGTCGCGTGTGGTGATATCGAATTGATTCAACGCCTCTCTGACCGCATCGCGCTCCATGAAGGTTTTGGCATCAATTCGATCCTTCAATGAATACTCCAGTGCTCGTTGCATATCGCCACCCCTTGTTCCACGAACCGTGGCGAAAATGTGGCGGACAGGGATTAACAAGCGCTCTCGCCCGGACACGAATGCCCCGAAGATTACCCGACAAATGGAGCGGAATTGCGCGGACGAAGACGGCGCCGGACGGCCGGACAGGCGCGCAGGTCCCGGATCGCCGTGCTCATCTCTCCGCAGGTCGGCGATCCACAAGCCAGCTACTCGCAAGGAATATCTCCCAACGACAGGTCGCGTCGGGGCAGCGCGGCGCTCGACGAAAACCACACCTCGCGGCGCTTGCTTTGCTGCCGAATCCCTATACGCTTCATTGTGTTAGAGGGATGTCGACTTTGGCCTTACGCATCGCCATTTCCGATCTTCATGTCGGTGCAAGGAACAGCCTGTTCACGGGCTTGGACACAGACGACAATCCCGACATCGCGGTTGATACCTTCACCAATATCACCTTCATGCGCGCGCTTCACGCGACCCTGAAGCATATGGAGCTGCCCGAAAAACCGGAGCTGATCCTGCACGGGGATCTTCTGGATCTGTCGTTTGCGTCGCCTTATGTTACGACCTCGATCCTCAGGACCTTTCTGGGAAACATCCTTGTCCATGAAGATACGCGGGAGACGGTCTTCGGCCGGGTCTTCTATCTGCCCGGAAACCACGACCACGAGGTCTGGACGGCGGATCGGTTTGGCCGGACCCCGACGCCGGATATCGACCTGGATAACCCCAAATTCTGGGCCCACACGACCAAGGCCTTCGCGCCGCCGGACGATGTGGGCACCACGACCCTCATCAACGAAGTGATCGCCGAGTTGGACCTTGATCTGCAGGTGGCGACCTACAACCCGAATTTCGGCTGGTGCAGCCCGGACGGAACCCGCGCCGTCGTCTTCCATCATGGGCATTACGTGGAAAGCCTCTATTCGTTGATGACGCGGTTTCTCGAACTGCTCAGCGGCCATCAGGACGCGGCGTGGACGGCGGAAAAGCTGGAACAGGCCAATGGCAGCTGGATCGATTTCGGCTGGTCCACGCTGGGGGATCTGGGCGAGCTTGGGGACGACATGGCCAGCTTCATGAAATTGCTGGCAACGGGTGGCGCGTCACATCAATTGCAGAACCGGATTTCCAGGATGCTGGCCCAGAAAATGCAGGACATGCTGCCGCTACCGGAATCACAGAATATCTCGCGGGGGCTCGACTACATCAGCCACGCCATCGTGGACAGCCTTCTGGGGCGGTTTTCCACGCTGGAACGGTTCGACTATACTAGGATCCTGTCGGAGAGTTCGATTGAGGGCCTGAAGCGATACCTGTCTGAAACCGTGCGCACGCAGATCGAAGCCGAACTGCCCGACCCCAAGCCCGAGCACCTGACATTCGTGTTCGGGCACACCCATAAACCCTTTGAAGATCAGATGGTTGTGCCGGAATACGCGCGGCCCGTCACGGTTTACAATACCGGCGGATGGGTGCTCGACACCGCGCTGCTGAGCACCGTGGAGGGCGCATCGGCCGTGTTCGTCGATGACGACCTGAACACCGCCGCCCTCCGGTTGTTCGAGATGCCACTCAATCGCAAGACGATCGTCAGCGATGACGGGACGGTCCTGCCCGATGAAAGCGATGTGGGGCAGGTAAGTGTGGTCTCGGCCGATCCCACATCGGATGAGGACAACCCGCTCTTCCAGTCCCTGACCAAGGCGGTGACGGCCGCGGAGGCGGAGTGGAGCAAATTCTCTTACGTCGTGGCGGCGGGCCTGTTGGAGAAGCAGCAGATGTTCTTGCGCAATGCCCAGAGGGCGGAAGACGATGCGCGGTCATCGGGGGTGCTGGTATGACCCTGACGATGCACAGAATATCGAAGACGCTGTCGGAAACGGATCTGAGCCCTGTCTTCGATGCGATTGTGATCGGGTCCGGCTATGGCGGTGCGATTTCCGCGGCCCGCCTGACGCTTGCGGGCCGAAATGTCCTGCTGCTGGAGCGGGGCCGGGAGGTGCTGCCCGGCGAATACCCCACCGATCTGGGATCCGTGCAAAAGGAAGTGCAGGTCTCGACGGCCGAAAACGGCCCGCTGGTGCCCGGCGCCAACGGTATCATGGATGTCCACCTGAACGCGGATATGCACGTCATCGTCGGCTGCGGGTTGGGGGGCGGCTCCCTGATCAACGCGAATGTTGCGCTCCGATGCCAACCGAACGTCTTCGACGATCCCCGCTGGCCCGCGATCTACAAGGGTGGCACGATCCTTGACGGGTATTACGACACGGCCAGCGAGGCGCTGGGGACGACCACGCTTCCCGACGACGTGACCGTGCCCAAACTTACCGCGCTGGAAACCTCGGCCAAACGCACGGGCCTGGGGAGGTTTGAACGCGCGCCGATCAACGTGACGTTCAAGCAGGGCCCGAACCATTTCGGCAATATGCAGGTGGCCTGCACCATGTGCGGCGATTGCTGTTCGGGCTGCAATTACGGTGCCAAGAACACGACCCTAATGAATTACCTGCCCCATGCGCAGGCCAATGGCGCGAAAATCGCGACCGAGGCGAAGGTCCACACAATCAGCGGCGATGACGCGTCGGGCTATGTGGTGAGCGTGGAGGATGTCTCGCCCGGTGCCGCCTCTCCAAAACCAATCGCAATCAAGGCGAAGATGGTCGTTGTGGCCGCCGGAACACTGGGCAGCTTCGGGATCCTGCATCGCTCGGCCATGGCCGGATTGCCGCTCTCCGCCGATAACCTCGGCAAGGGATTTTCGGGCAATGGCGACATTCTGGGCTTTGGGTTCGATGCCAATGTCGATCAATACGTGCCACCCCCACCGCCCGATGATGCGGCCGGGCCGGAACTGCCGCTGGAACCATTGGAGCCGCCCAATCCGATCAAACCGATCTACAGCATTGGGGCCGGCAGCAATCTTCCCAACAAGCCGCAATATAGGCCGGGGCCCTGTATCACCGGGGTCGTCAAGGTGGATATGGGCGAGGGGGATGACGTCAAGGACGGCCTCGTCATCGAAGATGGCTCCCCACCCGGCGCACTGGCCACGGCCTATCCCGCGATCTTCTTTCTCAACGATGCGGTCACGGCGGATTTCACGCGGTTCCCCGACGCCGCCCGCCGCCTGAAAGATATCAGCGAGTTGGGCCAGCAACTCAAGGAAGCCGGCGATATCTCGGCGCTGTCCTACACCGGCGCCCTGGCGCAGACGCAATCCTACCTCGTGATGTCCCATGACAATGCCGATGGGCTTCTGCGGTACAATCAGACGTCCGATACCGTTGTCATCGACTGGCCCGGTGTGGGCCGCGAGTTTCCCTATCCGCGCGACAACGACATTCTCCGCACTTACGCGGAATCGATCTGGTCGAATTACCTGCCCAACCCGACATGGAGCGAAGCGTTCGACTGGAACCTTGTAACCGTTCATCCGGTTGGCGGCTGCCGCATGGCCGATAGCGCCGCCGACGGCGTCGTGAACCCCGATTGTCAGGTCTATACCGGGTCGGGGGAGGGCGTATATGACGGGCTGTTCGTCTGTGATGGCTCCGTCATGCCCACGTCCCTCGGGCTCAACCCGCTGCTGACTATTTCGGCGGTCACGGAACGCGCCATGGATGTCCTCATCAAGCGCAAGGGCTGGGTCAAGGATGGCCCGGCCGTGCCCGCGAATTCCGTACCGCTGATGCAGGAGATCACACCGATCCCCACGGATGACGAAGCCAAGATCATCCACGACAAGCTGGTGGAGATCCGCGATGATCTGTCCTCGGGGATCGAAAGTCTCGAGACCTACTGGTGGTCTCTGACCAAGGACACGGTGATCAAGGATTTCAAGGAATACCTGATCGACAACCTGGTCACGGATGCCGCCGCGCAGGCCAAGCTCTACACGGCCACCGAGACCGCCTTCAATTCGCTATCCGGCAGCGATGTCAGCGACGATCTGATCCCCGCCTTGAAGATCTTGCTGCGGATCATCTCCGATCTGTGTGACGCGTTCGATCCCTCGAAGGTTCCCGATGGCTCGTCGATCGTGACCCGCGTGCTGGCCGTTGTGGAGAAGGATTTCGGCGATGTCAGCCCGCCTTTGTCGTTCCAGGAAACGATGTCCGGTTTCGTGTCGCGCCCCGAGAAGCTGCATGCAGGCGGCCTGTCCGACCCCTATGAAGTTGCCGCGGCGCGGGGCAGAGCAAATGACCAACCCGCTTTCGGCAGTTTCGCAATCTCCGCGCCAAGTGCCCTCGATTTTGCGCTGGCCGATAGCAAACCCGTGCCCCTGACCGGAACACTGACGGTGAACGACCCCGCCGATGGCGGCAAGGAGGCGGCGCTGGACGTCGTGGATGGCACCTTTCAGTTACTCGCGGCGAATCTGGCAACGGTTGATGAGTGGCGCATGACCTATAAGGGCCAGCTGAGCGGCGGGCAGCGCCCCATGGCCTTCTCCGGCCACAAGACCCTGCGCCGCAGGCCCGGATCCACGTGGTGGCATGATCTGACGACCCTGCCCATTGATATCACCTACACCGATGTTGTGGCCGGCGCTCAGAAGGACGGCGTCGCGCTGACCGGTATCATTTCACTGGGTCTCCAGGATCTGGCCAAACAGGCCAGCACGATTGATCCGAACTACCCCGATCCCGGCACGAAAGGGGCCAGCGACACCATCGAGATGATGCTCGACGCGATTACCAAACTTCAGCTCAAGGATCTGCTGACGGGCACCGCGTTCTGGAACCGCCTGATCAAGACGCTTCTAGGCGTCAAATCCGTGCCCGACAGCACCTCCGCGCTGGTTGAGCCGATCCAGATGATCAAGGCCTATTTTGCCGCCAGCGTCGCGGCCAAGTTCGCAGGCCTGATCTTCGAGACCTATGGCGGCGTCCCGGCTTACCTCTTCAATTTCGAAAGCCGCACCGACACGTCAAACGCGATCCCGCCCGATGATGGCGCGCCCCTGCCGCGCCATCCCAAGGTGTCTTCGGTCCTCTACACCTGCGAGACCAATCCACCCAAAGTCCCCGGCCTGATCCCCGTTGGCCAGCTGATCCGCTATCAGGGCGGCGCGAAGGGCCCGGTCGTTCTGGCCCCGGGGATTTCGACCATCGCGCAATCCTTTGCCGTGCAAACGACGACGGAATCTTTTGTGGATGCGCTTGTGGCCGATGGCTATGACGTGTGGCTGTTCGATTATCGGGGCAGCCCCCAGGGTGGGAAATACAACGATTACGCGCCCTACGACATCGACGATATCACCGACAATGACTGGCCCTGGGCCGTGGACCTGGTGCTGCAGGAAACCAACGCGTCCGACCTGCAGATCGTGGGCCATTGCGTCGGCGCGCTGACGGCACAAATGGCTTTGCTGAAAGGCACGATCACCAAGGCGCAGGTGCGCAACATGATCTCGTCCCAGCTCACCGTGCATCCGGTGACGAATTGGTTCAACCTCCTGAAGGCGGACGTGCATCTGGCACAGGCGATCTACAAGGGCCTGCCGAAACCAATTGCCGAGGCCATCGGCAAATTCATGGGCAGCAAGGACATCGAAAAGGCGCTGTCGGGCATGCCGGTGATCGACATGGTGGCGCCGGTGCCCTCCGACGACGATACGTTCGACACAATCTTCGACATGATGATGTACAGCGTGCCGTTCCCCAATGGCGAGCCGTGCAACAGCCCGACCTGCCACCGGATCTTCGGCATCTACGGGCCCAGCTACTTTCACCAGAACCTCAACCTCGAAACCCACAACGCGATCAAGGACATGTTCGGCAAGGTGTCGGTCAAATCCTTCCAACAGCTGGGGGCGATGTTTGCCGCGGGCCACGCGATCAGTGCCAGGGGCAGGGATATCTACCTGCCGCATTTCGAGAATCTGGATTTCCCGAACCACTTCATCGCCGGGGCGCAGAACACCATCGTTCTGCCGGGGTCCTCCCTGCGCACGGTGGAATGGCTGCGTAAATCAATGCCGGCCTCCCGCGAAAAGTTCAGCCGCAAGGTCTACAAAGGCTATGGCCATATGGACACGTTCATCGGCAAAGGGGCGGATGTGGATATCTATCCCGATCTGGTTGCGGTGCTGAACACCTACAATTGACCCAAACGCCGTGCCTCCGTCGGCGGAGCGCCGACGCAGACCTGTGCCGGTGGCCCGCAGGCCGCAAAGGTAGAATTCGATGGCCCACTCGTGGGAGGCGACCTAGGGTTATCCCATGCCCAAACGCCGGGTTGGACGCATTTTGATGAATCGAGACGACTGCCCGTGCTTGATGAGACGATGAATGAGAAGCGGTGGGTTGCGACGCTGATGGTCGACGTCGTCGGCTCCACTGAGTTGACCAACCGGATCGGCGCCGAAGACACGTTCAGCGTCATGCAGGACATCCTGCGCGACATCGTGGACAGCGTCAGGGGGGCCGACGGTTATCCCGTCGACTTCGCCGGGGACAGCATGTTCGCCATTTTCGGCGCGCCCAAGGCGGTTGAAAACGCGGCGCTTGTGGCTTGCAAAACCGCGTTTGACATTCTGGAGAAGGTTCGGGGCCGCAAGGCCGATTTCGCGGCGCGCTACGGCGTGTCACCGGACATTCGCATCGGCATCGGGGGCGGCGAGGTTCTGATCGGCGGGCTCGGGATCGACGAGCAGATCAAGCTGAATGCGCTGGGTTCCGCCGTGAACCTCGCCGCGCGCTTGCAAAGTATCGCGGAGCCGGGGCAGGTCTTCTGCTCCGAGGAAGTGCACCACGAGATAGAGGGATTTGCGGCGGCCCAGAAGGTCGGGGCGTTCGAGCTCAAGGGCTTTCCCGATCCGGTCATCGCCTTCCGGCTGACGGATGTCTTCGCGGCCAAGACGTCGCTTGAGGCGCGTATCTTCCGCGGCGGGCATGACTATGTCGGCCGCGAGGAGAAGATCGCCGAGTTTCGCGCATGGTTGGCCGATGACGGGGCGCAGGCGCAGGTTCGGCTGGTCCATGGGCCGGCCGGCATCGGCAAATCGCGTTTCATCCATCAGGCCCTGAAGCATCCCGAACACCAACACCCCAACATCTTCGTCAATTGCTCCGTCACCACCCGCGACGAGCCCTTCGCCGCCATCGCGGATATCGTCCGGGCGCATGTGGCGCGGCTCGGCCAGGATCCTTCGGCGGATATGGACGCCATGCTGGTCGATCTGTCGCAAAACAACAGGCAGATCTCCGGGAAAACCATCGCCCTTCTGCAACGCCGTCTGCGCCACGTGGTTGAGAACGATGCCGTCGACATCCGCCGCGACCTTGGCTTTCTGTTTCACGCCATCGCCACGCGGACCAACACACGGATCGTCTTCGAGGATATCCACTGGCTGGATGAGCAAAGCGCGGAAATCCTTGGCGAATTCCTGGAAATGGCGGAGCGTCATGACAAGATCGTCCTGATCAGCCGATTTCGGGACGACTTCGCCTGGTCCACCACGCTCGTTCCCAATGCCCTCGAATTACGGCCGCTCAGCCAAGGCAACATCCTGTCCCTCGTGCAGCAATCGTTCCCGGAATTTGAAGATCTCGAACCGCTCAGCGCCACGATTTACGAGAAATCCGAGGGCAATCCCCTGTTCGCGGAAGAGATCCTGCGCCACATCAAGGCCCGGTTGACCGAACCCGGCCAGAACCCCGCGGCGATCGTGCCCGCCATTCGAACCATCGGCACCTTGCAAAACCTGATCTTCGCGCGGTTTGACCTTCTGCCGGATGGCCTCAAGACCAGTCTGAAGTTCGCCGCGATCATCGACCGCTACATCAATCATGATTACCTCTCGGCGCAGATGGGCAGTGCGGAGGACGCCGATCAGGTGCTGGAAACCGCCGCCAGCCAGGGCCTGATCGAACATGACGCCAAGACGCAGCGATACAGGTTTTCCCACGCTCTGATCCGCGATGCGATCATCGGCAGCCTGCCGCGCGACCACAAGAAAGACCTTCACCTGCAGGCCGCCCGGATCATCAAGGAGGTCAGCGGCGACGACACCGATGTGAACGCCGTGCTTGCCTTCCATTTCGATCAGGCCGGTGATGTTGAGCCAGCGCTCGAACACTACTACGCCGCCGCGCAATCGGCGCTGGATGTCTATGCGCTTCCGACCTGCGACAAGTTCATGGACCGCTGCGCCGAGTTGATCGAGGATCTGCCCACCGAATTGCCGCCGGACGTGTTGGCCGAAGCGCTCCTCATCTGGTGCCGATGCCTCGATATCTACGGCAATTTCAGCAAGATCATCCGCATCGTCACAACCTATCGGGCGCAGCTGGATCGCAGCACGAACATCGTCGCCCGGACCATCTGCATGTCCCTTTATGGCAAGGCCCAATGTGTCGGCGGCCAGATCGAGGCCTCGCTGCAGATCATTGAAGAGGCGGAACAGATTGCCGTCGAGGCGGGGGATACCTACGCCGCCGCCCATGTCAAAACGATCAAGCTCTGGACGTTGATCGACCACCCGCGTGATTATCAGCGCGAGATCGGGGAGATACTGGATGAGGTGGGCGAGGTCGCCCGCGCGACCGATGACGATCACCTGACCCAGACGGTTCTGCACATGACGGCCCTGCGCTACCGCGTTCTGGGCGACATGAAGAACATGGACGCCACGGTTGAGGCTCTGCTCGCGTTCGGCCGTGCCAGAAAGCGCAATTGGGCGCTGGCCTACGCCAAGTGGACCGAGGCGATTTCGCACCACCTCAAGGGGCAACTCGACGCCGCCCAGAGCGCCTCATACGAAAGCATCGAATACACCGTGCCGGGTACGGTCGATTGGCAGGCCGCGCATTTCTTCATCGACGCCGCTCGGAGCCTGTCAGGTGACCGAACCATCCGGCCGGAGATCTTCGAAGCGCAGCATCAGAAATGCCTTGAATTCGGCGACAAGGTTTTCGCCACACCTGCCGGGCAACAGGTCGCTGTTGCCATGATCCTCGATGGTCACATGCGCCGCGGATGGGCGCGGCTCCAGCAAGCGGGGGATTTCGCGCTGGAAGCCGGGCACAAGGCGTCGATCTATCGCCATTTCCTTGGCGAAGCTGAGTTCCTCCTGACCCTCGCAGGTCTGCTGCCAAGCGACCAGCCGCGGCCCAGAATGCACCCGCTCGACCTGTTGAAGGCGATTTCGTTGCGGATTGGCGCGGTCAAACGGGCGGAGCAGCTTTACCAGCGGTACTTCGAGTTCCGGCAAATCCCGTCCGGTTTTTTTGACGCCGATGCCCATCTGGGCCTTGCGGTCATCGCTCAGTCCCGCAAACAAGACGCCAAGGCGGAGGAGCATTTCGCCGCCGCGGCATCGATCTACCAGCAACAGGATTTCGCCCCCGGCCTTGCCAAGGTGGACCGCCTGCGGAAGCGCTAACGTCAGGGAGCGTTGAATGCGCCGATGCGGGACTTTCGATCACCGCACGCACCACCCATGGCCACGCAAGCCCATCACCCTGCATTGCCGCACTTCAACAGCGCCGCATAAGGCTCTGATAGAGTTGATGAAATTGGCTCCGGCGGTAGGGATCGAACCTACGACCAATTGATTAACAGTCAACTGCTCTACCGCTGAGCTACGCCGGAACTGTCGTGGCATATAGCAAGGGGGATTCTGGGCGTCCAGTGGGGGAAACCGGAAAATTTCATCGCATCGCAAACTGTGTGGTGGCGCGGACCGGGCCATTGCATTGGATCTTGGATCGGCTGACCAGATCGATCAGGTGGGCCAGCACATTGCGCTCGGCGGCGGGCAGCAGGGCCGGGGCCACGTCCGTGTAGATCCGGGCGGCAAGGTGGGCGGGCGTGGCCGGTCCGGCGGCGGACAAGGCGTCAAGGATCTGTGCCTCGCGACCCTGGCGATGCGCGATAAGGGCGCGGGCGCGGTCCTGCGGCTCGGCCACCGGGTCACCGTGGCCCGGGTAATAGATCCGGTCATCCCGGCCAGACAGCCGCGCGACGGAGGCGAGAAATGCCGTCATGTCCCCGTCCGGCGGTGACACCAGCGAGGTGGACCAGCCCATCACCAGATCCCCCGAAAACAGCGCGCCGTTCCAGGTGAAGCTCAGGTGGTTGGCCATATGCCCCGGCGTTTCCAGCACGCCGATGCGGCCCCAGGGCCCGTCAACGCTGTCCCCCTCGGTGATCCGGATGTCCGGCGCGAAGATATCATCGACGCCTTCGCCGCCACCGATCAGCCCGCTCTGTGCCAGATCCTGCATGATCGCGCTGCGCCCCCAATCGCTGGGACCGGCCGCAAGGATCGGCGCGCCTGTGGCGTCGGCCAGGGGCCGGGCGAGGGGGGAGTGATCCAGGTGGGAATGGGTGACGAGGATCTTTGCAACGCGCCCGCCCGGCGGAAGCGCGGCCAGGATGGCGTCCAGATGGTCCGGAACGGCGGGGCCGGGATCGATCACCACAACCTCGTCTTCGCCCAAGACGTAGGTCTGCGTGCCGGTGAAGGTCATCGGTGACGGGTTCGGGGCGGTGATCCGGCGCAGGCCCGGTTCCAGCGTTTCGCTTTGCAAGCTGCCCCCCCTCCCGCTTAGATGGCGCCCATGACGGTTTCCGCCTGGATCAAGAGATTTCTGCCCCGTGGCCTGTACGGGCGCGCTGCACTGATCCTGATCGTGCCCGTTGTGACGATCCAGCTTGTCGTCAGTTCGGTCTTTCTGCAACGCCATTTCGAGGATGTGACCCAGCAATTGACCAGTGCGCTGTCGCTGGACCTCAACCTGATCCTCGACACCTGGGCCGCGGACGGGCCCGACGCGGCCCAGGCGCTGGCCGATGCGTTGGATATCGGGATCAACACGCGGGCGGTGGAGTCGGGATATCAGCGATGGTTCTACGACCTGTCGGGCGTCGTCGTTATCGACGTGCTGGAGCGTGCAATCCCCGGAATTGCGGGCGTGGATCTGGCCACCGAGGGACGCGAGATTGCCCTTCTGGTCGATCGCGACGACGGCGCCGTTACGTTGAGCACGTCCAGGCGACGGGTTTCGGCACCTGCCCCCCACCAATTGCTGGTGATCATGGTGGCGACCGGCATTCTGATGACGCTGGTGGCCTTCGTGTTCCTGCGCAATCAATTGCGCCCAATCCGCCGCCTGGCGGGGGCCGCGGAGGCCTTCGGCAAGGGCCGCCCGGTGGAGTATCACCCCTCCGGCGCGCTCGAGGTTCGCTCGGCGGGGCGGGCCTTTCTGGATATGCGGGCCCGGATCGAAGGCCATCTGGAACAACGCACCCTGCTCCTGTCGGGGGTCAGCCACGATCTCCGCACGCCGCTCACGCGGATGCGCCTTGCATTGGGGATGATGGAGGAGGGGCCCGATCACGCCGATCTGTCCCGGGATGTCGATGAGATGGAGGCGCTGCTGAACACATTTCTCGATTTCGTACGGGGCGAGGCGCTGGACGATCCGGTGCCGGGCGATCCCATCGCCCTGGTGCGTGAGGTGGTGGAGAATGCAAGGCGCAGTGGCGGCGAGGTGCGCCTGACCGTGCCGGAGGAGACGGCGGAGGTGCCAATGCGCCCCATGGCCGTTAAGCGGGCCCTGATGAACCTGCTGTCCAACGCTCTGCGTTATGGGGAGACGGCCTCCGTCAGCGTGGCGCTGATCGACCGGGCCGTGCGGTTTACCGTGGAGGATGATGGGCCCGGCATCCCCGAGAACCGGCGGGCCGACGCCTTGCGGCCCTTCATCCGGCTGGATCAGGCGCGCAATCAGAACCGGGGATCGGGCGTGGGTCTGGGCCTTGCGATTGCCAACGATATCGCCCGTCGCCACGGCGGATCGCTGGCGCTTGGGCACAGCGCCGAGATGGGCGGCCTGAGGGTCGATCTGACCCTGCCGCGATAAGCGCCCTTGTCAGTGTCGGCGCGGCAGCAGGGCCTTGCTCGCATCCCGGGCCAATTGCCCGTGCGCCTTGGCGCGTTCGCGCCGTGTGTCACCCCCGATCCAATCCGCGCCCGCCCGGTCAATCGCGCGGGCGGAGGCATGGTCGAGGTAAAACAATAACAGTTTCAACTGGTTCATCTGGCGAACCCTCCGTCTGGGGAAGGCTCGGCCAGTTAGCACGGATGGCCGAGCCCGCATGCAGGGTCGTTCCGTAGGGTTAATATCCCGCAAATTGGCCGCGTTTTCCAAACAAAACCCGTGTCAAGGCGCGGTATCCGCCGCCTCTGGCCGCCTTGCCCACACACTGGGCAGAAGGGTCGCGCGTTAAGCGGTTCGGGGAAAATGATGGTAGGCCCGGCAGGACTTGAACCCGCAACCAAAGCGTTATGAGCGCTCTGCTCTAACCAATTGAGCTACAGGCCCCCGATCATGAATCCGAGAGGTAGCAGAGCAAACCGGAAGGGGAAAGCGGTCAGATCACGTTGCGGCGTGCCGCCGGGTCGCTTATCAAGCGAAAAGCTTGATCCAAGGCCGGAGTTTGCCCGATGCCCCCCCTTACGCCGCTTGCGCTGCGCTACCTGGTCTGGCTGATCGGCCTCCGGATCCTCTATATTGCGGCCGTCAGTTTTCTGGGCCTTCCCAATACCTTGGCGACCACGGTGATCCTAGCAGCGGTGCCTGCGATGGATATCGGCCTGCAGGCGGTGCGCAAGGCCACGCGTGTCCTTGCCGCCAGGGATTGGGCCACGATCTGGGCCCTTTTGATTTCCATTTACCTGATCATCAACGTCATCGTTCCGGCGATGCTGGTCCCTGCCTTCCGCGAGATCATGAATGATCCGGTTGGCCTGCGCAGCCTCGTTCTGGTGAACCTATCCGCGGGATTGATGCTGGCGCTGTTCCTGTGGATCGGCAGCCGGATTGGAACCCGTCGGCAGGGCTGAGGCGGTCGCTTCGGCCATGGCCCGCAAATGGTGTTTCATCCGCTTGCGTTTGGCGATGGTGCCGAAGGTTTCCAGATATTCCTCGGCCGCAGCCGCGCCGCGCAGCTCCGCCAGACATTCCAGGGCCAATCGCCCGTGGCTGGAATGCTGCCAGAGCACGCCAAGACGGTG
The DNA here is from genome assembly GCA_947491935.1 of uncultured Roseicyclus sp. Classification (GTDB taxonomy): domain Bacteria; phylum Pseudomonadota; class Alphaproteobacteria; order Rhodobacterales; family Rhodobacteraceae; genus Gymnodinialimonas. The sequence goes on from CANLLF010000003.1 coordinate 13,729, forward strand.
ATAATGGGCCACGCTCTGGCGTTGGTCCGGCGCGTGGCCAAAGCTCTGGATGTTGAAATTCATGTGCTGATCCAGCGATTTGACCGGCGCGCCGCGCAGGTAGCCCAGGATCGGCAGGGTGAATTGATCGATATTCGCGCGCAGATAATCGCGGCTCACCTCACGCTCGAATTGCAGGGCGGCCTTCAGCCAGTCGCGCCCGACGCTTGTTGGCACGCCGTCATCGGTGCGCTCCCGAAACAGGACCACACCGGCGTTGAAATAGGGCAGGGAGATCAGCTTGCGCCCGGCGTTGAATTGCACGCGTTCGGTCGGTAGCGGCAGGTCGAACGCGGCGTAATAATGCGCCCAATCCTCGTCGGATCCGGCAGAGGCCGCGTAGTCGGACACGCAGGCCGCGATCAGCGCGTCGCCCAGTTCGGATGCGAAATCAACCGGTTCGGTCAAGATCGTGTCGGTATCCAGGAATACCGACACGTCGCAATCCCGCGGTGCGGCGGCCGCGAGGATCTTGTTGCCATGGGGGTAGGGCGCGGCCCAGGGCGCGTGGCCACCATCGGTGCCGGGAATGCAGCGGATCTCAACGTCGGATGCGATCAGGATATCGACCGTAAACGGCTCCATCTGCTCGCGGAAATCCTCGCGTATATAGGCCACCGCCCGTTGGCCTTCCATCAGATGGCACTTGAGCGACGGGGCAAGCAGGCAGGCCTGCGCTTCAAGCCGCGCGCCGTCGACGATGAAGAAGATCTCGGTGGATTTCGATGCCGCCATGACATGCGCCTCGTCGTGTTTTTCTTTGTTGAGGACGGGGCTATGGAAAGAATTTGTCTAAAATTGGGCAGATTGCGGCTTCGGGTTTGCGGGTGCGGCGCAAGTGCCATGGACGGGGCGCAACCGGGCTGATAACCGAAAGCCGTCTGGGAAAAGGGGCCTTTTTGATGACCGAGCAGAGCAAGGACGCGCTGACCTATGCCGATGCGGGCGTCGATATCGACGCGGGCAATGCGCTGGTGGATCGGATCAAGCCCGCCGCCGCCGCCACGACGCGGCCCGGTGTCATGGCCGGACTGGGCGGGTTCGGCGCGCTTTTTGACCTCAAGGCCGCGGGCTATGACGATCCGGTCCTGGTGGCCGCCACGGACGGCGTCGGCACCAAGCTCAAGATCGCTATCGACACCGGCCATTTCGATACGATTGGCGTGGATCTGGTGGCGATGTGCGTCAACGATCTGGTGTGCCAGGGCGCGGAGCCTCTGTTTTTTCTGGATTATTTTGCCACCGGCAAGCTGGAGGTTGAGGCCGCCGCGCGCATCGTCGAAGGCATCGCCGCGGGCTGCAAGGCCTCGGGCTGCGCGCTGATCGGCGGCGAGACGGCGGAGATGCCGGGGCTGTACGCCCCCGGTGATTTTGACCTTGCGGGCTTTGCCGTCGGCGCGATGAACCGTGGCGCTGCGCTGCCCGCCGATGTAGCCGAGGGCGACGTGCTTCTGGGCCTCGCATCGGACGGCGTCCATTCCAACGGATATTCGCTGGTCCGCCGCGTGGTGGCGCGGACGGGCCTGGATTGGGACGCGCCCGCGCCGTTTGCGAATACCAGCCTCGGCGCGGCGCTTCTGGCCCCCACAAGGCTCTACGTGACATCCGCGCTCAAGGCGATCCGCGCTGGCGGCGTCCACGGGCTGGCCCATATCACCGGCGGTGGCTTGACGGAGAACCTGCCGCGGGTGCTGCCCGACGGGCTCGGCGCGCAGATCGACCTGACATCCTGGCCGCTGCCGCCTGTGTTCCGCTGGCTCGCTGCCGAAGGCGGCATCGATCAGGCGGAGCTTCTGAAAACCTTCAATGCTGGGATCGGCATGGTTTTGGTCGTGGCGGCGGACCGGGCCGGGGCCGTCACCCAAACCCTTGAGGCCGCGGGCGAGCAGGTGCACCGCATCGGCGACGTGACGGGCACATCCGGTGTGCACTACACGGGACGGCTTGGGTGACGAAACGGGTCGCCATCCTGATCTCGGGCGGCGGATCGAACATGGTGGCGCTGGTGCGATCCATGGTCGGGAACCATCCGGCGCGCCCCTGCCTGGTCCTGTCCAACGTGCCGGCGGCGGGCGGGTTGGCCCGCGCGGCGGAATTGGGCGTGCCCACGGCCTGCGTCGATCACCGCACCTTCGCCAGGGATCGCCCAGCCTTCGAGGCGGCTTTGCACGGCACGCTCATGGAACACCGCCCCGATATCCTCTGCCTTGCCGGGTTCATGCGGATCCTCACACCCGCCTTTACCGACAAGTGGACCGGGCGCATGCTAAACATCCACCCGTCGCTCCTGCCGAAATACAAGGGGCTTGATACCCATGCCCGCGCCATAGCGGCTGGCGATGCCGAGGCCGGGTGCAGCGTGCACGAGGTGACAGCAGCCCTGGATGACGGCCCGATCCTGGGGCAGGCGCGGGTGCCGATCCACCCCGACGATACGCCAGATACGCTCGCCGCGCGGATCCTTCCGATGGAACATCACCTCTACCCCGCCGTTCTGCGCCGCTTCGCTGGGGGAGACCGGACACCGGTTTACCTGCCCTGACGGAGCGCCTCGCGCCGTCTCTTTCCTTCCGCGCGATCCTCCTCTATCACCGCGCAACCCGTCATTTACATCAGACACCGGTTCCACGTGCCCAAAACCCTCACCACCACTGACGCGCTGGCCGAATTCTGTGCCCGCGCCGCTCACGTCCCCTATGTCACCGTCGATACCGAATTCCTGCGCGAGCGGACGTATTTCGCCCAACTCTGCCTTGTGCAGCTGGCGCTTCCGGGAACCGATGACACCGATGCCGTCCTGGTTGACCCGCTGGCCGAGGGCCTGTCGCTGGAGCCGCTCTACGAGCTGTTTCGCAACAAGAATGTGGTGAAGGTCTTCCACGCCGCCCGGCAGGATCTGGAGATTTTCCACGTCGAGGGCGATCTTGTGCCCGCGCCGCTGTTCGACACGCAGGTTGCGGCCATGGTCTGCGGCTTCGGCGATCAGGTGGGCTATGAAACCCTAGTGCGCCGGATCGCCAAGGCGTCGCTCGATAAATCCTCGCGCTTCACCGATTGGTCGCGCCGCCCGCTCAGCGATGCGCAAAAGACCTACGCCTTGGCCGATGTCACCCATTTGCGGCAGATCTACGAATATCTGTCCGCCGAGCTGGAGCGGACCGGCCGCACCCATTGGCTGGAAGAAGAACTGGCGCAGCTGACCAATGCCGACAATTACGTGGTTGAGCCCGATGCCGCGTGGCGGCGGTTGAAGCTGCGCTCCAATTCGCCGCGAATGCTGGCAATTGCACGGGAATTGGCGGCCTTTCGGGAACGCTACGCGCAGGCGCGGAACGTCCCCAGGAACCGCGTGCTGAAAGACGACGCACTGGTTGAGATTGCCTCCACCAAGCCCAAGAATGTGGCCGATCTGGGAAAATCGCGGCTGTTGCTGCGTGATGCCCGCAAGGGCGCGATTGCCGAGGGGCTGATTGACGCGGTCGCCAAGGGATTGGCGGTGCCGAATTCGGATTTGCCCAAACCCGCCCAGGGCAAGGATCGATCCAACCTCAACCCCGCGCTTGCCGATCTGCTGCGCGTGCTGCTGAAGGCCAAGGCCGAGGCCGCGAATGTGGCGCCCAAGCTCATCGCCTCATCGAGTGATCTCGACGATATCGCCTCCGGCCACACCGATGGCGTCTGGTCAACTGGGTGGCGGCACGAGGTCTTCGGGGCCGATGCCGTGCGGCTTCTGAACGGCGAAGTGGCGCTGTCCGCCAAGGGGCAAAAGGTCAGGATCGTCGATGTGTGAAAGCGGGTCGGCCGCCTAACGGCGGCTGACCGTCCGGCGGTTGTTCTGGGCGATGACGGTGATCGATCGGATGCCCTGCAATTCCCCGTTCGACAGCGTGGTGCCCGCCACGATCTCCTGCAAGCCCTGGGTGGACCCGTTGAGCGGCGGCGCGGCGCGGAATTCATAGACAATCGCGGTTTGGGTCCGTTCAACAAGCCGCAGGCTGGCGTCGAAATACCCCTGCAATGGGGTCACGCCGGTCGCCCGCAGGATCGCCCCGGATGTTGTAGGCTCCACCGACAATTGCGTGATTTCGGCCACAAGGGCGCGCGGATCCAGCGCCAGGCCTGCCGACCCGGCTGCATCGGGATCAACGCGAATGCGCTCTTCGCGGTCGCCGCCGAACCAGTTGAGCGGGTTCAGACGGCTGCCACATGCGCCAAGCGTCAGGATCAGGGACACGATAAGAAGGGGGCGCAACATGGGGCGGACCTTTGACGTAATTCTGCCGTCCTTGCCTAGCGGATCGGGGCGGTATTGGGAAGGGAGGCGGGGCCGCTGCCCTTTACCTTGTGGCCCGCGCGCCTTACGTCCCCTGCAGACGCCCTGAACGCGGAGTGCCCCATGGCCACCGAAGCCTTTGAAGAGATCGCCGAAACCTTTGATTTCTTGGATGATTGGGAAGAGCGGTATCGCCATGTCATCGAGCTTGGCAAGGCGATGGAGGCGATGGACGATGCGGTGAAAGTGCCGGCCACCAAGGTCGATGGATGCGCCAGCCAGGTCTGGATTCTGCCCCGGATCGAGGGGCTGACCTTTGATTTTCAGGGGGATAGCGACGCGATCATCGTGCGCGGCCTGATCGCCGTGTTGCACGCGCTCTACGCCGGCCTCAGCGTGCAGGACGTTCTTGAGGTTGATGCGGCGGCGGAACTGGGGCGGCTCGGCCTTGATGAGCACCTGTCGTCACAGCGCTCAAACGGCGTGCGGGCGATGGTGGAACGCATCCGCCTTCTGGCGGCGGACAAGGCGGCGGCCTGACCCTCAACCGGGACGAAAACGGCGGTCCGCCGGTCCGTGCAGCTTTCCTGTCAGAGGCGTCTCAAAGCTTACCAGCGGGTTAACAGGAACGCTGTTATGTCAGTAAAACAATAGCTTAACCTGGGTTATCAACCTTGATAACCCCCCGCCGTCAGCGACGGACGGGCCCGGCAAACGAAAACGGCCACCCCGCCTTCGGGATGGCCGTGAATTCGTCTGAAAAGGGTGCTTCAGCGATTTTCGATCGGCACATAATCCCGCGCCGTCTCACCGGTATAAAGCTGCCGCGGGCGGCCGATTTTCAGCGCCGGATCGGCCAGCTGCTCCTTCCACTGGGAAATCCAGCCAACCGTCCGGCTGAGCGCAAAGATCGGCGTGAACATCGAGGTCGGGAAGCCCATCGCCTCAAGAATGATGCCGGAATAGAAGTCCACATTCGGGAACAGCTTCTTGTCCGAGAAATACGGATCGTCGAGCGCCTGTTTTTCAAGTTCCTTGGCAACCTGAAGCTTGGGATTGTTCTCGACACCCAGAAGCTCCAGCACCTCGTCGGCGGACTTTTTCATCACCGTCGCACGCGGATCGAAGTTCTTGTAGACGCGGTGGCCAAAGCCCATCAGCCGGTAATCGTCGTTCTTGTCCTTGGCCCGCGCGATAAACTCGGGGATGCGATCCACCGTGCCGATTTCTTCCAGCATCTCAAGGCAGGCCTGGTTCGCCCCGCCATGGGCCGGGCCCCAGAGGCAGGCTATGCCGGCTGCGATGCACGCAAACGGGTTGGCGCCCGAGGACGAGGCCAGACGGACCGTGGAGGTCGAGGCATTCTGTTCGTGATCGGCGTGGAGCGTGAAGATCCGGTCCATCGCACGTTCAAGTATCGGGTCGACCACGTATTCCTCGGCAGGCACGGCAAAGCACATGCGCAGGAAGTTCGCGGCATAGCTCAGGTCATTGCGCGGATACACGAAGGGCTGGCCGATCGTGTATTTGTAAGCCCAGGCGGCAATCGTCGGCATCTTGGCAATCAGACGGTGCGAGGCGATTTCCCGCTGGCGTTCGTCGGTGATGTCCGTGCTGTCGTGGTAGAACGCCGACATTGCGCCGACCACACCCACCATGACGGCCATCGGATGCGCGTCCCGCCGGAACCCCCGGAAGAAATTGGCCATCTGTTCGTGCAGCATCGTGTGGCGCGTGATCGTGTATTCGAAGGTTTCCAACTCCTCCTTGCCGGGCAGGTAGCCGTAAAGCAGCAGGAAGCAGACTTCGAGGTAATGGGAATGCTCGGCCAGTTGGTCGATCGGGTAGCCGCGATGCAGCAGCTCTCCCTTACCGCCATCGATGAAAGTGATGGAGCTTTCGCAGGCGGAGGTCGAGGTGAATCCGGGATCGTGGGTGAACACACCCGCTTGCCCGTAAAGCTTGCCGATATCGACAACGTCGGGGCCCGCGGTGGGCGAATGGATTGGCAGCTCAAAGCTTTGCCCGTCGATGGTCAAGGTGGCGGTTTTGGTGTCGGCCATGGTCGTCCCTTCATGCGTCTGGCGGGCCAGCGCGAGCGCCGGCGATGGGGCAGGGGGCAGAGGCCCCCCATGCTGCCCCCCGCCGCTCAGTCGCCGAGGGAGGCCGCTTCCGTCAGGCGGGCGAGTGTTTCCTCCCGGCCGATGACGAGCATCATGTCGAACACGCTCGGGGAGACGGTTCGCCCAGAAAGGGCCGCGCGCAGCGGTCCGGCCAGCTTGCCGAATTTCAACCCATGGGAGACCGCGGCGGCGTTCAAGACGCCCTCCAGCGTGTCACGGGTCCAGCTAGCATTCTGCAACTGCGCAGTCAATTCCCGCAGTATACCACGGGATACCGGATCAAGCGTGTTCACGGCCTTTTCATCATAGTTGAGCGGGCGATTCTCCAATACAAACCGGCCCTTATCCAGAAGTTCCGGCAGGGACTTGGCCCGATCCTTGAGGCAATACATCGCACGGGTCAGGCCATCTTGCTGCACCTGCGAAAGGGCGTCCCGCCCGGTGATATCGAGATATTGGGCGATCTGGGCCACCAGATCGGCATCCTCGGCATTGGCAATATGCCATCCTGCGACATTACCCAGTTTCTTCATATCAAGCCGGGCAGGCGACTTCCCGATGCCGCTTAGATCGAACCAGTCCAGCGCCTGGGCATCGGTGAACAGCTCATCATCGCCGTGGCTCCACCCCAGCCGCGCCAGGTAGTTGCGCATGGCGGCGGCCGGGATACCCATTTCGGCATATTCCATCACACCGGTGGCGCCGTGGCGTTTGCTGAGCTTCTTGCCGTCTTCCCCGTGGATCAGCGGGATATGGGCCCAGACCGGCTCCGGCCACCCCATCGCACGGTAGATCTGGATCTGGCGCGCCGCGTTGTTGAGGTGATCGTCACCCCGGATCACATGGGTTACGCCCATATCGTGATCATCCACAACGACGGCGTGCATATAGGTCGGCGTCCCGTCCGAGCGCAACAGGATCATGTCATCCAGCGTGGCGTTCTGGATCGTCACATCCCCCTGCACCTGATCGGTGATGATCGTCTGGCCATCGCGTGGGGCCTTCAGGCGGATCACGTAAGGCGCGTCGGGGTGATCGTCGCGGTCCCGCCACGGGCTGAGAAACAGGGTGGAGCGCCCCTCCGCTTTGGCCGCATCTCGGAATGCGGCGATCTCGTCCTGGGTGGAAAAACACTTATAGGCGTGGCCCTTGGCCAGCATGTCCAGCGCCACCAGCCGATGCCGGTCGGCGCGGGCAAACTGGCTCACGGCCTCGCCATCGTAATCGAGCCCCAGCCAGGCCATCCCGTCGAGGATCGCCTGCGTCGCCTCCGGCGTCGACCGCGCCCGGTCCGTATCCTCAATCCGCAGCACGAATTTACCGCCGCGCCCGCGCGCGTAGAGCCAGTTGAACAAAGCCGTTCGCGCCGTGCCGATATGCATGTAGCCCGTTGGCGATGGCGCGATGCGGGTGACGATCTGGGCTTCTTGAGCCATCAGCGAACCTTTCCGGCGCGTAAACCGCATACGCGCGCGTTAACCTTTTGGAAACCATGCTCTGGCACTTCAGAAGCAGGCCCTCTTCGAGGGGCTAGCTAACTTGGGTGGCCTTTCTCGGCAAGGGCAGGTGCAACAGGTGCAAGGCGCAGCGATCCTCCAACGCGTGAACGCGGTTCAGCAGGGCCAGCGTGGCGCGCTCATGCCATGGGCGGCCGTGACGTTCGGATTGGGCGTTGGGATCTACTTCGCCCTGCCCGTGGAGCCCGGCCTTGCGGGCTATGGCGCGGCGGCGGTGATCTTTGCGCTTGGCACGGCGCTCCTGATCTGGCGGCGCGAGGTTCTAGGCCCCCTCGGGATCGCGCTGGCCCTCATGGCGCTGGGGCTCAGCGTGGCGGGCTGGCGGGCCCATTCCGTGGCCGGACCCGTCATCGATTTCCGCTATTATGGCCCGATCGAGGGGCGGATCGTCGGCATTGACCGCTCGGCCTCGGACGCGATCCGTCTGACGCTCGATAATGTGCGTCTCGACGATGTCCGCAACACGCCGCTGCGGGTGCGCATCGCCCTGCATGGGGAGCAAGGCTATATCGATCCCGAACCCGGCGCGGTTGTGATGACGACCGGCCACCTGTCGCGCCCCGGCGGCGCCGCGGAGCCCGGCGGCTTCGACTTTCAGCGCCACGCGTGGTTTCAATCCCTTGGCGGTGTCGGCTACGTGCGGGCGCCGGTCGTGTTGCTGGCCGCACCAGAAGACGGCGCGACGCCGCTGTTTCATCTGCGGATGCGGATTTCCCAGGCCATTCAGGGCCAGATCGACGGGCAGCCGGGCGCCTTCGCGGCGGCGGTTCTCACCGGCGACCGCTCCGGGCTGGAACAGGGACCGGTCCAGGATATGCGCGATGCAAATATCGCGCATCTGCTGGCGATCTCAGGCCTCCATGTGGGCCTGCTGACCGGGTTCATCTATGGCGCGGTGCGGTTCATCCTCGCCCTGATCCCGCCCTTGGCCCTGCGCTACCCGATCCGTAAATGGGCGGCGGTCGCGGCGCTGGCCTCCGGCGCGTTCTACCTCGCGCTATCCGGTGGCAATGTCGCAACCGAACGGGCCTTCATCCAGGTCGCGGTGATGTTCACCGCCGTCCTGCTGGATCGGCGCGCCATCACGCTGCGCTCCGTGGCCATTGCGGCGATCATCGTCCTGGCGCGGCGGCCCGAAACCCTGATGTCGCCCGGCTTCCAGATGTCGTTTGCCGCCACAACGGCGCTGGTTGCGGTCTTCACAGGGCTGCGAGGGGTGACCTGGATGCAGGGCTGGCCAAGCTGGGCCAAGTGGCTCTTCGCGCTGGTTATGTCGTCGCTCGTAGCGGGCGCGGCCACGGCGCCTTTTGCCGCCGCCCACTTCAACCGGATCGCCGTCTACGGACTGGCCGCGAACCTTGTGACGGTGCCGGTCATGGGGTCGGTCGTGATCCCCTGCGCGGTGCTGGCGGCATTGCTTCTGCCCTTCGGCCTCTCCTGGGTGGCCTTTGCGATCATGGAGCAGGGCCTGATCTGGATCCTCGCCGTCGCCCACTGGATCGCCGACCTGCCCGGCGCGGTGGATTGGGTTGCAAGCCCGCCCGGCGCCATCCTTGCGATGATTGCGCTTGGCGCCATAGGCCTGTGCCTCTGGGAGGGGCGCGGTCGTTGGTTGGCCGCCCTGCCGGTCGTTGCGGGCCTCTTGCTGTGGCAAGTATCCGAGCGGCCGTCACTGCTCGTGGCGGAATCGGGCGGGCTTGTGGGGCAGATGACCGACGACGGCCGCGCGCTCAGCCGGGAGCGTGGCGACGGTTTCGTGGCGGGCATCTGGCTTGAAAACGATGGCGACCCCGCGGGGCAGGAGGCCGCCGCCGCGCGCATCGCGTGGTCCGAAGATGGTGCGGGCCAGCGCATCGATCTCGGCCCGCTGAGCCTTTGGCACGGCACCGGTCGCGCCGCCGCGCGGGAGGCCGACCGCGCCTGCGCCGCCCATGACATCATTGTGCTGAACAACATCCCCGAGGATCCGGGGCCCCTATTACAAGAGGCCGCTGCCCAGACGCTCGCCCGTCTGTCCGGGTCCACACCTGGCGCCGGGGCCGCACGCGCGGACCAATCCGGGCCCTGCCTGATCCTCTCCCCCCGCATTCTTGCGCAATCCGGGGCCGTCGCCATTTCGCTCCACGAAGGTGCGCTCCACTTCGACACGGCCCGCGCCCACCAAGGCGAACGCCTCTGGTCCCCGCGATAGGCAACTGCTTCAAGTCTTGACGACTGCGCCCCGCAAGGCCCGCCCTCTCGTCAAAAGCTGCCGCGCGCCTATCTTCGCCCCATGGCCAAGACCCGCAAGAAATCCGACCTGCCACAGAAGACCTGCGCCACCTGTGGCCGCCCGTTCGCATGGCGCAAGAAATGGGCCGATGTGTGGGAGGAGGTTCGCTATTGCTCCGAACGGTGCCGCCGCACCCGCCCGCGAAGCGGCGCGCCTTGACTAAATACATTGCCTGCCGGGGCGTTTTTGCCTAACCGGATGCACGGAATACGCTGGCATACCGGCGGGAAATTCGAGTAGGAAAGAGGGGCGTAGATGGCCAATCGTGTGGAACGCAACGGCTTGCAGGTTGAGGCCGTGCTGGCTGATTTCATCGAAACGCGCGCCCTGCCGGGCACCGGCATCGAGGCGGCGGCGTTCTGGCAATCGTTCTCGGGCCTCCTTCACGACCTCGCCCCGAAGAACGCTGCCCTTCTGGCGGAACGCGAGGCGCTTCAGGCCAAAATCGACGCTTGGCACATCGCTCACCGGGATCAGGCCCATGATCTGGATATCTATCAGGAGTTCCTGCGTGAGATCGGCTACCTCCGGCCCGAAGGTGAAGATTTCCGCATCGACACCACCAAGATCGACCCGGAAATCGCCACCGTGGCGGGCCCGCAGCTTGTCGTGCCGATCACCAATGCGCGCTTTGCGCTGAACGCCGCCAACGCACGCTGGGGCAGCCTGTATGACGCCTATTACGGCACGGATGCGATGGGTACGCTGGCGCCATCGGGCGGCTATGCAAGGGGGCGCGGCGCGCGCGTTGTGGCCCGCGCGCGGGTGTTTCTGGACGATGCGTTCCCGATCAAGGGCGCATCGCACGCCGATATGCGCCGCTACCACGTCGAAAAAGGCGCGCTTCTGGTGGATGACAAACCCCTGGTCAGCCCCGAGAAATTCGCCGGCTATCGCGGCAATCCGAAAGCGCCTGATGCGGTGCTTCTGGTCAATCACGGGCTGCATGTGGAGTTGGTTTTTGACCGCGCGCACATGATCGGCGCGCGGGATCAGGCGGGGCTCGCCGATGTGCGGCTGGAGGCGGCGGTGTCGGCGATCATGGATTGCGAGGACAGCGTCGCCTGCGTCGATGCCGAGGACAAGGTGTTGGCCTATTCCAACTGGCTTGGCCTGATGCGCGGCGATCTGGAGGAAACCTTCGAGAAGGGCGGCGCGCAGATGACGCGGCGCCTGGAAGACGACAAGGTGTTCATCGGCCCCGATGGCGCGGAATTCACGGTGAAAGGCCGCGCCCTGATGCTGGTGCGCAATGTTGGCCACCTGATGACCAACCCCGCGATCCTGCTCAGCGACGGGTCCGAGGCCTATGAAGGCCTGATGGATGCGATGATCACCACGCTGATCGCGATGCACGATCTGGGGCGCGAGGGCGGCAATTCCGTTGCGGGCTCCGTCTATGTGGTGAAGCCCAAGATGCACGGGCCCGACGAGGTGGCGTTTTCCGATCAGATCTTCAGCGCCGTTGAGGCCGCCCTGGGGCTGGAGCGCTATACGGTCAAACTCGGCATCATGGATGAGGAGCGGCGGACATCGGTGAACCTCAAGGAATGTATCCGGGCCGCAAAGCACCGTGTGGCGTTCATCAATACCGGTTTTCTGGATCGGACCGGCGATGAGATCCACACCTCCATGGAGGCGGGGCCGTTTTCCCGCAAGGATTTCATCAAACGCAAGGGCTGGATCGGGGCCTATGAGAACCAGAACGTCGATATCGGCCTGGAATGCGGGCTGAGAGGGCGGGCGCAGATCGGCAAGGGGATGTGGGCGAAGCCCGACGCCATGGCCGAGATGCTGGAACAGAAGATCGAACACCCCCGCGCAGGCGCCAATTGTGCCTGGGTGCCGTCGCCCACCGCGGCCACGCTGCACGCGCTGCATTATCACCGGGTGAACGTGGCCGCGGTGCAGGAGAAGCTGGAGGCCGGCGGGCGGCGGGCCTACGTGACCGCGCTCCTGGATATTCCGCTGGCCGCCTATCGCCGCTGGACCCGCGATCAGGTGATCCGGGAGGTGGAGAACAACGCCCAGGGCATCCTGGGCTACGTGGTGCGCTGGATCGACCACGGGGTGGGCTGCTCCAAGGTGCCGGACGTGAACGATGTGGGGCTGATGGAGGACCGCGCGACGTGTCGGATTTCGGCGCAACACATCGCGAATTGGCTGCATCACGGCGTGGTCAATGAGGCCGATGTGGGCGAGGTGTTCCGGCGGATGGCAGAGGTGGTGGATCGGCAGAACGCCGATGACCCGACCTACGTGCCGATGGCGCCCGGCTATAACGGGATCGCCTTTGCGGCGGCGATGGATCTTGTCCTGAAGGGCCGCGACTTGCCGAGCGGCTATACGGAGCCGGTGCTCCACGCCCGCCGGTTGGAATGGAAAGCGGCCTGACGGTTTGCGGAACCCGGCGATCCCCCGCCCCGCGTCCCGCGGTTGGGGGACGCGGCTGGGGGCGTTGCCCCCAGACCCCCAGAGTTTTTGGCCAAGATGAAATGGCCCGGGGTTTGAGCCGTAGGCCGATCACGGCCTTGTGCTTGAGAAAGGGCCCGAAACCGTCCAGTGTTTTGACAGACCGCGCGATGTTTCCGACACCAAGCGCGGCAATTGACCAGAACCGGGGGACGGGCAGTGGGTTTACGCAATTCCAACGAGGGCTATGGATCCCTCACGAAACTCTTCCATTGGCTGATCGTGATCCTGTTCGCCGCGCAGTATCTGGGCGGGAACATCATGGTGGCGATCGGCTTCAACTCCAGCTTCGCGGGGATTGAGACGAACACCTACTACAATTGGCACAAGTCGCTGGGGTTGGTGGCACTCGTCGTGGCAATCGCGCGGATCATCAACCGCCAGATGGGCCAATTGCCGCCCTGGGCGCCGACCCTGTCGACACGAGAGCACACATTCATCCACCGGGTGGAGCAGGTGTTCTACACCGCCATGTTCGTGATGCCGATCTCCGGCTGGTTCTACGTGATGTGGGGCCATTACGGGGTGAACCTGTTTGGCGTCTGGGAGATGCCGAGGCCGCTGCCACGCGATGATACGCTGCGCGACATCGCAAAATGGGTCCACATCATAGCGGGCTGGGTCCTGCTGGCGGCGATGGTGGGGCATATCGGGCTGGTCCTGCGGCATCAGGTGATGCTGAAGGACGGGCTCTTGAAGCGAATGCTGCCGGGGCGGGGGGAGTGAGCGACCTGGCCCCTTGAAAGGCTGCATAGAGATGCGGCCCAAGATCGGCGCCATGTTCAACCAAATCGAACTCCTTGAAGAAAGCCCCGAAGCATCTCTGCTCCGGGCCCTGTATCAGCGCCTTACATCGGCGGCGGCGGAGGGGGCGGCATGACGGTGAAAAGCTGTGCCAGCTCAGTCACATCATCGGCTTTCATCCATCCGTCCTGACCGGCAGTCCAGACCATGGTTTCGCGGGAGAGCGAGCCGTCGGCCACCATGCGACCGAGGTCTGCCTTCGAGAATGGGCCTTTGGTGGCGCCGTTTTCGGCCACGTGCCAGACATGCTCCACCGGCGGTGGCGGCGGGGCTGCGTGGGCGGCTTGGTGGGGCTGCTGCTGTCCGCCCATATTGTTGGCAAAGCCTTGCGCCATCGCCATGCCCATCCCCATGCCTAGGCCTTCGCCCATGCCGCCGCCACCGGGATTTTCGGCGGCTGCGCGCATCGCTTCTGCGGTCTGGAACTGGGTGTATTTGTTCAGATCACCGACAACACCCATCGATGTCCGCTTGTCGAGCGCCTCTTCCACCGCAGGCGGCAGGGAGATGTTCTCGATGTAGAGCTCGGGCAGGGTCAGGCCGTAGGAGCTGATCGTCTCGGAAATCCGTTCGGCGACCAGATCACCCATCTGGCCGGTATTCGCCGCCATATCGAGGACCGGGATGCCGGAGCCTGCGACAGCCTGCGAAAACTGCTGGACGATGATGTTGCGGATCTGGTGCGTGACCTCATCGGTGGTGAATTCGCCATCGGTGCCCACGATCTCGGTCATGAACAGGCCCGCATCCTTCACCTTTACGGTGTAGGTGCCGAAGGCGCGGATGCGCGTGGGGCCGAAATCGCTGTCGCGGATCATGATGGGGTTTTTCGTGCCCCATTTGAGATCCGTGAACCGGTTGGTGTTTACGAAGTAGATCTCGGATTTGAACGGGCTTGAGAAGCCGTGGTCCCAATGCTGCAGAGACGTCATGATCGGCATGTTGTTGGTCTCAAGCATGTAGAGACCCGGTGTGAACACATCAGCCAACTGGCCTTCATGGATGAAGACAGCCACCTGGCCCTCGCGCACGGTCAGCTTGGCGCCGTACTTGATCTCGTGGCCGTAGCGTTCGAACCGATAGACCATAGTGTCGCGGCTATCGTCGGTCCATTCGATGACATCGATGAACTGACCTTTGAGAAAATCCATAATGGCCATTGGGTAATATCCCCTGTTAAAACCTGCGTCGGCGCAGGCGCCGACTGTTGTGCTTTCAGCTATGATATAGGGACGACCTTCCCCAATCTACAGGGAATTGGAGGAGGGAAATCCGTCGCATTTTTCACCCCTTTGGGCCGGTCGCGCTGCTGTTCCATAGGGAGCGGCGGAAGGGCTCGTTTGTACGCGCCGCCGACGACGTGCGCGTAGAGCGCGGATCAGGAGGGGCCGCCGAGAAGCTCGCTTGCGATCTGGCGGACGATGGGCCGCGCCTCTTCCGGGCCGAGGCCGGGGGTCAGGCGCGGATCGTAGAGCATGGTCAGCAGAAGCTCATCATGGCGGGTCAGCAGCGCGAATTCCTCGTCATCGTTGAAGATCGACGGGCGCGCGGCGGGGCTGTCATTGGGCAGGCCGAGGCCCTGGGCCACTTCCTCGTGTACGCAGGACCGGCGCAGAAGATCGGGATGCTCATCCCGGATCACGGCGATGGCCGCCACATAGTCGGAGCTGCCGGACGGCGAGAAGGCGTAGACCGAGCAGAAGGTCAGCCGCCCAAGGGTCTGAATTTCGCGGATCGTGGGGGCGGTGATGCCGGGGACGAGTTCGCGCAGAAGCGGCTCAACCTCGGACAAGCTGTCGGTGCTCATGTATAGGACGTGGAAATTGCCGCCGGAGCTGACGGACCGGATCGGGTGGCCGGTGAGGCGCGCAAGGCGGGTGGCATAGGTTGTCAGAACCGACCGGTCCTCCGCCTCCTGCCGATCATCGACCGAGTCGCCGAAATGCGGCTGAATGCGCACCGGTCCTGACCACCGCCGCAGGCGCGATTCCGTCTGGCGGGCCACGAAGCGGTCGCCCTGCAACTGGTATTCGTCGTACAGCGCGATCCGCTCGAAATTCCGCGCCAGTTGGTCGGCCGAAAACGGGGTATCCGGCCCGCCCGCATCGGTCCGCAACATGCCCTGTCCCACCAGCCGCGCCTCCACGCTGCGGTAATAGCGCGCGAAGGACTGACTTTCCTGCGACGGCGCCGCCACCTCAACCTCCACCCGCGGCTCGGGCCGGGGGGAGGTTTCGGGGGCGGGCGTAATGCAAGCGCTCAGCGCCAGCGTGCCGATCGCCAGAATAGCGGAAAGGGATATGCGGGGCACGGTGCCTCCTGTGGTCAGGAATTGGCGGCGGGTGCGGCATCCCCGTCGATCACATCGCCATCCGCCGGTGCCGGGCGCCGGGCCGACGCCGCCGACAGGGTGTCGCGCAGCTCCGCCTCCATCTTCTCCATCTCGCGCTCTGCCTCGGCGCGCTTGCGCTTGCCTTCATCGGCGATCTCAAGGCTTTCGTTGATTGTGGCGATCAGCTCCGCATTGGCCTTCTTGACGGCTTCGATGTCGAAGACACCCCGCTCCATCTCCTGGCGGACCATGCGGTTGCTTTCACGCAGGTTCTCGGCATTGCGGGTCAGCAGCTCATTGGTCAGATCGGTGGCTTCCTTCACCGCCTTCGCGGCCTCGGTGGAGCGCTGAATCGTCACGGCCTGGGCCAGCTGGGTTTCCCACAGCGGCACGGTGTTCACGAGGGTCGAGTTGATCTTGGTGACCAGCGATTTGTCGTTTTCCTGCACCAGGCGGATCGACGGCAGCGATTGCATCGTCACCTGGCGGGTCAGCTTCAGGTCATGCACCCGGCGCTCCAGATCATCACGCGCAGCGCGGATATCGCGCAGTTCCTGCGCCTTTATCACCTGATCATCCGCAGGGGCGGCCTGAACCTCGGCTTCTTTCGCGGGGATCACGTTTTCGTCGAGATCTTTCAGCTTCTCTTCACCGGCGGCGATATAGAGCGCCAGCTCGTCGTAGAAATCGAGGGTCTTTTCATAGAGCTTGTCGAGCGACTTGATGTCCTTCATCAGCGTGTGCTCATGGGCCAGCAGGTTGTCGGTGATCTTGTCGATCTGCTCCTGCACATCCTCGTACTTCGCCATGAAGTCGTGGATCGGCTTGGCCTTGCCGAACAGGCGTTCCCACCAGCTTTGCTTGCGGTTGGGGTCCAGCTCATCGACGGAGAAGCCGCGGATCGTGCCGACGATTTCGCGCAGACTGTCGCCCGCAGGGCCAACATCCTTGTTCTTCACGCCCGCCAGCATGGCTTGGGAAATCTGCTGCAACTCGGCCTGGGCGGCGGAGCCGAAGGACACGATGGAATTCGTGTCGGCCATGTCGATCTCGTTCATCCGCGTGCGGATCTCTTCCTGGGTCGGCGCGTCGGCCTCGGGCAGGGGGACAAGATCGGCGGAGGGTTCGGGCAGCACCACGGCGTTCAGCTCTTCGACAAGCGTTTCAACTTCCTTGGCCTGCATATGGGTCTCAGATTGCATTGTGTTTATCCCTGTCTTTCCAGATATTGTGTCTCGCGGTTCAGTCGATCCTGCAGGACCTCGATCTCCACGTCGAAATTGGTGCGATCATCGATCAGAAGCGTCTCCTTGCGGGCCGCGAAATTCTGTTCGAGATCGTCGAGGAAGGCGACGTAATCCGAGCGGATCTGATCGTCGCGCTTATTGGCGTAAAGGTTGGCGAATTGCACCGTCGCGTCCCGCGCGCCCTGCAGGTAGACGCCAAGATACCGGCGGGCGGCATTCAGGTCGCGCGGGTCTTCCTCGACCTGCCGGAAGAGCGCACGCACGGTGGTTTGGAACTGATCCACGCGCGCCTCCAACTGCCGGTCCCGGGCGCGCAGGATGGCGTCCCGTTGTTCAGTCAGAAGTGCCTCGGCCTCTTCAATCTTGCGGGCCACACGGTCGGAGGTGAAGGTATCCACACCCTCCATCCCCTTGTTCTTCAACGGATCGAGCCCGAAGGAGAACATGTGCAGCCCGGCCGCAAGGAAACCCACGATATTGGCGGCCACAAGCTCGGACACGCCGAAGCCTGAGCCCCCGAGGATCAGAAGCGCCACGCCAATACCGGTGCCGATGGAGCCGAAGATTTTGCGCGGGATGGCCGGTTTGCGCGCCACCTTGCGTTCGTTGAACGCATCCTCCGCCCGCACGCCGTCCCGCGTGAGCCAGGCTGACAGAAGCAGCATCGCACCGCCCGCCAGATCGGTGGCCATCTGCGTGACGCCGGAATTGAACAAGACGGCCGGAAAAATCACCAGAAGCGGCAGAAGGAACAGGATATTCAGCTTGGCCCCGTGGCGCAGCGGCTTGCGGCCCTTGAAGGGCGCAATCTCCATCTTTTGATGGGTCACGGTCTCGCGGGGCGTTGTGCCATCGCGGGTGCCGGTTGGGCTGAATTCGCCTCCGAAGCGTTTCGACATGGGCTACAGAACCCCATATCCGCCAAAGATCGCGCCGACGATCACAAGGACCAGCACGAAGAAGGAAACGCCTTGGAGAAAGCTTGATGACATAATGGCCCCGTCCGTCCGACTTTTTCAGTGTCCTGCCATGTTTGGCAGGTCTTTTCCACAGCAACGATATGCAGATTTCCCCGCAAAAACCAGAGACACAGGCGGTTTGATGCCACCCATCGGCTGGTGGGGTAGAGATCGGGACGATATGGCGCAATCACAAGGGGGAAAGCGTGTGGGCGTCTCCCCCGGTTCACACGTTTGCGCCTTGACGGGTTGAGCACACGGGCGTAGCCAAGCGCCCGTGGCGATTTGTGAACCGGATTGCGGGCCACGTTAAACATTCCGCTAAAGAGGTCGCGGCGGCTGAGGTTTCAGCGCCTGCCCCGACCGCCCATATGGGTTCGGGGCCGACCCCCGGACCAATGACAGGAAGGAATGGGGCATGAAGGATAATGCTCGGAAGTCATGGTCGAAACGCACCCGCGCGGTGCATTCCGGCACCCGTCGTAGCCAGTATGGCGAATTGTCAGAGGCGATGTTTCTGACCCAGGGCTTTGTCTACGACAGCGCCGAAGCCGCGGAGGCCCGGTTTATCGAGGCTGGCCCGGACGAATTCATCTATGCCCGTTATGGCAACCCTACGGTGGCGATGTTCGAGGACCGCATCGCCGCGCTGGAAGGGGCGGAGGCGGCGTTTGCCACCGCATCGGGCATGGCGGCGGTCAATGGCGCGCTGGTATCGATGCTGCGCGCGGGCGATCATGTGGTGTCGTCCCGGGCGCTTTTCGGCTCGTGCCTCTACATCCTTGAAGACGTGCTGACGCGCTATGGCGTGGAGGTAACGTTCGTGGACGGCACCGATCTGGATGCCTGGCGCGCGGCCATGCGGCCCGACACCAAGGCGGTGTTCTTCGAGTCGCTCTCCAACCCCACGCTTGAGATGATTGATATCGAGGCCGTCTCCGCCATCGCCCACGAGGTCGGCGCGACTGTGATCTGTGACAACGTGTTCTCCACCCCCGTCTTTGGCGATGCGATCGGGCAGGGGGCTGATGTGGTCGTCTATTCCGCCACCAAGCATATCGACGGGCAGGGGCGTTGCCTCGGCGGTGTGATCCTTGGGACTGAGCAGTTCATCCGCAAAACGGTGGAGCCCTACCTGAAGCATACGGGCGGGGCGATGTCGCCGTTCAACGCCTGGGTGATGCTGAAGTCGCTGGAGACCGTGGATTTGCGGTGCCGGGCGCAGGCGGCCAGCGCCCAGGCGATTGCCGAAGCCCTCGATGGCGCGTCGGGGCTGGCCCGCGTGATCTATCCGGGCCTTGCTTCTCATCCCCAGCATGATCTGGCCCGCAGGCAGTTGGAAGAGCCCGGCACGGTGATCGCTTTGGAGGTTGCAGGCGGGCAGGCGGCGGCGTTCCGGGTGCTGAACGCGCTGGAGATCATCAAGATCTCCAATAATCTGGGCGACGCGAAATCCATCGTGACCCACCCGACCACCACAACGCATCAGCGGCTGACCGATGAGCAACGGGCCGAACTGGGGATCACGCCCGGCCTGATCCGCCTGTCGGTGGGTCTGGAGGACCCGGCCGATCTGATCGCGGATCTGAAGGGGGCTTTGGCGCTGGCATGAATGGCTTGATTATCCGACCCTATCGGCCCGCCGACGCAATCGGGCTGGCAACGCTCTTTCACCGGGCGGTTCAGGAAGGCACGGCGGAGCATTACAATGCCGCACAGCGGGAGGCATGGTGCGACCGCCCGCCCACTTCGGCCGGTTGGCGGGCGCGGGTGGAGGAGGCCGATACACTTGTGGCGGAACGCTACGGCGTGCATCAGGGGTTCATGACCCTCGATATGGACACCGGCTATCTCGATTTCGCCTATGTCGCGCCGGAGGCGATGGGCAAGGGCGTGGCCGATGCGCTTTATGCGGTAATCGAAGGGCGCGCCCGGGTCCGCGGGCTGCAGCAGCTGGATACCGAGGCGAGCCTTCTGGCGCAGCCGTTCTTTCGCAAGCATGGATGGCGGCTGGTCAAACGGCAGGAGGTTGAGCGCGGCGGCGTGAAAATCCCCAATGCGGTCATGGAAAAGCACCTGACGCGGCGGTTCGCTGCTGCATGAGCCGATTCCTGATCCTGCAATTGCGACCGGAAGACGAGGCGGCGGACGAGGAATTCGACGCCTTCATGGCCCGTGGGGGGCTGGCGGAGGATCAGGTGCACCGCGTGCGCTTGGATCAGGCGCCATTGCCCGCGCTGTCGCTCGACGATTACGCCGGGATCATCGTGGGCGGCGGGCCGGGATGCGTCAGTGATGACCCCACGGCGAAAGACCCGCTGGAAGCCCGGATCGAGGCCGACATCATGGGCCTGATGCCCGAGGTTCTGAACCGGGACATGCCATTTCTCGGCTGCTGCTACGGGATGGGCATCCTCGGCGCGGCCCTGAACGCGCCCGTCGGCAAGGGCCGTTATGGGGAGCCAATTGGCGGTGTCGATTGCAACGTGACAGAGGCGGGCGCATCCGACCCGTTGCTTCGCGATCTGCCGGGGCAGTTCCGCGCGCTGGTGGGCCACAAGGAGGCGGTGGAGGACCTTCCCCAAGGCGCGGTGCATCTGGTTGCCTCCGCGCCATGCCCGTTTCAGATGATCCGCGCGGGCCGGAACGTCTATGCGACCCAGTTCCACCCCGAAGCGCGAGGCGAGAATTTCGCCAATCGCATCGCCATCTACAAGCATCGGGGCTATTTCGCGCCGGACGATGCCGCCCCGTTGACCCAGTCCGTACTCGCCGAAACGATCACGGTTCCGGAACGGATTTTGCAAAATTTCGTGACCCGGTTCGGCTGATTTCCCTTGAACGACAGGGGAATACGGCTCTGCCGCGCCGCGTTAGCGTGTAACAATTCAAAAACAAGGCTTTCGAATTTCGTCGCACGCCCCATATTGCGTCGGCGTAGGAACAGGGAAGGAGGTGGCACATGAATGTTCATGTTAAGACCGCCAATCACGACGAAGATGCCGCTCAACTGGCTGAAGCGTTGGCACTTTTGACCAATTGGGCCGAAGGGGCCAGTCGCGACCAGATGGACGCTTTGGACCCGGATGTGGCGCGGATGTTGCGCGCGCGGTCCTACCCGGAATTCCGACGAGACTATCCCGAAGAGTTCAAGGTGGATGCCGCCTACAAGGCGTCGCTCCCCGATTTGCAGAACGGCCCGGCCTCGCTGATCCAGGGCGCCAACCGGCGCATTCAGCATGTGGGCATCTCGAATTTCCGCCTGCCGATCCGCTACGCCGTGCGCGGCGGTGGCGAAGCGATGCTGGAGACGTCCGTCACCGGCACGGTCAGCCTTGAGGCCGACAAGAAGGGCATCAACATGAGCCGCATCATGCGGTCCTTCTATGCGCATGCCGATGACCTGTTCGGCTTCGACGTGATCGAAGCGGCGTTGGACGATTACAAAGCCGATCTGGAGAGTTTCGACGCCCGCATCCAGATGCGGTTGAGCTATCCGATGCAGGTGGAGAGCCTGCGTTCAGGCCTCAGCGGCTGGCAATATTACGACATCGCGTTGGAACTGGTTGAGAAAGACGGCGTGCGGCAGCGGATCGTGCATCTCGACTATGTCTATTCGTCGACCTGCCCCTGTTCGCTGGAGCTGGCGGAGCACGCGCGCGCCACGCGCGGGCAGTTGGCCACGCCGCATTCGCAGCGCTCCGTTGCGCGGCTCTCGGTGGAACTGAAAGGTGAGGGCGTCTGGTTCGAGGAACTGATCGAGATGGCGCGCAATGGCGTGCCGACCGAGACTCAAGTGATGGTCAAACGCGAAGACGAACAGGCCTTTGCGGAGTTGAACGCCGCCAACCCGATCTTCGTGGAAGATGCAGCGCGGCTCTTTGCGGAGCAGTTACAAGCCAATCAGGGCGTCGGCGATTTCCGCGTGATGGCGAGCCATCAGGAAAGCTTGCACAGCCATGATGCCGTCAGCCTGCTGACCGAAGGGGACACATTTGCGGAGGTCAGTCTTGACCCGATGCTGTTCCCCTCCCTGATCCATGCCGGTTGAACGTCGACGGGCAGCATATTGATAAAAAAGAAAAACCCCCGAGAATATCTCGGGGGTTTTTCGTGTCTGAGTGATGGCGGGCCTTAGTAGTAAGGCTGCCCCCGGCCGCGGCCGCCGGGATCGGTGATGTTTCCGCCCCAATCGCGGTCCGTGATCCCGGTATAGCTGGCCCGCGGCGATCCGCGCCCGGCGCCAACCGGATCGGTGATGTTGCCGTTGTCGACATCGGTGATGCCGGAGCCCACCGGGACGACAACGCAGCCGGTCACACCCAAGGTGCCCGCACCCAGACCGGCAAGGCCCGCACTGCGCAGCAGCGTCCGGCGATCCACACGTTTGGTTTTGATCTGGTCTTCCGTCAAAGGTTTGCCGGCAGCAGGCACCTTCGTCTTCTTGTCGTTGCTGTTATCATCCATCTCGGGTGTCTCCCTTGCAAAATCAGGCTGGGGTTGAAATTTCGTGTCCCCCGTAATGGGCAGGGGGCGCGTGCGTTTGATCGGCTAGCTCGTATCCTTGTCCGTCGCTTTGTCGCTGCTCGCGCCTTTGGCCGTATCGGTATCCACATCCGTCGGCGCATCGACGTCCACATCGGGCCCAGCATGGGCATCGGCATCGGTTCCGGGGGCGCCGTCCTGTGGCCCGGGGCGCCGCGTATAGGTTGCGATGTCATCGTCGCTCAACGACGGTTTCGCACCGCTTTTCGTCGATTTATCCGACATCGTGACCATCCCAATGGCGCGCTCTGCCCCCATGGCTGACCGTCGCACAACGGCCCGATCGGGACATGATTGGCAAAACCGTAGCCGCGAAGATGCGTCAAATCAATCATTTAGTGGGCAGGGCGTACAGGCGTTCTTGACACCGGGGGGACAGCGCGCCAACGCTCCGCCCCATGTTCGATCTACGCCCTGTGGGCTATGTCCTCGGCCTGTTGGTCATGACGTTGGGGGTCACGATGCTGATCCCGCTCGGCGCCGATGTCATGGCGGGCAACGATCATTGGGGCGCGTTCGCGGAATCCGCGGCGATCACCGGCATCACCGGCCTGTTCCTCACCTTGGCCTGCGCCAATGGTCTCACGCCCACCTTGTCGATCCAGCAAACCTTTTTCCTGACAACCGGCGTCTGGCTGATCCTGCCGATTTTCGGCGCCTTGCCGTTCATGTTGGGGCAGCCCGATGCGCGCCTTGTGGATGCGTTTTTCGAGGCGATGTCGGGCTTCACCACCACCGGCGCCACGGTGCTGCCCAACCTTGATGGCCTGCCCCGCGGCCTGAACCTGTGGCGCGGCCTGATGCAATGGTTCGGCGGTATCGGGATCATCGTGGTCGCGATGGTGTTCCTGCCGGAGCTGCGCGTGGGCGGTATGCAGATCTTCCGATCCGAAGGCTTTGATACATTGGGTAAAATCCTGCCACGCGCCGGTGAGATCGCAAGCCGGATTTCCGTTATCTATCTGGTGCTGACGATCGCGTGCGGGATCACCTACAACGCCTTGGGCATGGAGCCCTTCGATGCGCTGATGCACGCGCTGACGACGCTTTCGACCGGCGGGTTCTCCAGCTACAACGCCTCGTTCGGGGCGTTTCAGGGCCCGCTGGAATATGTGGGCGCGCTGTTCATGCTGCTCGCAAGCCTGCCCTTCGTGCGCTACATCCAGCTGGTCGCGGGCACCGCCCGCCCGATCCTGCTCGACAGCCAGATCCGGGCATATGTCGCGACGATCCTGATCATCACGCTGGCCTTCGTGACCTACAGGGTGGCCGTCAATGGCACCGGCTTTGAACAGAGCCTGCGCGAAGGACTCTTCAATGTCATCTCGATCATTTCGGGCACCGGATACGCCAGCACCGATTACCAGACCTGGGGCGCCGTGGCCGTGCCCGCCTTCTTCTTCATCGGCCTGATCGGCGGCTGCGCCGGATCGACCTCCTGCTCGATCAAGGTGTTCCGCTATCAACTCCTGTTCGCGGCGATTTCCACGCAGGTTCGCCGCCTCTACGCCCCCCACGGTATCTTCGAGCCTCGGTTCGAGGGGCGGCCCGTGGCCGAAGAGGTGATTTCTTCGGTCATGGCGTTCTTCGTGCTGTTTTTCGTGACGCTGGGGATCACGGCGGTGCTGTTGGGGCTGACGGGGCTCGACGTGATCACGTCCGTCTCCGGCGCCGCGGCGGCCCTGGGCAATATCGGGCCCGGTCTGGGGGATCTGATCGGCCCCTCCGGCAACTATGCCAGTCCCCAGATCGGCGATACCGCAAAATGGATCCTGTCGGCGGCGATGCTGATCGGGCGGCTGGAGCTGATGGCGGTGCTGGTCCTGTTCACGGCCACGTTCTGGCGCGCCTAACCAGCGATTGCGCGGCCTGCGGCGGCCCCGGACGACCACGCCCACTGGAAATTGTAGCCGCCAAGCCAGCCCGTCACGTCGACGGCTTCGCCAATGAGGTAGAGGTTGGGCACGTGCTTACTTTCAAGGCTGCGCGCATCGATCCCATCGGTCGCGACACCGCCAAGCGTGACTTCCGCGGTGCGATATCCCTCCGATGAGGTCGGCGTGACCGACCACGCCGTCAGACGGTCCGCAAGGACGCGGAGGGCGGCATCGGATTGATCCGCCAGGTTGCCGTTCAGCGCCCAGGCCTCGGCCAGATGCTGCGCCAGCTTCTTGGGCAGCAGATCGGCCAGAACGGTTGTCAGCGCCTTGCCGCCCGATTGGCGCCGGCGTGCCCGCAAGGTCTCGTAAACATCCATCTGCGGCAGCAGATGCAGGGCAAGGCTGTCCCCCTCCGTCCAGTAGGATGAGATCTGGAGGATCGACGGCCCGCTCAGGCCCCGGTGGGTGAACAGCATGCCCTCCTCGAACGCGGTTCCGTAGCACGACACGCGCGCGGGGACGGATGTACCGGAGAGCGCCGCGAACTGCGCCTTGGTCGCGCCGTCAAAGGTGAGCGGCACCAGCGCGGGCCGTGTCTCGGTAATGCGATGGCCGAACTGCGCGGCAATGCGATAGGCGAGGCCCGTCGCGCCCATTTTCGGAATGGATTTGCCCCCGGTCGCAAGCACCAGGTTTTGCGCCGTCACCTCACGTTGCCGCCCCTCCCGCGACAACGTTGCATGGAAGCACCCGTCTCGGTGGGCAACCTCACCGATCTCGGTTTGAAGCCACAATTGCGCCGGGCCCATCTCGGCCACCAACATCGCGATGATGTCCTTGGCGGACCGGTCGCAAAAAAGCTGCCCCAAGGTCTTCTCGTGCCATGGGATTGCGTGCCGATCCACCAGGTCGATGAAATCCCACTGGGTGTAGCGGCTCAGCGCGGATTTCGCGAAGTGAATGTTTTCACTTAGGAAATTGTCCGCGTCGGTGTCCATGTTGGTGAAGTTGCACCGCCCGCCACCCGAGATGCGGATCTTTTCGCCGGGGGCCTTGGCGTGATCGACAACAAGCGTGTCAGGCCCTGAAAAGGCGGCGCACATCATCCCGGCCGCCCCAGCGCCAAGGATCAGGGTGGTGACGTGCTGTGTCATCGTGTTCTGGCGGTCAGGGGCATATAGGATCAGGTCTGCTGGCCGGTGGCCCAGACCTGCCCAAGGTCGCCGGGTGCGACAGGATCAGGGCGGTGCTGATCGTAAAGGTCGCCATCGCCCCAACTGGACGGAAAACCGGACAGGTCGCTTTCGCCAGCAAGTCCGAGAATGGGATTCCAGCGGCGCGGGCTGGCCAATCCGCACCTGCGGACAGGTCCGGCGCGCCACCCAGTTTGCTGGATCCAAGCGGAACATCCGCCTCCGCCATCATACGCCGCGTGAAGGTCAGCGCGTCCCGCGCCTCGGCCATGAGTTGTTCGACAAGCGCGGGTGCGGTGCCACTTTGGTGAAGTTGATCTTCTGCGCTGTCGAGATTGGCGAAGGTGGCCATGCCTAGTCCGCGAAATTGCGGCTGACTTTCAGCTGATCCCAGGCCCAGACAACCTCTTGCAGGCGATCCTCATCCGACCGGTCGCCGCCATTCATATCGGGGTGCAGGACCTTGATCAGCGCCTTGTAGGCCTTGCGGATCTCCACCTTGGTGGCGTTGTCCTTGACCTCGAGGATCTCGACGGCGCGGCGCTCGGTGGGGGGCAATTTGCGCCCTTTCGTTCCGGCCCCGCGGCCCGGGTTTTGCGTGGCGTTCTGACCAAGAACCTGGTGGGGGTCCTCGATCCCAAGCCGTGACCAGGCCCGTTCTTCGGCCGAGCGCTTGAGAGGTGTGGTGGGCCGGTCCCAGACGCGATCCCGGTCCAGTTGCGCCTCCATCTCGGCCTCGGTCGTGCCTTCGAAGAAGTTCCATTTCAGGTTGTAGGCGCGGACGTGTTCGCGGCAGAACCAGTGGAAATCCTCAACGTTATCGGGGCTTTTGGGGGCTCGGTACTGGCCCTGCTCCTCACAGCCCGGGGCCTCACATTGGCGCTGCGAGGTCTCGAACGCGCCCGACATGCCGCGGCGCCCGGTGCGACGCTTCTTCTTGTCCGTCGAGACGCGGAGATCGAAATTGAAAGGATCTTTCTCGGCCATGTTCGCGTACCTTCTCGACTCGGAAGATGCAGTTTAGAGTTTTGGCGGCTGAGGGGAAGGTCTTGACGGGTGGAAAAGATGACGCGGACAGAGAAAATTGAAGCGGCTTTGCAAGCGGCATTCGCGCCAAGGGTGCTGGAAGTCGTGGACGACAGCGAGGCGCATCGAGGCCATGCGGGGTATCAGGATGGCGGTGAAAGCCATTTCAACGTCGTGGTGGAAAGCGAAAAATTTCAAGGCCTGAGTCGGATCGCCAAGCATCGGGCGGTGCATGAGGCCATCGGCAAGCCGCTGATGTCAGAGATCCACGCGCTGGCACTGACGGTTCGGGAATAGCGGCTCGGGCGGCGTATCGGCCTCGGGGCCAGTCCAGAAGTTTTCGGCCTCGTCGGCCTCGTCCACCTCGTACTCCGGCTCATCCAGCGGCTGCGGTTGGGGGCTGTCTTCGGGCTGATCCTCGACGAACTCATCTGGGATTTCCCGTTGGAAAACCAACAAGTTACGATACGTCGTTGTCCTTGAGGTCAGGCCCGCGCGTTCCTCTTGCGGAAGGGTCTCGGCGCGCAGATAGGACCAGCCTTCGGCGCCAAACTCATTCATCAGGTCTTCCAGCGCATGGGCGAAGAGCGCGGGGCCCCTCAGGCCCCTGACCTTGCGGGCTTTTTCCGGGGCTGGGACGACTTTGTATTCGTAGTTTGGCATAGGGCCTCCACGCGCGGGTTTGGAGGGTTATGGCGGGCCATGGGGCGCCGGGCAAGGGGGGGCACAGGCTGTACACAGCCCGTAGACGGGCACACGTGCATTCGTGAGTCCATGGATGCGAACGAGGCCGGAGACCTGTGCCGCCGCCGAAGACGGATTGCGTGCGACAGCAGTGCGACCCGGCAGGGCCCCGCCGGGATGACCGAAACCGGTGGATCGCACCCCCAGGCAAAGAAAAACCCCCGCCGGAGCGGGGGTTTTAAAAAATCTGTCGGTCGAAAGGTCAGGCGCGGCGGCGAAGGGCGGCGAAGCCACCCACGGCGCTGAGCAGCAGGAGAATACCGGCGGGGAGCGGAACCGGGGCCAGCCGGACGTTGTCGACCAGTGCACCGCAATTGCCGCAGCGTTCGCCGTCACCCCGGCCGGAGGCCCCAAGGGCGAAGAAGCTGAAGGTCACGTCGGTATTGTCAGCGCCCACTGCGAAGTCCAGCGCAACCTGAACCCACTCGTTGATCGGAAAGTCCGGGTTGGGCGCACCCTGGATCAGGCCACCGGCCATGACGCCAGTGCCAAGCGCGGTGTAGCGCATATCGTTGTTGTCGCCGCCCGGATTGTTGACGCGGGGGCGGTAATAGAAGCTGAATTCGTACCGGCCTGCATCCAGCGTCACGGTCTGAGACAGCGAGGCGTTGCGGCTGGTATCAAGCTCGACATAGGCGAGACCGTCCTGGGGCGTGATGCCAAGGGTGGGCTGCGTCTGAATCTCGACATTGGGATCACCCGTCCAACCGTCGATGGCCGCGGCGCCAAGATGGGCCCAACCGCTGCCATTCAGGGTGCCGGTGTAGTTTTCGAAGCTGCCATTCGTGATCAGGTTCACGGGGGAGGCGTGGGCTGCGGTAGCGCCAAGCACGGCGAACAGAGCAGCAGAAATGAGTTTACGCATAAGAGTCACTCTTGAGACAAAATCGAAGCACCTCTACCAAGGCCGATCCGTGGGCGCCATGGGAAAAGTGGCCACAATCAATCAGATTTGTGACGCGTTTGGAAACAATGCGTTACCGGGCGGGCAGGCGTTACTGCGACAGGCGCTGGGAGACGATCTGGTTCACCGCCTTCGGGTTCGCCTTGCCGCCCATGGCCTTCATCACCTGGCCCACGAACCAGCCCGCAAGCTTGGGGTTCTGCTTGGCCTTGTCGACCTGCTCGGGATTGTCGGCAATGATCTGGTCCACGGCGGCCTCGATGGCGCCGGTATCCGTGACCTGCTTCAGGCCCTCGGTTTCCACGATTTCGTCCGGATCGCGGCCCGATGTATAGCAGATCTCGAACACGTCTTTGGCGATTTTGCCGGAGATCGTGTCGGCTTCGATGAGCGCAATGAGGGACGAGAGCTGCGCCGGGGTGACGGGGCTGTCCTCGATCTCGCGGTCGTCCTTTTTCAACCGACCAAACAGCTCATTGATGACCCAGTTTGCGGCAAGTTTGCCGTTCGTTTTGGCGGCCACGGCTTCGAAATAGGCGGCGGCCTCAAGATCAGCCGTCAGCACCGAGGCATCATAATCGGCCAGCCCGAAATCGCCCATGAAACGCGCCTTCTTGGCGTCGGGCAATTCGGGCAGGTTGGCGGCGATATCGTCGATATAGCTTTGTTCGATCACCAGCGGCAGCAGATCGGGATCGGGGAAGTAGCGGTAATCATGGGCCTCCTCCTTGGACCGCATGGAGCGCGTTTCCCCCTTGTCGGGATCGTAGAGGCGGGTTTCCTGATCGATGGTGCCACCGGCCTCGATGATCGCGATCTGGCGCTTGGCCTCAACCTCGATTGCTTGCTGGATGAAGCGGGTGGAGTTCATGTTCTTGATCTCGCACCGCGTGCCGAGATGGCTGAAATCCTGCGTCGCCTGATACTTCTCATACTGGCCCGGCGCGCAGACCGAGACGTTTACGTCCGCCCGCAAGTTGCCGTTTTGCATGTTGCCGTCGCAGGTGCCGAGATAGAGCATGATCTGGCGGAGTTTCAGCAGGTAGGCGGCCGCCTCCTCCGGGCCACGGATATCGGGGCGCGAGACGATTTCCATCAGCGCAACGCCGGTACGGTTGAGGTCCACGAAGGACAGGGCCGGGTCCATATCATGGATCGATTTGCCAGCATCCTGTTCGAGGTGGATGCGTTCGATCCGCACAAGCCGCGCGGTGCCATCGCCCAGTTCGACCAGCACTTCGCCTTCGCCGACAATCGGGTGGTAGAGCTGCGAAATCTGGTAGCCTTGGGGGAGGTCGGGGTAGAAGTAATTCTTGCGGTCGAAGGCGGAATTCAGGTGGATCTCGGCCTTCAGGCCAAGGCCAGTGCGCACGGCCTGGGCCACGCAGGCATCGTTGATCACCGGCAACATGCCGGGCATGCCCGCATCCACGAAAGCGACGTTGGAATTGGGCTCGGCCCCGAAGGTGGTCGAGGCGCCGGAAAACAGCTTGGCGTTGGTCGCCACCTGGGCGTGCACCTCCATCCCGATCACAAGCTCCCAATCCTGCCTGGCCCCGGCAATGACCCTGGGCTTCGGGGTGTCGTAGGTGAGATCAAGCATGGCGGCCTCCGCGCGTGGAACGGGCCGGGTTTAGGGCAGGGCGCGGAAGCGGGCAAGGGGGCTTGCCGCACCCGTGCCACGTCCGGTCAGATGAAGCCGATCCAGTTGTCGTTGAAGCTGCCCGAAGCGGTTTCAACGGTGATGTCACCCAGATCGCCCTCGAATGTGATGACGTAAATGCCGATCGCGACGTTTTGGACGGTGTAGTCCACGGGGTCGTCCTGGAAGGTGTCGATCAGGATCACGTCGGTCCCGCTTTCGAAGGCTTCGATGTAGTCGCTGCCGAAATCGCCGCCATGGGTGAAGACGAATTCATCGACCGAGCCGAGGCGGCCGATCAGGTGGTCGTTTCCGGTGCCGCCATTCATATGCGTCGTGCCGTCCATGGCGACGTTGCCCAGGGCATCCTCGGTGAAGACCTGCGCATCGATTGTATCGTTGCCCTCGCCGCCGAGCGCGATGGTATTGCCGCCCGCCGTCATGATCCGGTCGTTTCCGCTGCCACCCGATAGGATTTCGAAACTGGCAACGCGGACGCCATCGACAATGTCGAAGTCACCGCCCCAGAGCGTGTCGTTGCCCAACCCGCCATCGACGAGGTTGGTGCCGCCTTCGATCAGGATGAAGTCGCGGCCATCCCCGCCCTGCACGATGTCGTCGGCATGGCCGAAGGACCAGAAGGAATCGCGCCCCGTACCGAGGTCGATATTGCTGGGGCCGACCTCGCCCTCTTCGGAATAAAGGGTAACGGTATCGTTGCCGTCCCCCGCGCGGATCGTGTCGCGACCGCTCTCGGAATAGATCGAGTCGTGGCCGTCATCGCCCATGGTGAAATCATCGCCTGCACCGGTGAAGATCGTGTCGTCGCCGCTGCCGCCATAGGCGGTGTCGTTGCCGTCGCCCATGTCAATCTGATCATTGCCGTTGGCGCCATGGGCCTCGTCATTGCCATCATCGCCCTGGATGGTGTCATGGCCGCGCCCGCCGTCGAGGAAATCGTTGTTATCGCCACCGGACAGGAAGTCGTTGCCGCGCCCGCCGAACAACGAATCGTTGCCCTCTTCCCCGAGCAGGGAGTCGTTGCCGCTGTTGCCGTAGATCAGGTCGCTGAAGGCGCCGCCATAGACCGTGTCGCTGCCGCTGCCTGCGTGGACCGTATCGCGCCCTTCGCCGCCGTCGATGAAGTCGTGGCCGGACCCGGCACGGATACTGTCGAAACCGTCACCGCCTGCGACGAAATCGTTGCCCGCACCGCTGTCGATGTAGTCATTACCCAGGCCACCGCCGATCGTATCCGCGCCCAAAGCGCCATAGATCGCGTCGTTTCCGAGGCCGCCATCGATGTAATCGCCAGTCTCACCGGCGTAGATGGTATCGCGGCCCTCGCCGCCGAAGAGCGTGTTGGTGCCGGTATCGGCCCCGCCGGGCATGCCGCCATAGATGACATCGTCATCATCGCCGCCGTCGATGCGGTCGGCTCCATAACCGCCGATCAGCGTATCGTCGCCGTCCATGCCGAAGATGAAATCATCGCCGCCGCCGGAATAGATGTAGTCCGCGCCGCCATAGGCCCAGATGGAGTCGTCGTCGTTGCCGTAGCCACGGTAATCCGCGCCGGGTGTAAGAATATGAACTGGCATCGGTATCTCCCACGGGAGTTAAGAAAAAGCATCAAACAATGACGGGACTTTACCGGACCGGGGGGCGGCGCGCAGGGTGGGGAAACCCGCATTCCGGACCGTCGGGCCGCCCGGTGGGGCAGCGGTGCGCACCAGGCAAGGAGAGAGAGCCCCGCAGGCGGCGCTTGATCGTCAGAGAGAGAGAGAGAGAGAGAGAGAGAGAGAGACGGCCCTAGCGGCGGAAGATCGTGCGCAGGTCGTGGAGCGCGTCGCGCTGGCTGTCGGTCAGCCCGCCGCTGGCGCCCGCCACGTCATTGATCACCTTCAAAGGCGCGTCCAGCGCGTGGGAGCCGGTGAGCTTCATCAGCCGTTTGCCAAGCCGCGTGGTGGCGGGCGCGGGGCCGTTGCATTCATTGACGAGCCAATGGCCCATCACCAGAAGCTCCTCCGCCTCGATCTTTTCGATGGCGAAGTGCTGTTGCAGGGCCAGAAGGTGGGTCTTGCGGATCTCTTCCGTCTGGGCGGGGCCGAGATCGAGGAAGGCGACCGTCAGCGCCCCGGCGGCCAAAGTGGCGTCGTCGATGCAATCGACCGGGTGCATGTCGTGACGGCGGCGAAAGCCGAAGCGGCGTGCCGCGCCCACGACCGTGCCCGCGATATCGGCGATTTCACTGGCGGCATTGGCGGCCATGCGGGCCCGGTAAATCCAGAAGGCGATGCCGCCGATGAGAGTGATCAATCCGATAAGAATATGCATGGCGCTGGCCGTCCGTGTCGAAAACTGGTCTGTCCCGGCTTTTGCCGGGTGTTTTTGGTGAAAGTGGGGCGATTTTCGGAGCCTGGAGGATCAAGGTGATGGTGTCATCGCCCCACGCGCGCGCCTTGAAGGGCGATCCGGTCGGTGCCGGTGCCGCCCTCAACGGCGTTACTGCCAGATGTGAACATCCGGTAGCGTTGCGGTCGCTCAGGAGGAGAACGGGCATGGGGAAACCTGTCAGGTTGGGACAAATGGTAGTCGAGTAAAGGCACGGCGCTTGAGGGTAGGCCGGGTCGGCGCAGGTCTGGAACCCCTCCTGCCGGGGCCAGCGATCCGCGGATCTGGTGCCTGCCGGGCCTGACGTGACATGGCGTTCCGTCCCTATTCGGGGGAGAAATCAGCGGAAAATGGCCTTTGGCCGGGGGTTAACCGGAGCTAAGGCTTGTTTTGTCCGAAAGATTTCTGAAAGAACGGCAAGTCTGCAACAGTTCAAGACTTTTCGAATGACCCCATTGCCTCTTCAGCTGGTCCGTATCGCGGCCAGCGTCACCCTCGCGCTCAGCCTGTCGGCCTGCGCGGCCCTGTCGGATCTGGGCGTGTCCCGGTTCGGCGAAGACCCCGAAATCGACACCATCGCGATGCGCTGGGATCACCGGCCCGAAGCGGGGGAGTGGACCCGCTCCGCCTTTGCCGCGCTCGACACCCACGCCGCCGTTCTACCCGAGATCGTGCCGGCGGATATCGAGCAATGGTGCCCCGGCTATCCCGAGGCGTCCGAGACCGACCGCGAAGCGTTCTGGGTTGGCCTGATGTCGGCGCTGGCCCGCCACGAAAGCACCTGGAACCCGCAGGCCGTTGGCGGCGGTGGCCGCTGGTTCGGCCTGGTCCAGATCAGCCCCGCCACCGCGCGCTACTACGGCTGCCAGGCGACGTCGGGCGCGGCCCTGACCAACGGCTCGGCCAACATAGCCTGCGCGCTGCGGATCTGGGCCGAAACGGTGCCGCGCGACGGTGTCGTGGCCGCACAACGCGGTGGCGTCGCGGCCGATTGGGGGCCGTTCGTACAATCCCAGAAGCGCGAGGAGATGCGCGCCTGGATCTCGTCCCAGCCCTACTGCCAGGGCTGAGACCGCGGCCTGGTCTTGCCCGAAGCACACGCTTCGGGGCAGGATGAAGCCTCCATGCCAACCTTGGGGGGTGGCTGCCAATGGGTGACTTGCGCCTGATCTGCTGTGTCGGAGGCCTGTTGGCCTGCGTCACGTTTGCGCCGGCTTCGGTGCAGGCGCAGGCGGATCCCGTGGCAGAGCTGCCCGCCGAAGGTGCGGTGGAGGTGACATCGGGCGTGATCGACGATGGCGTCGCGCTGGACCGGCCCGACGCGCCCGACGATGCGATTGCCCTGGATGCGCCTTTGCTGGAGCCGGATGTCGGCGACGTGCCGGATCTGGCCGAGCCGGAGCCGGAGATTTCGGCGCTGGCCCCGGCGCGGTCCCTCCGCCCCGCGATGCGCGATACCTGGGCCGTTCCCACGGCGCAGTGGGACGATCATCCGCGCGGCCCGGCCTGGACGGCGGCGGTGCTCTCGGCGCTCCGCGGGCCCGGCGCGCCGCTTCTGGATGTGGTGCCGCGCGATATCCATGCCTGGTGCCCGGGATACGAGCAGGCCTCGCCCGCGCAACGGGCGGCGTTCTGGACCGGCCTGATCTCGACGCTGGCCTGGCACGAAAGCACGCACCGCCCCAACGCAGTGGGCGGTGGCGGCCAGTGGTTCGGCCTGGTGCAGATCGCGCCGGGCACGGCGCGGTGGCGGGATTGCGATGTGCGCTCGGCGGAGGCGCTGATGAGCGGCCCTGCAAACCTGCGCTGTGGCATCCGGATCATGGCCACAACCGTGCCGCGTGATCTGGTTGTGTCCGAAGGGATGCGGGGGGTGGCCGCCGATTGGGGGCCGTTTCATTCCAGCCGCAAACGCGAAGAGATGCGCGATTGGGTGAGCGATCAGCCCTATTGCCAGGCACCGCCCCCGGCGATGCGCCCGGTCATGCGTCCCGACGGGCTTGGGGTGGACGAACCCGCCGTCACCCTGTCGTCCCAGCGCATCGCGCCGGATCTGGACACGGAGATAGGGGCGCTGCCGCGCCCCGTGCCCCGTCCGAATACTGATTAAGCGGTCATGAAGACCGTCGCGGTGGCGAGGTTCACGAGATTTCGCGCACCGGGATGCCGCGCTGCGTGGCTTCGCGGATCAGGTCCAGCGGTGCAGGCAGGCTATCGGAGGACAGGATGATCTCGGACCCATCCACCAGCATCAGGGTCGCGCGACGCTGATCGTTGCGGTCGACCACTTTCAGATACGAGATCTGGCCAGTCGGGATCTCGAGATCCTCGTATCCGCCCATCACGAACCAGGCGTCCGGCGTGATGCGGATCCCGTAGGTCGGTACCTTGGTCACCTGCCAGAGGCACGCGGCCAGAGCCGGGATCATGAACAACAAAAGGAAGGCGGGGACAGCCTGCCAGAGAAGGGCGGTGAGCGCGCCAAGGCCGACGAAGGCAACGACGCTGAGCGTGGAGCTTCCGGGGCGGACGGCATATGTGAATGTATCAGACATGGGATCATATAGAGAGCCAATTGTGCCCAGATTGCGGAAGGCACGCGACGGAGCCGCGGCAAGTTTGGCATGATTTGTAGACATCGGGTTTTTGCGCCTTTTGCGCGGGTCGCCGATGGGCAAGGGCAGGGCGGGCTGATAGCCTGACGCGACATGCAGACGACAGCTTCCTCCCGCCCGCGCATCCCCGCGCTCGACATTGCCCGGACCGTGGCGCTGGGTGCGATGGTGGCGTTTCATTTCGTCTTTGATCTGGAGCTTTTCGGCTATGTGCCGCCCGGCACGACCGGGGAGGGGTTCTGGCGGGCGCTGGCGGTGGCGACGGCGGGATCCTTCCTGCTGCTTGCGGGCGTGTCGCTGTGGCTGGCCCATGGCGCGGGCATCCGGTGGCGCGCCTTTGCCCGGCGCCTTGCGGTGATCGCGGCGGCGGCGCTGGCCGTGACCATCGGCACCTATGTGGCCTTTCCCGAGGCCTTCGTCTTCTTCGGCATCCTGCATTCCATTGCCGTATGCTCGCTTCTGGGGCTGGCGGCTTTGCGGCTGCCGGTTGTGGCGATCCTTGTGCTGGCCGTGGTGGTGTTCTTCGCGCCCGATGTCGCCCGATCCCCCGCCTTTGACGCGCCGTGGTTCTGGTGGACCGGCCTGCAGACCGTGCCCCTGCGGACGGTGGATTATGAGCCGGTCTTCCCGTGGTTCGCGCCGTTCCTGGTCGGGGTGGCGCTGGCCAAGCTGATGGAGGGGGCCGGGCTCTGGGCGCGGCTTGGCACAACGCATCCCGGCGCCGCGACGCGGTGGGTCAGCTTTCCCGGCCGCCACAGCCTGATCATCTATCTGCTGCATCAGCCGATCCTGATCGGCCTTGTCTGGGCCGCGACGCAGGTGCTGCGCTAGCGGTTGCGCGCCCTAATCCGCCTGCATCCGCGCGACCATTTCTGCCAGATCCCGGCTGACGCCCGGCGCCCCGGCCATCCGCGCCAGTTGCTCCTGTATCAGGCCCTGTCGATCCGCGTCGTAACGCTGCCACGTCTCGAACGCGCCGGACATGCGCGCGGCGGTCTGCGGATTGGCGCCGTCGAGCTTGATCAGCCAGTCGGCCACAAACACATAGCCCGCGCCCGACGGATCGTGGAAGGCGGCCGGATTGGCGATCAGCCCGCCCAGAAGCGCGCGGAAGCGGTTGGGGTTCTTCCAGTCGAACAGCGCATGGCCGCTCAGCGCCTTTGCCACGTCCAACGCGTCCGGGGCGGGGGCGCTGGCGACCGACAACATGAACCACTTGTCCATTACCAGACGGTCCCCTTGCCATTGCGCCTCGAACGCGGCGGCGGCGTCCCTGTCGCCTGCCTTGATCAGCACCGACAGGGCGGCGATCTGATCGGTCATGTTGGTTGCGCCCTCGAAATGCGCGCGGGCCAGGCTTTGGTCGGCGCCTGCGCTGAGGAGGGCCAGCGCGGTGTTGCGCAGGCTGCGCTTGCCCGCATCCCCGGCGTCCGGGCGATAGATCGGGCCGGGATCGTTGGTGTCGTAGATCTCTTGCAGCGGTTCCGCGAGTGCCTCGCCGAAGCCGGCCATGAGGGCATTGCGCACGGTATGGATCCGCCCTGGATCCGGCACCGCGCCCGCATCGACCACCGCCTGGGCGAGATCGTCTTCGGACGGGAAGCTGAGAACGAGGGCGCGGAAGGCCGGATCGAGGGCGGTATCGCGCAGGGTCCGCCCCATTGCGGCGATCATCCGGTCGCGCAGGGCCAGGTGATCGGCGGTGGCCGTCGGCGTGATGATCTCCTCCACCAACACTTCGCGCAGCAGGCTCCGCCCGGCCTCCCACCGATTGAAGGGGTCGGTATCGTGGGCCAGAAGCACCGCGCGATCTTCGGCGCTGAGCGGGGCGTCGAGCACCACCGGTGCCGAAAACCCCCGCAATAGCGACGGCACGACGTGATCGGGGGCGGGACCGCCCGCCAGATCGGCCAGATCGAAGGTCAGGTTCAGGGCGGGCCCGTCAAGGTCTATAAGGGTGGAGGGCAGGATCTCCGCCCCATCCGCCGACAGAAGGCCCAGAACAACCGGGATCCGGGCGGGCTCTTTCATCGGCTGGCCCGGGGTCGGCGGCACCTCCTGGCGCAGGGTGAGGTGCAGCTTGTCGCCGTCGCGCTGCCATTCGGCGGCAACACGCGGCGTCCCGGCCTGGGAATACCAGCGCTTGAACTGGCTCAGATCCTGGCCCGCAACCTCCTCGAAACAGGCCAGCCAATCCTCGATCGTGCAGGCCTGCCCGTCATGGCGGTCGAAATAGAGGTCGACGCCCGCGCGGTAGAGGTCCGCACCGAGATAGGTGCGCAACATGCCGATCACCTCGGCGCCTTTTTCGTAGACGGTGGCGGTGTAGAAATTGTTGATCTCGATATAACTCTCGGGCCGTACGTTGTGGGCCAGCGGCCCGGCATCTTCGCGGAACTGCCGGGCGCGGAGTTGCAGAACATCCTCGATCCGCTTGACCGGCGCGCTGCGCATATCGGAGCTGAACTGCTGATCACGGAAGACGGTCAGCCCCTCCTTCAGGCAGAGCTGGAACCAGTCGCGACAGGTGATGCGGTTGCCGGTCCAGTTGTGGAAGTATTCGTGCGCCACGATGGCCTCGATGAACGCATAATCGCGGTCGGTCGCCGTTTCGGGCGAGGCCAGCACGTATTTGGAGTTGAAGATGTTCAGCCCCTTGTTCTCCATCGCGCCCATGTTGAAATCGTCCACCGCCACGATGTTGAACACGCTGAGGTCGTATTCCCGGCCATATTCGGTTTCGTCCCACCGCATCGACCGTTTCAGCGCATCCATGGCGTAGGCGCATCTGTCCTCATCTCCGGGGCGGACCCAGATATTGAGGTCCACCGGTGCGCCGCTGGCCGTGGTGAAATGATCCGAATGGGCCACCAGATCGCCCGCGACGAGGGCAAACAGGTAGGATGATTTGGGATGCGGGTCGTGCCACAGGCCCGCGCCCTCGGGATTGCCATTGGACAACAGAACCGGCAGGTCGCTTTCGATCTGCACCCGGAACGGCGCCATCACGTCCGGGCGGTCGGGGTAATAGGTGATCTTGCGGAAGCCCTCGGCCTCACATTGGGTGCAATACATGCCGTTGGACATGTAGAGCCCCTCCAGCGATGTGTTGGCGGAGGGGTTGATCTCCACCTCGGTCGTCAGGGTAAAGGGCCCGTCCGGCAGATCGGCCGCGGCGATCCGCAGGCCCTCGGCATAGGGCGGCGCGTTGGGGTCAAGCGGTGCATGGGCGACGGGTTGACCGTCGATGCGGATCTTGTCCGCGCCGGTCTCATCTTTGAGCAGGGTCAGACCCTCCCCCATCAGATCGAGGCTGGCGCCGGATGTCGTGGGCGTCACCTCAAGGCTGGCCAGAACCTGCGTGCGCGTCGGATGCAAGCGGAAGGTGAGCGAGACGGCATCGATGCGGAAGGGGTAGGGGGTATAGTCTTCCAGCCTTACGGGGTGCGGCGCGGCCGGACGTGCGGGCGGGGTATCTTGCATCGGGAGCTCTCCGGGGCTGGATCTGAGCCGCAAGCTAGGGCGCGGGTGATGGTCTCGCAACCGTCCATCCCCCGCGCCGGTCTGACCCCTTCGGGTCAGAGCCTCATCGCGCGGCTATCGTTTGTCGTTTCAGGAATATTCATGCGTTTGCGGAGCCACCTGACCGGCCAGCTCAATCTTGACGTTCAGCCGGCGCTGGTGACGGAAGGCCGCATACATGGAGAGGCGGAGGCGATGATCGCCTCCGCCCCGTCTTGGTCTTCGGGA
This sequence comes from uncultured Roseicyclus sp., assembly GCA_947491935.1. Lineage (GTDB taxonomy): Bacteria > Pseudomonadota > Alphaproteobacteria > Rhodobacterales > Rhodobacteraceae > Gymnodinialimonas. The sequence goes on from CANLLF010000003.1 coordinate 52,460, forward strand.
TCAATAGGTGCGGATCAGCCCGACAAGCTTGCCCTGCACCTTCACCTGATCGCCGCGGAAAACCCGCGTTTCATAGGCCGGGTTGGCGGCTTCAAGCGCGATCATGCCGCCCTTGCGGCGCAGGCGTTTCAGCGTCGCCTCGTGGTCTTCCACGAGGGCCACGACGATATCCCCGTTATCGGCGGTATCGCCTTCCTCGATCACCACGACGTCACCATCATTGATGCCCGCATCGATCATCGAGTCGCCTTTGACCTCCAGCGCATAATGGCTGCGCCCGGTTCCCAGCATCTGCTGCGGCACCGCCACGTGGGCGGCAACCTGCGAGATGGCCTCAATGGGCACACCGGCGGCGATCTTGCCCATCACGGGCAAATCGACAGCCGCGGCCTGAACCGGCATCGCGCCCGGGGGCGGATCTCGGCGGTCGCCGTCGATCACACGGGGCGAAAAGCCCTCCATCGCCTCGGGCATCTTCACGATCTCGATCGCGCGCGCCCGGTGCGCCAGCCGCCGGATGAACCCGCGTTCCTCCAGCGCCGTGATCAGACGGTGGATGCCGGATTTGGAGCGCAGATCAAGCGCCTCCTTCATCTCATCGAAGGAGGGCGGCACGCCATCCTTCTGCATCCGCTTGTGAATGAACTCCAGAAGATCGCGCTGTTTCCGCGTCAGCATCTTCGTCTCCCTCCATTGTCGTCCGACCCCGAAAGGCCGTGGACGTGACTGCTCGGATCCGACGGGACACGTTCCTGCCCGTTCCGGGTATGTTCTACCCATGTTCCGAACAATTTGTCAACGAATCACGAAAATACGTCTGAAAGGCCCACATACTCGACCAGATCACCGGCCCGGCGACCCGGTTCATCGACCGGCCGCACCAGTAGGGCGGAGGCCCCCGACAGCACGGTCAGAAGCGAGCTGTCCTGGCTCCCATAGGGCGTGATCGTCGGGAGATCGTCGCCGGGATGCACTTCGGCGCGCATGTAGTGTTCGCGCGGGCCGTTGGGCGGCAGATCGGTGCCCAGACGCGCGCGGAGACGGGGCCGGGCGGCCCCGGGCAGGCCCATCATCGCGTGCAGCATCGGGATCAGGAACAACTCGCCACACACCATGGCCGAGACCGGATTGCCCGGCAGCCCCAGAAGCGCCGCATCGCCAAGGCGGCCCGCCATCAGCGGTTTGCCCGGGCGCATCGCAACCTTGTAGAAGGCGCGTTCCAACCCCAGCCCGGTGGCGACCTCCCCCACCAGATCATGGTCGCCCACCGACGCGCCGCCCACCGTCACGATCAGGTCGGCGCCCTTGGCCAGATCAAAGACCTGCTCCAGGCTCTCGCGCCTGTCCCGCGCGATGGGCAGCAGCCGGGCCATGGCGCCCGCGGCCTCGATCCGGGCCTTCAGGCCATAGGTGTTGGAGGCGATGATCTGATCCGGCGCGGGTGTCTCCCCGGGTGTCACCAACTCGTCGCCCGTCGCGATCAGGGCGACGTCGGGGCGTTTGGCCACAGTAAGCCGTGGCGCGTTCATTGCCGCGGCCAGCGCTACATCGGCGGGGCTGAGCCTGCGCGGGGCCTGCAACCGATCCCCCTCCACGAAATCCGCGCCGGAGGGGCGCACATTCATGCCCGATGACAGGTTGCGCCCAAGCGTGATCCGATCCTCGCTGCGCTCGACGTCCTCCTGGATGATCACACGGTCCGTGCCATCGGGGAGTGGCGCGCCGGTGAAAATCCTGAGCGCCTCGCCGGGCCCGATCGTGCCGGGCCAGTGGCGGCCTGCGGGCGCTTCGCCCACAACTTTCAGGCGACGGCCGGGGATCGCCTCCACATCGCGCACGGCATAGCCATCCATGGCGGACGCACTGAACGGTGGCTGATCGCGGAAGGCCACCACCGGCTCCACCAGAACCCGGCCCCCGGCCTCGGCCAGCGGCACGGTTTCCGTGCCAAGAGGCCGCGCAAGATCAAGACAGGCGGCCAGCGCCTCTTCCACGGAAATCACGACATGCTTCCTTCCGGGGCCTCATCGCGCCCCCCCGGGCCGGCGCGATAACGTCCGGACCTGCCGCCGTCCTTCAGAGCCACCCGCAAGCCCCCGATTTCCATGCTTTTCTCGGCCGCTTTCAGCATGTCGTAGACCGTGAGTGCAGCAGTGGAGGCCGCAGTGAGCGCCTCCATCTCCACCCCGGTCTGGCCGGATGTCTTGACCGTGGCCGTGATCCGCACGCCGGGCAGGTCCCGATCAGCAATCAGATCCACGGAAACCTTAGTGATCGGCAGCGGATGGCAGAGCGGGATCAGCTCCGCGCATTTCTTGGCCCCCATGATCCCGGCCAGCCGCGCGACACCCAGAACATCGCCTTTCTGGGCGGTGCCTTGTTCCACAAGATCAAGGGTTTGCGGCAACATCTTGATGTAGATTTCCGCGGTCGCGATCCGGTCGGTCACGGGTTTGCCCGAGACATCGACCATATGGGCGTGGCCATCGCCGTCGAAATGCGTGAGATCCGCCATTATGCCGCCACCGGATCGGCCAGCAAGGCCGCCGTCGCCGCCGCCACATCGCCTTGCCGCATCAGGCTTTCGCCGATCAGGAAGCTGCGCGCGCCGTGGGCGGCCATATCGGCCAGATCGGCGGGCGTGAACAGCCCGGATTCGGAGATCACCATGCGGCCCGCGGGCACACGGGCGGCCAATGTGCGGGTGGTGTCAAGCGACGTCTCGAACGTGTTGAGATTGCGGTTGTTGATGCCCAGAAGCGGGGATTTCAGCGCCATGGCGCGGTCGAGTTCCGCGCCGTCATGGACCTCGATCAGGGCATCCATGCCCCAATGCCGTGCGGCGTCTTCCAACTCGGCGGCTTGCGCGTCGCTGACCGACGCCATGATGATCAGGATGCAATCGGCCCCCCACGCGCGCGCCTCGGCCACCTGGTAGGTGTCGTAGAGGAAATCCTTGCGCAAACAGGGCAGGGCGGTGGCGGCGCGGGCGGCTTGCAGATACGCGGGCGCGCCTTGAAAGGACGGCGTATCGGTAAGGACCGAGAGGCAGGTCGCGCCACCGTCCTCATAGGCTTTCGCCAGCGCGGGCGGATCGAAATCGGCGCGGATCAGGCCCTTGGAGGGGCTGGCCTTCTTGATCTCTGCGATCAGGCCATAGCCGGTATCCTGCGCGGCGCGCAGCGCATCGGCAAAGCCGCGGAGGGGCGGCGCGGCACGGGCCGCATCCTCAACCTGCGCCAGGGGGCGTGCGGCCTTTGCGGCGGCCACTTCGTCCAGCTTATAGGCTTTGATCTTTTCGAGTATCGTGCTCATGTCCCTCCCTTACGCGATCGGGTCCGGCCCGCCAAGATCATCCCGCCCGGCCGGGCCCGCTGCGCGGTCTGCGCCTTCATCTTGGCAAAAAACTCCGGGGGGTGCGGGGGGCTGGCCCCCCGCTTCGGTCGACGCGCCCCGCGCGGCGATCCCGTCATACACCTGCCGAGGTCACCCGCGCTACCGCGTCCACGGCTGCCTTCGCCTTGCCGCTGTCGATGGCATCCGCCGCAATCTCCACCCCGTCACGCAGGTCAGACACGCGGGCCGCCACGATCAGCGCGGCGGCGGCGTTCATCAGGACCGCGTCGCGGTAAGCGCCCTTTTCGCCGGCCAGAACGGCGCGGAAAGCGTTTGCATTCTCCTCCGGCGTGCCGCCGAGGATATCACGGAAGGGATGCACCGGCAGGCCCGCATCTTCGGGGTGCACCTCACGCCCGCGCAGCTTTCCGTCCTTCAACTCCACCACGGAGGTCGGCCCTGCGATCGAGATCTCGTCGGTGCCGTCGGAGCCATGGACCAGCCACGCGGCCTCGGACCCCAATTCCTTGAGCGTCTCGGCCATCGGGTAGATCAGGTCGATCGCGAAGGCGCCGGTCAGCTGCCGTTTGGCGCCTGCGGGGTTGGTGAGCGGCCCGAGGATATTGAAGATCGTCTTGCACCCCAGTTCCTGCCGGACGGGCATGACGTGTTTGACCGCCGGATGGTGCATGGGCGCCATCATGAAGCCGATATTGGCCTCCTTCAGCGATGCCTCCACCACGTCCGGGCCGACCATGACGTTGATGCCCATCTGCGTCAGCACATCCGCCGCGCCGGATTTGGAGCTGAGGTTGCGGTTGCCATGCTTGGCCACGGGCACGCCTGCACCCGCCACGACAAAGGCCGCGGCGGTGGAAATGTTGAGCGTGCCCATGCCGTCGCCGCCGGTGCCGACGATGTCCATCGCGCCGTCGGGCGCCGTCACGGCCACGCATTTCTCGCGCATCACCTGGGCGGCGGCGGCATATTCGGCCACGGATTCGCCGCGCGCGCGCATCGCCATGATCAGCCCGCCCATCTGCGCCGATGAGGCGGTGCCGTCGAACAGGTGGCGGAACGCCTCCTCCGCCTGCGCCCGGGAAAGCGGCCCTTCGGACGCGGCGAAAATGATGGGCTTCAGCGCGTCGATCCCTTTGGGGTCGCTTTTGGTCGTGGTCATGCGGGTTCTTTCATATCGGTCGTCTTCAGGAAATTCTTCAGCATCGCGTGGCCGTGTTCCGACCGGATGCTTTCGGGATGGAATTGTACGCCTTCGATGGGCAGGTCCCGGTGGCGCAGGCCCATGATCGTGCCGTCCTCCAGCGCCGCCGTCACCTCCAGTTCCGCTGGCAGGCTGTCGCGCTCCACCACCAGCGAATGGTACCGCGTTGCAGCCAGCGGGGAGGGGAGGCCCGCAAACACGCCTGTGCCCGCGTGACGGATCTGGCCGAGCTTGCCATGCACAATCTCGGAATGCTGCGCGACGGTGCCACCAAAGGCCGCGCCAATCGTCTGATGGCCCAGGCACACACCCAGAAGCGGCAGGCCCGCGCCCGCGGCCGCCCTGGTCAGTGGCAGGCAGATCCCCGCCTGCTCCGGGTAGCCGGGGCCGGGGCTGAGCACGATGCCGGTGGCCCCGCTGGCCATGGCGTCCTGCACCGAGATCTGATCGTTGCGCACCACGCGGATATCGGCCCCGAGCTCCCCCAGGTAATGGACCAGGTTGTAGGTGAAACTGTCATAATTATCGATAAGCAACAGCATCCGGGCGACCTCAAGCGAAAAGGGGTGAAGGCGCCGCGCGCCCGCGCTATACATGTTTCAAAGCCGCGCCCGGGGGTCAAGCAATGGCCGCACCGTCGGCGCGATTGATCACCCGGGGATCTACCTCGGGGGCGAGCAGACAGGAGCATAGGCCATGGGTGGGCTAGGTGGCGGAATTTTCTGGGGCTGTGTGGTTGCGATCGTCGGCCTGGCGGCGGTGTCGTTAAGTACGCCATTGCCGCCCAGGGGGGACGACACGCCGGTTGAGGTGGCTGCCGATGCGGGCGACGCTGCACCGGAGGCGGCGGAAGCAGGCGATGGAGAGCCGGACACCGCTGATGTGGCGGACGACGCCGAAGCGGCAGACGGGCCAGACGTGGCCGACGCACCCGCCGGATCGGATGCGCCCGAGCCCGAGCCCGAGGCAGAACCGGCCGAAGACCGCAGCACCCCGTCCACCGAGGTGCCACTGCCGTCCGGAAGCGAATTCAACCGTCCCCCGCCGGAGCCCGAGGCGGCCATTCCCGCCGCCGATGCGGCCCCGAGCGCCTTCGTGCCTGCGGCCCCGCTGATCGCCATCGAAAGCACGGCTCCGCGGTTTGACACGGCCCCGGCAGCGCAGCCCGATGTGGGGGTGGACGCGCCAGCTTCGCTGTCCACCCAGACCGGGACAAGCGCATCGCCCGACCGCCCGGCCACCAGCGCCCGGCCCAATGTGGGGGACGGGCCGGTGGCCCTCAGCGAGCCGGATACATCCGAGACCCCGACCATCACCACGGCGCGTTTGCCGCAAATCGTGCCTGAGCCGGGGCCGGACGTGGTACCGGAACCGGAAGTTGAGGCCGATCCGGAGGTGCGGGAGGAGGCCGAGGCTGAACCGGAGGTGGCAGCCACGGAACCTGAGGCCGAGACCGCGCCCACTGTGGCTGAGGAGGCTGCCCCCGCTGCCCCCGCAACACCGGAGGCGCCAGCGGGTGCCGAAACGCCGGACGAAGCCGTGGCCGAAGCGGTCGAAGCACCGGAGCCGGAAACGCCCGCCGCGCCCGCATTTCCGACGATCAGCGCGGCACCTTCGTCTGAAACCGTGATGCCGTCCGTCGATACCGCAACGCTCTCCACGCCGCTGTTTCCGCAAAGCTCCTCCCTGCCGCAGGTGGTCATCGCGCCCACACCGACGCCGGACCCCAACCCGGTGCTGCCCGACGACGCCACGCCGGATACGTCTGCGGATCGCGATGCGGACCCCGACGCCTCCGGCCGCGCGATCACCGCGTTCGCGTCTCCGTTCGACGCAGCCGAAGACCGTCCCCTGATGGCGATCGTCCTGATTGACGAGCCCGATAGCCGGATCGACCAATCCACGCTTCTGCGGTTCAGTATCCCGGTGGCCTTCGCCATCGATCCCCTGCACCCCGATGCCGAAGCCCGCGCCGCGGCCTACCGGGAGGCCGGGTTCGAGGTTGTGATCCTGGGCTCCATGGTTCCCGAAGGTGCCACGCCCTCGGATCTGGAAGTTGCGCTGACCTCGGCGCGCGGCACCCTGCCGGAGGCCGTGGCCCTGCTCGACAGCCCCGATGGCCGCATTCAGGGCGACCGGCCGATCCTTGACGCCACCGTCGCCGCGCTGGCGGAAACCGGCCACGGGCTTCTTGCCTTTCCGCAGGGCCTGAACGCCGCCGAACAAAGCGCCAGCCGCAGCGGCGTGCCCGGTGCGACGCTGTTCCGGTTGCTCGACGATCAGGATCAGCGCGCCACGATGATCACGCGCTTCCTGGCGCGGGCCGAATTCACCGCGACGCAGGAGGGGACGGTGATCGTGGCGGGCCATACGCGCCCCGACACGATCACGGCGGTGTTTTCCTGGGCTTTGGGGGACCGGTCCGAAGCGGTGGCGATTGCGCCGCTGTCTGCCACGCTGTTGCGGGCCTCGGGGGAGTGAGCGCTGGCTTATCAAGGTTGATAAGCCGGGTTATGGGGCTGATATCGCTCGGGAAACCCGGTATTGTTAGCGGTTTTTTTTAGGGATTGCGGCGCGGATTTTGCAGCGGTGATCCGCGCGTGCCGCTGACCGTGCGAGGGACGCAGCGGCGCTCCGGAAGGTGCATTTTCGGGGAACAAAGATGGGCGGGTCTGGCCCGGAATGGCCGGGCGGGGTGCCTAGCTGTTGCCGCGGGAGAAGAGGCTGGCGTCTTCGGCCGCTTTGCGGATTGCACGGGACTTGTTGACGGTTTCCTGAAATTCGGCCTCCGGGTCGCTGTCATAGACGACACCACCCCCGGCCTGGATGTAGAGTTTGCCGTCCTGCACCACGGCAGTGCGGAGCGCGATACACATATCCATGTCGCCCCCGGCGCTGAAATAGCCGACACCGCCGCCATAGACGCCGCGCTTTTCGGGCTCCAGCTCATCAATGATCTCCATCGCGCGCACCTTGGGCGCGCCGGAAACCGTACCCGCGGGCAGGCCCGCCAGAAGCGCCGAGAGCGCGTCGTGATCCTCACCCAACTCACCCACGACGTTGGAGACGATGTGCATGACGTGGGAGTAGCGCTCCACAATGAATTCTTCGGTCGGGCGCACGGTGCCGATTTTCGACACCTTGCCCGTATCGTTCCGGCCCAGATCGAGGAGCATCAGATGCTCGGCCAGTTCCTTCTGATCGGCCAGCAGATCGGCCTCCAGCGCGCGGTCCTCTTCCGGCGTCACGCCGCGGGGCCGGGTGCCTGCGATCGGCCGGATCGTGACCTCATCGTCAAAGACCCGCACGAGGATTTCGGGTGACGCACCGATCACCTGGAAGCCGCCGAAATTAAAATAGAACATGAAGGGCGAGGGGTTGGTACGGCGCAGCGCGCGGTAGAGCGCGAAGGGCGGTTCGGGGAAGTCGACGGTCCAGCGCTGTGATGGCACAACCTGAAAGATATCACCCGCGCGGATATAGTCTTTGGCCTGCTCGACCGCGTCGAGATAGCCTTGGTGGCTGAAGTTCGAGACAGGCTCCCCCAGGGGCTGTGCGTCGCCCATTTCGCGGGCGGCCACGGCAGGCGAGCGCTCCAGATCGCGCAACGCGTCGCTCACGCGTTCCGCCGCCTGGGCATAGGCCGCGCGGGCTGACAGGCCGCTGGATTGCCAGGCCGGGGAAACGATCGTGACCTCCCCCTTCACCCCGTCCAGAACGGCGATGACCGAGGGCCGGATCAGCACCGCATCGGGCAGGCCGAGCGGATCCGGGTTCACATCCGGGAGGTGTTCCACCAGCCGGATCATGTCATAGCCGAGATAGCCGAACAGCCCGGCCGCCGCGGCGGGCAGATCATCGGGCATGTCGATGGCGCTTTCGGCCAGAAGCGCGCGCAAGGCCTTTAGCGGAGCTTCCCCGCAGGGCTCGAACGCCTCGCGATCATAGCGGGCCGACCGGTTGATCCGGGCGTCTTCGCCGCGGCAATCCCAGATCAGATCGGGTTTCATGCCGATGATGGAATAGCGCCCGCGCACCTCGCCGCCGGTCACGGATTCAAGGATGAACGCGTCGCGCCCGGCATCGGTCAGCTTCAGCATCACGGATACGGGCGTATCGAGATCGGCGGCCAGCCGGGCATGGACCAGTTGGTTTTCACCCCGCTCCCACGCGGCGGCGAAGCGTTCGAAATCGCTGAGCTGCGCCATTACCGGGCCATCACGGGAATGCGGCGTGCACGGAGTTGATTACGCCGGAATTGGTGGAAATCCCGGCATCGGCCTGCGCCGCCTGTCCGTAGGCCTCGAAGATATCCGTCGCCATGCTTTGGGTGATCGTCTGTTCCAGAATGGTGAGCAGGATCGATGTATCGGGCGCGTCGCGCGCGGCGGCGTTGATCGCATCGAGGCGCACGATATGGGCGGCCTGCGCGCCGGGGATCATCACCACGTCGCCCTCGGAGGCCAGTTGAAACACCTGCGGGGCCGTAGTGGGCGGCAGATCGGGGAGCAGATCCTGACGGCGGATCAGGCGTTCTTCCGCGGTGTCGCCCAGATCTTCCAATGTGGCACCTTGCGCCAGTTGGCCCACAAGCTCCTGCGCGCGGGCGGCCACGGCATCACGCAGGGCCGACTGCTCCCACGCCTCGGTGACTTCGTCTTCGACACCCGCGAGCGGCGGCAGGGTCGGGGGGATGATCTCATCGAGGCGCAGCGCGAACAGGCCGCCGTCGCTCAGCTCCATAAGCTCGGGGAAATCGCGTTCCTCAACGGCTTCGGCCGCATCGCGGAACGCGTCATAGCCCGCGATCCCGTCTTCGGATGTGACGGTATACTCGATTGTACCCAATTCCATCTCGGTCTGGTCCGCCAGTTCTTCGAGCGTCAGCCCCTCGGCCAGCATGTCGTCCATCGCTTCGCGCATGTCGTCGATGGCGCGACGCGCGGCCTCATCGGCCAGTTCCTCGCGCAGCTCGCCGCGGGCGTCATCGAACGATACTTCTGACGCTTGCAGCACCGCGTTGACCCGGAAGAGCGCGGGGCCAAGATTGCTCTGCACCGGGCCGATGATCTCGCTTTCATCATCGGCGAAGATGGCCTCTGCGGCCTCCGCGCCCAGATCGGTGCGGGAGACTTCGCCCAGATCGACATCGTCCAACGTCAGGTCGCGGTCTTCCACCAGCGTGTCGAAATCCGTCTCGCCCGCGGCGATCGCATCATAGGCGGCCTGCGCGTCTTCCTCGGTGCCGAAAACAAGCCGTTCCAGAAGCCGCCGCTCGGGCTGGATGTAGAGGCTTGCGCGATCGTTGTAGAGGTCGCGCAAGGCGTCCTCATCCACATCGACGCCGTCCATGATCTGCGCCGGTATGATCCACGCATAGGTGATTGCGCGGGCCTCGGGGCGGGTGAAGCGCTGTGGGTTGTCCTCGTAATAGGCGGCCAGGTCGTCGTCGGTGGGCTCCGGCAGCGGCTCGGTCAGTTCATTGCGCGTCACCGTCAGGCGGGTGAAATCGCGGGTCTCGCCCTGATAGGCCACGATGGCCTCGGCAAAGGCGTCGGGTGCCGACAGCCCCCCGATCACGGCGCTTTGCAGGATCGCGCGGCTGACATCCTCGCGGGTATCGGCCTCGAACTCACGGGGCGATGCGCCCTGCTGCTGCAAGACAAATTCATAGGTCTCGCGGTCGAACACGCCCGCGGTGCCCTGAAACGCGCTGATCTGCTGGATCTGGCGCGCGACCTCCTCGTCGCCCACGGAAATCCCCATCTGCGCCGCCTCGTTGGAGAGCGCCGCGCGGGCCACCAGCCCGGCCAGCACCTGCTGGTCGATGCCGCGCGCGCGCAGGCTGGCGAAATTCACCGGCTCCCCGGTCTGGGCGATCTGGGCCGTGATCTCGTTGTTGAGCGCGCGGAAATAATCCTCGGCCGTGATCTCCACATCACCCACGGCGCCCACCTGGCTGGCGCCGCCGCTGAACGATCCGATGCCAAAGCCCGCGAGGGCGATGAACAACAGGCCCATCAGGATCCACACGAAGACGTTGGAGGCTTTCTTTGCCGCTGCTCTGGCCATTGATCCGGTCGCCCCTTGCGCGTGAAATTTCTTGCAGGAACCGATACGCAATCGCCCCAGCGGGGGCAAGGGGATGCGGGTCTATCCGGGCAGGTCCACCAGCCGTGTTACAAGATCGTCAAGGCCGGCGCGGTCGGCATTGGCAAATGCGATGCGCAAGGTGGTCTCGGCCTGGCCGGTTCCGCCCCGGGCCTTCAGGGGGCCAAACATGGTGCCGGGCAGAACCAGCAGATGCGCCTGATCCACCAGATCCCTGGCCACCTGATCGGAGGGTGCGTCAAACGGGTGGCGGACATAGGCAAAATAGGCGCCACATCCCAGCACCTGCCACTCGGGCAGCCGCCCGAAGCCCTGCACGATCGCATCGCGCCGCGCGAGGATTTCCAGCCGTTCGCCGGCCAGCCACTGCCCCAGGTTCCGCATGCCCCACAGCGCGCCGATCTGGCCCACCTGCGGCGGGCAGATCGCGACCGTGTCGAGGAATTTCTCCACCTCCGCCAATCGCGCCGCACTTGCCATGATCGCGCCCACCCGGTGCCCGGTCAGTCGGTAGGCCTTGGAGAAGGAATAGAGGTGGATGAAGGTCTCGTCCCAATCCGGATCGGTGAAGAGATCATGGGGCGCGGCCTCCGACGAATGGAAATCGCGATAGGTTTCATCGACGATCAGCGCCAGGCCATGGGCGCGTGCCAGATCGTAGAAGGCGCGCAGGAGGGCGGGCGGGTATTCCACGCCTGCCGGGTTGTTCGGCGAGACAAGGACAATGGCGCGCGTGCGGTCGGTGATCAGGCCCGCCGCCCGCTCCGGATCGGGCATCAGGTCATCACCCGTTGGCAGATACGCCGCCCGCACGCCTTGCATATCGAGCCACATCTGATGGTTGAAATAGAAGGGTAGGGGCAGGATCACTTCATCGCCGGCCGCCGCCAGCGTTGACATCACGGAGGTGAAGGCCTGGTTGCAGCCAGCCGTGATCGCCACCTGCGCCGGGCGCACCACGCCGCCATATTCGACCGACCATTGCGTGGCCAGTTCGCTGCGCAAATCCTCGCGGCCCAGAACCGGACCGTACAGATGCGCCGTCGGATCGCTCAGGATCGCATCGGCCATGGCCTGCATCAGCGGCTCGGGCGGCGGATCGACCGGTGCCGCCTGGCTCAGGTTCAAAAGGGGGCGATCCGCCCCGAACACCTTGCCGTCAATCCAGCGCCGGGCCACCATGACCGGTGGCGGGAAGGTTGCGACAAAATTCGGATTGGTCGGCTGCATGACGGCCCCCCTGGCATCGGGCGCGGGCGGGATCCCGCTCGCATCCCTTCATCTACTACAAACGCCCCCGCCAGCGCGCCGACAGCCGCCGAGGCGGTTACCCGCGGTGGCGCGCCCCGGGCGTGGCCTCAGAACGGGATTTCATCGTCGAGATCTGAGCCACCGCCGCCACCGCCGCTGCCGCCGCCAAAGCCGCCGCGATCATCGGCCGGGCCGCCCATCGCACCGCGGTCGTCATAGCCACCGCCGCCGCTGCTGCCACCACCGTAGCCGCCGCCACCGCCGCCGCCATCGCGACCGTCCAGCATGGTCATCACGCCATCAAAGCCCTGCAATACGATCTCTGTGGTATAGCGGTCCTGGCCGCTTTGATCTTGCCATTTGCGGGTCTGAAGCTTGCCCTCGATATACACCTTGGAGCCTTTGCGCAGGTATTGCTCGGCGATCCGCACGAGGCCTTCCTGAAAGATCGCGACCGAGTGCCACTCGGTGCGCTCGCGCCGCTCGCCGGTGTTCTTGTCTTTCCACGTCTCGGACGTGGCGATGCGCAGGTTGCACACTTTGCCGCCGTTCTGGAAACTGCGCACTTCCGGGTCGCGACCCAGATTTCCGATGATGATCACCTTGTTGACGGACCCTGCCATCGCTCTTCCCCCATCTTGTCTCAGGGCGCGGTTCCGATTCCCCGGCGCTCCGCGCGTTTGCCCGGTTAGACCATCCCAACAGGGTTAATAAAAGCCTTATCCGGCGCGCGAATGCGCCGCGCGGCGATGAAAACTGGAACAAACCGGCCAACCGCGCTAAAACATCTTGATTATCCACAGGCTCCGAGGATGCCGTGCGCTGTTTTCGTCTGCTGCCAGCCGCCATTTGCGGCGCTTTCCTGATGTCTCCTGCCTCGGCCCAGAGCGGCCTCGACCGGCTTGACCGGGCGATGGGTGTGCTCGATGGCCGGGCGGCCACGCAATACGAGTTCTCCTCGCGCCTGCGCCCCGAAAGCGAGGTGACACGCGGCGTGCCGGATTACGAGGGCGGATACGATGGCCCGTTCCTGGCGGTCGCACAATCCGCCGCGCGCCGGCACGGCGTGCCGGAGGATCTGTTCCTGCGCCTGGTGCAGCAGGAATCGGGGTGGAATACCGAGGCGATCAGCCATGCAGGCGCCATTGGTCTGGCGCAGTTGATGCCCGATACGGCGACGCTTCTGGGCGTCGATCCGCAAGATCCCGTGGCCAATCTCGATGGCGGGGCGCGCTATCTGGCGCAGCAATATCGCCGCTTCGGCACCTGGCGCCTTGCGCTGGCGGCCTACAATGCGGGCCCGGAGGCGGTGGAGCGCCATGACGGCGTGCCGCCCTTCGACGAGACCCAGCATTACGTGCGCGTGATCCTTGGCACCTCAAGCTGAGGGCTCCGATCCAGATCTACCTGACCGTCCGCGCCTTGATGCCGCCATGCGGCTGCTGGAAGGTGTGATCTTCTGCTGCCTTGCGGGGGTCATGCTGTATTGGATCGCGGACCGGCTGCGCAGTCTGGATTTCGAGCCGGTGGTTGTCACGCCTTGCGCCGGTGCGGCCTGCGCGCCCTATGCTGGCCCCGATGGCGGCCGCCCCTATGCCGTCTATACCGAAGCGATGGAATCTGACGGTGTGACAACGTTCTCCAGCAACAATCTGTGCCTCACGGCCGCGGACCTGCTACAAAGCCAGGGTGCGGAGGCCGAGGGGGTGGATCTGATCCTGACCCATATGACCGCGCGGGGTGTCATCGCGTTTGTACAAGGGGATGGGGCCAGCGTTGCGATGATCCCGGGCGCACGCAATGACAGTTGGGACGATGTGCTGCGCGATGCGGTCCGCTTTGCCCCGTCGCGCGGATGTTTTCCGATGAATTACCGCCCTGTCGTCTGGCCGCTTCTGCTCAGCTGGCTCCTGCTGGCCTCCGTGCGGCTGTTTCGTGCCGGTGGGGCGATCCGGGGCTAGCTTCTCTCCGCCCCGAGGGCGATCAGCCGGGTCTTCAGATCGGGCGCGCGGGGATCATTGGCCTCCAACGCGTGGACATAGGCGTGGGTCAGGTAGAAGGCTTCGCCGGAGCTGCCCTCGCGCGCCGCGCCGATATACGACGAGATCACATCCGCCCAATCGCCGGTGCGCTCCGCTTCATCAATGGCGGCTTGCATGGCGGCATCATCCATCGGGCCCGCTTATGCCGAGACGGCCTCGATCCGCCCGGCGACCCAGGCGTGGAACAGATGCGTCGGCCCATCCATCGCCGGCGAAAACCGCCCGCCGTCAAAGCCCGATGCCGCGCGCCCGCGCTGCATGCCTTCGACCACGAAGACATCCTCCACGAACACCCCTTCCCAGAGCGTGGCGTTCTTGGCCCGGAGCGCCTCCGACGTGTCGGGAGTAGGGTAGTAGATATGCACATGTTCGCGGGTTTTGTTATGGGCCACGGGCTCCAGAATGATCGCGTAGGCATGGTCCCGGTGTACACCCAGAAGCACGTTGGGGAAAAGCGAGATGTATTCCGCCCCGGTGTTCCAATGGTCGCTCAACCCCTCGAAATCCGGGAACATCGCCCCGTCGTCGCCCGTGAGTTGACGATAGACATAGGTGCCTTGCCCCGAGAATTGGCCCGGGGCTTCGATATGGTAGTGATCTTCCAGCCGCGAATAACTGTTCAGGCCCGGATGGACCCAGGGCAGGTGATAGCTTTCGCAGTAATTCTCCACCGCGAGCTTCCAGTTGGTGTCGACCTCCAGCATGAACGTGCTGTCCGGCCCCCCGTGATAGAGCGGTTTGTCGAACTCGGCCCATCGTTTCAGCAGTTCGGCATGCACCTCTTCGAAGGCCGGCGCATCGCCTGATAGGTTGATGAAGACGATATCGCGCCAGATATGGCTGCGCACTTCGGCCAGCCCCAGCGTCTTGCGGTCGATACCGTCATGGGTGTTTTGCCCCGGGCCGCCCACATGGGGCGTGGCGACCAGTCGCCCCGATTTGGAATAGCACCAGGAATGATAGGGGCATCGGATCGCCCCTTCGATCTTGCGCGGCTCGGAAACGAGGATCATGCCGCGATGGCGGCAGATGTTGAAAAACACCCGCACCGCGCCGTCATCGTCGCGCAGGAGCAGAAGCGGCTGGCCGAGAAACTCCATCGGTTTGGCATCGCCCGGTTCCGGCACATCGGCGCCAACGGCCAGCGCGGCCCAGGTTGTTTCCAGCACCGCATGGTTTTCCGCCGCGATGGTGGCGGGGTCGGTGTAGTGGGCATTGGGCAGGCCGTGGGCCCGGTCGATCGGGGCCATCACATCGGCAAGGGCATGCGTGAGATCGTCGGGCATCGGGCCGGGCTCCTTCAGCAACGGGTCTGATCCCAGCGTGGGAGCCATGGGCCCGCCCGGTCTTGCCGGTTCGCGACAAAACTCGGTCTGCGGAAGACATGGGTGCCGTTAGACGCCGCCCAGAAGGTCGGTCACCGGCGCGCCGGGCGGCAGATCCAGCGCGGTGCGCAACGCGGCCCGGCCGCGCGCGAGCCGCGAGGTGACAGTGCCAAGCGGTAGGCCGGTATGCTGCGCGATATCGGCATAGCTGAGCCCGTCCACCGCCCGCAGCTTCAAGAGCACCTGTTGGTCCTCGGGCAGATCGGCCAGGGCGGCCAAAGCCTCGGCGCAGCCCAGGCGCGCGGCCGCGTCGGAGCCACGGGGGGCGGCGATGTCCTCGGGCTCGGTCTCGGACGGGGTGGCGATGGAAAACCGCGCAAAGGCCCGGTGGCGCAAAGTGGCGAAGGCATAGGCGCGCAGATCTTCGATGGGTGCGGCGTCGCTTGTGCCGGTCGCGGCCATCGCCATGCGCGACCACACCCGCAGCAACGTTTCCTGTACAAGATCATCGGCATCCGCGCTGTCCCGCGTCAGCCGCCGGGCGGAGCGCCGGAGATCCGACAATAGGGCGCCGAAGATGCGGGTCTGGGGCAGGGGCGTGGCGGGCTGGGGCGGCGTCGGCGGGAACGGGATGGGGCGGGGCATGGTCAGACATCCTCGGGGCACGGGGAAAGAAGGGGCAGGGTCCGTCAGTGCCCCTGACGCTGCGCTTGCGGGGCGGCCGCGGGCAAGGGCGCGGCGCGGCGGGCCGCGGCACTCAGCCCAAGGTCGCCGGTTGCGGGCAATCTATTGCCGACCCTCGGGCCCTTCGGCGGGACGTCGCACCGCGCGGATGGCCCGTTGGGCAGAGTGTCGCCGATTGTGGGGGCCCGACCACGTCGGAGGGACGAAACACCCCCCTGACCCCCTCTTCCCCTATAGGCACCGCGGCCAATCCCGGTCCGGTTGCCTGACACGCAAACCTTTATGGAGGGAATTCTCCCATGCGATCCGAATTCAACAATCTGCGCCTCGGCGCCATCACTCTTGCAGCGTCCTGTGCGCTCCTCGTGACTGGCGCAAGCCTTGCCATGGGGCAGGCCGAAAGCGTCGACACCGACGGCGACGGAATGGTCAGCTTCGCAGAGCTGCTCACCCTGATGCCGGCCCTGACGGAAGAGGAATATCAGGCGCTGGACGCTGACGCGGACGGACTTCTGAGTGCTGACGAAATCGGCGCGGCGGAAGAAGCCGGCCTTATTCCCGCCGGCTAAGCCACCGCGTTGCTTCAAGCCGTCCCGCCCCGGGACGGCTTGAGGTGAGGCGCGGGGGTGGGGCAGACGACCCCCGCGTCTTCCACGGCATCACCCTCTACGGGGCGGTGATGAAGGGATCCGGTACGGGCGCATAGCCCGGCAAACGGCCCCGGTTCTGTCCCCAGATCTGATCGAGATACGCGCCATCGGCGATGATCACGCTGTCGAGCACCGCGTCATCTGCCGTGTCGTCCGACGCGTCGGTGAGCGGCTGGATGGCGACGAAGGAGATCACCGTGTCGCTGTCTTCGATTTCGTAGGCGAGGTAGTAGATGGCAAGGCCGATCTCCGGCAGGGCGGCGACCCGCCCCCGGTTTTCAAACACGATCCCCTCGGACCCGAAGAGCGCCTCGATATCCGCCCGTGTGCTGGTGCCGTAGGTCAGGCCCGGGATAGGGGAGGCGACAGATCCCTCCGGCGGATCACGCCACAATTCCAGATACAGAACGTCGCCCGTCGCCGCATCCGCGGTGGCCGACATCGCCAATCCATCGTCAAAATCCCAGACCGTGTAGGCGACCGGGGGGATGGTTTGCGTGGCGCGAGGTTCGGGAAGCCCGTCGGGGATGGGCTCACCCAGGTCCACCCCACGCAGGGACTGTGCACTGAGCGGCGCGGCGAGCGCCAGGCTCACCACCGCCGCTTGGATCAGGCGCATTTCAGGTGCCGCGCGCGATGGCCGCCACTCCGGTCCGCGCCAGCCGCACTTCGCCCAGGGGGCGCATCAATTCGCAAAACGCATCGATCTTGTCGGGCGTGCCGGTGATTTCGAACACGAAGCTTTCCAGCGTGGAATCCACCACATTGGCGCGGAAGATCTCGGCAATGCGGAGCGCTTCCACCCGGTGTTCGCCCTTGGCGATCACCTTGATCAGCGACAATTCGCGGCTGATGAACGGGCCTTCGACGGTCAGATCGGCAACCTCGTGGACCGGCACCATGCGTTCAAGCTGCATCTTGATCTGGTTGATGATCTGCGGTGTGCCGGAGGTTACGATCGTGATGCGGCTGCGGTGGCCGCCATGGTCAACCTCGGCGACGGTCAGGCTTTCGATATTGTAGCCGCGCCCTGAAAAGAGGCCGATCACCCGGGCGAGGACGCCCGGTTCGTTTTCGACCAGGATCGCCAATGTATGGGTCTCGATGGCATCGGAGAGATGCGAGCGCAGATCATAGGCGGAATGGCTGGTGGAGCCTTGTTCGATGTTGAGGGCCATGGGCGGGTCTCCTTGTCGCGGCGGGTTTGCCGCTGCGCGGTCCAAAAGGCAAGGGGTCAGGGGATGAGCGAGGGGAAGGCTTCGTCAAGGGGCAACGGAAACGGCCTCGGGTCCCCGCTGGGGATGTCCGTCGGGCCGACGAGGTTAACCGGAGCATCCAAGAAGGATCGCGTCGTGAGACTGACCGAGTGCAGCGTTGGATCGTTTGCCGGGTTCTGGCGGTCGGATATGTCGGCGTCGTGGGACGGGAGAAAGGTCAAAATCACCAGAACGTCCGGGTCCGCACCATCGGAATAGACCAATTGCACTACGCCGCCATCCCCGGCGAAGGAGAGCAGCGGCGGCGTCACGGTGGGGGATACATCTTCCATGAGGTGCTGGAACACATCATCCAGTGCCATCTCGCCGATGCGCAGCCCGTCATTGGGTGGCGCGTCCGGTGCGCCCGCGGGCGCGGAGGTGTGAAGCCATGCGATGGTGCCGGACTGCTCATAGAGGACTTCAAGATATTGCTCGAACGGCAAAGGATAGGTCGCCAGCGTCGCGTCCTCGATATGATCAATGGCCATCGGCTCACCTAGGGGCCCTAGCGCCGCGGCATCCATCCCCGGGCGCAACCCCCGAAAATCCTGCGCGGCTGCGGGCAGGGCGGTCAGAAGAAGGACCAGAGCCAACCGGATCATGAGATCGGCACGCCGCAGGCGGGTTCCGGCGGAAGCTCGGGGAAATCGGCCTCGAAGCTCTCGAGGGTCTGGAACGGGTGTTCGGGCAGGATAAAGGGCGGCTCCCCGTCGCGCAGGCTATAGCGGTCGCCCGCAAAGACGCCACCTGCGACGACGGTCTCGAACAACTCCGCCTCCGAAAAGCAATGGAACCCACCCGGATCCAGCGGCCCGAACGCGCCCGGCCCATATTCGTAGCAGACCTGTGCGCCGAAGGACGGACCTTCCAAGATGTCCCGACCGTCAAGCCCACCATCGCGGCCGGTGTCGTCGGACCCGCCCGGCAGACGGTCCTGCACCTCTTGATTGGAATAGACGCCCCAGGTGCCCACGATCACGCCCGGCAGATCATGGAACCACAGATACGCGGTGCCGTCCCCGGCGGTGTATTCGATCTGGTTGCCGCTGAGGTCGTAGAAATGGACTGTCCGCCCGCAGAGCAGATCGAACAGCGCATTGACGCCGGTTTGGGCGTTGGCAGGGGCGGCCCCCAGCACAACCAGACCAAGCGCGGCGACGCGTATCACAGTTCGTACCCGCAGCGCGCCGCGCATCGAATGAAGAGGGTCCAGTTTTGGCGCGATGGCCCGGAGAGAGATTCGTTTGTGATGACGGCGTTCTCCGCAATGAATTCCATTCGATAGGCAAATAGCTCTATAAACGCGCTCTCCTCCAACGTGCCGTTCTGGATCAGAAATTCGCAATGCTCGAAGAACCCCATGTAGTTTTCGACCGCGATCCATTCCGCTTCGGTCTGCGGTCCGTCACCGTTATCACTCCAATCTCCCGTCCGCATCGTGAGGTAGATCTCGTCATGATGAAACGACGCCTCTTCGATGCGGAGTAGAAAATCGCCATAGGCGATGCGTTTGGCGCGTCGATGATCTCGGAAGTGGATCAGCAAAGCGATCAGGGCGACGGGCACGCCAATTGCTGTCGCAATATCGCCAGCCGTCGCCCAAAACGCTGTCACACCAGCACACCGCCGCCCGCATCGATGACGCCCTGCGTCTCGGCTTCACCCAGCAACATCTCGTTGTGCGCCTTGCCGGACGGGATCATCGGGAAGCAGTTCTCGTGCTTCTCAACGACGCAATCGAAAATCACTGGGCCGTCGTAATTCAGCATCTCCATGATCGCATCGTCCAGATCCTTGGGATCGGAACAGAGGATGCCCTTAGCGCCGAACGCCTCGGCCAGCTTCACGAAATCGGGCAGGGCTTCGGACCAGCTCTCGGAATAGCGCTCGCCATGCAGCAATTCCTGCCATTGGCGGACCATGCCCAGACGCTCGTTGTTGAGGATGAATTGCTTCACCGGCAGGCGATACTGCACCGCAGTGCCCATTTCCTGCATGTTCATCAGCCAGGAGGCCTCACCGGCCACGTTGATCACCAGCGCGTCGGGATGGGCGACCTGCACGCCAACCGAGGCCGGAAAGCCATAGCCCATTGTCCCCAGGCCGCCGGACGTCATCCAGCGGTTCGGTGCGTCGAAGCCCAGGAATTGCGCGGCCCACATCTGGTGCTGGCCCACCTCGGTGCAGATGTAGCGATCCTTGTGGTCCTTGGTCAGGGCCTCCAGCCGCTCCAGCGCGTATTGCGGTTTGATCGTGGTTTCGGAATTCGCGTAGGTCAGGCAGCGGACCGCTTTCCAGACCTCCAGCTGTTGCCACCAGGTCTGCACCGCGGCCTTGTTGGTCTTGCGTCCGCGAGCCTTCCAGACCTTCAGCATATCCTCCAGCACATGGGCCACGTCGCCGATGATCGGGAAATCGGCATGGATCACCTTGTTGATCGAGGACGGGTCGATATCCACATGGGCCTTCCGGGATCCGGGGCTGAAATCGGCGATGCGGCCGGTGATCCGGTCATCGAAGCGTGCGCCGATATTGATCATCAGATCGCAGCCATGCATGGCCAGATTGGCCTCGTAAGTACCGTGCATGCCCAACATACCGATCCATTTGTCACCCGAGGCCGGGTAGGCGCCCAGACCCATCAGGGTGGAGGTGATCGGGAAGCCGCTGGCCTCCACCAATTCGCGCAGGAGCGCACTGGCCTTGTCGCCGGAATTGATCACGCCGCCGCCGGTATAGAACAGCGGGCGTTCGGCGGTTTCCATCGCCTCGACCAAGGCGGTGATGATCTCGATATCGCCCTTCACCTTGGGTTGATAATGGCTGACCTTCGCCTTGGGTTTTGTCGTGTATGCGCCGGTGGCGAATTGCACATCCTTGGGGATATCGACCAGAACCGGGCCGGGGCGGCCTTCGGTGGCAATGTGGAACGCTTGGTGGATCGTGTCGGCCAGCGCGTCGGTTTCCTTGACCAGCCAGTTCATCTTGGTGCAGGGCCGCGTGATGCCGACCGTATCGGCCTCCTGAAACGCGTCCGAGCCGATCATGAACGTTGGCACCTGGCCCGTCAGGCACACGATCGGGATCGAGTCCATCAGCGCATCGGTCAGGCCGGTCACGGCGTTGGTGGCACCGGGGCCGGACGTGACCAGAACCACGCCCGGCTTGCCGGTGGAGCGCGCATAGCCTTCGGCGGCATGGACCGCGCCCTGTTCATGGCGCACCAGGATGTGCCGGATCGCGTTTTGCTGGAAGATCTCATCGTAAATCGGAAGGACGGCGCCGCCGGGATAGCCAAATACCGTGTCGACACCCTGTTCCTTCAGGGCTTCGACGATCATCTTCGCTCCGGTCATTTGCTCTGACATTGCGCTTTGTCCTTCTTTTCGCGCTTCACTCATTCTCTTGCGACACAAAAAAGCCCTCGGGGGTGATCCGAGGGCGCATGGTTTCCAATATGGATGCCGTTACCGACCCATGCGCCTTTTTCCTACGAGTACGACAATACCGGACATTGGCCCGAGCCTCCTGTGATCGCGTGGGCGGGACGATATGGATGGCCCTATGGGCCGTCAACAGCGAATACCGATCCGCCATAAAGAAAATGTCGTTTGGGCGGGCTTTTGCGCAACTAATCTTTTCCGCCGCTATGTCGGAGGTATCACGACGTTCCGGGTCGGGCAGCGGAAATGCATCAATGGACGGCCCGCCCTCTGAGTCGCCCAGGCCCGTCGAGCAGCCCACCCGGGGGTGATTTTTGCTGAGGTGAGCCCTTTCAGCCCTGTTTTTCGGGCCTTCAAGGCGGCTGCGACACTATTTCCAAACCCCGAACAGGTGTTAGCGCAAACACCCCATACCTCAAGGATGTAGCAAATCGCGAATGGTCAATATTGGTAAGAAAATTTTACAAAAAACACCCATTCAGACAAGAAAACCTGTTTTCGAGACCACCCCGTTTCGCTAACGTGCGCTCACTTCTACCCATCCGCGGCCCGAGGGGGGCCCCGGAGGAAGATCCAAACGGGAGGGAAATATACTCATGGATCGTCGTTCTTTCTTGCGCACGTCTGCAGTTGGCGGGGCCGCAGCGGCCACAACAACGCTTGCGGCACCGGCCTATGCCCAGGGCAACCGCACGCTGACCATGGTCACGTCGGTGCCCGATGGCTTCGCCATTTTCGATGACGCCGCGCAGATGGCTGCGGATCGCATCACCGCGATGACCGATGGCCAGCTGACCATCAACAAGATGCCCGCCGGTTCGCTGGTTGGCGCCTTCGAGGTGTTCGATGCTGTGTCGTCCGGCCAGGCCGATCTCTATCACTCGGCTGATTACTACTTCCTCAACCAGCACCCGGCATTTGCCTTCTTCACCTCGGTGCCGTTTGGCATGACCGGTCAGGAAATGGCGAACTGGTATTACCATCGCGGCGGCCATGATCACCACAACGAGCTGGCATCGCTGTTCAACCTCAAGTCGTTCATGTGCGGCTCCACGGCGATGCAGCCCGGCGGCTGGTACAACACCGAGATCACCTCGGCTGACGACCTGCAGGGCCTTCGCTTCCGGATGCCGGGCCAGGGTGGCCAGGTTCTCGGCCGCCTCGGCGCTTCGGTTCAGAACATTCCCGGCGGTGAGATCTATCAGGCGCTCGCGTCCGGCCAGATCGACGGTGCGGAGTGGATCGGCCCCTATGCGGACGAGCGCATGGGCTTCCAGGAAGTTACCAACACCTACTATACGTCCGGCTTCCACGAGCCCGGCTCGGCGCTGACGCTGTCGTTCAATCTCGAAGTCTACGAGTCCCTGACCGACCAGCAGAAGATCATCGTCGATACCGCAACCCGCGCTGTCTACTCCGACAACCTGTCGCTGTCGCTGGCCGAAAACGGCGCCGCTCTGACCCGTCTGCAGGCGGCTGGTGTTCAGGTTCGCGAATTCCCCGACGACGTCTGGGATGCCTTCGGCGCCGCGGCGGCCGAGGTGCGCGAAGAGAACATGGGTGATCCGATCTACGCCTCGATCGCCGAGAGCTATTTCTCGTCGCTCGAAGAATCCGCCAACTGGTTCGAAATCGGCGATGCCGAATACATGCGCCAGCGGAACCGTGTGAACGCGGGCTGATCGACGTCTTCTAAAACAGCGGCGTCGCCCCGGCCAAACTCGGTGGGGGCGACGCCGATCAGTAAGGCGATGCGTTGCGCTTTCCCCCGATGGCGCAACAGGTAGCGGGGAATTCCATGGAAAACGAGATCGCGTGTTCAGGCTTCTTCCGGCCAAGTGCGGAAGGAACCATATCGTGCCTTGATAAATTTCAGGACGGCAGCTTTTTCGGCTTCGTTGTCGGCAACTTCGTCGAAGCGCCGTACAACCTGATCGCCACGATCCTGAACCCGACCCAATGGCTGTTCTGGGAAAACCGCGAAGCGCTGGTGCGCTTCATCTATTACGGTGGCTCGGTCGAGTTTTTCTTCGTCGTCTTCACCACCTTCCTTGTGATCACCGCGCTCGGCATGGCCTGGAAGCGTCAGATCCTCTGGGCCTGCGTCCGCGGGCTGGAAGCGTTTGCCAATGGCGTCGGGCGGCTGGCCGCCTGGGCCGGCCTTCTGATGGTCCTGCAACAGGTGATGATCGTCTTTCTGCAGCGGATTTTCCGGGTGGCGGAGATCCAGCTTGGCCCCCTTGGCACCGCCTTCACCCAGGATCTGAGCTGGTGGGGCGAAGAGCTGAAGCTCTATAACGCGCTCGTCGTGTGCCTCTGTGCCAGCTACACCTTCGTGCAGGGCAGCCATGTGCGTGTTGACCTGGTCTATTCCGCCGTCAGCCATGGCACCAAGCGTATCATCGACATGTTCGGCAGCCTGTTCTTCATGATGCCCGCGATCGTGCTGACATACATGTATGCCTGGTTCTTCATGTGGCGCCATCTGGTTGTGCCCAACCCGTCGGCCACCGGCGAGTTGGACCGGATGCTGATGCAGGCCCGCGTCATGCGCTGGAACGTGGAAACCATCGGGTTCAGCCCCAACGGCTTCAACGCCTATTTCCTGTTCAAGGTCCTTCTGGTGGCGTTCTGCGTCATGATCTTCCTGCAGGCCATCGCGTTCTTCTGGCGCTCGTATCTGGAGTGGCTGGAGGGTGAGGGCAGCGCCGGGAAATACGTCGACCGCGATGTGCTCGGCGACGAAGCCGAAGAACTCGAACATGCCATTCACTCAGGCTCGACCTGATCCAAACCACCGCCTCACGACGACGCGTGCAGCAAGGGGAATACTATGATTTTCGGATTGGATGGGGTCGAGATCGGGTTGATCATCGTCTTCCTGACACTCTTCGCAGGGATCATGACCGGCTTTCCGGTGGCATTCGCCATCGGCGGCGCGGGCATCATCTCCTTCGCGATCATCGCCGCGCTCGATTCCGCGGGCATTCTCATACACCAGGCCATCGACACCTCGTCGCTTGAATACTCCGCCCTTGTGGCAGAGGGGGTGTCGCGGGAGGCGATATCCGTTTTCCGATACCCGGAATTACCGCGCATAGAGGAACATCTGTTCCCCGGCGGCTGGGAATTGGCGATGGATCGCAACCTGTCGTTCATCGTGAACCGCATGAACGAACGTGTAATTGCGGGCCAGAGCATCGAAACCCTGCTGGCGGTTCTGATGTTCGTCATGATGGGCATCACGCTGGAACGCTCCAAGATCGCCGAGGATCTGCTGACCACGATGGCGCGCGTCTTTGGCCCGCTGCCCGGCGGTCTGGCCGTGTCCATTGTGATCGTGGGCGCATTTCTCGCGGCCTCCACCGGTATCGTCGGCGCGACCGTGGTCACTATGGGCCTGTTGGCCCTGCCAACCATGCTGCGCAACAATTACTCACCGGAACTGGCCACGGGTGTCATCGCCGCGTCGGGCACGCTGGGGCAGATCATTCCGCCGTCGATTGTGATCGTTCTGCTCGGCACGCTGGTGGGCGACCTCTATGCCACCGGGCAGGAGACGCGGGCGCAGCTGGCGGGCTGTTCCGATGCGCTGACCTTCCTGGGCGAGCCTGCGGTTCTGTCCGTAGGAACTCTGTTCCAGGCGGCCTTGCTGCCCGGCCTGTTCCTGGCCTTCCTCTACGGCGCATACGCCTTCGGCTTTGCGCTTTTGCGTCCGTCGGCGGCGCCGCCCGTGACGATTGAAGGCGGCGGCGGCGAAGTTGTGACCCGCTCCGAAGCGTTGACCTGGTACCTTGTGGCGCCCGTCGCGCTGATCGGCATCGTGGTGCTTGGCGCCTTCGGGGGGCTGGTGGGCAGCCAGACGGTGTTCGTGTCCGACTATGCCGAACGCGAAGCCGGCCCGGCCTTGCGCACCAACGTGTCCGAGCAATGCCAGACTGCGATGATCGAGTTGCATGGCCAAAGCGCATGGGAC
Source organism: uncultured Roseicyclus sp. (assembly GCA_947491935.1). Taxonomy (GTDB): domain Bacteria; phylum Pseudomonadota; class Alphaproteobacteria; order Rhodobacterales; family Rhodobacteraceae; genus Gymnodinialimonas. The sequence goes on from CANLLF010000003.1 coordinate 77,759, forward strand.
GAAGCAGTGGCGCTGCGCGCGGCGCAGGCCGAGGCCGGCACCAACGCGGGCGACGCGCAGGAATTGACCGAAGAGGAGCTGGTCGACGCGCGCATCACGGCGGTCGATAACATTCCGCCCATTGGCTCGGGCGTGGCGGTGATCTTCACGCTGCTCGGGCTGATCCTGATCGTGGCGCGCGGCGTGTCGCCGTCATCCGATCCGATGCCGCTGATTGTGGGGGGGATCGGTGTCGTCCTGGCCTTCATGGCCGATGTCGCGCTGATCTCACCGCTGACCGGGCCTGGATCGACCTTCATCATCCTTGCCATCCCGACGATCATCACCCTCTACGGCGTGCGGATCGCGATGGGGCGGCTGTCGCAGAACGAGCTTCTCCGGGTGGTCTTCCCGCCGCTGGTTCTGATCGTGGCGGTGCTGGGTTCGATCCTTGGCGGCATAACCAACCCGACGCCCGCAGCGGCTTTGGGTGCGGCCGGTGCCATCATGCTGGCGGCCTATCGCAAGCTGAAGGAAGAAAACGGCTGGTCGAAAATCATCATCTGGTCGAGCTTCGCGCTTGTCATCATGATCCTTCTGGGGGTGAATTTCGATCTGCGCATTACGCGGGAAACGGTGCCGTTCGAGGATTGGGTCGCCTATATCCTCGCCCAGGCTGCCTATCACTTCGCCTTCTTCGGCCTGCTTTACGGCTGTTGGGTGCTGTTTCGATGCTCGGTCCTGTCACCTGTGGTGCGGGAGACGGCGAAGGTGACCAGCATGGTCTTCACCATTCTGATCGGCTCGCAACTTCTGAACCTTGTGCTGATCTCGTTCGGCGGGGAGCATTACATCCAGCAATTCCTGCGCGCCTTCGACAATGAGATCGTGGTGTTCCTGCTGGTGATGCTGATCCTGTTCATCCTGGGCTTCGTGCTCGATTTCCTTGAGATCATCTACATCGTGATCCCGATTGTGGGGCCGGTGATCTATGGCGGCACCTTGGATCCGAAATGGGTGACGATCATGATCGCCGTGAACCTGCAGACCTCTTTCCTCACGCCACCGTTTGGATTTGCGCTGTTCTACCTGCGCGGCGTGGCGCCGAAATCGGTGACGACCGGCCACATCTATCGCGGCGTGATCCCGTTTGTGGGCATCCAGGTGGTGGGCCTTGCAATCCTGTGGATGTTCCCGGGGATCGTGACGATCGTCCCGGACCTGTTGCCGAACTAACAGGTCGAGACGATGGACTTCAAAAGGGGGCCTTCGCGCCCCCCTTTTTCGTCCGGGCGGGGTCCCCGCGCTCCGTGCGCGCGCGGATCAGCTGGCCGGTTCGATCAGATCCCACAGGTTTCCCCACGGATCGCGCCATTGGGCGACCATGCCGTAGGGTTCATGCCGCGGTTCTTCGAGCAGATGCCCGCCCGCCGCGGTGATCTTCGCGCCGTCGCGGGTGAAATTATCGGTTTGCAGGAAGAACCCCACGCGCCCGCCGGTCTGGTTTCCGATGGTGATCTTCTGCGCAGGCGTGCTGGCGCGGGCCAGCAGCACCGCGGGGCCCTCGGCATCCGGGGCCACGGTGACCCAGCGTTTGCGACCCTGATCCTCGTCCGCAAGGCAGGTCCAGCCCAGGCCGTCGACGAAGAACCGCAATGCCTCGCCATAATCCGGCACCAGTAGGGTAATGAGGGTCAGCCGCATCCGCAGATCAGAGATCACCGTCGCCGCGCAGATCGGGCAGGCTGATCTGGGCGACCTGCTGCGCAATCGGATCGGTGGAGAGCGGATGGGTTTGGGTGGAATACTCTTCAGGATCGCCCAGTTCCTGCCATTCGCCGCCGACATAAACCTCCAGCGCAGGGAAGGTGGCCTTGTACCCCATCTTGGCCGAGCCCGGCACCCAGTAGCCCAGGTAGACGTAAGGCAGCCCGGCCTCGCGCGCGAGGTCGATATGATCGAGGATCACGTAGGTGCCAAGGGAGTTCTTGCGCAGATCCGGGTGGAAGAAGGAATAGACGAGGCTGAGCCCGTCATCGAGGATATCGGTCAGGCAAACGGCGGCCAGTTCGTCCTCGGCCGCTTTGTCGCGATACTCGATCACGCGGGTTTTCACCGGCGTCTCTTCGATCATCGCGGCAAATTCGAACACGTCCATATCGGCCATACCGCCATCGGCGTGGCGGGCATCGAGATAGGCGCGGAACAGCGCGTATTGGTCTGACGTGGCCCAGGCCGACCGGGCCGTACGATCGAGATGCGCATTGCGCCTGGCGATCCGTTTGTGGCTGCGTTTGGGCGCGAAATCCGCCACGCGAATACGCGCCGAAAGGCACGCCGAACACTCGCTGCACGATGGGCGGTAGAGCACATTCTGCGACCGGCGAAAGCCTTGCTTGGACAGCGAATTGTTCAGCTTTTCCGCCTGATCCCCCTGCAGCGCGGTGAACAACTTCCGCTCCCTGCGCCCGTCCAGATACGGGCAGGATTGGGGGGCCGTCACATAGAATTGCGGCGCAATCGGAAGCGTGTGGCGCATGAAGCGTAAGGGTCCTGAGATCTCAGCTTGCAGCCTGCAACAGCCAAGCCCCGGGGGGCAACCGCTTTTTGATGAACGGGTTACCGCCCGGTTTGCGTCACTGGGGGCAGTTGATCATAACGCTGCCCACAAGCTCATCGGGCAGGGACCGATTGAACGGGCGTCCGATCATCATGCCGATCGACACAAGCTGGATCAGGAAGAAGAAGGCGAAGGCAAGGAAGCTGCCGGTGTGAAGCGCGGCTTCGGCAGGGGTGAGCGGCGCGCCACTGGGCCCCCGCAGCTCGATATTCATCACCCGCATCCCGAAGGTGGCCGAGCGATTCTTGATCGTGGTCCAGCGGTAGAAGAAGGCAAGCGCCGCATGAACCGGTATCCACAGCATGAAGGCAATCCCCGCAGTGAAGATCGACAGCAGGATCATGCAAGAGAAGATGAGCGCCGCATCGATGGCCCATGCAAAGAAGCGCTTGGGCAGCACACCGTCGTAATAGGCGGCATCATATTGCGGATCGGGCAGGCGCGTTGAGGTCATGGCAAGGGACATGGGGTTTGTTCCAGACGAAGAAAAGGGGAGAGTTGGCGCGGCCCCGAGGGGACAATTCGGGGCCGCGCAGAACCGACCGGGGCGAGGGGGGCTTACACCACGGCCGGAGCCAGGGCCCGATCACGGGAGCGCGCCTCGGCACGGTCGTCCATGAACTGGTCAAACTCGAATGTGTCTTTCGCGTCGCGCAGGCGGGTGAGGAAGCCCTCGAATTCCGTCTGCTCCTTCTCGAGGCGGCCCAGAAGCTCGGCGCGGTAGGCGTCAAAGCTGGAATTGCCGCTGGATCTGGGGGCCGTATCGGTCACGTCGGGGCGCAGGAGGTCGACGGCCTCGTCCATCTTCATCCGGCCGCTGAGTGTCGGGATCCGGCTCCATTGCCAGGCGAAGAGCAGCGCCAGCAGCATGCCGATCTGCCCGAACATGGCCATGGCCACGATGGAGGAGGAGATCGCAAAGCCACCATAGGCAAGGATCGACAGGATCTGCACCGAAACGGGGATCGCCCGGGAGGGATGTGCCGGATAGTCATGGGATGTGGTGTCGCGGGGCATGGCTGCGTCCTTTCCTGTCAGAGTGTCTGGGTGGAGTATAACAGAACCGGGCCCCGATTTTCCGGGGCCCGGTTCGCGGCATCACGCCGTTTGCTCGTCGTCTTTCGCGGCCTTGGCGCGATCTTCCATGAACTGGTCAAACTCGGACTTGTCCTTGGCGTCGCGAAGGCGCTGCAAGAAGCTCTCGAACGCGCCTTGCTCCTCTTCCAGGCGGCGCAGCGTGTCGGCCTTGTATGCGTCGAACGCGGTGTTGCCCGAGGTCCGGAATTTGCGCCCGTGGGTGCGGCGGGAAGAACACGATCCGTTGAACATGCGTTTGCTCCATATCATATAGGCCAGAAGGGCGAGGCCGATCGGCCAGAAGAAGATGAACCCAAGCACCATGGCGGCGATCCAGGCGCCTTTGCCACGGGCGTCGAGCCAGCCTTCGGCCTTCGAAAACCAGCCTTGCGCCTCATGGGCGATGGCGGTGGTTGAGGTGGTTGTCATCGGGTATGTCTCCTCTGTTTCCTGTTTCCGTGAATGTAAATGTTAATCACATTAACTCATATGGGAGACTGCACGGTCGAGGCAAGGGGTTAAGTGAATCTTTTTTACATTTTGCAGTTTTTCGCTGAACGATGTATATAAAGAATCACTTATATAAGGAGAAACATCCGCCATGTCTGTGCTGGATCGTCGATTTGCGGCCCTGTCTGATCCGACGCGCCGCGCCATTCTCGAACGGCTGGGGCAGGGGGCCGCGACGGTGCAGGACCTCAGGGATATCGCACCGATCAGTCAGCCGGCCCTGTCGCACCACCTCAAGGTGCTGGAGGCGGCGGATCTGATCGAAACCTCGATTGTCGCCCAGACCCGTCCGCGCCGCCTGAGACCCGCCGCGCTGGACGAGATGAATGCATGGCTGGCCCGCCTGCAGACGATCATGGAGGGAAATTATCAGCGTCTCGACGCGCTGCTGGCCGACATGCCCGACACACCCGACCCCAAGGAGTAACCCGACATGCCCGATCCCGCCCACGTCGCCCGCGATACCGACCGCTCGGTGCTTGTCACCCGGCATTTCGATGCGCCGCCCGCCAAGGTCTGGCAGGCCTTCACCGATCCCGCCCTTCTGACGCGCTGGCTCCTCGGCCCCCCGGGATGGGAAATGCATGTATGCGAGATGGATGTGCGCACCGGTGGTTCTTATCGCTGGCGTTGGCGCAATGCCGAAACAGGGGAGGCGTTCGGCTTCACGGGCCAGTATACCCTCGTGGTGGAGGGCGAGCGGACGGAAGACACCCAGACGTTCGATCAGGGCAATCACGGGCAGCCGATGGGCGATCCCACCACCAACATCGTCACGTTCGAGGGCACGCAAGATGGCACATGTGTGACCTCCCGGATGATCTTCGCGGCACCGGAGCAGATGGAGGGATTCCTGGCCCAGGGCGCGACGGACGGGATGGAGATGTCCTATGCCCGGCTGGATGCGTTGTTCGCCGACGAAGCTTAGGCCAGCCCCCAAAGAAAAACGCCCCGCTCGATAACGGGGCGTTCTCTGACACGATGGGCCGCGATCCGGGGCTGCATGTACGAGGTGCACCTTCTATATGCTGCGCACTGGATCGTTGAAGCGGACATATCTTGGAGTGTCTGGCGTCAATGTGCCACATTTTGGCAACAAATAGAAGAAAAACAAATCGTGCAGTTTCAGGTGCTTCGGTCCCGTGATTCGAACCGCGGCAACATGGCGGAAAAGTCGCGGCCCCGACCATCTTCGTGTTCCACGAATTGGCGATAGAGATCGAGCGCGGCCGCGCCCATCGGCGTGTCGGCATTCGCGGCCTCCGCCGCGGCCTGCGCCAGGCCCAGATCCTTCATCATCAATTCCGCCGCGAAGCCGGGCATGTAATCATTGTCCGCGGGGCTTTTCGGGCCAATGCCGGGCGCCGGGCAATAGGCGTTCATGCTCCACGAATACCCGCTGGAGGTGGAAACCACGTCGAACATGCTCTGTCGGCTCAACCCCAGCTTGTCGGCCATAGCAAAGGCTTCACACGTGGCGATCATGGTGACGCCCAAGATCATGTTGTTGCAGATCTTGGCGGCCTGTCCGTTTCCCGCAGGCCCGCACAGAACGGCCTTCTGGCCCATGATGTCGAATAGCGGATAGACCGTCTCGAACGCGGCGGGTTCACCGCCGACCATGAAGGTGAGCGTTCCGCCCGCCGCCCCGCCGACGCCTCCAGACACCGGCGCGTCGAGCCAGCCAAGCTCCGCTGCCGCGGCCTGCGCCGCCACCGCGCGCGCTGCGTCCACCTCCACGGTGGAGCAATCCACGAACACGGCGCCCTTTTGCATCGCCGGGATCAGCTCGTCGGCCACCGCGCGCAGGATCGCGCCATTGGGCAGCATGGTGATGACCACATCCGCGCCCGACACGGCTTCCGCCGCCGACCCTGCCTGCATCACTCCGTCCGGGGCGTCCGCCACCGTGTCAAACCCGGCGACGGCGTGGCCCGCCGCCGCCAGGTTGGCCGCCATCGGCGCGCCCATGTTCCCCAACCCGATAAACCCGATCTTCATCGCCTATTTCCCCTCGTCTCAGATCTTCAATTCCTGCGCCCCAAGCGGCTGCAACATCCGGGCCACCTCCATCGGAGTGACGTCCTCGGCCGCGCCGTGCCGCCAGTTGGGCGACCGGTCCTTGTCGATGATCGCGGCACGGATCCCTTCCAGGAAGTCGCCATGTTCCATCGACCGCGCCGTGAACCGGTATTCCTGGGTCAGGGCGCGCACGATGTCGTCGCTCGCCCGTGCGCGGTGCACCAGTTCGATCGCGCAGGCCATCGACAGGGGCGCGTTTCGCGCCATCATCGTCTCGGCCTCGCGGGCAAACGCGCTGTCACTATGGCGAAGATCAACCATCACATCCCGCAGGCTTTCTCCGCTGAACAGGCGATCGATCTCGTCCTGACGACCCGCCAACGGGCTATCCGGCGGCCTCTGAGTCCCACGGTCCACCGCCTCCCAATCCCCGTTTTCCACAAGATCGGCCTTCAACGCGTCCCATTCCGCCTCGGGCAGGTAGTAATCGGCAAACCCCGCATGGATTGCATCCCCGGGGCCCATCCGCGCGGCCGTTACGCCCAGATACTCGCCCAACCGCCCCGGCGCGCGCGCCAGCAGGAGCGACCCTCCCACATCGGGCACCAGCCCGATGCCGACCTCCGGCATCGCGATCTGCGCGCTGTCACAGACAATCCTGTGTGACCCGTGGCAACCGACGCCGACGCCACCGCCCATCGTGAACCCCTGCAGGAATGTCACCACCGGCTTAGGGAACCGGAACATCTTGGCGTTCATCCGGTATTCATCGGCCCAGAACCGTCGGCCATAGGCGAAATCGCCCGCTGTGCCGGTGTCATACATCTCCTGTATATCGCCGCCCGCGCTGAAGGCCCGGTCTCCCGCAGCGTCGATTAGCACCAGCGCCACGGCGTCATCCGCGGCCCAATCATCCAGCGCCGATTCGATCGCCAGGCACATCGGGTACGTCACCGCGTTCAGCGCCTTGGGCCGGTTCAGCGTGATCCGGCCCGCCCGGCCCTCGACACGGATGTGGATGTCGTCACTCATCTGGGCGCGCACTCCTGTTCATCTTGGCCAAAAAACTCCCGCCGGAGGCATCCGAATGTCGCGATCCGCACGGCGATCAGCGGTTCAGGCACCTCATCCACGTTCCGCCAACATCTGACGCGCCACGATCATCCGCATGATCTCGTTCGTGCCCTCCAGGATCTGATGCACCCGCAGATCGCGCACGATTTTCTCGATCCCGTAATCCGCCAGATATCCGTAGCCGCCATGAAGCTGCAGGCATTGATCCGCGATCCGGCTACCGGCCTCGGTGCAGAATTTCTTGGCCATCGCGCAGGCCTTGGTCGCATCCGGCGCGCCGGTATCGAGCTTCCAGGCCGCCTGGCGCAGGAAGACGCGGGCGGCCTCCAGCTCGATCTCCATATCCGCGAGCCGGAATTGCAGCGCCTGGAACTGGTCGATGCTCTGCCCAAACGCCTTGCGCTCGCCCATGTAATCCAGCGTGGCCTTCAGGGCCGCCGTCGCCGCACCAAGCGAGCAGGCCGCGATGTTCAGCCGCCCGCCGTCAAGCCCGGCCATGGCGTAGCGAAACCCCTTGCCCTCCTCGCCAAGCAGATTGCCCGCGGGCACGGCGCAGGCATCCAGCTGCACCGCGCGGGTGGGCTGGGATCGCCAGCCCATCTTGTCCTCGAGCCCGCCAAAGCTGAGCCCCTCGGCCCCATCCTCGACGATCATCGCGGAGATGCCGCGCGGGCCGTCCTCCCCGGTGCGGCACATCACGATATAGGCGTCGGAATATCCGCCGCCCGAGATGAACGCCTTGGTTCCGGTCAGTGTGTAGCCGTCATTGGTCCGCTCCGCGCGGGTCTTCAGGGCCGCGGCATCCGACCCGCTGCCGGGTTCCGTGAGGCAATAGGAAAAGACCGTCTCCATGCTGAGGGCGGCGGGCAGGAACCGGGCCTTCACCTCATCCGAGCCGAACATCTCGATCATCTTGGCGCACATGTTGTGGATCGACAGGAACGCGGCAACCGAGGCGCAGGCCTCCGACAGCGCCTCGAAGACCAGCGTCGCCTCCAACCGGCTGAGGCCCGATCCGCCATTCTCTTCGCTCACGTAAAGCCCCGCAAAGCCAAGCTCCGCCAGTTTCGGCCACAACGTCTTGGGGATCGTGCCCTCCCGCTCCCAATCGCGCGCATGGGGCGCAATCTCGGCGTCACCAAAGGCGCGCGCCATGTCGAGGATGGCCTCCGCCTCGTCGCTCAATGCGAAATTCATCCCCAATACTCCCTATGAGAAACGCCAACCAAGATTACGGGAACTGCAACGCCGAGCGGCCGAACGTGCCGCCGGCCAAGGTTGCACCATAGCTGGAAGCCGAGCGGGGCCCGGAAGGACATCCAGCCGCGATACGCCTTGGCATGGTCTTCGTCACGAAAGTTCAAAGCAAGCAAAACGACGAACCCTCCAAAGGCAAGGAAAACTAGGAGCAGATCAAGGCCAGCCACGTATCCCTCCCGCAAGAATTGAACGCTTGTTTAATTAACGAGTCTTTCAGCAATGTTTCAAGCTGATTGCAGTGACTGATCCCAAGTTCGTTGGCTTGAGCCTCCCCTAGACTGCGCGTCTTGCCGCGAATCCGTGTCGATTTGGCTCCCAAACCGCTCCTGAGGTGAAACAGAGGCGGCGATTGTCGCTGTTTTGTTCACAAAACAGGGGTCAATACATGTCCTTTTGGACAGGTTCGTAGCAAGGGGCTTGTGGCGAAAATGTGGCAGACGCTAATATATAGAGCTTGGAAGTACTTTGTTCGGCGCTTGAGCGCTGTGGGTGGATGATAATGAGACTACTTTTTGCTGCTGCTTTGAGCGTTGGAATAATGGCATCTGGGGCCGTCAATGCTGTTACATTTGGTGTTATCGGTGTCAGTTCGTCCAACACGACCGCGACAATCGATTTTTCCTACGACGGTGTGGATACGCTCACGATCGGGATCCTTAACACCGCGTCCAACTCGACAGACCCTCGGATTACGGGCTTCGCGTTCAATGCGCCGACAATCGTGACCGGCGTTGCCGCATTTTCCGCGAGTGGCACGCAGAACGATGGCGATTGGGGGGCAGACTTCGATCCTGACGGTGTAAACACGCCGGGATCCAAGGGCTCTTTTGACGTCGGTGGGATCACAGGACCTAGTCTTAACGGAGGCTCCCCAAATTCGGGCATTGCCGTTAACACCACCGGCACGTTCACGTTCAAGCTTTTGGGTGACGCGGGCCTGCTGGCCTCCCTGACCGAAAGCAGCTTTCTCGACCTCGTTTCACAAGGGGGTAACAACTCCTGGCCATTCGCGGTCCGGTTTCAGCGTCTTGACGATGGCAATGTGACGAGCGACGTCGCGTTCGGCGGCCCCACCCCGGTGCCGCTGCCCGCCGCTGGCTGGATGTTGGTTTTGGGGCTTGGCGGCTTGATCGCTCTGCGTAAGCGCCGCTAGGCCTTTCGGCGGCTGGCCAGGACAAGCAAAATCAGCCCAACGGCAGCGGGCAGGGTCTGCACAACCATGATCCGTGGCGAGACGGTAATCGCCCCGAAGATCCCGGCGACTGCCACGAAAATCAGGAAACACGCGCCTACATTGATCCGCCATGTCGTGTCGCGGATCAGCAGGGACCAGATCAGACCCGCCGCAAGAAACGCGTTGTAGATCCCCTGATTGGCCGCCAGAGCAATTGTCGGCTCGAACAGGTCCTCCGGGAAGGAGGAAAAGACAACCGGCCCCCGTGTGGTCCAGGCGAAGATCTCGAACCACGCGATGTAAAGGTGAAGAACGGCGACAAGCGCGATCACGATGGCAGCGGCACGATACATCCTGGCTCTCCTGGAAAGGGGGGGCTCATAAATCGACGTGGAATTCATCAATGAGGTGCTGCACAACCGACCGCATGGCCGCGCCGTGGTCGCCGCCCGCCTCTCGTGTGCCGTCATAGACTGTGCGTTGGCGATCCGCACTGGTCTCCGTCGCCATCTCGCGCAACCGCGCGATCTCGGCCTCACATCCCAGCGCCTCGGCGTCTTCCGCGGTCAGGGCGATCAACTCGTCGACCAGTTCAGGGATCGGCACAACCGCGCCCCTCCCGAAATCGATCAACCCCTCGGTGACGCCATAACGCTGCGCCCGCCAGCGGTTTTCATTGACCAAAAACCGGTCGTAGACCCGCCAGCGCTGGTTCACCTGGCGCAACCGCATCAACATCCGCGTCAGGCACTGGATCAGTGCCGCAAGCGACAGGGCGTGTTCCAAGCGGGGTGAGACATCGCAAATCCGCGTCTCCAGCGTGGGGAAGCTGTGGGAGGGGCGCAGATCCCACCAGATCTTCGATGTATCCTCGATCAGCCCCAGCCCGATCAGCACGTCGACCGAACGCCGGTATTCCGAGAACGACACCAGATCAGGCGGCAGGCCGGTACGGGGCAGATTGTCAAACACCGTCAGGCGGTAGGAGGCCAACCCGGTGTCACGCCCCTGCCAGAACGGCGACGAGGCCGACAGCGCCAGAAGGTGGGGCAGGAAATAGGTCATCTGCCGCATCACATCCACGCGCACATCATCATCGGGCAGGCCGACATGGACATGGGCGCCGCAGATCAGCATGCGCTGGCCGACCCCGCCCAGATCGCGGGCCAGCTGCCTGTAGCGGTCGCGGTCCGTATGCGGCTGATCTTTCCAATCGGCGAAGGGGTGGCAAGAGACGGCGATCGGCGCAAGGCCGAACCCGTCCGCACATTCCGCCACCGTGGCGCGCAGGCGGCGCAGATCCTCCCGCGCATCCGCGATCCGGGGGCAGATGCCCGTGCCCACCTCGATCTGGCATTTCAGGAATTCCGGGCTCACCTGATCCGACAGCTTGCCCTTGCAGGCCTCCATCAGGTCCTCCGGGGCCTCAGCCAGATCAAAGGTCTCCCGGTTGACCAGAAGGTACTCCTCCTCAAGGCCAAGGGTGAAGTGATCGTCGCTGAATGTGGTCGCCATGATATCGGCCCTCCCCGTGGCCCCAGCGTGGTCCGGGGCGGGGGGATTTGGCAAGGGCCGGGACGGTCAGGGGCGAGAATACCGCGCGACCCCGCTGCCATTGGGCAACCGAGCGGCGGCCTTGCGCGGCTCTCATGGCAAGCTGAACAGCTCCCATGCCGCGGAGCGCGGATGAGCCGAAGGTAGGGTTTCCCGCAGTCGCGCCGCAGCGCCGGGTGGCGTAAGGTTAGTCCAACATGACCAAGGACCCATCGCCATGCTGATCCGCTCGATCCTAACCATCGCCGTCCTTGGCAGCTTTGTCTTTGGCGCCGCCGCACAGGCCACCGAACAGCGCCCCGAAAACACCCGGTTTGATGGCGGCCTGACCGCCCAAATCGATGGCGTCGCTCCGCCCGGAACTCCCTGGGCCAGCCGCTAACCTTACGACCCTCCCTCCCTGTTGGACTTGCCCCCGGACCTCCCTCCGGGGGCTCTTTTTTGCCCGGACAGCCCGCAAACCAACGTGTCCGGACACGAAATCTGTCCCGTCGGGGCGCGAATGGGCCTATGTTGGAGGCGGTGGCGCGGTCAGCCTGATCTGACCGACCCCGCCCTGCCGTTCGTGAAGAAGGCCGCATGCCATGTCCAAGAAGACCGAAAGCATCGAAATCCGCGTCTCGCCCGAGTTGAAATCCGCCCTGTCGCGGGTCAGCGATGGCAAGGGGCGCACGATGTCCGAAACGGTGCGCGACCTGATCGAAGGGGAAGTGGCGGGGCGGGTTTCACCCCCAACCCCCGGAGATACGATCATGCTCAAAGCCACTTCAGCCCGCCTTTGGCGCGGCGCCATCATTGCCCTGCCGATCATCGCGCTGGCCTTCGTCTACCTGCTTTCGGCCCAATCCACGGCAACGGCCAGCGCCGAGATCCGCATTTTCTTTGCCGAGGTCGACGCCGATGGCGACGACCAGATCACAGGCCCGGAAATCGAAGCCTTCGCCGCCGCTGACGGATGGCGCGCGGAGCCGGATTGTGCGGCAATGTCCGAACCCTGCACGCTGGCCGCCTTTGCGGCCGAGCAACTCGGCCGCGCCGATTCCGATGGCTCCGGTGCCGTCTCCTACCCGGAATTCGAGGCCATCATGTTGCGGGATCGGGCCGAGGAATTCCTCGATGCCGATCTCGACGAGAACGGCATGCTGACCGTCGACGAGATTGTGGGGGCGGAGCTTTACTGGCTGTCCCAGGATGCGGAGGCGATGGCCGAGGAAGAGCTCACCCTGAGCGCCGCCTGCCTGGCCCAGTTAGAGGCTGAAGCGCTTCCCGGCATCGCGGTGACCTGCGGGTTCGAGGCCGCGGGCCGCGCTGAATTGGCGCAATACGATATCGACCGGTCCGGCAGCGTCAGCTTGCTGGAATACCTGAGCCACTAGGTCGTAAAACGAGATCGGCCCCCTGGGGCCGGTCACTCCTCGGCAACGCGGCGTTTGAGATCGGCGATCCGCGCCTCGGAACAGCCGACCAGGCCCAGGGCCTCCGCCTCATCGGCCACCACGGCCAAGGCGATATCCCCCACGCCATTCCAACTGCGGTAGGCCATGTTCGCCATTTTTTGGGAGATCGGCGTGGGCGCGTAGTAGACCAACATCGCTGGCATGACGGGTTGCCCCACCGCGCCGGCCGCGCGCGCCTGAAACGCCATCAGGCGCAGAAAATCCTGCTCCACATCCGTTACACGGGACAGGTCCAGCAGGTGTTTCTGCCCCGGCGCCGCATCGGGATGGGCCGCGTATTGGGCGAAGACTTCGCCGGTCTCGGCGATGCCCGCCACCCCGGAATAGGTGATCACGGCCAGGCCGCGCTTGGGAAAAATCTCGAATGAAAGCGGCATGATACCTCAGCAGATGGACCGGGGGCGGACGATGGCCGCCTCACCCCCGAATAACCTGCTTATTCCATCACCGGTATGGTGAATTCGCCGCCTTCCTTGATGCCCGAGGGCCAGCGGGAGGTGACGGTTTTCGTCTTCGTGTAGAAACGGAATGCATCCGGCCCGTGCTGGTTCAGGTCGCCAAAGGCCGATTTCTTCCAGCCGCCGAACGTGTGATAGGCCAGCGGCACCGGGATCGGTACGTTGATGCCCACCATGCCCACGTTCACACGCGCCGCAAAATCGCGCGCGGCATCGCCGTCGCGGGTGAAGATCGCGGTACCGTTGCCATATTGGTTGTCCATGGCCAGTTTCAGCGCTTCCTCATAGGAGCCCGCGCGCACGGTGCTGAGGACCGGGCCAAAAATCTCCTGCTGGTAGATGTCCATGTCCGGTGTGACCCGGTCGAACAGATGCGGCCCCACGAAGAAGCCATCCTCATAGCCTTGGAGCGAGAAATTGCGGCCATCCACGACCAGCTCCGCGCCCTGATCCACGCCCGTCTGCACCAGCCGTAGGATGTTCTCCTTCGCCATCGGCGTGACGACGGGGCCGTAATCCACATCGTCGCCAGACGTGTAGGGGCCGACTTTCAGGGCCTCGATCTTCGGCACCAGCTTCTCGATCAGGCGATCCGCCGTCTCTTCACCCACCGGAACGGCCACCGAGATCGCCATGCAGCGTTCACCCGCCGCACCGTACCCCGCGCCCACCAGCGCGTCGGCGGCCTGATCCAGATCCGCGTCGGGCATGATGATCATGTGGTTCTTGGCCCCGCCGAAGCATTGCACCCGCTTCCCGTTGGCGCAGCCGCGGCTGTAGATGTATTCGGCGATCGGCGTGGAGCCGACGAAGCCGATGCCCGAGATCGTGTCGTTATCCAGGATCGCATCGACGCTTTCCTTGTCGCCGTTGATCACTTGCAGGACGCCATCGGGCAGGCCCGCCTCTTGCAGCAGCTCCGCGAGCATCATCGGAACGGACGGATCGCGTTCGGACGGCTTGAGGATAAACGCGTTGCCGCAGACCAGCGCCGGGGCCATCTTCCACATCGGGATCATCGCCGGGAAGTTGAACGGCGTGATCCCTGCCGCCACGCCAATCGGCTGGCGCATGGAATACATGTCGATGCCGGGGCCCGCGCTGTCGGTGAACTCGCCTTTCAGGTGATGCGGCGCGCCGATGCAGAATTCCACAACTTCAAGGCCGCGCTGCACGTCGCCTTTGGCGTCGGGGATCGTCTTGCCGTGTTCCCGGCTGAGCGCTTCGGCCAGCTTGTCCATGTCGCGGTGCAGCAGGTCGACGAATTTCATCATCACGCGGGCGCGGCGCTGCGGGTTCATCGCGGCCCATGCGGGTTGTGCCGCAGCGGCGTCGGCCACGGCCTGATCCAGCTCGGCTTTGGAGGCCAGCGCCACCTGCGCCTGCACCTCGCCCGTGGCCGGGTTCCATACATCCGCCGTCCGGCCCGCGCCCGCGACGTGTTTGCCGTTAATCCAATGTCCGATCTGCTGCATCTTGCGCTCTCCCAAGGGCGGTGACTGTCGCGCCGGACAATAGCCTTGCAAATGTGCCGGGAAAAGAGACAGGTTCGCAGGATCATTTTGCGAAAATGCAAGGATAGGGTCGTATGAACTGGGATGATCTGCGCATTTTCCTCGCCACGGCGCGGGCCGAAAGCCTGACGGCAGCGCGCGGGTCCCTGCGGATGGATCCGGCGACGATTGCGCGGCGGATCACTCGGTTGGAGGAGGATGCGGGCGCGTCTCTGTTCCTGAAATCGCCTCAAGGCTACCGCTTGACCGAAGCGGGCCAGCGCCTCTTGACCCATGCTGAGGAGGCGGAGGCGGCTTTGAGTCGCGGCCTCGGCGCGCTGACCGGCGCGGGCGAAAGCCTGTCCGGCCCGATCCGTATCGGCGCGCCGGACGGCTGCGCCACCTACCTTCTGCCGCAGGTCTGTGCCCGCATCGCGGACCAGCACCCCGATCTCGACCTGCAAATCCTGGCCCTGCCGCGCATCGTCAACCTGTCGCGACGCGAGGCGGATCTGGCGATCAGCGTCTCACGCCCCCAGACCGACCGCCTTCTGGCCGAGAAGCTCAGCGATTATCGCCTGTCGCTCGCAGCCTCCCGTGACTGGCTCGCGACACACGGTGCCCCAAGCAGCCTGTCGGACCTGAAAGGCGCGCGGATGATCGGCTACATCCCCGACATGATTTTCGATGCGGAGCTTGATTACCTGTCAGAGCTTGGCGTGACCCGGGTTCCGATGGCGTCGACGTCGATCTCCGTCCAACTCCAGATGGCGCGGGCCGGGGGCGGCCTGGCCGTAGTGCACGATTTTGCCTTGCCTGCCGCACCGGAACTGGCCCGTGTGCTGCCCGATGCCGTGGCGCTGACGCGCACCTTCTGGCTCACCCGCCATGCCGGGCAACGCGATGCGCGGCTGGACCGGGTGACGCATCTTCTGCGTGACGGCATACGGGCCGAGATCGCGCGGCTTGAAGCACTCAGTTGCCGATAAACCCGCGGACAACTTGACAGAACGCCCATCGCAGGGAACGCTTGGCACACACGCCAAGACAACAACCAAGGAGCGCGCCTATGCTGGTTCAACAAATCCTCAAGGATAAGACCGGTGACGGCGTGGTCTCGGTGGCACCGGGGTCCAGCGTGGGGGACGCGGCCAAACTGCTCTCCTCCCGCCGTATCGGCGCGGTCGTGATCTCGCCCGATGGCAAGGCGATGAACGGCATCTTGTCGGAACGCGATATCGTGCGGACCATCGGCGCGAACGGCCCGGGTTGCCTGGCCGACCCGGTCGAAACCCTGATGACCTCCAGGATCATTTCGGCCACGCGCAACGAAACGGTCGATAGCGTCCTGGCCAAGATGACGGAGGGCCGGTTCCGCCATATGCCCGTGATGGACGGGGACGAGATGATCGGCCTGATCTCCATCGGCGACGTGGTCAAGGCGCAGCTGGCCGAGCTTTCCATGGAAAAGGAAGCGCTGGAAGGCATGATCAAGGGCTTCTGACCGCCCGGGACGCCGCGCGCCACGCGATCCGGTTGCAACCGGGCCGTCTTCGTGTTTGCGTCTGCGCCCAGAACACGACCCAAGATTCCGGGGGGAGGCGGCCATGCGCACCGGGCTATATCCAGGCACATTCGATCCGATCACCTTGGGTCATGTCGATATCATCAAACGGGCCTGCAAACTGGTCGACAAGCTGGTGATCGGCGTGGCGATCAACCGTGACAAGGGGCCGCTCTTCTCGCTGGAAGAACGTGTCGCGATGGTCGAGGCCGAATGCGCCAAGATGACGGACGCCTTCGGCACCGAGATCGTGGCCCATCCGTTCGAAAACCTGCTGATCAATTGCGCGCGCGATGTCGGTGCCGGGTTCATCATTCGCGGCCTGCGGGCCGTGGCGGATTTTGAATATGAATACCAGATGGTGGGGATGAACCGAAAACTCGATGCGGAGATCACCACCGTCTTCCTGATGGCCGAGGCCGAGCACCAGGCGATCGCCTCGAAGCTGGTCAAGGAAATCGCCCGCCTCAACGGCGACGTTTCGCAATTCGTGACGCCCAGGGTGCGTGACGCCCTATATGAAAAATATCCCCGCTGAGGCGGGCCAGATCCGATCAAAAAGGAGAGCCGAATTGGCCGATATCAAAGATCCCGAAAACACCATCCTGATGGAGCTGAAGGGCGGCACCGTCACCATCGAGCTTCTGCCCGACGTGGCGCCCGAGCATACCAATCGGATGAAGGAGCTCGCCCGCGACGGCGCCTATGACGGCGTGATCTTCCACCGCGTGATCGAGGGTTTCATGGCCCAGACCGGCGACGTGCAGCATGGCAAGCCCGGCGGCAATGCGCGGATGGCGGGCACCGGCGGCTCCGACAAGCCGGACCTTCCGGCCGAATTCTCCAAACTGCCCCATGATCGCGGCACGTTGGGCGCGGCACGCTCCTCCAACCCCAACTCGGCCAACAGCCAGTTCTTCATCAACTTCTCCGACAACAACTTCCTGAACGGCCAATACACCGTCTATGGCCGTGTCATCGAAGGCATGGAGCATGTGGATGCAATCGCGCGGGGCGAGCCGCCTGCCGATCCCGATGCGATGATCTCGGTGAAAGTGGCCGCCGATGCGTAAGGCGCTGCTGGCCGCGGCGCTGGCGGTGGCCCCGATGGCCGCCGGGGCGACGGGCCTTGAGATCGATGTGGCGGGTGACGCCGAGGGCACGATCATCATCGACCTTTTCGAAGAGGTCGCACCGCTCCATGTGGAGCGGATCGTGACGCTGGTCGAGGAGGGCGCTTACGATGACGTCGTCTTTCATCGTGTGATCGATGGCTTCATGGCGCAGACCGGCGATGTGGAGTTCGGCCGTCTGGGCCAGGACATGCGCTATGCCGGGCGCGGCGGATCACAATATGAGGATCTTCCGGCGGAGTTTTCCGATCTGCCCTTCGAGCGTGGCGCGTTGGGCATGGCCCGCGGGCAGCGCCCCGATACGGCCAACAGCCAGTTTTTCATCATGTTCGCACCCGCGCCACATCTGGATGGTGGCTACACGCTGTTTGGTCAGGTCGTGGAAGGCATGGAGATCGTGGATCTGATCCGCAGGGGCCGGGGCCGCAATGGCGCCGTTGTCGGGGAGCCGGACCGGATGGTCGCCCTACGCATCCGCGAGGATGATCCGGTGCCACCGCCGCCCGAAGAGGAAGACGCCGAGGCTGAGACAGAGTAACCTCGCGCGGCCGCACATCTGCGTGAGAGGGGCTGTGACGGCCCGCTATCTCCTGACATCTTGAACGGGCGCGCCGGAGCCAACGGCGCGCCCGTTTGCATCAGGGAGGGGACATGTCATGCGACATCTTCTGCACGCAACACTGGCCGCGATGGTCATCGCCGCGCCGGTCGGAGCCCAGGGCATCGACCTCACGGCGGGCTGGCCCAATACCGATTTCTCGACGGCTACAGTCGACCTGTCCGAGGTCCGATCCGGTGGTGTGCCCCGCGACGGCATTCCGGCGCTCGACGCGCCACGCATGATACCGGCGGCGCGGGAGGACGGATTGGACGGCGCGGAACCGGTCCTGACCGTCGCCTTCGAGGGCACCGCGGCGCGCGCCTACCCGCTGCGCTACCTGACCTGGCATGAGATCGTGAATGATGAGGTCGGCGGCTTTCCCTTCGCGGTCACCTATTGCCCGCTGTGCAATTCCGCGATGGTGTTTGACCGGCGCGTCGGCGATCAGGTGCTGAGCTTCGGCGTGTCCGGCAATCTGCGCCATTCCGACATGATCATGTTCGACCGCGAGACGGAAAGCTGGTGGCAGCAAGCGGTTGGGGAGGGAATTGTCGGGGTTCACGCGGGCATGGATCTGGTGGAACTGCCGGGATGGCTGGAATCGTGGGACTCATTCCGCGCGGCCTATCCCGACGGTCTGGTGATGGCGGAGCCCCGGGGCTACCGCCGCCCCTATGGCCGTAATCCCTATGTGGGCTATGACACATCCGGCTGGCCGTTCCTCTATTCCGGCGAGGAGCCACCCCACGGGATCGACCCGCTGGCCCGCGTCGTGCGGTATGAAGACCACGCATGGACCCTCGAGCGCCTGGCCCGGGAAGGCAGCGTGACCGAAGCCGGGGTGACAATCACGTGGCAGGCCGGTGTTGCCTCGGCCCTCGATGCGCCGCAGGTGGCGGCGGGCCGCGATGTGGGCCAGATCCGGGTGCGGAACGCGGCCGGGCAGGACCTGCCCCATGACGTGATGTTTGCCTTTGCCTTTCACGCCTTCTGGCCGGACGGGACGTGGATGTTGGGCCGCTGAGGGATCGCGCCGCCTTCGGCACCGCCGGGGGCCTCGCGCTACGCGCTCGGCGCGAAACGGCCGGGCTCGGGCCCCACCGGGGCCGTCGCCCACCCGTGCTGCCGCGGACCCCGATAACATGCGGCTGGGTGGTCGAGTTTGGGGGACGCCTTCGGCGAGGGTATTTGGACCCAGTGGAAGACAGGATCGCTTGATTATCCTGGCCATCTCCCTTAGCTGGCAGCCATGGCCCGTCCCCCCCTTTTGCAGCTCAACGATATTGCGCTCACCTTTGGCGGTGATCCGGTGTTCTCCTCGCTCGATCTTGTGGTGCAGGCGGGTGATCGGCTGGCACTTGTCGGGCGCAACGGATCCGGCAAATCGACCCTGATGAAGGTGATGGGGGGGCTGGTGGAGGCCGATGCCGGCAGCCGTGTCCTGCCCGATGGCACCTCCGTCGGGTATCTGGAGCAAGACCCTGACTTTTCGGGCTTTTCCACGCTGGGGGATTTTGCGCTGGCCAATCTGGGCCCTGCGGAAGCGTGGCGGGTGGAGGCGGCGGCGGAGGGGCTGAAGCTGCGCCTAGATGCGTCGGTTGAGGCCGCGTCCGGCGGCGAGCGGCGCCGCGCAGCCCTGGCGCGCCTTCTGGCAGAAGCGCCTGACCTGATGCTGCTTGATGAGCCGACCAACCACCTCGATATCGAGGCCATCGAATGGCTGGAAGGAGAACTGTCCGGCACCAAGGCTGGCTTCATCCTGATCTCCCACGACAGGGCGTTTCTCAAGGCTTTGGCGCGCGGGACGTTGTGGCTCGACCGCGGCGTCGTCCGGCGGCAGGATCGCGGTTTCGAGCGGTTCGAGGAATGGCGCGATACGATCTGGGCCGAAGAAGACCTCGCCCGCCACAAGCTCGACCGCAAGATCAAGGCCGAGACGCGGTGGGCCGTGGAGGGCATCAGCGCGCGGCGCAAGCGTAATATGGGCCGGGTGCGCGCGCTTGGGGAGTTGCGCGATGAACGCGCCGCGATGATCCGGCGGCAGGGGGCGGCGGCCATGGCGCTGGAGGCGGGCACCCAATCCGGCAAGCGGGTGATCGAGGCGCGGGGCATCTCAAAAAGCTACGGGGACACCGTGATCCTGCGGCCCTTCGATCTGCGCGTGTTGCGCGGGGATCGGATCGCCTTTGTCGGGCCGAATGGCGCCGGCAAGACCACGCTTCTGAAGATCCTGACCGGCGAATTGGACCCGGACGAGGGCACGGTTGTCCACGGAACCGGCATCGAGATGGCGGTGTTCGATCAGGCACGTTCCGCGCTCGATCCCAACGCAACCCTTTGGGAGAGCCTTACAAATGACCCAACCATCGGCGTCTCCGGCCGCTCGGATCAGGTTCTGGTGCGCGGGGCGCCGCGCCATGTGGTGGGCTATCTCAAGGATTTCCTGTTCGACGAGGCCCAGGCCCGCGCACCGGTGCGCTCGCTCAGCGGTGGCGAAAAGGCCCGCCTGCTGCTGGCGCGCATCATGGCCCGGGAAAGCAATCTGCTGGTCCTCGACGAGCCCACAAACGATCTGGATGTCGAAACGCTCGATCTTCTGCAAGATCTGCTGGGGGAATACCCCGGAACGGTCCTGCTGGTCTCCCACGACCGGGATTTCCTGGATCGCGTGGCGTCCGTGACCGTGGCGCTTGAGGGCCATGGACGGGCCGTTGTCTATGCTGGCGGCTGGACGGATATGGTCGCGCAGCGGGGGGAAATGCAGCGCCCGAACACTGAGCAGGTCTCAAAAAAGAAGATGAAGATCGCGCCAGAACAGGCTGAAAAAGAAAATAAATCCGGCCTGTCCTTCACGGAGAAGCACCGGCTGGAAGAATTGCCAAAGCTCATCGAAAAACTGGAAGCGGAGATTGCGAAACTCTCCGATCTTCTATCAGATCCGGCGATCTACACGACCCAGGCCGTCAAGGCGCAGAAAGCAACGGATGCTCTCGCCGAACGCCAAACCATGCTCGAGGCGGCGGAACTCGAATGGATGACGCTTGAGGAAAAGGCCGGTTAACGCGCCGCGCCCATCTGCGTGATCGCAACACCCAGCGTCATGACGGCAATCCCCGCCAGCCGCAGGCCGGTGACGGGGTTCACCTGGGCGCCAAAGAGCCCGAAATGGTCGATCGCCGCAGAACTGGCCAACTGGCCCAGAAGCACGAAAAACACCGCATTCCCCACCCCGAACGTCGGCGCGACATAGGTGATGCTGAGCACGTAAAACGCCACCAGAAGCCCGGCCAGAAACAGGTGCTTGGGCTGGCCTGGTATGGCTCGCAGGGCGTCGGCGTCGGCGCCGGTCAGCACCATCGTGACCGCCGCCGCCATCAGCGCCACTAGAAACAGCACCGTCGCCGCCGCGGCGGGGGAGCCGATATTGGCGCCAAGCCGGGCATTCAGCGCCGCCAGAAGCGGAATGCCGATGCCGGCGGCAAACATGATCAGGGCTTGGGTGGGCATGTTGGTAAGCCTTTGGTCAGGAACAGATGCCCGCGATGGGGGCGTCTTCCCACGGCAGGTAGATGGGGGTGCTGTCCGCCCGGGTCCGCAGCGGCGTGACGGGCATCGCCTGGCCGATCAGTGCCTCCAGCCGGGCCGTGCGCGCCCCGTTCGGGTCCGTCGCCCGGCAGCAGACGTACTCCTCAACCAGCGAGGCCTGCTGCTCGTAGCCATAGCTCAAGAACGGGCGCGGGTCGTCGTTGGAAAACAAATACGGATCCGCGATGCGGGCATGTTCGGCGAAGGCGCGGAACGGGTGGTAGCCGGTGATCTCGCGGTTCTGCCATTGCCAGATATGCGTCATCTCGTGGGCAAAGAACATCGCGGCGACAAGGCTCCGCGTGCCGTCGGAAAACTGCGTGTAGTCATCCAGCACCAGATCCTCGCGCAGATGCAGCGTGTTGAAAAAGGCGATGCCGGCGGTCTGGGCGCTGATGACATCCCCCTCGGGCGGCGGGAAGATCCGTTCGCGGCAGGTGGTGGGCGGGCGCGCCGGGTAGGTCTGGGTAAAGACACCGACCAGCGGATTGCGGGTGATCCGGATCGGTGCCGGGTCGAATGTGTCGCCCTGCAACTCGGCCATATAGGCCGCCTCCGCCTCGGTCAGCGGCCGACCGCAGGCGATCAGAAAAAGGCACAAAAACATCGTGATCAGCATCCGCATGGGGCGCAGCTTAGGGCGGTTCTCGGGGAAGGAGAAGCCCGGGAACGACCGCTTGACGCGGATC
This sequence comes from uncultured Roseicyclus sp., assembly GCA_947491935.1. Lineage (GTDB taxonomy): Bacteria > Pseudomonadota > Alphaproteobacteria > Rhodobacterales > Rhodobacteraceae > Gymnodinialimonas. The sequence continues at coordinate 100,009 of CANLLF010000003.1, forward strand.
AAGGTGCGGCTTTTGGGATTACGCCAAAGTGGGGCCAGAGGAGGGACCGATATGAACCATCTCACATCCGTTTCACTCGCCCTGGCGATGGCATTACCTGCCCCTGCGCTCCATGCCCAAGACGCGACCGATGGCGCCGCGCTCTACGGTGATTATTGCATCATGTGCCACGGCGCCGACGCGCGCGGTGACGGGCCGATGGCCGGGGCGCTCACCATCGCGCCCGCCGATCTCACGATGCTGTCGCAGGGCGGCCCATTTCCGACGCTCGATGTGGTGCGCCGCATCGACGGGCGCGATCCGCTCCTGTCCCATGGCGGCGAGATGCCGATTTTCGGCCGGTTCTTTCAGGGCGACGGGGCGGATGTCGCGCTGGCGGGGCCGGGCGGGCAACCGATCCTAGTCAGCCGCCCAATTGCCGATCTGGTTGCGTTCCTGATGGAGGTTCAACAATGAAGTATGTGTCCCTGATTGCGCTGACCCTGGCTTTCGCCCCTCCGGCCATGGCGCAGGATCTGGTTCGCGGCGCCCGGATCTATGCCGAGAATTGCGCCGTCTGCCATGGCGTGGATCACCGGGGCACCGGGCCGATGGCCGAGATCCTGGTGATCCCGCCGCCGGACCTCACCCAGATCGCCGCGCGGTATCGTGGTATCTTTCCGCGGGTGGGCGTGGCCTGGATGATCGATGGGCGCGATCCGCTGGTCGCCCATGGGGGCGAGATGCCGGTCTTTGGGCACATCCTCGATGACATGTCGGAGGTCATGACCTCGCCGGGCGGACAGACCATCATCACCAGCCCCGAAATGGTGGACCTGGTGCTCTATCTGGAGTCGATCCAGGACTAGCGCGTCAGGGCAGGGCGAGTGTGGCGGTGGCCGTGGCGACCGGCTTGCCACTCTCTTCCGCCGTCAGGTCGGCCCGGGCGAAGGCCAGGGATTTGCCAGCGCGGATGATCGTGGCGCGGCACAGGATCGCGGCGCCGGTGCCGGGGCGCAGGAATTGCGTGTCGAGCGTGACGGTGCCGGCCGGCACGAAATCCCCCACATAGCCGGCCAGCGCCAGAACCATCGTGGTATCGGCCTGCGCCGTCAACGCCTGGCCCGACACGATGCCGCCCACCCGCGCCAGTCGTGGCGAGAGCGGCATGCGGCTGGTCGTGTGCGCCTCGGTGATCTCGGTGACCGAAAGGTTCAGGTCGAGCACCCAGGGCGCGAAATGATCCGTCAGCGCGGTCTGGGCCTCGGCGGGGGTCATTGGGTGGCGAGGAGGTGATACATGTCGCGGGTCAGGAGGAGCTGATCGCCGACAACCTCCCACACATGCATGTAGCGCGTCACGAAGCCGGTCTCGCCGACCTGCACCACGGTTTCGCCGGTGGCGACGGCCATGATCTCGGACGGGCGGATATCGAGGGTCACGAATTGCACGTCCCTGGCTCCGGCGGCGATGGCATCGGCGTAGTGCTGCACGATCGCGTCGCGCCCGAGGATGGCGGGCTCGCCGGGCGGGAACAGGGCGGCCTCGGGGTGATAGATCGCGCCGATGGCCTGCAGGTCGCCTGCATTGTAGGCGGCCACGAGGTCGGCGATGCGGGCGACGATGGGGTTGGAGGTGTCGTTGGTCTGGGCCGGGACGGCGGCGGGCAGGAGGGTGAGCAGCAGGGTCAGGGCAAGGGCGCGCATAGAGGGGGCCTTCCGTTGGGGCGTCGGGGGCGAGTGTGCGCGGAGGCGGTGGGGGGAGGCAAGGGGGTGGGTTTGTGCACGCTTGCACAAGGGGGTTAAGGTGTTGGTTTTGTTTAGAAAAGGGAATTTTGTTTACGATTTGTTAAGGTTTCTGGCCGTCGAGTCGCGCCGGGACTCCCCGAGCTTTCACACCGAATTCACGTTGGTATCGAGGGCGCCATGGTACCCTGCGCGTGGCACATCGTGAACATGACCGGCTCGGTCTATCCTGGGGAGGTATCACATGAATTGGAAAGAGATATCAGCCGGTATTATCGGCGCGGTCGTCGGCGCAGGGCTTCTGACATTGTTTGGGTTCATGGGCGGCTGGATCGGCGGCGAATTGAATGACGAGCAGGTGGAACAGGTCGCGAGCGCGCTGGTGAGCCAGGATGAGCGACGGCGGGTCTTGCTCGACCGGATGGTGGAAGACGGCCGGTTCCTGGGGCCGCGCGGCCAGCAAGGCGATCAAGGGGATCGCGGAGAGCAGGGCGCATCCGGCCCGGCCCCGAGCCCGACCTTGCGCTTCTTCAGCTTGAGTTCCGCCCGCGACACGCCCGCGCCGGAAAACGCATCGCTGGGGCAGCACCAATTCTGCACCCTGACGCGCGTGCACCTGCCCCATGCCAGCCAGGCCTGTGGCTGCATCCTGGATCAGACCGGCGGGGACTGGACGCTGGACCTTGCCACCGATCCCAATGCGCGCGGCGCCTGCCGCTGCACGGCGATGTGCGTGGATTGGTGAAGGGCCCCCGGTTCACCGGTGAGGTTTGAGCCCGAGCCCGGAATCAAGCGCGCAGCGCGCCGGGCCAGTGCCGACCTCAGCGCGCTTTTGCGCGCTGAACCGGCAGCGCTTGCTTGCAAGCGCGAGAGGTGCCCCTTGCCGGACGGTGGATGGGAGATTTCGGGCCGGGAACAGCACCGAAGGTGCCCGTGGCCAGCGCCGACCCGCCCCAATGGGGCGGCGCTTTGGGGAGGTTGGGTGTGAGGCGGATGGCTGGGAGGGGCTTGGCGGGGATAAAGTGCACCTATCGGGCGTTGCAGCGCCGTCCCACGGGCAGGCGCTGGCGCGGCGGTTAACGTTGCATTTTATTGGTGCTAAACGCTGGGTGTTAGCCATCAGACTTTTTAGTCAGGTTTTGGCAGTCTCTTAGGGTCTTCGTTCTTCTCTAGTCGTGCGTAGCCTTCTACACGTTTTTGCGTTTTAGTGCGGGCCTTCTCAACCGCGTCGGCAAGCGGCTGAACATCTTTACCAAACTGTTTGACCAATCCGCTTGCCTCAAATGCAGCTGCAAGAAATGCAGCGTATCCAGCCTTTTCTTTGAAGAGTTCGCTTTCAGCCTTAGCAATGCGCAGGCAAATTCTACGTATCTGTTCTGCGGGAAGCACCAATGAGTTTCGAGCAATTTCACGAGCGTCATCCAAGTGTTTCGCTATGGTTATCTTGTCATCTTCTGACAGAGCGGCTTCGTCGAAGTCCTTTTGATCGTCCTCCGCAAGAAAGTGATCCTGCAGGTTCGTTGTTAGAAAAGCTTCAAACACTTGCGAAAACCGTTGACCGACTTGCGCCATCGTTTCCGTAAGGACAAGTTGCAATCGTTCGCCCGCAAGCGAGCGGAATTCTGCATCACTATGCCTTTCCGCACTAGCGCGGGCAATTTTGAGCGTTACGAATAAGTCGTTGTAGATTGCAAAGTTCGATTTCTTTACGTCTTCAATTTTTGCGTTTCCAGCGCCGCAGCGAGCAATTCCGTGTGCCAGCGCAAGTTCAAGCGCTGCGGACGGATCGCGGGGTAACTCATCAATTTTCAATGGTTTCATTCAAATCCTCATTGGACTGGACATTCAAGGAAGCATCAGGACGCGCAGCCCCCCTCAACTTACCTGCAAATCAAAGATCTCCCCGTCGGTCGTCTCACAGACCCCGATCGCGTTGATCTGCACGCCGGTATAGCGGAATTCGCAGCGCATGGAGCGGCCGCCGTCTGACGTCAAAATCGCCGTGCCGAACCCGGCCTCGGTTCCCGACAGGACCTCGGCGGTGGAGCGCAGGATGGAGCCGCGGCCATAGGATTGCAGCAATTCGAGGCCCTGATTGGCGCCCTCACGCACGGCAACCCAGCGGCCCGTGAAGGTCTCATAGCGGGTCTCGATCCGCATATCGCCGGAATTGCGCAGGACGCCCGCCGTGATCTCCCCCGTGCCGGTGAGGCCGGTCCGGCGGCTCATGATCAGGGTTTCGGGGCCGGTGCCGCAGGCGGTGAGGGTGAGCGCGGCGCAAAGCGCCAGTGCGGTCAGGCCGTTAGACATCCAACTCCTCCACGAACCGCGCGTTTTCCTGGATATACTGGAACCGCAGCTCGGGCTTCTTGCCCATCAGGCGCTCGACCAGATCGGCGGTCTCGCCCGGGACATCGTCGTTCACGCTCACTCGGATCAGCTTGCGGGTGGAGACGTCCATGGTGGTTTCCTTGAGGTCCTTGGCGTCCATCTCGCCCAGGCCCTTGAAGCGGGAGACGTCGATCTTGCCTTTCCCGCCCAGGCCTTTGGCCAGCCATTCGTCACGCTCGGCCTCGTCGAGGCAATAGACGCGTTTGGCGCCCTGGGTGAGCCGGAAGAGCGGCGGGCAGGCGAGGTAGAGGTGGCCCTGGTCGATCATCGGGCGCATCTGGCTGAAGAAGAACGTCATCAGGAGCGCCGCGATATGGGCGCCGTCGACATCGGCGTCGGTCATGATGATGACCTTGTCATACCGCAGATCGTCGATGTTGAATTTCGTGCCCATGCCCACGCCAAGCGCCTGACACAGATCGGAAATCTCGGCATTGGAGGTGAGCTTGCCCGACGCCGCGCCGAGCACGTTGAGGATCTTGCCCCGCAGCGGAAGCAGCGCCTGAAGCTTGCGGTCGCGGGCCATCTTGGCCGATCCGCCCGCTGAATCCCCCTCCACAATGAACAATTCGGTGCCGTCGCGCGTTGCAGTCGAGCAATCCACCAGTTTGCCGGGAAGGCGGAGTTTCTTAGTGGCGGATTTGCGTTGTGTTTCCTTCTCGGCTCTCCTGCGCAGCCGTTCTTCGGCGCGCAGGACGAGGAAATCCAGGATCGCCCCGGCTTCCCTGGTGTTGGATCCCAGCCAATTGTCGAAATGGTCGCGCACGGCGTGTTCCACCAGGCGCTGCGCGTCGCTTGTGGCGAGGCGGTCCTTGGTCTGGCCGACGAATTCGGGCTCGCGGATGAAGCAGCTGACCAGCGCGCAGGCGCCCGAGGACAGATCGTCGCCGCGGATATGCACGGCCTTCTTGTTGCCCGCCAACTCGCCATAGGCGCGGATGCCCTTGAGGATCGCGGCCCAGAACCCGCCTTCGTGCGTGCCGCCTTCGGGCGTGGGGACGGTGTTGCAGTAGGACTGGATGAACCCGTCGCGCGCGGGCGTCCACGAGATCGCCCATTCGACGGAGCCCGGCACGTTGAAGCGGGGCTGGAACTCGACTTTGCCCGCGAAGGGTTTGTCGGTGTAGGTGGCGGCGTTGCCGAGCGTCTCCATCAGGTAGTCGGAGAGGCCGCCGGGGAAGTGGAAAATGGCCTCGGTCGGGGTTTCGCCATCGTCGATCGCGGTTTTCCAGCGGATCTCGACCCCGGAGAAGAGGTAGGCCTTGGAGCGGACCATCTTCATCAGGCGGGCGGGTTTGAAGCGGTGGGAGCCGAAGATCTGCTCATCGGCGTGGAAGGTGATGGTGGTGCCGCGCCGGTTGGGCGTGGTGCCGACGGCCTGGACCGGCCCTTGCGGGATGCCGCGCGAGAATTCCTGAGCGAAGAGCTCGCGGTTGCGGGCGACTTCGACGCGCACATGATCCGAGAGCGCGTTGACCACCGAGATGCCGACGCCGTGCAGGCCGCCGGACGTCTGGTAGGCCTTGCCGGAGAACTTGCCGCCCGCGTGGAGGGTGCAGAGGATAACCTCGAGGGCGGATTTGTCGGGGAATTTCGGGTGCGGATCCACGGGGATGCCGCGGCCATTGTCGGTGATGGTCACGGAGTGGTCGGCGTTCAGCGTGACCTCGATGCGGGTGGCGTGGCCCGCGACGGCCTCGTCCATCGAATTGTCGAGCACTTCGGCCACCAGGTGATGCAGCGCGCGTTCGTCGGTGCCGCCGATATACATGCCGGGCCGTTTGCGCACCGGTTCCAGCCCCTCAAGCACCTCGATGGAGGAGGCGTCATAGGCGGAAGGGTCCGGGGTGCCGGAAAGGAGGTCGTCGGCCATGGCTCTGCTCTATCTTGTGTGCCGTTTGCCCAATAATGGCAGGTTTGGGGGGGAGGGGGAAGGGTGCGCGGCGCGGTTATCCACCGGCTTTGCGGGGCACGAAGCCGCGCGTGGCGGGGGGGCTGGCGGGGATCAGGCCGCATGCGGGGCGGATCGCGCGGCGAGGCCCGCCACCAGCCCCGCGGCGGACGCGGCGAGCATCAGGATCAGCAGGAGGGACGGGGAGGGTGTGACCGAGACGAACGCGCCGGTCAGCGCCGTCAGCGCGGCGCCGGTTCCGACAGTCAGCGCGCCCATGACGCCCGCGGCGGTTCCGGCCAGCTCGGGCCTCACGGACAGGGCGCCGGAATTGCTGGACGGCATGGTCAGGCCGTTGCCGAGCCCCACGAAAATGGTGGCGCCGAAAAACGTCCAGGGGGTGAGGATACCGGACCACAGGACCACGAGGCCCAGGGTCAGGCCCAGGCAGGCGGTGCCGCGGCCGATCAGGATCATGCGGGTCAGGCCAAGGCGCGGGGCGGCGCGGGTGGTGATGAACGAGCCGGTCATGTAGCCCGCCGTGATGGAGCCGATGGCCACGCCGATCCCGGCGGCACTGATGCCGAATTCCGCATCGGCCACCAGCGGCGCACCGGTGATGAAGATGTAGAACGCCCCGGTCGAAAACGCGGTGCAGAGCGCAAAGGCCCAGAACCGGGGCAGGCTGAGCAGGGCGGCGTAGGGGGCGGGGGCGGATGCGCCATCGGCCCGGGCGGCGGTTTCGCCCAGATCCCGCCAGCACCACACCAGCATCACCGCGCCGGCCAGCGCGTAGGCGCCGAAGCTGGCGCGCCAGCCCAACCACGTGTCGATGACCCCGCCCAGAACCGGGCCCAACATCGGGGCCACGGCCATGAACATGGCAATCGTGGCGATGCGCGCGGCGGCGGCCTCGGGCGCCGTTGTGTCGCGGGTGATGGCCAGCGACATCGCATAGCCCGCCGTTATCGCGCTTTGCGCCAGACGCGCGGCCAGAAACACCCAGATCGATTGCGCGCAGGCGCAGATCACCGAGGCCACCACGAAGATTGCCAACCCGCCCAAGACGACCGGCCGCCGCCCGATCCGGTCGGAGAGCGGGCCGACCACAAGCTGCGTCACCGCCGTTGCCGCCAGATAACCCGCGATCGACAGGGACACGAGGGCATAATCGGCCCCCAGATCGCGCGCGATGGCGGGCAGGGAGGGCAGGAACATGTTGAGCGTCAGGGTCGTCAGACCGCTCAGCAGGATCAGGGTGAGGAGGCGGGGCGATGTCATCGTGGGCTTTCGACAAGAGAGTGTCAGGCAATAAAAAACCCCCGACCGGGGGGCGGGGGGTGCATGGGCCGGCGAAACGGATGCCGCTAACGGTCCACACACCCGGTGCATACGAATACGGTGGTGAGGTGTGGCATCTGCGATCTCCTTGGTGGCCACGCTAGGCGGTTCAAAGGCCCCGGGCAAGGGACATGATCGGGCCCCGGGCGGAGACTGCCCGCCAGCCGTGGTTTGACTTGGCTCAAAGCCCGCGACGCCAAAATGTGCGAGACTCCCGCATCCATAAAAAAACACGAGGGATGTGTATGATGAAGGACCTGTCAACTCAGCAGGGCAACGCGGCGCGAAAAGAGGCGCCCGTCACCACACCGGACCCGGCGCCCAAGCCGGTGCCCACGCAAACCGAGATCCGACAGGCCTTCGAGACCGGTGAATACCCGTATTCGGATCGGTTCAGCCGCCGGGATTACGAGGCCCAGAAGGCGCAATTGCAGGCCGAGCTTCTGAAGGTGCAGAAATGGGTGGGCGAGACCGGCGAGCGCATCGTGATGTTGTTCGAGGGCCGTGATGCGGCGGGCAAGGGCGGCACGATCAAGCGCTTTAACGAGCATCTCAACCCGCGGGAGGCGCGCGTGGTCGCGCTCAACAAACCCACCGACGAGGAGCGCGGGCAATGGTATTACCAGCGTTACGTGCAGCATCTGCCGACGGCGGGCGAAATGGTGTTTTACGACCGCTCCTGGTACAACCGCGCGGGTGTGGAGCGGGTGATGGGCTTTTGCGAGCCGGGCGAATACCTGGAATTCATGCGCCAGACCCCGGAATTCGAGCGGATGCTGACGCGCTCGGGCATCCGGCTCTACAAATACTGGTTCTCGGTGACGCAAGACGAGCAGAAGCGCCGCTTCGCCAGCCGCGAAACCGACCCGCTGAAGCGCTGGAAGCTGTCGCCCATCGACAAGGCGAGCCTTGATAAATGGGATGAGTACACGGAAGCCAAGGAGGCGATGTTCTTCTACACCGACACCGCCGATGCGCCGTGGACGGTGATCAAGTCAGACGACAAGAAACGCGCCCGGATCAATTGCATGCTGCATTTCCTGGCGAGCCTGGATTACCCGGACAAGGATCCGGACGTGGCGATTGAGCCCGATCCGCTGATCGTGGGCCAGGCGGGCCATGTGATCCACCGCACCGACCACATATTGGGGGCGGCCCTGCATCCCCGATCCCGGCGCGGCGGCTGATCGGCGAAGGTCGTCAACAACAGCAAAAGGCGCGGCAGCGATGCCGCGCCGGACGCGCCGATGCCAAAGGCGTGTGTGCGTTTATTGCGTGGGGGGCGGCGGCACCAAGCCCGCTGTCGCGTAATATGGCTCTGATCCGCCGAAGCCGAAATAGTAATCCAACACGGCGTCATCGACGACGTTGCGCTGATGGGCGACGGAGGCGATGGCGATGAGATCCACCAATTGTTCCGACGTCAACGTGCCTTCCTCCAACAGTTCGATACCACTGGCGAGGGCATCGATCAGATCGTGGTTCATCAGCGGGGTGGCGGCATCGTAGGCGGCCTCGGCCTCTTCTTGTGTCAGGGTGCCGCTCTGCAAGATATCTTCGAAGTGTTCCTCGGAGAAAAGGACCCAATCGTCCGACATGGAGCGGGAGCGCAACTCGGCATCCATGATGCCGGACACGCCGTCGAATGTATTGGTCAGAGCCGCGGTGAGTGCGATTGCCAGGCCGACGGCCGCGGCGGACAGGACGGTCCAGTCGACGGTGATCGCGCCGGTTTCATCGGCAAGGAATTGAAGCGGCTTGAATTCTACAGACACGGATTTCGTCCTCGTAATACGATCCTCCTGTTTTGGGCTTGAAACCGGGCGCAAATAAGGCCGATTAGCGCCGAAATGCGGACAATCGCCTTCGGTTTTGGCAACAATCCGCGGCCGGGGCGGGCAATCGGCTTGCTCGTCGGGGGCAAAGCGACAATATCACCGCCATGATCCGCCCGCGTCTTTCCCTTGTGCCCGTCCTGTGCCTTGCGCTCTGGCCGACCGCGCCCGCGGCGCATCCGCATATCTTCATCGATGCGGGCCTGCGCCTTGTGATCGAGGACGGGCAGGTGACGGCGGTGGAGGTGACCTGGTTGTATGACGAGCTTTACACGTTGATATTGCTGGAAGATTACGGCCTGGACCCCGATTTCGACATGGCGCTGACCGAGGCCGAGATCGGCGCGACCCTGGGATTTGACCTGAACTGGAACAGCGGGTTCGAGGGCGGATTGACCCTGTCGCGCGGCGAGGCGGCACTGGCGGTGGGGGCGCCCGAGCCGGTGTCGCTGGCGCTGACCGAGGGCGGTCAGCTGACCACCACCCATCGCCGTCCGGTGACCGATCCCGGCGGGGCCGCGCCCATCGAGGCGCAGATCTATGACGCGGAGTTCTACATCGCCTTCGAGATGACGGGTGAGATGGCGAGCGACGGCGCGCCCTGTGATGTCACGCTTGTACGCGCCGATCTGGACGCGGCCTATGCGACGCTGGAGGCGGCCATCGAAGAGATCGGCGGCGCGGTGTCGGCGGAGGACAATTTCCCCGCCGTGGGCGCCTATTTCGCGGATCGTGTGGTGTTTGAATGCGCTGGCTGATTGTCGGCATTGCCGTGGCGTGCCTGGCGGCGATCCTTGGGCTGTGGCTGGCCGGGGCGGACCGGGTGGTCGGCGCCTGGGCGCTGGACGGCCAGCGCGAGGCGCAGGGCGCCATGGCGGGGGCCTTGCGGCAGCTCAGATCCGGGGACAGTACCGCCGTTCTGGCCCTGATGGCGATCTCGTTCGGATACGGCTTTTTCCACGCGGTCGGGCCAGGGCATGGCAAGCTTCTGATCGGCGGCTATGGCGTGGCGCGGGCCATCGGGGCCGGGCGGCTCTCCGCCGTGGCACTGGCCGCGAGCCTCGGGCAGGCGGTGACGGCCATCGTGCTGGTGGGGGCGGGCCTGTGGCTGATCGGCTGGGGGCGGGAGCAGATGACCGACATGGCTGACCGCCTGTTCGCGCCGCTCAGCTTTGCCGCGATTGCGCTGGTCGGCCTCTGGCTGGTCTGGCGCGGGGCGCGCGGGCTGTGGCGGATCGGCCAGGTGCCGGACCACGACCATACGGGACACGACCACGCCTGTTCCACCTGCGGCCATGCCCATGCCCCCGATCCTGCCGCGCTGGCCCGGGCGCAGAGCCCGCGTGAGGTTGCGGTCCTGATCGGCGCCGTGGCGATCCGGCCCTGCACCGGGGCGCTGTTCGTGCTGATCCTGACGGCGCAGATGGGCGTGTTCTGGGCCGGGATCCTTGGCACGCTGGCCATGGCGCTGGGCACCGCATCCGTCACCATCGCCGTGGCCGTCGCCTCCGTCACAATGCGCCGGGGCGTCCTGGCGGGGTGGAGCGACAGCGTTGTTCTTGCGCGCGCGCAGCCGATCCTGGAACTGGCCATCGGCGCGCTGATCGCGGCGCTGGCCACGCAACTGGCGCTGGCGGCGCTTTAGGCCGGTACCGCCGCGCGCCGGGCGATCCGCACGAACCGGGTGATCAAGAGCACACCGGCGATCCCGAGCCCGATCACCAGACCGGCCCAGATCCCTTCCCCATCCCAGCCAAGCGGCAGGCCCAGAAGATAGGCGCAGGGCACCCCGATCAGCCAATAGCTGATGAAGGCATAGATCATCGGGATGGTGGTATCCTTCACCCCGCGCAGCAGGCCAAGCGCCATGACCTGCGCCGCATCGGCCAGCTGGAAGATCGCGGCCACCACCAGAAGGCTGGCGCCGACGGTGATGATCTGATCGCGCAGCGGGTCGGTCGGATCCACGAAGAGGCCCACAAGGGGCGCGGCGAGGGAGACGAAAAAGATGATCGTCGCGGTCACCATCAGGCCGGAGAGCAACAGGGCGGCGCGCGCGGCCTGCGCCAGCCCGTCGGCATCGCCCTTGCTCCAGGCCCGCCCGGCGCGGATCGTGGCCGCCGAGCTGAGCCCGATATGGACCATGAACGTGGCCGAAGTGATCTGCAGCGCGATACCATGGGCCGCCAGCTCCAGCGTGCCGATCCAGCCCATCATGATCATCGTCGCCATGAACAGACCCGACTCGGCCAGAAGCGTCAGGGCGATGGGCCAGCCAAGGCGGAACACTTCGGCCAAGGCGCCGGGATCGGGCCGCCAGAACCGCGCGAAGAGATCATAGTCGCGCAGGCCCTCGGCCCGTGCCGCATAGACCGCCAGCACCGCGAAGATCAGCAGATGGGTGCCAAGCGAGGCGATGGCCGCGCCGCGGATCCCCAGCTCCGGCGCGCCGAGATTGCCGAAGATCAACACCCAGTTGAGCGCGATATTCAGGACGAAACCGCCAAGCCACGCCCAGAGCACGATATTGGGCCGGTCCAGCGCCGAGAGATGCGAGCGCAACACCGTGAGCAAGACGCCCGGCCAGATCGCCCACCCCGCGATCATCAGGTAGGTGCCCGCATCCCGGGCAATCTGGGGCGTCTGGCCCATCGCGAGAAGCAGCGCTTCGGAATACCAGAATATCGGCATTGACAGCGCGGCAAAGCCGGCCCCGATCCAGAGGCCCATCCGCGTGACACGCCGCACCTGCCGCGTATCATCGAGCGCAAAGGCCGCCGCCACCATCGGCATCACGGCAAGGCCGAACCCCATGCCAAGGATCAGGATCAGATGGAAGAACGACGCGCCAAGCGCCACGGCGGCCAGCTCCTCCACCCCGTACCAGCCCATCATCACCGTGTCGGTCAGGCCGATGGCCGTCTGCGCCAACTGGCCCCCGATCAGCGGCAGGCCAAGCTTGAGCGTGGCGCGGATATGATCGGTGAAGGTCATGGATCGCGCTTACGCCCGGGGACAGATGGGGGCAAGCGTCAGGCACGCCCGGGGGTCAGATTGTCACCCGCCGATGGTCGTGGGCGGATCGCGTGTTTGCGCCCGCTGACGCGGTCGGTTCGTTTGGGGTTTGCGCCCGCTAACGCGGTCGCCGGGGGCCTCGCGCCCTGCGGGCGCTCGGCAAAGTGGCCCTGCCGGGCGCGTGCGGGGCTGCGCCACTGGCCCCATGTACCATCGGGTTTGAGGGAGCGCAGCCGCGCCGGGCCCCGGCCCGGCGCCACCGCCGTCGCGGGGCGCAAATGTGCGTCAGCACATGAGCACGCGCGGCAGGTCAGCTGGCGAGCCCGCCGAGGATCCGCGCCCAGGACCGGATGCCGTGATGAAAGCTCGACAGGTCGTATTTCTCGTTCGGCGAATGGATCGCATCATCATCCTTGCCGAAGCCCGCCAGGATCGAATCCATGCCGAGGATGTCCTTGAAATACCCGGCCACCGGGATCGATCCGCCGGAGCCGATAAACGCCGCCTCATTGGGCCATTCATCGCTGAGCGCCTGCCGCGTGACCTGAAAGGCGGGGTGGGAGATGTCCATCTGGCTGGCGGGCGAGGCACCGTGGCCCTCGAAGCTGACGCTGCAATCGGCGGGCAATTGCGCCTCCACCCAGGCGCGGAAGCTCTTGCGCAGGACGTGCGGGTCCTGTCCCGCCACCAGGCGGAAGGAGATCTTGGCATGGGCCTGGCTTGGCAGCACCGTCTTGAACCCGGCGCCGGTATAGCCGCCCCAGATCCCGTTCACTTCCGCCGTGGGCCGCGACCAGATCATCTCCAGCGGCGTGCGGTCGGCCTCGCCCGCGGGCACGCTGAGCCCGACCGGCCCGAGGAATCCCTCCACATCAAAGCCGAGCCCGTCCCATTGGGCGCGCAACTCATCGCTCAGCTCCGGAATGCCATCGTAGAAACCGGGCACCTGGATCACGCCGTTGTCGTCATGCAGGCCCGCCAGGATGCGGCTCAGCACCCGGATCGGGTTCATCGCAACGCCGCCGAACATGCCGGAATGCAGGTCGAGCGACGGGCCGGTGATGGTGATCTCTTCCCCCAGAAGGCCGCGCAGCTGGGTGGTGATGCCCGGCACCCCGTCGGCGAAGAGGCCGGTATCGCAGATCAGGGCCACCTCGGCTTTCAGCTCCTCGGCATTGGCCTCAAGGAACGGCACGAGGGAGGGGGAGCCGGATTCCTCCTCCCCCTCGAAGAAGATCGTCACCTTGGCGGGCAGCTTGCCCGTAACGGCCTTCCACGCGCGGCAGGCCTCCACAAAGGTCATCAACTGGCCCTTGTCATCGGAGGCACCCCGGCCCCGGATCACCTTCACGCCGTTCTGGTCTTCGATCGCCGGGTCGAACGGGTCGCGGTGCCAGAGCTCGAGCGGGTCGACCGGCTGGACGTCATAATGGCCGTAGAACAGCACATGGGGGCCGTCATCGGAGCCGTGGGCCACGACCATCGGGTGGCCCGTGGTGTCACGCACCGAGGCATCGAAGCCGATGCTGGCCAGATCCGCCGCCAGCCAGTCCGCGGCCCTGGCCACCTCGGCATCGAAGGCCGGGTCGGTCGAGATCGACTGGATGCGCAGAAGCTCCATCAGGCGGTCGGTCGATTGGTCGAGATCGGCATCGATGCGGGCAAGGACGGCGTCGAGGGACATGTTGGCTCCTGCGGGTTGGGGGCGTGGTGCGGATATAGTGGAGAGGTGGGCCGGGGGGTGCAAGGTGGGGCGGGCCTCGCCCAAGGGACCGGAGTCAAGGCCGCAGGCCGCCGGTCCATCGCCGACCCGCCCCCCCCCCCCGGGTTGGCGATTTGGTTGGGCTTGGCGCGTCACAGGGCCGTCGCAAAGGCTTGGCCGGGATAAAGTGCCATGCTTGGCCGTTGGATCGCCATCCCGCGGGTCGGCGATGAACCGGCTCATCTCCTCCCCCCAACTCCCGCCTTTGTGATCGGTGGTGAGTTTCTTTTCTCAACACCCTTGGTCTACCGTTGCGCCTACACGTCGCCCCAAGGACGGGGCGAAAGGGACAACAAAATCAACAGGGACACCCGTTATGACCACCCGCCTACTTCTTTCCGCCGCCGCCGCCATGGCGCTCAGCGCCGGGGCCGCCCAGGCCCAGGATTGCACCTTCGAGGCCGAGATCCCCGATTTCACCCAGGAGCAGATCGACGCGCTTTATGAGTGCGTCCGCGATGATCTGCTGGCCAATTACACCGCCGGCGACAACGAGGCGGCGGCCGTCTACCGCGAGTGGGGCCAGGCCCAGACCGGCCCGGCGGCCCCCGGTTTCCATGGCGGGCGGTTCCTGAACACGTTTGTTAACGAGGTCGGCTATGACGCCTATATCCAGTACGAAGAGGATGACGAGACCTTCGAGATGCCCGTGGGCACGGTGATCGCCAAGGAAAGCTATACGCTGCGCGACAACGCCCCACGCCGCGGCCCGCTTTTCATCATGACGCGCGTGGCCACTGACGATTCCCCCGATACCGATGGCTGGGTCTATTCCGCGGTGCAGCCCAACGGCAATCCGATGGGGATTTCGCAAAGCTTCTGCCACGATTGCCATGGCGGCTTCGAATTCTCCGACAGCCTCGGCTATCCCGCCGTTGAGGTGCGTCTGGGCCAGTAAACCAAGGCGTTCCGGCCCCCGCGCGTACCGCGAGGGGGCCGATCTGCGGGTCCCGGGCGGATTGACGTCACGTCTTGACCCAGATCAAGGCCCCCATCGCGGCATTTTGTAACTTGGCCAAACCGGCGCTCGCGCCATATGTCAGGCCAATCGCGGGGGCGACTCCGCCAAAGCCAGCGTTCTTACGGGGTGGATTGCCGCCCCCGGAAGGGAGAACCGCCAGTGAATTACGAGACCGCGCTCGACGCCGCCCTGGGCAAATTGCACGAGGAAGGCCGTTACCGGACGTTCATCGATATCGAACGCCGCAAGGGGCAATTCCCCCACGCCGTCTGGAAAAAGCCCGACGGGTCGGAGCAGGAGATCACCGTCTGGTGCGGCAACGATTATCTGGGCATGGGCCAGCACCCGGTTGTGCTCGACGCCATGCACGAGGCGCTGGAAGCGACCGGCGCGGGGTCCGGCGGGACGCGGAATATCTCGGGCACGACGGTGTATCACAAGGCGCTTGAGGCGGAGCTGAGCGATCTGCACGCCAAAGAAGCGGCGCTGATCTTCACCAGCGCCTATATCGCCAATGACGCCACTTTAAGTACGCTGCCTAAACTCTTCCCCGGCCTCATTATTTACTCCGATGCACTCAACCATGCCTCGATGATCGAAGGCGTGCGGCGCAATGGCGGGGCGAAGCGGATCTTCCGCCACAACGACGTCGCCCACCTGCGCGAATTGCTGGAGGCCGACGATCCCGAGGCGCCGAAGCTGATCGCCTTCGAATCGATCTATTCGATGGATGGCGATTTCGGTCCGATCGAGGCGATCTGTGATCTGGCCGATGAATTCGGCGCGCTGACCTATCTCGACGAGGTCCATGCCGTGGGCATGTACGGCGCGCGCGGGGCCGGGGTGGCGGAGCGCGACGGGTTGATGGATCGGATCGACATCATCAACGGCACGCTTGGCAAGGCGTTCGGCGTGCATGGCGGCTATATCGCGGCATCCGATAAAATGTGTGACGCCGTAAGGTCTTACGCGCCGGGCTTCATCTTCACCACATCGATCCCGCCCGCGGTTGCGGCAGGTGCCGCGGCCTCTGTCCGCTGGCTGAAGAATCACCCCGAACTCCGCGACCTGCAACAGGAGCGCGCCGCCGCGCTCAAGCTGCGGCTCAAGGGCCTTGGCCTGCCAATCATCGATCACGGCTCCCATATCGTGCCGGTCATGGTGGGCGATCCGGTGCACACCAAGGCGATCTCCGACATGCTGCTGGAGGATTTCGGTATCTACGTGCAGCCGATCAACTACCCCACCGTGCCGCGCGGCACCGAGCGGCTGCGCTTCACACCGTCGCCGGTGCATGACCCCAAGATGCTGGACGGGCTGGTGCAGGCGATGGACGGGCTGTGGTCGCACTGTGCGCTCAATCGGCAGGAACTGGCGGGCTAGACCCCCAGCATTTGCGGGGTCTGCGCCCCTGAACCCGCCGCGCCCCCGCGCGCAATTGGCGCGGTTTTGGGCAGGTCCCTGAAATTCCGTTAAAATCGTGGGCTGAAACACGCCGAAAGCGCGCGCGGAAGTGTTCAAAAGGGTGCAACACCCCCAAAACCCGTGATACCCACGATAAAAGTCTGCGGAGATCCTTTGGGAATCATCCGTTA
Source organism: uncultured Roseicyclus sp. (assembly GCA_947491935.1). Classification (GTDB taxonomy): domain Bacteria; phylum Pseudomonadota; class Alphaproteobacteria; order Rhodobacterales; family Rhodobacteraceae; genus Gymnodinialimonas. Next base: position 116,524 of record CANLLF010000003.1, read on the forward strand.
TGGGGTAACATCTAGGGACAGAAGGGCAGGCCACCACTAGGCATGGTGGCCGAACCCATAGAATCGGGGCAGGCCATATGGGCCAGGATAATGCTCAGCATTGGGACAGCGACGATCAGGATCGGGCCCGCGCCTTCGATCCGGTCGATATTCCTGTGTCCACGCCCCCGCCAGCTTTCGACGGATATGACCTTCTAGATGTGCCGCTGGGGGATCTGCTCCGCGGCGAGCGGGCGACCCTTGGAAAATCCCTGCTGGATGTCGAGCGCGAGCTTCGGATTCGCGCCACCTATATCGCGGCCATCGAAAACGGCGATGTCGGCGCGTTCCAGTCCCAGGGTTTCATCGCGGGCTACGTGCGCTCCTACGCCAAATATCTCGGGATCGAACCGGAATGGACGTTCCGCCGCTTCTGCGACGAAACCGGTTTTCGCGGCATCCATGGCAGCGCGGGCGGGCAGGCGGCGGACGTCAAACGCTCGATTTCCGATGCGCCCCGGCGGCTTGATCCCAACGAGGTCATGTCGACCACCCGGATCTCCTATGCCCCTGTAGACAATAGCATCTTTGCCCGGGTCGAGCCCGGCGCGCTTGGCTCCATCGCGGTGCTGCTCGTGCTGGCCGTGGGCATCGGCTACGGCGCCTGGGCGATCCTGAACGATATTCAGCGGCTCAACATCGCCCCGATCGATGAGGCCCCCTCCGTGCCATTGGCGCAGCTGGACCCGCTGGCGGGCGCCACCGAAGGCGCGTTCGACGTGGCCCAGGGCTTCGACATCGCCGTGCCGGGCCCCGAAAGCGTGGACCGGCTCTACCGCCCGCAAGCGCTTGAAGCGCCGGTCCTGACACCGCGCGACGGCGCCCTGGCGACGCTTGATCCCAACGAGGTGGGCGCGCTGAACGTACAGGGCACAACTCCTCGCGCCGCGCCGCAACTGGCCGCCAACGGGCAAGCCACGGCGGGCGTTCAGGTGACGCAGGCCCCCGATCAGGTCCTGATCTTTGCAACCCGCCCCACTTGGGTGCGGGTGACCTCGGCCAGCGGCGATACGATTGACGAAATGACGCTGAATGCGGGCGACAGCTATGTGGTTGCGGAAACCGGCACGCCCCCGCTTTTGCGGACCGGCAATGCGGGATCGCTATATTTTGCCGTCAATGGCGTGGCGCTTGGCCCGGCGGGTGAGGGCGCCTCCATCGTTCGGGATATCGAGCTTACGGCGGATGCGCTGACGACCAATTTCGCAATTGCCGATACCAGCGCCGATCCCGACCTGCCGGAAATCGCCTCCCTCGTGCTCGACGCCGCGGCGCTGCCCGCCGCACCGGTTGTGGTGCCGGAGCAGCAGCAGGCGGGAGTGGTCTACAACCCCACCGGGGCGGGAACCGATGGGCCGCAGCCGCTCTTCCCCGATCTGCCCGCCGATGTCGCCGCCGCCGTCATTGCCAGCAATGCGCTGCCCGTGGTGGTGCTAACGCCCGGCCCCGACGATATGCGCCCGCTTCAGCGGCCGTAGCAGCGTCACCACGTCCCGATTGCTCGGCGGTTTGGCCCGCGCCTGGCCAAAGCCGGGCCGGGCATTTTGCAGCACCCGCCCGCCGCACATTGTTCCGCCCGCGTGACAGGTCTATCTTACAGGCAATCGGTGCGAAGAGGCCCCTGCATGTCCCACAATCCCATCCGCCCCTGGCGCAACATCGACCGTCGCAAGAGCCGCCAGATCATGGTGGGCGACGTGCCGGTGGGGGGCGACGCGCCGATCTCTGTCCAGACGATGACCAACACGCTGACCACCGACGCCCGGGCCACCATCGCGCAGGTGGTTGCGGCGGCGGAGGCTGGGGCGGATATCGTGCGGGTCTCGGTGCCCGATGAGGCGTCGTCCCGGGCGCTCCACGAGATCGTCCGCGAAAGCCCGGTGCCGATCGTGGCGGATATCCATTTCCACTACAAACGCGGGATCGAGGCGGCGGAGGCCGGCGCGGCCTGCCTGCGGATCAACCCTGGCAATATCGGGGATGAGAGCCGCGTGAAGGAGGTGATCCGGGCCGCGCGCGACAACAATTGCTCCATCCGGATCGGCGTGAATGCGGGGTCGCTGGAAAAGCATCTGCTGGAGAAATATGGCGAGCCGTGCCCCGATGCGATGGTCGAAAGCGGGCTGCACCATATCAAGATCCTTGAAGACAACGACTTTCACGAATTCAAGATCTCGATGAAAGCGTCGGACATCTTCATGACGGCGGCGGCCTATCAACAGCTAGCCGAACAGACCGACGCCCCGTTCCATATGGGCATCACCGAGGCGGGCGGGTTCGTCGGCGGCACGGTGAAATCCGCGATTGGCCTGGGCAATCTGCTCTGGGCCGGGATCGGCGATACGATGCGTGTGAGCCTGAGCGCGGACCCGGTGGAAGAGGTGAAGATCGGCTTCGAGATCCTGAAATCTCTGGGGCTGCGGCACCGGGGCGTCAACATCATCTCCTGCCCGTCCTGTGCGCGGCAGGGCTTCGACGTGATCAAGACGGTCGAGGTGCTGGAGCAGCGGCTGGAACATATCAAGACGCCGATGAGCCTTTCGATCATTGGCTGCGTCGTCAACGGACCCGGTGAGGCGCTGATGACCGATGTCGGCTTCACCGGCGGTGGGGCCGGCAGCGGCATGGTCTATCTCGCGGGCAAGCAGAGCCACAAGATGAGCAATGACCAGATGGTCGACCACATCGTCGAACAGGTCGAGAAGAAGGCGGCGCAGATCGAGGCCGAGAAGGCCGCTTCAGAACAGGCCGCCGAATAGGGCCGGCCGAATGGGGAGAGACCGATGAAGACTGCCAAGGATTACATGGAGGCCGCCAATGCCTCCGTCCCGAAACTGTCCGCCGAGGACGCCATCGCCAGGCACGCGAGCGGGCAAGGCACGTTCATCGATGTGCGCGACAGTTCTGACCTCAAACAAAGCGGCACGATCAAGGGCGCCCACCACATCCCGCGCGGCATGATCGAGTTCCGCGCCGATCCCGCCGTGGAGGCGCTTTACGATCCGGTCTTTCAGAAGGACGCCGAGATTTACCTGATCTGCGGCGCGGGCGGCCAGGCGGCGCTGGCGGGCAAGACCCTGCAGGATATGGGGTTTACAAATGTCACAAATATCGGCGGCTTCCCGGCCTGGAAAGAGGCCGGCGGCCCGACCGAGGCCTGACCGCAGCGCCTGGCCGGCAAGCCGGGCGCTCCCGTGATCGCCGCCACCCGCTGACGCGGGATGTTGGCGATCTTTGGGCCGGGCGGGCGTGCCCGTTGGCCTGCGGCCAAGAGGGCACACCCGCGGCAGCGCGTTGACCGGGTCGTTGCGACAGGGTCGGGATGTTCCGAATGGATATTTTAAAAACGAGGACATGAGGGTCAGCCCCCAGACGGAGCCGGGGGCCTTCCTCGTTTGCGGTCATCGGCTTCCCAGCCTGTACCGCATACCCAGTCTCTCTGCTTATGGTTAACAACCGGTTACGGGCCCCTTCCTTGTTTTGAAAATATCCCGGGGGGATTGGGGGGCTGGCCCCCCGAATGCGATTGGTTTGCCAAATCGGGGTACGGTTCGGTTTAGGGCGGCCCGTCACTGCACGGTTACGGTCGGGCAGTGGCCTTGAGGCGCAGATGCGGCCCTGTTAGCGTCTCGCCCATCGGGAGAAGGAAGCGACCCACATGGCCCTGTTGGCTGATCTGCCGCGCAACGAGGACGGTATTGCCACTGCGATCGGCGTTTTAACCCAGCGGCTCGGCCCGCGGGTGGAAACCGGGCAGGCGCTCCGGGAACAGCACGGGCATACGACCACCTGGCTGCGCAACCAGCCGCCCGACGCGGTGATCTTTCCGCAATCGACCGAGGAAGTGCAGGAGATCGTGCGCATCTGCGCCACCCACCGCGTGCCGATCATTCCGTTCGGCACCGGCACCTCGCTGGAGGGCCATGTGAATGCGCCCGCTGGGGGGATTTCGCTCGATTTCAGCCAGATGAACGCGATCCTTGAGGTCCATGCCGAGGATATGGATGTGGTGATCCAGCCCGGCGTGACGCGCAAGGCGCTCAATACGCATCTGCGCGACACCGGCCTGTTCTTTCCCATCGATCCTGGCGCGGATGCCTCGCTTGGCGGGATGGCCGCGACCAGTGCCAGCGGCACCTGCGCCGTGCGCTACGGGACGATGAAGGACAATATCCTGGCCCTGAAGGCGGTTCTGCCCTCGGGTGAGGTGGTGAAGACCGCGGCGCGGGCGCGCAAGACCTCTGCGGGCTATGACCTGACCCGCCTGATCGTGGGCTCCGAAGGTACTCTGGGCCTGATCACGGAACTGACCCTGAAGCTGCAAGGCATCCCGGAGGCAACCTCGGCGGCCATCTGTTCCTTTCCAAGTGTCGAGGCGGCCTGTAACGCCGTCATCACCAGCTTTCAGTTCGGCCTGCCGGTGGCGCGGATCGAGCTTCTGGATGCGCTGCAGGTGAAGGCCTGCAACGCCTATTCCAGGCTCTCCCTGCCGGAAACGCCGCTGTTGCTGCTGGAATTTCATGGCTCGGAGACCGGTGTGACGGAACAGGCCGAAACGTTCGGCGAGATCGCGGCGGACCATGGCGGCACCGGCTTCACCTTCACGACGCGGGAAGAGGAACGCACGGCGCTGTGGCAGGCCCGCCACGATGCCTATTGGGCGGCGCTGCAACTCAGGCCCGGGGCGCAGGGCCTGTCGACAGATGTCTGCGTCCCCATCAGTCGCCTGGCCGATTGCGTGACCAGCGCGCAGGACAAGCTGACCGAGCTTGGCGTCACCGCGCCTGTCGTGGGCCATGTCGGCGACGGGAATTTCCACACGCTGCTCCTGATCGACACGGACAATCCCGATGAGATGGCCAAGGCCGAAGGATTTGTCGGCTGGCTCAACGATCTGGCGATTTCGATGGACGGGACCTGCACCGGTGAACACGGGATCGGGCAGGGCAAGGCCAAGTATCTGGAGCGGGAACTGGGCCCCGGCGCTGCGGCGATGATGGCCGCCATCAAGCGGGGCGTGGACCCGCACAACATCTTCAATCCCGGCAAGATGCATCTGCCCCATGGCTGAACACCGCCCGCAGAATTTCGGGGTGCCGTCGGCCCATGTGGAGCCGCATCTGTCCGGCCGGGCGGGCTGGCTTCGCGCCGCCGTGATGGGGGCCAACGACGGGATCCTGTCGACGGCCTCCCTGATTGCGGGGGTGGCGGCGGGATCCGGGGACAAGGCCACGATCATCCTGGCCGGGCTGGCGGGGATGGTGGCGGGCGCGCTGTCGATGGCGGCGGGGGAATACGTGTCCGTCTCGTCGCAGGCCGATGCCGAGCGCGCCGATGTGGCCCGCGAAAAGGCGGAGCTTGCGGGCAACCCGGACGGTGAACTGGCGGAGCTGACGGCGATCTATGAGGGCCGCGGCCTGAGCCCGGAGCTGGCGGCGCAGGTATCGCGCGAATTGACCGAGAAGGATGCGCTGTCCGCCCATCTGCGCGATGAGATCGGGTTGACGGACCTGTCCCCCCCGCGCCCGGTGCAGGCGGCTGTGGTCTCGGCGCTGACCTTTGCCGTTGGGGCGGCGGTGCCGCTTGGCGTGGCCTTTGCCGCGCCGCTCGGGGCGCTTGTATGGTGGGTGGGGGCGGGCACGTTGGCCGCCCTTGGCTCGCTCGGCGCGCTTGGGGCCCAGGCCGGGGGCGCACCACGGGGCCGGGCGGCGGTGCGGGTGATGATCTGGGGTGCCTTGGCCATGGCCGCGACAAGCGCCATTGGTGGGTTGGTGGGCCAGTCAATCTGAGGCACGGCCGCTATTGCGTCAGCCGAGCGGCGGCTGATCGGTCCAGCCATTGGGCAGGTGCAGGCGCGGTTTGCCCTTGTTGGGCCAGGCCTGAAACACCGCCCGGCGCCCGAGGGTCAGCCCCTTGGGCAGCCCCAGGATCGCGGCGGGCACCTGAGTGGCCATTAAGATCACCTCAAGCCGGGGCAGGCGGCTGGCCCTGGTCATGACCTCCACCGCGCGGGCCAGCGTCAGGTCCGCGCCCGCCAGCGTGTCATCCTCCAGCGTCAGGCGGCCGTCGCGCCGTTCGATCCGGCGGCCGTTCAGGTGGAACTGGTCGAGATCCGTGCCCGCCACCGCCATCGCGTCGCTGATCAGAAACGCCCCGGAATGATGCCGCCCGGCCAGGCGCAGCATATCGGGATGCACATGGATGCCATCGGCGATCAGGCCGAATGTGCCGCGCGTCAGCGCCGCCGCGGCGAGGCCCGGATGGCGGTGATCGAGGCCCGACATCGCATTGAACAGATGGGTGGCACACTGTGCGCCCGCGTCGAACGCCGCCCAGGCCGTTTCACTGTCGCACTCGCTGTGGCCGAGGGCCACGATGATGCCCGCGCGGGTCAATTCGGCGATGGTCTCTACCGGCACAAGCTCGGGCGCGAGGGTGATCATCAGGCGCCCGACCTTGGCCGCGATCTCGCGGTAGAGCGCCAGATCGGCCATCTCCAGCGGGCGGAACATATCCGGGTCGTGGGCCCCGGCGCGGGTCAGGTGCGGCCCTTCCAGATGCAGGCCCTGGATCTGCCACAGGCCGTCGCGCCGGGCCGCGGCGACGAGTTCGGCGATGCGGATGATCTGCTCTTCGGTGTCGCTGATCAGGGTGGGCAGGATATGGGCGACGCCGTCGGATTGATGCGCATCCACGATCTGCCGAAGGTCCTCCACATTCTGGCACTCCCCCAGCATCAGGCCGCCGCCGCCATTGACCTGCAGATCGCACATCGGCGGGGTCACCAACTGGCCGTGCAGATCCATCGTCTTGCGCGCCCGCTGCTCCTCGCCCGACGGGTAGAGCGCCGCGATCCGCCCGTCGCGCACATGGATGTCGCGGGCTTCGAGGCCCTGCGGGGTCATCACCGCGGCGTTGAGATAGAGGATCGTCATGGCAGGGCCCGGGCCATCGCCAGGGCGCCGTGCAGGGCGGAGGCGGCGGGCTCGACCCGTGTGCGCGCCAGCGCGGCGGGCAGGTGCGGCACCACGAATGGCCCCAGCCCCCCCGTCAAGGCCCAGGCCGCGCCGGGCGGATGGGCCAGTTGCTCAAGCGCGTCTTCCACCACGCCGGCACATTCCTTCAATAGATCCGTTGCCATCGGGCTTGCCGTTTCCGTCACGCGGCGCCCCAGGGCCGCGTAGTCCGCCGGTCGCGCAGTTTGCGCCCACACCACCGGATGTGTTGGCAGGAAGTCCAGCAGAAACGCGACAAGCGGGTCGTCCGGCAGGCGACCATCGCAAGCGCGCAACGCCCATTGTAGGGCCCGCCGCCCGAGCCACGCCGCCGAGCCTTCATCCCCGAGGTGAAAGCCCCAGCCGCCGTGATGCACCAGATCAGCGCCCGATTTACGGATGAAGAAGGATCCGGTGCCCAGGCTGACCAGGCTGCCATCGGCGCCACCCAACGCGCCCTCAAGCGCCGTCACGCTGTCGTCGGTGACATAGGCCAGATAGGGCAGGCGCATCGCGAAGTCATCGGCCGTGCCGGGCAGGCGGCACCCGGCCAGCCCCGCCACGATGCGCGCGCCGGCAAGGTTCTCCATGGTCAGGCCAAGCTGCGCCAGCGCATCCGTCAGGGCCAGGCGCAGGGCCGCCTCGGCGGCGGCGGGATCACTGGTGACATTGGCAGGCCCGCCCTCGGCGCGGGCCTCGGCCCCGCCCCGGCACACCACGACGCGGCAGCCGGTGCCGCCGCCATCCATGCCGATATCGATGCGCTCCTCCATGGCGCGCATCTTACGCCCCGGCCTAGATCAAGGAAACCGCTTGACCGGAGATCGCGGCCTCCTGCGCCGCCAGCCCCATGCGCACCGCCGCCGCCCCGTCGGCCAGCGTCACCTCGGGTGTGCGGCCTTTGCGCACCACCTCAAGGAACCGCACATGCTGATAATAGGTGGAGCCGTGGTGATCCCCAGCCGTCAGAAGATCCTTGTCGACGGGGCAGTCATGGACAACCTTGCCGGTTGTCGGATTGCGCGGGCTGACGATCACCTTGGGCATCGGCGCGGGGCCGATATCGAAGTTCCAGAATCGGGTGGGGCCGGGGACCTTGGCCTCGATCTTGCCCGCCGGGCCCACGGCGCTGATTTCTTCCTGATATTCGCTGCCCTCGGCAAACATGCACAAGTCCAGCAGGGCGCGGGCACCGCCGGCAAAATCCACGATCACATAGCCGCAATCCCAGATATCGGGCACCTGCCCGCCATATTGCTCATCAAGGTGGTTCACGGCCTGGCCCGCGCTGGCCATCACGCGGATCGGCTCGTCACGCAGGATCAGTCGCATGAGATCGAAGAAGTGGCAGCATTTCTCGACCAGAGTACCACCGCTATTTGCGTTAAAGCGGTTCCAGTTGCCGACCTTTTCCAGAAACGGAAAGCGGTGTTCGCGGATCGAGAGCATCTTGATCCCGCCGGTGGAGGGATCCACCAGCTCACGGAATTTCGCGACCGGCGGCATGTAGCGATATTCCATCGCCACCCAGACCGGCGCGGCGTAGCTTTTGGCGAAGGCCGTCACCGCCCCCAGATCGCGCGGATCGGTGAAGAGCGGCTTTTCACACAGGATCGGCAGGGCGCGCCGCGCGGCAATCTGGTGGAGCACCTCCACATGAGTGTGGTTGGGCGACGCGATGACAAGCGCATCCACATCGTCGCGCGCCACCAGCGTGTCGAGATCGGCACACCGGGCCGCGCCGGGCGTTGTCGCCTGCGCACGGGCCGCCATCTCGTCGTCGGGTTCCAGATACGCGGTGACGGCGGTGTTCGCCAAAAGCGCGATGTTGCGCATATGCTCCTGGCCCATCATGCCGGCGCCCACGAGGCCGTATCGCGTCATCTTGGTGATCCTGCTGCTGAAAGTGTCATGGGACCCTGGCGTAATACTGGGCGCGGCCTGGGTCATACCACGTCCAGGAGGCCTCGCACGGCTCGCCATATTGGTCATAGGCGCGGCGTTCAATGCGGATCATGCGCGTGCCCGGGGCGATGCCGAATTCGTCGGGGGACCAATCGGGCAGGTCGCCCGCGCCGATCACATCTTCGGCCTCGCGGATCTTCAGGCCAAGGCGGTCGGCATAGGTGCGATAGAGTGATTCCGAGATTGTGCGCGGGTTCAGGCCGTTGTCGTCATGCCAGCGCAGGTCGAGCCAGATCTCCTCAACTGCAACGGGCAGGTCGGCGAGGTAGCGCAGGCGCCGGATGCGGATCCCGGTATCGAAGGTCTTGCCGATATTCGGCAGGTCGGCGGGCTTCTTGGTTTTCGTCAGGTCCAGCAGCCGCGCGGTGGGCAGCCCGCCGCCCACACCGGCCAGCTCCAACCGGAAGAGTGCGTAGGTTCCGACATTGGCCTTGCCGCCGAGCACATAATTGCCCGAGCCCTGCCGCCGCTCGATCAGCCCGCGATCGGCCAGCACTTGCAGCGCCTTGCGCAAGGTCGCCACCGCCACGCCCTGATCCGCCGCCATCTGGCGTTCCGGCGGCAGCTTGTCGCCCGCCGCAAGCCGCCCGCCACCGATATCGATGGTCAGCGCCTCGGCAATGCGCAGATAGGTGGGCAGGGCGCCCTGTTCGGGGGCCTGGTCCCGGCGGTCCGGCATCGCGTCCTCCCCCGCTGCGCCAAAATTGATATACCATTGATATACCGCTTCCCGCTTGCTACCCAAGCGGTGACGAAAGATCAAGGGAGGGGGCGATGTCTGTTGTTCCGGTCATATCGGCGGATCTCGATGGCGCAGAGGTCAGCTGGTTCGCGGCGCTCTGCTCGGATGATTATGAATATCTGGGGGTGCCCGACGGCAAGTTGCGGTCGTCCTGGGCCCATTGCTCGGGCATCGTGAAGGAGGCGGAGGCGCAGGGCTTTCGCAATATCCTGTGCCCGTCCTCCTATCAGGTGGGGCAGGATACGCTGAGTTTCGTGGCGGGATGCGCGCCGATCACCAGCAAGATCAACCTGTTGGCCGCCGTGCGGTGCGGCGAGATGCAGCCCATCATGCTGGCGCGCACCATCGCCACGCTCGATCACATGCTGGAAGGTCGTTTAACGGTAAACATTATCTCCAGTGACTTCCCGGGTGAGAAGGCAGAGAGCGGCTATCGTTACCAGCGGAGCCGCGAGGTTGTGGAGATCCTGAAACAGGCCTGGACCCGGGATGAGATCAACTACAAGGGCGATGTCTATGAGTTTGCGGGGTTAACCACGGATCCCGCGAAGCCCTATCAGACCGGCGGGCCGCTTCTGTATTTCGGCGGCTACTCGCCCCCCGCGCTGGAATTGTGCGGCCAGCATTGTGACGTCTACCTGATGTGGCCGGAGCCGAAGGAGGCTCTGGCGCAGCGGATGAAGGACGTCCACCAAGTTGCTGAAAAATATGGCAGAACGCTTGATTACGGCCTTCGCGTGCACATGATCGTGCGCGATACCGAGGCGGAGGCACGGGACTATGCCGAGCATCTGACCTCCAAGCTGGATGACGAATACGGCCGGTTGATCCGCGAACGCGCGCTTGATTCCGGCTCGCTTGGCGTCAGCCATCAGGCCAAGGCGCGGGAGCTGGCCGACAAATACGGCTATGTGGAGCCGCATCTATGGACCGGGATTGGCCGCGCGCGGTCGGGCTGTGGCGCGGCGTTGGTCGGCTCGGCCGATCAGGTTCTGAGCCAGATCGAAGAGTACAAGAAAATGGGCATCCGCGCCTTCATCTTCTCGGGCTATCCGCATATGGAGGAATGCAGGCACTTCGGGCGTCTGGTGATGCCGGAGCTGAAAACGGTTTCCTTGCCAGAGGCTTACGGGCGCGTCCCGGCCTCGGCCCCAGAGACGCCGCTTGGCGTGGGAGAAAGACGATGAATGTGGATCGCATCGATGTCGGCGGGATCGAAATGTCCCGCATCGTCTATGGCATGTGGCGCCTTGGCGATGCCGACGATACCTCGCCCGCCCATGTTCAGGCCAAGGTCGAGGCGTGCCTGGAGCAGGGCATCACCACGATGGATCAGGCCGATATCTACGGCGCCTATGCGGCGGAGGAAATCCTGGGCGATGCCCTCAAGGCCGCGCCGGGCCTGCGCGATCGCATCGAGATCGTCACGAAATGCGATATCGTGGCGCCGATCGGGCGGCATTCCGAGGCCAGGGTGAAGTATTACGATACGTCGGCGGCGCATATCTCAACGTCGGTCGATATGTCACTGAAACTGATGAATATTGACACCATCGATCTGCTGCTGATCCACCGACCCGATCCGCTGATGGATCATGAGGAAACGGGCCAATGCCTCGACGGGCTGGTGGCTGCGGGCAAGGTGCGCGCGGTGGGTGTCTCGAATTTCCGCCCGTGGGATTGGGACCTGTTGCAATCGGCGATGTCCACGCAACTGGCGACGAACCAGATCGAAGCCTCGGTCCTGCATCACGTGCCGTTCACCAATGGCGACGTGGCGTTTCACCAGAAGAATGGCCAACCGATCATGGCATGGTCGCCCTTGGCCGGTGGGGCGCTCTTTGGCGGCGAGGGCGCCGCTGTGCGCGCCGTGCTGGAGCGGATGGGCGCGGAGCAGGGGGTGGGCCTCGATGCCGTCGCCGTGGCGTGGCTTTTGAAACACCCGGCGCGAATCCTGCCGGTGATGGGGACAAACAACCTCAAGCGGATCAGTGCCTTGGGGGATGCGGCGAAGGTGGAGCTGAGCCGGGTGGACTGGTTCGAGATCTACACCGCGGCGCTTGGCCACGAGGTGGCCTGAGCCCGATCAGAGATGGGACAGATGCGTCGCGCAGCCCGTCAGCGCGGCGTAATCGTCGCTCACCACGCTGACACCAAATTGCTCCATGAAGCCGGAAAACCGGCCCTTGGAGCGGAAGGCGCGGGCAAAGCCGAACCGGTCCAGATGCGGGGCGAAGGCGCGGGTGACGCCGCCCACGAAGGAAATGCCGCCGAACGGCAGGTGCGACAGCGCCAGATTGCCGGCCACATCGCCCATCACCTGCACGAAGAGCGCGCCCGTCGCCTCGGCCGTCGCCTCGCCCGAGCCGATCCGATCAAGGATGGCGGAAGGCTCGGCAACCTCACCGTGCAGCGCCCGGTGCAAATGGCTGACGCCGCGGCCCGACAGGACCTCTTCCACCGACGGGTAGCCGCCCGAATCCTTCAATTGATCCAGCAGCGGATGAAGGGCCGCGATTGAAGTGGGCAGGCTCACATGCCCGGCCTCCGACGGGGGCACGAAGCGCCCGGCGGCGGTATCGAAGACGGGGCAGGCGTTGAAGCCGGTGCCAAGGCCGATCACCAGCTTGGCCGCGTTGGGGCTGGCCTCGGGCTGGGGCAGAACCACCTGAAGATCCTCGTCGGCAATATGGCCGATCGCATGACCCTGGGCCTGCAAATCATTCAGAACGGCCACTTTTTCCGCGCTCAGCGCATCGGCCAGCACGTCCTTGTCGATCCGCCAATCCAGGTTCGTGAGCGTGCCGACGCCGTCATGGACCGGGCCCGCCATCGCGACGCAGACGCCGGTGATCTGGGACGCGTGGACACCGGTTTTCTCCAGATACCGGCTGATGACATCGGCGATGCCGTCATGCTCGGCATTGCGGAAGCGGTTGACGGATGGGGTGCGCACCACGCCCTCCTCGGCCAGGGCCACGCGGGTATTTGTGCCGCCGATATCGGCCACCAGCGAAAGGGCTGAGGAAGTCATGTGCCGTGTCCTTCTTGGGTCCCGGCCCTAGCGCCGCCACCAATCTGCCAATGCGTGATAGGATGCTTTGGGCGTCCTTGCCAAGGTCTCGAAGTCCACATGGACAAGGCCAAACCGCTTCTCATACCCCAGCGCCCATTCGTAATTGTCCATCAGCGACCAGACGAAATAGCCCGCGACAGGTGCCCCGTCGGCCACGGCGGCGCGCACCGTGTTCAGATGGTCGGAGAGATAGGCGATGCGGTCGTCGTCGGGGGCCACGGCGCTCGCCATGCCGTTTTCCGTCACGTAGAGCGGCAGATCGCCGGTATATTCCCGGGCGGTGCGGGTCAGGAAATCGCGCAGGCCATCGGGATACATCTCCCAGCCCATATCGGTTGTGGGGCCCTGCGTCGGCGCGGTCTGGTAGGCGGGCCATGGCGCGTCGGGCCTGTGCGCGATCCGGTTGCGCGTGTAGTAATTCACGCCAACCCAATCGAGCGGTGACTGGATCACCGGGAAATCGTCCTGCCAGCCATGGGGCAGGTGCGGCTCCAACCCCTCCAGCACGTCGTCGGGATAGGCGCCCTTGAAGAGGCCGCCCATGAAGAAACGGTTGTAGATCGCGTCGTAGCGTCGGGCGGCGGCGATATCCTCGGGCGCGTCGCTGGCCGGTGTGGCCCATTCCATGTTGCACACGGCCCCGAGATTGCCGACGCCCAATCCCTTCATCACCTGCGTGGCGCGGCCATGGGACACCAGCACATGGTGCATGGCGCGCGCGGTGGCGCGGATATCGCGCAGGCCCGGCGCGTGGTGGCCGTCGAAATGGCTGAGCCAGCCCACACACCACGGCTCGTTAATCGGCGCGGCGGACCAGATCCGATCACCGATGCGCCCGATGATGGTTTCGGTGTAATCGGCGAACCAGTTCGGCATGTCGGCATTGCGCCAGCCGCCCTTGTCGGCCAGGGCCTGGGGCAGCTCCCAATGGTAGAGCGTGAGGGCGGGGGAGATGCCACGCGCCAGAAGGCCATCAACCAGCCTGTCATAGAAATCGAGCCCTTCGGCGTTTGCGGCCCCCGTGCCTTCAGGCATCACCCGGGCCCAGGAGGTGGAGAAGCGGTAGACATCCGCGCCGAGGCCCTGGATCAGGTCCAGATCCTCGTCCATGCGGTGATAATGATCACAGGCCACCGCCCCGTTTTCGAAGCGCACCACGTTGCCGGGCGTGGCGGCGAAGCTGTCCCAATGGGTTTGCCCGGCGCCGCCAAATGTGTGGCCTTCGATCTGATAGGCAGAGGTCGCGACCCCGAAGCGGAAGCCGTCGGGGAAATCGGCACGGGTGAAATCCATGGAATATCCTCAGGTGGGGGCAGGGCCAGTGGAGCGGCCAAGGGTCAGGTCCGTTTCCCACAATTCCTGCACGAAGGGCTGGTCGGGATTGTCGATCAGGTCCAGCAAGATCTCGGCACAGCGCCGCCCCGCCGCCCGAATCGACGAGCGCGTGGAGGTGAAGGCCGGGCCTTCGGGCGCGTTGAGCCCGTCATTGTCCAGGTAGCTCAGCGCATCGTCGTGGCAGACGATGGAGATATCGCGCCCCGTTCGCAGGCCCCGTTCGCCCACCGCCCGGCGCACGCCGATGGCCGGTATGATCGAGGAGACGAGGAAGGCGGTGGGCGGCGTATCGCTGTCGAGCAATTCGCCCGCCGTGCGGTAGCCATATTGCTCCGTCATGATGTCCGACCGCATCCAGAGCGGGTTGGGCGCAAGGCCCCGTTCGGCCAGCGCCTCCTCCATGCCCCGGCGGCGGCGCAGGGCAAAATCGAGGCTTTCCTGCCCGTTGAGAAGCGCGATCTTGCGGTGGCCCAGATCCAGCAGGAAGTCGGTGGCGCGGCGGAACGCCCGCACATTGGCGACATCGAGCCAGCTATAGGCCTCGGGTGATGCGGTGCGGCCATGGACCAGGAAGGGCAGGCCCAGTTCCTGCAGGAGCGGGACGCGCGGATCGTCCAGCGTGGGGGCCTGCACCATGACGCCATCGACCGATGCGTTGGAGGCCATCTGGCGATAGGCTGCCTCGGTCCCGTTGGCGGGCACCATGGACAGGAGCAGGTCATATCCCTCGCGGGCATAGACCTCGCCCGCGCCGGCGATGAAGTCGGCGAAGATCGGGTTCACCATCTCCTCCCGGCCGGTGAGCGGCATCACGTGGCCAATCGCCATGGAGCGGCCGGTGGCAAGGCGGCGGGCCCGGGAATTGGGGGTGTAGTTGGCGGCGGCCGCGGCGGCCACCACGCGTTGCCGGGTTTCCTCGCGCACCTCGGGGTAGCCGTTCAGCGCGCGGCTGACGGTGGTCTGGCTGAGGCCAAGCGATTGCGACAATTGCTTGAGGTTCATGGGGCCAACGAGCTTTCAAAGCGCTTCGGATATCCGCCTGAAGCTATCCAGCCCGAGGTCGGGATGTCAAAGGGCGAATTTGTTTTTCCTGACTGTTTGGTCAGAGATCACCTGTATTTTTTGAAGTGGGCAGAGTCTCATTGACAGCGACCTTTGCTTGCGCAAGGGTATCGCCAACCCAAAGCGCTTTGGAGAGACCGCGCGGCGGGACAGAACACGCGCCGGACGAGAGGTCCGGCAAACTGACTGGGAGGTCACCTATGAAAAAGATGTATCTCGCCAGTGCCGCGGCACTGGCATTCTCCGCGAGTGGTGTATTGGCCGATGGCCACCTGCCGTTCGCCGAGGGCGAAGGCGGATTCAACTGGGATAGCTACGCGGCCTATGCCGAGGCCAATGATTATTCCGGGGAGACCGTGACGATTTCCGGCCCGTGGCTGTCGCCTGAGGCCGAACGGTTCGACATTTTGCTGAACTATTTCGAAGAAGCCACCGGCGCCAACGCGACCTATACCGGGTCCGACAGCTTCGAGCAGCAGATCGTGATCGATGCCGAGGCGGGGTCTGCCCCCAACCTCGCCGTTTTCCCGCAGCCCGGCCTGGCCGCGGTTCTGGCGGGCAATGGCCTGCTTGAGCCCCTGGGTGACGAGATGGCCGCGTGGGTTGGTGAAAACTACGCCGCCGGTCAGTCCTGGGTGGATCTGGGCACGTATGCCGATGCCGATGGCACCGATCAGTTCTACGGTTTCTTCTTCAACGTGAACGTGAAATCGCTGGTTTGGTATGCCCCGGAAAACTTCGAGGATGCAGGCTACGAAGTGCCCGAGACCATGGAAGAGCTGATCGCGCTGAGCGAACAGATCGTGGCCGATGGCGAGACGCCGTGGTGCATCGGTCTGGGATCCGGTGCCGCGACCGGCTGGCCCGCCACCGACTGGGTCGAGGACATCATGCTGCGCACCCAGACGCCCGACGTCTATGACCAATGGGTGTCCAACGAGATCCCGTTCGATGACGAGCGCGTGCTGAACGCCATCGACACGTTCGGCATGTTCGCCCGGACCGATGGTTGGGTGCAGGGCGGCGCGGGTGCCGTGGCCACCACCGACTTCCGCGAGAGCCCCGCGGGCCTCTTCGCGTCGCCTCCGGGCTGCTACATGCACCGCCAGGCGTCGTTCATCCCGGCCTTCTTCCCCGATGGCACGGTTGTGGGTGAGGATGCGGACTTCTTCTACTTCCCGTCCTTCGAAGGCGAAGATCTGGGCAACCCGGTTCTGGGTGGCGGCACGCTGATGGCCGTGACCGACATGAGCGATGCGACGATGGGCTTCGTGGAATTCCTGCAAACCCCCTTCGCCCATGAGATCATGATGGCGCAGGGCGGGTTCCTGACCCCGCATTCCGGCGTGAACCTGGATACGTACTCGACCGATGTGGAAGCGGGCCAGGGTGAGATCTTGCTGAACTCGACCACGTTCCGGTTCGACGCCTCCGACCTGATGCCCGCCGCTGTGGGGCAGGGCGCCTTCTGGACCGGCATGGTGGATTACGCGGGCGGCGCAGATGCTGCCACCGTGGCCGCCGAGATCCAGTCGGCCTGGGATGCCGCGCAGTAAGCGGCTGGCCTGACGCCAAAACACCGACCCGGCCGCGCCTTTGATCGCGGCCGGGTCCACCAACCGAACCGCCGGAAAGCACAAGCGGTCGGATCCATGATTTCAGAGGGGGGACAGGGCCATGAGTCCAGCATTGCAAGGGTTGGTGACAATCATCATCGGTGTCGGCGGATGTGTTGCCTATTTCTACTTTTCCAACCAGCTCCTCGATAAGGTTCTGTTCCCGCCGCGCGGCCCCGATGCCGGGCGCAACATCAACCGCGCCAATGCGATCCGGCCCTGGCTCTTCATGGGCCCCGCGATCCTGGCGCTTGGCCTGTATCTCGCCTATCCGGTGTTCGAGACCCTGCGCCTGTCGCTGACGGATCGCTCTGCCGGTGGGGCGTTTGTGGGCATGGACAACTACACGCAGATGGCCCAGGACGGCAAATTCTGGGAGGCGGTGCGCAACAACTTCCTGTGGCTCCTGATCGTGCCGGCCATGTCGACGGCCTTTGGCCTTCTCGCCGCGCAGCTGACCGACCGGATCAGCTGGGGCAATATCGCGAAATCGCTGATCTTCATGCCGATGGCGATCTCCTTCGTGGGCGCCGCGGTGATCTTCAAGCTGATCTACGACGCGCGGCCCGAAGATGTGGCCCAGATCGGCATTCTGAACGCGGTCTACCTGCAACTGGGCGGCGACGCCCCGATCACGTGGCTCACCATTCCGTTCTGGAACAACATCTTCCTGATGATCGTATTGATCTGGATCCAGACCGGCTTTGCCATGGTCATCCTGTCGGCCGCCCTGCGCGGCATCCCCGAGGAAACCGTTGAGGCGGCCATCGTGGACGGCGCAAACCCGTTCCAGATCTTCTTCAAGATCAAGATGCCGCAGATCTCGGGCACGATCGTGGTGGTGTGGACGACAATCACCATCGTCGTCCTCAAGGTCTTTGACATCGTGTTCGCGATGACAAACGGCCAATGGGAGACGCAGGTTCTCGCCAATTACATGTACGACAAAATGTTCCGCGCCAATGATTGGGGCGTCGGTTCGGCAGCGGCCATGATCATCATGCTGATGGTGACGCCGATCCTTGTCTGGAATGTCTACAACGCCCGCAAGGAGATGCGCTGATGGATAGTATCGCTGGCAAGAAAAGCGGCCTGACCTGGGCTGTTCATATCTCCGTTGCGGCGCTGGTCCTGTTGTGGATCTTCCCCACTGTCGGGCTGCTGATCTCGTCCTTCCGGACGACCGACCAGATCGTGACGTCGGGCTGGTGGGCCGCGCTGTTCCCGGCGGTTCAGAATGAGACGCTGCGCACGGCGGATCCCGACGATTTCCGCGTCGCGCGGGACGGGATGTTCGTGGTGGAGGGCAACCTCTATGTCGTTGACGGCTCGGTTGACGACGCGGCGGATGTGCCCGCCGAAATCTCGGCCTGGGGCACCTCGTCGCGCGCCATCGATGATTACGTGGCCGGCGACACCGCCGATCTGGGTGATGGTGAGATGATCACCGTGCAGTCGAACGGCGACTATGTGTGGGTCGGCGATGAAGAGCAGCTCAGTGGCCGGGGGCAGCGCGTTTTCGTGACGGCGGAAAGCCCGCCGGAATTCACCCTCGACAATTACCGGGGCGTTCTGTTCGACCCGGCCAACCGCGAGGGCATGAGCCGGGCCTTCATGAACACCCTGACGGTGACCATTCCGGCCACGATCATCCCGATCCTGATCGCGGCCTTCGCGGCCTATGCGCTGGCGTGGATGGATTTCCCGGGCCGCGCGCTTCTGGTGGCCGCCGTTGTGGCCCTGCTGGTGGTGCCGCTGCAATTGGCGCTGATCCCGCTTCTGTCGCTGCACAATGATATCGGGATCGGAAAGGGATATCTGGGTGTTTGGTTGGCCCATACCGGCTTTGGCCTGCCGCTCGCGATCTATCTCTTACGCAACTACATGGTCGGCCTGCCGCGCGACATCATCGAAAGCGCGAAGGTTGACGGGGCGACGGATTTCCAGATCTTCACCAAGATCATCCTGCCGCTGTCCTTCCCGGCGCTGGCCAGCTTCGCGATCTTCCAGTTCCTGTGGACGTGGAATGACCTGCTGGTGGCGATGGTGTTCCTGATCGACAGTTCGGGCGAGACCACCGTCATGACCCGCCAGATCGTCGAATTGCTCGGCACCCGTGGCGGTGATTGGGAGATCCTGGCAACCTCGGCCTTCGTGTCCATCGCGGTGCCGCTTGTGGTGTTCTTCACCATGCAGCGCTACCTCGTGCGCGGCCTTCTGGCTGGCTCGGTTAAGTAAGGGACGACCCGGCCATGAACCTCATGCAAGACCTGCCGCAAGGCGATATCATCGCGCCGGACAAGGATTGGTGGCGCGGGGCGGTGATCTATCAGATCTATCCCCGCAGCTTCCAGGACAGCAATGGCGACGGCATCGGCGATCTGGCGGGCATCATCCACCGGCTCGATCACATCGCCGAGCTTGGCGTGGACGCGATCTGGATCAGCCCGTTCTTCCGCTCGCCGATGCTGGATTTCGGCTATGACGTCTCCGATTACCGCGATGTCGATCCGATGTTCGGCACGCTGGGGGATTTCGATGCGCTGATCAACCGGGCCCATACGCTGGGGCTCCGGGTGCTGATCGACCTGGTTCTGAGCCATACGTCGAACCAGCATCCGTGGTTTCAGGAAAGCCAGTCCAGCGCCACCAATCCCAAGGCCGATTGGTATGTCTGGGCCGATGCCAAGCCCGATGGATCGCCGCCCAACAACTGGCTGTCGATCTTCGGGGGCTCGGCCTGGGAATGGTCGGGTGAACGGATGCAGTATTACCTGCACAATTTCCTCAAGGAGCAGCCGGATCTGAACTTCCATGAACCGGCGGTGCAGGACGAATTGCTCAGCGTGGCGCGGTTCTGGCTGGATCGCGGCGTGGACGGGTTCCGCCTCGATACGATCAACTTCTACGTCCACGATAAGGAGCTGCGCGACAATCCCGCGCTGGCGCCCGAGGCGCGCAACGCCACCATCGCGCCCGAGGTGAACCCCTATAACTGGCAGGATCACCTCTACGACAAGAACCAGCCCGAGAACCTCGACTTCCTCCGCCGCCTGCGCACGGTGATGGAGGAATACCCCGCCGTCACCGCGGTGGGCGAGGTGGGGGACGGCCAATACGGGATGCAGATCCAGGCGCAATACACCTCGGGCGATGACAAGGTGCATATGTGCTATTCGTTCGAGTTCCTGTCGGGCCTCGCGCCCACGGCGGACCATTTCCACGATGTGCTCGTGGAGTATGAGCGCGAAATCGGCGACGGGTGGGCCTGTTGGGCGTTTTCCAACCACGATGTGGTGCGCCATGCCAGCCGCTGGAACCTTGGTGAGGAAGCGCGGTGTTTGTATGCCGCATTGCTGCTCAGCCTGCGCGGCTCCGTCTGCCTCTATCAGGGCGAGGAGCTTGGCCTGACGGAGGCCTATGTCGCCTTCGAGGATCTTCAGGACCCCTATGGCATCCGCTTCTGGCCCAAGTTCAAGGGCCGCGATGGCTGCCGCACGCCGATGCCGTGGATCTCCGACAACCAGAATGGCGGCTTCTCGGACAGCAAGCCGTGGCTGCCCATGGCGGTGGAGCATTTGCAATGGGCGGTGGGCGAACAGCGCGCCGACGACACGTCGATCCTGCATTTCTATCAGCAGATGATCGGCTTCCGACGCAGCTATCCGGCCCTTGCCAAGGGGGAGATCGCCGGTCTGGCCGCCGATGACGGCGTGCTGAGCTTTGTCCGCACCCACGAGGGTGAGCGGATCTTCTGCGCCTTCAACATGACCAACGCCGCCCATGCCATCACGCCGCCGGAAGACGGCCAATGGCGCCACGACAAGGGCGCACCATTCACCAGCTTCGATCAGGACGGCACCGTGACGCTTCCGCCCTATCAGGCCTTTTTCGCGGCCGACGAAACCGCGCGCACAGAATAACGGGGAGGGAGCCGGGACCATGGCCAATCTGAAACTGACCGATGTCGAAAAGACCTATGGCGGAACTGTTCAGGTCCTGCGCGATATCAATCTCGATATCGAACAGGGCGAGCTGATCGTGTTCGTGGGCCCCTCGGGCTGCGGCAAGTCCACGCTTCTGCGGATGATCGCGGGGCTGGAAAAGATCACCGGGGGGGAATTGGTGATCGACGACATGGTCGTCAACGATGTGCCGCCCTCCGAGCGCGGCATCGCGATGGTGTTCCAGAGCTACGCGCTTTATCCGCATATGACGGTGCGCGACAACATGGCCTTCGCGCTCAAGATCGCGGGCGACAGCAAGGATGAGATCGACCGCAAGGTGAAGGCCGCCGCCGAGAAGCTGCAGCTTGAGAACTTCCTCGACCGTCTGCCCAAGGCGCTCTCCGGCGGTCAGCGTCAGCGGGTCGCCATCGGGCGCTCCATCGTGCGCGACCCGAAGGTGTATTTGTTCGACGAGCCGCTCTCCAACCTCGACGCGTCCTTGCGCGTCGCCACCCGCATCCAGATTGCGCAGCTCAAGGAAGAGATGCCGGAATCGACGATGATCTACGTGACCCACGACCAGGTGGAGGCGATGACGCTGGCCTCCCGCATCGTGGTTCTGGCCGGTGGCGGCGTGGCCCAGGTGGGCAGCCCGCTGACACTCTACGAGAAGCCGAACTCGACCTTCGTGGCCAAGTTCATCGGCTCCCCCGCCATGAACCTGCTGGGGGGCAAGATTGTGGGCACCGGGGCCGTCACGACGCTTCAGATGAATGAGGGCGGCGTGATCACCTCCACCTATCCTTCCACCGAGGCGGATATGGGCGCGGCAGTCGAGGTTGGCATCCGGCCCGAAGACATGGTGGAAACCGACGCCGCCGATTTCGCGTTCCACGGCAAGGTGGAGATCACCGAAGCGCTGGGGGAGGTCACGTTGCTCTATTTCGAGAAGAGCGCGCCCGACCATGATCCGGTGATCGGCAAGCTTGCGGGCATCCACAAGAACCTGCGCGGGACCGATGTGAAGTTGGGGGCCGCGCCCGAAAAGGTGCATGTGTTCCGCGATGGCATCAGCCTGCTTTACCGCGACGAAAACGTGTTCCTGCCCGGTGTGCAGCCGCACTGAGCACGGCAAAGCACGGGGGGCGGAGGAGCTTCGCCCCCATCATGGTGTCGCGATACAACGATGGCCGGCCACCAAAGCGTGATTTGCCAACGGATAACCGATTGCGTAGCTCTAACCGAGGTTCGCGGGGGAAGCGTTTCATCTCCGCCGGGTCGATCAAGTCGTTGTTTGGAGACACAGATGTTTAATAAGATGACGGCCATCGCGATGCTGATCGGTGCGCTTGGCGCAGTGTCGGCCAACGCAACGCCGATCACGGCGGTCGGGGCCGGGCTTGCCGCGCCGGATACGACGATCGGGTTTGAAGAGGTCGCGCTGACCACCGGCACCGATGTGACGGATCAATTTGCCCCCCTTGGTGTCACCTTCACGCCAAGCGTCACCTATTTCGAAAGCGTCTCGCCACGGCCCAATTTCGAAGGGGCGGCGGTGATCAACTTTTTCGGGACGGACGTGTCGATCCTGTTTGCCGATGACGTGGCTGCGATGTCCGCGGCCCTGACCGCCAATTTTGGCAGCGTAACGCTGACCGCGCTGCTGGACGGGACGATCGTCGAGAGCTTCAGCCATACGTTCCCGCTGAACACCACGGCAACGAACGGGGACAACTTCTTCGGCTTCCGGGACATCCGGTTCGACGAGGTCCGCCTGGCCCCTTCAGGTTCCACATCGGTTGCCCTTGATAATCTGGCCTTCACGCTGGCGGTTGTTCCGCTTCCGGCTGCACTGCCATTGCTGCTGGTGGGCCTTGGTGGGCTTGGCCTGATGGCGCGGCGCAGACGCCGGGCCTAGGCGCATTTCGGCGGCTCAATCCACGCAGATCAGCTGCCCATTGGCCGCGCCCTCGACGCTTTTGACATAGGCCATCCCCACGCGGTGCGACGAGACCGGCACATGGCCGGGGAACCACGCGCCATAGCGCTTGGCCGAGACGTCCAGCAGGCCGGGGCTGACCACGTTGATCCGCAGGCCCCGCGGCATTTCGATGGCCGCGCCGGTCACGAACCCCCCAAGCGCGCCATTGGCCATCGCGGCCCCCACGCCCGACCGGATCGGGTCGCGATCTAGGATGCCGCTGGTCAGGGTGAAGGACCCGCCCTCGGCCACGTGATCCAGCCCGGCCAATACCAGGCTGACCTGCCCCATGACCTTCTGGTGCAGGCCAAGGCGCAGCGTTGCTTCGTTCTGCTCCAGAAGCGGCGCGAAATGCACGTCGCCGGCCGTCGAGATCACCGCATCCACCGGGCCCGCTTGGGCATACATCGCCGTCACGCTGGCCCGGTCCGTCAGGTCCACCCGGATATCTCCGGTGGTTCGGCCAACTCGGATCAGGTCGTGACGTGGGGACAGGGCCGCGCAGGCCGCCTGGCCGATATCGCCCGCCGCGCCGACAACGATGATCCTCATGGTCTCTCTCCGCTCAGAATGCTGTCGTATCGCGCAATCTTGTGGGCCAGCAGCGCCTTGCACCGGGCCAACCGCGCCGCCTGGGCCTCCAACGCGGTGCCATGGGCCAACAGGATCTCCTTACGCTCCGCCACGCTCTCGTCGCCCGCGCGATAGAGCGCGGCAAAGCGCGTCCTCTCCCGCATTGGCATGCCCGTGTCCCGCAAGGACGCCAGAAGCGTCAGCCAGTCGAGATTTTCCGGGGTGAAGTACCGCTGCCCATCTGCCCCGCGCGCGATGGCGGGGCAGAGGCCGGCCCTTTCATAATATCGGATCGTATCGATGCTCAGCCCGCATCGCGCCGCCACTTCGCCGATTTTCATGGGCCGAATACCTCGTGCCAGATCAAACATGTCAGGCACGCTACCGGGCTGGAGCAGCTTCAGGTCAAGCGTTGGTTTGGGCCTAACCGGCGATCGGCACCCAGATCTCGACCACGCCGCGCCCGGTCCCGGCATCGAACCTGTGATCATACAGCTCGAATTCCGGGGCAGGGGCAGGCTCCAACCCGGCATCGGGCAGGGCCTTGTTCCAGATCGTGTAGATGGTGCGGGGCAGGTCGGCGATATGCCCGTCATGGGTGAAGACGGCATAGCGATGGGCGGGTATGTCCAGCGCCGTCATGCCATCCGGTGTGCCCTTGGCCTCCATCCCGGCGAGGTAGTGGAAATCCCCGCTCGGCTCCATATCGTAGCTGACGCCGTAGGCCGGGCCATCCCCGATCTCGTAGGCGCGTGCGTTCAGGGCCTGCCACAGGGCGGGGATCCCGCTGATATCCCCGCTGCGGCACGTGGCTCCGATCCCGACAACGCGCATCGCGCCCCGCTCCCGGATCTCGGGTTTGGCCACATCAATCATCATGTCCTTGTTCATTTCCAAAGGCTCCATCAATCTAAGGTTGCTCAGATCGCGCGCCCGTTTCACCGCCCGGGGTGGCACCCCGAGATAGGCGGAAAAGGCCCGCGTGAACGCCTCGTGGGACCCGTAGCCGGCCGCCAGAGCGGTATTCAGGATGTCCGCATCACCGCCCGCGATCACCCGCGCCGCCTTGCTCAGACGGCGGGCGCGGATATAGGCCATGATCGACATGCCCGTGCCCAACTGAAAGGTCCGGCACATGTGGTGCACATTCACCGCGCAGCGCAGCGACAGAAGCTGCAGCGTCAGCGGTTCATCCATGTGGCACTCGATCTGCCAGATCAGTTTGTTGAGAAGGCTCATCAGGGTCTCCGAAACGTCGTGGGGCCTGTCTGGCCCATCCTAGCCGGGCCGCGCTTGATCGGGCGTGACTTTTTGCGGGATGAACCCGCGCGGGAAAGGGTGATCCCGTCTGGACATGTTAGCGCTAACATGATATCACCAGCTTCAACACAAAAGCCCGTAACCGAGAGTATCCCATGCCCCTCGACGCCCGCATCGCCACCATCACCGACCGCATCATCGAGCGGTCCCGCCCCACCCGCGAGCCGTATCTGGATCGGATGCGCCAGCTGGCCGAGGACGGCCCGCGGCGGGCGCATCTGACCTGTGGCAACCAGGCCCATGCCTATGCCGCGATGGCGGGAGACAAGGACGCGCTGGTCGAGGCGCGCGCGCCGAATATAGGGATCGTGACGGCCTATAACGACATGCTGTCTGCTCACCAACCCTTTGAAACCTATCCCCAAAAGATCAAGGACGCGGCGCGCAGGGCAGGGGCCACGGCGCAGGTTGCGGGCGGTGTACCGGCGATGTGCGATGGCGTCACGCAGGGCCAGGTGGGGATGGAGCTGAGCCTGTTTTCCCGCGATGTGATTGCGCTGGCCACCGGCGTGGCGCTCAGCCACAACACGTTCGACGCCGCGCTTTACCTCGGCGTCTGCGACAAGATCGTGCCCGGCCTCGTGATTGCGGCCGCCACCTTCGGTTACCTTCCGGGCCTTTTCGTGCCCGCCGGGCCCATGGTCTCCGGCCTGCCGAATGACGAAAAGGCCAAGGTCCGCCAGCAATTCGCGGCGGGCGAGGTGGGCCGGGACAAGCTGATGGAGGCGGAAATGGCCTCCTATCACGGGCCGGGCACCTGCACCTTCTATGGCACCGCGAATTCGAACCAGATGCTAATGGAATTCATGGGCCTGCACATGCCGGGCGCCTCGTTCGTCAATCCCGGCACCCCGCTCCGCGATGCGCTGACGGAGGCCGCGACCGAACGCGCCGCCTCGATCACGGCGCTTGGCAATGCCTACACGCCGGTCTGCGACATCCTCGATGAAAAGGCCTTTGTGAATGGCATCGTCGGCCTGATGGCCACGGGCGGGTCCACCAATCTTGTGATCCACCTGATTGCCATGGCGCGGGCGGCGGGCGTGATCGTGGAATGCAGCGATTTCAACGACCTGTCCGAGATCACGCCCCTGATGGCGCGCGTCTATCCCAACGGTCTGGCCGATGTGAATCACTTCCACGCGGCAGGTGGACTGCAATACATGATCGGCCAGTTGCTCGATGCCGGGCTGATGCATGAAGATGTCAAAACCGTCGCCGGTGACGGGATGAGCCTCTACCGATCCGAGCCTGAACTGCGCAATGGCAGCGTCGAATATCGCGACGGCCCCACCGACAGCCTCAACGCCAAGATCCTGCGCCCCGCCTCGGATCCGTTCCAGGCCAGCGGCGGCCTGCGGGAGCTGCGCGGCAATCTCGGCACCGGGGTGATGAAGGTCTCCTCCGTCGCGCCTGAGCGCCATGTGATCGAGGCACCCGCCGCGATCTTCCATAGTCAGGATGCGGTGAAGCAAGCATTCAAAAACAATGAGTTGAACCGCGACGTTGTGGTGGTTGTCCGCTTCCAGGGGCCGAAATCCAACGGCATGCCCGAACTTCACGCCCTCACCCCCGTCCTCGCGGTTCTGCAGGATCGCGGCCATAAGGTCGCGCTCGTCACCGATGGCCGCATGTCCGGCGCATCGGGCAAGGTGCCTGCCGCCATCCACGTGGCCCCCGAGGCGCTGGACGGCGGGCTGATCGGCAAACTCAACGATGGCGACCTCATCCGGGTCGACGCCGTGAAGGGCAGCATCGATGTGCTGACCGAAGGCGTTGCCGACCGCCCGGCCGCCGAGCCGGACCTGTCGGCCAACAGTCACGGCGTCGGCCGCGAATTGTTCGGGATCTTCCGCCAGACCGCGGGCCGCGCCACAAGCGGCGCTGGCGTTGTGGTCTGACCCCGTCCGAAGTAACCCCACCTTAAGGTTAACGCGCCGCGCCCGTTCATCTTGGCCCAAAAACCCCCGCCGGAGGCACCCGCCTTCGCGTCCCCCGCTACCGCAGACGTCAGAAAGCCGATCCATGACCCCAGCCGCCCAATCCCTCGCCGCCCGTCGCATCGCGGCCCTGGCCCCGATCATTCCGGTCCTTGTGGTGGAGGAGGCCGCCCAGGCGCAGCCGCTCGCCCAGGCGCTGGTCGATGGCGGCCTGCCGGCCCTTGAGGTGACGTTGCGCACCCCGGCGGCCTTGGAGGTGATCGCCGAGATGGCGCGTGTCGAGGGCGGCGTTGTCGGGGCGGGAACGTTGCTCACCCCCCAGGACGTCGAAAACGCCAAGGCGGCAGGCGCGCAGTTCGGGGTTTCCCCCGGTGCAACGGCCAAGCTCATCGATGCCTGCGTGGCCAATGAATTGCCGCTTCTGCCCGGCGCGGCGACGGCAACCGAAGTCATGGCGCTCTACGAACAAGGCTTTGACATGCTGAAGTTTTTCCCCGCGGAAGCCAGCGGCGGCGCGCCCGCGCTCAAGGCCATCGGCGCGCCGATCCCGCAGGTCGCGTTCTGCCCCACGGGGGGCGTTTCACCGGAGAACGCCAAAACCTATCTTGGCCTGCCCAACGTGATCTGCGCAGGCGGCTCCTGGGTGGCGCCGAAAGCGGCCGTGACGTCAGGTAACTGGGCCGAGATTACCCGCCTTGCGCGGGATGCGGCGGCGCTTTGCTGACCGCGCGCGCGCGTCTCGGCGGGTTTTGGCCTGCGTGGCGCGAACACATCCTCGTGACGTGAATTCCTGATCCGGGCTCTTATGTATCGCTCAGGAACCAACACAGTTTCCAAGCGTTGGACCGATAGCAGACACGGAACAAGAGGATCCGAACCAAAATGAGACACGCACTTCTCGCAGGCACAGTCGCACTCATCGCATCGCCCATGGCCGCCATGGCCGGTGGCTACGTTGAGCCCGCAGCCCCCGCTCCGGCCGTCGTGCCGGTCGCACCCGCACCCGTCGGCTATGACTGGAGCGGCTTTTACGGCGGTGTTCAGCTTGAGTACGGCGACGTCCAAGTTGACGACGCTGCAGGCGCCAGTGCCGGTGAAGGTACCGGCGCCCTCTACGGCGTCTTTGGTGGCTACCGTTACGATTTCGGCGATTTCGTCATCGGCGGTGAGCTGGACCTGAACCTGGCCGACATCGATATCGACGACGCGGCCGGCGCCAATATCGGCTCGCTGGATGCCGTGCACCGTCTGGGTGTCGAGGCAGGCTGGGACGCAGGCCCCGCGCTGATCTACGGTACGGTCGGTGTGGCCCAGGGCTACGCAACGCTGAGCGGTGTTGAGCGCGACGATACCGGTTACTTCTACGGTGCAGGTGTGGATTACCTCCTGACCGATCAGATCGTTATCGGTGCGGAAGTGCTGCAGCACGAGTTTGACGATTTCGACGGATCGACCCTCGACGTCAGCGCCACGACCTTCGGCATCAACGCGGCTTTCCGCTTCTGATCCGCAGGCCATTGCCAAATCAGAGCGCCCGGGCTTCACCGAAGCCCGGGCGTTTTTCTTTGCGTTTCCCCAAGAGCCACGCCCCCATCGGACCGCGCGAATGCGACCAGGCGGGCGTGGTACGGCGTGGACACACACGGTCGCTGTAACGCCACCGATACTGGGGAAATCCTCCACTTTCGTCGCATGTTCAAATACGCTACCGGCACAGCACGTTTCAAATTACCGGAGTTTTTGCGATGCGGATCCCCGTTATTCTTGCTGCGTCTTTGTTCCCGGCCCCTGTTTTCGCTGGCGGGGTCGTGCAGCCGACGGCGCCCGCGCCCTATCTTCCGCCTGCACCTGCCGTTGATACCGACTGGACCGGGGCCTATGGCGGCCTCTCGCTCGAATACGGAACCGGTGACCTTGGCGTTAGCGATTTCAATGGTCCGCTTATCGGGGTGTTCGGCGGCTATCGATATGATCTTGGCAACTATGTGGTCGGCGCAGAGATCGATTACGTTCTCTCGGATATCGCCATCGGCGGGGAAGTGACCATCGAATCGATCTTCCGGGCCGGTGTCGAGGCGGGGGCGGATCTGGGCCGGACGCTCGTCTATGGAACGGCTGGCTATGCGCAAGCGTCGCTCGAGCCGGAACCCGGTATTCTTATCGCGGTTGGTACCGATTTCACCCCCGAAGGCTATTTTCTGGGCATCGGCGCGGACCACATGATCTCCGATAATCTCCTCATCGGGGCAGAAGTGCTGTGGCATGACTTGGGCAATGTTTCCCCGAATGTTGATCTGAATGTCACCACGGTTGCCGTCAATCTGACCTATCGCTTCTGATCTGGTGCGTCAGCGCCATCAACGGCCCGGTTCTCCGCCTGCGGGGAGCCGGGCCGTCTTCGGCCGCCCTATGCCGTTGTCCGCGCTTCCACGGCACGCGCCGCGAAGGCAAACAGGCGCTCCAGCGCCTCGGCGAACATCTCATCGGGCAGGGTAAGTGCTACGCGGATATGGCCCGCGGCCGCCGCGCCAAAGCTTTCGCCCGGCATCACCGCCACGTTTTCCTCGTCCAGAAGGGCTTCGCCAAAGGCCATGCCGCTCAGGCCGGTGGCGCGCACATCCAGCATCACGTACATCGCCCCGGCAGGCGGGGTGGCGCGCAGGTATTGTTGCTTCGCCAGCGCGTCCAAAAGGATATCGCGCCGCCGCAGGAAGGGGGCGGCAATCGCGGCCTCCGCCTCCGGGCCCTGCCGCAATGCAAACAGCCCGGCATCCTGAATGAACCCCGGCACGCCATAGGTCGTATGGGTCGCCAGGTTGATCAGATGCTCGATCACCTCGGCCGGCCCCGCCACCCAGCCAAGCCGCGATCCGGTCATGGCATAGCTTTTTGACAGCGACCCGACGGTCAGCGTTCGCTCGAACATACCGAGAAGCCCGGCGAATGGCTGATGCCGCCCGGTCCAGACCTGGGTGTCATACACCTCGTCGGAGATCACCCACAGGTCGTGCGCCTCGGCCACCCGCGCGATCCCGTCAAGCGTTGCGTCCGAGTAGACCGCTCCGGTGGGGTTGTTGGGGGAGTTGATCAGCAGGCTGCGCGCGCCGTCGGCGGCCGCCATCAGATCGGCCTCACGCGGCTGAAACCCATCCTCGGGCCGCGCAGCCACCGGGCGGGGCAGGGCGCCCACACCCCGGATCGTGCCGGGATAGGTGGCGTAGTAGGGATCGATCAGCAGGGCCACATCGCCCGCATCGCAGGCCGCGTTGTGCGCCGTAAACAGCGCCGCCTGGCCACCCGGCGTGACAAGCACGTTTTCCGGCCCGTGCGGTATGCCGCTGGATGCCGTCAACCGGTCTGCCACCGCCTGCCGCAGCGCCTGCGTGCCCGGCACCGCGGCATAGCCCGTATGCCCGCCGCGCGCCGCCGCATCCATCGCCGACAGGATGGCGGGATCGGTGCGGATATCATGCTCCCCGATCGTCAGTTCCAGCACCGGCTCCCCCGCCGCCTTCAGGGCGCGGGCGCGATGGAACAGGCCCCAGCCGTCATCACCTCCGGGTGTCAGGCCGGTGATCCGGGAAGAAAGACGTGCCATGTGACGGCTCCGGAAACACAATCAGATGGGCGGACTTGGCCACGGGGTGCGGGCCGCCGCAACCCCCATTTCGCATCTCGATCTCAGGCATTCTTGTCGTCCAGAACCAGCCGGTAGCTTTTGCCGATCCGGTCGCGCAATTCCTGCGGGCGCGTGTCCCATGGGAACAGCACCCAACCGTCTTGCTTGAGATAGGGGGCCGAGGCCGCGCGCCCCTGGCCGATCAGCCGGTGCGCCGACACCTTGTCGCCGATGCGCAACGACAGGCCATCGCCGCCGATTGTATAGGCCGCGAACATATGGCCGTGCACCGTCCAGATCACGGTGTCGTCGCCAAAGGGCGTGGTGCGTGCGGTACCCGTAAGCCCCCTGCAATATATGTCGACGAAGGCCTCTCGCATGTGCCTGACGTTACGCGGCACACCAGATTTTTGCAGGTGCAAATAGCTGCGGCTTGTTACCGCAGGGCATCCCGTGGTATGCGGAGCCCATGACCAGATCCGACACCTGTATTGGTATTTGCATTATTCGCTGAAGTTAGCGGATCGGTCAGTCGTGGTTTTCTTCAACAATCCAAGCTGCTAGGCCGGTCCCGCGCCCGAAACCGCCTGCCTGAAAGCCGCCTGTCATGGTTGAGATCCGCCTTCGAAATTCCAAGACCCGCCGCACCGAGGTGCTGAACCCGATCACACCCGGCAAGGTCTCGATGTATCTGTGCGGGCCCACGGTCTATGACCGCGCTCATATCGGCAATGCGCGCTCGGCGGTGGTGTTCGATCAGCTCTTCCGTCTGCTGCGCCATGTCTACGGGGCCGAGAACGTCAACTTCGTGCGCAACTTCACCGACGTGGATGACAAGATCAACGCGCGCGCCGCCGAGACTGGGCGGGAGATCGGTGAGATCACCGATGAGACGGCGCAATGGTATCTCGATGACATGGGCGCGCTGGGCGTGCTGGAGCCCACCCATATGCCGCGCGCCACGGCCTATATCCCGCAGATGAGAGACATGATCTCCGTGCTCATCGAAAAAGGTTTCGCATACACAGCTCGAGAGCCATCGAACGATCCACCAAGAGAATACGTTCTGGCCGACCGCGAAGCGATGCTTTCAGAGCATGCGCTTTTCGAAGTTCAGAAATATGCACGCTATGGGGAGCTATCGGGGCGAAGCACCGACGACATGATTGCAGGCGCGCGGGTCGAGGTCGCGCCCTACAAACGAAACCCGATGGACTTCGTTTTGTGGAAACCCTCGAAAAAAAACGATCCTGGTTGGGATAGTCCCTGGGGCCGAGGCCGCCCCGGCTGGCACATCGAATGCTCGGCCATGGCCAAGGCACTTCTGGGCGACGTCTTCGACATCCACGCGGGCGGATCCGACCTGATGTTCCCGCACCACGAAAACGAGATCGCCCAAAGCTGCTGCGCCAATGGCACCGAAGAAATGGCGCGCATCTGGATGCACAACGAGATGCTGCAGGTCGAAGGCAAGAAGATGTCCAAGTCCCTGGGCAATTTCTTCACCGTCCGCGATCTGCTGGATCAGGGCATTCCGGGCGAGGTGATCCGGTTCGTGATGCTGAGCACGCATTACGGCAAGCCGATGGACTGGACCGAGCGCGGAAGAGAGGAGGCGGAAAAGACTCTTCGCAAGTGGCGTGATCTATTGGGGACTGGTCCGACTGCAATTGCTCGCGAGGTTCCTGAACAGATCATTCGAGCTTTGGCTGACGATCTAAATACAGCACGAGCAATCGCTGAGCTGCATAAATTGGCAAATTCTGGAGAGCTCGCGAAGCTAAGCGCGGGTACGCGCCTGATGGGACTATTGGAACCTGAATTAGGTGACTGGTATGATGAACCGAAATTGCCCGAGGACATCATCGGCTACGTGCAGCAACTCATTGACCTTCGCTTAATCGCAAAGGATGAACGTGATTATCCTCAAGCCGACGAAATAAGAAATGGTCTGGAGTACCACGGCTTCAAGATTACTGACGTGCAAGGTGGTTCGGACTGGTCGTATGATGTCCTGCAAGCTGCGAGGCCATTTCATGACGAGTTGGTTGGGGCTTTGGTTCACGGAACAGAGACTGACTTCTCCAATCTTGCTGAGTCCCTTCGACGTGACGGTTTCGGAGTGGACATATTCTCCGCCGCTCCCAACCCTCATCAAAGGGTCCTTCTCAAAGTGGGTCGGACGGGACCACAGAGGGCGCGGCTGATAGAAGAGCTTCGCAAGCGGCTTCCCGAATTGGTGGCGCGGTACAAATGAGCTCAGAGAGTCCAAGCTGGAGGGCCTCTGACATGTGCCCGAACCGTAGAATGGGACTTGTCCTGCGGCCCCTCCGTCCCGCTGCAGATTACACAAAAATCGGCTCCGAAGCCCTTAACAAATGGTTAAGGTCATACCTTGAACATAATCTTTTCAATAGCTTACGCGATTGTGCAAGCTTGCACATCAAGGGCGGCCCCCGCCCATGACCGACCGCCTCCACCTCTACGACACCACCCTGCGCGACGGGCAGCAGACGCAAGGCGTCCAGTTCTCCACGCCCGAGAAGATCCGCATCGCTGAAGCCCTCGATGCCCTCGGTCTCGACTATATCGAAGGCGGCTGGCCCGGCGCGAACCCGACCGACAGCGCGTTTTTCGAGGAAGCGCCGGGCACCGCCGCGAAGATGACCGCCTTTGGCATGACCAAGCGGGCCGGGCGCTCGGCGGAGAATGACGATGTGTTGGCCGCCGTCCTGAATGCGGGCACCGGCACGGTCTGCCTTGTCGGCAAAAGCCATGATTTCCACGTGACCGACGCGCTTGGCATCACGCTGGAGGAAAATGTCGAAAATATCCGCGCCTCCATCGCCCATCTGGCGGCGCAGGGGCGCGAGGCGCTTTTTGATGCCGAGCATTTCTTTGACGGCTACAAGGCCAACCCGGCCTATGCTCTTCAATGTGCCAAGGCGGCCTATGAGGCTGGCGCGCGCTGGGTGGTGTTATGCGACACGAATGGCGGCACGCTGCCCTCCGAAATCGCCCGGATCACGGGCGAGGTCATCGACGCTGGTATCCCGGGTGACCACCTGGGCATCCACACCCATAACGATACCGAAACCGCCGTCGCTGGCTCTCTGGCCGCCGTGGAGGCAGGCGCCCGGCAGATCCAGGGCACGCTAAACGGTCTGGGCGAGCGCTGCGGCAATGCCAACCTCACAACGCTCATCCCGACGCTCTTGCTGAAGGAGCCCTTCAAGAGCCAATTCGACACTGGCATTGCCCCGGAAAAGCTGGAAGGCCTCACCCGGCTATCCCGGATGCTTGACGACATCCTGAACCGTGTGCCCCAGCGCCAAGCGCCTTATGTGGGCGCCAGCGCATTTGCCCATAAGGCGGGCCTGCACGCATCGGCCATCGCCAAGAACCCCGCCACTTACGAGCATATCGCGCCCGAAACCGTGGGCAACGCGCGGATCATCCCGATGTCCAATCAGGCGGGTCAATCCAACCTGCGCAAGCGGCTGGCCGATGCCGGGCTGGAGGTGGCGAAGGACAACCCGGCACTGTCCGAGATCCTCAACACCATCAAGGAACGCGAGGATCAGGGCTACAGTTTCGACACGGCGCAGGCCTCGTTCGAGTTGCTGGCCCGCCGTGCGCTTGGCCTGTTACCGAACTTCTTCGAGGTCAAACGCTACAAGGTCACGGTGGAGCGCCGGAAGAACAAATACGACCGGATGGTCAGCCTGTCGGAGGCCGTGGTTGTGGTGAAGATCGGCGACGACAAGAAACTGTCGGTCAGCGAGTCGATGGATGAGACCGGCTCGGACCGGGGACCGGTCAACGCGCTGGCCAAGGCGCTGGCCAAGGATCTGGGGCCCTACCAGTCGCTGATCGACGATATCCGGCTGGTGGATTTCAAGGTGCGCATCACCCAAGGGGGCACCGAGGCTGTCACGCGCGTCATCATCGACAGTGAAGACAGCACCGGGCGGCGCTGGTCCACCGTGGGCGTCTCGGCCAATATCGTTGATGCCAGCTTCGAGGCGCTGCTCGACGCGGTGAATTGGAAGCTCATCCGCGAAGGGGCGCGGCCGTGATCGGCCGCCTCGGCGCCCTTGCGGTCTGCGCCGTGTTCCATGGGGCGGATGCGCAGGAGGTGGCGTCGATCTGCTTGGCATCCGGGACGCCCGCTGAAGGCTACGTGGCCGATATCGACCATGCCGATGGCCGCCATGTCGGGATCATTACCTGGCCAGGTGATCCGGGGGAGACGCTTCTGGTGCGGGTTCAGTTTCGGGAGCCGGCGCTGCCGTTCCTCTGGCGCCTGGCGGAGCCGGTTCTGGCCGAGATGCCGGAAATTGAGGCGCAACTCTGCGCCGCTCGTCCGGTCCGCACTCTTGTCGTCACCTTCACCGATGGCGCCACGGCGCGGCGCGAGGCAAGCTGCGACGGATCGTTGCTGCATCAGATGGCGGCCGATATCCTGCGGAACGCGCCGGATCCGGGCGAAGAGCCCCGGCCGGTTCGAACGCGTTATGACGGCATCCTCGACGGGGCAGCGGATGCCTGTGGGAGAATCTGGTGAAAAACATGAACCGCCCCCGCCGCGAGCCACGCACGAGACATAAGTGAAGGGACCCTCCCATGCATCTGATCAAAGCTGCGGCCATCGCCGCCATCCTCGCCCCCACGATGGCCTACGCGCAGGATGTGGCGTCCGTCTGTTATGCCCGCGGGTCGGAAGCTGAAGGGATGACCGGTATCACCCATTACGCCGATGGTCGCGCCGTGCGGGTCGACAGCCCCTGGGCCAATGACAGCCGGACGCGGGTGGTCGAATGGCAAGATGCCGCGTTCGCCGCCAGCTTTGCGGACGCCATCACCGCGGCGCTGCCCGATATCCCCACCGATCTGCTGGCTCAATGTGACGAGGGCTGGCGCGATACGATTGTGGTAACTTATGCCGACGGCAGCACCGAGATCCGCGAGGGGTCCTGTATCCGCAACCCGGTGGCCCAGACCCTCGACGCGATTTTCGCCGGCAGCGCGTCGCTGGTGGAAAACGAGACCGAAACGCTCACCGAAGGGCCGATCGAGGGCGTCTACACGCCCTGTAGTGTGGAGTGGTGAGCGTATGATCCTTGCCCCCGCATTGTCTCCGTCGCGTTTCGCCGTAGCTGGCTTCGCCTTGGCGGCCACGCTCGTGATGGCCGGGTGCCAGAGCCGCGAGGTAGTAGCGATCTGTGCGACGTTCGGGGATCCGGACGGCCAACTCACCGCGGTGGCCCACGGGCCCGATGGGCAGCAGGTCAGCGTCCTGTCCGATGCGGCGGCGGGGGAGACCACCATCGTCATCCAGAGCTTTGAGGATGCGATCCTGCCCCGCCTCTGGTTGCTGGCCGAACCAACCGTCCGCGCCTTGTCCGAAGTCGAAGCCTCCCCGTGCGGGCTGTCCGACGTGTCGACCGTCACCGTGACGTTCGATGACGGTACGGTGCAGCGCCGGGAGACCAGCTGTTCCGGCAATGCGCTGGCGATCCTGACCACCGGCATCTTCGAGGCCTCCGAGATTGACCGCGCCCCGCTGACACACGACAGCGAGGTCATGGCTGAGGTGACAGCCACAGCCTCCCAAGCCTGCGAGCGGGCCTATGAGCGATTTTGACGCCGAGAATTTCTTCAGGATCCACGCCGATCTGCCCCGGGAAGGGCCGGGCGAGACGGCGGATGTGGCCTGGGCGGTGGAGGTGGCGGGGATCGGCCCTGATGCCCGTGTGCTGGATGCCGCCTCCGGCCCGGGCGGCGATCTCGGCGCGCTTTTGCGGGCTGCGCCCAAGGGCCATGTGACGGCGGTGGACCTTCATGCCCCGTTTATCGAGGCCGCCAAGGCCCGGTGGGGCAAGGATAAACGTGTGACGCTTGTGGCGGGTGATTTCCTGGCGCAATCGGGGCCGTTCGATTTTGTCTGGTGTGCGGGGGCCGTCTATTTCGTGGGCATCGAGACCGCATTGACCACATGGGCGCAACAGCTTGCGCCCGGCGGGGCGATTGCCTTTTCCGAGCCATGCTTCTTCACCGCCACGCCGTCCGACGGCGCGCGGGCCTTCTGGGACGGGCATGAGCCGCTGACGGACGAGGCCGGTATCCGTGACCGGATCGCCGCCGCCGGTTTCGAGGTGCTGGAGACACGGCAGGTCTCCGATATAGGCTGGGAGAGCTACTACCGTCCGATGCAGGACCGGATCGCCCGGCTGCGCGAGGGCGCGGATGCCGGGCTGATCGCCGCGCTGGACGAGGCCGAGGCCGAGATGAACCTCTGGCGCACCCACAAGGCGGAAACCGGCTATCTTCTGTCGGTTGTTCGACCGATATGAGCGTTCAGGCCTGCGCCGAGCTGGTTGCGCGTGGTGATCCGCGCCGGTTTCGGGCCGCGATGGCCGCGCCGCTGGAGGCCCGCGAGGTGCTGCTGCCGCTTTATGCCTTCAACATCGAAGTGTCCCGCGCGCCATGGCTGACCGAGGAGCCGATGATTGCCGAGATGCGCCTGCAATGGTGGCGTGATGCGCTGGAGGAAGTGGGTGAGCGCCGCGGGCGGCGCCATGAGGTTGTCGACGCGCTGGGGTTTGTGGACAAGGACGGGGCGGAGGCGCTGGACCTGCTGGTCGCCGCCCGCCGGTGGGACATCTACAAGGATCCGTTCGAGGATGAGGCCGCGTTTCGCCAATATTTGAGCCGCACCTCCGGCACGTTGATCGAGGTGGCAATCGTCGCCCTTGGCGGTATCCCCGATGATGGCACACACGCGATTGGGTACGGCGCCGGTCTAGCGCGTTATCTGATGGCTGTGCCCGATCTGGAGGCGCGGGGGCGGGTGCCGCTGCTTGACGGCCGGGCGGAGGCGGTTGCGGCGCTTGCCCAAGGCGCGCTGGCCGATTGGCCGCGACGGGTGAGCGTCTCGATGCCCGCGCGCGCCGCGCTGTTCGAGGCGGCAGGGGCGCGGGCGATCTTGCACCGCGCCGCCTCGGACCCGATGGCGGTCGCCAACGGCGCGCTTGACCGCGCCCCGATCCAGGAACGGCTCAGCCTGATCGGCGCGGCGATGTTCGGGCGGATCTAGGGGCCAGATAGCTTCGTCAGGCGGGATCAGTATCAGGCCGGGTTCGGCTCTGGCCGCAGCGCCAGCCAGATCAGAGCGGCGCCTGCAAGGACCAGGAACGGCGCCATGGCGAGGTTCACGGAGGTCCATCCCAGAACCACATCCTCACCCCCCGAATACATCAGCACGCCCGAGCTGAGCGACGCGATTGTGACGCAGCCGAAGACGACGAAATCGTTCATGCCCTGCACAGCGCCGCGCTCTTCGGGCGCATGGGATGCGGTGAGCATGGCGGTGGCGCCGATGAAACCGAAATTCCAGCCGATGCCGAGCAGGATAAGCGCGCCAAAGAACTGGAAAAGCTCCACCCCCGTCAGGGCGACGCCCCCGGCGCAGGCCAGCAAGAACAAGCCGATAGCGACGATCCTGGTGGCCCCGAACCGTGCAATCAGATGGCCGGTGAAAAACGATGGCGCAAACATCGCGATGACATGGGCGGAGACGACATCGGCGGCATTGCCGGTGGTAAACCCGCAGCCGACGACCGCCAGCGGTGTGGAGGTCATCATCAGGTTCATCAACGCGTAGGAGACCGCGCCACAGATCATCGCAACGATGATTTTCGGGTCGCGCAACAGCTCCGCCCGGGTCCGGCCCCTGGGGGCGTCCGCGCGGGCGGGTTCCGGTTTGGGCAGATCGAGGAAGGCAAAGAGCGCGGCGCCCGCGAAGTTGATGACGATGATGGCCAGATAGGTGCCCACAAACGGCACAACCGTGGCCTCCGACGACGCCTTGACCAATTGCGGACCGACAAAGGCCGACAGGAGGCCCCCCGCCATGACGTAGGAGATCGCCTTGGGCCGAAAGGTATCGGAGGCCGCATCCGTTGCGGCGAACCGGTAAAACCCCTGGGCGGACATGTAGATCCCGCTGAGGTAGGAGCCGACGAGGAACAGCGGGAAGCTGTCGATCCACAGGCCCGCAGCCGACAGAACCGCGCCGGTTCCGCCGCCGATGGCACCGATATAGA
Organism: uncultured Roseicyclus sp.; assembly: GCA_947491935.1. Taxonomy (GTDB): domain Bacteria; phylum Pseudomonadota; class Alphaproteobacteria; order Rhodobacterales; family Rhodobacteraceae; genus Gymnodinialimonas. The sequence continues at coordinate 154,842 of CANLLF010000003.1, forward strand.
AGCCCGCGGTCCGCCCGTGGCGCTGCATCAGGGCCGAGAGCCAGGGCGCGGTAGTCATGGAGCCAAAGACGATAAGCGAGATCGGGATGGTTGCCAGCGCCGGGGTCGGCGCGATCATCAGGCCTGCAAGGCCGCCGATGACAAACAGCATCGGCATCTGGGCGCCAAGCACGGCCTGGGCCAGGACCAGAACGATGACATTGCGCTTGGCGCGGGCGTCGTTGATCTGGGGTTCGGAAACGGAGATGTCGCTCATGACGTGAGCGGTATAGGGTTTGCGGCGCGTGGTCCAGATGCCGGGTGTCACGATTGGTTTGGGCGTGAGGCGCCGGGCGGCTGTACGCGAGGACTCGAAAGAACGGGTGGGGGCGGGATGGAGCGGATCGAGACCGAGGCGGACGTGGCGGCGGGGTTTGAGCGCTTATGTGCGATGGAGCCAAAATTCGCTGCCATTTCAGGACCTTTGCCGTTGCGGCGGCGGGCGGATGGGTTTGGGGCATTGTTGCAGGCGATTGTCGGGCAGCAGGTATCGACCGCGTCGGCGGCGGCTATCTGGGGTCGTCTGGAGGCGGCGGGGCTGAACGAGGAAGCGGCGGTTCTGATGGCCTCGGACGAGGACTTGCGCGGCTGTGGATTGTCGCGTCCCAAGGTGCGGTATGCCAAGGCGTTGGCCGATGCACGATTGGATTACCGGGCCTTGCGACAGGCGGAGGTGGACGAGGTTCTGAGGACGCTGATTGCCGTACCGGGCATCGGGCGTTGGACGGCTGAGATCTACGCGAAGTTCGCGCTTGGCCACGCGGATGTGTTTGCGGCGGGCGATCTGGCCCTGCAGGAGGGGGCAAAGCTGCTCTTCGCGTTGGAGGGGCGGCCGACGGAGCCGGAGATGCGCCAGATGGCAGAGGATTGGAGCCCGTTGCGGGCCATTGCCGCCCGTGCGCTCTGGGCCTACTACCGGGAAAAGACCAAGCGAGAGGGTGCGTTGTGACGACGGAACTGGAATACGGGACGAAGCAGGCGCAGTCAGGGACGGCGAAATCGCTTGTGGTGTTCCTGCATGGCTATGGGGCGGATGGAAAGGACCTGTTGGGCCTGGCCGATCCGTTGGCCGAGCATTTGCCCGATACGGCCTTTGTAGCACCCGATGCGCCGGAGCGATCGGCGATGAACCCGATGGGGTTTCAGTGGTTTCCGATCCCGTGGATCGATGGGTCGTCGGAGGAGGCGGCGGCCGAAGGGATGGCGCGGGCGGTGACGGACCTGAACCGCTTTCTGGATCATGTGATGGACGAGCATGGGGTCAGCGCGGCGGAGACGGCGCTGGTGGGGTTCAGCCAGGGCACGATGATGGCGCTCCATGTTGCGCCGCGCCGCGCCGAGGCCTTTGCCGGGGTCGTCGGCTTTTCGGGCCGGTTGCTGGAGCCCGAGGCGTTGGTAGAGGACGTTGTTGTGCGCCCGCCGGTCCTACTGATCCACGGCGATGCCGATGATGTCGTGCCGCCCCAATCGCTGGCAGAGGCGGCAGAAGGGTTGCAGGCCGCAGGTTGGGAAGAGGTCTATGCCCATATCATGAAGGGGACGGCCCATGGGATTGCGCCCGATGGCCTCTCGGTTGCGCTTGCGTTCTTGAAAGAGAAACTGCCGGGCTGACCGGGGGCCAGCCGGGCGGGCCGCGCCACTCACGCATTCATCCTCCTGTTGCAATTCGGCCCTAAGGATCAGCGCACGGCTACTGCATCTATTTTGCTTGCTGGTTCGCGGCACCTAGATATAGTGGCCGAAAGGCTGGGGCGGGTGCTCCCGCTCTGATGCCGCTGACAGGCACACAGGGTGGAGGCGGAGTCCCCAATGCAGGCCAATGAGAATCCAGCTGGCGAGATCGAGTTCCGGACGTCGTTTGTCCGCGAACCGGGCGCCCTGCGCCACAGGCCGGCGCTTGTGCTGAACGCCGATTACCGACCGCTCAGCTACTATCCGCTGTCCCTCTGGCCCTGGCAGGAGGCGGTGAAAGCCGTCTGGCTCGACCGGGTGCAGATCGTGGCGGAATACGATGATTTTGTGCATTCGCCCTCCACCACCATCCGGATCCCGTCCGTGGTGGTGCTGCGCGATTACGTGAAACCGCAAAAGCGCGTGGCCTTCACCCGGTTCAACCTGTTCCTACGCGATGAGTTCAGCTGCCAATATTGCGGCGCGAAGGGCGATCTGACCTTCGACCACGTGGTGCCGCGCGCCAAGGGTGGGGTGACAAGCTGGGAAAACGTGGTGGCGGCCTGTTCGCGGTGCAATCTGCGCAAGGGCTCCAAGAGCCTGCGCCGGTCGGGCCTGTCCCTGCGCCGGGCGCCGCGCCAGCCGGGGGCGGAGGAATTGCGCAATCGCGGACGGAAATTCCCGCCGAACCACCTGCACGAAAGCTGGATGGATTTTCTTTACTGGGATTCCGAACTGGAAGCCTAGGCCCAGGTGGGGTGGTGATTGGGGGCCAGCCCCCAAACCCCCGGAGTTTGCATGCCAAGATGAAACAGCAGGCGGGGTGACAGCGCGCGCCGGCGTGGATAGCGTGGCCGCGTTGAAAAAGGGGAACCTCCGCCCATGTCCGATCCGTTTTTCCAGCCGCCGTCCGGCACCGATTTGCCGCGTTATGCCGGTGTGCCGAGCTTCATGCGCTTGCCGTATCTGGCTGCCGATGATCCCAAGCGCGCGGAGGTGGAGATCGGCATCTTCGGCCTGCCCTGGGACGGGGCGACGTCGAACCGGCCCGGCGCGCGGCACGGGCCGCGGGCGTTGCGGGACGCCTCGACGATGATCCGCGAGATGAACCGGTCCACCGGGCAGACGCCGTTTCAGGCCGCGCGGATTGCCGATCTGGGCGATGTGGCGATGTCGCCCGTGAATCAGGATGAAGCATTGGAGAGCGCGCAGGCCTTCATTGCGGGCGTGTTGGGGCAGGGCATCCGGCCCTTCATGGTCGGCGGCGATCATCTATGTACGCTGACCGTGCTGCGCGAATTGCGTGCGGCGCGGGGCGAGGCATTTGGTCTGGTGCTGCTCGACAGCCATACCGATCTTTACCCGCCTTATTTCGGCGGCAAGACCCTGACCCATGGCAACCCGTTCCGGCAGGCGATCGAGGAGGGCTGCGTCGATCCCGCCCGCTGCGTGATGGCCGGGATGCGGGGAACGTCCTACAACACGTCCGATTTCGACTACGGCCATGATAAGGGCGTGCGGATCCTGCCGATTGAGGAATGTATGGAGCGTGGTTGGACATCGGTCATGCAAGTCGCCCGCGAGGTTGTGGGGGATGGGCCGACCTATGTGAGCTTTGACATCGACTTCATCGATCCGGCCTTTGCGCCAGGCACCGGCACGCCCGAGGTGGGGGGCCCGACGTCGTTCGAGGCGATCCAATGTGTGCGGGCGTTACGGGGCCTTGATGTGATTGGCGCGGATCTGGTGGAGGTCTCTCCGCCCTTTGACACGGGCGGTATCACCTCCTGGCTCGGCGCATCGGTGATGTTCGAACTGATCTGCGCGATGCTGCCGGAGAGTTGAGGTGAGCTATCCCGCGAACCGAACGCCCGAGCACTTGCTGGACAGCGACCGGGCCGCAGGGTTCGAGGTACGCGAGGATTTCGAGCGCTTCTCCCAGATGAACGACATCTTCACCCGGGCGTTCTGGGACGAGCGGGTGAAAACCAAGGATACCGACGCCTTTTTTGCCAGCTACCGGATGGAGGCCGCGCCGCGCCGGGGCGATGGGTTCACGCAAAAGGATTTCGCGCTGAGGAACGCGGCGTGGCTGATCTCGGACATCGTCTCCGAGCGCTCGGCTGCCGAGGGCCTGCGCGAAGGATTCCAGGGCGCGATCCGCGACGACACGCCGATTGCCCCGGACAAAGCAGAGCTTGGCAAGCCTGAAGACGAGGCGGCCGAGATCAAGGCGGTGGCCAAGCTATTCGGGGCCGATCTGGTCGGGATCACCCATGTTGATGAGCGCTGGCATTATGCGGACCGCCCCGACGTGCGGGTGATGGAACCCGTGGTCAACGAATTGCCCGAAGGCCTGAGCCATGTGATTGTGATGGGCCACGCGATGGATGCGGATCTGGTGGAGACGTATCCCAGTGCGCTGGCGGGGGCGGCGACCGGGCGGGAATACTCCCACGAGGCGGCGATCGTGATGCAGGTCGCGGCCTATATCCGCAACCTCGGCTACCAAGCCGTGGCCAGCATGAATGATACTGCGCTGGTGATCCCTTACGCCGTCAAGGCCGGTTTGGGGGAATACGGGCGCAACCAAATGGTGCTGACGCCGGAATTCGGGCCGCGGGTGCGGTTCTCCAAGATCTTCACGGATCTGCCGCTGGCCGTGGATGCGCCCGTCGATCTGGGGTTGAAGGCCTATTGCGAGAGCTGCGACGTCTGCGCCCGGGCCTGCCCTGTCAAGGCGCTGCCCTTCGGGCCGCCCGATTTCGGGGAGGAGGTGACGGGCACATCGCCCTCGACCCAGCGGGGCGTCAAGAAATGGTCATCGGATGCCGAGGCATGCTTTTCCTATTGGGCCAAGCTGAAATCCGATTGCGCGATCTGTATGCGGGTCTGCCCGTTTACGGCCCCCCGCAAGGGCGCGGTGGATCGGCTCTGGGTCTGGCTGGCCCGGGGCGGATGGGGCGAAACGGGGCGGGGATGGGCACGGACACTCGCGGCCCGGCGGTTGAAACCACGAATGAAACCGCGCGACTGGTGGGCGGCGCGCGGGCGGTGAGGCGGCGTATCCCGGCAATCGGCCGCGCGATGCCGCGCCTGGTTTCCGGCGGTAATCGCGGTTTCTTTTCCCGACCGCGTGGCGGTGGTTGTGGGCCCTGTCGGTTTTGTTAGACTCTGCCTGCATGTGTCGGATAAAAGGGCGCCGTTAGCGCTAACGTAACCTTGAGAAGGAGCGCCCATGGTTTCGCGAGTCATTCCGGTCGACCCGTTTGATCTGGTGATATTTGGCGGGACGGGTGACCTGGCCCGCCGCAAGATCCTGCCCGCACTCTATCGCCGGTTTCGCGATGGGCAGATGCCCGAGGAGGCGCGGATCATCGGGGCGGCCCGCACCAATCAGGACGGCGCCGCGTGGCGCGCCTGGGTCCGCGAGGCGTTCGACGAATTCCTGCGGCCGGATGAGATTTCGGATGATGTGGTCGCCGCGTTTCTGGAACGCCTCGACTATCTGGCCATCGACGCAACCGGCGACGGCGGATGGTCCGACCTCAAGGACAAGATGCGGGATGACGTCACGCAGGCGTTTTATTTCTCGGTTGGCCCAAGCCTTTTCGGGGCGCTGGCCGAGCGGCTCCATAATCACGGGATTGCGCGCGAGGGCGCGCGGATCGTCGTCGAAAAACCGTTCGGGCGCGATCTGGACTCGGCTTGCGCGCTGAACGCGACGCTCGCGGAACATTTCGACGAGACGCAGATTTACCGGATCGACCATTATCTGGGGAAGGAAACCGTCCAGAACCTCATGGCGGTGCGCTTCGGCAATGTGCTGTTCGAACCGCTGTGGAACGCCCAATATGTGGATAACGTGCAGATCACGGTGGCCGAAGAGGTCTCGGTGGCCGGGCGCGGGGCCTATTACGACCGCTCCGGCGCAATGCGGGATATGGTCCAGAACCACCTGATGCAACTTTTATGCCTGACGGCGATGGAGCCGCCAAGTCGGTTTGATCCCGACGCCGTGCGCGACGAGAAGCTGAAGGTGATCCGCGCGCTTGATCCAGTGGAGCCCGCTGACATCGTGCGCGGGCAATATGATGACGGCATGGGCCCGTCCTATATCGATGATGTGGAGGATCCGGCCAGCCGCACCGAAAGTTTCATCGCGATGAAGCTGCACATCGCCAATTGGCGCTGGAACGGTACGCCGTTTTACCTGCGCACGGGAAAACGCCTGAAAACCCGTAAATCCGAGATTGTGGTGACCTTCAAAGAACCGCCCCATTCGATTTTCGATGCCGATGCGGGCAGCCGTGCCAATGTGCTGTCGATCCGCCTGCAGCCCGACGAGGGGATGGATCTGCGCGTGACGATCAAGGAGCCGGGGCCGGGGGGGATGCGCCTTGTGGACGTGCCGCTCGATATGTCCTTCGCCGAGGCCCTGGGCCCGGAGGCCGAACATGTGCCGGATGCCTATGAGCGGCTGATCATGGATGTGATCCGGGGCAACCAGACGCTCTTCATGCGCGGCGATGAGGTTGAGGCCGCCTGGGCCTGGACCGATCCGATCATCGCCGCGTGGAAAGAGCGCGGCGACAAGCCGGTGACATATGAAGCTGGTAGTTTCGGCCCGGAAGAGGCCTTGATGCTGTTGCACCGCGACGGGCGGCGCTGGCGGGAGATTTCGTGATGCAGTTTGTCGAATACCCGGACCGGGAAATGATGATGCTTGACCTGGCCGACACCCTGACCGGGGAACTGGCCGATTGCCTGCGCCGCCATGACAGCGCGACGTTCTGCGTGCCGGGCGGGACCACGCCGGGCCCGATCTTCGACGTGATGAGCGAGCAGGCGCTGGACTGGAGCCGGGTTGCGGTTCTGCTGAACGATGAGCGTTGGGTGGATGAAGACAGCCCACGCTCCAACACCGCGCTTCTGCGCAAAAGGCTCCTGATATCAAAGGCCTCCGAGGCGATGTTGATCCCGTTGTTCAAGGCGGGCGTGGCCCCGGAAGACGCGATGGAGGAGCTGGCGGCGGGCCTCGACGGGCATCTTCCGATCTCGGTCCTCCTGCTCGGGATGGGCGCGGATATGCACACGGCGAGCCTGTTTCCCGGCGCCGACAATCTCGATGCCGCCCTGAGCGACGGGGCGCCCCGCGTCATGCCGATGCGCGCGGACGGGGCCGGCGAAACCCGGATCACCCTGACCGCACCGGTCCTCAATGATGCGATGAGCAAACATATCGTCATCACCGGGCCGGAAAAACGCGCGGCGTTCGAGCGTGCCGTGCATTTGCCGCCTGCCGAGGCCCCGGTGCGCGCAGTGGCGCAGGGCGCAACAATTCATTGGGCGGAGTAGGCGAGATGGGTGATATCTGGGGAGACCTTCGGGCCCATTCGGCGGCAAAATCCGGACGGCGGATCCTGGACCTGTTCGATGATCCGGCCCGGGCCGAAACGTTTTCATGCCGCGCCGATGGCATGCTGTTCGACTACTCGAAAACGCAGATCGATAAGGGCGCGGTGTCGCTGCTGCTGGAATTGGCCCGTGCCAAGGGCGTGGAGGCCCGTCGCGACGCTATGTTTGGCGGCGAGGTCATCAACGAAACCGAAGGCCGCGCCGTGCTTCACACCGCGCTCCGTGCGGCGTCCGGACCCATCGTGGTTGAGGGCGAAGATGTCATGCCCGGCGTTCTGGAGACCCGTGCCCGGTGTTTTGATTTTGCCGAGGCGGTCCGGGATGGCCGATTTCAGGGGCAGGGTGGGACCTACACGGATGTGGTGAATATCGGCATCGGTGGATCCGATCTCGGCCCCGCGATGGCGACCCTTGCGCTGGCGCCGTATCATGACGGGCCACGCCTCCATTACGTGTCAAACGTGGATGGGGCGGACATCAATGACACCCTGCAAGACCTTGACCCAAAAACAACATTGGTGATCGTGGCGTCGAAGACGTTCACCACGATCGAAACCATGACCAATGCGCGGACAACGCGGGACTGGATGGCACCGCATGTGGCGGACCCGTCGGCGCAATTCGCCGCACTCAGTTCGGCCGCCGACAAGGCGGGGGAGTTCGGCATTCCCGCCGAGCGTGTCTTTGGTTTCGAGGATTGGGTCGGCGGGCGCTACTCCCTCTGGGGCCCGATTGGCCTTGGGATCATGATCGCTATCGGCCCGGCGCGGTTCGATGAGTTTCTGGCCGGCGCCCGCACGATGGACACCCATTTCCAGCAAGCGGATCTGGCCGATAACCTGCCGGTGCTGCTGGCCCTGGTCGGGATCTGGCACAATCAGGTGCAGAACCACGCCACCCGTGCTGTGTTGCCTTATGATCAACGGTTGAGCCGCTTGCCCGCTTATCTTCAGCAGTTGGAGATGGAGAGTAACGGCAAATCCGTCGCCATGGACGGATCAAGCCTCGCCGTCCATTCCGGCCCGGTCGTGTGGGGCGAGCCCGGCACCAACGGACAGCACGCGTTTTATCAGCTCATCCATCAAGGCACGCGGGTCGTGCCGTGCGAATTCCTCGTGGCCGCGAAAGGCCACGAGCCCGACCTGACATACCATCATCGCCTGTTGGTTGCCAATTGCCTGGCACAATCGGAGGCCTTGATGCGCGGCCGCTCCATGGACGAGGCGCGGGCGCTGATGGCGGCAAAAGGGCTGGACGGGGCGGAGTTGGAACGGCAGGCCGCCCATCGGGTGTTCCCCGGCAACCGCCCCTCCACAACGCTGCTCTACGAGCAGTTAACGCCGTTTACCCTTGGCCAGATCATCGCGCTTTATGAGCATCGGGTGTTTGTCGAGGGGGTGATCCTCGGGATCAATTCCTTCGATCAATGGGGGGTGGAACTGGGCAAGGAGCTTGCAATTGCCCTCGAACCGGTTCTGACCGGGGCAGAGGACGGCGCGGGCAAGGATGGGTCCACCCGCGCGCTGGTTGCTGCCGCCCGGGCCGCGGGCGGGATCTGAGACGCAGACAAGCCCCGGCCAACAAAGACCGGGGCTGTCGACGTCACATGTCAGCCATCAGTCTTCGAGGCTGCTGAAATCCGTCGGCTCCTCGGGCTCGGGGGTCGGCTCGGGCTCCTGCTCCGGTTCGGTGTCTTCGACCTGAAGGCCACAGATGTAACCACTATAGTTCCCGAACACCGACCCTTCCGGGAACAGGCCCGATGCGGCGGCCCAGGCCATCGCGCGGCGTTCACTCAGGACGGTGTTGCGCGTCAACCCGTTCTCGCCCACGGGCACGACGAAGCGGTCGCCACCGTCCACGATGTGCAGGACGGGCGCGCTGGAGCCGCCGGCCTGATTGCAGCGGCTGACGCCAATGAAGCCGGCAGCGACCGGCACCGACAGGGCCGCCGTGGCGGCGATGGACAGGGCCAGAATAGGCAGAGTTGTGCGACGGAAATGTTGCATAACAGTGTCTCCAAATAATTTGAGTGCTAAACCTCCGGCGATCTCAGAACCCCCGGCGAAAAATGCCGGAAATAGGGTGTCTGAGCGGACGTTCAAAAAATGTGTTTTGTTTAAAGTAACGAAAAGTTAACCGGCGACCCGCCCCGACGCGATGCGGGAAAACCGCTATTGCGTTGTAAATGATTGTTACTCAGACACCGCCTGGTCCTCGGCCAGAAACGCCGCGCGCCCGGCCTCGGGGATCGGATACCGCCCCGGAGCATCGCGGTTCAGAAGCACCACGACAGCCCCGCCCTCGGCGCTGATCGTTGCGCCCGCATCCTCGTTCAGAACCCAGATCGCGAAGGTCATCGTGAACGAGGTCGTGCGAAACGCGCTGACCCGACCCGTCACGATGTAATCCAATCCCAGCCCCATCTCGGCGAGGTAGGTGCAGTGCACCTGTTTCAGCACCAGTCGGGGGGCGGTGGGGCCGTAATCCGTCACGCCGCGCGTCTGGAGAAACGGCAGGCGAAAGCTCTCGAACCAGCGCAGATAGGCGGTGTGGTTCACGTGGCCCAACGCGTCCAACTCCCCGAACCGCACGCGGTCGGCCAGGCCGAAGGTCCAGGGCGCGGGAATGCCACGGGCGCGCAGGGTGTCGGGGCCAAGGGGTGTGTGATAGGGCGGGTTGGACATCGCAGATCTCCGCAAATTGGGGCTGCGAAATATGTGTCGGGATCATGGGGCAGGGGCAAGATGGCGCGTATCGTTTTCGATCTGGATGGCACGCTGATCGACAGCGCGCCCGACATTCGGCTGGCCGCCAACAGCGCGCTTGAGGGCACCGGGGCGGCGTCTTTGACCGTGGCGGAGGCACGCAGTTTCGTGGGGTCGGGCGCGTCGGTGTTCGTGGAACGGATGATGAAGGCGCGGGGCCTGCCCGCGGGCGTTCATGGGGATCTGCTGGAGCGTTTCTTGACGGTCTATGAGGGAGCCGTGCACCAGACCCAGCCCTATCCCGGCGCGGTCACGGCCCTTGACGCCCTTGTGGCGGACGGCCACCGCCTGGGCCTTTGTACCAACAAGCCCATCGCGCCCACCCGGGCCGTTCTGGCCCACCTCGATCTGGCGCGGCATTTCGAAACCGTGTTCGGGGGTGACAGCCTTCCCGTCAGAAAGCCCGATCCGGCCCCGCTCCACGCCGCCCTTGCGCCGCTTGGCGATGGCCCGGCGATCTTCGTGGGCGACAGCGAGGTGGATGCAGAGACCGCGGATCGGGCGGGCGTTCCGTGTCTGATCTTCACGCCCGGCTATCGGCGCGTGCCGCTCGACGCGCTGCGCCATGCGGGCGCGTTCGATCATTGGGATGAGCTGCCCGATCTGGTGGGCAGTTTGGCCGGTTAGGAGGCGAGTATGGACATCATGTTCTGGGCCTTCGGGGCCGTGGCGGTTTTGGCCTTGGGGATCATCGCGGTGGCGGGATACGTTGTGTTCTGGCGCGACCGGGGCGTGGAAAACAGCCGGGTCCGGGCAAAGCGGCGGCTGGGAAAAGAGCCACGGTCCAGCCCCAGGCGCGGCGTGCCGAAATCGAGGTGAGATCTGGAGCGGGTAACGGGAATCGAACCCGTAACTGAAGCTTGGGAAGCTTTCGTGATACCTTTTCACCATACCCGCCGCTCGGGGTCCGGGATACGCCGGGCGGGGCGGGGCGTCAACCGGGGAGAGGCGGGTGTGCCGGCGGGTTATCAAGGTTGATAAGGTGGGTTAAGGTATTGAAGATGCGTTGAAATACGATTTTAGCTAACACTTTCTTAATCTTTGTGGCGGTTTTTTTGGAGAGCGACGGCCTTCGGTCCGCCGGGGCATTGGAGGGCTTTGGAGCTCAAAGTGTTCGATGCTGCGGCAACCTTGAACGACTGCTTCAGCGACACGCATCTGTGTACACTACGATCCGCGTTGCGACGTGGCGAGAGCGCCACTCAGTGCAACGAGAATCCCACCGCCAACTGCCTCGATCCATTCGATCACCCGGTCCCGCATCAAGCGCGCCGAGAGGGCGGATGCGAGGCCGTAAAAGACGAGGATGGGAAGCTCCAGCAAGACGGACACAACGCCAAGGACTACGAGTTGAAGGGCGACGTTGCCGTCTGGCGATATGAATTGCGGGAGGATGGCCACGAAGAAGGCGATATTCTTGGGGTTCGATGCCTGAAGCGTGAAGCCCTGCCAGAACGATCGGATCGCGGTCTGGGGGACCTGCGGGGCGGCGGCCTGAACCTCGGCAAGGTCCAATCCCCCACCCAGCGACCGGTCGCGCCAAAGACGCTTGATCAACGGGGCGATCATCCCGATGCCCAGATAGACGAGATAGGCCGCGCCGATCCACTTGACCAAGGTGAACAGCGTCGCGCTGGCAAGGATCAGGGCGCCGACGCCAAGGGCAGACAGTGTGAAGAACACGGCGTTGGTCGACAATATTCCCAAGGTCGCCATGAAGCCGATGCGAAAGCCCTGGCGCATCGACAGCCCGATCACGAGCAGTACAGCCGGACCTGGGGTGAGCGACAACAAGAATTCGGTCAGCGCGAATAGAGCGAGAGTGCTGAGGTCCATTCCTGAAAATCTCCAGATCCGATTTGGAGCAATCTATTCCCGAACCCTCGGAGGTGTGCCCTGCGAACGCTTCAAAAAGAATATATTTTTCGCGGATAGCTTACGGCAGAAGCAGACAGGGAGGCGGCTGATGCGAAACTCCGCTTGATCCGCTTGATCCGCTTGATCCGTAGAGCGAACGTTCGTCCTCGCCGCGCACCGAGCGCCGCGGATCACGCGTGCCGCGACTAGCCCGACCGCCGCCTGCGCCGACCGCCGCCGGTGCCCGGCGCGCTGCCCTGGCCGAAATGGACCGCCGGCAGTGTCACGACCTGCGCCAGCTCCGGGAACGGATCGGTGGCGTGTGGGATGGCGTTGGCGTTGACGAAATGCTCCTGGAATCTCGGCTCCACGGCGGTCTCGACCTTGTGGATCTGGCCCACGACCTCTTCGATCCGGGTGCGGGCGGCGCGGTTGCAGAGCGCGATGCGCGCGCCGTGGCCCGCTGCATTGCCGGCCGATTGCACCTTGTCGAGAGGCACATCGGGGATCATGCCAAGCACCATGGCGTGTTTGGGTGAGATATGCGCGCCGAAGGCCCCGGCGAGCACGACGCGATCGACCTTGTCGACCCCGCGCTTGTCCATCAGCAGGCGCGCGCCCGCGTATAGCGCGGATTTGGCCAGCTGGATGGCGCGGATATCGCCCTGGGTGACGGTGATGCGGGGCCCGCCCTGCGCGGTGGCGTCGTGGATCAGATAGGCATGGGTGCGGCCCGTGGGTTCGGACCGCGCTGTGCCGGTGGCCTCCGCGCTGCCGATGAGGCCCGAGGCGTCCAGCAGGCCCGCCATGCGCATTTCGGCCACGGCCTCGATAATGCCCGAGCCGCAGATGCCGGTTACTTGCGTGTCGGCGGGGAAGGCGGGATCGTCGGACCACAGATCACTGCCGATGACGCGGAAGCGCGGCTCCTTGGTGTCGGGATCGATCTCGATCCGCTCGATGGCGCCGGGCGCGGCGCGCTGGCCCGCGCTGATCTGGGCGCCCTCGAAGGCGGGGCCGGTCGGCGAGGAGCAGGCGAGCACGCCGCTGGTATCGCCGAGCAGGATCTCCGCGTTGGTGCCCACATCAACAATGAGCGCCAAGTCATTGGATGTATTGGGTTCCTCGGCCAGCGCGACGGCGGCGGCATCGGCGCCGACATGGCCCGCGATGCACGGCAGAAGGTAGGTTTGAGCCGTCGGCGCAATCCCCGTCAGCCCGATATCGCGCGCTTCCATCGTAAGGCTGCCGGAGGTCGCCAGGGCGAATGGCGCCTGCCCAAGCTCCACCGGATCGATGCCCAGAAGTAGGTGGTGCATAACCGGATTACAGACAATAACGGTTTCCAAGATCAGTGCGGGATCGATGTCGGCCTCGCCCGCGATCTCCATGGCCAGATCGTTCAGGGCGCCCTGCACAGCCTGCGTCATCTCCGCATCGCCGCCGGGGTTCATCATCACGTAGCTGACGCGGCTCATCAGGTCTTCGCCAAAGCGGATCTGCGGGTTCATCAGGCCGGAGGAGGCCAGCACATGGCCGTCGGTCAGGTCACACAAATGCGCCGCGATGGTGGTGGAGCCCAGATCGACCGCAAGCCCGTAGAGACCGCCTTCATGCAGGCCGGGCCAGACGCCGAGGATCATCATTTCATCCGATCCGGCGGGCTGATGCAGCGCCACGGAGATCTGCCATTTGCCCTTGCGCAGGGCCGGTTGCAGGGCTTTCAGGATCGGGAGGCTGGCCGTCACGTTCGCCACCTGCCATTGGTCGCGCAGGGCGTCCTTCACCCGCTCCAGATCGCCGGAGGGCGAATGCATGTCGGGCTCTTCCACCTCGATCAGGACAAGACGTGTGGCGGGATCCATGATGATGGGCTTGGCGGACGCCGCCTTGCGCACCACCTGCCGGTGCACCTGGCTTTCGGGCGGCACATCGACGACGATGTCGCCCTGCACTTTTGCCTGACACCCAAGGCGACGGCCTTCCTTCAGGCCGCGCACGCGATCATAGCGGGCTTCGACCTCGTTCCAGTCGCTGAGCGCGCCGTCGCGTACCGTCACGCCGTGCTTCGGGAAGTCGCCGTAGGAGGGCGCAATCTGGCATTTTGAGCAGATGCCGCGCCCGCCGCAGACGCTATCGAGATCGACACCAAGCTGGCGTGCGGCGCTTAGGATCGGGGTGCCCACGGCGAAGCGCCCACGCTTGCCCGAAGGGGTGAAGATAACAAGGGGATCCTGGTCGCTCATCTGCCTCGGCCCGGAATGGTGGTGGTGCTGCGGACCCTAGCAAACTGGCCCCCGCGCGAAAGGCGAAATACGCCTTCGGGGGGCCTTGCGGCGTCGGATTTCAAGATGTGCATCATGCGAGGGGCAGGCCGAACATGCCGGTGCCGAACCACCAGATCATCAGGGGCACCGGCAGGACGGCGATCGCGGTGGCGAAGATCGTGGCGCGGGGCCGGAACAGGCGGCTGAGCCCCGCCATCAGCATCAGGCCGCCGCCGCCGCCGAAGACCACGTTTCCGGGCAGGTTCAGCAAGAGCGCGAGGGACAGGTAGCGATAGCGCAGGAACGGCAGGGAGAGCCATGCGGGCATCATCCGCTCCAACCGTGCCTCGCGCTGCGCGTCGCTGAGCCGTGTCATGCGGTGGACCAGACGCCCGGCGCGGCGCAGGCGCAGATCCAGCAGGAACCGGGCCAGGGCCCGGTCGGGCAGGAAGCGACCCAGCAGATAGGCCAGAAGCAGGCCCGCCAGCGTCGCGCCGTAGACGGCGGGCGCGATGGAGGCGCCGCGCAGCAGCAGAAGGGCGAGCCCGATTTCGACGCCCGGCACGAAGGGTGTGGCGATCAAGAGGGCGTAGATGATCAGGGCCGTCAGCAGGATCACTGCCTGCATCGGGCTGGTTGCGCCGGCGGGCAATTGGTCGGCCATGTCCATCGAAATCCCGATGAGCTGGTTCACCAGCACGGCGATCACGCCGATGATGACCAGCCGCCGCAGCATCCGCAGCACGGCCCATATCCGGGAGGTCCGGCGGGCGGACGGGGCGCGTGTGGTGTCGTCCAAAAGGCGTGGGCTCCCCAATCGAGAGTGGGGAGTGTCGCGTGGGGGCGATGGCAGGTCAATCAACCCCGCGCGCGGCGACGTCCGCCCTCGCGCCCCCGGCGCGGCGCGGCATCGGGATCCTTGTTGAAGGAAATCCAGGCGCCGCCGCCATCGTCGTGGTTGAGCAGGAAATTTGCGGCACGGATGGCCTCCATCTCCTTGCCGGGGCGGGGTTTGGTGGAGCCCATGCCGAAGAGTTTTACGAAAGTCTCATCATCCATGCCCTCGGGCAGGATGATCCCGGCGGCTTCCACCTGCGCCTTCTTCTCGGCGATCTTCTTGGGGCCGGTGGGCAGTGCCACGGGGTTCATGATGGCGGATGTCATGCCCGCGCCGAAGGCCATGGGCAGGAAGGCGTTGTTGATGCCGTGGCGGTTGGGCAGGCCGAAGGAGATGTTCGACGCGCCGCAGGTGGTGTTGACCCCAAGCTCCTCGCGCAGGCGACGGACCAGCGTGAAGACCTGATGGCCCGCCGTGGCCATGGCACCGATAGGCATGACGAGCGGGTCGACCACGATGTCATGGGCCGGGATGCCGAAATCGGCGGCGCGCTCGACGATCTTCTTGGCGACGGCAAAGCGAACTTCGGGATCTTCGGAAATGCCGGTATCGTCGTTGGAAATGGCCACCACGGGCACGTTGTATTTCTTGACGAGCGGCAAGACGAGTTCCAGCCGTTCCTCCTCGCCGGTGACGGAGTTCAGGAGTGGGCGGCCCTCAGCGGCGGCAAGGCCGTTTTCCAGCGCGCCGGGCACGGAGCTGTCGATACACAGCGGGCAATCGGTGACGGCCTGCACCTTTTCGACCAGCGCCTTCATCAGGGTCGGCTCGACGAAATTGTTGTCGGCATAGCGTGGATCTTCGGCCATCTTGTTGGAGAAGACGGCGCCCGAATTGATGTCGAGCACGGAGGCGCCTGCGGCCACCTGGGCCACGGCATCAGCCTCCACCCGGCTGAAATCGCCGCGCTCCAGCTCTTCGTTGAGGATCTTGCGGCCCGTGGGGTTGATCCGCTCCCCGATGACGCAGAACGGCTCATCAAAGCCGATCACGGTGGTCCTGGTTTTCGACTCGATGATGGTGCGTGTCACGGGCGGGCTCTCCTTGATGGGCCGTTTGGCGCGACCCTAGGGGCGAGGGCGCGGGCGCGACGGCACAGAGGCGACATAGTCCCGCGCGCGGGCGACGTCACGGGTCAAATGGCTCATGAAGATAATGAGGCGAGGGCGGTGAGGATGCGGGTGCGGATGGTGGTGGCGGTGCCGTGGTAGAAGGACAGATGGACAGGATCGCAGATGCGCGGGGCATTGTCGACGTGCGTGAGGGCGGCTTGCAGGTGCGGACGCGGGTCGGGGGTGGTGTCATGCCCTGCGCGAGCGAGTTCGGCGAGAGCGACGTTTTCTTGGGTTATGGCCCAGTCCACGGGGTGGTCGGCCTCGGTATAGACCCGCAGGGCGGCGCGGTAGCTGGCCACGGCGTCGACAAGGAGGACGTTGCCATCGGGGCCATCGGTGCGTGAACCTAAACTCAGGAGGGTGTTGGCGAGGTCGTTGCGCCCTAGTACGAAAGTAGGGCGTGGGCGCGATGTCGATGCAGGCGCGGGCGAGGCCTGCGGCGGCGGTTAGAGCGAAGGGAGTGCCGAGGCGGAGCCCCTCTTGGTAGCGTTTTTCCCAGAGGCCGCGGAGGCGGTGTAACGTATCCTCGGCGCTTGGGCTGTCGAGTTGCACGCGTTGCAAGTGGGCCTGCGCGTAGCCGTCGGCGTCGTTGGCCATGGCGGCTTGGGTGATCAGCAGATAGAGGATACGGGTGTCTTCGGCCAGCATTGCTTCGCGCCGCTCGGCGCGGCTCGCCGCCTCACGTTGGAGGTCGGCGTAGGCGGTGTCGATCTCGCCCGCGTTGTTCAAGTCATTGATACGTTGGATGACCGCCTCGGCAGCGTCCTCGTGGTTCGACGGCAGGGCACCGCGATCCTGTTCCTTGGCAGCCAATTCCAAAGCGGCCTCCAGACCGTTCAAAGCGCCTTCGATGTCGGTCGGGTTCCCGTCGGCGTATTTGTAGGCGATGGCCACGGCGAGGACTTCCGAGAGTTTCAGCTGGTCGCGCAAAGCCTCGACCTCTTGCAGAAGAGCAGTGGCGGCGGCGTCTGATTGGGTCGTGTCATCCTCCGGCGGCAACAGATGCCCGGTGAGCGGGTCAGTGGCGGAGGCGGGAAGGTCGAGGACGCGGGCGAAACTGCGGATGGTGCCCTCTGACAGGTTGCGCAAGCCCTTTTCGACCTGAGAGCAATAGCCCTTGCGGTCGGGGTTGCCGAGGGCCTCGTCTGCGAGCTTCGTCAGGCTCCAGTCGCGCGCCAGACGCTCGGCCTTGATGGCTTTGCCGAATGCGTCGAGCGCGGGGGAGATGGGCGTTTGGATTGTCATGTCAGTCTTCTATCCGCAGGCACGCGTGGGGGGCGTTACCTTCTGGGTGTCACTTTGTGACATGCGGCGTGTCGCGCCAAGGGCGCGCGGGTTTGCGATGGTCTGTTCAAGACCTGCGCGGGTCGATCTTGACCTTGGAGATTGACCGATGAAGACCTTGAAAGACACCCTGACCCACGCCCTTCGCACGGTGGCGGGCGCCGCCCTGTGCCACCGCGGCCTTTACGGTCAGCTGTCGGGCTGCCACGGCTATGCGGCCTATGCGACGGGCAAGCCGGAGATCTACCTGCCGATGGCGGCGCTGTATGCCGTGTTGGCCTTGCGCGGGCCGTGAGGTCAGGCGTTGGCGTTGACGGGCGCGGTGGAGGCGCCGCCATGCTCGATGGCCCAAGTGGCGTTGGTCTTGATGCCGCCGAGGGGAAAGAAGTGGATGCGCTCGATCAGGCTGTCGGGATGGGCGGCCTTGTAGGTGGCCAGTTCTCCCATGATCTCGGTCGGCTCAAACGGCAGCAGCAGTTTGGTGACATCCTTGGCGCGCTTTTGCAGGACGCTGAGGGATTTGCCGACCCCGCAGGCGATGGCGAATTTGATCAGCGTCTGCAGCTTGGCCGGGCCCGCGATGCCCAGATGGACCGGGAGCGTGATGCCCTCGGCCTGCAACCGCTCGGCCCAGGCGATGACGGGGCCGGATTCGAAGGCGAATTGGGTGGCGAGCGCCATCTGCGCATCGGTGCGCTCGTTGAAGGCCTGTTTCCAGCGCAGGGCCTCCATCACCGCTGCGTCACCGCCATCGGGATCGATGTCGCGGTTGCCTTCGGGGTGGCCCGCCACATGCAGGCGCTCCATACCCGCTTTATCGAATAAACCGGTTTCCAGAAGGTCCATGGAGGAGGCGAAGGTGCCGTGGGGTTTGGCGATACCGCCCGCCAGGATAAGCGCCTGTTTGACGTCGGCCTCGCCCTGATAGCGGGCGATCCAGTCGGCCAGCGTGGTTTCGTCGGCGATGGAGCGGGCCGGGAAATGCGGCATCGGTTCGAACCCTTCGGCGCGGATGCGCGCGGCGGTGGCAACCATATCCTCGATCGGCGTGCCATCGATATGGGCGATGTAGACCCGTGTGCCCGCGGCCAGGTAGTGGCGGAAATCATCCACCTTCTCGGCGGTGCGTGGCATGACTTCGATCGAATAGCCCTTGAGGAGCGCTTCCATCTCCGCCGAGGGGGCGGTGGGCGCGGGGGCGGGTTTGCGGAAGTTGAGAAGCGACATGAATGTCTCCCAGGGGCTCAAGGGTCAGGCGGCGTTTGCGGGGTCGTGCCCCTCGGCGTCGATCAGGGTTTTCAGGCGGGCCGTGTCATAGGCGGCATCGAGGGCGGCGGCCTCGCGGGCGGCGATCTCCTTCAGATCCCCCTCGGCCTCACCCACCACAACGCGGCGCCATTCGGCCAGATAGGCATCTTCATCCTTGGCGCCGATCTTCATGGCGACGCGGTCGATGGCCTGCTCGAACCGCTCGGGCAGGGGCATCTTGGCCCCGGCACGGCCCTTGCCGACGATCACCTGGGCGGGGATATCGCGCCAGAAGACATGGGTGATTGCGGGCATTGGGAACCTCCGGGTGGGTGGGATGCGCGAGTCACCCCGTTGCGGCACAATAAGCGGCGCACGGCCAGGCGCCGGTCCTGTTTTCGACATCACGCGCGGCCAAAACGACGCGCGCCTTTCGCAATCCCGTCATAGCCTGCCGCGGCGGTCCCCCGCCACGGGGGCCAGGGCCAGAAATTCTCAACAAGATGATGAACCGGGCGGGCGCGTGCCCGGCACGGCACGTGCGATTCCCGTTGTTGTTTCAACGGGTCGATCAGGGTACGGTTCGGGCAACCACGAATTGGAAAGGCACGCGCCCCATGTCGCACAAGCGCTCTGGCGGGGACGGCCCGTTCCCCAGACCTGTCGCGCCGGTGCCGCCCAAACGCGAGCCCGCCGCGATCCAGCCTGTCGAACGCCGCCCCGCCGCAAAGGTCAAGACCGGGCCGGACCCGGACGATCTCTATGCCGCCCTGGATCTGGGCACGAATTCGTGCCGGATGCTGATTGCGCAGCCCAAGGGAAGCCAATTGCATGTGGTGGATTCCTTTTCCAAATCCGTCCAGCTGGGGCAAGGCCTGGAGGCGTCGGGCCGGTTGGGCCGCGCGTCCATGGCGCGCGCCGTGGGGGCGCTCAAGATCTGCCAGAAGAAGCTGAGCAAGCACCGCGTGGAGCGCGCGCGCCTAGTGGCGACCGAGGCCTGTCGCCGGGCCACCAATGCGCCGGAATTCATCGCACTGGTGAAACGCGAGACGGGCCTTGAGCTGGAGATCATCAAGCCGGAAGAGGAGGCGCAGCTTGCCGTTGTGTCCTGCGCGCCGCTGGTCTCCACCCGCACAGAGCAGCTTCTGGTTGTCGATATCGGCGGCGGCTCGACCGAGCTTGTCTGGATCGATCTGGGCCGGGTGCCGAAGCTGGAGCGCCCCAAGGCGATCATGCGTCTGCATCAGGGGTTCGATTATGATGAGACGGTCTTTCCCCGGGCCAAGGTGGTGGATTGGATCTCCATCCCGCTGGGCGTGGCGACACTCAAGGACATGTATGACGATGTGGCCGATGACGGCGCGCGATTTGCGCTGATGTCGTGGTTCTTCGAGGAGCAGCTGGCGACGTTCTCGCCCTATATGGATGCCGCCGACCAGACCCGCGAAGGCTTTCAGATCATCGGGACCAGCGGGACGGTCACAACCGTGGCGGCCTCGCATCTGGGCCTCCGGCGCTATGATCGCAACAAGGTGGACGGGTTGCGGATGACGTCGGACCAGATCGACACCGTGATCAACGGGTATCTGGCGCTGGGTCCCGAAGGCCGGCGACGCGATCCGCGCATCGGGCGGGACCGTCAGACGCTGATCATGTCGGGTGCCGCGATCTTGCAGGCGCTGTTGCGGGCCTGGCCGACGGATCGGCTTTCGGTGGCCGATCGCGGGCTGCGCGAGGGGCTGCTCTATGCGCAGATGAGCCGGGACGGCGTGCTCGAAGACGGGCCCTATTGACGCGATTGCGCTGCCTTCGGCATCGCCGGGGGCAAATTTTCTGACGAAAATTTGCGGGTGCGTGTTGCGAATGGCCCGTGCAGGTTGCACCTGTCGGAGAGAATTGTGTGGTTGGGGAGCCTCCGGCGGGAGTTTTCGGCCAAGATGAAATGGGGCGTTTGGGCCCCGATTGGGCGTTGAGATGGTCAAGAATACTAGCGGACGCGGCCAGCGGGACCTGAAGGTCAAGGTGAAGACCGCGCGGGGGCGCAAGCTGAGCTCCACCCTGTGGCTGGAGCGGCAGCTGAACGATCCTTACGTGGCGCGGGCCAAGCGCGAGGGCTATCGCGGGCGGGCGGCGTTCAAGATCATCGATCTGGACGACAAGTACCGGTTTCTTGTGCCGGGGGCGCGGGTGGTCGATCTGGGCTGTGCGCCGGGCGGCTGGTGCCAGGTGGCGGTGCAACGCGTCAATGCGCTGGGCGAGAAGGGCGGCAAGACCGTGGGCCGGGTGATTGGGCTGGATCTGCAGGAGATGGAGCCGATTGCCGGATGCGAGTTGCACCAGCTTGATTTCATGGAAGATGGCGCGGACGACAAGGTGAAGGCCTGGCTGGGCGGCCCGGCCGATGTGGTGATGAGCGACATGGCGGCCTCGGCCTCCGGCCACAAGAAGACGGATCACATGCGGATCATGGCCTTGTGCGAGGCGGCGGCGGATCTGGCCTTCGATGTGCTGGAGCCCGGCGGGACATTCGTGGCGAAGGTTCTGGCGGGCGGCGCCGAGGGCGGCTTGCAGGCGCTCTTGAAACAGCGGTTCAAGAAGGTGGCCAATGTGAAGCCGGGCGCGTCGCGCGCGGATTCGTCGGAGAAGTTCGTGGTGGCGACGGGCTTCCGCGGCTGAGCGCCCGGCAGCGCGGCGTCGACCCACAAGATTTAGCCCTTGCCCCCTTTCGCGACCCATGGGATAGGGACGTGCCAACCGATCCCCCTCCGAAGGAGACACCCGATGGAGATTCGCGAGGCCCTCACCTTTGACGATGTTTTGCTGGTTCCGGGCGCAAGTTCGGTCCTGCCCAGTGATGCCGATACGCGCACCTGGGTGACCAAGAGCATCGCCCTCAACATCCCGCTGCTCAGCTCTGCCATGGATACGGTGACCGAGGCCCGGATGGCGATTGCCATGGCGCAGGCGGGCGGCATGGGCGTGATCCACCGCAATCTCGATATCGAGGCGCAGGCGCGCGAAGTGCGGCGGGTGAAGCGGTTCGAGAGTGGGATCGTGTATAACCCGGTGACGCTGACCCCCGATCAGACCCTGGCCGATGCCAAGGCCCTGATGGAGCGCTACGGGTTTTCCGGTTTCCCCGTTGTCGATGAGAACAGGCGGGTGCTGGGGATCGTGACCAACCGCGACATGCGGTTTGCGCAAGATGATGCGACGCCGGTGCGGATGATGATGACGTCTGAGGATCTGGCGATATTGCGCGAGCCTGCGGATCGGGACGAGGCAATCAGCCTGATGAAGGCGCGGCGGATCGAGAAGCTTTTGGTGACGGACGGGAATGGCGCGCTGACCGGTTTGCTGACGTTGAAGGATACCGAGCAGGCGGTGTTGAACCCGCAGGCCTGCAAGGACCCGCTGGGCCGGTTGCGCGTGGCGGCGGCGACGACCGTGGGCGATGCGGGGTTCGAGCGGTCCGAGGCGCTGGTCGATGCGGGCTGCGACCTGATCGTGATCGATACGGCCCATGGCCATTCCGAGGGTGTTGCGCGGGCGGTGGAGCGGGTCAAGGGCCTGTCGAACGAGGTGCAGGTTGTCGCGGGCAACGTGGCGACGGGGGAGGCGACGCGCGCGCTGATCGACGCGGGCGCCGATGCGGTGAAGGTCGGCATCGGGCCGGGCTCCATCTGCACCACGCGGATCGTGGCTGGCGTGGGGGTACCGCAACTGACAGCCATCATGGATTGTGCCGGGGAGGCCGCGAAATCCGGCGTGCCGGTGATCGCCGATGGCGGCATCAAGTTCTCGGGCGATTTTGCCAAGGCGATTGCGGCGGGCGCCCATTGTGCCATGGTTGGTTCGATGATCGCGGGCACCGATGAGAGCCCGGGGGAGGTGATCCTGTTCCAGGGGCGGAGCTACAAGAGCTATCGCGGGATGGGCAGCCTCGGCGCCATGGCGCGGGGCTCGGCGGATCGGTATTTCCAGAAGGACGCGGCCAGCGACAAGCTGGTGCCGGAAGGGATCGAGGGGCAGGTGCCCTACAAGGGGTCCGCTGGGACGGTGGTGCATCAGCTGATCGGGGGCCTGCGGGCCGCCATGGGGTATACCGGATGTGCCACGGTGGACGATATGCGCCAGCGGTGCAACTTCGTGCGGATCACCGGATCGGGCCTCAAGGAAAGCCATGTGCACGATGTGCAGATCACCCGGGAAAGCCCGAATTATCGCGCTGGATAAGCAGGTTATGGCGGGTTTTTCATGTGATTTTAGCCGATGACACCGGCGGCGCGCCTGGCTGCCGCCATGGAGGTACTTGACGCCTGGCGAGATGGTTTACCCATTGAACAAGCGCTGACGCGATGGGCGCGGGGCGCGCGTTATGCGGGGTCCAAAGACCGCGCGGGGGTGCGCGACCACGTGTTTGAGGTGCTGCGCCGGAAGGGCTCGTGTGAAGCGGCGGGCGGCGCGGGAGACGGGCGGGGCCTTCTGCTTGGGTTGGCGCGGCTGAGCGGGATGGATGTGGCCGACATGTTCAGCGGCGCGGGTCACGGTCCGGCTCCGCTGACGGTTGAGGAGGCGGCGCATCCGATCCCGGAGCCCGATGCGGCGCGCGATATCCCGGATTGGGTGCGGCCGATGCTGGCCGCCCGGGCGCCGGACGATCCGGCCCGGCTGTTCGAGGGCTTCACCCACCGGGCGCCGGTGTGGCTGCGCGTTAACCTTCGGCGCAGTACGCGGGAGGCGGCATCCGCCAGTTTGGCCAAGGATGGCATCGTGACGCGCCCGCATCCGGCCGTGAAGACCGCCCTGGAAGCCACGGAAAACGCGCGGAGAATTCGACAATCGGACGCCTATCTGACGGGTCTTGTCGAACTGCAGGACCTGTCGGTTCAACACGCGATCTTGCGCATTGATTGGCCCGGGCAAGGGCGCATTCTTGATTATTGCGCGGGCGGGGGCGGCAAGAGCCTTGCTATTGCCGATCGGACCGGTGCCGAGATCACGGCGCATGATGCGTTTCCGGGCCGCATGGCCGATCTGGAGCCACGGGCCAAGCGGGCGGGGGTGCAGATTAACCGGGCGAAAACCGACGCGCTGCGCGATGATTACAACGTCGTTCTGACCGATGTGCCATGCTCCGGAAGCGGCACGTGGCGGCGCGATCCGGCGGCGAAATGGCGGTTGACGCCCGGGGATCTGGACCGACTAACGGCGACGCAGGATCAGATCCTGGATGCCGCGGCCGGGCTGGTGGGGCCGGGCGGGCGGCTGATCTACATGAGCTGCTCACTCTTCGAGGTTGAGAACGAGGCGCGCATCGCGGCTTTTGTCGGGCGCCATCCGGACTGGCAGGTGGATGCGCAACATCTCGACACGCCACTCAGCGCCTCCGATGGCTTCTACACCTGCGAGATGTCGCGGCGCTGAAGGCTGGCCACCGGATGATTAATGAGTCAGTCTTAAGGTTAATTTAACCTATTTCTCGGACGACAGGATGTGAGGACGGGGCCGCAGAATGGCGGTGCCGCCGATGGCAGGGAGGCGAAAGACGGCGTGAGTGACGAAGCGACCCATAGGGGCTTTGGCGATGCGCGTGGGATCCGGCCATTCGTGCAACCCATCGTCCTTCTGGTCCTTGGGATCGTTGCAGGCGGGGCCGCGCTTCTGGCGCCGGGGCCCGAGCTGCGATTCGGCCTGACGGCGGCAACGGGCGGATGTCTTGCGGCTGCCGCGCTGGTGGCGATGCGCGATATCTATCGCGTCTGGCGCACGCGCAACACGTTTCAGGCCGCGTTTTCCCTGATCGAACATGATCCCGCGCCGTGCTTCTGCACAGATGAGGACGGGGCCATTGTTCTTCAGAATGCCGCTGCGGAACGTCGGTTCGGCCAGCGGATCGGCCTTCCGATGGCGCGCGCCGTGGCCGGGGTGCTGCCGAATGCGGCGGCCGTGGTCTTCCGCCACGAAACGGCGATGGGCCGACGGCCTTCGGCGCACGAAATCGTCGTGACGCCCCGTGGCACCGTGCGTCTGGCCGCACACCGGATGCGCGGTGGCGTGCTCTGGCGGCTCGATGACATGGCCGACGGGCAGACGCGCCATGGCGAATGGATCGGCCTGCCGATGATGGTCGTCAGCCACAATGATACCGTGTTGTCGATGAACGCCGCGATGCGCGATGTCCTGGGGCGGCGCGCAACGACGTTGGAAGATGTTTTTCCGGATCAACCGCTTGTGGCCGGGCGCAGGTCGAGCCTTGTGGGGGCGAATGGCGCGATCGAGGTGATCCCGATCGTGGTGGCGGCCAAGGATGGCCGTCGTGAAGTGTATGCCGTGCCGGGCCTGGCCGAGCCGCCTGCGGCATCGGTGGCGGCGCGGGCATTTGAATCGCTGCCGGTTGCGCTGTTGCATATCGGTGCGGACGGACAGATCCTGGCCTCGAACCACCACGCGCAGGGCCTTCTGGGAATAGAGGAGGGCGCAACGGGGCCGTTGTCGCAATTCGTCGAAAACCTGGGCCGTCCGGTCAACGATTGGGTGGGCGATACGCTGGCCGAACGGGTGCCGAACCGGCCGGAGGTGGCGCGCGCCAAGCACCGCAAGGACGATACCTTCCTGCAGATCTCGCTCAGCCGCATCGTGGATGGGACGGGCCCGTCCCTGCTGGCGGTTCTTCACGATGCGACCGAGTTGAAAACGCTTGAGCTGCAATTCGTGCAGAGCCAGAAGATGCAGGCCATCGGGGAGCTTGCGGGCGGCGTCGCCCACGATTTCAATAACCTGCTGACAGCAATTACCGGTCATTGTGACCTGCTCCTGCTGCGCCACGATCAAGGGGATCCGGACTTCTCGGATCTGGTTCAGATCAACCAGAACGCCAACAGAGCGGCGAGCCTTGTGGGGCAGCTTCTGGCATTTTCCCGCAAGCAGACGCTGGAGCCTGAGGTGCTGGATCTTCGGGATTCCATTGGGGAATTAACGCATCTTCTCAACCGCCTGGTGGGGGAGCGGATCACCCTGACGCTGTCGAACGATCCCGATCTTCTGCCGATCCGGGCCGACCGCAGGCAGCTGGATCAGGTGATCATGAACCTTGTGGTCAACGCCCGCGATGCGATGCCCGATGGCGGCGAGGTGCGCGTCGAGACGCGGATGGTCGAGTTGTCCGAGCCGATGCACCGGGATCAGGCCGTCGTGCCACAAGGCTCCTATGTCACGATCCGGGTAAGAGACCACGGCCACGGCATTCCGCCCGACAAGGTGAACCGGATTTTCGAACCGTTCTTCACCACCAAGCGGACCGGCGAAGGAACGGGGCTTGGCCTGTCGATGGCCTACGGGATCGTCAAGCAGACCGGCGGCTACATCTTCGTGGACAGCGTTGTGGGCGCGGGGACGACGTTTACCATCTATATTCCCGCGCATGAGGGCGTGGTCACCGATCCGGTGGTGCAGATCGCCGATGCGGAGGTGATCGAAGAGGATGATCCGGCGGTGGATGATCGCACCCCGGGCGTGGTTCTGCTTGTCGAGGACGAAGCGCCGGTGCGGGCCTTCGCCTCCCGCGCCCTGCGTTTGCGGGGCTATTCGGTGATCGAAGCGGGCAGTGCCGAGGAGGCGCTGGAGACGTTGTCGGACGCCGATCTGGCCATCGACCTGTTCGTGACGGATGTGGTCATGCCGGGCATGGACGGGCCGTCCTGGGTGCGCGAGGCGTTGAAGGAGAGGCCCGACACCAAGGTTGTTTTCGTGTCGGGCTATGCGGAGAGCGCCCTTGATGACGGCTCGATCGGTGTGCCGGGGTCGGTGTTCCTGCCGAAGCCGTTTTCGCTTACCGATCTGACGGAAACGGTGCGCAAGCAACTCCATTGAACGGCGGCGTCACGATCGGAGCGCCACCACGTCGGACCACAGGGCGAAGTCCTCCGGCGCCTCTGCCCGCAGGCGTGCGGTCATCGGGTCGCTCAGCGCGACATCTAGCGCGGGCGAGACGTTGCTGCGCCCCAATTCCAGTGAAATCCGCAACCGATCTTCCAGGAACCCAACCGCCTGATCGAGGCGATCGTGGCGAAACAGATGATCGATCCCGCACTGGCCGTGTTCATCGGCCACGAAGCGGGATTGCCGCCCGACACGGGCAAATTCCGGCGGGTCGTCCCTCAGCCAGGCCTCCACGAAATCATCGAAGCTGAGATCGGCGGTGGAGTTTGGTGTGCCGCGAATCTCCTCCCGGGCGCGATAGCGATACCAGCTTGACAGCCAGCTGACCGGCTCGCGCACCACCGCCATCAGGTCCAGCTGGCGGCTGCCGCGTTGTTCGAAGAAGGGCTGCAACTGGTTGCGATAGCGCCGCAGATTGCAGTGTTTTTGCGCGGGCGGGTTGAGGATCGCGGCATCGGCATAGGGCAAAAGCGCCTGTTCCAGCGCGGTCGTTCCCGTCTTGGGCACCGCCAGCACCACCAGGCGCGCCTTCCAGAAGACCAGCATCCCTATCCCTTCAATTCTTTTCCACCAGCGTAACCGATTGTTAACCGCACGGTGCAAAAGATCACAACGTAGGAAGTTTTTCCTTGAATTGTTCTCGTTTTGTTTGTTATCGGGTTTGCGAACAAGAGGTGAACAAGAGCAACCCGGATCGCGCGCCCAACAGCACGAAACCGGACCCATTGCCGCCACGCCCCGCGGCATGACATAAGGATCGAAATCCATGGCAACGGCGAACCTTCTCGACATGACTGACCGTAAATCGGCCGATAAGCAAAAGGCCCTCGATAGCGCATTGGCCCAGATCGAACGTCAGTTCGGCAAGGGCTCCATCATGAAGCTGGGGGGCGAGAATGTCATTCCGGATATCGAGGCGACCTCTACCGGCTCACTCGGGCTGGATATCGCCCTTGGAATCGGAGGTTTGCCCAAGGGCCGCGTCATCGAGATTTACGGGCCCGAAAGCTCCGGCAAGACCACGCTGACGCTCCATGCGGTGGCGGAGGAACAGAAAAAGGGCGGTGTGTGCGCCTTTGTCGACGCCGAGCACGCGCTCGACCCGCAATATGCCAAGAAGCTTGGCGTCAACCTTGATGAGCTGCTGATTTCGCAGCCCGATACCGGTGAACAGGCGCTGGAGATCGTGGATACGCTGGTGCGGTCCGGCGCGGTCAGCATGGTGATCGTCGATTCGGTTGCGGCCCTGACGCCGAAATCGGAACTGGAAGGCGATATGGGCGATTCAAGCGTGGGCGTGCATGCCCGCCTGATGAGCCAGGCGATGCGCAAGCTGACGGGTTCCATCAACCGCTCGGGCTGCATGGTGATCTTCATCAACCAGATCCGGATGAAGATCGGCGTCATGTTCGGCTCGCCCGAAACAACGACGGGCGGCAATGCGCTGAAATTCTACTCCTCCGTGCGCCTCGACATCCGCCGCATCGGCGCGATCAAGGACCGCGACGAGGTGGTCGGCAACGCCACCCGCGTGAAGGTTGTGAAGAACAAGGTCGCGCCGCCATTCAAGCAGGTGGAGTTCGACATCATGTATGGCGAAGGCATCTCCAAGATGGGCGAGCTGGTCGATATGGGCGTTAAGGCCGGGATCGTCGAAAAATCCGGCTCGTGGTTCTCCTACGGCGACGAACGCATCGGGCAGGGCCGCGAGAATGCCAAGCAATTCCTGAGGGATAACCCGGAAACGGCCTATGAGATCGAAGACAAGATCCGCGCCGCCCATGGCCTTGATTTCGATATGGACAAGGACGATCCGGATATCCTCGGCGAGGACTGACCCATCCCCCTCCGCGACGGCGGAGGACGATCCTACACCCGCGGGCGCACCAGAAGGAACGCAGCGCGAGAGTGTCTTGCCCCAGAACGGGCAGAAAGGGCGGCCCCGGGGCCGCCCTTTTCTATGGCGCGCGCCTGTGGACAGCGCCCCCCGGCGGAGATAGATCGACAGATTGATACGCCACCAATGGACGCGCGCCGATGACAAGCCTGAATGACATCCGATCGACCTTCCTCGATTATTTCGCGCGGCAGGGCCACGAAGTTGTGGCTTCAAGCCCGTTGGTCCCGCGCAATGACCCGACGCTGATGTTCGTCAATTCGGGCATGGTGCAGTTCAAGAACCTCTTCACCGGGGTGGAGCGGCGCGATTATGTCCGCGCGACGACCAGCCAGAAATGCGTGCGCGCCGGCGGCAAACACAACGATCTGGACAATGTCGGTTACACGGCGCGGCACCATACGTTCTTTGAAATGCTGGGGAATTTCAGCTTTGGCGACTACTTCAAGGAAGACGCGATCCGATTCGCCTGGGAGCTGATCACCAGGGATTTCAGCCTCGACAAATCGCGGCTGCTGGCGACGGTTTACCATACCGACGATGAGGCCTTCGAGATCTGGAAGAAGGTCGGCATTCCGGAAGATCGCATCATCCGCATCGCGACCTCTGACAATTTCTGGCAGATGGGGCCGACCGGCCCCTGCGGCCCGTGCACCGAGATTTTCTATGACCACGGCGATCACATCTGGGGCGGCCCGCCGGGCAGCCCGGAGGAGGATGGCGACCGGTTCATCGAGATCTGGAACATCGTGTTCATGCAAAACGAGCAGTTCGCCGACGGCTCCATGGTGCCGCTGGATATGCAGAGCATCGATACCGGCATGGGGCTGGAGCGGATCGGGGCGTTGCTGCAGGGCTCCCACGACAATTACGACACCGATACGATGCGCGCGCTGATGGAGGCCTCGGCCAATGCGTCATCGACCGACATCGACGGCAATCAGAACGTGCATCATCGGGTGATTGCGGATCACCTGCGCTCGACCTCGTTCCTGATCGCCGATGGCGTGATGCCGTCCAATGACGGGCGCGGCTACGTGCTGCGCCGGATCATGCGGCGCGCCATGCGCCATGCGCATCTGTTGGGCGCCAAGGACCCGCTGATGTATCGTCTGGTGCCCGCGCTGGTCAGCCAGATGGGGCAGGCTTATCCGGAGCTTGGGCAGGCGCAGGCGTTGATCACCGAGACCCTGAAGCTGGAGGAAGACCGCTTTCGCCAGACGCTGGATCGTGGCCTGAAGCTGCTTGATGAGGAATTGGGCAAGCTGCCGGACGGCTCGGACCTGCCCGGTGCGACGGCGTTCAAGCTTTACGATACCTATGGCTTCCCGCTCGACCTGACGCAGGACGCGCTGCGCGAGCAGGGGCGCGGGGTCGATACCGATGCGTTCGATGCCGCGATGGAAGAGCAGAAGGCCAAGGCGCGGGCAGCCTGGGCCGGGTCCGGCGACCAGGCCGATGCCACGATCTGGTTCGATCTGGCCGAGACGCACGGCGCGACTGAGTTCCTGGGCTACGATACCGAGACGGCGGAAGGTGTGGTGCTTGCGATTGTGTCGGATGGCGCGGAGCTGCCCGAGCTGACCGCCGACGGTGGCACGGCCTGGGTGGTTTTCAACCAGACGCCGTTCTACGCCGAGGCGGGCGGGCAGGTGGGCGATCACGGCTATGTCCGCAGCATCGAGGGCGGCCACGATGACCCCGACGGGCGGTTTGCCGGCGAGATCAGCGATGTGCAGAAATTCGGAGGCGCCCTTTCGGCCCACCAGATGAAGGTGGAACGCGGCACCCTGAAGGTGGGGGATGCCGTTCGGCTGGAGGTCGATCATGACCGCCGCACGACCATTCGCGCCAACCACTCGGCCACGCATCTGCTGCACGAGGCCTTGCGCCGCGCGCTTGGCGATCACGTCGCGCAGCGCGGATCGCTGAACGCGCCGGATCGGCTGCGCTTTGATTTCTCCCACGGAAAGGCGCTGAGCCTTGAGGAACTGGCGGGCATCGAGGCGGAGGTGAACGCGTTCATCCGGCAAAATGCGCCGGTGGACACGCGGATCATGACGCCCGACGATGCCCGCGGGCTGGGGGCGCAGGCCCTGTTCGGCGAGAAATACGGCGATGAGGTGCGGGTTGTGTCGATGGGCACTCTCGACGGATCGGGGAAGGGCACGGCGGGCGATACCTATTCGCTGGAATTGTGCGGCGGCACCCATGTGCGGCGTACGGGGGATATCGGCGTGTTCGTCACGCTTGGCGATTCCGCGTCGTCGGCCGGTGTGCGCCGGATCGAGGCGCTGACCGGGCCCGCCGCGTTCGAATATCTCAGCGCGCAGGATCACCGGATGGGATCGCTGGCGCTGGAGCTGAACACGCAGCCCGGTGAGGTTCTGGAGCGGGTGAAGGCGCTCAAGGACGACCGCAAGAAGCTGGAAAACGAAGTTGCGCAATTGCGCCGGGAACTCGCGATGGCGGGCGGGGCGAGTGCGCCCGAGGCCGACGAGGTCAACGGGATTGCGTTCCATGCGCAGGCCCTGAGCGGGGTGACCGGCAAGGACCTGGCCGGGATCGTGGATGAGCACAAGGCGCGCCTTGGCTCCGGTGCGGTCCTGTTGATCGCCGATACGGGCGGCAAGGCCGCCGTGGCCGCCGGTGTGACGGATGACCTGAAAGGCCGCATCAGCGCCGTGGATCTGGTGCGCGCCGCAACCCCGGTGCTGGGCGGCAAGGGCGGCGGGGGCCGGCCCGATTTCGCGCAGGGCGGCGGGGCCCATCCCAGCCAGGCGGAGGCCGCGATTGCCGCCGCGAGAGACGTGTTGAAAGGAGCCTGAGAGATGCCTGGAGCTTATTGGATTGCCCATGTCACCGTCAGCGATGACGCGGCCTATGCGAAATACGCGGCCCTTGCGACCGAGGCGATCACCGCCCATGGTGGCCGGTTCCTGGCCCGTGGCGGCACCGCGATACAGAAGGAGGGCCGCGCCCATCCGCGCAACGTGGTGGCGCTTTTCCCGTCCTTGGATGCGGCCAATGCCTGCTACGAGAGTGCGACCTATCAAGAGGCGCTGAGCCATGCCAAAGCCGCCTCGGAGCGGGATCTGGTGCTGGTCGAGGCGGTCGATTGACTTGACCCCCGCCCGCGCGCCCTAGCTTGCCCGGAAAGAGTTAACGCGAGCGGCAGGCATATGACGACCCCCATCCTCTACTGGATCCGGCGCGATCTTCGCCTGTCGGACAACCCGGCGCTTGTTGCGGCCTGCGCGAGCGGCGCCCCTGTCATCCCCGTTTTCATCCTGGACGAGGTGGTGGAGCGCCATGCCGCCGCGCCGAAATGGCGGCTGGGATTGGGCGTTGAGGCCTTTGGCCAGGCGCTGGAGGCGGCGGGCTCCCGCCTGATCCTGCGGCGCGGGAAGGCCCTCGACGTGTTGCGGGACGTGATCGCTGAGACCGGGGCAGGGGCGGTGCATTGGAACCGCCTCTATGATCCCTACGCCCGCAAGCGCGACGAAGCGGTGAAGGCGGGGTTGAAATCCGACGGGATCGACGCGGTGAGCCACAGGGGCCATATCCTGTTCGAGCCCTGGACGGTCGAGACGAAAACCGGCGGATTCTACAAGGTTTACACGCCGTTCTGGAAGGCCGTGCGGGGCCGGGACCCAGGGGATGCGCTGCCCACGCCGACGCTTGCCGCGCCGCACAGCTGGCCCGCCAGCGATGCGATCAGTGATTGGGCCATGGGGGCCGCGATGGATCGGGGGGCGGCGATTGTTGCGCCGCATCTGAACGTGGGAGAGGAGGCCGCGCGTGGGCGGCTTGGCGCGTTCATGGCCAACGGGATCGATGGCTACCAAGATGCCCGCGACAACCTTGCGGTTAACGGAACCTCGCTGCTGAGCGAAAACCTCACCTATGGCGAGATCAGCGCGCGGGCCTGTTGGTGGGCTGGCAAGCGCGCGATGGAGGAGGGCAAGAGCGGCGCGGAGACCTTCCTGAAAGAGGTCGTTTGGCGCGACTTTGCCTATCACCTTGTACACCATACGCCGCGCATCACCCACGCCAATTGGCGCGAGGACTGGGATGCCTTTCCGTGGAACGAGGATGAGCGGACGGCGGAGGTGAAGGCCTGGAAACAGGGACGCACCGGTATGCCGGTGGTCGATGCCGCGATGCGCGAGATGTATGTGACCGGCCGGATGCACAACCGCGCCCGGATGCTGGTGGCCAGCTACCTGACCAAGCACCTGATGTGTCACTGGAAAATCGGCATGGACTGGTTCGAGGAATGCCTGGTGGATTGGGATCCGGCCAGCAACGCGATGGGCTGGCAATGGTCGGCGGGCTCCGGCCCCGACGCGACGCCTTATTTCCGCGTGTTCAACCCTGAGACGCAGGCCGAGAAGTTCGACAAGCAAAGCCGCTATCGGAGACGCTGGCTGGCCGAGATCACGCCAAAACCGCCGGAAACGGCGCTGAGCTATTTCGAGGCCGTCCCGCGCCATTGGGGCCTGAGCCCGGAGAGCGACTACCCCGATGCGCCCATCGTGAGCGCCGCCGACGGCCGCCAAAGGGCGCTCGACGCCTATTCCAATCGCGATTTCTGACAGGGATGCGTCACGTTCGTGTGACAGGTGGCGTCCAAAGGGCTTGCCCCTGTGGTTTGCGGATTACATGAATAAGATACTGCAACAAGGGACTAAAATGACCGCATTAACGACACTTGAGGGGCAGCGCGACCTGCCGCGCTACTTCAAGGCCGTGTTCGAACAGGCACAAGGACTGGAACACGGGCGGCTGGATTTCCGCCTGCCCGATGGGCGCGTGTTCCGGGTTGAGGGTGACAAGCCCGGCCCGGTGGGCGAGTTGAATATTCACAACGTCGACATTTTCGCGCGCCTGATCCGCGAGGGCGATCTGGGATTTTGCGAAGCCTATCTGGATGAATGGTGGTCCACCCCCGACTTGCAGGGGTTCCTGGACGTGGTCCATGCCGACAATGACGAGGTTTATGACGGATTTCTGGGGATGGGCATCATCCGGGCCTACGAGAAATTCCGCTTCTGGTTGCAGCGCAACACCAAGCGGCAGGCGAAAAAGAACATCTCGGCGCACTACGATCTGGGCAATGAATTCTACAGCCTCTGGCTAGACGACACGATGACCTATTCATCGGCCCTGTTCGAGACCGGGCAGGAGAGCCTCGAGGCCGCGCAGATTGCCAAATATGCCTCCATGGTCGACCATATGGGCGCGGTGCCCGGCGATCATGTGCTGGAGATCGGGTGCGGCTGGGGCGGGTTCGCTGAGTATGCCGCCAAGGAGCGCGGGCTGAAAGTCACCGGCCTGACGATCAGCCAGGAACAGCACGATTTCGCCGTGAAACGCATCGCGGATGCGGGCCTGAGCGAGCTGGTGGAGATCAAGTTACAGGATTACCGTGACGAAACGGGCACATATGACGGCATCGCGTCGATCGAGATGTTCGAGGCGGTGGGCGAGAAATACTGGCCGACCTACTTCGATACGGTGCGCGAGCGCCTGAAGCCCGGCAAGAACGCCACCTTGCAGATCATCACCGTGCAGGACAAGCGCTGGGAGGTTTATCGCCGGGGCGTTGATTTCATTCAGAAATACATCTTTCCGGGGGGCATGTTACCGGCCCCGAAAGTGCTGGGAGAACAGGTGGAACGCGCCGGTCTGGAGGTCGCCAGATCCATCGAATTCGGCGAAAGCTACAGCCAGACCTGCCGCCGCTGGTACGACACGTTCAACGAAAAGTGGGACCAGATCGCGGCGCTCGGCTTTGACGATCGGTTCCGGCGGATGTGGAACTTTTACCTGACCTCTTGCGCGGCGACGTTCCATTTCGGAAATTGCGACGTGATACAGATCACGGTGCGGAGGCCGATGTGACACTCGGAACCATCTAGGATGCCCACGGCGGCCAAGCTTGTCGGGGCGATCACCTTCTTTGCGGTTGGCTGGTTTGCGGCCCTTCAGGTTCTTCTGACGCTACCGGAGGGCACGCCCGCCCGGTACTTTCCCCTGACCATCGCGTTGATCGGGCTGGTGCAGGGCTGGATGGTGGCGGGCGCGCGCGCCGGAAACGGCTTCAGCGCCGCCATTTCCAGTGGCCTCAGATCCTCGCTTCAGATCGCCTTTTTCGGGTTGTTGCTGTTTGCCCTGCGCACGATGTTCATCCGTTCGGCCGATCTGCGGTATGACGATCCGGGTGAGGCCACCATCGAGACGCTGGAATTGTTCCTGGAATACCTCACGCAATCCCTGACCATCGAGATCTGGGGCGCGCTTCTGGTTGGCGGTGTCATTGGCGGTATCCTGACGGAATTCGCCGCGCGGGCCTGGCGATAGGCCCAATGACCCCGATCTTCCTGTTCGGCACGCTATGCCACCAGCCGCTGCTGGACTGTGTGGCGGGGCGCGAGCTACGCATGGAACCGGCCGCGCTGCCGGGGTTTCGTGCGGCCTGGGTGGCGGGCAAGTCGTGGCCGATGCTGGACGCACGCGATGGCGCGATGGCGGATGGGGCGCTGATTGCCCCGGAGCATGACGCCCTGCAGCGGCTGGATTTCTACGAGGCCTGTTTCGGCTACACGCGCCGCGCCGTTCGGGTGATCCGCGACGGGGCGGAGGTGGAGGCGGAGGCCTGGTTTTTCCCCAATCAGGCGGGCGAGCCGGGCGCGGATTGGTCACTGGCCGATTGGGCGCGGGATTGGGGCGATATCTCGGTTCTGGCGGCGCAGGAAGTGGTGCGCCGGATGGGCCACGAGGCGCCCGAGGCCGTGGGGCGCCGGTTCGGCATCATCCGGGCCCGGGCCGACGCGCAGATCCGCGCCGGGCGCTGGCACCGACCGGGCCATGTGGGCCACGGGTTCCGTCGCGCGGATGCCAGCCACCGGGGCACCGATCACGTCTATGACGGCTTCTTCAACACCGAAGAGGTTCATGCCAGCCATGCGCGGTTTGATGGCGGCTCGTCTGGGCCGTTGCGGCGGATCGTCTACCGGGTCGCCGATGCGGTGACGGTGCTGCCCTATGATCCGGTGCGCGACCGGATCCTGGTGATCGAGCAGTTCCGCTTTGGCCCGTTTGCCCAGGGCGATCCATCGCCTTGGCTTCTGGAGCCGATTGCGGGCCTGATCGATGCGGGCGAAAGCGCCGAGGACACGGCCCGGCGCGAGGCGGAGGAGGAGGCCAACCTGGCGCTCGGCGACTTGCATTTCGTGGGCCGGTACTATCCCACGCCAGGGGGTGTGGCGCAGGTGCTGTTCTCCTTTCTCGGGATCGCTGATTTGCCCGACAGCGCGGCGGGGCTTGGCGGCCATGCGGATGAAAACGAAGATATCCTGAGCCACCTTGTGCCCTACGACCTAGCCCTGCGGATGCTGGAGGAGGGCGACATGGCCAACGCGCCGCTAATCCTGACCATGCAATACCTGATGCTGCACCGCGACCGTTTGCGCGCGGAGATCCGCGGTGGTTGAACCGCGTGCCGGGTTGAGTTCGCGCGCCCGCGCCCCTATCGATGGGCCACCAAAAGCCCGCGAAAGGTGCCTTGCCCCATGACGATCCATTCTGATCTGGCCGCCGCCATCGGCAACACCCCCCTGATCCGCCTGCGAGCCGCCTCGGAGGCGACGGGCTGCGAGATCCTGGGCAAGGCCGAATTCCTGAATCCCGGCCAATCGGTGAAGGACCGTGCGGCGCTTTTCATCATCCGCGACGCGGTGGCGCGCGGCGATCTGCGCCCCGGAGGCACGATTGTGGAAGGCACTGCGGGCAATACCGGCATTGGGTTGGCCCTTGTGGGGGCCTCTCTTGGGTTCAAGACCGTCATCGTGATCCCCGAGACCCAGAGCCAGGAAAAGAAGGATATGATCCGCATCGCGGGCGCGGAACTGATCCAGGTGCCTGCCGTGCCCTATTCGAACCCGAACAATTATGTGAAGTATTCCGGCCGTCTGGCCGAACGGCTGGCGCAGAGCGACCCCAATGGCGCGATCTGGGCCAATCAGTTCGACAATATCGCCAACCGGCAGGCCCATATCGAGATGACGGGCCCCGAGATCTGGGAGCAGACCGACCACAAGGTGAACGGCTTTGTCTGCGCCGTCGGCTCCGGCGGTACGCTGGCCGGTGTGGGGATGGCGTTGCAGTCCAAGGGTGTGAAGATTGGCCTGGCCGACCCGGAGGGCTCGGGGCTCTACAAGCTCTATACCGGGCAGGAAGCGGGCGGAGATTCCATCACCGAAGGGATCGGGCAGGGGCGGATCACGGCGAACCTTGAGGGCTTCACGCCGGATGTCTGCTACAAGATCCCCGATGCCGAGGCGCTGCCCATCGTCTATGACCTTCTGGAGCATGAGGGCCTGTGCCTTGGCGGGTCGTCGGGGATCAACATCGCCGGTGCCATTCGCATGGCCAAGGAGATGGGGCCGGGACATACCATCGTGACGATCCTGTGC
The DNA here is from genome assembly GCA_947491935.1 of uncultured Roseicyclus sp. Taxonomy (GTDB): domain Bacteria; phylum Pseudomonadota; class Alphaproteobacteria; order Rhodobacterales; family Rhodobacteraceae; genus Gymnodinialimonas. Next base: position 191,725 of record CANLLF010000003.1, read on the forward strand.
GATTACGGCACGCGATATCAATCCAAGCTCTTCAACCCCGATTTCCTCCGCGAAAAGGGCCTTCCCGTTCCCGCTTGGATGGACGGGCCGGGCCGCGACGTGCCGAGTGTCTTCCAGGAATGATGTCTCGCGCCCTTCGTCTTCTTGCGGTTTTCGGTCTGGTTCTGGCCGGGTGTGTCGCGTCGCCCGGTGTGGTCCTTGCCCAGATGGGTGGGGCCGCAACCGAAACCGAGCTGGATTACGAGAGCTGGGAGCGAGAGGCGGCCTCGGCCGAGGCGTTGATCGAACGTGGGCAGGCCTCAACTGCGATTTTCGAGGCCCGCCGGGCCGAACTGGTGCGCTGGCGCGCCCGGTTCTTGGCCGCGGACGCCATCAACGGCGAACGCATCGCCACGATCCAGAGCCAGATCGACGCCCTGGGTCCGGCCCCGGAAGACGGCGAGGCCGAGCCCGACCCGATCGCCAACAGGCGGAGCGAGCTGGCTGAGGCGTTGACGCGGGCCCAGGCCCCCCGCCTTCAGGCCAACGCCGCCTTCAACCGCGCCAACGGGTTGATTGGCGAGATCGACGCGATCCTGGCCGAGCGCCAGACCGAGGAATTGTTGGAACTTGATCCGACGCCGCTTAACCCGGTCAATTGGGCCACGGCCCTTGGGGCGCTGGCCGATGTCGCGCGCGATGAGCGCGACGAGACCAGTGCGCGGCTCGCCGATCCCGAGGTGCGGAGCGGTGTGGCCGACAACGCGCCCGCGATCATCGGCCTGGTCCTGATCGGCCTTGTGCTGATCCTGCGCGCGCGCCCGATGGTGACGCGGCTGGGCGAGCGGTTTCTGGATGCGGATCAACGCCGGGGCCGAACCGCCCTTGGCTTCCTTGTGTCGCTTGGCCAGTTGCTTTTGCCGCTGATCGGCTTCGTCTTACTGATCTCGGCGCTGGAATGGTCGGGCTTTCTGACCGAAGATGGCGAGGCGCTGGCCTCCGGGCTGCTGGGGCTGATCCTTGCGGTCTATGCGGCCCTGTGGCTGGCCGGGCGGCTGTTCCCCATCCACGAGGGCCGCCCGGCCGCCCTTGAGGCCGCGATGAGCGTGCGGCGGCCGCTGCGCCGCACCATTTTCCTGATCGGTCTGTTTGTCGGGCTTGGGAACCTGTCGGAGATTCTGGCGAGCCTGGATCTTGTACCGCCCGATGCGCGCGGCGTTCTGGTCGTTCCGTTCCATATCGGTCTGGGCCTGATGTATTTGCGGCTGTCGAGCCTTCTGGCCCGGCTGCGGACCGATATGCTGGACAGCGACGGCTCCAGTTTCGCGCCGGGCGTTCTGGCCATCGTCGTCAACGCCTTGCGGGTGATCGCGGTGGTCGGCCCCTTGCTGGGGCTGATCGGCTACACCAACGCGGCCGTGGCGGTGATGATCCCCACAGCGCTGACGCTGTTTATCCTCGGCGTTCTCATGGCGCTTCAAGCGGTGGCGCGTGACCTCTACGCGGTGATCTTCCGCACCACGCCGGACACCGCGTCCGAGGCTTTGCTGCCGGTTCTGGTGAATTTCTCGTTGTTCATCCTCGCTACGCCGGTTCTCGCCATCATTTGGGGGGTGCGGGCGGAACGGCTGGGGGAGTTTTACGTTCGCATCCTCGAAGGGTTCACCGTTGGCGATACGCGGATCACGCCGGGCATCATTCTGGCCGTGATCCTTGTGTTCGCGATTGGCCTTTTGATCACCCGCGTGGTGCAAGGCGCGCTGAAAACCACGGTGCTGCCCCGCACCCGGTTGGATGTGGGGGCCCGCAATGCCGTGAGTGCGGGCGTCGGTTATGTGGGGATCGCACTTGCCGCCCTGATCGCAGTGACGAGCGCGGGCATCGACCTGACGGCGCTTGGCTTCGTGGTGGGGGCGCTGTCGGTCGGTATCGGTTTTGGCCTGCAAAACGTGGTGTCGAACTTCGTGTCGGGCATCATCTTGCTGATCGAGCGCCCGATTTCTGAAGGCGACTGGATCGAGGTCAACGGCAATATGGGGATCGTCAAGGACATCTCCGTGCGCTCCACCACGATCGAGACCTTCGACAAGACCGATGTGATCGTGCCCAACGCCGATTTCATCAGCGGCACTGTCACCAACTGGACCCGCGGCAACACAGTCGGCCGCGCCATCGTGACGGTGGGGGTGGCCTATGGGTCGGACACGCGCCGGGTGTCCGACATCCTGATGGAGATTGCCGAAGGGCATCCCGATGTGGTCAGCTTCCCGGCACCTGGTGTGGATTTCATGGGGTTCGGTGCCGACAGCCTCGATTTCCGCATGCGCTGCATCCTGCGCGACATCAACCTGCTGGTGGTCACGAAGACGGAATTGCATCATCAGATCGCCGAGCGGTTCGCACAGGAAGGGATCGAGATCCCGTTCGCGCAGCGCGATATCTGGCTGCGCAATCCCGAGGTCTTGCCCAACGCCGCACCCTCGCCGCAGCCCGCGGACGCGTCACCCGGGACGCCGCCCGAACAGCCTGCTGCGAAGGACGAGTAAATGCGGACCGACCCTCTGTTCATGGACGAGCCGTACCGGAAATCCGCATCGGCCAAGGTGATCGGGCTGACCGATGAGGGCGGCGTGATCCTTGACCGCACGTTGTTCTATGCCCGTGGCGGTGGCCAGCCGGGCGATAGCGGCACGCTGGATTGGGACGGTGGACGCATCCCCATCGCCACGGCGGTGAAGGATGACGAGGGCGCGATCATCCTGGTTCCATCGGAGCCATCGGCCCTGCCGCCGGTTGGCGCGACCATCGATCAGCGGCTCGATTGGGATCGGCGCCACGGGCATATGCGCATTCACACCGCGCTGCACCTGTTGTCGGTTGTGATCCCGCTGCCGGTCACCGGCGGTGCGGTCGGGGCCGAAAAGGGACGGCTTGATTTCAACATGCCCGAGGCGCCCGAAGATGTGGCCATTCTGGAAGGCCAGTTGAACGCGCTGGTGACGCGGGATTTGGAGATTTCGGTGGAATGGATTTCCGATGCCGATCTTGATGCCAACCCGTCGCTGGTCAAGACCATGTCCGTCCAGCCGCCCCGGGGCTCCGGGCAGATCCGGCTGGTCCGGATCGGGCAGGGCAAGGACAGCATCGATTTGCAGCCCTGTGGCGGTACGCATGTGAGGCGGACCGGCGAGATCGGGAAGCTGAAAATCGCCAAGGTCGAGAACAAGGGCAAGCAGAACCGACGCGTGACGATAGCGCTGGCATAAACCGACACAGCGCCGACATCAAAGCTATGCTATCCTCCCCCATGTATTGATCATGGAAGGAGGGCAAATATTATGGCCCGTCACGCAATCTGTCGCGTCGCCGTCTGGAACCTTGCCGGGTTCGGGGGCATCGCACCCACCCATCCGAAAGCCGATCGGCAGGCCGAGGGGCTTGCCCTTCTGGATGCCGATTTCGTCACGCTGGTGGAAGTGAACCCGCTGTCGCATATCGAGGTGCTGGCGCAGAAGCTGAGCGATGATTTTGGCGTCGATTACGCCCACACGATCCTGCCGCAACCCAACAGCGATCTGCATATAGGCTTCTTGCACAAACCCGAAGTGTCGGTGACGAATGTGCGCTTCGTGCCGGGGTCCGAGGGCGATTACGACAGCGGCCGTCTGGCCGTCGCCGTCGATATTCGGATGGGCGGCTTCAAGGCGATTGTGGTGGGTGTGCACCTGAAATCGGGGCGGGACGCAGCCGAGCAGCGGCTGCGCGACACGCAATGCATGGTGATCGGTGACTGGCTCACCAATGTGCGCGCGACGCCGGGCTTTGGCCATCACACTCTGGTTCTGATGGGGGATTTCAACATGATCCCGGGGCAGGATGTGTCCAACTTCCACCATCTGGGCGGCGCGGATGTGATGGATTTCGTCTCGTGCTGGGATCTGCAGGACCGTTTTTCGCATATCCTCGACCGGGGCCGCGCCAACCTTCTGGACGGGTTTGCCGTGTCGCGGACCTTTTCAAAGGACTACGTGCGCGGCTCGCTCCGACTTTTCCCGATGCATTGGACGATGGATACCGATAACAGCCATCCGGGCATGGGGCGCGAGCGCTTCAAGCAGGAGGTCTCGGACCACCTGCCATTCGTGGCGAGCTTTCGCATATTCTAACCCTTGCGTTGGAGGGCCGTGGCCGCTATCTGCCGTGTCCACGGAGCGGTGGCCGAGTGGTCGAAGGCGCACGCCTGGAAAGTGTGTAGGCGGGAGACCGTCTCCAGGGTTCGAATCCCTGTCGCTCCGCCATATTCCCCTTAAGTCGATTGCGCGGACCGCCCTGGCACAGGGCGGACTTTGGCGTATTCGCGGATGGGGTGGCACTAGGGACAACGTGGGCCTTCGCGATGGCGACGCCGGGATCGGAGGGGTCCGAGGAATTCACCTGTCAGTTTGACTCCGATAGGGCCTGCGCCATGTGGAGAATGCGGGCGAACCCCGCTAGGAAAATCGAAAACTCCGTGCCGAAAGCGTTTCTCGTGACCCCTTCCTCACCACGCAAGACGATAGCATTGCTGCGCTTTTTGCGTCGACCGTTCCCATGGATCTTTGGCGTCGCATCGGCGCTGAGCCTTGGTGCCGCCGCTGCTTGGGCGCAAGACGCGCAGTCGATCCCGGAGGTGCAGGTTTTTGACGATTGGCGCGTCAGTTGCCCGCAGAATTCGGCGGATAGCTGCCGTGTATGGCAGCGGGTGCAGGTGCAGCATGGCGATGTCGCACAGGATGTGATGGCTGTGTCCTTGGCCCCCGCTGACACGGGCCTTGCGCTGTTGATCCAGGTGCCGCTCGACGTCTATTTGCCGGCGGATTTTGGATTGCGCGTTGATGGAGCAAATGAGCGCCGCGTGCGCTATCGCAATTGTAACGAAACGGGGTGCTGGGTCCTGATCGAGGCCGATGCGCCCCTTCTGAACCAATTCAGGCGCGGAATCACGGCGGAAGCCGCCTTGAGCCTGATCGAAGGAGAGACGGTGCGGATCAGCTTTTCGCTACGTGGATTCACGGCGGCGCTGGCGGCCTTTGAGCGGGCCCGCGCTGCATATGAATAAGCTCACCCGTTGCGCCTGCGCCGCGCTTGGTCTTGCTTTGGCCGCGCCTGCCCATGGCCAACCCTGTGTCGATGTCACCCAAGTGGCCCTGAGCGGGGTGACCCTGATTTCGGAGGCTGACTTGCAAGCAGGCTTCGCCGGTCAGCTCGGCTGTATCGGTATCGAAGGCCTCAACGCGCTTTTGGAGAGCGTGACCCTGGCCTATATCGACGCGGGCTACATCGCCGCGCGGGCCTATCTGCCGGAACAGGACCTGTCGGACGGAACGCTGACGATCACCGTGGTGGAAGGGCAGGTATCCGACATCCTTGTTGCGGAAAACGGCCGTCCCGCCCCCTTGCGCGCCACGACGGCGTTTCCGGGCATGGTGGGGCGCCCGCTTGAGTTGCGGCGGCTGGAACAAGGCCTGGCGCAGATCAACCGGTTGCCCTCAAGCGATGCCACCAGCCAGCTTGCGCCCGGCGCCGAGCCCGGCGATAGCGTCGTGGCCGTGGATGTGACGCAGGGCCAGCCGTGGAGCGCGAGTATCGCCGTGGACAATCGCGGCACCACCTCCACCGGTGAATTCAACTATGGGCAGACCTTCGGCTACGATAACCTGTTCGGCCTGAATGACAGTTGGAGTTTTTCCTACCAACGCAGCATGGAGCCGGGCGCCCTTTCCTTCGGACCGAACAGCCCGGTGGGCAATTCCTACAGTGTTTCGGGCTCGCTGCCGTTTGGGTTCTGGACCTATGGCCTGTCGGCCAGTGCATCGGATTATCTGATCGAAGTTCCCGGTGTGACTGGGCCCATCGAAAGCTCCGGCCAGTCGCAATCGATCCGCCTGTCTGCCGAGCGGCTTCTCTCGTTATCCGAGGGGGGGCGATGGGATGCGGGTGTCGCCCTGCGATGGACCGACAATGAAAACCAGATCCTTGGCACAACCATCGATACATCCTCACGCCGCCTGACGGTGTTGGACGCGTTTCTGCGCCGGTCCCAACCGGCCCTGGGCGGGCAGGTGAATGCCACGCTGACCCTGCGCCAGGGCCTGTCGCTGTTCGGGGCCTTCGATGATGCGACGGCGCCAGCGGGGTCGCCGATTGCCCAGTACACGGCGCTATTGCTCGACGCGTCCTATCAAAGGGCCTGGGAGGCGGGCGATCAGGCGATAGTGCTATCGTCGCGCCTGTCGGGCCAGTATTCCAACGACAATTTGTTCGGGTCGGAGCAATTTTCCATCGGCGGCTTTTCCAGCGTCAGGGGCAGCCGCACGAGCCTGTTATTCGGCAATCGGGGTGTGCAGCTGATCAATACGCTCAGCGCGCCCAATGCATTGGCATTTGGCGATAATATGAGCGTCACCCCCTATGTTGGGTTGGATGCCGGGCACATTTATGCCCAATCGAGGTTTGGCATCGGCGGGGGTTCGCTTGCGTCTTATTCTGTCGGCTTTACTCTGACCGGTCGTCACTTCAACATTGATGCAACTTATAGCGAAATCCTGTCTGCTCCGAGCGCTGCGCAAGCGCCCCAAGACGGGTTGTTCACACTCCAGGCCCGCCTGACTTTTTGATCGTCTTAGAATGGGACTTTCGTTATGTTGCCGCCTATTTTCCGGCCGTCATTTTCCCAGATAGCCCATGGTTTTGTGACCGGTATTTCGATCCTTGCGATTGGAGTGCAGCCGATCCTGGCACAAGTTGCTGTTGACCCAGCGGCCACCGGTGGCCTCAACGTCCAGGACGCCCCCAATGGCGTTCCCTTGGTCAACATCGCCACGCCGAACGGGCAGGGCCTGTCTCACAATCTGTATGATGAATTCAACGTCGGCACGGAGGGCCTGATCCTCAACAACGAGGCCGGGACGTTTGGGCAGACGCAGTTGGGCGGTGTGACGCCGGGCAATGCAAACCTTGCAGGTTCTGGTGCGGCGCGTGTGATCCTGAACGAGGTGGTGAGCGGCAACGGATCCGCGCTCAACGGCGTGACCGAGGTTGCAGGGCAATCGGCGGATGTGATCGTCGCCAACCCCAATGGCATCACCTGCAATGGCTGCGGTTTCATTCGCACCCCGCGTGTGGTGCTGACCACCGGGACGCCGGACATAGTAGGCGGGTCGTTGCAGGGGTTCACCGTCGATGGCGGCGAAATCATGTTCGGTGTGGATGGGGCCGACCTTAGCGGCGTCAGCCTGTTCGACATCATCTCGCGCCAGGTCACGTTCGAGGGATCCGTCGCTGGCCAAGATGTGCGCGTGGCCACGGGGCGCAACAGTTTTGCCTATGCCACCGGTGCGGTCACGGCGCTTGCCGATGACGGCGGCACCGGCCCCGCCTTTGCCATCGACAGCACGGCCGTGGGCGGGCTTTATGCGGGCCGTATCTCGCTCCTGTCGACGGAGGCCGGTGTGGCCGTGCGGGCCCCGCGGGAGATGAGCGCAAGTGCGGGCGGCATGACGCTGACGGCCGATGGCCGCCTGGTCATTGGCCGGGCACAAGCCAGCGGATCGGCCACAATACGCTCAAACACTGGGCCCGTTGTGGTGGAGACATCCCTGTTTGCCGACGACGCGATCGAACTGACGGGCTCCTCTGCCGAGATATCGGCGGGTGCGACAATCGCCTCTGCCGCTGATCTGACCGTAACCGCCGACACCGTGACACTGGGCTCAGGGGCCTTGGCGGCGGCGGGTATGGATGCGGACGGGACCCTTGGGGCTGCGGCGGATATCGCGATCACCACGGATGCTTTGGCGGCGACCGGTGCGCAGATCGCCGCCTCGGGGGACGCAAGATTGCTGGCCGATGCGATCACGCTGAACCAAACCGGTGGAGCGGAGGCCCTGACCGTTCTGGGAAATGTTGATGTTGAAACGGCGGCATTGTCTGCGACAGGCGCAACGCTGAGCATCGGGGATGACCTTGCAATTGCAAGCGCGGGCGGCCTGACGATCACGGGCGGTGACTACGACGTTGGTGGTGGCATCGACATCGCCGCCGAAACCCTGTCCAGCAGTGCCGGGTTCGAGGTGGGCGGCAACGCGGACCTGTCCACGCAGTCCGGTGATCTGGATGTCTCGGGTGATGTGGCGACGGAGGGTGCGCTGGCCCTGGCATCCGCAGGTGATCTGAATATCGGAGGTGATCTGCGTGCGGGCACATCCGGCCTGCTGTCTGCCAGTGGCACGCTGACAAACGATGGCGCGGTGGTGACGGGCGGTGCGCTGAGCGTTGAAGCCGCGAATGTGGTCAACCGTGGCCCGATGGGATCGTCCGGGGCGAACCTTGCCATCATCACCCTCGGCGACATCAGCAATACCGGCCTCCTCTACAGCGGTGGCGGCATGGTTTTGGCGCTGGATGGAACGCTGGAGAATGATTTTGCGGATATCATTTCCGAGGGCGGCCTCACCATCCAAGGCACAAGCGGCCCGCGCGCGGCGGCCCTGCTGAACCGGTCCGCCAATATCGAGGCCATCACCGGGTCGATCCTGATCGCGGCAGCCTTGGTGGAAAACAGTCAACCGACACCGACGATCGTGCCGCAAGTCACCGTCGAAACCCGTTCAGGGCCGCCCGGGGATTTCCCGGGCATCAGCCACCCCAGCCGCACCTATGACGTGGTCCAGACCATTACGACCACGCGCATGATCGCCGATCCCGGCACGAATGCGCCTGCCCGGATCGTGGCCGGCGGCGACCTGACAATCAATGCGGGCACCATCACCAACGATTACAGCGCCATGGCCGCCAATGGTGACGTCACGCTGACGGCGGGTAGCATCATCAATACCGGGCAGGATCTGGTCGAGACGGTCGTGATCAGCACCGAGTCGTTCTACCGGGAGCGGTATTGCGACATCCGCATTCTGGGCATCTGTTTCGACTACGATTACCGCAACCGGACGCGCACAACGACGGACCGGGAAACGGCGACCAGCGGCGCGGTCTTTGCGACAATCCAGGCCGCGGGCACCTTGTCGGCCGATGTGGACGGATATCTTGGCAATAACGCGGTTCGGGCGGGCGCCAGCCAGGTCGGGCTCACCTCCGGTGACCGCGCGCTTGCCACGCCACCGCAGATCGGCGCCGTCAATCCCAACGTCATCCTCGGGCGGTCCGGGCTGTTCCAGCCCTCCGGCGATCCGAACACGCCGTTCCTGATCGAAACGCGCCCCGAATTCGTCGATGTCAGCGAATTCCTCTCGTCCGATTACTTCCTCGATCAGATCGGCGGATACGACCCCGACCTGACACAACGCCGGTTCGGAGACGCCTATGTGGAAGCCCGCCTGATCCAGGAGCAATTGTTTGCCCTGACAGGTCGCCAGACCGCCACGAACCCCGACGATCTGCGTGCATTGATGCAAGGGTTGTACGACAACGCCGTGGACGCGACGGGTGCGCTGCAATTGACGCCGGGCGTAGCGCTCAGCGCCGAGCAGGTTGCGGCCCTGACGGAGACCATCGTCTGGCTGGAGGAACAGATCATCGACGGCCAGGCCGTCCTTGTGCCCGTCGTCTATCTGGGGGCGGAGGGGCTGGATGAAATCTCTTTGGCCAGCGGTCAGATCGCGGCAAATCGCGTGGATGTCGATGCGGGCACCGTTGCCAATACCGGCTTGATTGCCGGGGTCGAAGGGCTTGAGATCGAGACGGAGGGCGACCTGCTCAACATCGGTGGGCAGATCACTTCGGACGGCGATATTGACCTTGATGCCGAAGGCCGCTTCGCGAATGTGTCGGGCGAGATCACGGGCGCGGACATTTCCATTGCGGCCGCGGAGTTTGAGAACTCCACCGCTGTGATCCGCGACGAAACCGAGTTCGGCTTCAGCGACCGACCGCAGGCCACCGGCCTGATCGCGGCAACAGGCAATCTTGGGATCGATATTGAGGGCGATCTGACATCGGAAGGTGGTCAGTTCAGCGCGGGCGGCGATGCAACGCTGCAGGCCGGCGGAGACATTGCCGTCAGCGCCCTGCGTCTGGAAACCCTGCTCCAACAGGCCTTCGGCGACGGCTACGATCACAGCTACTCGCTGGATGTGCAGTTGGCCGAGGTCACGGCAAGCGGCAGCGTGACCCTGGGTGCAGGCAACGACCTGACCTTAGCAGGGGCCGCGATCGTCGCAGGCGGCGACGCATCCCTCGCTGCCGTGGGCGACATCGAGATCTCTTCGGTGCAGGAGATCCGGCAAGACGATCTGGTCTTCGATATCGACAGTGGCGGCCTGTTCGGCGTCGAGACGGATATCCGGCGCCAGGATCAGGTGCTCAGCACGGAGCAGACCACGATCGACGCGGCGGGGACGCTCACCATCGCGTCCGGCGAAGGGGACGTGATCCTTGAGGCCCCGGCGCTGACGAGTGGCGACGAAACGGTCGTGTCCGCCGAAAACGGACAGGTCTCGATCCTGACGACCGAAGACAGCGCCTTCACCCGTGATGAACGCCGGGAAGAAGACCTTCTGTGGTGGAATTCCGAGGATGAGGGCAGCACCGAGACCACCCGCACCTTCACGCAGATCGAAGCGGGGGGCGGCCTTCAGATCATCTCCGGCGGTGAGATCGTGGTCGAATACACCGCCACCGGAAATTTCGGGGATGGCATCGCCCAACTGGCCGCCGCGCCGGGGCTGGAATGGATGGCGCAACTCGAAGCCATGGACAACGTCGCCTGGCAACGCGCCGAGACCGCGTTCGAGGAATGGGATTACCAAGACCAGGGCCTGACCGAGGCAGGCGCGCTTCTGGTGACGGTTGTCACCACCTTTGCGCTGGGGCCCGGCATCGATGCGCTTGCCCTGAACCTCACGGGTCAGCTTGGCGGCAGCGCAGCGCTGAATGCCGCGATCAACGCGGGCCTGACCACGCTGACCAACCAGGCTGCCGTATCCCTGATCAACAATCAGGGCGATATCGGCGCGGTTTTGGAAGAGCTTGGATCGGCAGACAGCCTACGTGGCCTTGTGACGGCCATGGTCTCGGCCGGATTGGGATCGCAACTGGTGTCCGCGACCGGCCTCGATGTCGATTTGCCCGACGGTGCATCCCTTGTGGATCGCACGCTTCACACCCTCCAGGCCGACCTGATCCGGGCCAGCGTCAACGCAACCGTCGACGTCGCGATCAATGGTGGCGATCTTGGGGATGCCTTCGTCGACGGCTGGACCAACGCCATGGTCATGGCCGGTTTGGGCGCCGTGCAGGAACGGATCGGCGATTTCGCCGCCGTGAACGATATTCCCGAAGGCTCGCTCTCTCACGCGCTGGCCCATGCCGTTGCGGGCGGATTGGCCGCCGAACTGGCGGGAGAAAGCTTTGAGGATGGCGCCCTTGGGGCGGCGCTTGCGGCGATCACAGGGCCCTTGGTGGGCGGCTCAGACCTGACGCCCGAACGCCAGGTCGAGTTGCAGAACCTGATTGCCACGACGGCCGCGCTGCTGGCCGGGGCGGGCGTTGACGGAGCTTCCATCGCGGGCAGCATCGGCGGGTCGGCCCACGAGAACAACTACCTCAACCACAATGAATGGGAGGTCTACCTCGCCGCCCTTGAGGAATGCGGAGACAACGCCGCCTGCACCGAAGAGGCGCATCAATGGGCGGAGGTCACCTCGCTCGAAAACCAGCACCGGATGATGACCTGCCGCGCGGCGGGCACATGCAGCGAGATCATCGCGGAGTTGGACGGGGCGGAGGCTTTGCGCCGTCAATTCGGCAATGGCTCCGACCTGGTGGTCGGCCTGCAAAACGCGGCCTATTACAATTCACGCGGAAACCGGATTTACGGTTATGCCCACCGCGATACCGGGCTGACCGGCGAAGATCTGGAATATAACGATTTCCACGCCACCCATTGCGGCACGATGAGCAATGCCGACTGCGTGCGGTCGTTCGAGACGACCGTGTCCATCCGCCAGATGGGGGACCGGCAGACGCAGCTGGGGGCGCTGGGCACCATTGGTACGGTTGTTGCCCTTGTGTCCACCGGGTGCGGCGGGGTTGCCGGTTGCTTCATTCTTCTGGGCGGCGGCGCGATGTCGGCCGACCAACTTGAAACCGGCCTTGATAACACCACGGCTCTGTTCGATGCGGAACTGACCAACAGTGTCCAGGGTCTGATGGAGCTTGGCTTTGATCAGGAGACGGCTGAACAGATCGAATTCTGGACCGGCATGGGCCTCGGCCTTGCGGATATCGCCGTTATCGTGGCGGCGGCCCCGCGGGCCGGCCGGGCGATCACGGAACTGGATCCCTATGACGGCCCCGTCCAGATCGGGCAGGCACGAACCTACGGCGACAGCACGGCGAATGCGGTTGTCGGCGATGGGTTGACCGGCGATCACATGCCGTCCCGCGCCGCGATGCAGGCGCGACTGGAAGATGACCTTGGCCGTTCCCTGACCGCGGATGAGGCCACCCGCCTGCGCAACGCGACAGGGTGTGTGATTGTGACGGGGGCGGGGCATTGTGCCATGTCCAACACGTTTGGAGGGCGCAATGACCCGACCCGCATCCAGAACGATGCGGCCAACCTGCGCGCAGCGGCCGATATTGATTTCACGGCCATGATCCCGGATCTGCGCGCCAACGGCATGACCGCCGCGCAGATCGATGCCGCGCGGCAGCGCCTTCACATCCTCAACGGATCGATTATCAATGACATCAATGTCGAGTTTGGAACTCAGATTAGATACTGATCGTATCCCGCTTGTGCTGGGTGAGCCGCTGACGCTGGTGCGCTCCAAGTTCGACGAGCGCGACATCAAGTGTGCAGAAGATCCGGAGATCAGGCGCGCCTATCTGACCGTGCTGGGGGAGGGTGTCGAACTGGTGTTCGAGGACGACCGTCTTGCCACGATCTTCCTGCATCTGAGCGGCGCGCCGGAGGAATGTGGCCGCTTCGGCGGCACGACCGACATGATCGGGCGGGAGATCCTGGATGCGCAGGACAGCCAGCCGTTTGAAACGACCATGGAACAGCTTGGGTTTGTGCCCACCAAGCGGAGCTATCCGTTTGCCATTGATCGCCTGAACGACGATCTGCGCATCCGTCTTGAACGGCGGCCTGAGAAGTCCTTCATCCTTATCGACAGCGGCGACAGGGTGCGGTGATCGGGTGGCGTGACCGACGCCAGCTGCGCGGACCAAAGGGCATCGGCAGCCGAGGTGCGAAACGAAACCGACGTCGCCAAGCGCTTATGTGATGCCCTGAAGGTCAGCCCGCATAGGCGAGTTGTCGGTTCACATCCGCCCTGGCAGTCGCCACCGGCAGTCTGACCTGGCATTTATCAAGAAGCATCCCTTTTCAGAACGGACCGTCGCCGCGCGGCGTCCAAAGGTCCAGCTTTGGGTCAGGGAGCGGCTACGGCAACCGTGGGTATCCACGCCCTGATTGATCGCGGCGCGCGATCAGGGCATTACGGGTGGGCGTCGCTGGGCGCGCCGATAGAAGGATTGTTCGCCCGATGACAGACCGCAGCTATTTCGCGCCCCGGGGCGGTCACCCCCCGCAGACGCAGATCATGACGGACCGGGCCGTGTTCACCGAGGCCTATGCCGTGATCCCCCGGAGCGTGATGCAGGATATCGTGACCAGCGCGCTGCCGTTCTGGGAGAAAACGCGTGCATGGATCCTGGCGCGCCCGATGACGGGCTTTGCCGAAACCTTCGCGCAATACATCATGGAGGTTGCCCCCGGCGGTGGATCTGACGCACCGGAACCCGAAGCGGCGGTACAAGGCGTGCTGTTCGTGGTGGAGGGGGAGGTGGCCGTCACCTGCGACGGCATGACGGAAACGCTGGGCCCGGGCGGCTATGCGTATCTGCCGGCCGGATGCCGGTGGAGCCTACGCAACACGGGCGGAAGCCCGGCCCGATTTCACTGGATCCGCAAGCGGTATGAGGCGGTCGACGGCCTTAACCGGCCAGAGCCGGTGTTTCTCAACGAAGTCGATATCGCGCCAAATGTGATGCCGGATACCAACGGGGCCTGGTCCACGACACGTTTCGTCGATCCCGCGGACCTGCGCCATGACATGCACGTCAATATCGTCACGTTCGAGCCCGGCGGCTGCATTCCCTTTGCCGAGACCCATGTGATGGAACACGGGCTCTACGTGCTTGAGGGGAAGGCCGTTTACCGGCTGAACGCCGATTGGGTCGAGGTCGAGGCCGGGGATTTCATGTGGCTCCGCGCCTTTTGCCCACAGGCCTGCTATGCCGGTGGGCCGGGGCGGTTCCGTTATCTTCTCTACAAGGATGTGAACCGGCACCCGTCGATGGGCCTCGGCGCGTAACCACGCAGCGCATCCCGTGGGGCGGTGATGTGGTGGCCAGGCATGACGCGGCCCCGGCCAGAGGCTATGCATCGGCGGCGGACCAGACATTTCCCCGAGGGAGACCCCATGACCAACATCGCGCTTGTGGCCCACGATGCCAAGAAGGACGAGCTTGTGGCCTGGGCCAAGGCCCACGAGGCCGAGCTTGCGGGCCACACGCTGTTTGGCACCGGCACCACGGGGGGCCGCATCCGCGACGAGACCGCGTTGGAGATCACGCCGCTGAAATCCGGGCCGTTGGGCGGGGATGCGCAATTGGGGGCAATGATCGCCGAGGGCCGCCTCGATGCGTTGATCTTCTTTGTCGATCCGCTGTCGGCCATGCCCCATGACGTCGACATCAAGTCGCTGATCCGTCTGGCCATCCTCTATGACACCCTGATGGCGGTGAACGAGGCGACCGCAACGGGCATCATCCGAAGCCTCACCGAAGATTGACCGCGCGGCGGCGATTGTCACGTGCCTGTCACCGTCGCGCTTTAACCACGCAATCGCGCGACCGTGCGTTACCCCTTGGCGTCTTTGCCAAAACAGGGTTAGCATGATTGCGCAGGTCGGTTGGGGGAGACATGCCTGCGCATCCTCAGGACCGCATCAAAGTGGCCGGGGCGTCCCCGCCAAAGCCGAACACCTGCCGGGACTGGAACGTACCGGCCCGGGAAAGATATATGGGAGAGATGAATGACCTTCGTGAAAACAACTGCAACCCTGGGACTTGCCGTCGGTATGATGGCAGGCGTGGCCCAGGCCCAGACCGAGATTGAATTCTGGCACGCGATGGGCGGCCAACTTGGCGAAACGGTCAACCAGATGGCCGAGAACTTCAACGCAAGCCAGGACCAATACGTCATCACGCCGGTCTTCAAGGGCACTTACGAGGAAACCCTGACCTCCGCCATCGCCGCCTTCCGCGCGGGCGAGCAGCCCAACATCGTGCAGGTCTTCGATGCCGGCGCCGCCACCGTGATCGGTGCGCAGGGTGCGACGATCCCCGTTGAGCAGCTTTTGTCCGAGAACGGCGTGAATTTCGACATCGAGGATTACATCCCCGGCGTGCGGTACTTCTACGCCGATGCCGATGGCCAGATGATCGGCATGCCCTTCAACTCGTCCACGCCGATCATGTACTACAACGCCGATGCGCTGGCCGAGGCCGGGGTGGAGCCGCCGACCACGTGGGAAGAATTTGCAGAAACCACGGCGCCCGCGCTTCTGGAAGCGGGCTACATCCCGCTGGCGCAATCGCACCTGCCGTGGATCTTCACCGAGAACTTCTTCTCGCGCCACAATCTGCAATTCGCCTCCAACGACAACGGCTATACGGGCACGGACACCGAGATCATGGTGAACCACCCCGCTATCCGTGCGCATTTCCAGGCGCTGACCGAATGGCAGGAGGCCGGTTACTTCGAATGGTACGGCACCGGTTGGGCCGACAACCAGGACCCGTTCGAATCCGGTGAAGTGGCCATGTGGCTCGGCTCCTCCGGCTCGTTCGGGGGCATTGCCGACCGTGTCGAATTCAACTTCTCCGCGGCCATGCTGCCCTATTGGGAAGCCGTGACGACCGAACCCACGCAGACCTTCATCGGCGGCGCGGCGCTGTTTGCCATGTCGGGCTTCGATGAGGAGCAGAATGCAGCCACCGCCGCCTTCTTCGACTATCTCGACAGTGTCGATGCGCAGGTCATGTGGCACACGGAAACGGGTTATGTTCCGATCACGACCGCTGCCTATGAGGCCGCCGGTGAGCAGGGCCATTACGAGGAATTCCCGGCCGCCGAGGTGGGCATCCAGCAGCTGTCGCTTGAGGCCGGTGAATTCACCCGCGGCTATCGCATGGGCTTCTACGTCCAGATCCGCGACGTGATGAACCGGGAATACGGCCGCATCCTGACCGGGGAAGCCACCGTGGACGAAGCCTTCGAGATCATCGAAACGGAAGCCAACGAGCTTCTGTCCCGCTTCGCCCAGACCCAGGGCTGAGCCTGATCTGATACAAGATTGCCGATGGCCGGGTCGTGCGATCCGGCCATCGCCGCCAATAAAACGAGACGTCTGGGGAGAACGGGCCATTGAAACGCGCCGCATTTGGACATGTCGGATTTCCGATCCTGCTGCTGATCCCGCAATTGGCCATCATCGCGATCTTCTTCTATTGGCCCGCGGGGTACGCGATCCAGTCGTCGTTCTACCTTGAAGATCCGTTCGGCTTCGGCTCGACCTTCGTGGGCTTCGAGAACTACACCCGCCTCGCGCGGTCTTCCAATTACCTCTCCAGCGCGTGGTTCACCCTGATATTCACATCGCTTGTGACCTTCTTCGCGCTCGGCATCGCGTTGCTGCTGGCGGTCAAGGCCGACAAGGTGATCCGCGGCGCCAAGACGTACCGGACGCTTCTGATGTGGGTCTATGCCATCGCGCCGCCCGTCGCCGGCCTGATCGGCGTGATGCTGTTCGACCAGTCGCGTGGCAACCTCACGCAGCTTCTGGGCATGATGGGGATCGAGTTTCGCCTGGGCGTGAACTATTGGGACACCGCCACAGCGATGATCACCGTTTCGATCTGGAAACAGATCCCCGTCAACTTCATCTTCTTCCTCTCCGGCCTGCAGGCGATCCCGAAATCGGTGCGCGAGGCCGCGATGATCGACAACCGCTCCGGCACGCGCCGGTTTTGGGACATCACCTTCCCGCTGCTGGCGCCCACGGGCTTTTTCCTACTGATCATCAACATCACCTATTCGCTGTTCGACACGTTCGGCATCGTCGACACCATCGTGAAGGGGGAGCCCGGCAATAACCCGATGACGCTGGTCTATCGCGTCTTCGTGGACGGCTTCCGGGGGCAGGATCTGGGCGGGTCCTCGGCGCAATCTGTTGTCCTCATGGTCCTCGTCCTGATCCTCACCATCGTGCAGTTCCGCTTCCTGGAACGCCGGATCCATTACACGTAGGGGGGCAGGGACATGGCCGACATCACCGAAACCTCGACCGGAAGCGCGACGAAAGCCGCCGCACCGACCCGCCCCGCCAAGCGCATCAAGTGGGAGGCCGTCGGCGACCACGCGATCCTGATTGCGGGCGCGCTTTTGATGCTGGTGCCAGTCTATATGGTTTTCGCCACGTCGAGCTGGGACGCCATCACCGTCCACCGTCAGGGAATGCAATTCGGCTTCGGGGACCAGTTTGGCGTGAACTACGACGCGGCGCTTTTCGAATATGGCGGCTTCACCGACAGCGTGAATGGCATGACGATGCTGGCCAATTCCATGATCCTGGGCCTGGGCTTTGCCATCGGCAAGATCATCGTGGGCATGATGGCGGCCTATGCCATCGTCTATTTCCGCCTGAAATTCGCCACGCTGGCCTTCTGGATGATCTTCACCACGCTACTTCTGCCGTTGGAGGTGCGTATCTTGCCGTCCTACGAGGTCATCACCTGGATGAACCTTGGCAACACCTATACTGGGCTGATTGTGCCGCTGATTGCGTCCGCCACCGCCACCTTCTTCTTCCGGCAATATTTCCGCTCCATCCCCGAGGAGTTGATCGAGGCCGCGCGGATTGACGGGGCAGGGCCGGTGAAGTTCTTCATCGACATCCTCGTGCCGCTGTCGAAGACCATGATCGCGGCGATGTTCATCATCATGTTTGTCTTCGGCTGGAACCAGTATCTCTGGCCCACGCTGATCACCACGGATGAAAGCCTGTTCACGCTGGTCCGCGGCATCCGGCAGATCATCCAATCCTATGCGGACGGCTCCGAAACGCCGGACTACGGGCAGGCGGCGGCCTTGGCCATCATCGCGATGACACCGCCGGTTCTGATCGTCGTCTTCTTCCAAAGCTGGTTCGTCAAAGGCCTCACCGAATCCGATAAATGACCGCGCGGGCGCAGAGCCCGCAAACCAAGGAATTCACCAAGAATGGCACAAGTCACACTCGATCAGGTCCGCAAGGTCTACCCCAATGGCGCGGAGGCGTTGGAGCCGTCGACCTTCACCATCCCCGACGGGGAACTGACCGTGCTTGTCGGCCCATCGGGCTGCGGAAAATCCACGATGCTGCGTATGGTGGCGGGGCTTGAGACGGTGACCGAGGGGGAGATTTCCATCGGCGACCGGGTGGTCAACGACATTGACCCGGCGGACCGCAACATCGCCATGGTGTTCCAGAATTACGCGCTTTATCCGCATATGACGGTGGAGCGGAACATGGGCTACGGGCTCAAGAACCGTGGCCTTCCGAAATCCGAGATCAACGAACGCGTGCGCGAAGCGGCCGAGATGCTGGAGCTGACGGAGTTTCTCACCCGCCGCCCGAGCCAGCTGTCCGGCGGCCAACGCCAACGCGTTGCCATGGGCCGCGCCATCGTGCGGAAACCCGATCTGTTCTTGTTCGACGAGCCGCTGTCGAACCTCGACGCCAAGCTGCGCAACCAGATGCGGATCGAGATCCGGGCGTTGCAACGTCGCCTCGGTACGACCGCGATGTATGTGACCCACGATCAGGTCGAAGCCATGACCATGGCCGACCGCATCATCGTGCTGAACACTGGCAAGATCGAACAGATCGGCACCCCGAACGAGATCTACGAGCATCCCGCCTCCACCTTCGTGGCCAGTTTCATGGGCGCGCCGCCGATGAACCTGCTGGACGGGGAAGCGGCCCAGGGCCGTGTGACGCTGACAGGCGGGCAGGTGGTGCCCGAGGCCCATGTAAACGGCCATGCAGGGGGGCTTATCGTCGGGATCCGCCCCGAGGATGTTCAGCCGTCGGCGGAGGGCGAGCTTGGCTTCGATGTAGATATCGTCGAGGAACTGGGCGCGCAGCGGCTGCTCCACGGGCGCGTGGCCGGGCAGGCCTTTTCGGTCGCCGTGCCCAAGGACAAGGCGGCGGCCGCCGGCACGATGCGCTTGTCGGTGAAACCCGGCGCCGTGCATCTGTTCGACACGGATGCCGGCCGCCGGTTGTGACGGTGCTTTTTCGGAACGCCATGCGCCGTGATCGGCGCCGCTCGCCGGATTAGGGCGGGGTCGGCCGCGATGGCGCTGGCAAAGCGGGATTGGGTTCCGGAGCCGTCCGAGGCCCTGGTGCAGCGGATCGCGACGCGCACCGCAACGGATAGCGACGGGGAAATCATTGCCCGCCTCGATGCTCTGGCCATCGAAAACCGCCGCATTCACGAGGTGGATTGCTTCAACCTCAACCCAGCAACGAACGTGATGAACCCCGCCGCCGAGGCGCTTTTGGCCAATGGCATGGGGTCCCGCCCGTCGCTTGGCTATCCCGGCGACAAATACGAGATGGGGTTGGAGGCCATCGAAGAGGTCGAGGTGATCGCCGCAAGTCTTGCGGCGGAGGTGTTCGGGGCGAGCCACGCCGAAATCCGCGTGGCGTCCGGCGCGATGGCAAACCTCTACGCTTTCATGGCGACCTGCCAGCCCGGCGATACGATCATCGCGCCGCCCGCCGAGATCGGCGGTCACGTGACCCACCATATGGATGGATGTGCGGGGCTCTACGGGTTGCGCATCGTGCATGCGCCGGTGGAGGCCGCACGCTACAGCGTCGATCTGGACGGCCTGCGCGAGATGGCGCTTCGAGAGCGACCGGCGCTGATTACCCTAGGCGGGTCGCTGAACCTGCTGCCCCATCCGGTGGCCGAGGTCCGCGCGATTGCCGATGAGGTCGGCGCCGCCCTGTTGATGGATGCCGCCCACCAATGTGGCCTCTTTGCCGGGCGGGCATGGCCCGATCCGCTGTCGCAGGGCGCGGATTTGATGACGATGTCCACTTACAAGAGCCTTGGTGGCCCGGCAGGTGGCCTGATCGTGACCAACGACGCGAACATGGCCAAACGGCTCGACGCCATCGCGTTTCCCGGGATGACGGCCAATTTCGACGCCTCGAAATCCGCCGCACTGGCGCGAACCCTTCTGGATTGGCGCGTACATGGCGTCGCTTATGCGGCCGAAATGATCCGCGTCGCGCAGGCCTTGGCCGCGACCCTTGAGGCAGATGGCGTGCCGGTGATCGCAACCGGGCATGGCGCCACTCGATCCCACCAATTCGCCGTGGATGCCGTGGGATATGGCGGCGGGCAGGCGGCATCGAAACACCTCTACAAGGCCGGGCTGATCGCCTGCGGTATCGGTGTGCCGGGGCCGGTGGTGGAGGGCGACATGAACGCCATTCGCATTGGCACGCCCGAACTCGTTCGGTGGGGGGTGGGCCGGGACGCGGGGGAGGTGGAACAGCTGGCCGGTTTGATCGCCGCGGCCTTGGCCAGCGATACGCCGGAGGCCTTGGCCACAGATACCGCGCGGTTCCGGCATCACTTCACCAAGTTGCACCACATCATCCAATAGGCGTGCCTGCGAACGGCTTGTTGCAAGTCATTCGCATTTAGCTTGACGAAGTTGCGAATGCCTCTCATATACATTCCAGACGGCGTATGATCTGGGAGATCTACGGACATGACACGACTGACCCACCTTTTGGCGCTTGGCGCCGCCTTCCTGCCCGCCACCGTTTCGGCCGATGGGCCCGTGAACGTCGTGGCCACGACCGGCATGATTGCCGATGCGGCTGCCGTTGTGGGCGGTGAGGCCGTCGAGGTGCGCGCGCTGATGGGGCCGGGGGTGGATCCCCATGCCTACCGCCAGACCCGCTCAGACATCGTGGCGACCGCCCGCGCGGATCTGGTCCTGTGGCACGGCCTCTACCTTGAGGCGCAGATGGAAGAGTTCTTGCTGGACCTGGCCGATACGAATTCGGTGATCGCCGTGGCCGAAGCCTTGCCGCGCGACAGGCTGTTGGGCTCGGCGGATTATCAGGATCAGGTGGATCCCCATGTGTGGATGGATCCGGACCTGTGGGACGACGTGGTGCAGGAGGTGTCCTCCGCCCTGACCGAGGTGATGCCGGAGCACGCGGAGATGATTGCGGCCAACACTGGCGCCTATCTTGAAGACATCGCGGCCCTGTCGGCCTATTCGCACGAGGTGCTTGCAACGGTTCCGGAACACGCGCGCGTGCTGGTGACGGCCCATGACGCGTTCAGCTATTTCGGTGCCGCCTACGGGTTCGAGGTGGTGGGCATTCAGGGCATATCGACCGAAAGCGAAGCGGGATTGCAGCGCATCGGGGCGTTGGTCGACCTGCTGGTGGAGCGCGATATCGGCGCGGTGTTCGTGGAAAGCTCGGTCTCCGACCGCAATATCCGCGCGCTGATCGAAGGCGCCGCGTCGCGCGGCCACCAGGTGGTGATCGGGGGCGAATTGTATTCCGACGCCATGGGCGAGGCCGGGACCTATGAAGGCACGTGGGTTGGCATGATTGATCATAACGTGACGCTCATCACCCGCGCATTGGGTGGTGACGCGCCCGAAGGGGGGATGCGTGGGGCTTTGGCGGTGAACTGATATGGCAGAGATTTCCCTGGTCGACACACGAAATGCCCTTGACCCGGCCAGCCCCCTGGCCGTGCGCGGGCTGACCGTGTCTTACGGCGAAAAGCCCGCGCTGTTCTCGCTGGATGCGACGTTTCCGGCGGGGGCGATGTCGGCCATCGTGGGCCCGAACGGGGCGGGGAAATCGACGTTTCTGAAGGCCGCATTGGGCCTGATCCCCCGCGTGTCGGGGGAGGTGCAGGTGTTTGGACGCGATGTGGATCGCGTGCGTGACCGCATCGCCTATGTCCCGCAACGGGCCAGTGTCGATTGGGATTTTCCGACCACCGCAATAGATGTTGTCCTGATGGGGCTCTACGGCCAGATTGGCCTGTGGCGCCGGATCTCCGGCCAATACAAGGCGCGCGCACGGGCCTGCCTTGATCGGGTGGGGATGGGCGAATTCGCGGATCGCCAGATCGGGCAATTGTCCGGCGGGCAGCAGCAACGCGTGTTTCTGGCCCGCGCCCTGGCGCAGGAGGCCGATCTGTTTTTGCTCGATGAGCCGTTTGCCGGCGTCGACGCCGCCACCGAGCGCGCCATCATCGACGTTCTGAAATCCCTGCAGGCCGACGGACGCAGCATCGTGGCCGTGCATCACGACCTGTCGACCGTGCCGGATTATTTTGATCACGTCATGCTGGTGAACCTGCGCCGGATCGCCGAAGGCCCGGTGCGCCAGGTTTTCACGGCCGCCGCCCTCTCCGAAACCTATGGCGGGCGGTTGGGCGCGACACAGATCGATACGCTGACCTTGCAGGGGGCCTGAATGGGCCCGTTCCTTGAGGCGCTGACATTTCAGGCCGGGTACAACGCCGCGCTTGTGGCGATCGGCGCCGCCCTTCTGGGCTTTGCTGCGGGGGCGGGGGGCAGTTTCCTGTTCTTGCGCAAGCGCGCGCTGGTCTCCGATGCGGTGGCCCATGCCACGCTGCCCGGCGTCGGTATCGCCTTTATCGTCATGGTTGCCCTGGGCGGGGATGGTCGCAGCCTTTGGGGCCTGCTGATAGGCTCGGCTGTCTCGGCCTGGATCGGTCTTCTGGCGGTGGAATGGATGGTGCGCCGCACCCGACTGTCCGAGGATGCCGCCATCGGCGCGATCCTGTCGGTGTTCTTCGGCCTTGGTATTGTTCTCCTGACGATCATTCAGGGCATGAGCCGGGGCCGACAGGCCGGGCTGGAGGATTTTCTGCTCGGCTCCACGGCGGGGATGTTGTTCCAGGATGCAATGCTGATTGCGGGGGGGGGCGCGTTGGTTGTGGCCGCGATCTGGCTGTTGAGGCGGCCGATGACCTTGGTGGCCTTTGACCCGGCCTTTGCCGCCGCGCGCGGCGTGAATGTGCGGCGGGTGGATCTTGCGATGATGGGGCTGGTTCTGGCCGTCACCGTCATCGGCTTGAAACTGGTTGGTCTGATCCTGATCGTGGCGCTGCTGATCATTCCGCCGGTGACGGCCCGGTTCTGGTCGCAGCGGGCGGAAACGGTGGTCTGGACGGCGGGCTGTATCGGTGCGGTATCGGGTTGGGTCGGCGCCGCCCTGTCGGCATCGGCGCCGGCACTGCCCACTGGGCCGATCATCGTGCTGGTCGCGGCGGGGCTTTTCGCGCTGTCCTTGCTGTTTGCACCGGTGCGGGGCGTGGCGGCGTCGCTGATGGCCCGCCGGGCGTTCCAACGGCGCGTGCATCGGCGCCAGGGGCTGCTGGCTCTCAGCCGGGCGGAACCGATCCATGACCCGCTGACGCTGCGCATCTTGCGGCGCGAGGATCTGATCCGGCCGGACGGTGTGGCCACCGATACCGGTCGCGCGGCGGCGGCCAAGGTCGCCCGGGATGAGCGGCGCTGGTCCATCGCGCGCCAGCTGCACCACGACACGGCGCTGACCGGGCGCTATGACGGTCTG
This sequence comes from uncultured Roseicyclus sp., assembly GCA_947491935.1. Classification (GTDB taxonomy): domain Bacteria; phylum Pseudomonadota; class Alphaproteobacteria; order Rhodobacterales; family Rhodobacteraceae; genus Gymnodinialimonas. The sequence goes on from CANLLF010000003.1 coordinate 215,484, forward strand.
ACCCCGATCGAACAGGTATTCACGCCTGACGAGATCACCCATTTCGACGCCGCGATCGGCGGCCCGAACCTGGCCGGGGGCACGTAGATGGGCGCGGAATTCGTGCAATTCTCCCTGACCCCGATCCTGATCGGGATCTTTGCCGCCATTGCCTGCGCGCTGCCGGGCAATTTCCTGATCCTGCGCCGTCAGGCCCTGATCGGTGACGCGATTTCCCACGTGGTTCTGCCGGGCATCGTCGTGGCGTTTCTGGTTACGGGCACGACTGCAACCGGCCCAATGCTCCTTGGCGCCGCGGGGGCAGCGCTTGTTGCCGTTGTCCTGATCGAAACGGTCCGCCGGTTGGGCAAGATCGAACCGGGCGCGGCCATGGGCGTGGTGTTCACCGCGTTGTTCGCGGGCGGGGTACTGTTGCTGGAACAATCCGACACGTCCAGCGTCCACCTGGATGTCGAACACGCGTTGATGGGCAATCTGGAACAGCTGATCTGGCTGCGCGCCGACGGGTGGGGATCGCTGGTCGATCCCGTTGCGCTGGCCGCGCTGCCGCCGGAACTGCCGCGGATGGCGATTGTGGCCGTGATCATCATGGTTCTCACGGTGTTGTTCTGGCGCCCGCTGAAGCTCACCAGCTTTGATGAAGGTTTCGCGCGGGCCATCGGCCTCCCGGTGAACGTGATTGCGCTGGGGCTTGTCGCAACCGCCGCGGCCGCCGCCGTCGCGGCCTTTGACGCGGTGGGATCCATCATCGTGATTGCCATGTTCATCTGCCCGCCCGCGGCGGCCCGCCTGATGACCAACCGGTTGAGCATGCAAGTGGCGTGGAGCATCGCCTTTGCGGTTCTGTCCGCCGTGCTTGGCTATGTTCTGGCAGGGTACGGGCCGATCTGGCTTGGCGCGGCCGGTTCGGTTTCGGCCGCCGGGATGGTGGCGGCAATCTCCGGTGTGATCCTGCTGCTCGCGTGTCTCTTCGGCCCGGCCCGGGGCCGGGTTGGCGTGGCGGCTGGGGGCGAGGCACCGTGAACCACGACGCCTGGGCCAGTTTCCCCAATGCACCTGTGCCGGGCACGATCCTGTGTTCGCAGGCTGACGTGCCGCAGAGCGGGTGCAGGAGCTTTGATCTGAATGGCTTTCCTCTCTTGCTGGTTGCCTCCGCCGATGGGCTGAAGGCCTATGTGAATGCCTGTCCGCACCAGTTTCTGCCGCTGGATTGGCGGTCGGCCAACATCCTGTCGTCCGATGGCGCGCTGCTGCGCTGCTCCAATCACGATGCCGGGTTCGACGCGACGACCGGGCAGGGCGTGGACGGGCTTGGCCAGGGCTGTGCGCTTGATCCGGTGCCGATCCGCGCAATGGATGACCAGATTATCATCGGCTGAGCCACGCAATTAGCCCTTGGCGCGGCCTCCGATCTGGGCGACATCAGGTGCGGGAGGACAACGATCATGGCCGAGAACCCGGAACAGGACGGCGCGCGCATGTCGTTTGACGGCGCAATGAGCTATGTCGATTACCTCGCGCTAGACCCGATCCTCGGCGCGTCCCGGCCGCTCAGCAACGCCCATGACGAGATGCTGTTCATCATTCAGCATCAGACGTCGGAGCTGTGGATGCGTCTTGCGCTCCACGAACTGGATGCGGCGCGCAGGGCCTTGCAAGCCGCCGACTTTCCGCCGGTGTTCAAGATGCTCACCCGCGTCGCGCGTATCTTCGAGCAGTTGAACGGCGCGTGGGATGTTCTGCGCACCATGACGCCGTCGGAATACACCGCCTTTCGGGAGGATCTGGGCCAATCGAGCGGCTTTCAGTCCCATCAATATCGGCTGATCGAATACATTCTGGGCAATCGAAATCTTGCGATGATGAAGGTTCATGAGCACCGCAGGGACCTCCACATGATGTTGCAGCAGGAACTGACACAACCGTCGCTCTATGAGGTGGCCGTGGATCATCTGGGCCGGGGCCTCGGCCTGAACCTGCCCGCACCGGCGCGTGATGCGCCGCACACGGCGCAGCCTGCCATCGAAGATGCTTGGGCGCAGATCTACCGCGATCCGCAGACCCATTGGACGCTCTACGAGTTGGCCGAAAAGTTGGTGGACCTGGAGGATTACTTCCGCCGGTGGCGCTTCAACCATGTCACGACCGTGGAGCGGATCATCGGCTTCAAACGCGGCACCGGCGGCACGTCGGGCGTGCAATATCTGCGCCGGATGCTGGAGGTCGAGCTATTCCCGGAATTGTGGAACGTAAGGGGGCAGCTATGAGCTTGCCGATGAAGGACCGCTTTGAGTTGCCGGAGGGGATGATTTACCTCGACGGGAACTCCCTGGGGCCGCTGCCCAAGGGTGTGACGGAGCATGTGGCTTCGATGATGATCGGGCAATGGGGCGCGAACCTGATCAAGGGTTGGAACGTCGATGGCTGGATGGCGCAACCGATGCGCGTGGGCGATCAGGTGGGTCGGATCATTGGCGCCGCGCCCGGCAGCGTGGTGATGGGTGATACCCTGTCGCTGAAAGTGTATCAGGCCCTGTCAGCCGGGCTGCAGATGCGGCCCGACCGGAAGATTGTGATCTCCGACAGCGGCAATTTCCCGACCGATCTCTACATGGCCGAGGGACTGATCCGGCATCTGAATGCGGGCCACGAGCTGCGCGTTGTGGCCCCGGAAGATGTGGCGGGCGCGATAAACGAGGACGTTGCCGCGGTGATGATCACCCAGGTTGATTACCGCACCGGCCGCATCCATGACATGGACGCCATCACAGCCAAAGCCCATGGGGCAGGGGCCGTGATGATCTGGGATCTGGCTCATTCCGCGGGCGCGATCCCGGTGGATATGGCGGACTCCAACGCGGAATTCGCGGTGGGCTGCACCTACAAATACCTCAATGGCGGGCCGGGCGCGCCGGCCTTCATCTATGTGCGCCCCGATATCGCCGACAGCATTGATCCCGCGCTGGCTGGCTGGCTGGGGCATGATGCGCCCTTTGCGTTTGAACGCTCCTACCGCCCGGCGGAGGGCGTGGAACGGATGCGCGTGGGCACGCCGCCCGTTTTGCAACTCACCGCGCTGGAGGAGGCGATGAAGGTCTGGGACGATGTGGACATGAACGATCTGCGCGCCGCGTCGGTGCGATTGTCGGAGGTGTTCATTGCCGAGGTCGAGGCGCGCTGCCCTAATCTTCGCCTGGCCAGCCCCCGCGATCCGGCCTTGCGCGGCAGCCAGGTCTCGTTTCATTTCGAACACGGATATGCCGCGATGCAGGCGCTTATCGCGCGGGATGTGATCGGTGATTTTCGCGCGCCGGACATCATGAGATTTGGCTTCACGCCGCTTTACCTTGATGAAGGCGACGTGATCCGGGCGGCCGAGATCCTGGAAGATATCATCACGAACCGCCTCTGGGATCGGCCGGAATACCTTGCAAGGCAGCGGGTGACCTGAGGCGATGATCGGTCAAATTTGACGCATCTTGGTAATGGTCTCTTTCTTTGCGCGGAGTGAGAACATAAGATGAACAAATGGCGCCGCGTTCCCTATCCGAAAAGCTGTCGATCCTTGCGGATGCGGCGAAATACGATGCCTCTTGTGCATCGTCGGGTGGCGAGCGGCGCAATTCGCGCGACGGCAAAGGGCTCGGCTCGTCGGGCGGCAGTGGCATCTGCCATTCCTACGCGCCGGATGGGCGCTGCATCAGCCTTCTGAAGATCCTGATGACGAATTTCTGCATCTACGATTGCGCCTATTGCGTGAACCGCGCCTCCAGCCGGATCGAACGGGCGCGGTTCACGGTGGAAGAAGTGGTGCACCTGACGGTCGAATTCTACCGGCGCAATTACATCGAAGGTCTGTTCCTGTCTTCGGGCATCATCCGCAGCCCGGACGACACGATGGCCGATATGGTCCGGATCGTGCGGACGCTGCGGGAGCAGGAGAATTTTCGGGGATATGTGCATCTGAAAACCATCCCCGACGCCTCGCCGGAATTGTTGGAGGAGGCCGGCAAATGGGCGGATCGCCTGTCGATCAACGTGGAATTGCCGACCCAGAAAGGCCTTGATGCGTTGGCGCCCGAGAAGGATCTGGGCGAGATCCGAAAGGCGATGGGTGAGGTGCGCCTGCGTAGGGAGGCGTCGCGCGAAAAAACCTATCGCGGCAAACGGAAGGCCAAGTTCGCACCCGCCGGGCAATCGACGCAGATGATCGTTGGGGCCGATGGGGCCAATGACACCACGATCCTGCATCAAAGCGCGAACCTTTACGCCAATTACAGTTTATCGCGGGTCTATTATTCCGCCTTCTCGCCCATCCCCGACAGCTCCAAGGTGCTGCCCCTGAAATCGCCGCCGCTGGTGCGGGAACATCGGCTCTATCAGGCCGATTGGTTGTTGCGGTTCTACGGGTTTGAGGCCGGGGAGTTGGCCGATGGCGGGATGCTGGATCTGGAGGTCGATCCCAAGCTGGCCTGGGCGCTGCGCCACCGCGCGGCCTTTCCGGTGGATGTGAACCGCGCCACGCGCGAGGAATTGCTGCGCGTGCCGGGCTTCGGGACCCGTTCCGTGCAGCGCATCCTGGGCGCACGGCGTCACCGGCGGCTGCGGTATGAGGATCTGGCCGCCATCGGCGCGGTGATGAAGAACGCGAAGCCCTTTATTGTGGCCGATGGCTGGTCCCCCGGCGGCCTGACGGATGCTGCCAATCTGCGCGCACGGTTTGCGCCGCCGCCTGAACAACTTTCGCTGATCTGATGCATCCGGTGCAGTTGCCTGTGATCGGAGCCGTGGCGGCTTGGCGGGCGCAGGCGCGGGGCTTTTTGCGTGATGGGATTCGCCCCCAGGAGATCGACTGGCGTGGCGGCGGGACGTTGTTCGACACGCAGGCGCGGCCAACCGCGGTGCCACAGGCAGGCGCGTCTTATTCCGTTGGAAAGACAGCGCTTTCCACCATCGAAACGGCCTTGTCCCACAGCGATGTAGACCGGTATGCGCGCGCCTATCAGGTGCTGTGGCGCATGGCCCATGAGCGGTTGCGGTTCGGGGACCGGTCGGACCCGCAGATGCGCAAGCTGCTGGATCAGGCCAAGGCCGTGCGCCGCGACATCCACAAGATGCATGCCTTCGTCCGGTTCCGGGAAGGGCCGGGCCACGGCAACCGGCGCGCCTTTGCCGCGTGGTTCGAGCCGGAGCATCCCATCGTGGAGGCCGCGACCCCGTTTTTCGCCAAACGCTTCGGTGACATGGACTGGGTTATCGCCACGCCGATCCTGACGGCCACGTTCAAGAACGGCGCGCTCAGTTTTGCAGAGACATCCGACACGACTCCGCCGCCCGAGGACGCGACGGAGGATCTGTGGTGCACCTACTATGCCTCGATCTTCAACCCGGCCCGCCTGATGACGCAGGCGATGCAATCGGAGATGCCGAAGAAATACTGGAAGAACCTGCCCGAGGCCCGCCTGATCCCCGATCTTGTGCATGGCGCCCGTGCGCGCAGCCGCGCCATGCAAGACGCCGCCCCGACCCAGCCGCCCGCGTTTTTCGAGGCTATCGCGCGGGCCGAAGAGCGGGTGGCCGATGCACCGATAGAAGGTGGTCTGGCCGGGTTGAAGGCGCAGGCGGCGCGCTGCACCCGGTGCGAGCTGGCCTGCCATGCAACGCAATTGGTGTGGGGTGAGGGGCCGGAAGATGCGCCGCTGATGGTGGTGGGCGAACAGCCAGGCGATCAGGAGGATCTGCAAGGCCGCCCCTTTGTCGGGCTCGCGGGGCAGTTGCTGCGCGAGGTGGCGCAGAATGCGGGCCTCGATCTGCGGCAGGCTTATGTCACCAATGCCGTGAAGCACTTCAAATTCCGGCCAAGGGGCCGACGCCGCATCCACCAACGCCCGAATACCGGGGAAGTCGTCGCCTGCAAATGGTGGCTGGATCTGGAATTGCGCCACGTCAAACCGCGCCTGACGCTTGCCCTGGGGGCCACGGCAGCGCGGGCGCTGACCGGCGATGGCGGGGCGATCCGGGAGCGGCGGGGGCGCATCGAGATGGGCGACCGCGGCGGTGACGTGTTGATCACCATGCATCCTTCCTACCTTTTGCGACTGCCGGCGGAGGACAAGGCGCTGGCAATGCAGGCCTTCGTGGAAGACATCAGCCGCGCCGCAGCGCATGTTGAGGCGCATTGGGCCGACCAAGACGGCCGTTAGGTTACCCATCTGGATGCCGGGCCAAAGATCGGCCTATTAATAATGTATACGTTATGTAGGATGCCATAGACCGCGCCGGATTTTCGACGTGACAGCAAAGGCCGCCTTCGCAATGCTGCGCAGGCTGAGGGAGGAGCCCCCGGGATGGCCACCATTTTGGGATGTATCGCCGATGATTTCACCGGGGCCACGGATCTGGCGGGGCTTCTGGCCCGCTCAGGCGTGCGGGTGTCGCTCAGGATCGGTGTGCCGGACTCTCCACCTAAAGACACCGCGTCCTTCGAGGTGATTGCCCTGAAGTCGCGGACCGCGCCGGTGGCCGAGGCTGTGGGGGAGGCCCGTGCAGCGTTGTCCTGGCTGAAGCGGGCAGGCGCGGCGCGGTTCTTCTGGAAGTACTGCTCCACCTTCGACAGCACGGCGGAGGGTAATATCGGCCCGGTGGCCGAGGCGTTGATGGCCGATCTGGAGACGGACCAGACGATCTATTGCCCGGCCTTCCCGGAAAACGGGCGCTCAATCTTCATGGGCACCCTCTTCGTTGGGCGTGTGCCGTTGGCCGAAAGCCCGATGAAGGATCACCCGCTGACCCCGATGCGGGACAGCAACCTGATGCGGTTGTTGGCACCGCAGGTAACGCAGCCCGTGGGCCTCGTGGATCGCCTGACTGTGGCGCGGGGAGCAGGGGCAATCACGGGTGAGCTTGCCCGGTTGAGGGGCGACGGCGTCGCTCATGTGGTGGTTGATGCTGTCGCAAACGAGGATCTTTTCGCGATTGCGAAGGCCTGCCGTGACATGCCGTTGATGACGGGTGGAAGTGCCCTCGCGATGCCGTTGCCTGCGCTCTACCGAGCGGATGGCATCCTTTCTGCCGACGCGCCCAATGCATGCCTGCCGGGGCTTGGCACGAAGACGATTGTTCTGTCCGGCAGCTGCTCGGCGATGACCAATGCCCAGGTGGCGGCTTATCTGGCAACCGGCGCACCGGGATACCGGCTCGACCCGTTGGAGCTCGCGCAGCACGGGCCGGAGGCTGCGCTGGATTGGATCGGTGCGCAGAACCTGAATGACGCCCCCCTGATCTACGCCACGGCGGACCCGGCGAAGGTGACAGAGGCGCAGGCGGAGCTTGGCGTTGCGCGGGCGGGAGAGCTTGTGGAGCAGGCGCTGGCGCAGTGTGCCTTGGCCTCCCGCGAGGCCGGGGCGCGGCGGTTCATCGTGGCGGGGGGCGAGACGTCGGGTGCCGTAACCAAGGCACTGGAAGTCGCGCAGCTCGACATCGGGGCGGAAATCGCGCCCGGTGTTCCGTGGACCTTCTGCCGCTCCGCCGGGCATCCGATCGCCCTGACCCTGAAATCTGGGAACTTCGGCGCAGAGAGTTTCTTTTCCGACGCCCGCGCGCGGCTGGAGGCGGCATGAGCGATGACGGCAAGCTGAGGGAGCTGATCTGCACCCTCGCCAAATCCATGTTCGACCGGGGCCTGACAGGCGGTAGCACAGGAAACATCTCGGCCCGCACCGGGGACGGGGGGCTGTTGGTCAGCCCCACGGGCACCAGTTTCGGGCGGCTTGATCCGGGGCGGCTCAGCCATTTCGATGCCAGTGGCAAGTTGATCGATGGGGATCCGCCGACCAAGGAGATGCCACTTCACGCCGCATTTTACGAGACGCGCAGCAGCGCGGGCGCGGTGGTGCACCTGCATTCGTGCCACTCCGTGGCGCTGTCGATGATGCCCGATGCCGACACCGATAACTTCCTGCCGCCGCTCACGCCATACGGGATCATGAAACTGGGCCGGGTGAAGCTGCTGCCCTTTTTCTTGCCGGGTGATGCGGCCATGGGCGACGCGGTGCGTGGGCTGGCGGGTAAACGCAGCGCGGTGATGCTCGCCAATCACGGGCCTGTGGTGGCGGGCAAGGATGTGGAGGCCGCCTGCAACGCGGTGGAGGAGTTGGAGGATACCGCGCGCCTCGCGATGCTGACGCGCGGCCTGTCGCCCCGCGCCCTGACCGATGCGCAGGTGCGAGCGGTGGTGACCAAGTTCAACGTGGACTGGGACAGATGAAATTCTCCGCCAATCTCGGCTTCCTCTGGGCCGACCGCCCGTTGCCCGAGGCCATCCGCGCTGCCAAAGCCGCCGGGTTTGACGCCGTGGAATGCCACTGGCCCTACGATATAGCCGCCGAAGACGTCGCGGACGTCCTTGCCGAGACCGGCCTGCCGATGCTTGGCCTCAATACGTCGCGTGGCGATGTCTCGGCTGGCGAAAACGGCCTGAGCGCCCTGCCGGGGCGTGAGCCTGAGGCCCGCGACGCCATCGATCAGGCCATCGATTATGCCGCAACCATCGGCGCGGCGAACGTCCACGTCATGGCCGGTTTCGCCGAAGGGCGGGCGGCCCACGAGGCTTTCGTAGCCAACCTGGCCTATGCCTGCGAACAGGCCTCCCGGAATGGCGCGGGCGTGCTGATCGAGCCCCTGAACCGCCATGACGCGCCGGGCTACTTCCTGCGGACGACGGATCAGGCCGTGGCGATCATTGCGGAGGTCGGCGCGCCGAACCTGCGCCTGATGTTTGATTGCTACCATGTGGGCCGGACGGAGGGGGACATCATCACACGTCTGGCGGCGCTGCTGCCCCATGTGGGCCATATCCAGTTTGCCGCCGTGCCGGATCGTGGCGCGCCCGATCATGGTGAGATCGACTATGGCCATGTCTTTGCGAAGATCCCGCGGCTGGGTTGGAACAAGCCGTTGGGCGCGGAATACAAGCCGGGTGCGGATACTGATGCCACCTTGGGGTGGATGGCGCGTTGGGGGGCAGGGACGTGAGAAAGCCAGTAAACGAAATCCGTTCCGGTAACGGGCGACCTCCAAAGACCGCGCAGCTGACCTCTGCGTTTGGACCGGCGCCGCCTTACGCTATCCGCGCGGTGGGTCGGCCCGTTCATGCCATAACCTGCGGAAAGGTGATCCGATGACACTCCCCAAGACGATGCGCGCGATGGTGACGATGGGCCATGGCGGGATGGAGCAGATGGTCATGCGCACCGATTGGCCGCGCCCCGATCCCGGTGATGGCGAGGTTCTGGTGCAGATCGGCGCCTGCGGGCTGAACAACACTGACGTGAACACGCGCACGGGCTGGTACTCCAAGGCGGTGAGTGCGGCGACGGGCAGCGATGGCTATGACGATGTGGGCCAGAACGACCCATCCTGGGGCGGGGCGCCCATCGTGTTTCCGCGGATCCAGGGGGCGGACGCTTGCGGACGGATCGTGGCCGTGGGTGCAGGTGTGGACCCGGGCCGCATCGGCGAACGGATCATCACCGATAATTGGCTGCGGGATCCGGGTGATCCCCTTAACAAGGACAAGACGGGATATTTCGGGTCGGAATGTGACGGCGGATTTGCGGAATATACCGTGATGCCCTCGGCAAATGCGCGCGCGGTCGTCTCGGATCTATCCGATGCGGAGTTGGCAACGTTCTCGTGTTCCTATTCCACGGCGGAGGGCATGTTGACCCGCGCGGGGGTGACGGGTGCCGATACAGTCCTCGTACCCGGCGCCTCGGGCGGTGTCGGCGGCGCATTGGTTCAACTTGCCAAACGCCGCGGCGCGCGGGTGATCGCCATGGCATCGGAGACCAAGCACGCCGAAGTTGCCACGCTTGGGCCCGACGTGATCCTGCCGCGTATGCCGGATAACCTGAAATCAGAGTTTACAGGTGAGCGGATCAGCGTTGTGGCAGATGTGGTGGGCGGGCCGAACTGGGCGGCCCTGATCGATGTTCTGACGCGCGGTGGCCGCTACACGTGCTCCGGCGCGATTGCCGGGCCGATTGTAGAGCTGGACCTGCGCACGCTCTACCTCCGCGATCTGACCTTTACGGGTTCCACCGTGATCGACCCTGAGGTGATGACAAACCTGATCCGCTACATCGAAGCGGGTGAGATCAAGCCTGCGCTTGCCGCAACCTACCCGCTGGAGGATTTGCATGCGGCCCAGACGGCGTTCATCGAGAAGACGCATACCGGCAACATCGTCGTGATCCCCTGACGGCGCGCGGTCTAGCGCTCCTGAAACGCCAGCCGCACGCCCAAGGCGCAGTAGATGCTGCCGACGACTTTGCCTTGCCACTTCAACACCGAAGGATTGCGCCGCAAAAAGGTGCCAAGGCCGCCGGCGCTGACCGCAAACACGATTGTGCTGAAGAACCCGATCAGCGCGAAGAGAATGCCGAGCGTGGTGAGTTGCAGCATGACGGAGCCGTTTTCGGGGCGCACGAATTGCGGCAGGAACGCCAGGAAGAACAGGGCCGTTTTAGGGTTCAGCACTTCGGCCAGAATCGCCTGTCTGAAAGCCTGCGGCGCGGTGATCGGCACCCTGCCGGCGCCACCAATGCCGGTTGGCGCCTTCTCGATGATCGCCTTGATCCCGAGGTAAACCAGATACGCCGCGCCCAGATACTTGATGATGCTGAACAGAACCGCCGAAGTTGCGATGATCGCGGAAATCCCGACAACCGCGAGGATGGTATGGATGACGTCTCCGGCGGTGATCCCGGCCCCTGTCGCGATCCCCACGCGCGTGCCCGATGTTGTCGCACGCGCCACGGTCAACAGGGTTGCCGGGCCGGGGATGAACACGAAACCCAGAACGATCAGGACATAGGTCAACAGGGTCGCTTGATCGATCATGGGTTGGAACCTTGGAACAATGCTTCGGACATCAAGCCTCAGAAATCGGGCGGGTGCAATGCGGTGGTTGGTGAAGGTCCAAGGTGTTGATCAGGCGCGGGCAAAGAAAAAAGGTGCCGAACCCGAAGGTCCGGCACCCCAAGGTCGCCAAGCGACAGGGAGGTATTGGTCTAGTTCAGCGTCGCGTCGAAGAGATAGACTTTCTCGTCGGGCCGCGGGGTCCAGTTGATCCGATTGCTGACGCCGTAGAAATCCGGCTGGAAGTAGAGGTGCAGCCACGGGCCATCGTCGTAGAAGACCTGCAACATCTCATCGACGATCTCGCGGGTTTCTTCCTCGGTTTCAGCGGCGGCAATGTCAGCCCAACGGTCGAACCAGCGCGGATCGTCCCAATGGGTGTAGTTGGTGCCGGAATCCACCGCTGCCAGATCGGTCATATCGTAGAGCGGGCTCCAGAGCGCGCCGCCGGACCCGATGAAGTAGAGGGGCCCCGCATTCCGTTCGCGGATGATCGGAATATAGACGCTCGACCATTCCATGATCTGCAGGTCGATATCCAGGCCGACATCCGACAGGTACTGGGCAATGGCTTGCACCACGTTGACGTCGTTGAGGTAACGGCCCTGACCAGCCTGGAAGGCGATGGAGAAGCGGGTTCCATCGTCACCCCGTGGCCAACCGGCCTCATCCAGCAAGCGCTCGGCCTCTTCTGGATCGTACGGGTAGGGCTCAATGCTCTGGTTCGCATTGGGTGGGTTCACGATGCCGGTCATCCGCTCGCATTCGAAGTTCAGAAGCTGTGAACAGATCGCCGGCACGTCCACCGCATATTGCAGCGCACGGCGCACGGCCGGGTCCTGAATGGCATCGCCGCCCGGTTCCTGGGCCATCGTATCGCTGAGGTTGAAGCCCACATACATCCGCCGCGTACCCTGGATCGGGTTCACTTCGGCGACGCCGGAGGCATTGATCACATCCATCTGATCGGGGGCGACGTTGGTGATGATGTCCACGTTGCCGGCCATCAGCTCAGCCGAACGGGTGGAGGCTTCGGGGATGATCCGCCAGATGATCCGCTGGAAACCGACATCCGCACCTTCGACCGCCTCCATCACAACCTCGGACCCGCGGCGCCATTCCACGAGCTGGTAAGGACCGGAGCCGACGGGATTGCTCGCGGCCTCGTCCAGCGTCATGGCCTCGTAGCTGTCCATGCAGTGGATGAAGACTTCGGCGATCAGGCCGAACGCGATGGGGTTCGGTGCCCCGATGTTGATCTGCACCCGTAGCTCATCCAGCGCCTCGGCGCTTTGGAAGTCGATGGAGCTGAACACGAAGCCCGGGGTGTTGCCGGTAAAGGCATTTTCCGGGTCGGCGGCGCGGTTGAAGGAATAGGCGGCATCCTCCGCCGTCAACGGCTCGCCGTCATGGCAGGTGAGGCCCTCGTTCAAGGTGTAGACATAGGCCAGGCCATCGTCCGAAATCTCCAGGTTGTTGGCCAGCACCGGCAGCGCCTCGCCGTCACCGCTCATGGTGTAGAGGGTCGCGAAGATGTGGCGCGCGATGTTGGAGTTATCGCGGGAGGAGATCGGCGCCGGGTCGAGGGTCGTGATATCCGCACTCAGCCCGACGACAATCGTGTCGTCGGCGGGTTGCGCATAGGCCCCCGTCGTCAGCGCGAGGCTGGCAGCGCCCGCTGCAAGCAAATGGTAGTATCTTGGCATTGGCTTTCCTTTCACCTGTTGGATCGACGTCGAGGAACTGGGTTTGGTCTTTTTCTGCGTTGTTTTATCAGTCCCGGGGTTGCGAGGAACCGAACGCCGTCCGGGGGCGCAACGGCCCCTTTATCAGGTGATCGGTCGTCACAGGGCTTGCACGATGGTCGCCGGATCGAAGGCGGCCAACGCGCGCGTGTGGTCAGAGATCAGCTTGATCGCGCGGTCGCGATCGCCATCGGCCAGGGCCTGAACGATGGGTGGGTGGTTTCCGGCAACCTCGGCGAGGTTGCGTTCGTCGCGGTTGCGCAACGCCATGATCTGGTGGATGCGCAGGTAGAGGTTTTTCCAAGATGCGAGCAGCAGGTCGTGATCGGCCAGGCGGATCAGGGCGTGGTGAAAGGCCTCGTCCGCGGCCACAAGAGCGGCAAAATCATCGGCTTTGGCGGCGGCGTTCATTTCGTCGCAATGCTGATACAGCGCATCGAGCGGGGCACCGTTTTCCATGATCCGCCGCACGGCCATGACCTCGAACACTTCACGCAGCGAATAGGTTTCCGCCACTTCGCGCGCCGTCAGCGGCTTCACACGCTTGCCCTTGTAGGCAATCGTCTCGACCAGCCCGTCATTTTCAAGAATCTGGATCGCCTCGCGGATCGGGGCGCGGCTGACGTTCATCTGTTCGGCGAGCGCCGTTTCCACCAGGCCGGTGCCGGGCCGCAAACGCCCGCTCAGGATCGCGCTACGCAGGCGGTCGGCCACCTGGACCCGCAGGGGTACGTTCTCGATCGGCGCGATATCATCGGGCATGGGATGGGCGAGGGCGGGTTTGGGTGTGGTCATGCGGGCTGTCCTCCGAAGCATTCGCAAAAGGCCTGCCGAACAGCCGCGCAGGGCCGCCCGTCAGAAATTTGCGCATACATAGCGGTGTCAGTTGCAAATCGCGCAACACCAATCGGCAAGAGGCCGGTCGATTGGATACAACCCGTGTCATTTGTCGCCGTTTGCGGAGCCGTCCCCGCAATTGTGGAATGTCGACAATTCATAGGTGGACAATGCGGCAGGCGGAAAACCCTTGTCAAGGATTCATGGGCAGACGGGCGATGTGCGCAGGGAGGGCGGCAGCAAATGCCGGGCATTTAGGCGGTGACGGATCGGGCCGAAGCGCTCCGGCGTTCTGAGGGCCCGGTCGCACAAGACCAGCCTGAAGCGCCGGTTGGTCAGCGAAACTCGTAATGGGCGTCTGTAGTTGTCTTTGCGGAAGCGGCAACGAATGGCGGCTCAGGGCCTGATACGGGAGACGCTGCGGCCGCACAAATACCAGCAAAGTTAAAAGCTGATCTAGAGCGCTTTTCGGAAATAGATGACGCGGTCTGTTTCTTCGAAACCCACGGCCTTGTGAAATGCATGGCTTGCCAGGTTGTTGATATCCGCGTCTGACGCCAGCTCGGAGCAGCCCCTTTCACGAGCCCAGGATTGGACCGACCTTAACAACAACCTGCCAATGCCTGTCCCTTGGACATCGGGGCTGACATATATTCCTTCCAGGAAAGCAACCGGTGACGTCTCGCATCCGTTGACGTGATCATGGCGCAGGGTGGCCTCGGCGAAGGCGCGGATGCCAACTCCATCGACGACATCCAGAAAGACGATGCCTTCATCCGGGGATTTGGCGAGCATCGCCTCGGCTTCGACGTGGTGTTCGTCGAGCGACGTGTCGTCCCAAAGCTCGGCACGCAGCGCGACCCAAGCTTGGATATCCGAGAGAGTAGCGATCCGTATTGGCACATGCCGACATTGCCCAGTTTTTGGACTGTCAGCAATGTGGCATCAGGAGAACCAATCACAGGGATCACGACGGGCATCAAAGTCTCGTAGACCGATCATTGATTTCCTTCTCACGGGTCTACTCCGCACGCGTCCTCTTCCGCAGACACGCCGCTCAGGTCGTGTGAATGCACGCGCTGGTATGCCCGTCGCCCACCGATTTCAGCTCCGGCACCACTTTGGCGCAGTCCTCGGTTGCCATTGGGCAGCGGGTGCGGAACACGCAGCCGGACGGGGGATTGATCGGGCTGGGGATATCCCCCTTCAGAACCGTGCGCTTGCGTCGTTTACCAGGCTCCGGAATCGGGACGGCGGACAGGAGCGCTTGCGTGTAAGGGTGGTTCGGCCGGGCGTAGAGGTCGGCGGCCGACGCGATTTCCATCACCCGGCCCAGATACATCACGATCACCCGGTCGCAGATATGCTCGACCACGCCCAGATCATGGGCGATGAACAGCATCGTCAGGTCGAGATCGTTCTTGAGGTCTTCCAGAAGGTTGATCACCTGCGCCTGGATCGAAACATCCAGCGCGGAGACGGGCTCGTCGGCGACGATGAATTCGGGCTCCACTGCCAGCGCCCGCGCGATGCCGATGCGCTGACGTTGACCGCCGGAAAACTCGTGGGGGAACCTGTCCAGATGGTCGCGTGACAGGCCGACTTTCTCCAGCAGCGACGCCGCGCGATCCTCATGCTCCGATGCGGTGCCGATCCGATGCAGGCGCAAGGGATGGGTCAGCACCTCGCGGACCTTCTCGCGCGGGTTCAGGCTGGCATAGGGATCCTGAAAGATGATCTGCATCCGCTTGCGGTAGCTGCGCATGTCAACCGCGTTCAGGCCCATCACATCCACGCCGCCGAACCGCACATGGCCCGATGTCGCCTGTTCCAGCCGCAACAGGGTGCGCCCCACGGTCGTCTTGCCCGAGCCGCTTTCGCCGACCAGCCCGACAACTTCACCCGCCTTGATATCGAACGAGACGTCGTTGACCGCCTTCACGTTGTTAACCACACGCTGCAACACGCCGCCATGGATCGGGAAGTATTTCTTGAGGTTGTCGACCTGGAGGAGGGAAGCCGTCATGACGCCCGCCTTTCGCCAAGGGTCAACTCGCGCCAGCGGGTGCAGCGGATCATGTGGCCGGGGCTTGCTTCCTCCAGCACCGGGTTACCGGCTTTGCAGACATCGGTGGCGAAGGCACATCTGGGGTGGAACCGGCATCCGGCGGGCAGGCTTGTGAGGGCAGGGACAGTGCCGGGGATTGCCTCAAGCCGCGTTTTGTTGATGGAAGAGCCGAGCCGCGGGATGGAGTTCATCAGGCCCGCGGTGTAGGGCATCCGGGGATTGGCAAAGATGTCTTCCACCGGGCCGGTTTCCACCACCTGCGCGGCATACATCACCACAACCCGATCGGCGACTTCAGCCACCACACCCAGATCGTGGGTGATGAAGATGATCGCCATGCCGAGCTTATCCTGCAGCTCCTGCATCAGCTCCAGCATCTGCGCCTGGATCGTGACGTCGAGCGCGGTTGTCGGCTCATCGGCGATCAGGATGCGCGGCTCGCAGGCCAGCGCCATGGCGATCATCGCGCGCTGGCGCATGCCGCCGGACATCTCGTGCGGATAGGCGTCCACGCGGGCGGTCGGCTCGGGGATGCCGACAAGATCCAGCATCTCGATCGCGCGGGCCCGGGCCTTGGCGTTTGACAGGTTCTGATGCCGGATCACCATTTCGGCGATCTGCTGACCCACCGTATGTACGGGATTGAGGCTCGTCATCGGCTCCTGAAAAATCATGCCGATATCCTTGCCGCGAATATCGCGCATCTCGGTATCGCTCAGACGGGTGATGTCACGGCCCTGCAAGGTGATACTACCGCCGGTGACCCGCCCCACATCTTTCGGCAGAAGCCCCATGATCGACAGGCTCGTCACCGATTTGCCGGACCCGCTTTCGCCGACAATCGCAAGGGTCTCCCCGGCATGAACCTCAAAGCTCACGCCGTCCACGGCACAAACCGAGAGCGTCTTGGACAATTCAAACGTCGTTTGCAGGTTCTCGACCTGCAAAAGCGGGGCGGTTTCAGACGGCACGGCCAAATCCCCTGTCAGCGGGGCGCCATGGGCTGTGTCGTCCACGAAGCGCGGCTATTTTCATCACTGCTGCCTTTCCGACATTCGCGGCGCTTGTGCCGCGCCAATCTGGTCCCGTTTGCTGATTTGCATGCTTGACGCTTTGGAATCCGCGTGATTTGGTTGTTCTACTGTCGACAATCTATCACCTACCGTGGGAGAACATCGAATTGCTTGTCAAGCGTTCCCGGCGGGTTTCGATGCGAAAGGGGCCCACCTTGGGCCGATCGCCTGATGATGGTGCACAGGCAATGAGCAATTGGGCAAGCCGCGGTTGCCGGGCGGCTCATGGGAATTCCAGGCAGGGAGGCGCACGCGGATGTGGACATTCCTTGTAAGGCGCCTGCTGCAAAGCATCATCGTGCTGATCGGCGTAACCCTGATCAGCTTCGTGTCGCTTCAGATCGGTGGAGACCCGACCTATCTGTTCGTGTCCGAAAACGCGAGCACCGAGGAGATCGAGGCCGCACGGATCGCGCTTGGCTTTGATCGCCCGCTGCATATCCAGTATCTCAGCTATGTCTGGAACGCGCTTCAGGGCGATTTCGGCAATTCGCTGAGCTACCGCCAACCCGCCATGGATGTCGTGCTGGAGGCGATGCCCGCCACGATCGAACTCACGTTCTTCTCCCTCGTGCTGGCCATTGGCCTGTCGATCCCGCTCGGCATCTATGCCGCGCTGAACCGCGGCAAGCCTGCCGATGGTGGCATCATGACCTTCGCGATGTTGGGCCAGTCGATCCCCAATTTCTGGATGGGGATCATGATGATCATGTTCTTCGGCCTCTACCTGCGCTGGTTCCCGATCTCGGGCCATGTTCCGTTTCTGGAGCCGCTGTTCGATGGGGATTTCCAGACTGCGTTCAGCAATCTGCCACGGTCGATGTACTACATGGTGATGCCAGCCTTCGCGGTGGGCACCTATACGCTGGCGCGAAATGCGCGGTTGATCCGATCCTCGATGTTGGAAGTGTTGCAGCAGGATTACGTGCGCACGGCGCGCTCCAAGGGGATCTCGGAGCGCCGGGTGGTGATCCATCACGCCATGCGGAACGCCTGGTTGCCGGTTGTCACTATGATCGGGCTGGAGTTTGGCTTCCTTCTGGGCGGCGTCGTGGTGGTGGAGACGGTGTTTTCCTATCCCGGCATCGGGCGGCTTGTGTTCAACGCGATCAATCAGCGCGACATTCCGGTGGTTCAGGCCTCGGTCATCTTGCTGGCGCTGATCTTCATTCTCCTCAACCTGATCGTCGATCTGGTCTACGCGCGCCTTGATCCGCGCGTGAAGCTATAGGGGCCTGCGAGATGGTTGAAACCACCCCCGCATCGCAGCCGGCCACGGCGCCGCCCGTGTCCTACCGCAAGCGAGAGTTTCGGCGCGCCATGCAAAGCATGGTCGCCAGCCGGTGGGCGCTGGTCGGTATGCTGATCCTTCTGGTGGTGAGCTTCGTGGCGATCTTTGGCCCGTGGCTCGCACCGTTTGATCCCAACCGGCAGAATATCATGATGCGTCTTTTGGAACCGGGTGAGGCGGGGGCCGGAGATCTCACCTACTGGCTCGGCTCGGACCAGTTGGGCCGCGATGTCTTCTCGCGCCTGCTCTATGGCGCGCGGGTATCGTTGCTGGTGGGGGTCGCCTCCATTGCGGTGGGGGGCACCCTTGGCACCATCGCCGGGCTCGTCTCGGGCTATTTTGGCGGCTGGGTCGATGACGTGATCATGCGTCTGGGCGATATCCAGCTGGCCTTCCCCTTCATCCTGTTGGCGATCATGTTCCTTGTCGTGCTCGGCCCTGGCCTGATGAACATGATCCTCGTCCTTGGGATCGGGCAATGGATCACCTATGCGCGGATCGTGCGGGCGCAGACCCTGTCCCTGCGCGAAAAGGAATATGTCGAGGCCGCCCGCGCCATGGGGGATAGCACGTTTTCCATCCTCTTCCGGACGATCCTGCCCAATATCATCGCGCCGCTGACCGTCATCGCGTCGTTCAACGTGGCGGGGGTTATCCTGTCCGAGGCGGCCCTGTCGTTCCTTGGCCTCGGCGTGCCGCCCGATGTGCCCACCTGGGGCAGCATGTTATCGGAAAGCCGCGATCACCTGCTGTCGAACAAATGGTGGCTTGCCGTCTTCCCCGGCCTTGCCATCGTCTTCACGGTGCTGGCCTTCAACATCATCGGCGACTGGCTGAGGGATTTCCTCGACCCGCGGCTGAAGGAAAACGGCTAGCGCGCGGCATCTTGGGGATCTCCCAAGAGGAGAGGGAAGATGATCATATGGGGTGTTGCCCCAATCCTTCTGGGCTTCGCCGTGGCGGGGCTGATCGACATGAGCCAAACTCCCGACCAGCCGGAATCGTTTGCGGCGCACGGCATTCGCGAGCGTTTTGATTTCGTTCTCTACGCCCTGCTCTGCTGTGGGTTGGCCCTTCTCGGCGCAGGGGTGCTGCGCGCGGTACAGAAGAATAGCGAAAAGTAGCGCGCCAAGGCGACAGGGCAGCGGCCCAGTCGTAGGGCATGGCTATGGCCTGACGTATCGTCCGCCGCCCGGCACCCCGGTCACATCACCGTCCCTGAACACGTTGCGTCCCGCAAGGATCGTTTCACACACCTTGCCGCGCAGAATGCGCCCGTAGAACAGATGCGCGACCTCGCGGGCATGGGTGTGCATCGTTTCGGGGCTGAACATGGTTTCACCTTTCAGATCCACAATCGTCACGTCCGCTTGGCTGCCCGGCAGAAGCGCGCCTTTGGACGGGTAGAGGCCATAGCGTTTCGCCCCATTGGCGCAGATCAGATCGTGTGCCCCCTTGAGGGTCAGGCGACCGCGCGATACGGCGTCGAGCATGGCGGGCAGGATGAACTCGATGCCGGGAACGCCGGGCGGCGCGCCGGGAAAGTCGCCGTCTGCCGCCTGTTTTTCTGCCTTGGCGAACGGCGCGTGGTCGGTCGTGACGTAGGTGATCACGCCATCTTCGATGGCTTGCCACAGCGCGTCCTGATCGGCTTGGTGGCGGATGGGCGGGTTGACCTTGGCGTAGATCCCGGCCTTGGCTACATCCGTTTCCGTAGCGAACAGGTATTGCGGGCAGGTCTCCGCCGTGAAGTCCGAGGTTCCGGCGAAGGCGCGCAGCACGGCGACGGTTTCCGCACTGGTGACATGGGCGATGTGGAGTTTCGCCTGCGTCTCAATGTTCATCGTCAGGAGCTTGGCGACGGCCACGGATTCGCAAATGGCCGGGCGGGACTTGCCATGGGTCGCGGCGTCAGCAGGGTCGAGCGCCTTGGCCGCATCCTCGAAATGGGCCAGCAACTGCGCGCTTTCGGCGTGAACGACGATGGGCAGATCCGTGTCGGCCAGAAGCCGCAAGGCCCGCAACTGATCCGCCTCATCGGGAAAGGCGAGTCCTTCGAATTCATCGGCACGACCGGGCGGGGAGGGTGTGGTGAAGATCTTCCACGCGATACAGCCCAGATCCATCATCTTGTCCCGGCTCGCCTCGGTCAGATCGCCGGGGGCCGCATAAAGCGCGAAGTCGATCACGGCGTTTTCGGAAAAATGATCGCGGCGGCGCGCCAGTTCCTCGGGCGTGGAGCAGCAGGGTTTGGAGATCGGCATCTCGAACAGCGTCGTGATGCCCCCTGCCGCTGCGGCGCGGGTTTCGGATTGGACCGTGCCGCGTTCGGGATAGGCGGGCGCGCGGACATGGAAATGGATATCGACGATGCCGGGCAGAATCGTCTTTCCGGTGGCGTCAATGGTTTCCGCGGCATCCGGTGCCGTGCCGGGCGCGTAGATGCCCGCCACTTTGCCATTCGCCAGGCCGAGATCAACCTGCGCCAACCCGTCGGGCAACAGAACCTCTCCGCCCGCGATCAACGTATCCAACCCGCTCATTTCAGGCCCAACTCGGTGAGCGCCTTTGCCACACCGTCGAGATTGGTCAGCTTCATGGACGCATAATTGGGCGACAGCACGACCCCATGCCCGCCCGCGCGATAGGTCGCCATGACCGAGCGATAGGCGATATCCGGCGTGCATTTCGCCTGATCCGAGCGGACCCGTGGCGCATCGATGCCCAGGCCCATGAAGACCTTGGCCTTGCCGTGCACCCCCTTCAACGCCTCGGCGCACTGGCCATAAACGTAGGTATCCGGATCAAGGCCGTCCTGCACGACGCTGTCCAGATCCGAGCCCTGAATGCCCAGGATCCCATCGAGCACCTTCATCGCCACTGCGGGATCAAAATCGCGCAGGATCGTCTTCTGGAAGAAGCCGAATTCCTTGTGCCAGATTTCACCGGATTGATGCTGATAGGTGATCGGCTTGACCCAATCGGCATACATCGTCTGTTCGTCCCACGGCCATTGGGCGCGGCGGAAGATATTGAAATGATTGCGGTTCCAGATGTTCAGCCCAAAGGGCAGGTCGGGCTTGCACCATTTCACCAACCCGTAGAGCTCCCGGTCCAGATCCTTGTTTCGCTCCAGCCAGAAGCGTTCCCAGATCAGAACTTCGGGGTGCTCCAGCAGCGTGCGGATGAAGGTGATAAACGCACCGTCATCGAACTCCTTGCCGCCAAGGGCGTCCTGCATGAAGCCATACATCGCTATGCAGGCGCGGCGGCAGGCCTCCACATCGATGCCGCGGGCGATGGCCTCATCGCGGGCGGCTTCCGAGAAATCACCTGGCGCCTGGCCTTGCATCATCTGGTCCAGCGGCGAGTTCCGCTCGTTACACCACATGATCCCATCAAGATCGTAATTGCGCACCTGATCCTCAATGATCGCATGCATCCAGTTGCGATAATCGGGGTTCGATGTGCTGGGTTCGTCCTTGCGGCGGCCGAACACGTCGACCTCCATACAGGTCGCAAGATTGGGGATATCGACCGCGCTGGCGGAGCCATGACCGGCATATTTGAAGAACGGCTCCATCAACTCGACATAGACTTTCATCTCGCGCTTATGGGCTTCGGGGATCACCAGATCGAGGATATCGATCCCTTCCATCTCCTTATCCGCGGCGCGGAACTCCTTGATCAGCGTCTTGGAGTAATAACGTGGATCGGGCTCGAAATAGGCGCCGCCTTTCATCGTGAAGGGCTCCGGCACGCCGTGATCGGGCCAGCCGTCCAGTTCATGGGCGATGGAGCGTCCGGTCTTCAGGCCAAGCCAGCTGACCGTGCCGAGCATCAGGACATTCACGCCGACCCGGTCCTTCAGGGTGTCGAGGACAGTCTCCACGCCTTCATCGATGAAACTGATCGGGCTGACCTGAATACCCACGAATTTCTCATCGGGGTTCGGAGTCATGGGCGGCCTCCCTTATGGGCGTTGATGAAGCGTTTGATGCGGCCCATGGCCTCCTTGATCAGGGGCAGGGGTTGCAGGTAGGAGATGCGGATGAAATCGCTGTCGGGTTCGCCAAACATGTCGCCGGGGAAGACCATCACACCCGTTTCGCGGAGCAGGTTTTCACAGAAGGATTTGGCCTTCATGCCCGTGGCCGAGATGTTGGTGTAGATGTAGAACGCCCCGCCCGGCGCGCCGTAGCTGAGGCCCGCGTCGCTAAGCGCCTGCATCAGGTACGCGCGGCGTTCTGCATAGGCCGCGAATGTCGCCTCCATCTCATCCTGCGGGCCGGTCAGGGCAGCGAGGGCGGCGAATTGTGAGATGGTGCAGGTGTTGATCGACAGCGTATGGCGCGGCTCCGTCAGCTTCTCCACGAAATCGGCAGGCGCGGCCATGTAGCCCACGCGCCAGCCGGTCATGGCGTAGGTCTTGGAGAAGCCGTTGAGCGTGATCGTGCGCTCTTTCATGCCCGGTAAAGTGGCCAGCGAAAGGTGTTCGTGGGGCGGGTAGATCAGCTTGGCATAGATCTCATCGGCGATGATCAGGATGTCGTGTTTCACGGCCAGATCCGCGATCTGCCGGATCACATCGGGCGGCGTCACCGCGCCCGTGGGGTTGTTGGGGGAGACCAGCACGAACATCCGGGTCTTGTCGGTGATACGCGCCTCGATCTCCGCCACATCCAGCGCGAAATCGTCTTTCTGGTAGGTCGGCACCGGGATCGGCGTGCCGCCGCACATCTGCACCGCCGTGTCGTAGGTGGTGAAACGCGGCGAGGTGATCAGCACTTCGTCACCGGGATGCACAAGGCCCAACATGCACAGCATGATGCTTTCCTGCACACCGGCCGTCACGATGATCTCATCCGCGCTGTAGTCCAGCCCGTATTCGTCCTTCAGATTGGCGCAGATCGCCTCCCGTAATGCGGGCAAACCGGTGGGGCCGGTGTAATGGTGCTGATTGTCGTCAAGCGCCTGTTTCGCCGCGTCGACCACATGGGCAGGGGTGTGGAAATCCGGGTCGCCCCGGCCCAGGGCGATCACGTTGTCGAGGGTACTGGCGATCTCCAGCATCCTGGTGCGAAACGCGCCGTCTTCCTCGACGATGCGTGGGGCGGTGCGGTCATGCAGAAGCGATCCCATCAATGCATCCTCTTGCCGTCGATGAAGGTCATCTCGACCTTCTCCAAAGCGCTCAAATCCTGATCTGGCTTGCCGTCCACAACGATCAAGTCGGCGAGCTTTCCGGCCTCCAGCGTGCCAAGCGTGTCGCCGAACCCGTTCAGGACCGCTGCCCGCGCGGTGATGGCGCGCAACGCATCGAGGTTGTCCGGGCACACGCCCACCTCCACCATGAAGCCAAGCTCCGGCACGATGCGGTCGTGTTCCACCGCAGGGGAGCCTGCATCGGTGCCGAACACAATCGGTACACCCGCTTTCGCGGCGCGGACCAGCCCATCGAAGCGGGACTTATCGGCGACGGCCTTCTGGCGCTCTTCGATCTTCCATTCCGGAATACCGAAGGCGCGGGCGATCTCCGGGTTGGCCTGGATCACAAGGGCCGAGAATGTCGTAACGATGGGCAATTTCTTGTCCAACAGGATCTGGATCGTCTCGTCCGTCATCGACCCGCCATGTTCAACGCAATCAACACCGAATTCCGCCACGCGGGCGATGCAATCGTTGTAGGTGGCATGGGCTGTGATCGGCAGGTTGTTGCGGTGGGCTTCGTCGATGACGGCGCGCAATTCATCATCGGTGAATTCCAGCGTGTCGTGGCAGGCCATGATCTTGATCAGATCGGCGCCGCCCTTCACCTGATCGCGCACGGCGCGGCGCATCTCGTCGGCACCCGAAGCCTCGCGACAAACCCAATAGGTATGGCCACCGGTCTGGATGATGCTCTCGCCAGAGACCAGCAGGCGGGGGCCCGGAAAGATACCCTGCGCCACGGCCTGCTTGGTGAAGAGGTTGGCGTCATGCACGCCCAGATCGCGGACCAGCGTAATCCCCGCGCGCAGGCTTTTGATCATGTTGCCCGCGGCCTTGTAGGCGCGGATTTCGGGCGGGTCGAACATGCTTTGCTGGCTCAATTCGTGAATGCCGTCCCAGCTCAGATGCGCGTGGCTGTTCATCATGCCGGGCATCAGAGTCTTGCCATTTGTATCAATGATGGCAGCATGTTCCGGGGTGACGTTCATGTCGGACCGCAGACCAACGCCGGCAATCTTGCCCTCCTTCAGATGCACGTAGCCGTCTTCAATCACCTCATCACCGACGCATGTGATGACCCGCCCGTAGAAGACGCAATCCACGGCCTCGGCCTCAAACATCGGTTTGGTGATCTTCTGATATTTCCAGGCGGCTGGTTCGGGCATCTTCAAGGCTCCTCAGATGGCGATGGTGCGGGCGTCGATGGGGGTGTTGGCTTGAAAGCGGGATGGAATATCCACGCCGTCTTCTGTGACGATCATTGTATTGATGGTGCGGTATCCATCGACGCCGGGTCGATAAACGCCCGGCTCGTTGGAGAAAATCATATGTGTCTTGATCTGTGTGGGGTCGCCGGGGGCAAGCCAGGGGGCCTCGTGGCCCTCAAGACCCATCCCGTGCCCAATCCTGTGGCGGATGGCGTCACCAAGGCCAGCGGCTTGTAACGCATCCAAGGCCGCGTCGTTGGCCTCGGTACATGTCCGACGCGCCGCGCAGGCCGCAACGGCCGCGTCATTGCAGGCCTCCATCGCGTGCATGATCCGGCGCTGCTCGGCGCTGATCTCCCCCAGGATTAGGGTCACGCCACTTTCGGCGTGGTAGCCACCAAGGCTGGCACCAATGCCCGCAATCAGCGTCTCACCGGGCTGCGGGACGCGTTCCAGAACCGCACCATGGGGCAAGGCGGCGCGGGGGCCGGAATGGACCGATGCAGTAATGCCCATAGGCGTGCCGGCAAAGGCGGCCTTATGTTTGGCGAACAGCGCGCCTCGCGCATGGGCCATGGCATCGGCCATCAGATCCGCTTCGGTGCCGCCTTGAGTGATAATATCGCCCGCCGCTGCGTGCAGGCGGGTCAGGAACAGATCGGCGAAAGAGGCGGCCTCAATCGTCAGCGCGATCTCTTCGGGTTCCTTGATCGTGCGGGCCAGCATGGCGTGGTCGGTCAGGTCGAGATGGTTGAGCTTGCCGCGTGCCGCATCCAGAAGGGTGGCATCGAGCTGATCAATGGCGATGGACCTGCGCCCGATCTGATCGAGCATCCACAAAACAGCAGGCACCTCGCCGGGGAATTCGTCGTAGAACCGTAGGTCGGCCAGGCCCGTCCCCTCGGCATTCTCCCGCTCCAGGCCCGGCAGCATCAGGATCGGGTCGCCATCGACCGGCAGCCAGACACCCATCGGACGCTCATTGGCGGAGAGAAACAGGCCTGTCGCATAGGCCAGATTGGGCGCGCGCAGGAGCAATAGCCCGTCCAGCCCCGCTGCCTCTGCGCGGGTGCGCAACCGGTCCCGCGCACGGGCGAAAAAGCCCGCATCAAGGGGGCGGGGACCGTCGCTCACAGCGTGTCGCCGGTGTAGGGGCCTTTGCCGTCCAGCACGGTCTTCAGGCCCAACTCGCGCCCCAAGGCCTGCAGATCTGACAGCACGACATCGTCGATGGGCACGCCATTCTCTGCCTTGGCGGCGGTCCGTCGCGCCTCTTGTTCACCCGGCACGAGGATTTCATCGAAGCCCGGGCGCAGGGTGCGCGTCTTGGCCATCTGGACGAATTCGCCCATGCGGGATTCATAGTCTGCCACATCCATGAACCACGAAATATCAATGGCTTGGAAGTAATGGCTCACGTCGAGCTTCATTGGGTCGGAATAGGGCGTCAGCCCGAAGCCACCGCCCGATAAGACGCCGGTCAGGGCCTCGGTCATAAAGGCCAGTCCGTAACCCTTGTGACCGCCGATCCCCAGAAGCGGGCCTTTCAGCGCGGCGGCGGGATCATCTGTTTCCTCTCCATCGGGGGTGATCGCCCAATCAAGCGGCATCTTCTTCCCCTCGCGGATCAGCCAGTTCATCATGCCTTTTCCGGCGGTGGTGATCGCGATGTCGAGGACGGTTGGAAAACCCTGATCGGATGGTGCGGCAATGGACCAGGGATTGGTGCCCGTCACACCCTCGCGGCCGCCCCAGGGCGCCATTTCAGGGCCCGCATTGGTGAAGGCTATGCCGATGCAGCCATGATCCAGCGCCTGACAGGCGTGAACAGCGCTGGAGCCGTAATGGGTGGAATTGCGCACGATCACCGTGCCGATCCCGCCCTCTTTCGCCTTCTTGATGGCCAGCCGCATCGCCTTGGCGGCCGCGATCGTGCCGATGCCATTATGGGCATCCACCAGCGCCAGCGCAGGGCCTTCCTTGAGGATGCTCCACGGGGCGCGGGTGTTCACCTCACCCTTGCCGATGCGCTCGCGGTATCGGCGCAGGCGCGCGACGCCCTGGCCCTGGCCGGGATGAAAGCGCAGTTCGGAGAAGATCAGGGCATCCGCAAAAATCCCTGCATCTTCGGCCGTCAGGCCAAGCGCTTCGAACCCCTCCGCCACAAAGGTGCGTAGCTGTGCGCGATCAACATTTGTCATCGGGATGGCTTGGGTCATGCGGAGAGTCCCAGAAGCTGGGCGATGTTGGTGCCCGGCGCGCCGAAGCAGCCCAATTGGCCCGCCGGGGCCGTCATCACCACCGTCATGCCCGGCCCGTATCCGGCGCGGGGGCCGTCCGTCTGGCCGACGATCCCGATGCTCATGGCACCGCGCAGGTAGCCGTGGTTGTACCGGCTGTCCGTGTCTTCGATGGCCACGACATCGCCAAGGCGGAGTTGGTCGAGGCCGTGGGCCGTCAGCTCTGCCCGGTCGGTCGATTGAATGTGGAGCGAGCCGCCCTCGGAGGTCAGGCCCGCGCCCGCTCCGACCATATGCGGGGGGACGGTGGCCACGACGCCCATCTTCAGCACATCGCCATCCATGTGCTTGGGCAGCGCGTCGAACAAGGCGGGGGACAGGGATTTGAACGCGACATCGGGGCAGCTTGGAACGGACAGTCCGACACCTTCGCTTTTGACGAGGATCTGATCATCCACCGCGATCTTGCGGCGCGTTTCCATATCGAAATGCACGATAACCTGATCCGAAAAGCGCCCGGATTTGCCGGTGACCACACCCTTCGCGCCCTTTGCCGCGCCGCTGACCACCATTGCCTCGTTCCCGACACAGGCGAAGACGTTCAGGCCGCGGTTTTTGTTGGCGTCCGGATGTGCGATGCTGATTGATGGGTGGATGCAATCGCCCGCCCATCCAAACGCGCTATCCCCGACCGAGACGTTGTAAACGATGCCACCGAACGTCGGCCAGAGGAAGGCCTTGCCATCGGCATCGAGGCGGTAGGGTTCGGCGGGCAGGCCGGACAGCGACGGGTTGGCGACCTGGCCGAGGACCGAGACGGTGACGATATCGGCGGCGTTGGTTTCAATGCTCATATCAGGCTCCGAGATCGAGGAGAGTGGCGAGGTTCGCGGCGGGATCGACGGTGAAATCGATCTCCCCGTTTCGCGCGGTCATCAGGGTGAGGATGCCGGGGCCATGGCCTGTCATCACGCTGTCCCCATGGATGCACAGGCAAATGGAAACGGCCCCTTCGCGATAGGAGCGGCCCCAATGGTGATCCGCATGGCGAATGGCGATCACATCGCCCAGGCGCATCTGATCGATCCCCAGTTCGGCCATCAGCGCGCGGTCGCCCGACATCAGGTCCTGATCCACATATTCGGAATTCAGCTCCGCCCCCGATCCCATGATGCGGATCGGAAGCTCCATCGCGACATTCACATGCAAGCGGCCGTCGGTTTCGGTGATGCCAAGCGCATGAAACAGGCGCGGGCTCATCTTCTTGAGCGCCACATCGGGATAATCCGTGAGGCGCAGGCCCTGGCCTTTGGTCATCACCTGAATGCGGTCACCGGGCGCCATGACGGCATGGGCCTCGGGATCAAACTGCACCAGGATACGCGCATGTTCGCCCACAACGATGCCCTGCGCCCCCGCGGCCATGCCAGAGGTGACCATCGCCGAATTCCCGATGCAATTGAGGTAGTGGAGCGCGTGGTGGCGGCCCGAATTGGCGTCATCATCTATGGACACGCCCGGCTCCACATGGTCGCCCGCCCATCCAAAGGCCCGGTCGCCGCAGCGCACGTTATAAGTGATCCCATACATGCCCGGCAGCACGGTCGCACGGCCATCGGGGTGGGGGATGTATTGGCCGGGCCGCACGGCGGGCGTGGTGATCACACTGGCGACGGCCATCTCGACCAAGGCGGTTTCGTTGGTGGCGGGGCTTGGCATCGGGCGGCGCGTCCTTTCCAGGGCAGAAGCGTCAGAAAAGAGGCAATGTTTTGGTTTGACTCCCGATGGCTTCCTTGCCATCAGTATATTGTCGACATTGCGCTTGTCCAAATGGGATACACGAGCGAAATGGATAGTCAAGCACCCTGCGCCGAGCCTGCCGGCTTCCCCCGAAGCCCTGCAGACCGCCCTACATGTTCAAGGGAGAACGCCCACCTATGAGCTATGCCGGATTGATCGAAGCCACGGGGCGTGTGAACGATTTTCTGAATGCCGGATCGGTGTTGTCGTGGGATGCGCGCACCATGATGCCCAAGGGCGGGGCGGAGACCCGCGCCAAGCAATTGGCGACCCTGGCCGTGGCCGCGCGCAACCTGCTGTGCTCGGACGAGATGAAGCGTGCGCTGGAGGGGGCGGAGGCGGAGGTTGCCGGCAAGCCCGAAGACAGCCCCGAGGCACGGATCGTGGCCCAGGTGCGTGAGGCCATCGACTATCACGAACGTATCCCGACGGAGCTTTTGCGCCGGAAGACAGAGCTTGGGGCGTCGGCGCATGAGGTTTGGGCGGAGGCCCGGGAAAAAGCGGATTTCTCGATTTTCGCGCCCGCCCTGACGACCATGGTCGATATCAACCGCGAGATGGCCCAGGCCATCGGCTATGAGGCGCATCCCTATGACGCGCTGATGTACCGGTTTGAGCCGGGCACCACCCATGCCGCCCTGACGACGCTCTTCGCCCGCCTGCGGGAGGGCATGATCCCGCTGGTCCGGGCCATTGCCGGGGCGGAAAAGCCGCGCTCCGACTTCCTGTTTCGCGATTATCCGGTCGATGCGCAGATGGACTTCGCGCTCAATATGGCCAAGCGCATCGGCTATGACATGGATCGCGGGCGGCTCGACACCACCGTGCATCCGTTCGAAGTGTCCTTTACCCGCAATGACGTGCGCATTACGACGCGGGTGAACAAGAATTACATGCCGATGTCGCTCTTTGGGGCGCTGCACGAGGCCGGGCACGCGATGTATGAGCAGGGGGTCGATCCCGTCTATACCCGCACACCGCTCGCGACGGATCTGATCAGCCTCTACGCCGTGGGAGGTGTCAGCTTTGGCGCCCATGAAAGCCAATCGCGCCTGTGGGAGAACCATGTGGGCCGGTCCCGCGCATTCTGGGCCAACCATATGGGTGACATCAAAGCCGCCTATCCCAGCACGCTGGATGACGTAAGTGACGAGGAGTTCTACCGCGCCGTGAACCGGTCCGAGCCGTCCTTCATCCGGGTGGAGGCTGACGAGCTGACCTATGATTTCCATATCATGCTGCGCTGTGAACTGGAGGCGAAGCTGGTCGATGGCACTCTGGAGGTCGCGGACCTGCCGGAGGCGTGGAATGCCGCGATGAAAGACTATCTCGGCGTCGATGTGCCGGACGATGCCAATGGCGTTCTGCAGGATGTGCATTGGTCCTCGGGGCAGAT
This sequence comes from uncultured Roseicyclus sp., assembly GCA_947491935.1. Lineage (GTDB taxonomy): Bacteria > Pseudomonadota > Alphaproteobacteria > Rhodobacterales > Rhodobacteraceae > Gymnodinialimonas. The sequence goes on from CANLLF010000003.1 coordinate 245,273, forward strand.
CGGGACGTTCTGCAATTACACGATCGGCAACATCATGGCCGCGCAATTGTTCTCTACCGCCGCGGAGGAAAACCCCGGGATCCAGACCGCCCTTGACGGCGCCGATTACACACCCCTGCGGGATTGGCTGACCGACAAGGTGGCCCAACATGGCCGCCGCTTCTCGCGCGATGAGTTGCTGGAAAAGGCCACGGGCCGTCCGCTCGATCCCGAACCCTATATCGCGCATCTGACCGACAAGTTTTCTGACATCTACGCCCTCGCGTGACCGCACGCCTTTGGCTTTCGGAGGATACCGAATGAATGACACCGACCCCAAGCTGGATCCCCGCCTTGCCAGCCGGGTAAAGCTCTCCGATGGTGGGCTGATCACCAAGATGCTCGACATCGCCAATGGGCTCGATGACGTGATCAAACTGGGCCGCGGCGACCCGGATCTGGATACACCCGATCATATCATCAAGGCGGGGCAGGAGGCCCTTGCCAACGGCGCGACGCACTACACGCACCCCTTGGGCATCGAGCCGCTGCGGGAGGCGATTGCCGAGAACATCCGCACCTATGGCGGCGCGGATTACGCCAAAGATGAGATCATGATTACCCCTGGCGGGCAGCAGGGCATGTTCATCATCGCGCTGTCCCTGCTTAATCCGGGTGATGAGATCATCGTGCCGTGCCCGGGCTACAATCCCTATCAGCAGGCCGCCGAAATGTCCGATGCGGTGGTGCGCAAGGTGCCGATGACGATGGCGACCAACTTCACGCTAACGGCAGAGATGGTCGAGGCTCATATAACCGAAAAATCAAAAATACTGGTGTTGATCAACCCCAACAATCCAACCGGCACTGTCACCCCGCCCGACGAGGTGCGCAAGATTGCGGAACTGGCCAAGAAACACGATCTGATCGTGATATCAGACGAGATTTATGCGCGGCTGACCTTTGGCAACAACACGGTGCAGCCGGTCGCGTCTTTGCCGGATATGAAGGAGCGCACGATCACGCTCAGCGGCTTTTCCAAGGCCTACGCGATGACCGGCTGGCGCATCGGGTATCTGGCCGGGCCGCGCGAGCTGATCATGCCGATGTCGGAGGTCAACCACGCCTTCGCCATCTCCACCGCTGCCGTCAGCCAGCACGCGGCCTTGGCCGCCATGACAGGCTCCCAGGATTGCGTGGAGGAGATGCGCCAGACCTATGATGCCCGCCGCCGCGCGATCTGCGAAGGGCTAGACGCGATGGGGATGGGCTATGCCGAGCCGCAAGGGGCGTTTTACGTCTATGCCAATGTGGCGTCGCTTGGCCTTGGCATCACCGCCGGCGCCTTTTGCGAACGGCTTTTGGCCGAGGGCCGGGTGATGATGTACCCCGGCACGATATACGGCGATCACACCGATGATTTCGTGCGCATGTCGATGACGCAGCCGGTGGACCGGATCAAGATTGCAATGCAACGCATGGCAGGTGTGGTGGAGAGCTTCCGCGCCGAGCACAGCCAACCCGCTGAATGAGGACCGCAAGATGAATGTGAAATCCGACAATCCGAATGTCAAAAGCATCAAGCACATGGCCTTTGCCGTCAGCGATGCGGAAAAGGCGCTGGAGGCCTATGCCAAGTTCCTCCACGTGCCCGCCGACACCGAGATCACCCATTTTCCCAAATCCGGCAACAAGGTCGCGCTCTTCTATCTGGGCGGGATCGAATACCAGCTCTGCCAATCCACCCAGGAAGGGGGCCGGTTCGACGCCTGGATCAAGGAGCGTGGGGCCGAAGGCCTGCATCACATCTGTTATGAGGTCGACAATATCGACGATGCGCTGGCCCATGCCCAGGCGCAGGGCGCATCGTTGCGCGAGTGCAAGGCGTGCAAGAAGACCGGGTCCCACGCGCATCCCGAAGGCTGGGTTGCGTTCCTCGATAATGATGCGGGCGGGATCGAGATCGAGTTCATGCAGGTCTACACGCCTGAGCAGTTGAAGGCTTGGGAAGACAGCGCGGCGGAGGCGGTATGAGCACCTCAGCAGGCGAAAACGTCACGGTCGGCACCGCCACGGCGGCCCCGGGCGAAATGGTGCGCGGAGCGATTGCGGCGGGGGATCTGGCCGGTGGCGTGAAGGTCGAAATCCCCGTACTTGTCATCAACGGCGCGGGGGCGGGCCCGACGTTCTGGGTCAATGCCGCAATCCACGGCGATGAACCTGAGGGCCCACTGGCCTGCGCATTGGCGTCGAAACGGATCGATCCCGCGAAGTTGCGCGGCGCGGTCATCATGGTGCCCTGCGTCAATCCACTGGCCTTTTCGGCGGCCGAGCGCGGTAACCCGCTCGATACCTTCACCTATGACATGAACCGGATCTATCCCGGCAAGCCCGATGGCTATTTCTCAGACCGGGTTTGTGATGCCCATTGGCAGGCGATGAAGGATGTGGCGGATCTGGAGATTTCCATCCATTCCGGCGGCGCGCATTCCTTCCTCGACAAGGCAATCTTCGTGGATGAACGCCCCGAAAGCGTGGAACTGGCCAAGGCGATGGGCGAGGGCTGGGGCTGCATCATGTCCAACTTCACCAAGTCCGGCAGCCCGATGGCGGCGATGAACAATGCGGGCAAGGTCGGCATCACGGTTGAGCTTGGCGGGCGGTCCTACACCTCACCCGAACGGTTCCGCTACGTTGGGGAAGAGCTGGCCAAGTCGATACTCAACATCTGCTACCACTATGACATGCTCGACGGGCAGGCGACTTATCCGTCTGATGCCACCAAGGGGCAGCAAGAGGCGCTGCTAGCGCCCGCCTCGGGGATATTCCTGCCGGAGCCGGGCGTGGATTTCCTGACCATGATGAAGAAGGGCGACAAGATCGCCAGCATCATCAACATCTTCGGGGATGAGGTGGGTGAGCTTCATGCGCCTGCCGATGGCATGTTCTTTGGCCTGCGGGCGTTGCCCAATGTGAACCGGGGCGATTGGTGCTGCTTTTTCAACAAGGTTGAGGGGCCGCGTGCGTAGGCCCGGCACCATGCAAGGGCCGCACCCATGAACCGGCTGCGCGATCTTGCGGGTTACGGGGCCAATCCGCCTGATATCCGGTGGCCCAACGGTGCGGGTCTGGCCGTCAACTTCGTGCTGAATGTCGAAGAAGGCTCCGAATATTCCGTTGGTGACGGGGACGGGCGCTCGGAATCCGCACTGAGTGAGGTGCGCGCCTCCCGCGTGCCGCAGGGCGCCCGCGATCTGGCTGCGGAATCGATGTATGAATATGGCAGTCGCGTGGGGTTCTGGCGGATCCATGATCTGTTCCGGTCGCGCGACCTGCCGATGACGATCTTCGCCAGTGCCCTTGCGCTGGAGCGCGCGCCCCAGATTGCTCAGGCCATTGCGAAGACGGATTGGGATATCTGCGCCCACGGATACCGCTGGGTGGAGCATTACCACCTTACCCCCGAAACCGAAGCGGAGCAGATTGCGCAGGCCTATGACAGCCTGACACAAACCATTGGTCGGGCACCGCGCGGCTGGTACTGCCGTTATTCCGCCTCCACCGCCACGCGTGGCCTGATCGTGGCCCATGGCGGCTTTGACTATGACAGTGACGCCTATAACGACGATCTGCCCTATTGGACCGAGGTGGACCGCAACGCCCATCTGGTCGTGCCCTATACAATGGTCAACAACGACGCCAAGTTCCTGTCGGGCGATGTGTTTTCGGGGCGGGATTTCGGCGATTTCCTGATCGACGGGTTCGATGTTCTGGCCGCTGAGGCACAGACCAGAACGCGAATGATGTCCATCGGCCTGCATTCCCGCATCATCGGCCATCCGGGGCGGTTGGCCGGGCTGATCCGGTTCCTCGACCACATTGCCGGGCGGTCAGACGTCTGGATCTGCGGGCGTGATCAGATCGCGGACTTCTGGCGTGAGGCACAGCCGCCGGGGCGTGGCGGATGACGGGCCTGTCCGTCGCCCTTCAAGCGCCGGATCCAAAGGCGTTTGCGCCTTACGGCCAGTTGGTCATGCCCCCCGATGCGCCGGGAACACGCCGGTTTTTCAGCGACGCGCTTCAGGCAAGGAACGAGGCCAGCGCGCCGGTCCTGCATGTGAACCACGTGAACCCGCAAAACCTCCCACTCAAGGTGACCGGGATCGAGCGGCACCCCCATGCGGCCCAGTGTTTCTTTCCCATTGATGTCGCGCGGTATGCGGTGATGGTGATGCCCTCGGACGCGGCGGGGGACCCGATGCTGGATCAGGCGCTCGGCTTCCTGATGCCGGGCACGATGGGCGTCATCTTCCATCCCGGCATCTGGCATCTGGGGGCCACGGTGTTCGACCGGCCCGGCCATTTCACCGTTCTGATGTGGCGCGGCGGACCGGTGCAGGACGATGAATTTCGCACAATTGCACCTTTGACCTTGCATGATCCGACCAACACAGGGGCCGGGGCGGCACTGCCATGAGCGACGGGTCCATCCTCATCACCGGCGCGGGCGGCTTTGTTTGTTCCGAAATCGCCGTGGCCCTGCGTGACGCGGGCCACCGGGTCGTTGCATTGGATCAGCAGTTTGATGGGCCCACCCGGGCGCGGCTGGCCGGCATCCGCCTTGTTGAAGGCAAGCTGGAAACCTCGATGGCCGACGCCAACCTTGGCGCGCCCTCTGCCGTCATTCATGGCGCCGCGATCACAGCCTCGCCGGACCGCCTTGGGCTGACGCGCGCCGAGCATATCCGACGCAATGTCGAGATGCTGACGGCAACACTGGCCTTTGCGCGGAACACTGGCGCGGCGCGGCTCCTGTTCCTTAGCTCGATGGGCGTCTTCAACGCGGATGACGCACCGGCGCCAGATGGGCGGTTCACCGAAGCGACAATCCCATCGGCCACCTGCGCCTATTGCGTGGCGAAACAGGTGGGGGAGACCCTGACAAAAGCCGCGGCAGAACCAGGTTTTGCCACGCTGTCCCTACGCCTCGGCAACATCATCGGGCCCCACGAGGCCGTGCGCGAGACGCGGCAGGTTCTGTGCCTGATCTCTCGAATGATGGCGGAGGCGCGCTCCGATGGCGTGATCCATGTCCGGACGCCGGATGCGGCGCGCGAATGGTCGTGGTTGCCGGATCTGGCCGGAGGGATCGTTTCGCTTCTTCCGACCATCCAACCAACCGGCCCTCGTGTTCTGCATGCGGGGTCGCCGCCGATCATCACCGACCTTGTCTTGGCCCGGGCCGTGGCGGAGCGCATCTCCGGCACAACCCTCCGCCTTGCGCCACCGCCCCATTCGCCCATCCGCCCCCCCATGGCCAGCGACCACGCGAGCGCGATGGGTGCGATCAATTGGACCCGGCCGGAGGCGATCCTCGATGCATCGATCCCGGTGGAGGTCACGTCATGACGGCCCTGCGCCTGATCATCGTGGGCCTCGGCGCCCGCGCGCGGACGTGGATCGAGGTGGTGAACGCCAATCCCGACGTTCAAATCGTGGCGCTCTGCGATCCCGATCCCAAAGCGCGCGCTGCCGCGCTCGAGCGGTTTCCCAAACTCTCCATCGGCGAGAGCCTGGCAGATGTCGTGGGCGCGGATGCCGACGCCGTCCTCCTTGCGACACCGCCGGGCGGGCGAGAGGCGCAGATCGAGACGGCGTGCCAAGCAGGCCTTGCGATCCTGGCGGAAAAGCCGCTGTCGGATAACGTCGCCACCGCCACCCGTTTCGTGGAGATGGCCGAAGATGCGGGCGTGCATCTGATCGTCGGTCTCAATTTTCGCTACCTGGGTGTGACATGCGCCATGCGTGACCTGCTCGACCAAGGCGCCATCGGCACCGCCGAATTCGGACGCTTCATCTATGAGCGCTGGCGCGACGGCACGCAGGACTGGCTGAATTCCTACCCGTTGACGATGGATCACCCGATGTTGTGGGAACAATCGATCCACCATTTCGACCTGATGCGTCATGTCTACCGGGCGGAGCCGCGTCACATCCAGGCCCATACGTTCAACCCAAGTTGGACGATGTATGCGGGCGACACCAACGTCTCCGCCCTGATCGCGTTCGAGGGCGGGATGAGCGTGACCTATCAGGGCACGTGGCAGGCGGGCCATGAACCGATGAACTTCAACTGGCGCACCGATGGGTCCGAAGGGATCGTGGTGCAGCGCGCCATGTTCGGCGATCTGGCCTGGGCCAAACGGATGGAACCGGAATTGACGCCGGTTTCCTTGCCCGACCATGTGCCATGGATCACCGATGCCGCGGCGCTCCTGCGCAGCTTCGTCGCCACGTGCAAGGGCACCGCGCCACCTGAATGCACCGGGCGTGACCACCTGCAATCGCTTTACATGCTGGAGGCCTGCATCCTGGCCTCCGCCCGCCGCGCGACCGTCGAGATTCACGAAGTGCGCCAGCTTTAATCCGTGAAGGAGACCCTATGATCAATGTCGGTATTATCGGTGCAAGCTTTGCGCGCGATGCGTATCTTCCCGCCTTCGCCCATATTCCGGGCGCCAAGGTTGTCGCCCTGGCGTCTGGCCGATTGGAAAGCGCGCAAGCCGCGGCGGAGCCTTACGGGATCACGGCCGTCTACGACGACTGGGAAAAGATGCTGGAAGATCATCGACTTGATCTTGTTTGCATCGCGACGCCCACCGTGATGCACGCACCGATGACGCTGGCCGCCATTGCCCACGGTGCGCATGTGCTGTGCGAGAAGCCCACGGCAATGAATGCCGGGGAAGCGCGCCAGATGCTGGACGCCGCGCGCAAGGCCAACCGGCTGCACATGATCGACCACGAATTGCGCTTCAACCCGACCCGCGCACGCACTGCGGAGCTGATCCACGGCGGGGAATTGGGTGAGATCCGGCATGTCAACATCACCAATATCGGCGCGTCCTGGGCCGATCCGGCGTCGCGCCCCAAGGGTGATTGGTGGTCGGATGCGTCCATGGGCGGTGGGCGGCTGGGGGCCAATGGTTCGCATCAGGTCGACATGCTGCGCTGGTGGTTAGGGGAACCAGCCTCCGTCATCGGGCAGGCCCTGACAATCGTGCCGGACCGGGTGTGTAAGAATACCGGCGAGGCGTGGACGGCGACCGCAGATGATCTGTCGCACTTGACGCTTGAGATGCAATCCGGCGCCTTGGCACAGGTTTTCATGAGTGGCGTGGCGGCGGCCAATATGGGCAACGAGACACAAGTGTTCGGGACCAAGGGCACGATCACGCTAAGCAATTCGGACGAGAAACTCTACTTCGCCAAGGCAGGCGAAAGTTTCAAGGATATCAGCGTGGAAGACCCGAACGCGTCCCTGGAGGGGCTGAACAAGGGGATCTGGAATGTCTCCGTCACGGCCGCGCTGCAGGAGCTTTGCGCAGCTATCACAGAGGATCGTGGATTGCGCCACGGGGCGAGTTTCGTCGACGGGCTGCGCAATCAGATGGTTCTCGATGCCGTGATCGCGTCGACCGCCAGCCGCAAATGGGAAGATCTCGACATGTCAGGCGCGGTCTGATGCCCGCGCTGGCCGACCAACGGGTGCTGATCACCGGTGCGGGGCAGGGCCTTGGCGCGGCCATCGCGCAGGTCTTTGCAGGGCAGGGGGCGGAACTGATCCTGATGGATGTGGATGGTGCCGGTTTGGCCGCAGTAAACAATCAGATCGGCGGTGGGGCCACAATAATCACCGGGGATCTGGCCAATGCCGGGGCCACGGCAGAGGCCATCGCCAAAATCCCCGGCCCGGTCGATACCGTCATCCACAATGCCGCCATCTTGCGCCCCGAACCTTTGGAAGACGTCAGCCTGGAAACCTTCCGGGCCACCCTGGATGTCGGCATTCAGGCCGCTTTCCAACTGAGCCAGGCCGTCTGGCCCGCGATGAAAGCCCAGGGCGGCGCGCTGATTTTCGTCTCGTCGCAATCCGGCATCAAAGGGTTTGTGGACGAGACCGCCTATTGCGCCGCCAAACACGCGCTTGAAGGGTTCTCCAAATGCCTCGCCATGGAGGGCGAGCCGCACGGCATCCTGTCTTGCACGATCACGCCAGGCAAGGCGATGCACACGCCGATGTCCGAGGCGAACTACCCGCCGGAATTGAAAGCGGAATGGATCGACCCGGCGCGTCTGGCCCCCGCCTTCGCCCATATCGCCACCACCCGCGATATGGCGCTGAGCGGTGAACGCCTGAACGCGTGGGATTTGTCGCAGGAGCATCCGCTATGAAAAACATCTACGCCTATATCGACGCCTATGCCGATGAATTTGTGAAGGATTTGCAGGCATTTGTGCAGCAACCGTCCGTTTCCGCCCAGGATATCGGGTTGCGAGATTGTGCGGAGCTGATCCGCGATATGATGCGTCGCGATGGCTTGCCAGCGGAGTTCCATGAACTCGAGGCAGGCCCGCCGGTGGTCTACGGCGAAATCCCATCGTCATCACCCAAAACGCTGCTGTGTTACTCCCATTACGACGTCCAGCCACCCGAACCCATCGAGGCGTGGAGTCACGGCGGCCCATGGTCGGGCGCTGTGGTGGATGGCGTGCTTTATGGACGTGGAGCCACTGACAACAAATCAGGCGTTCTGGCGTTCAACAAGGCCGCCAAGGCGTTTCTGGCGGTGCGGGGTGAGGTGCCGGTCGGCCTGAAACTTCTTATAGAAGGAGAGGAGGAAATAGGATCCCCGAACCTCGGGCCTTGGGCAAAGAAAAACGCCAAGATGCTGGAGGCGGATGGGATGCATTGCCTCGATGGCAGTCTGGAGATTGGAGTGGAGGTGCCGGACGTCTCCCTCGGGTTGAAATCCGTACTTTTCGTGGAGTTGATCGCGCGCGGGCCGCGGACAGACGTGCATTCCCTGAACGCGCCTTTGGTGCCGAACCCGGTCTGGGATCTGGTCCATGCGCTGGCCACGATCATGGATCGTGACAAGAACATCCTGATCCCCGATTGGGCCGAGGGGCTCTATGAGCCCAACGAAGAAGACATCGGGTATCTGGAGGATAAGGCCGCGCGGATCGATTTCGATATGCTCAAGGAGGAGATGGGTGTCGATGAATTCGCGCTCGGGCGCGACGGCGTTGAGGCGTTGAAAGCGCGCACCTATGAACCAACGGCGAATATCCAAGGGATTACAGGGGGCTATACCGGGCTCGGCACCAAAACCATTGTGCCTGCCGAAGCGCGCGTGCGGATGGATTTCCGCCTAATCCCCAACATCTCGCCAGCGAAAGCCATGGCCAAGCTGAAGGCGCATCTGAAGGATCAAGGCTTCGACAATATCGAAGTCAAAGGCGAGCCGCGCGTGGAGGAGCCCTACAAGATCTCAGCCCGCGAAGACATCAGCCAATCTATCATCGCCGCCGCCCACGAAGTCTATGGCGAGCCGCCCATCGTCAATGGCGTCTCGGCCGAAGGCGCGATCCTGAAACATGTCTGGATCCCCTGCGTGCTGACCGGCTTTGCCAATCCCGGCTGCAACCTGCATGCGCCAGACGAGAACATCCATGTCGACAAATACATCCTCGGCATCAAATACGCCGCCGCCATCATGGAGCACTTTGGCCGCAGCTAAAGGCCCGAAAGGACACGGAACATGACCGTTAATATCGCGTTCGACACCTATTACACCTATGATGAGATGACCGCGCATCTGCAGGCGCTGGCGGAGGCCTACCCGAAGCTTTGCAAGCTGACCTCCATCGCCAAAAGCTTTCGGGACCGTGACGTCTGGTTCATGACGATCACCAACCCCGACACCGGTCCGGCGCTGGAAAAGCCCGGCTTCTACATCGACGCGCAGATCCACGCGGAGGAGCACGCGACATCGGCCACCGCGCTTTACGCCTGTTGGTATCTGCTGACGAAGTACGGGACGGATGAGGAGGTGACGCGGCTGGTCGACGGGCAGGTGTTCTACATCATTCCGCGCATCAATCCCGATGGGGCCGAATACGCGATGACGGCACCCTACCATCCGTGGTGCGGCAATGGCCGTTTCCTGCCGGATGAGGATCGGATCGAGGGGCTGATCCCGCAGGACATCACTGGCGACGGTTACATCGTGCAGATGCGGGTGCCCGACAGTAAGGGCGAGTGGAAGAAGGATGCGGAAAACCCGGACATCATGGTGCAGCGCGAGCCGGGGGAAGAGGGTGGCGAGTATTTCCGTCTCTACCCCGAAGGCATGATCCGCAACTACGACGGCGTGCATGTCCATATCGAGATGCAGGAAGACGGGAACATGAACCGCAACTTCCCGACGAACTGGACACCGCAGGAGTATGGCGCGGGCGACTACCCGTTTTCCGAGCCGGAAACGGCGGGGATGCGGGATGTGATCCTCGGCCATCCCAATATCACCGGCATGTGCGCCTATCACACCCATGGCGGCATTATCCTGCGCCCATCGATGCTGGAGCCGGACAGTACGATGAGTCCACCGGATCTGTCGCTCTATAAGGCATTGGGGGAAGTGGGGGAGCGTTTAACCGGATATCCCACAATTTCGGTTTATGAGGATTTCACGCCCGACAAGTCGAAGGCGCGCCACGGCTCGCTCACCGATTGGACCTATGAGGAGATGGGCATCATCTCCTTTGCGACCGAGCTGTGGGATCTGGAACGCACCGCCGGGGTGCCGAAGGAAGGTTACTACAACCTCGGGCCGCGCGATGCGGCGACGCAGCGGCTGGTGCACAATTGGGTGGTGGAAAATGTTGGCGAGCACGGCTTCCGCCCCTGGACCGCCTTCGATCACCCGCAGCTTGGGCCGGTGGAGGTGGGCGGGATGGTTTACATCTGGTCCTACCGCAATCCGCCCGGAAATCTGTTGGAGGAGATCTGCCACAACAACGTGTTGTTCAACCTGCGCCATGCTGCGGCGGCGCCCCGGATTGCCTTGGATAGCCTTGAGGTTGAGGCGCTTGGCGCGGATCTGCACCGGGTCACGGCGGTGGTGTCGAACCATGGCTATCTACCCACCAACCTATCGGATGTCGCGGTGAAGAACGGTGTCGCGAAGCCCGTGACCGTTGAGCTGGAGTGCGAGGGGGCCGAGTTGGTGATGAACCCGGGCGATGTGACGCTCGGCAACCTCGCCGGCCGCAACGAGCGGCGCTACGCCTATTCCAATTGGGGGCAGCAATGGTCCCCCGTCACCAAGAAGGTGGAATGGCTGGTGAAGGCAAGCGGCGCGGGCGCGTCGGTGCGCGTGACGGCGGCGTCCGAAAAGGGCGGGACGGATCGGAAATCCGCGTCGTTGTAGGATCAGAGGTGATCTTTGACCACGTCGCCAGCCTGTACAATCAGGGGGATCTTTTCCCCCTGGCCCAGAAGGCAGGTCATGTCCGATAGCGGATCGCCGTTCACAAGGATCAGATCCGCCGTCGCCCCTTCACCCACATGACCCAGATCGGGGCGGCGCAGGATCTCGGCGTTCACGGACGTGGCGGATTTCAGCACGTCCGCATTGGGCAGGACCTGTGCGCGAAGGGCAAATTCATCGGATTGGTGCTGGTTCATCCAGCCCAGAAGATCGGTGCCAAAGCCCATCTTCGTGCCCGCCTTCTGCAGGATCTGCAGAGAGTTCAACCCGGCCTCCCGCACCTTGCGGTTCTTGACGCGGTTGTCGCCGCCGAGGCCAATAGCGTCGGCGTGGCGATCGAGGCAATCGTAGATCACCAGCGTCGGCACGGCATAGGCGTCGCGATCCTTGAGGATGCCCGCCACGCGGTCGTCGATCAGGTTGCAATGCTCCAATGTCCGCACGCCGTTCACGCAGGCATGCTCAATGGCCTTGGCCGTGTAGGTATGGGCCGCGACGTAGGTACAGGCGGCCTCGGCCACCGTCACGATGGCCTGAATTTCCTCGGGCGTGAACTGAATCCAATCGATCGGATCGGTGGGCGTGGCCACACCGCCATTGGCCATGATCTTCACGAAATCAGCGCCTAGGCGCAGCTCATCGCGGGCGGCTTGCAGGCAGGCTGGAACCCCGTCCACGATGCGCCCGAGCGAGGGTAAATGGCGGCGCTGCATATCCCCCACATCGGCCCGGCTGGCGCCGCGAAAATCCGTGTGCCCGCCAGTTTGGCCCAAGGCCTTTCCGGACGTTGAAATGCGGCTGCCACGGATCATCCCTTCGGCCTGCGCGCGTTTGTTGCCGGCATCCCCGCCGCCGACATCGCGGACGGTCGTAAAGCCGCGATCCAGCATTTCACCGAGGTTTCGCGCCGTCCAATGGGCCACGTAGGTGGGATGCATCGCCTCTAACGCCGCGAGGTTGGGGGTGGCAGCGGCGATATGCACATGGGCATCGATCAGGCCGGGCATTAAAGTGTGCCCGGTGCCGTCGATCACGCGGTCGGCCTCAGCGGAAATTGCGGTTTCTGACACTTCGGCAACCTGGCCCTCGGCCACCAGAACATGCATCCCCGGCTTGGCCTCATCCGAAACCCCATCAAACAATGTGCAATTCTCAAATTTGATCCGCATTTTTGCCCCCATTGGTTGTGCCGCGAACACTCATTTGCTCCCTAGGGAGCCTGATGTGAGAGAATTACGCAACCCACTTGAGTTTTCACTTGTCACCCCGGCCGATCGCGGCATCATGGGTGGATGGTTACCGAAGTGCTTGCTGCCGCGCCGCCGATGGAAAAGACCGCCCGCCCGCTGATGCAGGTGCGCGACCTGAGGCGCAGTTTCTATGGCGTTCAGGCGCTGAACGGGGTCAGCTTTGACGTGACGCCGGGGACGATTACTGCGCTGATCGGGCCGAACGGGGCGGGCAAGACCACGGCGTTCAACTGCATCTCGGGCGTGATCCCGCCGGAAAGCGGATCCGTCACGTTTGAGGGGCACGACATCACCGGCCTGACACCGGATCGGATCCATGGCCACGGGGTCGTGCGCACGTTCCAGATCGCCCGGGGATTTCCCACGCTGACGGTGCTGGAAACGCTGCTGTTGCACGGCGAGGCGCAGCCCGGGGAAAGCATGCTGACGGCCTTGTTCAACCCGGGAACCGCGCGTGCGCGGGAGGCGGAACTGCTGGATCGTGCGCAGATTATCGCGCGGCGGTTGAAGCTGGACCATGTGCTGGAGAACCTAACCGATGCGCTGTCGGGCGGGCAGAAAAAGCTGCTGGAGATCGGGCGGGCCCTGATGGCGCGGCCCAAGCTGATCCTTCTGGATGAACCGGTTGCGGGCGTGAACCCGACGCTCAGCCTTGAGATCGCCGAACGTATTCAACAGCTTCGCGAGGAAGACGACCTGACCTTCCTGATCGTCGAGCACGACATGGACGTCGTGGCGCGCATCTGTGACCCGGTGGTGGTGATGGCGCAGGGTACCACCCTGACCCAAGGCAGTTTTGCCGAGATTTCCGCCGATCACGCGGTACAGGATGCTTATCTGGGGACGCGGTCATGAGCCTTCTGAGCGCCAGAGATGTGGTGGGCGGCTACACCAAGGCCGATACGATCCTCAAAGGCGTGTCGGTCACTGCGGATGCTGGGGAGATCGTGGCCATCCTCGGCCCCAATGGCGCGGGAAAGTCGACGCTTCTCAAGGCCATTGCCGGACAATTGGACGTGCGCGAAGGCGCGGTGGAGTTGAACGGCACGGCGATCAACGGCCTGAAACCGCGCGAAATTGCGCAACGTGGTGTCGCCTATGTGCCGCAAGAGGCGAATGTCTTTCCCAGCATGACAATCCGGGAAAACCTTGAGATTGGCGGCTACCTTGCGCCCAAACACGTTGCGGCGCGGATGGCCGAGATCTTCGAGCGCTTTCCCATGCTGGCCGAAAAGCGGCGGGAGGCAGCGCGGACCTTGTCAGGCGGCCAACGGCAGGTGCTGGCAGTGGCCGTGGCGCTCATGGTGGCGCCGTCGTTGATGCTGCTGGATGAGCCGTCCGCGGGCCTGTCGCCCGTCGCCACAGCGGAGCTGTTCGATACGATCCGGGGGATCCGCGACCAGGGCGTCGCGGTGGTGCTGGTGGAGCAAAACGCGCTGGACGCGCTGGGGCTGGCGGAACGCGGCTACATCCTTGCGGCGGGCGCCAATCACATAAGCGGAAACGCAGCGGATCTGGCCGCGGACCCTGATGTCCGCAAGGCCTTTCTTGGTGGATAAAATGGGAGAAGTGACCAATGACTGACTTTAAGAACCTATTCGCGCCGACACGGCGGAGCGTGATGCTGGGGGCGACGGCCCTTCTGGCGACACCGGCGATCCTGCGCGCGCAATCCGCGCCGATCACCTTTGGCACGTTGACGCCGCTGACTGGTGTCGGCGGCACATACGGCCCGTCCATGCGCGACGCGGCCGCCAACGTCTTTACCGCCGTGAACGAGGCGGGCGGCCTTCTGGGCCAGGAGATTGATCTGGTCTCTGAAGACACGCAGACCAACCCGGAAGCCGCCGTGCGCGCGGTGCGCAAGCTGATCGACGTGGACGGTGTGTCGGTTGTGATCGGCACATGGGCATCTTCGATCACGACAGCGGTCGCGCCGCTCTGCTGGGAAAACGGGGTGATGCTGTTCACCGTCTCCGGCGCCGACAGCATCACGCAGTTGCCCCATATGGGCTATATCGCGCGCACGCAGCCGAACTCGGTGCTGCAGATCGAAGTCGCCGGGGATTTCATGTTGCGCCAGGACTCCGCCGGCATGGCCTGGATCGGGCCGCAGACGCCGTTTGCCCAATCCTCGATCGATATTCTCGCGGGGCAGGCCGAAGGTGCCGGGATCGGTATGGAAAGCCTGATCTACGAGGCCGACAAGAGCACGTATCGCTCCGAGGTCGACACGATCCTGCGCTCCAACCCCGATTTCATCATGTTGGGCGGTTATGCGGCTGACAGCACCGTGGTGCTGCGCGACATCTGGCAGGCGGGCTATGAGGGCCGGATCATCGGTCCGGCCTATGCGGTCAATCCAACCGTGCTGGAGGCATTGCCCGCCGAGGTCACAGAAGGGGTCTTCACCTGGGAAGGCGCACCGGATGTGGGCAGTTCCGCTTATGCCAATGTGCAGGCCTCGCTGGGTGTGGAGGAGGTCGACCCCTATTCTGCGCAAACCTATGACCACGCCAATATGGCGGTTCTTGCGGCGGCCGCGGCGGGTGATGCAAGCGGCGCGGCGATCCGCGACGCGCTGCGCTCGATCAGCCAGGGAGAGGGGGATGCCGTCTCCGACGCGATTGCCGGGCTTGAAGCGCTCGCAGGCGGTGGGTCGGTGAACTATTCCGGCGCGTCGGGCCCGTGTGACTTCGACGATATCGGCGACATCACTGGCACGCAGTTCCTGTTCCGGCAGATCTCCGGCGGGTCGCCTTCGGACTTTGAACGGGTCTAACCCACTGCAATCCGTAAAATAATCCGCCGGGGCCTCCTACCGGGCCCCGGCCTTTCCCCAACCCAAGGCCAACCTGCCACATGCTCGACCTTCTGCCGCAATTTCTGGTGAACGGGATCATCACCGGCGCGCTTCTGGCGGTGCCCGCGATTGGCTTCACCGCTATTTTCGCGGTGCTTCGGTTCCCGAATTTCGCCGTGGCCAGCCACGCCACCGTAGGGGCGTTTGCGGGGTTCGTGGCCAATGTGACTTTCGGGCTCCCCGCGATCCCTTCGCTGATGTTCGCCTTCCTGATCGCGGGTCTTGTGGGCCTGGTGAGTGATGAGATCGCGCTGAAACCGCTCCGAAAATATGGGGCGCTGACCACGGCCATCGCCTCGATTGCGCTCACCATCGTGTTGGAGAACATCGTGCGGTTCTTCTTTGGCAACGATTTGCGCGGATATGACCTGCCGCTGGTGCGGGACATCCGCTTTGGCGACATCCGGGTGAACCCGCAACAGCTTGAAAACATGGCGCTGGCCGTGGTGATCATGATTGCCGTCTTCGCTGCGCTGAAATTCACCCGGATGGGCAAGGCGATGCGGGCCGTCGCCGACAATCCGGGGCTGGCGGATCTCAAGGGGATCGATGCGGTGATGGTGGGCCGTGTCGTGGCCTTTGTCGGCATGGGGCTTGTCGGTGTGGGCGGGATGCTCTTTGGCCTTGGCACCTCCATAGATCCGCTCACCGGGTTTCGCTTCATCCTGCCGATTTTCGCCGCCGCCGTGGTGGGCGGCCTCGGCTCCATCCCCGGCGCGGTTCTCGGCGCGATGATCGTCGGGATCGGGGAGGAGATGTCGGCGCTGGTGCTGGAGCCCGCCTACAAATCCGCCGTTGGCTTCTTTGCCATCGTTCTGGTGCTGACCTTCCGGCCGCGCGGGCTTCTGGGTGAAAGGGCGTATTGATGCTGAGCTGGCTGTTTTCCGTCGCAACCTTCGCGGGCATTTACGCGCTGCTGGCCCTCGGGATCAACGTGATCTGGGGCATGGGCGGCATGATCAACCTTGGCATGGCCGGGTTCTTTGCCCTCGGCGCCTATGCCTCGGCCTTGGCCACGGGCGCGGGCGCGCTGCCCATCCCCATCGGGCTGGCTTTGGCCGCGGGGCTGGCGGCGCTGGCGGGCGGTCTGCTCTGTCGGCTGACGCTCAGGCTCCGGGGGGACTATCTTGCCATTGTCACCCTGGGGTTTTCCGAACTCATCCGCCTCATCGCGGCCAATGAGATCTGGATGACCAATGGGTCGGATGGCATTTCCGGCATTCCGGGCCCGTGGCGCGCGGAGCTCTCGCCGTTCCAGTTCAACATGCTCAGTTGCGCGCTCGTGACCCTCGCGGTGCTCATCGTCTGGGCCATGACCGAGCGGCTCAGGCGCAGCCCCTGGGGCAGGGCGCTCCGGGCGATCCGCGATGATGACACCGCCGCCGCCGTGGCGGGCAAGCCGATCACGCGCTTCAAGGTGCAGGCCTTCGCCCTTGGCGCGGCGATCCTCGGCCTCGCGGGGGCGTTTTATGCCCACTACACCAGCTACATCGCGCCCGACATTTTCCGGCCGCTGATCACGATCTACATCTTCCTGGCGCTCACCGCCGGGGGCACCGGCAATTCCACCGGAGCGGTTGTCGGCGCCATTGCGGTCGTGGCCGTGCTTGAGGGCAGCCGATTTCTGGAGGGCTGGGTCTCCGTCCTGGGCGGGGTAGAAAAGGCCGCCTTGCGAGAGATCGTGATTGGTGTGGCTTTGATCGCCATCATGCAGTTACGCCCGCGGGGGCTGTTGCCGGAAACGCCACCGGGCCCATTTTTGAAGCGGAAAGACACATGAGCGATACGGACCTTCTTGCGCAAACCCGCGATGCGGCGGATCTCTATCCCGCCATCCAAAGCGCACTTGATCAGATCGTCGGCCACAAGCTCTTCACGCTGACGGCGATTGACCATGGGCGGGGGGAGGCCGCGCGAATCTATACGTCGCATCCAGCGGAATACCCGGTGGGTGGACGCAAACCGTTGGGGGATATGACGGCCTGGGGCAAGATCGTACTGCAGGATCGCCAGCCCTGGATCGCCTACAATGCGGCAGATATCGAAGGGGCGTTTTTCGACCACGCCTTGATCGCTGAACTGGGCTGCGCGTCGTGCCTGAATATGCCCGTTGTCGAAGAGGATGCGCCGGGCGGCCCGCGTGTGATCGGCACCGTGAACCTGTTGCATGGCGAGGGCCACTACGCGCCGGAGCACATCGAGAAGGTTGCCCCTTTCGCGGCGCTTCTGGTGCAATCCTTCAAGGATTGGGCGGACGCGGCGGGTTAGGACAGCCGAAGAGATTGTCCGCTTGCCGTGTCGAACAAATGCGCGTCGTCGCCGGAGAGCGACAGGCTGATCTTGTCCCCCGCTTTGGGGGGCGTGCGGCCCGGCGCCGTGGCGTTGATTTCCTGCCCGTCGACATCGACATAGACCAGCGTTTCGGAACCAAGAGGTTCGGCAACCGTAACGGTTCCATTCAATACACCGCTCGCGTCAGATTTCAGATCCTCTGGCCTTATGCCAAACGTCACGGAGCGACCTGCCGGGATCGCTAGGCCCGGGACGGAAATCTCCGCGCCATTCCAAAGCTTGACGCCATGGCCCGTGCCCTGTGCCTCCATCAGGTTCATCGCAGGCGCGCCGATGAATTGCGCGACGAAGGTATTGGCGGGTGCGTGGTAGACCTCGGCGGGTGTACCGATCTGCTGAATGTAGCCGTCTTTCATGATCACGATCCGGTCGGCCAGCGTCATCGCCTCCACCTGATCATGGGTCACGAAGATCATCATCTTACCTACGCGGGTATGTAACTTCTTGATTTCCAAACGCATTTGCGTGCGAAGCTGCGCATCGAGGTTCGAGAGCGGTTCATCGAAGAGGAACACTGCCGGGTCCCGCACCATGGCGCGCCCGATGGCGACCCGCTGACGCTGACCGCCGGAGAGCTGTGCGGGTTTGCGTTCCAACAGGTCGGTCATACCGAGAATGCCTGCCACCTCGTCGATGCGGGCGTTCTTCTCCTCCTTCGTCAGCTTCGCGGTTTTCAGGCCGAAGCCGATATTCCGGCGCACTGACATGTGGGGGTAGATCGCGTAATTCTGGAATACCATGGCGATGTTGCGTTCCTTGGGCTCCAGATTGTTGACCACGCGCCCGCCGATCTCGATTGTCCCCTCCGTGATCTCCTCCAGCCCTGCGATCATCCGCAAGGTCGTGGATTTGCCGCAGCCGGACGGGCCGACCAGCACGACAAACTCGCCCTCATCCACGGTCAGGTTGATCGAATGCAGCACCTCGGTATCGCCGTAGCGTTTGACAAGGTCGCGCAGGATCAGATTGGTCATGTTTGGCCTTTCAGGTCTTCGAATGCGGTGCGCAGGCGGGCATCGGCGCCGGCGCGGCGCGACAGGCGCTCGGATTGCGCGGATGTCAGCGCTTCAAGCGTTTCGGAATAGATGGCAAAGGCCGCATGCAAGGCGGCGGGGGCCGGGCCGCCCGTCCGGTCGCGGCGGGTCACGAAGCTGCGGGCACCGACGGCGGCGGCGAATGCTGTCTGATCGAGTGAGGTCTCGCGCCCGCTGGCTGCGGCGAAGGCCTTGGCAAAGGCATCGTAACCCTGACCCAGCGGCGCACCTTTGGCGATGACCGCGCGCGCGGTGGTGGCGGCCACGTCATGGGCTTGGCGGAAGCTCAGTCCCTCGTCGCGCACCAATGTATCGGCCAGCTCTGTGATGGTGATGCAGGCCGCGTCGGTCGTGCGGGCCACACGCTCGGCATTGATTGAGCAGGCGGGCAGGAAGGCTGTCAGCAGGTCGAACACGCGGGCGGCATGATCAAAGGCGCCATAGCCTGCCTGTTGCACTTCACCTTCGCTGTCGTTCATGTCGGTGAACGGCGTGTTGTGCATCGTGTTCACCACCGTATCGCACCGCCCCGCGGCAACCGACGCGAGGTGGCGCAGGTGTTCGATCGGCACCGGGTTGCGCTTTTGCGGCATGATCGACGAAATCTGCACCAGACTGCGCGGCACGTAGAGTTGCCCGACCTCGAACGCCGACCAAAACGCCATATCCTGCACCACGCGCCCCAGATGAAGCATCGGGAGTTTCAGCGCGGAATAGAGGCCGGTCACGTAATCGACGGACGCGATACAGCCATATGCGTTGATGCGCGGGGCCTCGAACCCGAGCAGCTCCGCCATGCGTTCGCGGTTGATGGGAAAGCCGGAGGTGGTGATTGCGGCGGCGCCCATGGGGCAGAGGTCGAGCGGCGCAATGGCCGCTTCAAGCCGCCTGGTGTCGGCCAGCAGAACTTCCAGCATGGCGGCGAGGTAGTGGCCGAAGGTGGAGGGTTGCGCGGGCTGACCATGGGTGTAGGCCACAATCAGCGTGTCACGTTCAGTTTTAGCTTTTTCCAGAAGGGCTTGCGCGAGGATGTTCATGCGGTTCAGCGCATCCTCCGCACGATCTCGCAGGGCCATCTTGAACATGGTGTGGTCCATGTCATTGCGGCTCCGCGCCGTGTGCAGCGCCCCGCCCAGATCCCCAAGGCGGGCTTTGAGTTCGGCCTCCACGAGAAAGAACCAATCCTCATGCTCCCCGGTATAGCTCTGCGCGTCGCGGTCGGTTTCGTCGGCAATGCGATCAAGCGTCTGTGCGATGGCCTTGCCGTCTGTCGCGCTCAGGATGTCGGTCTCCACCAACATCACAAGATGCGCCCGGTTGATGGCGTCCATGTGGTCGGCGAAATGCGCCTTCACACCCTCGAACAAGGGCGCGAGAACGGTGTCCCGGTAGGTGGGATCGGGGAAGGTGGAGGTATCGGTCATTCGCGCAGACCGTCCCGGATCGGGCCGGTGTCGTACGTCACCACCTCAAGTTCATTGCCATCTGGATCGAGGAAATCGAAGGTCATCGCAAGGCCGTAATCGTTCACATGCGCAGCCGTCAGCGGCGTCTGATCCTGCGCGCGGACATCTGCATCCGGCAAGCTTCGCGCGAATTCCAGAAATGCGTCCGCATCGACCGCAAAGGCGACGTTCCGGTCGCCGCCGTTTGCCGGGTCCCCGACGAACAGCGACAGACAATGGTGCGTGGGCTGCGACGCGGGGGCAAGAAACACCGGGTGATTTGATGTAACCTCGTCATGGTCTTGGCCCAGAACATGAAGGTCAAGCACACGCCCATACCAGGCCACGGACCGCGGACGGTCTGTCACGCACAGGTGCACGTGATCCAGCCGTGCACCGCGGACCAGTGCGCTCATCCCTTCAATCCCGCCATGACGACGCCGCGGATTATGAAGCGTTGGAAGATCAGGAAGAAGATCAGCGTGGGCAGCGTGGAGATTGCGGCACCGGTCATGATCAATTCCCATGCGACGTCAGCCTCATCCCCGAAGGACGAGAGCCCTACGGGCAGGGTGTAGAGGTCCGGCGACGTTGTCACGATCAGCGGCCAGAGGAACGCGGTCCAATTCCCCAGGAAGATGAAGATCGCCAAAGCGGCCAATGCAGGCCTGACCATAGGCATGGCAACCTGCCACCAGATCTGAAACTCGTTCAGGCCATCGATGCGTGCGGCTTCAAGGAAATCATCGGGGACGGTTTCGAAGAATTGTTTCATCAGGAACACGCCGAAGGCGGTCATCAGGCCGGGGAACATGATGCCCCAATAGCTGTCCAGCCAGCCGAAGCTCTGGCTCATCATGTACCACGGGATCACCAGCATTTCGGTGGGGATCATAAGCGTCGACAGGATCGCGATGAAGACGATGTAGCGGCCCCGGAACTTGAATTTGCACAGTGTGTAGCCCACGAGGCTATCGAAGAAGAGGGCGGAGAGCGTGGTGATCGTGGCGATCACCAGCGAATTGATGAACCAGCCGAAAAAGCGCCCGTCCTCAAGCACATAGGTGTAGTTTTCGAGCGTGGGCTCTTCGGGGATCAGCCCGAGATTGTAGACTTCCCACGGCCATTTCATCGAGGTGGAGATCATGTAGGCCAATGGCATGACCATCACGATGCCGCCCGCAAACAACAGCACCCAGCGGATGAACTGCGCCATGTTGCGCTTCTTGGGTGGGGCCGAAGCCTTCAGTAGCGCGTCGGAGGAGGCGCGGACGGCAAGATCATCGGTCGCGGCCATATCAGCGGTCCTTCAGGATACGAAGCTGGATCAGGCTGACGATCAGCAGGATCACAAAAAGCACCACGGTTTGCGCGGCGGCATAGCCCATATCGAAGCTGTCAAACGCGGTTTGATAGATCATCAGGACCAGCGGTTTGGTGGAGTTGAGCGGCCCGCCGGGATTGGCGGTGGTCATGTTGAAGACGTGATCGAAGATGCGCAGGAACCCGATGGAGGACAGCACGACGATGAACACGATGGTGGGGCGCAGGAGGGGCAGCGTGATCTCCCACAGAACTGTCCAGGTGGAAACCCCGTCGATCTTCGCGGCCTCGTAGAACGTACGAGGGATGGCGCGCAGGCCCGCCATGAAGATGATGATCTGGAAGCCGAGGCCGGCCCAGATGGCGGGCGCAAGGATGGAGGGCAGGGCGTTGGTTGTGCTGTCAAGGAAATCGATCTGCGCAATGCCGACCGACGCCAGCATGTTGTTGAACAGGCCGATGGGCACGTCCTGATAGAACCAGCGCCAGACCCAGGCCATGGCCACGGCGGATGTCATGAAAGGCACGAAATAGAGCGCCCGGATCGTGCCATGCATGAAGCGGACTTGATCGAGGTGGTAGGCGATGATGAAGGAGATCACGAGGCTGACGGGCGTGCCGATCAGCAGATAGGCGAAGGTGTTGCGGAAGACCTGCCAGAAGACCGGATCACTGAACAGCGTGATGTAATTGTCGACGCCATTCCACGTGCGGTCACCCAGAAGGTTCCATTCCTGGAACGACAGAACCATGGCGTTGCCAGTGGGGTAGAAGCGTATCACGACGTAGAACAGGATCGGGACTGCCAAGAAGGCCCATGCCCAGAGCGTGCGCTTCTGATTGATGCTCAGCCGGCTATAGAACCCGCCCTGGGCAACGGGAGGCTGCGTGGCCTGCGGGGTCGTGTCGTGAATGGACGGATTGCTCGCCATCGGCGCGGGGCCCTACCTGTTCAGACATATGTGCCGGGCCGGGGCTTATGCGCCCGGCCCGGCGACACTCAGATCACTCGCCGTAGTAATCGTCGAGGATCGCTTGTTCGGCTTCAGCCGCGATGGAGAGGCTTTCGCCGGGGTCCATATCCTGCAGCTGCACCCGTTCGATCATGTCCACCAGCACCTGACGCTGCGCACTTTCATCGGCGAAGATCGTGGTGTTGGCGTATTCCAGGCCACGGATGAAGGGGCCGAAGACCTCGTCGTTGGCATTCTCTTCGGTCATCCCAACCTCGGCGCGGGCGGGCAATTCACCCACAACGTCGAGCCAGATCTGCATCGCCTCGGGCGATGTGAGATATTCCATGAACAGCACCGCGGCATCGTATTCCGCCCCTTCGGCGGAGGAGGTGATCGCATTCACCCAATAGGAGGAGTAGTTCGACCGGGTGCCATCGGGTCCGGCGGGCAGTTCCGTCACACCCCAATCAAGGCCCCGGCTGTCGTTAAGCGCGCCGATACGGAACGAGCCATCGATATGGAACGCCGCGCGGTTGCCGCGGAAGGCGGCCTGCGGCTCATCCATGAAGCCCGACTGCGTCACGCCCTGTTCCTCGAGCCCGAGGTAGAAATCGAGTGCTGCGCGCCCGGCCTCGTTGTCGTAATTCACGTTGCGATAGCCGTCGGTATAGGGCTCGCCGCCCATCTGGCGGATCAGGACCTCGCGGAACCAGTGGTGATCCTGCGCGGTCATGCCGGTGGTCAGGCCCACTTGCGTGATATTGCCCGCGCCATCACGCTCCGTTGTCGCCGCGGCGGCGGCAACAAGCTCATCAAGCGTGGTGGGAACTTCAACACCGGCCGCATCCAGAAGGCGCTGGTTGTAGAAGAGCGCCAGTGAACGCACGGCCGTGGGCAGGGCAAAATACTGGCCGTCGCGTTCCATTGCCTGAACCATCGGGAAGAACTCGGATTCGACCATTTCAGGCGAGAATCGGTCGGCGGGCAGGGGCTGGATCAACTCCGCATCGATGTAATCATTCAGCCAGCCGTAAAAGAGCTGCACGATGTCCGGGCCTTCCCCCGCGGGCACCGCCACGGCCGTCCGTGTGCGGTAATCGGCATAGGGAAAGTGCGTCATTTCCACGTTGATATTCGGATTGGCGGCCTCGAAATTCTCGATCAGCTGGTCCATCGCATTGACGCGCGCCTCAAAGAAATACTGCCAATACTCGATCGTCACCTCCTGGGCAGCGGCGCCCGATGCGCCGAGCGCGGCGGCGGAGGTGGCAAGGGCGGCAAGCGCCGTGCGGATATTCATTTTCATGGGTGTGCTCCCTGATGTCCATGTCGTTGGGGTGGCCCGGATTTGTCGTTTGCGTGGGGCTCTGGAGGCGACGCTAACTCAGCCACGTTGAGCTATCAAGTGAGTTGAGTTAATCGGGTGTATGGTCACCGTTTCTCCAACCCCCGGATCGAACGCCGAGCGCAGCCGCGCCTATAACCGGGGGCTGGTCCTTGGCCATATCCGACGCGAGGGTGAGGCCGGGCGCGCCGAGATCGCGCGGGCCTCGGGCCTCAGCACCCAAGCCGTCAGCAATATCATCGCCGATCTACTGCAAGACGGCTGGGTCTATGAGACCGGACGGCGGATGGGTCAGCGCGGCCAACCGGCTGTCACCTACGCGATCCGCAGCGATGCCGGTGTCGCCCTGGGCGTCGAGATCCGGCCCGATGCCGTTTTGGCCGCATGGATCGATCTGGGCGGGCAGGTGCTCCATACCGAACGGATTGCGCTCGTCTGCGCCACGCCGGAGGACGTGCTGCCGGTTGTCGCATCGTTGCCCGCGCGCGGGCAGGGCGCCACCAAGGCGCGGGTCATCGGCGCGGGCGTCGTCATGCCGGGCCCGATCGGACCGACCGGCCTGTCGGGGCGGGGCACCGAATTGCCGGGATGGGCAGACGTGGCGCCGGAACCGGCCCTTCAGGCGGCGCTGGGCCTGCCGGTCAGCGTCGAAAACGACGCCAACGCGGCCGCAATGGCGGAGCGCGTTCTGGGTGCGGCACAGGGGCTCGGCACCTTCGCCTGCCTCTATTTCGGGGCCGGTCTGGGCCTTGGGCTGGTGGCCGACGGGTCGATCTACGGCGGGGCGTTCGGAAATGCTGGCGAGATCGGGCACATACCGGTGCCCGGCCCGGACGGCCCGTGCCGCCTGGAGGATGTGGCCAGCCGCGTGGCCCTGGTGCGCGCGCTCAAGGCCGATGGCATCCGGGCCGATACGGTCGATGATCTCGCCGCGCTGCATCTGGCGCGGCCCCCGGCCTATGAGGCCTGGCTTGACGGCGCGCGCGCGGGCCTGAGCCATGCGGTGCAGGTGTTGGAAAATCTCATGGATCCCGAAGCCATCGTGCTGACCGGCGCGATGCCGCAACCGATCCTGGACGAGCTTGTCGCGCGGACGCACCTGCCGGATCAATCCGTCGCCCACCGCCCGGATCGCGCTTATCCCCGGCTGATCGCGGGCGGTGCGGGCCGCCGGGCCGCCACGCTGGGGGCCGCGGCCCTTGTGATCAACACCGCCTTGTCGCCCCGTCTTGTCGCCGCCATCTAGGACCGTTTGTCATGCCCAATGAGACCCAAGCCCGTATTCTCGCCGAGGCGCACGATCCCCTGATCGCACGTGTCTGGCGCGCCATGGCCGGGCTGAGATCGGTTGTGACTTTCATGAATACCGGCGCCCATCCGGATGATGAAACCTCCGCGATGCTGGCTGCCCTCTGGCTGCGCGACGGGATCAACCTGTCCTATGCGTGCTCCACCCGCGGTGAGGGCGGTCAGAATGATATCGGCACCGAAAGCGGGGCAGACCTGGGCACGCTGCGCACGGCGGAAATGGAGGCCGCGGCAGACGTGCTTGATATGCGGCTCTACTGGCATGGGCAGACAGCCGATGACACCATCACCGATTTCCGGTTCTCGAAATCGGGGATGGAGACGATGGGGATCTGGGGCAGAGAACGTCTGATGGCGCGGTTCGTCGAAATCATTCGCCGGGACCGGCCCGATATCATCTGCCCCACCTTCCTCGATGTTCCCGGCCAGCACGGCCATCACCGGGCCATGACGGAGGCCGCCCACGACGTGATCGCGCTGGCGGCGGACCCGGATTACCCAAGTTGTGATTTGCCAGCGTGGCAAGTGTCGAAGCTATATTTGCCCGCATTTTCGGGGGCCGGGGGCGCCTATGATGATGAAGTGCCGCCGCCTCCCGCAACGCTGGTGGTGGAGGCCAAGGGCGGTGATCCGATGCTGGGGATGTCATATGAGCGGATCGGCCAATGGTCGCGGCAGTTTCATCGCACGCAGGGCATGGGCCATTGGGTAGCGGCGGGGCAAGAGCGGGACTGGCCGCTGCATCTGGCTTGGTCTGCTGTGGGGGAGGATCGCGGTGCGGTGGATGACAACTTGCCGCGTACGCTGGGTGATTTGGGGTTGCGCGAAGCCGAGGCTGAGATCGAGGCAATCTTTGCCGTCTTCCCGGATATGGACGGGATGCGAGCGGCAGCCACGCGGGCGGTAATCGCCCTACGCGCGGCGGATACCGCACCCGAACACGCCCATCGGATCGACCGCAAGCTGGCTCAATTGGCCCGCTTGATCCGTCTTGTGGCGGGGGTCGATGCGCGCGCGCGGCCGGCCAAACATATTATCTCCGCCAGTGAGACGGTGGAGGTGTTGACGGAGGTGAACGCGCCTCATGGCGTTCAGGTTGACGTGGCCCTGACCCCTGGACCCGGACTGCGCCAGACCGATGGTCGCTTGACGGCCGAGCGCGACGCCGCTCCGACCGACCCCTATCCCGATCACTACGACCCCTTGATGCCCCGCGTCCCTGCTTTGCGCGTGACTGTGGCCGCGGATGATGTCGCGACCCAATCCCACGTGCCGTTGGAGCGCCCGCTTTTGATCCTGCCGAGCCCCCGGGCGCAGCTTTCGGAAAGCGCGAAGTTCCTGAACCTTGCGTTGCCCGACCGGACGATCACACTGTCCCTTGGCGCGGGATCGCCGGGGCAGGCGCGCTTTGCGCTACCGGCCGGATGGACGCAAGACTGGTCGGGCCGGACCGTCACGCTTCAAGTGCCCGAAGATGCGATAGGAGGGCTCCACACCTTACCGCTGACCATTGAGCGAGCGCCGGCCCATTCTGTGCGTATCATCGACCAGCCACACATGCCCCTGCGCATGAACCACAGCCCCGCCGTGGTGACGGTGCGCTTGGCCCATGTGGTGCTGCCCGAAGCGCGGATCGCCTATGTCGGCGCGGGCAATGACCGGGCAGCAGAATGGCTGCGAGCGGCCGGTCTCGACGTCACGGATCTGGAGGATGAGGCCCTTTCCGGTGCCGACCCGTTCGACGGCTTCGATGCCGTGCTGGTCGGCGTATTCGCCTATCGCTTCCGCCCGGCGCTCAAAACCGTCGTCGGCGCGCTGAACGCGTGGGTTGAGGCCGGTGGCACGCTTGTGACGCTCTATCACCGTCCGTGGGACGATTGGGACCCGGACACGACGCCGCCCGCGAGGATTGAGATCGGCCAGCCGTCCCTGCGTTGGCGGGTCACCGACGCGGAGGCCGAGGTGACGGTGTTGGAGGACAATCACCCAATGCTGCAGGGGCCCAACGCAATCACGCCGGAGGATTGGAACGGCTGGCATAAGGAGCGCGGCCTTTATTTCGCGAAGTCATGGGATGATCGCTATCAGGCGCTCCTGCGGATGGCCGACCCCGAGGAACAACCGCTTGATGGTGCGCTTCTGGTGGGTGAAATCGGGGCGGGCCGCCATGTCCATGTGGCGCTGAACCTGCATTACCAGATGGGGCAATTGGTGCCGGGGGCGTATCGGTTGATGGCGAACCTGCTGACGCCCCGCAGCCGGGGATGAGCGCACCTCTTGCGACCCGGTCCGAGAACTTGCGTGGGGCGGGTTGGCTGATCGCCGACATGTCGCTCAATATCTGGGCGCTCAGCATCGTGAAGGCAATGGGCGCCGAGTATCCGGCGGCACAGATTGTGTTTCTTCGGGTCTGCGTTGGGCTTGTCGTGATCCTGCCGTGGGTCTGGCGCGAGCGGGCGCGGTTGTCCGGCGTGGCGCATATGGGCCTGCATATGCTGCGGGTTTGTCT
This sequence comes from uncultured Roseicyclus sp., assembly GCA_947491935.1. Classification (GTDB taxonomy): domain Bacteria; phylum Pseudomonadota; class Alphaproteobacteria; order Rhodobacterales; family Rhodobacteraceae; genus Gymnodinialimonas. The sequence goes on from CANLLF010000003.1 coordinate 272,973, forward strand.
ATCGGCGATCACTCTGATCGCGTCGTTCTTTGCCATCGCGCGCGTGCCGTTTGCGATGTTTTCAGCCATTAACTTCACGCGCCCGGTCCTTCTGATGGTCCTGGCAGCGCTCTTGCTGAGTGAACGGGTCAGCCCGCATCGCTGGCGCGGGGCGGTTGTTGCTCTGCTCGGCGCGGTGATCGCGGCGGCCCCGGCTCAGCTCGAAATCGGGTGGGGCCTTGCCGGACTTTGCCTTTCGGTGACGACGGGCACGTTGGCGATCATCCTGACGCGGCGGCTCAAAGGCACGCCTGAGGTTGTGATGATGCTGTTCTACACGCTCGGTATCGCGGTGCTGATGGCACCTCTGGCCTGGGCGGCTTGGGTACCGGTCGCGGCCGAGCACTGGCCCATCCTGCTTCTGGTCGGGCTCTGCGCTCAGATGGCACAATTCTGCTTTCTGCGCGCCCATTGGCTGGGGGATGCGGGCGTGCTTGGGGCGGTGTCGTACCTGTCGATCATCCTGTCGACGGCATCGGGCTTCTTCTTCTTTGCAGAAGTGCCCGGCTGGCCTTTGGTTCTTGGTGCCGCGCTGATTGTTCTGGCGAACATCTATATCTCGCGGGACGTCTGACAGGGTGGGCGGAGGAAGTTACAGGCGGGGTTGATCCCCGTGTCGTTTCTCCCTCAAGTGAAGCAGATCATGCCGCGGGGACAGGGCGGTTGGACGTTCAGAATAGGGAGATGACATGGGGCTGCGCGTTTTTTCCGAGAAAAGCCGTCCCGTTCATCTGGGCTCCTACCGTCTTGAAACCCTGAAACGGCACGCGGATGCGAACCTGGATGCGGTGTCGCCGTTTCAGCAATTATCCTTCGCCCATGACAATCGCCCCCAGTCGATCGTGAATGCGATGCGAGATCATCAAGCGATGCTGGATGCCATCCGCGATGGGTTGGTGAACAAGGTGCAAGCCGAGGCGCCAACAGGATTAACAGAGCGTTCCAATCACCTGAAATCATTTGGATACTTTGCCGATGCGTCGATGGTTGGCACCTGCCTTTTGCCCGATGCAGCGCTGCTGGATCAGCCCTACCTGAACCCGGATATCGCGCGGCTGGCCGAGGATCTGCGCACGCGCCAGACCAAGACGCTGGCCTCGGGCATCGACCTGATCATGGCGGACCTCAAGGAATCGATGGAGGCACCGCCAAGCACGATCGAAGGGCACACCCATGCGATTGTCTTCCTCTATGAGCATCCCCGTGCGCCCAAGGCGGATGAGCCGGGGACCGATTGGATCATGGATGCGCTGCCCCACCGCTCCTGCCTATTGGCGGCCGAGACGGCGGTGGTGATCGCCAACTATCTGCGAATTCTGGGCCACGACGCCCGCGCCCATACTGCCAGTTCGTCGGATGTGGATCTGAACCGGCTGGCCGTAGCCTCCGGTCTTGCAATCGCGGCGGATGGGGGGACGCCGTCGGCGCCGTTCATCGGGCCCAATTTCGGCATTGCGGCCATCACGACCACCTTTGCCGTCGCGCCGGATCAGCCGCTGGCCCCGGGATCCGTCCCGCAAAGCGCCGTGCCGCCCTTTGCCACTCGACGTTTCATGGATGGCGCCCATCCGTTCGAGAAGCTCAAACGCGTCGATGATCCCACCACCTATATCGACGAGGCGCGCGTGCCCCGTGTGCCGAAACGGACCGACATGTTCGCGCGGGCGCAATTCGGCGATATGGGCAAACCGCTCCAGGATGGGGCCAAAGGCGGTTACTACGTCCGCAAGGCCGCGCCGTCTTCAGCGCAGCGGCGGGCTTTGGGGGCGTTCGTTCTTTTGCAAGATGGCGAGCCCGCGGCGGAAAAGGTCCCGCTGTCACCGCAAGAGGCGGCGGAGTTGGTGAAGGCGACCAGCTACTTCCTGGGCGTCGATGCGGTGGGGCTCAGCCGGTGCCCGGACTGGACGTGGTACTCCCATGATGCCGCCGGCGAGCCTATCGATCCGCCCCATGACCATGCGATCAGCATGATCATCGATCAGGGCTTTGACACGATGGAGGGTGCGTCGGGCGACGACTGGATCAGCGTCGCCCAATCCATGCGCGCCTACCTGCGGTTTTCGCTGCTGGGTGGGGTCGTGGCCCGGCAATTGCGCAACCTGGGCTACAAGGCCAAGGCCCATTCCGTGATGGATGGCGAGGTGTTGCAACCGCCGCTTCTGCTCCTGTCCGGTCTGGGCGAGGTCAGCCGCATCGGTGAGGTGATCCTGAACCCCTATCTCGGACCACGCCTGAAATCCGGAGCGGTCACCACCGACCTGCCGATGGAGCATGACAAGCCGATCGATTTCGGCCTCCAAAGCTTCTGCGAGGCGTGCAAGAAATGTGCCCGCGAATGCCCATCGGGTGCCATCACCGCCGGGCCGAAACTGATGTTCAACGGCTACGAGATCTGGAAATCCGACAGCCAGAAATGCGCCACCTACCGGATCACGACGCAGGGCGGAGCGATGTGCGGGCGCTGTATGAAGACCTGCCCTTGGAACCTGGAAGGGGTGCTGGGGGATGCGGTGTTCCGCTGGACTGCGATGAACGTGCCATCCTCTGCCCCGGCTCTGGCCAAGCTCGACGACATGCTGAACCGGGGCGATCTGAACCCGGTCAAGAAATGGTGGTGGGATCTGGAGCTGGATGCGGATGGCGGCTATCGCCCTACGGACAAGCCGGTGAACGCGCGCGGGCTGCAAAAGGATCTGGACCTGAAATACGAGGATCAGACGCTGGCCGTCTATCCCGCGCCGCTGGTCCCGCATCCCTATCCCTACCCCTACATCATGGATCGCGAGGCCGGGATTGAGGCTTATCAGGCTATGATCACCGCCGAGGAATACAAGGCCCGCGCGGCGCGAGGGGAAAATCCGGTCCACAAGACGCGCGATTACGATGAGAGCCCGGTTCTGCGGGTACAGATCACCAAGGCAGAACAGACGGCGGAGGACATCACCATCTATGAATTCCGGAGCCTTGATGGGTCTGACCTGCCGGCATGGGAGGCGGGCGCCCATCTTGACATCGTCGTGGCGCCGGAATTCCTGCGCCAATATTCGATGTCAGGCGACCCGGCGGACCGCTCGACCTACCAGATCGGCGTATTGCGGGAAGCTCAGGGGCGCGGCGGATCGGCGCTCTTGCATCGGATCTTCAACGAGGGCCGCAAGGTCTTTATCTCCAAGCCGATCAATCACTTTCCGCTCCATGAAGATGCGCCAATGACTTACCTGATGGGGGGCGGGATCGGGATCACTCCGATGATCGCCATGGCGCATCGGCTGCATGCCTTGGGCAAGCCGTTTGCGATGCACTATTCCGGGCGGATGCGGGCGACGATGGGGTATCTGAATGATCTCAGAGCGATGCCCTGGGCCGACAAGGTGGTTGTGCATGTCTCCTCCGAGGGGACTCGTGCGCAATTGGCAGACATCCTGGCATATCAAGACGGCGCGCACGTCTATACCTGCGGGGCGGAGCCCTACATGGCCGCAGTGATGGAGGCCGCGGAGGTGGCGGGGTTCCCGGAGGATAACCGGCATCTGGAATACTTCTCGGTCCCCGATGTACCGGATTACGAGAACCACCCATTCACGATCAAATTGGCGAGGTCGGGCCGCGCATTCAGCGTGCCCGAAGACAAATCCGCCGCCGATGTGTTGATCGAGAACGGCATCCCGGTGGATCTGAAATGCTCCGACGGAATCTGCGGCGTCTGCAAATGCGGACTGGTCTCCGGCGACGTCGAACACCGCGATTTCGTGCTATCCAAGTCACAACGGGCCACCCAGATCATCACCTGCCAATCCCGGGCGCGGGAGCCGGGCGGCGTGATCGAGCTCGATCTGTAGGGCGGATAGTAGCGCATTGGCCCGGTTGTGATTCAATTCGTGGGTGCGGGTCGAGCCTAGTCCGCATCCCGCAACACATGCACCGCGCAGGGCGCATGCCGCACAACACGCGCAGCGGTTGAGCCAAGCAGATAGTCGATCAACCCCGGTTTGTGGGACCCGATGATGATGCAATCCGCCTTCTGTTCATCGGCGAAATCGATGATCGTCCGGCCGCTATGGCCCTTGATCACGATAGGGGTCACGTCCGGGTGGTCGGCAACGCGCACCTTCAACCGCGCCTGAGAGGCCTCGAACGCTCCCCGCACGGTGTCCTCGTCAAGATAGGCACTGACCGATCCTTGCGGGGCTTCGTGCACGTGCAACGCAGTGATCTTGCCGCCGTCATTCAACAGCTTGTGCGCCAGCGCGATGGCGGTTCGTCCAAACCCGTGATCAAGCGCCATTGGGATGATGATGTGGTCATACATTACAAGTCTCCGGTTTTCATGCGCGCGCTTTGAGGTCAGTCAGGCCGATCACGACACGCGGATGCAAGGGCATTCGGGTCCGCTTGGATCGCTCGGCGAGGCGTTGAGGGTGGGACGGGGCCACCGGGCCCCCTCTGTGGCCCAAGCCCTAAGAGCATCCGCCATCCTATTGGTAGATCTCCGGCAGGAGCGCCGTGGAAATCGCCGGGATATAAGCAATCAGTAACGTCACCATCAGCATGAACAGAACGAACGGGACGGCGCGGGCGGCAATCTTCAATATCGATTCCCCCGTTATCCCTGACACGACGAACAGGTTCAGCCCGAGCGGCGGCGTGATGAACCCGACGCCGAGAGCAGTGATCATCATCACGCAGAACTGGATCTCGTTCATGCCGATATTCTGCGCCAACGGGAACAGGATCGGCGCCAGGATCACGATGTTCGGCGTCGTCTCCATCACACATCCAGCGGCAATCAGGATCAGGATCATCATCAGGATCAGGATCCGTGGATCGTCGCTCACGCCGGTGGCGGCGGCGACAAAGCCCTGCGGCACCCCGAGGATGGCCAGGGCCTGCGCCAGAGGCAGCGAGAACGCGATGATCGGCAGGATCACCCCATTCACCTTGGCCGAGCTGACCAGCATCGCCGGAAAATCACTGAACTTCAGCGTGCCGATAATGAAGCCGATGACGATACAGGTGACCACCGCCACGGCACCGGCCTCGGTCGGTGTCAGGCGCCCTGAGAAGATGCCGTAGAAGATGATGCCGGGCACAAGAAACGCGTACCAGCCCGATCGGACCGTGCGCCACAGGTTGCTGGCCCATTCGCCGACACTCATCAACCCGCCCCCCTCGTAAGCGTGCCGACGGTTGACGATGGTGTTGGTGATCAGGATTGCCAGCAGCACCAGTAGGCCGGGAATCACGGCAGCGAGAAACAGGATCGAGACGTTCACGCCAAGCACGAGGCCGATGATGATATAGGCGATGGACGGCGGGATAAGGATGCCGGTACAGGCACCGGCAGCCACAAGGGCGCAGGCATAGGGGCGCGGGTAGCCGGATTCGACCAGGCGGTCGATGGTCATCCGGCCAACCGCGGCAGCACCCGCCGCGTCGGAACCGGAGATGGCGGCGAACATCCCACAGACCAATACGGTGGCCGAGCCGAAGCCGCCCTTGGCCCAACACGTGATGGCCTCCGCCACGTCGAGGAATTTTTTCGACAGCCCGGTCCGGACCAACACGTCGCCGGTCAGGATGAAGAGCGGCACGGCCGTCAGCGCGAAGTGGTCGATGCCGTGAAAAAGGCTTTCGCCCACCAAAGACAGGGGCAGGGCGCCCGACATCATCAGCATCAGGATCGCGGCGGACCCGATAGAGGCCCAGACCGGAACCGCAAGGGCCACCAGGATAACGAAGACGATGATCGGGACGTAGAAATCTGCGCCCAGTTCAACGGTCTGCTGTTGAAGCGTTTGCCAAAGCATTGTTCAGCCCCCCTCAGTCAAACAGCTTGTCGCCCTCGTAAACGGGACGTCCGTTTCGAAGGTCTGACAGATCACGAAGGAAGGATTGAACAAGCCTCAGGATGACGAGGGCAAATCCGAACGGCACGGCAAAGAGGAAGAACACCTGGCTGATCCGCAGGCCGTGGGTGACCGAGCCGAACGTCCAGGAGACGTGAACGGCCTCCCACGACCAGTAAAGCGCCACGCAGGCCACCACAAACATCACGATGTCGCCCAGGATGTACAGCAGCGTCTTGAGGGTGTGCGGCACGTAATTCATGATCACGTCGATGCGGATGTGACCGCGTTCCTTCACCGCCGAGGCCGCGCCGATCCAGGCCAGATAGATGAAGGAGTAACGCACGATCTCTTCGCCCCAGATCGAGGAATAGGAAAACACCTCGCGCCGAATGACTTCGATGAACATCGTGCCCACCAGCATCACGTAGAACACCAGCAACAGCCAGCGTTCCGCATTTCGATTCAGCGATTGAAGAAAAGTCGTCATGCTGCCCCTCCCACCGGAGGGAGCCCCGGCATGAACATGCTGTATTTTCGTTGAGATATTGGGGCCGGCATCCGCGAGGCGCAGGTGCCGGCCTTGGTGTGGGTTCAGGCGTCGTGCACGTAGTAGCGGCCCATCGTACCAGCGGCCTCTTCGAGGCGCGCGAACGTCTCCATGGAGCCTGCAAGGTCAACCTTGAACTGGTCCCAATCGGGCAGCTGGTAGCCGCCAACCGACTGCCATTCGGCCAGCTGGTCATCCGTGAGTGAATGAAACTCCACACCGTTTGCCGTCAGTTCCGACATCGCATAACCGCGCGCGGCTGGCACTTTGGCAAGGTTCTGGGCCTGTGTGATCTCACCCGCGAACTCGATACCCTCCTGCACGTCGGCAGGCAGGCTTTCGAACCATTCGAGGTTCACGGAGTAAACCTGGCTGTCCGGCACCGCCTGCGTGAAGGTCACGTGGCTAAGGATTTCGCCAAAACCGAAGACATGCAGCGCGCCGACCGACGGGTCAAGCGCATCAGCCACACCCTGACGGATCGCCGAGGGGGTCTCGCCCCAAGCCACCGGTGTCGGGTTGGCACCAACCATGCGGTAATACTGCTGCAACATGGCGGAGCCCGGCACGCGGAATTTCACACCGTCCATGTCCGCGGGCGTGATGATGGCGTCGCCGCCCTGCCGCACGGCGACGACGCGCGGGTCGATCACGATGTAGAACAGCGCCTTGAACCCGGACGCCGCGATGCGCGGGTCCACTTCGTCCTTCCACGTCTGCGACGACGTCAGGTTGGTGAACCGCTGATTGGAGCCGCAGAAATAGGGCAGGTTGATCAGATCAACGACCGAGGCAAACGGCGCAAAATTGGCCAAAGAGTGCTGCGCACATTGGATCGTGCCGGATTGCACAGCCTGCGCCAGCGCCCCGCCGGCTCCAAGTTGTCCACCGGGGGCAAGGCGCACATAGACCTTGCCGTTGGTCATGTTCTGGATGTTTTCCTTCAGGTCCAGCTGCATGATCGGATAGCTGCGCGAAGCCCCGAGAACATAGGCGGTGGCCAACGTCATGATGTGATCGGCGGCGGCCTCCCGCGCGGCCTCTTCTTGTTGGGTCTGGGCCGCCGCTTCGCCCGACCACAATGTCCCTGCAGCCCCTGCAACCATCGCGGCGGTGAAGCTACCGGCGCTTGCAAGCTTGAGGAAATTGCGGCGCTCGGCCGACTTTAGCTCTTGGATGTCTTTGTCCAATTCATGTCCTCCCTGGACTATTTGCCTGCACCGTTTTCCTTGGCTTCGGCTTCTTTTTTCAGGATCGCGATGACGAACAGGATGCTGGCTGCAAGCAGCGTCAGCATCTCGCCCACATCGGTCAGAAACGCGTTGTTTGATGCGGAGCCCATGCCGACATTTACGGCAAAGACCACCAATAAGATGACTGATCCGATGAGTGCCATGTTGCGTCTGCCCCTCCCGACACACGATTCCATGTCGCAATGTAAGCCTTTACATTCCGGCAATGCAAGCCTTTACATTTACTGTGATCATTTCAGTGGTTTGGGTGGGGTACGTCATCGTATAAGGGAAAGAGGCAGCACCAATACGAAAGACCTAATGAACTCGATCCGCACGACACCGACCTTGCACGACGTCGCGATTCAATCGGGGGTTTCGACCGCAACGGTGTCGCGGTGCCTGAACTTTCCAGAACAGGTGTCCGACAAGACGCGTGAGAAGGTGATGCGCGCGGTGGACGCGCTAGGATACTCTCCGAATTTCGGGGCGCGGGTGATGGCCTCGCAGCGCACCAACACGATCGGTGCGATCATTCCCACGATGGAAAACGCGGTTTTTGCCCGCGGAATTCAGGCCTTTCAGGAAGAGCTTAATGCCCACGGCTACACACTTCTTGTTGCCAGTTCCTCCTATCGCGCGGATCTTGAGGAGCAGCAGGTTCGCTCGCTTGTGGCGCGCGGGGCCGATGCGCTTTTGTTGATCGGCCATGACCGCGATCCGTCGATCTATGAATTTCTCAACGCCCAGAAGGTGCCGTGCCTTGTGACATGGGCCTTCGACGCCTCGGCGGGCCGCCCGTCGGTGGGGTTCGACAACCGTTTGGCGATGCACAACATGGCCAAGGTGGTGCTGAACCACGGGCACCGCAAGCTGGCCCTGATCTCGGCGGATGTTGCGGCCAATGACAGGGCGCGGGCGCGTCTTGACGGCATGCGCGATGCGCTCGCTGAGGCGGGCCTCGATGCCGGGGCGCTGGCGGTGATTGAGACGCCCTACGGGATCGACAGCGGAGCGCGCGCGTTTGAGCAATTGATGCAAGCGCCCGACAGGCCCACGGCGGTATTCTGCGGCAACGATGTTTTGGCCGTCGGCGCGGTGGGGAAGGCGCGCGAGATGGGGCTTGGTGTGCCCGACGATGTGTCGATCATCGGGTTTGACGATATCGAACTGGCCCGCGTGGCCTATCCGAAACTGACCACCGTCCATGTGCCGCACCGCGAGATGGGCCGCCGGGCGGCGCGCGCGCTGGTCGATACGCTCAAGACCGGCGAACCCATCGAGCCGCAGGAGCTTGCGGCAGATCTTCGCCTTCGCGAATCCCACGGGCCTGTGCCCAAGGGGCGTTGAGATCGCTGGCGGTTCGCCTCCAAAACCAGCCGCGCAGATCGTGATTTTACAAAAGTTTCACAATCGGATCCGCCCAAACCGATTACGGATGCGGCATGACGTTGCTTGCACCCAAAAGGCTGGCCGAAACGGCACCGGGCCACCCAGCAGCGTTCGGCTCCGTCTCGACAGGATTTGATGCATGACCACCTACGCCCTGAACGGCCTTGGCCGGATCGGAAAACTGGCCCTGAAACCGCTGCTGGAGCGCGGTGCCAAGATCGCCTGGATCAACGATGCCGTGGGTGACCCAGAGATGCACGCCCATCTTTTGGAGTTCGACACCGTCCATGGCCGGTGGGACGCCGCGTTTTCCCACGATGATCGGGCGATTACCGTCGACCACGTGCGGCTTCCCTTTATCGGCGCAAGGGGCCTGGCGGATCTGCCGCTCGATGGCGTGGACGTGGTGATCGATTGCACCGGCGCCTTCAAAACGCAGGCCGGGCTGGCGCCGTATTTTGAGGCTGGCGTAAAGAAGGTTGTTGTGTCGGCTCCCGTCAAGGACGGGCCGACCGCAAACATCGTCTACGGCGTGAACGAGGGTGTCTATGATCCCGCCGTACATTCTATCATCACTGCCGCCAGTTGTACGACCAACTGCCTTGCCCCGGTTGTGAAGGTCATTCACGAGGCGATCGGCATCAAGCACGGCTCCATCACGACAATTCATGATGTCACCAACACGCAGACCATCGTGGATCGGCCCGCCAAGGATCTACGCCGGGCCCGCTCGGCGCTGAACTCGCTGATCCCCACGACCACCGGCAGCGCCACGGCCATCACGCTGATCTATCCGGAGCTGAAGGGCCGTTTGAACGGCCATGCGGTGCGGGTGCCCTTGCTGAACGCATCGATCACCGATTGTGTGTTCGAGGTTGGGCGTGAGACCTCCGTGGAGGAGGTCAACGCGTTGTTCAAAGCGGCGTCGGAGGGTGAGTTGAAGGACATTCTCGGATATGAAGAGCGCCCCTTGGTTTCCGCCGACTACACCAACGATACCCGGTCCTGCATCATCGATGCGCCGTCCACGATGGTGATCAACGGGACGCAGGTGAAGATCTATGCATGGTATGACAATGAGGTGGGGTATGCGCATCGCCTTGTCGATGTGGCCCTGATGGTCGGAGGGGCACTTTGACCGAACCCGGCCGCCCGCGCCCCGAGGGCCTGAACGCCTACATGGCCGTCACGGCGGCGTATTGGGCCTTCATGCTGAGCGATGGGGCGCTGCGTATGCTGGTGCTGCTGCACTTTCACATCCTCGGCTTTTCGCCTGTGCAACTGGCCTATTTGTTCGTGCTCTACGAGGTGGCGGGCATGGTCACAAACCTGTCGGCGGGCTGGATCGCGGCACGCTTCGGGTTGACCTCCACGCTCTATGCCGGGCTGGCGCTCCAGATCCTGGCACTTCTGGCGCTGGCGCAGCTTGATCCCGGGTGGGCCATTGGCGCGTCGGTGGTTTTTGTCATGATCGTGCAGGGCGTCAGCGGCGTGGCCAAGGATCTGTCGAAGATGTCGTCTAAATCTGCGGTGAAGTTGCTGGCCCCGACCGAAGGCGACGGCCTCTTTCGCTGGGTCGCGCTTCTGACCGGGTCCAAGAATGCGGTGAAGGGGCTCGGGTTCCTGCTTGGCGCAGGTCTTCTGGCCAGCCTTGGCTTTACCTGGGCCGTCCTTGCCATGGCTATCGTTCTGGCAGCGGTCCTCGGCGCTGTCCTGCTGGCGATGCCGCCGGGCCTGCCGAAGGGGCGCAAGGGGGCCAAGTTCACAGAGGTCTTCTCGAAATCGGCCAACATCAACTGGCTTTCCGCCGCGCGCGTGTTTCTCTTTGGAGCGCGGGATGTCTGGTTCGTGGTGGGCATCCCGATCTACTTCTACGCCGTGCTGTCGGATGGAAGCGAGGCCGGCAATCGCGCGGCGTTCTTCACCATCGGCACCTTCATGGCGGTCTGGATCATCCTTTACGGCGCGGTGCAGGCGACCACGCCGCGGCTGTTGCGGGCCAGCGCACAATCCGAGGCCGATCTGATCGGTTCCGCCCGGCTCTGGGCCTGGGCCCTGACACTGGTGCCCGCCGGCCTGACCATCGCTGCCCTTATCGTGCCAGAGCCGCAGCCGTGGCTGACGGCCACGCTTGTCAGCGGGCTGCTGATCTTCGGCGCGGTCTTCGCTGTGAATTCCGCGCTCCATTCCTATCTGATCCTCGCCTTCACCCAGGCCGAGCGGGTGACGATGGATGTCGGGTTCTACTATATGGCCAATGCCGGTGGGCGCCTGATTGGCACGCTCCTGTCCGGGCTGATGTATCAGATCGGCGGCTTGGCCTGGATGCTTGGCACGGCGGCGGGGATGGTGGCGGTCTCGGCCATCGCCGCGGGGCAGTTGAGGCCCCAAGAGCAACCGGATCCTGCCTGACGGCCCGACGCGATCCTTTCAGATCCAGTTCAACACCACCTTGCCGGATTGTCCGGACTTCATGGCCGCGAAGCCCTTTTCGAAGTCGTCCACCGCAAACTCGTGGGTGATCACGCGGCTCACATCGAGCCCGTTTTGCAACATCGCGATCATCTTGTACCAGGTTTCGAACATCTCGCGCCCATAGACGCCCTTGATTGTGATCGCCTTGAACACGATGCGCGACCAGTCGACGGGGGATTTGCCGGGTGGGATGCCAAGCAGGGCGATCTTGCCGCCCATGACCAGCGCCTCGACCATCTGATCCAGCGCCATCTGGCTGCCGGACATCTCGAGGCCGACATCGAAACCTTCTTTCAGGCGCAGTTCCGCGATCACGGCCCTGAGGTCCTCGTCTGCAACGTTCACGGCGCGGAGGGACGGGACCACGTGGCGCGCCAGCGCCAGACGGTCGGGGTTGATGTCGGTGATCACCACGTTGCGGGCACCGGCATGGCGGGCGACGGCGGCGGCCATGATCCCGATCGGTCCGGCCCCGGTGATCAGCACGTCTTCCCCCAACAAATCAAAACTCAACGCCGTGTGCACGGCGTTGCCGAGGGGGTCCAGGATCGCACCGGTCGCATCGGGGATATCGTCGGGCAGGGGGACCACGTTGAAGGCGGGGAGCCTGAGATATTCGGCAAAAGCACCCTGTTCATTGACGCCGATGCCGCGCGTTCCGGGATCCAGGTGAAACTTGCCCGCGCGGCTCTGGCGGCTTTCGGTGCCGATCAGGTGGCCTTCCCCGGAACAGCGCTGGCCGATCCGAAGATCAGTCACGTTTGCGCCGCGCTCCACGATCTGCCCGGCGAATTCGTGCCCGGTGATCATCGGCACGGGCACGGTCGCCGCGGCCCAGTCATCCCAGTTCCAGATATGGATATCAGTGCCGCAAATCCCGGTCTTGTGGATACGGATCAACACATCATCGGGCCCGATCTCGGGGATCGGGGCCTCCACCATCCAAAGGCCCTCAACGGGTTTGGATTTTTGCAGGGCTTTCATCGTGTCGGGGCGGCTCATGCCAAGACCCCAATCTCACGGCCCACCGAGCTGAAGGCGGCCAGGGCGGTGTCGAGGTCCTCCGTGGTGAGGGCGGCGTTCATCTGAGTCCGGATCCGGGCCTGACCGCGCGGGACCACCGGAAAGAAAAAGCCCGACACGTAGACGCCCTGTTCAAACAGCCGGGCGGCCATCTTCTGGGCCAGCGGTGCGTCCCCCAGCATGACCGGGATGATCGGGTGTTCGCCGGGCAAAAGGTCGAACCCCAGCGATGTCAGCCCGTCCCGCCAATATTGCGCGTTGGCAAAAAGCTGCACCCGCATCGCGGCGCCGTTTTCGACAAGTCGGAGCGCCTCAAGCCCGGCGGCGACGATGGCGGGCGGCAGGGAATTGGAGAACAGGTAGGGCCGCGCACGTTGGCGCAGAAGGTCGATCACCGGCTGCGGCCCCGCTATGTACCCGCCGATGGCGCCGCCAAGCGCTTTGCCCAATGTCCCGGTCAGGATGTCGACATCCACGCCGAAATGGTCGGGCATGCCCGCGCCGCGGGGGCCCATGAAACCGGTCGCGTGGCAATCATCCACCATCAAGATCGCATCGTACGGGTCGGCCAGCGCCCGGATCGCGGGCAAGTTGGCCAGGTAGCCATCCATCGAAAACACGCCGTCGGTGGCGATCATGATGTGCCGCGCCCCCTCACCGCGGGCCTGTTTCAGCTTGGCTTCCAGATCCTCCATGTCGCTGTTGGCGTAGCGATAGCGCTTGGCCTTGCACAGGCGGATGCCGTCAATGATCGAGGCATGGTTGAGACTGTCGGATATCACCGCGTCGTCAGGACCCAGAAGCGGCTCGAACAGGCCGCCATTGGCATCGAAACAGGCGGCGAAGAGGATCGCGTCATCCATCCTCAGGAACGCCGCAAGCGCGTGCTCCAACTCGCGGTGGATATCCTGCGTGCCGCAGATGAACCGCACGCTGGCCATGCCGAAGCCCTTGGGCCCCATCGCGCTCTTCGCCGCTGCGATCAGGTCGGGATGATCGGCGAGGCCAAGGTAATTATTGGCGCAGAGATTGATCACCTTGCGGCCTCCCACGGTGATTTCACCCCCTTGGGGTGACGTGATAAGCCGTTCGCGCTTGAACAGCCCCTCGGCCTCGATCTCGCTCAGCGTCGTGGAAATGTGGGACAGAAATGCTGTGGACATGGGCGCAACCTCCAGGTTGGCCTCATTCTATCATAACGGAAGGGTATCCAGAATAGAAGAATGCGAAATTGCGGAGGAGATTTCCGCTAAAGCGGATTTTCGCTGCCTTTGACGATGAGGAACACCCTGGCGCCATGTTCGAGGGCCGCGATGGAATGGGCCACATCCGCCGCATATCGGGCGGTATCGCCGGTATTCAGATCTTGCACCGCCATGCCGGAAATAACCCTCACCCGGCCGTCCAACACCGTTACCTGCTCACTGGCGCCGCGCACATGGGGCTGGCTCGTCAGGGCTCCGCCGGCCGCAAACCGGATGTCATAGACTTCGTGCTCGCCAGCCTCTTCGGGTGGAGACAGGATACGGATGCTGCATCCGCGGCCCATATTGTCGATGCTTGGCACGTCCGAGGCCGTCAGAACCTCGATCCGGTCCGTAGCATCGCTCGTCTCCATCAATCCGGCGAAATCGACCTGCAAGGCGCGGGTCAGGTTCCAGAGGGTGGCAATCGTCGGGCTGCTTTCGCCGCGTTCGATCTGGCTCACCATGGAGCGTGATACGCCGCTGAGATTGGCCACAGCTTCCAGCGACAACCCCTTGGATTGACGTGCCTTCTTCAGGCGGGCTGGCAGGAGCGTCAAGATATCGTCGTCGCGTTCCGTCATGACGGATACGTAACTTAGACCACACGAAAAGACCATCGCGGCGTTCGCCCAATCGGTCAGGCTTAAATATCCCGATTTTTCAACACATCTTGCAGGATCGGGTTCGGGAACCGTCGCGAGAGCGTAACGGCGTAGAATGTCTCGCCAATGCCGGGCAGGCGATCCGCTTCGACAAGGCGACCGCTGGTCAACTCGTCCTGCACAACAATTGGCGGCAGCACGGCCAGCCCCACACCTTCGCGCGCCAGAAGGCGCATCATCGCCATATCCTCGACTTCCGCGGCGATCTGCGGGCGAATGCCAAGCCGCTCGGTCCAGGCGTCGAACCCCACCCGCACACTGGTCTCCGCCGTGGGCAGAATGACGGGCTGGCTGGACAACAGGCCCTTGAGATCGTGTTGGCCCCGCAAGCGATCCGGTGTGCCCACAAGGCTGACGGGTTGTTCAGACAGGCGATGTGACACGAAGGGTGTGACTGCATCGCGGGTCGGGGCCTGATTGATCAGGACCACATCGAGGTTCAACGCCTCAAGGGCGTGCAGCAGGTCGGCGGAATTGCCCGACCGCAGGATGATCTCGACATCGGGCCGGTCGAGTATCGGGCGCAGGAATTCCAGCTGAAAATTGCGCGACAAGGTGGCCAACGCTCCGATCCGGATCGCCTGCCGGGCGCGCCCCTTGTCTTGCAACGTCCCGACCAGTTCCCGCCCCGCCGCAAAGATCGCATCGGCATGGTCCAGCGCGATGCGACCGGCTTCCGTCAGGATCAGTTGGCGGCCACGCCGCTCGAACAGCGCGTGGCCAAGCTGCGCCTCCAATTGCTTGATCTGCACCGACACCGCCGATTGCGACAGGTTCAGACGTTCGGCGGTCCGCGTCAGGTTGCCGTCATGGGCGACGGCCCAGAAATACCGCAGGTGGTGATAGTTGATCTCAGCCATACCGTTTCATTAATCAGAACGAAAACAATCAAACAATGAATTTTTCTAGCTGTACCTGAGATGTTATCCGTCCCGAAAACGGCATTGCAGCCTTAAGGAGACGCGCCCGTGTTTATTGCCTTTCTGCCATATCTCGCCCCGATTGCCCTGGTGGCCGCGGCGGTCCTGGCCTTCCGTGGCCCGCTGGTACGCCCGGTTGACGTGCTGGGGAAAGTGGAGGTCGCCGCGCTGGCCGCTTTGGCCGTGGCTGCGCTGTCCGGTATAGTGCTGGCGATCAGCGGCCCGGCGACCAGCCCCCTGATCGGGTTCGGCGGCCTGGGCCTGTCGGCGCGGCTCGATGCAGTCAGTGCGATCATGCTGCTATTGGTCTCGTTCGTTGGATGGGTCGTCCTGCGCTACGCGGCCACCTACATGGACGGCGAAGATCGGCAGGGACCATTCACGGGGTGGCTTTGCGCGACCCTGGCCGCGGTGATGATGCTAGTGATCGCGGGCAACCTTCTGCAGTTGGTGTTGGCATGGATCGCGACGAGCCTGTTTCTGCATAAACTGCTTCTGCATTACGCCGACCGCGTCCCGGCGCAGCGGGCCGCGCGCAAGAAATGGGTCACCGCCCGGCTGGGGGATGTGGCCCTGCTGCTGGCCGCTGTGCTGCTTTATGTCGGCTATGGCACCGGCGACGTCGCCGAGATCCTCGCCACGGCCCGTCTGGGTGAGGATGGGCAATGGGCCGGATGGGTCGCGGCGGCCCTGGCTGTGGCCGCCATTCTGAAGTCGGCGCAATTCCCCATGCATGGCTGGCTGACCGAGGTCATGGAAACCCCCACGCCTGTCTCCGCGCTGCTCCATGCCGGGGTCATCAACGCGGGCGGTTTCCTGTTGATCCGCTTTTCCGATGTCATGCTTCTGTCGCCCGGCGTGCTGGCCGTTCTGGTGATGATCGGCGGGTTCACCGCGCTTTTCGGCGGGCTTGTCATGCTGACGCAATCGGCGGTCAAAACCTCGCTGGCCTGGTCGACCGTGGCGCAGATGGGGTTCATGATCCTGCAATGTGGCCTTGCGCTTTTCCCGCTGGCACTTCTGCACATCGTGGCCCATTCGCTTTACAAAGCGCATGCCTTTCTGGCCTCCGGCGCGGCAGTAGAGACCGTCGCTGCAACCCGCCGCCCGGGGCCGGTTGCGATCCCCAATGGCCTTGCCGTCGGACGCGCCTTTCTGCTGGCGCTGGTGATCTATGCCGGGGTGGCGTTCCTCTTCGGGGTGGCGGACAAGTCTCCGCAAGCCATCGCGCTGGGGGCGATTCTGATCTTCGGGGTGGCCTACCTGCTGGCCCAGGGCCTCGCCGATGCGGCGCCGCGGGTCCTGACGCAGCGGACGGCGATCTATTCCGTGGGTGCGGCCATCGGGTATTTCGCGCTCCAGACCGGAGCGGAATGGCTGATGCAGGGTACATTGCCCGCAACGCCCGCGCCCGGACCGCTGGAATGGGCCCTCATCGTCCTGGCGCTTCTGAGTTTCGGGCTGGTGGCCATCGCGCAGGCGATGTTCCCGCTCTGGGCTTATCACCCCGCTGCCGCGGGCCTGCGCGTGCACCTTTCCAACGGGCTTTATGCCAATGCCGTCTTCGACAAGCTGCTGCGCGGTTGGTCCACGCGGCACACCTCCTGATCGACATAAAGGACCAGAAAACATGACACAGATGTCCGAGCGCTCACCATCCGTGATCGACACTGCCAGCGAAACCGCTGCCCGCGCGATCCCGCCGGTCTGGCCCCTGGCTTCGTCGGTTGCGGTGAACCCGTTCCTGGGGCAGGCGGAAGACACCCTTGCCGGGGTCGGGGCGCGGTTGGGCCGCGTAGGGGGCGTGCCGGTGACCATGCCGCGCGTGTGGTACAACAGCCGCATTCAGGACGGTACGATCACCGATGCGGATTTGACTGCCGCCCTAGCGGGGCAGGACGCGTTTGACCTGCCGGGTCTCAAGGCCATCGCGGGGCAGGCGGCGGCCACACCCACGCCGCAGCCGACCATCGCCGATCTGGCGGCAGAAGCGTCGGGCATCGATTGGCCCGGGATCATCGCGGATCGCTTCGGGATCTGGGCAGCGGGTTACTTCGATCAGGGCCAGGCGCTTTGGGCGGCACCACGGCGGCGGGGTGCCTATGATGCGTGGCGCCAGACGGCGACACATGACCTGACGCCTGAGATCGCGGGGCTTCGTGGCTTTGCGCAGTTTGTGAGCGAGACGGCCGATACGGCGGACGTCGCCCGCCAGCGCGCCATCCAAAGGCTTGGCCTCGGCGAAGCGGCGTTGGAGACGTATCTGCACCAACTCCTGTTCTCGCTTGGCGGGTGGGCACAGGTCGCGCGCTATCGCTTGTGGCAGGCCGAACTGGCCAAGAGCGGCGACACGACGCTGACAGACATGTTGACCATCCGCTTGGTTTGGGAGGAGGCGCTGTTCACGCAGTATGAGGCCGACATCTCCGAAGCGTGGGACTCCGCGAAAGATGTTCACGCGATGCCGGTTGCGCCCGATGCGGACCTGAAGGCCAACGCCTTGCTACAGGAAGCCTGGGAGCGGGCGGCACAACGCGACCTTGCGGACACGCTATCAAGCCCGGCCGCACCGCATACCACGGAGCGGCCCGCGCTTCAGGCCGCATTCTGCATCGACGTCCGTTCCGAAGTGTTCCGCCGGGCGGTTGAGGCCGTCCATCCCGGCATCCAGACCCTTGGCTTTGCTGGATTCTTCGGCCTCACGGCGTCCCACAAAGGGTTCGCGTCCGATGTGGATGAGCTGCGCCTGCCGGTTCTGCTCAACCCCGGCGTAACCTCCACGTCGCAGGGCAATGACCAACAGGCCGATCAGACGGCACGCTTCAAGGCCCGGGCCAGCCGTGCTTGGGGGCGGTTCAAACTGGCCGCCGTCTCATCATTCGCCTTTGTCGAGGCGACCGGTCCGATCTATGCGGGCAAGCTGGTGCGCGACGCCCTGAACCTCGCGTCGAACGAAGCACCGGGCGGCCCGGCCCCGCGGCTCGACCCCGCACTTGATATTGATGCCCAGATCGACGCCGCCGAAACTATCCTGCGCGCCATGTCCTTCACCGACAATTTTGCGCGGTTGGTGGTTCTGGCGGGCCATGGCGCCAATGTGGTCAACAACCCCTTCGCCAGCGGCCTGCATTGCGGGGCCTGCGGCGGCTATTCCGGTGAAGTGAATGCCCGCCTGCTTGCCGGCCTTCTGAACAGCGCCGAGGTGCGCGGCGGGCTGGCCGAGCGGGGGATCGTCATTCCCGAGGATACGCACTTTATCGGCGCCCTGCATGACACCACGACGGACGCGATGACACTTTATACCGATGACCATCCGGCCCCCGCGCATGGGGCCGATATCAGGCAGGCGCAGGATTGGTTCGCAACCGCCGGTGCCGTGACCCGGACGGAACGTGCCCTGCGTCTGCCGCGGGCGGGGGGAGATGATGACATCGCCCTGCGGAGCCGGGATTGGGCCGAAACCCGGCCGGAATGGGCACTGGCGGGATGCAAGGCTTTTCTTGCCGCCCCACGTCAGCGGACAGCCGGAAAAAGCCTCGCGGGCCGCGCGTTCCTGCATGACTACGACTGGCATCAGGACAAGGATTTCGGTGTGCTTGAGCTGATCATGACCGCACCGGTTGTCGTGGCCAGCTGGATCAGCCTGCAATATTACGGCTCGACCGTTGCGCCGGAGCAGTTCGGCTCGGGCAACAAACTGCTCCACAACGTCACCGGCGGGATCGGCGTGGTCGAGGGCAATGGCGGCACGTTGCGGGCCGGCCTGCCGTGGCAATCGGTTCACGACGGCGAGCAGTATGTCCACGAGCCGCTGCGCCTGTCGGTCTATATCGAGGCCCCGCGTGAGGCCATGAGCGACATTCTCAAGCGCCACGACGGCGTCCGCGCCCTGTTCGACAATGGCTGGCTTTATCTGTTCGCGCTGGATGACGATGGGCACATGGCCTGGCGCTATGAGGGCGATCTGAAATGGTCCGAGGTCAAGGACCAGTCAACGCCACGCACCAAGCTCGCCGCCGTGAGCTAGGCGGCCCGATTTCAACAACGAGATCGGGCCTACCGCGGTACGGCGAGGGGCTTCTGGCGGCCTTGTTCACGATCAAAGCCGTCAATACACATTTCAAAGATACTTCAAGCATAAAATATTTGGACTTGAAGTAAAGATGCTTCCGGCATACCGTCTGAGCAGACGAGCATTGGGAAGGGCAACCAGATGCGGATAGCGTGCCTTGGTGGAGGGCCAGCGGGTCTTTACTTTGCCATTTCAACCAAGCTCAGGACGCCGAACGCCGACGTTGTCGTGTTCGAGCGGAACCGGCCAGACGATACCTTCGGTTGGGGCGTCGTGCTGTCCGATGAAACGCTTGAAAACCTGCAGGCCAATGATCCTGTCAGCGCAGCCAAAATCCGTGCGCAGTTTGCCTATTGGGACGACATCGCACTCCATCACAAAGGTCAGAAACTGGTATCCAGCGGGCATGGGTTTTGCGGGATCGGTCGCAAAACGCTTTTACTGATACTGCATGAGCGGGCGCGGGAACTGGGCGTTGATCTGCGGTTCGAGACGGAAGTCAGTGCCGCCTCCGACTACATGGATGATTTCGACGTGGTGGTGGCCTGCGACGGGCTGAACTCCAAGACACGGCTGGAGTTTCAAGACACGTTCCAGCCCGATATCGATACCCGGCTCTGTCCCTTTGTCTGGCTGGGGACGCACCAGAAATTCGACGATGCGTTCACGTTCATTTTCGAGGAAACCGACAAGGGATGGGTCTGGGTTCACGCGTATCAGTTCGACGAGGATACGGCGACATTCATCGTGGAATGCAGCCAGAAAACCTTTGATGCCTACGGGTTCGGGGAGATGAGCCAGCAGGAGAGCATCGCGGTCTGCGAAGACATCTTCAAGGATCACCTCGACGGACATTCCCTGATGACGAACGCCAATCATATCCGCGGCTCGGCCTGGATCCGATTCCCGCGTGTGCTGTGCGAAAAGTGGAGCCACAAGAACGTGGTATTGCTTGGGGACGCATCGGCCACCGCGCATTTCTCCATTGGATCGGGCACGAAGCTGGCATTGGAAAGCGCGATTGCTTTGGCGGACGATATCGCCACGCAGCCCACCCTTGAGGATGCCTTCGCCAATTATGAAGCGAAACGCCGCCTTGAGGTTCTGCGCCTGCAGTCGGCGGCAAGAAACTCGGTGGAGTGGTTCGAGGATGTGGAGCGTTATCTGCACCTCGACCCGGTGCAGTTGAACTATTCCATGCTCACCCGGTCCCAGCGGATCAGCCACGAGAACCTGCGGGAGCGGGACGCGGACTGGCTGGGTTCGGCGGAAGACTGGTTCATGAAACAGGCGGGCGTCACGTCGAACGGGGCTGCCCGCGCACCCATGTTCGCGCCGTTCAAACTGCGCGACATGCACCTGAAGAACCGGATCGTCGTATCTCCCATGGCGCAGTACAAGGCCGTTGATGGCGCACCCACCGACTGGCACCTGATCCACTATGGAGAGCGCGCCAAGGGCGGCGCGGGGCTGGTCTATACGGAAATGACGTGTGTGTCGGCAGACGGGCGCATCACGCCCGGCTGCCCCGGCCTCTATGCGCCGGAGCATGAGGCGGCGTGGACACGGTTGAACGCTTTCGTCCATTCTGAAACGGAGGCCATGACCTGCTGCCAGATCGGCCATGCGGGACGCAAGGGCTCCACCCGGATCGGGTGGGAGGGCATGGATCGGCCATTGGACGCAGGAAACTGGCCGCTTCTTTCTGCGTCGGCCATTCCCTGGTCAGATGAAAACGCGACGCCCAAGGCAATGGACCTTGCGGATATGGAGGCGGTGAAGGCGGATTTCGTATCGGCGGCCCGGATGGCGGATCGGGCGGGGTTTGACATGATCGAGCTGCACGCCGCCCACGGCTACCTGATCTCATCGTTCATCTCTCCGCTGTCGAATATCCGCGACGATGCCTATGGCGGTAACCTGGAAAATCGCATGCGGTATCCGTTGGAGGTTTTCGCGGCAATGCGCGCGGTTTGGCCGGAGGCGAAGCCAATGTCCGTCCGCATCTCGGCCAATGATTGGGTGGGTGACGACGGTATCACGCCCGACGAGGCCGTTCAGATCGCGGCGATGTTCGAAGCGGCTGGCGCTGATATCATCGACGTGTCGGCCGGGCAGACGTCAACCGAGGCGAAGCCGGTTTACGGGCGAATGTTCCAAACGCCGTTTTCAGACCGCATCCGCAATGAGGCGGGGATCAAAACCATGGCGGTCGGCAATATCTATGAGGCCGATCACGTGAACTCGATCCTGATGGCAGGTCGGGCCGATCTGGTCTGTCTCGCGCGGCCTCATCTGTCGGATCCCTATTGGACGTTGCACGCGGCGACCGGGCTTGGCGACAGGCAGGAGACTTGGCCAAAGCCCTATGAAGCCGGTCGCGATCAGGCGTGGCGATTGGCGGATCGCGATGCCGAAATGGCGGGGAAGGTTTGATGGCGGGCCATGTCGTGATTTCCGGCGGTGGCACCGGTGTGGGGGCGGAGACCGCACGGCACTTCGCTGAGGCGGGCTACAAGGTCACGATCCTTGGCCGCACGGAGGCGACGCTGCAGGCGCAAGGCGTGCCCTACCAGATCTGCGATGTCACCGACGATGCCGCCGTCAGGGCCGCCTTTACCGCGGCGCGCGAGGCGCAAGGCCCCGTGACGGCCGTGATCGCCAACGCAGGTGCGGCCACGTCGGTGCCGTTTGCCAAGATGACGGCGGCGGATTTGACCGCGATGACCGACGTGAACCTGACCGGTGTGTTCAATGTCTGGCAGGCGGCCTTGCCGGACATGAAGACGGCCGGGTCGGGCCGGATGATCGCCATAGCATCGACCGCTGGCCTCAAGGGCTACCCCTACGTTGCAGGTTACTGCGCGGCCAAACACGGCGTCGTGGGCCTGACCCGCGCCCTGGCGGTGGAGCTGGCGGCTTTAGGGATCACGGTCAATGCAATCTGCCCCGGGTTCGTTGAAACCCCGCTATTGGAACGCTCGATTGCCAACATTGTTGAAAAGACCGGCATGAGCGCGGGGGATGCCGCGAAATCCCTGACGAAGGGCAACCCGCAGCGGCGGTTCATCCAAACCGATGAGGTCGCGGCCACGGCGCTCTGGCTTTGCTCGGACGCCGCGAAATCCGTGAACGGGCATGCGTTGAGCCTGTCAGGTGGAGAAATCTGATGCATATCGAACCCCAACACGACCCCGAGACTCCCTCGAAAGAGCGGCTCAGGTTGTGGCTACGGTTCCTGAAAGCCAGCCGCTCGATCGAGGCGACGCTTCGGGACAACCTGCGCAGGGAATTTGCGACGACACTGCCCCGTTTCGACGTGATGGCGGCTTTGTCGCGGTTCGAGGATGGGCTGAAGATGAGTCAGCTTTCAGACGTTCTGCGTGTGTCGAACGGCAATGTGACGGGGATCGTGGATCGGCTATCGGAGGATGGGTTTCTGGTCCGTGTTCCGGTGCCGGGCGACCGCCGCGCGTCTGTCGTTCGGTTGACGCGCCGCGGGACCGAGGAATTTGCGCGCCAGGCCGCCGCGCACGAAGCGTGGATCAGCGACATGTTGGGTGATTTCTCGCCCGATGAGGCGCGCGATATCCGCCTGAGGCTGGAGCAGCTTGAGGTCAGTTTGAACGGGGGAAAAGGATAACGATGCGCACGAATGTCGAGCATTTCAAATGCGGGATCGAGGACGGTATCGCCACGATTGCCTTGGATCGGCCGGAGCGCAAGAACCCGCTCACCTTCGAGAGCTATGCGGAGCTGCGCGATTGGTTCAGGGACCTGCAATATGCCGATGACGTCAACGCGGTCGTGTTTGCGTCCAACGGCGGCAATTTCAGCTCCGGCGGGGATGTGCACGACATCATCGGCCCGCTGACGAAAATGTCGATGAAAGAGCTACTCGCGTTTACCCGGATGACCGGCGATCTGGTCAAGGCGATGGTGAATTGCGGCAAGCCCATTATCGCGGCCATCGATGGCATCTGCGTGGGCGCGGGCGCGATTATTGCGATGGCGTCCGATCTGCGGATCGCGACGCCGGACGCCAAGGTGGCGTTCCTGTTCACGCGCGTGGGCCTTGCGGGTTGCGATATGGGCGCCTGCGCGATCCTACCCCGCATCATCGGGCAGGGACGGGCGGCGGAGCTTCTCTACACGGGGCGTTCGATGTCCGCCAAGGAAGGCCACACCTGGGGGTTTCACAACAAGCTGGTTGCGGCTGACGAACTGGTATCCGAGGCACACGCGCTGGCCTCCCGCATCGCGGCCGGGCCGACCTTTGGCAACATGATGACCAAGACGATGCTGGCGCAGGAATGGTCGATGTCGATCGAGCAGGCCATCGAGGCGGAGGCGCAGGCGCAAGCGATCTGCATGCAGACCGCGGATTTCGAGCGGGCCTATACCGCGTTCGTCGCAAAGGAAAAACCTGTGTTTGAGGGCAATTGATGGCGGATAAATCCTTCCTGACCTGGCCGTTCTTCGAAGACCATCATCGCGACCTCGCGGGATCTCTGGAGGCATGGGCGGCGCAAAACCTGGCTGGGATCGATCACCGCGATACGGATGCCGCGTGCCGCGCCTTGGTGGCGGCGCTGGGGCAGGGTGGATGGCTCAATCATGCGGCGGTTGACCCCGGGGGCGAGGCGAAGCTCGACGTCCGAACACTGTGCGTGATCCGCGAAACGCTGGCGCGCCACGACGGGCTGGCAGACTATGCCTTTGCAATGCAGGGCCTTGGTACCGGTGCGATTTCACTCTTTGGCACCGATGCACAGAAAGCCGCGTGGTTGCCGAAAGTCCGCGCCGGATCCGCGATTTCCGCCTTTGCCCTGACCGAGCCGCAATCGGGCTCGGACGTGGCAAACTTAACCATGACAGCCACACCGGATGGCGACAGCTACGTGTTGAGCGGCGAGAAGACGTGGATCAGCAACGGCGGCATCGCGGATGTCTACACGGTTTTCGCCCGCACCGGTGAGGCGCCAGGCGCGCGGGGTTTGTCGGCGTTCGTGGTGCCCGCGGATACGCCCGGCCTCGACATTGTTGAACGGCTCGATACCATCGCACCGCACCCTTTGGCGACTCTGCGCTTCAGCGATTGCCGTGTGCCTGCCTCGGCCCTGATCGGCGAGCGCGGGGCGGGCTTCAAGATCGCCATGTCGGTTCTTGATGTCTTCCGCTCCACCGTCGCGGCGGCGGCCCTTGGCTTTGCGCGACGGGCCTTGGACGAGGCGATTGCCCGCGTCACAACACGCCATGTGCAGGGCGCACAGTTGTTTGATCTGCAAATGGTACAGGGGCATATCGCGGATATGGCCGTCGATGTTGACGCCAGTGCACTGCTTGTCTACCGCGCCGCCTGGGCCAAGGATAACGGCGCACCGCGCGTGACGCGAGAGGCGGCGATGGCCAAGCTCTTCTCCACCGACCAAGCGCAGAAGGTGATCGACCGGGCCGTGCAACTGCACGGGGGGGACGGCGTCCGCACGGGGGAGGTGGTCGAGAAACTCTACCGCGAAATCAGAGCCTTGCGCATTTATGAGGGCGCGTCCGACGTCCAGCGTGTGATCATCGCGCGGCAAACCTTGGGGCAGTAAACCATGTTAAGCACCAGCGCTCATACCGACACCTTCGCCCGCGACAACCTGCCTGCACCGGAGGCGTGGCCCGAATTCCTGCTGGATGGTTTCGATTACCCGGACCGCCTGAATGTGGGCGTGGAACTGACCGATGCGATGGTCGCCAAGGGGTTCGGCGACAACACCGCCCTGATCGGGAACGGCCGCCGCCGCACCTATAAGGAATTGGCGGATTGGACCAACCGCATCGCCCATGTGTTGCAGGACGACATGGGCGTTCAGCCGGGCAATCGCGTGCTGATCCGGTCTGCCAATAACCCCGCCATGGTCGCGTGCTGGTTGGCCGCGACGAAAGTGGGGGCTGTTGTCGTCAATTCGATGCCCATGCTGCGGGCGGGCGAGTTGAGCCAATATGTCGACAAGGCGCAGATTACCTTTGCCCTGTGCGACACGCGTTTGATGGAGGATATGGAGGCCTGCGCGGCATCCAATTCGACATTGGGCCGCGTTGTGGGGTTTGACGGCACCTCCAACCACGAGGCCGAGTTGGACCGGCTCGCTTTGGAGAAGCCGGTGCAATTCGACGCCGTACCAACCGCTGCGGACGACGTGGCGCTGCTGGGGTTCACCTCAGGCTCCACGGGAGATCCCAAGGCGACGATGCACTTCCATCGCGATCTTCTGATCATTGCGGACGGCTATGCCAAGGAGGTGTTGGGCGTGACGCCCCAGGATGTTTTTGTGGGCTCACCGCCTCTGGCCTTCACGTTCGGCCTGGGTGGGCTCGCCATCTTCCCCCTCCGGTTCGGCGCTGCTGCAACCTTGCTGGAAGTGGCGACACCACCCCTGATGATCGAGATCATCGAGAAGTACCGCGCAACCGTCTGTTTCACGGCGCCTACGGCTTACCGCGCGATGTTGCGCGCGATGGAGGGGGGCGCGGACCTGTCGTCGCTGCGCGCCGCCGTTTCCGCCGGTGAGACGCTGCCCGCGCCGGTCTATGACGATTGGATCGCCAAGACCGGAAAACCGATGCTGGACGGGATCGGCGCGACGGAGATGCTGCATATCTTCATCTCCAACCGGTTCGATGATCACAGGCCCGCCTGCACCGGTAAGCCTGTCGGCGGATATGTGGCCAAAGTGATTGGCCCGGACGGGACAGAAGTGCCACACGGCACGCCGGGCCGGCTGGCGCTGAAAGGGCCCACCGGGTGCCGCTATCTGGGCGGGCAACGGCAAACGGAATACGTGCAGGACGGCTGGAATATCTCGGGCGACACATTTGTGCAGGACGACGACGGCTACTTCCACTTCGCGGCGCGCAACGACGATATGATCGTCTCGTCGGGCTACAATATCGCGGGGCCCGAGGTTGAGGCGGCGTTGCTGTCGCACGCGAACGTCGTGGAATGCGCCGTTATCGGCGCACCGGACGATGAACGCGGGGCGGTCGTCGAGGCGCATATTGTCCTGTCCGAGGGGCTTGCCGGAACGGCGGAACAGGCCAAGGCGCTCCAGGACCATGTGAAGGCCGTTATCGCACCTTACAAGTATCCCCGCAGGGTTGTTTTCGTCTCCAGCCTCCCCAAGACCGCGACTGGCAAGATCCAGCGGTTCATGTTGAAGCCGGGAGGGTGAGGGTATCGGACACCGTGGCAACCGGCGGGCGCTCAAGAACCTGACCATGTCCACAAACCACAGTTCAGACCACACGAGATGCCGCCTATGAGATTCAACCCCAGCGCAAAATCACCCTTGGCGAGTATTGGCGGACATGGCTGGCCTTCCCCATGGCCTGATCCCATCCCCACAGCCACAATTCCTGACCTTCGGAGCGAAGAATGACAAATACAGTAGTGCAACCCGATGGATGGGCGCCCGCAAAAGGCTATGCGAACGGTATGCTTGCGCCCGATGGAACGCTTTATATCGGCGGCCAGATCGGTTGGACGGCGGACCAGGTCTTTGAGACCCACGACTTCATCGGCCAGATGGAGCAGGCATTGCGTAACATCGCGGACATCGTGCAGGCGGCCGGGGGGCAGGTGGAGGATATCGTCCGGCTGACGTGGTTCGTGATCGACAAGACCGAATACGTCGCGCGCCAACGCGAAGTTGGCGAAGTCTACCGTCGGGTTCTTGGCCGCCATTTTCCGGCAATGTCGATGCTGGTCGTGGCAGGCCTCGTTGAAGACGAAGCTTTGCTTGAAATCGAGGCAACGGCCCATATCGGCGCGGGGCGTCAGGGGTAGGCCGTCTGCATCTGTAGATTAAAGCGCGCGTCGAAGTAGCGACCTTCTGCTGCCGATGACATCTACCGCTTTCAAGATGACGCGGCGTGTTTCACAACACTATCGACATGCGCGCTGCACGATATCTTGCCCCGCAACAAATCTCTGATCGCCCACCATCGCGCATCGCTGACATCATCCTGGGCGATGGCGTCGCCTGAGACGTAGTCGCAGAGCACCGCGGCGAGCAGGAAGTGAAACCGGACGGCGCCGTCCTCGCCGTGTTCGATCACATCTACATTCGTCAGATACCGGAGCGGCCGCCCGATGATCCCGGTTTCTTCATGCAGCTCCCGCGCGGCGGCTTCCAGGGCGGTTTCGCCCAGATCCACATGACCGCCCGGAAATCCCCAGAGACCTGCGTCGGGTTCGTTCCGACGCTTGACCAGAAGCACGTGGTCGTCCCGGATGACGACGGCAAGCGCGGCGAGTTTTGGATGATCGGTCATGACTTTGGTTTGTCAGGGCGCAGCCGGGAAAGCAAACCTGCCACCACAATTCCGACGATGCCCACCAGAGACAACGCCACGGGCAACTTACCGAAGAAAATTGAGGCCCAGATCAGGCAAAAGACGAGATTGGTATCGTCGAAGGCCACCACACCGCCAATGAGAACCGGTTATTGGAACACATTGCGATCAGAATGGGATGCACGGCGAAGATCAGCCGTGGTTGATATGGGTTAGCCTCAGCAAGGTAGCTTAAGCGCGCTCGTTTTTGACATTCGCAGCACTCCGCAGATTGGACTCGTTCCCGTCGTTGGCAGACCGCTCAGCGTGCCCAATGGCCACGGGTCATCCCCTCGTTAGGCCAGCTGCCGCGTAGGCGCAAAGAAAAATGCGCACGGACTCCCGCGCATGCGCTTGGAGTTGGTGGTTCTCGGGTATCCCTTCATCCCCCAGGAACATCGCTGCGTTTGTCGGTGCGCCCATGACAATCCAGTTGAACTGGGTTGCGGCCACATCCGGATCCGGCGTGTTCAGCTGGCCGATATCGGTGTAGTGCCGACATGCCCGCGTGAGCCGTTTGATGGATCGCATCGGCCCATTGACATAGAGAGACCGGCCCAATGCAGGGAACCGCTCGGCCTCTCCAATCACCATCCGGCGCAGTTGCATCAGTCGCGGTGTCAGAACGACGGTGAGCTGGTCCATGGCCACCTCAAGCAAGTAATCTTCCACCCTCCGATCATCAAAAACATCCGCGATATCTTCGCCGATGTCCTGCGCCGCGCCGCCGGTCATGGCCTCCACGACCTCGATGAAGAGCGCCTCTTTGGATTTGAAATGCGCATACACGGTTTGCTTGGACACACCGGCCGTTTCGGCGATCACATCCATGTTGGTGCCAAGAAAGCCGTGCTGCAAAAACACGGCCTCCGCCGCCGTGAGGATCTTTTTGCGACTTCGGCGGGCGCGGATGGCTGCTCCATTCGACACTATCGGGCCTCTTCTTCGGTGAGGGGCAGCATAACACGCATTCTTGACGGATCAAACTGGACGGTCCAGTCTAATTAATGAAGAGTCGAGGAGGATCTCATGACGTCCCAACGTGTGGGCTGTGCCTGCGGACAAGTGACCCTGGATGTGGAAGGGGCGCATATCGCGACTGTTGAATGCCTGTGTCACAGTTGCCGCGCAGCGGGCGACGTTATAATGACGTTGCCAGCCGCACCGCGCATCGTGGACGAGAAGGGGGCGACGCTATTCGTCATGCACCGGAAGGACCGCGTTCGGTTTCTGACCGGGAAAGATCAATTGAAAGAGTATCGCTTGTCATCGGATGCAGGCACCCGGCGGGTGGTTGCCGCCTGCTGCAACACGCCGGTGTTCATGGAGATGAAAGGGGGCCATTGGCTCAGCCTTTACGGGCAATTGTGGCCCAAAGACACACTGCCGAAGCTGGAAATGCGCACGATGACAGGTGATCTTGCTGACACCAATGCCTTACCCGGTGATGTTCCGAACCTGAAGCAGCATTCGCTCTCGTTCTATGCCCGCCTTTTTGGCGCATGGGTCAAAATGGGTTTCCGCAATCCCGAAATTGTCGTGGATGGAGACCTTCATGTCTGAAACCGATAGCAAGATCGAGATCGAAAGCATCACATCACCACACCGGACGGAACGCGTTGATCGCGCCAGATACATGGCCATGCGTGAAGCGCTGTTGCCGGTGTTGCCCGACACGGCACCGGGGATCACGGTTGCCGAGGCGAAAGCAGAGGTGTTGGAGCGCCTGTCGGAGGATGTGTTTCCGGGCGGGGCCAAGGCCGGCTGGTGGCTCAAGGCCGTCCAGCTGGATCTGGAGGCCAAGGGGTTGATCGCGCGAGGGTCAACCAAACCCGTTCGACTCTATCGCTGCAAGGCATAGGTTCGTCGAAGTGCGCGGTTGAATAGCCCCGAATTCGTTCACCATGGACGGTGCTGGTCTTGCCGGACTGCCCAGCCTTCGGAGGCAGGCACAACGCGCCATGGTTAAGGCAACCCCGCCAAATGTGGTCCAAGGCAAGGACGTGTGCCTCAAATACCGGCCCATCTGCAGGGACGGTCTCGGGGGCAGAGGCATTTGCATATTACGAAGATGAGGGCGTATCAGATCGCATGGCTCAATATGTCCCAACAAAGGCCCAACATGTATTGGATCGGCTGCGCGGCGGACTGATAGCCTCGTGCCAGCCCGTCGATGATGGCCCGATGGATCAGCCGGAGATCGTGGCCGCCATGGCACAGGCGGCGATTGCGGGCGGGGCGGCGGGGCTTCGGATCGAAGGTGTAGAGAATGTGCGCGCGGTGCGGCGCATGGTGGATGCTCCGATCATTGGGATCGTCAAAACGGACCACGACACGACACCGGTCCGGATCACGGTCTGTGTCGACGACGTGCGGGCTTTGATTGAGGCGGGGGCGGACATCGTTGCCTATGATGCGACCGATCGGCCACGCCAGGATGGGCGCGACACGGTTCTGGCGGCCATCCTCTCCAACGGCGGTCTCGCCATGGCAGATTGTGCAAGCGCGGCCGATGGCATGCATGCCATAGCCAATGGCGCGGCGATCATCGGCACGACGCTGTCAGGCTACACGCAGGATACAGAGCGCCCCGACAAGGCCCCGGATCTCGATCTGGTCCGATCCTTTGCCGGCATGGGCGGGTTTGTTATGGCTGAGGGGCGGTTTGACACGCCGGAGCTGGCCGCGACGGCAATCCTTGCCGGTGCCCATGCCGTGACCGTGGGCAGCGTGCTTACCCGGCTTGAAGTCGTGACCGGCAGGTTTTCTCACGCGGTCTCCGAGGCCCATCGCAGAACGCCGCTAACGGGTTTCGCAATTGATCTGGGAGGCACCAAGACCGCCGCCGCGCGGGTTGAGGCCGGTCGCATAGCCCAATATGAGCGGGGCCCAACCGACAGGGATGCGGGGCCCGCCGGGCAATATGAGCAGATCGAGGAATTGCTGCGGGTTGTCGGGTACAGGCCCGGTGACCGGCTGGGGGTCTCGGTGACCGGCCGGGTGGACGCGATGGGGCGGTGGCATGCCGTCAATCAAAGCACGTTGCGAAACATCACCTCCGTTCCGCTGGCCGATGATCTTGCGCGGCGGCTCGGCCCGGTGACGGTTGTCAATGACGCCTCCGCGGCGACACTGGCGGAGCATCGGTTGGGCGCCGGGCGCGGGCATGAGGATTTCGCCTATATCACCGTATCGACGGGCGTGGGTGGCGGTTTGGTCTTGGTAGGGGCGCTCCATCAAAGCCCAGATGGGATTGCCGGGCATCTGGGTTTCGCATCGTCGCAACACGCAACGGCTTTGTGCGGTAGCGGTCGGGTTGGGACCGTGGAAAGCGTCGCGAGCGGGCGGGCCATTGCGGAGATGGCGCGGCTGGCGGGGCATGACGGTAGGGACGCGCGCGCGGTCTTCGAAGCCGCTGCAGGAGGCGCGCCATGGGCAGAGGATATCGTTCAGATGTCGGCGGCGGCAATCGCTGAGCTGTGCGGAAATCTGGTCTCCATGCTTGGGATCACAAGAATTGCGATTGGCGGCAGCGTCGGTCTGGCGGACGGCTATGTGGACAGTGTTCAACGCGAGTTGAACACGATGCCCGAGTTATTCCGGGCGGACGTCGTGCCTGCTGAACTTCGGGGCGACGGACCGCTCCTCGGGGCATTGCTGTCCACCCAATAGCGCCAGAGACGGATCTGGACGCAACCAGGCTGTCTGCGTCACGGATTGACGATAGATCATGTTACCATAATAATCGAATAGATTGGCCTGGCGCTGTGGCCCGGCGCTCTGTTTCTTCTCGCGGGAGATGCCACATGACGCCGAACGTGCTTATGGCGGGCCTGTTTCACGAAACCCATACGTTTCTGGCCCAGAAAACGTCTCTCGCCGATTTCGAGGCCGGCATTTGTGTCGAGGGGTCCAACATGATGCAGGCGATGCGTGGCAATGGATCGCCCATGGACGGTGCGCTCAGTGTAGCCGAATGCGCGGGGTGGCGCGTGATCCCGTCCATTCATATGGCGGCGATGCCGGGCGGCCTTGTGGAAGCCGCCGCTGTTGAGCGCTTCGAGGATCGGTTCTTTGCCGACGTGGTCGAGCATATCGACGCAATCGACGCTGTCTTTCTGATTTTGCACGGCGCGATGGTGAGTGAGGGATGCGACGACGTTGAAGGCGCTGTTCTGACGCGGCTGGAGACCTTGCTCGCCGACGCGGGCCGCGACGTGCCCGTCGTGGCCGTTCTGGACCTGCATGCCAATGTCTCCCAGGCGATGGTGGATCATTCTACCGTTTTTGATGCGTACCGCGAGAACCCGCACAGCGATGCGCGTGACACGGCGGTGCGCGCGGCGCGGACGCTCGACGATCTTCTGAAATCGCTATGCGCCGTGCATCAGGTCCACCGCCCCACACCCTATGTTCTGCCGCCGACGGGCGTCGGCTCAGCGGCGGACCCGATGCGTGCGGTTCTGGCGCGTGCCCGCGCGATGGAGGCCGCAGATCCGCAGATCATCGGGATCAACGTGATGGCTGGCTACGCCTATGCCGATATCGCCGATTGCGGCTTCAGCCTGAATGCCGCGACACGTGGAGATCCCGCGCAGGCTGCCGCCTATCTGGACGAGTTGATCGATGTGCTGGAGGCGCATCTGGACGACGGCTATCCCGAAGAAGAGACGCTGGAGGTGGTCTTGAGGCGAGTCGACACCCTGCCGCCGGGGGACGGCCCGGTTCTGCTGGTGGAGGCGGCGGACAATATCGGCGGGGGATCACCCGGCGACGCCACCGATATCCTTGCGCCGCTGCTGGCATCGGGACGGCGCGGCATCGTGACCGCGATCAATGATCCCGATGCGGTCCTGTCCTGCCGGGACGCAGGGCAGGGCGCGGAGGTTCATTTGAAGATCGGGGCCAAGACCGATGAATTTCACGGCGAGCCGGTGGCCGTGTCGGGGAGGGTTCGGCACCTGTCGGATGGGGTGTTCGATCTGGAAAACCCGAAGTCGCATCTGGCCTCCATGCGCGGCACAAGGATCGAGATGGGGCCCTGCGCCGTGCTTGAAAACGACCAGGCGATCATCCTTCTGACCACGCAAAAAACTGCGCCGATGGATCTTGGCCATCTGCATTCGCAGGGGGTGCGGCCCGAAGACGCCACGTTCGTCATCGTGAAGGCAGCCGTGTCGCACAAGGCGGCTTACGATCCAATTGCCCGGGCATCGTTCAACGTTGACAGTGCCGGGCTCTGCACCAGCAATCTCACGCGGCTCCCCTATACAAAGCTGTCGGGCAAGCGGATTTCGCGGGAGGGCGCACGGTTGTGACGCAGCGCTTGGGGAAGGCTCGGCCATGCACATAGACGTCGAACGCGAGATTACGATCTATGCCAATCCGGCGCCGTTGCTGGTCAGCCGCCAAGCGGTGTTTGCCGGTGTCGTGAAACTGCATGGCGGCGATCTTCTGGCGATGTTTTCCATCGGGCAGGCGTTTGATGCTGCCGATATGCGCGCCGTCGTGTCGCGTAGCGAGGATGGCGGCCTGAACTGGGACGCGCCCGTACCCTTGCATAGCGGAACTGAGCTTGCCTCCGAAAGCTTCAAACCGGTCGTTTTGCCCGACGGGTATATTCTGGCGACAGGATACGTGTTTGAACGCCCCGATATGCTGACCCCGATTGTCGATCCGGACACCATGGCCCTGCTGCCGCTCCGCAACCAGATGTCGGTATCGGAAGATCAGGGGCGCACATGGACATCGCCCGCTGACTTCTCGGTCGAGGACGCACCGCTGGAGCTGTCCGGTCCGGCCATCCTGCTGCCATCGGGGCGCATTCTGGCGGCTGCTGCGCCGTTTCATCTGGGACATGACGGTCATGAGGGCTGGATCATCGCCAGCGACGATGGGGGCAGGACATGGGCGCGGCTTTCGGTGTTCTTTCGGGCGCCCGGTGGGCGGGTCGCACCGTGGGAATGCCGTCTGTGCCATCTGGGCGGAAATCGGGTAGCGGTTATTTTCTGGGCCTATGACGTGGCGGCGCAGACCAACCTCGATAACCATATCGCAGTGTCGCAGGACGGCGGTGAAAGCTTTGAGCTCGCGATCCGGACAGGCATCATGGGGCAGGCGTCGGGCATCATGGCGCTCGGTGGTGAGCGGGTCCTGACCATTCATTGCCACCGCGAGGCACCGGTCGGCCTGACGGTCCGGGCATTGCGACTGAACGCCACCGAAGTGGAGGTTGAGGCGGAGGTTCCGATTTTCGGGGCGACAACACAGGCCAGCGCCACGGAGAGCATCGTTGATCAATTCGCCAGCCTGCGCTTCGGGCAACCGGCCTTGCTGCGACTGGCCGAGGACCGTGTTTTGGCCACCTGTTGGGCCGTCGAAGACGGACAACATGTGATCAAAGGCTACCATCTGCGGCTCGGGGCGGCAAAGTGACCGGCGTGCTGTCCAGTCAAGGGCAGAGCGATTACGACAAGATGCGGCGATTGCCGTGGCTCTACCTCTTCACCGTGATGACCGGTACGGCCACGCTGTGCACCGTCACCGCGCCGCTGACGCTGTTTGCGGCAGAGCTTGGCATGGATGAAGGCCGGATCGGCCTCTTGGCCGGGATCATGCCGTTCTTTCAGGCGCTTGGCGTGTTGGCATTGCCCATCGTCTTGCGGTTCGGCAGCCGCCGCGTCGCCGCCACGGCGCTGACGTCCCGCTATGTGTTTCTGGGCTTGTTCCTGATCGTCCCGGCATTCGCCGCACGGCCAGACGCGGTGTTCGCCATCTTGCTGGCGGCAATGCTTGGCTTTGCCATCTGCCGCAGTCTGGCCGAGGCCGCTATTGTCCCGTGGAGTCAGGAATTCATGCCGCGCGCAGTGCGGGGCCGGATCGCCGGGCGCATGGCGCTGGCCTATGTGCCGGTGGCGCTTGGCGTGTCGTGGGTCATTCAGATCTGGCTCGACAGTCGCACCGGGCTGGACCGGTTCATGCCGGTCTTTGCGGTCGGGATCGTCGTCGGCATTGTCGGCGCCCTCATGCTGTTGGGGTTGCGGGGCGGAAAATCAAGCGAAGCCAACGCCGTCCGGCGCGTGTCTATTGCCGAGCCGCTGCGCGACCGCAACTTCGTGATCTACCTGTTTGCCTCCGCATTGCAGAGCATCGTCTTCGTCGCGATCAGCCTGTTCCTGGTCCTGTTTTTCCGGGATCGTCTGGGGATCAGCTCGGGGGCGCTGGTGCTGTTGGTGGCTCTGATCCCCGTCGGCTCGGCGGCTGGCAACGTCACGGCCGGTTGGTTTGTGGACCGCTATGGAACACGGGCCATCCGAACGACCTTGCAGATGGGGCAGATCGCGCTGCTCCTCTCGCTGCCCTTGCTCAGGCCTGAGGTCTGGGGCGTCCAGTGGCTGGTTCCGATGGCGTTCTTTTCGTTTGGCTTTGTGTTTCAGGCCGGGATCGCCGTGGCCCATGTCTATATGCTCAACGTGATCCCACCGGCCTCCAAAGAGGGATACACGACCCTGCATTACAGCATTGACGGTCTGGCCGGGGGGCTGGTGACGTTTGCGGCGGGATTCCTGCTGGCCTGGCTCGGGGCGCGCCAGATCGAAGTGTTCGGGCTGGAATTGGGCAATTACGAAGTGTTGTTCGTGCTTGCGGCAGGTCTCACGGCGATTTCGGCCCTCTCGTTTAGCCGGTTGCGCGAAGAAGGCGCGTTGTCTGTGCGTGATTTCCTCACCCACTTTACCACCGGCAATCCGATGAAGGCGCTGTGGGGGATAAACCGGTATGCCAGCCGCACATCGGAGGATCGCCGCCGCGATCTGGCATTCCGGTTTGGTGGGGTGGGCAGCCCGCTGGCCAAGGAAGAGCTCATTGCCGCGCTGCGCGATCCCAGTTTTGACGTACGCCACGACGCGATCCGGGCACTTGGCCATATCGGGGCGCATCCATCCGTGGTCAGCGCCCTGGAGACGGTGCTGGATTATGAAGGTTTGGTGGAGTTGCAATACGCGGCCCTGGGATCACTCGGGCGCTTGAGAGCGGGCTCCAGCGCGCCGCGAGTCGCCGTCTTGCTGGACGATGGCAACCCCCTGCTGCGCGCCCGGTCCGCGCGGTCGCTGGGGGAGATCGGCCATGCCGCGTCCTTGCCGCGGATCCGCGCGATGCTGGTTGATGATCCCGATCTGGATTGCAGGCTGGCGGCGGCCTCAGCCTTGGGCAAGCTGAAGGATCACGACAGTACCTTGGATTTGGTCGATCTCTATCTTGAGCAGGCGGCGGATCGGTCAACAAATGTATCCGAGCCTCGCAGCAAGGTTGTCTTGCTCGCGATCACCAAAATCCTGTCCTGCGAGGAGGAGTTCTCCCATCAATGGCGGCGGGAAGAGGCGCAGGCCGGGCTGGTGATGCCTCAGATGTTGGTTCGGTTGGCGCGACGGATCCGTGACACGGCGCCCGAGCGGGCCAGCCGGTTGAAAGCGCTTGCCGCGGCCTATGATGCGGACAACACCGGCGCTACTTTGGCGGCGCTGACTGCCCTGATGCCTGAGGCGCGCCGATCCCGCCACCCGGATGCTAACTTGGCGGTTGAGGTGCTTAAGGCGACGCAGACCGCCCCCGATCCGCATCCCGCCTTGCTTGTGGCATTGGCCGCTATACTCAACCGGATTTTGTCAAACTGAGAAACCGTCAGGCGGCAGTCGCGCGGTAGCGTTCGACACCCCCGACATATGTGGCCTTGACCGCGTGCGAAACGGGGTCGAGCACGGCGAAATCAGCCAGTTTCCCCGCACTGATACTGCCCATATCGGCCTCCCGTCCGAGGACGCGGGCAGGCACAAGGCTGGTGGCGTGGCTTGCGCGAACAAGATCGGCGCCGCCCAAATTCAAAAAGTTCGCCATCGCCTCATCCGGCGTCAGAGATGAGCCGCAAAGCCCGCCGTTTTCGTCATGCACCGCATTCCCCTTCTCGCTGTGGACGCGGTAGCCGGGATAAAATTCGAAAGATTGGTCCTCCGCGCCCGCGAACTTCATCGCGTCGGTTTCCAGAAAAACTCGATGCCTGGGCAATTGCGCCAATAGGCGGATAAACCCCGGATCTGTGTGGATACCGTCGCAGATCAGGCCTATCGCAAGGTCCGGCTCGGCCAACAGCGCGTCGGGCAGGGAATAGGGATGGATGCCCATGCCGCCATA
The DNA here is from genome assembly GCA_947491935.1 of uncultured Roseicyclus sp. Taxonomy (GTDB): domain Bacteria; phylum Pseudomonadota; class Alphaproteobacteria; order Rhodobacterales; family Rhodobacteraceae; genus Gymnodinialimonas. The sequence goes on from CANLLF010000003.1 coordinate 309,999, forward strand.
GGGCACCGGTGGCATCGCGTTGAAAATATGTGTCACCGCATCAATCCCCCAGGACACATATCGCGGCACATCGTGGGGCGCGGCGTTGGTATGGCCAAGGTGAACGGACACGCCCGCCGCTTTCATGTGGGCTATGAACGCCTCCGCTCCTGGCAATTCTGGGGCGATGGTGACGGCCAGCAGCGTGCCGTCGCCTGCGTCCAGCATACTTTGCGCGAGGTCCACGCTTGGCAGCGCGAGGTTCTCGGGGTTGTGGGCGCCTGCTACGGCAAAACAGGGGCCTTCGCTGTGTACGCCAAGGGCGCGCGCGCCACGGGCCTCCGTGCATTGGCGCCCCAGTTCCCTCAAGATCTCGGACATGCGTGGGACGGGGGTACAACCAAATGACGGCAAAAACGCCGTGGCCCCACAAGACAGCAGGAATTGCGACGCCTCCGCCACGGCGCCGGGCAGGGCGTCGCCATAGAGATGCCGGAACATGCCATGCTGCAACACGTCGATAATACCGGGGAACAAGATCGCGCCATTCCCGTCGATGCGCTGCCAGTCGGCACCGGTTGCCGCGTCGGGATCTATAAAATCCGCAAACCTGTCGTCGCGGATCAACACATCGCGAGTAATAGGCCCATCGGGGGTGATCGAGGTGACGTTGACCCACCGTTGATTGACAGTCATCCCAAATCCCCTATTAGCATGTTATGATATTAACAGGTCAGGCTAGTGGAGCAAGTGAAGGCCGTGGGACAGGAACAATCGCCGTCAGCACCGCGCCGCGTTTGCGTGACCGGGGCCACCCAAGGCATCGGACTGGCGATCGCCACAGCCTTTGCCCGGGAGGGGGCGCGGGTGGTGATCAACGCCCATACGTCAACCGACAGTGGTGCGTGCGACCGCTTGGCGGAGCTGTCGGAGTGCCACTATGTCCAGGCCGACCTGAGCACGTCCGCTGGCGCGAAGGCTGTCATCACCGAGGCAAGCGCTCTGCTTGGCGGGATCGACACGCTTGTGTGCAATGCCGGGAGCTTCTTTGACGTCCCATTCTCCGAGCTGACCGAAGACCAGATTGACCGGACGTTGAACCTCAACGTCAAAGGCTATCTGCTGTGCGCGCAGGCCTTTGCCAACCAAGTTACTCCCGCGCAGTCCAATCCGTCGATTGTGTGCACCGGATCGACGAACGGCCACGCCGCTGAGAAGAACAGCGTCGCCTACGACACATCCAAGGGCGCCGTGCTAATGATGGTCCGGTCGCTTGCCGTGACGTTGGCCCAACAGGGCATCCGGGTGAACGGCGTTGGCCCGGGTCTTGTCGATACGCCGCTGACCCATCCCGGCCTCAGCCGGGCAGGTAAGCGCGAAAACGCCGCCGCACAGATCCCGCTTGGCCGCATTGGCGCGCCGGACGATGTTGCGGGGGCCGCGCTCTTTCTGGCGTCGGAGGCGGCAAGTTATATTACCGGCCAAATGCTATATGTGGATGGCGGCATCCTCGCTCAGCAACTGTTATGGGACCCCGAGATATGAAAACCGACCTTGCGCCGCGACACCTGCAACTTCGTGAATTGCTGTTCCATCGCTGGAAGGCCGCTGGATTGCGGCCGGGGGACAGGATCGAGTCGCAGAACGAGATCGCGCGGTTTTGTGCCTTTTCGTTGATCACCGTGGTCAAGACGCTCAAAGACCTCGAAGCGGAGGGCATCATCGTCAGACAGGTTGGGCGCGGCTCGTTTCTTGAGCGCACACCATGGGCCGAAGCGCATCACCGGGTTGGGTTTTTCTACAACCGCGATGTGGTGGGCGGCGGCATCTTCAACAATGATTTCTACACAAGACTGGTCTCGGGGCTTGAGCAGGCGGTGGTCTCGGACGGCCATGAATTCATCCTTGGCAGTTTCACCAACGCCAAGATGCCGATGGATGTGTGGGACGCGCTGGATGTGATCGTGCTGACCTCGATCACCGGCGAAACGCGGCTGGACTTTCTCGACACCACCGCAAGCCAGATCAGCGTGATTGATCAGACGCTGATCCATCCGCGCGTGCATAGCTATCGGCTTGATTACCATCAAGCATTTCGGGTTATGTTCCTGCAATTCGGGGATGCGCCCGGACGTGTTCTCTATCTCGACAGTGAGATTGCCTCCAACGAACAGCGCCTGCGACGCGATGCCATCATACAGGCGGCGGCGCAGTATGGCCCGGCATGCGAGCTTGACGTTGCCACGGTCTATCAGGAGGACATGGCGGGCGGTGCGGACCCGGTTCTGGAAGCCGTGGCGCGGTTCGATCCGGATGTCGTGGTGGGCTATGCCAACTCCGCATGGTTGCCGCAAATACGCGCAGCGGCGCGGCCGGATACCCCGATCTATTCCTACGGGCTGGATGCCGAAGGGCCGGGCTTTGTCGTGCGCGCCGCCGATTGGATGCAGGCCGTCCTGCCCAAAATCTACAACAGTCTTGCGGACCGCAAGGCGCGCGGAGCTGTGCACAGTTTCGACGTGCAGTTCGTCCCGCCGACAGACACCTGAAATCGAAAGGCCTCCTCCGTGCTGAAAATCGTAGAACAAGGCGCAAAGTCCGATCTTCCGTTCAGCCCCGCCATCGTCGCGGGCGATCTTGTATTCGTCTCCGGGCAGGCCTCCGTTGATCGGACGGACGGACATATCATCAACGGTTCATTCGAAGAGGAAATGCGCCGCTCGATCGAGAACATGGAGGCGATATTGAAGGCCGAGGGGCTGAGCCTCGATCATGTGATCAACGTGAGTTGTTATCTCGCGCGGCCTGAAGACGTGGCCGAGCACAACCGGATCTACGCCGAGTATTTCAGTGAGCCGCGCCCAACCCGTACGACCATCACCGGCGTTTTGGGCACGATGCTGAAGTATGAGTTGGACTGCGTGGCATATGCCCCCAAACGGCGCCAAGAGGCGCAGCGCGGCTAGAATTCGGTCAGCACGCCGGCGGTGACGTCATAGGCGTCGTTGACGATAGGCAGGAAGCGCCATTTGTCGAACGCGGTGCAAGGATGCGAGATACCGCTGCCGATCATGTCGCCGACCTGCCAATCGCTTGTCGCGGGCAGGCGCACGAAGGCGTGTTGATCATTCATCGCAAAAATCTCCGCCGGTCCGATTGGCGCTGATCCCTTGCCCGGAACGTGGCGCGCGAAGGGCACAGGCAGGCCAGCATCATAGGGCGCGTCGCGTTTGCCCATGGTCAGCAGTGCAAGCTCCGGCTCTGGGCGGGATTGCACATAGGCCCATATCTCAAGCGCGGGTTTCAGCGTGGAGGACCAGCCTCTGGACGGGTCTTTGCGGGCCGTTTCCTGAGCCGCGAAGTAGGTTCCTGAATCGTTAGTGATATAGCACCCGCTGCGCAGCACGATCCGAACCGGGACCGGCAGGGACAGCGTCGCAAAGGCCCTGGCCATCATGTCGAAATGAGCGGAGCCGCCTCCCGTCAGAATGAACTCGTCCAACCCGTTCAGGAGGGCTGGCGGCAAAGCGGTCGCGATATCGACGACCGTCTTGGCATAGGTGGCGACGGGATCCGCGCTGTCGGCAATGCCGGGAACGACGCCCTCGAAGGCGGCAACGCCTGCAAAGCGGATAAGCTGTGGATCGGCCTGGACTATGGCATCGGCGAGCGCGTCTGCCTGCGCACGCGTTCGCACGCCGGTGCGCCCGCCTCCAACACCCACTTCAAGCAGAACGCGCACGGGGCGGGGCGGCGGGGCCGCCCTCAGATGTCGCTCGATCAGGGCCAATTGTGCCGGGGAGTCAACGAAGCAGTAGAACGCAAGATCCGGATCGCGGTGCAGCATCGCGGAGACACTGGCCACCACGGACTTGCCGATCAGTTGATTGCCAAGGAGGATGCACTGCACGCCATAATGGTGCATGACCAGCGCCTGCTGCACCGTGGCCGCCGTGATCCCCCAGGCGCCATGGGCCAATTGCTCATCGAACAGCTGTGGCGTCATCGTCGTTTTGCCGTGGGGGGCAAGCGAAAGGTCGTGCGCGGTAAGGTAGGCTCCGAACACCTGCGCGTTGTGGTCAAGATGTGAGCGCCTGAGCAACATCAGCGGCAGGGGCAGGTCTTCGTCCATGACGTTCCAGCCCTGGGCCCCGATATCGCCCAGACGAAACGGCGCGACCGTTCCGGGTATACCCTTCGTCCGACCATCAAGGAGGGTGTCGTCTAGGTGCTTGAGATCCATCACAGGTCTCCGAAAGCCGCCATTGCAGCGTCGGCGTAATTGACCAAGGCAATCACATCCGCGCCCACGCTCAGGAAATTATAGCCCATATCGGCGTAGGTGCCGATATTGGGCTGCGCGCAAACCGTGGCGGCGATCTTGCCGTTCTTGCGCGCCACCTCGGCGACACGGCGGCGGACGTTTTCGATGTCGGGGTGATCCAATTGCCCGGGGATGCCGAGGGCGACGGAGTAGTCACCGGGGCCAAAGAACAGGCAATCCACTCCATCGATCTCGGCGATGGCCTCAAGGTTTTCGACAGCCTCCGGATCCTCGATCTGGTGGCAGATGAACCGCTCCGCATTCGCTTGCTTCATATAGTCCAGAAGGCCGACGCGGGTGAACTGGGCATCGGCGTTCCCGCCATCGACTGCGCGTTGTCCCAAAGGATAAAATTTCGTGTAATTTTTTACATTTGTGGCATCTTCTTCATTCATCACATGAGGCACGATAAGCCCCGTCGCGTCGAGCTCCAGGCCGCGGACATAGTCGCTGTAACTGCCGCGCGCGACGCGTAACACGGTGTCCACGTCGTGGATGCGCGCGGCGCGGATCTGGTGTTCGATGTCCGACCAGGTGGCCCCCACATGCTCCATGCACAGCCAGATCGCATCGGGTTGGGCGCTGGCGAAGATCTCGGCCACTTTCGGATCGGTGGTGTTCAGCTTCAGCACGCGGGCAACTTTGCCGTCGCGGATCTTGCGCAACACGCGGCTGCGACGCAGCGCGAAGGTACCGGGGGGCTGCGCAGAATAGGGGTCGGCCATGGCAAAAGTCCTTGATTATTTCGCGGTGTAGCCGCCGTCGATAGGGATATTGGCACCAGTGATGTAAGCCGACGCATCGGAAGCCAGAAAGACGATGATACCTTTGAGATCGGTCTCGTTTGCCATCCGCCCAAGCTGCGTCCGCTCGGAATAGGCGGCGACGAAAGGGCCGGGTTGGCCGGTGAAAAAGCCGCCGGGCGCGACGCAATTTACCCTAATGCCGTGGGCCCCGAGGATGCTGGCGGCCCAACGGCTGAAGTTCTGCATCCCGCCTTTCTCATAGAAATAGAGCGGCGATGGATTGTCGTGCATGTTGGTACCGACATAATTCGCAGGCTCCACCCCGACGGTGCCCATCATCGAGCCGATGTTGATGATCGAGCCGCGGCCACGGGTTTTCATGCCCTCGGAGATCAGATGGGTGAGATAAAACAGCGAGGACGCGTTGACGCGCAGCGCTTCGTCATAGGCATCCATTGGCCCGCCCCAGAGGGCGGCAGGGTTCCGTGTAACCGCATTGTTGACGAGGATGTCGCAGCCGTCGGTTTCCTCGGCGATCTGAGCGACAAGCGTGTCGATGGAGGATTCATCGCCCAGATCAAGGGGCAGGGCGCGCACATGAAATCCGCGCGCACGCTCTTCCCGCGCCACCGCTTCAAGCGCCTCGATACCACGCGAGGCGATGTAGGTCGTGGCCCCGGCCTCGGCCAAAGCGGCGACAATCTGGCGGCCGTAAAGCCCCGCACCACCAGTCACCAGCGCCACTTTCCCGGTCAGGTTCAAGGTCTCCATCACGTTACTCATCAGCCTGCCTCGATGTCGGTCAACTGGATTTCTATGCCACCATTTTCGCGGCTCTCAATGCCCGCGATGACAAGCTTCATCAGCTCTTGGGTCTCGGACCATGGCACCGGCGGGGTACCGCTGCGCAGCCAGTCGACCACGCCCATCAGTTGCGTCTTGAACGCATGGTAGGTGTCCTGAGACCGTAGTTGCACACCACCTTTCGTGCCTGCCAGCGTCAGAAACCCGGAGCCGCCGATCTGGTCCGCGATGACGGAAATCGTTACGTCGATACCGTGGCGGTGCATCAGGTGGACAATGTTTCGCTCGAAGGTGCCGGTGTTGCGGACGCTGACGAAGCCCGGCCCGGTGATCGGCAAGATCGCTTCCAATGCGTGAATGCCGTAGGTTTCCCACTTCTTGGCCATGGTCATGGTGACGTGCCGCAAGGCGCCGAACTCATGGGTGCTGGTATGGAAGGGCGTGAATTCCTTGACATAGCGCATCGCAGATGAGCTGAGGATCGGATGGCCCTCTGCCACCCATTTTGAGAACTGCCGCAGATCGGCGCGGTTGTCGCAAAGCGGTTTGTCGATGAACACCGGGAGGCCGGCCTCAATGAAAGGCCGCGCGCGGGCGACGTGTTGGTGCCCGATATCCGTCGCGATCACCACAGCGTCGACATGGCCGATGACATCTTCGGCGCGGTCCACGACATTGGGGATATGGGCGACAGCGGCGACTTGCGCCGCATCGGCGGGATCGTCTGTCCAGACATGCGTGACCTGCGCGCCGGAGATCCCGAGCGTTTCGGGGGGCTGCTTGGCGATGTAGTCGCGGATCGTGGCGTAGGGGCAATCGGCCAGCGCGGCGGCGTCATAGCTGCCGTTGATGATGATGCTCCAGGAATAGGGGTGGCCGTTGCCTTCCGTCATTCCGAGCATCGCGAGCCTCAGGGGCCTGTCACCCAAGGGAAACGCTACCATGCCGTCCATCCTCCATCCACGCCCAGAACCTGGCCGGTGACATAACTTGCCGCATCCGACAGCAAGAACACCACCGCGCCTGCGGTTTCATGGCGTTCCCCCATGCGGCCCATCATCGTGTCGCGGGTGAGGTTGGTGATGAATTCGGGGTGGGCGTCCTGCACCGCCTTCGGCGGAAAAGGCCCCGGCGCGATCGCGTTCACGCGTATGCCGCGCCGGCCGTAATGGCTGGCCATGTAGCGGGCCATCTGGCCGATCCCCGCCTTGCCCGCGCCGTAGTCGACCGGGTTGGGGGGCATGTCGCCGGGGTAGTTCGTAGGGTCAGGGGCGACGACACCGTACATCGAACCATAAAACACCATCGCACCGCCCCGTGGCATCGCCTTGGCCGCCGCGCGCGCCAGTAGAAACGTGCCCGTCAGGTTTATGCGGTTCGAGCGCTCGAAGTCAGCCGCCTCAAGCCAGTCGAAATGTGTGTTGCTGGACCCGGCCGTTGCCATGACAAGGCCGTGCAGGTCGCCACATTCGGCCACGCAGGCCAGGATCGCCGCCTCGTCGCCCATGTCGATGGAGTGGGTGGTGACGGTTCCTTCGCCCGGCTGCGCGTCCAGAGTCGCTTTTGCCTCGGCAAGACGTTCGGCATGTTGGTCCGCAATGCACAGGCTCGCACCATGCGCGCGCAACGCTTCGCATACCGGCAGGCCGAGATAGCCCGCGCCACCCGCGATCAGCACCGTCTTTCCAACCATCGAAAAGAGGTTCATGACGCGGTGTCCAGATCGATGAAGCGGCGCTCGACCCAGGATTGTTTGGCCGCCAGCGCCAGCGAAAGGTTGGTGCGCGCATCAGACAGGGTCGCCAGCGGGTCGGGTTTGCCGTCCAGCGCATCCAGCATGGTATCGGCCTGCATGGTGAACCGCGCCTGATGGGCTTGCATAGGGACCATCCCCTCCATGAAGTCCCGCTGTTCCGACCAATGCCCGCTGTCGTCGTCCGCAAAACTAAGCGTTGCGTGGTCCAGCCTGAGGTTACCGCTGGTTCCGATGAATTCCGCCGCCGCCACGTTGCGCTTTTGGAACTGGTTGATCGTCAGATTTGCCATGGCACCGCTGGCGAACCGGATCGAGATCAGACAGGTATCCTCGGTCTCGCTTCCGTCGAGGGCAAAGCGATCGTACATCGCGCCCACCGTCACCGGCCGCCCCATGATCGAAATCAGCATGTCAAAGCTGTGGCTGGCGGCATCCAGGATCGCGCCACCGCCCATATCGGGGCGGGCGTAATAGGTTGTGCGGTAATCGGGGCGATACTTGCCGAAATCCTGCGAACTGTTGAGATAGGCGAGCTTCAGTGCCCCGATCTTGCCCGCATCGATCTGCGCGCGCAGATGGATCACCTCGGGCGCGATCCGCCGGATGTAACCGACACGGGCCAGTATACCGGCGCGGGCGACGGCGGCGATGGCCGCATCGACCCCCTCCAATGTGACGGCAAGCGGTTTTTCCACCAGAAACGGCAGTTTCGCCGCCGCACAGGCCTCCATCATTTCGACATGAAAATTGGCCGGTGTGCAGATCACCGCAAGATCATGATCCGTCAAATTGGCCTGTCCGAGGTTCTCATAAGCCGCCACAGGGGCAAATTCCGCGACCGCCGCCTCCCGCTTGGCCGCATCCGGTTCGATCAGGGTCAGATCCGCCCGCCCGGTTTCCAGATATCCCTTGATATGGCGCCTTCCGATACCGCCGACACCGACGATCAGAACGTTGCGTTTCCCTGAATCCACTGCCGCCCCTCCCGTCGCCCGCTTGACCTACTCGTCAAATCTGGATCGGACCGGGCGGGCCAAATCGTTGTTGACTCAATGAAATATGCCATGTTGTTATGTTAATAGGATATCTTTGTCTGTCAACGCCACGTTGGCTGGTCAGGGAGCGACGATGTTTCGGGCGTGCGCGTCTGGAGCGGGCCAGGTCCAAAAGGGGTAGCGCGGCCAGAAATTGGAGAAGCGCGCCTGAAGAGACGGCTTTCAATGGGCGGTCGTGCCATGACATCCGGCGCGCCGCGCAGAGCGAATGCAAATAGGGGGTTTGAATGAATAAGCTACTTACGACATCCATCATGGCGCTGGTCGCAGCGCAGGTTGCCGGTGGTGCGACGGCCCAGGCGATCAACGACAGCGAGCTGTCGGATCCGCGTGTCCGGCAGGCGATTGCCTACGCCATCGATATGGAGACGATTGCGGAAACCCTGTTCGAGGGGGCCGCTATCCCGGCTGTTGGCCTGACATCAGACCCCGCCAATTACCCCGACGGCATGAACACCTATTCCTATGACCCGGAGCGCGCCCGTGAATTGCTGGCAGAGGCGGGATGGGACGGCAGCCGTACTCTTGATATGGTCTACTACTACCCGGACGAGTTGACGGCGAACTTCATGGCGGTTGTGCAGGCTCAGTTGGCTGATGTGGGCATCGACATGAACTACCGCCTGCTGGAAGGGGACGTAGGCGCGCAGATCGGCGGCGTGCCGGACGATCCGGTGAACGGGCCGGCGGTTGTGGAATGGGATATCCTCTACGGCGCGAGGGCCGCGATCGCCAACCAGGAATACTTCAATCGCTTTGCGCCCGGCCAGATGCCGACCGTGCCAACGATCGATGCCATGGTGCCGCTGGTCGAAGCCGTGAACGCAACCGCAGATCCCGAGGTTCAGCGTGCCGGGTATCAGGAGATGGAGGGCATCATCAACGACGGCGCCTATATCCTGCCGCTCTATTACCAGCAGCTCTACATTTTCGAGAGCGACCGGATTAATCGAAACGGCGCGCCCTACGGCAACGAGCAGTATAACTACAACTCAGCCATCGAAACATGGACCGTCGAGCCGAACGAGGACGGCGAAGCGGTCGCCTATACCAACGGCGCACCGATGCAGTTTTTCGAGGTGCCGTGGCAAAACCTCGGCATCTGGGTGCATAGCAAATACGTCTTCGATACCATTCTTGAGGCGGACGGAGCCCTTACGCCCATCGGTGGCGAGTTGGCCGAAACCTACGAGGTTTCGGAGGACGGCATGGTCTTCACGTTCACGCTGCAAGACGGGCTGACATGGCATGACGGCTCGCCGCTTACCGCCGAGGATGTGCAATGGAGCATCGAGGCGGCGGCGCAATTCCCGCTGACGCATCCGGTCCTCGCGTCGACGCTTTCAAGCATCGAAGGGGCGGATGCCTTGCTGGCCGGGGATGCCGACAGCATGAGTGGCATCTCGATCGACGGCAACACCGTGACGATCACATTCGAAGTGCTTGATCCGAATGTCTTTTTGTCATTCTCTCAATTCGCACCGTTGCCGAGTTCCTACTTCGAGGGCGTCGATCCCCTGCAGCTTCAGCAACACGAGTTCTGGCAGATGCCCATCGGCTCTGGCCCGTTCATGATTGAAGAGGCCCGGATGAACGAATTCACAACTCTTGTGCCGTTCCCGGACTACCATCGTGGTGAGGCTCTGATTGAGCAGATCATCGCCCTGCCGTCGGCAGATGGGGATGCAAACCTGATCCGCAACGCGGCCGCCTTCCGCGCCGACTTCGGCTACTCCAAGAATGCGACGGACGTGCCGTCGCTGGAAGAGATGGAGCATATGACGGTGATCCCGGCAAACATCCCCTACACGCGGATGTTCTGGATCAACCAGTTCCCGCGCAACTAAGCCGCCGGACCTGACATCATTGCCTGGAGGAGCGGCATCAACGCCGCTCCTCCGATGCCCATCCAACCGCTCTCGCGGCCAAATTCCAGAGGCATATGCTCACCTATATCGCCCGCAGATTGCTGACCCTGATCCCGATGGTGATCGTCATCAGTTTTCTGATTTACCTCGGACTTGAGCTCACCCCGGGAGACGCCGTTTCCCACATGATCCCGCCCGATGCCTACGGTTCGATGGATCCTGATCGCCTGCAGGAATTGCGGGAGAGTCTCGGGCTCGGAAAACCGTTCGCAGTACGCTATTGGATCTGGATCTCTGGCGTTGTTCAGGGCGATTTCGGTTATAGCCTGGCGGGCGGTGTGCCGATTGCCGACATTTTCCTCGACCGGTTGCCAGCCACGCTTGAGCTGTCTTTCGCGGCCCTTTTGATCTCGACCATCCTGGGCTCCATTCTCGGCACCATCAGCGCGCTCACGCGGGGCAGCGCGACGGATCAGGGGCTGACGGTTGTGGGCATGCTTGGTGTGTCTATCCCGGAGTTCTTCTTTGGCCTCGTGGCGATCCTCGTCTTCGCCATCAACCTTGATTGGTTGCCGGTGGGCGGGCGGACCCTGCCGGGGTATGACAGTTTCTGGGATCGGTTGCCCAATCTGGTGATGCCGGCGCTGGTGTTGTCGATCATGATGACTGCGGGGGTGATGCGCTATGCGCGATCCTCCATGCTCGATGCGCTCAGCCGGGATTTCATCCGCACCGCCCGGTCCAAAGGGATGCCGGAGTGGCGCGTCAATATCCTGCATGGGTTTCGTGTGGCCCTCACGCCCGTGATCGTGCTGATCGGTTTTCGGCTGCCTGTCCTGATCGGTGGCTCCGTCATTATCGAGCAGGTGTTTCAATGGCCGGGCATCGGCAAGGAATTCGTCTCCGCCGTGCGCAGCCAGGACTACCCGCTTGTGATGATGGTGGCCTTGTTCTCGGTGCTGGCGGTGCTGATCGCCAGCCTGATCGTTGATCTGCTGACGGCGATCATCGATCCACGCGTCCGGTTGGGGGAGTAGGGATATGGTCGACGCGCCCATCACCCGCCCGAGAACCCGACGGGACGGCCAGTTCGACCGGCTGCGCGACCGCGAAACGTCGATGCAGGGCAAAGCCAAACGCCGGGGCCGGTTCCTGGGCAAGTTCCTCAGCAACCGGTTGGCGCTTGTGGGCTTCGTCATCTTTACAATCATCTGCCTGATGAGCCTGTTTGCGCCGCTGATTGCGCAACATAATCCGATGTCGCCAAACCTGCGCGCAATCGCGCAACCGCCCTCGGTCGAACATTGGTTCGGAACCGACAAGACCGGCCGCGATATCTTTGCCCGCGTGCTCTATGGCGGCCGCGTGTCGATCCTCGTGGGCTTGGGCAGTGCCCTCCTGTCGGCTTTGATCGGCGTGATCATCGGCGTATATTCGGGATATGTCGGCGGGTGGCTCGATTGGATCGCGATGCGCGTGTCCGAGATCTTCATGTCGTTTCCGCAGATCATCCTGGTTCTGCTGCTGGTTGCGATCCTCGGCCAGTCGCTGTTGAATCTCATCGTCATTTTCACGCTGACGGGGTGGGGGGGCATCTACCGGATGGCGCGGGCGCGGATGCTCTCGATCCGCGAGGAGGAATATGTGCAGGCCTTGCGCAGCTTCGGCCTTGGCCCCGCGCGCATCGCCTACAAACACATGCTGCCCAATGCGCTCGGCCCGATCATGGTCAACATCACCCTGTCGACGGCTGCGTTCATCTTGCAAGAAGCGGGCCTGAGCTTTCTGGGCCTTGGTGTGCCGCTTTCGATCCCGACATGGGGCAACATCCTGAACGCCGCGCAGGACTTGCGCGTGCTTGAGCAAAACTGGTGGATCTGGCTGCCCGTCGGCGCCACGATTTCGCTCTTCGTGCTGAGCGTCAATTTCATCGGCGACGGCTTGCGGGACGCAACCGACCCGTCGCAGCAGGGGTAGGGGCATGGAACATGACGTCGCCCTGACCGTGAAGGGCCTCAAGACATACTTCTACAATAACAACCGCTGCAATCGTGCCATTGACGGTGTGTCGTTCGAGATCCGGCAGGGCAAGACCCTGTGCATCGTGGGCGAAAGTGGCTGCGGCAAGAGCGTGACCGCCGCCTCCATCATGCAGCTTTTGCCGACGCTCAGCCGGATCGAGGAGGGCGAGATCACCTATCACGGCCCCGACGGCCCGGTGCGGATCGATGCGTTGGACCGCGGCGGCGCTCAGATGCGCAGCATCCGTGGCAAAGAAATAGCGATGATCTTTCAGGACCCGATGACGGCCCTGAACCCGGTCTACTCCATCGGCTTCCAGATTAAGGAAATGCTGATGTATCACACGGGCCTGGGCCGCAGGGAGCGCCACGACAAGGCCATCGATCTGCTGGCGTCGATGGGGATCCCGCTGCCGGAACGGCGTGTGAATGAGTATCCACACCTTTATTCCGGTGGCATGCGGCAGCGCGCGATGATTGCCATCGCGATGTCGTGTAATCCGCGTATCCTCATCGCGGACGAGCCCACGACAGCGCTCGACGTCACGATCCAGGCCCAGATTTTCGAGCTGATGGATACGCTTAAACGCGAGAACGGGACCGCGATCATGCTCATCACCCACGATATGGGGGTGGTGGCTGAATTGGCCGACGACGTGGCCGTGATGTATATGGGCAATATCGTTGAAGCGGGCCCGGTGGGCACGGTCATGCGCAACCCCGTGCATCCCTATACTCGTGCGCTTTTGGACTCGATCCCGGTTCTGGGGCGCGGCAAGGATCAGGAGATCAAGGCGATCCCCGGCCAGACACCCGATCCCTATGACCGGCCGAAAGGCTGCCAATTTGCGGATCGCTGTAGGCACCGGATCGACAAATGTGACCAGATGCCGCCCGAAACCCAGGTGTCCGACGATCACCGCGTGATGTGCTGGCGCTATGAGGAGTTTGCTTCCGATGGCCGCTGATCCGATCCTGAGCCTTCGTAACGTCGAGGTGCATTTTCCGGTTCGGACCGGCGTACTCAAACGCGTGACGGCCCATGTCCGCGCAGTGGATGGTGTGGATCTGGACGTTTATCGCGGCGAGGTTCTGGGGCTTGTGGGCGAAAGCGGCTGTGGCAAGACCACGCTTGGTAAGGCGATCCTGCAGCTGGTGCGCGCGACGCAGGGCACCGTGACCTATTCCGGAGAGGACGGCGAGACAGAACTGACGACGCAGGATGATGCAGGGCTGTTCGCCTTCCGCAAACGGTTGCAGATCGTGTTTCAGGATCCCCATTCCTCGTTGAACCCGGCTTTCACCATCTTCGGTTCGTTGGAGGATCCCCTGCGCCATTACGGCGTGAAAACCCGAGCGGAGCGCCGCAAGATCGTGGGCGATCTGCTGGAGGCGGTGAACATGCGCCGCGAAGCAATGGACCGCTATCCACATGAGTTTTCCGGCGGGCAGCGCCAGCGCATCGGCATCGCCCGCGCGCTCAGCATCGACCCGGAGCTGATCGTCTGCGATGAGGCGGTCAGCGCGCTGGACGTCTCGATCCAGGCGCAGGTCTTGCAACTGCTGATGGATCTCAAGCGTGAGAAGAACCTCACCTATGTGTTCATCACCCATGATCTGAGCGTCACGGAATACCTCTGCGACCGGATCGCCGTGATGTATCTGGGCAAGGTTGTGGAGCTTTGCGACGCCGAGGAGCTTTATTCCAACACCCTCCATCCTTACACGCAGGCCCTGCTATCAGCGATCCCGGTCGCAGATCTCGACCGCAAGTCGCAGCGTATCGTCCTGCAAGGCGATGTGCCGAGCCCGATCAATCCGCCTTCGGGCTGTCCCTTCCATCCGCGCTGCCGGTTTGCGCAAGACATCTGCCGAACCGACGTGCCCCGCCTCCGGGCGTACAAGGCCGGGTCGGGCGTGCACATGGCGGCCTGTCACCTGATCGATCAACCCCTCGCGGACTGACCTGTCCTGCTGCCTCAAGTGAAGGACCGCAACCCATGGCCAACTACTCCATTGCTGATTTCAAGGGGGTCATTCCGGCGCTCGTGACCGCGTTCGATCTGGACGGCACGCTGAACGAAGGCCTGACGCGTGGCTTGACCGCATCGCTTCTGGCGCGCGGCGTCGATGGCCTCTACCTCACCGGCTCCACAGGGGAAGGGTTCATGATGAGCCCCGAAGAACGAATGCGGGTCGTCAAGATCGTCTGCGACGAGGTGGCGGGGCGCGTGCCGGTGATGGTCCATGTGGGCGCGATCAGCACCTATCAGACCGTGGCGTTGGCACAGCAGGCAGAGGCGGCCGGCGCCGACGCGATCTCATCCGTGCCGCCGATCTATTGGCCATTCACACCCGATCAGGTGGCGAATTATTACCGGGATGTCACGGCGTCCACGGGGCTGCCGATGGTGGCATACAATATAACGCTGGCCGGTGCGCTTGGCTTCGACATGCTGGCGCGTATGGGCGAAATCGACGGGCTTGAAGGCGTGAAATACACTGCGCCCACGCATTTTGAGATCGGTCGGATGAAACGCGAGATCGGGCCGCAGTTCCGCGTGTTCTCCGGGGCCGATGAGATGGCGATGTCTGGCCTCGCATTCGGTGCGGATGGGTTGATCGGGTCCTTCTACAACATCATCCCAGAGCTTTATGCCGACTTGATCAAGGCGATGGCTGACGGGCGTTTGGACGACGCCAAGGCCCTGCAAGACAAGGCCAATGACATCATCTTTTTCACGCTGAAACAGTATCCGATGTCGGCGGTCAAACGGATCATGGCGTGGCAAGGTGCCGACGCGGGGTATTGCCGCAAGCCCTTCGACAATTACGAGACGCCGGATCAGGAAGAGGCGCTCAAGGCCAGCTACCGCGCGTTTCGTGACGCCCATGGCCTGACGGGGATTGGATTTCTGGACGGGATCTAAGCGGTACCGGGTTTGGGCACGCTGTCGACTAAAGCCCGCGCAGTGTCGTGAAACAGCGCCCTGCGCTGCGCCTCCGTCAGGCCGATCTGCCGTGCGCCCCGCTTCATCGCGCGCAGCTGCTCATAGCGGATAAAGGTCATGTCCGGGTTGCAATGCCCAAGCGACAAAGTGTGATTGCCCCGATGCAGCAGGCTCCACGCCCGTCCGAACGATATATATTTTCCCCGCATCGGCCCGATCAGATCATCGCTGCCATACATGACACGCTCCACGCCCACGCCGGTATAAAGCGCATCCAGCGCGTCGGCTTCACACACGGTGGAGGTGTCGTACCAGATGTTCGGAATGCCGCGCAGGGCCGAGGCTGCGGCCTCGATGGCCCAGGCGGAGTAGCTGCGCGCGCAATGGGCCAGGATCCATTTGGCGTTGGGGTAGTGGGCCGTCAGGCGCAGCAGATCGTTGATGTTGTCGGGGTCGGCCACAGCGTCGCGTTTGGATAGGTGCATCATGATGATCAGGCCCAATTCGTCGGCCAGCGCGATCTGCGCCTCGGGCAGAAAATCGGTGATCGCGGCATCGGCGGGCGCGGATCCCTGAGCGTAAACCAGGTATGGCTTCAGACCGATAAGGCCCGTTTGGCGCAACGTCACGCGGATCGCGTCGGGTGTCATCTCAGGGTGCACCAGCATCAGACCGGCAGACCCCGGTCTAACCTCGGCCGCGACCAGCGCGTTGGCGGCGTCCACATCCATCGGTTTCGGGTAGGGATAGGGGAAGGAGAGCCGGTCAACGATGCGGCCGGGCATCAGGCTGGCGTCAACGGCATCGGCAATCCCGCGGTCTGCGCGCGGGAAATGGCTGCCGATGGTCGCGGCATAGGGGCCTGCCGCCTTGGCGGGATCCGTGTAATGGGACCAGTCGTGCAGATGGGTGTGCACGTCGAAGATGCGGTTTGGCACGAAGGCGTCAAGCTCTTCGCGCCAGATCCGCGCATCGAGCGGCGTTGGTGTCCAAGGCAGGTTCGTCATGGCCTGGGCTCTTGATGGATCATGTTAATCGTATATCAGTATAACTTGGCGAGAGGGAGAGTGTCATGCGCAAGGGGCAGGATCTTTGGGAGCGCGCCAAGGCCGTGATCCCTGGTGGGAATATGTTGCTGTCGAAACGACCCGAGATGCATCTGCCCGCCGCCTGGCCTGCCTATTTTTCGCGCGCCTCCGGCGTCACGGTCTGGGATATGGACGGGCGCGCGCTAACCGACATGTCGCTGATGAGCGTTGGGACCAATACGCTCGGCTACGGCCACAAGAAGGTTGATGCGGCGGTGCGCGACGCGATCGATGCGGGCAACATGTCGACGCTGAACGCGCCCGAGGAAGTCCTGCTCGCTGAACGCCTGATCGACCTGCATCCTTGGGCCGACATGGCGCGGTTTGCCAGGACCGGGGGGGAGGCGAATGCCATCGCGGTGCGGATCGGGCGCGCGGCCTCCGGTCGCGACGGCGTGGCGTTGTGCGGCTATCACGGGTGGCATGACTGGTATTTGGCTGCAAATCTGGGCGATGCGGATCGGCTGGAGGGGCACCTGCTGCCGGGGCTGGCGCCCGCCGGGGTGCCCCGAGATCTTGCGGGAACGGTGTTCCCCTTCTCCTACAACGATCTGGAGGGCCTTGAACGGATAGTCGCGGAGCAGTCCATCGGCGTCATCAAGATGGAGGTGCAGCGCAGCGGGCCACCGGCGCCGGGCTTCCTGCAAGCGGTCCGTAAGCTTGCGGATGCCCATGGGATTGTTCTGATATTCGATGAATGCACATCGGGGTTCCGGCAGGCATTTGGTGGTTTGCACAAGGTCCATGGCGTTGACCCTGACCTTGCCGTGTTCGGTAAGGCGTTGGGCAATGGCTACGCGGTCACCGCTGTGATCGGGCGGCGCGCGGTGATGGAAGCGGCGCAAAGCACTTTCATCAGTTCCACCTTCTGGACCGAGCGGATCGGCTCCGTCGCCGCCCTCGCTACACTCGACGCGATGGAGGCCTGCGCGTCGTGGGATGTCATCACACAGACCGGTCGTGCGATTGGCGAGCGTTGGAAAGGGCTGGCGGACACGCATGGGCTGGACATCAATGTGGTGGGCCTGCCCGCGTTGACGGGATTTTCCATTGGTGGGCCCGATGCCCTAGTCTACAAGACACTGATCGCGCAGGAGATGCTGAAGGCGGGCTACCTTGCCGGCACCAGCGTCTATGTCTGCACCGCCCATACGCCAGGCGTGATCGACGGCTATTTCGAAGCGCTGGACCCGGTCTTTGCGCTGATCGCTGATTGCAGGAATGGGCGCGACCCGGCGGGGCTTCTGGACGGGCCGGTTTGCCACGCCGGGTTCGCGCGGCTGACCTGAACGATCAGGCAAAGGGCTGCGCATGGCGGCGAAACGCCCCGGGGGTCATCCCGCGGGAGGCGCGGAAGGCGGCGTTCAACGTTTCAGGGTGACCGTAGCCCACCTGCTGCGCAATCTCGGTCAGCGTAAGGCCGGTGGTCGCCAATAGCGTTTCGGTCTGCGCCAGCCTAAGGGCCCGCAGATGTGCGCCCGCCGGTGCCCCATGGACGTTGCGGTGAAGCGTGCGCAGCGCGCTTTCCCGCAGGTCGATCAACGCCGCCACGTCCACAAGGCCACGGATGGTCCCGAGGTTTTGGGCCGCAAGCTCCCAAGCCCGCGCAAGCCGGATCGCATCACGATCCATGGGCGGTGGGGCGTGCTCCGGCGCGAATCCATCAAGGATGGCCTGTAGAAGCCGGATGCGACGGTCGGTTGCGGCAGGCTGATCAGCGGCCAGACGCAGGGCCATCCGAACAAGCGCCGAAAGATCCAGTCGGTCCTCCGGGGCGGCGCGGAGATATCCCGGCGGGGCCGGTTCTCCGGTTCTGAAATGGCAGACGGATGCCGTTGCTGCCGCACCGATGGCTTGGCCCGAAAAGGGCGTGTCCGGGCGGATCAGCACGCCGTCTGGCGCCGTCAGCGTGACGTGATCCGTATCCGCGAACACGATCTGCGCCTGCCCCTGATGAATCCACAGCAGATCGTGAAAGGGCCAAGTCACCGGTCCGATGGGCAGGCGCCGGTCAAACCGACCATAAGCGTGGCGCAGCAACTCCATCTGATGCCATTACTCCTATCTAGTTCGTCGATGGTAGTTATATTCTGTTGGTATTCCTAGGTTGCCGTCGTTCCTCTCTGGCGCAGACGCGTCGTGAGCTGTGCTCTAATTCTTGAAGCTCAGACCCGAAAGGACGCTGCCATGACACCTCCCGCCCCTGATCTGGCGCAGCTTTCCCACAGCTTCAGCGACGACGGCTATGTCGCGCTCATGCCGCTGTTCGATCGCGACAAGATGGTCGAGATCAATGCCGAGCTTGACCGCTATATCCGCGATGTCATGCCGGGCATGCCCACGGAGGAGGTTTACCTCGAGGATCGTGCTAACCGCTCCACCCTGAAGCAGATGCAGAAGCTTTCGGTCTATGATGAGTATTTCCGCACCTTGATGGAGGACAGCGTGATCCGCGACATCGCCAGCGCGGTGATGGGTGAGGCGGCAGTGCCGCAGAACCTGCAATACTTCAACAAGCCCGCCGGGATCGGGCAACCGACGCCGCCGCATCAGGACGGGTATTACTTCCACCTTTCGCCCTGCAAGGCGGTGACGGGCTGGCTCGCGCTGGAGCCTGTGGACGCGGAAAACGGTTGCATTCATTATGTGCGCGGTTCGCACAAGGCGGATGGGTTTCGGCCCCACGGACGCTCGAATGTGCTGGGGTTTTCCCAAGGCCTGACCGATTTTGGCACTGCCGAGGACAAGGCCCGAACGGTCTCGTTTCCCGGCACGGAGGGGACGTTTCTCATGCATGACGCGCGCACCATCCATTGGGCTGGGGCGAACCGGTCGCCCACCCGGACCCGGCGCGCGCTTGGCTTCGTCTATTTCGGCGAGAGCGCAAAGATCGATCACGCGTCAAAAGCGGCCTACAAGGCCAAGCTTGAAGCTGATCTGCGTGCGCAGGAAAAGATCTAGCGTGTCGGATTTTCGACCTAAGGGCATTTGGGGCGCGGTTCTGCTGCCGCTTTCGGACACTGGTAATATCGACTTCGCGGCGCTGGCGGAATTGGTCGATGTGCTCTGCGAAAGTGGTGTGGCCGGCATCTATACGAACGGGACGGCGGGCGAGTTTTTCAACCAGACCGAGGCCGAGTTTGACAAGATCACCGCGATCGTTCTGGATCGGGCCGGAAAAGCCGGGGTGCCGGTCCAGATCGGCGTCAGCAATTCCAACCCGCGTGTGGCACGGCACAGGCTGGAGCGGCTTGTCGGCAGCGGCGCTGTGGCCGCGCAAGTCACCTTGCCCGATTGGTGGCCGCCATCGACCAAAGAGCAGGCCCGGTTTCTGGCAGGCATGGCGGCGGCGGGGCAGGGATTGCCCCTGATCCTCTACAACCCGCCGACGGCGAAGGTCCGTCTAAGCGTTCCACAGATAGCTGCTTTGCGCGCGGATGCGCCGGACCTCGTGGGCGTCAAGGTGGCTGGCGGAGATGCCGATTGGTATGCGCAACGCCGCGATCTCTTGGGCGATATGTCGGTCTTTGTGGCCGGGCATACCGTGGCCTTCGGGCGACCCCTTGGGGCGGATGGCGCCTATTCCAACGTGGCGTGTCTTTCGCCCCCGGGTGCCGTCCGCCAATGGAAGCAGATCGAGACGGATCCTGAGGCTGCGCGTGACTTGGAGGATCGGTTCCGCCGCTTTCTGCATGAGACGATGATCCCGCTGGCCCGCGATCACGGCTTGTCGGATGCGGCATTGGACAAGGCGATGGCAGCCGCAGGGGGATGGTTGCCGATCAGGCCTGCGCTTCTGTGGCCCTATTCCGGGGCCAGTGGCGCGATGGTGGCGGCGATCAGGGCAAGTGCCAATAATCTCGTGCCTGAATTGCTTCGAGCTTAATAGATCATGAACCCGCCGTCGGCCCGCACGACCTCACCCGTGACGAAACTGGCGGCAGGGCTCGCGAGAAAGGCAATGATGTCAGCCATTTCATCTGCGGCGCCCGCCCGGCCGAGGGGGGTGGTGCGGGTAAAGGCCGATTTTTCGGTCACGCCGCTGTCCCAGCCGGATTTCAGCGCATCGGTTGTGTCTGTCCGGATGTCGCCTGGGGCGATCGCGTTGACCCGGATCCCGTCTTTCGCCCATTCAAGCGCCAGGCTTCGGGTCAATGCATCGACCCCGGCTTTGGACGCGCAATAGGCGGCGGCTTGGAATTGTGCCGCGCTGCCTCCGACGGATGACACGTTGACGATCGCACCACCGGTTCTGCGCAACAGCGGATAAGCCAGTTGCGCCATGGCGAACCCCGCGGTCAGGTTGACGGCAAGGATATGCTCAAAGTGGTCGAGCGGCTGCGTCGCAGCGGGCGCCATGGCGGCTTGCCCGATTATGGCGGCGTTGTTCACCAGCACGTCCAACCGGCCGAATTCCTTTGAGATTGTTTCAAACAAGGCGGCCCGTGCCGCCGCGTCCGTCACGTCCATGGTGACGGCCAACGCCGTACCACCGGAGCGGTTGATGCGGTCGGCGACCTGGTCCAGCGGATCGGCTTCGATTCCACAAAGCACGATGATGGCACCGTCCTTGGCAAATCGCGCACATGCGGCAGCCCCGATGCCGGTCCCGCCGCCGGTGATCAGAACGACCCGGGCGTCGGTTTCGGACCCAAGGGCCTCAGCAAGGGATGGCGTCGTCTCAGTCATGTTCAAACGTTCCGATAATGTCTTCGCGCCCAATCCGCACAGCATCCCCGCCAATGTCGTGCAGCGTGCCGGGGTCTTTGAAGCCGTGTCCAGTGAGGATGCAGACCACGGGGCCATCGCCCGAAATCTCACCGCCTTGCGCGGCGGCAAGCGCTCCGGCGACGCTGACCGCCCCTGCAGGTTCCACCAAAATACCCTCTTCGCGGGCCAGCCGGCGCTGAACCCTCCGTATCTCGTCTTCATCGATGACAAAGCCCTGACCGCCGGTCGCGCGGGTGTGTCGGATGACATCATGACCATCGAGGATGAACCCGACTCCCAGCCCGCTAATCGAGGTCGATGTGCTGACGGGTTGAGCCTGAGTCTCGCCACGTCGCAGAGGCGTGGCGACGGTATCGTTGCCGGACGGCTGCACTGCGTGGATACGGGGCGGCGCGGCGTCGGCATCGAGAGCGGCAACATCCTCATATCCGCGCGAAATTGCGACGTGCAAACCGCCACCGCCGACGGGCACAAAGATATCCGTAGCCGCTGGCGCATCCTCATGAAGCTCATAGGCAATGGTCTTGATGCCCTCCATCGCTTCGGGGCACACGGCATAGGCAGTGATGAATAGTTCCAGGCTTCTGCGCGCCGCTTCTTGTTCCAGCAGATCCGAGATCGCGGAGCTTTCTTCGGGATCAATGGTGAAGCGGTTGACGCGGTAGACCTGCGCGCCATAAGCCAGCATCTGGTCGAGTTTCCCCTCGGGCGCATTTTCCGAGACATAGAGCGCACAATCCAAGCCCGCCGCCGCTGCGTAAGCCGCAAGTGCCGCTCCGGTATTGCCGGAGGATGTTGCGATGCACCGGGTGGCGCCCGCCGCCCGTGCGCGCCCAACCGCGAAACTGGCAAACCGATCCTTGTAGGACCCGGTCGGGTTCAGGTGTTCCATCTTGAACATCAGGTTCGAGATGTCGGCCTTGGGGCCGATGGACCGGCTGCGCACAAGCGGCGTGGACCCCTGGCCGAGATCAACGGGCCCGGCCCCGGCGATCTTCGGCAGAAAGCCTGCATAGCGCCGGCTAAGGCCGTCACCTGACATCTTGAATCCCGTTCTGCGTAGGCTCGAAGGCTAGGGTTGCGGCGGCGGAAAAGCAAGTTTCGCATTGGCGATGGCGGTGTGTTTGAACCCTGCCGGTTTGACAGATGAAACCGGGTGACGGACACTGACTAACAGACATTCGTTGCGGGACGTAGGGGTGCTACCCTACGCTCGGAAAAGGGGAAGGCGGCGGGCCCTATGAACGGAGCACAGGTAGAACAGGTCGGAGAGGTGCGCGCGGGGTTGGGGGAGGGCCCGGTTTGGGACGCGCCGCGGAACCGGTTGATCTGGATAGATATACGGTTGCACCGCCTGTACACCACGGATGTGGTATCCGGCGAGACGACGCAGCGCGATCTGCCCGGTGCCCCGGGTTGCGCGGCCCTGACGGATGCAGGCGAACTGCTTTTGGCGATTGGCCAGCATCTGGTGATCATGGCCAAGCAGGGCGATCTTCGCACCATTGCATCCCTTCCCGAACGGAGTGTCGGGCGGTTCAACGATGGCAAGCCCGATGCGGCGGGCCGGTTCTGGGTCGGCACGGCGACGGCAGAGGGCCATTGGAACGCTGGCCTTTGGCGGTATGAGACAGGCCGGGAATTTGCCGAAATGGCGCCGGGCGTGTCGATGTCCAACGGCCTCGGGTGGAGCCCGGACGGGTCACGTATGTACTACGTGGATTCGATGACTCACCGCCTCGACATATTTGATTATGATGCAGAAACGGGATCACTGGCCGGTCGTAGGCCGTGGGCATCGCTGCCGGAGGCGTACTTGCCAGACGGCCTTTGTGTGGATGCGCAGGGCTGCGTCTGGCTCGCCGTTTGGGGGCAATCGACAGTGATTTGCTTCGCGCCGGACGGGGCAGAACTTGGCCGGATTGCGGTACCGACGCCGCTGGTCACCAGTTGCGCGTTTGGCGGGGCGGATCTCGGAACGCTCTTTATCACAACGGCCTGTGACGATGAGAGCGATCCCCGTGCCGGTCGGTTGTTTGCCGTCGATATCGGTGCAAAGGGCCTGCCGCCCAACCGGGTCAGATTGCGACCGTGAGGGCCGCGCATGCTCACGGCCCCTCATCGGCTGGCACGGCACTTGCCATCAGCAGATCGCCTTTTGAAACCCATCTGCTGCGCCGAAGAAACATGGCGATCCCGTCCGCCCGCGCGGTGACGGTGCGCAATAGTTTCCCGTCGATATCGATGATGTCAAAGCAAGCCTGTCCGGTGCTGATCTTTTCCAGAAGATGAATGCGGCTGGTGCAAAGGCCAGACACTGGCGCAAGGATCGCTGCATCCAGATCGCCGTTGCCGGTCACACGGAGTGGGGCGATTGCGTCCTGCTCGGGGGCTGTGTCAATCATCCCAAGCTGCGCCATGACACGTCGAATGCCGGAGGCGTAGGCCGCGAGAACCTGCGCAGATGGGAAGATTCCGCCGCCTGCCTCGGCATAGATCGCGGGGATGGCGTTGGCTTCCGCTTCAGACAAGGTGCGACCGTCGGCCAGTGGTGCGGGGTGTCGCCAGATAACCGGCGCCCCGAACGCGCGTGCCATGGCACGGTTTGCCTCTCGCGTTTCAGGGGCGTCGCCGTAGCCCGCAAAGACGGGGCAATCGATCGGACCGCCGCCGCTGTGAAGATCAATAAGCGCGTCAGCGGGGCGGATGACGTGTCGCGCGATAAGGTCGGCTAGAATTTCGGTAGGGGACCCAGTCGGATCACCCGGAAAACACCGCGCCAAATCGCGCCCATCTGACGGCGAGCGGCGTGTACTGGCCGCGAGCGCCTCGGAGTTTGCCGCAGGGCAGAGGATCAATTGCCCCCTGAGATCCGCCGGATCGAGGTCAAGCATGAGCGCCGACAGGGTCAGTGGCCCCTCCAACTCGTCCCCATGCACCGCGCCGATAAGGGCCAAGGTCGGACCCGGCCGCGCGCCCGTCATCGTGAAGACACGCAAGGGATGGTCGGGCAGGGCGGTGGAATACGAGGTCTCGATCAGTCTCGGAGGGATCATGGCGGCTCTCTTGTGTCGGGCCAGTCGCCCGTGATGGTGCGTCGGAGGCGACCGGCATCTTACGGTGCCGCATCATTGTCTCGCAGCGGCGCCGTTGGAAAGCGCAGAGATGACAGGGCTTGGTGCGAAACCGGCGCGCCACATGCCACGCGTCGCCGTGGCGTCGCTGACGCAGGAGACCAATACGTTTTCGCCGATCTCCGCGACAGTTGATCTGTTTGAAACCCGCTACGTCCATGGCTGCGAGGGGATGCCGACCAGCTAGGGAACTGGGGGGCCGGCAGAGGCCGCGACCCGGACCGGGGCGCGGCAAACCTGACGGACCAGCCGATCGTGAAAGAACTGCTCATCGCGATGGAACCCACGACAATCATGCTCTAACCTTTGACGCATACCCGGCCTTGGTCGTGAGACGCCATGCAAGCGCAGGGAAGAGATCGGATCAACCGCCTTGAAAAGAGATCCACGCAAAACCGAGACGTCTCAAAGGAAAGCCCATGACGAACCGCCTCGATATTCTGGAAACCTGCAAGGCCGAGCTTTATTCTGCGGTGGTCTGCGATACGCTCGACGGCCTGGGCCTGCGCAACCAGGCCATGGCGCCAGGGCTAGCGCCACTGGCCGACGGCATGACGATTTTCGGATATGCTCGCGTCGGTCTTTATATGCCGATCTATCACGACGATGCGCAGGTGGATGTCTACGAGCACGAAATCGCCCTGGTGGACGATTTGGCGCCGGGGGATGTTCCCGTGATCTCGTGTAATGGCAACCTCGGCATCGCCCCCTGGGGGGAGTTGTTGTCGACCCGCGCCCAGGTGCTGCAAAGTGCGGGATGTATCACCGACGGCTGCGTCCGCGACGTCCGGATGATCTGCGATATGGGCTACCCGGTGTTCTGTGGCGGGCGCAATCCTGTGGATACCAAGTATCGGGGCAAGATGATGTGGTATGACGTGCCCTGCGTCATCGGCGGTGTGCTGGTCAATTCAGGCGATCTGGTCATCGCAGATCTTGATGGCATCGTGTTCGTTCCCCGGGATCGTGTCGAGGAAGTGGTGACGGGCGCTCTCGACAAGGTTCGATCAGAGAATACCGTGCGCGACGAGCTTCGGGCCGGGCGCAGCCTTGCGGAGGTCTTTGAGAAACATGGGATTCTTTAGGCGTTAGGCGCATGTGCTGTTAGAGGCACGTGGTTCATGGGAGCACCGTGGGCGTTGTGGAGAGTCGCGGATTGCCACGATTTGAGAGCCGCCAAATTCAGGGCGAGACGTCTCAACAGCATTATGCGACCGGCCCGGGCGTGGGGCTCAACATCGGGGGCGCGCGATGCTCGTGCATATGCCTGAGGTGCCAGGGCGCCGAGCTTACGCCGCATTACCGTCCGAGGACGCACGATCCGCCGGAGAGCTGGAAGTTGCGATCGCAGCGCCACCCGTTGCCTGTTCGATCGAGATGCGCATTTTGCGGCAAATTGATCTCCAGGCAGGCGTTGCCCTGAGCCTCATATCCGCGCTCGCAGCGCCATCCTGACCCTGTGGTGTCCACCGCCAGATAGGCGTGATCGGGCAAAACGATCACTATACATGCATCGCGCTCTCGTCGGTATCCGCGTTCGCAATGCCAGCCATTGGTGGACTCACTCAAGAAGGCGTTTTCGGGAACAGGGATCGGCTCACAAGATGTTCCTCCCGCCACTTGGTATCCACGCCGACAGGCCCAACCGGTTCCATAGGACCGTTCTGTGGCGTAAGCGTTTTCGGGAACGTCGATTGCCAGGCATTCAACACCCTCTACTCGATATCCAACGTCACAATCCCATCCGCCGCCAAAACTGCGCGTCTCGGCATTTTGAGGCACTGGCCCGGTGCCGTCTTGCGCAAGAACCGGCAGCGCGAGGGCCATCACCAGTCCGGTGAGAAGCGCGCGCCTCGGCGCAAGGGACAGACATATCATTCGGCCAACGATCTTGATGGGTGCCATCGGTGCGTCCTTCTGGCCAACGGCCGATTGTTCATTTTTTATTTGCTATGGAATAGGCTGATCCGACCTCGCGGAACGATATGTCGGCCCGCCCGGCCTCTCCTGTTCTGCCAAGCGGCAAGGGGCAAGACGACGCCGTTTTGAGTAAATTGGGGCAGTAAAGCCGCCAAAGATTCTGCCGTATACCTGTCTCAATCATCCATCACGCGACAGCACCCGCACCGCAATAGGATTGGAAATCCGGCCAACAAGAGAAACAGCAGATTAATAGGGCTGGCCAAAAGCCTGTGATCGCTCGTTTTAATCCGTCGATGGGCTTTCGGACTTCGCCTTGGATGAAAGGCGTTCCTCTGCTGCAGCTTGTTCTTTTGGGTCTTTTGATTGGGAAGCCTGCTTCACGGCAGCCTCTTTCTTCGCCAAGTCGTTGAACGACATTCTGGCATTCCTTTTCGGGCCGCCGGGGTATCCGGCAACGTGCGATCCCTACAGGACGGTCCCGTCAATAGCAAAGGAAAGCGTAGGCACTTCGGGGCCGATGCCCCTTGCAACTCGGCCGTTTGGTGGCCATGTAAGTCTGGCTACAGAATTCGATTTCGACCATCTGTTTTCCTTCATCGGCTCACAGCGCTCGATCTAGTTGTGACAAGCCGGGCTGCCGCACTCCGTGGGCAGCGATCAGATAAGGAATACTCACATGGCCAATGGCACAGTGAAATGGTTCAATTCTTCCAAAGGCTTCGGCTTCATCGCGCCTGAAACGGGCGGCAAGGATGTGTTCTTGCACATCTCCGCGGTAGAGCAGGCGGGTCTGACCACCCTTGCTGACGATCAGAAGGTAACATTCGACGTCGAGGCCGGCCGCGACGGGCGCGAAAGCGCAACCAACATCGCGCTCGCCTAAACTCAATGCACCGGGCGCTCCCACGGGGCGCCCTGTCGCGATGACCGAGACATACCCCATGCCCCAGCCGCCACTCAGCCCGTCCCAGTGGAGCCGCGTCCTGGCCCGATATCGCACGCCGGATCCGGCGCGAAGCCTCTTCGAGCTGGTCGTGACGCTTACGCCGTTTGTCGCAACCTGGGCGGTGGCCTGGTGGATGCTGTCGATCAGCACTCCACTGGCCTTTGTTCTGGCGTTGGGCAATGCGGCCTTTCTAGTCCGCTTGTTCATGATCCAGCATGATTGTGGCCACGGGTCCCTGTTTCGCAACCGGCGTCTGTGCGACTGGCTGGGGCGGGCGATCGGCGTCCTGACGCTGACGCCCTATGATGTCTGGCGGCAAAACCACTCCGTTCACCACGCAACATCCGGCAATCTGGACCGTCGGGGCGTCGGTGATCTCCCGACGCTGACAGTCAAGGAATATCATGCAAAGGGTTGGGTGGGGCGGGGCCTCTATCGCCTGGTGCGCAATCCGATCTTCCTGTTCGGGGTTGTACCGTTTTACACGTTCTTCCTTCAGAACCGGTTACCTGTCGGATTGATGCGATCGGGCTGGCGCTATTGGGTCAGTGCGCTCGCGACAAATGTCGCGATTGCAGCAATCCTTGCGACGATCGTGTGGCTGGGGGGGTGGGATGTCTTGCTGTTCGTCTTCCTGCCAACGATGCTCCTCGCGGCAACCACCGGCATGTGGTTCTTTTATGTGCAGCATCAGTTCGAGGAAACCAGCTGGCAGCGCGAAGAAGACTGGAGCGTTCAGGACGCGGCGATAGAGGGCAGCTCGCATTATGCGCTGCCCGGTATCCTGCGCTGGATCACCGGCAATATCGGCGTGCACCACGTGCATCATCTGGCCAGTCGCATCCCGTTCTATCGCCTTGATGAGGTGATCCGGGATCATGATGTGCTGGCGCAGTCCAAGCGGATCACGCTTTGGGAAAGCTTCCGCTGTGCGCGGCTTCACCTTTGGGACGAAACCCGCGGCAAGCTCGTTACGTTTGCAGAGGCCCGCGCCGTTCCGGTTTGATCGAAGCGGTGGTTCGGCGCCCTTGGGTCGCGCCTCGTGCCATATCATTTGACACTTAGACACCCAGGCGCCGCGGAGAGATCGCGGCAGCGCTCACTCCGGCTTGGCCCGTATCCTCCCGCCCCAGCACAAGGCCTGCCGCCAGTTTTGCGAGCGCGGGTGCCATCATGATCCCATAGCCGCCTTGCCCCGCAAGCCACAGGAAATCCGGTATGTTGCCATCGAACCCGACGACAGGTGCTTCATCCGGCACGAAGCTTCGCAACCCGGCCCAGGAATGCGAAATCCGGCGCACCGGGATCCGCGTTTCGGTTTCGATCCAATGGGCAAGATGGGCAATGTCGAGTTCTTCCGGGCGCACGTCTTGTGGACTGGTCGGCGTCGCATCGCCGGGTGACGCCATGAGCTTGCCCGCATCTGGTTTGATATATGCACCCGACGCGGCGAAATCGACGGCGGGGCTTGCGGCAAGGTCGAGCCCGTCCGGCGCGTCGATGATGATGCCGGTCCGACGCATGGGCACCAGGCCGATGCGTTGAGCCCCGGCCAGTGTTCCGATCTCGTCTGCCCAGGCACCCGCGGCGTTCACAATGGTCTTCGTCCGGTAGGTCTGATTTGCGGTCGTCACGTCCCAGATACCTGTCTGGCGCACAAGGCCCGTCACGGCCTCACCAGTAACAATTGCTCCGCCGCGCTGCCTTGTACCCTTCAGGTACCCCTGATGCAGGCCTGCGACGTCGATATCGGTGACGTTTGCCTCGAAAACCGCGCCAGCGATGCGGTCAGGCCTCAGATAAGGCGCCAGATCAAGTGCCTCCTTAGGCGTGATCTCAACCACGTGCTCCCCGGGTTCCGACAGCATCAGAAGGGGCGGCAGGCGATCAAGGCTATCTGCATCGGCCACGGTCAGCGCGCCGCGTGGCGTAAGAAGCGGAGCGTTACAAAAACCATCGGTCGGTGAGGCGAAGAAGGGCGCGCTGGCCGCGTTGATCTGACGGACGACGGGCCCGCCATAATTCCGGGTGAAGAGCGCGGCCGAGCGGCCGGTGCTGTGGTAGCCGAGTGACGTCTCCGCCTCCAGAACAAGAACGCTCCCCGCGTCGGCAAGCTCATAGGCGACTGACGCGCCTGAAATGCCGCCCCCGATCACAAGGAAATCATAGATCATGCTGGTCGGGCCTTCTCTGGGCGCGCGACCACAAGATGGGCCGATGCGTTACAAGGCGCTCATCTTGCCCGCTTTGCAAGAAAAACTAATTTTGTTGACTATTTGTAAGTTTTCTTTCTAACTGGCGACAATTGATCGGAACCCTGCCATGACAAAACCCTTGCGCGACCGCCTGACCGAGGCGTTGCAAACCGCCTCGAAGGCGGATCGCGCGTTGGCGAATTACATGTTGTCGGATATGGGCACCTTGCCTTTCGAAACGGCGGCCAGCCTTGCCGCCAAGGTCGCGGTGAGCGAGCCGACCGTGGGCCGCTTCTGCCGCTCTATCGGCTATGATGGGTTCAAGGACCTCAAACAGAACCTGAAGAATGACATGGGCGATCAGCCGTGGTTGATCGGTGACAGGTTGCGCGACCTGCAGCAACGCACCAAGGCCGGAGAAGACCAGTTGACGCGCGGGCTGGAGCTTGAAATGGCAGCGCTCGTGGCGGTTTACGAGGCCGCCCACAGCCCCGAATGGCATGATACGGTGACGCGGTTGGCCACGGCGAAGCACGTCTTCGCCGCCGGGTTCCAGACCGAACGCGGCATGGCCCAGATCTTCGTCAACCAATTGCAATACATTCGTGAGGGCGTGCATCTTCTGGATCTAGCCGCCGGAAACTTCGCCGAGATCCTGGCGATGGAGGGCAATGACGCCGCACTCGTGATCTTCGAGGCACGTCGGTACTCGCGCCACGCTCGGATGCTGGCCGAAGACGCCAAGGCCGCCGGTATTCCCGTCACCTTGATCACCGACCCCTATTGCGACTGGGGCCATGCCGTTTCGAACGAAATGTTCGTCGTCCCCACGGCGGTCAACCTGTTCTGGGAATCGACGGCACAGATGGCGAGCCTCGCCAATCTGTTGGTTAATGCCGTGTTCATGGAGCTTGGCCCCGAGGTCGAGGAGCGGATGAACAAGTTCGCCCGTCTCCACGGACGTTTCACCGGCCATGTCGGCGACGCCACCCCTAAGCGCGGGGAGGGCCGCCGCACCACGTAAGTCTACCAAAAAACATATATAACAGGGAAATCTGCCATGCGATATTCGACCAAGACCCAACTTCTCTCAGGATCGGCTATCGTTGCCGCCGGTTTGCTGTTTTCCACCGCCGCGATGGCGCAGAACGTCTCCATCGCCTTTTCCGCCAGCGAATTGGGGGCCACGGCCTACAATCCCGTCGCGGCCAGCACGCTCAACACCGCCACATCGCTGATCTACGACCGGCTGGTGGAGCAGGATGCGGACCAATCCTATCACCCGCATCTGGCGACCTCGTGGGAGGAAACGCCCGATGGCATGGCCTGGACCTTCTCGCTGCTGGAGGGGGTGACGTTCCATGACGACACGCCCTTCAACGCCGCCGCCGTCCAGTCCTGGATCGCGAGCTATGCGGGCACCGAAAACGAGTATCTGGTGGAGGCCATCGGGTCCGTCGACGTGATCGACGATCTGACCGTGCGCTTCAACATGGACCGGCCGGAGCCGAACCTGCTCTACAACCTCGCAAGCGCTTTCATGGGTATCCCAAGCCCCACCGCCTTCGCGGAACTGGGCGACAATTTCGGCGTGACGGCCGCCGTGGGCACCGGGCCCTACGAGCTCCAGAGTTTTGAAATCGGGTTTGAGACCGTCCTTGTGCGCAACGAGGACTACACTTGGGGTTCAGATCTATCAGAGAATACCGGACCGGGCCATATCGAGACCTTCACCTTCCGCGAGATCCCCGATCAATCCACCGCGTTTCTGGAATTGCGGACTGGCGGGATCGACCTGCTTCTGGGCGTGCCTACCGACTTCCTCGCCATCCTCGAGGCCGAGGCCAATATCCAGATCATCCAGATGCCCGGTGTCGGCATCAGCTACATGCCGATCAACGTGACCGCGCCGCCGTTCGACAACATCCTGGTGCGTCAGGCGACGGGCATGGCCATCGACCAGGAAGGGATCGTGGCCGCGATCTATAACGGCGTCGGCGCGCCGGCCCATAACTTCCTGATCTCGTCGTTGCCCGAGGCCGACGTGGATCCGGACCTCAACGTCACCTACAACCCCGCCCGCGCTGGGGAATTGCTGGACGAGGCCGGATGGGTGATGGGCGATGACGGTGTGCGCGTCATGGGCGACGAGCGCCTGTCGGTCAGCCTTTATACCGCCAACACGACGGAACTGACCCGCCTGACGCAGGTGGTGCAGGCGCAACTGGGCGAGATCGGGATGGAGGCGATCATCACGGTCTTCGACAGCTCCACCATCCGCGATGAATACCGGAACAACGCGCACCAGCTTGCGGTCCGAAGCTATGACTGGAACAACTCAGACATTCTGGACTGGTTCTTCAGCGGCAATCGCTTGGGCTACCCCAACGTATCGATGTGGGAAGACGAGGAAGGTCAGCGCCTGAACGACGTGGCGATGACCGAAAGCAGCACCTCGGCGGAGCGGATCGCAAACTTCACGGCCTACCATGAATACGTCCTGAGCCAGCACCTCTTCGTGCCGATCTACCAGCCGACCCAGAACATCGCGTTCAATGCCACAGCGATCAGTGTGCCCGATCCGGTGCGTGGCTCTCGGTTCCGCGGGCAGTCCTTCATGGACATCCAGGTCGTCGAATAGACCCCTGAACTCCGGAGAAAGGAGGCACCGGGATGATCCTCAGATACACGTTCCAACGTTTGCTGATGCTGATCCCGGTGTCGTTCTCGATCTCGGTGGTGATCTTCATGATCGTCTACCTGCTGCCGGGTGATCCCATCGACAACCTGCTTCGCGTTGGGTCCTCTCCTGAGGACCGGGCCGAGTTGGTGGCGCAATATGGGCTCGACCGGAACCTGGTGGTCCAATACTTCGTCTGGATCGGGAACATGTTCCAGGGTGAGTTCGGCCAGGCCATCGTCCTGCGCCGCCCGGTCGCCGATCTGGTGGCGCAGAACCTGCCCTACAGCCTGACGCTTGGCGGGCTGGCCTTCCTCTTCTCCTCCACCGTCGGCATGGCCCTCGGCACGATTTCCGCAATTGTCCGCCACCCGCTGCTGGATCGGTTCATGCGCGGCTTCATCCTGCTTGGTTCTACCGTACCGGGCTTTTGGCTGGCGCTTTTGTTGATCCTGTTCTTTTCGGTCAACCTGGGTTGGTTCCCCGTCTCGGGTGCGGGCGGCTGGAAATCGTTGGTTCTGCCAGTACTGACCATCGGCTTCGGCGGCGTGGCGCTGGTTGCGCGGGTCACGCGGGTCGCCCTGTTGGATGCGCAACGGGAAGACTTCGTGACGCTGCTCCATGCCAAGGGGCTCTCCTCTCGTACTATCCTCTTTCGTCACCTGATGCCCCACGCCCTTTTGCCCGTGGTCACCATTCTGGCGCTACGGATCGGCTGGATCCTGGGCGGGGCGGTGACGGTCGAGTTTGTCTTCGGCCGCCCGGGCCTTGGCTCCCTCCTGATCCGGGCGCTTGGCCAACGCGACTACCCGGTCGTGCAAGCCTGCCTGTTGATGCTGGCACTGGCGGTCATGCTGGGAACGCTCATCGGTGACGTGGCGCAAGCCTCCATGGACCCCCGTATTCGCGAGAAAAAATCATGAAAGTATCGACCATGGCCATCCGCTCACTCGACGCCTTCGCGCGGATGAGCATCGGGCGTGCCTTTGCCTCGGGGATCGGGATGGTGGCCGGTGGTTTCCTGATCCTACTGGTCCTTGTGGCGATTTTCGCGCCCTGGATCGCGCCGTTCGACTATGCCGCGCAGAACCTGATGAACGCCAATGCTCCTCCGGGATGGCCACATCTGCTTGGCACCGATGAGTTCGGGCGCGACGTGCTCAGTCGTGTGATCTTCGGCGCCCGCACGTCGCTGTCGGTCAGCGCCACGGCCATCGCCATTTCGATGGCGGCGGGTATGACGCTTGGCGCCGCGGCGGGCTATTTCGGCGGGTTTTTCGAGCGGGCCGTGATGACGGTGGTGGATCTCACCTGGTCCTTCCCCGACATCCTGATCGCGCTGATCTTCGTCGCCATAATCGGCCCCGGCCTGACCTCCACCACATTCGCCATCGCCATCGCATACCTCGCGCAATTCACCCGCCTGACCCGCGCCCAGATCGTGCGCTTGAAACGCGAGACGTTTATCGAGGCCACCATCAATCTTGGCGCCAAGCCCTCTCACATCCTTCTGAAGCACCTG
Organism: uncultured Roseicyclus sp.; assembly: GCA_947491935.1. GTDB lineage: Bacteria > Pseudomonadota > Alphaproteobacteria > Rhodobacterales > Rhodobacteraceae > Gymnodinialimonas. Next base: position 343,722 of record CANLLF010000003.1, read on the forward strand.
ATGCCCAATGCCATCGCTCCGGTGATTGTGGTGGGTATGCTGGCCATCGGCGACGGGATCGTGCTCGAGGCGACGCTTGGCTTCTTCGGCCTGGGCGCACAGCCACCCACGCCAAGCTGGGGCGCGATGATGTCGTCAGGCACGGCACAGCTGTTCCTCAGCCCTTGGGTGATCATTTTCCCCGGTGTCGCCGTCGCCATCACCGTCATCGCGGTAAACCTCTTCGGCGACGAGTTGATCCGCGCGCTCGACATTCGCGACCGGTTGCGGGGGGCGTGAGCATGCTCAACGTTCGCGATCTGGGTGTGGCCTTCGGCGCGGTGCAGCCCCTTTCAGGTGTCAGCTTTGCCGTCGGCAAGGGGGAGACGCTTGGCATCGTGGGCGAGAGCGGGTCGGGCAAATCCCTGACCGCGATGAGTGTCATGGGCCTTCTGCCGCTCAGCGGCGGGCGGATCACCGGCGGCACGGTCGAATTCGATGGGCAGGACCTGACGAAGCTGCCGGAACGCGCCTATCGCAAGCTGCGTGGCGGGCGGATCGGGCTGATCACTCAGAACCCGATGACCTCTCTCGACCCGCTGCAGAAGATCGGCCCGCAGGTGGATGACGTCGCCAAGCTGCATCTGGGGCTGTCTGACAAGGCCGCCCGGGATCGGACCGAGGAGATTCTCGGCACACTTCGCATTCCAGAACCCGCGCTGATCTGCGAGCGATATCCGCACCAGATGTCGGGCGGTATGAAGCAACGGATCGTCATCGCCATGGCGCTGGCCGCCGACCCCGACGTGTTGATCGCGGATGAGCCAACCACAGCACTTGACGTGACAGTGCAGGCGCAAATCATCCGCCTGCTCGACGATCTGGTGAAAGAACGCGACCTGGCACTCGTCCTCATCACCCATGACATGAGCGTCGTGGCCCAGACCTGCGACAAGGTGGTGGTCATGTATGCCGGACGCGCGGTGGAACACGGGCCGGTCGAGGCGATTTTCGATCGCCCGCGTCACCCCTATACCCAGGCCCTGATCGCCTGTATCCCGCGCGGGTTGGACGAAGCCACACGGCTGACGGGCATAGAAGGCACTGTGCCTACGGTTGTGAATTATCCCAGTGGTTGCCCGTTCCATCCGCGCTGTCCGCGCGCCGAAGCGATCTGTACCACCGCCCGCCCTGACTTTTCGGTGGAGGGTGACAGCGCCGCCGCCTGCCATTTCGCGGAGGTCGCCGATGCCCAACCTGCTTGAAGTCCGCGACCTGTCCAAACAATTCACCAGCGCGGGCGGCCCGTTCCGCAAGGCGCGCTCCATGCATGCGGTCAAGGGAGTCTCTTTCGATCTGCCACAAGGCCGGGTCATCGGAGTTGTTGGTGAAAGCGGCTGCGGCAAGTCCACGCTTGCCCGCCTTATCCTGCGCCTGATCGAACCGTCCGGCGGCGCGGTGAACTTCGACGGCGATAACCTGCTGGCCAAATCACCGTCTCAGATGCGCAAGCTGCGCGCCCGGATGCAGATGGTGTTCCAGGATCCCTATTCCGCCATCGATCCGCGCTACACACTGACCCGCGCCGTGTCAGAGCCGTTCGAGGTGCAGAATGTGACGCCGGAAAAACCCATGGCCGAGGAGGTGGCGGACCTGCTGGAGATGGTCGGGCTGAACCCCGGCCTAGCCGCCAGCTATCCGCATCAGATTTCCGGCGGTCAGAAGCAGCGCGTGGGTATCGCGCGAGCCCTTGCCCTGCGCCCGTCGCTCCTGGTGCTGGATGAACCGACCGCATCCCTCGACGTGTCGGTCCAAGCACAGATCATCGGCCTGCTGGAAGACCTGCGGACCGATCTTGGCCTGACCTACCTCTTCATCTCCCATGACCTCAGCCTGGTGAAATACTTCTGCGACGAAATCCTCGTCATGTATCTGGGCCGGGTAGTGGAAGCGCTACCCGACACAGCCGCCCCCGCCCGACATCCCTATACAAGAACCCTTATGGAAAGCACGTTCGAGCCGGATCCGAAAAAGCGCCGCCTGATCGCACCGCTTGAAGGTGAAGTGCCGAGCCCCTTCGATCTTCCACCCGGTTGCGCCTTCGCGGATAGATGCCCCAATGCCAGCGCGCTCTGCCGAACCGAAACGCCCGTGCTGTCGGCTGAAACCGGGCACGCCGTCGCCTGTCATCATCCGATCTGACCAGGAAGGACAAAGACTTGGGGTTCAATATTCTCTCCGCCGAAATCTCCCACGAAACCAACACGTTCAACATCCGCCCCACCGATCTTCAGGCCTTTCGCGACCGCTACCTGCTGGACGGCCCGGCCGCCATCGGCGCCAAGGGTGACAAGAATACCGAACTGGCGGGATTGCTGGATGTGGGCCGTGCCCATGACTGGGATGTCACCCATGTGATCAGCGCCGCGGCCGGACCGGGCGGGCGCGTGACGCGGGAGGCCTTCGAGACGCTGCTGGCCCCTTTGCTGAAGGCCGCCAGCCAAGGCGGATGGGATGGTGTCTTCCTGATCCTGCATGGCGCGATGGTCACCGAGGATCATGACGACGGGGAGGGCGAGATCCTGCGCCGCCTACGCGCCGTAGTGGACGCCGACCTGCCCGTCGCCGTTACGCTTGATCCCCATGCCAATGTCACCGCCGCGATGTGTGAACTGGCGCAGATCCTCGTCTCCTTCACCACCTATCCGCATGTCGATATTCGCGCCACGGGCCGGCGCACGGCGGAACTGCTGCACAGAACCATGACGGGTGACATCCGACCGCGCACCCATCGCGCCCACCGGCCCATGCTGGAAGAGGCCAATGGCGGGCGCACCGATATCGGCCCGATGATCGATCGCCACGCCATGGCCCGTGCTTTTGAGGCCCGCAAAGGGGTGTACGCGATCAGCATCAATGCTGCTTTCCCTTGCGCCGATATCACTGAAGTCGGGCCGACCGTTCTGGTGACGGGATCGGGCGAGACCGGGCTTCTGACCGAAATGGCCGACGAGTTGGCCGACGACATCTGGGCGCGGCGCCGTGAGGCACTCAATCACTACCTGACTCCATCCGAAGCCGCAGCCATCGCGCGGGAGTGGCGGCCCGGCGGTAGCCCGTTGGTCATTGCCGACTACGCCGATAACCCCGGCTCCGGCGCCTATGGGGACGCCCCGGCTCTGTTGGAAGCATTGCTGGAGGCAGGTGTTGAAGATGCCTGTTTCGGGCCGTTGATCGACGCAGAGGCGGCGACGATGTTGCAAGACACGCCCCTCGGTGGCGAGGCGACTCTGACTCTCGGCGGCAAGACGGCGCCCGATTTCGGGGGGCGTCCGCTTGAGGTCACCGGCACGCTGAAATGGCGGGGCGAGGGCCGGGTTGTGGGAGACGGCCCGATCCTTGGCGGACAGGAGCGGAGTTTCGGAAAGACGGCTGTTCTGCGCGTGGCGGGCATCGACGTGCTGATCGTGTCCATCGCGCATCAGATGCTCGACCTGCAACAATTTCGCGCGTTCGGGATCGACCCGGCGTCGAAAGCCGTCGTTGCCCTGAAATCCATGCAGCATTTCCGCGCCGCCTTCGCGCCGATTGCAGGGCGGATCATCGTTTGCGACACTGGCGCACTATGCACGACGTGGTACGACCGATTGCCCTACGCCAAGGTGCCGCGGCCCATTTTCCCGCTCGACATCGACATGGTCAGCGCGGCGCCCTGACATCCACACAAGGACCGCAGTTCGCGCCAAAGCGGCCGTCGTTTGACGAGAGAAGCTGATGCCAAGGAGACCGAGGCTTAAGGACAATTTAAGCCATGGAGCGATGTATCGCGCCGCGTGATCGCCGGAGAATTGTGGTGCCGGAAATTGATGGTCAGGCAGATACGACGCTTACCACGCGCGAATGACCGACATTGGCCCCAAACTTTCGTTTGTAATTAGTGCATTATCCGTAGCGTGAGTTCCAAGTCACCCTTCTCCATGCGCTTCAGGACGTTCCGGTGAGTGCTTATGACGTTCGGCGACCCGCCAGCAAGGATACTGGAGCAGTTTAGCGAAACGGCATATGCGTCACTACCTAGCGGATTTGTAACCATATACGTTTCATCACGAGGTACAGCGTTTCTCGAGGGCAATTTCTTGTCGATTTCAACCTGGAATTGGCGACAAGGATTTAGCTCACGAGCACCCCGGCCCCCAATCGCCGCCGTTCGCCTGCCTTCGCTCTCGGCGTGCTATGCCGCGGTGTTTCGTGTGCAATATGACGGAAAGATGGATACGGCAGCCGTATCGGCGGTTATTGCAGGCCCAAACACGCTGGAGGTAACCACTGCGGCCGCGAGACGGCCCACTGCGTTTGAAAAGAGCGGATCGAAACCGTCGTGACATGAGGCGGGAAAGGACGCGGATGTGCCAGGAAGGTACAGCGCAATCCATGTCATTTGTTGATATTCCACAAATACTTGATCCTGATCTCCGGCCGGCTGAAAATGCGGTTTGGATCTTTCCGACTTAATCTCGGCGCTACCTTCCGTGTGATGGAGAAAGCCCCGCCCGGCTTCGATGTGTCCGGCAAGGTGGGCCAGGAGGACCGTCATTGACGGGCATCAATCCGGCGCAATGCCAATGCCATATCCTGAACATCCGGGTGGCTATTCGAACGATGGGGCGCTGGATGATGGCAAACAGACTTGAAACGACGCGGCGGGCGTTCCTGGCAAGTGCGGGGGCCGGAAGCCTGGCTGTTGCACTGCACACCGGACCGGTACGCGCGCAGCCCGTGCAGACATCCGCAAGGATCGTGATTATCGGCGCCGGGGCGGCGGGCACGGCCTTGGCCAACCGACTGGTCCGTCGATTGGACGGAGCCCAGATCACACTGATCGATCCCCGGGCCGAGCACCTCTATCAGCCGGGCCTCACTCTGGTTGCCGCCGGTCTGCGACCGGCGGATTACGTGGTGTCGCAGACAAGCGACTGGTTGCCCGACGATGTGACATTGATACCGCAGGCAGTGGCCGCGCTTGATCCCGAAACACGGGTGGTCGAAACCGAAGACGGCCAGTCGCTGCCGTACGATTACCTCGTCCTGGCGCCTGGGCTGGTGCTTGATCACGATGCCATCGAGGGGTTTTCACTCGGCATGGTGGGCCAGAATGGCATCGGCGCGCTGTACGCGGGCCCGGACTATGCCGCGCGCACCTGGAGTACCGCATCGCAATTCATTGAAGAAGGCGGGCGGGGCCTGTTCACGCGACCGGCCACCGAGATGAAATGCGCCGGGGCGCCCTTGAAGCATACATTCCTCATCGAAGATCGCCTGCAACGGGCCGGAAACCGTGCAGCGGCGGAGATCGTCTACGCCGCCCCTCAGGGGTCCTTGTTCGGCGTACCCATCGTGGCCGAGCGGGTCCGGATGTTGTTCGGGGACCGGGGGATCGGAACGCAGATGGGCCGGACCCTGACGGCGATCGATGCCGCCGCCAAGATCGCCACATTCGAAACCGACGACGGACCCGAGGACCAGGACTATGACTACATCCACATCATTCCGCCCCAACGGGCGCCGGACTTCATCCGGCAATCCGGCCTGTCTTGGGAGGATCGGTGGACCGATCAGGGATGGGTGGACGTCGACCAATACACTTTGCGCCACAATCGATACGACGATATCTGGGCGGTGGGTGACGTGGCCGGCATACCCAAGGGGAAGACGGCAGCTTCCGTGAAATGGCAGGTCCCGGTTGTGGAAGACCAAATGGTCTCGGCGATTGGGGGCACGGAGGCTACGGCCCGCTACAACGGCTACACCTCTTGCCCGCTGATCACCCGGATCGGGCGCGCGATGCTGATCGAATTCGATTACGACAACAACCTGACCCCTTCCTTTCCCGGTATCATCGCCCCGCTGCAAGAATTGTGGATCAGTTGGCTGATGAAAGAAGTCGCGTTGAAGGCAACCTACAACGCCATGTTGCGCGGTCGTGCCTGAGGAGAATGGGACATGAAGGATCTGACATTCGGAACCATGATCGCGGTGTTTGAGGAGATGTTCGCGCCATGGCTCTTCTGGGGCATGGTCGTTTTGGCGCTTCTGATCACGGTGGCGTGGCTCTACGTGCTTGTCCGGGATCGCGCGTTCGGGATGCGGCAATTCCTGATCGCGCAGTTGTTCGTGCCGATTGGTGCCATTGCTGCCGTCTGGTTCGTGATGGTGATGACGGATTCCCACCTGGCCGATATCGGCGGACCGGTTGATGTGATCGTATTGCTGGCGATCGCGGCACTTGGAGCGATTGGCATGGGTATGCTGGTCTACGTGATCGAGCGGTTGGGCTTTCGCGGACATCAGTCGTCTTGAGACGGGGCAGGCCGGACCAGCGGCCAAATGCTTTCCCGGATTGTTGGGACGTTTATTGGTGACATGATCCCCGTCCCCGATGCTTTCGCGTGTCTCAATGCGGGCGAAGGGTTCTGATCGGATCCGGTGCGAACCCTGCCGCATTCCAATGTTGTCACGATCCGGGCGACGTGGGTCAATCGCGTGCAACGCATTTTGCAGGGCCGCCCGATCCGGGCTGATTTGCGTCAATTGCGGTTGCGATTGCCGCGGCATGATCGCCGGACCGATCCCCAATCTGGACAAAGCCCATGACAGAGCCCTGCCACGTAATCGATTTTGCCGAGGTGACGCGGGCTGACGTGCCTTTGGTCGGCGGCAAGAATGCGTCACTGGGCGAGATGATCGGATCTCTTGCCGGGAAGGGGGTTCTGGTGCCGCCGGGATTTGCCACAACCTCCGACGCGTTTCGCGCCTACCTCTCGCAAAATGAGCTGACGCTGGCGATCTCGAACCGTTTGGACGAATTGGCCGCGGGTCACGCCAGCCTGCAGGAGGCGGGCCGGGCCATCCGAACGCTGATCCTGCAAGCGCGCTGGCCGGATGAAACGGCAGCGGACATCGTCGCGGCCTATCGCCGGATGGGGCAAGAGGCGGGCGAGGAGGACCTGCCGGTTGCCGTCCGGTCGAGCGCCACGGCAGAGGATCTTCCGGATGCCAGCTTTGCGGGGCAGCAGGAAACCTTCCTGAACGTGATTGGAGAGGACGCGCTGTTGAAGGCGTGCAAGCGGTGCTACGCCTCGCTCTATACGGATCGCGCGATTTCGTACCGCCAGATGCAGGGGTTTGCCCACGACCAGGTGGCTCTGTCGATTGGCATCCAGCAGATGGTCCGCGCGGATACCGGTGGATCGGGGGTGATGTTCTCCATTGATACGGAGTCCGGCTTTCCCGATGCCGTCTTGATCAATGCCGCCTGGGGCTTGGGCGAGAACGTTGTTCAGGGCGCCGTCGATCCCGATGAATACCAGGTCTACGCACCCTTTCTGAAACGGGACGACCTGACGCCGATCCTTGAAAAACGCCTGGGCGCCAAGGCGATCAAGATGATTCATGACCGCGACGGCACCCCGCGCAACGTGCCGACATCCAAGGCGGAACGGCAGGCCTTTGTGCTGAGCGACGCGGAAATCCTGACCCTCGCGCGCCAAGCGAAGATCATCGAAGGCCACTACGGCCAGCCGATGGACATGGAATGGGCTCGCGATGGTGTGACCGGCACCATTTACATCGTGCAAGCCCGGCCAGAAACGGTGCAGTCCCGCGCCGATATGGGAACGCTGAAATCCTACGAGGTGCGCGACCCGGGGCGCCTTCTTTGCGATGGTTTGAGCGTCGGCAACGCGGCGGTCTCCGGCCGCGTGTCGATCATCGAAAGGGCCGCGGACATCGGCAAATTCGTGGATGGATCGGTCTTGGTGACCGGCACGACCGATCCTGATTGGGTTCCAATCATGAAACGCGCGGCGGCCATCGTGACGGACCATGGCGGCCGCACGTCGCACGCGGCAATCGTCAGCCGGGAGCTTGGCCTGCCGGCCATCGTCGGATGTGGTGATGCCACGCACGTTTTGCATGACGATCAGGACGTGACCGTATCCTGCGCCGGAGGGGAGGAGGGGGTGGTGACAGAAGGTCTGTCGGACATCGTCATCGCGGAAGAGACATTGGGCGAATTGCCGACCCCAAAGACCCATGTCATGCTGAACCTCGCCAATCCAAGTGCGGCGCTCAGATGGTGGCGGTTGCCCGTGGATGGCGTTGGCCTGGCGCGCATGGAATTCGTGGTGAACAACGCCGTGAAGGTTCACCCGATGGCGCTGGCGCATTTCGAACGGGTGAGCGACCCCGATGCGCGGGCGCGGATCGAGGCGCTGACGGCAGGCTACGACAGCAAGCCGGATTACTTCGTGGATCATCTGGCGCGGGGCCTGTCGCGGATTGCAGCATTTTGCTACCCCAAGCCCGTCATCGTGCGGATGAGCGACTTCAAGACCAACGAATATGCCGACCTACTGGGCGGTCGGGATTTTGAGCCGGTCGAGGAAAACCCGATGATCGGGTTTCGCGGCGCGTCGCGGTATTATTCTGACATGTATCGTGACGGCTTCGCGTTGGAATGCCGGGCCATTGCGCGGCTACGGGGCGAGATGGGCTTTGACAACGTCACGATGATGATCCCGTTCTGTCGCACGCCGGGTGAGGCCGACAAGGTGCTCACCGTGATGGCCGAGCACGGGCTGGAGCGCGGCAAAGACGGCCTTCAGGTCTATGTCATGTGTGAGATTCCGTCCAACGTTGTGCGTGCCGCCGAATTCGCCGAACGGTTTGATGGGTTTTCGATTGGTTCAAACGATCTGACGCAGCTCACCCTGGGCATTGATCGCGACTCGGATGCGCTTGCGCCGCTGTTCCGTGAAGATGACACGGCCGTTCTTTGGATGATCGAACGCGTCGTGCACGAGGCCCATATGGCGGGCGTGAAGGTGGGATTTTGTGGCCAGGCCCCCAGCAACGATCCCGCATATGCCAAACGGCTGGTGGCGTTGGGCATCGACTCGATCTCGGTCACACCGGACAGTTTCGTGCAGGTGCTGCGCAATGTGGCGGAGGCTGAAGGCGCGTAGGTTTCCTTTTCTGTCAGGCGCTTGGTGCCTTTTTTGACAAGGTCATCGTCAGCCGCAAAACCGCAGCAAGGATCGCCTGTGCCAGGATGGGTGAGCGCCCCGACCCGATGGCCGCGTCGCTGTCGCGCGCATCGTCCTCGCGCAAAACGCAGTGCCAATGGCCATCCTTGTCATTGGCGCGGCCGCGAATATGAATCGACCAGTTGGGATAGGCCGCATCGGCGATCAGCATGGCGCCATCCGTCGTGCCGACACGCAATGGCGTGGCGACGTTTCGGGGCGTTCGATCATCCAACAGGAAATCGAGCGCGCCGATCACGCCGTCCAGTTCGGCAATGGACAGATCCCCACGGGTTTCAAGCTGTTCGATCAGGAGGTCTATTTCGGGATCTTTCATGGGTGTTTTCCAGTGTCGAAGGAGGAAGATTGCAAGGCGGTCGTCTGGCCGGTTTTGGATGCCCGTTTCTATCGTGGCGGATGGGTTGGCTGTTGATCTGCCTCAATCGACGGCAGCAGCGTCTTGTTATCCTTACGCCTGTTCAACGCTGAGACAGGAGCGAGCCGATGCCCGACAAGACCCCCACGCCGCGGTCCGGCGACCACAACTCCCCCTTCTTTCAATCCATGCAGCGCGAGATGAACCAGTTCTTCGACCGGTTCCGCAGTCGCGAGATGTCGACACCCGCCGAGTTTTTCGACGCCTTTACCGGCCCGGCCTTTCCCGCGCTCGACGTGGTGGAAACCGATGAGGCGATGGAGATCACCGCGGAAATCCCCGGTGTGACGGAAGAGGATCTGGACGTCACCGTTTCGCATGACACGCTGATCCTGAAGGGCGAAAAATCCAACCAACATGAGGAGACGAAAGCAGACATTCATTTCGTCGAACGCCGCTATGGCAGCTTCCGACGTCGGATCCCTCTCGGTTTTGTGCCCGCCGATGGCGGGGTGCAGGCTCAGTTTCAGAATGGCGTGCTGAAGCTCAGGGTCCTCAAGCCGGAAGAAACGCGGAAAAACGTTCAGAAGATCGAAATCTCCAAGGGCTGATGGAAGGCTGGATGCCGGCCCGTCACGGCGTCGGCCCTATTTTGGGAAGGACACGCAAATGCCTTTGAGAACGCTTCTGGTTTGCCTGATCGACACGGAGACGGCGGATGCGACCATGGCATGCGCGGTGCAATTGGCGCGCGCACACAATGCCCATTTGGTGGGTTTGCACGTCCTCGACGCGCTGGTGGTCTATCCTGGCATTGCGGTGCATCTGACGCAGGATGTGTATGCTGCTTTCCACGAGCGGCAGCTTGAGCGGGCCCGCCGGATCGAAGCGATCTTTGCCAGGCACACCGATGGCGAGGACTTCGTTTCAGAGTGGCGGATGCTTCAGGCACAGGCGACGTCGGCGGCAGAAGGTATGGTCGACAGTGCGCGGATGGCCGATCTTGTGATGATGCCGAACGCCACCACAGCCCATGATCAGGACAAGCAGGTTCAGGCCCGCGTCATTCGGGAGGCCGGTCGCCCGGTGATCGTGGTTCCGGGCGATTATGCGCAGGACCATGTTGGAACGCGGCTGGTTCTGGGGTGGAGCGACACGCGCGAAGCTACGCGCGCCGCCCATGATCTCCTGATCGCGGCCGCTCCGGATGCCAAGTTGAGCGTGCTTCGCATCGGCAAGCAACAGGGTGATGTGTTCAAGGATTTCGAATTGAATGAATTCGCAGTGCTCTATGACCGGCATGGCCTCAAGGCGAAGACGGCGCACCTTGATCGCGATGGAAACGATATCGCGGAGGTGTTGTTGCGGTACGCCTTCGAGGATGGCGCCGACCTGGTGGTGACGGGCGCCTTCGGGCATTCGCGGGCCTATGATTTCGTCTTGGGCGCGGTTACCCAAGGGCTTTTGCGCGATGCCAGGGTGCCCGTACTCTTCAGCCATTGACCGCGGGGCCCTCGCAGTTCCTGGGCGCAGCCGTTGATTTGGGGTCATCGATACAGGAACCGCCGTGGCCCCCGGGGTAGGCCCATCCGGCACGGTGTCCGTGACATGCGTTCACCGTCGTCAGGCGAAGACGCGGGGCGGTTGACGACGATCAGCTCGCACGTGCGGCCAACGGGCATCCTTCCGCAGAGCGCATGTCGCACCCGCCAAACCCATTGGAGAGTTCAAAAATGAACCGCCAGTCCCTTTTGTTCCTGATGACCGAAGAAACCCCCGATGCAGAAATACGCCAGATGGCGGCCTATGCGGCGGACCATGAGGGGCGGCTTGTGTGCTGTGTCGTGTCCCAGATGCCGGTACAGACGGTGACCGCCTACGGCGCCGTTCCCTATGGTGGCTGGGACGTCTCCGACCAATGGGTGCAAGAGGTCAGCGATGCGCGTGCGAGGCTTGCCGAGCGGGCAGGGGAGCTGGAGGCATTACTGCAGGCCGAAAATGCCTCGGGTGACGTGCAGATTGCCCTGTGCAACGCGCCCGATCTCCGTACGCAGGTGGCGCGCCGGGCGCTAGTCTGCGACGTCGCGATCGCCGCCAGCGATCTCAGGGACGCGCCTGACGGGTTGTTCCGCGCGGCGGCCTATGGAGTGCTGTTCGACACACCAATCCCCCTGATCCTGAATGCGACGCCGATGTCCACGCCGAAACGGATTTTCGTCGGCTGGGATACGGACCTTCCGGCGGCCCGCGCCATTCATGCAGCCCTTCCCATGCTGATTGCGGCAGACGAGGTGGTGATTGCGAGCTTCGATCCCGAGGCCGTTGAAGCCGTGGATGGTGAAAACCCTGGGTCAGACCTTGCGACATGGCTGAGCCATCACGGTTGCACCATCACGGTGAACCAATATCCGAGCGGCGGTGAAGCGATCGGGGCCGCGATGCAACACCGCGCGGCCGAGCTTGGGGCCGACCTGACCGTGATGGGGGCCTACGGGCGGTCGCGGATGCGCGAATTGGTGTTCGGGGGCACCACCCGCACGATGATCGAGCAAACCGAAATCCCGGTTCTCATGGCCCACTGAGCCTGCACCCGCGATGCCGCAGGGGCACGTGTTGCCCCGGCAACTTGCCGATCGGAGCCTCATATCAACCGACCGTCCCCTTAGAATTGACGTGTCTCAACCCGCGCGGCTCCGGACGGGGCAACATGGGGGCAGAGGGATCGGGTTATCCGATCGCTGCCCAGAACGCGGAGGTTTCATGTGGGGGCGAACGATCACGCTGACCCGCCTTGCGGGATTCGACATCAAGATCGACGCAAGCTGGTTCTTGATCGCGGCTCTGATCATATGGAGCCTGGCGACAGGTTACTTTCCGGCGGTGTCGCCAGCGGCTTCATTGACCAGCCATGTGGTTGCCGCAACCCTCTCGATGTTGGGGTTGTTCGCCTCTCTTGTCTTGCATGAATTGGCGCATTCGCTCGTTGCGCGGCGATATGGGCTGCCGATTGCCGGGATCACATTGTTTCTTTTTGGTGGGGTTGCCGAGCTGGAACGTGAGCCATCCCATCCTGGCGTGGAATTCCGCGTAGCTATCGTGGGTCCCATGGCCAGTTTTGGGCTGGCGGCCCTGTTTGGGTCGAGCCTGCTTGTGGCGCAACTCCTGGGGATGGGCCCGTTGGCGCTGGCGGCTCTCGGGTACCTGACGCTGATCAATCTGGTGCTGGCCCTGTTCAACCTGCTGCCCGCGCTGCCGCTTGATGGCGGTCGCGTTTATCGCGCCTGGCTTTGGCAGCGGACGGGTGATGTGTGGGAGGCCACACAGCGTGCGGCGAGCCTGTCGGTGGTGGTTGCATGGGGCATGATCGGACTTGGCGGGCTGGCTACGATCAGCGGCGGGCTTCAGGCCGGACTATGGCCGATCCTGGTTGGCCTGTTCCTGCTGGCGATGGGAAAGGCCACACTACGGCAAGCCGAGATGAAGCACCTCATGGGCGGGCGCCAGGTGCGCGATCTGATGACGCGGATGCCGGTTGTCATACGTCCCGATCAATCCCTGGCCGAAGTCGTGGAACGGGTTTTCCTGAGCGAAGGCATAAGTTTTGCGCCGGTCGTCGAAAACGGCGTTCTTCTGGGATATGTCGACCTGCCCCTGATCCGCCGGATCGAGCGGGAGAATTGGGCAACGACGCGCGTCGACGATGTGGTCGAGGGTGTATCGGATGAGATCACGATCTCGGCAGACGCCCCCGTCGCTCAGCTGTTGGAGCAGATCGGTCGCACGGGACAACGCAAGCTCATGGTGGTTGATGGCCGCGATCTACAAGGCGTTGTCACCTTGAGTGATGTCTTGGTTTACCTGGAAATCTCGCGCCTGCTGGCTCAATCGGACTGACATCACTGGAAATGCGCCTTGCGATGCTGTCAGATTGTCCGCGAGACGCAAGAACCAACAAATGGCCCGTGCCCGATGCCGAACATGGATGACAGTGCGCTCCTGCGCGCGATGATGGAGGCGGCTGTCGATGCCATCGTGATCTCGGACGCGTCGGGCACGATCCTGCGCGCCAACGCCGCGGCATCGGACCTGTTTGGCCGGAATCACGATGACATGGTGGGCCAGGATGTTGGCATCCTGATGCCCGGTGCAATCGCCCGGCTGCGAGAGGCGTTCGGCGACACACGGATGGGTGGGGCCAAGAATTCGATCATTGGAACCGCGCGTGAGGTCGATGGCGAACGCGCCGACGGCAGTACGGTTCCGTTGCTGATCAGCGTCGGCCGCGCGGAGGCCGACGACGGGCCGATCTTCGTTTCGATCATGCATGACCTGACCCAACGGCGCGCGATGGAAGTGGCAGCGGAACGGTCGCAAAGGATGGATGCGATAGGCCGCATGACCGGAGGGATCGCCCATGATTTCAACAATCTCCTGACGGTCGTCATCGGAAATCTGGAACTTCTGGGCAATGCGGATCTGTCCGAACGGCACCGCACCATGTTGCGCGATGCGCTGTCCGCGGCCGAATTGGGGGCGGATGTAACATCGCGGCTCACGGCGTTTGCCCGGAACTCCGATCTCAAACCGCGCCCCACCGATCTGGGAGAAGAGGTTGAACAATCCCTCGGTCTGTTGCGCCATACCATTGGCAGCCATTGCGAGATCAAGGCCGAGCTGGATCCGGCGCTTTGGCCGGTGAGCCTTGATCCGTCGAAGTTCCAGACGGCGATCCTTAACCTCGCGATGAATTCGCAAGATGCCATGCCCGATGGCGGGGCACTGACCCTAGATGCCCAGAATGCCGAGATAGACGACAGCTATGTGGCGCAGGAGCTGGGGGTTGAGCCCGGGCGCTACGTGCGGGTTTCGGTCAGCGATACGGGCCATGGAATGCCGCAGCAAGACCGGGACCGCGCCTTGGAGCCGTTCTTCACCACCAAACCGGCGGGGGAGGGCACCGGCCTTGGCCTCTCCATCGTCTATGGGTTCGTGAAGCAATCGGGAGGGCATCTGACGATCTATTCCGAACCCGGCGAGGGGACCATCGTTTCGCTCTATTTCCCTGTGATCGAGGGGCGCGATGTCGAACACCGCGTCCCGCGCACCGAGCTGCATGGAACCGCTAATGTGGGCACGAACCGGACGGTCCTGATCGTGGAAGACGATGAGCGCCTGCGCCGCTTGACGGAACTGCGCCTGACGGAACTTGGCTTTACCTGCGTCAGCGCGGAAACGGCGGATGCGGCTTGGACCCTGCTGGAAACCGAAGGGGATGTGTCGGTTGTGTTTGCCGATATGGTGATGCCGGGCGCGATGTCGGGTTATGACCTGGCCAGGCGGATTGCCGCGGAGCGCCCTCAGGTTGCGGTGCTCCTGACCTCGGGCTTTTCCGAAAGCGTGCTGCAGGACCGCTATATCGGCAATGAATTCAGGATGCTGCGCAAACCCTATCGCCAGGAAGAGCTTGAAGCGGCGATCCTGGCGCTGCTGGACACGCGGTGATCAAGGGGCCGTCGGCGTCTCGGTCAACATGTAGCCCACGCCGCGCACGGTCTTGATAAGCGCGGGTTTCATCGGGTCGCGTTCGATTTTCTTGCGCAGGCGCGCCACCTGATTGTCGATCGTGCGGTCCAGTGGCACCCATTCCGGGCCGTCGATCAGATCCATGAGACGGTCGCGCGACAAAGCGCGGACGGGATTATCCAGGAAGGCGCGCAGCAGCTTGAAATCGGCCGTCGTCAACTCGCAATCGGCGTCATTCCGGTTTCGCACGGACATTCGGTTCAGGTCGATCTTCAGGCCATCCAGGACAAGCGCTGTTTCAGGCGCCGCATCCCCGGCCTGCACCTGAGCGGCCGCGGCCCCCTCGTGGCGATATCGCCGCAGAACGGATTTCACACGTGCCACGATCTCACGCACATGAAAGGGCTTGGTGACGTAGTCATCCGCCCCAAGCTCCAGGCCCACCACGCGGTCGATCACGTCTTCCTTGCCCGTCAGCATGATGATCGGCGTGTCGTGGGTGCGGCGGATATCGCGGGCAATATCGAACCCGTCATCCTTGCCCAGGCCGATGTCGAGGGTCACCAGATCGGGCGGGGCGGAATCGAACACATCGCGGACCTCGGAGCCGTTGAGCGCCTCGGTGACAAGCGCGCCCTCGTCCTCGAAACAGGCCCGGAGGAGGTTGCGGATTTTCGGGTCATCATCGACGACAAGGATACGTGTATCCCGCACTTGATGCTTTCCTTTGTCGCAAGGCAGATCTGCCGCATGACGTTCAAGAATCTAGGTGGACTCATAGGAGATCGGATGATTGGGCGCCAGCCTGATACCATTTGATACACAAGTCACGAACGGTGGCGACAAAGCGCGCCGATAGTCCACCCCTGCGAAAAGGAGGGGTGTGATGTATTTGAAACCGTGCAGCGAGATCAGTGACGCCGGGTGGCCCGCGGACCCGGCCGGTCCGTCCCATGAGACCGGATCGCGGCGGATGCTGCAACGCGTTGGCGAAGGGCGCCACCTGTTCATGGAAGGGGACGAGGCGCACCATGTCTACGAGGTGCAAAGCGGCATGCTGCGCCTGTCGCGGGTATTGGAGAATGGCCGCCGTCAGGTGGTCGCGTTCGGGTTGCCCGGCGATGTGATCGGGTTTCCGGAGGGCGATTTCCACCACACCGATTGTGACGCGATCAGCGATGCGGTGGTTTCGGTGCATCGGAAATCGGCCCTTGAGGTCTGCGCCGATCCCGCCCTCCACCAGCGTCTGACGAAGGCGGCGTTGCGGGAAATCTGCGCCATGCAGGACCATTTCATGATGCTGTCGTCGAAATCGGCGGCCGAAAAGGTCGCCGCATTCCTACTGTCGCTGGCCGAGCGTATCGGAGAGCCGTCGGCGAGAGGGCTTCGGATCAATATCGGGATGCGCCGGGTCGACATCGCCGATTTTCTCGGGCTGACCACCGAGACGGTCTGCCGGACCTTCACACAGTTCCGCGTCGACGGACTGATTGTTCTGGAAACCGCGCATTTGGCGATTATCACCGATCTTGCCGGGCTGCGGGCGCGGGCCGAGCCGGAGTAATCCGCGCGCGGTCGGCTGTCGCATCAATCGGGCCAGAGGGCCCGGATATGCTTGGGAAGGTTTGCTTTCACATCGGCAATCTCCCCGTGCGAGATGCGCGAATTCAATGTCCTGAAGATTGCGACGATGTCATCGGACCCGCGCCAGTCCTGAACGTCGCTGACCTTGTCCGCGATCACCTTCACGAAACCGTCTGCGCTACGGTCGGCGAGCGGCGTCTGTGCCGGCGTCCAACCTTCGAAGAACATGCCGCGGATCAGGAGCGGCATCTGGGCCGAAAGCTGCGCGACCTCGTCATGACCGATATGGTCGCGGATCTGTGCCAGCGTCACACGGAGCAGGCGAAGCGCATCGCGGCTGCTGGACCATCCCAGGCGTTCGCGCACTTCGTTGATCCATTCGTGGGTCAGTTGAACCGTATGGTCGATAACCTCAAGGCCTTGGGCGCTCATTTAACGTTCCTCCCTCTGGATCAGGTGTCGGGTGGGGCGAGCGGCGCCAGACCCTGGTCCAACTCGGGCTCCAGTCGCCCCAGGAAGGTGTCAAACAACACCGTGGTTATAGCCCCGACACCCAACAGGACCAACGCGAAATTCGCCATCCAGCCGATCACTGGAATGAAGTTGAGAAGCGCCACGATGGTCACGCCGATGGCCAAGGCCAACAGGCGCATGAAGATCGTGGGAGATTCCGCACCGCCGAAGCCGCGCATGGCGGCCATGGCAAGGATATAGGCCCCCAGAAGGTAGCCCAGAAGCCAGGTCACCAAGATGAGCAGGACCAGAAGGGGCACGACCGGAAGGCCAACCACGCTCAGCATCGCGATCGGAACCGCGCCGAACAGGATCGACAATCCGATGGCGCCGGTCAGGATCACCATGCCGGGCCGGGCATCGGCGCTGCGTCGTAACCGACGCACCGTGCCGGGTGCCAGCGACAGGAAGATCGCCCCGACCACGATGAACAGACCGAGATTGACGAGAAACCCGCCCACGACGCGCCAAGGCGTCAGCTGAACGGGGCTGTCCCATTCGCTCCAACCCGAGCGGATATCATCCCACATTTCGTCGCCTTCGGCGGGTCTGAAGGTGACGCGCTCAGCGCTGATGACCTGCGCGGGCACATCCATCGCATCATCGGTTGTATAGGTGAGTGTACCCTCAATGCGGGCGTCGGGGCCAAAGCGAATGCGGGCCCCGGTCAGGGCGACGTCTCCGACCACGACGGCGTTCAACTCCACGTCCGCACCCGCGGCCACGACGGCCCCGGATACCGCGCCTTCTATCGTGACGGTTGCACCGGCCAGACGAGCGTTGCCGTCGATCTGCGCGTCGGGAGCCGTCCGGACAGTGACACCACTGGCCGTGACGTCTCCCGTAACCATCGCATCGACCAGAACGGAGGCACCGGCCGCTACCACGTCGCCGCCAACCGATCCATCGACTGCAACATCGAAGCCGATTGCATGCACGTCGTCGGCGACGTCACCGCCGAGATCGAGGTCGAGCCCCATGGCCAACAGGTCACGCCCAGCCGGATCGCGTTCGGTAACGCTGGGGCCGGCGATATAGCTGTCGCCGCCGACATTAACGGGCATCGGATCGGCAACGCTGCCCAGCGGCAGGCAGGCAAAGGCGAGCGAGATCAGGAATTGTCGGAAAAATCGCATGGCACATTGTCCTTGTCGGGGCATGTGCGCGTATTTGATCAGATCGGGCCGACCACGGGTTGATGGTGATCAATCACACGCGGCAATGCACTGGATCAGCCCCAAGTATCCGCCAAGGCCCGCAAGATATCCGTGCGGCTGACTAACCCGACAAGGCGGCCATCTTCGATCACCGGAAACCGGCGAAATGGCCCGTCCAGGAAAACCTGGCAGGCCGACAGGATATCGAGGCTTGCATCCATCGTTGTCACATCCCGCGCCATGTAGGCCGACACCGCCTTGCCCCAATCGCGGTAGTAGCTGGCCTCAAGCGCCGCCCGCAGACAGTCCTTTTCGGTCAGGATGCCGACAAGCGCGCCGCTTGCATCGACCACCGGTGCGCCCGAAATGTGGTGATCCAGAAGAACACGAGCCGCGTTGTTGACCTCTTGCTCGGGCGAAAGCGTGACAAGATCGCGCTGCATATGCGCTTCTACGGTGCTGATCTTGCTCACGGTGCATCCTCCGATCTTCGGCGCGGACAGACGGCGCAACCGCCTTTGGTTCGGCAGGACAGGCCACCACAGGAGCCTTTGATGGGCGTCCGTCCCGACACAACGCCGATCGCGAGGCCCAGAAGGGCAAGGGCAAAGGTGCCGAAGCTTAGAAAAACAAGGGCCATGGGCGCCTCCCTTCAGGCCAACGTGACGTCTTGGAACCCGCCGGTTAGGATGCTGGCCCCGCCGGAGGCGGGGATGAACAATGCGGAAAGACTGTTTGCTTCGGCAAAGCGGGGGCCGTCTGGGCCCATGGCAAGGAGAGCCGTCGCAATGGCATCGGCTTCTATCCCCGTTTCCGCCAGTACTGAGACCGATGCCGCAAATCTCTCCGCAGGCCGGGCCCTGCGCGGATCGATGACGTGGCTGATCATCGGGCCCTGCAGCAGCCCATTGGCCGCATGGCCGGATGTGGCAAGTGCGAGGGGGCCGGGCGCGACAACGTGGTGGGCTGCAAAGGCAGGCGACAGCGGGTCTTCTATCGCCACATGCCACGGCCTGCCGGATGGGTGCGATCCGATGGCACGCACTTCACCGCCGAGTTCCAGCAGGAAATCGGTGGCACCCTGGGAGACAAGATCTTGGGTCAACCGGTCGAGCGCGAAACCCTTGGCGATGCCGCACAGATCGAGGGTCGCGCCCGGCGCGGTCTTGGCCATGGCGTCGCCGCGTATTGAGATCGTGTCCGGCCCGGTTGCCTGCCCGGTGATCGGCCCGAAGCCGAAGCGATGGACAAGCGGCCCGGTTGTGGGATCGAATGCCCAGCCCGTGTCATCGGCCATCACGATGGCCGCCCGCGCGACTTCGGCAAGGTCGGGTGGGATCTGTATCCATTGGCCCGCGTCAGACCGGTTGAACTGCGACAGGGTCGAGTTTGGCCGGTAGGGCGACATTACGGCGTCGATCCGCGCGATACGGGCGGCGATCGTGGAGCGCACCTGCGCCGATGCAGACAGGTCTGAGACGAGCCGCCATGTGCTGCCAAACGCCATCCCGCCGAATTCCGTCACCTCCGCCGCGGCGACACGGGGCGCGTAAGCCAGAGCCAGGGCTCCAAGGATCACATCACGTCGTGAGCTTATCATGGGTCACACTCCGAAATCGTCGTTGAAGATCTGTTCGGGCTCGACACCGAGCTCATCGAGCATCCGAAGAACGGCGGCGATCATCATCGGTGGCCCGCAAAGGTAGAATTCGCAATTCTGCGGGTTCGGATGGTCGCGCAGGTAGCGGTCCCAAACGACCTGATGGATGAAGCCCCGCGCGCCTGTCCAGTCGTCCTGCGGGTCGGGATCGGACAGGGCGACGGTCCATTCGAAATTGTCATGGCGCGCGGCCAAAGCGTCCAGTTCGTCGACGTAGAAGAGGTCATCCCTGCTGCGGGCACCATACCAGAAGCTGATCTTGCGGCTGCTTTTGCGGCCCTCCAGTGTTTCGAAGATCATCGCGCGGAGCGGGGCCATGCCGACACCGCCGCCGAGGAACACGATCTCGCGGTCCGTGTCCTGCACCCGGAAACTGCCGAAGGGCCCGGCCACGGAGATGGTATCGCCGGGGGTGAGGGAAAACAGCCACGAGGATACGATGCCCGGCGGTGCGTCGGGCAGGCGGGGGGGCGGAAGGGCCAGGCGAATGTTCAGCACAACCTGTCCCGCCGCGATATCCTCCGGCCGGTTCGCGATGGAATAGGCGCGGGTGACCGGTTCGCCGGATTGAACCGATAAAGGGCGCAGGGGCGCCCAGGCGTCGGTGAACCGGTCCGGGACGGTGATCGCGGTGTAGTTGAGGTTGAAGGGCGGTGCGGTGATCTGGATGAACGCGCCTGCAAAAAGCCGGTCGGCCTGGCCGTCCGGCAGGTCCAGCACGATTTCCCGGATCAGAGGCGTGAGGACGCGGGCGGACGCCACCCGCGCTTCGAAGGCTTCGGCTGCCAGCAGGTCGTCGGGCACATGAACATCGACGTCGTCGCGCAATGTAACCTGGCACGCCAGATGCATACCCTGGCGCAGATCAGCGCCGGACAGCCGCGCGCGTTCGACGGGCAGCGGGGGCAGGGTGTCGCCTTCAATCTGCACTTTGCACAGGCCGCATGTGCCCGCACCGGCACAGGCCGATGGCACCATGATACCGTTGTCGTTCAAGGCCGACAGGAGCTTCTGCCCGGTCCGGGACCGGATTGCATTGGTGTGGTTCACGACCACGTTGCAGGGCCGGGACGGCAGCATGACGCGGCGTGCCGCAAGCACACCGACCGACAGCAGAAGCACAAGGCCCACAAGAAAGATGATACCCAGCCCCAGCTCGATCATAGCGGCACCCGCGCAAAGGCCGCAAAGCCCAGGGACATCAGGCCCGTCACCAGAAAGGCGCTGGCAAGTCCATGCATCCCCCGGGGCATGTCGCTGTAGCGCAGGCGTTCGCGGATGGCGGCGAAGGCGATGATGGCCAAGGCCCATCCCAGCCCGATGCCGAACCCGTAAACCGCGGCCTCGGGGAGAGTGTATTGCCGCTCGGCCATGAACAGGCTGCCGCCAAGGATGGCGCAATTGACGGTGATAAGGGGCAGAAAGCTGCCAAGCGCCGTGGCGAGGCGCGGGAAAAACCGCTCAAGCGTCATCTCCAGGATCTGAACGATGGCCGCGATGACGCCAATGAACGCGATCAGCCGCAGATGGCTCAGGTCCACATCCGGCAGCCCCGCCCACCGCCAGGCCCCGTCGACAAGTGCCCCGTTCAGGATAAGCGCGTTCACCGGCACGGTGATGGATTGCACCGCGATGATCGCAATCCCAAGCCCCACCGCCGTGTCGACCCGCTCGGACACCGCGAGGAACGTGCAGATCCCCAGAAAGTAGGCCAGCACCAGATTTTCCTGGAAGATGGAGGCGACGAGTAGATCGGTCATCCCTGCGACCTCTCGCCTTGCAGGTCATATTCTGCGATCTCCGCCTCGCTCAGATCAAGGCTACGGATGCCCCATACCATCAGTCCGATGATGAAAAACGCCGCCGGGGCCAACTGCATGAAGGACAGGGGCTGGAACCATCCGCCATCGGCAACAATGGGCAGGATCGTGATACCAAGAAGGGTGCCGTGGCCCAGAAGCTCCCGTATGGAGCCGACGATGATCAGGATCAGGCTGTAGCCAATCCCGTTTCCGAGCGCGTCCAGAATCGATGGGGCCACCGGGTTGCGCATCGCAAAGGCCTCTGCCCGACCAAGGACAAGGCAGTTCGTGACGATGAGGCCCACATACACGCTCAGCGCACGGCTCAGCTCGAACGCGAAGGCCCGCATCAATTCGTCGATGACAATGACGAGCGATGCGATGATGGTGATCTGCACGATCAGGCGGATGGCTTGCGGGATGTGGTGACGCAGAAGGCTGATGATGGCCGACGACAGGCAAATCACCGCCGTCAGTGCGGCGGACATCATCAGGGCCGTATCGAGAGATGTCGTGACCGCCAGGGCCGAGCAGACGCCCAGGATCTGGTGCGTGACCGGATTTTGCGCAACGAGTTGACGGGTGAATTGGGACAGCGCCTTCGTCATGTCAAAGCCCCTCGCTGCGGAGGCGGGAAAGGAAGGGGCCGAACCCATCTTCCCCCAGCCAGTAATGCAGCATGTCGGTGATCCCGTTTCCGGTGCGCGTGGCGCCCGAAATCCCGTCGACCTCGTAGGGTCCACTCGCCTGACCGCGCACGACTTCGATAACAATCTGGCCAGAAGCGTCGGCAACCTGTCGGCCTGGCCAAAGGGCCTGCCATTCGGAATCCTCGATCCGCGCGCCAAGCCCCGCCGTTTCGGCTTGCGCAGTAATTGTCAGGGCCGCGATTGTGGTCAGGTCAGCCTCCAGCGCCAGGAGCGCCTCGATCCGCGATTGGTAGCCCGTGCCCGATACCGGCAGGATCACCAATGCGACGTCACCGTCGCTTTCGAGGATGTGGACGGGTGCCAGCGGCGCTCTCTGACGTAGGCCGGCGATGTCGAGGTCTGCCGGGATGGCAACGGCGGTCTCGGGGTCATTTGCGGCGGCGGTCATGTCGTAGGTGTCGGGCGGGACATCGTCGGCAAACTGCCCGGTCGACAGGTCCACCAGATAGGTGCTCAGACTGTCTGCACCGCTCTCGGCCAAAACGTCTGCCATGCCCGGCAAGGTGTCCAGCATTGCGGCCATGCGGGCCGCGCGTTCGGCCTCCAGATGCGCCTGCTGTCGCGGTTCGAGCCAGATAGCGGCGGCGGAGACAACAAGGGAACAGGCAAGGGCAACGAGGAATGACACTGTCATGATCTTCGCCGGGCTCTCGTTGCCTGGTTGTTGAGATGCGGTGGGGGCGTGGGGCTTATCCATGGCGCAACCGTCCGGCCCGTATCTGAAGAGAGATCGCCACATGGTCAAAGAGGGGGGCAAAGAGGCTGGCGGTGAGGGCGGCGAAGATAATCGGATTGATCGTGACCGGTTCCGTAGCTATCCCGCCGAAAACCCAGACCAGCGCTCCGGCGACCGCGCCATATAGCACCCGTCCGCCGAGTGTGACGGCGGACGCGGTCGGGTCTGCGATCAGGAAGACAAAGGCAGGAAGAGCCACAAGGGCCAGTTGGGCAAGGTCAGTGGGTGTTGCCAAAGAATGGATGGCGCCCAAGGTCGTGGCGAAGGCCACAAGCACAGAGAGGCTGCACAGCCCCGTCAGCAACAGCAGGGCCAGCCCCGGCAGGCAGGCCAGCGTCGCGAGGGTCGATGGCTCCCGCAGTTCGAGGTTGGGGAGCGACAGGAGGGCAAGGGCCAATGCAACCGTCGCGGGTGACAGGAAACCGAAGCCGCGCCCGCCAAACACATGCTCTCCGATGACAGTGGCCAAAGACAGGGTGACGGCCATATGCCAGATCGGGATATCGGTTGGGGTCAGCAAAACAAAGATCGCGGCGGCGGTCAGCCCCTGCGGGAGAAACTGTTGGCGCCGCGCCTTTGCAAAGGCGTAGTCCCAAGCCAATACGATCAGTAACGCGGCCCCGAACTGGACAAGGGCGGGCTGCCCGCGCTCCACCAGAACGATGGCCAGAGGGGGGGCCACCGCGATGATTTGGAGAGCGATCAGGCTGATCGCCCCGCGCCCCTGCATGGCGTGTGTCAGCGCTTTCACGACAGATCGCTCCGCAGTCTTTCCAACACATCGCGCAGTCGACGTGCGTAGTCTGTTCCACTTGTGCAGATCGCGGTGAGGGGCGCGATATCGTCTTCCAGCAAGTGAAGGCATCCCAACCGCGCGCTTGTCTCCGCATCGCCGACGGCCAGCGATCGCATAAGGGGGATTGCGGGCAGGCGGATCGGCAAGGCCCGCCAAAGGCTTGCGAGCGGGATGATTGGTTGTGGTTTCGTCGGGGCCGAACGGATGCGCGCCACAAGGCTCGCATCCAGATGGTGACGGCCGAGGAAGGCGCTGACGCGGCCAGACGGTGCCGCGCCCGACCACGTTTCACGTTCAGGACCCGGTTGCCCCAGCAATTGGCCCAGATCCGCGCCCAGTGGCACATTCAATGTCGGTGCGGGGCGGGTTGGGTCCGACCATAATGCGACCCGGCGAACAGGATCATATCGCCCCGTCTCCAGCAGATGCCCGATGGCAATGACATCCTGATAGCCGATGGTCCAGGTCGCGCGCCCCGGGCTGGCGGGGGCGATCCGGACAACTTGCGCGGCCGGGCTGGACCACTGGTGCCCGGACCGGCGGTGGACCTGCAGGCGTGGCAATGCGGGTGCATCAATTCCCGATTTGTCGGCTAGGCACAGGTGAACCGAGCCATCGGTCAGCTCGGAGATGGCGTCCAAGCCGCGGTCGAACGTATCGCCACGCCCGCGCAAAACGTCGCGGGGATCTGGTGCGACACGGCTGCTTGGGACGGCGGACACGACAATGGCTGCGGCCTTGGCATCGGGGTGTGGCGGGCCGCCGAACGGCCGGGACACGAAGGCGGGCCACATCCCCCGCGCCAACAGGTAGTCGCGGATGCTTTGGTCGGGGCCGATCCGGTTATCCGGGGCTGCCGCGCCGGCATCGCCCGGTGCCAATGTCACCGCAGACAGCATCCGACGGGCCGCAAGCCGGATCGAGGTGACCCGCCCGTAGATGGGCGCCGCGAAAGCAATTTCCGGGTGTTTTGCATTGCGAAACAGGATCTGCCCGGGGGCGACGCTGTCACCCTCCTGAACCTCAGGGCGGATGCGCAGATTGGGGTAATCCGCGCCCAGAAGTGCAGCTGCAATCGTATTGGATGCGGCGATGTCAGTGGCGGTCATGTTGGCCCGATAGTGTGTCGTGTGAAGGTGCAGAAGGCGCGTGGATCAAGATTGCGCTGCCGCGGCGGGGCCCGAATTGATTTTCGTCAATGCCTCCGCCGGGCGCTGTGGCGGAATGCGGGGATAGCTCACCCGTTTCCATGCCCATTGCCTGAGGAATGCCGATCATGCTCCGCCCCTTCGCCGTCTTGGCCGTCCTTATCGCCTCTGTCGCCATAGCCCATGCGCAGGATGATCGGCCGACCTTGACCCAGATCACCGAAGCCTGGCTCGCGTCGCCCCATGCCGACCGCGCATCCGAGGCGTTCACGCATTGGAACGAGGACGGGGAGATCACCGGCCAATGCGCGGTATGCCATTCATCCATTGGATTGCTCGACTACCTCGGGTCGCCCATGGAGACCGTCGGGGCAATCGATCATCCGGTGCCCTTGGGTTCGGTCATCGGCTGCGCGTCGTGCCACGTGGCCACGGCCTCCGAGCTGTCCGAGGTGCCGTTCCCCTCGGGCGTTCACCTGTCTCTGGATCGAGGCTCTGCCATCTGCTCGGTCTGCCATCAGGGGCGGGCCTCCACAGGTGCCGTCGACGCGGCCATCGCGGGGCAAGCGGACGATGCGGTTCAGCCCGAATTAGGCTTCGTGAACTCGCATTATGCCTTGGCCGGTGCCACCACGCAGGGCAGCGCAGCCCATGGCGGATACGAATACCAGGGCCGCGACTATGCCGGGCCGTTCACCCATGTGGCTGACTTGAATACATGTACTTCTTGCCATTCGCCGCATGGCCTGCAGGTCGAGATCACCAGTTGCACAAGCTGCCACGAAGGCGTTGTGGAATTTACGGCAATCCGCACCTCGCCCACGGATTTCGATGGGGACGGCGATACAACCGAGGGGATCGCGGATCCGATTGCAACGCTTCACGCCGCGCTGGAACAAGCGATCTTGCTTTACGCCGACGAGGTCGCTGGCCAGCCGGTGGTTTATGCCGCGGGATCGTATCCATACTTCTTCGCTGATACCGACGGAGACGGATCCATTTCCGAAGGAGAAGCGGCCTTTCCCAACCGCTATCAGAACTGGACGCCGCGCTTGTTGCGGGCCGCCTACAATTACCAGTACGTCCGTCAGGACGGCGGTGCCTTTACTCACAACCCGCATTACGCGCTGCAACTCCTCTACGATTCGCTGGCCGATCTGGGCCAGGCGGTGGAGGTCGATATCACAGCCTTCACCCGCCCCTGATTCCGCCCGCCGATGGACGCCGCGGCGATCATGATCACCTTGGGCGTGCTGTTTCTGGCCGCCCTCGCGCTGGATGCCGTCGGCCGGATCGTCCATGTGCCACGTGTGACGCTGCTGATCCTTCTGGGCGCCGTGCTCGGCCCGCCCGGTCTGGATGTCCTTCCCGAGATTTTCAGTGACGCCAAGGAGGAATATACCGCCATCGCGCTCACCATGGTTGCGTTCCTTTTGGGCGGTTCCCTGGAACGGCGGGCATTGGCGGAACATGGGCGAGAAATCGTCGCGCTGTCAGTGTGTGTCGTCATCGGCTCGGCCGCATTGGTCGGCGTCGCTCTGTTCTTGGCCGGTGTGCCCCTTCCAGTGGCACTGGCGCTGGCCGGGATATCGGCAGCCACTGCGCCCGCTGCGACGCGGGATGTTGTTCGGCAATCTGGGCGGAAAGGGCGTTTTGCCTCGAACTTACTGGGGATCGTGGCCATCGATGACGCCTGGGGGCTGATCGTGTTCAGTGTCCTTCTGACGGTGGCTGCCCTGCTGACCGGGAGCGACGGCGCGATGGTGGCCATCGGGCACGGCGCCTGGGAAGCAGGGGGTGGGATCGTGCTTGGCCTCGCCATCGGCTTGCCTGCCGCCTACCTGACGGGGCGCTTGAAACGTGGTGAGCCCTCCCTTCTTGAGGCTCTGGGTGTGGTCCTGATCTGCGCCGGGCTGTCGCTGTCTTTCGAGGTCTCCTACCTTCTGGCGGGCATGACCGCGGGGGCCTGTGTCGTGAACCTTGCGAAACATCATCACTACCCGTTTCACGAGATCGAACGGATCGAATGGCCCTTCGTCCTGCTCTTCTTCATCCTTGCCGGTGGGCTCTTCGATCTGGCTGTCGTGGCCCAGATCGGGTGGATCGGCGTGATCTACATCCTGGCACGTTTGCTGGCGCGCCTCGTCGGTGGGTGGTGTGGCGCGGTTTTGGCGGAACTGCCCCCGCGCGAGGGGCTTTTGATGGGCCTTGCCCTAACGCCGCAAGCGGGTGTCGCCATTGGTATGGCTCTGGTCAGCGCGGATCGGTTCCCGGAGCATGGGGCACAAATCATCGCAGTGACAGTCGCCAGCACCATCATATTCGAGCTGGTCGGGCCGTTCTTCACGCAATACGCCCTGTCGCGCGCGCCGGAGACTTGAGCGCGAGCTCCGATCGGTCGGATCAGGACATCTTGCCTGCAAGGTAGGGAATAGCGGACGCGAGCGATGAGATCTGAGGGTAATCGGCCTCGGGTACGTCAACGCCGAGCGTTTCATGAAGGGCGGTGACGAGCGAGAGGATATCCATCGAGTCGAGATCGAGATCATCTTGTAGATGATCGTCGTCGGCAATCGTGGCCGGGTCGAGATCGGGGGCGATCCCGATCAACTCGTGCAGGAAGGCGGCGCGGATTTCGGCGTGGGTCATAACGTGTCCGGTCTGCTCAGATGGGTTTCGAATGCTGCGATGAATTGGGATGCCTTTCGCCCATCATTCGCGCGATGATCGACCGACATCGTCATGGTGACGACCGTTCGGCGCTGCACGGTTCCATCAACGACCCATGGCCGCGTGTGCGGCGCGCCGAGGCCGACCATCGCGACCTGAGGGGCAAAAATGACCCCGGCCATGGCGTCCGCGCCGCTTTCGCCCAGGCTGGACAGGGTGATGGTGCCCGCCGTCATCTCTCGGCTGCGCAGCCTCGATGTCCGTGCGCGGGCCACCAGGTCCCGCATGGCCGCCATGGTTTTGGCAAGTGAGAGTTCGTCGGCCCCAATCACGGCAGGCGCGACGAGCCCGCCGCCACGTAATGCGATGGCGAGGCCGACATTGACCGCGTCCGCCCTCACAAACCCCTCGCCGTTGTCATGACCGTTGAGATCGGGGCAATCGCGGGCCGCAAGTGCAGTTGCCCGAAGAAAAACCGCGCCCAGAAGGATACGTTTAGACGGTGGCCGGTCGGCGTTCAGGCACGCCACGTGATCGATGGCGGGCTGCGCATCCATGGTATGCGACAGATAGAAATGCGGGATGGTCTGTTTCGACCGCACCATGGCAGCCGCGATCGCCTGACGCATCGCATCCTTCTGGTGCCGGAGAGGGTGTGCTGGAGTGACGTCCTCCAGCGCATGTTCAACATCTGCCCTGACGATCACTCCGCCCGGGCCGGTTCCCGATGTACCCGTCAGGTCGATGCCCAGGTCCCGCGCCCGCATTCGCGCTGCAGGCGAGGCCTTCGGGCCTTCGGACGATCCCGGTATCGTTTCTAGTAGCGGATCACTAATGCCGGTGTCGGGGATTTCGACCGGCGTGGGCTCGGGTGCCTGCGGCACGGAGGGACCGGGTGGATCTTGTGGCCGCGACGTAACGGGTTCAGGTGTCGGATCTGCCGGAGGGGACGTGATCTCGGTCGGGTTGGGATCGGATGCTTAGGGTGCGCCGATCACTGCTAGCGGCGCCCCGACGGGAACGACGTCACCCTCCTGCGCAATCAAATCGCTGACGGGACCGGCCTCGAAACATTCGATCTCGATGGCGCCTTTTTGCGTTTCGACAACAGCGATGATATCTCCGCGCGATACGCTGTCGCCCACGGCCACCATCCAGTCGGTTAGGGTGCCATCTTCCATGTCGGCCCCGAGCGATGGCATTACGAAAACCCCCATCTTTCAGCGTCCGAACTGGGATTTTTCGGCGGCGACGATCCGTTCGACATTGGGAATCGAGGCCTGTTCCAGATGCGCTGGATAGGGGATGGGCACCTCTTCCGAGCAGATACGGCCGACCGGCGCATCGATGGACCAAAGGGCCTGTTCCATGATCCGGGCCGAGATTTCGGCGGCCAGGGATCCGCTGCGCCAGCCCTCATCCACGATCAGGGCGCGACGCGTTTTCCGGACCGATGCCATAATGGTTGCGTCGTCGAGGGGGCGAAGGCAGCGCAGGTCGATAACCTCGGCGTCGATGCCCTGTTCGGCCAGGGCCGCCGCCGCTTCCAGCGTTTTGAACAGTGAGCCCCCATACGTGATGAGGCTCAGATCGCGGCCTTCGCGCCGAACTGCAGCACCTGCGATGTCCACCGGTCCGGCAGCTTCGTCGATCTGACCGGCGCGATTGTAGAGCATCACGTTTTCGAAGATCAGGACCGGGTCGGGATCTTCAAGGGCCGTCCACAACATTCCGCGGGCATCTTCCAGCGTTGCCGGGGCGAGAACCTTGAGGCCGGGGATATGCGCATACCAGCCTTCGAGGCTATGGGAATGCTGAGCGGCGAGCTGCTTGCCGGCGCCCGTTGCCATCCGGATCACCAGCGGAACGCCGAATTGCCCGCCGGACATGTGGCGCAACGTGGCGGCGGTATTCATGATCTGATCCAGCGCCAGAAGCGAGAAATTGACCGTCATTAGCTCCACGATCGGTCGCATGCCGGCAATGGCGGCTCCGATACCGGCGCCGGTGAATCCGGATTCCGACAGTGGGGTATCGCGAACACGATCTTCGCCGAATTCGTCCATCAATCCCTTCGACACGGCGTAACACCCGCCATAGGCCCCAACGTCTTCGCCCATCAGGAACACGCGGTCATCGCGTATCATCGCGTCGCGGATCGCCTGTTTGATGCATTCGCGGTAGGTCGTTTCCACCGTGTGGCCCGATGGTGTGATCGGCGCGGGCGGTTCGGGCTGCGGGCCAAGAACGTGGTGGGTGAGATGCTCCACCTTTTCCCACGTGCCGGTCTCGGCGAACCGGACGGCATCCGCTATTTCGGCATCGGTGTCGTGCTCGATCTTTGCGATATCGGCGTCGTGGATGAGGTTGTTCTCCAAAAGCCAGGTTTGGAAACGCACGATCGGTCCGCGCCTGCGCCAGGCCGCAATCTCGGCCTTGTCGCGGTAGAGCTGCGCATCGAACATGGAATGCGCGCGAAACCGGTAGGTTTTGCATTCCAGCAGCAGCGGCGCGCCGGTCTCGCGGATGCGCGCTATGGCGCGACGTGCAGCGGCCTCGACGGCGACGACATCCATGCCATCAACCTGTTGCGCCTCCACGCCATAGCCGGCGGCCTTGGCCACAACATCGATCTGGGCCTCGGTCCGGTCGAGCGCCGACCCCATGGCGTAGCCGTTGTTCTCACAGACGAACAGGACCGGCAGCGACCAGAGCTGCGCGAGGTTCATCGCCTCGTGGAACTCGCCTTCGGCAACCGCGCCTTCCCCGAAGAAACAGGCCGTGACGGCGTCGATGCCTTGCATCCGGTCTGACAAGGCCCGCCCGGCGGCCAGAGGCAGCCCACCGCCCACAATCGCGTTGCCGCCAAGAAAATTGGTCGATGCATCAAACAAATGCATCGATCCGCCGCGCCCCCCGGAACAGCCCTCGGACTTGCCGTACATTTCGGCCATGATGGTCGTCATCGGCACCCCGCGCACCAGCGCGTGGCCGTGTTCGCGGTAGGTGGCGACGATGGCGTCTTTCGGTTCGAGCACCGGGATGATCCCAGCGGCGATGGCTTCCTCGCCGTCGTAGAGGTGAAGGAAACCGCGGATCTTCTGCTTGGTATACAGCTCGGCGCATTTGTCTTCGAACCGGCGGATGCGGATCATGTCTCGCAGAAGGGCGGAGACATGCGCGCGGTCGAGCCGGGGTTTGAGTGTCGTTGTCATGCCTCGTCCGTCTCCAATGTGGAAATGTCACCTTCGGGCAGACCCAATTCGCGGGCCTTTAGCAATCGGCGCATGATCTTGCCGGAGCGGGTCTAGGGCAGGGTCGTGCGAAAGGCGATCTCTCGCGGGGCGACAGCGGGGCCGAGCGCCGTGCGGGCATGGCCGCGAAGCGCGCGTTCCAAAGGCGGTGACGGGTCATATCCCGGATTGAGGGTGACATAGGCTTTCACCACCTCGCCGGCGGTCTCATCGGGGAGGCCGATCACACCGGCCTCGGCCACGGCGTCATGCTCAAGAAGGGCGCTTTCGACCTCGAAGGGCCCGATCAGATGCCCCGATGTCTTGATCAGATCATCAGCGCGCCCCACGAACCAGAAATGCCCATCGCCATCACGCATGGCCAGATCGCCGGACAGGTACCAGCCATCCACGAAGCACTTGTCGTATCGGGCCTGTTCGTGAAGGTAGGTGCGCATCATCGACGGCCATCCGGGCCGCAGCGCCAGTTCGCCGATCTCACCGTCAGCCAGCTCTTTCAGCCCGTCGCCCGCGCGCGCGACAATGCCCGCCGTGATGCCGGGGAGGGGCTTGCCCATGGATCCGGGCTTGACCGGATCACCAGGGCAATTGGCGATCATGATCCCGCCGGTTTCGGTTTGCCACCAATTGTCGTGAAAGGGCTGGCCAAAAACCTCTTGGCTCCAGGTGACGGCTTCGGGGTTCAGCGGTTCACCAACGCTGGCCAGGAACCTTAGGCACGAGAAGTCGTGGGGGCCCGCGGCCTCGGCGCCTGCGCGCATCATCATGCGTATCGCGGTGGGTGCGGAATACCAGACCTCGACCTTTTCGCGGGCAACGGTGCCATACCACCGATCGAGATCGAACTCCGCCTCGTCCACAATCATCGTCACGCGGTTCACCAAGGGGGCGATGATCCCGTAGGACGTGCCCGTCACCCAGCCCGGGTCGGCGGTGCACCAGTAGATCGTGCCGGGTGTCAGATCCAGCGCGTGGCGGCCCGAAGACGCATGATAGCGGACGGCATCGTGGACGTGGAGGGCCCCTTTGGGTTTGCCGGTCGTGCCAGACGTGAAATGAACGAGTGCCGGATCTTCCGGCACGGTCTTTGCCGTCTCGAATACGGGTGAGGCGTCGGCCATGGCGGGGCCAAGGGCCACGCAGCCATCCGGCGCGGTTTCTCCGACAATCAGGACCAGTTTCAATGTGGGCACCTGATCGCGCCAAGTGGCGATCTTGCGCCGGTAGAGGCGCTCGGTTGTAACCAGAACCGTCGCGTCACCAATCTCCATCCGCGTTCTGATCGGTTCCGGCCCGAACGCGGCGAAGAGCGGCGTGAAGACAAGGCCCGCCTTCAACGTTCCAAGGGCCGTCGCGTAGAGTTCAGGCACGCGCCCCATAAGCGCAAAGACCCGGTCCCCCTTTGCGCAACCATGACTGGTCAGGACATTGGCAAAGCGAGCCGACATGTCGGCCAATTTGGCGTAAGTAAGCTCCTGACGCGCTCCGGATTTTCCAAGCCAGATGATGGCAGGCTGCGCCCCGTGGCCCTTCGCAACATGGCGGTCGAGCGCTTCATGGGCGATGTTGAGATGTCCGTTTCGGGGTGTCGGGCCCTGATACGGATCGGGCTTGGCTGTCTTCGCATCGTCCATGGCGTCCTCCCCTCGGCGCCATGATGATGAAGCGCCGGAGGCGTGGATTGACCTCGCTCAATCCACAATCGCTTACCGCGACCAAGGCCGCACAGCCGCAGGTTTGCCTAGGCCCTTGGCCATAGAAGAACGCGCAGTTGATACGGATCAATCGGCCCGTCGATCCGCGCCCCATACTCAATGTCAGCTTCGGGAATTGGGGGAGACGTCAGCATGCTGGTTTTTCGAAAGTCGCCGAGTTTGGCCGTGCCAATTATGGCGATCCTCGCCATGGCGCCGTCGGCAAACGCCTTCACGGCGTGTCAGATCACCGATACCGGTGGCATTGACGACAACAGCTTCAATCAGACGGCGTGGGAAGGGGTGCTTCAGGCGCAGGCCGATCTGGGTATCGATGCGCGGTTTCTGGAGAGCGAGGCCGAAACGGATTATGAGGCCAACATCACCTCGCTGCTGGGTGGGGCCTGCGACATCATGTTCACCATCGGGTTTTTGTTGGGCGATGCCACGCAAGAGGCTGCCGAGGCCAATCCGGACCAGCTCTTCTCCATCGTGGATTATTCCTACAACCCGTCTCTGGATAACGTTCTGGGGCAGGTCTATGCCACCGACGAAGCCGCCTTCCTGGGCGGTTATCTTGCTGCCGGGATGTCGGAAACGGGCATTGTCGGCACCTTCGGCGGCATCAACATCCCGCCTGTGACGATCTTCATGGATGGCTTCGCCTACGGCGTAGAGCACTACAACCAACGCCATGGCACCGACGTCGTGGTTCTGGGGTGGTCGCCGGAGACGCGGCAGGGCTTATTCACCAACAATTTCGAGTCGCTCGATGACGGGCGTGCTTTTGCTCAGAACCTCTACGAGGAGGGTGCGGATATCATCCTGCCCGTGGCAGGCCCGGTGGGCCTCGGCTCCGCGGCCTTGGCCGACGAGCTTGGGCCCGATGAGTTGATGATCATCGGCGTGGATGCCGACATGTACCAAACCGATCCCGAACGCGGCCACGTCTATCTGACCTCAATCGTGAAACGCATGGATGCCACCGTTTATCAGGTCATCGAAATGGTCCGGGCGGGCGAATTCGAAGGCGGGATCATCACTGGCACCCTTGGCAATGGCGGCGTGGATCTTGCGCCGCTCCACGATTTCGAAGGCGTCGTACCGGCAGATCTGGTGGCCGAACTGGCCGAGACCCGCGCCGGCATCACCGACGGCACCATTGTGGTCGGCACCGATTGAGCTGCCCGCGGAGTTGAAGCCATGGACGTCGAGTTGCGCGGCATCACCAAGCGGTTTGGACCGGTTGTTGCAAACGAGGATGTCTCGCTGAGCATTCGCGCGGGCGAAGTGTTGGGTTTGCTGGGAGAAAACGGCGCTGGGAAATCGACCCTGATGAACGTGCTCTGCGGCCTTTATCGCCCGAATGACGGAGAGATCCTTATCGATGGCACTGCGTCATATTTCGACGGCCCGCGGGATGCCATCGAGGCGGGGATCGGCATGGTGCATCAGCATTTCATGCTGGTTCCCGTGTTTTCGGTGGCCGAGAACGTCGTGCTGGGGGTGGAGCCGGTTGGCCGCCTCGATCATCTCGACCTTGCCAGCGCCAGCGAACAGGTCCGCCAGATCAGCGAGGAATACGGCCTTGCCGTTGATCCAGACGCGAAAGTGGAAACGTTGCCGGTTGGTGTTCAACAGCGGGTGGAGATCATCAAGGTCCTGTTCCGGTCGGCCGATGTCCTGATCCTGGATGAACCCACCGCGGTTCTGACGCCGCAGGAGGTGCAGGATTTCTTTGAAATTGTCCGGTCGCTGAAAGAGGCGGGCAAGGCGATCGTGTTCATCACGCACAAGTTGAACGAGATCCTCGACATTGCCGATCGCATCAGCGTGTTGCGTCTTGGGCGCATTATCGGTGAGGCCGACCCAGCGACGGCCACCAAGGCCGATCTGGCGGAGATGATGGTGGGCCGTCCGGTCCAGTTCGCGGTTGATCGCACACCCTACGTGCCCGGTGAGCCGATGCTGGAGATCGAAGGGCTGACCGTTGTGGCCGAAGACGACACCGTGGCCGTCGACAATGTCTCGCTGACCGTACGCAGCGGTGAGGTTGTGGGCATCGCTGGTGTGCAGGGCAACGGGCAATCCGCGCTGATCCAGGCGGTCACGGGGTTGAGCCCGATTGCGGGCGGGCATATTCGGTTCCTGGGGCAGGATATCACGGCTATGTCGGTGCGCGCCCGGCACCGGATGGGGCTGGCGCACATCCCTGAGGATCGCCAGCGCCTCGGACTGATCCCCGATTTCACAGTGGCCGAAAACATGGTGCTCGACAGCTATTATGATAACCGGTTCTCGGGTGCGCTCCAGATCCGGTGGCCCGCTGTCAACGACTGGGCGGCCAGTGCGGCCGCTCAGTTTGACGTGCGCACGTCATCCGTCTTCTCGAATGCGGGCACGCTCTCGGGCGGTAATCAGCAAAAGCTGATCGTGGCACGGGAGCTTTCGCGAGACACCCGCGCCGTTGTCGCCGCGCAGCCGACGCGGGGGCTTGATGTCGGCTCCATCGAATACATCCATGAGCGTCTGATGGCGGCCCGTGAGGAAGGCGACGGCGTTTTGCTGATGTCTTCGGAGCTGGATGAGATTCTTGCACTGTCGGATCGGATCGTCGTGATGTTCAAAGGCCGGATCGTGGCCGAGTTCGATGCAACCACGACCCGGCCGGAGAAATCCGAGATCGGATTGGCGATGGCCGGGATCGCGGCATGAGCGTGAACGACACCCTCGACTCCGCGAAAGAGCAGTTGCTGCGACGGGCGGCCCCCGGCAGGGCGCAATTCGAAGATCTGGTGATCGTACCGTTGTTCGCCGTGGCGGTGGCCCTGATGCTTGGTGCATTGATCATGTTGGCAACGGGGATTGATCTGCCGACCGTTGGACGGTCATTCATTGCGCTGTTGGCCGGGTCGGTCGGTTCGCTTGGTGCCCTCTCCGAAACGCTGGTTGCGGCAGTGCCATTGGTTTTGGCGGCTCTTGGTCTCGCGCTTGGCTTTCGAACGGGTCTATTCAATATCGGAGCGGAAGGGCAGATCCTGATGGGCGGTCTGGCCGCGGTGATCTTCGGCTTCACGTTCGACGGCTTGCCATTCGCGATACTGATGCCGTTGTCGCTTCTGGCGGGCATGCTTGTCGGTGCCTTCTACGCCGGAATTGCCGGGTGGCTGCGCGCGGCGACGGGGGCGCATGAGGTGATCTCCACCATCATGCTGAACCTCATTTCCTATCGCTTGCTTGACTACATGCTTCGCCTGGATTGGGTGCAGCGCGAAGGGCGGTCCGACCCGATTTCGCGCTCCGTTCCAGAGGCGGCGGAACTGCCGAGACTTCTGGAATGGCTCGACCCGAACTTGCGTATGCATGCGGGCGTTTTCGTCATGATTGCAGCCGTCATTGTCGTCCACTGGCTGCTGTTTCGTGCGAAACTGGGCTTCGAGTTCCGTGCCAGCGGGGCCAGCCCCGACGCCGCCCGTTATGCAGGTATTCGTGCCGGCCTGATCATCGTTCTGGCTATGGCAACCGCGGGGGCCTTGGCGGGCCTGGCCGGTGCGAACCAGGTTCTGGGCGTTTTGGGCCGGGCCAGTCCGGGCTTTTCGGCAGGAATAGGGTTTGATGCAATTGCCGTCGCACTTCTGGGGCGGTCGCATCCGGTTGGCGTTCTGTTTGCAGGGCTCCTGTTCGGCGCGCTGGAAGCCGGGGGGCGCCAGATGCAAGTGGATGCGGGCGTCTCAATCGACCTCATCGGCATCATTCAGGCGCTGATCATCGTCTTTATCGCGGCCCCGCTTTTGGTGCGGGCCCTGTTCCCCTGGGGCTTCCGCGCCGCGTCGAAGGGGGATGCGGAATGAGCGTCGCCGAACACGCACCCCGCGCCGTCATCGACCACGCGGCGCGGCGGCGTACGCGGATCGTGGGGGCCATCCTGATCCTGATAGCGGCCTTTATCGTCGTCGTTTTAGGTGATGCACCGAGTCAAGCGACGTTTCGGTTGTCCCGTCCGCGCGATGCTTGGGTGCTGCCGAACCTCGTCGTCCCTGCGCAGCCCTTCATCTACGTCGCAGCGGCGCTGACCGCGTTTCTGGGGGTGCGACAGTTCCTGCGCGGCGGTGGGCGATGGACGACCCTGTCCCTCGGTCTTGGCCTGGGCCTTGCCGTTTTGGCCTTTCTTGTCTGGGCGACGGCGGAGAACGCCTTTTCGCTGACCGGGATGTTGCAAGCGACGATGGTGCGGGCCGTTCCCATCGCGCTTGGTGGGCTGGCCGCCCTCATGTGCGAACGCGTGGCCGTGGTGAACATCGCGGTCGAGGGCATGCTTTTGGCGGGAGCCTTTACCGGTGCTCTGATGGGGTCGGTGATTGGCGGGTGGGGTGGGCTTCTGTCCGCGGTGGTCATTGGTGGCCTGTTCGGCTTTATCCTCGCAGCCCTCGTCGTGACCTACCGGATGGACCAGATCATCGCGGGCGTGGTCATCAATCTGTTCGTGCTGGGTTTGACGAGTTTCGTGTCGAGCCAGGTCTTCGCCGAGATGCGGCATCTCAACAACGCGCCGGTATTCCCTGCGCTGAAGATCCCGATCCTTGGCGATATCCCGGTGATCGGCCCCATGTTGTTTCAGCAAAACATCTTCGTCTATGGCGCGCTGATCATGGTCGGGGTCTCGACCTATTACCTGTTCCATACGCGAAACGGCTTGCGCGCCCGCGCCGTTGGAGAGCATCCGCGCGCCGCCGATACGCTGGGTATCGATGTTTACTGGACGCGCTACGTTCACGTGACCATCGGCGGCATGATCGCCGGGTTCGGCGGGGCGTGGTTTACGCTCGGCTCCGTCGGTCGGTTCGACGAGAACATGACGGGCGGGCGTGGCTATATCGGCCTGGCGGCGATGATCTTCGGGCGCTGGCATCCGGTCGGCGCATTGATGGCGGCACTGGTCTTCGGTTTCACGGACTCGCTTCAACAGAAGTTGGCACTTCTGAACACACCGATCCCTTCGGAGTTTCTGGCGATGGCACCCTATATCGCGACAATCATCGTGGTTGCAGGTCTGATCGGCCGTGCCCGCGCGCCCGCCGCCGACGGAAAACCTTACGTCAAGGAGTAACGAGGGATCCTTGCGCATTGATGCGGCTCAATGCCGCCACGTTGAACAAGGCTTATCCTGGCGGGGATCGAACGGGACCCTTCGCCATGACTGACACCCAAACCGGATTGATTTTGGTTTATTCTCGAACGGGCTACACGGCGCGCGCCGCCGAACGGCTTGCTGCCGCTACGGGAGCTGATGTTTTCGATTGGTCAGTCGAGGGCTATGGTTTGGGTGGTTTCGCCATATTATGGGGGATGATCGGCGTTCTGACGGGCGCCTGTCCCGCACCTTCTGCCGGTGTTCCGTCACTGGCGCATCGACCTTGGGTCGTCGTGTGCGGTCCGGTATGGGCAGGCCAGCCTGCTCCGCCCCTGCGCGGTATGCTGGTCGAGTGCAGCCAACACCCCGATCTTCCGGTCGGCCTGCTTTTGACGTGCGGCGATCCAAAGCCGCCAGTCGCCGCCAACCGATGTACTGCGATCCTCGGGCGCGCGTTCATTGCAACGGCCCACATTCCGAATGAGCTTGATGGTGGCGTCGAAATGGCTGCGCGTCTCGACGCGCTCGGCGCTGCCATGCAAGCTGCCGCGCCGGTGAGCAAACCCGCATGAACACCCCCGATCCCAACCCGGTTTTCCGAACCGAGGGCCTGACCAAGGTCTACGACACCGGCGAGGTGAAGGTCTTTGCGCTCGCGGGTGTGGATCTTGAGCTGTTTGCTGGCGAATTCGCGGTGTTGCTGGGGCCATCGGGCAGTGGCAAATCGACATTGCTCAACGTTCTTGGCGGGTTGGACAGCGCAACGGAGGGCCGT
The DNA here is from genome assembly GCA_947491935.1 of uncultured Roseicyclus sp. Classification (GTDB taxonomy): domain Bacteria; phylum Pseudomonadota; class Alphaproteobacteria; order Rhodobacterales; family Rhodobacteraceae; genus Gymnodinialimonas. The sequence continues at coordinate 382,313 of CANLLF010000003.1, forward strand.
GTCTGGTTCCGCGACCTTGAGCTTACGGCGCTGGCCGACCGCGGCCTGACGCGGTTTCGGCGCGACCATGTGGGCTTCGTCTTCCAGTTCTACAACCTCGTCCCCAGCCTGACCGCACGGGAAAACGTTCAGCTTGTAACCGATGTTTCAATCAACCCGATGACCCCGGAAGAGGCGCTGGATCGTGTCGGGCTTGCGCATCGCATGGATCATTTCCCGGCCGAGATGTCCGGTGGAGAACAACAACGCGTCGCCATTGCCCGCGCCGTCGCGAAACGACCCGAGGTCTTGCTATGCGACGAACCGACTGGCGCGCTCGACAGCACGACAGGTGTGCAGGTCCTGGAGGTGCTCCGCCATGTGAATGACGAAATGGGAACGTCGACCGTCGTCATCACGCATAACGCCGAAATCCGCAGGATGGCGCATCGGGTCATCTGGTTTCAGGACGGCAAGATCGTGAATGTCGACGTCAATACTGAGCGCGTCGCCCCGTCCGAGATTGCGTGGTAGGCCCATGGATGCCCTTGATCGCAAGCTGCTTCGGGATTTCGCCCGCCTTTGGGCCCAGTTTCTGGCGATTGCGCTGGTTCTGGCGGCGGGTGTGGCCATCATGCTGATGTCGCTTGGCATGTCCCGCTCGCTGGAAGACACGCGCGACACGTATTACGAGCGCAATCGGTTCGCGGATGTCTTTGCTGATGCCCGGTCGGCACCGCGGTCAATGCTTGGGGCGATCCGCGCCATAGAGGGCGTCGCGATTGCCGAGGCGCGTGTCACGACCCGAGCAACCCTTAGTATTGCGGACAAGACCGGAACCACCGTGGCCCATTTCGCCTCGCTGCCTGAAACCCGCGAGCCCATGCTGAACGTCCCGATCCTGCGCAGCGGACGGTGGCCTGATCCGCTCAGTACGTCAGAGGTGTTGTTGAATCAGCCCTTTGCCGAGGCCAATGGATTGCGGCCGGGCGATGGCTTCACCGCCAATATCAATGGGGCCGAACGGGAATTGACCGTTGCGGGCCTCGCCCTGTCGCCGGAGTTCATCTACACGATCGGGCCGGGAAGCCTCGTGCCCGACAACGAGGATTTCGGCATAGTCTGGATGCCCGAACGCGCGCTGTCTGGCCTCTTGGGACGGACCGGTGCCTTCGACAATCTGGCGATCATGCTGCGTCCGGGGTTCCGGGCCGAACCCGTGATCGAAGAATTGGACCGATTGCTTGAACCCTATGGCAGCTGGGGCGCCCATGACCGCGACACCCAGACGTCACATTCCTTCGTCGAGGGCGAGATCACGCAGCTTCGGGTTCTGGCCTATGTCCTTCCGCCGATTTTTCTGGGGATCACGGTTTTCCTTGTGAACATGGTCATGGGCCGGATCGTGAAGCTGGAACGCACCGAGATCGGATTGCTGAAAGCCCTGGGCTACAGCAAGCTGACCATCGCGCTGCATTATGTGCTGCTTGCCGGACTGGTTGCGGCGGTGGGCGTCGGATTGGGCTGGATCGCGGGAAGCTGGCTGAGCTATGGGCTGGCCAGGCTTTATGCGCAGTTCTTCGATTTTCCCTATCTTGTCTACAACGTGTCGTGGTGGCCTTACATCGCGTCGGGCCTGATCGGGTTTGCCGCCGCGTCCGCGGGCGCGGTCAATGCGGCCATGAAGGCCGCTTCGCTTTCACCGGCAATCGCGATGCAGCCGCCGGCGCCCCCCCGCTACGAGCGCAATTGGTTCGACCGGGCCATGGCGGCGCTCCGGTTGAGCCAGCCATCGATGATGATTGTCCGGTCCATCGTGCGGTGGCCTCTCCGGGCCGCGTTCAGCGTTCTGGGGATGGCACTGGCCGTGTCGATCCTTGTGGCGTCCAACTTCTTTCCCGATGCGCTGGACGAGATCATTGATACCGCGTTCTGGCAATCGAACCGGCAGCACGCGATGCTCTATTTCAATGATGCGGTGCCCGAAACGGCCCTTGAAGAGGCGCGTCGTTTGCCGGGTGTCGTCCAGGCGGAAGGGCAGCAGTATTTCTCGGCCATCTTGCGTCATGAACACAGGGAGAAGCAAACGCCGATCGAAGCGCGTCGCCCCGATGCGGACCTCAGCCGCGTGGTTGATGCGGATGGACAGATCATCAACGCACCGCCCGACGGCATCATGTTATCCGAACGGCTGGCCGAGCAATTGGGGCTCGGTGTTGGCGATCTGGTTGAGATCGAGTTCCTGGGCAGCCGGCAGGGCACTTACGAGATACCGGTCACACGTCTGGTGACGCAGTACTTCGGACTTGGCGCCTATATGGATCAGGAAACGCTCGATCGCATGTTCCAGCAGGCCCCGCAGGTGTCCGTCATCAACCTCACCTTGGACGCCTCCCAACGCGACGCGTTCGAGGCGGCGCTGTACGATATACCCATGCTTGCCGGATCCACGATGATGGATGAAAACCGGCAGAGTTTCGAAGACACGATCAGCCAGAACGTGCTGGTCACGACAACGACCTATCTACTCCTTGGTGCGCTGATCACCTTTGGTGTCGCGTATAATGGCGCGCGTATCCAACTCTCGGAGCGCGCGCGCGAGTTGGCCAGCCTCCGCATTCTCGGGTTCACACGCGGAGAAGTCGCCTACATCCTGATGGGCGAAATCATGCTCCTGGCGGTTGTGGCGCAACCCCTTGGGTGGGCCCTTGGCTGGTTCTTCGCCAAATCCATGGTCGAAGGGTTTTCCAGCGACCTCTACGCCATTCCGCTGATTTTGAACCCCGACACGTTCGCCTCTGCCAGCCTCGTGGTTCTGGCCGCCGCGTTTGTGTCTGTCTTGTTGGTCGCGCGTCGCCTTGGGCAGTTGAACCTCGTCTCCGTCATGAAAACAAGGGAATGATCCCATGCCGCATACACGTCGCAATATCGTTCTTGGCCTTCTGGGCGCCGCCGTCGTGGGCGGTTTGATTTACGTGAGCGTTCGCACCGAGCCGATCGCAGTGGATCTGTATGAGGTTGGCCGCGACCGGTTGGTCGCGACCGTGGATGTGGATGGCGTCACACAGGTGGCCAACCTGTTCGAAATCGCCGCGCCGATATCCGGTATTGCCCAACGGTCGCCCGTAGCGGTTGGCGATGTGGTGATCGCGGGCGAGACAATCGTGGCGCTGGTCGAGCCGTCTTCACCCGGATTGCTGGACGCACGGACCCGCCTTCAAAGCGAAGCCGCGGTGCGAGAGGCCGAAGCGGCACTGAACGTGGCGGAGACCGACCGCACCCGCGCCGTGGAGGCACACAACTTCGCTCAATCCCAATATCGCCGGACGCAAACCCTGGTGGAGCGTGGCTTCGCTTCGGTCACCCGCCTTGAGAATGATCATCAGGGGCTCCTCGTTGCCGAAGCAGCTCTTGCGACGGCGGAGGCCCGGATCCTGCAGGCCCAAAGTGCGCTTGATCGGGCGGAGGCGGGCCTTGTCGATGCGTCCGATCACGCCGGAGAGGGGATGTGCTGCACACAAATAAGCGCCCCCGCGGATGGCGTCGTGCTTGACATCGACACGGTCAGTGAACGTCCCGTCGCAGCCGGTACACGCCTTCTATCCGTCGGCGACCCGGCCGATCTGCAAATCGTGGCCGATCTGCTGTCCGCCGACGCAGTGAGGCTGCCTGAGAGGACGCCCGCGACGGTCGAACGCTGGGGCGGCCCGTCACTCGAAGCCCGGATGCTTCGGATCGAACCCACTGCGCGCACCGAGGTTTCGGCGTTGGGGATCGAAGAGCAGCGCGTGGACGTCGTGTTTGAATTCACGTCTCCACTGGAGCACCACAGCCGCCTTGGGCACGGTTTCGCCGTGTTCCTGCGGATCGTTGAGCTGGAGGTCGAAAATGCCCTGTTGGTGCCCCTGAACGCAACCTTTCGCTCGGGCGACGGGTGGGCCGTGTTCCGCGCGACAGGGGATAGGGTTGAGCACGTATTGGTGGAGCTGGGTGAGCGCAATTCGCGCTATGTCGAGGTGTTGGACGGCTTGGCCGAGGGCGACAGGGTGGTTGAACACCCTAATGAGGCCCTCGAGGACGGTGCGCTGATCGTCGAACGCACAACCTTCTGAAGCGCGGCCTAGATTCCGAGCTTATCGGCGGCGCCTGCTGTATCGAGCGTCCTTCGGCTCATCTCGATCAGCTTTCCGGTCTCGTCTCCGTATTGATCAATCGCCTTTTGGATGAACTGACCCTCGATATGCTAAAGTTCGGCCGGGTCCGGTATCGGATTGCTAGCGAGAGGCGCCCTTGAGGTTCCGGTGGTCTTGGCTGGCATCGTGCCGCTCGGTGTTTTGGGGATGCCCCATATTATCATTGAAACAGCCCGTCGTATTGATTTTCCGCAATGCATGGATCGGCTGGTCGGTCATTAATCGGAGGCGATGTTAACGATCCACCGGGATTGCCGTAGATGGATGACGCACTCCCCATCTCGTCCGGACTTACTTCAGATCAAGTGGTCGCCAAGCGGCGTGAGTTCGGGTGGAACGAGCTGCCAAGGGCGCAGATGGCGTCACCATTCGTGCTCTTTGCTCACCAATTCCGCGGGCCACTGATCGCGATGCTCGTCCTTGCCGCGGGGATCGCCTATTGGCTGGGGGAGAGGACCGATGCAATCGTCATTGGCTTGGTTCTGATCCTGAACGCGATCCTCGGATTCGTACAGGAATGGCGCGCGGAAGCGGCCTTGGACGCCCTGCGCGCCATGCTCAGCCCGACGGCCATCGTCGTTCGTAACGGGCGGGAAACCCGCATCCCCGCCCGAGACCTCGTTCCCCGTGATCTGGTGATCGTTGAAACGGGAGATGCCGTTCCGGCCGATCTGCAGTTGCTTGATGGCGCCGAGATCACGGTTGATGAAAGTACGCTGTCAGGAGAGTCGGTGGCCGTGGCCAAGGTGCCCGGCAAACCGGATGACGCGGGCCAGGTCTTTGCCGGGACTACTATCGTCGCGGGCCGCGGTGAGGGCCTCGTGACGCAGACTGGTCAAACCACATGATTTGGCCGCATCGCGGACCTGACGGCTCAGGTCGGTGCGCGGCAAACCAACCTTCAGCGACGTCTCGCCCAGCTTGCCCGTCAGATCGGGATCGCCGCCATTGTCGTGGCGGGGCTCGTCGGTGCCTTGGGCGTTTGGATGGGCCGTGAGCCACTGGACATGTTCATGACGGGATTGTCGCTTGCGGTCGCCATGGTGCCCGAAGGTCTGCCGGTGGTTGTGACGATCACGTTGGCGCTTGGTGCCGCGGCGATGGCACGCACGAAAGCATTGGCGCGGCGCCTGCAGGTGATCGAAAGTCTTGGTGCGGCGTCGGTGATCTGCTAGGACAAGACCGGAACGCTGACCGAAAACCAGATGACCCTTGCCGATGTCTGGCCCGCGATGATGCGATCCTTGCGGCCATCTTGCAGACCGCGACCGTTTGCAACCATGCCAGCCTGCACCGAGAAGGCGACGGGTGGCCGATGATCGGCGCTCCAACCGAAGGGGCGTTGATCACCTTGGCCCACAAGGGTTGGAGCCCCGACAATTCGCGTGACGACCGGTTGGCTGAAGTGCCCTTCACCAGTGCCCGCAAGCGGATGAGCGTTTTGGCGAAAAACGGCGATACTGCCCGACTGCACGTGAAAGGTGCGCCGGAGGCCGTGCTGGAATGCACCACGACAATCCTGACAGGTGGATGAACCTTGTCACAGACGGGGCCATAGCCGTTGCGCTAAGTCTGGAGAAATCCGAACAAGACCAGATGGAACACGCTCCGCGCAGTCCCGAAGCGCCGGTTCTGGGGTTCAGCGGCCGTCTGCTGATCGCGGCGTTCGGGGTGTATATCGGCGGGGCGAGCCTCTGGATCTTCTTCACGTTTCTGCCCGACGGGGTGGATGTCGCCCGGACCGCGGCCTTTACAGGTATGGTTGTGTTCGAGAAATTCAGCGTCTTCGCATTCAGATCCCTGCGCCAGCCATGCACGCGGATCGGTGGCTGTCGAACCGGTTCCTGATCTTGGCTTTCACACTGAGCCTGATGATTCAACTGGCAGCGGTTTATTGGCCTCCATTACAGTCGCTTCTTATGACCGCGCCCATCGGACGGGACCATTGGTTCATGATCCTTGGCGCGACGATCCCCCTTGTTGCCGTGCCGGAGGTCATCAAGGCGGCGCTCTATCGTCGACCCTCCACGTAGTGCTGGTGGCCGTTACTCAGGCAGCTTGCCGGTTGCCGCCGGATGTCAGCGTGCTGACAGCGTCGTGGGTGCTGAGGAAGACCTGCCCACCCCTGAGTTTGTCCAGGAACCCGACACGCTGAAGGCGATCCATAACCGGGCCTTTGATCTCGGCCAGGTGCAGCGCCACCCCAGCGTCGTGCAGGCGTTCCGTTAGGCTCTCGAGCGTTTCAAGCGCGCTTGTATCAATGAAATTCACCGCACTCATGATCAAGACGAGATGCTCGATTTCCCCGTGATCTGCCACGCGAGCGAGAAGTTCATCTTCGAGATATGCGGTGTTGGCGAAGTAAAGGCTTTCATCCACGCGGATCGCCAGAAGGGCAGGGTGTGTTTCAACCTCATGGCGCAGAACATTGCGAAAATGCTCGGTTTCGCCCACGCGGCCAACCTCCGCCATATGTGGGCGACTGGTGCGCCAGAGATAGAGCGCGATGGATAGGCCCACACCGGCGACGATGCCCCATTCGATGCCAAGCGCAAGAACGGCGATGAACGTTGCGATAAGCGATGCGGCGTCCGCTTTGTTGTACGTCCATGCCTCACGCAGACTCTTCACGTCGATCAGGTTCGACACGGCAACCACGATGATCACGGCCAAGGTTGCCTTGGGCAGGAAATAGAGCAGGGGGGTGAGGACCAGGACCGTGATGGCAATCAGGACGGCGGTGATGATCGAGGCCAGCGGTGTAACCGCCCCCGACGTGAAGTTCACCAGCGACCGGCTGAATCCCCCGGTAACAGGATAGCCGCCGGTGAACGACGCGCCGATATTGGCCGCGCCGAGGGCGATCATCTCCTGATTGGCATCGATCTTCTGGCGCCGTTTGCTGGCCAGCGATTTGGCAACGGACACACTCTCCAGAAAGCCCACCAGTGAGATCAGCAGGGCAGAGGGAAGCAGCGTCTGTACCAGGGTCAGATCGAACGTGGGGACGGTCAGCGGTGGCAGGCCCGCCGGGATCTGGGAGACGATGCTGACATTCGCCCTCATATCCAGTCCAAGCGCCCAGACGGCCACAGTGGTGATCAGTACGGCAACCAGAGGCCCGGTTTTCCCAACCGCGTCGGCCAGGCCATCCCCTAAACGAACGGCCTTCGACCAGCCGGTCAAACGGTTGCGAAAGACAAGGAGGATGGCGAATGCCGATGCCGCCACGGCCAGGGTCGCGACGTTGGTCTGGCCGATATGGCCGATGGCGTGCGCGATTGTCTCGGTGATCAGGTGGCTACGGGGGATGTCGAAGCCCAGAAGATGTTTGAGCTGCGAGAACCCAATGACCAATGCCGCCGCGCTCGAGAACCCCGAGATGACAGGATGGCTGAGGAAATTGATCAGAAAGCCAAGCCGCGCGAGACCCATGCCAAGCAAGATCGCGCCGCTCAAAAATGCCAGCAGAACCGCGCCGCCAAGGTAGCCAGCGGTGCCGCTTTCGGCAATCTCCCCCAAGGTGGCCGCGACCATGAGTGAGACGATCGCCACAGGGCCAACCGCCAGGGCGCGGCTACTGCCCAGAAGCCCATAGAAGACGAGTGGAACGATGCTGGCATAAAGACCCACCTCGGGCGGCAAACCGGCCAGAAGGGCATAGGCCATGCCCTGCGGCACCAGCATGATCGCAACGATCAGGCCAGCTATCCCGTCGCTGGTCAACGCCTGTCGGGAATAACCCGGAAGCCAATCCAGTATGGGCAGTCGGGGCAAGATCTGGCGCCACGGCATGGCCTGCTCCTCTGGTTACGCAGTCGCGGCGATGCGCTGATGGCCGGAAATCACCCGGTTCCAAGGCATATGTTTCAGGATCAACGCCATCATGCAGGTGCCGGTGATCTCGGCCTGCGCCGCGCCGACGCCGGCGACGGCACTCAGCACGATGAACCAGGGGTTCACTGCCACCAAAAGAACCACGCCCAGAAGGATCAGAAGACCAGCGGTGATCTCGACCTGACCCATGATGCTGATGGGTGCTTTCGCATTTTCATTCACGGGAAGGCCCGCCCGCTGCCATGCCTCGATCCCGCCGTCCAGTTGATGGACGTCGCGATATCCGGTTTGCAAGATGCGTGGGGCCGATGCCCCGGTGCGTCCGCCGCTCATGCCGTGAATGACCGCGATTTTTTCGTGTTCCTTGCGAAAGTCTTCGGTGTTGAACCCCGACAACGGCACGAGATGTGCCTCGGGGGTGAGTTCCTTGATGTCTTCATCGGGCTCTCTCCCGTCGATCAGAACGGGCTTGCCATCGTGGATCCCGTCGTGGGCTGTTTTCGGGTCGATTTTTCGCAAGGTCATCCATCTGCGTCCTTCTGATCTGCGCCGTCGGCGCAATAGGTCGCGTAGAGAAACTCCAGCAGCGCCCCGACATCGGCCCGTACGATACGGTAGATCATCGTCTGCCCTTCGCGACGGGCCTTCACGATCCGCTCGCGACGCAAAACGGCAAGCTGTTGTGACACGGCCGTTTCCCGCGCGCCTATGGATTGCGCCAGTTGTCCGACCGATCTTTCGCCTTCGGTCAACTGGCACAGGATCATCAATCGGCTTTTGTTCGACAGAAGCGTCATGAGTTCGCAGACATCGTCTGCAGCTGAGGTCATGTCATTTATATTCATACTTGCGCAGATAAGAAGATATACATATCTCGTCAAGTGTTGGCTCGCGTCAAACGACCTATCAGCCGGGTGGCGCGCGCAGCTGAGAACGATCAATGCCGTCACCCGGCGCTGCGCGACTGTGAGATGAAAGAAGAGAGGAACCCATCATGACCCCCGAAGTGAAAGCCTTCTTCGACGAAGGGACCTACACGGTGTCCTACATCGTGAAGGACCCCGGCAGCCCAAGCTGCGCCATCATCGATTCCGTCCTCGATTTCGATCCAAAGTCTGGGCGCACAGACACCACCTCCGCCGACGCGATCATCGCGCATGTGCGCGAAAACGATTTGAAGGTGGAGTGGCTGCTGGAAACCCACGCCCATGCCGACCACTTGAGCGCGGCGCCCTACATCAAGGACCAGCTTGGCGGAACAACAGCGATCGGAAGCCATATCACCGAAGTGCAGGACGTGTTCGCAAATGTCTTCAACGTCGAGAAGGGCTTCCAGACCGATGGCAGCCAGTTCGAACATCTGTTCGATGATGGTGAGGTGTTTCGGGTCGGTGGGCTGGAGGTGACGGCGATGCATACGCCGGGTCACACGCCCGCCTGCATGACCTTTGTTGCCGGTGAAGCCGCCTTTGTCGGCGACACCTTGTTCATGCCGGATTACGGCACCGCGCGCGCGGATTTTCCGGGCGGTGATGCACGCAAGATGTATCGCTCGATCCAGAAGATCCTCGCGCTCCCCGACGAAACGACGCTCTATATGTGTCACGATTACAAGGCCCCTGGCCGGGACCAATATGCGTGGGAGACGACGGTGGCCGAAGAAAAGGCCAACAACGTGCATATAGGGGGCGGCGTGAGCGAGGATGAATTCGTCGCCGTACGCGAAGCCCGCGATGCCACGCTTTCGATGCCGACGCTTATCCTGCCGTCCGTTCAGGTGAACATCCGCGCAGGTGAGATGCCGCCCGCCGAAAACAATGGCGTGTCGTACCTGAAAATCCCCATCAACCAACTCTGATACGCCTTGGGAGCCGCGCTCCTGTGCGGCTCCGGCAACCTCAGGAACCGACAGCGTCCCGCCCGATATCGTCCAGTACTTCAAATCACACGGCTGAAGCCCTGGTGGCGATCTGCATGGACTTCCGCCTTGTTGGGCCCGCTGCGAGCTACCTTCGGGGCCTGGGCCTGGAGGGCATTATGATCAATCGCATTGGCCGGTGCCGCGCTTGGCGTGATGCAGGATCCAAGCTCTGCCTGGGCTAGGACACTCTGGGACCATCTGAAACTCGCACGCGAATTGCATGGAATAAAACGCGTCATCGTGATCGACCATCGGGATTGCGGGGCTTGCAAGGCATTGATCGGACTGAGCTGTGCCGATGACCCGACCCGCGCCTTGCTCGGTACGCATCTTGTCATCGTCGATCAGCTTCTGCAGGTCGATGTGGCCAGCCGTTCCTTGCCGAGATCGCTCTTGAGCGTTGCGGCCTTGCTGCGCCGGGGCGGTTTCCCTACCTCGCAAGTATCGGCTATATGACGGTCGATGTGGTGGCCGAAGGTCTGGAGGTGGGAAACGGACGACGTGTTCGGCGCCAACCCCTGATCCACCCGGGTCTCCGCCTAACGGGCCTAGCGATGGGCGTCCTCGCGGTGGAGGAACGTCTCGCTCGCGTAGCGGCCCTTTCGTCTGATTTGGACCGAGCTCAGGTACCGGATGGGAGCTTAGAGATGGAGGCCATTTTCGTGTGCGCTGTGTGTGCAATGAGTCGTCGTAGAGGGGCAAATTCGGGGATGTCGGGGCGTATTCCAGCGTAGCAGCCGTCGCCGCCAACAGTTTGAAGATACAAGAAATGCAAATAAATCAACACGCTAGACTGTCTATTGCCCCGATGATGGATTGGACCGACCGGCATTGTCGCCATCTGCATCGGCTGATGTCGCGCCGCGCCTTGCTCTACACCGAAATGGTGACGTCCGCAGCTGTGTTGCACGGGGATCGGGATCGCTTGTTGGGATTTGGCAAGGCAGAGCAACCGGTTGCTCTGCAATTGGGTGGGTCTGATCCGTCCGAATTGGCCCAAGCCGTGAAGGTCGCGGGTGGCTACGGATATGATGAGATCAATCTTAATGTCGGCTGCCCCTCGGATCGGGTGCAATCGGGGTGTTTCGGTGCCGTTCTGATGCGCCAGCCGCAGCTTGTGGCCGATTGCGTGGCCGCAATGATTGCCGAAAGCCCGGTTGAGGTGACGGTAAAATGCCGTATTGGTGTGGACGATCAAGAGCCGCGTGAGGCATTGCCCGCGTTTCTTGAAGCTGTTTTGGACGCGGGTATCAGGCGTGTTACGATCCATGCGCGCAAGGCGTGGCTCGACGGTTTGAGCCCCAAGGAGAACAGGGATATTCCGCCGCTCGACTACGACCTGGTCCACGAGATGAAGCGGGCCTATCCGGCCCTTCACCTATCGATCAATGGCGGGATTGCGACGCTGGATGAGGTGATCACGCATCTGGATGCGGGGCTAGACGGCGTGATGATCGGGCGGGCCGCCTATCACACGCCGGCAGACATCCTGCTGGACGCGGATCGCCGCGTGTTCGGCGGCCAAAATCCGTACCGATCGGCCGAGGAGGTTGTGTTAGCCATGTTGCCTTACATCGAAGCTCATCTGGCCGCGGACGGGCGTTTGCATCAGATTACGCGCCACATGCTTGGCCTCTTTGCTCATCGTCCAGGCGCGCGGGGCTGGAAGCGGGTTTTGTCGGAAGGCGCCCATCGCGATGGGGCAGGGACCGCGTTGGTGGAACACGCGCTTTCGGAGGTCACCGCGCGAGCGGCCTGAGCGAAGGCCCCCCCGGTGGCTCCATGCCCCGCATGTCGAACTGCGATCGGGCAGGTGGGCGGCCATGCTACGTGGGCTGGCGCGTTTGTTGCGCAGCTGGACAGAGCACCGCCTGCGACGGCTGCGGCCGATCGGTATTGCAGCCAGAGGTTTCTGAAATTTGTTATTTGGAACAGCAACTTGCGTCCGCGTCGTTCTCCACTTTTAACTCCCGAGAATATGGGGTAAGTACAGCGTCAGCAGAGGCACCCATAGCTCAGCTGGATAGAGTGTCGCCCTCCGAAGGCGAAGGTCGTAGGTTCGAATCCTACTGGGTGCGCCACTGCGGTTTCCAAAAACGGTTCAGCGTGTTGTCCAAGCGGTCCTGTCGTTACCGGTCGCGGCTCCTCTGATGTGAGAGGCGTTTAGGGGTCCTTGAAGGGTTTGAGGCTGGTGAAGGGGCCTCCGGCACGCGTGATCGAGCTTACCCCATGATACCAAAACAATCATTCGCTCCCGGGCAGTCAGAAGTGGTCATGCCCAGTGCAACACAGGCATCTCGCCAAGTCATCGCAGCTTCGCCCGATTGATGGGCCAACCGGTGCGCCGCTGCGGATGGGGCCAATTAGATGGGTCACTCGATCAGCCAAGAGTCGGCGGGCCGTGTCGTCCGGCCGCAGGTTGCAAACCGACGCGTCAGACTAGCCGTTGAAATCGGACGAAACCAATTTTTTGCTGTCTGCATGAACATGGGGCTTGCCCAGGATACCGGCCAGTTTGGCGAAACCAAAACCCAGGTAATTGCAGGTGCAGAGGTGAACACTGGTCTGGTCGTTAACCAAGACCAGCCGGTTCTCGTCGAACCTGAGATGAAGTCCCTTTTCTTGAAGGCGACCGATCAATTCATCCCAGCTTTTTGCGTTGGTGAAATCCTCAGCCAAGTAATACCGCAAGTTCACCGCGGTTTCAGTGTCCATCTGACTTTCGCAAGATTGGCGGCCGGATTCAGTCCAAACCAAATCAGCGGGTCTGTGCTGCTGTTCACTCATGACAAACTCATACGCCTCGCCCCTACAGCGGACGTTGCACACCAAATCGGGCTTCACTGGGAAGACGCGGGGGTCAATTCACGGCAATTTATGGGAAGGATGGCTTTGAGTTGCATCCTGCTGGCTCCAAAGCCGGCGTCGATGTGTACCAGAGTCAATCCAGATCCAAGGCCGATCCGCCGTTCGCTCCGGGCACAAACACCAGTCGCTTTGAAACGGCTCCTGGCCGCCGCTCTGCGCCGTGTCCTCACACGGATCGATGGTATCGGGAATTCAGAACTGACGCTGAGCGGGGGACGCAAACTGTCGTGGCTGTGGCCCACGATGTCATCCGTGTTCATCTGCAAACGTGATGTAAAAATCCCGCGCATCGTTCCCGTCATCATGATGCATACGAATGCAAAAATGCTTTGAGGAACACGCATCGGCGGGTAGGGTGATCTGGAAATCGGAAGAATCGCGCAACTGGGAGGTACAGCGATGCAAAGACGGACATTCCTTACGACAGTGTCAGCGGTGGCAATGGTGGCGGGTTTGCCAAGGCTCGCCGCGGCCCAGGAGATCCCCTACGGCCTGACCCCCGGCCGCCCCTATGAAGGCACAACGATCAACGTCTTGTCGGTTGTCACCCCACAGTTCGACGGCCTGCGTCTGCGCGATCAGGAGTTCACGGATCTGACCGGTATCGAGGTGGAATGGACCTTCATTCCGTTCGGCTCGCTTCAGGAGCGTGTGAACGCCGAAGGCATCGCCGCCAATGGCGCGTTCGACGTGATAAACTACCTGGATTCCTGGGGCCCGCCCAATGCCCATTGGCTGGCGCGCATAGATGCGTTGATGGAACGCGATGGCATCTCGATGGATCGCTATCCGCCCGCCTTTGCCCGATCGGCCCAGTTCGAGGGCGAGACGCTCGGCTTCCCGCTGCGCGCCCATGCGCAGCTGATGTTCTACCGCAAGGACCTGATTGAGACGCCGCCCGAGACGTGGGACGACGTGATCGCCATCGGCAACCAGCTGAAGGAAACCAATCCGGATGTCGCGCCGCTTGCGCTCTACTACAATAACGATGGCAACCGGCAAAACCTGTTCATCTGGATCAACTTCCTCTGGGCCGCCGGGGGTGCGATCTTCAACGATGATTTCACCGCCGCATGGACCAGCGAAGAGGCGCTGGCCGCAACCGAGGCCTATATCGGCCTGCATACCGAGCACCAGATCACCAACCCCAGCTCTCTCGCGTTTGTCGAACAGGATGCGCGGCAATCGTTCATGCAGGGCAATTCGGCGATGATCCCCGTTTGGTGGTGGGCGTATTCGGGCTTCATCAACCCCGAAAGCTCGACGCTGACCGCCGATCAGGTGGGATTTGTCGGCATGCCGTCCTACCAAGGCACCACAGCAACCTACGCGATCTCCATGCCGTTCTCGATCTCGACCTATTCGCAGAACCAGGAAGCGGCCTGGGAATTCCTGAAGTGGCTCTCGAACCCGGACATGGATCGCGCCAATGCGATCGAGCGGGACGTGGGCGGAGAGAGCATCGTGAACAACGTGGTGACCCATATCAGCTCGCTGACCGATCCCGATGTGAACGCAGCCAATGCCGACATTCAGGCGGCGGCCTATGACAGCCTCCGGAACTCCGACATCATGCCGCAGATCCCGGAATGGCCCGAGGTCGGTGACATCCTGTCGGCTGCCATTGCCGAAGCAGCGGCGGGCGGTAACGTGCGCGAGCTGATGATGGCGGCTGCCGAACAATCCGACCGTGTGCTGCGGCGCGCGGGACGTATCCAGTAACCTCATTGGAGCAAGGGTGGCCCCGCACGGGGCCACCCGAGCCTGAGCCACATGCGTGATCAAACCCTGAAATACCTGCTGGTTGCTCCAGCGGTGTTGGTGGTCTTTGCAACTGCCGTCTGGCCCTTGATCGAGAGCCTGCGCTTTTCCTTCTATCAGGGGCGGACGGACCGGGGCGATTTTCCGCAGAACTGGCTGGGGGTCGAGAACTACGAGTGGGCCTTCCTTTACGAGCCCGCGTTCTGGAATTCGGTCTGGGTCACCGGCCTTTACACCGTGATCACCGTTGCGCTGACGACGCTCTTCGCGCTTGGCCTCGCCATGCTGCTGGCCCCCGGTGGCAAATTGCGCTCGGGCGTGCAGACGTTATTGATCCTGCCTTTCGCCATGAGCCCGGCGCTGATCGGCGTGTCCTTCCGGTTCATGTTCAATCCGGAATTTGGCCTGTTTGACGCATTTTTCGGCGTGGTGTTCCCCCCGCTTGCCGATGTGTCCTGGCTGGCCGACCCGGACCTCGCCTTCGCGGTGATCGTGATGGCGGATGTGTGGGGCTGGATCCCCTTCCTGACGCTCGTTCTGATCGGCGGGTTGGCCAGCGTGCCGCAGGATACGATCGAGGCCGCACAGGTCGATGGCGCGTCGGGCTGGCGGGTGTTCAAGGATGTGACCTTGCCGCAGCTTATGCCGGTTCTGGCCGTGGTGATCATCCTGAAAGCAATTTTCAGCCTCAAGACCTTCGATCAGGTCTTCATGCTGACCAATGGCGGGCCGGGCACGGCGACCCAGACGCTCAGCCATTACATCTACATCACGTCCACCCGCTATGGGCAGGTGGGCTACGCCGCCTCCGTCGCGTGGCTGATGGTGATCCCGATGATGGTGCTCACGTATTTCTACGCCAAATTCGTGTTCAAGAAGGATTGACGCGATGACAGAGCAAAGCACGCCCGAGATCGAACTGTCCGCCGCGCAATCCGCCGAATTCTGGACCGGAAAGCGCAAGCAGCGGTTCTGGCGCGCGATCCAGGCCATCCTGATCCTGATCGCGGCCTTCATCATGCTGATCCCGATCATCTGGATCTTCCTGGCGGCCTTCAAATCCCATGTGGAGGTCTACCAGCTTCGCCTCTTCTTCACGCCGACGTTCGAGAATTTCGGAACCGTCTTCGAAGACCCCTATGATCTGGGATCGAAGCTGTTCAACTCCACTATCGTGGCCTTTGTGACGGTGATCATCGCGATCCCGATAGCGACGATGGCGGCCTATTCGTTCAGTCGGTTCACGTTGAAATTTGAAACAACGATCCTTGTGGTGATCCTCGCCACGCAATTCGTGCCGGCGGTGGTCATCATCCTGCCCTTCTTCATCATGTTCCGCGATCTGGGGCTGTTGGACACACGCATCGGCCTGATCATGGTCAACCTCGCCATCGTCATGCCGTTTGCGATCTGGATGATCAAAGGCTTCATCGACGGCATCCCGATGGACACGGAAGAGGCCGCGATGGTCGACGGCTCCTCCCGCCTGCAGGTGATCAAAAACATCGTCCTACCAATGGCCGCCCCCGGTTTGGTCACGGCCTCGATCTTCTGCTTCATCCTTGCGTGGAACGAATTCCTCTTCGCACTGTTCCTTACGAACCGAGAGGCCACGACGCTTCCCATCGGCCTGGCACTTTTCCGCGGGGAAGAGGGCGATCTGTGGAACCTGCTATCGGCGGCCGGGATCATCATCATGCTGCCGATGTTCGTCCTGGCCCTCGCGATCCGGAAGTATTTCGTTCAGGGCATGACGATGGGGGCGGTGCGATGACACGCGATTTCGAAATCGCGTGTCCACGGCGTTTCGAAACGCCGTGGCGCGCCCATGGCCTGTGTTGCACCGGAAAATTCGGGGCCGGTCGGCGCACCCAAGGGGTGGGAGCGGAAAGACGACAGAGAGACGACAGGTTCACGACACGCAAAAAGGGCTGCACCCATGGCTGAAATCCGGCTCAACAACCTCACCAAACGCTGGGGTGATTTCGTGGGTGTCGACGACCAGTCGCTGCACATCCAAGACGAGGAATTCCTTGTCCTGCTCGGCCCCTCGGGCTGCGGCAAGACCACCACCATGCGCATGATTGCGGGACTGGAGGATCCAACGGCGGGCGAGATCTGGATCGGCGACCGGATGGTCAACGACGACCTGCCCAAGGATCGCGACGTCGCCATGGTGTTCCAGAACTACGGCCTCTACCCGCATATGACGATCTTCGACAACATCGCCTATCCCTTGAAGGTGCGCGGGACCCCCAAGGCCGACATCAAGCCCCGGGTCGAAAAGGCGGCGGAGCAGGTGGAACTGACGGAATTCCTCCACCGCAAACCAAAGGCGCTGTCGGGCGGGCAGCGGCAGCGCGTGGCATTGGCGCGCGCTATCGTGCGCACCCCCAAGGTCTTCTTGATGGATGAGCCGCTCAGCAACCTCGACGCCAAGTTGCGGGTAACGATGCGGGCAGAGCTGAAACACCTCAGTCGGCAGCTTCAGATCACAACCGTCTACGTCACCCACGACCAGATCGAAGCGATGACGCTCGCCGACCGCGTGGCCGTCATGCGCCACGGCGTGATTCAGCAACTGGGTACACCCGACAATATCTACAACGACCCCGCGAACATGTTCGTGGCCGGTTTCATCGGAAGCCCGGCGATGAACCTGATCAATGGATCGGTCCAGTCGGGCATGTTCGTGACCACCGGTGGCACAAGGCTGGTGGGGATCGGCGGACAGGATCGCGCCAAGGCGGTTCTGGGCGTGCGGGCCGACGACATGGAAGTTCACGGCGCGGGCCAAGGCGACATCGATGTGAGCATCTACGCTTTCGAAAACACGGGCGAGAGCACGCTTCTGACGGTGCAATGGGGGAAACAACGGGTGATCGCCCGGGGCGATCGACACCTGCGCAAGGAGCAGGGCGAAACCGTGGGTATCAAGCTGAACCCCGACCACCTCTACCTCTTCGATCCCGATAACGGGGATCGCATCCGGCTGGGGGACAAGTGATGGCACAAACGGCGAAAGTTCCGGCAGTGACGGAGGAAAGGAACGGCCTTCTGGCTGTTCCGCGCGAACTTATGCCGAAGGATCTGACGGTGTCCCTGCACGAGTACACGCGCGGCGGAACGGATCGGTTCCTTGCAGGCGGGCAGGGCGTGAGCCAAGAGATGACGGGGTTCGAGGATCAGTATGTCAACATCATCGACTACATCGTCCGCATCACCCACCGCATCTGGGAAGAGAAGGATATCGGCTACATCTACGACACCTATGCCCATAATTGCCGGGTTTGGGATGACGTGGGCCTGCAATACGGGCGCGACAAGATCGTGGCCGACACCACGCACACGATCAACGCGTTCCCGGATGTGAAGCTTTACGCCGATGAGATCATCTGGGCCGGCGATGCGGATCATGGCTTTCACACGTCCCACCGCACCGTGATCAAGGGTACCAACACAGGCTACAGCCGCTGGGGCCCACCCACCATGCGGCCTGTGAATGTCTGGTGCATTGCCAATTGCGTTGCCCGCGACAACGAGATTTTCGAGGAACATGTCCAATACAACCTCGGTGCGACGCTGCAACAATTGGGCTTTGATCTGAGGGCCTTAGCCGCCACGGCGCGCGCGACGGGTATTGAGACGGATCCGCTGTTCGCCGCCTCGGGCCGGACGCGCGTGCCAGGGCAGGGCAAGCCGGCCCATGGTGCGCCGCGTGGCGACGGGCCATTTGACGTGGCGGATTTCCTGTGTTCGATGACGCAGGACGTGTGGAACCGCCGGATGCTGTCGCGGCTGGAGCGCGCCTATGCGCCCGCGCTGAACTACCAGGGGCCGACGAACCGCAGCTATCGCAGCCTTGCGCAATATCAATCCGCCCTCCTATCGCTGCTGGCGATGTTCCCTGATCTCAGTTTTGAGCCCGAAGCCCTCTACTTCATGGAAGACGGGCAGGGCACGACGTGGTCCTCCCTCCGCTGGAGCGCCACCGGCACTCATGGTGGGCATGGTCCCTATGGCCCACCAACCGGGCGCGAAGTGCGCCTGTGGGGGATCACCCAACACAAGATCGAGGGTGAGACGATCACCGAAGAATGGATGCAGTTCAACGAATTCGACCTGCTGCGCCAATTGGCGCCCGACCCGACGATATAGCCAAGGGCCGCGTGCCCCCAAGCCAGACCGAAACCCACGGATGTGGAGGACGACATGAAAGACATGAACGCCGCGCAAATGGACGCCAACATCGTCCGCTATGGGGAGTTGCGCCCCTGCAAGACCGCCTTCATCGACGCCCATACGCCGGGCAGCGACCAGAAGGAGAACTTCACGATCATCGGCGGCGGGGTGTCTGAATCCGCCGATCAGCACGTCCATATCACCGACAAGATCGGCTTTAACATTGGCGCGGCGGGTCAGCCGCCGAAATGCCGCAACTCGCTGCATTCCCATCGCACGGCGGAGGTGTTCTTCGTTCTCAAGGGCCGCTGGCGGTTCTTCTGGGGCCGTTGGGGCGATGCGGGCGAAGTGACGTTGGAAGAGGGCGACATTTTCAACATTCCCACCGGCATCTTCCGCGGGTTCGAAAACATTGGCGATGATTATGGGATGATCATGGCCATCCTTGGTGGGGACGACGCGGGTGGCGGGGTGATCTGGGCGCCGCAGGTGATCGAAGATGCGGCCGACCACGGGCTTGTCCTGTCAGAAGCAGGCAAACTCTACGACACCAAGAAGGGTGAGGCCTTGCCAGATGGCGTGACCCCGATGCCGGTTTTGTCGGCGGAAGAATTGAAGCGCTTTCCCGAACCCACCACCGCCGACGTCGTGCCGCACTACGTGGCGCGTTACTGGGACATGGTCGCGCTGGCGGACCGGACGCCCGCCAGGGTCATCGGTGCCGATGCGATGCTGCGTGATAAACCGGGCTTTGAAGTCGTTTTCTTGACCCGGGGCTCGGCCACGACCGAGATGCATCGCCATGATCGCGCGTCTGTCCTGATGCCGGTCAAGGGGCATTGGCGTGTGGAATGGGCCGCGAACGCCGAATATGAGGCAGGACAGACGACGCTGGCGCCGGGCGACACGATGAATGTGCCCGCCAACCTGGACCACACGGCCTATCCGTCGATGACGGGTGAGGCGGCCATGTATCATGTCGTGGCCACCGACGATCCCGCCGGGGCGACGTGGAATGGCTGATATCCCGGAGGATTTGCTGACCCTGCTGCGTCAGGTCGATACGCCGACCGTGTGTAACGCCATCGAAGTCGCGCAAGGCGCACGCGGTTTCAACCGCTTCACGCGGGGTACGATGCAGCATTCCAAACCGGGCGACCCGCCGATCGTGGGCCGTGCCCGGACGGCAAAAATCGCAGGTCTTGCCCCACCGCAGGAGGACGCGGCCACCATCCGCGCCCGGCGGATGGATTACTTTCGCTCCATGGCCGGGGGGCAAGGGCCAACCTGCGCGGTGGTGGAAGACCTCGACTATCCGAATTGTATCGCGGGCTGGTGGGGTGAGGTGCATGTGGCCGTGCACAAGGGCCTTGGACTGGCGGGCGCTGTGACGAACGGCGTGATGCGCGACCTTGATGTGATCGATGAGGGATTTCCGGTGCTCGCAGGCTCCATCGGTGTCAGCCACGGTTTTGTACATGTGCGGGAGATCGGCACTCCGGTTTCAATCCTCGGCCTTCACGTGGCGCAAGGAGAGCTGATCCACGCCGACCGGCACGGCGCGTTGGTCATCCCCGAAGACGTCATCCCCGCGCTGAAGGCCGCCATCGAGACAGTGGTGGCCAGCGAAGCCATCGTGCTGGTCCCGGCGCGGCAATCGGGTTTCGGCATCGAAAGACTGGAAGAGGCGTGGGCGGCCTTCGAGGCCGCTCGGACCTAGAAAGGTCAATACGCCTTGTAAATCCCGCATGCTTGCGCTTCGCTCGACATCTCTGTTTCAGCGTTGAGGCCATCCATGCACGTTTCTGTCAGCGATATTCGCACCGCGTCCGAGGCGGCGCTTCTGGCCCATGGCGCAGGCGCGTTTCCGGCGGCAGAGGTGGCGCGGGCCGTAGCGCGCGCCGAGGAGACGGGAAACATCATTTGCGGGCTTTACTACCTCGAAAGCTACTGCACGCAGCTTACATCGGGGCGCGTCAACGGAACGGTCGAGCCCGAGGTCGCAAGGCCGAAACCGGGTGTTGTCCGGGCGGATGCGCGGTTTGGCTTTGCGCAACCGGCATTCACGCGGGCCCTGCCGACGGTCGTGGAGGCGGCCCGGGATGTGGGCGTGGCGACCCTTACGGTCGCCCATGCCCATACCTGCACCTCGCTTGGCTTCTTCACGGAGCAGATTGCCACCCATGGCCTGATCGGCCTTGGGTTCACCAATGCATCGGCCATCGTTGCGGCGCCGGGTGGGCGCGCGCCGGTTCTCGGCACCAACCCCGTCGCAATGAGCATTCCGGGGCCGGACGCGCCCCTGATGCACGCCGATTTCTCAACCTCGGCGGTCGCCTTGGGCAAGATCACGATGGCCAAGGCGGCGGGCGAGGCGATCCCGCCGGGATGGGCCGTTGATGCGGAAGGGGAGCCGACGACGGATCCGGAGGCCGCCTTGAAAGGCGCATTGGTCAGCGCCGGGCCCAAGGGATGGGCGTTCGGCCTGCTGGTCGAGGTGATGGCAGCAGGTTTAACAGGCTCCGTTAACTCATTGGATGTAAAAGGTTTGAAGCTGCCGGACGGGAAGCCCCATGATCTGGGACAGACCTATCTGTTGATCGATCCCGGCGCCCATGCCGGGAGGGATGTGATGGCCGCGCGCTTGGCGCGGGTGGCCGATGCGATCGCGGAAGATGGTGGCACCGGGCGCATCCCAGGCGCGTCCCGCCGCCACCTGGATCCTGTCGATGTTCCTGACGCGTTGTGGGCGCAGGTGCAGGCCCTGGCCGACGCTTGATCATGGCGATCCTGACCGTCACGCTGAACCCGGCGCTGGATCTGGAAACCTCGGTTGTCGAACTACGCCCTCGCGACAAGCTGCGCTGCACATCGCCGCGTGTTGATCCGGGCGGCGGCGGGATCAACGTGGCGCATGCGATCCATGCTTTAGGCGGGCGAGCCCTGGCGGTGGTCGCCGTGCAAGGATCGTCCGGTGCCGAATTGACCAATGGGTTGTCGGCCGCCGGGATCCCCTTTCTTGCGTTAGCCGCACCGGGCCCGACGCGGCACAACCTGTCCGTGATCGAAGAGGCCACCGGGGAACAGTATCGCTTCATCTTTCCCGGTCCGGTCTGGACACCGGCAGACCTGAACCAAGCGCAGGCCCTGCTGCTGGAGGCGGTGACGGCGACGGATTTGGTGGTGTTGTCAGGCTCGTTGCCGCCCGGCGTGACGGGAGACGACCTTGTGGGGCTGGCCAAGGCGGTGCAGGCCAGAGGCGCGAAGGTCATCGTGGATACATCCGGGCCGGGTCTGGCAGCGATGGCCGACCATGCCCGGGACCTGTGCGTGTTGCGTATGGACGACGTGGAAGCGGCAGATCTGATGGGCTACCCGCTCGTCGCTCTGGCGGAGACGAAGGCTGTGGCCGCGCGGCTTGTTTTGCAAGGGGTTGCGGAGGCGGTAATCATCGCGCGCGGCACCGAGGGATCGGTGCTTGCAACGCGAGAGGGGGCCTGGTCCGCCCCCGCCGTTGACGTGCCGGTCCAATCCCTGACCGGGGCGGGAGACAGCTTTGTCGGCGCGGTCGCCATGGCCTTGGAGGGTGGCGCGGATTGGCCCGAGGTGCTCTGTTGCGGCTGTGCGGCGGCCAGTTCCGCGGTCATGACGCCGGCCACCGCGTTGTGTGACGCGGTGACCTATGCGGATCTGCTCAGGCGGACCCGACCAGAGCGGATCTAGGCCGCGCCCTGTTCGGCGTCGCGGCGTGGCAGAACCCAGTTGGGTCGGACAAAATGGCAGGTATAGCCATTCGGGATCCGCTCCAGGTAATCCTGATGTTCGGGTTCGGCCTCCCAGAAATCGCCCACGGGCTCAAGCTCAGTTACCACCTTGCCCGGCCAGAGGCCCGACGCATCCACGTCCTTGATGGTCTCTTCGGCCACGGCCTTCTGATCGTCATCGACAAAATAGATCGCCGACCGATAGCTCATCCCGCGATCATTGCCTTGCCGGTTGGGCGTGGTGGGATCGTGGATCTGGAAGAAGAATTCCAGCAACTGCCGATAGGAAATGCGCGCGGGATCAAGGATGATCTCGATCCCCTCCGCATGGGTGCCGTGATTGCGGTAGGTCGCGTTCGGGACATCGCCGCCGGTATATCCCACGCGCGTGCTCTCGACGCCGGGCATCTTGCGGATCAGATCCTGCATTCCCCAGAAACAGCCGCCCGCCAGAACGGCGCGTTGCAGATCGCTCATGCCACATCCTCCACTTGGTCTATATATGCTCCGTAACCCTCGGCCTC
Source organism: uncultured Roseicyclus sp. (assembly GCA_947491935.1). Taxonomy (GTDB): domain Bacteria; phylum Pseudomonadota; class Alphaproteobacteria; order Rhodobacterales; family Rhodobacteraceae; genus Gymnodinialimonas. Next base: position 405,342 of record CANLLF010000003.1, read on the forward strand.
CATCTCGTCGCGATGGACAAAGCGGAGCGAGGCGGAATTGATGCAATAGCGCAGGCCACCCCGGTCGCGCGGGCCGTCGGGGAAGACGTGGCCCAGATGGCTGTCACCATGGGCCGAGCGCACCTCCGTGCGGATCATGCCGAGGCTTGCATCGCGCAACTCATTCACATGGGCCGGTTCGATGGGCTTGGTGAAGGACGGCCAGCCGCAGCCGGATTCGTATTTGTCCGAGGAGGCAAAGAGCGGCTCGCCGGAGACGACATCAACGTAGATGCCGGGCTCCTTGTTATGGAGCAGCTCGCCGGTGCCCGGACGCTCGGTGCCGTCTTGCTGGGTGACGCGATACTGCTCGGGCGTGAGCGTGGCGATCACGTCGGGGTTCTTGGTGTAGGTGGTCATGGACGCTCCCCTCATTCGGTATGGGTCAGGATATGGGGGCGGGGCAGGGGATGTCCAACAGAACGGGCATCACGAAAAAACGCCCCCGCGTGAGCGTGGGGCGTCTTGAATACGGGGACAATCGGACAAAGTGGACCGATGGGAACCAACACGCGTGTCGCACGTTGGCAGGTTATGAATGGTTCAGGTGCATTTGCGAAACTGGATGGTCGCGCGTGTTCAGCCGCCCCAGCTGCGGACCGGGCCGCAATCCATGTGCACAAAGTTGGACCGCGAATAACGCCCGACGCCACCAGCGTTGCACGACCGGGCCGCGCTGAAGATCTGCCCGACCGAGCGCGATTGCAATTGCAGGTCGGCCGCTTCGCCACGCATGTGCCGTGAATTCCGCGCAACGCCCGACGAGCGCCGGCGCAGCATCGCATTCGTTTCCGGCGAGCGGTAGCCCGACAGGAGCGTGTAAGGCTCATGGGTTTCCAGCAGGTTGTGCGCCGCCGCCATGATGTCGATGTTGCGGATGTTGATGTCGATCACCTGATCATTGCGCCAGTCGCGCATGAAGTAGTTGATCTCGTCGAGGGCCGGGGCAATGTACTCGCCCTCAATCCAGTAAATCATGTTGAGGCTTTCACCGGCGCGGCCATTGTACATGTTGATGCGGCGGATATCCCCTGCTCCCCGGAGGAAGCCTGTTGCGTTGGCCATCACAGGTGCGGCCGCAACAGTGGTAGCAGCGAACGCGCGCAAAAGCGCACGGCGCGAAAAAGTCGTGTCCTTCATGGGTGTCTTGCCCCTTTTATCTGCCCGTTTCACCAACACACGACCGCTTGTCCATGCGATCCTCACCAAAATGTGTGCCATCCCCACCGGCTAGTGTGGGGGATTTGACACAATCGACACTTTTTTGAAAGTGCCGTTGCCCAAAATCTGACCTATGCCCCCGGTTTTCGGCGACTTTTTGCCGGTTTGGCTGGTTTTTGCCGATCCCGGACCGTCGCGGAACCCGATCACGCTGCCAGCGTTGTGGCCGCAAAAGGGCGGGAATACCTCCGTTGCAACAAAGAAACTAAGATGGAAAACTTGCGAATTCGTGAATGGACTTAACGATGTGTTCACGCGAGGGTGACCCATTGACGGCTGCACACGCATTTCTTCTACGGGGATGATAATATGTTGAAAATCGCGAAGCTTTCGCTTCTCTCGCTCGCATTGGCGGGCACGCCCATGGTGGTGACGCTCGTCGCGCCCACGCAGGCCGAGGCACAGGCCTTCTCGGCCTTGCGTCAGGCCATTGCCGAGGCGTCGTCAACAGAAGAGCAACTGGCGGCGTTCTACCGCGAGCGGGATTTTCAACCGATCTGGACCACGGTCGAGGCCGCCGACCGCCGCAATGCGCTGTTTTCCGCTTTGTCGGAGGCCAGCAATCACGGCCTTCCCACGCAGCGGTACGATGCCGACGCGCTCCGCGCTGCATTTGAGGGGGCCACCAACCCCTATATGATGGGGCAGGCCGATGTGCAGGCGTCGCTCCTCTTCTTGCAATATGCGCAGGACGTGCATTCCGGCTTCCTCGAGCCCGGTGAGATCGTTGGTGATATCGTCCACACCTTGCCGCGCCGCGACCCACTGGAATTGTTCACCGAGTTCGTGAGCGCGAATCCCTACGATTACATCGGAACGCTTCCCCCGCAGCACCCCGAATACACCAGACTGATGCGCGCAAAGCTGCATCTGGAAAACCTGATCGACGAAGGCGGCTACGGCCCCACGGTTCAGGCGGGCTCGCTGGCACCGGGCGCAACGGGCAATGCCGTGGTGCAGCTGCGCAATCGCCTGATGGCGATGGGCTATCTTGAGCGTTCGGCGACGGCCACTTACGGCGCGCGCCTGCAGCAGGCTGTAGTCGAGTTCCAGATCGACAACGGTATCACGCCCGACGGCGTGGCCGGCGGCGAAACGATCCGGGCCGTGAACCGCTCCGCCTCCGAGCATCTTTCCGAAGTGATCCTTGCGATGGAACGCCAGCGCTGGCTCAACTTCGACCGGGGTGAGCGGCACATCTTCGTGAACCTGCCCGATTTCCACACCCGTGTGATCGATGACGGTGAAGTCACCTTCATCACCCGCTCGGTCATCGGCTCCACCGCATCGGACCGGCGCACGCCGGAATTCTCCGACACGATGGAGCATATGGTCATCAACCCGTCGTGGTACGTGCCCCGCTCCATCGCGCGCGGCTATATCCCGTCGATCCTGGCCGGTGGCGCGAACCACCTGCAGCTGATGGCCAATGGCCGCCCGGTGAACCGTGCCAATGTGGATTGGAGCCGCGTTTCGGCCGGCAACTTCCCGTTCGATCTGCGCCAGCCCCCCGGCCCGCGCAATGCGCTGGGTCTGGTCAAGTTCATGTTCCCCAACCAGTGGAACATCTACTTGCATGACAGTCCCGACCAGCATCTGATGACTCACGAAGTCCGCGCCTATTCCGCAGGCTGTGTGCGTCTGGATGACCCGTTCGAGCTGGCCTATCACCTGTTGGCCGCGCAGGAAGCCGACCCGGTCAACTTCTTCCACACCGTTCTGGATTCGCGTCGCGAGACGCAGGTCAACCTGCAAACGCCGATCCCGGTTCACCTGGTCTACTGGACGTCCTGGGTCGACACAGAAGGCCGGCTGAACTTCCGCAACGACATCTACGGGCGCAACGCGGAGCTTCGGCGCGCGATCCAGAACCTGGGGGTGGAGATTCGCGGGGTGAACAGCTAAATCCCAACCCGCAGGATCAAGCGGGGGCGGCATGGCTGCTTACAGCATCAAGGACATCGCGGCGGCGCTTGGGGCAGAGGCCCTGGGCGCCGCCGATCTTTTGGTGAGCGGGGTTGCGGAGCCGTCTGCGGCCGGGCCGAACGATCTCGCGCTGGCGATGAAGGCGGAATACGCCGAAGGGCTGGCCCGGGGACGGGCGCGCGCTGCCGTGATCGGGGCGGGCATGGACTGGCAGGCTCTGGGGCTGGAAGCTGCGATAATCGCGCCACGGCCGCGCTACGCGATGGCCGGTGTGACGGCAGCGATGGATGCGGGCCCCGCAATTGCGCCAGGCGTGCATGCCTCTGCCGTCATCGATCCCAGCGCGGCGATTGGGGAGGATGCCGCCATTGGCCCCTTCGTCGTGGTTGGCCCAGGGGCGCGTATTGGCGCGCGGGCCCGGATCGCCTCCCATGTCAGCATCGGCGCGGGGGCGGAGATCGGCGATGACGCTCTCATCCACGAAGGGGTGCGCATCTGCCATTACGTTGGGATCGGCGACCGCTTCATTGCGCAACCCGGTGCGATTCTCGGCGGGGACGGGTTCAGTTTCGTGACGCCCGAAAAGAGCATGGTGGAGGCCGCCCGTGAAAGCCTCGGAACAGTCGAGAATGCGGCGACGGATCAGAGCTGGACGCGAATCCACTCGCTCGGGTCGCTGGTGATCGGCGATGATGTGGAGGTCGGCTCCAACGCCGCGATTGACCGGGGAACCATCGCCAACACGGAAATCGGCGACGGCACCAAGATCGATAACCTCGTTCATATCGGGCATAATTGCCGGATCGGGCGTGATTGCCTGATCTGCGGACAAACCGGCTTTGCCGGGTCCGTCGAGATGGGCGACAGGGTGGTTCTGGGCGGAAAATGTGGTGTGAACGATAATATCAAGATCGGCTCGGACGTGGTGGCGGCCGGGTCGTCCAAGTTATTCACCAACGTGCCATCCGGCCGCATGGTCATGGGGCATCCGGCGGTCAAGATGGACCTGCACGTGGAGATGTATAAAGCGCTCCGGCGGCTGCCACGGCTGGCCCGCACCGTCGCGGATATGCAGAAAGCCGTTTTCAAGTCCGACAAGACACCCTAGATGACCCTTCAAGACCGGAGGGAAGAGGCGATGGGCGAGAACGTTCAGGACAAGATCATCAGGATCATTGCCGAACAGGCCGTGTTGGAGCCGGAAGACGTGACGATGACGTCGACGTTGGAGGATCTCGGTATCGACAGCCTGGGCCTTGTTGAATCGATCTTCGCGATCGAGGAAGCCTTCGACATCTCGGTGCCATTCAACGCCAATCAGCCCGACGAGTCCGATTTCGACATCTCGTCCGTGGCCGCCATTGTGAAGGCCGTCGAAGGCCTTGTGGCCGAGCAACACGGCACCTGATCCGCCATGCGCCGCGTCGTCATTACCGGGCAGGGCACGATCAACGCACTGGGCCGCGATGTGCCGACGACGCTGGACGCGTTCCGCGAGGGGCGCTGCGGCATCGGCCCGCTGGACCTGCGCGATGTGGACCGGCTGAGCGTGAAGATCGGCGGTCAGGTCAAGGATTACGACCCCGAGGCCCTGTTCAACCGCCAGCAGATCGCGCTCTATGACCGGTTCACGCAATTCACCCTGATCGCGGCCCATCAGGCGCTGGACGGGGCTGGCCTGAACTTCTCCGGTGATCTGGCGGCGCGCACGGGGGTGGTTCTGGGCACCGCCGGGGGCGGCGTGAACACCTGGGATGAGAATTACCGCTCCGTCTATGAGGAGGGAAAGAACCGCGTTCACCCCTTCGTGGTGCCGAAGCTGATGAACAATGCCGCCGCGAGCCATGTGAGCATGGAATGGAACCTGCGCGGCCCGTCATTCTCCGTGGCGACGGCCTGCGCCTCTTCGAACCACGCCATGGGGCTGGCGTTTCAGCTGATCCGGGGCGGCGGGGCCGATGTGATGGTCACCGGCGGGTCCGAGGCGATGTTGTCCTTTGGCGGTGTGAAGGCCTGGGAAGGCTTGCGCGTGATGTCCAAGGATGCCTGCCGCCCGTTCTCCGCCAATCGCAATGGCATGGTGCAGGGAGAAGGTGCGGCTGTCTTCCTGTTCGAGGAATATGAACATGCCCGCGCCCGTGGAGCCGACATTCTCGCCGAAATTGTGGGCTTTGCCATGACGTCGGACGCCGCCGACATCGTGATGCCGTCCCAGCAGGGCGCCGCCCGTGCGATCATCGGGGCGCTCAGGGATGCCAAGCTGAACCCCGACGAGGTGGGTTACATCAACGCCCACGGCACCGGTACGGCAGCCAATGACAAGGTCGAATGCGCCGCAGTGGCGCACGCCTTCGGCGCCCATGCCGATGACCTTATGATCTCGTCCACCAAATCGATGCATGGCCACCTGATCGGCGGCACCGGCGCGGTGGAGCTTCTGGCCTGCATCATGGCGCTGCGGGACGGCGTGATCTCGCCGACCATCGGCTACGAAGAACCCGACCCGGAATGCGCGCTGGATGTGGTGCCGAACGAGGCGCGTGAGGCGGAGGTCAGCGCGGTTCTGTCCAACGCCTTTGCGTTTGGCGGCATGAATGCCGTGCTGGCTCTGCGCGCCGCGCCCTGACGGCCCGGCCAAAAAGGCCCGCAGCAGGGCGGACCTTCTCATGAAACCTGTAATATAGTTTATTCGGTTGCTTCTTCGGCGGTGCCGTCCCCGTCTTCAGCAGCCCCTTCGTCGGCTTCGGCGGTACCCTCGGCCTCCTGGGCCGCGATGAAGTCCCGGATCTCGACCATACGCGCCTCAAGCGCCTCGTAGGCCGCCGTGAAGCCGCGCAGCGACGCGGAGGTCGGTACCGGCGCGCCGCCCATCTGACCATTCTCATCGCGCAGGAGCGCGAACAGCCGCACGGCGGTGTCGGCCCCGTTCTGGAATTCGGCGATATCGGCTTCGCTCAGCGCCAATTGCACGAAGCAACCGATCGGGCGGCAGAAGGCATAGGGCACGGTTGCGGGCGGGTTATCGTCGATCTGCAGCTGCAGGCCCGGGCTCAGCAACGTGTCGAGCGGCGTCAGGATCGTGGCGCTCGCCACGGTGTCGTCTTGCTCGAACAGCGCCACCGAGATGCGGAATTCCGCGACGGGGTTGCCGTTTTCCTCTTCCAGCAACTGGAACATCTCGCAGCGGTCGGGGATGTCATCGCTCTCGCTGCGGATGCAGCGGACCTGCCAGTCGCGGAATGTGTCGGCAACGTAGGGCTCGCCCGCCTCAACTTCCGAGCGGTCGGGCAGGGCTACGGGCTCGGTCTGGCCGATGGCGAGGCCCGGAAGGGCCAAGGCGGCAAGAAAACTCAGGGCTGCAAGCGATTTGGTCAGTCTCATTCGAAGCGCGTCCTTTTCGGGATCGTATGTGTTGGGGGGCTATCGCGCGCCCCGCGTCGGCGCTGGCTATCACGGCGGGGCGGGGTCTGTCAGGGCCAAAAATGCGGCTGGGGGCCGGATCGGCCTCGCTTTGCCCAACGCGGCATTCGGGACAGGCGGATGCGCCATCGCGCTGGCCGGTGCCCCAATTGCGAAAGGGTCCGCGAAACGGACCCTTTGCGTTCTTTTTTTCTCTCCCTGTCGGACTGGCCGACTTTGTGAAGCGGACGCTATGCCAAGCCGAACGAGGCGTCAACAGGGCATTTGCCGGGTTTTCCAAATGTGATCGAACCCCAGCGTTTCTTGACCAAATGGCCAAAAAAACCGCGCCCAAGAAGGACGCGGCCAGTTGACAGGGAGGAAGTCAACACCGGCCACAAGGGCTGGTGCACCGACAAGACTGGCATCAAAAGGTTAAAAATGTATTTGTATGCGCGAGAAAAAGCGCAGGTCGGGGGCAGTGACATGGCAGATCAGGATCAACAGGGCATTTTCGTTGGTGGCGGGGGCCCGGACTACGGGGAAAAGCAGTGGCTTTTACCGGGTTACGCCAACCGTCATGGCCTGATTGCCGGTGCCACAGGAACCGGCAAGACCGTGACGTTGCAGATCCTGGCGGAAAATTTCTCCTCCATGGGCGTGCCGGTGGTGTTGTCGGATGTGAAGGGGGACCTGTCGGGCCTCGCGCAATCGGGCAGCGAGAGGTTCAAGCTGCACGGGCCCTTTACCGAGCGGGCCGCCAAGATCGGGTTCACGGACTATGCCTACGGCGCGTTTCCGGTGACGTTCTGGGACCTGTTCGGCGAACAGGGCCATCCGGTGCGCACCACCGTGGCCGAGATGGGTCCGCTTCTTCTGTCGCGTCTGCTGGAACTGAGCGAGGCGCAGGAGGGCGTGATGAACATCGCCTTCCGGGTCGCCGATGAGGAAGGATGGGCGCTTCTCGATCTCAAGGATCTGCAGGCGCTTCTGGTTTGGGTGGGGGAGAACCGCAAGACGCTGAGCCTGCGCTACGGCAACGTCTCCACCGCGTCGATTGGCGCGATCCAGCGGCGGCTTCTGGTGCTGGACGGGCAGGGCGCCACCGCGTTTTTCGGCGAACCGGCGATGGACCTCGACGATCTGTTCCTGAAAGATGCAAACGGGCTTGGTCGCGTCAATATCCTCGCCGCCGACAAGCTGATGCAATCGCCTCGGCTCTACGCGACCTTCCTGCTGTGGCTTCTGTCCGAGCTCTTCGAGACGCTGCCTGAGGTCGGCGACCCCGACAAACCCAAGCTCGTCTTCTTCTTCGATGAAGCGCATCTGCTGTTCGATGACGCCCCCAAGGCGCTGGTCGACAAAGTCGAGCAGGTGGCCCGCCTGATCCGCTCCAAGGGCGTCGGCGTCTATTTCATCACCCAGAACCCGGCCGATGTGCCTGAGGACATCCTCGGTCAGCTCGGCAATCGCATCCAGCATGCGCTCCGCGCTTTCACTGCCAAGGACCGCCGCGATCTGCGCCAGGCCGCGGAGAATTACCGCGAGAACCCGGATTTTGACATCGAAGACGCGATCCGTGAAGTGGGTGTGGGCGAAGCCGTGACGTCGCTTCTGGAGCGCAAGGGCATTCCCGGTATCGCTCAGCGAACGCTCATTCGCCCGCCCTCGTCGCAGCTTGGGCCGATTGAGCCCGCGACCCGCGCCGCGCTGATGGGCATGTCTCCGGTCGCCGGGAAGTACGAAGAGGTGCAGGACCGCGAAAGCGCCTTCGAGATCTTGCAAAAGCGCGCCGCCGAGGCGGCGAAAGAGGCCGAAGAGGCCGAGACCCGCGAGGAAGAGGCCGAGGCCGCCGAACGCGAATACCGCGCCGGGCGGCGATACAGCGGCAAATCGGTGAGCCGATCCTCCTCGCGGCCGGCAAGAACCCGATCCCGCTCTTCGCGCTCCGACAGTATCGGAACGACCTTTGCCAAAAGCTTCGCGCGCCAACTTGGCACCCGCACGGGCCGCGCCGTGGTGCGCGGCGTTCTGGGCGGGCTGTTCCGGGGCCGGTAAGCGCCCCAACCGACCCGACCGCATTCAAAACCGCCCACTGGCCCGCTCGTTGACAACTTCGTCATCCGGCAGCCATAGCGTCGCATCCTATCGTGCGATCTATGGAAACCTGCGGTCGGGCGGCCTACAGTCCCACCCATGATCGTAGAGCTTGGACATTTCGCCCTCATTCTTGCCTTCGCCGTGGCCATCTTCCAGATGGTTGTGCCCATGCTGGGGGCGGCGCGCGGCAATGCGGCCTGGATGGCCACTGCGGATCCCGCGGCCTCGGCCCAGTTCATCCTGACGGCGTTCAGCTTCGCGGCGCTGACCTACGCCTTCGTGACCTCCGATTTCTCGCTGAACCTCGTGGTGGCCAATTCCCACACCGACAAGCCGCTGCTCTACAAGATCACCGGCGTCTGGGGGAATCACGAAGGCTCGCTATTGCTCTGGGTGCTGATCCTCACGCTTTTCGGCGCCTGTGCGGCGTGGTTCGGCAACGGCCTGCCGCCAACGTTGCGCGCCCGCGTCCTGGCGGTGCAATCCTCCGTCGCCGTGGCGTTCTTCGCCTTCATCCTCTTCACGTCGAACCCGTTCCTGCGCCTCGCCTCGCCGCCGTTCAACGGGCAGGACCTGAACCCCCTCCTGCAGGACCCCGGCTTGGCCTTCCATCCGCCCTTCCTCTACCTGGGCTATGTGGGCCTCTCCATGGCATTTTCCTTCGCGGTTGCCGCCCTGATCGAGGGCCGCGTGGATGCCGCCTGGGGCCGCTGGGTCCGGCCGTGGACGCTGGCCGCGTGGATCTTCCTGACCATCGGCATCGGCCTTGGCTCGTGGTGGGCGTATTACGAGCTCGGCTGGGGTGGTTTCTGGTTCTGGGACCCGGTGGAAAATGCGTCGTTCATGCCCTGGCTGATCTCGGCAGCGCTTTTGCATTCCGCCATCGTCGTGGAGAAGCGCGAGAGCCTCAAAAGCTGGACCATCCTTCTGGCGATCCTAGCCTTTGGTTTCTCCCTCATCGGCACCTTCATCGTGCGCTCCGGCGTGCTGACCTCGGTTCACGCCTTCGCCAACGACCCCGAGCGCGGCGTGTTCATCCTGATAATCCTCGGGATTTTCATGGGTGGCGCGCTGCTTCTCTTCGCGCTCCGCGCGGGCGCAATGGAGGCCAAGGGCGTCTTCGGTGTCGTCAGCCGGGAAAGCGGGCTGATCTTCAACAACCTGATCCTCGCCGTCTCGACCTTCGTCGTCTTCATCGGCACGATCTGGCCCCTGATCGCTGACTTGTTCTTCGACCGAACGCTATCGGTGGGCCCGCCATTCTTCGACGCGGCCTTCACGCCGTTTGTCTTCGCGCTGGCGGTTGTTCTCCCCATCGCGGCCATGATGCCGTGGAAACGCGCCAAGCTGGACCGCCCGCTGAAGGCCTTGATCCCCGCCGCGACCCTTGCGGTGGCCGTTGGCCTGCTCACCTGGGCGATCTACACGGAACGCTCGGCCATCGCGCCCATCGGTGTGGGCCTTGCGGTTTGGCTGGTGGGGGGCGCCGTCACTGATCTTTGGTCTCGCACCGGACGTGGCAGTATCGGCGGGCGTCTGCGGCGCCTGACCCGATTGCCGCGCGCCGATTGGGGGAAATGCGTGGCCCATGCGGGCTTTGGCCTGACCATGTTCGGGGTGGTCACCCTGACGGGCTACCAGATTGAGGACATCCGCGTGGCCCGGGACGGCGAGCCCTATCAGGTCGGCGCCTACGAGATCGAACTGGTGAGCGTGGAGGAAAACGTTCAGGGCCCAAATTACATCGCGACGCGCGCCCATGTGCTGGTGCGTGATCCCGAGAGTGGCGCGCAGATTGCGCTCTTGCATCCCGAGCGGCGGATCTACCCGGTCGCGGGTATGCCGACGACCGAGGCCGGCATCAACAACGGCGTCACGCGGGATGTCTATGTGACGCTCGGCGACCCGCAGGAGGGCGGCGGGTGGGCGCTGCGCGTCTGGATCAAACCCTTCGCCAACTGGGTTTGGGGCGGCACGATCGTGATGGCCCTGGGCGGCTTCCTGAGCCTGAGTGACCGGCGCTACCGGGTTGCGGCGGGTGCCTCCAAGGCCCGGCCTGTTGCTGCGGGGGTGCCGGCGGAATGAAGCGCCTGGCGCTGATCCTGTGCCTGATCCTGGTGGGCCCGGCCGTCGCGGTGCAGCCAGACGAAGTTCTCGACGATGCGGCGCTGGAAGACCGCGCGCGCGAGATTTCCGCGGGCCTGCGATGCCCGGTCTGTCAGAATGAGAGCATCGACGAATCCAGCGCCGAGATCGCGCGCGACCTGCGCCTTTTGGTCCGCGAGCGGCTGGTGGAGGGCGACAATGATGAAGAGGTCGTTGACTACATCGTGGCGCGCTATGGGGAATTCGTGCTGCTACAGCCGAATTTCGACGGGGCCAACCGGGTGCTCTGGATTCTGCCCCTTGTGCTGTTGATCAGCGGCCTGGGGCTGAGCGCCTATTACATTCGTGGCCGCGGCCAGGCGCCCGCACCGACGGAGGCGGGGTTGGACGCGGAGGAGCAGGCGCGGCTCGATGAAATCCTGTCCGAGGATCAGCGCAAGCCGTGATCTGACGACGGCATGTGACGCTGCGTTTGTGCTTTTCTGAACCGAACGGTTTGCCTATGGTCACCCCGACCCAAGGGAGGCCCGGACGCCATGGATTATCAGACCATCACCCGCGAAGATCGCGACGGCATCGCGATTGTCACGTTGAACCGTGCGGAGGTGATGAACGCCCTCAACACGCAGATGCGGGCCGAGATCACCCACGCCATCGGCGCGGCGGGCCGCGAGACGCGGGTGGTCGTGTTGACGGGGACGGGCCGGGCGTTTTGCTCCGGCCAGGATCTGGGGGATCGGGCGACGGCCTCCAACGTGAACCTGGAGCGCACCTTGCGCGATGAGTATATCCCGATGCTGATGGCCGTCGTGGACTGCCCGGTGCCGGTGATCGCGGCGGTCAATGGCACGGCGGCGGGGGCGGGCGCGAACCTTGCGCTGGTCTGCGACGTGGTGATCGCGACGGAAAGCGCCTCGTTCATCCAGGCCTTCAGCCGGATCGGCCTGATCCCCGATGCGGGCGGCACCTGGGTGCTGCCGCGCACGATCGGATTGCAACGGGCCATGGGGGCGGCCTTGTTTGCCGACAAGATCCCGGCGCGGCAGGCAGCGGAATGGGGCATGATCTGGGAAGTGGCCGAGGATGACGCCTTTGAGGAGGTCTGGATGGAGCGTGCGCGGCATCTGGCGACGGGCCCGACCGAAGCATTCAAACGCATCAAGCAGATCATGCGCGCCAGTTCCGGCCACGGGCTGGAGGAGCAGTTGCACCTTGAGGGGCAGTTGCAGGGCCAGTGCGGGAAAACGCGGGATTTCAAGGAAGGCGTGATGGCCTTCATGGAAAAACGCCCGGCCGTGTTCGAGGGGCGGTAAGGGGGGGGTATCAAGGTTGATAACCCAAGTTAAACCCCTGCCGTAAAACAACAATCGCGTTCTCGTTAACCTTCGGGTAACCATGATACGCGGAAGCGGGAGCGTGGTTCCGGTTGTGAATGGCGGTGCCGCCGCACGAAATGTCCGGCTATGGCCACTCTGACGCCTCGTGTCCGCGCGATGGCCTGCGGCACCGCCCCGTTACACAACCCGCGGCACGTGGCGTCTGGCCGGGTCGGGCAGGGCTTGATCCGCTGACGGGCGAAAATCAGGTTTGGGTCTGCCGCACCCGACCGCGTCGCCGGGCTCCGTAAAATCCGCCGCATAATTTGCGGCCTCAACAATACATACTTAAGCCCTTTGGCGGTTTGTCTGTCGCACGCAACGGCGAGGGACGAGGCCGAGACATGACGCATCTTTTGCCTGGAAAACGACAGTGGATGTCGAAGCTGCTGTCGGGGCGGGCGATTTTCTTCATCTCCGCAATCATCACATGGCCGTTCCTGAGTGAATTCGAATTGTTCGAAAAATTCTATGAGTTCAGTCGCGCCCATGAAGACTGGGATCTTGATGAATTCGCGCTGTTGCTCATCAACCTCTCGATTGCCTTGACGGTGTCGAGCTGGCACCAGTCTCACCGGCTCAAGAGACTTGTCGCGGAACGGGAATTCGAGCGCCAACGGGCCGAAAAGAATGCCCTGTACGATCCCCTGACCGGCCTGATCAACCGCAGGGCGTTCTCGGCCATTCTTGATGAGACCGGCCCGAACCTACCGGGTCAAAATCAGCGCTACATCGCCATGATGGACCTGGACAAGTTTAAGCCGATCAATGACCTCCACGGCCACGCGATGGGGGACAAGACCCTTGTGGGTGTTGCCCAACGGCTGGAAGCGGAGATCGGGTCGGACGGAGTTGTGGCGCGGCTTGGCGGGGACGAGTTCGCGGTGATGTTCGCCCCGACGGTCAGTTCGGAACAGGCGGAACGGATCGCGCGGCGTGTGGTGCACAGCATTGGACAGGCCTTCGACTTTGACGGTGTCCAAATGCGTATCGGATGTAGCATCGGATTGGCGCAGTGGACGCCCGAGGGGACCAGTTCGGACGCCTTGGGGCATGCGGACCGCGCGCTGTATTCGGCCAAGAGCCAGGGCAGGAATCAGTTTGCGTGGTACGATGCGGATCTGGACCGCGAATCCATTGCGCGGGCCGAGATCGAATCCGACCTCAGAGCGGCCATCGAGAATCAGGAAATCCAGCCGTTCTTTCAACCCATCGTTGATATCGAGACGAATATGTTGACGGGGTTTGAGGTACTGGCGCGGTGGACCCACGCCCGCCATGGACAAATCCCGCCAGCGGTGTTCATCGAAATCGCGGAAGACAGCGGACAGATCGGAACCCTGGGCCTGAGCCTTTTGAGGCAGGCCTGCACGGCGGCGCGCGGGTGGGACAGCCGCCTTTCGATTTCCTTCAACGTTTCAGCGCACCAGTTTCACGATCCGAATCTGGTCGACAACATTCGTGAAATCCTGGCGACAAGCGGCCTCAATCCAAAGCGGATCACGCTGGAAATCACCGAAAGCACCGTCATCGGCGATTTTGACGTTGCCCGCAAAAAGCTGGAGCAACTCAAAGGGATCGGGATTTCCGTAGCACTTGATGACTTCGGAACCGGTTATTCGAGCCTGGCAAGCCTTCGGCAACTCCCGTTCGACCGGATAAAGATCGACCGCAGCTTTGTGACGAACATCTCGGCCTTACCGCAAAACCAGAAGATTGTGGCCGGCATAATGTCCCTTGCGACCGGGCTGGAACTGGACGTGACGGCGGAGGGGATCGAGACGACCGAGGACCTTGAATTCGTGAAGATGCTGAATTGCACGCTGGGGCAGGGGTTCCTTTTCGAGCAGGCCATTTCGGCCGACGCGGTGTCATGGCTATTGGAAACCGAGTGGGGTGAACTCCGGCTCAACCCGACCGAGCGGGGCGCCGTGGAGGCGCAGCTCAGCAAGGCCGGTTGATCGGTCCTGTTCCCGTCACTCCCGCGCCCGCGCCGGTCTCCCGTGGCGTGGCGACCGGCAGGCTTGCGGATCGGGGCGCCTAGCGTTCGGGGATCAGGCCCCTCGGGCTGAAGCGCAGGACCAGCAGCAGGATCATGCCCATCGTCAGCAGGCGCATATGGGCCGCGCTGTCGAGCAGGTGTTCGCGGAGCCAGTTGCCGTCGGCCATACCCGCGGTGAGGCCCTGCATCAGCAGGAGGCCCAGCGGTTCGACCTGCACCCAGAGCCACCAGATCAGGAAGCCGCCCAGAACCGCACCCCAATTGTTGCCGGAGCCGCCGACGATCACCATCACCCAGATCAGGAAGGTGAAGCGGAGCGGTTGATAGGTGCCGGGCACCAGCTGACTGTCGAGGGTTGTCATCATCGCGCCCGCCACGCCGCAGACGGCGGAACCGAGGATGAAGATCTGCAAGTGCCGCGATTTGACGTCCTTGCCCATGGCGGCGGCGGAGACCTCGTTATCGCGGATCGCGCGCATCATGCGGCCCCAGGGCGAGTTCCACGCCTTTTCGCTGAGCCAGATCAGGAGGCCGAGGACGAGGATGAAGAGCGCGGCGTAGAGGAGTTTGACGGTGATCGTGGAGGCCGTCACGGGGTCGGCGCCGATATTGCTGACGAGGCCCAGGAAGCGTTCGCTTTCCTGCAGGTCGACCTCGTAGGGGACGGGGCGGTCGATGCCGGTGACGTTCTTGACGCCGCGGGCGAGCCAATCCTCGTTCTTCAGGACTGCGATGATGATCTCGGCGATGCCGAGGGTCGCGATGGCGAGGTAATCGGAGCGCAGGCCCAGGGCCGTCTTGCCGATGATCCAGGCGGCCCCGGCGGCCAGGAGGCCCCCAACGGGCCAGGCCAGAAGGATCGGCAGGCCCAGGCCGCCGAGGAACCCGGTGGAGGCGGGGTTGATCGCCTCCACGGCCTCGGCGCCGGTATCGAAGACCCGGCGGAAGAGGGTGAAGCCGATCAGCAGCACGACAAGCATGACGAGGCCCCTGAGGCGGCCTTTGGGCATGGCGTTCCACAACAAGATGGCGCCGACGATGGTGAGCGCGCCGAGGACGAGGCCGAGGATCACCTGCAGGCCACCCGCGCTCCACGCCTCGGGCACCGGCTCGACCGAGACCAGCACGGTGGCGAGGCCGCCGAGGGCCACAAACCCCATGACGCCCACATTGAAGAGGCCGGCGTACCCCCATTGCATGTTCACGCCGAGCGCCATGATCGCGGAGACCAGCCCCATGTTGAAGATGGTGAGCGCCGTGTTCCACGATTGCACAAAGCCGGTGCCGACAAAGAGGATCGCGACGAGGCCGAAAAGCATCAGGATCTTGGGATCGAAGCCGCGAGTCATACCGATTTCCCCTTCATGATGCCGGTGGGTTTGAAGAGCAGCACGATCAGCAGGATGCCGAAGGAGACGGCGAATTTGTAATCGGTGCTAAGGAGTTGCAGGAGCCCATCGGGTTGCCACTCCGTCGGCCCCAGATAGCCCACAACCTTGCGGAAGGCGTAGGTGACGCCAACCTCGGAAAACGCGATGAGGAAGCCGCCGAGGATCGCGCCGAGCGGGTTGCCCAGGCCGCCCACGATGGCCGAGGCGAAGATTGGCAGGAGGAGCTGGAAGTAAGTGAAGGGCTTGAAGCTCTTGTCGAGGCCGTAGAGGACGCCTGCCGTGGTGGCCAGCGCCGCCACGATGATCCAGGTGATCAGGACAACCCGTTCGGGGTTGATGCCCGAGAGCAGGGCCAGATCCTCGTTGTCGGAAAAGGCGCGCATCGATTTGCCGGTGCGGGTGCGGTTGAGGAACCAGAAGAGCAGGATCACGGCGATCATCGCCACCACGATGGTGATGCCCTGGGTGGTGCGGAAGGCGAGCCCCTCGTCGAGGCCCGTCATGTCGCGGAAGGTGCGCGCGCTGATGATGAACCGTTCGCCATCGGCAAAGCGCTGATCATCGACGCCGATGAAGAACCGCACGATGCCGTTCATGATGAACATCACGCCGAGCGACGCGATCACGAAGATCACCGGCTTGGCCTTTTGCTGGCGGTAGAAGCGGTAGATCGTGCGGTCCGTGCCGATCACCAGAAGCGCGGTGGCGGCGATCCCCAGCGGCAGGGCCAGAAGCGCCGTGGGCAGGATCCCGAAGGTGATGCCCGCCGCCTGCAGGCCCCAGGTGGCGAAGATGGTGACCATGGTGCCAAACGCCATCGTGTCGCCATGGGCGAAGTTGGAAAACCGCAAGATGCCGTAGATCAGCGTGACCCCCAGCGCGCCGAGCGCCAGTTGCGCCCCATAGGCAGTGGCCGGAATGATGACGAAATTCGCCAGCGTAACGAAGGCGTTCAGGACGTCCACGCAATCTCTCCCCTGTGGTGCTGCGCCTTTTGGCGGCGCTTGCCGGATTTGTCTAATGATACATCGGTGTAATGACCAGATGCGGATTGGATTTGGGGCCTCATAGCGGTGCACATGTGCCGAAAAGGGTGGTGGTGCGCGCCGGGCCGTCATGGCCGTGGACCGACAGCAGCGCGCGGCCGTCATCGAGGATCGTCAGAAGCTCCCCGATGGCGGCTTCACTGGCCCCGGCATAGGCGGCGGGCAGGTGGCCCTGCGGGCTGAGCCTTTGCACGGGGCGGTCGCCTGCGGGGGTGGTGAGGAACAATTGCCCCTCATGGTCGGCGGCGATGATACCGTAGGTATGATCGATGGCGTCACAATCGACATTCTGGCAGCGCACGGTCATCTGGCAGGTCCAGGGCTCGGCGGCGGCGGGCGGGCCGATGACGGCAAGGGCAAGGGCGATGCGGATCATGACGCAGCCGCCGCCCGGCAATGATTGCGCATCCACTGGTTCGACAGGGCGGGTTCGGGCGGCCGACCAAGGCGGATGGCATCCAGCGTGACGGCACCGTCCGCGGCCTCCGCCGCGGCGGGGATGAGAGCCAGGCCGAGAGACGGGTCGGCCAGATGACGGGCCAGGGCCGCGCCCTCCTCCCGGGCCAGAAGGACCGGGAAACCGCCCCAATCCGCCGCCGGGTCCCACAGCCAATCCTGCCCGTCGAACATCAGGGTAAAGTCGGGGCCGGAGGGAAACGGGCGGCAGGTGTCATCGTCGACGCAGATCTCCACCAGGGTGCAGGTCATCCGCGTTGGCAGCGCGTCCTGTGCCGATGCGGCCATGGCGGGCCCGGCCATCAGGGCGATGGCAAGAAGCGCCCTCATTCCGCCACCTCGCACCTGCCGAGGCCCGAGACGACGCGCGTGCCCGCCTGCGGCTGATGGCCCGTCACCACGACATCGCCGGTGCTGTCGAAGGTGATCATCTGGCTTGCCTGCGTTTGCGCGTTGCGGAACAGGAGGCTGCGCACGCGGACCTGTTCGACGGCATCGGCGGGAGGCCGATAATCGGCGATCAACTCATAGTCCGAGGGCAGATCCGCGTTCCACGTCACGCGCCAGCCCTCCGCGCCCTCCACGATATTGATCTGCTGATTCCAATCGCGGCAGGCGCCGACATCTGGGCAGAGGATGTTGAGCTGGCAGGTCCAGTTGATCTGGGCTTCCTGGGCCGAGGCGAGAAGCGGCGTTGCAATGGCGAGGGCGGCGAGCAGGGCAGCGCGCATGGGAACCTCCTAGGGTCGGGACAAGCCGGAGTGGCGACCGCTGGAATTGATCGCGGCGGGGTGGCCCTCCAGCGTGAAATGGCGCGGGTGATGGGCAACGAAGGTGTTGAAAAGTATGATGATTGCCCGGTTCCCGTGGCCAAGCGGCACGACGCTCGGCGCGGACACGGTTTCATCCGCGATCGCGGTGACGGCCCGGAGCAGACGGACGGGCGGCAACGTCTTCATGTGCGAGGCTCACAGGTGCCGAAATAGGAGATCGACTGGATCCGGTCTCCCGGCGCGATGTCGTGCTGCGTCATCACGGCCTCGCCGGCAGGTGTGACGCTCAGAAGGATGGTACTGTCCTGCGCCGTGTCGAACAGGACCGAGAGGGCCGGCGGGGTGGTGTTCGACAACGGGGTCCCGAGGATCAGGCCCTCGCCGGTCATGAAACTGAAGCCGCCGCCCGTCACGTCGAAGACAAAGGGCACGCCGTCATTCGTCTGGCACCCGGTCAGGGGTGAGCAGATGGTGGTGAAGGTGCAATCAAGGCCCGCGCCCAGGGCCGCGCCGGGCAACAGCAGGGCGAGGCAGAGGGCGCGCATCATTGCGGGGTGTCCCAACAGCTCATCACGAAATAGCGGCGCTGCAAGATCGGGTCTGCGTTGTCGGGCGTCGCGGGCTGCACGAAAAGGGCAAATCGGCGCGCGGGGCCTTCGGGCGGCAGATCTACAAGAAGCGAGCGGCGCGTGTCGACGGGGGCGAGGGGATGGACGGCTTCGATATTGGGGTATCGGTCGATCGGCTCCAGATCCGCTTCGCTTTGCCCCAGGAACGTGTCCGTGCCGTCGAAGCGCAGGAGCAACTCACCTGGGGCGGGAAGATCGGCGCAGCCGCCATCGATGCGGCAGGTATCAACGATGATGCATTCTGCCTCGAAAGGCCTTGGGCCGTCGCCCTCATCTCCAATGGCGGCGAAGGCCGCGCTTCCCAGGACTGCGCAAAGCGCGATGGGCGGAGATCTGGAGAGGACGGCCCGCATCATCCCGTTACCCGCCGAGGAAGGATTTGCGCACCTCCGGATCGGCCAGAAGCTCCTTGCCGGTGCCGGAATAGGCGTTGCGCCCCTGGACAAGGACGTAGCCCTTATCGGCGATCTCAAGGGCCTGCCGTGCGTTTTGTTCAACCATTAAAATGGGAATACCGGTTCGTGAGACTTCGATAATCCGGTCGAAGAGTTCGTCCATCACGATGGGGGAGACGCCCGCCGTGGGCTCATCCAGCATCAGGACCTTGGGCTGGGTCATCAGCGCGCGGCCCACGGCGACCTGCTGACGCTGCCCGCCCGACAGCTCGCCTGCCGCCTGTTTGCGCTTGTCCCGCAGGATCGGGAACAGGTCATAGATCTGCTCCATCGTTGCGCGGATATCGTCGCGGCGGATGAACGCGCCCATCTCGAGGTTTTCTTCCACGGTCATGGAGGTGAAGATATTCGAGGTCTGCGGCACGAAGCCCATGCCCTTGCCGACGCGGGCCTGCGGGGTGAGGGCGGAGATATCCTCGCCATCCAGCACCACGCGGCCTTCGCGCAGGTTCAGCATCCCGAAGACGGCCTTCATCGCCGTTGATTTGCCCGCGCCGTTCGGGCCTACGATCACCGCGATCTCACCGGGATTCACCGCGATGGTGCAGGTGTGCAGGATATCCGCGCCCGAGCCGTAGCCGCCTGTCATCGCCTCACCGATCAGGAAGGCGTCCGCCGCATCGGCGATCTTGGCCTGGCCACCGGGCGGCACCGGATAGGCGGTGCTGCCGGGGCGGGGATTGGTGATCGACATGTCCTTGTTGCCGCGGTCGTTCTGGTAGGGGTTTGTGTCGGTCATAAGCTCACCTGAACATTGGACACGAAGCGGTCGTGCAGCGCGCGGTGGCGCGAGGTATAGGTTGTGGCCCCGATATCGAGGGTGACGAATTGCGCGACGGCGCCGTCGAGCAGCACGATGGAGTTGGAATAGACGATGCCGACCCCGTCGACATTGCCGAAATAAACGAAATTCGGATGGACCTGCCCGTCGATGGTGACGGAGACGCGGTCCAGGACCAGGATGTCAGGGGCCGGGATGCCTGCGGAATCCGACAGGATTTCAAGTGCTTCGGCCTGTAGCGCGTCGATGGTGAGCCCATCGGCCCGGCCTGCGGCTTCGATGATTGCGACGGCCTGAATGGCCTCGGGGGTGACGTAATAGGCCGTCACCTCCGCGTTGTCGGCCTGCGGGGCCAGGGTGAATTGGGGGGAGGTGCCGCAGAACCGGAACGGGCCCTCCACAAGGGCGCAATCGCGCGGCCCGGCAGGGGCGGGCGTGGCGGCGGTGATGTCCTCGGGTTTCGGTTGGTCGGGCGCGGTTTGCGCGATGGCGGGCGCGGCCAGTGTCAGGGCCAGCAGCGCGGCGCGGATCACGCCGGCTCCTCCAGCTTGTCCTTGTTCTTCAGGCCGGTGCCCAGATAGGCCTCGATCACGGCGTCATTGGCCTTGATCTCATCCAATGAGCCTTCGGCCAGCACCTTGCCCTCGGCCATACAAATGACGGGGTCGCAGAGGCGGCCGATGAAATCCATGTCATGCTCGATCACGCAGAACGTATAGGCCCGTTCCTTGTTCAGGCGGATGATCGCGTCGCCGATCGTGTTGAGCAGCGTGCGGTTCACGCCGGCGCCGACCTCATCAAGGAAGACGATCTTGGCGTCGACCATCATGGTGCGGCCCAGCTCCAGGAGCTTCTTCTGCCCGCCGGAAATCTGGCCCGCCGGTTGGTCGGCCAGATGCTCGACCGTCAGGAATTCCAGCACCTCATCGGCCTTGGCGCGGAGCGCGCGTTCCTCATCAGCGATGCGTTTGCGCCCGAACCAGGTGTTCCACAGGCCTTCGCCTGTCTGCCCGCCCGGCACCATCATCAGGTTTTCGCGGCATGTCATGGAGGAGAATTCATGCGCGATCTGGAAGGTGCGCAAAAGGCCCTTGTCGAAAAGCTCGTGGGGCTTGAGGCCGGTGATATCCTCACCATCCATCACTACTTTGCCGCCGGTCGGCGGCAGGACACCGGCGATCACATTGAAGAGCGTTGTCTTGCCCGCCCCGTTGGGGCCGATCAGCCCGGTGATCGAGCCGGTTTCGATCGTCAGGGTGGCGCCATCCACGGCGTGAAAGCCGCCGAAATGCTTGTGGATGTCATGGACGGCGATCATGGCAGGGTCCCTTTCGAAAAAGGCAGCCCGGGGATGTCCCGGACTGCCTGATATTGCGTGTGCCGTGGGGCTTAGCGGTAGCCTGCGACCACCAGTTCACCACCTTCGATCTGGATCTCACGGTAATTGCCGGCGCTTTCGCCGCCACCGATGAGTTCTACCGCGGACGCGCCGACATAATCGATGTCTTCGCCATTGGCGATCATCTCAAGCGCCATGCCAAGCTGACCCGGCAGGATCTCGGTGCCCGGGGCGTTGGCCACGTTCATGACCTCACCCATGTAATCGGCCGGGTTCCGGGAGCCCGACGCCGCCATGGCCAGCATGATCAGCGCCGCCGCATCGTAGGATTCCGCGGAGAAGGGCGAGGTGCCGTCAAATCCAGCCTCTTCCGCCATGCCCTGATAGATGCCCGCGCCTTCGCTGTCGGTTCCAGGGTTCTGGCCGAACGAGCCGTCAATGTCGGATCCGAAATTATCCACGAGCGCCTGGGAGACCATGCCATCGGGGAAGACGAAAGTGTCAAACGCACCAGTGTCGAGCGAGGCCTGGATCACGCCGGATCCGCCCTGGTCCACATAACCCGCAACCACAAGCGCATCACCGCCGGCCGAGGCCAGTGCGCCGACTTCAGCGGAATAATCCGCGCGGCCATCTTCATGGGCTGCGGAGAGCGTCACGGTGCCACCGGCTTCCTCAAACGCGGCGGAGAACGCATCGGCCAGGCCCTGACCGTAATCGTTGTTGGTGTAGGTCAGCGCGACGGTGTCGATACCGCGTTCCATGATGATCTCGGCCATCACAACACCCTGACGGGCATCGGACGGTGCGGTGCGGAAGAACAACCCGTTGTCTTCAGCGGTCGACAGGCCGGGCGAGGTGGCCGAGGGCGAGATCATGACCATGCCGTTGGGCACAGCGACGTTGGCAAGGATCGAGCCGGTCACGCCGGAGCAATCCGCGCCCACGATGCCGTGCACACCATCCGACGTGATCAGACGTTCGGCCGCGGCCTGGGCGGCGGACGAGTCAACGCAGGTGGAGTCCGCGCGGACGGAGGTGACAGAGGCGCCGCCGAAGAGCAAACCACTCTCGGTGACTTCGGCCATCGCCAGTTCCGCGCCGTCCCCCATAGCGGGTGTGATCGATTCAATCGGGCCCGTGAAGCCGAGGATCACGCCAAGCGTGACGTCGCCCTGGTGGCCATCCGCTGCGGCAACACCTGTCAAGGCAAGAGTTGCGGCCGAAGCCAGCAAAAACTTTTTCATTCTTTATCTCCCTGGTTTGGACGTGTGTGTCCTTGGTGGCGCGGAGATTAGCCGCCGCAATTGCAAAGGGGAAGGGGCCGATGACGCAACGTCAGATGCGGGGTCAGATGCGGGGTCAGACCAGGGAGGGCAGCCACAGGACAATACCCGGAAAGGCGATGAGCACCGCGATCGTGGCGACGTCCGCGGCAAAGAACGGCGTGGCCCCTTTGAAGACATCCTGCACGCCGATGGGCAGACCGGTATCCTTGGCGACGCCGGCCACCACGAAGCAGTTGAGGCCGATGGGCGGCGTGATCAGGCACAGCTCCGCCATCTTCACCACGATGATCCCGAACCAGATCGCGCATTCTTCGGCCGTCATGCCAAAGGCGCTGGCCTCCCGCGTGATGTCGGGGCCCCCGTTCAAGGCGATCACCGCCGGGAAGGCCACTGGCAGGGTCAGGATCAGCATCCCGATCGCATCCATGAACATGCCAAGGATCACATAGACCAGCAGGATGCAGAGCAGGATCACGTAAGGCGAATATTCCAGGCCCCCGATGAAGGTGGCGAAGGTGTCCGGCAGATCCGCATAACCCAGGAACCGCACAAAGATCAGCACACCCCAGATCATCGCGAAGATCATTGCGGTGAGTTTTGCCGCCTCCATGAGCGCGGTCTTGAGCTGGTCCCATTTCATGCCCCGGAAGATCGCCATGGCGAAGACGACGAAAGCACCTAGCGCCCCGGCTTCGGTGGGCGTGGCCCAGGCGCCGTCATCCCCGCGGTAGTAGATCGAGAAGATGATGATGAAGATCACGAAGAGGATCGGGAAGGTGCCGGGCAGTGAGGCAAAGCGCTCCCCCCAGGTGAAGCCGCGCACCGGTGGCCCGAGCGCGGGCTTTGCGGCGGCCATGCCGGTGACCAGCCCCGCATAGATCAGCGCGGAGACAAAGCCCGGCAGGAAGCCGGCAAGAAGCAGCTTGCCGACGGATTCCTCGACGATGATGGCATAGATCACCAGAATGGCCGAGGGCGGAATGAGCGAGGCCAGCGTACCGCCCGCCGCGACCACGCCTGCGGCGAACGCCTTGTCGTAGCCCACCTTCAGCATTTCGGGGATGGCGATCCGCGCGAAGACGGCCGAGGTTGCGACCGACGCGCCGGAGACCGCCGCAAAACCCGCGGTCGCAAAGACCGTCGAGACGGCCAGCCCGCCCGGCAACCAGCCGACCCAGCGCTTTGCCGCCTCGAAGAGCGCCTTTGTCAGGCCCGCGTAATAGGCGAGGTAACCGATCAGGATGAAGGTCGGGATCAGGCTCAGCGCATAACCGGAGCTTTTGGAATGCGGCACCTGACCGGCGGTCAGAAGCGCTGTTGCGAGGCCCCGGTCAAAGCCCTGCCGCGCCATGAAGAAAATGCACAGGCCCAGGATCCCCACAAAGGCCGCCGCGAAGGCCACGCGCACGCCGATCAGCACCAGAACCAGCAATAACCCGCAGAGCCACAGCGAGACGTTGAAGATATCCACCCCCTCCAAAAGGGCGCGCATGTCGATGATGCTATCCACGGGGCCGGCCCAATCTGTGACCGTTCGCGCGGATGGCGGCGTCGGAATGCATATTTATAGAACAAAGATGGGACAATTTGATTAAAATTGCGCCCTTTTCGTCCGGGCGCGCCGGGTTCCTGGGCGCGCATCCTTGCCCATCTTTGTTCCTCAAATATGAAAATCCCATCATTGGTCACTCTCCCGACCGCTGACGGTTTCCGCCTCCCGTGCGGCAATGGCCATGGGATCTTCGGGCAGCGGCACGCCGACGGGGCGGTCCTCGCCGGAGATCAGCGCACGGGTATAGATCACCAATTGGATCATCAGGCGCGCCGCAAGGATCGCAAAGGCCACCGGCACGATGAGTTTCGCGGGCCAGAGCGGCAGGGCGATGTCGATGGAGCTGTCGCGGGAGAAGAACGGTCGGGTCAGGTCGAAGCTGCGGTCAAAATGCTGCCAGGCGCCGTAGATCAGCGCGATGGTCAGGATCAGCATGAAGAGCGTCGAGAGCCATTCCGCGAACCACAGCGCGCGGCCTTTTAGGCGCATCACGATGATATCCATGCGGATATGTCCGCCTTCCCGCTGGCAATAGCTGAGCCCGAAAAACGCGAAGACCACCATGAATTGTTCGATCCAGTCCACATAGCCATAGACCGGCGCGTTGAAGAGTTTGCGGCCCACGACGTGCCACACCGCCATCAGGACAAGCGCGATGATGGTGATGCCGCCCAAAAGGTTCAGGCGGGCTTCGAACCAGAGCAGAAAGCGATCCGTGCGGGAGACGGCGCTGTCATCGGTCAGGACGTTTGAGGATATGGCCATGATAAGGTCGAAGCCTCCGCCCGGAGCGCGGAGGCCTCGCGTTTCAGATCATTCGCCGCGATGCTCGGCCAGGGTCGACTGGACCAGATCGTAGAGCTCCTGCGCCGGTAGGCCCTGGGAGGCCATGTCGTCGATCCACGCCTGATGGATCGGGGCGGCGTTTTCGGCGAGTGTCGCGAGGGTTTCCTCGGGCACCGTCACCCGCTCCACCCCGCGCTCTTCCAACACTGCATCCCAGCGCTCGATCAACTCGGCGTAGTTCGCAAGATAATGCGCAATCGAATCCTCAACCGCGCCGTCCAGCGCCGCGCGCTCGTCATCGCTCAGCGCCTCATAGGCATCGATGTTCACCACCACCGGGCAGTTCACGGTGCCGGGATTCAGGTTCTCGGTCCACCAATCGGCGATGTCGATGGTGCGGAAGCTGAGATGGGCGTGCTGCGCAAAGGCCACGGTGTCAACGGTGCCGCCTTCTAGCGCCTGGTAGGCCTCCGACGAGGTCACGGAGGTCGGCACACCGCCGACGGAGGCAAAAAGCTCGCCCAAGCCACCGGTAGCGCGGACCCGCATGCCGTCCATCTCCGCAATCGTGTCACGCGGATCGCCTGTGCCCACGAGGTTGTATTGCGGCATGGGCGACGTCATCAGCATCCGTGCGTTCCACTGCGCCATCTCTTCGGCCACGGCGGGGTGATCGTAGATCGCGTGGGAGACGGCGACCTCTTCTTCGAGGTTCGCAACGCCCAGGAACGGCAGTTCCAGCACGGTGATCGCGCGGTTCTTGTCGCGGTGATAGCCGGCGCAGAACTGCGCCATCTCGAACGCGCCGATGGAGATGCCATCGAGGTTCTCGCGGTTGTTGGACAGGCCGCCATAGGAAATGTTCAGGGTAAACTCGCCATCCGTGCGTTCGGCCAGCGCTTCGGCCAGGAACTCCACATGCTCGGTGAAGGCGCGCCGCTGCCCCCAGAGCGAGACATTCCATTCGGTGGCCAGAGCTTCGCCGACGAACGACAGCGACAGCACCGCGCCGATGGCGGTGGTGGTCAAATGTTTCATGATGTCCTCCCAGACTTATGGGCCGCCTCTTGGACATGGCGGCTTCTTGTGGGCTTTTGGTATGGAGTGTCACACCGTACCGCAAACCGAAAGTGCCCGCACTGGCGGCTTTGCGCAACACTTGCCCGAAATTTCGCGCGCTTGGGTGGGGTTTGACCCGATTTCTGCGCCTGCAAAGGCGGGATGGGGCCCGGTCAACGTATCCAACGGGGCGGCCCCGCCGCCGGGACCGGCGCCTTTTCAAACGGAAACGGGGCGGCGTGGCTTGCGGAGCGGGGGCGTTTCGGTCGAAATGACCGGACGAGGTTTGGACGGGACAGGGCCCATGGACGCCACCATATTGCTGCATTGGGCCGAATTTGCCGCGCGGTGGCTCCATGTGATCACGGCAATCGCGTGGATTGGATCGAGCTTCTATTTCATTGCGCTGGATCTGGGCCTCAACCGCAATATCGACGGCCCCGCCGATGGCGAGGAATGGCAGGTCCATGGCGGTGGGTTTTACCACATACAGAAGTACCTCGTGGCCCCGGCGGAGATGCCGGAGCATCTGACCTGGTTCAAATGGGAGAGCTACGCGACCTGGCTGTCGGGTGTGGCGCTGCTGGCACTGCTCTATTGGGTGAGCGCCGAGCTGTACCTGATCGATCCCAACGTCGCCGATCTGCCGATCTGGGCGGCGATTGCGATCTCGTTCGCATCGCTGCTGTTGGGATGGGTGCTCTACGATCAGCTGTGCAAATCGCCCTTGGGCGACCGCCCGCAGGTGATGATGCTGGTGTTGTTCGCGATCATCGTGGCCTTCGCGTGGGGTTATGCGCAAGTGTTCACGGGGCGTGCGGCGCTGCTGCATCTGGGGGCATTCACGGCCACGATTATGACGGCCAACGTGGCCCATATCATCATCCCCAACCAGCGTATCGTGGTGGCTGACCTCAAGGCGGGCCGGGTGCCGGATGCGAAATACGGCAAGATCGCCAAGCTGCGCTCCACCCACAACAATTACCTGACGCTGCCGGTGATTTTCCTCATGTTGTCAAATCACTATCCGCTGGCCTTCGCGTCGGAGTTCAACTGGGTCATCGCCTCGCTTGTGTTCCTGATGGGCGTCACGATCCGGCATTTCTTCAACACGATGCATGCGCGCGGCGGCTACAAATGGTGGACCTGGGGGGCGACCGCGCTGATCTTTGCGGTGATCGTCTGGCTCTCCGTCCTGCCCCTGATGCGGGAGGACCCGGTTGAGGAGGCCGCCCTGAGCGCCGGGCAAGAGGCATTGATGGCGCATGGGGATTTCGAAGATGTCTTCTGGCTGGTGCAGGGCAATTGCAGCTATTGCCATGCGGCGGAGGTCAGCTATCCGGGCCTGGCCGCCGCGCCGGGTGGTGTGATCCTTGAGACGGAGGCGCAGGTCGCCCGGCATGCCCCACAGATCTATGTTCAGGCGGGCGTCAGCCATGCCATGCCGCCGCCGTCCCAGGCCTTTTTGCTCGACGAAGACCGCGCCATGATCCGGCGGTGGTATGGGGGGCAATGATGCAGGGCCCGCGCCTTGGCACGACAACCTTTGGCGCCTGAGGGAGGAGCCCCCATGAAAACGAAAATCAACCGGTTGAAAGAGGCGATCCTGGCGGGGCGGGTGCAGAAGGGCATGTTCCTGACGCTCGGCTCCGACACCGTGACCGAGATCGCGGGCCATGCGGGCTTTGATTTCTGCCTGATCGACGGTGAGCATGCGCCCTATGATCCGGTTCTGATGCGGCGGCAGCTGAGCGTGCTTGACGCGTGCGGCACTCCGTCCGCAGTGCGGGTGCCGATGGGAGAGGATTGGGTGCTGAAACAGGTGCTCGATATCGGCGCGCAGACGATCATGGTGCCGATGGTGGAAAGTGGTGCGCAGGCAGAAGCCATTGTGGCGGCCTGCCGCTATCCGCCGGAGGGCCATCGCGGCGTAGGCGGTGCCACGATGCGCGCCGGTGGCTATGGCGCCAACCCGACCTATCCGGCCGAGGCCAACGCCCAGATCAGCCCGATTTTGCAGGTGGAAAGCGCCGCCGGGCTGGCAGCGATCGACGAGATTGCGGGCATGGACGGGATCGACTGCGTTTTCATCGGCCCCGCCGATCTGGGCGCCGATCTGGGGTTTCGTGATGCGCTGGACGATCAGGCGCTGTGGGATCAGATCACCGATGCGATGGGCCGGATCCGCGCCGCAGGGTGTGCCGCAGGCGTCTTTGTGCCGCCACACCGGCAGGTGGCGATGATCGAGGCGGGCGCGACGGTGCTGTCTGTGGGCTCGGACGCCGCGATCATCACCCGGGCCATGGCGGATGCCGCACCATGATCCGGTTGGCCCATGGGGAGGCGGAGGCGCTGATCGATCCGGGGGCGGGCAACATCCCCCATTGGCAGGTGTCCGGCCGCGCACCGCTCCACAACGCGCCGTGGCGGGACGAGGCGGAGATCCAGGATGACCCTGACGTCGCCATGGTCGACAAGCGGCTGGCGGGGGACTTCCTTTGCATGCCGTTCGGGCGGGATGATGTGCATGGCCTGCCGATCCACGGGCCTACGGCGAATGCGCCCTGGGAGGTGGTGGATCAGGACGTCGCCGTCGCCCGGTTCGCTCTCACAACCGATGTTCTGGGTGCCCATGTGACCAAGGAGGTGCGCCTCGTGGGGCCGTGCCTGCTCCAGACCCATGTGATCGATGGCGGTGTGGGGGAGGTGACGTTTGCCCATCACCCGATGACCCGGATGGCGGAGGGCGGGCGGTTGTCCTTTTCCCGAAAACGCGCCGTGATGACCGATCCCGTACCGCAGCATAAGGGGTATAATCTGTGGTCTCTCAACCAGTTGCGCGGCGATCTTAAACTTGATTGCGACGATGGCGGGCAATGGGATCTGCGGACCTATCCGGCCGGGCACCGGGTGGAGGATTTCTGTACCCTGGCCGAGGCCCATGGCGCACGACTTGGCTGGACCTGCGTGATGCGCAATGCCGAAGATGACATGCTGGTCGTGCTGAAAGACGCCGTGATGATGCCGATCACGATGCTCTGGGTCTCCAACGGGGCCCGCGATTTTCCACCGTGGAACAGCCGCCATGTGGGGGTTCTGGGGATCGAGGACGGATGCGCGGCGGGCGGGGAGGGGCTGGCCCGCGCGATGGAGGACAACCGGCTGACCGCGATGGGCCTGCCCACGGTGATCGAATTGGGCCGACGCCACGTGATCCGCCACGCCATGGTGTCCCTGCCACGCCCGCCGGGATGGTCGGAATTGGCGGAAATCACACTGCATGGCGGAGAATTGCAGCTGCGTGAAGTGGGCGCTGGCACGTTGATCGTGCCGTTTCCGGAGGGGCATTTTGACTGATCCCGCCGCAGACGGCCCGGTGATCCTGATCGACGGCGATGCCTGTCCGGTCAAGGAAGAGATCTATACGGCCGCCTATCGCCACAAGATCCCGGTGCGGCTGGTGGCGGCCAGCTACCTGCGCCACCCGGATCATCCGCTGATCACGATGGAGATGGCGGGCGACGCGTTCGACGCCGCCGACGACGTGATCGCCGCGGCGGCGCGGCCCGGCGCACTGGTGATCACCGCCGATATCCTGCTGGCCGAACGGTGCTTGGAGCACGGTGCCGCGGTTCTGAACCACAAGGGGCAGCCCTTCACCGCGAATTCCATCGGCAGCCAGGTGGCGACCCGCGCCATCATGGCCGATCTGCGCGCGGGCCTGGACGGGCAGGGGATCGGCGGGCAGAAACCGTTCTTCAAGGCCGACCGCTCCGCCTTCTCCAACGCGCTAGAGACTGCATTGAGGCGCTTGAAATAAGCGGCGAAGGGGCGTAGAGCCGCGCTCTTATCCAAAGGTGCATCCATGTCCTTCACCCTCGCCATCGTTGGCCGCCCCAATGTCGGCAAATCGACGCTGTTCAACCGATTGGTCGGTCGCAAGATCGCGCTGGTCGACAATCAGCCCGGCGTGACCCGTGACCTGCGCGAAGGGGCTGCGCGGTTGGGCGATCTGCGCTTCACCGTGGTGGACACGGCGGGCCTTGAGGATGCCACGGATGACAGCCTGCAGGGCCGTATGCGTCGCCTGACCGAACGCGCGGTCGACATGGCCGATGCGGCGCTTTTCATCATCGATGCGCGCGCCGGTGTGACGGCCAATGACGAATACTTCGCCGAGATTCTGCGCCGGTCGGGCCGCCCCGTCCTGCTGGCCGCCAACAAGGCCGAGGGCAATGCGGGGCAGGCGGGTATGATCGACGCCTACGGGTTGGGCCTTGGGGAGCCGATTGGTTTAAGCGCTGAACATGGTGAGGGGATGTCCGACCTTCTAGTGGCGCTGCAACCGCTGGTCGATGCCAAGGGCCCGGACGAAGAGGCCGAGGCGGATGTGGATATCGAAGATGAAGAACGCCTCATAACCCGCGCAAAACCTTTGCAGATTGCCGTGGTGGGGCGACCGAATGCGGGCAAATCCACGCTGATCAACCAGATCATCGGCGATGATCGCCTGCTGACCGGCCCGGAGGCCGGGATCACGCGGGATGCCATCGGCCTGTCGTTCGATTGGCACGGCACGCCCGTGCGCATGTTCGACACGGCGGGGATGCGCAAACGCGCCAAGGTGCAGGAGAAGCTGGAGAAACTCAGCGTCTCCGACGGCTTGCGCGCGGTGAAATTCGCGGAAGTGGTGGTCGTTCTGCTCGACGCCGCGATTCCGTTCGAAACCCAGGACCTGCGCATTGCCGATCTGGCCGAGCGCGAGGGGCGCGCGGCTGTCGTGGCGGTCAACAAGTGGGATCTAGAGCCGGAAAAGCAGCAAAAGCTGAAGGATCTGCGGCAGGGCTTCGAGAAATTGCTGCCGCAGCTTCGCGGCGCGCCTCTGATCACGGTGTCGGCCAAGACCGGCAAGGGGCTCGACAAGCTGCATGATGCGATCATCAGGGCCCATGAGGTCTGGAACGCCCGCATCTCCACCGCGCGGCTCAACCAATGGCTCGGCGCGATGGTGGAGGCGCATCCGCCCCCCGCGCCGGGCGGGCGCCGGATCAAGCTGCGCTACATGACCCAGGCCAAGACGCGCCCGCCGGGTTTCGTCGTGATGTGCTCGTTCCCCGAAAAGCTGCCAGAGGCGTATAGCCGCTATCTGGTCAACGGGTTGCGGGAGGATTTCAACCTGCCCGGCACGCCGATCCGCCTGTGGATGCGCAGCCAGGCGGAGGACAATCCTTACAAGAACCGCAAGAAATCTACGCCCTCACGGCTGACCAAGCATGTGAAAAAGGGCGAGACCAAGAAGGGCTGAGGCGGTGGCGTCACGCCGGAAGGTCCTTAAAGGGGTTCTGTTTCTGGGCGCGGCCTGGGCCATTGTGGCCCGCCCCTGGACTTGGGTAATGGCGCCTGATCTGACCTATCAGGAGATCGAGGGGCTGGCCCCGTTCCGCAGCCTTGCAACGGGCGGCGAGGTGTCGGGCGGCGGTGATCCATCGGCAGCGATCTTTGCGGGGCTGAATGACCGCGCGGCCACCGATCCGGTACTGGAACAGTCGCTGCGCGACAGCTTGACGGAGGTCTTGTGGGGCGATTGGGACGGCACAGGGCCGGTGCCCGTAACCTATTTCACCGACATCAACTGCCCGATTTGCCGGGTACTGGAGCGGCGCCTGGCCGTTCTCGACGGGATCGCGTTGACCACCCGCGAATACCCGATCTTCGGCGAGACGTCGGAACAGGCGGCGCGAGCGATTTTGGCCGCTGGCCGCCAAGGGGCCGCCGAGGCAATGCGCCACCGGCTGCAACGGGCGCCCATGGCGGCGACCGATGCAATCGTGGAGGGTGCGGCGCGGAGCCTGTCGCTTGATCTGGACCAGTTCGCGGCGGACCTTGCGGGCCCGCAGGTGGCGGCACGGTTGGCCGAGGATCGGGCGCTTGCCGGGATTTTCCAACTGCCCGGAACACCGGCCCTTGTGGTCGGGCGCACGCGGATCGTCGGGCTGGTGGCGCTGGACGTTCTGCAGGCGGTTGTGGATGCGGAACACCCCGTCGCAGCGTAGGTGAGGGGGCTAAGCCCCGGAATGTTCGGGACTGTCGCCCACCGGGAAACAATTTATCTCCTATTCGAAGTATGATGATAGAGGCGGGACGCCGGACGGTCCGCGACGCGCCATATCTCGATAGACGCAAACAAAAAACGCGCCTGGGTTCCGGCGCGTTCGTCCTTGCCGCGCCGCGGGCGGGTTACGCGTTGGCTTCGCGGATCTTCTCTGCCGCGTCCTTGTCGAAGGTCACGCCGTTTTCGGCAAACATCGCATCGAGTTCGCCCGAGAGCGTCATCTCGGTGATGATGTCGCAGCCGCCGACAAACTCGCCCTTCACGTAGAGCTGCGGGATCGTCGGCCAGTCCGAGAAATCCTTGATGCCCTGGCGGATGCCCTCATCCTCCAACACGTTCACATCGGCAAAGTCGACGCCCATATAATTCAGCACGCCGGCCACGCGGGACGAGAACCCGCATTGCGGCATGCTCTTGGTGCCCTTCATGAACAGCACGACATCATTGGCGGTGATGGTTTCCTTGATCTGATCTTCGGCGCTCATAGCCATTCGTCCTTATTTTCTGCGTCCGGGCATCATGCCCTTTGCATATTGCTGCGGATCCTTCGTGACGCGCGTCATGCGACCGGCGGCATCTGCATTGCCCGCGCCCAGAAACGCCACGCGCTCCCGGGCATAGACCAACGTGTCACCGTCGCCGGGGGCGGTGCCGCGCGGCTCCCGCTCCTTGCGCGGGTTAAGGTGGTGGCGGATGATCGCAAAGACGCCCAATGCGGTGAGACCCGCCATGGCCAAAGCGATCCATCCGGTGAGGCTCATTCCGGGGCCTTCGTGGTCAGCGCCAGCGCGTGCAATTCGCCTGCGGAGCCGTCCATCTTGCCCTTCAGCGCCGCGTAGACCGCGCGCTGCTGCTGCACCCGGTTCTTGCCACGGAAGCTTTCATCCACAACCTGCGCCGCGAAATGCGCGCCGTCATCGCCTTCCACCGTGATCTGGGCATCGGGGAAGTCCTGGCGGATCAGCTCTTCGATCTGGCGGGCGGTGATGGGCATAGGGGCGGCATCCTCGACTGTTTCGCTAGGGAATGTAAGCGCCCGGTGGGTGGCCCGCAAGACGGCCTCTTGACCCTCACGCAGCGTGAGGCCCGATAGAGGCACCATGGAAGACCGAATCGAGGAATATACCGTCGGACAACTGGCCAAAGCGGCCCGCATTTCGGTGCGGACGCTGCATCATTACGATGCGATTGGCCTGTTGAGACCGGCCCATATCGGCGCCAATGGCTACCGGCTCTATGCCCGTGCCGAGGCAGAGCGGTTGCAGGAAATCCTGTTCTACCGCGCCACCGGTATGGATCTGGGCCAGATCGGCGCGCTTCTGGACGGGGAGGGGGATCGTATCGCCCGCCTGACCGCCCATCGCGCCCGGTTGGCCGCGGAGGCCGACGCCCTGGATCAGATGATCACCACCCTCGATCGGACAATCGCGGATATCAAAGGAGCACGCGCCATGGCACTTGAAGACCTCTACACCCCCTTTCCGGCCGAGACCCAGGCCGATCACGAGGCGTGGTTGATTGACACCTACGGCCCCGGGATGGCCGCCGAGATTGCGCGGGCCAAGGCCCGGCTGGACGCCGCGCCCGAGGGCATGGGTGCACATTTGCAGGCTTTGCGCGAGATCGAGGGAGCGCTGGTCGAGGCCTATCGATCCGGCCTCGCGGATCCGGGCGATCTTCTGGATCGGCACCGGGCCTGGGTGGCCGAGATGTGGGGCCGGGATTGCCCGCCCGAGGCCTATGCCGGGTTGGCGCAGCTCTATCGCAGCCACCCGGATTTCGTGGCCCGCTACGAGGCCTTGGCCGACGGGTTCAGCGTCTGGCTGCCCGATGTGATGGAGGCCTATGCCGCCTCACGCGAAGGTTGAGGCAAACGTGCCCTCATACGCCTCCGACAGCTCCGCCAGCGGGGCGTCGGAGGCACCGACGCGCACGGCGTCGCCGCCGACCTTGCCGACGGTGACAAGCGGCACACCCGCGCGGCCCGCGGCAATCATCAGCGCCTCGGCCTTATCAAAAGAGGTGGAGATCAGGTATCGCGCCTGATCTTCACCGAACAGCGTCGCGGTATCGGCGACATCCAGCGTCACGCCGCAACCCGAGGCATGGGCAATCTCGAACGCCGCGAGCGCAAGGCCGCCATCGCTCAGGTCGGTGCAGGCCCCGATCCAGTCGCGATTGTCGCGGATGAACTCGCCATTGCGGCGCTCGGCCTCCAGATCCACGGCGGGCGCGTCGCCGTCTTCGCGGTTGAACACTTCGGCCAGCAGGGCAGATTGGCCCAGATGGCCGTTGGTTTCACCGACCAGCAGCAGGACATGGCCATCGCGGGCGGTGCCGGAAATCAGGTGATCGAGGTGGTCCAGCAGGCCCACCGCGCCGATGGTGGGTGTGGGCAGGATGCCGGTGCCATCGGTTTCGTTGTAGAGTGACACGTTGCCCGACACGATGGGCATGTCGAGCGCCTTGCACGCCGCGCCGATGCCCTGAATGGCACCCACGAATTGCCCCATGATCTCGGGCTTTTCGGGGTTGCCGAAGTTCATGTTGTCGGTCGTCGCAAGCGGCCTGGCCCCCACGGCCGTCAGGTTGCGGTAGGCCTCGGCCACGGCCTGCTTGCCGCCCTCGATCGGGTTGGCCTTCACATAGCGCGGGGTGACGTCCGAGGTGAAGGCCAGCGCCTTGTCGGTGCCGTGCACGCGCACCACGCCCGCGCCGAGGCCGGGCGAGACAACCGTGTCGCCCATCACCTGATGGTCGTATTGCGTATAGACCCATTTGCGGGAGCAATAATTGGGGGACGAGACGAGCGCGCGCAAGGCGTCGATGGCATCGACCTCCGGCACCGCTTCGAGCGGCTCGGCCGGGGGCGTTGCAATCCACGGGCGGTCATATTCCGGGGCGGTGGAGGCGAGCTTGCTCAGCGGCAGATCGGCCTTTGTTTCGTTCCCATGGATAATCAGGAAGCGGTCCTCGGGGATTGTTTCGCCGACAATGGCAAAATCGAGGTCCCATTTCTCGAAAATGGCGCGGGCTTTGTCCTCAAGCTCGGGCTTCAGGACCATCAGCATGCGTTCCTGGGATTCCGACAGCATCATTTCATATGCCGTCATGCGCTCTTCGCGGACGGGCACGTCATCTAGGTTCAGGCGGATGCCAAGGCCGCCCTTGTCGCCCATCTCCACGGCGGAGCAGGTGAGGCCCGCAGCCCCCATGTCCTGGATCGAGATCACGGCGCCCGACGCCATCAATTCCAGCGTTGCCTCCAGCAGACGCTTTTCGGTGAAGGGATCGCCGACCTGCACGGTGGGGCGCTTTTCCTCGATCGTGTCGTCGAACTCGGCCGAGGCCATGGTTGCGCCGCCGACGCCGTCGCGGCCCGTTTTCGCGCCGAGATAGACCACGGGCATGCCAACGCCCGAGGCGGCGGAGTAGAAAATCTTGTCGGTGTCCGCCAGACCGGCCGCGAACGCGTTGACCAGACAATTGCCGTTATAGGCGGAATGAAACCGGACCTCGCCGCCAATGGTCGGCACGCCGAAGCAATTGCCGTATCCGCCGACGCCTTCCACGACGCCGTGGACCAGTTGGCGGGTCTTGGGGTGCGAAGGCTCCCCGAAGGATAGCGAGTTCATCGCCGCGATGGGCCGCGCGCCCATGGTAAAGACGTCGCGCAGAATGCCGCCCACCCCTGTGGCCGCCCCTTGATAGGGCTCAATGTAGGAAGGGTGGTTGTGGCTCTCCATCTTGAAGACCACGCATTGCCCGTCGCCGATATCGACGATGCCCGCATTCTCACCGGGGCCGCAGATCACCTGGGGGCCCTCGGTGGGCAGGGTCCGCAGCCATTTCTTAGAGCTCTTGTAGGAGCAATGCTCGTTCCACATCGCCGAGAAAATGCCCATCTCCGTGTAATTCGGCGCGCGCCCCAGGATCGCGTTCACTTCCGCATATTCCTCGGGCGTGAAGCCGTGGGCGGCCACAATCTCAGGCGTGATGGTCGGTTCGGTCATGCGTCGTATGTCCCCCAGTTGCGCAGGTCTATACGGCGGGTCGCGGGCGCATGGAACCCTCAGAGGGGGCGGCGGAAGATCACGGCGGTGGGGCGGCCAAATCCGGGATGGGTGAAATGGGCGGATGGGGTGAAGCCCAGACGCCCGTAGATCGCATGGTTTTCGGTGAGCTCGACACGGGCGTAGAGTTGTAACGTGCGATGGCCGAGGGTGCGCGCGTGAGCGGCGGCGGCATCGATCAGGCAGCGGGCGAGCCCCTTGCCCTGGTACGCGGGCGCGACGGCCAGCTTGCCGACCTCATAGGCGTCCGCCTCGGGATGACCGAAGAGACAGGCGACAATGGCGCCGTTTTTGCGGATGGCAAAGAAATCCTCATCGCGGGTTTTGCGCGCGACATCTTCCGCGGACATGGTGGTGAGAGAAGAGGGGGGATCGATCCGCCCGGCCATCGGCGCGAAGGCGGCATTCAGCAGGGCATGGAGCGCAGGTATATCAATTTCGCCTGCCGGATTTGTTTCGACTTTGGAAACCATTGGCTGCTCCACTGCCTATTGACCAAAAAAAAGGCCGAGACGAATCTCGGCCGAAGTCCAACAGGGAGGTGCCGGAACACTCGGTTCCGACACTTGATGAAGTAAGTGGCACCATGCTCCCGATCAAGGCAAATCGCGTTGAATCATCGCAAAGCCGGTATGTCTGTGGCGCATAGCACACAGACTTCGGGACCTGTCTTAAGGCAGGTTCAGGACGTCGGCGCGGCCTCCACTTCGCGTTGTCGCCTGCGGTAGGCAATGACTTCTTCGGTCACGAAATCACGGAACACTTCGATGCGGCGCGATTGGCGGAGTTCTTCGGGATAGGCCAGAAAGACGGGCACTTCGGCGGATTCGATCTCGGGCAGAACCCTAACGATATCAGGGAAGTCCTGCGTGAGGTAATCGGGCAGAACGCCGATCCCCAGATCGTGGATCACCGCCTGCAGCACACCGAAGTAATTGTTCACCGACAAGGTGGAGCCGACATCGTAGCTCATCAATTCCCGCACCAGGATTGCGCCCGCGCTGACCTGCGCCGCGGCGGCGTTCTGGGAGATCAATCGGTGGCTTCCCAGATCCTCTATGCTTTCGGGGGTGCCGTTCCGTTCAAGGTAGGAAGGCGTTGCGTAGAGCCGCATGTTGATGGTCATCAGGCGGCGACGAATCAAATCCGCCTGGCTTGGCTCCTTCATGCGGATGGCCACATCGGCCTCGCGCATCGGCAGGTCGAGCAGGCGTTCTTCCAGCATCAGATCGATCTTCAGATCGGGATACTTCTCGTAGAGCGCAGGCAGGCGGGGGGCGAGCCAGAGGGATCCGAAGCCGATCGTGGTGGTGACGCGCAACTCGCCGAACACCTCCTCCTCGCTGTCGCGGATGCGGGCGGAGGCGGCGTCGAGCCGTTTGGTCATGGCGCGGGTCGCATCGAACAGCAATTCGCCCTGTTCGGTCAGGATCAGGCCGCGCGCATGGCGATGGAACAGCGTGGAATTCAGCGCATCTTCCAGCGCCCGGATCTGGCGCGATACCGCCGATTGGCTCAAATGCAGCGTGTCACCGGCATGGGTAAGTGAGCCAGCCGAGGCCACCGCATGAAATATGCGCAACTTGTCCCAATCCATCGACCATTCCCGTGTTCAATCTCTGGCGCAACCTAAGGAGCCGATGCTGCGCATGCAAAAGGTTTCTGGGCGGCGAGGCCTCAACTGGTCGCCAGCACGGTGACGCCGCACAGGATGACAGCCGCCCAGGCCAGACGACGGGCCAGTTGCCCTTCCCCCAGAAGGATCGAGCCAAGCAGGACGGCGATCAGAACCGATACCTCCCGCAGAGGGGCCACATAGATCACCGGGGTGAAGGTGAGCGCGTAAAGCACCAGGATATAGGCGCCGGAATTGAGCACGGCGATCACCAGCACTTCCCACCGGTGATCGCGCCACAGCGCCTGCACCTTGTCCCATCGGTTCAGGGCGGAGGGGAGCAGCAGAACCGACCGGCCAACGGCCGATGCGTAATCCATGAGGATGGGCGGGATCAGCAGATTCGCGACGCCGTGGGCATCCCAGACGGTATAGGCCCCGATCAGGAACCCGACGCTGAGACCGTAGAGCAGGCTGCGAAGGGGCCGCGCGCCGCCCTTCGGGCCGCCGGTCAGCATCGCGACGCCGAAAACGATGATGGCCCCGCCGAACGCGGCCTGCGCCGGAAGCGCCTGGCCCAGTAACACGAAGGCCATCAGCGAGGACAGGACCGGCCCCGTTGCCCGCGCGGTGGGATAGACAACCGACAAATCGCCTTGGCGGTATCCCTGCTGCAGCAGCAGGAAATAGGCCAGATGCAGGAGGGCGGAGCCGACGAGGAACACGATCCCCATCGGGCTAGCCTCCTCCCACGTGACCGCGAGGTAGATCGCGAAAGGCCCGTAGACGGGCAGGGACAGCGCGGCGAACAGCCAAAGCAACTCCGGCCCGCCATTGAGGCGTTTGACAAGAAAATTCCACGTCGCATGGGCGATCGCGGCAAGAAGAACGAGGGCAAAGCCAAGGGGGGTCATGGGCGGGGCGCACCTTCGGGGTCGGGGTTGCAGGCATGGCACAGCCATGCCCGTCCATCCCCCCTGGTCTTCTATCCCTTAAGGTGTCTGCCTTGGGCCCTGTCGGTTGTTGGGCATGGCGTTCCGTGGCGCTCGGTCCGGGCCCGGGAAACCCCGGCGGAACCCTAGCCACACATGGATGGGTGACGTTAAGCTTAGTCGGGGAAATAACGGATTGGCAAGCCGCGCCAGTCCGGTTTCGCGGGGGCAAAAGAGTTACGGCGCCCACGCGCCCGGGCGGGATCGGTAACGCATTTATGGTAGACAGGTCAGAAAGATTGACCTATACCAATCCTATCCACAGCGCCGTCGCACGGGAGGAACCTTCATGGGTGTGCAGCAGGTCTCGCTTGACGATAAATTCGACCTTTCCAAATCACCGGTGCTTCTGAACGGCACCCAGGCGCTGGTGCGTCTGATGCTGATGCAGAAGGAACGCGACCGCGCGGCGGGGCTGAACACCGCGGGCCTCGTCTCCGGGTATCGCGGCTCACCGGTGGGCGGGGTGGACCTGCAGATGGCGCGTGCGCGCAAGCATCTCGATGCGGCGGATGTGGTGTTTCAGCCCGGCCTGAACGAGGATCTGGCCGCCACGACCCATTGGGGCGCGCAACAGGCGGAACTGCGGGGCGAGGGCAAGTATGACGGCGTCTTTGGCCTCTGGTACGGCAAGGGCCCGGGCGTTGACCGTTCGGGTGACGTGATGCGCCACGTCAACATGGCGGGCACGTCCAGACATGGCGGCGTCATCATGGTGATGGGGGATGACCATACGGGCGAAAGCTCCACCGTGTGCCACCAATCCGACTGGGCCATGGTCGATGTGCATATGCCGGTTCTGAGCCCGGCGGGCGTTCAGGAAATCCTTGATTACGGCATCTACGCCTACGCGCTGAGCCGCTATGCCGGCGTCTGGGTGGGCTTGAAGGCGGTGAAGGACAATGTGGAGGCGACGGCCGTTGTCGATGGCCGCCCCGACCGGATGAGCTTTGTGGAGCCGGAGTTCGACATGCCCGAAGGCGGGCTGAACATCCGCCTGAACGACCACTGGATCGCCCAGGAAGAGCGCCTGCTGGAACACAAACGGTGGGCGGCAGAGGCGTTTTCCCACGCCAACAAGATGGACAAGCGCGTGCATGGGCGCGCCGGCGCCAAGATCGGGTTCGTGGCGGCGGGCAAGAACTGGCTTGATCTGCTGTCCGCGCTGGAGGCGCTTGGTATTGATGAGGCGGAGGCCGAGACGCTTGGTATCACCACTTACAAGGTCGGCCAGACCTGGCCGCTTGATATGCGCGGATTCCACGATTGGGCCGAGGGTCTCGACCTGATTGTGGTGGTGGAAGAGAAGCGCAAGCTGATCGAGGTGCAGGTCAAGGAGGCGATCTTTGACGACCGCAAAGGCCGCCGCGTCTATGGGTACAAGGATGGCAAGGGCCAAACGCTGTTCCCGCAGCATTTTGCGCTGGATCCGGCCGATATCGCGGTGAAGCTCGGCAATATCCTGATCGAAGAGGGTTGCGGCACCGAGCGTATCCGCGCCGGTATCTCCACGGTGGAAGAGGCGCGCCGCGCCACCAATGCGCCCGATCTGGCCAAGCGCACGCCTTGGTTCTGCTCTGGCTGCCCGCACAACTCCTCCACCAAGGTGCCCGAAGGCTCCCGCGCTGGGGCGGGCATCGGGTGCCACTTCATGGCGAAGTGGATGGATCGCGAGACCGAGGCCTATACCCATATGGGCGGCGAGGGTGTGAACTGGGTCGGTGAGGCGCCGTTTTCGACCCGCGATCACATGTTCCAGAACCTGGGCGAGGGCACGTATAACCATTCCGGCATCCTCGCGATCCGGGCGGCCTTGGCGGCAAAAACCAACATCACCTACAAGATCCTGTTCAACGATGCCGTCGCGATGACCGGCGGGCAGCAGAATGAAGGCGAGTTGGACCCGGCGCGGATCGCCCATGAGATCAAGGCGATGGGCGTGGAGAACATTGCGCTGGTCTATGACCCGAAGGAAGAGGTTGATTTCTCCGCCTTCCCCAAGGGTCTGGAGCGCCATGAACGCGACGACCTGATGAAGGTGCAGGAGGCGTTCCGGCACCACAAAGGCGTGTCGGCGATCATCTATGTGCAGACCTGCGCGGCAGAGAAACGGCGGCGGCGCAAGCGCGGCACCTTCCCCGATATCGACAAGCGCGTGTTCATCAACACCGATGTCTGCGAGGGCTGCGGCGATTGCGGGGTGCAATCCAATTGCGTGTCGATTGTGCCGGTGGAAACCGAGCTGGGGCGGAAACGCGCCATCGATCAATCGACCTGCAACAAGGATTTTTCCTGCGTCAAAGGGTTTTGCCCCTCTTTCGTGACCCTAGAGGGCGCGGTGATCAAGAAGGAGGCCTCGGCCTCGGTCGATCTGGACGGGCTGCCGGAGCCGGTTCTGCCCGTCATCAACGGCACGCACAACGTGCTTGTCACGGGGGTCGGCGGCACCGGCGTCGTGACCATCGGCGCTGTGATGGCGCAGGCGGCGCAGCTCGACGGCAAGGGTGCGGGCATGATCGAGATGGCGGGGCTGGCCCAAAAGGGCGGCGCGGTGGCGATCCACCTGCGGCTGGCCAACCGACCCGAAGACATCGCCGCGATCCGCGTGGGCGCGGGTGAGGCGGATACCGTCATCGGTGGTGATCTGGTTGTGACCGGCGGCGCGAAGACGCTGGGGCAGATGAAAACGGGCCGCACCGGCGCAGCGGTGAACTCCCACGAAATCACTACAGGAGACTTCACGCTCGATACGGAATTTAGCATTCCCGGCAAAGACTTGGAGGTCGCTCTTCAAGCGCGGTTGCGTGATCGGCTGACGCTGTTCGATGCAACGGAATTGGCCCGGATCCTGTTGGGCGACTCGATCTATTCGAACATGATGACGTTCG
Source organism: uncultured Roseicyclus sp. (assembly GCA_947491935.1). Classification (GTDB taxonomy): domain Bacteria; phylum Pseudomonadota; class Alphaproteobacteria; order Rhodobacterales; family Rhodobacteraceae; genus Gymnodinialimonas. The sequence continues at coordinate 446,747 of CANLLF010000003.1, forward strand.
GGGCCGCCTGGCAGATGGGCCTTGTGCCGCTGAGCCACGACGCGATCAGCCGTGCGATCGAGATGAACGGCGCGGCGATCGAGGCCAACAAACAGGCGTTTGAGATGGGTCGGTGGGCCATTGTGAATCCGGCGGAGGTGGAGCGCCTGACAGTCTCGAACGTGGTGGCCAAACCCAAATCGCTCGACGAAAAGATCGCCTTCCGTGAGGCGCATTTGGTGGCCTATCAGGGCAAACGTCTGGCCAAGCGCTACCGCAAGCTGGTCGATGGCGTGAGCGACCCGCGTCTGAAGGAGGCGGTGGCGAAGGGCTACCACAAGCTGCTCACCTATAAAGACGAATATGAGGTTGCGCGTCTGCATCTCGACACCGAAGCCAAGGCCCGCGAGACCTTTGGTGGGGACTTCAGGATGACCTACCACCTCGCCCCTCCGATCCTGCCGGGCAAGGACGCGGCGGGCCGCCCGAAAAAGCGGGAATTTGGCCCGTGGGTGGGCGGCGTTTACAAGATGCTCGCGGGCATGAAACGGCTGCGCGGGACACCCTTGGACGTGTTCGGCTATTCGGCGGAGCGCCGGACGGAGCGCGGCCTGATCAAGACCTATCAAGCCGACATGAGACGCTGGTTGCCGGAGGTCGGTGAGGAGCAAATGGATGCGTTGGTGGCGCTGGCCGAATTGCCGTTGCAGATCCGCGGCTTTGGTCCGGTGAAGGAGAAGAACGCCGAAAAGGCGGCGAAGCAGCGCGCGGACCTGATCGCATTGCTTGAGGCGGACAGCACACCGGTTCGGCAAGCGGCCGAATAGCCCACCGGACCTTTCACGTCGGGGTTATGCCGGTGCCTTGGGGCGCGGCATCATGGTCTGAAAGGTGGGTGCGCGTGGGCGGGCGTTGATTTTCCGGATTTTTGAGAAGATGACGGGGCAGGGGCTTTTGCCGTGGCGCGTGCTGGGGTAGGCGCGGGCAGGGTTTCACGGAGGGGACAATGCCGGAACTGTCTGAATTGGTGCCGATGCTGGTGCTGATCCTGGTGATCGGTGCCTTGGCGGGCGTGATTGCGGGGCTGTTGGGCGTGGGCGGCGGCATCGTTCTTGTGCCCGCGTTTTTCTTTGCATTCGAGGGGCTTGGCTATGGCACCGAGGGCTTGATGCAGATCTGTCTGGCGACGTCTCTGGCCACGATTGTCGTCACGTCGGTGCGGTCGGTTCTGGGGCACAACAAGAAGGGCGCGGTGGATTGGGAGATCCTGCGCCGCTGGGGCCCGGGCATCGCCATCGGCGCGGCTTTGGGCGTGGTGGTGGCATCGGGCCTGCGCAACGAGATTCTGATGGGGATCTTCGGGATCCTGGGCCTCGCGGTTGGCATATATATGGCGTTTGGCCGGTCGGACTGGCGGTTGGGTGATGCGATGCCGGGCGGGGTGGGGCGTGCCGTCGCGTCGCCCTCCCTGGGCTTTCTGTCGGTTCTGATGGGGATCGGCGGCGGGTCCTTCGGAGTGCCGATGATGACGCTTTACAACCAGCCGATCCACCGGGCCGTGGCGACGGCGGCGGGGTTCGGCGTGATCATCGCGGTGCCCTCGGTGATCGGGTTCCTGTTGATCAGCGGTGAGGGCGCGAACCGGCCACCCTTCACCATCGGGCAGGTGAACCTGGTGGCCTTTGCGGTTGTGGTGGCGATGACGCTGATCACCACACCTTTGGGCGTGAAGCTGGCCCATGCGATGGATCCCAAGCCCCTGAAACGCGTCTTTGCGGTGTTCATCATGGTGATGGCGGCGAACATGTTGCGCCGCGCCCTGGGGTTTTGAGCTGGCTTGAAAACGGCTGGCAGGTGTTCGGGGTCGAGCCCGATGTGAGTGCCTGGGTTGAGGACGTGCGCGGGCCCGCCATAGCGACCTCGCGTGACCCGGCGCTGCGGGCCGCGTGGCTCCGCCATGGTGGGACGTGGTTTGTCGGCGTTGATGCGTTGGGCAACGATGAGGCTGGACGGGTGGGCGCGGGGCCGGCCTTTGGCGGCGCGGCGTATCGGGCGGCGTCGGAGGTCACCGCGGTGACGCAGCTTCACCTCGCCCAGATTTCGATTACCTTTCCCGGCTACCCGTTGCGGGATGCCGATGGAAGCGAGGCCGCGCATCGGTTTCGGCGGCGGCGGGATGCGGCGCATCTGGACGGGCTGCTGCCCGTAGGGCCAGAGAAACGGCGCCATCTGCGGGAACCCCATGCCTGGATTCTCGGGATCGCGCTGACCGAGGCGGAGGCCGAGGCCGCGCCGCTTGTCGTCTGGGAGGGAAGCCATCGCGTGGTCCGGGTGGCCTTTAAACAGGCGTTTCGAGGGATCGCGCCGAAGGTTTGGGGCGATGTGGACGTGACCGAGATCTACAAGGCGACGCGCGCGACGGTCTTCGAGACCTGCGCCCGGCGCGAAGTGCCGTTACAGGTGGGTGAAACCGTTCTGCTGCACCGGATGGTCATCCATGGGGTGGCGCCCTGGGCGGATGGCGCAGAGGCCGACCCGGAGGGCCGGGCTATTGCGTATTTCCGGCCGTGTTTCGGCGATCCTGCAGATTGGCTCAGCTGCCCCTGATCAGCTGGCCTTGCGCACTTCTGAGCTGAGCTTCAGCACGCCATCACCGTCGTCTTGCTCGATGTAAAGCGCGGGATCGTCGTCGGAGCCGTTGCGCGTCACCTCGCTGCCCTGCAATTTTCGTGTGATGGATTGAGTGTAGGTTTTCTGAACCTTGCCGGTGGCGGTGCCGTTGCCCCAATCCCATTCCACCTTGTCGCCCTGGCTGTAGCTGGCCATCTGTTCGCTCCTTCGATTTGCCGTGTCCGAAGCAAAACGCAGGGGGGCGGATGTGGTTCCGAGGCTCAGACCTTGCGTTTGAGGCGCGCGGCGCGACCGCCCCGACGCTTCTGCAATTGCGCGCGCCGTTCGGGCAGGGTGGCCATCACCTCGGCCCGGGCCTCGCGGCCCATCTTGGTCCATTGGGTGATCTCATCGATGGAGCGCAGGCACCCCGTGCAGATGCGCGCCTCGGGATGAACCACGCAGATCTTGACGCAGGGGGATTGGATCTCGTCCCGCTTCCAGATGTCGTCCGCCATCATCCAGCCCTCACATGGCGCAACCGGTCCAGCGCGCCTTGCAGGATATAACCCGCCGCGACGGCATCGATCACCTCTGCGCGACGTTTTCGGGTCGTATCCGCCTCCAACAGTGCCTTTTCTGCCGCAACCGTGCTGAGCCGTTCATCCCAGAACGCCAGCGGAAGATCCGCGAAATCGGCGCGGCGCGACAGGTTCTGGGCAAAACCGCGGGTGGACTGGGCGCGGGGGCCTTCGGAGCCATCCATGTTGCGCGGCAGGCCAAGGATGAGGCCGCCAACCTCGTGCTTTGCCACGAGGGCCCACAAGGCCTCGGCATCGAGCCCGAACTTTTTGCGCTTGATCGTTTCCAGCGCGGTGGCGGAGTTCAAAAGCCGATCCGACAGGGCCACGCCGATGGTCTTGGTGCCCAGATCGAGGCCGATCAGGCCGCGCATCGGGGGCAGGGCCGTCGCGAACTCTTCCAGATCGGCGCAGATCACGGCTGCCCCGCCCGCGCCATGGCCGCACGGAACGCATCGTCAATCACCTCAAGCGCTTCGGGGAAATCGGCAAAGACGCTCAAGGCATCATCGTGAACGATCTGTGCCGCGTTTGTCCGGCCCAGAACGCCATAGGCGGTGATCAGTTGCGCCCAATCCTGCGGAGTGCCGCCTTCGGTGGCCAGTCGGTCGGCCAGGCCTTCGACCATGCTTTCGATCATCGCCTGCTGCGCCTCGGGGTCGAGGCCGTCCATCGCCGCCATCTCGGCCGCGGACGGGCCGCGAGGACGGTCGAAGAGGGCGGGATCAAGCTCTACCCCAGCGGCGAAGGCCACATCGCCGATCTGCTGGCGGATCGCGGGCACCCAGGGCGCATCGGGGCGGCTTTCCGAGAGCAGGTTGGCCCAGATCGGCAGCGCCAGATCCGGACGGCCCTGTTGGGCATACATTTCGCCAGCATAGTAGCGCCCGGTGCCATCGCGGGGGACCATCTCAAGCCCGGTACGCAGGGCGGCCTCGGCCTCGGGCGAGACGTAGCCACCGGCAGCAAAGATCATCATCTCGGCCAGATCGATATGGTGCCGCCCGGTCACGTCATCGCCCAGAAGCTCGATCAATCGCGCCTGGGCATGGCGCGCGGCGCGGAAATTGCCAAGCATCGCTTCGTTGGCGGCCAGAAGCGTGAGGCCTTCGGTATCATCGGGCCGCCGTTCCAGCACGGTGCGCAATTGCTCGACGAGGGCAAGGCGCTCGGCGTCGACCTCGGGGCCGGGACGCTCGGGCACCTGCTCTTCGGCCAGAGCCTGCGACGGGCGGTTCTCCCGCGCGGTTTCGATCAGGGAGATCCGCTCGCCAATGGGCAGATCCGGGTAGCCCGGCGCGCCGATCACGGAATAAACCCAGACGGCACCTGCGACCGTTGCCACAAGGCCGAGGCCGACCAGCGCGATGCCGCCCGCCGACGCCTTGGGCGCCTCTTGCTGGCCGGACACAGCGCGGTCGGCCTCAAGAATGCGGCGGCTCACCTCGGTGCGGGCGCGGACGGCTTCCTCTTCGCTCAGGGTGCCGCGGGCGACGTCGCGATCCAGCTCGCGCAACTGGTCGCGATAGACACGCAGATCATAGGCGGCCGAGGGCGCCTCGTTCACAGGCGGCCGGCGCGCCGCCAGGAGGACAAGCGCCGCCACGACCACGCAGATAAAGCCGACGGCAATCCAGAACGCCATTGCGCGTGTCCCCTTCCCGTTAGGTGTCGAGTGTCACATAAGCTGCGCCACAGCGCAGGAAAACCCGTCACTGCGTCACATCTGCGACACGGGCGCAGCGCCGGGCGCGACAACATGGCCAAGGGTCGCAAATTGCCCTTTTTGCGTCGCGCGCAGTATCCTCTTTTTTTCCGTCCCGCCCCAAAGCGAATGGGACAAGTCCGGAGCCCGTCCATGCGCAAGTATTCCGCCTTTGCCATTGCCCGCGAAGCGGCCCGCCACCACAGCGGATGGGAGCGCGCGTGGCGCTCTCCGGCGCCGAAACCTTCCTATGACGTGATCATCGTGGGGGCCGGGGGCCATGGCCTGGCAAGTGCCTATTATCTGGGCAAGAATTTCGGCATCACCAATGTGGCCGTGATCGAAAAGGGCTGGCTTGGCGGCGGCAATACGGGGCGCAACACCACGATCATCCGGTCGAATTACCTGCAAGATCCGTCGGCCGCGATCTACGAGAAATCCCGGTCGCTTTACGAGACGCTGAGTCAGGATCTGAACTACAACATCATGTTCAGCCCGCGCGGTGTGATCATGCTGGCCCAGACCCATCACGAGGTGCGCGGCTATCTGCGCACGGCCCATGCCAATGCGCTGCAAGGCGTCGAGACGCGGTTCATCGACAAGCACGAGGTCAAGAAGCTTGTCCCGATCATGAATATCGAAGGCCCGCGTTACCCGGTGCTTGGCGGGCTCTGGCAGCCGCGCGGCGGCACCGCGCGCCACGATGCGGTTGCCTGGGGTTACGCGCGGGCGTGTTCGCATATGGGGATGGACATCATCCAGCAGACCGAGGTGACGGGCATCAAGCGCGAGGGTGGGGCCGTTGCGGGCGTCGAAACGACAAAAGGCTTCATCGGCTGCAAGAAACTCGGCGTTGTCGTGGCGGGCCATTCCGGCGTGCTGGCCGAGATGGCGGGCTTCCGTCTGCCGCTGGAATCCGTGGCGCTTCAGGCGCTGGTGTCTGAGCCGATCAAGCCGATCATGGATGTGGTCGTAATGGCCAACACGGTTCACGGCTACATGTCGCAATCCGATAAGGGCGAGATGGTGATCGGCGGCGGGACGGACAGCCACAACAACTATACCCAGCGCGGCTCGTTCCATCATATCGAGGAAACCGTGCGCGCGCTGATCGAGACCTTCCCGATGCTGTCGCGCCTGAAGATGCTGCGGCAATGGGGTGGGATCGTGGACGTGACGGGAGATCGCTCGCCGATCCTGTCGAAAACGCCGGTCGAGAATATGTTCATCAATTGCGGCTGGGGCACCGGCGGTTTCAAGGCAATCCCGGGATCGGGCTGGGGCTTTGCGGAGCTGATGGCGAAGGGACACTCACCGCTCACGGCAGAGTTCGGGATGGAGCGCTTCCGCGAGGGCCGCTTCATTGATGAATCCGTTGCGGCGGGGGTGGCGCATTGATGCGGGTCCCGTCGTATCGTTGGCAAAAAAGTTGGAACCCGGCGGCGGGTGTCTCCGTTATCTGTGCAGACCACACAGAATTTGGAGATGTATTATGGCTGACAATACAACGCATATCGAGCGCCGAGAGATCGAACGCACCGGCGGCAACGGCGGTATGGGCTTCATCCTGGGGGCCGTCGTCGTTGCTTTGGCCGTCGTCGCATATTTTGTGTTTGTCGGCTCGCCCGACACGTCGGGCCCGGCCGCATCGGGCGGTGACAGCACATCGCTCAGTGTTACCGTCGAGGGCGGCGGTGAAGCTGCTCCGGCCGCTGACGCCGGTGGTGAGGCCGCATCCGCCGAAAGTGGCGCAGCCGTGTCGTCCGACCAGTAAATTCAGGTATTTCTGCGTTGAAACGGCCCCGTCTGCGGGGCCGTTTGCGTGCGCGGTTGCCTGCGCCTGCGTTCCGCTACCCGGGCAGGCCCACCTGTGCGGGTTTCCGCCGGATGCACCATCGGGGCCGGACGCGGCATGTTTTGGCGCATGGCATAGGCCCGATCCGGCCCTTTTTGGCGCAAACCAGGCATCGGAGCCCGGTAAGATTGAACCCCACCGCGCAAACGTCAGGCTGATCCCCACCCAAATGGAGGATGCCTCATGTCCGACTACGACCATCACAACAAGGCCTTCGACTACGCACCGCCAGAACGTTCGGGCTCTGCCTCGGGCGCGCTTCTGCTGGTGGGTGGGATCATCGCCTTGTTCTTCCTCGCCATGCTGTTCCTTGGCAGTGGCGGGCCCGGCACCGTTCCGGAAGAGGGCGCAGCGCCTGCTGTCGCCCCGGCTGACGGCGCGCCAGCTGTGGAGGCCCCGGCACCGGCCACTGACGCCGCGCCGGCCATCACGGAATAACACTCACGTAACAGCCGCCCGGGCGGGGTACGATCCGTCCGGGCGCGCTACGCTTGGCGCCTGGATGAGCGCCGGAGCCGATGTTCAGGCCGTTGGCCCCGCGCGGGTTGCTGTGCGGGCGCAGCTTGGGCGCGGCATTGCTGCGCAGAGCTGCCTGACCATCCTTTCACCCAGACTTACCGACTTGGCACGCCACCATTGCGGCGGCGCGAGTGATGCGCACGCGCTGTCCCATTGGGCGAAGCGTTGCTCCATGCCCTGTCCTTTCCATTCAGACCATGCGGCGCGCAACGGCGCGCCCGCAATCATTGCACCAAGACGATGGCCCTTTGAGGAGCCCATTTCATGTTGACCCTCACCTGTCCTGTCTGCGGCGTGGATGCCTGCGAGACGGAGCTTGCCGCCGGTGGCGAAGCGCATCTGAAACGGTTCGGGCCGGGCTCCACGGATGACCAGTTCGAGGAATATCTGTTCCTGCGGCCCAATGCGAAAGGCGTGCATTTCGAACGCTGGCGCCACGCGATGGGGTGCGGCAAATGGTTTCTGGCGGCGCGCGATACCGCGACGCTGGAAGTCTTCGGCACCTATTCCGCGCAGACGACCGCGCCGCCCGCCGATATCGTCAACGCGATCCGGGCCAAACGCCCCGATTGGAGCCCCGAGACATGAGTACACGTCTGCCCGATCACGGTCGCCTGATCGACCGCTCCCGCCAGGTGAAATTCACCTTCAACGGCAAATGGATGCGCGGGCATCCGGGCGATACGCTGGCCTCCGCGCTGCTGGCCAATGGTCAGACGCTGGTGGGCCGGTCGTTCAAATATCACCGTCCGCGCGGGATCGTCGCCAGCGGCGGGGAGGAACCGAACGCGCTGGTGAACCTTGGCCGAGGGGCGCGGCACGAGCCGAACCAGCGCGCGACGACCACAGAGCTGTACGAAAGGCTTGAGGCAACGAGCCAGAACCACTGGCCGACGCTCGAATTCGATGTGGGGGCCGTCAACGCAATGGTGGCGCGGTTCCTGCCTGCCGGGTTTTACTACAAGACCTTCATCCATCCCCGCGCGTTCTGGAAACATGTGTTCGAGCCGATCATCCGGAAATCCGCGGGCCTGGGCGCTGCACCGGATCCCGAGACGATGGATGCCGACCGGTACGAACACTTCTACGCCCATGTCGATCTCGTCGTGGCCGGGGGTGGCGTGGCGGGCCTGCTCGCCGCGCTGGAGGCGGGCCGGGCGGGGAAACGTGTGCTGCTGGTGGAACAGAATGCCCATTGGGGTGGCCGCGCGCCGGTCGATGGTGATCTGATCGATGGCGCGCCTGCGGAAATCTGGGTGAAGAACGCTGTAGAAGAACTTGAAAAGATGGAGAATGTCACCTTCCGCACGCGCACCATGCTGGCCGGAGTGTACGACCACGGCTACGTCACGGCCTATGAGCGTGTGGCCGATCACACGCCCGGCGAAGACGCGCCGCGCCATCGGTTGTGGCGCATCCGGACGGCGCAGGTGATTTCGGCCACCGGAGCCATCGAGCGCCCGCTGAGCTTCCCCGGCAATGACAAGCCGGGGGTGATGTTGGCCTCCGCCGTGCGCGACTACATCGTGAACTACGGCGTCGCGCCGGGCGATACTGTGGTGATCGTGACCAATAACGACGACGGCTACCGCACCGCGCTTGCCGCCCATCGCGCCGGGCTAAAGGTGGCCTGTGTGGTCGATCCCCGTGCCGAGGCCGATGGCGACTTGCCACACGAGGTGCGCAGCCTTGGCATCCGCGTGATGGCCGGGTCGGCCATTTCAAAGGTGAAGGGGCTGAAAAAGGTGGTTTCGGTTCGGGTGCAGGCACATCGCGGCTATGATGGCGGGCATGAGGAAATCCCCTGCGACGCGGTTGCGATGTCGGGCGGTTGGTCGCCCGTGGTGCATCTGTGGTCCCATTGTGGCGGCAAGCTTACCTGGGATGAGGATCAGGCCTGTTTCCGGCCAGACCATGACCGCCCGCCCACGGATCAGAACGGTGCGGGCTTCGTGACCTGTGTGGGGGCCGCCGATGGGGCGCTCAACGGCGATGTCACCATGGCGGCGACGGCCACCGCAATGGCGGGCCTGTTGGGGAGTGACGTTTCGGCGCCGCGCGTTGATGTGGCGCGGGAAGCGCCGTTGGCGCCGATCTGGGTCATGCCCGAGGCGGCGGGGGCCAAGAAACGCGCCAAGATGTGGCTGGATTTCCAGAACGACGTGAAAGTGTCCGACGTGACGCTGGCCGCGCAGGAGGGCTATGAGAGCGTGGAGCACACCAAGCGCTACACCACGCTCGGCATGGCGACGGATCAGGGGAAGTTGAGCAATATCAATGGTCTTGCGGTCCTTGCTGAGGCGCTCGACAAGGGTATCCCGCAGGTTGGCACCACCACTTTCCGGCCGCCCTATACGCCCATCTCCATGGGCGCGATTGCCGGTGAAGCGCGGGGTGAGGTTTTTCAACCGCTGCGCCGCACGCCGATCCATGACTGGCACGAGGAGCAGGGCGCCTACATGGAGCCCGTGGGCGGCTGGCGGCGGCCCTACTGCTTCCCGCGCGACGGCGAGAGCCATGAGGATGCCGTGAACCGCGAGATCGACGCGACGCGCCGGTCCCTCGGGCTTCTTGATGCTTCGACCCTGGGCAAGATCCTGGTGAAAGGCCCTGATGCGGGGCGGTTCATGGATATGCTCTACACCAACATGATGAGTAACCTGAAACCGGGAAAATGCCGTTACGGGCTGATGTGCTCCGAAAACGGGTTCCTGATGGATGACGGCGTTGTGGTGCGGCTCGATGAAGACACGTTCCTGGCCCACACAACCTCCGGCGGGGCGGATCATGTCCATACGCATATGGAGGATTGGCTGCAATGCGAGTGGTGGGATTGGAAGGTCCACACCGTCAACGTGACGGAGCAATGGGCGCAGATCGCCGTCGTTGGGCCGAACGCCCGCAAGGTGCTTGAGAAGCTAGGGCCCGATTTCGACCTGTCGGCGGAGGCACTGCCGTTCATGGCGATGGCGGAGGGCAAGATCGGCGGGTTCGACACGCGGGTCTTCCGGATCTCGTTCTCGGGCGAATTGAGTTACGAGATCGCCGTTCCCGCAAGCCAGGGCCGCGCCTTCTGGGACGCGCTGCATGAGGCTGGTGCGGAATGGAACGCGACCGCCTATGGCACCGAAGCGCTGCACGTCATGCGGGCCGAAAAGGGTTTTATCATGATCGGGGATGAAACCGACGGCACGATCATCCCGCAGGATCTTGGGCTGAACTGGGCGATCTCGAAGAAGAAGGACGATTTCCTAGGTAAACGCGGGCAGGAGCGGGTGCATATGACAGACCCAGACCGCTGGAAACTGGTGGGGCTGGAAACGCTTGATGGATCGGTCCTGCCCGATGGGTCCTACTGCATCGCGAGTGGCAAGAACGCCAATGGGCAAGCCAACGTGCAGGGGCGGGTGACGTCGACCTATTACTCGCCGACGCTGAGCCGGGGGATCGCGATGGGGCTGGTTCAAAACGGCCCCGACCGGATGGGAGAGGTGGTGGCATTCAACAAGGTCGATGGCTCCACCGTGGAAGCCAAGATCGTGTCGCCGGTGTTCTACGATCCGGACGGGGAGAAGCAGAATGTCTGAATTGGCCAGCGCCCTTCCCGGGGCGGAATATGAAGGGATCGTCCGCGTCACAGAGGCCGGCCTGCGGGGCATGGTGACGTTGAAGGCGGATCTGCCGGATGCTGCCAATGGGGTGAAAGCGGTGACGGGGCAGGCGGTTCCGGAACCCCGGCGGATCAATGCGGGGGACGTATCGGTGGCGTGGATGGCACCCGATGAGCTGTTGATCCTGTGCGACCACGCCCGGGCCGATCAAGTTGTGCGGGACCTGGCGGAGCAGCTTGGCACGGCGCATCATCTGGCCGTCAACGTCTCGGATGCGCGGGCCATGTTCACACTGACGGGTGACACGGTCAAAGACGTTCTGGGCAAGCTCACCCCCGCCGATCTGGCGGCGCTGCCGCTCGGGGAGATGCGCCGCACGCGGCTGGCGCAGGTGGCGGCCGCCATCTGGTTCAGCGATGCGCAAACGGCCCATGTCATCTGTTTTCGGTCCGTGGCCCGGTATGTGTTCGACCTGCTGGCCCTGGCGGCCCGTCCCGGGGGCGATGTCGGGTATCATTGACGTCCCATGCGCGGCCCGTAGACTTGTCCAGCACGACTGGAACACGGGTAACAACATGAAAAAATTCTTGAAACCGCTTGGCGTGGTGCTGATGACCTGTGCCACATCGATCCCGGCAGCCGCACATGCGCAGCAATACTTTTGCACGGTAAGCTCGGATACCGGGATTATCCTGTCAGAAATCCTGATCCAGTATTCCGGGGCCGTCGCAACCATCACCCACGGCTGGATCGAAGGGCCGATGGTGCGCCAGGTCCAGGTGCGCGGCAGCGGAAACCGCTCCAATATGAGCTATACGATTCCGAACGTTACGGGGTTCGGATCGGCACGGGCGACATTGCGGTTCAGTATCCGGCACACGCGGTCCAACAACGCCCTGCGCGTGACCGTCAATCCGGTGGAATACAACAATACCTTCACCGGTAGCGGGTCGTGCAACCCGGCCTGACTCTGACCCGGAACTTGCGGGGGCCCTTGACGTTGTCCCCCCGCGACCTCCATCTGTGCCGCAATGACATCACTTCTGACAGGGGGACCGATCATGGCCTTTGAACTTCCCGACCTTCCCTATGCCCACGACGCGCTTGCCGCCCACGGCATGTCCGCCGAGACGCTGGAATACCACCACGACCTGCACCACAACGCCTATGTCACCAACGGCAACAAGGCGATTGAGGGCACGGAATGGGAGGGGAAATCCCTCGAAGAGATCATCACCGGCACCTATGATGCCGGTGCCGTGGCGCAGTCCGGTATCTTCAACAACATCAGCCAGTTGTGGAATCACAACCAGTTCTGGGAAATGATGGGGCCGGGCCAAAGCGCGATGCCGTCCGAGCTGGAAAGTGCGCTCAACGACAGCTTCGGCTCTGTCGATGAGTTCAAGTCCCAGTTTTCTGCCGCCGGTGCGGGCCAGTTCGGCTCTGGCTGGTGCTGGCTGGTCAAGAACGCGGACGGCTCGCTGGCCGTGACCAAGACGGAAAACGGTGTGAACCCGCTGTGCTTCAACCAGACGGCGCTTCTGGGCTGCGATGTGTGGGAGCATTCCTACTACATCGACTTCCGCAACAAGCGGCCCGACTACCTGAAGAACTTCCTCGATAATCTGGTGAATTGGGAAAACGTCGCGTCGCGCATGTGATATTTATCACCCAGACCCTGCACAGGCCCGCCCAATCCGGCGGGCCTTTTGCGTTCTGCCGGTGGAACCCTTCGGAGGATACCGCGTTGATCCTTCGAGAGAAAACTCCCGGAGGACAGTATCATGGCCGAACGGCACAGATCCAAAGACGGACGCAGCGAAACCATGGAGCTTGTGGGCAACATGCCCGATGCCCCCACCCATGCGGGGCGCGACGGCGGCGATCTGGCGCGCAAGACCGGCACCAAGGATGAGCTGCGCCATATGACCAATGCCTCCGCCGGTGCGACCCGCGTGACGAAATCTGACGAGGACCGTCCCGGCACCGACAATCTGGGCGAAAGGAACAAGTGAGATGGCACTCGGATCCATGAAGCCCACCGACATCAACCAAGTCACCCACAACCGCTCACCTCTCACCCACGGGACCTGGGTGTTGGTGGCGGATGGTGAAAAGGCGCTGTTCCTGCGCAACGTGACCGACGCGGAGGACCCCAACCTCGAAGTGTTCCGTGAGGAGGAGCAGGACAATCCACCGACCCATGAGCAGGGCACGGATCGGCCGGGTCGCTTCAACGACGGGCCATCGGTGCACCGCTCGGCGGTGGATGATACGGACTGGCACTGGCTTGAGAAGGAACGCTTTGCCGCGGATCTGGCGGATGTCCTTTACAAACTTGCCCACAAGGGCCGGTTCGAACGGCTGATCCTGTGTGCCGCGCCCAAGATCCTGGGCGAGTTGCGCAAGGAATTGCACAAGGAGGTGACCGACAAGGTGGTGGCCGAGGCCGACCTGACTCTGACCAACCATCCGGTGGACGAGATCGCGCAGCGTGTCGCCGACGCGACCACGCCGAAGGCCTGAACGGACCCAGCCTCGAAGGCGCGATTCAGGTCGATCATCGGGGCAGGGGCAGAGGCGGAAATCGTACGGAAGCTGCCTGCGCGACCTAAAGCCTGACGGCATCTGTCGGTCCGACAACCGAGCGTCCGGCGCGGCGGCCCCCTAGCGCGCCAGGGCCCCCATCAACGACGGGATATCGGGCACGGTTTCGACGAATCCCAGAAGGCTGTGATCGGCAAAGCCTTGATCCACCACATGGTCCAGCAGGTGGCGCAGCGGGTCCCAATAATCATTGGTGTTCAGCAGGAAAATCGGCTTCTCGTGCAACCCAAGCTGTCGCCACGTGAGCGCCTCGAAAAACTCGTCGAGCGATCCCGCGCCACCGGGCAGGACCACGACCGCGTCGGCGTTCATGAACATCACCTTTTTGCGTTCATGCATGGTCTCGGTAATGACGAAGGTGTTGAGGTCGGTCTTGCCAACCTCCAGCCGCATCAGGTGGGTCGGGATCACACCGAAGGTTTCCGCACCCCCGGCTTGGGCGGCCCGCGCCACCGCCCCCATCAGGCCTACATCCCCCGCGCCATAGACCAATCGCATATCGGCCTTGGCGATCGCGTGGCCCAAGGCCGTGGCGTCGGCTTCATAGGCCGGATCGATCCCCGCGCGAGAGCCACAATAGACACACAATGACAGCCGCTTCATCACAACACCTTGCGCTTTCATCCCAGTTGCGCCCTGATAGTGGGCAATTGCAAGGCACTCAACCCGTCCGGGCCCGGTGGGCACACGCCTTGAAGACTGTCCAGCACGGGTCCGGGGGGATACCATGCGAATAGGTGATCCATGAAACTCGCCGCGATGTTCGGCTCCAGCACGGGTGCAGTGGCCACAGCGGCCGGGGCAGCGGTTTTGCTTGTGGCCGGGGCCATCGGGTTATCGGTCTACAACCGGGATGGAGACGAGCCTGCCGAGGGAGACCGGGCGACTCTTCAAGCCATATCGCCCGACATTGACGCAGCCGAGATTGCCGACGAACCCGCGCGCTTGGAGACGCCCGATGCAGCGGCGGGAACGCCGGACATTCCCGAAGGCGACGCTGACGCCCCGGGTGCCCTTGCCGCGCCGGTCCTGGACCACGTGCGGGTGGAGCCCGACGGCACGACGATCATTGCGGGGCAGGCCGCGCCCGGTGCGCAGGTGTCCGTGCTTCTGGACGGGGTGGAGTTGTTCACGACGTCTGCCGGGCCAAGCGGCAGTTTCGTGGCCCTGTTCACGCTTGAACCATCTGCCACCCCGCGCCGGATCAGCGTTGAGGCGTCGTTAGAGGACGGCACGTTCGCTTCGGGCGAAGATACCATCATCGTGGCCCCGTTCGATGCCCCGGCTCCACCTGAACTGGCGGCCTTGCCGGATGCGGGTGAGGCCACACCGGAGCCGGAGGTCGCGGCGCCAGCGGAGCTCTCGGAGGCTGACCCGGCCGAGGATTTTGAGGTGGCAATTACTGAGGGCGAACTGGGTGGTGAAAATCCGGCGATCGAGGAATTGGTCGCGGCGACGCCCGAAGGCGCACCGGACGGCATTGAACCTACGTCGGATGAAGCGGATACCGCCTTGGAGACTGCCGCACTATCCGATCCGGATACGCCGCTTGTCGCCACCGGCGCGGTGGACCCTGTTCAACCCGACGCACCCGCCGCCGAGGACGTGGCCAGCGCCCCGGATGTTGCCGATCCGGAAACCTCCGCGCCAGTAGCGCCTTCGACACCGCAAGACGCGGCCGCACCCGCCGAACTCGACACGCCCGAGGCGCCCGCGGATCTGGCCGGTGATGGCACGCCGACAGATGGCGACGCCCCTGCTGTTTTGATTGCCGGGCCCGAGGGCATTCGGATCACCCAAGGCCCCGGTGCCGCGCCGGACGTACAGACAGAGGTCCGCCTCGATGCGATTTCCTATGATGCGGAGGGTGCGGTGATCCTTGCGGGGCGGGGCCCGGCGGCGTCGGATATTCAGGTATCCCTGAACAACCAGCCGATCCAGTTGGGGGAGATCGGGCCCGGCGGCGCGTGGTCTCTGCAATTGCCGGATGTGGACCCCGGAACCTACACCCTTGTCGTGGCTGAACTGGCCGAGGACGGAACGGAAGCCAGCCGGGTGGAGACGCCGTTTTTGCGCGAAGATCCCGAACGCGTGGCCGACGCCCCGGTTGAGGCCGCCGAGCAGGGGGTCGACGTGATCACCGTGCAGCCGGGGTTCACCCTGTGGGGTATGGCGCGCGATACGTTCGGCGACGGCATCCTTTATGTTCAGATTTTCGAGGAAAATCGTGATCAGATCCGCGACCCGAACTGGATTTTCCCCGGCCAGATCTTCCGGATGCCGGAGATCGAGTAATTATTGGACGAGAACTGAGCGTCCTGCACTGGTCAGCGGTGGGGGCGCGGCTTAGGTAAGGCAGGCAAGCCAACGGGACGCCAGCCGATATGCCAGCCGACACCACCGCCGCCCAGACCGATCCGACGCAGGTCGCCACCGACGATCCGACGCAAGACGCCGCCACCATCGAGCTGGAAGAGGCGGAGCGCCGCTCGGGCTGGCGCACGATCCGCAAGGTCGCGCCCTACCTCTGGCCCGCCGACAAGCCCTGGGTGAAGCGCCGTGTGGTGATCGCACTGATCATGCTTGCCGTGGCCAAGTTCGTTGCGGTCGGCACGCCGTTTCTTTACCGCGAAGCCGTCGACATGCTGGCCGGTGAGGGTACCAATCCCGCCTGGCTGCTGGGGGCCGGCGCGATCGGGATCACCATCGCCTACGGTATGGCCCGCGCCCTGAATGTGGGCTTCCAACAATTGCGCGATGCAGTCTTTGCCCGGGTCGCGCAGCGGGCCCTGCGGCAGTTGGCGCTGGAGACGTTCCAGCATATCCACGCGCTCAGCATGCGCTACCACATCGCGCGCAAGACCGGCGGCCTCAGCCGGATCATCGAACGCGGCGTGAAGGGCGTCGAGTTTTTGCTCCGCTTCCTGCTGTTCTCCGTCGGGCCGCTGATCCTGGAACTGGCGCTGACCGGCATCATCCTCGCCGTGGTGTTCGACATCAATTACCTGATCGTTCTGGCCGTCACGATCGCGATCTACATCTGGTTCACCTTCAAGGTCACCGAATGGCGCGTGCGGATCCGCAAGGAGATGAATGACCAGGACACGGACGCCAACCAGAAGGCGATCGACAGCCTGCTGAACTTCGAGACGGTCAAGTATTTCGGCGCCGAGTCGCGCGAGGCCAGCCGGTATGACAAGGCAATGGAAGGGTATGAGACGGCTGCGCTGAAGACGTCTTATTCGCTGGCCTTCCTGAATTTCGGCCAGTCCCTGATTATCACCACCGGTCTGGTGATCGTGATGGTGATGGCCGCGCTCGGGGTGCAGGATGGCACGCTCACCGTGGGCGATTTCGTCATGGTCAACGCCTACATGATCCAGATCACCATGCCGCTCAATTTCCTCGGCACCGTCTATCGCGAGATCCGGCAATCGCTGGTCGATATGGGTGAGATGTTCGATCTGCTGGAGCAGCCGCAGGAGGTGCGCGATGCGCCCGACGCCCGGCCGCTGGACGTGACCGGTGGAAGGGTCCGGCTCGAAGGCGTCAAATTCGGGTACGAGGCCGCGCGGCCGATCCTCAAGGGCGTCGATATCGACATCCCGGCAGGGCAGACGGTGGCGGTTGTGGGCTCCTCCGGCTCAGGCAAATCGACCATCGGTCGGTTGATGTTCCGGTTCTACGATGTCGGGGCCGGGCGGATCACCATCGACGGGCAGGACCTGCGCGAGGTGACGCAAGACAGCCTCCATGACCAGATCGGCGTGGTCCCGCAGGACACGGTGCTGTTCAATGATACGATCTATTATAACATCGCCTATGGCCGCGACGGCGCCAGCCGGGCCGAGGTGGAGCAGGCCGCGAAAGCAGCGGCAATCCACGATTTCATCTTGTCGCTGCCCGACGGGTACGAGACGATGGTGGGTGAGCGCGGCCTGAAGTTGTCGGGCGGCGAAAAGCAGCGGGTTGGCATTGCCCGGACGCTGCTGAAGGACCCGCCGATCCTTGTGCTGGACGAGGCGACCTCGGCGCTCGATACCGATACCGAGATGGAAATCCAGAACGAGCTGCGCGCGATGGGTGAGGGGCGCACGGTGCTGACCATCGCGCACCGCCTGTCGACGATCGTGGATTCGGATCGGATCGTGGTGCTGGAGAAGGGCGAAGTTGTGGAAGAGGGCACCCATGATGCGCTCTTGGCGCAAGACGGACGCTATGCGCAGCTGTGGCATCGGCAGGCATCGGAGGATGACGACGCCTGAGCGGATGCGTCAGTTTCGGGCGGCCAGCGTCTCCCGCGCGAAGGTCGTGTAGCCATCCGTCAGCGTTTCCAGATGCGGCCGCGTCGCGGTGTGAAGCTGCGGTAGTATGTGGAACGGCACCATGGGCCAGGCGTGGTGTTCCGCGTGGAACGGCATGTTCCAAGCGAGGAACCGCACCGCCTTTGTCGTTAGCGTCGTCCGGGAATTGGCAAACATGTTCGCCACGTTGGGGCAGCGATCATGCTCGGCCAGCAGGTAGAGGCGCAGGATCGGAAAGCCCAGGGCCAGCGGCGCGAGCCAGATCCAGAACAGGACCGGCGCGACCGTCAGCATGGCCAGAAGCGCCATAGCGTAGACGAGCAGGTAGAGCCGCGCTTCTCGCCGGATAGGAGCACGGTGCCGGTCCGACAAATAGGGCGCGGGGGCCGGGCCCGTGGCATTCGACCAGAGCGTCAGCCCCTTGTCGCGCCAATAGCCGAGGGTGGAAAGGTGCCACGCCAGGTGACGCATCCCGCAAGGGCGAGTGCCCTGTAGTTCGGGGTCGTTGTCGGGATCATTGGTGTGCTTGTGATGCGCCATGTGGAAGGCGCGGAACCACAGAAAGGGTTGGACGAGGATCAGGCCCGTGGCGTGGCCCACGATCTCGTTCAGCCAGATCGATGCAAATGGCGTCCGATGGGTGCATTCGTGTTGCAGCGTGAACAGAAACGCCAGCGCGATCCCGAGCGGCAGGAGCGCCATGCCCCAGAGGGGCAGGCCAAGCGCCACATAGAGCGCGAGGGCACCTATCAGCCCAAGGTGCCCTGCCAGATGGCGCAGACCCTTGGCATCGGAGAGGCGTGTCATCTCTGCCCGCTCATCCGGCGGCAGGGTGGCGAGGAATTGGCGATGGGTCAGAGGCGCGTCCATGGGCTCCACCGTAAGGGTGCATTGGCCTTGCGCAAGATGATCGCGCGCCGGGGAAGGCCGGCGCGCGATTTGGGTCTATTCCGCGGCGCGCAGGGGCGGGCGCGGCGGGACGTCGTTTTCAAGCTCGGTATCCTCGTAGGGATCCGGGCCCGGGGGGACATCCTCGGGCGCAGGGGCCACCGGGGCGGCCTCCGCTGCATCGGCACCTGGCGCGGCTTCGATGGCCTCCTCCGGCTCCGGTTCATCCGGGCGCGGATCTTCGTCCCAATAGATCATCGGGTCGCGCACCCGGCGGGCCTGCCGTTGCAGGGCCCAATCCTGACCCCGGCGGCTCATCCCGCTGGCGCCCAGACGGCCCAGACCACGGGCACCGGCAAAGACCAGCGTCCAGAACCATATGCGGAGCGCCAGAAGCGACGGGGTGAATACCAGCGTCAAGACCGTCGCGATGCCGAGGCCGAAGACCACGGCAGTCGCCAATTGCTTCCACCACAGGGCGGTGGGGCTATCGACCGTGTATCCGCCGCCGCCGAAATCGAGCGAAATACCGTACATCATCGGCGCCAGGCCCGCCATCGTGGTGATTGTGGTCAGCAGGACCGGACGGATCCGGGCCTCTGCCGTGCGCACGATGGCCTCCAGCCGCGGCATGTAGCGGCTATATTCCTGATAGGTGTCGATCAGAACGATGTTGTTGTTCACCACGATCCCGGCCAAGGCCACGATCCCCGTCCCGGTCATGATGATCGAGAAGGTCTGATCCATGATCAGCATCCCCCAGAGCACCCCGGTTGTGGACAGAACCACGGCCAAAAGCACCAGCACGGAATTGTAAATCGAGTTGAACTGCGCCAGCAGGATGATGAACATCAGGCCCAACGCGGCGGCAAAGGCTGACGACAGGAAGGCCTGGGATTCCGCCTGATCCTCCTGATCACCGGCCCATTCCCAACTGACCGAGGCGGGCAGGGGATCTTCGGCGTCCAGCCATTCGGTGATCCGCTCGATCCGTTCGTTCGGATTGACCGGGCTGGTCGAGAAGGAGCCGTCTTGCAGCCCCTCCAGCACGCTGTCAGCGGTCTGGCCGTCATAGGCCACGAAGAGCTGATACTCGACATCCTCGAAGCTCAGATCCGCCTGATCGCCGACGGCGACCTCCGCCATATCGCGCAGGATGGCAACGCTTTCGCCATCGCCATCCGACACGCCCACAAGTCCTGACAGGACATCCGCCTTCACCATGAAGAACCGGCTCTGGTCGATGCGGTCGATGGTTGCCAGCTGTGGCGTCGGCTCATAGCTCACGAAGTTCGACAGGGGCACAAGACCGTCCCGCGTGCGGACCCGCAAGCTGTCGAGCGTAGATAGAACGCGGGCCTCCTCGGGGAAGCGAACGCGAATGTCGATCTCCTCGTCCGACGTGGGCACCCGCATCGTGTCCAGAAGAATACCGCGCGTGACCAGTTGCACCATCGCGCCCACGGTTGCCACATCGGCGCCAAAGCGCCCCGCGGCCTCCACATCCACGTTGATCTGCCAGTCGATGCCCGGGAGGGGCAGGGTATCTTCCACAAGGATCAGCCCGTCGAGATCTTCGTAATGTGCGCGGACAATGGCGGTCGCCTCTTGCAGTTCCTCCCAATTGTCCCCGCTCAGGCGGAGCGAGATCGGTTTACCCTCGGCAGGCCCGGTGGAGGCCGAGAAGATCTCGGTCTGGATGCCGGGGATCCGGTCGAGGCGGGTTTGCAGGCGCTCAAGGATGATGTCGCCATCCGCCCGCTCGCCCCATGGCTCAAGATCGATCTGAACCTGCCCGATCGTATCGGAGGGCGCGGCGGCCCCGCCGGTATTGTTGTTGAGGCCGCCATCACCGGCAAAGGCGAACACGTCGCGCACGCCCTCATGCTCCAGCACGATCTCTTCCACCTGCCGGACCAGCGCGTCCTGCTCCTCCAGCGACAGGTTGCCCCGGGCCCGCACATAGACGATGGCGTTTTCCGGTTCCGTCGCGACGAAGAATTCCACGCCGTTCGAGTTTTCGCCGAAATAGGTAAAGGTGTAGATCACGAAGCTGGACACCACCGCGATGGCCACAAGTGGCATGAACGGATTGCCCGTCAGCCCGTGGATGACCCAGCCAAACCAGGTGCGGCGATACCCGGCCTGCACCGCCTTTTCACGCTGCTTCGTCTGCACGGTCGAAATCACGACCGACATCGCGACGCAGACCAACACGAACAAGAGGCCGCTGATTGCGGTTTGCATCAGTGGCGACATCGTTTGAGGCAGCGAGAACAGGACGCCCGGGCGCACAACCTGCAGCGCGGTCATGAACATCAGATAGGCCACGCCCACGGCCAGAACGGCCCGCGCCGCGAACCACGGCACCAGTGCCGTCAGCCCGGCCGCCAGGCGGTCGATGATCCGGCTGAACCGCGCGGCCACGCCGCCCAGAACCGGCAGGTAGATCAGCGCCACAATCAATGACGCCGACAGAACGAAGATCAACGTCACTGGCAACATGCCCATGAATTCGCCGGGCACGCCGGGCCAGAACAGCATCGGCAGGAAGGCGCAGAGCGTCGTCGCGGTGGAACTGACGATCGGCCAGAACATGCGTTTGGCCGCGTCCACATAGGCCTGCATCGGGCGCGCGCCCTCTTTCAGGCGGCGGTCGGCATATTCCACAACAACGATCGCGCCATCCACCAGCATCCCCACGGCAAGGATCAGGCCGAACATCACGATGTTGGAGATCGTGATCCCCATCACGCCCAGAAGGATGAAGCACAGAAGGAAGGATGTTGGGATCGCGAAGCCGACCAGCAGGGCGGAGCGGGTGCCAAGGGCCGCCAGAACCACGATCATCACAAGCGCAATGGCCGTGAGCACGGAGCCTTCCAGCTGGCGCACCATGCTGTCCACCTGCACCGATTGATCTAGCGTGGTTTCGACGTGCACCGAGGACCGGAGCTCTTCCGGCCATGTCTCCTGCACGCGCTCAACCTCTTCGCGGATAAGTGCCACGGTATCGATGATATTGAAGCCCTGCCGTTTGACCACCTGCAACGCCACGGTCGTCTCACCATTGAAGCGCGCGGTCCCGGCGCGGTCCTGATAGGTCAGGCGGATCTCGGCCAGTTCCCCAAGGGTGACGACCCGGTCGCCATTCACGGTGATGGCAAGGTTGTAGACGTCCTGCGCATTGTCGAAGCTCGACGGAATCGTGATGGAGATGGAGCCGCTTTCGGTTTCCACCTCACCGGCTGCAATCAGCTGGTTGTTGTTGACCACGGCGTTGATCAGGTCGGCGGCGGTGACGTCGTAGGCTTCCAGGGCAAGGGGATCGAGGATCACCTCAAGCATCTCGTCCCGTGTGCCCGCAAGACCCGCCTCCAGCACCGGAGACAGCGCCTCCAGATCGGCCTGCATCTCGTTGGCCAGGCGGATCAGCGTGCGTTCCGGAGCATCGCCACTGAGCGCAACGATGATGATCGGGAATTCCGAGAAGTTGATTTCGTTGATCGAAAAGCTCTCGGCGCCCGACGGGAACTGGGTCTCGGCCCGGCCCATCGCGTCACGGACGTCGGCGATGATCGCGCCCTTGTCCCAGCCGAATTCGAATTCCAGGAAAATCCCGGCATAGCCTTCGGAGGCGGTCGAGTTGATCGACAGCAGCCCATCGAGGTCCTGAAACTCGGCTTCCATGGGCCGGATCAGCAGGCGTTCGCTGTCCACCGCGGAAATGCCGGGGAAGGGGACCGAAACGAAGAGGCCCGGAATGTCGATATCAGGTTCCCCCTCCTTGGGCAGGCCCACATAAGCCGCCGTGCCTGCCACCAGCGACAGGATCACGAAGGCGACGACCATCCGGGCGCGGGAGGCGGCCCAATCGATCAAGCCGGTCATTGGGTCAGCTCCTCAAGGGTCGTGCGTACCTCCACCCCGGCAGTCACGAATTCCTGCCCGACGGTGATCACATCGGCCTGCTCGGGCAGGCCCGTTACCCAGACGCCGCGCACAGTGTCCCGGATCAGTTGAACCGGCACGAATTCGACAACGCCATCGACCACAATCCGCAGGCCCAGGATGCCCTCATCATTCAGGGTCAGGGCCGAGGAGGGCAGAAGATGCGCCGGTGTTCCGGCGGTCTGGATCAGGATGTCGGCGGTCTGGCCGTCGCGGATGGCCAGATCCGAATTGTCGACGGTGATCTCCACGCGGAACGTGCGGGTCCTTTCATCGGCCGACCGGCTGAGGAAGGTCACTTCGCCCTGCGCCTGCTGACCACTGGCCAGCTGCGCGCCGGCCAATGCGCCCAGCTCCACCCGGTCGATCTGCGCTTCGGGCACGAAGCCCACCAGCTTGATGGGATCAAGCTGGATGATCGTGGCGCAAACCGCACCCGGCTGCATCAGGGAGCCAAGCTCGGCCGTGTCGGTTTCCAGAAGGCCCGAAAACGGTGCGTGGATGGTGAGGCGGTTGATCTCTTCCTCGGCGCGGGTCACGCCGGCTTCGGCCGCGCGTACGCCTGCCAACGCCGACTGTACGCCTGCGTCGGCGGCTTGCACACCGGCCTGGGCGCTTTCCACACCGGCCTGGGCTGCGGCCACACCGGCCGCGGCGGAGGCGGCGCGGGTGTCCGACCCGAAGCCAGATTCGTTCAGGCGGGAGGCGGCGTTGCCGTCGATCTCCGCCGAAGACAGCTGCGCCTGGGCCTGGGCCAGCATCGCGCGGGCTTCGGGCAGCCTGGCTTCGGCTTCGGGCACGCGGGCCTGCGCCTCGGCCAGGCGGGCCTGTGCTTCTTCCAAAGCGGTCTGGCTGGTGCCTGCATCAATCTCACACATCACCTGGCCTTCTTCGACAAAGGCGCCCGCGCGAATGGGGGTCGAGATGATCCGGCCGGATGTCTCGGCCGCCACGTCCACAAGGCGCAGAGCCTCGGTCCGGCCGCGCAATTGCACGGCGTTTTCGGCCAATTGCGCCTCGGACCGGCGCACGACGACATGGACCCGGTCATCATCGGGGTCCGCGGCGGCGGCCACGTCGGCTGGCGTTTCTTCGACCGCTGCGGGCTCCGTCGGGGCATTCGACGGCTCCGGCACAAACCGACTGGCGAAATCGACCAGCGTCGCGCGGTCCAGAATCACAAAATAAAGCGCAACGCAAACAAGCGCTGCGGTAAGCAGTGGAAACAGCCTCATACCGTCAACCTTTCAAGTCCAAACACCCCCCTTGGTGCCGGGACAACATCCTTATTCAGTTCATCTGTTACGCTAAACCGACTGGTTCAGATTACTTTTTAGCGGATCGAACTGCAAGAGTGAACTGAACGGTTCAGATTAGGGGGCAATTTGCAGCCAACGGCGCCGCCCGTGGTGCGGCCAATCCCCAAGCGGCGCAAGGCCTTGCGCCCATGGGCCGCGCCGGGGTAAGTCCCCCACAGGTAAATCAAAAAGACCACGGGTGGGGCGGCGTCTATGGCCAATACCGACAGTTTCATCGAGGAAGTCAGCGAAGAGGTGCGGCGCGATCGGTTGTTCAGCCTGTTCCGGCGCTGGGGCTGGCTGGCCGTCCTGATCGTCGTGGCCATCGTGGGCGGGGCCGCGTATTTCGAATACCAGTCGGCACAATCCCGCGCGCAATCCGAAGCCTTCGGTGATGCGCTGCTTGCGGCGCTCGACGGGGACGACCCCGAGGCGCGGATTGCCGCGTTGCAGGCTGTTGAGACCCCAAGTGCCGAGGCGCAGATTATCCTTGCCCTGCTGGCCGCCGGTGAGGCCGCCAATGCCGAGGATCCCGCCGATGCTGCCGCCATGTTGCGTGAGGCGGCCGCGGCGCCTGGCATTGCCCGTCGCTATTCCGATCTGGCGCTTCTGAAGGCAGAGATGCTGGATCCCGCGCCTGAGGACGAGGCGCGCCAGACGCTTGAATCCCTTGCCGCGCCCGGCGCACCCTATGCGGGGCTGGCAGAGGAGCAATTGGCGCTTCTTGATATTCGCGTGGGGGATGTGGACGCGGGCATCGATCGCCTGCGCGCCATTGAGCGGAGCGCAACCGCGACGGCGGGCTTGCAACAACGCGCCGCGCAGTTGATTGTGGCGCTCGAAAGCGGTGCGACGCTGGTCGACACCGCGCCCGAGCCGGTCATCGATGAGGAAGAGGCGCAAACGACCCCGGAAGCGAGCCCCGATGAGGCAGCGCCCGAGAGCGGCGGGGATGAGGACAGCGCGGCGGCAGACGCCGAGGCGGATGAAGAAGTAGCGCCCGAGGCAGAGGCCGAGGTTGACGCGGCAACCGACGAATAATCCGCCGGATTGGGCGGAACCAGGAATTTGAAGGCGGGTGCCCCGGCCCCGCGAGAGACAACAAGTGATGGACGCGGCATGAGCAACGCACAACCGATGGTCTCCCGACAGATGGTCAGAACGGGCGCGCTCCTGTTGGCCTCAACCCTGTTTCTTGCGGGCTGCGAGCGGGAGGTGCGCCTTGCCGGCGAACGCTTCTCCATCGACACGCCCCTGTCGCAAACCCTTGGTGGTGCGGCGGCCTCGACGGGTGACGCCGCCGCTGCCGATGCGCCCCGCGCAATCAGCCTGCCTGCCGTCACCCGCATCGGCGCGTGGGAGCAGCGCGGCTACAACGCCACGAACCGCACGCCGCACGCCAACCTTGCGGCCAGCCTGACGCCGGTTTGGTCGGCAGAGATCGGGCGCGGCAATTCGCGGCGCAATCGGATCACCGCCGATCCCGTCGCCACGGGCGACCGCGTCTTCACCATGGATGCGACCGCGGGCGTTGTGGCCACCTCGCTCAGCTCCGGGGCAACGCTATGGTCGGCCGACCTGCAGCCCGGCTTTGACCGGGGGGGAGCGGTGTCCGGCGGCGGCCTGGCCGTATCCGGTGGCCGCCTGTTCGTGACAACCGGTTTTGGTGAATTGATCGCCCTCGATCCCGCCTTGGGCGCAGTGCAATGGCGTCAGCGCCTGGATGCCGGCATTGGCGCGCCCACCGTGAGCGGAGGCACCGTCTACATCGTCAGCCGCAACAATCAGGCCTGGGCCGTGGATGTGGAGACCGGCCGGATCGATTGGCAGGTGCCGTCCACGACCGGCGAGGCGCTGCTGACTGGCGGGGCCGCCCCGGCGATCACGGATCGCATTGTCGTCTTCCCCTTTGGCTCGGGTGAAATCTCGGGCACGTTGCGCCTGTCGGGCGCGCCGCTCTGGACGACCTCGGTTGCCGGTGGGCGATCGGGCGTTGCCTACGCAAATATCAACGATGTCACTTCCGATCCGGTCGTGGCCGGTGGCCGCATCTATGCGGGCAACCAATCGGGCCGCGTCGTGGCGATCAATCCCGGCACCGGCACGCGGATGTGGACCGCCGAGGAAGGCGCCTATTCCCCGGTTCTGGTGACGGGGGGTGACCTCTTCTTCGTGTCCGACCGCAATGAGCTGATCCGTCTGGATGCCAGCACCGGCGCGCGGATCTGGGGCACGGAACTGCCGCTGTACGTGAATGACCGCGAGCGCCGCCGCCGTGCCGTCTTTACCCATTACGGCCCGATCCTTGCCGGGGGGCGGTTGATCATCGCATCCGGTGACAACCGCATTCGCATGTTCAGCCCCGAATCCGGTGCACTTGTGGGAACGGTCGAGATGCGCAGCGGTGCCGCCGCCCACCCGATTGTGGTGAATGATACGCTTCTGGTTGTGGATGAAGATGGCCGCTTGCAGGCGTTCCGCTGAAGTGGCCTTGGTCTAGTTGAACCATCCAATGCGGGTATCGTGATCGATCCCGATCAGACCGCCGCCCAGATAGGCCGCGCCGCGCAGCACGTTGAGCCAGATGGCAAAGGCCTCACGAAGCTTCCAATCCAGATTGCTGGGATAGCTCGGCTGAACGTTGTCCCGGACTGGAACCCGGCCCGTCTCCGGATCCGGCGGGAAGCGCTGTTGCACGCCGGGCTGCGCGGCATGAACATCCACGCGGTCCACACCGAACGCGCGAAAAATGACCCAGGATCGCGGCAAGTGAAACGCGTCCGAGACGATAACGATGTGGTCTATCTCGTCCGGCAGCAAAGCCAGCCCAAATGCAGCGTTTTGCAGCGTGGAGCCTGCGAAGCGATCCACAATCACAGCTTCGGGCGGAACGCCCTCGCGGATCGCCACGGTTGCCATTGAGCGCGCCGCCGAGACATAGCTGTTGCCGGCCCCGGTGAAGACAACCACATCGGCAACCCCGGCGTGATACAGATCTGCGCAGTTGAGCGCACGTCTGAGCGATGCCGGGCCGGGGCGCAACGGATGCGTGTGGGACAGGCCAGCGCCCAGGCAAATGATTGCATCGGCCCGAACGGCGCTGGCATCCCGGTCGGACAGCATCCATGAAAGGGCCAGCACCGCCCCCACGGTCAGCAGCCAGATCAGAACCAGTGATTTCACGCCCCATCCAATGGCGCGGCCAACGCCGCGGATCGTCATCGCGGGGTCACTCCCACTCGATGGTGCCAGGCGGTTTTGAGGTGATGTCGTAGGTCACACGATTGATGCCCGGCACCTCATTGATGATCCGGGTCGCGGTTTCGCCCAAGAAGTCGTGGCTGAACGGATAGTAATCCGCCGTCATGCCATCCACCGATGTCACCGCGCGGAGCGCGCAGGCATAGTCGTAGGTCCGCCCGTCGCCCATCACGCCCACCGTTCGCACCGGCAGGATCGCCACGAAGGCCTGCCAGATCTCGTCGTACAGGCCATGTTTGCGGATCTGGTCGATATAAACGGCATCGGCCTGCCGCAGAATGTCGAGCTTGGCGCGCGTGATCTCACCGGGGCAGCGGATCGCGAGGCCGGGGCCGGGGAAGGGGTGGCGCGCGATGAAGTGATCGGGCAGGCCAAGCTCACGCCCCAGCGCACGCACCTCATCCTTGAAGAGCTCCCGCAGGGGCTCCACCAGCGTCATCCCCATCTTCTCGGGCAGGCCGCCAACATTGTGATGGGACTTGATCGTCACCGACGGGCCACCGGAAAAGCTCACGCTTTCAATGACATCAGGGTAGAGCGTGCCCTGCGCCAGGAAATCCGCGCCCTCGATCTCATTGGCGTATTTCTGGAAGACGTCGATGAACAACCGCCCGATGATCTTGCGTTTTGTTTCCGGATCGGAAACGCCCTCCAACTCGCCCAGAAACAGATCCTGCTCTTCGGCATGGATCACATGCAGGTTCATGTGATCGCGGAACATGCCCACAACTTCTTCGCCCTCATCGAGCCGCAGCAAACCGTGATCGACAAACACGCAGGTCAGCTGATCCCCGACCGCTTCATGGATCAGCGCAGCGGCGACGGAGGAATCCACACCGCCCGACAGCGCGCAGATAACCTTCTTGTCGCCCACCTGCGCCCGGATCGCCTCGACCGCCTGTTCGCGGTAGGCGTCCATGGTCCAATCGCCGGTGAACTCGGCCAACCGCACGAAATTCTCGTAGAGTTTCGCGCCTTTGGGCGTGTGGTGCACTTCGGGATGGAACTGCACCGCATAGAAATGCCGCGCCACATCGGCGGTGATGGCGTAGGGCGCGTTGGCGGAGGTGCCGAACACCTCGAAGCCCGGGGCGAGTTTCGCCACGTGATCCCCATGGCTCATCCAGACCTGCTCGCGCCCGTCCTGCTCCGGGGCACCGAACCAGCCGGTCAGCAGATCGAGCTGGCCCTTTGGCGCTACGAAGGCGCGCCCGAATTCGGCCGTGCCGCCCCCGCCGGAAATCTTGCCGCCATGCACCTCACCGCCCAGATCCTGCATCATGACCTGCTGGCCATAGCAGATGCCAAGGATCGGCACGCCGGCCCCATAGGCGGCCTTGGGCGGGCGGGGTGAGCCCTCGCGCACCACCGAATCCGGGCCGCCGGAAAAGATGATCGCTTTGGGGGCAAACGCCTCCAAAAACGCGTCATCGACATTTTGATAGGGATGGATCTCGCAATAAACGCTCAACTCGCGCAGGCGGCGGGCGATCAATTGAGTAACCTGGCTGCCGAAATCGATGATCAGCAGGCGTTCGTGATTAGCGGGGTCGGGGACGGCGGCATGGCTCATGGCGTTTCGATTACGGCGCGGGGCAGGGCGGTGCAAGGGGCGGCAGCGGCGAAAGCGCATCGGCGCGGGGGCAACCGCCCCCTTGACAAGCCGCCGGGCTGGTAACCGGCGAGCCGGAACCGTTCCGGTCTGCACGAAAAAACGTGGACCAGCCATGGCCGATCCGCGCTGGGTTCGCGTGACTGATTGCCCTCAGAACCGGTAGTTCAGGCCGATTTCGATCGTGTGGAAATCAATATCCACACCGGTATAGAGGATATCGGTCTGGAAATCGTTCGGCTGGAACTGGTAGGACTGGATCGAGCCGCGCAGCGACAGGTTCGGGCTCAGTGCATGTTCGATCCCGATGCCATAGGTCAGGCCGGTGATGATGTCTTCCGAGCCGATCGGCCCGGTTCCATCATCTACGAAGACGTTCGCATTGGCGGCGGCCAGGCCCAGATTGGCGGAGATCAAGGTGTCGGGATTGATCAGGTAGCCGACATGTCCCCGCAAGGATGCCAGCGCGTTGATATCGACCGCGCATTGCGCCGCGGGGTTGGCGCAAGCCTCGGTGCCGGAGATATCGGCGAAGGCCAGATGCGCCTCGGCCCCGTATACCATGTTGCCGGACTGCACGGCGTAGCCGCCATGCACACCAAGGGAAAATCCGTCCAGATCCCCATCCAGATCCCCGGGGAAGTTCGCCACGTTGCCGTTATTGGTGTACTGCCCAACGGCGCCGCCCAGATGACCACCGAAATACCAACCGCTCCAGTCGAAGGCGGCAGGTGCCACGACAACAGGCTGCGGCGCGGGGGCGGGGCTGTAGCCGTTGGCAAACGCCGGGGCGGTTAGGACAGTCGATACGATTGTCGTCAAAAGCAGGGTTTTGCGAAACGTCATGTTGTCGTTCCTTCTGTTTTTCAAAGAGAGGCGGACGGCGCGAAAATAATCAGCACGCCAGGATCATCGTTTCAAATGCAAGTCCACCATAGCAGCGGCTTGGGCCACGCACAGGTAAGGGTTCTACGCCCTTTGATGTGTTGATCGTGCGATTTCAGCCTTGCGCCGGTTCCCATGTGTTGTCGGGGCCGCATGTCGCATCCGCGCCCCACATGACGCAATTCGCCGATGGTTGCCTCCACCAGCAAGGTAATCACGGGGTCAACGGGTTCAGCCTTTGGAGGGTGTCATGGGCGAAGCGGAACAGGCGGCGACGGGCGGAAAGCGCAGGGCACGCGGCGGCGGCGGCGCAGCGCGGCGCGCCAGCCGGTCGGCAGTCAGCTTCGAGACCGCGCGGTACATCACCCGGAACATCCCCAATCTCGATATCCTTCACGATGAGGCGTTGGACATCATCGAGACCAATGCCGAAACGGTGTTGGAAGAGATCGGCGTCATGTTCGTTGAAAACCCCGCCGCGCTCGAGCGCTGGCGCGACGCCGGGGCCGATGTGAAAGGGGAGCGTGTCCATATCCCGCGCGGCCTGGCCCGGGAATTGATCAAGACGGCCCCGTCCTCCTTCACCCAGATCGCCCGCAACCGCGCCCGTGACGTGGAAATCGGCGGCCGCAACCTCGTGCTTGCGCCGGTCTACGGCCCGCCTTTCGTGCACGATCTGGCGGGCGGTCGCCGCTACGCCACGATGGCGGATTTCGAGACCTTCGTGAAGCTCGGCTACATGTCGCCCTGGCTGCACCATTCCGGCGGCACCGTGTGCGAGCCCACCGACGTGGCCGTGAACAAGCGCCACCTCGATATGCTCTACGCCCACATGTCGCTGAGCGACAAGCCGTTCATGGGCTCCGTCACCGAACCCGTCCGCGCGCTCGATTCGATCGAGATGGCAAAGATCCTCTTCGGTGCGGATGTGGTGGATCAGAACACCGTCATGACCTCGCTCATCAACATCAACTCGCCGCTGACCTTCGATGGCGTGATGATGGGCGCGTTGGAACACTACGCCGCCGCGGGCCAGGCCTCGATCATTTCACCGTTCATCGTGGGCGGGGCCATGGCGCCGGTCTCGATCATGGGGACGTTGACGCAGGTGATGGCCGAGGGGCTGGCCGGTGTGGCCTATTCGCAGCTGGTCCGCGCAGGCGCTCCGGCGATTTTCGGCGCCTTCGTGACGTCGATCGACATGAATTCCGGCGCCCCCACCTTCGGCACGCCGGAGGCCGCTCAGATCACCTATGGCGCGGGCCAGATCGCCCGGCGTCTTGGGCTGCCCTACCGGTCCGGCGGGTCGTTCAACGGCTCCAAGATCCCCGATGCCCAGGCGGCTTACGAGACCGCAAATTCGCTCAACGCAGCGCTTCTGGCGGGCGTGAACTTCATGCTGCATTCCTGCGGCTGGCTGGAGGGCGGCCTTGCGGCGAGCCCGGAGAAGTTCGTCATGGATGCCGATCAGCTTGGCATTCTGCACAAGCTGGCCGAGGGGATTCCCACCGATGATAACGCGCAGGCGATGGATGCGCTGCGCGAGGTTGGGCCGGGCGGCCATTTCCTGGGATGCGCGCATACGCAGGCGAATTACCAGTCGGCGTTCTGGCGCTCGGGCGTGCTCGATTACAAACCCTATGAGACGTGGTCCGAGGAAGGCAGCAGATCAACCTACGAGTTGGCCGCTGCCAAGGTGCAGCGCATGTTGAGCGATTACCAGCAGCCCCATCTCGACCCGGCCATCGACGAAGAATTGCGCGCCTATGTCGCCCGGAAGAAGGCCGAAACGCCCGACGCGTTCATCTGAACCGGTGCCTCGCCTCGCGGCGGGATGATGCGCGGTAGGCCCGTCGCGACGTCTGAGGGATTCAGGCCGCCATTGGCAGGTCCGCCTGATAAGCCGCGCTGCGCCCGGCATCACGCCAAGGGTTAATTCACCGCCCGCGCGGCGGCGAGAATCGCACTCATGACCTGAACGTGGCGCGTTGGGGAATAGCCCATGCCCCCGCCCAGACGGGCCGCGTTCAGCATCTCCTCTTCGGCGAGAAGTTTTGTCATCGGCCGCCGCTTGGCGCGGCGATGCGCATCGCCTGTTTCGCACGCCATCGTTGCCGCGCGCACCAGAAGGCCCGGGCGGCGCATATGCGAAAGATGTGTTGTCAGATCCGTCATTGTCTTGCCCCGATTTGTGTCCGTGAGGCGTTCACTTTGCCCCCGCCGCGTCGGGCGTTGCGCCACATCCCGCCGCCCGTCCGCACCCCCGGAGATTGTTTACGGAAACGAAACAATTTTCGACTTATCCACAGATTTTAACCATTCAGTAATCAATACGGCG
This sequence comes from uncultured Roseicyclus sp., assembly GCA_947491935.1. GTDB lineage: Bacteria > Pseudomonadota > Alphaproteobacteria > Rhodobacterales > Rhodobacteraceae > Gymnodinialimonas. Next base: position 478,751 of record CANLLF010000003.1, read on the forward strand.
GAATTTCGCAGGCGTTCATTTGCAAAAACCGCGAGGCCTCTGGCCATGACTGACACTGCTTCTGCCGCTTCCGCCTATCCCAACCCTCTTCCGCGCTGGGTGCCCGAGGCCACGCAGCAGTACCTTGCTCATGTGGCCGCCGGCCGCTCGCTCAGAGACATTGCAAAGACAACGGGGCAGGCCCCCTCCACCATCTGTCGGCGGGTCCGTCAGATCGAAGCGCGGCGCGACGACCCGCTGGTGGATGAGGCCCTCAGCACACTGGCCGAGACAGCCAGCGCACCTCGCGATCACACCATAGCCATTTGCAAGGAGACCTGGCGCATGACGGCCCCAATACGGACGCCACTGGACGACGAATCACTCATCACCCGCGAGGCGCGCCGCATCTTGCGCCGCCTGTGCGAAACCGGGGCGGTTCTGGCAGTGGCCCAGGATATGGACAAGGCGGTTGTCCTGCGGGAAGGCCCCGACGGGGACCAAACGCGTACCGCGGTGCTGGATCGCCGCATCGCCCAGGCCTTTGCAGTAAAGGACTGGATTTCCTGCCTCAAACAGGGCCGCATCGCGCGCTACGGGATCACGGGGGCCGGTAAATCGGCGCTGAAGCGGCTTCTGGAGGAAGACCGCAAGCGCCGTCTGGGCAATGCGGGCTTTGCCGAGGCGCACAGCCCCTTCCAGGGCCAGCATGCGACCTGGGGCAAGCGCAATGTGTCCGGCGAAAACGGGGCCAAGACGACCTTGCGGGTCAACCTGGCGGAATGCCCTCTGGCGGGCCTTGCCCGCCGCAAGGGGCCGGATGGCAAACCGTTCCTGAACATGGAGCTTGTGCAGGCCGGTGAGCGCCTGCGCGAAGATTTCGAACGCGCTCAGATGGGTCCGCGCGTGGGTCAGAACTGGGACAGGTTCCTGACCGGCGGCGATCGCGGCGGTTTCCTTACGGATGGGGGCATTGGCGAAGGCCCGCTTGATGCGCGTAAACGCGTATCCGAGGCGCTGGATGCCTTGGGGCCGGGGCTGGGGGATGTCGTGATGCGGGTCTGCTGTTTCCTCGAAGGGCTCGAATGCGCCGAAAAGCGCCTTGGATGGTCGGCGCGGTCGGGCAAGGTTGTCCTCAAGATCGGATTGCAGCGCCTGTTGCAGCACTACGAAGATCGCTACGGCTTCGTACCGGCCCTCAAGGACTGATCCGTCATATCGGGACAATGGCGGCAGCCGCCAGGGTAAGCTGCTGATCGGCTTTCTGCGAAGACAATTGCAGGCAAAACTGAATGGCCGGGGTGGCGCGATGCCCCGGCTTTTTGCCGCGGCAGAGGGCGTCGCGAGTTGCCTCGGGTCGGGTCGACGGGGAACGAAACAGTTTGTTGACGCGTTGATTTGCCAGGTCCCGGGGCACGCCGGGACCGCTTCATCTTCATCCGATAAGGAATGACACGATGCATATCACCGCACGCACGATTCGAACCACTGCGACAGGTCTGGCAACCTGCGCCGCCCTGACCGGGACAGCCGTCCAGGCTCAGCCCATTGTGGACCTTGAACAATGTCAGGAGCTTTTGACCATTGATCAGACACTGCTGAGACCGGAGGTGCAGGCGGCCTGTATCGCCATTTTCTCCGACGCCGGAATGTCGGCTGAAGTGGCTGCGATGGAAGACCTTGTTCCCGGCGACACGACAGAGGGCGGCGCCGCCGCTGTTGATGCAGAGGTGGAGAATCCCGCTGGCGATGGCGGCATCGCGGATGTTGAAGCCGACGCCATCGGCGATGATGGCGAGCTTCTGGATGTCGATGCCGATGTCGCCGATGGAGGCGTCGCGGATGTCGAGGCCGATGTCGGATCCGATGGCGTGACCGCAGACGCGGACGCTGCCGGTGAAGATGCGGTGACGGCTGGCGTCGCCGATGATGGCACCGCGGTTGATGCCGAAGGGAATCCTCTGGTCGACGCCGAAGTGCTGGGTGAGGACGACGCTGAGGGAACGGTGGCCGATGCCACCGCCAACGATGACGGAGTGGATGTCGGCGTCGGTGGCGAGGATGGCGTATCGGTTTCAGCGCCCTAAGGCGGCAATGATTGGTTAGGTAGGGGGAGGCGCGATGATTGCGCCTCCCTTTTTTGGCCCAACCACTATTCCCGCCCACCGGCGCGGGTTGCATCGGGTGCAACCCGGCTGTGCCGTTTCCCAAGGGTGACGTAACGCCTTCGAAGCGCTACATACTCGGTAACGACATGGCCGGAGCTTGACCGAAATGCGCGATCTGAAGATCCCCGAACAGCGCCACCCCGAAAAGGCGCGCCGCCCGGACAATCCTCAGCCCAAAAAGCCGTCCTGGATTCGCGTTAAGGCCCCCGTGGGGGAAGGCTACAAATCCACCGCCAAGATCATGCGCGATCACAAGCTGACGACCGTATGTGAAGAGGCTGGCTGCCCCAATGTCGGCGAATGCTGGTCCCAGGGCCACGCCACGATGATGATCATGGGCGAGGTTTGTACGCGGGCCTGCACCTTTTGCAACATCGCCACCGGCAAACCGCCGGAGCCGCTTGATGCGTTTGAGCCGGGCCGGGTGGCCGACGCCGTCCAGAAACTTGGCCTCAAGCACGTGGTCATCACATCGGTGGACCGTGATGATGTCTCCGATGGTGGGGCCGAGCATTTCGCCCAGACGATCCGCGCCATTCGCCACCGCGCCCCTGGCACCACAATCGAGATCCTGACGCCCGATTTCATCAAGGCCCCTGATGAGGTTCTGAATATCGTGGTGCAGGCCAAGCCCGACGTCTTCAACCACAACCTCGAAACGGTACCCGGCCTCTACCCCGAGGTCCGCCCCGGCGCGCGCTATTTCCACTCGCTGCGCCTGTTGCAGCGGGTCAAGGAACAGGATCCCACGATCTTCACCAAATCCGGCATCATGGTGGGGCTCGGCGAAGACCGTCAGGCGGTCATGCAGGTGATGGATGATATGCGCGCCGCCGATATCGATTTCCTGACCATCGGCCAGTACTTGCAACCGACGCCGAAACACCACGCGGTGGACCGGTTCGTGACGCCCGAGGAATTTGCCGGATATGAGAAGGCCGCCTGGGGCAAGGGCTTCCTCATGGTGTCGGCGACGCCACTCACGCGCTCGTCCTACCATGCGGGCGATGATTTCGCGCGGCTGCGCGACAACAGGCTTGCAAAGCTCGGCCACGCCTAAGGAAAACCGGACTTCGCCCCGCGGCGATGCTGCGCTAGGCTCGGCGGGAACCCCATTCGTCCCCCCTTGCCGATAGGTGTCCGTCAATGATCCGCCCCCAGAATTGCATCCTGGCCACTGGCCTTGCCCTTTGTCTCGCCCTGCCGCTGGCGGCCCAGACCGTGGACGATGCACGTGCGGCCTACAGGGCCGATGATTTCGCCCGCGCCGTTGAGATCGCCCGGCCATTGGCCGATGCCGGGAACCCCGATGCGATCAACCTGATGGCGACCATGTTCGAAGACGGAGTGGGCGGCTTGCCGCGGGATGAGGCCCAGGCGCTCGCGCTGTACACCCAGGCGGCCGAACTTGGCTCCGCCGCCGGGCTGAACAACCTTGGCCGCATCTATCACCACGGCTCGCTGGGGCAGGCGGTGGATGCGCCCCGCGCCGAACAGCTCTATTTGCAAGCCATCGAGGGCGGCAGCCAATTTGGCCAGAACAACTACGCCCTGCTTCTGGAAAGCGGTCTTCTGGGCCCACCCGATTGGGGGCGCATCGTGCAGCTCTACGAATCTGCGGCGGATCGGGATGAGCCGAATGCGGCCGCCAACCTTGCCAATCTCTACCTCAATGGCCGCGAGGGCCTTCCAGTTGATGATGTGCTGGCCCGTCAATGGGCCGAACGGGCCGTGCAGTTGGACAATGCCCGCGGGATGCGGCTCCTTGGCTACATGCTGGAATTCGGCCTGGGCGGGCCCGAGGATGTGCCACGCGCCATCGCGATGTACCAACGCTCTTTCGATCTGGGCGATGGTGCGGCGGCCAACGATCTGGGTCTGCTCTATGCTTACGGGGCGACCGGCGTGCCCGCGAACCGGGTGACTGCGGCCACCTGGTTCGAGCGCGGCATCGCGTTGCAGGATACCTGGTCCCACGTGAACATGGCCGATCTGTTGGTGGATGGAGAGCCGGACGTGCCCGATAACGGGGTACGTGCGCGTGCTCTGTTCGGGTTTGCCCACGAGGCGGGCAATCTCGACGCCTCGGTGCAACTGTCTTACCTGCATTGGGACGGTGTTGGCGGTCCGGTCGATTACGACACGGCGCGCAGCCTGCTGACCTATGCCTCCGAAGAGGGTGACATCGGCGCGATGAACGATCTGGGCGTGATGTTGCAGCAGGGATTGGGCGGCCCGGTCGATATCTTTGGGGCAGCCCATCTTTATCAACGCGCGGCGGAGCGTGGGCATACACTCGGCGCCCAGAACCTCGCCTATATCCTGATCGACACAACCAAAGCGCCCGCCGACCCGGTGGAAGGGCTGGCCTGGTGCTATTTCAGCTCGGAGCGCGAGGAGAGCCGCGAGACGCAACTGGAGTATCGCCAGAATTGCTCGGATATCGCCCAAGACCTACCGGAGGCCGACCGACGGGCGGCGATTGCCCGCAGCATCGAGTTGTTGGCGCAGTTCTAGGGAGGCCCCTATTTCGCGGGCGTGACCCCCATCCGGAACCCGCCCCGATGTCGGCCACGCAGCGCTGCTAGATCGGGGCAATGACGAAGTAAGTGTCGCCAGGACCGCCTTGCCTCACCGTGCCCCGATCTAGCAGCGCTGCGTGGCCGGCCCGTTAAGGTGCGGTATCTGACGGGGGCAGGCGGCCAAGATAGGCCGCGATGGCCGCACGGTCCGCTTCATCGAGATTGGCCAGATTCGCAATGACCGACCGCATATGCCCCCCCGCGGCGTCGAATGTCGGGGTAAAACCGTCATTGAGATAGGCCGCGATTTCATCGGCGGACCAATCCAGTTCATCGGGGGTCAGCGCCGGGATCGTCCCTCGGCCGGTGAGTGCGGGGGCGCCTTGCAACCACCGGCTGCGATCCACGGCCCCCAAGGCGCCGCGCGGCGTATGGCATTCGCCGCAATGGGCCAGTGCCTCAGACAGATAGCGCCCCCGCGCCTCTTCTTCGGTCAGATCACTGGTCACGACAAACTCATCGCGCAGATAAAGCACGTTCCAAAGCCCCACCGCCCGGCGGATCGAAAACGGAAATCCGACATCATGGGGCAGGGAGGCCTGATCGGAGGCCGGAAGCGTCTGCATGAAGGCGAAGAGATCCGCCAGATCCTGACGATCCGCCAGCCGATATGCCGTATAAGGGAAGGCGGGGTAATAGTGCTGACCCTCGGGGCTGATCCCGTTTTGCATCGCGGTCAGGAATTGCGCTAGGGACCAATCGCCGATCCCTTGGGTTGGATCCGGCGAAATGTTGGGCGCGCGGAACGTCCCGAAATCACTGGGAAAGGCCTGCCCGCCGCCAAGTATCAATCGCGCCTCGCCGCTGGCATCTTCCGCCGCATGGCAAGACGCGCAGCCACCCGCCCAGAAGACCGCTTCCCCGGCCGCCGCGTCACCGGTCAGCGCCGCCACCTCATCGTCGGTAATATGAACGGGTCGGGTCAGCACCCAGCCGGCGGATGCCCCAATTGTGGCCAACAGGATGATCGCGCGAACCAATCGGCGCATAACATATCCTTCGCTGAGGATGGGCAGGCGGCGCAGATCCGGCGTCGCCCGGTCTCAGGACGCGAAGACGCCGTTACTCTTCGGCCCTGTAATCGTCGTGGCAATCGCCACAGGCGGCCCCGACCGGGCCAAGCGATGCGCGCATCGGGTCAAGCCCGTCGCCCGCCACTTCCGCAAGCGCCGCGGCGCCTTCACCGAACCGACCCCAGATTGCAATCACCTGGCTGCCCTCTTCCCAGATCGCGGGCAGGGCGCGGGTGCCTTCGATGCTTTCATTGTCGGTGCCGGGCACCCAGTGGAACCGCTGGTCGATCTGCGACATCGTCAGCAGGTTGTTGGCCGCCGCCTGGGCGGTTTCGGCATCGTAGTCCGTATTGCCGCGCGCCATCTGGCCCAACACACCAATGTTCAGCGCCATGATCTGGAATTGCCCCTGGCGGGCGGTCACGGCCGGATTTTGCTCCTGGGCAGTGGCCGTCAGGGGCAGGGACGACAGGGCAATGCCACCCATAAGGGCGGCGGTGATCAGAGTTCTGGGAAGGGACATCGGCGATTTCTCCAAAGCTTTGGGTCAATTGGACATTCAGCACCAAGCGTAAACGGATGGAACCTAACGTCAACTCAAGTTGACGTGCGCTGATGCAGGGTGGGCGTGCACTTGCCGAAAAATCATCCGGCCCGCCAGTCACGATTCGACTCGAGGGCGCCCGATCCGCTCAGAACCGGAAGAACGCCTCGACGCTCACCGCTTCTTCGGTAAAGGCACCCGCTGTGCTGAGGCCCGCACTCACCCCAATCCCAAATCCGGAGGCATGGGTGTATTCCGCCCCGATACCAAGAAGTTCCTGCCCAAACGTCCCATCGGTCGCCTGATACCTTGTGTAATCTGCCCCTATGGCGAGCCCGTCGAGGCCTAGGACCTCTGGCGTGTAGCGCAGGCTGAGATCAACTGTGTTTGCTTCGCCCGGCGCAAATGCTGAATCGCCAAAAGATGCCTCAACAAACAGATCGAAGGCGCGGTAGCTCAGATTTATCCCCGCATAGTACCGCTGCAAGCTTAAGACGGAGGGTATGTTCAGGTTTTCGGCTCCCACGCCAAGCCGGTAGCTCAGGCCAGCCGCCGTCATCCCATCATACCAGGCGGCGACGGAATAGACCTCATAATCGGTGAACGGGTCATCGATAAACTGCGCGGCCGCCTCGAGATTGAATGCGCCCATCTGGCCCCGATAACCGATGCCGATCATCGGCTCTTCATTATCATGTAGAATCCTACTGATCGAAGATTCTAGAATCAAGAATGCCAGCCTTTCCTCTATGAATTCTGAGTATCCGATGCGGTCTTGCGGCCCAATATTGTCCGTTGGGGGCGGCAATACACCGACCCGAACCTCGTGGCCCGGCAAGAACTCGTAAAAGCCGTAATATGTGTAGGCGTCACGATAATTCTCGAAGAAGTCATGCGTAATGTCCGCACCAAACGCGAACCCGAAGCCGCCGCCGAATGTCAGTCGGCTGTCGATCTCGACATCGAAATAGTCAGCATCGTCCGTAAGTGAGGCTTCGAATTGTCCAAGTATGGCGTGACCGGAATACTCCAACGTGATCGCATCGAACGGCCCGGCCAAGGCCGGGACCGCCGAGAGAGAAAGCAATGCTACTGCCGAAACGGCTGTCCTGTACATGAAGCGGCCCCATATTGTTTTGCGGAGACGCTACAGGAGGGGTTGCGTTCAATACCAGCCATCGAGCCCTCAAAGATCACGGCCAGCCATAAGCCAAAATAATGTCCGGCATCGCGCGGCGGGCAGCGCGCGTCACTCCGTAGGGGTGACCTTGCCGATATAGGGCAGGTTGCGGTTTCGTTGCGCGTAATCAATACCGTAGCCCACAACGAACTCATCGGGGATTTCGAAGCCGATCCAATCGGCGCGCATGTCCACCTCGCGCCGGGTGGGCTTGTCCAGCAGGGCAATCGTTTTCAACCGGGCCGGATCGCGCTGTTTCAGGAGGCCCACGACATGGTGCAGCGTGTGGCCGGTATCGACGATGTCTTCGACGACCAGAACGTCGCGCCCACCGATCTTGCCGCGCAGATCCTTCAGGATGCGCACCTCGCGGCTGCTTTCCATCGAATTGCCGTAGCTTGACGCCTCAAGGAAATCCACCTCCACCGGCAGGTCGATCTCCCGCACCAGATCGGCGATGAACACGAAGGATCCGCGCAGCAGGCCCACCACCACCAACTTGTCGGTATCGGCGAACTCGGCCTCGATCTCGCGGGCAAGATCCTCGATCCGGGCGGCAATCGACTTGGCCGAGATCATTTGTTCAACAGTGTAACCCGGTTGCGCCATTTCGCCCTCACCTTGCGGTGATCCCTTGATTTCCCCCGTCGGGTTTATGACATGGACGCCAAAGGGAAAAGGTGAAAGGGGCCGATGCCAAGCCATTCCGAAACCCGCGCGCTGCCGTATTCGGCGCGCCAGATGTATGATCTGGTGGCCGACGTCGAGCGCTACCCCGAGTTCATTCCCTGGACCATCGCCACCCGCGTCCGGTCGGTCGAGCCGGTAGACGATCACGCCGTGATGCATGCCGACATGGTGGTGGGCTTCAAGATGTTCCGCGAAAAGTTCCTCAGCCGGGTGATGTTGTGGGAAGAGGAGTTGAGGATCGACACTGAATATGTCGACGGACCGTTCAAGCACCTGATCTCCAACTGGCGGTTCGAGGAGACGGAGACCGGCTGCAACGTGCATTTCCACGTGGATTTCGAGTTCAAGAACCGGCTGTTGCGCGGCGCGGCGGGGCTGTTCTTCATGGATGCCATGCAACGCATTGTGCGGGCCTACGAGGCGCGCGCCGCCGACCTGTACGGACCCTCCGCCGCCAGCGCGTGACGCAAGATTACAACTCAAGCCAAAAAAACACCCGAAACCAGATGGTTCCGGGCGTTTCTTCATTCTGTCTTTAGGCTTCACGAGCTCATGTCGTAAGCCCGTTCCCCGTGCACGTTGATATCGAGGCCCTGTTCCTCCGTCTCCTCATCCACCCGCAGTGGGGTGATCTGCATGACCGCTTTGGCAATCAGGTAGGTCATCACGATGGTCCAGACGCCCACGATGGCCAGCCCGCCCAGTTGCGCCGTGGCACTCACGTCGCTGCCAAACACGATGATCATCAGGGTGCCAAAGATCCCGCCCACGCCGTGAACCGCAAACACGTCCAGCGTATCATCGATCCTGGCCTTGTTGCGGATCAGGTTCACCGCCTCCTGGCATAGGATACCGGCAACCGATCCGATGATAAGTGCGGCCACCGGGCCGACAAAGCCGCTGGCCGGGGTGATGGAGGCAAGGCCCGCAATCGTGCCCGTGACCACGCCAACGAGGGACACCTTCCCGTATTTGATCTTCTCCCAAAGCCCCCAGCTGAGCGAGGCCGCGGCAGCCGAGATATGGGTGACGGTCAGCGCCATGGCCGCGCCACCATCGGCGGCCAGTTGCGATCCGCCATTGAAGCCGAACCAGCCAACCCACAGCATCGCCGCGCCAATCATCACCAGGCCTGGATTGTGCGGCGGCGTGGTGGAATTCTTTCGCGCACCCAGCAGGACGGCCAGAACCAGCGCCGCAAGGCCCGCCGTTTCATGGACGACGATGCCACCGGCAAAGTCGCGCACACCGATTTCGCCGAATATGCCGCCATCGGCCAGGAACCCACCGCCCCAGATCCAGTGCACCACCGGCGCGTAGACCACGAGCATCCAGATGGCCGAGAACAACAACACGAAGCCGAACCCGATGCGTTCAACATAGGCGCCCGCGATCAGGGCCGGCGTGATGATGGCGAAGGTCATCTGGAAGGCGAAGAACAGGATTTCGGGCAGGGTGCCGCTCAGACTGTCTGTCGTCACACCGGTCAGAAAGGCCCGCTCAAAGCCACCGAAATACCCGCTTTCGCCGGGTCCGAAGGCGATGGAATAGCCCAAGGCCAGCCACAGGATGCTCATCAAACAGGCAATCGCATAGACGTGCATGAACACGCTCAACACGTTTCGTGCCCGCACCAGCCCGCCGTAAAACAGCGCAAGGCCCGGCAATGTCATGAACAGAACCAGCGCCGTCGCGACGATGATCCATGCGGTATCCGCTCCATTCATATCTCTGTCCCTCTCCCGGTTTTTCCGCGTCAAAGCGGGATCGTGGCGCGGGAAAAAGAGGCGATGTGGCGAAGGTATGCTGAAAATGCGGGCGGTTTATTGAATGCCCGTTTATTGGGCGGTTTTTCGGTGCTTTGCTTTTCAGATGGGCGCGTTTGGATTGGCAGCCTGAAGCACCAGCGCCAGCGCGTGGGCCACGGTGGCCCGGCGCACCTCGGCCCGGCCGATTGCGCCGAACTCGACCGTCTCCGTCATCGTGTTGTCTGCCACGCTCAACCCAAAGCACACGCGCCCCTCGGGTTTGTGCTCGGATCCGCCGGGCCCCGCAATGCCGGTGACGGAGACGGCGACATTCGCGCGCGCCATCGCGGCCGCACCCACGGCCATGGAGGCCGCCACCTCCTCCGATACGGCGCCGTGCGCGTCGATCAGTTCGGGCGGCACACCCAACATCTCGACCTTGGCGGTGTTCGAATAGGTGATGAAGCCGCGGTCGAACACATCCGACGACCCCGCCACATCGGTGATCGCCGCGCCGATCATCCCACCGGTGCAGCTTTCCGCCGTGGCCAGCATCCAGCCCCGCGCGCGGAGCGCATCGATGACAGCGGCCGCACTCACAGGAACACCAGATGGCCAAGAACGGCGAACAGCGCCACGATCATCGCCGCCAGCCAGCCCGCAATGATGTCATCGGCCATGATGCCGAACGCGCCGTGCTGGCGGTCGGCCCATCCGACCGGGCCTGGCTTCAGGATGTCGAAGGCGCGGAAGGCCAGGAACGCGGCGATCAGGCCGGGATAAAGCGCCAGGATGTCCGAGCCCGTCAGCGCCGCACCAAGCGAGACCGGCCAGAGGGCCACCCATTGCCCGGCCACCTCGTCGATGACGAATTCCGAGGGGTCCTCCTCGCTCTGGCCCACTTCCGCGTTTACCGCCCACCAGCCGACCCCAGTGACCAGCAGCGTCGCAAGGAGCAGGGCGACAAACCCACCCGCCATATGGATCAGAATACCCAGGCCCAGGCCCACCAGGCTGCCCCATGTCCCCGGTGCGGGATGCAGCAGGCCGACACCGGCGACAGTCGCGATCAGCCGCGTCATGGCTTCACCAGCGTCACATTGGCCAGGGCGGCGATGCCTTCTTCCCGGCCCGCGAAGCCCAGACGTTCGGAGGTGGTGGCCTTGACCGATACGCGCCCGACCTCGATCCGCAACAGCTCCGCCAACCGGGCGCGCATGGCGCCCGATACCGGGCCGATCTTGGGCCGCTCGCAAATCAGCGTCAGATCGGCGTTCGAGATCGCGAACCCTCTGGAGGCCGCCAGCTCCACCGCGTGGGTCAGGAAGATGTGGCTCTCCGCGCCTTTCCATTGCGGATCGGAGGGCGGGAAATGGGTGCCGATATCCCCTTCGGCCAGCGCGCCGTAAATCGCATCGGTCACCGTGTGCAGGCCCACATCCGCATCGGAATGGCCCTGAAGGCCGCGCCCATGGGGCACGGCCACGCCGCACAGTATCACATGGTCGCCGGGGCCAAACCGGTGCACGTCAAACCCGTTGCCCACGCGAATATCCATGATGTTTCCTTTCAGCACCGCTTTGGCCCGCGCGAAATCCGCCGGGCCGGTGATCTTCAGGTTGGCCTCGTCGCCGGGCACAATCGCGACGTCGAGGCCGGCGGCCCGGGCCACTTCCACGTCATCGGCGGGGTCGCCGTCAAACGCGCCATGGGCCGCCACGATCGCGGCCAGATCGAAGCCCTGCGGGGTCTGCGCGCGCCAGAGGCCGCTGCGATCCTGGGTGCCGCTCACAAGCGCCTCGCCGCGCCAGAGTGCGTCTGTGACGGCAAGGGCAGGCGCCGCGCCGGGATGCGCTTCCAGCGCCTCCAGAACCGCATCGATCACCGCAACGGGCACACCGGGGCGGGCCACATCGTGGATCAGCACCCGCTCCACCTGCGCGTCTTGCAACAGTTGCAGCCCCTCCCGCACCGTGGCCGCGCGTGTCTCGCCGCCATGGGCGATCACAAGCGGTGTCTGCCCCTCCTCAGGCCAAAGGACGGGGTCCACATCGGGCCGCACCATCAGCGCGATCATATCGACCCCAGGATGCGTGTCGAAGGCTGCAACACACCAATCCACAACGGTTTTTCCCGCAATCTCCTGCCATTGCTTGGGCCGCTCGCCGCCCGCCCGCACGCCTTGGCCAGCGGCCACGATCAGGGCGGCGGTTTTGGGAGCTTTTGGGATCGCATCAACCATGAGTCCGGTGATAGGCGACCGGACCCGGGCGCACAATCGCGTATGGGGTGCGATGCTTTTCTGGGCGCAATGCCTTATTATTGTGCAATCGCCCGGAATTGCGCAGAATGCCGGGGGCTTGCCTTTGTCATCCCCGGGCTTGCGACGTATCTCCAACGGGACTGCACAAGGATTAAGCACGTTGGCCCTCACCCTCGCCGATATCCCGCTGGACCCGCCGGTCCTGCTTGCGCCGATGGCGGGGATCACGGATCTGCCGTTTCGCAGGCTGGTTTCCAGCTTCGGCGCCGGGCTCGTCGTGAGCGAAATGGTGGCGAGCCAGGAGATGGTGGAGGCGAAAGCCTCTGTCCGGGCGCGGGCCGAGCTTGGGTTTGGCGAACAGGCCACCGCCGTGCAACTGGCCGGGCGCGAGGCCCATTGGATGGCCGAGGCCGCGCGGATCGCCGAAGGGCAGGGCGCACGGATCATCGACATCAACATGGGGTGCCCCGCCAAGAAGGTCGTGGGCGGCCTGTCCGGGTCCGCGCTCATGCGCGATCTCGACCACGCGCTGCACCTTATCGAGGCGGTTGTGGGCGCGGTGGACGTGCCCGTGACGCTCAAGACGCGATTGGGATGGGACGACGACAGCCTGAACGCCGCCGCGCTGGCCCGACGCGCGGAGGCAGCGGGCATCCGGATGATCACGATCCATGGCCGGACCCGGTGCCAATTCTACAAGGGCACCGCCAATTGGCCCGGCATCCGGCCGATCAAGGCGGCGGTATCGATCCCCGTCATCGCCAATGGCGATATCACCGATGCGCCCGCCGCGGCCCAGGCGCTCCGCTGTTCCGGGGCTGATGGCGTGATGGTCGGGCGCGGCATCCAGGGCCAGCCGTGGCTGCTGGCGGAAATCGGCGCGACGCTCTTTGGCGCGGCGGACCCGACAATCCCAACCGGCAGCGCCTTTGTCGAGATGGTCGCGCGCCACTACGAGGACATGCTGGCCTTCTACAGCGCGGACCTTGGCGGCCGCGTCGCGCGCAAGCATCTGGGCTGGTACATGGACACGGCCCGCACGCCCGCCGACCTGCGCAAACGCGTCCTGACCGAGCAGAATCCGCGTGCCGTTCTGGCCCTGCTGCCCGAGGCGCTGGCCCGCGCCCCGGAAATGGCCGCCGCATGACCCAATGGACCGATGCACTCTGGGCGTCCTTGCCGATCCCCGCGCTGATCCTCGATGATCGGGACCTGATCCGCGACGTGAACCCCGCCGGTGAAACGTTCCTGAACGCGTCGGCCAAATCGCTTGAGGGCCACCCGGTCTGGGACAAGATCTTTGTAGATGCGCCCCTGGAAGACAGCTTCGCCCGCGTCCGCTCCGCCCGCGCCCCGCTTTTTGTGAATGCAGTCGATGTCGGCACCGGAAGCCGCAAGCCCGTCACCTGCGATGTCCAGATTGCCGGGCTGGCCGACAAACCTGATCACGTGCTGGTGCTCCTTGAGAACCGGGAGCTTCAGGGCAAGCTGGACCGCGCGCTGTCGTCCAAATCCGCGGCGAAATCGGCCATCGGCATGGCCGAGATGCTGGCCCATGAAATCAAGAACCCACTGGCCGGCATTACCGGCGCGGCACAGCTGATTTCGATGAATGCCGGGCCCGAGGATCGGGAATTGACCGATCTGATTGTCGGCGAGACGCGCCGGGTTCTGAAATTGCTGGAACAGGTCGAGGATTTCGGCAATGTCCGCCCGCCGGATCGCCGCGCGGTCAATATCCACGATGTCCTTGACCGCGCCCGCAAATCGGCCGCGCTCGGCTTTGCCGCCCACATGCAGATAGAGGATGAATACGATCCGTCCCTGCCATCCGCCTGGGCTGATTCCGACCAATTGCTGCAGGTGATCCTGAACCTCCTGAAGAACGCCGCCGAGGCTGGATCGGAGGGTGGCACGATCCGCCTGCGCACATTTTACGAATTGTCCCTCAAGGTCCGACGCCGCGACGGGTCGGGCGGGGCTGTGCCGTTACAGATCGAGGTGATTGATGATGGCCCCGGCATCCCGCCTGATATCGCGCCCGACGTGTTCGAGCCGTTCATCTCGGGCCGCGAAAACGGCACCGGACTGGGCCTCGCGCTGATCTCCAAAATCGTTGCGGATCATGATGGCTGGATCTCGGTCGACAGCGTGCCGGGCCGGACGGCGTTCCGGATCTCCCTGCCGATTGCGCCGAAGGAACCGCTGCAATGACGTGGTCGATACGACACGGGGCCCCGCCCAACCGGGCGCCACAAGACACTCTCTGGAAAGGCATCTGACCCATGGACGGCACCGTTCTTGTCGCTGATGACGACCGCACCATCCGCACCGTTCTGACCCAGGCGCTGACCCGCGCGGGGTGCAAGGTCCATGCCACCTCGTCACTGATGACGCTGATGCGCTGGGTCGAGGAGGGGAAAGGCGATCTGGTGATCTCCGACGTCGTCATGCCCGACGGAAACGGCCTTGATATGCTGCCGCAGATCACCGAGCGCCGCCCGGGCCTTCCGGTGATCATCATTTCGGCGCAAAACACCATCATGACGGCGATCCAGGCCACCGAAAAGGACGCCTACGATTACCTGCCCAAACCCTTCGATCTGCCCGATCTGATGAAGCGGGCGGCCCGGGCGCTGGATCAGAAGCGGCGCGTGCAGACAACGCCCAGACCAACCGATGACACGGCGCGCGCGGGCGAGGGCGAGGATCTGCCGCTGGTGGGGCGTACGCCGGTGATGCAGGCGCTATACCGGTTGGTGGCGCGGGTTATGAACACCGATCTGACGGTTCTGATCACCGGCGAAAGCGGCACCGGCAAAAGCCTGATCGCGCGCGCCATCCACGATTTCTCCGACCGCCGCACGCTACCGTTCGTGGTCGCCTCCGCGCCCGATCTGGAAGGGGCTGACGGGCCGTCGATGATCCTGAGCCGCGCCAAGGGTGGCTCGATCCTCTTTGACGAGGTGGGTGACCTCTCCGAAGATGCCCAGGCCAAGATCGTGCGGATGCTCGATGCGATGCCCGGTACCAGCCCGCGCATCATGGCCAGTTCCCAGAAGGATCTGATGGAGAAGATGGAGGAAGGCCGGTTCCGGCAGGACCTGTTCTATCGCCTTGGCGGCGTCGGCATTGCAGTGCCGTCCTTGCGCGAGCGGGTGGACGACATCCCCCTTCTCGCCACGCATTTTCTGGCACGGGCCGAGCGCGACGGGGCCGCCATTCGGCGGTTTTCCGACGATGCGATGGACCTGATCCGCGCCTATTCCTGGCCCGGAAATGTGCGGCAATTGGAGAACACCATTCGCCGCCTGACCGTCACGGCACAGGTTGAAGAGATCTCCCGGGCAGAGGTTGAATCCGTCCTCGGAAGCCAGCCCGCCATCGAGCCGCTGATCGGTGGTGGCGGGGAGGGCGAAAAGCTTTCCGGTAGCGTTGCCAAGCACTTACGACGTTACTTTGATCTGCATGGTGGCGTGCTTCCTGCCCCCGGCCTCTACACACGGATCCTGCGGGAAGTTGAGATGCCGCTGATCGAGATCGCACTGGACGCGACCGGCGGAAATCAGGCTAAATGTGCGGACCTTCTTGGGATCAACCGCAATACCTTGCGCAAAAAGATCACGGATCTGGATATCCGCGTGACACGGCGCCGCAAGTTGATGTAAACTCGCAACAGTCACGTGGCGTTTCGGGAACAGGCTCCCGGGCGCGTCGGTTCTGTCAGGCCGATAAAGCGAGTGATTTGGGGGATGCGAGTGGTGGACGAGCCCGCCCGCGGAATGGGCGACAAGCAGCCATTTCTGGACCGTTTGGGCCAGCTGCGCCGCAACAAGCGGTTGCGCAGCATCGGCACCGTCGGTCTTGTAGTGTTGGCGCCGGTTCTGGCGCTGGCCACCTTTCTGGCGCTCGGGCCCCTGGCCGAGGTGGCCGATAGCCCCGGCCTGCGCCTCATCGTCCTCGCCGATCTGGTCTATATCCTTGTCGTCGCCACGCTTGTCCTGCGGGAGGTGGCGCGCATCGTCGCGTCACGCCGGGCGCAATCTGCGGGCTCCCGCCTGCACCTGCGTCTGACGGCGATTTTCGGGGTCGTGGCGCTGGTGCCGACGGTGGTTGTTGCGGTTCTGGCGACGCTTTCGGTGAATATGGGCCTTGAGGGGTGGTTTTCGGACCGGGTCTCCACAGCACTTGGCAATTCCGTGGATGCCGCGGTGGCCTACCAGCAGGAGCATCGGGACGATCTGGAGCAAGATGTCCGCGCCTTGGCGGCGTTTCTGAACCTCAACCGCCGCGCCGCGCCGTTCCTGTCCGACGGCGACTTGCGTCAGGTCCTCAGCCAGGGACAGGGACAGATCCAGCGCGGGTTGCGCGAGGCCTTCGTGATCGATGGCGGTGGAGAGATCCGCGCGCGGGGCGAGCGATCCTACCTGTTCGATTATGACCGGCCAAGCGACGCCGACCTGGCACTGGCCGCCGAGGGCGAAGTTGTCCTGAGCGAGGATCGCGAACAGAACGAATTCCGCGCACTCTTCCGTCTCGCGGCGTTCCCGGATCGGTATCTGTATATCAGCCGGGAGGTCGACGGCCAGATCATCGCGCTTCTCGATGAGACGGAGCAGACCGTGCTCCTCTACCGGCAGGTGGAGGCCGATCGCGGCCGGCTGTTGTTCGATTTTGCCCTTCTGTATCTCGGTTTCGCCACCCTGATGATCCTCGCGGCGATCTGGGCCGGGCTCAGCTTCGGCGAGCGTCTGTCACGGCCTGTGGGACGGCTGGCCGGGGCGGCGCAGCGGGTCGGGCAAGGCGACCTCGATGTGCGGGTGCCCGAAACAACCTCTGACGATGAAATCGCCATGCTGGGGCGGCTGTTCAACCAGATGACCCGGCAGTTGAAGGGCCAGCGCGATACGCTGGTAGAGCAAAACGCGGCGACGGAAGAGCGCCGCCGTTTGTTTGATTCGGTGCTGTCATCGGTGACCGCGGGGGTGATCGGGCTGGACCAATCGGGCCGCGTGGACTTCATGAATCGCTCGGCCATCCGCTTGCTGTCAATGGTGGAACAACGCGACAGCGGATTGACCCTTGAGGCCGCGGTTCCCGAATTCGCGCCCCTGTTCGAACGGTTGACGGCCTCCTCGGGCGAAGCGGTGCAAGAAGAGATCAAGCTGACCCGTGGCAGCAAGCAGGAGAGCCTGCTGGTGCGCATGGCGACCCGGCGCAACCTGAATGACGAGCTGGAGGGCTACGTTGTGGCCTTCGACGACGTCACGCAGCTTGTCAGCGCGCAGCGCATGGCCGCCTGGGGCGACGTCGCCCGCCGCATCGCCCACGAAATCAAGAACCCCCTGACGCCGATCCAGCTTTCGGCCGAACGGGTGAATCGCAAGTTTTCCAAGAAGTTGGAGGCCGATGATCAGGCGTCGCTTGCACAGATGACCGAAGTGATCGTGCGGCAGACCAACGACCTGCGCCGTATCGTGGACGAGTTCTCGAAATTCGCCCGTATGCCGGAGCCCGAAACGCGCTCGGAGGATATAGTTCAACTGTTGAACAATGCTGTGATGTTGCAGCGCGCGGGCCAACCGGACATCCGGTTCAAGACCGATATTCCGGACCGCGCAATCATGGCGGAGGTCGACGCTACCATGATCGGCCAAGCCCTGACAAACTTGTTGAAGAATGGCGGGGAAGCTATTGAAACCCTGACAGAAAAAGGCGCGCCTGACGATCATGTTGGCGAGCTTCATGTCGATCTGCAAACCTTCGATGACACGGTGCAGATCGACATCTCCGATAACGGGATCGGCCTGCCGCCAGACCGTGCGAAACTGTTCGAACCCTACGTCACCACCCGCGACAAGGGCACCGGCCTTGGCCTGCCCATCGTCAAGAAGATCATTGAAGAGCATGGCGGAACGCTGGAGCTTCTGGATGCGGAGCCGTTCAGCGACGGCGCCCATCGCGGTGCGATGGCCCGCATTACCTTACCCCGATTGCCCGACAGGCCCCCGGCCGCGCAAGGAGAGATGTGATGAGCGATATTCTGGTCGTCGACGATGAACGCGACATCCGTGAACTGATTTCGGATATCCTGCAAGACGAGGGGTTTTCTACCCGGATGGCGGGCAATTCCGACGAGGCCATGGCCGAGTTGAACAAGAGCGCGCCGGGGCTGATGATCCTCGATATCTGGCTCAAGGATAGCAACATGGACGGGATCGATATCCTGGGCCATGTGAAGCGCGACAATCCGGACGTGCCGGTGGTGATCATCTCGGGCCACGGCAATGTCGAGATCGCGGTCGCGGCGATCAAACAGGGCGCCTATGACTTCATCGAGAAGCCGTTCAACATCGATCAGTTGATGGTGGTCATCAAACGGGCGATGGAAACCTCGCGTTTGCGGCGGGAGAACACGGCGTTGCGGCGGCAGGACACGCGCTCGACGGACATGATCGGCTCGTCCTCGTCCTTTCGGACCCTCAAGGGGCAGCTTGACAAGGTGACGAAATCCAATGGCCGCGTGATGCTGACCGGCGGCCCGGGATCCGGCAAGGAGGTGGCGGCGCGCTACGTGCATGCCAATTCAAACCGGGCGGATGCGCCCTTTGTGACGGTCTCCTCGGCGTCGATCCAGCCCGACCACATGGAGGAGGTGCTGTTTGGCCGCGAGAGCCAGCAGCGCGGGGTGGAGCAGGGCCTTCTGGAGCAAGCCCATGGCGGCGTGATCTACTTCGATGAAGTGGCCGATATGCCCCTTGGCACACAATCCAAGATCCTGCGCGTGCTGGTGGATCAGTCCTTCACCCGCGTCGGTGGCACGGCCAAGGTGCGGGTGGATCTGCGGGTGATTTCGTCGACCACACGGAACCTGCAGGAAGAAATCGCCGCCGGACGGTTCCGCGAGGAGCTCTATCACCGGCTCAACGTCGTGCCGATTGACGTGCCCGCGCTGGAGGATCGGCGTGAGGATATCCCGGAACTGACCCGCTATTTCATCGACCTGCTGAACCGAGAACAGGGCATGGCGGCCCGCAAGCTGGGGGACGACGCGGCGGCGATGCTGCAAACGATGTCGTGGCCGGGCAATGTGCGCCAGCTCAAGAACGTGGTGGAGCGGGTGCTGATCCTGGGCGAGGGCGATGGCCCGATCGAGGCGCGAGACCTGCCGGGGCAGACCGAGGCACCCGCGACGGATGAAGAGATGAGCCTGTCAGCCTCACTCACGACGCTGCCGCTGCGCGAGGCGCGGGAGCTGTTCGAGCGGCAATACCTGATGGCGCAAATCAACCGCTTCGGGGGCAATATCAGCCGGACGGCGAGCTTCGTGGGCATGGAACGCTCGGCGCTGCACCGCAAGCTGAAATCGCTGGGTGTGGTGACGACCTCGAAGGCAGGCACACGGGTGGCACAGGTGAGCGAGGACTAGGCGGGCCGGGATTATCAAGGTTGATAAGTACAGTTAAGCCATTGTTAAAAAACGGCAAACGAAGTCCTGTTAACCTGGTCTTCACCTTTTCCCGCCCTTGAAGAGGGTCGTCCCGCGCGGTTCGACCAGGGAAAACGACGACGTGCGTTCGGGAGAAATTTGCGACCGGTCTGGAAGACGCCTGCGCAAAGCGGGGGACATGAGGGTCAGCCCCCAGACGGAGCCGGGGGCCTTCCTCGTTTGCGGTCATCGGCTTCCCAGCCTGTACCGCATATCCAGTCTCTCTCCTTATGGTTAACAACCGGTTACGGGCCCCTTCCTTGTTTTGAAAATATCCCGGGGGGATTGGGGGGCTGGCCCCCCGAATGCCATTGGTTTGCCAAATCGGGGTGCGGTGCGGTTGAGGGCGGCCCGCCGTCAGCTATCTGATCGGTTTGTTGCTCTCATACGGAGAGCCAACACTCCGGTCAGCATCACCGCGATGAGAAGAAACGCTGCACCAACACTCCACGCCACAGGGGTGGAGTAAACTTCGGCGACGGCTCCTGTCAGGAAAAGTCCCAACGCGCCCCCAAGCTGTTGAATGAGCGACCTTAATGATAGCATGGTTGACCTCTGGCGGTCTTCGACAAAGGTGTGAAGAATGCTGCTGGCAGGTGTCTCACTCGCTCCGAGCGTGATTGAGAAGAGGATAAACGCCACCACGAATCCGACGATTTCATCCTGCATCGCCAATGCGATTTGAAACACCGCGAGGCAGGCAAAGATCACGGAAAGGGTCACGGCGTGGCGGCGTTTGAAGATGCGGCTTATGCGCGGAGACAGTGACGCACCAAAAGCGATTGAGAAAAAGTAGGTCGCGGTCAGAGCACCGATCGCCGTGTTCGCGAAGCCGTCTTCCAGCATGGGCTTGGCATATGTGGGCCAAATCACCTCGACCGGATTGGTCGCCATCAGAAACAGGGCCAACGCGGCCAGCAGAACCGAAAGCATTGGGTGTCTCAGCGCGAGAAGACCCGCGTCTCTGACCACCCCAGGTACGCTGGCGAACCCTTGTTTGAGGGCCCTGGAGTTCAGCGGGTGCGGTTTTTCCACAATGGCCAAAAGCGTAAATAGAAACACGCATAGCATGACACCAAAACTCACCGCGTAAGAAACATCATAGATGCTGAACCCATGCCTCTGTGCGATCGAACCGAAAGCATCAGGCAGCAGACCGCCGAGGACAGCGCCAAGGGCGAGGCCCATCGCATTGGCCCAATGCGCCTTGGCGAGCGCAGGCTGGACATCCACGCCCGGTGCAGTGGCTTTGAATGTCTCCACGAACCATGCATCGAGCGTGCCCGACCGCAGGGCGCGCCCGAACCCGATGAAGGCAAAGGACACTGCCAGAACATAGAAATCGCTTGAAGACAGGAACAAGGCCAGCGACATCAGACTGGCGACGATGGCCGCCAGAAAAACCGGCTTTCGTCCGATACTGTCAGCTAGACCGCCGAACGGCAGTTCCATCGCCATCGTCGTGAGTGAGTAGACCCCGAAGAGAAGCGAAATCTGAAACAGGTCCATCCCGCGATCTGTGAGTGCGAGCGCAACAACGGCAACCGTAAGACCCATCGCGAACCGGTCGAGAAACTGATGCAGCTGAAACACACGAATGTGCCGCCGCGCGGGGGCAGCCAGGGTATGCAAGGAGAATTCATTTTCAGTCGCCATGGCGTCAGCATCGGCATTGCGAACCTTAGTTACAATGGCTTAGCCAAACAGAAGCGACTTGGCAGCTTTTCAAAGTGGGCATTGGCGCAGCCACGGCGAAAGCGCGCCATTCACTGAAGAGCTGACTTTGCGCCATAGACAGCCGTCCAGCAGCCTTTCTCCAACCGGCGCCGCATCCACTTGCCGGACTGCACAGGCTGGGTGGCCGCGCGCGGGTTCGCCTTGCCGCGGGCCAAGGTCAGCCCCGTTGACGGCCCCCCGGCACTCTGCCAACAAGGTTGGCACTCACGGACCCTCAGAAACGGAACCCGAATGAAGGTCATCATTTGCGGCGCGGGCCAGGTTGGCTGGCAGATCGCGCGCCATCTGTCCTCGGAGAACAACGACGTCACGGTGGTCGACAACAATTCCGACCTGGTGCGCCGCGCCACGGATACGTTGGACGTGCAGGGGCTGACCGGGTTCGCCTCCTATCCGGACGTGCTGGACCGCGCGGGTGCGCGGGACGCCGATATGGTGATCGCCGCGACCCATTCCGATGAGGTCAACATGGTCACCTGTCAGGTGGCCCATTCGGTGTTTGCGGTGCCGCGCAAGATCGCGCGGTTGCGGGCGCAATCCTACCTCAGGGCGATCTATTCCGACCTCTATCGCCGCGATCATCTGCCCATCGACGTGGTGATCAGCCCGGAAATGGAGGTGGCGGAGGCGGTGCTGAACCGCATCAAGTCGCCCTCCACCTTCGACACGGAAAGCTTTTTGGGCGGGGATGCGCAGCTTCTGGGGATCACGCTGGATGACGATTGCCCGGTGCTCGACACGCCGTTGCGGCAATTGTCGGAGCTGTTCTCGACCCTGCGTGCGATTGTAACCGGTGTGCGCCGCGACGGGACGCTGTTTGCGCCCGAGCCCGGCGATCAGCTGTTTGCGGGGGACCAGATCTACGTGTTCACCCATGCCGAGGATGTGACCCGCACGCTGGAGATATTCGGCAAGACCCGCACCGCGCTGGAGCGGATCCTGATCATCGGGGGGGGCAATGTGGGCCTGACCGTGGCGCGCAAGCTGGAGAAGTCCGCCACACGGATGCGCACCCGCGTGATCGAGGCGAACAGGGGCCGCGCGGAGGTGGCCGCAGACGCGTTGGAGCGCACGATCGTGCTCCACGGCGACGGGCTCGACATGGACCTGCTGCGCGAGGCGGGGGTGGAACGGGCAGATGTGGTGCTGAGCCTGACCGATGATGACAAGACCAACATGCTGGCCTCGGTGCGCGCCAAATCGGCGGGGGCGGGCATGGCGATCAGCTTGGTGAATGACCCGACGCTGGTGCCGCTGATGGATCCGTTGGGGATCGACGCCTATGTGAACCCGCGCGCCACCACCGTCAGTTCGATCCTGCGCCATATCCGGCATGGCCGGGTGCGCGGCGTCTATTCCATCGGCGATGCCGAGGCCGAGGTGATCGAGGCGCAGGTGCTCTCGACCTCGCCGATTTCCGGCAAGGCGGTGCGGGATATCGATTTCCCCGAAGGCGCGCTGGTGGGTGCGGTGCAGCGCGGCGGCAAGGTGTTCCGGCCCACCGGCTCCACCCGCATCGAGGAGGGGGACGCGGTTGTCATCTTCGCGCTGCGGGCCGATGTGCCCGCGGTTGAGGCGCTGCTTCAAGTCTCCATCGACTTTTTCTGACCGGGGATCGCGCTGCCCATGGCTGCCTATTTCCGCAATCTGCCGTTCTTCTCCATCCTGATCTTCGTCAGCGGTGGCGCGATGTTCGTGCCCGCCGCGATTGCCACGGCGTTGGAGGATTTCGCCACCGCGCGGGTATTTCTGTATTCCGGCCTCATGGTGGTGATGGCCGCCATTTTGCTTGGATTTGCCAGCCAGACGCCGCGCCGCCGCCCGTCCGAGCGGAGCCATCTGGCCTCGCTGGTGCTGGCCTATCTGTGGTTGCCGCTGGTCCTGTCGCTGCCGATGGATCAGGCGGTGGGCAATACGCGGTTCATCAACGTCTATCTCGATATGGTGTCGGCGCTGACGACCACGGGCGCGGAAGTGTTCGATCCCGCCCGGCTGAGCGCGGCCGTGCATCTTTGGCGGGGCCTTGTGGGCTGGTTTGGCGGGCTGCTGATCTGGATCACCGCCTTCGCGGTTCTGGCGCCGCTGACGCTGGGGGGCTACGAGGTGACGTCGGAGGCCAACATCCAGGGGGCGACGCAGGCCACGGGCGGACAGATGACGGCGGCCAATGCCTCGGAACGGCTGCGCAACCACGCGCTGCGGCTGACACCGATCTACGGCGCGCTGACTTTGGTTCTGGCGCTGGCCCTGATCGTGGCGGGGGAGGAACCGCTGGTGGCCGCGATCCACGCCATGTCGACGATGGCGACCTCAGGGATCAGCCCGGTGGGCGGGCTTGAGGGGCGGCCGGCGGGCATCGGCGGGGAATTCCTGATCCTGCTCTTCTTCCTCTTCGCCCTATCGCGGCGCACCTATTCCAGCGGCATCGGCCGCGACTTGCGGCAGCGCCTGACCAAGGACCGCGAAATCCGCCTTGCCCTGTTCGCGGTGATCGTTCTGCCGACCCTGTTGTTCACCCGCCACTGGGTCGGGGCGCTGGAAGTGGAGGAACTGGCCAATGCGCGCGCCGCGATCGTCGCGCTGTGGGGGTCGGTCTTCACTGTGTCGTCGTTCCTGACGACCACCGGCTTCGTGTCGGATGCCTGGGGCGATGCGCGGGCGTGGTCGGGCCTGCCGACGCCGGGCCTGTTGCTGGTGGGCCTTGTCCTGATGGGGGGCGGTGTGGCGACGACGGCGGGCGGCCTGAAGCTGCTGCGGGTCTATGCGCTTTACAAACATGGCGTGCGCGAGATGGGCAAATTGATCTATCCCAATTCGGTCGCTGGGGCAGGGCGGTTGGGGCGGCGCATCCGGCGCGAAGGCGCCTATATCGCCTGGGTCGTCTTCATGCTTCTGGTGATCAGCATCTGCGCGGTGATGGTGGCCCTTGCGGCCACGGGCCTCGACTTTGAGGCGTCGATGATCCTGGCCATCGCGACCCTGACCACAACCGGCCCGCTGGCCAGCGTCGCAGGCGAGATGCCGATTGACTATTTCACCTTGTCGGACCCCGCAAAGCTGATCTGCGCCGCGGCGATGATCGTGGGCCGGGTCGAGACCCTGGTCCTGATCGCGCTGATCAATCCGGCATTCTGGCGCGACTGATCGGCGGTTCCGGGCCAAGGTCTTGATCGGGGCTGGAAATCCCCGCGAACTGACTCCATAGTGGCTTGGCACGACGTATTCGGGGTCCAACCCGGATCAAGAACCAATGGGGCGTGATACCAAATGGCCGAAAACAGACAGAACTTGCAGGACGCGTTTCTCAACCACGTCCGCAAGACAAAGGTTCCAGTGACGATCTTCTTGATCAACGGTGTGAAATTGCAGGGTGTGATTACCTGGTTCGACAATTTCTGTGTCCTGTTGCGCCGCGACGGTCAGTCGCAGCTTGTCTACAAGCATGCCATCTCGACGGTGATGCCCGCGCAGCCGATCAACCTCTACGACGGGGAAGAGTGAGCGCCAAAAGCCGCCTTTCCCCTGACGACGACAGCACCGGATCGGGCCTCGACCACGGCAAGGCCCCGATGCGGTCTTTGGTGCTGCACCCCGACATCCAATCAGATCGCAGCCGACGCGGCCCCGAATTCGCGCTGGACGAGGCCGTGGCACTTGCCGCGGCGCTGCCGGATCTGGAGGTTGTGGGGGCCGATGTGGTTCGATTGCCGCGGGCGCAGCCGGGCCTGTTGTTCGGCAAGGGCAAGATCGAGGAACTGGCACAGCGGATCGAGGCAGAGGAGATTGGCCTTGTCCTGATCGACGGCCCCGTCACCCCGGTGCAGCAGCGCAATCTGGAAAAGCGCTGGGGCTGCAAGCTGCTCGACCGGACGGGCCTGATCCTGGAGATTTTTGCGGACCGCGCGGCCACGCGGGAGGGTGTGTTGCAGGTGGAGCTTGCGGCGCTCAGCTACCAGCGCACGCGCCTTGTACGGGCTTGGACCCACCTGGAACGCCAGCGCGGCGGCCTTGGCTTTGTGGGCGGCCCCGGCGAGACGCAGATCGAGGCAGACAGACGCGCCATCGACGAGGCCGTCACGCGGATCAAACGGCAATTGCAGAAGGTTGTGAAAACCCGTGCCCTGCACCGCTCGGCGCGCAAGAAAGTGCCATATCCCATCGTTGCGCTTGTCGGCTACACAAATGCGGGAAAATCCACGTTGTTCAACCGGTTGACCGGCGCCGAGGTGATGGCCAAGGATATGCTGTTTGCCACGCTGGATCCCACCATGCGGGCGGTAACGCTGCCCGATGGCACCGATGTGATCCTGTCTGACACGGTGGGGTTCATCAGCGATCTGCCGACCCAGCTTGTTGCCGCCTTTCGCGCCACGCTGGAGGAGGTGCTGGACGCCGATCTGATCTTGCATGTCCGCGATATCAGCCATCCCGAGACCACTGAACAGGCGGGCGATGTGGAGGCGATCCTATCGGAACTCGGCGTCAGCGAAACCGCGCCGCAGATCGACGTCTGGAACAAGCTGGACCGGTTGGATGCGGCGGGCGCGGAGGCGCGCCGGACCGAGGCCGAGCGGCAGCCGGATGTGTTCGCCGTCTCGGCCCTGACAGGTGACGGGCTGGAGCCGCTGCTGGCCGCCGTCGCCGACCGCGTCTCGGCGCCCCGTCATACGGCTCGGGTGGATCTGGCCCATGCCGAGGGCCGCAAACGGGCCTGGCTGTTCGAACAGGGTGTGGTGGAAGACGAGGAGCCGGGGAAAGACAGCACGATCCTGCATGTCAACTGGACCGCCCGGCAGGAAAAGGCGTTCCGCGAACTGTGATCGCGGCGGGCGGTGGGCTTCGGGAGGACCCGGCCTAGTCCCGCGGGCTCAGCACCATCACGCCGAGATTGCCGGCGCGCGCGAGATCGGGATCGAGCGTCATCGGGACGTATTCGCCGCGCCGCCACAACTCACCCAGATCATCGTAATGGGGCGAAAGCGGGTGGCCGGATTGTCCGGTGGAAATAATGAACACGGAACTGTCGGGGTCGGCGAAATCGTATACGCCGCGATACCCGGCGCCGTGCGTGTTGAGGTAGGGCTCTGGCCCGTTGCCGGGCGTGGCGGCCCGGTTCAGGGTGAAATCCCCGCCGGACGTCGCCTGCCGGATGTTCACGATCCATGAAAACAGGCGGGTGTCGCCCAGCACCTGATGTTCGTGCACGGCCTCGTGGGCGGCCCCCCAGCGCCAGCTTTCGATATCGTTGCCGTAGCGCTCGCTCAGGTCTTGAAGGGCCTCGTCGAGCGCCATCCGGGCGGTGTCGGTGCAATTCTCGGTGGCGGTCGAGGGCCGCACATCGCACCAGATCGACGCGCCATCGACGTCGCGGAACACCCGTTCGATGAAGATCGGTTCGACTTGATAGAATTCCTCGGCGAGCTGGCCGATATCGTCGCGGATCAGGCGCTGTTGCAGGTGCCGCATCCAGGCGGCGAAGATCAGCGGCTCGGGGAGGTGTTCGTTCATCTCCCCGTTCCAATCGGCCAGAAGCTCCAGCGCCCGCTGGCGGCGGCGTTCGGTCGTGCCAGGGGCGGCGGGCTCGCCGGTGAACCACAGATCCCGCGCGATCAGCGGCAGGAGGTTTCGCGCGGCGGCGGACACGGTATCAAGCTGCGCCTCGATGAAGCTGTCGCGTGTATGGACCTCGCGCGCCTCCATCAGGCGGCTGAGGCGGGTGATCCGCTGGGTGTCGCCCCAGAGATACGAGATGTGGAGTGGAAATTCGCGATCCACCATCTTGTTGTTGGTGTTGCCCAGAACCCCGCTTTCGGGATCGAGGAAGGTGGGGTTGGCGAAATATTGCGTGATGCCCTGCCAGCGGTTGCCCTCGATCCAGCCGCGCGAGGGCATCCGCGCCTGGGTCTCGTGCTCGTTGCGGCGCCAGGGCATGTGGCCGATCACCTGCATCGCGATGCGGCCATCCTCGGCGGCCAGCATCAGGTTGGCGGAGGGGGCCACGTAATCCTCCCCGGCGGCCAGCGCCTCTTCGATATTGCGCGCCCGCATCAGGCGCAGGCCGGTCTGCATCGAGGTGTTCTCGGTGCTCAGCGCGGTCCAGCGCATCGACACCACATGGCCCGCCGGGGTGACGGAGCCCAGGTTCCAGTGGCCGCCTGGGATGACCGGCCCGTTTTCGGTGTTGCGCAGGGTGATGGTGACGGGCGCTTCATCGGCGATCTCGATGATCTCGCGCCGGGTGTCGAATTCCGCCCATCCGTCGATGGTGCGGTATTGGGTGGGGTCGTCGGGGTTCAGCTCCTCGATATAGAGGTCGATATCGTCGAGATAGGCCGCCGTGATGCCCCAGCTGAGCCGCTCGGACCGGCCGTTGAGGATACCGGGCGTGCCGGGAATGCTCGCCCCGATCACGCCGCCCGTGGCAAGCTCCAGCCGGGCCAGATACCACAGCGAGGGCGCGGTGAGGCTCAGATGCGGGTCGGACGCCATCAGCGCGCCGCCGGCCGCCGAGCGGGTGGGGGTGGCGGCCCAGATATTGGAGGCGCCGCCGCGGTTCACGCCCTGCCAGTTCGGGTGCAGCGCGTCGCGCGGGCCGGTCGCGCCACCGGCATCGGCAAACATCGTCTCCGGGATCTCCAGCACGCTGGCATAGTCGCCCAGTTCCGCGGCACCGGTGCCCGGTGCGTCGGGCATCAGGTCACTGATCCGGCCCGGTTCCGGCAGGGCCAGGGAGGCGCGGGCGCGCAGGATCTCATTCTCGTGGTGAGTGGCCAGCTCAAGTGCCATGAGCAGCGATAACATGATGGAATCATTGGGTCGCCAGGGCGCGATCTCGGGCTCGAACAGGAACAATTCGGGCGCACCGCGCCCCAAGGCCTCGTCCCTGACCAGCCGCAGCCACGCATTCACGCCGTCCGCATAGGCCTCCAGGATGCCAAGGCTGTCTTCGGAATAGGCGTCGAGCGACTGGCGCGCATATCCGTCCAGATCCAGCCGCCGCATCAAATCGTCGATCTCGAGCGTCCGCCGCCCGAACACCTCCGACAGCCGCCCCTGCGCCGTCCGGCGCAGCATCAGCATCTGCCACAGCCGGTCCTGGGCATGAACAAAGCCAAGCCCGTAATAGACGTCATGGTCGGTCAGCGCGAAGATATGCGGGACGGCGGCGGTGTTGCGGACGATCTCGATCTGCCCGTCGATACCGTCCACCTGCCAATCGGCCTCGTAATCAGGGATCGACCGGCTGGCGATCCACCAGCCAAGCGTGGCCACAAGGACACAAACGACAACACCGGCGGCCACAAGCCGCGTCAGCCATCGCAAGATCAGTCGCATCGTGGTGGTGTTCCCTGGCCAGTTGACTCGTATCGCACGCGTCTAGCGCGCAGCGGCGGCCTCGGCAATGGCGGCGAAGACGGCATCGAGCTCTGACGCGGCGTCGACAAGATCGGCCTCGGCCTCGTTAAAGTAGGGCGAATAGAGCGCGGAGGGGCGGATATAGCTGAGCGTGGCGGTGCCATCCGCGTTCTCGGTGAGGTAGAGGCGGACGGGCGCGTGGATCATCGCCGCGGTGGACAATTCAAGGATCCGCACGGCGTAGACATTGTTGAACACGCCGATCACCATGTTACCCGGGATCTCGATGCCCCGGTTGGCCGCCGCGCCCGTTGGCCCGGCGCGGGTGACAACCGCCATCCCGTTCTCCGAGACGGCCGAGTTGGTGCGATCCACGAGCGTCGCAAAATCATGGGCGGTCACGTGGACTTCCCAGCCCTCGCGCGGCGCAAGGTCAGCCACGTCCTGCGCGGCCAGCGGAAGGCTGAGGAAAACAAGGGCGATGAGGGCACGAAACATGGATCTCTCCCGAAGCTGGTGTGGCCTCGGGATGACATCTTGGACGCGCCCGCGCCAGTCACGCTTGCGCGAGGCGCTGGCTCGGCGGATCAGGGCCGCGCGGTCAGGGGATAATACGGGTGTAGCGCGTTCCGTCCAGCGTGGCGCCGATGATCAGGCCGGCCTGGCCGTAGATCACCGCGATCACCGGTTCGGAGATTGTCGCGGTGTCGAACCCAAGCGCACCGGCCTGCGTGTTGACCGCGTAGCGCACATCAGCACCCACCGACCAGCCGACCGAGTTGCGGAATTCGCTCAGCGCCTGTTCGGTCATGAAAAACAGCGTATGGGCATATTGCTGCGCGCCGATCTGCAACCCGAAGGAGCCGGAGACGGCGGAGTAGTAATCCACCGTCGCGCCGTTGATCCGCAGCGCGCCGCGCCCATAGGCGCCGCCAAAGCCAAAGCCCGCCTCGGTGATCAGCGGCATCACCAGCATACCGGCGGCGTTGTTCACAAGGTCGGTCGTGCCCGGCACCTCTTGCTGCATGAAATCAAGCGCTGCGTCCGCGCGCGCATCGATGCGGGGCCCGTTATTGTTGCCCAGGGGATTGCCGCAAGCCGCCAGAAGCGGTGCTGCGCCCACCCCCAGAAGAAGCGACCGCCGCGAGAGTGCGGGACGGGAAGAGTGTGCGGGACGGGAAATACCATCTGCCATGTGGGTATGCCTTGCCTGTTTGTTACCGTGGCCGGAGGTTTGTCCCCCGATTCTCGTCGGCAAGACTACGCCGAAAGGCAGGCCATGTCATCCGCGAAACCACAAGGTTTGCGGGTTTTCGCCGATTTGGCCGCTAGGGATAGCGCCCGGGCCCAGATCTATCCGTTCAGATACTCCGCCACGCGGGGGGCGAAATACGTCAGCACGCCGTCGCAGCCCGCCCGCCGGAACGCCATCAGGCTTTCGAGCATGACCTTGTCGCCATCGATCCAGCCATTGGCCGCCGCCGCCTCGATCATCGCGTATTCGCCGGAGACCTGATAGGCATAGGTCGGCGCGCCGAAGCGGTCCTTCACCTGTCGGCACATGTCGAGATAGGGCAGGCCGGGCTTGACCATCACCATATCGGCTCCTTCGCGCAGGTCCCGCTCCACACAGCGCAGCGCCTCGCGGCCGTTGAGCGGATCGATCTGGTAGGTTTTCTTGTCGCCTTTCAGCGCGCCGGACGCGCCCACCGCATCGCGGAACGGGCCGTAAAAGGCGCTGGCGAACTTGGCGGCGTAGGACATGATCGCGACATTGGTATGCCCGTTGTCCTCCAGCGCCGCCCGGAGCGCGCCGATGCGGCCATCCATCATGTCGGACGGCCCCAGAATGTCGGCTCCGGCCTCGGCCTGGGTCAGGCCCATCTTGACAAGCGCCTCGACCGTCTCGTCATTCACTATGACGTCGTCCCGCACGATGCCGTCATGGCCGTTGATGTTGTAAGGGTCGAGCGCGATGTCGGTCATGATGGCGATCTCGATGCCCGCCTCGCGGATGGCACGGATGGCGCGGTTTGACAGATTGTCGGGGTTCCACGCCTCCTCGCACAGCTCGGTTTTCAGGGCGGCATCGGTGTAGGGGAAGATGCAGATGGCCGGGATGCCAAGCGACGCGGCATGGCGGGCGGCATCCACCAGCAGATCCACCGACCGGCGCTCCACGCCCGGCATGGAGGCCACGGCCTGCCGCTCATTGTGCCCGTCACACACGAAGACCGGCCAGATCAGGTCATGGACCGAGAGTGCGCTTTCGCGGACTAGGTTGCGGAGTGGTGCGGCCGAGCGGGTGCGGCGGAAGCGGGTCAGCGGGTAGGGGGCTTGGTTGACGCTCATGGCTTGCGCTCTTTCGCTCATCTTCAGGTTGCGGACAGAGGTGCCACGGCAACGCCCGCCACGCAAGCTTTGCCCCAGACGCGCAGGGGGGCTGGCATCCGGGGAATCGCCCGCATATGGTGCCGCCAAATCAGACCCTTCAGCCGGTTGGGACACCCGTTGGACTTCCTCGATCTCGTCACCGAAGTGATTGACCTAAGGTCATTTTCCAATCTTTGGTATTGGATCGTCCTGGCGATTTTGTGGTCGTCGATGTCCCATTGGACCATCGGTGTGCCCTATCATCTGGTGACGCGCGCCAATCGCGGGGATGCGCAGGCTGAGGCCGACATGATGGTTTTGACCCGCATGAATGCCGAGCGCATGGTTTCCCAGGCCGATGCGTCCGGCGTTCCGGCGACGGCCTTTTCCACCTTCCTTCTGACCGGCCTTGCGATTGTCGGCTGGGTCTATGATGTTGAGTTCTGTCAGGCGATCTTCTTGCTCCTGTGCCCCTCGATTCTGGTTCTGGTTCTGGGGGTCTGGACGTCGCGGCGCCTGAAGGCGGACGATTACGCCCATGTGCCGCAGATCCTGCGCCAGCATCGCATCATCGTCCAGATGCTGGGGGTGGTGTTCATCTTCATCACCGCCTTCTGGGGTATGTATCAAAACGTAAATGTGGGCCCGCTTGGGTAAGGCGGCTTGACACCCGGGCCGGGCGGCGTAGGTCAGGCGCTCCATGGCTGATCCCGATCATATCCTGTGCGGCGGCGCACCCGAGGGCTTTGACGCCACCCTTGTGCTCGCCGAGGCTGCCAAGGGCACGCCGGTTGTGCATGTGGCGCGCGATGACAAACGCCTGCGGGCCATGGCGACGGCTTTGGCGTTTTTCGACCCAAGCGTGCCGGTGCTGGAATTCCCGGGGTGGGATTGTCTGCCCTATGATCGGGTATCGCCCCAGGCGGAGATTTCCGCGGTGCGGATGGCGACGCTGGCGGGCCTCGCCGCGGGCCTGAGCGGGCCGTTCATCTTGCTGACGACGCTGAATGCCGCGACGCAATATGTGCCGCCGCGTGATCTGCTGGCCTCGTCGGCTTTTGTCGCGACGGTGGGCGGGCGGCTGGATGAAACCGCTTTGCGCAGATTTCTGGTTCGTATGGGCTATGTGCAGGCCCCCACGGTGACGGAGCCCGGCGATTACGCCGTGCGCGGCGGTATCATCGATGTCTGGCCGCCGGGGGAAGAGATGCCGGTCCGCCTCGATCTGTTCGGCGATGTCCTTGACGGCGCGCGACGCTTCGATGCCGCGACCCAGCGCACCACGGAGAAGCTCGAGCGGGTGGAACTGGCCCCGGTTTCCGAGATCATCCTGGACGATCAGGCCGTCGCCCGGTTCCGGCAGAATTACCGGGTGGAGTTCGGGGCCGGCGGCTCGGACGATCCGCTTTACGAGGCCGTGACGGCAGGCCGCAAGGCGCAGGGCATGGAGCATTGGCTGCCGTTCTTCCATGAGCGGCTGGAAACGCTGTTCGACTACCTGCCCGGGGCGACCGTGACGCTGGACGATCAGGCCACGCCGCAACGCATCGCGCGGTGGGAGTCGATCACCGATCAATACGATACCCGCAAGACCGCGCTGACCCAGAAGGGGCGGCTGGATACGGTCTACAAACCGGCCCCGCCGGAGCTTCTCTACCTCGACGACGCGGCGTGGGAAAAGGCGGTTGCTGGCCATCGCGTGGTCCAGTTTTCCGTGCATTCCGCCGCCAGCGGGCCTGGCGTGATCGATGCGGGCGGGCGGATCGGGCGCAGTTTCGCGCCGGAGCGACAACAAGAAAATCTGAGCCTTTTCGGCGCCTTGGCCGACCATGTTCATGCAACGCGCAAGAACAGTGCCGTGGTCATCGCGTCCTGGTCCGAAGGGGCGCGGGAACGGTTAGAAGGCCTTCTGGAAGATGAGGGCGTGTCGGACGTCAAACGGATCACCGATTCGCGGGATATCGGCGGGCCGGGGTCCGTCGGCTTGACGGTCTGGCCGCTGGAGGAAGGGTTTACCGGCGGTGATCTGACAGTGATTTCGGAGCAGGACGTGTTGGGCGACCGCCTGATCCGGCCCAAACGCAAGACCAAACGCGCCGAGAATTATCTGACCGAGGCGCAGAGCCTGAGCCCCGGTGATCTGGTTGTTCATGTCGATCACGGGGTGGGCCGCTACAACGGGCTTGAGACCGTCACCGCCATGGGCGCGCCGCATGAATGTATCGCGCTGGAATATGCAGGCGGCGACCGGTTGTTCCTGCCGGTTGAAAACATCGAACTGCTCAGCCGTTATGGCCATGACGAGGGGCTGCTCGACAAGCTCGGCGGCGGCGCGTGGCAGGCCAAGAAGGCGCGGCTCAAGGAACGCATCCGGCAGATCGCCGAGAAGCTGATCCGCATCGCCGCCGAACGCGAATTGCGCAGCGCCCCGATCTTCGAGCCGCCGGGCGACATGTGGGAGGCGTTCTGCGCGCGGTTTCCCTACGAGGAAACCGATGATCAGCTGAGCGCCATTGCCGATGTGCTGGAGGATCTGACGCTCGGGCGCCCGATGGATCGCCTGATCGTGGGCGATGTGGGCTTCGGCAAGACCGAAGTGGCGATGCGCGCGGCGTTTGTTGCGGCGGCCTCGGGCATGCAGGTGGCGATCATTGCACCCACAACCCTTCTGGCACGCCAGCACGCCAAGACGTTTCAGGACCGCTTCCGCGGCTTCCCCGTGACCGTCCGGCAGCTCAGCCGCTTTGTCGGTGCAAAACAGGCGGCGGAGACCCGCAAAGGCCTGGCCGACGGCTCCGTCGATATCGTGATCGGCACCCATGCGGTGCTGGCCAAGCAGGTGCGGATCAAGAATCTCGGCCTGCTGATCATCGACGAGGAACAGCGCTTCGGCGTGACCCACAAGGAGCGCCTGAAGGAGATGCGGTCGGACGTGCATGTCCTGACGCTGACGGCCACGCCGATCCCGCGCACGTTGCAGATGTCGCTGTCGGGCGTCCGGGACCTCAGCCTGATCGGCACACCGCCGGTCGACCGCCTGGCGATCCGCACCTATGTGAGCGAATTCGACACCGTCACGATCCGCGAGGCGCTCTTGCGCGAGCATTATCGCGGCGGGCAGACATTCTACGTGGTGCCGCGCATTCAGGACCTGCCGGAGATCGAGGAATTTCTGCGCGATCATGTGCCAGAGGTCAGCTATGTCGTGGCCCATGGGCAGATGGCGGCGGGCGAACTTGATGACCGGATGGTGGCCTTCTACGACGGCAAATATGACGTGCTGCTGGCGACGACCATCGTGGAGAGCGGCATCGATATCCCCACCGCCAACACCATGGTCATCCACCGCGCCGACAGGTTCGGCCTGGCGCAACTCTATCAGATCCGGGGCCGCGTGGGCCGCGCCAAGACGCGGGCCTATGCCTATCTGACAACCAAGCCACGCGGGAAACTGACGCCCACCGCCGAAAAGCGCCTGCGTGTTCTGGGGAGCCTCGACAGCCTTGGCGCGGGCTTCACCATCGCCAGCCAGGACCTCGATATCAGGGGCGCAGGCAACATCGTGGGCGAGGAGCAATCGGGCCATGTCAAGGAAGTGGGCTTTGAGCTGTACCAAAGCATGCTGGAGGAGGCGATTGCCAAGATCCGCTCGGGTGAGGCCGAGGGCCTTCCGGGCGACGATGGCCAATGGTCGCCCACGATCAACCTTGGCGTGCCGGTCCTGATCCCCGAAAAATACGTGCCCGATCTGGATGTGCGCCTGGGCCTCTATCGCCGCCTCAGCCAGTTGGAGACCAAGGTGGATCTCGAAAGGTTTGCGGCGGAGTTGATCGACCGCTTCGGCACGCTGCCCAAGGAGGTCAACACGCTACTTCTGGTGGTGCGCATCAAGGCGATGTGCAAACGCGCCCATATAGCCAAGCTCGACGCCGGGCCGAAGGGAGCCACGATCCAGTTCCACAACGACAAGTTCCCCAACCCTGCCGGTCTGGTGAAATTCGTGCAGGACCAGAACGGCCTGGCCAAGATTCGCGACAACAAGATCGTCGTGCGCCGCGACTGGATGAAGGATGCCGACAAGATCAAGGGCGCCTTTGCCATTGCGCGTGATCTGGCGATGGAGGCGAAGGTGACGACGGAGAAGGTGCCTAACAAGGCAAGTTGACATTGGGCACGGCGTTAACCTTTCTTAACAGATGCCCCGTGTTCCCCGTTTTCTCCTGCCCCTGTTGGGCGTTTGTCTTTGGTTCATGGTGTTCGCGGGGTCGGCGGCGCAAGCCGACGGCCAAACGGCGCCGGATTATGATTGGGCCGAAACACCATTTGCCCGGCTCCTGAACGCGCAGACCTTCACCTGCTCAGGGCGCACCTGCGGTGAGATGCGCAGTTGTGCGGAGGCGTGTCATGCGCTGCTGGTTTGCGGCGACCGGCGCCGCGACGGTGACAATGACGGCATCCCGTGTGAGAATCTCTGCAACAGCCGGTGCTGAGCCGCGCAGGTTTCCGGGCCGACATCGGCGCGTCGGCATGGTAGTCTGCCGCATCTACATTGTTTCACGATGGAGCATTTCATGCGCGCTATTGCCCTTCTTTGCCTGCTGATCCCTGCGCCCGCCCTTGCACAGGACGCGCAGTTTTCTTGGAGCCTGACCAATGCCGACGGCGTGGAACTGGCCAATGTGACGGAGGCCGCGCCGCGCGCGCGGGTCGATTGGGCCCAACCCCATGCCTGGGCCATGACCGCCGGGAATGACCGGCTTTCCATCGCATTTCGACTGGAAGAGCCGACAGGCGAGGTCGACGAGCTTAACCGCAATAATACCAGCGTCCGCTTCCTCAACCCGGCCTCGGGCCACGAGATCCGCGTGCGCTGCACGGTGCCAGAGCGGGATCAGATCGCGGTTCTGACCCGCACGGTGCTGAATGACAGCCGCGTGGCCGGTGAATTCGAGGTGCAATTGACCCATTGCATCGAGAGCGAGATGGCCAACCCGATCGAGGTGGAGGGCCTGCCCTACACGCTGACCGGCCGCGTCGACCTGCCCCTCGACTAGGGTGACGCGCGCCGGGCGGCCCGTGGAAACGCCGCATTGAGGTGGGGAGGCCCTTTGCGGTAAAAGGCCCGCAAAAGCGCGACGTCACAGGCATTCGAAGGCACGAGCACAATGTCAGACATTCCGAAATCCGCGCGCGGCCCGCGCCAGATGCCCCGATGGGGCTGGTATGCGTTCCTTTTCTTCTCCTTCCTGTCGGCGCTGTCCGCCTTCAAATTCGTCCCCCCCGGCCTGATCCACGGCGTTTTTGCCCATTGGGGGGAGGGTATGGCCGTCACCTGGTGGTCCTTCGTGGTCGAGGGCATCGAGCGTGGCGCGGATCACGTGGCCTATCACATCGAGAATGTCGGCTCGATCCTGGCAGTGCACATGATCTTCGGCGGGCTGGCGGTTATTCTGGTGCCGGTGCAGGTGAGCCGGATGTGGCGGCGCGGCGACCGGCGCAAGCATGTCTATCTGGGATGGGCGCTGGTGCCGATCGTGACGATCGCGGCGCTGACCACGCCGCCGATTTCCTTCAACATGACGTTGCCGTTCTGGTCCGAGCTTGGCTTTGCCATGGGATCCGTTGCGTGGTTTGTCGCCCTGGTGATGGGGATCTGGGCGATCCGCGCCAGGCAATATGACCGGCACCGCCGGTGGATGGTGATGATGGCGGCGCTCAGCTTCGGGGCGGTGTCGTTCCGCCTGCAACTCCCGATCCTGCGGCTCTTCTGGCACATGGATGTGGTCTTTCCCTATCTCGGCTGGACCTGTTGGGTGCCAAACGTGCTGGTCGTGGCCTGGTGGTGGAACCGCGATCTGCGCCGTGCCACACCGGTGCCGCAACCGGCCGAATAGGCGCTAGCGCCCCTCGCGCGGCATATACACCATGATCGCCGCGCCGACGGCGCATCCGATGATGGTGGCCAGCGCGATGGGTAGGACCGTTCCGTCATAGAGCTGCCCGATGATGCCGCCCAGAATGGCGCCGCCAACCGTCGACAGCGCCCCCATGAGGGAGGCCGCCAGACCGGCGATATGCCCCAAGGGCTCAAGCGCCAGCGCGTTGAGATTGCCGATGGTGAACCCAAGCGTGGAAAACACCGTCACACACCACGCGAAGAAGACCCAGAACTCGACATCCATTGAATAGCCGACGGAAAAGACCGCGATCATGACCCCGGCACAGGCGATCTGGGCCACAAGCGCCCGGCGCACCAGCGGGCGCATGCCCAGACGGATCACCAGACGCCCGTTCAGGGGCGAGGCCGGAGAGGCGAGCAGCGCGATACCGGCAAAGTACCAGTGGAAATGCGCACCCGCCCCATAGGTCAGATCAAAAATCTGCTGGATCGAGGAGATCATGCCGAAGAGCACCCCGTAGATCAGTGTCTGCACCAGGATCGACAGCTGCATCTGGCGCAGGGACAGCGTCTCCTGCGTGGCCGCCCAGAGCCGGCCGGCATTGAGCGGTTTGCGTTTGGGGCGCGGCAAGGTCTCGGGCTGACGCAGCATCAGCCACCCCACTGAGACGACCGAGAAGATCAGGAAGCTGACGAAGATCGCCCGCCACCCGAAGACAGCGATGATGCCCGCGCCCATGAGCGGTGCCACGGCGGGAAAGAGCGTGAAGACCAGCATGGCAAACGACACGATGCGCGCCATCTCGCGGCCCGAATAGAGATCGCGGATCATCGCAAGTGCCACCACCCGCGGCCCCGCGGCACCCAGGCCCTGCAGGATCCGCGCCGCGATCATCAGTTCCAGCGTTGGCGCGGCCCAGGCCAGTGCCGCGCCGGTGACATAGAGCAGCGCCCCCACCATGATCACCGGCTTGCGCCCGAACGCATCCGAGAGCGGCCCGGTCACCAGCGTGCCGGCCCCCATGCCGAGCACGAAGCTGGTCAGAACCAGCTGCGCCAGGGTGATAGCATCGGGTGTCAGTTCCTCGGCGATCTCGGGCAAAGCGGGCAGCATCGCGTCGATGGAAAACGCGACGGTGGCAAAAACCATGCCCATCAGCGCGATAAACTCAGGCGTGGACAGACGGGTCATATTCGGGGGGATGCGGGTGTCAGACATCCGACCGCGCTTTCCGCCAGAACCAGATTGCCGCCAGCCAGATAAGGGCCTCGAAGACCATCGTCCAATAGGTCAGGAAGGCGACCAGAAAATGAACCCCGTGGCGGGGCGCGACGGGAAACAGCATATGCAGCTCCGTCGAGACCGGCCAGAGCCACATGATGCCACCGGCAACGCTGTCGAACAGAATATGCATGATCCAGGCGGCTCCGAAGGCGAGAACGGGGGCCGTCCATTTTGGAGCGGCGAGGGCGGCGACGGTGTAGAGCGCCGCACTGACAAAAAGCGCAAAGGCCGGCGCGTGCACCCAGTAGCGATGATGATGCACCGCGCGGTCATCGATCAGGTAGAAGGCGATCAGGTCGACATCGGGAAAGACCGCGCCGATGACCGCCGCCACAAGCACGGCGCCGAACCATCCCTGCGATCTGGCCAGCACATATCTCGACGGCAGATGGGCGGTGATCATGCCTCCGCCGCGTCGGCCTTGGCCAGTTGCTGGTTCAGATCATCGATGATGGCAACCCATTGCTCGGGCGGCTGCGCGCCGGGCACGGCATGCTGGTTGGCGACGATGAAGGTGGGCACGGCCTGCACGCCACGCTGGCGGGCATGGGCATCGCGGGCCTGAATGTCATCGGCATCGGCGCCGCTGTCATAGAGCGTTTCAACCATTGCGCGGTCGAGCCCGACGCTCTCGGCGATGTCGAGAAGGGTGGGGATGTCGCCGATATCGCGCCCGTCCACGAAATAGGCCCGGAACAGCGCCAGAACCGTGGGCGTCTGCCGCCCCTCGATACCCGCCCAATGGATCAGGCGGTGGGCGTTCAGCGTGTTAGGCGTGCGCGTGATGCTTTCGAGGTTCAGGGTCAGCCCCGCCTCCTCGCCCTTTTCCACCACCGGCGCATAGGCGCGCACTGCGTTTTCCTTGCCACCGAACTTGCCTTCCAGATAGGCGCGGCGGTCCATGCCCTCGGCCGGCATGTCGGGGTTGAGCTGGAACGGGTGCCATTCGACCGTGAAGGGGTGATCGGGCCGGGTTTCCATGGCACGCGCAAGGTTGGACCAGCCGATATAACACCACGGGCAGATCGGATCGGAGAGGATATCGAGCTTGATCATGTCAGGTCCTTTACGGCATCGGCCAGCGCGCGGCGGTCGAGTTTTCCATTGGCCCCACGCGGCAAGGCGCCGAGGCGCAAAAAGGCGCGGGGCTGCTTGTGGCGGGCAAGGCGGGAAGTGGCGTGCTGCTTGAGTGCAACTTCGCCTGCCGGGCCGGAATAGGCAAGGGCGAGAATGGCGGTTTCCGGCGTTGGATGAAGGGTGAGGGCGGCGCATTCCGTGACGCCCGGCGCGCCATCGAACGCGGCTTCTATCTCGGCGGGGGCGATGCGAAACCCTCCCGCTGTCAGGATATCGTCGCGGCGGCCCTGATAGGAAAAGGCGCCGTCCGGTTGGCGGGTGACCAAATCACCGGTCAGGAACCACTCCCCCGTCAGCGGCAGGTCAGGCGTAGTCCCGTCCAGATAGCCCAGCATCAGGCCGGGATCGGAGCCGTGCACGGCGAGAATGCCGGGCTCGCCATCGGGCCGCTCGGCCCCATTCTGCGACAGGACCGCAAGGCGGCGGCCCGCCTGGGCGAAGCCGATGCTGCCATCAGGCGCGGGGCGGGCGGGCGCACCGGACAGGAAAGTGGAGCATTCCGACATGCCAAGCGCCTCGTGGATATCGGTGCCCGTTGTTTCCCGCCAACGATTGCGCAGGCTGGGGGCCAGCGCTTCGCCCGCCGACAGGGCGTGGCGGAGCTTGGGCAGGGGCGGCATTGGGGCATGGAGCAGCTTGCGGAAGATGCCCGGGCTGCCCGCCAGGATCGTTGCATCGTGGCGTTTGGCCAGAAGCGGCAGGGCGGCGGGATCGGTGCCGGGGGCGGGCACGAGGGCGGTGGCGCCGATGGCCCAGGGGTCGAGCAGGCCGGTGCCCAGCGTGTAGGTCCAGTTGAAGGCGCCCGTATGCATCAGGCGATCGTCGGCGCGCAGGCCATACCAGCCATCCCACATCATGCGCCGCGCCCAGACCGCACGATGGGCATGGGCCACCGCCTTGGGCCGCCCGGAGGAGCCGGAGGTGAAGACGATATAGGCCAGATCATCGCGATGGGTCGGGGCCGCGGGCGCGGGCGGCCCATGGAGTGCCGTGCGTTCGAGGATGGGCAAGGTGATGTCCGGCACGGCGATGCCCGGCTCCGCCAGGATGGCATCGGGCGGCAGCGCGGTAAGAAGGGCCGTGACTTCCGGGGCGGTCAGGGCGGCGGAGGTCGGCACGGGGATGATCCCGGCCCGGATCGCGCCCAGAAACGCGATCGGGAAGTCGGCCGAATTGCCCATGCGCAGCAACAGGCGCTGGCCGGGGCGTAGACCGGCGGCCAGAAGCCCGCCTGAGGCCGCCTCAACCGCCGCGGCCAGCCGCGCGAGGGACCACCGCTCGGCCCGGGTGGGGCCAAGGATCGCCAGCGCGATCTTATCCGGCGTCGCGCGCGCAGGCGCGAGGACGTAGTCGGCAAGGTTGAAGGCGTCGGGAGGTCCCATGCCGGTGGCGTAATCCCGTGGCTGGGTGGTTGCAAGACAGGGCGCGCCCGCGCTAAGCGCGAGGGGCCATGACCGATATGTTTCAAGAACCCAGCCTGATCCGCCTGGCCCGGGCATCCGGCGACGAGACGCGTGCCGCCCCCGTCGATCTGCCCGCCCGCGTGCGGGAGCTGCGCAAGGCGCGCGCCTGGACGCTGGAACAGGCGGCGCAGGAGGTGGGGCTGGCGCGCTCGACCCTGTCGAAGATCGAAAACGGCCAGATGTCGCCAACCTATGAGGCGTTGAAGAAGCTGGCGCTGGGGCTTGGGATCTCAGTGCCGCAGCTGTTCACGCCGGCGGCCACGCCGCAGGCCGGGGGCCGCATGGCCGTGACCAAGCGCGGCGAGGGGGCAGGCCACCCGACCACCACATACGAGCACGAATTGCTGGCCGATCAGCTGGTGCAGAAATCGATGCTCCCCTACCGGGCCCGGATCCGCGCGCGCCGGTTCGAGGAATTCGACGGCTGGATCCGGCATGAAGGCGAGGAGTTCCTTTATGTCCTGACGGGGCGCGTGTGCCTGTTCACCGAGTTCTATCAGCCCGTCGAGATGGGGCGCGGCGACAGTGCCTATTACGATGCGGGGATGGGCCACAACGTGATCTCGATCTCCGACGATGACGCGACGATCCTGTGGGTGACGTCGATCCGCTGACCAGCGGGCGGGCGCGGCAGATCAGCCGAACATGGCGCGCAGATCGATCGTGCTGTCTTCGCCGATCTTGTCGAAATGATCGGTCAGGAAGGCCTCCGCCGCCGCCGCGCCTGCCTTGCGGAGCTGATGCAGCACCTGCGGTGTGGCGATCATCTTGGTGGCGACGGACAATTGCCGCATCAGATCATCATCGGCGATCATGTGGATCAGCACGTCCTTCATCGCGTCGCTGCTCAGATGGCCCTTGAAGAGCAGCCGTTGCACGAATTCGATGGCCCGCAATTCGCGCAGAAGCGAGGTGTTGAAGCTGATCTCGTTGATCCGGTTCTGGATCGCGCGGGCCGAGGTGGGGACCTCGTCGCGGACCAGCGGATTGATGTTCACCACCAGAATGTCACGCGGAAGCTCGGGCGCGAAGAGCGGAAACAGCGCCGGGTTCCCGGTATAGCCGCCGTCCCAATAGGCCTCCAGCGTGCCGGTTGCGGGGTCCTCGATCTCCACGGCACGGAACAGCGTGGGCAGGCAGGCGGAGGCCATGATCGCGCCGGGCCCGATATCGGTGCCGGTGAAGATACGGATCTTGCCGGAGCGGACGTTCGTGGCGCAGATGTAGAGGGCCGGGCCGTCATCACAGCAGATATTGTCGTATTTCAACCGCTCCACAATCGGCTCCAGCGGGTTTTGGTAGAACGGGCCGGAGGCGTAGGGGCTGACCATGCGGCTCAGGCTGTCGCCGACCGCGAAGGGCAGGGAGGTTTCCAGCGCCAGGCTCACGGATTGCGGGGAGAACATGTTGAGCCAGGGTGCGGCCGCCTCATCGGTGATCGCGCCGACCTGTTCCCAGACCCATTCGAGGTTTTCGAGCGCGAGATCCCGCGAGCCCTGCGACAGGCCCGCCTTCACCGCCGCCCCGTTCAGAGCACCGGCCGACGTGCCCGACATGCCCGCAATCTCAAGCTCCGGGCAGGCCAGCAGCACATCCAGCACACCCCAGGTGAACGCCCCATGGGCCCCGCCGCCCTGCAGGGCGAGGTTGATCGCCTTGGTCTTAGGTGTCGTCTTGCGCGCCATGTGTGTCTTTCCAAAGGGCCAGAAGGTCGCTGAGCAAGATGCCATCGATGGTCATGCCCGCAATATTGGCGTTGCTGATCTCCGCCCCGGTGAGGTTCACGTTCGACAGGTGAAAGCCGGTCAGGTTCACATTGGTGATCCTGGTGCCGGTCATGTTGGCATCGGTGATCTCAAGGCCCGTCAGATTGGTGTACTCGATACGGGCCTGGGACAGGTTCACATCGTGGAT
This sequence comes from uncultured Roseicyclus sp., assembly GCA_947491935.1. GTDB lineage: Bacteria > Pseudomonadota > Alphaproteobacteria > Rhodobacterales > Rhodobacteraceae > Gymnodinialimonas. Next base: position 521,571 of record CANLLF010000003.1, read on the forward strand.
TTTCGTCTCGGTCAGGTTCACGTTCTCGAAGCTCAGGCCCGTGGCGTCGACATCCTCGAACCGGGCGCCGATCAGGTGGCTGTCGCGAAACACGCTGTCCTTGAGGCTGACCTGTGTGAAGGTGGAGCCGCAGAGGAACATGTTTTCGATCTCAAGCTTGTCGCGCCCGGCCTCCGGCTGGTCCGCTGACATCATCCCTGCTCCCTGTCTGGTGCGTGCACCGAAGATAGGCCGTGCTTATCCTCTGTGCCCCGCATGATTATGAAACGTGATCCTTTGGGCGGATCACAGGGCCGTCCACCCGCCATCCACGCTGATCGTGGTGCCGGTGATCTGCGCCGCCGCATCGGTGCACAGGAACGCGACGGTGCCGCCCAACTGCTCGGTTGTGGCAAATTCCTTGGACGGCTGTCGTTCGAGGATCACCTTTTGCTTCGCCTCCTCCTCGGTCATGCCGTATTTCTTGGCGGTATCGGGGATCTGCGACTCCACCAGCGGTGTCAGCACGTAGCCGGGGCAGATGGCGTTGGCGGTGATCGGCTCTTTCGCGGTTTCCAGTGCCACCACTTTTGTCATCCCCACAACGCCGTGTTTGGCCGACACATAGGCCGATTTGTAGGGGGATGCCGTCAGACCGTGGGCAGACGCGATATTGACAATACGGCCCCAACCCGCCTTACGCATCATCGGCAGGGCCACCGCGGTGGTGTGGAAGGCCGAGCTGAGCATGATGGCGATGATCGCATCCCATTTTTCGACGGGAAACTCCTCAATCGGAGACACGTGCTGGATCCCGGCATTGTTGATCAGGATGTCGCAGATCCCGGCCTGCTCCACCAGGGCGCGGGCCTGATCGCCCTTGGACAGGTCGGCCTGGATGTAGCGGGCGGTCACGCCGTGCTCGGCGGCAATCTCCTCGGCCAGAGCGTGATCCTCGTCGCGGTCGGTATAGGAGTTCAGAATCACATTCGCCCCGGCGCGGGCCAGCTCGCGGGCCACGCCCAGTCCGATGCCTGAATTCGATCCCGTGATGATGGCGGTTTTTCCGCTGAGGTCCGTTGTGAGGGCCATGTGCTCGCTCCCATAAAATCTGCGTCGTGCGGCACGGTAATGCTGCACGTGCGAAATGAACAGGGCGGGTGGGCGCCGATCCGCCGGGCAAACCGGCCCGCAGACCAAAAAAAACCCCGGCACGAAGCCGGGGTTAAGTCATTGAGGCAGGTTTCATACAGGCAAGAAACCTATCGAGCAGTGAGTTCTTTATAAGCAATGACTTGCCGCATGTCCAACCGAAAAGTTTGCTCTCGCTCCGGGGCGCGGATAGCCTTCGGGCATAACAAAATCGAGCCGCAGGAGGATTGTTCGCAAATGCTGATGCATTGTTTCTCAAAAAGGGTAGGTGTTGTGGCCCTGTGTCTGGCAATCGCCAGCCCTGCCATCTCCGAGCCCAGCCACGGCGTCGCGATGTATGGCGAGCCGGCCTTGCCTGCGGACTTCACGCATCTTCCCTACGCCAATCCTGACGCGCCCACGGGCGGGCGAATCGTGACCGGTGAGGTGGGATCCTTCGATTCGCTGAACCCCCATATCCGGCAGGGATCGGTGCCGTGGCAGCTCCGATTCCTGGCCTACGAATCGCTTCTGGGGCGGTCCTGGGATGAACCCTTCACGCTGTACGGCCTGTTGGCGGAATCCGTGGAGATCGGTGAGGACAACACTTGGGTGGAATTCACCTTGCGTGAAGAGGCCCGGTTTTCCGATGGCAGCCCGGTGACGGTCGAAGATGTGATCTGGTCCTACGAGACATTGGGGACCGAGGGGCATCCGCGCTATCTCGGGGCCTGGGGCCGCGTGGAGAGCCTTGAGGCCGTCGGTGAGCGCACCGTGCGCTTCACCCTGGCCGAGGCCGATCGCGAGCTGGCGATGATCATGGGCTATCGCCCGATCCTGCAGGCGGCCCAGTGGGAAGATCAGGATTTCTTCGAAAGCGGGCTCGACGTGATCCCGACTTCCAGCGCGCCTTATGTGATTGATGATTTCGAGGCCGGGCGGTTCGTATCGCTGCGCCGCAACCCCGATTACTGGGGCGCGGATATCCCGTTCCGGCGCGGCACCAACGTGATCGACGAGATCCGCATGGAGTTTTTCGCCGATGGCACTGCCATGACGGAGGCGTTCACCAGCGGGCTTGTCACGACCCAGCGCGAAACCTCGGCCCAGGCCTGGGCGAACAATTACGATTTCCCGCGGGTGCAGGCAGGCGAAGTGGAGCTGGCCGAGATCCCCCATCGCCGCCCCTCGGGCATGACGGGCTACGTGATGAACACGCGCAACCCGCTATTCGCCGATTGGCGCGTGCGCGAGGCGATGATCCAGGCGTTCAACTTCGAGTTCATCAACCAGACGGTGAATGGCGGCGTGGATCCGCGTATCACGTCACCCTTCTCCAACTCGCCGCTCGGGATGGAGCCGGGCGCGGCGGAGGGCCGGGTGGCCGAATTGCTGACGCCGTTTGAAAGTGACCTGCTGCCGGGCGCGATCGAGGGTTATGAGTTACCGGTTTCGGACGGCTCGGAGCGCAACCGCTCGGGCATCCGGCGCGCCATCGAATTGATGGAGGAGGCAGGCTACAGCGTGGAAGAGGGTGTGATGACCGGGCCCGATGGCCCCGTGGCGTTCGAGATCCTGTTGCAATCGGGCAGTTCCGAGAACGACGCGATCACCAACATCTATGTGGAGGCGCTGGAGCGCGTCGGCATCGACGTGGAGGTGACCCGTGTGGACAGCGCCCAGTTTCGCGAGCGCCGCGATGTCTATGATTTCGACATGATCTACTATCGCTGGGGCCTGTCGATGTCGCCCGGCAACGAGCAGCGCAATTACTGGGGCTGCGAGGTGGCGGATCAGGAGGGCGGCCGCAACCTGCATGGGGGCTGCAACCCGGCCATCGAGGCGATGATCGACGAGATGCTGAATGCCGCGGATCAGGACGATTACCTGGCCGCCGTGAGGGCGCTCGACCGGATCCTGATCTCGGAGCGCTACACCGTGCCGTTCCACCACAACCCGATCAGCCGGATCGCCTATGATGCCGAGTTGAACTACCCCGATTATATCCCGCTATACGGGGATTGGATCGGCTGGCAGCCCGATGTCTGGTGGGTTGAGGCGGAGTGACCAAGGGCGGGATTTGCCCCGAAACGTGCGTTGATTTGGCGGACGGGCCCGTTTTGGGGCTCCGCCCCGTCCTTCGGACTCCCCGGGGTATTTGACCCCAGTGGATGGGAGGGCGCCCGGATATCGGGCGTTCCTTTATCCGGCGCGGGTGCGTTAACCTTAATGGAGGGTTACTCGGCGGCGTCCTGGACCTGGTCGGGCGGTTGGCTGGACTCCTGCCCGTTGGGATAGACGAGGCCGGCGGAGATGATCAGCTTGGCGGAATCCTCGACGCTCATATCCAGGATGATCACGTCCTTACGGGGCACGAAGAGCAGGAAGCCCGAGGTGGGGTTGGGTGTGGTCGGCAAGAAGACCGACACCATATCCTCGGGCGCGCGGGCGGCGATCTCCCCCTTGGCGGAGGTTGAGATGAAGGCAATCGCCCAGATCCCCTTGCGGGGATATTCCACGAGGCAGGCCTTGTCGAAATTCTGCTGGCCCTGCTGCAGGATCGTCTCGGCGATCTGCTTCAGCCCGGAATAGAGCGAGCGGATCAGCGGGATCGAGAGGACCAGCGATTCCGCCCACCGGATCATCGAGCGCCCGATCAGTCCCTTGGCCAGCCACCCCACGAGGAACGTGAAGATCAGGAACGTCACCACGCCGATGCCGCGGATGTTGATCTCCACTCCGGTCCAGCGGTTGATCAGCATCGAGGGGTTATAGGCATCCGGAATGAAGGGCAGCACCCAGCTGTCGATCCAGCCCGTCAGCGACCAGATCAGCCAGATCGTGATGCCGATCGGCGCAATCACGATCAGCCCGGTCAGGAAATTCGACCGGATCGACGCGAAGAGCCCGCGTTTGGGGGGAGTCTGTGGATCGGGCAGTTTCATCTGGAGCGCTAATTCGAGAGAATATGAAAGCTATCTAAGCGCCGGTGAGGGGCGGCACAAGCATCCTTGGCGCGGGCGGGCCCTAGGAGGCCAGATCGCGGGCAATTCCGGCCGCGAGAGCCGCATTGTTGCGCACAAGGGCGATATTGGCGGTGAGCGTCGCACCATCGGTCAGCTCAAACAGGCGCTGGAGTAGAAAGGGGGTGACGGATTTGCCGGAAATGCCCTGTCTGTCGGCCTCGGATTGGGCCCGTTCGATGAGGGGTTTGAGGATGTCGGCGGGGATCTCGACGGCGTCGGGGATCGGGTTAGCGACCAATTGGCCCCCGGGCAGGCCAAGCGTGGCGCGCATGCGGTGCGCTTGGGCGATGTCACGGGTGGTGTCGAGCCGGAGGGGCGCGGGCAGGTCGCTGTCGCGGCTCCAGAAGGCGGGAAAGGCATCTTGGCCGAAGGCGATCACCGGGACGCCAAGGGTTTCGAGCACTTCGAGGGTTTTGGGCAGATCGAGAATGGCCTTGGCGCCGGCGGCCACGACGGTGACGGGCGTGTGGGCCAGCTCGCGCAGATCGGCGGAGATGTCGAAACTGTCCTCCGCACCCTTGTGGACGCCGCCGATCCCACCGGTGGCGAAGACGGAGATACCTGCCCGCGCGGCGCAGATCATCGTCGCGGCGACGGTGGTGGCGCCAACCCCACCGGTCGCGAGGCACACGGCCAGATCGGCGCGGCTGAGCTTGGCGACATTTTGCGCCTGTGCCAGATCATCGAGGCCCGCTTCATCGAGACCGATGTGAATGCTGTGATCCTTGATGGCGATCGTGGCGGGAGTGGCGCCGTTGGCGCGCACATCCGCCTCGACGAGCCGGGCGGTTTCCAAGTTCTGGGGATAGGGCATGCCGTGAGTGATGATGGTCGATTCCAGCGCCACGATGGGCGCAGCATTGGCGCGGGCCTCAGCCACTTCGGGCGAAAAGACGAGGGGCAGGATGCTCATCCATTATCTCCAGACACGTAATCGGCGGCAGCGTTGACGGCGCGGGCCAGGGCGGTTTCGGCGTCGTCGCCCGAGACCTCGGCCGCGATATGGGCCGCCATGAAAGTATCACCCGCGCCGGTGATGCGACGCGCCTCCACCGGAGGTGGCGTGGCGCTGATTGTGCGGTCAGGGCGGGCATCGACGGCCATCTGCGCGCCTTCGGTTACCAGCACACGGTGGGCCCCGGCGTTGAGCAGGGCCCGGGCCGCGGCGGCGGCGTTGGCAGGATGGGTATCGGTCAGAAGCCCGGCCTCTTCGCGGTTGACATAGAGCGTGGCGTTGGGATGGGCCAGAAGCGGGCGCAGGCGCCTGGCCTTGCCGGGGGAGGCAGGCGCGATGCGCAGATCGGCGGCGGCAAAGAGCGGGCTTTCGGCGATTTCGGAGAGCAACGCCTCGGTGAGGTTGCCGTCCACCGCGACCGGGCCGGCCCAGGGTGTAGCGACGGACCCCAGCGTACCATCCGCGAGGGGGGCCAGGATGCGCGATCCGGCCTTTTCCAGCGAATGGGCATGGGCGATGGCCGCGATCAGCGCGCCCTGAGCCTCAATGGCCATGTAGCGATCCGTCGGCAGATTAGGATCGACCAGCATAGGCGACACATCGAGGCCAAGCCCCATGCAGGCGGCCTTCAGCTCCACCCCGTCGCCATCGTCGCCCACCACAGACAGCAGGGCAGGGGCCAGGCCGAAGCGGCGCAGCGTCATCGCGATGTTCAGTGCCACCCCGCCGGGGAGGCGGGTGATCTGGCCTGGCTTGTCATTGCCCAGAACCATCGGATCGTCGCAGCGCCCGATGATGTCCCACAGGACGGCGCCGATACATAGGATGTTGGGTTGGCTGCTCATGGGGCGCGGTGTAGCGGGCCGGAGCGGGGGCGTCCATATCGACCGCGACGCTGATGGGATTGCATGCATCGGGGGTTGCATCGCGGACGGACTTCCCCTAACTGGCGCTCACTTCTCAGGCGAAGGCGGGCTCTCGGGGCAAATTCTCCGAACGGTCCACCGGTTGAAGCATCCGCTTCTGATCCTTCGCCCTACGCGCAAACCGGAAAGGAATATGGCATGGCGCTTCCCGAATTCTCCATGCGTCAGCTTCTTGAAGCTGGCGTTCACTTTGGCCACCAGACGCAACGCTGGAACCCCCGCATGGGCGAGTTCATCTACGGCGACCGCAATGGCATTCACATCCTCGACCTAACTCAGACCCACCCGATGCTGGAGCAGGCGCTCCAGGTTGTGCGGGAAACCGTCGCCAAAGGCGGCCGCATCCTGTTCGTGGGCACCAAGCGTCAGGCGCAAAAGCCGATTGCCGACGCCGCCGAGCGCTGCGCGCAATATTACATGAACCACCGTTGGTTGGGCGGCACGCTCACCAACTGGAAAACCGTGTCCAACTCCATCTCCCGGCTGAAAGAGATTGACGAGAAGACGGCGGATGGGTCGCTTGAAGGCCTCACCAAGAAAGAGCGCCTCGGCATGGAGCGCGACCAGACCAAATTGCAGGCGTCCCTTGGCGGCATTCGCGATATGGGTGGCCTTCCGGACCTGATCTTCGTGATCGACGTCAACAAGGAAGACCTGGCGATTGCCGAAGCCAAGAAGCTGGGGATCCCGGTTGTGGCCGTGGTTGATACCAACTGCTCGCCCGATGGTGTGGATTACATCATCCCCGGCAACGACGACGCGGCGCGTGCGATTGCGCTCTACTGCGACCTCGTGAGCCGCGCGGCGCTGGACGGCATGTCCACGCAGCTGGAGACCGCCGGTGTGGATCTGGGCTCCCTCGAGGAAGGCACCGTGGAGGAAGCCATCGCTGAAGAGGCCGCCCCCGCCGCAGATGCCGCAGCCGAGGCGCCTGCCGCTGAGGCCCCCGCCGCCGAAGAGGCCGCAGCAGAAGAGAAGCCGGCCGAGGCCTGATCGCCTTTGCCGACCCACTGACATGCGGGCCGGGGGATGCACCCGGCCCGACCTTTCCCAGTTCAGGAGAAGAGACATGGCAATCACCGCAAGCATGGTGAAAGAGCTGCGCGATTCGACCGGCGCAGGCATGATGGACGCCAAGAAGGCGCTGACCGAGACCGATGGCGACATGGAAGCCGCCGTTGACTGGCTGCGCACCAAGGGCCTGGCCAAGGCCGCCAAGAAATCCGGCCGCACGGCGGCTGAGGGCCTTGTGGCTGTGGCCGTATCCGGCGGCACGGGCGTGGCCGTCGAGGTGAATTCCGAGACCGACTTCGTGGGCAAGAACGCCGAATTCCAGGAGATGGTGGCGGGCATCGCCAATGCCGCCGTGGGTGTGGACGACCTCGACGCTCTGCTGGCCGCGGATATGGGGGGCAAGAGTGTCGCCGAGACGGTGACCGCCAAGATCGCCACGATCGGGGAGAATATGGGCGTGCGCCGGATGGCCAAGCTCTCGGGTGAAACGGTTGTGTCTTACGTACACAACGCCGCCGCCGAGGGCATGGGCAAGATTGGTGTTCTGGTTGCCATGAATGGTGGCGACGAGGCGTTTGCCAAGCAGGTCGCCATGCATGTGGCTGCCGCCAACCCAGCCGCGCTGGACGAGGCCGCCGTGGATCAGGACATGGTCGAAAAAGAGCGCCAGGTTCAGATCGATATTGCCCGCGAATCCGGCAAGCCAGAGCAGGTCATCGAAAAGATGATCGTGGGGCGGATGAAGAAGTACCTGGCCGAGATCACGCTGGTCAATCAGGCGTTTGTCGTGAACCCCGACCTGACGGTGGCCGCCGCCGCCAAGGAAGCCGGTGCCACGATCACCGGGTTTGTCCGGCTGGAAGTGGGCGAAGGCATCGAAGTGGTGAAGGAAGACTTCGCCGCCGAAGTGGCGAAAGCCGCACAGGGCTGACCACTGGTCCGGGCCTGAAGGCCCGCGATTTCGGACAACGTTCCGAGGGACAGTTGAACGGGGCAGGGGAGCGATCCTCTGCCCCTTTTGTGTGATGAATGGGGCGACCGGGATCCGCTTCAGAGAACCGATGACCACGTCACGTCGCGAATGACCGGCTGCGCGTTCCTCAAGTGGCGGGCCACAAGGGTTTTTTGCCGTTTCCCCGGTGGAATGAAGCGGACGGGTTTGGGCGGATAATCCAGCGCCTCGACCTCGGAGAAGATCGTCAGGATTTCTTCCCTCGCCTCAGGGCTCAACGCCTTGAGAGCTTCCGGCCCGGTAAACAGGCTTTCGGTCGGGGCGCCTTCGGCAAAGATGACCTCGTGCTGGTCGAACAGCAGATGAAAATACTCGACCGTGTCGACAATTTCATCAACGAAGATGCCTGGAAGTTCCGTCAATCTGATCGCCGGGATGAGGACTTCGGAATCTCCGAACATCCGCTGCGCGATCCGGGATGTCAGGAGCATTCGGTGCTGTCGGGAGACCAGAAGGTCCCGCGCTGGCAGGCCCTGTCCCAGCGCACCGGCCAGAATGCGGACCGGGCGCAGGTTTGGATGGTTCAGCAGGGCAGATTTCGAGATCCGCCGCCGACCGATCCAGCGCAAAGGCCTGGCCGATCCGCTTGCGGTCGTGATCAGATCGTTTTCACGCAGATCCTCAACCCGTTTGTATCCATGGGGGGTGTGAACGGTTGTTCCCGCAACGAGGCAAGGCACGAAGTCCGAAACCGGAATGGAGACGCCGTTATCGACGATACCATTGATGGTCAGGGTCGTGTTGAGCGGCGGAATGCCCCCGATGAAGCCCAGGAAGTAGCCCTGTTCCGCCGTCGGATAGTCGTAGGAGCCGTTGCCGTTGATGTCGTAATCGATGATGCCGATTTCGTAGGTGTTCGTGCCGTCGCTGACCTGAATCGTGTAGTCCCAGGAGATGGCGTTGCCGCCAAATGTCTGTGTGGGGTCGTTCGGCTGCTCGTTGGTGGAGCTGTCGCCATCCATGACAGTCGAACTGGCACCATCATTATAGGTGAGGGTGCTGTAGGCGCTGATCTGGAACGTCGTCCCTGTTCCACCGAAGGTGGGTTGGTTGTCGTTCATCGTGGTATCGGTTCTGAACGCTCCGTAGATCGTCGCCATCTTGGCCTCCGCGCCGGGTCACACCCGGAGAGTTCTATTATGGTTTTCGTGGTTTTTTTACGGCTTTTCCGAAGCCTCTTGGTTTCAGCGCGTTGGCGCAACCGATTCCCGCACCGCGGCCAATCATATGGGGCCAAACGAAAAACGGCGCTGCCGGGACAAGGCAGCGCCGCATTTACTAGGTCCGGTGCAGGGACAAGGGACAAGACGCACCGGCCGTATGGCGCGAGGGACGCGCGCCGCACAAGGAGGAGCAGATGGACAAGATCGCCCCCTCCGTTTCCCCGAAGAGTATGATGCAGTTCTGATAATGCGAACTGCCCGCTTCAGGCCCTCTCCGGCATTTCTGCCTTCAAGGTGGGCCCGGAGGCGGGACTATACCGCTCCGGAACCCGGCGTTCCTGGCTGTAATTGCCATCACTCACGGAACATGGCTAATATGCGGCATCCGGAGTGTTTGGGATAGCTGCGGGAATCCTTACCCCAAGGTTTCGATTCGCTTAACGCCCGGGTGGTCGGTTCAGCGGCGGTCGGCGACGGATCCGGCCATCTGCGGCAGGCGTTCGGTGCGGTCGTCACGCTCATCAAGGCGGAAGATCTGGTTGAGGATCGAGGCCTTGCGCACCGCCTGGGCCGTGGTTTCCACCCCCAGCGCATCCCGCGCGCCGCGCAGATGCTTTTCGACGGTGGCGACGTTGCGCTCCAGCAGGAGCGCGATATCGGCCATGGTCTTGCCGTCGGCCACAAGCTCCAGCACCTCCGATTGCCGCGGCGTTAGCAATTTGCGCTGACCGGTGGCGGGCAATTGAAGGATGCACAGATGCGCCACATGGCAGATGGTTTCGATATCCTGCCCATGTTCGGCCCAGATCGCGTCGGCCTCGTCTTGCCCCATGCCTTTCTTGACCGCCATGCCGATGCCGGCATTGGCGTTCTTGATTGCCATCGGAAAACTGATCGTGTAGCCCGCCGTGATGCCATGCTTTTCGTTCAGCGCGCGCATCGCCAGCTCACCTTGCGACGGATCTTCATGGGCCATGGCCATGTAGACATCCCGCCACGAGGCCGCGCCGGTATTGGCGATGGCCCACCGCATCATGACGCCGTTGCGGAACATCCCGCCATCGACATAGGCCTCGATGTAATCGGTGGGCATGTTGGTGAGCAGCAGCGCATCTTCGGGATTGTCGTAAAGGCCCGCCCCGCGAAACGCGTTGAAGCCGTAGAAGACGCGGTCAAAGCCATAGCTGGCCAGAACCTGGGTGTGGTGGGCCCAAAGCTCCTCCACCGTGGTTAATTGCAGATAGGGACGCAGGCGTTTCATAAGGGGATCCTCGCCGATCTTTATGGATTGTCTTGCAAATGAGTATGGAGCGCGCGGAGTGCCAATGGATAACCGGCCGCGCCGAAGCCCTGAATGACACCGATGCAGACCGCCGCGATCATCGATCCGTGGCGAAAGGCCTCGCGGGCATGGGTGTTGGACAGGTGCAACTCGACCGTGGGCAGGGCCGTGGCGGCGATCGCATCGCGCAGGGCGATGGAGGTGTGGGTATAGGCGCCGGCATTCAGAACGACACCATCCGTGTCCGAGCGGGCCGCGTGAAGGGCATTGACGAGACCACCTTCGTGGTTGGATTGCTCAAAGCGCAGATCCGCCCCGAGTTCATCGGCCAGCGCGCGGCACGCGGCCTCGATATCCGCCAGCGAGGCGGAGCCATAAATGGTCGGTTCCCGCTCCCCCAGAAGATTGAGGTTCGGACCGTTGAGCACGAGAAGCTGCATTGTTGTCGGTATCCCTTTGGAGACACTTTATATTCAAGGGCGTAGCGGCGTCGAGTCGTAGAAAAAGCCTAGTCTTTCGGTGTCGGCATCTCGACCGCGCCACCGTGATCGGCCCATGTCGAAAACCCCTCGCCCAGATGGGCGGCGGGAAAGCCCATATCCTGCAGCGTGGCCACCGTCAGCGCCGAGCGCCAGCCAGACGCGCAGTGGAAGACGTAGCGTTTGCCGGGCTGCGAGAAGACCGGCTTGTGATAGGGGCTCTCGGGATCGACCCAGAACTCTATCATACCGCGCGGGGCATGTACGGAGCCGGGAATGAACCCTTTTTGCCGTTCCCGGATGTCGCGGATATCCACGACCACCAGATCGGGACCATCGAGCTGCGCGATCAGGTCGGCTGTCTCGACCTCCTCGATCCGCGCGCGGGCATCTGCCACCATTTGCGCGGCACTTGTCGTCAGGTTCATCGCGGCGCTCCTTCATCCCAATCGTCGCAGATAGCGTTAACGCACATTGACCGCGCTCGGAGCGCGCCGCAACCTGATGGCGGAGGAGACAGCCAGCAGAGGCGCGACTGCTGGCCAGAAGATTTGGGACAGATATGAGCTACAGAGACACCTATGCCGCCTGGGCGAAGGATCCGACCGGGTTTTGGGAGGCGCATGCGACGGTCCTGATGGATTGGATCACACCGCCCGCAACCACGTTCAACCCCGAGGCCGGGGTCTATGGCCGCTGGTTTGAAGGCGGCACCTGCAACACCTGCTGGAACGCGGTGGATCGCCACGTGGAGGCCGGGCACGGAGACAGGGCGGCCATCATCTACGACAGCCCGGTGACGGATACCAAGCGCACGATCACCTATGCGGAATTGCTCGATGAGGTCGCAACGCTTGGTGCGGTGCTTCAGGACCGCGGCGTGGGGCAGGGGGATCGCGTTATCATCTACATGCCGATGGTGGCCGAAGCCGTCATCGCCATGTTGGCCTGCGCGCGCATTGGTGCGGTGCATTCGGTGGTGTTCGGCGGGTTCGCCGCGCCGGAACTGGCCACACGCATCGACGATGCCGGCGCGACGGCGGTGATCACCGCGTCATGCGGGATCGAGCCCGGGCGCGTGATCGATTACATGAGCTTGCTGTCGGAAGCCATTGATATAGCGTCTGTAAAACCTGCCACATGTATCGTTCTTCAGCGGGATGTTCAGCCGTGCAACCTGACCGATGGGCGGGACGTGAACTGGGCCGATGCCATGGCCGATGCGCGGGCCAATGGACGGCGCGCCGATTGTGTGGAGGTCGCGGCGACGGACCCGGCCTATATCCTTTACACCTCCGGCACGACCGGCCAGCCCAAGGGCGTGGTCCGGGATACGGGCGGCCATATGGTGGCGTTGGCCTGGACGATGGAGAACCTCTATGGCGTGAAGCCTGGCGAGGTGTTCTGGGCCGCGTCCGATGTCGGCTGGGTCGTGGGGCATTCCTATATCTGCTATGCGCCGCTGCTGCATGGCTGCACGACCGTCGTTTATGAAGGGAAACCAATCGGTACGCCGGATGCCGGCGCGTTCTGGCGGGTGATCTCCGAGCATGATGTCAGCGTCCTTTTCACCGCGCCCACGGCCTTCCGCGCAATCCGCGGGCAGGATCCCGAGGGCGCGCTTCTGACCGATTACGACATATCGAGCCTGCGCACGCTGTTCCTGGCCGGCGAACGGTCGGACCCCGCCACGCTGGCCTGGGCCGAGGCCAAACTGGGCGTGCCGGTCATCGACCATTGGTGGCAGACCGAGACCGGATGGGCGATTTCGGCGATCCCGATGGGGATTGAGGCGCTGCCGGTGAAACACGGGAGCCCGGGCGTGCCGATGCCGGGCTATGATGTGCAAGTGCTGGATGACGGTGGCAATCCTGTGCCCAATGGAACCTTGGGCAACATCGTGGTGAAACTGCCCCTGCCGCCATCCTGCCTGCCGACTCTCTGGAATGCGGAGGATCGGTTCAGATCCTCCTATCTCAATGAATTTCCTGGGTTTTATGCGACATCCGATGCCGGGATTCTGGATGATGACGGCTATCTGCACATCATGGCGCGGACCGATGACATCATCAATGTGGCGGGCCACAGGCTCAGCACCGGCGCCATGGAAGAGGTTCTGGCGCATCACGAGGCCGTCGCCGAATGTGCCGTGATCGGCAAGGCCGATGAATTGAAAGGCCAGCTGCCGCTTGGCTTCTTCGTGCTGAAATCCGGCGTCACACAGGATGAGGATGCGATTGCGGCGGAGCTGGTGAAGCTTGTGCGCCATGACATTGGTGCCGTGGCGGCCTTCAAGACCGCCGTGGCCGTAAAACGGCTGCCCAAGACACGATCCGGCAAGGTGCTGCGCGGAACGATGCAGAAGATCGCCGATGCCAAAGCCTACAAGATGCCGGCGGCAATCGATGATCCGGCGATCCTTGACGAGATCACCGAGGCACTGGGCGCAAAGGGACTGATCGGATGATCGAACGGCGCCAGACATCCGCGCGAATGTCGAAGATCGTGATCCACAACGGCGTGGCATATCTGTGCGGGCAGGTCGGGGCAGGTGACGGCGTCGCCGAGCAAACCAGCGATTGCCTGTCTCGCATCGATGCCCTGCTCAAGGAGGCGGGATCGGATCGCGAGTATATATTGCAGGCGATCATCTGGCTGAGCGACATGGCGGATTTCGCCGCGATGAATGCCGTCTGGGATGCCTGGGTGCCCGAGGGCCACGCACCGGCGCGCGCCTGTGGCGAAGCAAAGCTGGCGCGGGACGTCCTGAAGGTCGAGATCATCGTCACAGCGGCCGTTAAGTGATTGGTGTGTCTGGTATCTATATATTTAACATAATCATGATTACTGGCTAAGTGGATCAAGAAATATGGTGCTGAGCGACCTCCTCCCTTCCGGCTATGTGGATGCGCACCATCACGTTTGGGCGCCTGAGAGCCGTGGTGATGAGATCGGATATGCCTGGCTGCGCAACATCGGTGCGATGAAACCGTTTGGCGACCCGACGCCGATCCAGCGCGACTACCTGATGGAGGAGTTTCTGGCCGAGGCTGCGATGCGGCCGTTTGGGTCGGTCCATGTGCAGACGGACGGTGCCTTGCGCGATCCGGTGGCGGAAACACGCTTTGTGCAGGCTGAGGCCGACCGAATGGATCACACGGTGAAAATCGTTGCTTTGGCGGACCTGAGCGTCGGTGATCTGCGCGATACCCTGCGACGGCACGCAGTGAGCCGCGGTTTCTGCGGCGTGCGTCAGATCGTGGCGCGGCTGGGCCATAGGCCGGATTTGTCATTCGCGCCAAGGGATTACCTGACGGACAAGGCTTGGATTAACGGCCTTAAGGTTTTAGAGGATCAGGGGCTTACGTTTGACTTGCAGATGTATCCCGAGCAGGCCGACACAGCGCTTGAGGCGCTATCGGCGACTCCTGCCCTTAAGGTCATCATCGACCACGCGCTGTGCCCCTATGACATGCAATCGCCGCCTGGCGTGATCCGCTGGCGGGACGCGGTGCGGCAAATGGCCGGACGTCAAAACACATACGTCAAATTGAGCGGCTTCGGGATGTATGACGCCGCCTGGATCGGGTCGGATTGGGCGAAATCCTGCGTTGCGTTTCTGCTTGAGCAGTTTGGTGCGGATCGTGTGATGTGGGGCAGCAATTATCCGGTAGAAAAACTGGCGGCGACCTATGGCGATACGATGACCAGCATTGCCGCATGGCTGCCGGAGGACACACGCGAGAATATATTTTTACATTCTGCATCAGAAGTTTACGGGGTGACGTTAACCTAACGCATATCCAGCGCCGCGTACCGTGCGGATGGGATCCCCGGCATCCGACGCCCTCAGGGCCTTGCGCAACCGGCCCACATGGACATCGACCGTGCGGCTGTCGACATAGATGTCCCTGCCCCAGACACGATCCAGAAGCTGTTCACGGGACCAGACGCGCCCCGGACGCTCCATCAGCGCGGTCAGGAGCCGGAATTCGGTGGGCCCCAGCGTCAGCGGCACATCGGCGCGGAACACCCGGTGTTCGGCCAGATCGACGAGGATGTCTTCATATTCCAACCGCTCCCCCACTGTTGCCGGGCGCACCCGGCGCAGTTGGGTGCGCAAGCGGGCCAGAAGCTCGGCCACGGAATAGGGCTTGGTGACGTAATCGTCGGCACCGGTTTCCAGCCCACGAACCTTGTCGGTTTCCTCGGATCGGGCCGAAAGCATGATGATCGGAATGCGGGCCGTTTCCGCGCCCATCTTGAGCTGGCGGCAGACCTCGATACCGGACACATGGGGCAGCATCCAATCGAGCACGATCACATCAGGCGGCGTTTCCCGCACGGCCACCAGGGCCTCGTCGCCCGCCGCGGCCGTCATCACGTCAAAGCCTTCGGCGCGGATATTGTAGGCCAGCACTTCGCGTTGCGCGGGCTCATCCTCGACCACCAGAACAACGGGTTCACCGGCCATGGGTCAGGCGCCTTGCACGTAGGGGGTTTTGTCTTCTTTCGGGCGATCCTCATCGGGCAATTCGCCGGTGACGAGGTAGATCACCTGCTCGGCCACAGAGGTGACGTGATCGCCCATGCGCTCGATATTCTTGGCCATGAAATGCAGGTGCATACAGGTGGTGATATGGCGCGGGTCCTCCATCATGTGGGTCAGATATTCGCGGAACAGCGCGGAATACATCTGGTCCACCTCCAGGTCGCGCTGGCGGACATCTTCGGCCAGATCGGCATCGTGCTGGATATAGGCATCAAGCACGTCCTTGAGCATCAACTCCACTTGGCGCGCCATCCGTTTGAGCGATGCGGTGGTGCCGGGTACCGGCGGAAGCTCGATCACCGATTGGCTGCGTTTGGCGATGTTCTTGGCGTAATCACCGATCCGCTCCAGATTGGCCGAAACCCGAAAAACGGATAAAACGGTTCGCAGATCCGAGGCTGTGGGCGCGCGCAGCGCGATGATGCGGGCGGCGTCCTCGTTCACCTGCACTTCCAGCGCATCGATGGCCTTGTCGGCCTTGCGCACGGCCAACGCGAGATCGACATCGCGGCTTTCCAGCGCTTCGGCGGATTTGGCAATCGCCTCTTCCACCATACCGCCCATGCGCATGATCTTGGCCTGAATGCCCTCAAGATCGCGGTCAAAGCCCGAAACGATGTGTTCTGAATTCGGCATGTCCTGCCCTGCCCTATGATCAGCCGATGCGGCCGGTAATGTAGCTTTCCGTGCGCGGATCGCTGGGGTTGGTGAAAATCTTGTCGGTATCGTCAAACTCCACCAATTCGCCGAGGTGGAAAAACGCGGTCTTCTGGCTGACGCGGGCGGCCTGCTGCATGGAATGCGTGACAATCACCACCGAGAACCGGCTGCGCAGATCGTCGATCAGCTCTTCCACCTGGGCCGTGGCGATGGGATCGAGGGCGGAGCACGGCTCGTCCATCAGGAGCACTTCAGGCGAGGTTGCCACGGCGCGCGCGATGCACAACCGCTGCTGCTGACCGCCCGAAAGGCCGGTGCCGGGGGCATCGAGGCGGTCCTTTACCTCGTCCCAGATCGCGGCGCGGCGCAGGGATTTTTCGACGATTTCGGCCAGATCGGCCTTGTTGCGCGCGAGCCCGTGGATGCGGGGGCCATAGGCCACGTTGTCGAAGATCGATTTCGGGAACGGGTTGGGTTTCTGAAACACCATGCCCACCTTGGCGCGCAGCTGCACCGGGTCGACCTTGGAGTCGTAGATGTTTTCACCCTCCAGCGTCACATCGCCTGTCATCCGGCAGCCATCGATCGTGTCATTCATCCGATTCAGGACGCGCAGGAAGGTGGACTTGCCGCAGCCCGACGGGCCGATGAACGAGGTCACGGTCTTGTCCGCGATGTCCACATCCACGTGTTTGATGGCGTGGGTGATGGCTTTGTCAGCTGCCATATCCTCGGCACTGCGGGTGCCGCCCCCTGCCCCGTAGAACACGTCCACGTTGCGGGCCTGCATCTTCAGCTCATCCACGGCGACGCCTTGGTCAATCTGGGTCATATCGTTCATGATCGCATCCTCCATGGACATCTACCACCGTCTCTCAAAGCGTCGCCTCAGCAAGATGGCGATCAGGTTCATGCATAACAGGAACACCAGAAGCACGATGATCGCGCCCGAGGCCCGTTCCACAAAGGCAGGGTCGGAGCGTTGAGTCCAGCTATAGACCTGTACGGGCAAGGCGGTGGCGCCATCCCCCATCAGCGGGAAAGAGTTGGAATGGACCGACATCAGATCGGGGTATTCGCGGACAAAGGCCACCATGCCGATCAGCAAGAGCGGCGCGGTTTCGCCGAGCGCCTGGGCCAGGCCGATGATGGTGCCGGTCAGGATGCCGGGCGCGGCCAGTGGCAGGACGTGGTGGAAGATCGATTGCGTTTTCGATGCGCCAAGGCCAAGGGCCGCCTGCCGGATCGACGGCGGCACGGCGCGCAAGCTGGCGCGGGTGGCGATGATGATGGTGGGCAGCGTCATCAGCGTCAGGACCAGCCCGCCGACTAATGGCGAGGATTGGTTGAATTCCATGAAGTTGATGAAGACCGCGAGGCCAAGGATACCGAAGACGATGGAGGGCACGGCGGCAAGGTTCGAGATATTCACCTCGATCAGGTCGGTCAGTCGGTTTTTTGGCGCGAATTCCTCAAGATAAATCGAGGCCGCGACGCCGATGGGCAGGGCCAGCACAAGCACCACAAGCATCATGTAGAATGACCCGATGATGGCCACCCCCAGCCCGGCGGCCTCGGGGCGGGAGCCCGACGCATCGGGGGCGGTGATGAAATCCCAGTTGAAGCGCGTTTCGACCGCCCCGCGATCGGCCAGTATCTGGGCCAGCTCAAGCTGCGCGGGCGTGACGTTCCGGTCGCGCTCGGCGCTCTCCATCGTCACGCGGCCTTTGAAAAAGCCGTCGATGCGCCCGCCCATCAGGATCTGCGCGTCAATCGTCTGGCCGACCAGATCGGGATTGGCCAGTACCATACCCCGGATCTGGGCCGGGGCCTCTTCGCTGAGCATCGCGGCCAGTTCCCGCACGCCCATATCGGTTTCGATGCCTTCGGCGTCGAGATGCGCCTCGAACGCGGTGGCCAGAAGCGGCAGGTAGCCAAACGTCGTGACCCGCGCCATTTCGCCCGGATCGCGGTTGCCATCGGGGTCCACCCGCTCGGCCGTCAGCTCAATCGGAAAGCTCACATAGGTCTGCCGGAAGGAGCTGAGCCCGTTGCCGAGGATCGACACCAGAAGCACGATCAGCGCCAGGATCCCGACGCCAACGGCCGCCATGCCATAGGCGCGGAACCGTCGCTCGGCCCGGTTGCGCCTGACCGTGCGCGCATCGGCGGCAAAGAGGCTGCGTTTGGGCGCTGTGGAGATCGGCATATCGGTCATTCATATTGCTCCCGATACTTGCGCACGATGTAGAGCGCGAAGATGTTGAGCCCGAGGGTGATGACGAAGAGCGTCAGGCCAAGTGCGAAGGCTACCAGCGCCTCGGGGCTGGAGAAATCGGTATCACCGGTCAACTGACCCACGATTTTGACGGTGACGGTTGTCATGGCTTCGAACGGGTTGAGATCGAGCCGGGCCGCCGCCCCTGCCCCAAGGACCACGATCATCGTCTCGCCAATGGCGCGCGACGCCGCCAGCAAGACGGCCCCGACGATGCCGGGCAAAGCGGCGGGCAGGACAACCTGCTTCACGGTCTCGGATTGCGTGGCGCCAAGCCCGTAGGAGCCATCCCGTAACGATTGTGGGACGGCGTTGATGATGTCATCGGACAGGGACGACACGAAGGGGATCAACATGATGCCCATCACGATGCCAGCCGTCATCACGCTGGACGACGAATTGCCGAGGCCCAGGGGGGCGGCGAAATAATCGCGCAACATCGGCCCTACGGTGATCAGCGCGAAAAGGCCGTAGACGATGGTGGGGATGCCCGCGAGAACCTCGATCAGCGGCTTGGCGACCGAGCGCACGCGTTTCGTGGCGTATTCCGCCATGAAGATCGCCGCGAAAAGGCCGATGGGCACCGCCACCAGCAAGGCGATGAAGGAGATGTAAAGCGTGCCCCAGAGGAGCGGGATCAGGCCAAGTTCGGAGTTGCCCTCGAACGAGGGGCGCCATTCGAGGCCGAAGAAGAAATCCTGCCAGGGGTAGAGTTGAAAGAAATTCCGGGTGTCCCACAGCATCGAAAGGACAATGCCAACGGTCGTCAGGATCGCCAGGGTGGAGGCGAGCATCAGGACGCCCAGGATCATGTATTCCACCCGGTTGCGGGCGCGCAGGTCTTTGTTCGTGCGCAGATAGGCATAGGCAAGGCCCGCAACCGCAAGGGCAAACACCGCGACGGTCATCCAAGTCCGGCCCGCGCCCGACATCTCGCGGAAGCTTTGGGCGGCTTGCAGGACCTCGGGGCTGACATCGGCGCCGAGGGCCACGCCCGCATCCGCCAGTTGCTGGCGGATATCGTCGCCCACGCTCAGGTCCAGCGCGTGACGGCCGTTGAAGGCACCGCGCTCCACGGCAGTGTCGATCCCGTCGGCAAGGCGGCGGATCTCGGTCATCAACAGATCGCGGGAAGCCGCTTCGGCAACATAGCTGTCCGGCAATTGCGCCGAGATCACGCGGTCGATCACGATGGGCTGCGCCATCAGCCAGACGCCCAGGACCAGCAGCGCGGGCACCAGCGTGAGAAGCGTGACATTGGTGCCGTAATAGACCGGCAGCGAATGCAGGATGCGCGCGTCGCCCCCGGCACTGGCCACCGCGCGCTGACGTCCGAGCACGAAGCCAAGCGCACCAAGCGCCAGAAGGGTGATCAGGATCCAGAGCATGGCGGCTTTCCGGTCTCAGGCAGGTGTGGGGCGGGGCCGATCACGCGGCCCCCGCCCGGTTTCGTCGCAGGCGGCTCAGTTGCTCATCGGGGTGCCGTTGGCAACCGTCGCCTGCACCTCGGCCAGTTCCGGGTCGGAGACCAGGCCATAGGCGGCCAGTGGGCCGAACGGGCCGGCGATATCGTCGCTCACAAAGAAGGAGGCATATTCCTGAAGGCCGGGGATCACACCGACATGCGCCGCCTTGATGTAGAAGAAGAGCGGACGCGAAACCGGGTATTCGCCGGTGGCGATGGTGTCGACGGTGGGTTCGATACCGCCCATCGTGGCGACCTGCAGCGTATCGGTGTTGTTCTCGTAGAACGCCAGGCCGAAGACGCCGATCCCGTTGGTGTCCGCGGAGATGCGGGCCAGTGTTTCGGTGTAGTCGCCATCGATATCCACCGACAGGCCGTCGGCGC
The DNA here is from genome assembly GCA_947491935.1 of uncultured Roseicyclus sp. Lineage (GTDB taxonomy): Bacteria > Pseudomonadota > Alphaproteobacteria > Rhodobacterales > Rhodobacteraceae > Gymnodinialimonas. The sequence continues at coordinate 541,877 of CANLLF010000003.1, forward strand.
GCAGCTCAAGGCAGGCATCCTCGGCCGCATCTTCGTCCATCCCCATTTCCATCATCGCAGCCAGCGAACCGGTATCTTCGCAGCCCTGCAGGATCACGTTGTCTTCAAAGACCTCGCGGGTGCCGTGGCGGGTGCCGGGGATGAAGGCGGCAATCGGCTGATCCGGGAGATCGCCGTTCACTTCGGCCCAGTTGGTGTTCGGGTTGGCCACCATTTCGCCATCGACAGGCAGGTTGGCGGTGAGTGCCAGATACCAATCGGACGGTGTGAACTCAAACGACGGGCCGTTGATGTCGGACGCGAAGACGATGCCGTCGTAGCCGAAGCGCACTTCGATGATGTCGGTCACGCCATTGGCGGCGCAGGTCTCGATCTCGTTGGGGCGGATCGAGCGCGAGGAATTCGCGATATCGATGGTGTTCTCGCCAACACCTTCACAGAAGCGGCGCAGGCCGGTGGACGAGCCACCCGATTCGACGACCGGTGTGGGGAAATCGAAGTTTTCGCCAAAGGCCTCGGCCACGATGGTGGCGTAGGGCAGCACGGTGGACGAACCGGCGATCTGCACGTTGTCGCGGCTTTGGGCCGATGCGGTTGTGGCAATGGCAGCGACGGCAAGCGTCGAGACGGTGAGCTTTGCGAAAGACATGTTGGCTCTCTCCAGGTGTGTTTCAGACATCCAGGCGCGCGAGATAATCGATGCGCATCCAAGGCCCGACCTAAGGATGTGTCGCAATGCTTTTGTGACAGCTGTGTAACGGTTTTATGACAGCGCGCCGGGGCGACATCAGATTGCAGGCAGGTGCACCGAAAATGTCGATCCACGCCCCTGTTCCGACGTGATCCGCAGCCTTCCGCGGTGTCGGTTGACGATGTGCTTCACGATGGCGAGGCCCAGGCCCGTCCCCCCCATCTCCCGCGAGCGGTGGGCATCGACGCGATAGAATCGCTCGGTCAGGCGCGGCAGGTGCAGCCCGTCGATCCCGTCGCCTTCATCGGTCACGTCCACCTGCAGGATCGGCCCCTTGAGTTGCCCCCTGCCCTCGCCCCGTGTCAGCGTGAGGCGCACGGGCTTGTCCGGCCCGCCATATTTCAGGGCGTTTTCCGTGAGGTTCAGGAAGACCTGCGTCAACTGGTCCCGGTCGCCCACAACCGTCGCAGGCCGATCGGCGTCGAACGCCAGCATCAATGTGTTGCCCGCTTCCTCGGCGCGGGGTTTCAGCGCCGCCAGAACACCCTGCAACAGCGCGTGGAGGTCGATCTCTTCAGATGGACGCATGCGTTCTTCGGCCTCCACCCGGCTCAACGAGAGAAGGTCCGACACCAGGCGGTTCATCCTCCGCGCCTCGACCTCCATGATGCCCAGGAACCGGTCCCGCGCCGCGGGGTCATCGCGGGCGGGGCCGCGCAACGTCTCGATGAACCCGAGAACCGAGGTGAGCGGCGTGCGTAACTCGTGGCTGACATTGGCCACAAAATCGCGCCGGATCTCTTCGGCCTCACGCAGATGGGTGATGTCGGTGAAATGCAACAAAAGCGAGCGCTGCGGGCGGTCGCCGCCGGTGGTTAGCGCGGTGATGCGCACCTTGTATTCCGTCACGCCCGCCTGCTCGGAGCGCTCATACCGCGCCTCGGAGGTCGGCTCCCCCGCCAACACGGCTTCCACCCGGCTCAAAAGCGCGGGCTGGCGCAGGGCCGCGCCGTGGCTTCGCCCCAGAATCCATTCGCCGAACAGCGCCGTGGCGGCCCCGTTCGCGTGGCCGATCTCTCCCCCGGCGGCGATATGCAGCATGGGGTCCGGCACGGCATCGATGATCGTCTGGATCAGGTCAGTGGGCATGGGCCATGGCGTCCCATTCGCTAAACCCATGGTAGAGACAGGGTAAATTCGCACAACCCAGAATAGATATTCTACGTTGTTCGCCAATAGGTTGCAAGAAATGGCCCCTTCGTCGCAGGTGCAATGGTTTCATTGGCAATCATTCCGTATCGTGGTAGATTATTAACGGTAGCCGGATATGTCCGGCAGACGCGACCCATGCATATCCCGGCGGCCAGACCCCGCCAAGGTATCGGATATGTCACAGGCAGGTGACCGAAATGGCCGACACACCAAACGCCCGATCGATCTCGGAAATGGCTTGGACAACGCCCTCCGATGCGACAGACCCGCAGGAGAGCCCGACCGTCCTGACCGTTGCATTGTCCGAGGATGTTCTCGCCCACCTGCCCCGTCATGTGTTGGACCCCCAGGCCGTGGTGGCGCGCGCCACATTCGATAAACTGACCCGCTCACAGATCGTGGGCCCGAACGCGCCGGACCTGATCCTGTCGCCCCTGGTGCAGCGCGGCTTCGACGCGATGGATCTGCTGACGATGCTGAGCGTGGCGGGGTTCAGGGGGCGTTACCTCGTCCTGGCGCCCGCGGCCCCCCATGTCACGCTGATCCGGTCGGAAATGCAGAACCAGGCGCCGGAGTTGAACGTCGATATCATCGTTCTCGACGGCACTAGCGTCCTGCACGAGATCTGAGCCGTCTAGACAGCGGCCAACCCGGCCTCGAAATCCGCGATCAGCAGCGCCAGATCCTCGATCCCGACCGAGACGCGGAAGAACCCGTCCGAAATCCCCAGCGCCGCGCGCCCTTCGGGCGTCAGGCCCCTGTGGCTGGACGAGGCCGGATGGCTGAGCGTGGTGCCCACATCCCCCAGCGTCGGCGCAAAGGGGAGGTCCGGCGCGGCCTGCACCAAGCGATCCGCCGCCGCTTCGGTGGCATCCTTCAATTCAAACGAGACCATGTTGCCAAAGGCCGCGCCCACCAGCGATGCGGCAAGGCGATGATCCGGGTGGTCGGCCCGCCCGGGATAGAGCACGCGGGCCACTTTCGGATGCGCGGCCAGCCAATCGGCCAGCCCCGCCGCGTTGGCCTGCGCCTGGGCAAAGCGCAGGGGAAAGGTGTAAAGGCCCCGTTCCGCGAGCCAGCATTCCTGCGGCGCGGGCGTCATACCGACGGTGACCGCAAAATCATAGATCGCGCGCCGCTGCGCCGGATCCCGGGCCGCCACGTACCCCAAGGTCACGTCGGAATGCCCGGCGAGCAGTTTGGTGACGGAGTGAATCACGATATCCGCCCCCTCTTGCAGCGGCTTGTAGCCCATGGGCGTGGTGAACGTATTGTCGACCGCCAGGATCACGCCCGCCTCTTTCGCCAGCGCCACGATCCCGGCCATATCCGCCACGCGCAGGGTAGGGTTGGAGATCACCTCCACCAAGATCATCTTCGTGTCCGGCCGGATCGCCGCGCGCATCGCGCCGATATCCGTCGGATCGGCCAGCGATGTCGCAATCCCGAACCGCGCCAGATCCTGATGCATCAGCCGCAGCGACCGGCCGTAAAGCTGGTTGCCGCCGACGATGTGGTCGCCTTGCCCCAGGATCCCCATGATCGCGGCCGTCACCGCCGCCATGCCGGAGCCCAGGATCAGGCCACCTTCCGCGCCTTCCATCCCGTCGATCTTGCGCGCCAGAAGCTCCGCATTCGGATGGCCTTCGCGGGCATAGGTGTATCCATGGGCGCCACCCTCATATTGGGCATGGAGCGTCGCAATCGATGGCGAGGCATAGACGACCGAGGGCTGGATCGGCGTGACCACAGGGCGGCTGACGCCGTCGCGCAACTCTGTTCGACGCACCAAAGTGTCAGGTCTGTTCTTGCGCCCGTCGCTCATAATGCGCCCCTCTTTGTTCTTGAAATATGCCGGGGAGCGCGAGGGGCTGGCCCCTCGCTCCCGCCGCTGGCCACACGCATCTTTAGCCGCGGACGGCCCCATCCCCCGTCACGAGATACTTGAATGAGGTCAATTGTTCGGCCCCCACCGGGCCGCGCGCATGCATCTTGCCCGTCGCAATCCCGATCTCGGCCCCCATCCCGAATTCCCCGCCATCGGCAAATTGCGTGGAGGCGTTGCGCATCAGGATCGCGCTGTCGAGGCGGGTGAAGAACCGCGTCGCGGCCTCATCATCCTCGGTGACAATCGCATCGGTATGATTGGAGCCATATTCGCGGATATGGGCCAACGCCGCGTCGATATCGGGCACAGCACGGGCCGCGATGACCATATCGAGAAACTCCCGGCCCCAATCGTCATCCGCCGCAGGCACGACGCCGTCAATGCCTTGCAGGGCCGCGTCGCCGCGCACCTCCACGCCCGCATCCAGCAGCGCGCGAACCACGCCCTGCCCGATCGTCCCGGCAACGCTGTCATGGATCAGCAGGCACTCCGCTGCGCCACAAATTCCAGTGCGCCGCGTCTTGGCGTTCAGCACGATTTTCAGGGCCTTTTCCGGGTCCGCCGCGGCATCGAGATAGATGTGACAGATCCCTTCCAGATGGGCAAAAACCGGCACCCGCGCCTCGCGCTGGACCAGGCCCACAAGGCCCTTGCCGCCGCGTGGTACGATCACATCGATTGTGTCCGTCATCGTCAGCATCTCGGAGACGGCGGTTCGGTCGCGGGTGGGCACGCGCTGCACCGCATCCTCAGGCAGGCCCGTCGCCCGCAAGCCGTCTTTTAGGCAGTCGACCAGCAGACCGGAGGAATGGAAGCTCTCCGACCCGCCACGCAAGATCACGGCATTGCCGGATTTCAGGCACAACGCGCCCGCATCGGCCGTCACATTCGGGCGGCTTTCATAGATGACACCAATGACACCAAGCGGCGTGCGGACGCGCTGGATGTGCAGGCCGCTGTCCATGTCCCATTCGGTCATCACCTGGCCGACAGGATCCGCCTGCCCGGCCACGGCGCGCAGGCCGTCGACGATGGCGCCAATCCGCGGCTCATCCAGCATAAGGCGATCGAGCATTGCATCCGACAAGCTCTTGTCGCGGCCATACTCCATGTCGCGCACGTTGGCCTCGACGATCTCGGCCCGGCGCGCCCAGACGGCATCGGCGGCCGCCTCCAGCGCGGTCGCTTTCGCCTCCGCTGGCGCAAAGGCCAACTCCGCCGACGCCGCTTTCGCGCGCGCGCCGATATCGGCCATCAGGGCGGGGATCGTGTCGGGCAGATCTTTCATGGCGAACCTCTTCGCGGCTGAGCGCGCAGGATAGGGGTATTTTTCGAAAGAGGAAGGGGGGCGGCGGTCAAATCGCCATGTCGTCCCGATGTACCAGCGCGGCGCGGCCCGGATAGCCCAGGATCGCTTCGATCTCGTCGGAGCGATGGCCGGCAATCGCGCGGGCCTCTTCGCCCGTGTACCGGCTGAGTCCGATCCCGATGGCGGCGCCGTCCGGCCCGACCAGCCGAAGGGGATCGCCGCGATGAAACGCGCCGTCCACCCCACTGATCCCGGCAGGCAGCAGGGATTTGCCACGGGTCAGCGCAGCGGCGGCCCCGGCGTCCAGCCGCAGCGTGCCCTTGGGTTTCATCGCACCGATCCACGCCTTGCGCGCCTGCTGCGGGCTGAGCGTGGCCGGGAACCACGTGGCCCGCGCGCCGGTTTGCAGGGCATGGAGCGGCCGCATGACGGCCCCTTGGGTGATCGCCATGGCGCATCCCGCGGCCGTTGTCGTGCGTGCGGCGAGGATCTTGGTTTTCATCCCACCTTTCGAAAGGCCCGACCCGGCGTCACCGGCCATGACTTCGATCTCGGGCGTGATGGCATCAACACGGGCCAAATGCTCGGCATCTGGATCGTCCGCGGGGTTGGCCGTGTAGAGCCCGTCCACGTCCGACAGGAGCACACATATATCCGCGCCAGCCATCACCGCCACATTGGCGGCCAGCCGGTCATTGTCGCCATAACGGATCTCATCGGTGGCGATTGTATCGTTTTCGTTGACAATCGGCACAACCCCACGGGCCAGAAGTGCGGCAAACGTGGCCCGTGTGTTGAGATATCGACGCCGGTCACCACTGTCATCGAGGGTGAGAAGGATCTGGGCGGAGGTCAGGCCATGGGGGGCCAGCGCCTCCTCATATGCGCGCGCCAGCCGGATTTGCCCAACGGCGGCCGCGGCCTGCGCCTCATCAAGCGACAAAGCCCCCTGCCCGAGGGTCAGGACACCCCGGCCAAGGGCAATCGCGCCCGAGGAGACAAGGATCACATCGGCGCCGCCCCTCTTCAGGTCGGCCACATCGGCGGCCAGGTCGCGTAACCAGTCTACCTTCAGGGCTCCGCTCTCGCGATCCACCAACAAGGCGGACCCGATCTTGACCACGACACGTTTGGCCCCCGTCAGCGTCAGGGCCGCCACGTATCCGGCTCCTCCAGGGCGGCGCGCGCCTCGGCCCGATCCGCATCGACCCGCGCGCGCAACACACGCAGCACGTCGGTCAGGCCGGTCCGGGCGACGCCGGACATCTCCATCACCGGGCCCGCCACGGCCTCCAGCGCGGCGCGCTTCTCGGCAACCTCGTCTGGCAGCAGCGCGTCCACCTTGTTCAGCACCGTGATGCGCGGCTTGTCAGCCAGCTCGACACCATAGGCTTCAAGCTCATTGATGATGGTCTGATAATCAACCACCACATCCTCGGACGTGCCATCAATCAGGTGCAACAAGGCCGAACACCGCTCCACATGGCCCAAGAACAGGTCCCCAAGGCCCCGGCCCTCGCTGGCACCCTCGATCAGGCCGGGAATGTCGGCCACGACGAATTCAGCCCCATCGACGCCGACAACGCCCAGGTTGGGATGCAGCGTCGTGAAGGGATAATCCGCGATCTTGGGGCGCGCATTGGACGTTGCCGCAAGGAAGGTCGACTTGCCCGCATTGGGCAGACCCAGCAGCCCGATATCCGCGATCAGTTTCAGGCGCAGCCAGATCGTGCGCTCCACCCCCTCCTGCCCCGGATTGGCGCGGCGCGGCGCCTGGTTCGTGGCGCTCTTGAAATGCAGGTTGCCGAAGCCACCATTGCCGCCCCTGGCGATGCAGATGCGCTGTCCGACCTCGCTCAGATCGGCGATCAGCGTCTCCTGATCTTCCTCCAACACCTCTGTGCCCGCGGGGACCCGCAACACGATGTCGTCGCCGTCCTTGCCGGTGCGCTGCTTGCCCATGCCGGGCTGGCCGTTCTTGGCGAAAAAATGCTGCTGATAGCGGAAATCGATCAGCGTGTTGAGCCCATCGACGACCTCAATCCAGACGTCCCCCCCACGGCCCCCATCGCCCCCATCGGGGCCGCCATATTCGATATACTTCTCCCGCCGGAACGAGACGGAGCCGCCACCTCCGCCGCCCGAACGGATGTAGACTTTCGCAAGGTCGAGAAACTTCATCGCTTGAACCGCGCCGAAGCGCCCGCCTCTTCCACTGGTTTGAAATACCCCGCGGGGGGTCCGGGGGGCGCGACGCCCCCCGGCGCCTGCCTTCTACGCCAAACGTTTGAGGTAAGTCCACGTCGCAACCTTGGCATTGCGCGCCACGGAAAACGCCTCCGCATCGCCGAGATATTCGAAGCCCGCATTGGTCAGAACCCGGGCTGAACTTGGGTTGTCCTGAAACACCGACCCGAAAATCGTGTTGTTGCCAAGGGGGTTGGCCTCCACCAGGGCCTGTACGGCCTCAGAAGCGAACCCGGTATTCCACATGGCGGGGGCGACCCAATAGCCGATTTCCGACTGGCCGCGATCCATCTGCTCCAGCGAGATCACACCCATCAACTCGGCCCCGCCGAACTCGGTGGCATCCATAGCCCAGGCAAATTCGGTGCGCCCGGGTTTGGTCACGCTGGCGATATAGCTTTCCGATGCGCCCGGCGGCAGCGGATGGGGGATCGACGTGGTCATCTCGGCCACGCGCTTGTCGGCGCCGTAAAGCGAGAGCAGCCCGGCATCCGAGGCCCGCATCGGCCGCAAAATCATGCGCGACGTTTCAATCACCGACTGGGCAACGAAAGTTTCCTGTTTCATGTCTCGGTCCTCCTCCGAACCGATTGTCGTTGGACGTTTGTGGCACTGCGCTGGCCTCTCTCCCCTCCCAAGAGGTGGGGGCTTCGCTCGTGTCGCACAAGAGTGTCACTAAAATGCGAAGGGCCGGCGAAGTCGCCGGCCCCCTGAAATGTGTACCACGGGATGCGGCGGTTACTCGGCGGCCTCCTGGGCCGGGAGGACGGAAATGAAGGTGCGGCCCTTGAAGCCCTTGCGGAACGTCACGTGGCCTTCTTCGGTGGCAAAGATCGTGTGATCCTTACCTTCGCCCACGCCTTCACCCGGCCACCATTTATTGCCGCGCTGGCGCGCGATGATGTTGCCCGGGATGACGGCTTCGCCACCGAACTTCTTGATGCCAAGGCGACGACCGGCTGAGTCGCGGCCGTTGCGGGAGCTACCACCTGCTTTTTTATGTGCCATGTGTCTCTACTCCTTACCCTTCGGCCAATTTCTTGGCTTGTTCGATCCAGCCCTCACGCTCGATGCGGCCTTTGAAGGACAGCTTTTCGTCCATCTCGGCGACGTCTGCGTCGGACCACGCGGCGATCTGGGCGAAGGTTGTGACGCCGGCGGCGTGCAGCTTCTTCTCCAGCGCCGGGCCAACACCCGACAGCGCTTTCAGATCATCGCCACCGGCGGCGGGCGCTGCGGCGGGGGCTTCAGCCTTGGCGGCCTTGGCCTTCTTCGGCTTCGGCGCCTCTTCAGCGGCCTCGGCCTTCGCGGCTTTCTTCGGCGCGGCCTTCTTGGCCGGAGCGGCGGGCGCGTCCGTTGCCACGGCAGAGCCAGCGCCCATCGCGGCCTTCACGCCGGACTTCTCGGCGCCCTTTTCCAGAACTTCGGTCACTTCGATCAGCGTCAGCTGCTGACGGTGGCCCTTCTTGCGCTTGGACGAATGCTTCCGGCGGCGCTTGACGAAGTGAATGAGCTTTTCGCCCTTCACCTGGTCCACAACCAGCGCCTGAACGGCAGCGCCCGATACAAGCGGTACACCAACAGTCGCGCTCTCGCCACCCAGCATCAGAATTTCGTTGAATTGGACCGTTTCACCGGCCTCTGCCGCAAGCTTTTCTACACGGAGACGGTCACCCGCCTGCACCTTGTACTGCTTGCCGCCTGTCTTCATGACAGCGAACATGGGGTTCTTCCTTTTATACCCGCGTCCTGTGGCCCCAGCGTGGCTGGCGTTTCGGGCCGATTTTGCGACCGGATCCCGCCTCGGACGGCGCGCCCCGTCGGGGGCGTCTTACACCATTCCGGCCAGCATGCGCCGACCAGAGCGCGCCATATCGGTCATGAGCCGTATTTTGTCAACAGGCTCTGGCGGGGTTTGTCACGCAAATTGGCATTCTCACCCGCGGAAACTCGCGCAAGACGACGCGTCAGGTATCCTCGCCCGCGATGAACGTGGCGGCGCCGTTGCCCATCTCGTAACTCACAACGCCCAGAAGCCCATCGAAGGCCTCGAACAGGGCCGCATTCATCGCGCGCCCCGCATCGCTGCGACCAAACTCGATATAGGTCCGCAGATCATCGTCGCTGACATCGGCATAGGCCGTCAACTGATAAGAAAACAGCCATTCCACCGTTGTCTGGCGGATCTCGTCCTGCTGCCCCAGAACCTGGTCCAGCATCAGATCCTCACCCATCCCGTCATCAAAGGCCCCACCATCGTCAAGGCCACGGAAAAACGCGATCCGCAAGTTCAGGGCACCAATCACGTTGCGTTCGATGTAGTCGTTGACCTCGTTCAGCTCATAAAGGATCTCGAGCCGCTCATCCCTGGCATCCATGGCCGACATGAACCGTTCCGTCGCGATGTCGTAGGTGGCGTCGTCCAGAAACAGGAGCCGCGTGGCCACCTCGCCCTCCACCAGTTGACGGCCGATATCGGATTGCATGAACGCCGTCACGTCCGCGATCTGTTCCGGCGACAGGGCGTCGATGGGGAAGTTCTCTTCGAACAGGCGTGCCATGCGGTCGGCGGAATGGATCTGCGTCACCATCGCGATCCAGGGCGCGCCGCCCTGCCCGGGAAAGAGGCTGTCTTCCAGATCGGTCGCCCCGGCGATGTTCTCCATCCCGATGATCGTCAGAAGCTCGTAAATGCCCATCGCCTGCAGCATTGCGTAAAGCTCGGGCCGCTCCTCAGACAGCCCGGCCGATGGGGCGGACTGAACCGGCAGGACGTCCTGCGCGGCAAGCGGCGCCACACAAAGCGCGGATATCGCGACGGGAAGCGCAAGAAGGGCAGCGCGGATCATAGGGGCCTCCGAATATCAACAGCTCATGCGCGGCGCACAATGACGCCCCCTGCCCCGTTTGGCCATACATTCCACCGAATTTGCCGGGTTATGGGCAAGTATTGGATGCGTCGGGCTCTGCCAGATCCGACGATTTCCTCCCATTCACCTCTTGCGTGATCCATCGCTTGTCGTTACTTCCCCGCGCATCGGCGAAGGCCGATATGCGGAGAGGTGCCGGAGTGGTCGAACGGGGCGGTCTCGAAAACCGTTGTGGGTGCAAGCCCACCCAGGGTTCGAATCCCTGTCTCTCCGCCATCCACCTTTAATCCGAACCTATGACTAAGTCTTCGAGCGGCCGGTTGGTCGACTGCCTAATTCGAATGTGGCAGCCTCGGCTTTGCAGTGGCGCGCTGCCGTTCACGATCCGAGATGTTCGTTCAGCTGGCTGTCCAAGAACGGTTCCGGGCTGTCCACGTCCTCAAGTCGTTTGCCATTGATCCACCAAAACCGATTGCCGACGTTGCGCAAAAAGCTGCGGTCGTGGCTGACGAGCAGACAGGAGACGTTGTGTGCGATGAGCTCGCTCTCAAGCGCTTCCTGACCTTCGATATCAAGGTGGTTTGTCGGCTCATCAAGCAAGTAGAAGTTCGGGTTTTTCAGCCGCAAGATCAGCATTGCCAGGCGGGCCTTTTGGCCCCCCGAGAGGGCGCCGATCTTTCTGTCCTGCATCTGTATTCCAATGCCGGCTCCGGCCAACGCGGCACGCGCGCGCTGATCCCCGACGTCAAACTGCCCCGCGACGGCACTCATCGGCGTTTCGGCCTCTGACAGCTGACTCAGGTGCTGGTCGGAGTAGGCCGGCACGACCGAGGGCGCGCATTTCACTGTGTCGTCAGACCCGATCAGCGCCTGTTGGATCATTTTGACCAATTGCGACTTGCCGGCTCCATTTGCCCCCAACAAGACAATGCGATCACCCGGCAGTATCCATTTCGGGCCCGTTTTGTAGAGCAGACGTCCATCTGGCGTCTGGACCGGAACATTATCCAACGTCACCAATGATTTTGCATGGGTGCCACTGTTCGCCAATCTGATGTCGCCCGCGCCGCGGTCCTGATGGGCGGGTTTGGCCGCCGCCTCCATTTGGGCGGCGCGTTCGGTGAGTTGTTTGGTTTTGACGACCAGCAGATCCGAGCCTGAATTGACGCCGATGTTCTTCAACTTCGCCGCCTGTTTTCGCAGTTGTCGGGCCTTGTTCAACTCATTGACAAAGCGGCGTTCATCGGAGCCATCAGCTTCGTCCAATGCAGCGCGGGCCGGTGTGTAAGGTAACTGGAAGGTGCGCGACCGGTCAGCCCGCAAGAATAGCGTTCGGTTTGTCGTGGCATCCAGAAACGCCCGATCATGCGACGTGACGACAACGGGCACGTCGCGAGGCAGGTGTGTCAACCAATTCTGCAGCAATCCGATGCGTTGCAGGTCCAGATGATTGGTTGGTTCATCCAGCAAAAGCATGTCGGGTTCGGTACACCAAACAGCCGCCAGCATGGCCGTCCGTTGCCACCCGCCGCTCAACGCGCTCAGCCTTTTGTTCTGAAGGTCATGGCGCACGCCGAGATCGTGCAGCACCACGTCGACACGCCAGCTCTCATATTCGGCCTGCTCAGGCAGAAGGGCCGCCAGGACCCAATCATAAAGCGTCCGTTCCAGCGCCTCTTCCGGAACGTTCTGCCTCACATAGCCAACGCGCAAGCCGCGTGAGCCGACGATGTCTCCGGTTGTCGGTTCTGTTCGCCCACTCAGGCAGTCCAGCAAGGTGGACTTGCCGCGCCCATTCGCGGCGACCAGACCGATACGGTCGCCCTTGGAAATTGTCAGGTTCAAATCGGAAAAGAGGGGTTCGCCAAGGGTCACGCCCAAGGCTTTGATGGTCATCAGTGACATGGAAATCTCGGATCAGATAAAGCGGTGCCGCAGCGCGGCTTCTATCAGGCCGATCAAGAAGTTCGTGTTCCTGGACCAGCCCTGCAAACGTATTTACAGGGCGAAACGGGGACCATGCTGAAGTCGACGAATGATACGCATGTTCAGCCTGTGCCCTCCCATTGTTGAGTGTGATCCGAGCTACAATGTTAGGAAAAATCACCGATTTTGGCAAGGGCCCGGCGTCGTGTCCGACGTGTCAGCTCCATTCCGCAGCGGCAGCGTTAGGTTTCATCTCACCCCGGCCTGGCGTTCCCGACAATCCAAAGAACAGCGCGGTAAGCAGATCCGCAGGTGAACCGGACACACATTGAGACTGAAGACACGCGCCGCGGCTTGTGGCAACGGCGCGAGCGGCTTGGATATCAGCGAGACCCGCTCCGCAAAAGCTGGTATCGCGATCCAGCTCTGTGTCGGCGCTCCAGGTCCCGTCCCCGTCGATGTCGCGAGCCGCTGGATTCAGCGGGGGGCTGGGACTTGAGACGCCGACGCCTCCATGCGCCGCTCCGTCGAGCATAAGCGGACGCTATGCCTGCACGGAGGATATCACGTCCTCTGTTCCAATGCCCATCTCACTCCGGCGACGCATCAGGATCCAGTCGCCCTTCAGATCAGGCGGCCCGCCCGGGCCCATCGGGCGTCGTGTCACTTCGTCGAAACCTTCGCCCGTGTAACACGCCCGTGCCGACCGGTTTCCGGAGGCAACGATCAGCGTCAGGTCTCGACCTTCCGGATCGCGGATATCGTTGATGAGCCGCCTCGCCACACCGCGCCGCCGGGCCTGCGGCATCACCGCCAAGACATTGAGATAGCGGGTGTCGGGAACCTCCGCTTCCAACTCGACCAGCGGGCGAAGAAGGGGCGGCATCGTGCTGATGTCATGGGCGGACGGCACCTCCGTGAGATCATAGAAGATCGCAGCGCCCACAACGGCCCCGTTCCACGTCGCAACCCGCGCATTGCACCAGGAGAACGCGCCTTCGGTTCGGGCAGCACGCGCCGTGCCGACCTCGAAGGCCGATTGCCCCGGCTCGGCCATCTCGGCCCACAATTGGGCGGGAAGCCCCTCCCCCGCCATATTGGCCAGTCGTGCCAGCGCAGGCGCGTCGGAGGGGGTCGCGTCACGCAGCGTAATGTTTGGAGTGGTCAGAAGCACACCCATCGGGAAATCCTCGGTTGCAGGGTTGATTGTGTTGGGAGCCGAGGCCTGCGGCGTAGGTCGCAAAAGCTGCGCCACAGGCCGGAGGTTACATACCCGCCCGTGTCGGGAGGGGTACGTAGAGCTGCACATGGGTTTCGGTCGAAAACTCGCCCGGAACGTGGCCATGGGTTCGACCGTCGCTATGCCAGGCAATCGCCAATTCCGAGATCAACTGCTCACCCGAAAGTTGCAGGCAGGGCGTGATCGTCCGAACGAAATGGGCGTTGCCCTCGGCATCGGCCACAAAGGCGTTTTCCGAGCCGTCGCGCGCCCCGAACGGCGTATCGTAGAAGCCGATAAACGGGTCGGTCGGCGGCCAGATCGCGAAGTCATGCCACATGGTGTAGAGCCCGTTCGGCACCAGGTTCTCGAATTGGATGTCGACGTGGCCGACCCCATCCTCGCAAACGTAGTCGCCTTGACCGGATGCCGCGAACCAATCCCCCAAGGTGATCCCAAGCGCTTCGCCGCGCGGCCATGGGCCAGTGTTTTCGGTTTGTAGCGGAGTATGGGGCACCGCCACAGCCGGGGCGTAGAGGGGCGCATCCATCTCGCGCGTGGCGCCGGTGGGGCGATAGACTTCGCCTGAACCGGGGACGCGTTCGTAGAAGACATCCTGTTCGGTCAGCCCCTCATCGATGTGAAAGATGAACGTCAGGCTCATGGCTTCGGGAGCATCGAACGCAGCCGCGGCGGTGTCGCCGGTGTTCGCATGAAGGAGGTTGGTGCCGACGGGGCCGCCGGAATCAAACTCCTGGTCCGCGTCCTGCGCATAGTGGTTGGGCCCGGCTTGGGCCGGCGCGGTCGCATCCGGGATCTCGACATAACCCATCGCTGCAAGAGCAAGGGCGGGTGTCAGCGCAAGGATGGCGGTCGCAAGGGGGGTATGACGTGTCATGTTTCTGGTCCTGTTTTTGAGGCATGGTGCCGGTTGGGGTAACGCGGGCCTAATCCGGCGCGCGATCGGTGGTTGGGGCGGGCTGCGGCGGCAGCTCGGACGGGACGGTCGCGGGGATTAGTCCGCTCCGGTCATGGGCTGTCGGGTCGGTCAGCGCGGTGAGAAACGCCATCAGGTCCGCCACGCCCTGATCATCGACGGCGACAGGCGTGATCTCGCTGGCGGCGGCGATCCTGCCACGCAGCGTATCGCTTGCCTGTACGAAGCCATCGCGCGCGGCGAAGGCCTCCAGGCGCAACGGATTGAGAGGCTCGAACAGAAGCGCCGACTCCAAGCCACGTCGGGCGATGACGCTCTCGATCGCAGGAAGCGCGTCTGGCGCGACCCGATAGGCGTCAAGCGATGGGACGGCATCGAGGTGGTGACGCACCATCTGTTCCAGGTCGTCGAAGGCGCCGCTATGCCCCCACGGGCCCGTCAGGGTGACATTGCGCAGGGAGGGCGTGCGGAAGCGGAACAGATCTGCCGGGTCGAACGTGACGCGGAACCGCCCTTCATCCTCCAGCCGATCGGGAAACCCCGAGGCGGCAAAGTATGTCGTGTCCGCGCCATGCCCCTTGCCCGGCCCAATCTGCGGCACGGCGATTGCATGGAAACCATGATCGGTCAGGAGCGACCCGGAGTGACAGGACGCACATCCCGCCGCCCCGTAGAACGACTCTGCTCCGCGCCGCGCTTCAGGGGACAGCACAGACAGATCGTTCGCCTGCAAGGCCGCATCGAACGGGCTGTCGGTGGAGCGGAATGCCACGGTCTGAAAGGCCGCAAGGGCGCGGGCGGCATGGGTGAACGCGATGTCGTCCGCTGCGTCAACGTCGTCAAAGGCCGCCACAAACTGATCGACGTAGCCCGGCAGATCTTGCAGCCGCCCGGCGATCAGGTTCCAGGCGTCGGGATCGCGATCCTGCGCCACCGCGGTGCCCACGGGATTCGACCCGCTCCATCCCGCCATTTCAACGGCTGACAGCACGGGAAACATCGCCTGCGCCGCCAGCAGGCTATCGAGCCCTTCGGGCAGATCTTCGCGCGCCGGGCTCCAGTAACCGCTGGTGAACGGGCCATCAGGGTCAGGTTCCAGGCGGCCATCGTGGAACATGGCGGTGTATTCGCGCGCGCCGATGTTCCACAGCGGCTGTGCATTGCGCGGCACCCGTGCCGTTACTCCGGTGCCGGCGTGCCGTTCGGGGCCAAAGCCGTCTCGACCGGTCCCGAACCCAAGGGCCAGGCCGTCACCCGATCCGTGCGCGGGGTCATGACAGGTCCCGCAGGAGATATTGCGATTGCCCGACAGGATCGGATCGAAGAACAGGTCACGTCCCAGCGCGAACAGCGCCTCCGACGGCGCGCCGTCATGGAGGAAATCCGTGTCCTGTAGGGCTTCTGGCAGGTCGGTTCCACCAGCTGCCGTTCCCATAAGCAGGACGGTGGCTGCGGTGATCCGAAAATACGCCCCCGCACGGGGTTTCTTTGACAGGGTCAACATCAGTCGTCCTCCGGTTCAGGCTGCTGTATGCCCAAGACAGCACTTGGCCATTGCATCGATGTGGCGGTGATCGGTGCCGCAACAGCCGCCAATGACGGTCAGGTTCGGAAGGATCTGGCGTAAATCGCCGTAATCGCGGCCCAATTCAGCGGGATCGCCGGGATCAAGCTCCTCGGCGTCATCCAATTCGGCATGGCTCATCCGCGAGGCGTTTGCGCGGATGCCGAAGATCCGGGTGAGCCAGTCGCTGCCAGCCTCAAGCGCGGGCCGGAAATGGTCCGGATGCGCGCAATTGACCATGAAATAGGCCGCGGCACCGTCAGTCAGCGCATCGGTCTGTGTGATGGCGTGGCCTAGCTCTGTGCCATCCGGCAGACATCCATCGGTTTCCGTCGTGAAACTCACCACCGCCGGTAGGCCCACCTGCACGGCGGCCCGGATCACGCCCGCGGCCTCGGCCACGGTGGACAGGGTGACCGCGGTGACAAGGTCGACCTCGGTTTCGGCAAACCAACCGATCTGCTCGGCATGGTAGCGCTGCGCCTCATCCGCCGTCATGGCCGTGTCGGCGCGGTAGCCGTCGCCGCGCGGGCCGATATTGCCTGAGATCACAATGGGCTCCGCACCCTTCGCCGTGTCGCGCAGCCCGGCCATCATTGCGATGGCGTCGCGATTGAATCGGGCCAGATCCTCGGGGCCGTGGTCCAGTTGTGCCCCCCAGTCGCGGCTTGCCCGCCATGTCGGCGATTCCAGCAAGAAGCCCGCCTGACGCTCGGATGCGATCGCAAGATGACGGGCATAATAGTCGCGCAGAACTGCCCGCCCGTCTGATGTGTCCATCAGCGGGTAGGCCGCGAAGCAGGGCAGATCGATCCCGTCATGAAAGATCAGCGTGGTTTCCAGGCCGGAATCCGTGAGCAGCATCGTGCCATTCAATTGCGGGAGAGTGTTTCTAAACTGGGTCATGGAGTACCTGATGGTTTGAGGTCAGAAATCTGAGATCGATAGACATCCGAAGGACGTGCCGCGAAGCTTGCCTGCGTGCGGGGTCTGCATCACTCGGCGACGATGCGGCCGTGCATCGACGGGTGATAGTCACAGGAGAATTCGACGACGCCCGAGCGGGTGATGCGAATGGCAACGCTGCCGGCCGGATCAATCATCCCGGTATCAAACGCCCCGCCCCGCGCCTGCGCAGTGTCAAGGCCGCGCGCGATGGCGGTGGCGGTGTGGGGCAGATCGTCGGCGTTCGCGAAAATCACCGTATCCCCGATCTCGGCCTCTATCACGCTCGGGTGAAACGCCATTCCCCGGATGGTCACATGATGCTCCGTCGCCAAAGCCGGAGAGGCGGTGGTGGCGGCAACGGCCAGGGTGGCAAGAATACGTGTCATGATGAATGCTCCGGTTCGGGGATTAGCTTGCGGCTCGCCGCGAGACAGGCCTAAGCTGGAGGCCGTGACGAAGCTTGACGGCGATCTGAGGATTTTCTGAGCAATGCCCTGCCGTTCCAGGTATTTTCAAAATTGGAAGCGTGATTGTGGCTCGCCCAAGCCGCTGCGAAGTTCAATGATCTATGCGTTCGAAGACTTCACGATCGATACTGATCGCTTTCAACTCGCCCGTAGCGACGAGCTGATCGAGGCTGAGCCGCAGGTTCTGGAATTCCTGATTCACCTGGTGCAGCACCAGGGCCAGCTGCTGTCGAAGGACGCCTTGCACCGGACGATCTGGCCGGACCGCGTCGTCTCGGACGCCGCCTTGTCGACGCTTGTGCGCAATGCGCGGCGACTCGTGGGCGACTCAGGTGAGGAGCAGCGCATTATCGCGACCCGCCACGGGCGCGGATTCGTCTTCCGCGCGGATGTTCGGGAGGTTGAAGAGACCCAGCCTGGCGGCAAACCCGCATCGGGCGGTTCCTCCACGACCGCACCGCGTGTTCAGGGCGCCCCCGCGATCATGGTGCTTCCATTTCAGATCGTCGGTGAGCCCTCGGATGCCCAAGGCCTCAGCGAAGGCATTACCGAGGAAGTGATGGCCGCACTCGCCAAATCACGTTGGTTCCCCCTAATCGCCCGCAACCGCGTGAAGACGTTTCTGGAGCTGTCGCCCGAGGCACGCCATCCGTACAAAGGGTTCGGTGCAACCTATATCGTGGAGGGTGGTGTGTTCCGGGATGGCGACAACATTCGCCTGCACCTGCAACTGACAGACACGGAACCGGCGCTGCACATCCACGTGTCGCGGCACGAGCTGAAATATGCTGGCCTCTTCCGGCTTCTCGACGACATCTCCACTTGCGTCGCGGCCATTGCGCAGCCCGAGCTGATCGAGGCCGAGCGCGTCAAGGCAGCGGCGACCGATCCCGAAAGCCGCTGTGCCTGGCAGGAATTCGTGCTTGGCCAACATCTGCTGGCCGCCCCGGACAAGGACGCCAATGCGACAGCACGGGCCCATTTCGAGCGGGCCCTTTCGATGGAGCCGGGATCCGGCCGTATTCATGCCGGCCTCGCGATGACGCATTTGTGGGATTATCAATACCATTGGTCGCAAAGTGCGGAGCTATCGCTGGGGGCCGCGGCGCGGGATGCCGAGCGTGCATTGGCACTTGCCCCCGATGACAGCTGGGCGTGGTCGATCCTGGCGATCTGCAAACTGTCCTTGCGCCGGTTCAAGGCGGCGCTGGCCGATGCGCAGCGGGCCATCGACGTCGATCCGGCCTCGGCCATGGCCCATGGCTGCCAATCCTGGGTTCTCGCATATTCCGGGCACTATGAAGATGCTCTGGCGGCCTTTGATCGCGCGATGCTGCTTGGCCCAAACGACCGGCGCCGCGTGCTTTGGTTGATCGGGCGCGAGACGGCGCAATTTGGGCTTGGTGATTTTGAGGGCGCCCTGGACACGGCGCGGGAGCTGATCTCGCTGAGCCCCGGAAATCCGTCTGGCTACCGCGTGAAATGCGCCGCACTGGCCAGCTTGGGCCGATTGGTCGACGCCCGGCGCGCCGCCAACAAGCTGGTCGAGCTTCTGCCGGACCATGACGTTGACGAGGCGGTGGCGCGGCAGCCATTCCAGCCCGATCTTGCCGCGCACTACGCAGGTGCTCTGAAAAAAGCGGGGTTGAGGGGGAGCGGGGATATGTCCAAAGGGCCCAAGCCTCCCCACACGACAGGGACACAGGCCCCCTACCCGATCAACTATACGACAACGAAGGATGGGGTGCGGATCGCGTGGTCGCGGATGGGATCGGGGCCGCCGCTTGTGGCGTCGGTGCGTTGGTTGGGCAATCTTGCACTCGACCACGAAAATCCGCTCTGCGCCGATATCGTCCGCCGTCTGGCGGAGCGTTTCACGCTGGTGCAGTTCGACCACCGGGGGATCGGCCAGTCCCAGCGGGATATCGAGGGGCTGACCCGTGCTGATCTGGCCGCCGATTTAGAGGCCGTTGTTGACGCTGCGGGGCTGGACCAGTTCGCCCTGTTCACGATGTCCCATGGTTGCATGGTGGCCTACGAATACCAGGCGTGGAATCCCGATCGATTGACGCGAACGGCGTTGTTCGGGTCCTCCCGTCTTGGCTGGCGGCATCCCGAACGGGGTGAACCGACCGATCAGACCGAGGCCATCATGGCCATCGCCCGGCTTGGCTGGGACGCGGAAGAGCCAACATTTCGTCGCCTGACGATCCAGTCGGTTTTGCCTGAGACGTCACGGATAGATACGGCCTGGCTTGATGATTATCTCCGACAGACCATCAACGCGCGCATGTCCGTTCAGATCATCGAGGCGTTGGCCGATTATGATTATCGGGACGTTCTTGGGCAGATGAAGGCACCGGCACTTGTGCTGCACGCCAAAGGCGACCTTGCCGTTCCTGTTGTGAACGCACGACACATTGCCGAAGCGATACCGGATGCGACCTTCATCGAGACGCCCACCCGCAACAATGCGTTTTCCCAAATCGATGCCGGGTGGGAGCAAACGCTTGAAACCGTGATGGCGTTTCTGGCCGAAAAGACCGATTGACTGGGCACCGCGCTCGGCCCGACGGCCCTCAGCGTGATATGTTTCTCAAAACGAACAGAAAAAACCCGAATCCCCTCAGGGTTTCGTCAAGCCTCGGGTTTCACGATCTATATGCTGCGCTCGTTCCCGACCGATGAACGGTCCCACAGGAAAGGACGTCGCCGTGTTCCAGCCAGAAATCTTCCGCGAAACCCGCCGGTGGGTCATGCACGACCTCATCCGCGCCCACCCGTTTGCGACACTGGTTACGACGGCCGCGGGTGCATTAGCCGCGGACCACCTTCCCTTCGTTCTTCATGAGGAGGACGGTGAAGATGGCATCCTGCGCGGCCACCTTGGCGCCGCGAACCCGCTGTGCCGCTCCGCGCCCGAAACGGGCGATGCGCTGGTGATTTTTCAGGGCCCGCAAACCTATGTCACGCCATCATGGTATGCCTCAAAATCCGAGCATGGTCGGGTTGTTCCGACGTGGAATTACGTCTGTGTCCATGCCCGCGGAGTGCTTCGGCTGGTTCGCAATGCCGATTGGCTGCAGCAACATCTACATGCCCTGACAACCCAACTCGAGGGCCGCCGCCCGGTACCATGGTCGGTCGGGGATGCCCCGGAGGACTTCGTCAAACGACAGTTTCGGGGGTTGGTCGGGATCGAAATCAAAATCACTGATCTTCAGGGTGTTTGGAAGGTCAGCCAGAACAAATCTCCTGCTGATCGGGGTGGCGTGATTGCCGGGCTCCGCACGGAAAGTGACGCAGATCAATTGGCGATTTCCGATCTGGTCGATTCACGCGGAAGGCAATAGGTCCGCTTGTTCGGCTCAAAATCGCCTGCGAAAAACGTCGGCGGCCAGAATGCCAAGCCCGCAGGTGCAGACGAGGTTCGTCAGTCCATTTCAGCCCACCATAGGTCAGGTCTGTGGCTACTTGCTGAAGTCGAGCCGGAAGGTCGCGCCCTCTTCACCCTTTTCGAGCCTGATGGCGCCACCGGTCTGAGACAGGATCGATTGGACGATGCTCAGGCCCATTCCCGTCCCGCCGGAACTGCGCCTGCTGGTGAAGAACGGCTCGAAGATCCGGTCGCGATTGCCGGGGCTGATGCCGGACCCGTCATCGGCAAGCGTGATCCAGATACCATCCTCTGTCTTTCCGGCCCGGACCTGGACGGTCGTGGCACCATGGGCCTCGGAGTTCTCCAGAAGGTGCTTCAGAACAATCGACATCGCCTCGGCAGAAAGCGGTATCCTGATATCCGGCGATAGAAGGCGGACCTTGAGGCCGGGATGGGCGGCGTCGGCGGCCGAGATCACATCTGTCAGGGACGACGCCCCGCCCGCCGCCCTCTGCCCGACGGAGCTGTATTCCCGCATCCGATCGAGCAGTTCCTCCATCCGGGTGCTGTCGCGGTCGATATTATCCAGGAAACGCTCACGCTGGTCCGACGGCATGTCGGTATCCCGCAACAGTTCCGCCGCACCCTTTATGGAGGTCAGCGGTGATTTCATCTCGTGGCTTACATGGGCCGTATAGGTTTTGAGGTTCGATTGCTGCTGTTGCAGACGGTTGGCCATCGCCTCGAAGCTCTGGGCCAGCGATTCAATCTCTCGCGTGCCGAAATGATCCGCTGCAACTTCATGGCCGTTGGGCCCGCCCAAACTGTCGGTGCGCCGGATCAGCGCGTGGATGGGGCGCGAGATGAAGCGCCAGAACACGAACCCGATCAATCCAGTTGAGATCAGCACGAACAGCGTGGCACTCGCGAGGTTGGCCCGCTCGCTATAGAGGAACCGGAAAATGTGGTTCGGCGTCCGGCTGATATAGACGACGCCGATGATGTCGTCGCCGACCATCGCGGGCATCGCCACAAAGATCCGCACGCGGGTGCCCCGGCTCAGCCCGTAGATCAGCGGCTCAGGCGCGTCGCGGATACGGGTGCGGGGCACGGACACGGTATCGCCATTAAGCGCCAGCGCGACCTCCTCGATATGGCCCAGATACACGCCCTCCTCCGCGCTGCCCGCGATGACAGTGCCGAACCGGTCGAGGATCCGGTAGCCCGCCAGTGATTGCTCCTGCGCCGACAGCGCGATGCGGGACAGCAGGGGTGCTATCTCAGCATACGGCGCGCCGATGGCTTCCGTGGCAGGCCGTGCGTCGGGGCGTGGTGGCAGGACCGCATTCGGGTTCATCGTGACCGTCGGGAAAAGCGGCGAGAAGGCCCGTTCGCCCTCCGGCATCGGCTGCCCGGGCGGCAGGCCCGTCGCGTCGCGGTACAGGTGCTCGTAAGTCGCCGACAGGACGGCCGCCTGCATCAACAGGCTGTCCTCGGTCTGCTGCACCAGCTGGTTTGCGTAGAAGCGAAACAAAAGCAGGCCCGCAATCGGCAGGCACAGGACCAGCCCGAGGACCACCAGGATCACGGCCCACAGGCCCGGGCGCCATTTGCGCCTTACGTCGCCTGGCATGAACCCATCCGCAATCCAACGCCGTGGACGGTGACAATCCCATGCTCACAACCGACGTCGGCCAGCTTCCGGCGGATATTGCGGATGTGGCTGTCGATCGTGCGGTCGGACACGTGGATATTGTGGCCATAGATCGCATCGGTCAGATCTCGGCGCGACACGACGTGATCCGGGCGCCGCATCAATGCCTGCAGGAGGGCGAATTCGGAGCTGGTGAGCGCCACGCCCTTGCCCGCGAAGCTGCACAGGTGCCGGTCGGGGTTGAGGCTCAGCGCGCCGTGGTGCAGCTCATCGGCCGCGTCCGCCGCCACCGGCTTGGCGCGTTTCAGGATCGCCTTGATCCGGGCCACCAGTTCGCGCGGGCTGAACGGTTTGGTCACATAATCGTCGCCACCAATCTCTATACCCAGGATCCGGTCGATCTCATCACCCCGCGCGGTCAGGAACAGGATCGGCACGTCCGAGCTTTTGCGCAGTTCCTTGCACACATCCAGCCCGTCCATCTCCGGCAGCCCGATATCAAGCACGATCAGGTCGACGTCATGCGCCTCGGCATGGCGAAGCGCGCTGAGCCCATCCGCCGCGAACGACGTGTGATACCCGGCCGCTTCCACGGCGAAGCCAATGACATCCCGGATATTCGGATCGTCATCCACGATGAGAAGTTTGGCAGCCATGTCGATCCTTACAAGTCGTGATGAGCGGCAAGATAAAGCCCCAGGCGCCAGCGGCGAAAGCCCCATTCCTGCCAGGTCTCGATCGGATCGTAACGGATGGCGGGCCGCCCGCCCCGCCCGCAAACCGTATCGTCGGTCACTTGACCCACCTCCATCATCGCCGGGATCGCCTGTTCCCCCAAAGCGCAGAGATAAGCGAGGTCCAACCGGTCGAGCGGGCGTTCGGCATTCAGGTTATGCTCCACGATGATATGGGTGAAGTTGACGAAACAGCAGAGATAGAGCGTGACAATGCCGATCATCGTGTTTGATCGAACCAGCCATCCAAGGCTCCGCTTTTGGACGATATGCACGATGATCAGGATCAAACCGATCAGGACCAGACCCATCCAGATGAACGCCGTGATCCGCAAGTAAGTAAGGGAATACGCCTGCACATAAAGGTTCAGCCGGAAGGCCGCCGTCAGCACCAGAAACAGGGTCTGGCCAAGCCAGGCGTAGACCATCCAGCGCAACGTGGAATTGTCGGCGATCATGCGGTGCGTGCCCACCGCGAAAAGCCCCGCCAGAAGCGCGGTCACCAGCAACGGATAAGCGCCGCGATGGGCGTATTGCGCGTAGGTGATGCCGTCCGGCAGCGCCATGCCGCCCGTCAAAATACCGATGTCGCTCAGGGTCTGGGCCAGAAACATCACGTTGAAGAGGACCAGCGACAGCGTGACGGAATGCGGGTTGATGTAGCGCTCAAACGGCGCCGGGCGGGTCTGGCGGGTGACCCATGTCGGGGATCGATCCGCCCCGCGCTGCAGGGCCCGCACGTTCAGGTACGGCCAGATGAAACACGCAACCGCGATCCAAAAGAGGAACCGCCCGATCTGGTCCGGGGACAACCAGTCAAACCTCGTCACCTGATCCAGCGCGCGCGCAAGGATCGGGTTGGCATAGGCAAAGAGGCTCAGAAAGATAAGCCCGACCAAGAGGGGCAGAAGCAGCGCGCGCAACAGGTCCTTGCGCGCCGTGCCGGAGTTGTTTTCCGCGAGTTCGGAGGCCGCCCATCGTGGCAGCAGCGTAGCACCGATGGTAGAGGCCCGAGAAATTAGCACAACGCCCTGCCACGCCCCGGCCAGCCGCCCATGGGCCACCCATATGGCCAGCACGACAACCCCACCAATGCTGAACCCGGCAGAGATCACGCTGAGATGCTCGATAACCGGAAGATTGCAGATAGCGATAAAGATGAATGCCAGAGTCCACTCCCGCCGCGTCGTGCCGCCCGGCTTCTGCGTTAGTATTGCAACCGAGAGGGCAAGACAGAAGACAGCGAGGGAGAGGCCGACATCCTGGTTCCAGAAGCTTGCATCCGCCACGACGATGAGCAGAACCACCGCGATCAGCGCGTCGGGTCGCCCCCGAAACCGCACGGCAAGGGGCAAATCGCCGGACTGCCCGCCTGGTCCATCGTGATCCTGGGTGGCGGTATCGGTCAGCCACCATCCATCGTTGCGCAAGCGGTCGGGTAGACCGCGAATGATCACCTGCCCCGTCATAATCGTCTCCAGTCTCTTCAAGTCAATCTGGAGGCAACATCGCAGAGACCCCTGCGCGGTATGGGCGGGACACTTGCAGCGAACGGGGTGTTTTTGTGCAGGATCGGTGCAGATCGAACCGGCGCATCACCGGGATCTGGGCGGCCCCGACGCGACGGATCGCGTCGGGGCCCGTTTATCAATGCGCGAACTTGCGGATCTCACCACTCTGCAGGCGCGACGCGTAGGAGAACAACTCAACCTTCACCAGCTTCATCAGGAAGTAGAGGCAGAAGATGTTCACCACGGCCATGGCGAATATCGCGGCATCGGAGAAGTCGATGACCGGGCCAAGGCTCGCCGCGGCGCCGATCACGATGAAGACGCAGAAGATGATCTTGAACGTCAGCTCCGAGCCCTTGCCCTCACCGAAGAGGTACGTCCACGCCTTCAGGCCGTAGTAGGACCAGGAAATCATGGTCGAAAAGGCAAAGAGTACGACCGCGAGCGCCAGCACATAGGGGAACCAACTGATGCTTGACCCGAACGCAGCGGAGGTGAGCGCAACGCCCGAATTCCCGTCAACCGTCGAGATCGCATTGCCCGCCTCGTTGAGGACGTAGTTGCCCGTCTCCGGATCGATGATGAGCTGTTGCGAGATCACAATGACCAATGCGGTCATGGTGCAGATCACAACCGTGTCGATCAGCGGCTCCAGCAAGGACACGAAGCCTTCGGTGATCGGCTCCTTGGTCTTGACCGCGGAATGCGCAATCGCCGCCGAACCCACGCCCGCCTCGTTGGAGAACGCCGCCCGCTTGAAGCCCTGGATCAGCGCACCGACAAAGCCGCCCGCCACGCCAAGCCCGGTAAAGGCGCCCGCGAAGATCTGGCCAAAAGCCCACCCGATCATGTCGTAGTTCACGACCAGGATGATCAGGGCCGCACCGACATAGAGGATGCCCATGAACGGCACGACCTTTTCGGTCACGTTTGCGATGGATTTGATTCCGCCAACGATCACCGCGAAGACCACACCGGCAAAAACGATGCCCGTGATCCAGCCCGGATAATCGCCGACGATGCCGGAAATCTGGGCGTGGGCCTGATTGGCCTGGAACATGTTGCCGCCGCCAAGCGCGCCAAGGATACAGAAGACCGAGAACAGGATCGCAAGGAACCCGCCGCCCGGAATACCCAATTCCTTGAAGCCTTTGGAGATGTAGTACATCGGGCCGCCCGAAACGGTGCCGTCAGGATACTCGTTGCGGTACTTCACACCCAGAGTGCATTCGGTGAATTTCGACGCCATCCCCAGAAGACCCGCAAGGATCATCCAGAACGTGGCCCCGGGTCCGCCGATGCCCACGGCAACAGCCACACCGGCGATGTTGCCAAGGCCGACGGTGCCCGACAGTGCCGTGGCCAGCGCCTGGAAGTGGCTGACCTCACCGGCATCGTCGGGGTCGGAGTAATCCCCCTTCACCAGTTGGATCGCGTGTTTGAAGTAGCGGAACTGCACGAAGCCGAAATAGATCGTGAAGATCGTCGCCGCGACCACCAGCCACATCACGATCCATGGGAATTCCGTACCCGGGAACGGCGCGAAGATCGCGCTGACGAAGGGGCCGGTCACGTTGGCGAACACCTCGTTCACGCGCTCGTCGATGCCGGGCGCGTCCTGCGCGGCAAGGGGGCTGGCCATCAAGGCGGTCGTCGCCGCCAGCAGCCCGGTTTTTGCGATGTTTTTCATGTTTTATCCCCTATCCAACGACTGTGACAGGCACGTCCGCGTGCATGACGAGGTTCTGGGTGGAACTGCCGAAAATGCGCTTGGCAAACCCGTCCGACGAGGCCCGCCCGACGATGATCTGGGTGCCACCGTTTTCGACAGCCAACCGGTTCAGCGTTTCGGCGACATCGCCGTGCCGCACCAGCCCGGTGGCGTTGAACCCGGCATCGCGCAGGGCCTGCACCGCCGGGTCGACGATCCGCGTGGTGGCCAACGCGATCTCCTCCTCGCGTCGCTTGTGGCGTTGTTCGTTCTCTTCAGCGGTCTGGAATGTGAATGGGGACCATTCGATCACGTAGATTGCGAGCAATTCGCAGGCATCGAGCTTCGATGCGAGGTCCTTTGCAAAAGCAAGCGCACGTTCACCAGTGTCCGTCCCGTCCAGTCCAATGACAATCTTTGCTGTCATCTTGTCCTCCGTGGTTGGTGTTTTCTTGCAGTTCGGAGGGTGTGGCCCCCCGCCGTGAGGGAGCCGGAGAGAAGGTCTTGATTCCCAGAGATCCCATCCCAAGTATCAGTGATTATCACTAGCCAATGGGCATTTTCTTGGGCTTATGGCAGGCAATATTCGTGTATTATAGGAAAATCATGGGAATTATCACTCTTGAGTAGAGAATTAGACAAGATCGATAAACGCATTCTGGAAGAGCTGGAAACCGACGGCAGGCTGTCGATCGTGGAGCTTGCCGCGCGCGTGAACCTGACCAACACGCCGTGCTCCGAACGGGTCCGGCGGCTGGAGCGCTCGGGCTATATCAGCGGCTATCGCGCCACCTTGAATATGGAGAAGCTGGGGCTGGGGCATCTGACGATTGTTCAGGTTTCGCTGGCCGCTACAGCGGGGGACAATTCGCTTGATGCCTTCAACGCGGCCGTGCGCAAGGTCCCTGAAGTGGAAAGCTGCCTGATGGTTGCGGGATCGTTTGACTACCTGCTGACGATCCGCACCCGCGACATCGCCCATTTCCGGCAGGTTTTGGGCAACACCATCAACGCGCTGCCCGGCATCCTGCAAACCAATTCCTTCGCGGTTATGGAAACCGTGAAATAGGTGGGTTCGTGTGCGTTTATCCGTCTTCTCGCCGCGCAATTTGGCAAGCGCCGCGTCCGTGTCAGCCCCAAGCGGGAAGACCCGCCCGGCGGGGCATGCACCTCACCCTGCCCGATACGAAATGATACGCGGACAATGCACAGGCCGCTGTCCGCATCTGCCTTCCCATGGCAGCGGGTTGCGCAATGGGTCGGCCGAAGCGCGGCGTCATTCGTCGCTGCGCCAATCCGACAGGGCCGGGTTGTCTGGCGAGACTGCCGGTTCCTCCCGGTTGCGTCGTCGGAACATGCCACCGAGCCGGTCGCGCAGGCGCGGACGTGCGGCCCCACCCTGCCCGGGTCTCGGCGCGCGATTATAATGCAATTCCCGCGCCCCGAAATAGAAGCTGACAATCGCCCCCAACAGCCACCAGAGCGGCTCCGGCACCTCCTGCAGCCCGACCATCCGGTCCGAAAACGCCACCGGATCGGCCATCGCGTAGACGAACAGGCCCAATGTGCCGAGCGCCAGCATCGGGCGCGGCAGTCGGTTGAGCCCGTTGATCAGCCGGTCAAACCAGCCGGAGCCGGAATACTGAAACTCCGCGGCCGCCGTCTCCAACGTTGCCTGATGGATGTCCGCCGCCAACTCCATTGCGCGGGTGGCATTGGGCACAAAGACTTCCGACAATCCTTCCGCCGCATCGCCAAGCGCTTCGACGGAGCCGGACCCGCCTAGGGCGCGATCAATCAATCCCATCGGGCCGTCCTTTCGCGATGCTGCGCGTCCGTCAGGTGGTATCGCGCCGAGATGAACTCTTCGGCCCGGATGATCCATCCGCCCTTTCCGCCATTGCGGCGCCGCGCATATTTCCGGCTCGCCGGCCGCCGGTCGGCAATGCGGTAATAATAATTGCGCCGCGCAATCCCATAGGCATCCACCAGATGATCGGGTGCCTGGGCCAGGGCCGCATGGGCCGCCCGCGCTGTCTGGGGCCCGATCACGCCATCCACGGCAATATCCAGCCCCATATCCCGCAACAGACGCTGCAGGATCCGAACAGCGTTGGACCCCGCATTGACCTGCATATCGAAGACGCTGGCCTGCAACGGCTCCGGCAACAGATGAATGCGCGGCCCGGTGAAATAATGCTCCAGGAAAATGTCGGTCGCGATCTGCGGCGTGACGCGGCGCACATCGGCCACATCGACATCGCCATCCTCGTCCAGATCAAGGCCAAGGGCGCGCATTGTGTGGATCGTCACACCATGTTTGGTGGCCCCGCCCGGATCGTCCGGGTCGTTCACAAACCCGCCCTCACGGGCCACGATATCTTCTGCAATAGATCGAACCGACTGCATGGTTCGCCCTCCATGCTCATTGGTTTCGACACCCTGAATCCACCATGGCAGGGTTAAGAAACCCCTAACGCCGATGTTTCATCTTGGCCAAAAACTCCCGCCGGAGGCACCTGTCGTCACCCCAAGCGGGCCCAGTCACGGTTCACGCGCCCGCGCAAAGCCGGGGGCCGAAGGCCGCCCTTTGCGCCACGCCCAAAGCGACGTGGGTGCCCAACGGGCATCCGCCCAAGCACGGGAGTGCCCCGTCAATGAATGGAAGAACTCAGCTCTCGCCAGGATCGCGGTAGACGCCCTGATCCTGCAACGCCTCGATCACTTCCGCCGGCATATAGGTCTCATCATGGCGGGCAAGGATCTCGGTTGCCTCGAAGACGCCGTTCACGAGGCTCCCCGTGCCAACCATGCCTTCCCCCTCGCCGAAGAGATCCGGCAACACGCCGGTATAGGTCACCGGGATGGAGGCCGCCCCATCGGTGACGGCGAAGGTGATCGTCTCGCCCTGCCCGCGCACAAGGCTGCCTTCCTCGACCAGCCCCCCGATCCGGAACACTTCCGTTGGTGGTGGTGGGTTGTCGACGATCTCGGCGGGCGGGCGGAAGAAATTGATGCCATCGCGCAGGGCATAGCCGATCAGGGCCGTCGACAGGACAAGTGCCACTGTCGCCAGCATGATGATCTGGATCCGCCTCTGCTTCTTCAGCCCTCGCATCGCCCCTCCTTACGGGAACACACCCAGCCCCATCAGGCCCGTGGTTTCCTCAAGCCCCAGCATCAGGTTGGCGTTCTGGATCGCCTGCCCTGAGGAGCCCTTGCACAAATTGTCCAGCGCCGCGACCACGATAGCCCGGCCCGGGCGACGGTCGGTTGCGACGCCGATATGACAATAATTGGTGCCCCGCACATCGTGTGTCGAGGGGGCCGCGCCCATCGGTAGCACCTCGATGAAGGTCTCGCGTTGATACGCATCAACAAGGGCCGAATGGATCGCTTCCGCATCGCCCTTCACATAACAGGTCGCAAGGATGCCGCGGTTGAAGGGCGCCAGATGCGGCGTGAACTGGATTTCCACCGAACGTCCGGCGATGGCGGAGAATTCCTGATCAAACTCACCCAGATGCCGATGCGTCCCGCCAAGGGCATAGGCATGGGTGCCCTCGCTCAACTCGGCATGGAGCAGGTTTTCTTTCAAGCTCCGCCCCGCGCCGGACACACCGCAGATCAGGTCGAGGATGATGTCATCGAGGTCGATCAACCCGCCCGCGATCAGGGGCCTCAGCGCGAATTGACCGGTCGCCGCGTTGCACCCGGTGCCCGCCACCAGCCGCGCGGCCCGGATGTCATCGCGATAGAATTCCGTCAGGCCATAGACGGCCTGCGATTGCAGCTCCGGCGCGTCATGGGTGTTGCCATACCATTTGGCATAGGCCGCCGGATCGCGCAGCCTGAAGTCCGCGGATAAGTCCACAACTTTAAGATCATCTGGCAAGTCTTTGATAACGCTTTGCGATGTGGCGTGCGGCAAGGCGCAGAATGCCAAACCAACCCCAGAGAAATCCACATCCTCAATTCTGGTAAGATCCGGCAAACCCGCATTGCGCAGGAACGGATAGACGGAGGCCATGGGCTGGCCCGCCTTGCGGTCACCCGTCAGGGCCACGATCTCCATTTCGGGATGGGTCTGGATCAGTCTGCAGAGCTCGGCGCCAGTATAGCCCGACGCGCCGAGAATCGCGATGCTCTTGGTCATTGGATCGGCCCTTTGCCACAAGTTCCGCGCGGTCTACGGCAAAAGGGTCGGCGGTTCAAATCAAGCTTATTGATCGGCGTATAACAGATCGAAGATCACTTCGACGGGGGCCTGCGCCGCCGCCTCCCCGCGCACCCTGTCGGTGAATTCCAGCGCCAGCTGATACCGCCCCGGTGGCAATTCGGGCCCCAGCCCGCCCGTTACCCAGTTCTGGAAGTATTCCGGGTCATCCGTCTCCATACTCATGTTGCCTGTATAGGTGTGGACGTCCATCCAATCCATCAGCGGCGCACCGTCCTCTCCCCGGATCTGCGCGCGCAAATGGATGGCAAAGGCCGCATCCGGCCCCGCCGCCGGATCGCGGGCCACATTGGCCATGGAAACGTAGAAATACACCTCTTCGCCGCTGACATAGATGTTGTCGGCCCGTTGCAAGTGCTCGCCATCCGGGCCGCGATTGTCCTTCTGCGCCAGAAAGGCGGCCTCGATGGCCAGCGATGGCATGGCGGCCTGCCAGGCAGCGGTATCGAACCGGTCAGCATCAGACAAGGCGGGAACGACGGGCGGAACGCTCAGGACCGGCACATCGGCCAGGCCGGGATTGGTCATGAACATCAGGCAGGCAAGGGACAACAGACGCATGGGACCTCCAGTGCCGTGCAGCCTAGCATCGCTGCGCCTCGCCCCGAACAGCGCAGCCTATTCCAGCGTCTCGAAAGAGATTTTCCGCCGAAGAAACAGGGTTGCTTTCGATTCCACCGATTTCGGATCGCCCGATGTGTAGAAGCCCGGCTCCCCGCTGCCGATCATGTTGGGACGCCGCTCCAGGTAGTCGGCGAGGCTGTCGGCCACGAGGGACGGTTGCGAATACACGGCCACGTCCGGGCCCAACGCATCGCGGAACACATCTTCGACCAGCGGATAATGGGTGCAGCCCAGGATCGCGGCCTGCGGCTTCGGCATCCGCCGTTGCAGCGCCTCCACGTGAGAGCGCACCAGCGCCTCCGCCAGGATCATGTCGCCCTGCTCAATCGCATCGACAACACCGCCACAGGGCTGCGCCTCCACATCCACGCCGATGGCGCGGAAGGCCAGTTCGCGCTGGAACGCGCGGGAGGAGACCGTGGTGGGCGTCGCAAAAAGCGCCACTTCGGTCACGCCGACTTCGCGGGGCGGAGAATTGTCCCCCCATTGCCGTTCGGTCAGCGCCTCGATCAGGGGCACGAATACGCCAAGCACGCGCTTGTCCTCGGGCACCCAACCCTCCTGCATCCGGCGCAGGGCGGCAGCGGAGGCCGTGTTACAGGCCAGGATCACCAGATCGCACCCCTTGTCGAAGAGCGACTGAACACCCGCCGTGGTCAGATTGTAGATATCATCCGGTTCACGAACGCCATACGGCGTGTGGGCGTTGTCGCCCAGATAGATCAGTGGCAGATCCGGCAGACGCTTCTGCACGGCGTCCAGCACGGTCAATCCGCCCAATCCTGAATCGAAAATGCCAACCGCCATCAGTAGCGTTCCCTGAATGTCTTCCGGAACGGCCTTTCCGCGCCGTCCCGGTGCTTGTCCTCAAACTCGAACCCGCGCGCTCGCGGATCAATCGGCCCGGGGCTCAGCGAATATGTGGTTTCGCGCAGGAATTCCATCATCGATTTTGCATCCCCCGCCCCGGCGTCCAAACCCGCCCGCGGGATCGGGTTACCGACCACTATTTCGACGGGCGAATTGGTGCGCGCTTTAAATTCCTTGATCAGCAGCCCCATCCGCAGCGTCTGGTGCAGGTGGCTCATCAACTGGAACAGCCGCGAGTTGTGACCGACGAAGAAGATCGGCACCACCGTGGCCTCGGATTTGGCGATCATGCGTGCGGTGAAGCTGCGCCATTTCGGGTCCATCGGCCGTCCGAACGGCTTGGCTGGGGTGGAGACGGTGCCACCGGGAAACACGCCAATCGCGCCGCCATCTGCAAGATAGCGCAAGGCCTCCTTGCGGGTGCCGAGATTCTGCGCCAGCGCCTCCTTGGTCTGGTCGAAACTGACTGGCAGGATGATCTTGTTGAGATCCTCGGCCTTGCGGAAGACCTGGTGGGCCAGAATGCGGAAATCGCCCCGCGCCTCGGCCAGGATATGGCCCATGATCAGGCCGTCCAGGATCCCATAGGGGTGGTTCGCGATCAGGATCACGGGCCCCTCCGCGGGGATGTTGGACAGGCTGCCGCCGACCACCTTCAGATCAAGGCCAAAGCGTTCCACCATCACCTGCCAGAAATCGCGCCCCCGGCGCACCTCGGCGTCATAGCCGTCGGCCTTCTTGATCAGACGCATCCGCCCGGTCGTGTTTTCCATCACTCGGATCATCGCGCGCCCGCCCCTGGAGGCGGCGGAAGATGCATAGGAGATCTCCCGTGCAACGGCGCGGGTTTCGGGTGTGCGACGGCGGCGATTTGGCATGGGAGAGGCCCCGATGACGGCGTGCGTATCGCCTATGTAGGCGTTGCGCGGGATCGGAGCCAGTGAACTTTGTGTGGCAGCCGACAGATCAACGCCGGGTCCAGCCCCAAAGGCACAGCAACTCCATCGCCACATGGGCGCCCGCAACGGCGGTGATGGCGGCATTGTCGAAGGGCGGAGAGACCTCCACCACATCGCCACCGACCATGTTGATCCCGGCCAGAGCCCGCAGAAGGATCGCCGCCTGCCCGCTGGACAACCCGCCCCAGACCGGCGTGCCTGTGCCGGGCGCAAAGGCCGGGTCCAGCGCGTCGATATCGAAGCTGAGATAGACCGGCGCGTCACCCGCCCGCGCCTTGGCGGCGGCTGCGACCTCCGATGCGCCGAGTTCATGCACTTCCCGCGCGTCGTGGATATGGATACCGAGATTATCCTCAACCACCGTCCGGATACCGATATGGGACGACCGCGCCACATCGATCAGCCCCTCCTTCACGGCCGTGTAGCAAAACGTGCCATGATCGATCCGGATGGCATCGTCATCGGGCCAGGTATCGGTATGGGCATCTACCTGGATGAGTGCCAAAGGCCCATGCACCGCCGCGTGGGCACGCAGGATCGGCAGGGTGACCGAATGATCGCCCCCAAGGGTGATCGCGGCGGCGCCCGCCCCAAGGATGCCTGCGATATGCGCCTCGATCCGGGCGGGCACATCCGCCGTATGGGCATAATCGAAGGCCATATCGCCGTAATCGGCCACGGCCAGCGCCTCCAGCGGCGAATACCCGTCCCAGCCATATGGCGGATCGAAGGGTTGTAACGAAGACGCCTCGCGGATCGCGCGCGGGCCCAATCGCGTGCCGGGACGGTTTGTGACGGCCTGATCAAACGGAATGCCGGTTACGGCCACATCGACGCCCGTCAGATCCTTGGTGTATTTGCGCCGCAGGAAGGATGGCGCGCCAGCGAAGGCATTCTCGTAGGCCAGCCCCTTCAACTCCGACCGCGTCACCGCGCCGTCCACCTCGTTCTTTGCGTCTTCCAGCGCCATCTGCGTCCCCGTGATCTGCCATCTGCCCGACCTATAGCGCAGTTTTTCCGGGACGCAGCCCAGAATTGATCCATCTTGTGCGCATGTTCCGGGTGCGCGATGGTCCGGCCCGCGAGCAGGAGAGGCAAACATGTCCGACACACGTGATCTCAAGGCGAGCTTTCTCGAAGGGATGAGCCGTGCCGCAGCCTCGGTTTCGGTGGTCACGACCGACGGCCCGGCAGGTAGGGGTGGCGTGACGGTTTCCGCGATGACGTCGATCTCGGCAGACGGCGACACGCCCACAATGCTGACCTGCCTCAATGCCTCATCGTCCGCCCTGCCGCTCGTGCTGGAAAACAAGTGCTTTTGCATCAACGTGCTGGCTATCGGCCAGACCGATATCTCGGATGTGTTCTCGTCGCGAAGGCCGCCGCCCGGCGGCGACAAGTTCAATGCCGTGACAGTGCACACGATGGCCACCGGGGCGCCCACCCTGCCCGAAGCGCTGGTCAACTTCGATTGTCGCCTGATTTCCGCAGAACAACACGGCACGCACCACATCTGCATCGGCGCGGTCGAGGCCGTCCGTGTCGCGCCCGAAGGCGAACCATTGCTCTACGGAATGCGCAAATACCTGCGTGCCGAGGATCATTGACGGCGCAAGGAAACGGCCCCGCCCCCATCGTCGCCAAGATGGCACCAGCCACGTGCCGCAACCGCCGCTCCACGCTCAGTCGACGGTTGCCCCCTCTATCCGAACGCCTCAGTTATCCGTGTGCGATCCCAATCGCTGAGTTCAGCGGCATCGGCGCCGTCGCGGATATCTTGCAAAAAGGCCTCAGCCGCCGCGCCATAAACCTCGGGCGCGCAGGCTGCCAGCGCCCGTAGCGCACGGATCAGATGTACCTGAACCTCTGACATCCCCTGCCCGTCCCGGGCAATGCCCCGGAAGGCAAGATCCAACATCGCCGCCGGATCAAGGGCGGCCACATGCAGGCGCGGGAAATCCACCTCCGGGCCGTCTTGCCCGGTCCACTCGGCTAGCACCGCCAATTGCCGCCCGATCACTGCGATCGCCGTGCCGGGATCATTGATCCCCGGCGACACGGCGCGAGAGGCAATCTCGGCGAAGACGATCATGCCGAAGCGCGGATCCTGATCAAAGGTCCGCGCGCGTTCAATCGTCAGGGCGTCGCGGATCCGCGTTTGCGCGCGATCATCTGGCGCATCGCCCAACACGTGGACCAGTGGCGTGGCCGGATGCACGAAATCCCCCGGGAACGCGGCAAGCCAGATCTGCGCGCTCGCGTCCTCCGCCCAATCCTGAAGCTCCTGCATATCGACATGCTGCACATAGCCGGTGGATTGCGAGAGGATCCCGTGGCTGCCATCGGGCACCGACCCGTCGCTGGCATGCCCGCCCATGAACGGCGCGGCCAGCCGCGTGGTCAATGCGTCACGCGCCGCCTCCTCCACCCGGTCCAGCGTGTTCTGCATCCGCCCGAAATCCGGCAGGTAGGCAATCCAGCGCAACAGCGCCACAACCACAAACCCCACCACGATCACGGTACTTGCGAACAGGACGAACCGCCCGCCATCGCTGTAATACCCGGCATTCAGGCCGATGATCGCCACGATGGAATAGACGAACGCGCCCAGGAACGTGGCGAGCGTTGTCTGCGTCGTATGATCCTCCTGCAAAAGCGCGATGGCCCGCGGCGTTGCACTGCCGGCGGCAGCGGTGAAGGCGTTGACCGCGATGGACAGTGAAAAGGTGGTGACCGCCAACATCGAGGAAGCAAGGATGCCGAGCACCTGATCCACGGCGTTCGAGCCAAGGATCTCGGTCCACCCGTCGGGCACCCTGGGCGCGAGTGCGGGAGCAGAGGCAGCGGTGGCAATGGCCAACACGGCAAACGCCCCCACCCGCACCCAGAGCCGCCGCAGAACGCTGCGCAGCATCCAAAGCCACTTGCCGATCATGCCATCCGCTCCGGCGACATTCGCATCATGCCGGTTGCGCCGTTTCCACAACCCGCGCGAAGAAGCTCGCCCCCAGCGCGGAAATCTCGTCGTTGAAATCATAGGCCGGGTGATGCAGCCCCGCGCCCTCACCCGCACCGAGGAACAGATACGCGCCTGGGCGGGCCTGTAGCATGTAGGCGAAATCCTCCGCCCCCATCTCGCGGCTGGCATCGTCGATCACCGCGTCTGCGCCCACCACGTCCCGTGCCACATCGACGGCAAAGGCGGTCTGCTCGGCATCGTTGATCGTTGCCGGGTAGCCCCGTTCGTATTCAAGCCTGACCTCCACGCCAAAGGCGGAGGCGATCCCGGTCACAATCTCGTTCATTCGGCGCTCGACCATATCCTGTATCTCGGGATCAAAGGTGCGGACCGTCCCGTTCAGGTAGGCCTCGCCGGGGATCACATTGCTGGCCGAGCCGGAATGAATCTGCGTGACCGACACGACCAGATCGTCCAGCGATCGATGGTTGCGCGAGACAATGGTGCCGAAGGCCTGCGCGATGGCAATGGCAGGCGGGATTGGATCAATGGTTTCATGGGGATAGGCGCCGTGCCCGCCCTTGCCCGTGATATGGACATGGACCGTGTCCACCGCCGCCATAATCGGGCCGGGCGTGGTGAAAAATTCGCCCTCCGGCACGCCGGGCACATTGTGAATGGCAAAGACTCGGTCGATGCCGAACTGGTCCATGATGCCCTCCTGCACCATGACCTCGCCGCCGCCGCCATCCTCTTCGGCCGGCTGGAAGATGAGCGCCACGCGGCCTGTAAACCGCTTCGTCCCGGCAAGGTATTTTGCGGCACCCAGAAGCATCGTGGTGTGGCCGTCATGGCCGCAGGCATGCATCTTGCCGTCGATGGTCGAGGCGTAGTCCGCCCCGGTAATCTCGGTCATCGGAAGCGCGTCCATATCCGCGCGCAGGCCGATGGTGGGGCCAGGCCGACCGCTATCGATGATCGCCACAAGCCCGCTGGTGGCGATGCCGGCGTGAATGTCGGTGATCCCGAACTCCTTCAGCCGCTCCACCACGAAGGCCGCCGTCTCGTGGCAATCGAAGTTCAGCTCTGGATGCGCGTGCAGATGCCTGCGCCAGGTCTTCATCTCATCAGACATCGCGGCGATGGAATTGATAACGGGCATGGGCGCTGACCTCTTGCGAATGGGTACATGTCAGCTTCTACGCCCGGGCGGGGCGGTGCAATAGGTGAGATGTCAGCAACACGGGGGAAGCGGGACCGTTCGAAAACGGATCACCACCCCCTTGCTCCGCCCCGCCCGTTCGCGCATCCCTTTCGCCATGGAAAGCTTGCCCGACGATCCGATACGCCGGCTGCGCGCCATCATGGCCCGCCTGCGCGACCCCGTTCACGGATGCCCGTGGGATGTGGAGCAGAGCTTCTCAACCATCGCGCCCTACACGATCGAAGAGGCCTACGAGGTCGCCGACGCGATTGATCGCGAAGCCTGGGACGAGCTGAAGGGAGAGCTTGGCGATCTTCTGTTCCAATCGATCTTCCACGCCCAGATGGCAGAGGACGAGGGGCTGTTTGATTTCGACGATGTGGCGCGCGCGATTGGCGACAAGATGATCGCCCGCCACCCCCATGTGTTCGGCGCGGAGAGCAACGCGAAATCCGCCGAACAGCAGGTGGCGGATTGGGAAAGCGTGAAGGCCGCCGAGCGCGCCGCCAAGGCGCGGGGCGGCGTGCTGGACGACGTGGCGGTTGGCCTGCCCGCCCTGATGCGGGCCGAAAAACTCCAGAAACGCGCGGCACGGGTCGGGTTCGACTGGCCCGAGATCGGTATGGTCATCGACAAGATCGCGGAAGAGGCCCGTGAATTGGCCGAGGCGCGTAGGACGCTGCCGCAGGACAAGATCACCGAGGAAATGGGGGACCTGCTGTTCGTGATGGCCAATCTGGCGCGTCACCTGAAGGTGGACCCGGAGGTGGCATTGCGAAGCGCCAACGCCAAATTCGTTCGTCGCTTTCAATATATAGAACAACAGCTTGCAGAGCGTTCCTCCAGTCCGGATCAAAGCGACCTCGCGGAAATGGATGCGCTGTGGAATGCGGCGAAGGCCGTGGGACTTTAACACAGACGTCCCGCGGCCGATCATAACCGGTTTTGCGGCACTAAGCGGGCGCTGTGTGCGTCTGGCAACACAATCCTTCCGCTTCGCTGGTCAAAGCGCTGCTCCGGTGTCGTCGCTGCAGGCGATCTGATATCACAGCTGCATTATATGACACGTTTTCCCAGGAGCCGATCATGACACGCATCACGCTCACGACCACCGCACTGATCTTGTCGACGACTGCCGCCTTTGCGGGCCCGGTCGACGTCCCCCCGCCTCCGCCGCCTGTCGTTGTGGCCGCCGATGACCCGTTCGAAGGGTTCTATATCGGTCTCGAATATGGCCATTCGCAAACCTCCGGTGCAGAAATCGAAGACGGTGATCCGCCTGAGTCGTTCAATATCGACAACGACACGGTGTTCGGTGCTTTCGCTGGCTACAACGTACAGGAAGGCGCTTTGGTGTATGGCGGTGAGATCCGCTACCTTCACATCGACCTGGTCGACGCCACGACCGGCTTCACCATGGACTCGGTCCTCGATATCCGCGCGCGCCTTGGCTACGCGCTGAATGACGCTGCGATGGTCTATGGCGCGTTGGGGTATTCCACCGGCGACGCGACGGACGTAACCAGCTTCGACATGAGCGGTTTCAACTATGGTGTCGGCGCGGAATACAACCTGACCGAGAGTATTTTCCTTGGCGTCGATTACACCGGGCGGCAGCTTGAAGGCGAGCGGCCAGGCTTCTCCTACGAAGCCGATGTGAATACGCTGACCCTGCGAGCCGGCCTACGTTTCTGATCCGGGACGATTAGTTCGGGGGCCGCGTCTTCGGGCGCGGCCTCTTTCGTTGCGGCCATCGCGGACCAAGCGGAGGGCGGTGTGCAACTAGGGTGTGTGCACGTGGCAACATCGGCGGAAGCCCGCCCATGCTGAAATAGAATCGTCTTACTGGGGCGCGGTGCAGCGGCTATTTTTGACCAATTGAAGATTTATCAAAATTTAGATGGAGGGCGTCCATGACACGCTTCGCACTCACCACAACCGCCTTGGTTCTTTCCACGACCGCCTTGGTTCTTTCCACGACCGCCGCTGTCGCAGGCCCGGTCGATGTTCCGCCGCCCCCACCGCCCGTCTACGTGGAAGAGGAGCGTTGCGGCCAATCGTTCGACTGCTTCTATGTCGGTCTCGAATACGGCCTCGGTCAGGCAGACATCACGCGGAACGATCTGCAGACAGTTCCGGTGCCGCTCACCTTCGATCCCGAGGGATCCGTCTGGGGTGGCTTTGCCGGTTACAACGTGCAGAATGGCTCGCTGGTCTATGGCGGTGAGGTTCGCATGCTGCACTTCATCGACGTCTCCGTAGCCGATTTCGAAGTCGACGACGTGATCGATATTCGCGGCCGCATCGGTGTCGCCGCCTCTGAAGACCTCCTGCTCTACGCCGCGGCCGGCTACTCCACGGCCAATGCAACCGCCGGTGGCGTCGATGTGGACCTCGACGGTTTCAACTTCGGCGCAGGCATCGAATACAACGTGACCGAGCGCTTCTTCGTGGGCGCCGATTTCACGGCCCGTGAAGTGGAGGGCGAAACGCCCGTCTTCTCCTATGACGGCAGCCTGAACACAGCGACCTTGCGGATTGGTTTCCGGTTCTGATCCCACACACTCACGGCACAGGATTTGGGCGGCCTTCCGGGCCGCCCTTTTTCTTGTGTGGGACGGGACTTGGAGGATTAATCGTTTAGGTCGTGCAAAAACACTGGCCCCGACCGCGCATCAGATTAGGGTCGCCCCCGATGACACGGACCACTCCCCCTCCCCTGGCCGTTCCCTCCAACGTGCCTGCCGCTGCCCTGTGGATGGTCGGCGCAGTGGTCTCGTTCAGTGCCATGGCCATCGCGGGCCGAGAGGCGAGCGTGGAGCTCGATACGTTCGAGATGATGACCTATCGGTCGATGGTCGGTCTGGCGCTCGTGTTGCTGATCGGGGGCGTCACCGGCCATTTGGGTGAGATCCGCACCAACCGCTTGCCCACCCACATCCTGCGCAACATGGTGCATTTCACCGGCCAGAACCTGTGGTTCTGGGCGCTGACGGTGATCCCGCTGGCCCAGGTCTTCGCGCTGGAATTCACCGCACCGCTCTGGGTGATGCTGATGGCGGCGCTGTTTCTGGGCGAACGGCTGACGGGCGTGAAGGCTTTGGCGGGGCTTCTGGGGTTTGTCGGCATCCTGATCGTGGTGCGCCCGGGCAGCGTCCCGCTGTCGCCGGGAATGCTGGCCGCCGCCGCCGCCGCGATTTTCTTTGCCGCCACGGCGATCTTCACCAAACGGCTGACGCAGGATCAATCCATCACCTGCATCCTGTTTTGGCTGACGGTGATCCAGCTGATCCTCGGTCTTGGCTTTTGCCTTTACGATGGCGACATTGCGCTGCCGTCCATGGCCTCCCTGCCCTGGGTCATCGTGATCGGTCTGGGCGGCCTGACGGCGCATTTCTGCATCACCTCCGCACTGGCGCTTGCCCCCGCCTCCGTGGTGATGCCGATCGACTTCATCCGCCTGCCCGCCATCGCTATTCTAGGCGTCCTGTTCTATGATGAACCCCTGGAAGCGGCCGTGCTGATCGGTGCCGTCCTGATCTTCGGGGCGAACTATATCAATGTGCTCGCCGAGCACCGGCGCAGCCGTTCAACCGCGGAACTGTAGCAAATCTGACACATCCCTCAGCCGAGGTGGCCCATGGCCGACCCTGACGCTGCGGAAGAATTGACCGGATCGGCCCTTTCCCGGCTTTAGTAGTCCAGACACTCATCGGGACACCTTGTCAGGGAGGCATCCATGACCCGCTACACCACACCAGCCCTCGCGGCCCTATTGGCCACCACGTCACTTGCCTATGCCGGCGGCATCGACCGCAACGGCTTCAACATCTCGCCCCTCTTCGAGGACGGCGACTACGCTGAATTCAGCTACAGCTACGTGATGCCGGAAGTCACCGGCGTGAATGCGGCGGGGACGTTTGGCTCCGGCGACATGGCCAATGACTACTCCACCGTCGGTTTCGCCTATCGCACGGACCTGACCGATCAGCTGTCGCTCGCCTTTGTGTACGACACCGCCTACGGCGCCGACATCACCTACGAAAATGCCCAGGTCGGTTTCCCGTTCCGCAATTTCAATGCAGCGCTGAACGGCACCTCTGCGGC
This sequence comes from uncultured Roseicyclus sp., assembly GCA_947491935.1. Classification (GTDB taxonomy): domain Bacteria; phylum Pseudomonadota; class Alphaproteobacteria; order Rhodobacterales; family Rhodobacteraceae; genus Gymnodinialimonas. The sequence continues at coordinate 583,104 of CANLLF010000003.1, forward strand.
GGCATATCTCCGCTACCAGATTAACGACAATGTGAGCGTCTATGGTGGCGTGCGCTATGTGGTGATGAACGCGGAGATCAACCTGATTGCAGGCGGCAACGTCGGCGCGGCCGGGATCGCAGCGAACCAAACGCTGAGCTACGGGGCCGAGGGTGATTTCGGATACACTCTGGGCGCTGCCTACGAGATCCCGGACATCGCACTGCGCGCCAGCCTGACGTATCACTCCGCAACGAGCTATGAGCACACGATTACCAGTTCGACGGCCCCCACCGCGCTCGGGCCCTATGCCGCGACCACGTCCTATTCGCTCCCACAATCGCTGACGCTCGATTTCCAGACCGGCGTTGCCGAAGGCACGCTCGTGATGGCCTCGGTGCGCTGGACGGATTGGTCCGAAGCGGACATCCCGACACAATCGGCCCTGGGCGTAATCTCGAATGACGACGTGTTCACCTGGATGATTGGTGGCGCGCGCCGCTTCACCGACGATCTCGCGCTGGTTGGCCGGATCACTTATGAGGCATCCACCGGAGATCCGGCGTCCAACCTGGCCCCCACCGATGGATCGGTCGGCCTGTCGCTGGCCGGCGTCTACGATCTCTCCGATCAGGTGACCCTGACGGCGGGCATCAACTACACGATGTTGGGGGACGCCACCACCACCGCTGTCGCCAACCAATTCGCGGATAACTCGGCACTCGGGTTTGGCTTCCGCGTGGGCTACAACTTCTGAACACGGCCACCTATTGATCTGAAAACCCCGCGCCCTCACCGGCGTGGGGTTTTTCCATGCCTGATCCGCAAGTTCCGGGTCGCGCAGGCTCCCGCCGCATCCTAGACCTCTGGCCATGACCCAAACCTCCGTCAGCACCCGCGCATGGATCGAGATGGCCCTTCTGGCCGTGATCTGGGGCGCGTCGTTCCTGTCGATCAAGGTGGGGTTGGACGAGCTTCCTTTCCTGACCCTCGTGACGCACCGCGTGGTCTGGGCCTGCCTGATCCTGTGGGCCTACGTCCTGATCCGGCGCCTGCCCGTCCCCGGCAATTGGCGCATCTGGGGGGCGTTTCTGGTAATGGGCCTTCTCAACAACGTCATCCCGTTCGCGCTCATGGCGTGGGGCCAGCAATTCATCGAAACGGGCCTGACATCCATCTTTAATGCCGGTACGGCAATCTTCGGGGTGCTCGTGGCCGCGCTGTTCTTTTCCGATGAACGCCTGACGCTGCGCAAGACCCTCGGCGTTCTGGTCGCCTTCTTCGGCGTGGCCGTCGCCATCGGGCTGGACAGTTTTCAGGCGTTCGATATCCGCTCGCTCGCGCAGTTGGCCGTGATCGGCGGCACGCTCTCCTACGCCTTCGCCGCCGCTTGGGCGCGCAAGACGATGCAGGGCCTCAGCCCGCAGGTTTCGGCTGCAGGGATGCTGACGGGCTCAAGCCTGATCCTGCTGCCGGCCGCAATCCTAATCGACGGCCTGCCACAGATCCCGGCCCTGCCCCGGACCTACGCCGCCATCGCCTATTTCTCGATCATCGGCACCGCCATGGCCTACCTGCTCTACTACCGCGTGCTGGCCAGTGCCGGATCTGGCAACACGATGCTGGTGACCCTGATGATCCCTCCCGTGGCCATTGCCCTTGGCACTTGGGTTCTGGACGAACGGCTGGCGCCCTCGGCCTTTGTGGGCTTCGCGCTTCTGGCGCTCGGGCTCATCATCCTCGATGGGCGGGCACTGGCCCGGTTGCGCCAGCGCGCCTGATGACAATTTTACTTGGCCCGCATAGGCAGGCTGTCGTAACGTCATCTCAGCGGCGGGCTAGCCCTAACCCTAAGATTTGAAAGACGATATTCATGAAAACCCTATTCGCCCTTATCCTCGCGGCCATTTTTCTGGTGTCCGCGCCCACCCCTTCGACCGCGCAGCAGGTGCAGACCGAGTGGCTGACCTCCGACCAGTATCAGGCCTATTTCAACTCGCAGGTTTCGGGCTCGGGGCTGGTGCCGACCTATGTGGAAGCCGACGTGTTCCATGGCCAGCTCTACTATTACGCCACGTTTCAGCGCCTCAACGGCATCGGGTGGGCCACCCATCACGGCCTGTCGGACGCGTCCTTCAACCAGCGCAACAACCAGTACCTCTCGCAAGGTTATCGGCTGGTCCATCATCAGCGCTTTACCGGCGCCGGACGTGTGGTGAACCAGGGCGTCTGGCACCGATAGGTCCAAGCCCGCTTGCCACGGGCGCAAATCCCGTGGCAAGCAACCGGCATGAAACGAATTTACGACAGCCCCCACACCTTCCGCACCGCGCCGCACAAACGCATCGCGGTCTTTGGCATGTCCGGCCTGGGCAAGACGCGCCTCGCTTCACTGCTCCGGGCAGGCGGTGCGTGGTTTCACTATTCCGTCGATTACCGCATCGGCACCGCCTATATGGGCGAACACATAACCGATAATTTGAAGAAACAGGCGATGCAGATGCCGCTTCTGGCGGATCTGCTGCGCTCTGACAGTATCTATATCGGCTCCAACATTACCTTTGGAAACCTTGCACCACTCTCGACCTACCTTGGCAAACCCGGCGATCCGGCCAAGGGCGGGCTGCCCTTCGCGGAATACAAGCGCCGCCAGGCGCTGCACCGCAGGGCGGAGGTCAACGCGCTTCTGGATACCGGGCCGTTCATACGCCGGGCCGAGGAGCTCTACGGATACGCGAACTTCATCTGCGATACCGGCGGGTCGATCTGCGAAGTTGTCGATCCCTCCGATCCGAACGACGAGGTTCTGACCGCGCTCAGCACTCAAACCCTGATGGTCTGGATCGAAAGCCCCGAGGGCCACGATGCGGAGCTGATCCGCCGCTTCAAGGCGGATCCCAAGCCGATCTATTACCAGCCCGAGATGCTCGATGCGCTGTGGTCCGGCTATCTGGACGAAACGGGGCTGCACGAAGACGCGGTGGACCCCGACGCCTTCGCCGTCCACGCATTCGCCAAGGTTATCCACCACCGCGCGCCGCTCTACCGGGCCATGGCGCAAAACTGGGGTGTCACCGTCACCGCCGCGGCGGTCGAGGCCGTGCGCGATAGCCCCGATGCCGAAGAGATGATCGCCGCCGCCCTTGGCAGCACCCGGCAGACCGCCTAAATCCAGCCCTCACACGACAAAACGGCGCGTTCCCATGCCCATCAAACTGCCCGATACCCTGCCTGCCTATGATGTCCTCTCCCGCGAGGGCGTCATGGTCATGCCCGAGGATCACGCGGCCAAGCAGGACATTCGCCCGCTGCGTATCGGGCTGTTGAACCTGATGCCCAAGAAGATCCAGACGGAGACGCAATTCGCCCGCCTGATCGGCGCCTCCCCCCTGCAGATCGAGTTTTCGCTGATCCGCATGTCGGACCATGCCACAAAGACGACCTCCGCCGAGCATATGGAGGCATTCTACCGACCGTTCTCCGAGGTTCAGGCCAGCGGGGAAAAGTTCGACGGCCTGCTGATCACCGGTGCGCCGATTGAGCATCTGCCCTTCGAGGAGGTCACTTATTGGGATGAGCTGAAGACGGTGATGGACTGGACCCAGACCCATGTGCATTCCACCTTCGGCATCTGCTGGGGCGGCATGGCGATGGCGTATTACTTCCACGGTGTGAAAAAGCACCTGCTGGAGGCCAAGGCATTCGGCTGCTTCCGTCACACCAACCGCGCCCCGGCCTCCCCCTATCTGCGCGGGTTTTCCGATGACGTGCTGATGCCGGTCAGCCGCTGGACGGAAGTGCAGGAGGCCGACGTAGCGAAGGCCGGTCTGAGGACCCTGATCGGCTCTGACGAGGTCGGTCCGGCTTTGGTGGAGGATCGCGATCACCGGGCGCTCTACGTCTTCAATCACTTCGAATATGACAGTGATACGCTGAAGCAGGAATATGATCGCGACGTGGAGGCCGGCGCACCGATCAATGTGCCGGTAAACTACTATCCGGACGATGACCCATCGCGCGATCCGCTCAATCGCTGGCGATCCCACGCGCATCTGCTCTATGGCAATTGGGTGTCCGAACTGTATCTCACCACGCCTTACGAGATCGACCAGATCGGCCTGGCCTCGACGGATTTGCGGAGATGAAGGTGTTGATTGCTGTTGTCCTTCTTCTGGCGATCTTCGCCGCCGCCACCCTGTGGCGCGCCGCCACGCGTGAGGCGGCGGCCGAGGCCGCCCACCCGCCCGCCGGGCAATTCGTCGAGGTCAATGGCACTCGCGTGCATTACATCGATGAAGGTGACGGCCCCGCACTCGTCCTGATCCATGGATCCTCGGGCAATGTGAACGATTGGACGTTCGACATGGTCGGCCGCCTGCGAGACCGCTATCGCGTGATCGCGTTTGACCGGCCCGGCCTCGGCTACACAGATAGGATCGGGCGCAACGCCACCGTGGCCCAACAGGCCAACCTGCTGGCCGATGCGGCCCAGGCCATCGGCGTGGACGCGCCGCTGGTCATCGGCCATTCCTATGGCGGCGCGATCGCGCTGGGATGGGCGCTGGAGCGGCCTGAGAATCTGTCGGGCCTCGTCGTGCTGGCCGGTGCCACGAACCCGTGGGAGGGCGGCGTCGGCACCTATTACACGTTGCTGTCGAACCCCGTCATCGGGCCTGTCATGGCCGCACTTATTGTCGCGTGGGCGCCCGACGATCTGGTCAAACGCAGCATCGAGAGCGTCTTCGCGCCGCAAACGGCACCGGACCGTTATGCCGCGCATTTCGGCGCGGGGCTCACACTCCGGCGCTTCTCGCTATTCGAAAACGCCCTGCAACGCGCATCGCTCCTGCCGCAGATCGAAGCGATGGTGCCCCGCTATCCCGGCATCTCGGTGCCCACGGAGATCCTGCACGGGGATGCCGACACAACCGTGGGCCTTCAGGTTCATTCCATTCCCCTGAGCAATCAGATCCCCGACAGCAATCTGGTGGTAATGGATGGCGTGGGCCACATGCCACAACATTCCGATCCTCAAGCGCTCGTCGACGCCATCGACCGCCTCGCCGCCCGTGCAGGCTTACGTTAGGAAACGCCCGGTTTCATTGCGCAATCGCCTGAGAATGCCTAATGTAATAACAAATAACATGACCCAAGGCAGGGCCGAGCCATGACCAAACCCTTCGATGGGGCGATCAGCGCCTATTACAAACACGACGCGCCCGATTGGGTGCGCGACCAGATCAAGTCGGCCAAGAAGCACCGCGTGCTGGACCCGTCCTTTCCCTACGACGCACGGATGGACAAAGACGCTTATGAAGAGCAGCTGGAGGCGCTGCAGATCGAACTGGTCAAGATGCTGGCCTGGGTCCGCGAGACCGGAGAGCGGATCGCGGTTGTGTTCGAGGGCCGCGATGCGGCGGGCAAAGGCGGTTGCATCAAGCGGATCCGCGAAAACCTGAACCCCCGTGCAGCAAGCGTGGTGGCCTTGTCGAAACCCACCGATCGCGAAGCCAGCCAATGGTATTTTCAACGCTACATCAGTCACTTGCCCGCTGCCGGTGAGATCCGTCTGTTCGACCGGTCCTGGTATAACCGTGGCGTCGTTGAGAAGGTGTTCGGCTTTTGCACCGATGAGCAGCGCGAGACGTTTTTTGCCCAACTCCCCGGTTTCGAATCCACGCTGGTGCAGGACGGCATCCACCTGACCAAGATCTGGCTGAACGTCGGCCGCGCCGAACAGCTGCGCCGCTTTCTGGACCGCGAGGATGATCCCCTTAAGCAATGGAAGTTGAGCTGGATCGACGTCGAAGGCCTAAAGAAATGGGATCCCTATTCCGATGCCATTGCCGAGACTCTGGAGCGCTCCCACACCCAGGCCGCGCCATGGACGATCATCCGCTCCGATGACAAACGACGCGCGCGGCTGGCCGTGATACGCGCAGTGCTTGCGGGCCTTGATTACAAGGGTAAGAAGGACAAGGTTGTCGGCCCACCCGACCCCGCCATCACCGGCGGACCCGACATGTGGTCCGATCCCGGGGCCGCTGATTGACATGCCCAAACGCGGTTACCATCACGGCAACCTCAAACAGGCCCTGGTCGATGCGGCCCTGCGCCTGATCGAGGAAAAAGGCCCGACCGGCTTTACCCTGTCGGAGGCGGCGAAGAATGCTGGCGTGACGCCCGCCGCCGTCTATCGCCATTTCGAAGGCCGCGAAGACCTGATCGTGGAATGCGCGCGCCAGGGGCATGAGATCTTTGCCGATCTGATGATCCATGCGTTCAACGGCGGCAAACCCTCTGCGCTTGCGGCATTCGAGGCGACCGGCCGCGCCTATCTGGCCTTTGCCCGCAAGTTTCCGGGGCATTACATGGCGATGTTCGAAAGCGGCACGGCGGCCAATGCCACGCCTGAACTGGCCGCGGCGGCAGGGCGATCCCGCGACGTGCTGGAAAACGCGGCGCAAGCCCTCTCCGAGCATATCCCACCCGAAAAGCGCCCGCCGCCTTCGATGTTCTCCGCCCATATCTGGGCCATGAGCCACGGGGTGGTGGAGCTCTTCGCGCGGGGCCGCCCGGGGGCCAATGCGCCCTTCCCGCCCGAGGATCTGCTTGAGGCCGGGATCGGGATTTACCTGCGCGGCCTCGGCCTGATCACACCGGACACCTAGGCGGAAGCCCGCCGAAGGCCTGCCGCCCGTATTTTGGGCTTTGGGCGTGTGGCCCGGTCTGCCTACGCTGTTAGTGCATTTTACGACACATTTTCAGGCCGTCCTCCGGGCGCGTTTTTATTGCTCGGCTTCCGGCCAAAATACATTTTGGAGACGTCCCATGACTCATATTCATCATGGGCTCGGTCGCCTGGACCGCTTTACAAAAGCGTGCCTGGACGGCCATGCCCTCAATGACACTCACGCAACATCTGTCCTGCCGCAATTCTTCGGTCGCCTCGCGCCCGCCAATCCGCTCGTGTGGAGCGGGGATAACGATGATCTGGTGGCAATATTCGATGCGCTGATGGCCGACATGCTGGTGACCGACACGCTCGAGGGACCCGCCGATGCGGGGATGACCTTCTTTGGCCAGTTCCTTGATCACGACGTGACGCTCGATGCCTCCTCGGCCATCGGCACGGTCGCGGATCCACGCAATATCCGCAACATCCGCACGCCCAACCTGGACCTCGATTGTGTCTATGGCGATGGCCCCGAAGCCAGCCCGCATCTCTATACGAATGTCGGCGGGCATCACGGCTTCATGCTGTTCGGGCGTCAGAACAGCCCGCTGGATCTGGCGCGCAATTGCAAGGGCACCGCGCTCATCGGTGATCCGCGCAATGACGAGAACATCTTCGTCAGCCAGGTCCAGGGCGCGTTTATCTGCCTGCACAACATCTTGCTGAACGAAGTCATCACCAACACCGCGCTTGGCCAAACCGTGAAAGCCAAGGCGATGGAGGGCACGGCAGCCGATGTCTGGAGTGCACAGGTCCTCCCCCCGATGAGCGATTTCGAGATCGTGCGCCGGTTCATTCGCCTGCATTACCAGTTCATCACCGTCACCGATTTCCTGCCGCAATTCGTGGTGCAGGACATCATAGATGGCTGTATGGCCAGCGATCCGTTTGGCCCTCACGCGCCGATGATGCCGGTGGAGTTCTCCGGCGCGGCCTATCGCTTTGGCCATGCCACGGCGCAGGACGGCTACCGCCTGCAACCGGGCGGCGCCGAGCAGCTGTTTTTCGCGAAACAAGGGTTTGGGCCCCGCGATCCGGCCCATGATATCGCGCTTGGCGAATTCTTCGGCCCCGGCGCGCAAAAGGCCCGGCCCGTGGGGACAAGCGTGGCGGCCTCGCTCTTTGAGCTGCCCTTCGTGACCGACGGGTTCGAGATGCCCGATGGCACGCAGGTGAACGCCACGCAGGCCAAGAAGCTGCCGCTCCGCAACGTCCTGCGCGATCGCTTCGCGTTGCATCTGCCCAACGGCCAAAAGCTGGCCGGATTGCTCGGCCACACGCCCCTGCCCGTCCCGCAGGCGCTCGCCGATCATCACATCGCCAAAACACCTCTGTGGTTCTATTGCCTGGAAGAGGCCGACGCCGCCGGCGGCAAGCTCGACAAGGTCGGCGGCACGATCGTCGCCTCCGTCATCGGGCGGCTCCTGCGCTGCGATCCGGAAAGCTACGTCCATATCGACGATTTCCAGCCCCTGCCGGATTTCGCGACCATGGCCAATCTGGTGAGTTTCGTGGAAACCCATCGCGACGCCCTGCCCCAGAAGCAAGATCTCTGGTGCTAGGCTGCTAGACAACGATCCGGCGGTGCCATTGTACCGCCGGATGCCTTATGCAAACAGCTCGTGACATAGCTCCAGCGCGTCAACCAGAACGTCGACTTCCGCCTTGGTGTTATACATCCCGAACGAGGCCCGCGCCGTGGCGCTCACACCCATATGCTCCATGAGGGGTTGCGCGCAATGGTGCCCCGCGCGCACCGCCACGCCCTTCTTGTCGAGCACGGTGGAGATGTCGTGCGCATGGGCGGCCCCAGCCATCGTGAAGCTGAAAATCGCGCCCTTGCTGGCCGATTGTCCCTGCACGTTTAGCCAGTTCAGGCCACCAAGCCGCTCGGACGCATAGGCCGCCAGATCCGCCTCGTGCGCCGCAATCGCGTCCATACCCACACCCATCATGTAATCCAGCGCCACGCCAAGGCCGATCTGCTGGACAATTCCGGGCGTTCCGGCCTCGAACTTCATCGGCGGGTCATTCCAGGTGATTTCGTCTCGGTGGACCTCGCGGATCATGTCGCCGCCGCCCATGAAGGGCCGCATCTCGGCCAATCGATCGCGTTTGATATGCGCCGCGCCGGACCCGCTGGGGCCATAAAGCTTGTGGCCCGTGATCGCGTAGAAATCCGCGCCCAGATCATCGACATCCACCGGCATATGCACCGCCGATTGGCTGCCATCCACCAGCACCGCGATCCCGCGTGCATGGGCGGCCTGAACCACCGATTTCACGTCAAAGACCGTGCCCAGAACGTTCGACATATGGGCCATCGCGACCAGCCTGGTCTTCGGCCCCATCGCATCGATCACCGCCTGCGGGTCCAGATCGCCGTTAGTATCGACATCGACCCAAACCAGTTTCACCCCCTGCCGTTCGCGCAGGAAATGCCATGGAACGATGTTGGCGTGATGCTCGGCAATCGTCAGGATGATCTCATCACCGGCTTCCATCCGCGGCATCGCCCATCCATAGGCCACAAGGTTGATCGCCTCCGTCGTGCCGGAGGTGAACACGATCTCGTCCGCATCCTTTGCGCCCAGAAACCGCGCGATGGTGGCGCGCACCCCCTCATACTTCTCGGTCGCCAGATTGCTCAGGTAATGCAGGCCGCGATGCACATTGGCATATTCCATCGAATAGGCCTGGCTGATCGCATCGATCACCACCTGCGGTTTCTGGGCCGAGGCGCCATTGTCCAGATAGGTCAACGGCTTGCCGTTCACCTCGCGGGCAAGGATCGGAAAGTCGGCGCGGATGGCGTTTACGTCGTAGCTCATATCAGATCGATCCCGTCTCAAGGGTCAGGCCAAGTATGCTCAGCACGATGCTGACCACGAAAAGGATGCTCACGAAGCTGACCAGCGTCATGAAAAACACCATCCCCACGGAGGTGAAGCCGTGCAGAACGGTGATGAAATTCGCCAGCAGCCAGAAGAACAGGCCAATGGCCAGAACCGTGATGATCGCAGCGATGGGCGGCAGCAGCACCAGCAGAACAAGCTGCGCCAACTGCACCAGAAAGAAGATGAATTGCAGCCATGTGATCAGCGCAAGCGCGCCGTCAAACGTGCCGATCCCGCCGAAGACACGCCCGATATGGGTGATCGCGTGGACGGCGAGGTACAGGAAGGCCGCCTGCAAGAGACCCAGGGCAAGCGGGGATTGCCCCGTCAGCGGCCCGGCCTCGGGCGGCGGCGCGATCAGGGCGACGATCTCCCCCATGATAAGCGACGCCACGACCATCAGCGCGAAGCACAGGTACAGCGCGGCGCGCGGAGGGGCGAGGCGCAGCACCTCTTCCGCGCCCGCCCGCGGGTCGGTGACCGTGTTCCGCGCCAGATGCAGCAGGAACCGCAAATCGAGGATATCGCTCATGCCGCCCCCTCGCCCGTCGGGTTGGTTTCCGACTCGCGGAAACAGATGCCCCAGATCGTCAGGATCGCAAAGAGGAGCAATGCGCCAACGAGCTGTTTGGCGGGACCCGGCCCAATGAAGCCGGACACCAGACCATGGAACAACCAGCCCGGCGTGGTGGCCAGAAGCGTCCAAAACAGCGCCAGGCGCGCCGTGTACCACGTGCCCTTGCCCCGGAACAACATCGCGACGATCCGGCTCAGCGCGGCCAACGCATAGAACAGGACCGGGGCCCAGAAAAGCCACGCAAACAGCGCCGCCCCGATGCGGGCCTGAAGCGGAATCTCCGGGTCCTCAAAAGCCTGTCGCGACAGGTCCGGCCATTGCGCCACAAAGATCAGGCCGCACGCCCCCATCAGGAAGGCCAGCGCACGATCTTCGCGCTGCCCCATCGCCAGATGGCGGCGCATCACCTGCCGCGGTCGGCGCCAGGTTGCGACCATATCGGTTGAAACGCTCATTGCTTATCCGCGCCGCCGCCGCTCCAGCCATTCCCGAAGCCGCGCCGCCACATCCTCTCGCAAGGCCTCATCTGCGATCTCGTCAATGGCCTCGGCCAGAAAGGCCAGGGTCAGAAGATCCGTCGCCTCGTCGGTCGGCACCCCGCGCGAGCGCAGGTAGAACAGCGCCGTTTCGTCGATCGCGCCGGTGGTGGAGCCGTGGGAGCAGATCACATCATCGGCATAGATCTCCAACTCGGGCTTGGCCTGAAAGCTGCTGTCATCATCCAGCAGTAGCGACTGGCTGATCTGGTAGCCGTCGGTTTTCTGCGCGCCTTCCTTGACCAGGATCTTGCCCTGAAACACACCCTCGGCGCCGTTGCGCAGCACCTTCTTGAACACCTGCCGGCTCTCGCAATCCACCGCATCGTGGGTGATGAAAACCGTATCATCGTGGTGGAACTTGCCGTAATGGCCATCCCCCAGCGCCGCACCGGCCACATGGGCGGTGGCACGGTCCCCAGCGATTTCAATGACATGCTCGTTGCGCGTCATCACGCCATTGGCGGTGGTGGTGAAGCTCTTGTAGAGCGCCTCCTTGCCCACCCGGGCGAACATATGGGTGACGGCGCGCCGTTCATGGTCCCGGCCCTGGGCGCGGACATGGTGGAACGCGCCGGTATCGGCCACGTCGATTTCCATGCATTTGTTGAACCGCGCCGCCGCCGGGCCGACTTCCAGTACTGTCACTTCGGCGCCGGGCTCCACCCGAACCAGATGGTGCAGGATCGCATCGGAGGTTTCATCGCGATGCAGGTAAATCAGTTCAACCGGTTTTTCCGCTTTTCCGGTTGCCCGGATCACGATGCCATCGGTCGCAAATGCGGTGTTCAACGCCGCCAAAGGCCGCGCAACGGGGTCCTGCCCCGCCGTCTCGCGCGTCCCATAGAGGTCCTTGGCCCAGTGGATGTCCTTGGCCAGCGCGTCTTGCAACCGGTCGATCTCCAAACCGGCCATGGCCAGATCATCGGACTTTTCGGGCGAGAACACGCCGTCGATGAAGACAACCTTCAGCCGGTCCACCCCCTGGAACAGCGGCACCTCATCGGTCGGTTTGAACACCGCCGCGCGCGGCGCGGCGGCTTGCGTCAACGTGGCCGGATCGGTGTAGCGCCAGTATTCGTCCCGCCGGGTCGGCAAGCCCATGGCTCGGACACGGCCAAGCGCCGCCTCCCGCGCCTCGCGGGCCCACGCCGCGCCATCGGGCAATGTCAGGCCCTCCAATCGGGCCTCCGTCGGATCCTGTTTCTGTGCGGGCGCTGCCATCACGCCACCTCCGTCAAGATGTCGGCATAGCCGTTCTTCTCAACCTCAAGCGCCAGCTCCGGGCCGCCCGATTTCACGATGCGACCATCCGCCATGATATGCACGACATCGGGTGCAATATGATCCAGAAGCCGCTGATAATGCGTGATAACCAGGAAACCCCGACCCGCATCGCGCAGCGCGTTGACCCCTTCGGAGACCAGCTTCATCGCATCCACGTCGAGGCCGGAATCCGTCTCGTCCAGGATGCACATCTTGGGTTCCAGCATCGCCATTTGCAGGATCTCGTTGCGCTTCTTCTCACCGCCCGAGAAGCCTACATTTACCGGGCGCTTCAGCATGTCGGCGTCGATCTTCAGTTCTTTGGCCTTGGCGCGGATCAGCTTCAGGAAGTCACCCGCGCTGATTTCCTCCTCGCCGCGCGCCTTACGCTGCGCGTTCATCGCCGTGCGCAGGAAGGTCATGTTACCGACGCCGGGGATCTCGACCGGGTATTGGAATGCAAGGAACAACCCCGCCGCGGCGCGCTCTTCGGGGTCCATGTCGAGCAGGTCTTCCCCTTCCAGCAAAGCCGACCCGCCGGTCACCTCATATCCATCCCGGCCAGACAGCACATAGGACAGCGTCGATTTGCCCGACCCGTTCGGCCCCATGATCGCATGGACCGATCCGGCCTCCACGGACAGATCCACACCTTTCAGGATCTGCTTGTCTTCTTCTTCAAGTTTGACAGCCAAACCTTTGATATCAAGCATGTTTCACCTCGTTTGATTGCGAAGGCACAGGGTGTGTGCCGGTAACTGGAGCGGTGCGGCACGCCATCAACAGATGGAAGACCACACCGTCGGGATCAGGCATGGGCCAGAGCGGGAGGGGCAGTATATCGGTCATTCAGCCCGCTCCTCCGGCAACAGAAGAAAGTTAACGTTAGCCGCGTAGTGCTTGATTTCGCTGGCAATTCCGTACCTTTGGGCCGCTCTCCAGTCGTCGAATGCGGCGGCATTGTCATTGTCGACCTCGATCAGGATCACCGGCCTGCACCGCGCCACAGTCTCTTCCAGACCGCGCAGAACGGACATCTCCATGCCCTCCACGTCGATCTTAATGAAATCCGGCGTTTCGTCGCGCAGCACGTCATCTGGCCGCACGGTTGAAATATCACCTTCGCCCGCCACCATCCGCGCCGCACCGAGGTTCTTGTGCCGCTCGGTCATGGCAAAGCCATCCGCGGCCTCGTCCGACGCGCCGACGCCAATCTGATCAAGCATCACGCGATCTTCCAACCCGTTCAGCAGCACGTTCAGAACAAGTAACCGGTAAGCGAGTGGATTAGGTTCGAACGGAATGATCCGCGATGCGCCAAGGCAAAGGCCCGCAAAGAGGGAATGATTGCCCACATTCGCACCAATATCGGCAAACACGCCGCCATGCGGGAGGTGCGCGCGCATCAGCTCCAGCTCTTCGGGCTCAAAGAACGTGCCGTGGCGATGTTTGCGCTGGATCGGATCCCGTTCCTTGTCGGTCGCAAGGAAAATGCGCTGCCCCTCCAGCTGCGCCGTGGTGATATCTACGTTGCGAAATCGCACCGCCGCGCCGCCAGCAAGGGCCGGGCGAGCCATGTCGATGTCAAACCTCGTCGGATCGGGCGCATAGGGCGCCATGACGTTTGCGTCATCCATGGCCATCTATTCCAAACTCACCGCGGTGCCCGAGGCCGAGACCATCAGCATGTTGTTGATGACCTCATAATCGAGATCCACGCCCACAACCGCATTGGCCCCCATCGCCGCGGCCCGGTCTTCCATCTCATCCAGCGCCGTCTTGCGCGCCTTTCCAAGCTCTTCCTCATAGGCCCCCGACCGCCCGCCGACGATATCCGTGATCGATGCGAACAGGTCCCGGAACACATTGGCCCCCAGGATCGCCTCCCCCACCACGATGCCGTGGTAGGTGGTGATGCGTCGGCCTTCGATCGACGGTGTGGTTGTGGTGATCATGGCACTACCTCCGCATGATAAGCTTGGCGGATATGTGGGACACGATCACCGCAACCACGGCCGCAAATGCTGCCAGAACCGGCCCGCCGGGTTGCCAGACGCTGTAGGTCAACGCCATCAGCAATGTCACGCCAAGCGCCACCAGAAGTGCATAGCGGGGGCGCGGTTCCGATCCGCTCAACCAGAATTTCCAATCCATCCTCACACCTCCGGCGCCATGCCCACTTAACAGCGGGACCACAAATACCAGCTGGGTTGGTTGCAATGAGGGCTGTCGGCAGTGCCCGCTCCAAAATAGGTCGGATCAAGCGGGTTCGACGTATCGCCGCTGCCGAAAAACCCGCCAGCCATCGTCAGGCCCGCGCCCATGACCAAGATCGCAAGGCCCAGAATGATCCGCTTGCGCGCCATCGCTCAGCCAACCGAGCCTTCCAGTGAAATCGCCACCAATTGCTGCGCTTCCATGGCGAATTCCATCGGCAGGGCCTGCAACACCTCGCGGGCAAAGCCGTTCACGATCAGCGCGACCGCCTCTTCCTCATCCATGCCGCGCGACTGGCAATAGAACATCTGGTCGTCATCCACCTTCGATGTCGTCGCCTCATGCTCCACGCGGGAGGAATTGTTCTTCACCTCGATATAAGGCACCGTGTGCGCCCCGCATTTGTCGCCGATCAGAAGGCTGTCACACTGGGTGTAGTTGCGGCTGTCCTTCGCCTTCGGGTGCATGGAGACCAGCCCGCGATAGGTGTTCTGCGCCCGGCCCGCAGAAATCCCCTTGGACACGATCCGCGATTTCGTGCGCTTGCCCAGATGCACCATCTTGGTGCCGGTGTCGGCCTGCTGCATGTTGTTGGCAATGGCGATGGAGTAGAACTCGCCCTGGCTGTCATCGCCGCGCAGGATGCAGCTTGGATACTTCCACGTCACGGCGCTGCCCGTCTCCACCTGCGTCCACATCACCTTGGAGCGGTCGCCCCGGCAATCGGCACGCTTGGTCACGAAGTTGTAGATCCCGCCCTTGCCGTTCTCGTCGCCTGGATACCAGTTCTGCACCGTGGAATACTTGATCTCGGCATCGTCATGGGCAACCAGTTCCACCACAGCCGCGTGCAGCTGATGAGTGTCGCGCATCGGCGCGGTGCAGCCCTCCAGGTAGCTCACGAAGCTGCCCTTATCCGCAATGATCAGCGTCCGCTCGAACTGCCCGGTATTCTCCGCATTGATCCGGAAATACGTACTCAGCTCCATCGGGCATTTCACACCCGGCGGGATGTAGACGAACGACCCATCGGAAAAGACCGCCGAGTTCAGCGTTGCAAAGAAATTGTCGGTGATCGGCACAACCGATCCCAGATATTTCTTCACCAGATCCGGATGGTCCTGGATCGCCTCGGAAATCGAGCAGAAGATCACGCCTACCTTCTTCAATTCGGCCTGAAACGTCGTGCCCACCGAGACGCTGTCAAACACCGCATCCACGGCCACCTTGCGGCCCTCAGCCGGCGCATCTTCGGCGCCTTCGACACCGGCCAGGATCATCTGTTCCTTCAGCGGGATACCGAGCTTCTTGTAGGTGTCCAGCAGCTTGGGATCGACGTCATCCAGGCTTTTCGGCTTCTCCGCCATGCTTTTGGGGCGCGCATAATAATACTGCGACTGGTAGTCGATGGGCGGGTAATTCACCATCGCCCAGTCCGGCTCTTTCATCTGCTTCCAGCGTTTGAAGGCCTGCAGGCGCCAGTCGAGCATCCATTCCGGCTCGCCGTTTTTCTCCGAGATCAGGCGCACGATGTCTTCATTCACGCCCTTGGGCGCATAATCCATCTCGATCTCGGTGTTCCAGCCGTATTTATACGCGCCGCCGAGATCCTTGACCGCATCGACCGTGTCCTGATCGACACCGTCCTTTACCTGGACTTCACCAGCTGCCACATCCGTGTCGAGAGCGCTCATCATCCACCTCCAGCTGCACGGCCTAGCGTGCGAATTTCCTATCCCGGGCCCGGATCCACGCGTCGCAAAACGCCGCAACCTGTCCTTCACCCGTGTCCGGCCCCAGCGATACGCGCAGCGCGCAAGCCGCCTGAGCCTCCGAATACCCCATGGCGCGCAGCACGCCCGAGGGTTTGACCTTGCCGCTGGAACATGCCGAGCCCGCCGATACGGCAAACCCCGCCAGATCCATCGCCATCACCTGCGTCTCGCCCTTCCACCCTTCGGCGATGAACATGGACGTGT
The DNA here is from genome assembly GCA_947491935.1 of uncultured Roseicyclus sp. Lineage (GTDB taxonomy): Bacteria > Pseudomonadota > Alphaproteobacteria > Rhodobacterales > Rhodobacteraceae > Gymnodinialimonas. The sequence continues at coordinate 599,291 of CANLLF010000003.1, forward strand.
TGGGCAGGCGGTTTTGGCCTTTCCCGACAAAAATAGTCGCTTTCGCCGCGGCTTCCAGAGTCTTTTCTAGAATATTTCTAAGTTTGTCCACCGGATCCCATACGCCATCGGCCAAATCTTGTGCCGCGGCCTGCGCTGCGGCCCCAAATCCGGCAATGCCAATCAGGTTCTCGGTGCCATGGCGGCGGCCCATTTCCTGCCCGCCGCCCCGGATCTGCGCCTGCAGATCCAGCCCCCGGCGGATCACCAGCGCGCCAATGCCCTTTGGCCCGCCGATCTTGTGGGCCGAGACGAAGGCCATATCGATGCCCGCCCAATCGAAGGCGAGCGGAATCTTCCCAAATCCCTGCGTCCAATCGCTGACCGCCAGGCCCTGGGGCAGGTCCTGGACAATCCCGGTCTCGGAATTGGCCACCTGCAATGTCGCGTGCGCCGGGTCCGGCACGGCCACCGACCCATCGGCGTCCACGATCAGGTCCTCGTCCACCCAGGCCCGCACCGCGTCATGTTCCACACCCGATCCGCTCAACCCCCGCCCGGCCAGCGCCAGGGCCGCCGCCTCCGTCGCGCCCGAGACAAACACGATATCCGCGGATTGCGCCCCTAACGCCTCGGCCACCTGCGCCCGCGCGCGTTCCATCATCGCCTTGGCCGCGCGCCCCTCCGAATGGACCGAGGACGGATTGCCCACCAGATCCATGGCCGCCGCCATGGCCGCGCGCGCCGCCGGCCGCAAGGGCGCGGTTGCATTCCAATCCAGATAGATCCGGCTCACGCCACTACCCCGTCACGAGATCCGGCACCCGGTCGATACTTCATATTGGCCCAAAACCTCCCGCCGGAGGCATCCGCCCCATCGCGCGCCATGACCGGCCGGGATGGGTCACGCCGCTCCCACCAACCACCCGCAAATTTTCGCCAGAAAACTTGCACCGGGCGATGCCGAAGGCAGCGCAATCCCGTCATGTCACTCATCGACAAGTTCGAACAGGTTCGGCACGGCCGGACAGGGCACCAGATCATTCTTCACCACATCCGACAGGCGCGTCTGGTGCAGGAACACATAGACATGGGCCGAAAACCCTTCCCACAACCGGTTCGTCAGGCTCTGCGCCCGGCTGCCCGAAGCGCCACCCGAAGCGCCCGCCCCGGTATGCAGCGCCGAAACCGTTTCATCGACCGCCTCGAAGATCTCCACCACCCGGATATCCGAGGCCGGCCGCGCCAGCCTGTAGCCGCCGCCGGGCCCACGCACTGAAGATACCAACTCCGCGCGCCTGAGCTTCACGAACAGCTGCTCCAGATACGGCAAGGAAATGTCCTGACGCTGCGACAGGTCCGACAGGGGCGCCAACGCGCCCTCGGGCAGAAGCGCCAGATCCGCCATCGCGACCATCGCGTACCGTCCCTTGGTGCTGAGTTTCATACCGACCGCTCCCTGATCTTGCCTCGTCTGGCCAAGTTTGGGCCGCCCCCGACCAAAATCATAATCGCCGCGTTCAAACGCGCTTGAATGATTGACCTTTCGGCGCCCCACGCTTAACTGCGATGCAACCCTGCGGCAGAGCACGCGCCGCATCCAATTTGGAATCGTTCTAGGGAGAGCGGCCCGGCGCGTCAAGAAACGCGCGCCCCTTCCCCCTTTGACGCACGACGTGAAGTAGGAGACGCGGATGCCCGAGGTCATTTTCCCCGGACCTGAAGGCCGCCTTGAAGGGCGCTACCACCCCCAGAAACCCAAAGACGCGCCGATTGCGATCATCCTGCACCCGCACCCGCAATTCGGCGGCACGATGAACAACCGCGTCGTCTACAACCTGCACTACGCGTTTCATCAGATGGGGTTCACCGTGCTGCGGTTCAATTTCCGTGGCGTGGGCCGGTCCCAGGGCGAATACGACCAGGGCATCGGCGAGCTGTCCGATGCCGCGTCCGCCCTTGATTACCTGCAATCGATGAACCCCAATTCCAAGCATTGCTGGGTGGCGGGGTTCTCGTTCGGCGCGTGGATCGGGATGCAGCTTCTGATGCGGCGGCCCGAGATCACCGGGTTCATCTCGGTCAGCCCGCCCGCGAACATGTATGATTTCTCGTTTCTTGCGCCCTGCCCGTCCTCGGGCCTGATCATCAACGGCACGTCGGATCGTGTGGCCAAGCCGCAAGATACGCGCATCCTCGTGGACAAGCTGCACGAGCAAAAGGGCATCACCATCACCCACCAGGAGATGGAAGGCGCGGGCCATTTCTTCGAGGATCCGTTCATGGATCCGATGATCGACAGCGTGCAGACCTATGTGCGCCGCCGTCTGACAGAAACCACGCGGTAGATCCATGGGCCTGGCCAACGACCTTGCCGAACAGCTTGCGCTCGACGCGTGTAACGCGGCGCTGGAACTGGGTGATGATACCCTGCCCGAAACGATTGCGCAGGTTGTCGGCGCGTCGTCCCCGACCACAGAAGAACTGTACCGCACGGCCGTGCGGGTTATCCAGGCCGAACGCCGCGCGCGCAAGGTGCTTGAAGAGCGGAAGAAGGCGGCTGGCAAATCTGCAGGCTTGGACGATGACGGCCCGGGGCCCATCTCCGATACGGCCTCCGAGAGCGCGGAATAGCAGCGCGGACTTCAGCGTCGGCGCTTGCCGGCCTCCATGGGTTCAATGCTCCGTCCAGCCAAACCCCTGACGCCAAGTTCAGCAAGACGGCGCGGTGTCTGCCGCAAACGCGGCAGGGCAACTCCGCGCAATGAAATTGGCGCTAGCTGGTCAGGTCGTCCCTGCTTTCGTCCGCCAAGAAAAGCGCCGGCAGGGTCACGCTGCATTTTCCTGAGCAGCTCCGGACGCCCCCGCGCGGAACGAGAATGTCCCAAGGGACCCGTGCAGCCCGCCAGCCCCATTGGATATCCGCGCGCCCATGGCCGACAATTCCTCGGTCTTGGCGGCGCAGGAATGGATCACCGTATCGATCTCGCCCAGGGCATCGGCCACATCCTGCACGGCGCGCGATTGTTCGCTGGCGCGTCGCGACACGTCCGCAACCCGCTGGCTGGCCTGCGACACGGTTTCCTCGATCTCGTCCAGCGCGACACCGGCGCGGTCCACCATAGCCGCGCCTTCGGCCACGTGGGTCACACTCTTCGAGATCAGCGCCTTCACCTGATTGGCGGCCTCCGACGTTCGGTGAGAGAGCGCCCGCACTTCCGACGCGACCACGGCAAACCCGGCACCGGCGGGCCCGGCGCGGGCGGCCTCTACACCCGCGTTGAGCGCCAACAGATTGGTTTGAAACGAAATATCTTCGATGACCGAGATGATCTTTTCGATCTCGGCGGATGAGGACTTGATCGCCGACATTGCCGTGACGGCCTCGCGCACGATTTCGCCCCCCTCGGCGGCCTTGTTCGACGCATCCTGGGCCGACGCATTTACACCGCCGATATCCGCCACCGTGCGCTCCAGGGATGCGGTGAGGGTGCGGATTTCATTGGCCGCTTCCGACACCTGGGCTGCCTGCCCTTCCAATTGCACCGCCATCTCATCCGTCATCTGGGCGGCGGCATTGGCCTCCGCCTCCACGTCGCAGACCATATCGAAGGTCTCGGACAGGATGCGCGACAGGATATCCAGCGCCGTGTTGTAATCCTGCGCCAGTTCACTGAAATCCGCCGAAACCCCATCCGCCATCCGCGCCGACAGATCGCGCCGCGCCATCGCATTGAGATTATGGGCCAGCGCCGCCGTGACATCGCGCGCCGCCTTGTCGGCGGCCTCGGCCTTGCGGCGCAGGCTTTGGGCCTGGGCGGCGGCATCCTCCGCCTCGGTCTTTGCCTTGCTGGCCGCCTCCCGTGCCGCCGCCTCGGCCTGTTCCTGCTTGTTCTGACCGATCATGGCGATGGTCAGGAATGTCACCTCCAAAACGACAACCGTACCGTGAAGCGCGACGCGTTCGAGGTTCTCTATCAGCCCGAAGGACGGAAAGACAAGCGACGGCACCCAGATACCGAAGAACAGATGGTGCAATGCGATTACCGCGGCCGACACGACCAGCGCCGGAACCGATCGCATCAGCGCGACCACGGCAAGCACCACGAAGAACAGCATGTGGCTGTCCAACTGCCAGAGATGCCCGGTGAAGCTGGCAGTGAACGCAATCGCCTGCCCGGTCAGGGCAATCGCCACGATCACCGGGGACAGCCGCACCTTCACATGATCCGCAAGGGTGGCGCAGGTTGCCAGTAATGCCGAGATCACGATCAGCGAAATACCGGGCCCATCGATGACGATATTTGTGCCGGATATCGCGACGATCATGCCGATGGTGAAATTCCGCACCATCCGCATCGCCACCGCGCGCGCGTTCTTGCCGCTGACCGAGTCAAACATCTTCAGCGCCTCTTTCGATTGGCAGGTCCACCCCGCAGATCCGCGCCAGAACCCGCCCATCAAGCAGCAGCCAGGCGCCATGTTGGCGCGCGGCCGGGAGGTCATCCAGTGTCGCCAGAACTGCGAAGGGCGCGCGCATCGGCCCGATCTCTCGGCCACCGGCCGCACTCACGATGCCCGCCGCGCCGCCCGTCGTCGCCCAAGGCGGGGCCACGACAAGCACGATACCGCCCGGATCGGGGCGCGTGCCGGCCAGAAGCGCCACAGGCGTCGCCAGCGCTATGCAGGACAGGGCCGCCACCAACAGGAGGCCGGATGAGAAAGACGATCTATTCATATCGCTTTCGGGCCTACACGCCGAGGTGCTAAGAAACGTTTAAATGACACGTGACATCGATGGGCGGGGCGCGCCAAACGCCAGGTAACCGCGTCACAGCGCCGCCCGTATACAATGGTATACACCTCTTCCCTTTGGTCGACCAATCGTCTAACAGCAGCGATATCTCAGACCACCGGACCGGAGGGCACGCGCCATGACCAACCCAGACATCATCTACACCAAGGTCGACGAGGCGCCTGAACTGGCCTCCGCCTCACTGCTTCCGATCATCCAGCGCTTCGCCAAAGCCGCCGGGATCAGCGTGGGGACCAAGGATATCTCGCTGGCTGGCCGGATCCTGGCAACCTTCCCCGAGCATCTGGCCGAGGATCAGCGCATCCCCGACGATCTCGCCGCTTTGGGTGAATTGGTCAAAACGCCCGAGGCCAACGTCATCAAGCTGCCCAACATCTCCGCGTCCGTCCCGCAACTCGTCGCGGCCGTGACCGAATTGCAGGCCAAGGGATACGCCCTGCCCGACTATCCCGAAAGCCCGTCCACCGACGAAGAAAAGGCGATCCGCGCCAAGTATGACGGGATCAAGGGCTCCGCTGTGAACCCGGTCCTGCGCGAAGGCAACTCCGACCGCCGCGCCGCCGCCGCCGTGAAAAGCTACGCCCAGAACAACCCGCATCGCATGGGCAAATGGAAAAGCGACAGCAAGACCCGCGTCGCGTCCATGTCCGGCGGAGATTTCTTTTCCAACGAAGTCTCGGTGACCCTGTCGGAGGCTACCGGCGCCAAGATCGTCCTGGAAACCGCCAATGGCGAAACCGTTCTGAAAGAGGGCCTGTCCTACCCCGCCGGCACGGTTGTGGACGCAACCTACATGTCCGCCGCGGCGCTGGACGCCTTCCTTGCCGAGGAAATCGAGAAGACCAAGGCCGAGGGTGTCCTGTTCTCGCTTCACATGAAAGCCACGATGATGAAGGTCTCCGACCCCATCATCTTTGGCCATGCCGTCAAAACCTTCCTTGCGCCCGTGTTCGACGCCCATGGCGACGCGATGAAGGCGCTTGGCGTGAACCCCAATTCCGGGCTCGGTGACCTGCTGGAGCGGGTGAAGGACAGCCCCGAAATCTTTGAAGCGATTGATAAATGCATGGCCAACCGCCCGCCGATGTACATGGTCGACAGCGACAAGGGCATCACCAACCTGCATGTGCCAAGCGACGTCATTATCGACGCCTCCATGCCCGCCCTGATCCGCGCCGGCGGCAAGGGCTGGGGCCCCGATGGGCAGGAGGCTGATGCCGTCTGCGTCATCCCCGACAATTCCTATGCCCCGGTCTATGACGAGACCATCGAATTCTTCAAAGCCAATGGCGCGCTCGACCCGGCCACCGCAGGCACTGTCCAGAACCTCGGCCTGATGGCCCAGAAGGCGGAGGAATACGGCTCCCACCCCACGACCTTCGAGATTGCTGAGGCTGGAACCGTCAAGATGATCCTCGATGACGGCACCGTGCTCCACCAACAAGACGTCCAGCCCGGCGATATCTGGCGTTCCGCTTCCGCGCGCAAGGCCCCCATTGAGGATTGGGTGCAACTGGCCATCAGCCGCCAGAAGGCCACCGGTTACCGCTCCATCTTCTGGCTCGACGAGACCCGCGCCCACGACGCGCAGCTCATCGCTTACGTGAAGCCCATCCTCGAAGCCGCTGGTGTCGCTGACAAATTTGAGATCATGGCGCCCCGCGAAGCCACCCGCGCCTCGCTTGAAACCATCACGAAGGGTGAGAACACCATCGCCATCACCGGAAACGTGCTGCGGGATTACCTGACCGACCTTTTCCCGATCCTGGAACTGGCGACGTCGGCAAAGATGCTCTCCATCGTGAAGCTGATGCAGGGCGGCGGATTGTTCGAGACCGGTGCAGGCGGCTCGGCGCCCAAGCACGTCCAGCAGCTCCATGCCGAAAACCACCTGCGCTGGGACAGCCTTGGCGAATTCTGCGCTCTGGGCGAGAGCTTCAAGTTCCTGGCCGATGCCAAAGGCAATGCGAAAGCCCGCATCCTCGGCGACGCGGTGGAAAAAGCCACCCAAGGCATCCTCGACGACAACCGCTCGCCGGGCCGCAAGGTCGGCCTGCCCGACAACCGCGACAGCCATTACTGGTTCGCCCGCTATTGGGCCGAAGCGCTGGCCGCGTCCGACGACGCAGATTTTGCCGCCGAATTCGCCCCCGTTGCCCGGGCCCTGGCCGAGAACGAGGCGACCATCGTCGCCGAGCTTGATGCAGGCGCCGGTAAACCCGCAGATACCGGCGGTTATTACATGAACGACGGGGAGAAGCTGGCGGCAGTCATGCGGCCATCGGCGACGCTGAATTCAATTATCGGTTGAGGTGAGTGGAAGCCGCACATCCCCGTGGCGCGGTGTGGCGAACCAACGATCCATTTTGGCACTTTATGGTGGCCACACCCCGCTCCGCTCATGCGATGCACCCAGACTGACCAAATCGCCGCGCCGGGGGGCGCCACGGCTATGCGCGGCGGCTTCGCCTTGATTCCGCGCGGGGGCTCCGCTCTAACCGTCCACAATCAGACCGCGACCGGACAGGACCCACCACATGACCAAAATCAAAGTCGACAACCCCATCGTCGAGATGGATGGGGACGAGATGACCCGCATCATGTGGGATTTCATCAAGCAAAAGCTGATCCTGCCCTATCTCGACATCGACCTGCTATACTACGATCTCGGCATCGAATCCCGCGACGCTACCGATGACCAGATCACCATCGACGCCGCCGAGAAGACCAAGGAAGTGGGCGTCGCCGTCAAATGCGCCACCATCACGCCCGACGAGGCCCGCGTCGAGGAATTCGGCCTCAAGAAGATGTGGCGCTCGCCCAACGGGACGATCCGCAACATCCTGGGCGGCGTGATCTTCCGCCAGCCGATCATCTGCAAAAACGTCCCCCGCCTTGTCCCCGGCTGGACCCAGCCCATCGTCGTGGGCCGCCACGCTTTCGGCGACCAATACAAAGCCACGGATATGAAATTCCCCGGCCCCGGCACGCTGACAATGAAATTCGTGGGCGTTGACGGCACCGTGGATGAGCGCGAGGTCTACAAGGCCGACGGCCCTGGCGTTTTCATGTCGATGTATAACATCGACAAATCAATCTACGATTTCGCCCGCGCCTCGCTGAACTACGGTCTCAACCTCGGCTGGCCCGTCTACCTCTCCACCAAAAACACCATCCTCAAGCAATACGATGGCCGCTTTATCGAGATCTTCAACGAAGTCTTCGAGGCCGAATTCAAGGACGCGTTCGAGGAAAAGAAGATCTGGTACGAACACCGCCTGATCGACGACATGGTCGCCTGCGCGATCAAGTGGAACGGCGGGTTCGTCTGGGCCTGCAAGAACTACGACGGCGACGTGCAATCCGATGTCGTCGCCCAAGGCTTCGGCAGCCTCGGCATGATGGCATCTGTCCTGATGACGCCCGATGGCAAGATCGTGGAAAGCGAGGCCGCCCACGGCACCGTCACGCGCCACTACCGCAACCATCAGGAGGGCAAAGCCACCTCCACCAACTCCATTGCGTCGATCTACGCCTGGACCGGTGGGCTGAAGCACCGCGCCAAGCTGGATGACAATGCCAAGCTGATGGAGTTCGCCGAAACGCTGGAACGCGTGATTGTCGAGACGGTTGAATCCGGCCACATGACCAAGGACCTCGCCCTACTGGTCGGCCCCGATCAAAGCTGGCTGACGACAATGGGCTTCCTCGAAAAGATCGACGAAAACCTCAACAAGGCGCTGGCCGGCTGAGTTCGGATGCGCCCCATGCGACGCACTCCATTGGCGGATCCCGCTTCGGGTGCGGAGTGTCGCCGATGATACAAGGACAACCAAGATGAATGGCGCCGAAGCCCTAGTTGAAACCATGCTCGCCTCGGACGTCAGGGTTTGTTTTGCCAATCCGGGAACGTCCGAGATGCACTTTGTGGCTGCGTTGGACACGCATCCTGACATGCGCTGCATCCTGTGCCTGTTCGAGGGCGGCGTGACGGGCGCCGCGGACGGTTATGCGCGGATGAGTGGAAACGTCGCCGGGACGCTCCTCCACCTGGGTCCGGGGTTCGGCAATGGTTGGGCCAACCTGCACAACGCGCGAAAGGGACAATCGGGCATCGTTAACGTGGTGGGGGATCATGCCGGCTATCACCTGAAGCACGACGCACCTTTGCAGTCCGATCTTGACGGCGTCGTGGGGTCAATCTCGCATTGGACGCGCCGCGCGACGGATGGATCAATGGTGGCCCGACTCGGGGCCGATGCGATCCAGGCTGCACGCAACGGACAGATCGCAACGCTGATCCTCCAGGCCGATGCGGCCTGGGGCGATGGCGGTTCGGGGCCCGTCACGGCGCCACCGCCAACTCCCAAGCACCGCCCCGACGCCGACCGCATCGCGGCCTCCGCCAAAACCCTTGAGGAACCGGGCGCCGCATTGCTTGTCGGAGGGGCCGCTATTTTCGGGCCGGGCGCCGAATTGGCCGGACAAATCGCGGCGCGGACCGGGTGTCGTTTGCTGGCGCCCTTCTTCGCGCCGCGCATCGGTTTCGGCACAGGCGCGGTCGCATTTGAAACGCTTTACTACCCGGCAGAAATGAACGCCGAATTTCTCAAGGATTTCAAGCGCATCGTTTTGGTGGGCGAGAGCCCGCCCGTGAATTTCTTTGCCTATCCGGGCAAGCCGTCCACGCCGGAACCGCCGGGCTGTGCGATTGACCGCCTCTGTTACGAGGATTGGGATGTTCTGGGCACCCTTCAGGCGCTCGCTGATGCCGTCGGAGTGGATGGCACGGAAGCCGTGTCGCGGATTGAGAACTCCATCCCGGACAGTGAAACAGGCCCGCTAACCCCCGAAGGCATTGGCCGCGGCCTGGCACGGGCCATTCCTGAAGGTGCCATCATGGTGAACGAGGCCGTCACCGCAAGTGCAGGCATCTGGCCACTCGTCAACACCGCGGCGCCCCATGACCGGTTGAACAATACCGGTGGATCCATCGGTGAATGCCTGCCCAATGCCCTTGGCGCCGCTACCGCCTGCCCGGATCGTCCCGTCTTCGCGATATCCGGAGATGGGTCAGCCATGTACCAGCTTCAGTGTCTGTGGACAGCGGCGCGGGAGCGTATGGACATCACCTTCGTGATCGTCGCCAACAAGGGCTACCAGATCCTGCACCTTGAACTTGCGGCGCAAGGCGCGCCGAAACCCGGGCGCAACGCCCGCGCGATGTTTGATATCGAAGATCCGTTGCTGGATTGGGTGTCGCTGGCCAAGGGGCATGGCGTGCCGGGCGAACGTGTCGACACCGAAGAGGCGTTTGCCGCGGCGCTGGCCGCGGCCAAGGCCACGGAGGGCCCCTACCTGATCGAGGCCGTTATCTGAGCCCCGCGACCCGCCGATCAAACTATGGCAAGGCAACAGGGCCCCACAAAGCGGGCTTTGGCAATTGTCGGCGTGGCTCCGAATACCGGCCCCAGAGACGGGACTGATCTGTGACTGACTGCTGCTGATAACCGGGCGCAGCCACCTCAGGCGGCCACCTTCTCCAGCATCCGCACCTCCACCTGCGTGCCCTTTAAGACGGCCACGTGACCGGGCGGCAATTCCGTCCATCCACCCTGACCCACCTCCAGCGGTTCACTCACAACCGCCCATCCCGCGCGGCTCTCGCTCCAACGGTAATAGACCGACGGCGCAATATGATCCGACGACAGGCGCAGCGCATAGAGCCGCACGCCGTCCGTCCAGGCCGCGGATGAGCGCAGATGCGGCAGGCAGCCATGGGCGCGCGACATCGCCTCAAGCGTCCGGTGGGCGTGCAGCATGGCATCGACGGGGGCCTCCTCAAGCCCGGCATGAAGCGCGTAGAGGAACAGCAATTCACTGTCCGTGGCCCCCTTGCGGTACGGGTAGAGCGCCTCGCTCACGCCCATATCCGCCCGGCGCCGAAACCGATCGAACCCGCCGATCTGGCCATTATGCATGAAGCTCCACCGCCCATGGGCGAACGGATGGCAATTGTTCCGGCTGGTCGCCGCCCCGGTCGAGGCGCGCACATGGGCCATGAAACAGCCCGATTGCACCGTCCGGCACAAAGCGGCCAGGTTGGTGTCGGACCAGGCGGGATAGACATCGCGGTAGATGCCCGGTTCGGCCCGGCCGCCATACCAGGCCAGCCCGACGCCATCGCCATTCAGCGCCGTCTTGCATTCCGTGGCTTCACGGGATTGGTGGATCAGGGAATGGCCGGGCCGCGTGACTAGCTCTTCCATGAAAATCGGCTGGCCCAGATAGGCCGCCCAACGGCACATCTACTGGCCCCGGTTGTGGGTCTTGGCATACATCTCCGCAATCATCCGGCTGGCCGTCTTTTCAAACAGGCACGGGACCACCGCATGGACCGCCGCCGCGCAGGAGGCGAGGAACAATTTGCCCGAAAACTTGCCTGCAAAGGCGGCATGTTCGAGGTAGCTTTCGTCGACGCTCTGGGGGTGGTCGAGGAAGACACGGTTGATCATGGGGCTGCTCCTGTTCGCTGATGTGGAGACAGGATGCCATGCACGCCCAATGAAACGATCCCAAATGTTGCGTCATCTGGGCGTGACATGTGGATAATTTCCACCCATAATCCCAGATATGGCAACACTTGATGAAACAGACCGCCGAATCCTCGCCCGTTTGCAGCAGCGCTGCGATGAACCGCTGGAGGAATTGGGCACCCTTATCGGGCTCAGCCGCAATGCCGTCTGGCGCCGGATCAAGGCGCTGGAGGAGCGCGGCATCGTGACAGGCCGCGTCGCGGTGGTGGATCCCGCCGCCGTGCGGCTTGGCCTGATGGTGTTCATCCAGGTTCGCGCCGCCCATCACTCCGCCGATTGGCTCGACCAGTTCCGCCGCGCCGTGCGCGCCATGCCTGAGATCCTGGGCGTCTACCGGATGACCGGTGATCTGGATTACCTGATCCGCGCGCGGGTGGCCGATGTGGCGGATTACGACCGCCTCTACCAGCGCCTCATCGACCGGGTGGAGATGGGCGACGTCTCGGCCAGTTTCGTGATGGAGGAGTTGAAAGAGGGGCAGGCCCTGCCCCTCTGACCCTCATAAGCCCGGCCTCTGCAGCGATCCGTCTACCGAACTGGCTTATGCATTCACGTCGACGACGACACGGCCCCGGACACCGCCCTTGAGGATCGACCGCCCCAGATCCGGCAGGTCGCCAAGCGTCGCGGGCTGCACCATGGCCTCCAGCTTGTCCATTGGCAGGTCCCCGGCGATCCGCCCCCAGGCGCGCAGGCGGTTGTCATAGGGCTGCATCACCGAGTCGATGCCCAGAAGGTTCACGCCCCGCAACAGGAACGGAATGACCGTCGCCGGAAGCTGCGCACCACCGGCCAGCCCGACCGCGGAGACGGAGGCGCCGTATTTCATCTGCCCCAGCACGCGGGCCAGCATATCGCCGCCCACGGCATCGACGCAGCCCGCCCATGTCTCGGCCTCAAGCGGGCGCTTCGTGGTTTCGTTGAGGTCTTCGCGCGGAACGATCCGGCTGGCCCCCAGCGATGTCAGGTAATCCGCCTGCTCCGGGCGCCCGGTGACGGCGGCCACGTTATGGCCCAGATGGGCAAGGATAGCGGTGGCAACGGACCCCACGCCACCTGCCGCACCGGTCACCAGAACCTCACCATTTCCGGGCGTTAGACCGTGATCTTCAAGCGCCATCACCGCCAGCATGGCGGTGAATCCCGCCGTGCCCACGGCCATTGCCTGCCGTGTCGTCAGGCCATCGGGCAGCGGCACAAGCCAATCGGCCTTCACCCGCGCCTTCTGGGAATAGCCGCCCCAATGGGCCTCCCCCACGCGCCAGCCCGTCAGCACAACCTTGTCGCCGGGGGCGTAGCGGTCATCGTCGGACGTCTCCACCGTACCCGCAAAATCGATGCCCGGCACGTGGGGGTAAGTCCGCACCAGCCCGCCGCCCGGCCCGATGCACAGACCATCCTTGTAATTGACCGTCGAATACTCGACCGCGACGGTCACGTCGCCCTCGGGCAGACGGTCTTCGCTGAGGGATTGAACCGAGGCGCGGGTTTTGCCCTCGTCGTCCTTTTCCACCACAAGTGCATTGAATGTCATCGCATCATCTCCCTCGATCATCACATGAAGAACGCCCCCTAACCTTCGGGGATCAATTCCAGAATCTTTCTTTCACAACGGCGGCATACTCACCGTAGGGCGATTGCACGCTCAGCTCCGTGCCCGCGTCCCAATGGGTCATGCGGACCATGCCGATGGCAACCCCGCCGCCGAAATCGGGGCTGATCGCGGCCGACGTCACCTGCCCCACACGCTTACCGCCGGCCATCAGCGGCCACGCCCTGTCACTTCCCGGCAGGGTTTTGGCCTCGATGGCAATCGGGCGCACCTGTTGCACCGGGCCTTCCTTGGCCACCCGCAGCAGCGCGTCGCGCCCGATGCACCCGATGGCCGTGGCGGTGTTGCAAAACCGGCCAAGCCCGCATTCATGGGGCGTGTTGTCATCGGTCATATCGTTGCCATAGCTCAGCAAACCGCCCTCGATCCGCTCGATATTGTTCGGGCAACCGGCCCGCACATCCAGCGGCTTGCCCGCCTCCATCAGCGCATTCCACAGCGGCATCCCGATATCCGCGCCATCCACGTAGATCTCGAACCCGCCCTGTTTGGAATAGCCCGACCGCGCAATGGCCAGATCCCGGCCCTGAAACGTGAACCAGCCGAAACGGAAAAAGCGGATGTCACGGATGCTGTCGCCAAAGACCTCCGCCATCAGGTCATCGGCTTTCGGCCCCTGTACGGCAAGCGGCGAAATATCGGGCTCATCGACCAGCACGTCCAGCCGGTAGCCCTGCGCCACGCCCTTGACCCACAACAACAAATCGCTGTCGGCGATGGAGATCCACCACCGATCCTCGGCCAGTTTCAGCACAACAGGATCGTTCAACATGCCGCCGGTCTCATCGACAACGGGCATGTAATAACACTGCCCCGGCAGCATCCCGCGCAGATCGCGCGGCGTGAGCATCTGCACCAGCTTGCCCGCATCGGGCCCGCGCACCTCGACCTGCCGCTCCACGGACACATCCCAGATCTGCACCGCCTCCTTCAGGTGGCGGTAATCTTCCTCGGGCGACCGGAACATCGTCGGCAGCAACATGCGATTATAGACCGTGAAGGCCTTGACGCCCGCGGCTTCGACACCGTCGGAAAACGGTGTGCGGCGGAGGCGACGGGATTGGGAGATCAGGGCCATGGCGGGACTCCTTACCTTGGAGACGGCAAGACGACCGGGCTAGGCTGTCCCAACCCGTAATGATGGAGGGCGATATGAACCGGATAATTCTGGCCACCTTGGCCCTTATGGCGACATCGTCCCTGGCACATGCGCAGGACCATGGCCCGGAGGCGGTTGCCAGTACGATCCTGAACGCATTCGTGGCACGTGATGTCGCCACCATCGGCGCCCATTCCAGTGCGTTCAATGAAGGGTTCTTTGCCCGGGTTCAGGCCGGAGAGGTCGACGGGTCGTCGGTGTTCAACGGGCTTGAAGGCCGCGCGGCGACGCAGTGGGACGGTCTGATCCTGCCCGCGCGATATGACGACGGCTACGCCATCGTGCCCTTTGCAATCGAGGTTGGAGATGACGCGCAATCGCTCTCGACGCAATCCCAGGGACGCCTGATCGCGATCATCCTCACGCTCGACGGCCCCGACGATCGGACCTGGGGCATCGACGATCTCGATGTCGTCCAGCCCGAGGCCTACATGGCCTTCTCCGAGACCCGCCCCTAACGCCATTCCGGCACCTCGTCGGGCATGAAGGGCAGATCGGTATCGTGGGTCTTGAGGCCAAGGCCTGTCAGCGCGGCGTGAACCTGCCCGCGATGATGCGTCTGGTGGTTGAACAGCTGGACGATGCACATGGTCTTGGGCATCGCCATCTGCCGCTCGACCGCCATCGAGTACCACGTGACCTCACCCTCGAAATCACTGTCATCGGTGGACCAGGCCCAGGCCGCGATGCGGGCGTCGAGCGCCGGGCGGGCCTCCATAAGCGCCGCCCAGTCGTAGCACGACATGGAGCCCTTGAGGTCCGCATCGGGCCCCTGCCCGTCATCAAACCGCGCAATCCAGACCAGATCGCCCCACATCAGGTGGCTGAGCGTGCCCCGGATGGATCCCCAGAACAGCCCGCGATCCTCCTCGCGCTGCGCGTCGGTCAGCCCGTCGCAGGCCTGGTACATCCACTGGTTCTGCCACGCGTTATAACGCGCCATGGTGCGGGCATAATCGGGGCCAATCATCTACTTGCCACCCGCGCTGCCGGACCAGTCGATGGGGCAGATCTCGGCCGATTTCCCGCCGAAATCCCACATCTTGCCAAAATCCCGCACCTTGGATTTCAGGCCCTTGGCGGCGATGATGTCGGGGCCCATCCAGTATTTGGAATTGGTGATCATCACCGGGTGATCCTCCGACGCGCCGGTGATCATCTCGATCTCGCCCTGGATCTTGCGCCCGACATAGAGGCCCCGCTTCTTGCCGTCGCGCACGATCTCGACCTTCTCGCGCTCGGCGCTGACGATGTCGGAGACGAGCAGCGTGAACAGGCCGGTGGTTCCGCCCGCAGCGCCCGAGAAGATCTCAAGGATGCCCTGATAAGCTTTGCCGCTCGCCCGCTCATCCACGTACGCCGCCACCTGCCAGCCGCCTTCGGCCATCTTGCCGGGGATGTAGACCATGAGGCCGACATTCAAACCGGCCAGGCTTTCGCCCTCGAAATGGCCTTCATCGATGGCAATCGCCATCCAGGCCTTGCAATCGCCCTCGGTCGGGTCGTGTTTGCCCAGGCTCACGACGCAGGGGCAGAAGACGGTGCAGGAGCAGTTCAGGAACAGCTCGCCCTTGATCGCCCAATCGCGGGGCTTCATCTGGCGGCGTTTGGGGTTGTCCATGCGCTGATCGATGCGCTGGCTGACCGGCAAGCGGTCCGCGTCGGGGCGTTTTTTCACGGCCATGAATGACCCTCCTATGTGGCGATGAGCGGCCAGGCGAGCACGCCCAATCCGCCTGCAATCAATGCCGCCCCCAGGGGCCGCGTGACGTAGTGGCCCACCTCGGGCAGTTTTTCGATAACCATGAACAGCGTGGCGAGGCCCATCCACAGGAGGCTCATCATGCCACCCACGAAGCCAAGCGCCATAAAACCCCAGCAGCAGGCCGCGCAATAGAGGCCAAGACCCGCCCCCATGCGTGCGCCACCCTGAAATCCGGTGCGCCAATAGCCCAGGAAGTAAGTCATCGGCGCGTGGCAGACGCCGTGGCAAACCTCCTTGGCGCGGGTGAACTGGAACGCCCCCACCGCGATCAGAAGGCCGCCCGCGATCCAGACGGACTGGGCGATGCCCATCCTGTCGATGATGCCCACGCGCAGAAGGCCCAGTTGCGCCACGGCAAAAAGCGCGGCCACGCCGATCCAGACCATCGAATAGCCCGCCAGCACCCCGAGCCAGCCCGCCCGCGTGCCATTGGCCGACACGATCAGCCGATCATAAGTGGTCAGCGTGGGCACCAGCGTCGGCAACATCATCGCCGCCATCATGAGCGACCACATGGCCCAGAGCGGGCCGAACCGCGTCATGGCGGACATGTCCATGGCGCCCATATCGTCCATGGCCATCGGCATGGCCCCGTCTGCGGGCACCGCGCCATCCATCGGCATCGCACCGTCCGCAGGCATCGCATCGCCCATCTCCATATCCATGGGCATCGTGGACATATCCATCGCGGGCCGCCCCAACAGATCAAGGCCCATCCCGGCGCTCATCTGGTAGAGCACCACCCACGACAGCAGGATCCCCCCGAAAAACGTAAGCCACAGCACAGATCGGATCGTGTGGGTCATCCCCGCCCCTCAACTCCGTTGCTCATCGCCCCGGCCACAGGAGGCGGGCGCGATTCCTCTTGCCCAAAGTGATGTCAGACAATTAAATGTCTGACAAATGAAAATCGACCCAAACAACCCCGCCGACCTCTCTGCGCAGATTGCAGCCGCCATCCGTGATGCGATCATTGCGGGCCGCCTGATCGTGGATGAACGTCTGCCGTCCGAGGCGGAACTGGCCGAGAATTTCGAGGTTTCCCGCCCAACCGTGCGCGAGGCGCTGAAGCGGCTGGCCGCGCAGAGCCTGATCCGCACGCAACGCGGCGCCTTTGGCGGGGCCTTCGTGAACCGGCTGAGCTTTGAGGATGCCTATAACCAGCATATCACAACCTCGACCCTATTGCTGGGGATGAATGGCGTCAGCTTCGATACGGCGTGTGAGGCGCGGTTTGCGCTGGAACGCGCCTGCGCGGCGCTCTCGGCGGAGCGGCGCAGCGCCGATCATCTGGCCACGATGCGCGCCGAGGCCCTGCGGCAGGCACAGCCCGGCCTGAGCGACGAAGCCTTTTGCGCCTCGGATGTCGCCTTTCACCGCGCCCTTGTCGATGGCGCGGGCAATCCGGTGATGTCCTATCAACTGGCCGGTGCCGTCGAGGCGATGCAGCCGCTGATGAACATGATCACCTTCACCGCCCGCAACCGCGCGGAGATCGTGCGGCTGCATTCCGGCATTGCCGATGCGGCCGAGGCGCGGGATGGCGACGCGGTCGCGCACATCCTGACGGAGTTGGAGGCCTATACGAAAACACTGGCCCAGTCCGTGTTCGCGGCCCGCGCTCAGGCCTCGGGCACCGGCTCCACCGCGCGGTAGATCCGCGTCAGGATCGCCGCACCGGCCAACGTGTTGACCGTGTCGATCACGGCCAGCATCGCACGGATCGTGTATTCCCCGGCGAATGTGATCGTCTCGGAGAAGCCACCCGAAAACAGCACCAGAAAACCCGCCCCGGTGAGCAGCGCCTGCCCCACCAAGGCGAAGGCGGCAAGCCCGAGGATCGGCCATGTCAGCGCCCGGGTCCGCCGCCAAGACGCCCGCAGCCCCGGCGCGGTCGCCGCATCGATGGCCACGGCGGGCAGGCCCATGCTGATCCGAAACACCAGGGTGAGATAGGCAAACAACGCCAGGATGCCGACCGCAATGCCAGCCACATAGAAGGCGGGCGTGGGTGAGGGATCAAGATAGACATCATAGGACAGCAGGTTCAGGAGCAACTGCCCCAGAAGCGGATCCAGCACAGATCCCAGCAGGAACAGCGGAAGCAGGACGCAAAGAAACACCGCCAGCCCCGCAATCACGCTGATGATGATCCAGGCGACGAGATACCGCCCCCAGTTCCGCCATCTCATCTTCGGCAGAAACGTATCCGGGGTCTCCGCGACGAGCATGTGCCGATGCCAAGAGACCGCAAGCACCGCGAGCAGCAGGAAGAAGGCGAGCGTCCCGATCACTTCCCCCGGCGGTCCGGTGATCAGCGTTGTATCGTTGAACCATTGCACGTAGGCCCGGCTGAGCGGCACTTCGATCAGCAGATAGGCCAGAAGCGGCAGCGCGGCGATCCGCAGGACCGCACCGGGGGCGCGGATCAGGTCGGCGATGGCGCCGAAGAACAGGCTTTGGGAGGTGACGGGCGCGGACATGGGCCATTCCTTGCGCATTCCGGCCTGGGGCTGCAAGCCGCATTCCGCAGCAGCCCAAATCCCCTTGCCGCACCCCGCGCCGCGCCCTACTGTCTCCGGCAGTCTGACACTCAAAAACCGCCAACAGGGACAAGATAAAATGACGAGAATCACACTTCTGAGTTCTGCCGCCGCACTGGCCTTTGCGGCCCCCGCTGCCGCGCAACAGCTCACCGTCTTCGACTATTCCGGGTTCGAAGACCCCTCCTTCCACCAGCCCTATATCGACACACATGGCGCGGGTCCGGAATTCGTGTTTTTCGGCGATGAGGACGAGGCGTTTCAGCGGCTTCTGGCGGGTTTCCAATCGGATGTGACGCATATCTGCGCGGGCTCCGTGCCGCGCTGGCAGGCGTCTGGCATCATCGAGGCCTGGGACACCGACCAGATCGCCGCCTTCGAGACGCTGAATGCCGATCTGGTGGGCCAAGACGTGCTTGCGGGCAGCGAGGAGCTGTTCTTCCTGCCAACCGATTATGGCTCCACCGCCGTGGCGTACAACGCCGATGAACTGGCCGCCGAGGATGTCGCCAGCCTGGAGATCTTCAACAACCCGGCCTATGCGGGCCGCCTGTCGATCCCCGACAATGTCGATGACGCCTACGCCCTGGCCTATCTCGCCACCGGCGTCACGGATTGGGCGGATGTCAGCGATGCGGAGTTCGAGGCCGCCACCGATTGGCTGCGCGGCATCCACCAGAACCTGCGCACCTATTGGACCGACCCCGCCGAGATCAGCCAGTTGATGGGTTCGGGCGAGGTTCTGGCCGCCTGGGTCTGGAACGAAGTGCCCGTGGCTCTGGCCGAAGAAGGCTTCCCCGTGGGCTATGCCCGCAACACCGCCGAGGGCACATCCGTGTGGCTCTGCGGCTATGTGAACATGGTCGAGGCCCCGTCGGATGAGGCGCTGGCCTATGACTACGTGAACGCGATCCTGTCCGACGGCTCCGCCGGCCCGCTTCTGGGCAACGGGTTTGGCTCCGCCAATGACGCCGCGCTGCAGGCGCTCGGGGCCGAGGCGATGGAAGCCGCGGGCCTCGGCGAAGTCACGGTTCCGGTTCTGGCGCAGCTGCCGATTTCCAACGAGCAGCGCGAACGCCAGGCGGAGGCCTTCGAGCGGATCAAGGCCGGGTTCTGAGCCGCCTTCCCATCCCCGCAACCGGAACGCGCGGTGGCCTTGAGCCCCGCGCGTTTCTTTTTGGTTTCAGGATGTTGCAGCACGACGCTCACAAGAAAAAACGCGCTTGGGTCGCCCCAGCGCGTCTCAGGTAGATTGTCGTTTTTGTCCTGCCGTCCGGCACAACCTTTTTTGTTACTCTTGCCGCCGCAGCCGCGACACGGGTAAGTCGACCGCGGCCGCAAGAGTGTGAGGTTGGCGAAGTGATTTCCGGATCACTCCGGGCACGCTTCAACCGCTTCGCCAGCCCCATATACGTGTATACAGGTTGCGCCATATCCCGACAAGTGAATTCGAATGCAAGATTGTTTTTCGGCTGAAATACGGTTGAAGGGTCCTGGGCATCACCCCCGGGCGCCCGCCTCCTGCGCCAAAAGCCACGCCTCCTGATCCTCGCTCTCGACGGCTTCGGGGAAATGGCCGCGCACAATATCCATCGCCTGCACCGCCCCCAAACCGGCCTCCATCAGGGTCCAGGACGCCATCAACCCGCTGCGCCCGGCCCCGTATTGGCACGAGAATGCGAGCGTTCCGCCGCCCCGCAATAGGGCCTGCCGCTCGGCGCGCCCATCCTCCCAGATTCGCCGCAGATCGTCGGAGGGCACGGAATAGTCAACAATAGGAAAGTGCCGAACGGCCAGGCCCAGACCCTTGGCCGTCCGCTCCAGAAGCGCGAAGCCGATCTCGTCCAACTCATCCCGCTCGACTAGGACGATGAGCATACGGGTTCCGTGGGCCGCAAGGCCTTTCAACGTGTCCTCGCAGCTTTCCGGTGTGAATACGGCAGATCCGTCAAAGCCGGTATCGAGGCCGGGAAACCCGGCCATGGCAATTTTTCCACCATGGGGATGGGGGATGATCGCCCGGATGGACCCCGGCAAACCAATTGAATTGTCGATAATTCTTCCTTCAGTCTTCCACGGCTGCACGCAGGCGGCCACTGTGCTTTACACCTGTATACGGTTATACGCTTACTATCTGGGGTGCAATTAAATCGCCGGAGCGTCTGTCACCATGCCCAAACACAATGCCGCTACGATTGCCGATGCGTTGCGCAAACGCATTTGCCTTGAGCCGCCCACCGCAAGCCCGGTTCTCCATGAACAGACGCTGGCGATCGAATTCGGCGTCTCCCGCACGCCGGTGCGTCAGGCGCTGCAACGGCTGGCCTATGAGCGGCTGGTTGAGGTGCGCTCGGGCGTGGGCACGGTCGTCTCCCCTCTCGATGAAGGGCGGCGCGACGATGACATCAAGCTGGCCTTCGCCCTGCTGCGGGTGGCCGCCGAGATCGAGGGCGACCGGCCGCTTTCGGTTGAGGTGAACACCTATATCAACGCGCTGGAACGGCAGGTCAGCGCGGCGGATACCATCGATCTCGAAACCAATTTCACGATCCGGGCCACCTCCCTGCAGATGATCACCGACGAGATGTCGAACGATATCCTGGGCGAGGCGCTGAAAGCCGCCCTCTGGCGGCTGTTCCGCTGGCGCATGGCCGAGGCCGCCGCGGCACCGTCGGGCATCGACGGGCGGCTGCGCGAGGTCATGGCCCGGATGGCCGCCGCCACCCGCGTCGGCACGATGCGCGCTCTTCTGGAGGCCCAGCATCAATCCCCTGCAACCCCTTGAAATCAAGGCCGCGCCTCCGTATGTCTTGAGGGTCTCTTCGGGGACTATGGACATAAACGCGCTCGTAATAAGCGGATCGGACCCGGGGGCGGTACCCGGCGGCTCCACCAACCACTCCCTCGTTTGGGGACAGATGGGGCCGAAATAGGATCGACGAACGTCTAAAGGGGTTAGCTTTGTCCCGGTGAGTTACCACCGTTATCGGTACACATTGTACAGTTGCAAATGACAACCGTGCTCCGGCAATGGCTCTCGCAGCGTAAGCTGTCCTGAGTCGCCGACTTTAAGCCCAGTTCTCTAGCCAGAGCTGGCGGGGCCCGCCGGAGCCTGGCAACAGAATCCGGCACCTTCAAACAATTCAGGCACCTGGCACCGGAAGCCTGCTTTTGGCCCACAGTGAGCTTTGAGATTTAGCGCGGTTAATCCAGGCCCCGTCGGCGACGCCTTTTGCGGTGCAAAGACGCTGGGGCAACAGAAGCCTGCACTTTCTCTCAATACCGTCTCATGTCCCGCGCCCGCGCCCGTCTGCTGCGCGTGCCATGCCACTTTTTTCATCCGCAAGTGATCCGATCGGCCAGACCGCCCGTTTACTTATTATGCAAGCAACAAAAGACCGGACATTCCATGACCGCCATCGACTACATCAACTTCGCCGTTGCCATCGTAACCATCGGCCTTGGTCTGTGCGGGTGGCTGGCGCCGCGATGGACGATGTCGGTGCTGGATATGAAATCCGGGCCCACTAACATGGCCTATACCGAGGTGTCGGCCGTGTCCGGATGCCTGTTTGTCGGGATCGGCATGGGCGTGATGATCCTCAACGAGCCGATGGCGTGGATTGCGCTGGGTTTGGCCTACGGTGGTGCCGCCGTGGGGCGCGTCACCTCGATCCTGCGCGACGACGCGGCCTCGCGCCAAAGCTGGACGTTCTTCGGCACCGAAGCCGCATTGGCGGCCTGGCTGGTTCTGGCCAACCTGCCCCCGGCCTGACGCCGAACGGGCGGCCAGAGCGCGGCTTTCATCTGACGGCGAATCTACTATGGTGAGGCCATCAGCTTCCGCTGCCAGAAGTTCGGTGTTCCATGACTGAGACGACCCCCACCATCCCCTACGGCCGCCTGATGCACGAGGCTGTGTGCGGCGTGATCCGGCAGGTTCTCGATGGTGTGGCGCAAGACGGCCTGCCCGGCGAGCATCATTTCTTCATCACCTTCGACACGCGCAATCCGGGCGTGGACCTCGCCGATTGGCTGCGCGATCGCTACCCCGAAGAGATGATGATTGTGATCCAGAACTGGTATGACGATCTGGTCGTTACCGAAGACGGCTTTGCCATCACGCTCAATTTCGGCGATGCGCCCGAGCGGCTCACCGTGCCCTATGATGCGATCCTGACCTTTGTGGATCCATCCGTGGAATTCGGCTGGCGGTTTGAACGCACCGATGAGGAAGAGGATGGCCCCGACGGCGATCCCCCGGCCCCCGATGACGATCCCGGTGGGGAGCCCGATATCGAGGCCGCGGCCGATGCGCCCCACGATGCCGAAGTCGTCAGCCTCGACCGGTTCCGCAAGAACCACTGAGCCCAGTATTCCCTGTTTCCCGGAGGCCGAGTGTGGCGCGCAGTGATTTTGCCCTGTTCATGGGTCAGCTTTTTCGCAAACCGCATCAGGTGGTGGCGCTGGCGCCGTCCTCAAGGAGGCTCTGCGCAGAGATGGTCGCGGAGCTGGATCCCGATGGCGGCCCGGTGATCGAACTGGGCGCCGGGACCGGCAATATCACGCGCTCCATTCTGGGCGCTGGCATTGCCCCCGAAAACTGCCATTCCATCGAGATGAACCCCGATTTCTGCGCTCGCCTGCGCGGCAATTTTCCGGGCCTCAACGTCCATCAGATGAGCGCGGGCGATTGCGGCGATCTGGACGTCGAAAACGTGCAGGCCGTCGTATCCGGCCTGCCGCTCCTGTCGATGCCGGTACAGCTTCAGCGCGATATCCTGACGGGCTTCGCCATGAAGGTGCGGCCCGGCGGGCAATATGTGCAATTCACCTACGGCCCCAAGCCGCCCGTCACCCGCGTGGTGCGCGAGGAGTTGGGGCTGGATTGGCGCATGAGCGGCAAGATCTGGTGGAACATGCCGCCCGCCCGCGTCTACCGCTTCACGCAGGCCGCTTAGGCCGACCTACGCCAGCGGCCCAAGAAACGCCGCCCGCTGCGCGCGGAGCGCCTTGGACAGGTGATCGACCAGAAGCCGCACCCGCGTGGTGCGCTTGAGGTCCGAATGCAGCAAGATCCAGATCGAGCGGTCGAGAAACGCCTCCGTCCCCGGAACCGGCACAAGATCCGGCATGTGCTGCGCGAAGATCACCGGAAGTGTGCCCATCCCAAGGCCCGCCCGGACAAGGTTGATCTGCATATAGGCCCCATTGGCGGAATGGCGCAGGGCCGCCTTGGGAAACGCCGTCTCCTTGCGCCACGCACCGTTGTCACCCCACCCGATCCAGTGCAGCCCTTCGCCCTGCGCGCCGCGGCCCTCCCAATGGGCCTCCAGGTAGCTTTGGCTCGCATAGGGCCGCGCGGCATATTGCAGGACCTTGCGGCCGGTCACGTCGTCATCCACCGAAAAGCCGACGCGGATCGAGACGTCCACCTCGGCGCGGGCGAGGTTCTGGATGCGGTTCGATAGGTCGATATCCAGCTCGATCGCAGGGTATTGGGCCGCGAACGCCCCCAGGATCGGCGCGATGATGTCAAAGGCGAAGGCGGGCGGCATCGTCAGGCGGATGCGCCCGGAGGCCTCGCGGTCGAGGCCCTGAAGCCGCCGCCGCGCCGCGATGACGGAGGCTTCGGCCTCCTCGGCCTGCGGCAGTAGGGTTTCGCCCGCCTGGGTCAGGACAAGGCCGCGCGGCGTGCGATCAAACAGGCGAACCCCATAGGCCGCCTCAAGGCTGCGCAGGTGCCGGTCCACCGTCGCATGGGTCGCGCCCATATCCTCGGCCGCCGCGCGCAGCGATCCGCCCCGTGCCACCGACAGGAAATAAGGTAATCCGGTCCAATCCATCTGGCCCGTCTAGCACAACAGTGCGCCGAGAGTGGATCGTTTTCTGACCGCACTGTCTGATTCATGGGCGTTCTGGATCGAATTCGCGCCGCCTAGGTTCTCTTCAACCGAAACAGGAGACCCGATCATGGACCGCCGCACCTTCCTATCCTCCACCGCCGCCATCACCTTGCCGGTGCCCCTGGCGCTCGGCCCCGGCCTCCTGCACGCTGACGGCCACGGCTTCCCCTACCGCAAGTCGCGCATGGAGATTGCGGGGCACCAGATGGCCTATGTCGATACCGGCGCGGGCCAGCCCATCGTGTTCCTGCACGGCAATCCGACCTCCTCCTATCTCTGGCGCAACATCATTACATATGTCACCACCACCCACCGCGCGATTGCGCCGGACCTGATCGGGATGGGCGACAGCGATCAGCCAGACCTGGCCTATACCTACGCAGATCACGCAGAGCATCTGCACGGGCTTCTCGACGCGCTGGACCTGCAGGACGTCATCCTCGTCCTACACGATTGGGGCAGTGCGTTGGGCTTCGACTGGGCCGAGCAGAACCGCGACCGGGTCTCGGCCATTGCGTTCATGGAGGCGATGCTGCCCCCGGCCATGCCGTTTGCCTCGCTCGACGCCATGGGCCCGCCCGCCAATGAGCTTTTCGCCATGTTGCGGTCCCCGGCGGGGGAGGAGGCCGTGTTGCAAGGCAATGTCTTCGTCGAGGAAATATTGCGGAATTTCGGAACGCTACAGCCCCTCTCCGATGACGTGATGGCCGCCTACCGCGCGCCCTTTCCTACTCCGGCAAGTCGCCGCCCCACCCTGCAATGGCCGCGCGAAGTGCCCATCGCGGGGGAACCCGCCCACACGGCGGAGGTGATCACCCGCTACGGCGCGTGGATGCTGGAGACTGACCTGCCGAAGCTGATGTTCCACGTCACCCCCGGCGCTCTGATCCCGCCCCCCGCGGCGGCGTTCCTGCAGGCCAACATGACGAACCTGACCGCCGTGGATCTCGGCCCCGGCGCGCATTTCATCCAGGAAGACTACCCCGATGAGATCGGCCAAGCCCTGGCCGACTGGACCCTCACTCTCTGAACCCCCTCCCCTCGAAAGGACCCACAACATGGCTTCCGTTTCCGTGACCCGAACCGTCAACGCCCCGCTCGATCAGCTCTGGGACAGCTGGGATGATCTGGCCGCGATGGCCGATTTCAACCCGAACCTCAGCCGCTCCTACATGGTGGGCAAGTCCGCGCCCACCGGCATGGGGGCCGTGCGCCACTGCGACCTGTCGGATGGAAAGAACTACCTGAAAGAACGCGTTATCGGTTATGATAAGCACCGCAAACTGGTGATCGACATCTTCGAGACATCGATGCCGATGAAGGACGCCAAGGGCATCTTCGAGTTTCGCGCCCTCGGCCCGACCCGGTCGGAGGTGACGTTCACCATGGAGTTCACGCCGCCCATGGGGATCCTCGGCAAATTGATGCTGCCGATGATGAGGCCGCAGATGCGGAAATTGCTGGCCAAGGTGGTGGACGGCAACAAGGCCTATGTCGAACGCGGCGAGACGGTGCAGCGCGCCGCCGCCTGATGGCGCAAACATGGCCGCTCGCGCCCCGATCTCGCGGGCGGCTCATGGACATCGCGGCCCGCCCTTGGTTTAACAGCGTCCGACAGGACACTGGAGAGCCGCGATGAGCACGACACGCCCCGACACCCGGACCGAAACCGATAGCTTTGGCCCGTTGGAGGTGCCCTCCGACAAGTATTGGGGCGCACAGACCCAGCGCTCGATCCTGAACTTCCCCATCGGGTGGGAGAAACAGCCCACAGCCATTGTCCGCGCGCTCGGCGTGATCAAACGTGCCTGTGCCGAGGCGAATGTGGCGCGCGGCAAGCTTGACGGGATCGGCGACGCGGTGATCGAGGCGGCGCAGGAGGTGATCGACGGCAAGCTTGATGACAATTTCCCGCTGGTCGTCTGGCAAACCGGCTCCGGCACGCAATCGAACATGAACGCCAACGAGGTCATCGCCAACCGCGCCATCGAGATCCTGGGCGGCGAGATCGGGTCCAAGACGCCCGTTCACCCCAATGACCATTGCAATATGGGCCAGTCCTCGAACGATACGTTCCCGACGGCGATGCATATCGCCACGGCGATGACGGCGCGCGACGTGACCCTGCCGGGCCTGCGCAAGCTGCACGCCGCGCTGGAAGAAAAGACCGCCGAATTTCAGGGCATCATCAAGATCGGGCGCACCCACACGATGGACGCCACGCCGCTGACGCTGGCGCAGGAATTCGGGGGCTATGCCCATCAGGTGCTGAAAAGCATCCAAAGGGTCGAATTGGCGCTGGGCGATATCTACGAGCTGGCCCAGGGCGGCACGGCCGTCGGCACCGGCCTCAATTCGCCCAAGGGCTGGGGGGAAGAGGTGGCCGGCAACATGGCCCGCATCACCGGCCTGCCCTTCGTGACCGCCCCCAACAAGTTCGAGGCGTTGGCCGCCCATGATGCCATGGTGCAGATGTCCGGCGCGCTGAAGACCGTCGCGGCGAGCCTCTTCAAGATCGCCAACGATATCCGCCTTCTGGGCTCCGGTCCCCGCTGCGGTCTGGGCGAGTTGATGCTGCCGGAGAATGAACCGGGCTCCTCGATCATGCCGGGCAAGGTGAACCCCACCCAGTGCGAGGCGATGACGCAGGTCTGCGCCCATGTCATCGGTAATGACGCCGCCGTGGGCTTTGCCGGATCGCAGGGGCACTTTGAACTCAACGTCTACAAGCCGATGATGGCCTACAATGTGCTCCAGTCCATGCAGCTGATCGGGGACGCCTGCGTGGCCTTCACCGACAATTGTGTGGTGGGGATCGCGGCCAATACCCAGCGGATCGAGAAGATCATGAACGAGTCGCTGATGCTGGTCACCGCGCTGGCGCCCACCATCGGCTATGATAACGCCACCACGGTTGCCAAGACCGCCCACAAGAACGGCACCACCCTGAAGGAGGAGGCCATCGGCCTCGGCTTCGTGGATGAAGAAACGTTTGACCGCGTGGTCCGCCCCGAAACGATGATCGGGCCGAAATGAGCGATCCGGTCCGGGTCCGGCCGCACCTGATGCTGCAGGGCGGCGTGGCGGGGGAGGCCATCGCGCTCTGGGCCCGTGCCTTCCCCCATCTGGAGGCCAGCCCACCTGCGGGGCCCGCCGCCCTGTGGCATCTGAGCATT
Source organism: uncultured Roseicyclus sp. (assembly GCA_947491935.1). Taxonomy (GTDB): domain Bacteria; phylum Pseudomonadota; class Alphaproteobacteria; order Rhodobacterales; family Rhodobacteraceae; genus Gymnodinialimonas. The sequence continues at coordinate 626,843 of CANLLF010000003.1, forward strand.
GGGGATTTGTCCTTCACCCTCTTCGACAGCCCCGAGCCGCACGAGTTTGCCCCGACGCCGTCGTGGTCCTTTCTGGTCGATCTGCAGACACCCGCGCGCGTGGACGAGGTCTGTTCGGTTCTGGCCGAAGACGGGTCCGTCATGATGCCGGTGGATGCCTATGATTTTGCCGAGCGCTTTGCGTGGGTCGAGGATCGCTTCGGCATTTCCTGGCAATTGCGGTACGGGGCGCGTGCATGAGCGGCAAGGTCGTCAGCCTGTCCCGCGCCCGCAAGACACGGGCGCGCGATGACAAGCGGCGACAGGCCGATGCCAATGCCGCCAGGCACGGTCGGACAAAGGCGGAGCGCGCGGCGGATGAGGCCAGGGCAGCAAAAGCCGAACACGCGCTGGACGGGCACAAGACCGAAGGGCCCGAGACGTCATGAGGTCGCCCCTCAAGCTCGTTGCCACCAGTGCGATGGCGGTCGCGATCGGGGTCTTCGCAACGATGCAGGCCGCCTTCCAACGCTTTGATTGCACGGCGCCCGATGGATCATCCGTCGACTATTACGGTACGATCCTGCCTTATCGCACCCGCTTCGATGTCAACAGCGCGGAGGTGCCCGTCCTTTGGCTGCTGCCCTTCATCGTGAATGCCCTGCCGATCATGGTCATCGCCTGGCTGTTGATCGGCCGCCCTATACTGCGCCGCGGGCGCCCGGAACAGGCGATCAAGGTGAGCATGCTCCTCATCGGTTTCGCGGCGTTTCTGGTGTGGTTTACGGTCCTGGGCTTCGGCGCCTACCAGATCGAAACGGCAACATTTGGCCCCGACCTCGGCTCAAGCCAATGCGACCGCGCGTTCGGCGTCTATGAGGGCGCGGTGTCGAGTTATAGTTTCTGATGCCCGACGCCCGCCCCCGCAAACGCTCGCTGACATTGCAGGGTCATCGCACAAGCGTTTCGCTTGAAGATGCGTTCTGGGAGGAGTTGCTGGCACTGGCCGAGGTGCGGGGGCTCTCCGTGAATGCGCTCGTCGCCGAAATTGACGCCGAGCGCGGTGTCTCGGCCGGGCTCGCCTCGGCCATCCGGGTCCATATCCTACAGCAGTTGAAGAATCGTCTCAGCGACGGGTAACGCGCAGGCGGATGCCATCTTTCGCGCGCACCGTCAGGTAGGCCACCGGCACCGGATCCTCCCGCGCGATCCGCTCGAACCGGAACGCCCGGATCAGCATGGCCAGCAAAAGCGGCACCTCAACCATGGCGAACCCCGCCCCGGTGCAGACGCGCGCGCCCGCGGAGAACGGAATGAACGCCTCACGCATACACTGCTTGCCGTTTTCCGTGTGCCAGCGCCCCGGATCGAAGCCATCGGGATTGTCCCAGAGCCGATTGTGCCGGTGCAGGTGCCACGGCGAAATCACGATCTGCGCGCCGGGTCTGATCGGGCGATCCCGGAAGGTCTCAGGGCGGGTGGTTTCCCGCACCATCATCGGCACCGGCGGATAAAGCCGCAGCGCCTCGCGAAACACGTCGCGGGTGACGCGCAGCTTCGACATCGCGGCGAAGTCGGCGGCATTGGGCAGACCTGCCGCCTCCGCCGCCACCTTGTCCTGCCAATCCGGGTACCGCGCCAGCAGGTAGAGCGCCCATCCCAGCGCGCTGGCCGATGTCTCGTGGCCCGCCAGAAAGAAGATCGCCACCTGATCGACCATCTCCTGCGTCGTGAACCGCTCCCCCGTCTCCGGGTCCTCCGTTGTCATGATCTTGGTCACCAGATCGTCCGGCGCGGTTCCGGCCTCAATATCCGCCATGCGGTCCTCGGTCAGCCGCGTGATCAGCGCCCGGATCGCCTTGGCGGTGTCCCGCGTCTCGGCCCGGTGCCCGCGCGGCAGCCAGCGCGGCAGCGGCACGAAGGCGGCCGCGTTCAGGATCGGTTGCGTCCGCTGATAGGCGCGGAACTGATGAAACACCTCCGTCGCGATCTCGGCCTCGATGGGCAGGGAAAACAGCGTGCGAAAGATCACATCCGCCGCCGCGTGGCTCATCTCCTCCTCGATCTCCGCCACACCTTCCGACATCCGGGCCACCGCCGCCTCTCCCGCCGCCCACATGGCCGGAAACGTATCGCGCAGGCGCCCGCCCTCGAAGGCCGGGTCGATGATGCGGCGCTGCTTCTGCCACTCCGCGCCATTGGTCAGGAAAACGCTGTTGCCCAGAAGCGGGCGCAGCCCCTCCCCGATCCGGTCGGATTTCGGAAACTCCATCGGCCGCGCCCTCAGCACCTCCTCCACCAAAGACGGCTGGTTGATCATGTAGGACCGGAAAAACGGCGTCCGAAACTCCGCCATCCAGGCGCGGTAGAGACGGGCCGGTTGCGCCGACAGGATATCCCGGCGAAAGAGTCGCATATAACGCCAGAGCGAGACACGGTCCGCCCGTGCGACCGGCTTGGGGGGCAGATCCGTCATGCCGCGATATCGGTGAACCGGTTCACCGGGCGCTCGATCCGGCTCCTGGAGGGCGCGCGGCTGGCAAACCGGTCGGCCAATGTCCTCGGCCCCGCGGTGATCCGAAAATAATCGTAGGCATCCGGCGCGTCAGGCAGGTTATCGAAAGCGTTCAGATACTGGAAATGCAGCTCGAACAGCCGCCATTTCAGGGTCGCGCGCCGCTTGGCGCTGAGCGTCTGACTGAACGCGGCAGACAGGACCAGCGGCCAGTGTTTGCCCTCCGGCGCTACGCCCGACACCGCCACGGGATCGCACAGCGCAAACGAACACCCGTCGCCCGGCGCCGTCACATCCACCCATGTGATCTCGTCCCGGGTACACAGATAAGCCAGATCGGCGCGCAAACGCGTGGCCCGGGGCAGGAAGCTCACCATCGGCACCACGTGGCCCAGGGTCAGAAGCGATAAAACCGGGCCATCCTCGGGCACCCGGCCCGAGCGGATGAGGTCGGCCAGCACCGAGACGGCGACATAGGCGCCGGAGGAATGGCCGACGATCAGCACCTCGTCCGCGTCACCCTGCAAGACCTCCGCAATCCGGTCGGAAAAGTCGCGCATCCGCGCCTCCTGCTCCGGCGGATAGGCCCCGTTCAGGGAGGAGGAGAAGGCGTAATCCTTCATCAGATACCAGGCATAGAGGTGATCGCGCCGGGCGCACCATCGCAGGAAGAAAATCAAAGCCATCCATCCCGCAAAAAGTCCAGCTATCGGTGTCACATACCAAAACGCGCCAGCACCCAGCATGATCAGTAGCATCGAGGATGACACTATTTCCTTGATGAGAAAGCGCGCTCCGAGATGTGTCAAATAGCCCACGAGCCCCGCAATCAATATCGCCAGCAGGCCCTGCCCCAGCAACACCGCCACCGGATAGAGCGCCGCAATCACCGGCCCCTTCCTGAGCCGCATCAACCGCCACAGCGCGCCCGAGCCGATATAGGCCCAGGCGGTGCGTACCAATTGCAGGTAGCTGGCCCCGATCCCGCCCGCCATGCTCCGGCGCACGATATCGGCCCAATACAGCACCTCAAGATCGGTGCTGACCTCCGCCCCCTCGATCCGCGCCTGCACGTGCCAGCCGTACCGCGCATCGCTCCCGGACGGTCCTTGAGACAGCTCGTACCCCGAGATCTGCGCTTGATGCGTGCTCTCCCGCCGATAGCGTTCGCGATAGGCGCGCGGCGGCACCGGGTCGAAGCCGGGGATATAGAGAACATGTCGGCGTGTGACGTCGCGCATGAGCGCCAGCATAGGGAAGGATCGCCGCAGGACTAGGGCAATTCAGCCCAAGGCGCCAAGCGCCGGGAAGGTCTCCAGCAGCCAGAAGGCAAAGGCCGAAAACGCGCCGGTCATCAGCGCGATGCCAACGGCCACCAGAAGCCCGCCCATGATCCGCTCGATCAGCTTCATGTGCCGCTTCATCCGCGCCATCAGGCCCTGCGCCCGGTCGATGAACGCCGCGGCCAGCAGGAAGGGCAGGCCAAGGCCAACCGCGTAAACCGCCAGAAGCGTCGTGCCCCGCTGCACGCTCGCCTCGGTCGCCGCAATCGACAGGATCGCGCCAAGTTGCGGGCCGATGCAGGGCGTCCACCCGAAGGCAAAGGCAAGGCCCAGAACATAGGCGCCGAAGGTCGATCCGCCCTTGTCGCCCGCATCCAGCCGCGCCTCGCGATCCAGGATCGGGAGGCGGATGATGCCCAGGAAATGCAGCCCGAAAATGATCACGACGGCACCTGAAATACGCGCCAGAAGGATCTGATTTTGCAGGAAGAACTGTCCCAGGATCGACGCCGTGAAGCCCAGGAAGATGAAAACCGTCGACAGGCCCAACACGAAAAACAGCGCCGGGATCAGGGCCTTGCGCCGGGCCGCGCTGGCCTCGGTCTGGATGTCCGTCATGGTGATCCCGCCCATATAGGCTAGGTAAGGCGGCACGATCGGCAACACGCAGGGGCTGAGGAAGCTCAGCACCCCGGCGGCCAGCGCCACAAGCATCGCGGGCAGAAGCGATGCGTCAAAAAGATCGATCCCGAACATGCCTTACCCTTAGTGCGCACCGGTCCCGCCGTCACGCCGCATTCGGTCACATTCCCGTGGACGCGCCCCAAAAGCCGCACTACCCCTTGGCCCCATGGACTATGTCACCGAAATCGACGCGCGCGACCTGCTCTGCCCCCTGCCGGTCCTGCGCCTGCGCAAGGCCCTGGCCCACACCACCCCGGGCGCGGTGCTGCACCTCTTGGCCACCGATCCCGCGGCCGAAATTGACGTGCCCCATTTCTGCACCGAACAGGGCCACGACTTCCTCGGATCGGCATCCCTGTCCAACGGCGTCACCCGCTACCGGGTCAAGGCCAAAGCCTGATCCCCTCCCCTTGGGTCCAGCCCCGCATCCCAAACTCCGCCCTGGCCTCGCCCGGCCTCCCCGCACCAGGCGCTGATCCGAACCCTCTCCGACCCACCCAAAGACAATGCCCCGCACGAAGCGGCCCAGTCTATCACCAATCCCGTCCTTCCACTGGTCCCCAATACCCCTCCCGGAGGGTCCGCCCTCTCCCCGCGCGCCCAAGCTGATCGGGCGCACCACCCGCGCCGACGGGCCAACGGCCCCCGGCGCGCTCCGCCCAACCCCCGACCGAAGGCTCCGTTTTCGGTCGGGGGCGGGAGCAGTCCGGCGCGGGGCCGGGCGCATCGTTCAATCGGGGAACACCACCATCGCCCGCGGGTCCCACCCCACGCGGGTCCGTGCGCCCACATCAAGCACATCCCGGCCCACCATGTTGCGCATCGAAATCCGCATCGTGGTGTCCATGCCGTCGAGCCGCACATCGTAATAGGTCATGTCCCCGTAATAGACGACCTCCTCGATCTCCGCGCTCGCCTCCCGCGCCATGGACGCCTCCCCGTCGTGGAGGATCGATAGCGTCTCTGGCCTGAGCCCCACGGTACAGGCCCCCGCAACGGGCCCCGCGGGCATCTGGTCGGCCGCCAGGTCCGCCACCCCAAGGCCCGCCGCTTCCACCGACCGGCCCGAAGCCGTGGCCGGCAGGAAATTCATCACCCCGATGAAATCGGCCACACGTTTTGTGGCCGGCCGACGGTAGAGCACTTCGGGATCGGCCAGTTGCGCGATCTCACCCTCGAACATCACGGCGATCCGGTCCGACATCACCAAGGCCTCTTCCTGATCATGGGTGACCAGCACGAAGGTGATCCCGACCTCGCGCTGCAGCTTCATCAGCTCCACCTGCATGTCCTCGCGCATCTTGCGGTCGAGCGCCGATAGCGGCTCATCGAGCAGCAGGACCTTAGGCTTCAGGATCAGGGCGCGGGCCAGCGCCACCCGCTGCCGCTGCCCGCCCGAAAGCGCATGGGCCGCGCGGCCCCCCAGATGGCCAAGCCCCACCATCTCCAGCGCCTCCCCAATCGCTTGCGTCTTCTCCCCAACCGACATCGAAGACCGGCGCAGGCCGAACCCCACATTCTGCTCCACGCTCAGATGCGGAAAAATCGCATAGCTCTGAAACACCATGTTCGTCGGGCGCCTGTTGGGCGGCACCCCGGCCATATCCGCCCCGTTCAGCAAGATCGCCCCCGACGAAATCTCCTCGAACCCCGCAATCGCACGCAAAAGCGTGGTCTTGCCACAGCCCGACGGACCAAGCAGCGAAAAGAACTCCCCCTCCGCAATCTCCGCCGTGATGCCGCGCAGGGCGTGATAGGCGCCGTAATACTTGTGCACATCCTGCATCTGGATGAGGGGCGTTGAGCTCACAGGAAACCTCCGGTCTCGGATTGGCCGGTGCGGCGCAGGCCCCGGCGGCGGAAGATGTCGGCCACGATCAGCAGCACGATCGACAGCGTCACAAGGATCGTGCCAAGCGCCATGACAACCGGCAGGCGGGCGGGAAAGCGCAACTGCCCCCACAAATAGACCGGCAACGTCGGCTCATTGCCGCTGAGGAAAAACGCTATGATGAATTCATCAAGCGAGATGATGAAACAGATCAGCAACGACGCGATGATCCCCGGCGTCACAATCGGCAGGATCACAAGGCGGAACGCCCCGGCCCGCGTTTCCCCCAGATCGACCGCGGCTTCCTCCAGCGACACGTCGAGGCCCGCGAAACTGCCCTGCAGGATCGCGATGGCAAACGGCATGCACAGCAGCGTATGGCCCAGGATGATCGTGAAGATCGACGCGTTGATCCCCAGTTGCATCAACACCACCAGAAGCGAGATCGCCACGATCACCTCCGGCAGGACCAGCGGCAACATGATGAAGCCCAGAATGCCGCCCTTCAGCGGGAACTTGTAGCGCGTCACCGCCCGCGCCGCGAACAGGCCCAGACAGGTCGCCAGCACGGCCACGGAACACGCGATGATCAGCGAATTCAGCGTCGCCTCGTGGAGCGCGGGCGTATTGGCCAGGTCGGCGAACCACCCCAGGGTGAAGCCGCGCAACGGGAAGGCGATGATCGTGCCGTCATTGAACGCAAACAGCGGCAGCAGGATGATCGGCGCATAGAGAAAGATCAGGTAGAGCCCCGCAAAAAGCGCCAGAGGCGAGCGTTTCATATCCCCCACCTCCCCTTCGGCACGAACAGCGCAATCAGAACCGCACCGCCCCCCATGATCGCCGCCAACACGCCAAGCGACCCCGCCGGGCCAAACCAGTCCGGCCCGTGCAGAAACACCCAGCGCACAATCGCGATGTCGATCACCGCCGCGACGACGGCCAGTACCAGCCCCAGCATCCCACCGCCAACCCGGTCGCTCAGATGCACCCAGAAGCGGATATGCAGAATGAACCACGCCAGCGTGATCGTGACGGTCAGCATCGCCAGCACCGCCAAGGTCGCCCCCATCGGCCGGTTCGACAGATCGAAGATCTGCACATAGATCATGTTGGCGATCATCGTGCCCCCCGACCCGCCCACCAGGCGCGGCGTCACGTAATCCCCCACCGTCGGGATGAACACGATCAGCACGGCGGCCAGAACCCCCGGCATCGCCAGCGGCAAGGTCACCCGGATAAACGTCATCGTCGTCGCCTCCCCCAGATCGCGCGCCGCCTCCAGCAGCGAGCGGTCAATCTTCTCAAGGCTCACGAAGATTGGCAGGATGGCAAAGGGCGCAAAGGCATGGGCCAGTGTGATGACCACCGCATTGGCGTTGTAGAGGATCCAGCTCAACGGCTCATCGATGATCCCAAGCTCCAACAACGTGCCATTGACCGGCCCGTCATAGGCCAGGATCACCCGCCACAGGAAAATCCGGATCAGGTAGCTGGTCCAGAACGGGATGGTGATCAGGAACAGCCACAACGCCTTTTTCTCGGGTTTCACATGGAAGCTGATGAAATAGGCAATCGGAAAGGCCAGGATCACGGTCGCCGCCGTCACCAGCCCGGCAATGCGCAGGCTGCGCAGCATCAATTCGCGGTAAAGCGGATCGGTCAGCGCCTCGGCATAATTCGCAACCGTGAAGGTGCGGTCGATGGTGAGGAAATTCTGCGTCCAGAAACTGAACAGGATGATGGTCAGAAGCGGCACAGCCAGCAACAGAAGCGCATAAATCAGCGGCGGGCTGATCATCGTCATCCCCCGTCGTGCTTCCGTCGATAATCCGTTTGCCATGCCGGCCTGTCCCAGACGCCGCTTTGAAGGCGAGGATTGCCGTTTGTCCCGCCATCCACAAGGGCGATGTTGAGGGACGCGCACCGCCCGCCCCTCGGATCATGGGACGGACGCGTTAGCTTTCGCTGTCAACCGGGGGCTGTTTTCCGCCGGGAACATCCAGAACCGGCTGAGCGACCGACGCATCACCCGTCGCAGTGCAGGCCGCGTCAACCGCCGGATCGCAGTCCATGACAGTGACAATTTCAGTGGGTTTGGTCGGGGTCGTCGTCGCGGTCGCAGTGTCCGCACCCGGAGCACCCGTGGCCAAGGCAGGCCCTGCAAACGCACATGCGGCCAGAACGGCGGTGAAAATGCGTGATCTCGTCGTCATCATCCTCTCCTTTTCACAAATACGATTGGCGGGGATGCATTTCTCCCCGGCGCGGATTTGGGAAATGCAAAAACGACCTCAAGAAGAGCTCACTGGCTTGTGATCGCGCGCCGTGTCCGGATGCCTCGGATGCGTCAGTGATGTCTGCACGCCTTGGTCGCCTTCGTCTCGGCATCGGCAAAGGCGCGGTCTAGCGGCCACGCTTGGCGCGCGCATCCACGGCCCGTGGCCGCCGTCAATTCCGGGTCAGCCAGAAACATCCAGCCGGCCCGCCGACATCCTCTGCCTCCACCGCGGCAAGACAACTGCGGATAAGGATGTTCTGCCCGAGCATCCGGCGGGCGCTTGGGGCAATGAACAGGTAATCCGGCCGCGCCGCGTCCACGGCCAGCACAGTCTCGATATCCGCCAACGCATGCCTCATGTAACCGACATCGCCCGTCTCTTGCGCCAAGGCTGTCAGAATGTTCACGCGCAAGGCAAGATCACCCACCAGACCGAAGGGAATCTCAGCGCCGGGATCGACCTGTTCCGGCAGCGCCAGAGATATGTCGGTCAGGGCCTCATGAAGGTCGGCATTCAGGCGGAACGAGACTTCCGCGCGCCGCGCCCGGGCATGGGTGGCAAGCGACTCGCTCATAACCCCTTCGGAAGCTGCCTCGATCACGGTAGAAAAGTCGGCGTAGGCACGGTCCCACAGCGCAGCATCGTCACGCTGAAGAAACAGCACATCGGCACGTATCAGGAGCGCTTCAATCGGGTCGTCATGACTATCCACGAACCTGTCACAGGCCGCGATCTGCGCATCCAAGGTCAGCCGTTCCTCCCAAGCGAGAGCCGCGCGCCCCGTTATGCAATCGACCATGGCCTGATGCTGGGGGGATGCGGCGAGCTCCAGCGGGTCCGAATATTCCACATGGTTGGTGCGCATCAAGGTCGGCAACCAGGCACAATCCGCAGGGCCATCGGCCTGCCCCAACGCGATGCGTGTCTGGCAATTCTGAACGATCAGCAGCGCGCGCTGTCCAAACCGGCTCGCCGGATGCGCCTCAAGCAGCCGATCGATTTCCGCCACGGCCATCGCCAACATCGCCGCGTCATCATCGCGCTGCGCGATCCTGGCCCGCAACGCGATGCTGTGTGGCAGGAAGCCGCTACCAACGGTGATGGTCCGGTCATTCTCTGCCAATCGCATGGCAATCGCACGGGTCACATCCACCAGTGCCGCGTCGAACTCGCCGAATAGCTGCGCCCGTAGAACGGACCGACGATGATAATTTCCCGCGGTCCCGTCCCCCATTTCGATCAATTCGGAATAATCGCGATAGGCCTGTTCAAAATTCTCCCGTGTCACGCCGTCATAATTCAGGTGGATGGCGCGACGGTGCAGGGCCAAGGGGCTGCGCTCGGTCAAACTGACATACGTATTGCAAGCCTCAAGCTGTTCGTCGAAGGAAAGCAGAATATCGCCCCGACGGTTGCTGTCACCATGACACCCGATGGCCGCAGCCGAGTCCTGTGCCAGCTTCACAGGGGCCAGCGGCGCGCCATCGTCGGCTCCCGCTCCACCTCCGAGGGTGGTTGCCAACGCCAATCCAAGAATGGCGGCAATGTGAAGTGTGACGGCGCTCATGCCTGTCCTCCGCTCTTGCCACTTCGATGGAGGCGAAAGTCGACGAGCATATGGCAATAGCCGGGCATGGGGTGGGCCAGCGACCTTTGCAAAGGATTAACGCCCCCCCTTTTGCTTTTCTTTCAATATCTTAACCTACCTTGTCACGCGTGATAACAGCGACCCTGCACAAAAGAAAAGGGCCACCCAACCGGGCGGCCCTTTCCAAAATCGATAAGGCTGAAGCTCAGCGCTTGGAGAACTGGAAGCTCTTCCGCGCCTTGGCCTTGCCGTATTTCTTCCGCTCCACCACGCGGCTGTCGCGGGTCAGGAAGCCGGCGGCCTTCAGAGCCCCGCGCAGGGAGGGCTCATAAAGCTGCAGCGCCTTGGAGATGCCGTGCTTGACCGCACCGGCCTGCCCCGATAGCCCGCCGCCCTTGACCGTCGCCATGACGTCGAATTCGCCGTCGACACCGGCCACGGTAAAGGGCTGGCGCAGGATCATCTGCAGCACCGGGCGCGCGAAATAGGCGTCCATCTCTTTGCCGTTCACGGTGACCTTGCCGGAGCCCGGCTTGATCCAGACACGGGCCACCGCATCCTTCCGCTTGCCGGTGGCATAGGACCGACCCAGCGCGTCGCGCTGCGGTTCACGGTGGATGGTTTCGGCCATGGGGGCGTCAGCTTCAACGCCGTCTACGGCGCCTTTCAGCTCATCGAGCGATGTGAGTGTCTCGGACATTATTTCGGATCCCCTGTGTTGAGGGCACTGGCGCTTTGCGAGCGCGTGTTCTTGGCGTTCATCGACGCAACGTCTAGGATCTGGGGATCCTGGGCCTCATGCGGGTGCTCGGCACCGGCATAGACGCGCAGGTTGGTCATCTGAACGCGGCTCAGCTTGTTGCCCGGCAGCATCCGCTTGACGGCCTGCATGACAACGCGCTCGGGGTACTTGCCCTCGAGGATCTGTCCGGTCGTGCGCGACTTGATCCCACCCGGATACCCGGTGTGCCAGTAATTCGGCTTGTCACGCTTGTTGCCCGTCAGCTGCACCTTGTCGGCGTTGATGACGATGACATTGTCGCCCATATCCATGGAGGGCGTGTAAGACGGCTTGTGCTTGCCGCGAAGACGCATGGCGATGATCGACGCAAGACGGCCCAGAACCACGCCCTCGGCGTCGATCAGGATCCATGTCTTGTCGATATCCGCCGGCGTGGCAGAGAAGGTTTTCATCGTGTGTCCTTTCGGGGGCCCGATCCGGGCCTGGAAAAACGAAAGAGGGCGCACGCCCCCTGAACATGGGGGTGTTCTACGCATCTCCGCGTCCGCGTCAAGGGTTGTGATTGTGGGTTGGGGAAGCAAAAACAAGAACTTACGTATGGGGTTTTATTTTACCCCATCGATTTCGCAAGGTTTTCGCCCCCTCGGTCAAATTCCCGCCCGAAATCGATACGATCCATGGGCCCATGGTCCGCATGGCCCTCCTCACCGCCTTCGTTCTGCTCACCGCGGCGTGCAACCGCACCACCCATACGTGGAACCAGCGCATGACCGTCACGATAGAAACGCCCGACGGCATCGTCAGCGGATCGTCCGTGGTGGAGGTCACAGCGGTCTTCTGTGACCCCGGCTGCGGCCTTGCTGGCGATATCCAGGTCAACTACAGCCACCGAGGCGAGGCCGTGGCCGTCGAAGTCCTCCCCGGCCAATGGCTCTTCGCGCTCATTGGCAACCCTGCGGAGCTGATGTACCGCGCCTCTCCGGACCGGTTCGGTGGCATCCCAAGGCATGATCGGGGCCGGTTGCTCGCCGAGACGCCGCGGCAAACGGAGGCGGTGGAGTTGACCGGAGGGTTGCGGCCGCATCTGGTGACATTCGCTGACATCACCGTTCCGGCAAGCGTCATGGCTGTCGATGCAGGCAATTTGGCCGCCGCGTTCGGAGATGGTGTGCGGTTGATGGACGTGACTCTTGAAGTGACGCGGGAGGAGGCGGCGTTCGGCAATGTGACCACGGTGCTGGAATGGCTGGAGGACGTCTGGCCCAACAGGCTGGATGGACTGCGTTATGGATCGATTGAAAGTCTGTTTCCCTTCGCCAACTCCCTCTCGGCGAATTCTTTTTCGACGGAAATTGGAGACGAATAACTTCCCTTGCCCCCGACCCGGCCAACACCCTATCCCCTCCCCATGACAGCCACGCCACCCAACGCCCCCGCCAAGCCCCACCTGACCCATCAAAACGGCGAAACCTACGCCGGCACCCACCTGATCATCGACATCACCGGCGGTCGGCACCTCGACGACCCGGCGACCATCGAACAGGCCCTGCGCGACGCGACTGAGGCCACCGGCGCCACCCTCCTGCACCTTCACACCCACCGCTTCTCCCCCCAGGGCGTCACCGGCATCGCGGTCCTCGCCGAAAGCCACATCGCGTGCCACACCTGGCCCGAAATCGGCTACGCGGCCTTCGATATCTTCATGTGCGGCAACACGCAGCCCCACGCCGCCATCGCGGTTCTGAAGCGCCATTTTTGCACCGACGATATCCAGGTGCGCGAATTGCACCGCGGCGCCGAGGCCATGGCCGCGCCCCACGCACCGCCCCCCTGACCAGGCACAACCACCCTGATCCCTTCCATTGGTCAAAAATACCCAAAAGCCCGCCGCAGGCGGTCGCCCGAACGCAGTGAGGGCCACCGCGGTCGCGGGGCGCAAGGGCCCGCAAGGGCCCGAGCACGCGCCGCTCTCAGCCCCGGGGCGGGATCGAATAGGTCATCGACGCGCGCGCCACCGGCTCTTCCATCCCGTCGGAATAGATCAGGCACTCGCCCACCGCCAGAACGCGCCCCAGCTTCAGCAACCGGCATTCGCAGATCAGGTCGACGCCCGCCACCGGCTTGCGCATGAAATCGAAAGAGCCGCCCGTCGTCACTGCAAGCGCCTCCCGCCCCGTCATCGCAAGGACCGCCATGTAAACCGACACATCCGCCAGCGCGAACATGGCAGGCCCCGACACCGTGCCGCCGGGCCGCAAATGGCGCTCGGCCACCGGCATCCGGACCCGTACCGCGCGGTCCGCGACCTCTTCGATCACAAAATCCCCACGCACCTGCGGAAACACCTCGTCGAGATAAGCCATGATCTCGTCGGCCTGCATGATGATGTCCATGGCTCTTTCCCCTTGGCCCCTGCCCGGCTAACTTTCCGCCAAGCCGCCCCAAGCGCAAGGGAAAGACCATATGTCCGATACGCTCGTCACCCGTGAAGACCACGGGCCCATTGCCCATCTGACGCTCGAGTCCCCCGGCAATCTCAATGCGCTGAGCAACGAGATGCTGGCCGCCCTGCAGGCGCGGTTCGACACGTTGGCGGAGGATCGGAACACCAAGGTGATCGTGCTGAAAGGCGCAGGCCGGGCGTTCTGCGCGGGCCACGATCTCAAGCAGATGCAGGCTGCCCGGCAGGCGGATGATGGCGGCGTGTCGGCCTGGAAGGATCTCTTCGACCGTTGCTCGGCCCTGATGCAGACCATCCCGCGCCTGCCCCAGCCCGTCATCGCACAGGTCCATGGGCTCGCGGCCGCCGCCGGGTGCCAGCTGGTGGCCTCTTGCGATCTCGCCGTCGCGGCGGAGGACGCGAAATTCGGTGTGAATGGCGTGAATATTGGCCTCTTCTGCTCCACGCCCATGGTGGCGCTCGGCCGGGTGATGCCCCGCAAACAGGTGTTCGAGATGCTGACAACCGGCGAATTCCTGACGGCTCCACGGGCGCGGGACGTCGGGTTGATCAACCGCACCGCCCCTGCCGAGGAGTTGGACGCCGCCATACAGGATCTGGCCGAGACGATTGCGGCCAAGCTCGGCTCGGCCGTCAGCATCGGCAAACGCGCCTTCTACGAGCAGGCCGACCTGACGCTGGCCCAAGCTTATGCCCTGACCGGCGACGTGATGGTCGAAAACATGGTCAATGCGCAGACCGAGGAAGGCATCACCGCCTTCCTCGAAAAACGTCCGCCCGATTGGTCCTGAGCGGCTGGGAAACACGTCAAAAGGACTGAGAAAGGGTAAGCAAGGATCCCTTTTTTCTATTAATTCAAGTTCTTAACCCACCTTATCAACCTTGATAAGCCCGCCTCACACCCCGAACAACGCCCCGTATTTGGCATCCAGATAATCCAGAAGCGGCGCTTCGCTGATCTCCGCCCCCGTCGCGTGTTCAATCGTCTCCCGCGGCGTCCGCAACCCGCCATGGCGCTGCACTCGCTCCCGCAACCACTCCAGTGCAGGCGCTGGGTTGCCCTCGGCCAAAGCGTCATCCAGATCCGGCAGGTCCCGCCGCAACGCCGCATGCAGACAGCCCGCATAGACGTTTCCAAGGGAATAGGTCGGGAAATACCCGAAAAGCCCCACCGACCAATGCACGTCCTGCAAGACGCCATTGGACGGCCTGTCGACCGCGATCCCGAAATCGCTGGCAAACCGCGCGTTCCACGCCTCTTCCAGATCCGCCACTTCAAGCGCCCCGCCAAAAAGCTGCCGCTCCAGGTCGAACCGCATCATGATATGCAGGTTGTAATGCACCTCATCGGCCTCGGTGCGGATGAAGCCGGTCTCCACCCGGTTCACCACCCGCGCGAAATCCGCTGCATCCGCCGAAAGCGGCCCGAAATGCGCCGCCATGCGCCCGTACAGGTGGCCGGTGAAGGCCGGGGAACGCGCCAGCTGGTTCTCGTAGATCCGGCTCTGGCTTTCATGCACGCCCATCGACACGCCGTCCCCGATTGCCGTCAGGCGGAACTCCGGGGCGATATTCTGTTCATAGGTGGCGTGGCCGACCTCATGGATCGTGGAATAGAGGCACCCCATCGGCTCGGCGGGATCCACCCGCGTGGTGATCCGCACATCGGCCCCCGAACCGGAGCTGAACGGATGCACCGCCAGATCGAGGCGGCCATTCTCGAACCTGTAACCGAAGCTTTCGGCCATCTCGCGGCTCAGCGCCATCTGGCCGTCTTCCGGGAAGTGGCCGGTCAGCGGCGACGGCATCTCCGCGCCCGCCAGCCGCTCACGCAGCGCAAGAAGCCGGGGCCGCATCCGGTCGAACAAAGCGGCGATCTCGTCGCCCGTGGTACCCGGTTCGTAATCCTGCAGCAGGGTGTCGTAGAGGTCCGCGCCATCGGCAATCGCCGCAGCCTCCTGACGGCGCAGATCCACCACCTGTCTCAGCGTCGGCAAAAAGGCGGCCACGTCCTCCTCGGCCCGCGCCCTGGCCCAGATGCCCTGCGCAACCGAGGTCAGCCGCGCCAGCTCGCTGGCCAGATCGGCGGGCACCTTGACCGCACGGGCATGGGCGCGTGCAATCTCGCGGAGTTGTGCGGCCTCCGCGTCGGTGCGCGCCTCGGCGGCCGCGAGCCACTCACCCACGCGCGGGTCCGTCCGGCGGGCATGGAGCACGTCTTCCAGCGCGGCCATCTCGTCGCCCCGCTGCTCGGCCGCGCCCTCGGGCATCATGGTTTCCTGGTCCCATCCCAGACGCCCCATGACCTGGCCCAAAGCCTCGGTCTTGCGCTGAAAGCTCAGAAGATCGTCGATTGCCGCCATGCGGGTCAGGCCCCTCTTACGGATTGTGGAAGCGGGTAGCGGGCCAGGAACCGCGCCCGAAGGATGAGTGTGATCAGAATCCCCGCCCCGAATTGGTGCAGGATCGCCAGATACCATGGCGAGGATTGCATCACCGTCACGATGCCAAGCACGATCTGCCCGAACATCATCACTGCCATCCAGTCAAAGGCCCGCCTTGTGGCCGTCCGGGCAGAGCGGCGCGCCATGATCCACGCCCCGATCCCGAACAGGAACAGAAGATAGCCCGTGATGCGGTGAAAGAACTGCACCGTCCCGTCATTCTCGAACAGGTTGCGGTACCATGGCTCGATGGCCCACATGTTGGGCGGCGTGAAGGCACCTGCCATCAGGGGCCAGTCGATGTAATTGCGCCCCGCATCGATGCCGGCGACCAGCGCCCCGGTCAGGATTTGCAGCGCGGTCAGGTGGAGGACCCCCGTGGCCATTCCGGCCAGACGGCGATCCCCCTCGCGCCGGGCGGTCATCAGCTCAGCCTCGGCGCGGCCAAGCGTCAGAATATACCACGCCATTAGGCCCAGGATCAGGAAGGCAAGACCAAGATGCACCGCCAGTCGGTAGGAGGCGACATCGAACATGCCCGGCGCCAGGCCCGAATGCACCATCCACCAACCCGCCACGCCTTGCAGTCCGCCAAGCGCGCCTAGAAGCAACAGGCGCCCGGTCCAGCCGGTCGGCACAGACTTGGTGGCCAAAAGGCCCACGAATCCGACGGCCCAGACAAGCCCAAGCGCCCGCGCCCATTGCCTGTGGCCCCATTCCCACCAATAGATCACCTTGAACTCCGCAAGGCTCATGCCACGGTTCTGCTCCTGATATTCGGTTGTCGCGCGGTAAGCCTCCAACTCGGCTTCCCATGCGGCCTCATCAAGCGGCGGAATGGCACCGGTGATCGGCGCCCATTCCGTGATCGACAGGCCGGAATCGGTCAACCGCGTCAGCCCGCCAATGGCAATCTGCACCACCACCATCACGAACAGGATCATCACGAAGATCCGGACGCGCCGCCGTCCCCGCCCGCGATCCCGGCTTACGCCACCCGGCGTGGCCGCAGGCTTCCGGGTCTCGCCCACCTCTTCGAAAATGCTGCGCTGGCCGGACATGGCACAATCCTCTCGTCTCTCGCGCCAGACCTATCCCGCGGACATGGCCCCTTCAAGCGCCCGCGACATCGCGCGCCCCTGCCTTGCCCCCCGATGCTGGCCTCAAGCACGAGGCGGCCCTCAGCCCCTGGGGCGGCGGCCCTCGGCCCATCGCACCATCTGGCGCATCACGCCGTGCAACGTCTGCACATCCGCGCGGGTCAGATCCAACCGCCCCCACAGATTGCGCAGGGTCAGCTTCATGCTGTCGGCCTTCACCGGCGGCCAGAAGAACCCGGCCTCCTCCAGCCGCTCCTCATAATGATCCGCCAGCCGTGTCACCTCTTCGCCGGAGGCAAAATCGGTCTTCGCCAATTCCATCACCTGCGGCACCACCTCCGTCGTCTGTCGCCGCCATTCATAGCCACACAACAACACGCATTGCGCCAGGTTGAGGGAGGGAAACTCCGGGTTCACCGGAACCGAGATGATCGCGTTGGCCGCCGCGATATCGGCGTTTTCCAGCCCCGCGCGCTCGGGCCCGAACATCACGCCCACCTTGCCGCCTTCCGCCGTGATTGCGCGGGCCTGTTCCATGGCGCGTTCAGGGCTAACAACCGGCTTGGTCAACCCGCGCTCGCGCGCCGTGGTCGCGAAGACGTAAGTGCAATCTGACAAGGCGCTTGGGACATCGTCGAAGAGGCCTGCATGGTCCAGCAACCGGCCCGCGCCAGAGGCCAAAGCCACGGCGCGTTCATTGGGCCAGCCATCGCGCGGCGCAATCACCCGCATATGATCGAGGCCGAAATTCCACATCGCCCGCGCCGCGGCACCGATGTTTTCCCCCATCTGGGGACGCACAAGGATAAAGGCGGGTTGGCGGGCGGGTGCGGGATCAGTCATGGGCGCGGCCATAAAGCGGCGGCGCCCGCGACGCAAGCGGCGCCCCATTGCCCGGCGTGCAAGCAGGCGCTATCAGCGCGCGACGACCCGACGATCCACCCAGAGGTGCCCCATGGCCGATCCCGATCGCCCGCAGATCTACCTGATCACCCCCGCAGCCTTCGAGCCCGAGGTCTTTGCACCGACCCTCGCCGCCATCCTGGACAAGGTCGACATCGCCTGTGTCCGGCTGGCGCTCGCTGACGGTGACGAAGCCAGCGTTGCGCGGGCCGCCGATCGCTGCCGCGAAACCTGCCATGCCCGCGATGTGCCCCTGGTGATTGAGCGCCATGTGCAACTGGTGGAGCGCCTTGGCCTCGACGGTGTGCATCTGGCCGATGGCAGCCGCTCCGTCCGCGCGACGCGCAAGTCGCTTGGCGGTGACGCGATCCTGGGGACATTCTGCGGCGCGTCGCGCCATGACGGGATGACGGCGGGCGAGATCGGCGCGGATTACGTCAGTTTCGGCCCCGTTGGTCAGAGCGATCTGGGGGACGGCACCCGGGCCGAGCACGAGTTGTTTGCCTGGTGGTCGCAGATGATCGAATTGCCCGTGGTGGCCGAAGGCGCGCTCGATACGGCGGTGATCGAGCATCTGGCCCCGGTCACCGATTTCTTTGCCATCGGCCCCGAAATCTGGCGCGGCGACGATCCCCTGGCTGCGCTGCAGGCGCTGATCGCGCCGTTGGCCTAGGCCTTTGCTATCAGCGTGTGATCGGACACGACCTCACCCGTCTCCAATCCGTGCCGCACGGCGTGTTCCGCGGCCCGCGCCAAGGCCTTGCGGCTCTCCGCCTCTGTCACGGGCAGGGGCGCGTGGTAGATCACCTCCACCTGCCCCCGCTTCGGTGTTCCAAGCACCTGCAACAGCCCATCCCCGATGCTCATATCGCCCCACCACCCGTAATGCCGCGGATCCGCGCCGTCCGGGGCCGTGTAGCGCAGGCTTACCGGCTGCACCGCCAGACGGTGGCGCAGACGCTCGGAAAAAAACGCGGCAAACAGTGTCGTCTTGAACGGCAGCACAAGGTGGCCATCGGTCGACGTGCCCTCGGGGAAGAACAGCAGGTGATGGCCCGCGATCAGGCGATCCTCGAACAGGCGCGTCTGCGCGGCGGCTTCGGCCCGGTTGCGGCGGATGAACACCGTGCCCGTGCCCCGCGCCAGCCATCCGATCCCACCCCAGCCCCGGACCTCTGCCTTGGCCACGAAATAGAGGCGCTTGCTGGCGTTCAGCACGAAGATGTCCAGCCAGCTGACATGGTTGGCGACATAAGCACCGGGTTGGCGCATCGGTGTGCCGATCACGCGGCGGCGGAGCCCGAGACACCGGCAGGCCCAGATGCAGACGAATTGCGTGATATAGGGCGTGAGGGGCCGCCGCAGCCCCCAGATCACCCGTTCCGGTGGGCGCAGGATCAGGAGCAGCGGAAAACAGATCAGCAGAAGCGCGATCACCGGCGCCCCCCGCCGTATGATCCGCAGCCAGTCGCGCGGGCTAAGCCGCCTTGGCGCGGGCGTTGGTGCGCCGTCCCACGGCTCGTTCACCGCGCCGCCGCCTTCTGGTAGAGCGCGCGGCGGGCCTCCGACATCCGGGCCACATCCATCACCAGGCACACATCGATGCAGTTGAAGGGCCGGTCGATATAGGCCCCCTGCCCCACAAACCCGCCCAGACGCAGATAAGCCTTGATCAGCGACGGGATCGCACGGGTCGCCGCGGGCCGGTCCAGATCCGCCTCATCGATCAGGTCCATGGGCTGGTAGCCGTCAGCCCGCGCCACCGGCCGTACATCCTCGGGCGCCAGGTGGCGATGGTGCAACAACGACAGCGGCGCGGCGAGCGGGGCGGGATCGATCCCGTGAAAACTGGCCACGCCAAACATCACCTCGATATCGTGTTCCGCGATGTAATCGGCCAGCCCGTTCCACAAATGCATCATCGCCGTGCCGCCCCGATACTCCGCATGCAGGCAAGAGCGCCCAAGCTCCAGAAGGCGCCGGTTCGAGCCGCGCAACGCGCTCAGATCATATTCGTGCTCGGAGTAGAATTGCCCGGCCGCCTGCGCGCCCTTGCTCCGCATCAGGCGGTAGACGCCGACAACGCAGTCATCCTCGGCACGACGGTGGTCGAGCAGCAAAAGGTGGTCGAAATGGGGATCATAGCGATCCCTTTCCAGGCGCGCATCGTGATCGACAAGCGGGCCATCCCCCCCCAGCTCATCGACAAAAACACTGTACCGCAGGCGTTGCGCGGCGCGCAGATCCGCGTCCCCGGCGGCAAGGCGCAATTCAAAATGCGGCTCGTCAATCTGCATGGGCGCGCGAGGTTTCCTTTCGATGCGGGGGTTTAGCAGGACCTCGCCCATATGCAAGCAGACCACCCTGACTATAGACTAGCATTTGACGTTGACGTTAAAGCCCTATTAACCAATTCCGACTAAGTTCCGACAAACGTTCACGAGGGCTCGTCGATGACCAATGCAACCTTGCGGCCATCCAACACCACTTTACCCTCGTTTTCGAAGTTTACCGTTACTTTGCCGCCGATGTTGGATTGGACCTGTCCCAGGCCCCAATCGGGCGCTCGCGGGTGCCGAACAAACATCCCCGGCTCCAAGATGGCCGTAATGTCCCCGGCGGCGGGATCCGTGTCGTCCATGTTCAAAGGACCTGTTCATTATGCGTGACGAGCTGATTGATCCAAGCGGAAGCCTAGCGGACCTTGTGGCCTCGCGTCTGTGTCACGATCTAATTAATCCGTTGGGTGCAATCGGCAATGGCGTTGAGCTTTTGGAGATGACCGGAAAGGCCGACGGCCCCGAGGTGGACCTGATCCGCGATGCCGTGCGCGCGGCCGAAGCGCGGATCCGGCTGTTCCGGCTGGCCTTTGGCGGGGCCGTACCGGACGCAAGCACCAGCCTGCGCGAGGCGACCCAGGCGGTGGAGGGGTATTTTCATCAGAGCCGGATCACCGCCACCTGGGGGGCGGATGGCGATCAATCCCGTCAGGATACAAAAATGGCGCTTCTGATGCTGCTCTGTGCCGAGGCGGCGTTGCCGATGGGCGGCACGCTCTCCATCGCACCGGTGGCCAGCGGACAATGGACCTTGCAGGCCGAGGGGCCGCGCCTGAATGTGGATGAAAACGTGTGGAGCATCCTGCGCTTCGGCCATACCGCCGACAATCGCCCGCCGCGCCCGTCCGAGGCCCAGTTCCCGATCCTCCTGCGCGCCGCCGAAAGCATGGGGCGCACCGTGAATTATGTCTTCGATGAGGATCGGTTGAGCATGTCGACCGCCTAGGTCGCGCGCAGGCCCGCCCGAAAGCGACGCATATTCTGCCGGTAATGCTCGGCCGAGGCCAGAAGGGTCGCGCGCGCGGCCTCGTCCAATTCCCGCACCACTTTTCCGGGCATCCCCATCACAAGGCTTCCGTCCGGGATCACCTTGCCCTCCGGTATCAGCGCGCCTGCCCCGATCAGACAGCCGGAACCGATCTGCGCGCCGTTGAGAACCGTCGCGCCCATCCCGATCAGCGACCCCGCCCCGATGGCGCACCCATGCAGCATCGCCTTGTGCCCGATCGTGCAATCCGGCCCGATTAGCAGGGGACAGCCCGGATCGGTGTGGCACACCACGTTTTCCTGCACGTTCGATCCCGCACCCACGCGGATCTCTTCATTGTCGCCGCGCAAGGTGCATCCGAACCAGACCGAGGCCCCGGTTTCCAACACCACGTTTCCGATCACATTGGCATCGGGCGCCACCCAGGTGTCGTCGGCGATCTGTGGGGTGAGGTCGTCCAGCGCGTAGATCATGGCATGTCCTCGAATTCCGATTGCAACCTGCGAACATGATCCATCAGTGCAGGCTGTTGGGCCGCCTTCATCCGTTCGGCCTCGATGATCGTCTTCAACCGCGCCTCGGTCGCGCTGAGATCATCGTTGATCAGGACGTAGTCATAGCCGTCCCAATGGCTGATCTCGTCCCAGCTTTTGAGCATCCGCTTGGCGATCACATCCTCGCCGTCCTGGCCACGGTTTTCCAGCCGTCGGCGCAGTTCGTGGATCGAGGGCGGCAGGATGAAGATCGACAGGACATGGGGGGCCAGAACGCTTTTCTGGATCTGCTGCGCGCCCTGCCAATCGATATCGAAGAGCACGTCGCGCCCCGCCTCGATAGCCTCGGAGACCGGCCCCATGGGTGAGCCGTAGAAATTGCCGAAGACGTGGGCATGTTCCAGCATCTGACCGGAGGTAACCAGCGACTTGAAACCACTTTCGTCGATAAAGTGGTAATGCTTGCCATCGACCTCCCCGGGCCGCGCGGGGCGCGTGGTGGCGGAGACCGAAAAGCTGAGCGTGTCATCCCATTCCATCAACCGCCGGGCCAGCGTCGATTTCCCGGCGCCCGAGGGGGAGGACAGGATGATCAGAAGGCCGCGTCGGGTGCTGTCGGGCATGGTCATTCCACGTTCTGAACCTGTTCGCGCATCTGATCGATGGTCAGCTTCAGGTCAAGGCCAATGGCCGTCAGCGCCGCATCGCCGGATTTGGAGCAGAGCGTATTTGCCTCCCGGTTGAACTCCTGCATCAGGAAATCGAGCTTGCGGCCCACCGGCCCGCCGCCGGCAACGAGCGCACGCGCAGCGGCGATATGGGCGCGCAGCCGGTCGATCTCTTCAGTGACATCTGCCTTCACGGCCAGTGTGGCCAATTCCTGCGCCAGGCGCGCCTCGTCCACCACATCGCTGGCCTGCAGAAGCGCCGCAACCTGGGTTTTCAGGCGCGTGCCCTGGGCCGCGGATCGAACCGTGGCGGTCTCCGCGGCGGCGTCCGTCAACTCCGCGATGCGGGCCAACTGAGCGTCCATGACATTGGCCAAGGCCTCCCCCTCCGCATGCCGCATGGCGGCAAAACTCGCGATCAGGGCCTCCGCCTCCCTCAGCAATTGCGCATGGTCCGGCAGGGCGGTCGCATCCGCCACGTCCCAGACCCCGCGTTGCGACAGAACCGCGGCGGCATGGGTGGGCGCCAGATGCAGGCCACGATCAGCGGCCTGCACCTCGATCTCCGTCAGGGCGGCCAGAACGGACGTGAGGGCATCGGCGTCCAACTGCCCGCCTGCGCCCGATGCGGAGCGGGCGAGTTTCAGCGTCAGCGTGACATTGCCGCGTTTGAGGGCCTTTGACAGCGCCGCGCGCAGGGGCTGCTCCAAGGCGCCAAGCCCCTCAGGCAGACGCAGCCGCAGATCGAGGCCACGCCCGTTCACGCCCCGCATCTCCCAGCTCCAGCTCAGCCCCTCCGCTGCCCCATCGGCCGCGGCAAAGGCCGTCATCGATGCGAGGCGTTTTTCAGCCACAGGCGGCCCCGATGCGATTAACCATTTAACAAGTCTCCCCCCTGCGCGAACAATTTTATGCGTTATATAGGAAAAGGGATAAGGAACAGCCCCACGGCGTCAACCCGACGCTCTGGACTTAGGCTGAACCGGGGCAAATTGTTACGAGTTGGATCACACGCGGATCTAAGGAACCTGATTATGACAAACGATACAACGCACCCCGAGCCACGTCCCGCCCTTGATGCCCGCATCACGTCTGTCATCCGGTATTGGGATCAGTTGCGCGATGGACGCCCGGCCCCTGGCCGCGTTGAGATCCGCCCAACCGCCATCAGCCGCCACCTGTCGCGGATCTGCATCCTGGAGCGCCCGCGCGCCGGAACCGTGCGGATGCGTCTTGCCGGTGCCACGATGTCCGCCCGGATGGGAATGGAGCTGCGCGGGATGCCGTTCCGGTCGCTGTTCCAGCTGGATGATCGCAGTGCCGCGATGGATGCCGCCGAAACAGCCATCGCAACCCCGGCCGTCAGCATCCTGTCGTTGTGCCGTCAGGAGCGCACAGGCCTGTCCGCTGAGGCGACGATGGCGATCCTGCCGTTGATCGATACACGCGGCGGGCTGACCCGAGCGCTGGCCGTCTATTCCGAACGCCCGGCTATGACGCCATACATCTCGGACATTCGGGGCCGCTTCACCATCGACAATTCGTGGACGCTGGATATTCCGGAAACCGGCCCGGTGCTCGGGGCGATGGGGGGCCTGCACTTGTCGCGGCCCATCGCGCGGGTTGTGCCCCGCGTTGCTGCAAGCGGCGGCGCGGCCCAAATGTCCCATGCATCGGAAGAGAATGTTCGGCCCGTCTTTCAGGTGATCGACGGCGGGCTAGCGTAGCACCGCCAGCCCCACCATCGCTTCAGCCCGCGGCGCGCAACGCCTCGCGGGTCGATGACAGCTCTTCCGCCACCAAAAACGCCAGTTCTAGCGATTGCGACGCATTCAGGCGCGGATCGCAGGCCGTGTGGTAGCGCGAGGACAGGTCCTCATCGGTCACCGCCCGCACGCCACCGGTGCATTCCGTCACGTCCTGCCCCGTCATCTCGAAATGCACGCCGCCCGGCACGGTCCCCTCCGCCCGGTGCACCGTAAAGAATTCCTGCACCTCGCGTAGGACCGATTCAAAGGGCCGGGTCTTGTAGCCGCTGTCGGACTTGATCGTGTTGCCGTGCATCGGATCGCAGGTCCAGACCACCGGATGGGCCTCTTCCTCAACCGCGCGGATCAGCTTGGGCATGTGATCGCCCACCGCGCCCGCGCCGAAGCGGTTGATCAACACGATCCGGCCCGCCTCACGCGCCGGGTTCAAAAGATCCAGCAATTCCTTGAGGTCGGAGCGCGTCAGCGACGGGCCGCATTTGATGCCAATCGGGTTCTGCACGCCTTTGCAGAATTCCACATGTGCGCCATCGGGCTGCCGCGTGCGGTCGCCGATCCAGATCATGTGGCCCGAGCCCGCCAGCCATTTGCCAGACGTCGAATCAAGGCGGCAGAGCGCCTCTTCATATTCCAGCAGCAGCGCTTCGTGGGACGTATAGAAATCCACCTTCGACAGTTCATGGTTGGTCTCGGAGGTCAGGCCAGCCGCGGTCATGAAATCCAGTGCATCCTGGATACGGTTGGCCATGTCGCGGTATTTCTCGGCATCGTCATTGTCAGTGAAGCCAAGGGTCCAGGAATGGACGTGGTGAATATCGGCATAGCCCCCCGTCGAAAACGCGCGGACCAGGTTCAGGGACGCGGCGGCCTGGGTGTAGGCCTGCAACATCTTCTGCGGGTTCGGAATTCGCGCCTCGGGCGTAAAGTCCAGCTCATTGATGATGTCACCGCGGTAGGAGGGCAGTTCCACGCCGTCCTTCACCTCGGTCGGGGCGGAGCGCGGCTTGGCGAATTGGCCAGCCATCCGTCCGATCTTCACCACCGGCACCTTGGCCCCATAGGTCAGCACCATGGCCATCTGCAGCATGACCTTGAACGTGTCGCGGATGTTGTCGGCCGAAAACTCCGTAAAGCTCTCAGCACAATCGCCGCCCTGCAACAGAAATCCGTCGCCCCGCGCCACATCCGCCAATTCGTGTTTCAGCCTGCGGGCCTCGCCTGCAAACACCAGCGGCGGATATTGCCCCAGCTGCGCCTCCACGGCCTCCAGCGCCGCTTGATCCGGATAATCGGGCATCTGGATACGTGCCTTGTTGCGCCAATCGGACTTCGTCCAGGTGCTTGCATTGGTCATGGGTGTCTCCAATTCCCGGGGTCGGTGCTCTCCTTACACAAGGCCCGCTTGGCTTCCAATCCCGCAATTCACCTGAATTCGGGATTGCGCGGCAGGCCAATTGGTGCTTTCGCTTTTGATCGGGAAAGAAGCGCTGCTGAAAATCCGCGTCTCCCGAAGGAAACGATGATGTCGAAGACCCTGACTCGCACGCGCCCCGGTGAAGGACCCAAACGGTTCGTCTTTGTTTTGCTGGACCAATTCACCATGCTGTGCTTCGCCTCCGCGGTGGAGGCCTTGCGGATCGCAAACCGGATGTCGGGCTCGGAAATCTATTCCTGGACATTGGCGGGCGAAGGCGGCGAATTCGCGCAAAGCTCCGCCGGGATCTGGTATCGCCTTGATACCGATCTTGAGGAAGTCACGCGCGACGATACGGTCCTGATCTGCGGCGGCATCGATGTGGCAGGCGCGACGACGAAACGCGTGCTGAGCTGGCTCCGGCGCGAGGCGCGCAAGGGCCCGGTGATCGGCGGGCTCTGCACGGCGGGCTACACGCTGGCCAAAGCCGGGCTTCTGGATGGGAAACGCGCCACGATCCATTGGGAAAACCAGGACAGCTTCACCGAGGAATTCGAAGAGGTGACGCTGACCAAGTCCGTCTTCGTGATCGATGGCAATCGGATCACCACGGCAGGTGGCACCGCCTCGATCGACCTGATGCTGAAACTGATCGCCGAGGATCAGGGTGAGGATTTGGCCAATCTGGTGGCCGATCAGTTGATCTACACCTCGATCCGCACCGATCAGGACACCCAGCGCCTGTCGATCCCCACCCGCATCGGCGTGCGCCACCCCAAGCTGGGGCAGGTGATCCGGATGATGGAACAGAAGATCGAAGAGCCGATCAGCCCCGCCCAACTGGCCCAGGATGTCGGCATGTCGACCCGCCAGTTGGAGCGCCTGTTCCGCCGCTACCTCAATCGCTCCCCCAAGCGGTATTACATGGAATTGCGGCTCGCCAAGGCGCGCAATCTGCTGATGCAAACGGATATGAGCGTGATCAACGTGGCGCTGGCCTGTGGCTTCGCATCACCCTCGCATTTCTCCAAATGCTACCGCGCCCATTACGAGACGACGCCTTACCGCGAACGCGGCAGCCATGCATCGCGTGAGAAGGCATAACGCACCGCAACCCGATAGCGGCGTTGCAGCGGCCCCGACAAACTGCCTCTAGCTGTCCTTAACCCTTGCCGCACGCCCGCCGCGGCGCCGCGCAATCGGCTGTTGTGTCAGCCCCTCGGTCAGGACAATCCTCATCGGGTGATCGACAGCCTCTGCCCCGTGGCGGGCCAGAAGCGCTTCGATCATCGGGCGATGATCGGTGCCCTCCACGCTCAACGCCCAATCCACAAAGATGGATCTGCATTCCGACGCCGTGATCCCGTCGATCCGGAACGCCTCCCGGATCAGGTTCTTTGGATCTATCGGATCTGTCTTACGCATCGTCGGGTCCGTTCGCTTCGCCCAGAATTTCGGCGATGATACCGGCGGCGTCGGCCCGCGCGGTGTCCAACTGCGTCACAAGGGCGTCCGGGTCCGTCACTTCGGCCAGCCGGACAAGGAAGTCGCGGCCTCCGGTGCCAAGGGCATCCGTATCCAATGGCCCCGCGCTCAAGAGCCGCGCGCCCTGCTGAACATTGGCAAACAGGGTATGGATCGCAGCCAGCCGCTCCGCCAAATCCGGCGCCAGATGCCCGGCCTCGGCGGCGGCCCGCAATTGCTCCGGCGGCGTGCGCAGGGGGGATCCCGCGATCAGGCCAAGGGCCTGCGCCACCAGCGCAATATCCTGCAACCCGCCGGGCCCATCCTTCACCGCCCACCGGCCGCCCGCCCGGCCCGCCTGTTGCAGGCGCGAGCGCATATCGGCCGCGTCGCGCAGGATCTCCGCCCCGCCTGCCCGCGCCGCGATCACCGCGCAGCGCACCGCCTCCACATCCGCACCAAGCCCCGCATCGCCCGCCACAACCCGCGCGCGGGTCAGCGCCATATGCTCCCATGTCCAGGCATCCTGGCGCTGGTAATGCTCGAACGCCGCCAGCGACGTGGCCACCGGCCCCTGCCCGCCCGATGGCCGCAGCCGCATATCGACATCGTAAAGTTTGCCCTCGCCCGTCGGGGCGCTCAGTGCCGTGATCAGCGCCTTGGTCGCCTTCGCGAACCAGCCCCGGGGATCCAGCGGGCGGCGGCCCTCGGTCATCTCGACGCCATGGGCATCGAAGATCACGATCAGGTCCAGATCCGAGATCGCCGTCATCTCGCTGGCCCCGAGGCTCCCCATGGCCAGAACCACACCGCCACGCCCCGGCGGCGGCCCGTGCCGCCGCGCGATGTCGGCGCAGACATGGGGCCAGAGGCCCGCAACAACCGCGTGGCCGATATCGGAATAGTGTCGCGCGGCGTCATCGGCACCGATCAGGCCACGCAACATGTGCACCCCCACGCGAAAGTGCCATTCCTTCTGCCACCGACGCGCCGTGTTCAACTGCGCCTCATAGTCCAGCGGCTGCAACGCGCGCGACAGGTCCTCCGTCAACCCCGTCGCACCGGGCCAGGGCGCAAAGAACTGCCCATCGAGCACCGCATCCAGCACCCCGGAATTGCGCGACAGGTAGGTGGCCAGGCCGGGCGCCGTGGCGCAGATATCCGCGATCAGATCCACAAGGCTCGGGTTCGCCTCGAACAACGAGAACAGCTGAACCCCCGCGGGCAACCCGCGCAGAAATCCATCGAAATTCGACAACGCCTCATCGGGTTTGACGGCCTCCCCCAGCCGGGCCAGAAGATCGGGTTTCAATCGCTCGAAAATCGATTGGCCCCGGGCCGAGCGGAGCGCCGGATATCCGGGCCAGCGCGAGATGATGCTGCGGGCTGTTTCGCTGAGGTCGGGCGCGGATTGCGCGCGGGTCTTGGACGCATAGAGATCCCCGGTCAGTTCCGACACGGCGGTCAGCCGCTCCTGCAACACCGCGCGGTATCGCGCCGTATCCCCCTCGCCACTCAGCCGCGCGAGGCGGTCAAACCCGTCCGGTGATTTCGGCAAGGAATGGGTTTGCGCATCGTCGATCATCTGCACCCGGTGCTCGGCCTCGCGCAGCGCCGCGTAATGATCGGCCAACTCACCCGCCACCTCGCGGGTGATCCAATCGGCCCGGGCCAGGGCCGCCAGCGCCTTGACCGTGCGCGGCGCGCGCAGGGCCGGGTCGCGGCCGCCGGCCACCAGCTGGCGGGTCTGGGCGAAAAACTCGATTTCGCGAATACCGCCTTTCCCCAGTTTCAGGTTATGTCCTTCAAGTGCCTCCCCGTGCAGGCCTTTATGGTCGCGAATGCGTTGGCGCATATCCATCGTCTCGGCGACCGCTGCAAAATCCAGATGCTTGCGCCAGACAAACGGCGTTAATGCTCCCAGAAACCGCTCTCCCGCCGCAAGATCACCGGCGGCGGGCCTCGCCTTGATATAGGCGGAGCGCTCCCATGTGCGCCCCTCGGCCTCATAGTACCGTTCCGCCGCCGCCATGGAGATGCAGACGGGCGTGACCGACGGGTCGGGGCGCAGGCGGAGATCGGTGCGAAACACGTAGCCGTCCGCCGTGGGATCGTTCAGCGTGGCGGCCATGGCGCGGGTGGCCTTGATGAAGCCCGCACGCGCCTCCATCTCCTCGGCGGCACCGTCGAAGCGGCTCTCATCAAACAGGCAGATCAGGTCGATATCTGAGGAGTAATTCAGCTCCCCCGCCCCCATCTTGCCCATGGCCAGCGCCACCATACCCGCGCCCGTGGCAAGCGCGTCCGCCTCGCTCTGGCCGGGGATCTTGCCGCGCCGGGCCAGGGTGGCGACATGGATGGCCAGCGCGGCGGCCAGGCAGGCATCGGCGAATTCGGTCCAGGCCTGCGTCACGGTGGCCAGCCCCCAGACCCCGCCCAGATCCGCAAGCGCCACGATCAGCGCCGCACGCCGTTTCAAGCCGCGCAGCCCGGCATCCAGCGATGCCGCATCAAGCGTTGCGGTCTCGGCGATCAGGTCCGCGATCACGTCTTCCGGCGACTGGTCCAAGGCATGGGACAGCCAATGGCCCTCCTTGCCGATCAGCCCCGCCAGATAGGGGGACGATCCGCCGGCGCCACGGATCAGTTCGGCCAGCTCCGGCGCGAGGTGATGCATATGGCCCAAGGCCTCGGCCCCGCGGTCCGGCGAATGGGGGATGGGCGCGCGGGTCAGGCGGGCGGCGAAGGACATCGGGGCTCCTCTTGCAGGCCCGTTTGATCCTTGCGAGGGTCCGCGCGATTGGCAAGGGATGGCAGGCATGTCGAAATCATTGAAACGGGTGAAACGCGCGTTGGAGGAGGCCGGTCAGGCCGTCGACGTGGTCGAGATGGCCGAGGGCACGCGCACCGCGGCGGATGCGGCCGCCGCAGCCGGATGCGAGATCGATCAGATCGCCAAGTCGATCATCTTTCATGCCGAAGCGACCGGTGATGCGGTCCTGTTCGTGACAGCGGGCGGCAATCAGGTGGACCCGGCCAAGGCCAGTGCCGTGGCGGGCGAGCCGTTGGGCAAGGCCGATGCCGGGCTGATCCGGGCGCAAACGGGCTTTGCCATCGGCGGTGTGGCCCCGATCGGCCATCTGAACCCGATCCGCGCCTGGTATGATCCGCGCCTGCTGGAATTTGATGTGGTCTTTGCCGCCGCGGGCACACCGCGCCATGTTTTCCCTATCGCACCGGATGTATTGATGCGCCTCTCCGGCGCGATCCGTGCCGATTTCACCGGTTGAGAAAGCTCAGAACCGATTGCGCGGCGCGCAGCCCCGGCGCCGGGCCACCGCGCCCCAACCGCTCCATGGCAAACTCCATTGCCGCGCGCTGCTCCGCGCCGCCCCCCTGTAACAGGCCGTCCAGCGCGCCGCGGATCGGAGCGGGGCGGCACTCCTCCGCCAGGAATTCCGGTACCGCGCGTGTATCGGAGACAAGGTTCACCAGCGTGACCGTGTTGACGCGGATCGCCCGTTTCACAATCACGCGGGTCAGCCAGTTCATGTCGTAGGCGATTACCATGGGCGTGCCGCCCGCCGCCAGTTCCAGCGACACCGTGCCCGACGCCGCAAGCGCCGCATCTGCCGCGGCGAAGGCTGCGCGTTTTTCGGCCGGGTCAGCGGGGTTGAGGATAGTGGGGTTCGGGGACCAGCCCGCCGTTGCTTCCTCCACCGCGCCCACCAGATGCGGCAAGGTTGGCAGGACCAGCCGCGCCGGAATGCCGCGCAACGCCTCGCCAAAGACCGGCGCCAGACGCGCGATCTCGGAGCGGCGGGAACCGGGCAGAACCAGCAGGAGCCTGTCCTCCGCACCGATCCCGTGCGCGGCGCGAAACGCGGCCATCTCATCGGGGCCCGGCACCGGCTCTGCCACCACGGGATGCCCGACAAAGTCGCAGCTCATTCCCGCGGCTTCCATATAGGGCGGCTCGAACGGCAGAAGCGCCAGCACGTGGTCGATCACACGCGCCATCTTGACCGCCCGTTTGGGCCGCCACGCCCAGACCGACGGCGCCACGTAATGGATGGTCTTGAGCGCCGGATTCGCCTCCCGCGCAAGCTTGGCGACACGCAGGCAGAAATCCGGGCTGTCGACGGTGATAAGCACCTCGGCCCCGCTCTCGGCGACGGCCCGGGCAGTCTGGGCGATGCGGCGCTTGAGGTGGAAGTATTTCGGAAGGACCTCGGCAATACCCATCACCGCCAGCTCATCATAAGGGAAGATCGAGGCCAGGCCCGCCGCCGCCATCAACGGCCCGCCGATCCCGTGCGGCTCAACCTCCGCACCAGCCTCAAGAAGCCCGTCCAGAAGCGCGGCGCCCAGACGGTCACCCGACGGCTCGCCCGCCACGAAAAAGGCCTTCAGGGCCCGGCCCACAGGTTCATCCCCGTCTCAGCACAGGCGGCCTCGATGGCCGGGCGATCCAGCAGCAACACCTGCTCCGCGGCAATCTCGATCCCGGCCAGCCCGGCCGCCGCCGCCGCCCGGATCGTCTCGGGGCCAATCGCGGGCATATCCACGCGCAAATCCTGCCCCGGCTTGGGGCGTTTGACAAAGACGCCGCGCGATCCCGGAGCGGTCTGGGCCACGAAAGACAGCATCGCATCGGTGCCCTGCAAGGTCTCGATGCCCAACACCTGCCCCTTGGCCACCACCGCGCCCTGTCCCACATCAAGCGGCCCCAGCGCGGCCAGCACAGAGCGCCCCCGTGCCGCATCGCGCTCCGCCACTTTCTTGCCCGCAATCACGCCCGCCTCGGCCACCAGATCGTCGCGCACCTCATGGGCGGCGATCACGTTGAACCCGGCCTCCTCGATCACCTCGACCACGGCCCGCAGGAGCGCGTCATCGCCCTGCCCCATGGCCTCCATCAGAACCGGCATGCGCTTGGCGGTGAACGGATCGAACGCCACCGGGTCGAGCTGCGGGCGCGCCATCGCGCCGGCCAGGCACACCTCGGTGACCTCTTTCTTGCGCAGTTCGTCGAACAGGCGGCCCAGTTGCTCGAACCGCGCCTTGATCGGCGGCGCCTTCAACGGGGCCACCTCGACGCCGCGAAACGTGACGACATAGGCCATTTCGGCCTGCAACAGCAGGCCCGGCAAGGCCCCGGATCCCGCGATGATAGCGCGCATATTCGTTACTCCGGTGTCAGGAAAGAGCGGTCGCTGTCCCCAAGGACAAAATCGACGATCTCCCGCACATAATCACTATCGATCTCGTCACTTTCGCCAAGCCGTCTGGCCCGCTCCTGGAAGCTGGCCCCTTCGCCCTGCTTGAGGGCCTGCAACGCCGCCCGCAGCGCGGTGATATCGGCCTTCGCCACGCCCCGCCGCTTCAGCCCGACAAGGTTCAGCCCGTCCAGCCGCCCACGCGGCCCCTGCACAAGGCCGTAGGGAATGACATCGTTGGTCACCATCGACACCGCGCCGATGATCACACCCCGTCCGATCCGCACAAACTGATGCACACCCGACAGCCCCCCTATGATAACGTCGTCGCCCACCACGCAATGGCCCGCAAGGGCCGAAGAGTTCACCATGATCACCCGGTCGCCGACCTGGCAATCATGAGCGACGTGGGAATTGGCCAGAAAGAGGCCGTCATCGCCCACCCGGGTGATGCCGCCCCCGCCCTCGGTACCGGTATTCATCGTAACACCTTCGCGGATCCGGTTGCGCTTGCCCACGATCAGACGCGTGCGTTCCCCGCCGAACTTCTTGTCCTGCGGGATCTCGCCGATGGAGGCAAAGGGGAAAATCTCGGTCCCGTCGCCAATGTCGGTCCAGCCCGCCACGACGACATGGGATTTCAGTACCACGTCCGCGCCAAGCGTCACTTCGGGGCCGATAACGCAAAACGGCCCGACAACGCTGCCCGCGCCGATGGTCGCGCCGGGTTCCACAACGGCGCTGGCATGCACCTGCGCTGTGGGGGCGATCCCCATCAACCGGCCTCCGACGGCAGGTCCATCATCGCGGTAAAGGCGCATTCGCAGGCCAATTCGCCCTCCACAAGGCCCTTGCCCTCGAACTTCCACACCTTCGCACCCGGCTTGCCCCGCGTCGCCGTCACATGAAGCTCAAGCACATCGCCCGGCCCCACCTTGCGGCGGAATTTGCAGCTGTCGATGCCCATGAAATAGACAAGGAAGTTCTTGTCGGCCAGATCGGCAGAAACCCCGACCATCACCGCCGCCGTTTGCGCCATCGCCTCCACGATGGTCACGCCGGGCATGATCGGCACGCCGGGGAAGTGCCCCTGAAAATGCGGCTCGTTCACGGTCACGTTCTTTATGCCCACGGCAGATTTGAACGGCACGATATCGCGCACCCGGTCCACAAGCAGGAACGGATAGCGGTGGGGCAGGATCCGCTGGATCAGATCGATGTCGGCGATTTGGGCGGTGTCGACATTCATGATGGGCGGCTCCCGGGATGGTGTAACAATGCGTTGGCGTGGGTTAGCAACTCCGCTCCGGCGCGGCAAGCGGGCGCGTTATTGCTCGGGCTCCGGCGCTGGTGTGGGGCTCAGCCCAAGGATCGAGATCATCGGCTCCTCCCCGCCCTCACCGAGCGCCTCGTCAATCGCGGCGATGGCATCGTCGGTGATATCCACGCTGCCCGCTGACAACAGGACCGTCCGGCTATCAAGCAGGACCGCCGCGCCACGCGCCTCCACTAGGCTCAGCAGCACCGGCACAATCTCTTCAAAAAACCTCTGCCGCGCCGCGTCGGCCTGGGATTGCAGATCACGGGTCTTGGCGTCTTGCGCCGCACGGATGCCGCTGACGCGGAGGTCGAAATCATCGGCCAGCACGCGGAAATCCTCGGCGGGCATGGTGGGCCGGCGCTCGGTCAGCTCCAGTTCTTCCTCCGTCAACTGCGCTTCAATGCGGCGGTTCTCCGCTGCCAGGGCCGCCGACGCCGCCTCGATCTCACGCTGGATCCGCTGCCCGAACTCCGTCTGGGACAGCAAACGGTCTTGGTTGAGGACAAGAATGGCCGCCGCCGGTTCCGTTGGGCGCAAAGGCGCGCCAACCTGCGCCGCGGCGGGCAGAGGCGATAAGAAAAGCGCCGCCAGCCCGAGGGCGGCGGCGCGGAAGATCGTGGAGCGGCGCGACATGGGCGTCAGAAACGCGCCTCAACGGTGAAGTCGAATTCGCGCGTGCGGTCGTAATCCTCAACCTGCACCGGGTGCGAGAAGTTGAAGCGCAGCGGCCCAAGGGCGGTATCCCAGAAGATCGAAACCCCCACGACCGATCGCAGGCTGAAACTGTCATCCACCACACCGCCGGGCTGCGTGGCGCCCGCGGTGCCCGCGGTATCATCCAGGCCCCAGACCGAGCCGAAATCCGCAAATACACCGCCCGAGATGCCGTATTCATCGGGCAGACCAAGGGGGAAGGCCGCTTCGAACCGGGCCACGGCGAAGTAATTGCCGCCCAGGGCGTTCGCATTGGACGCCTCGCGGTCCCGCGGGCCGAGGCCGAAGCTTTCGAAGCCACGCATCTGGCGGGAATTCAGCGCGAAGCGGTTGGCCAGGCGCGTGCCCCCGTCCAGCGCATTGATCGCACCGCCTTCGAACGTGGCACGCAGCGTCACCTCTTCACGGGCCACACGCGTCTCGGCGATGGCCTGCACCTGTGTGCGGACAAATTCGGTATCGCCGCCCAGGCCCGCATAGTCCGCGCTGAAGCTGAACGCGACGCCCGCATTGGGGTTGAGGCCCGTGTCGCGGTTGTCGAACGAATAGGTGAACCCGACCGACGACGTATCCGCCTCAAGCGGCTCGTTCAGCAAGATCGGAGAGTTCACGCCCGCCGTCGCATCCAGGGCGCTGATCTCATCATGGGCGAAGTTGTAGGACAGGCGCAGACGCCCGTTTTCGCTGATCGGGAAGGCGATGCTCGTGCCCACACCGTAGCGCACGGTATCGAAGTTCTGGTTCTGCTGCTCCGTCACGCCGTAATAGGCGTTCAGGCCAAGGGCCAGATCGCGGCGCAGGAAGGCCGGCTCCACAAACGAGAAGTTCAGGGATTGACCGCCATCCACCGTGCTGAAGCTGAGCGACACGGCCTGACCCCGTCCCAGGAAGTTCTGTTCCGAGAAATTCACCGCAAGTCCGGCGCCGGTATCGGTCGAGTAGCTGGCCGAGAAGCCGAGCGACCCGGTGGGCTGCTCTTCCACATCCACATCCACGATCACCTGATCGGGCGCCGTGCCCGGGCGGCCCTCCACCTGCACATCGGCGAAGAAGCCGGTGGCCCGGATGCGCTCGGCCGCGGCACGCACCTGGCGCGGATCAAGCGGATCGCCTTCGACCACGTCGAACTGGCGGCGGATCACGCGGTCCAGCGTTGTCTGGTTGCCCTCGATATCGATGCGCTCCACGAAGACCCGCTCACCGCGCGAAATCACGAACTGGACATTGACGACGAGGTTGGCATCGTCGCGCACCAGCCGCGGCTCGATCCGAACAAAGCGCAGGCCCTGGTCGGAGGCCAGGTTCTCCATCCGCGTGATCGTATTGTCGATGATGCGCGGGCTGTAGCGGACGCCCTGACGGATATTGATGATGCTCTGGAAATCGGCCGCGTTCGCCCCGGGAAGCTCCGATACAACCGACAGGTTGCCAACGCGGTAGCTCTGGCCTTCGCGGATATTGAACGTCACGAAGTAGGCGCCACGGTCACGGCTAAGCTCCGGCGTCACCGACAGGATCTCGAAATCGATATAGCCGCGATCCTGGTAGAAATCGGTCAGCAATTGCCGATCAAGCGCGATACGGTCCTGGATGAACGTGTCGGAGCGGATGATCGCGCGGAACAGGCCCGATTGCGTGCTTTCCAGAATCTGGCGCAGGCGGCGGTCCGAGTAATCGCGGTTGCCGACGAAAGCGATGCGCTGGGTTTCCACCACCGCCCCTTCCGTGATCTCGAAGACCAGATCGACGCGGCCTTCATCGCGGCGGATGATCTGCGGAACCGCGGTCGCCGTCAGGCGGCCCGATGCGCGGTAGGCCTCGGCGATGGCGGCGGCGTCGCGCTCGGCGGTGATGGGCGAATAGACACGGCGGGGCGTGGAATCGATCACTGCCAGCAGCGCGTCATCGTCCAACCGACGGTTGCCCTCGATCGCGATGCGGTTGATCGTCGGGTATTCGACGACGGTGATGAC
This sequence comes from uncultured Roseicyclus sp., assembly GCA_947491935.1. Lineage (GTDB taxonomy): Bacteria > Pseudomonadota > Alphaproteobacteria > Rhodobacterales > Rhodobacteraceae > Gymnodinialimonas. The sequence continues at coordinate 663,018 of CANLLF010000003.1, forward strand.
AAGCGTATTGCCCCGCGGCGCAACCTCGACCGTTTCGAACAGGCCCGAGTTCTGCAGCCGCTGAAGTGCGTCGTTCACCTGCCCTGCTGAGACAGTCGTGCCGGGAACAAGCCCCGCAACCTGAAGGACCGACGCATCATTGGTGCGCACGTTGCCCTGAACATCGAAATTGGAGAACTGGAAGCTCTGGGCCGAGGCGGGCAGCGCGACCGCGATGAGTGAGATCATTATGACAACCGGAACTGCCAGCTGCCCGACACGATGCGCAATATGCAAAACCGCACGACGGATCATCGAATCCCACCCCTAAATACCAAATGTGTTGGGGACGTGGGTATCGTGCGGCCGGGGGGTAGTCAAACGCATGTGCGCGACTTGTGGTAGCTCGGGCACGGTTTGTCACAACCTGTGGCGAATCCGGCACGGCGGCCGGATTGCTCCGCCGCCGGGAAATTGCGTGAATTCGGGGTGTTGAGCGGTCGCCCGGCCTCAGCTCAGGCTCAGGACCCAACCGGCCAGAGTCAGCGCGCATACAATCAGCAGCGGCGTCAGAAAACGGTCGGTGTTGATCAGCACGATCCGGCTGACGCCTTGGTAGCTCTGAGCAAGATAGCGCATCGGTTCAGGTCCATTCATCAGGAAGGAATGATGCACAACATATTGCGCCCAATTGTGGCAGGAACGTGCAAGTGTCGTGGAGATTTGGCGATTTCGCCCGCCCGAACGCCCCCCGGATCAGGGGCAGAATAGGTCATTCGACAGCGCGAACAGCATCAGCGACAGCAGCAAAACAAGGCCCACCGTCATAAATCCGCGCAGCACCTTGTCCGACGGCGGCTTGCCCGCCACACCCTCATAGGCGTGGAACATCAGGTGTCCGCCATCCAGCACCGGGATCGGGAACAGGTTCAGCAGGCCCACCGCCGTCGACAGGACGGCGATGAACCAGATGAAATTGTCGATCCCCTGGCTGGCGGTGGCGCCCGACGTTTCGGCAATGCCGATGGGGCCTTGCAGGTTACAGGTGGAGATCGCGCCGGTGATGATGTGCCACAGGCCCGACAGTGAGGATTCAATGACGAACCCGGTCTGGCTGACCCCGAAGGTCAGCGCGTCCCACGGGCCCACGCGTTCGCGCTCCGGCTCAAAGATCAGCCCACCGGTGATCCCGATCAGGTAGCGCGTCTCGAACCCACCATCCCCTGTTGGCAAATCGGTGGATCGGGGGCGGAGCGTCAGGTCCAGCGTGTCGCCTGCGCGCCAGACGGTCAGGGCAATTTCGGCCCCCTCGCCGGTATTCACGGCGTCACGGAGTTGCGAGAAGCCGTAGATCGGTTCGCCATCCAGCGTCGTGATCACGTCGCCTTCCTCGATGCCCGCCGCAATCGCCGCCGATTGCGGCGTGACCGAGCGGACGATGGGCATCAGCGGAAAGGCCGCCTCCACCTGCATCGGCGTGTCATCGCGCACGATATCGTAGGTCACGGTCTGTGCCGGTTCCAACGCGCGCGCCAGGTCATAGACATCACCCAGTGTCTCCACGGGCTCGCCCTCGATGGCCGTGATCTGGTCACCGGTCTCCAGCGAAGCGATGCTGGCGGGCAGCGGCACGGTGTCCCCCACGCGCGGCACATCGGCCACGCGGCCGCTGAAGCCCACGATGGCGGCAAAGATCAGGATCGACAGGATGAAATTGAAGATCGGGCCCGCGGCAACCGTGGCCGCGCGCGCCCAAAGCGGTGCGCCGGGCATGGAGCGCCTTCGTTCCTTCGCGTCAAGCGCATCCAGAACCGCGCCATCGGCCCCCGCCGAGGCCGCGTTCGCGTCGCCCAGGAACTTCACGTAGCCGCCAAACGGCAACGCGGCGAGTTGCCAGCGCGTCCCGTGCCGGTCCACCCGCGAAAACAGAACCGGGCCGAACCCGATGGAAAACACTTCCGCATGGATCCCCGACCAGCGGCCCACGATGTAGTGACCGTATTCGTGGATCGCCACGATGATCGACAAGGCCGCCACAAACGCCAGAAGCGTGAAGCCGAAATTGCCGAATGCGGGTAGAAAATCCATTTAGCGTGCCCCGTTCAGGTTTGATGTTGCTCGATCTGCGCCCAGGCCATGTCTCTGGCCATGTGGTCCGTGTTCAGGACGTCCTCAAGGGTATTGGGGGCAATTGAAAGGCTGGTTTTTGACGAGATAGCGTCAAGTGTGCCCTCAACAATGCCGCTCATGTCCATGAATCCGATGCGCCCGGCCAGGAATCCGTCCAATGCGGTTTCCTTGGCCGCGTTGAAAATGCAGCCCGTCTTGCCACCGGTTTCCATCACCGCGCGGGCGATTTTCAGGGCCGGATAGCGGATATCGCATGGCGCGTAGAATTCCAGCGTGGCGATCTGCGCCAGATCGATCCGCGACACCGGCAGGTGGCGTCGGTCGGGATGGTGCAGTGCATAGCCGATGGCGTGGCGCATATCCGGGGCACCGAGATGCGCCATCAACGCGCCGTCCACGAAGCCGACCAGCGCGTGGACGATGCTCTGGGGGTGGATGACGGCCTCGATCTTCGCGGCCTGAACGCCGAAAAATTCTTTGGTTTCAATCAGTTCCATGGCCTTGTTGAACATCGACGCACTGTCGATGGTGATCCGCTGGCCCATGTCCCAATTCGGGTGCGCGCCCGCATCTTCGGGCGTGGCACTGGCCAACGCCTCAACCGGCCAGTCGCGCAGGCCGCCGCCCGATGCGGTGATGATGATCCGTTCGACCGCGTCGATATCTTCGCCCACCAGCCCCTGAAACACCGCCGAATGCTCGCTGTCGACGGGCAGGATCTCAGCCCCATTGGCCCGCGCCTCGGCCAGCAAGAGCGGCCCAGCCGTCACCAGGCTTTCCTTGTTGGCCAGCGCCAGCGTCGTGCCGTGGCGGAGCGCGCGGAAGCCGGGGGCCAGGCCCGCCGCGCCCACAATCGCCGACATGATCCAATCGGCGGGGCGGTCCGCGGCCTCAAGCAACGCCGCGTCACCCGCCGCGGCCTCAACCCCCGATCCCGCAAGGGCCGCGCGCAACTCCTCCAGCCGCGCCTCGTCCGCCGTAACGGCCACATCGGCCTGCAGGCGGATCGCATCCGCGGCCAGTTGCGTGATGTTCCCCGCACCGGTCAGCGCGACAACATCGTAGGCCTCGGGGTCCCGGCCGATCAGATCCACGGTGTTCTGCCCGATGGAGCCGGTGGCCCCGAAAATACTGACCCGTCGCCTCATGTCGCGCCGACCGTGAAGCCCAGAAGCAGGAACACCAGCCCCGCCATCACAAAACCGCCGATCATGCCGTCGAACCGGTCCAGCACGCCGCCATGGCCCGGCAGAAGGTTGGAGCTGTCCTTGACGCCGGCGCGCCGCTTCAGGGCCGACTCCGCGATATCCGCCATCTGCGCGGCGAACGACACGGCCACGAGAAAGACCACCCCGCCAAGCATCGGGCTACCGCCCATCCAAGCCCCGACGGCCAAAGCAATCGCGCCCGAGCACAGCCAGCCGCCCGCCGCCCCGGCCCATGTCTTGTTGGGGCTGAGCGCGGGCCAGAATTTGGGGCCGCCGATCAGCTTGCCGAAGAAATACCCGGCCACATCCGTCGCGACGACGACGGCCAGCACCACCCACATCACGAAGGGCACCGATTGGTGCAGGTAGAAGAACAGGAAGGTCGCCGCCGGGATCATCGCGCCGAACATCGTCTCCAGGCGCGAGCGGTGGACCAGCACGATCACGCCCGCCATCGTCACCGCCAGCACACCCAGCGCCAGCCAGGACGGCGTCAGCGCGAGGGTCAGGCGCAGGTCGCCCGAACCCGGCACCGCCTCCACCGGCGAGGCGAAGCGGTGTTCCAGAACCAGTGAGACGCATAACATGATCGAGGTGATCGCCGTCGCGGCGCTGGCGATCCGGGGGCTCAACCGGATGATAAGGCGGAAATACTCCCACATCATCATCGCACCCAGGCCCGACAGCAGCAGCGCGAGGACCAATCCGCCAAGCCAGAGGCCCGTTCCCGCCACCGCCATCAAGGCGAGCGCCGACAGGAACCTCGGCGCCAGATCGGCAAATTTGGGACCGGACGCCGCCATCCCCGTCAAACAGGAACGGCCCCGAACCGCCGGTCACGGACGCCAAAGCGGCCCACGACCTGGGCGAAGATATCAGGGGTGAAATCGGGCCAGAGCGTATCGATGAACTCGTATTCCGAGTAGGCCGATTGCCAGAGCAGGAAGTTCGAGATCCGCGCCTCGCCACTGGTGCGGATCACCAGATCGGGGTCGGGCAGAACATGGGTGTCGAGGTATTTCGGGAACGTCTCGTCACAGATCGACTTCGGCTCCAGCTTGCCCATCGCCACATCATAGGCCAGCCGCTTGGCCGCGCGGGCCACCTCGTCGCGGCCGCCGTAATTGAGCGCGATCGTCAAGTGTACCTTGTCGTTGTCCGCAGTCAGAAGCTCTAACCCGTCCATCAGATCCACAAGTGCGGGCTCCAGCCGCACCCGGTCGCCGATGAACCGCACCCGCACGCCTTCTTCCAGAAGGTTCTGCGCCTCGCGCCGGATATAGCGCTTGAACAGCTTCATCAGCCCCGCCACTTCCGTCTGCGTGCGCTTCCAGTTCTCGGTCGAAAAGGCGAAGATCGTCAGGTACTTGACGTCGAGATCGGGGCAGGCCCGCACAATCTCCCGCACGCGTTTGGCACCGGCATGATGACCGACCAATCGGGGACGATTGCGTTTTTGCGCCCAACGGCCATTGCCATCCATGATGATGGCCACGTGGTTCGGCGCAGGCGCCTTGGCACCATCGGCCCCACTCATACTGTCGATCATATATCTTTGCCTCGTTGGTCATGGGCCCTTATGTGCCCGCCATTGCGCCCTGACGTAACACGAATGGGGCCCGGCTTCATACCCCCGGCAACACCGGGGGCGCAACCGATCCGCCCGACATGGGCAAAGCCCGTGAACATTTCAAGAAATGCGGGGGTTATCAGGGAATGGCAGGCCCGCCAACTTGGCCGTCTGACGGCCCGCTGGCGCGGCTCTCGCCCGTCGTTGGCGGCCTCCGGTGACGCCTCTGCGCACGCCATTGCCGAAGGGCGGCAGAACAGGCTGGCCGCCCGCGCCGGTCTGTCTTTGGCCCCCGTCGCGCTGGCCCCAGCCCCTCTGACCCGCCACAGGCGATCCACCAGCCTCTCGGCCCGGGCCGTCACACCTGCATGATTTCTTCCTGCTTGGTCTCAAGCGCGTCGTCCACACGTTTGATGAAGGTGTCTGTCACCTCCTGAACCGCGCTTTCCCAGAATTTCTGGTCATCTTCGCTGATCCCGTCGGCCTTCGCCTTCTTGATCTGATCCATCCCGTCGCGGCGGACGTTGCGGATCGCGACGCGCGCATTCTCGGCATAGGTACCCGCGACTTTGGTCAGCTCGCGGCGGCGTTCCTCGTTCAATTCCGGGATCGGCAGCATGATGATGGTGCCGTTCAGCTGCGGGTTGATGCCAAGCCCGCTTTCGCGGATCGCCTTCTCCACCTTGCCCACAAGGCCCTTGTCCCAGACATTCACCGTCACCATCCGCGATTCAGGCACATTGACCGTGCCCACCTGATTGATCGGCGTCATCGCGCCATAGGCATCCACCATCACCGGCTCCAGCATCGAGGCCGAGGCACGCCCGGTGCGCAGCGAGGCGAACTCGGTGCGAAGCGACGCAATCGCGCCCTCCATCCGACGTTCAAGATCATCGGTATCCAACATGAAATCGTCTGACATAGCCGCCTCAAACCCCTCGTCTTGTTTGGTCCAGTGAATAAGCCAGCCCGCGGGTCTTGTATAGACCATCCGCCGCGCCTCTCACTCCGCCAACCGCGCCCGCAATTCGCGCAGCTGGTCGCGCAGGCGCGCGGTCGCGTTGGGGCCGAGAGCGTCCTCCACCTCCCGGTGCAATTGCCGCTTGATCCCGTTCAGGGCGGCCCGCAGCGCGTGGCCGCGATCGGTATGGACCAGCCGCCGCGCGCGTTTGTCCTCCGGATCGGGTTCCGCGGCCAGATATCCGCGCGCGATCAGGCTCTTGATCCGCTCCTGCGCGGCCTGCTTGGTCACGCGCCGCGCCCGCGCCACATCGGTCATCCGCGCGCCGCCCGCCGGGATCGCCACAAGGATCTCGCTGTCTGTGACGGAGATATCGGCAAAGCCATGCGCCGCCACCCGCGCGAACATCGCCTGCTCATAGGCCAGGGACGCAAACCACAGGTCCACGCCAACATGATCCACCAGATCCGAGCTATCATCCGCCATGCGCTCCCCTACCCCGTCACCTTTATCAACACAATAGTCAGGCTGCTTGACCATATGTGAAGTCGCTGATAGTCAAGCTCCCTGACAATACCCATAAGGATGCCTGCCATGACCGCCAAGATCGCTGCCACCACCGATACGCAATTGTCCAGGTCCCAGCTCGACGGGTTGCTGGTGGATCAAACGCTCTACCTTGACACGCCGGGCGGTGAGGCCGTCATCCATTTCGGCGGCGAGGGCACCTCCCATGCGCGCCTCGCGAACGGCACGCATATGCGGGGCCGCTGGACGCTGACGGATACCGGCTATTGCGTCGATTGGGCCGACGGCCCACAGGGAAGCTGCACAAGGATCCTGCGGGACGAGGCCGGCCTGCGCATGATCGACGACGCCACCGGCGATCCGCGCGGTCAGGTGAACCGCATCGTGCCGGGCAACCCCGAAGGGTTCTGAGCCGCGGCTCTAATCCACCACTTTCGTGTAGGTCCCGCGCCCCGACAGGATGGTGCGGAACCCGCCCGGCTCATCGAGGCTGAATACGATGATCGGCAGGTCGTTTTCCCGCGCCAGCGCAATGGCCGAGGCATCCATCACTCCCAGATGCTGCGCCAGCACCTCGTCATAGGTGACGGTCTCGTAGCGCTTGGCATCGGCGTGCTTGGCCGGGTCCTTGTCGTACACGCCGTCCACCTTCGTGCCCTTGAAGATCGCCTCGCAATCCATTTCCGACGCGCGCAGCGTCGCCGCCGTATCCGTGGTGAAATACGGGTTCCCCGTGCCCGCCGCAAAGATGCACACCCGCTTCTTCTCCAGGTGCCGGATCGCGCGACGGCGGATGTAAGGCTCCGCCACCTCATTCATCGTGATCGCCGAAATCACCCGTGTGTAAACGCCCAGGCTTTCCAGAGCGCCCTGCATTGCCAGCGCGTTCATCACCGTCGCAAGCATCCCCATGTAATCGGCGGTTGTCCGCTCCATCCCCTGGGCACTGCCCTGCAATCCGCGGAAAATGTTGCCGCCGCCGATCACCAGGCAGATCTCGACCCCCAGATCATGAACCGATTTGATCTCGGCCGCGATCCGCTCCACCGTGGGCGGATGCAGGCCAAACCCCTGGTCCCCCATCAGCGCCTCACCGGAGATCTTCAGCATCACGCGCGAATAGCGCACATCGGCCGTGTCGGGGGCGGTATCCGGGGCGGCGTCGGGGGCGGTCGACATGGGGCAGCTTCCTCGTTTGATCTTGTGGCGGGACAATGATCTATATGCCGCGCCGGTTCAACGCCTGAACGCGTTGCGATCCTCGGCAGTGGACCTACATGAAGATCGCGCGGCAATACATTGAAATACAACAAAATACCCCCACCAGACCGCCCCGTCCTCATCGCCGGCCCGACCGCGTCCGGCAAATCCGCGCTCGCCCTGCGGATCGCGCGCACCCAATCCCGCATCATTGTCAACGCCGACGCGCTGCAGGTCTATGACGGCTGGCGCGTGCTGACGGCACGCCCGTCGCCCGACGAGACTGCCCTCGCCCCACACGCGCTCTACGGCCATGTCCCGTTCGAGGCCGATTACAGCGTCGGCCATTGGCTGCGCGATATCGTGCCGCTCCTGCCCGAAAATCCCGTCATCGTGGGCGGCACCGGCCTCTACTTCCGCGCGCTGACCGAGGGCCTGGCCGAGATCCCGCCCACCCCGCCCGAGATCCGGGCCGAGGCCGACGCGATCCCCACCGCCGCCCTTCTGGCCGATCTCGACCGTCACGACGCCACGCTCGCCCACTGGATCGACCGCCAGAACCGCGCCCGCATCCAGCGCGGCTGGGAGGTCTGGCGCGCCACCGGTCGTCCGCTGTCACACTGGCAGGCCGATACACCGCCGCCGCTGCTGCCGATCCGGAACGCCACCCCCCTCCTCCTCGATACCGCGCGCGACTGGCTGAACGCCCGCATCGAACGCCGCTTCGATCAGATGCTGGCCCAGGGCGCGCTGGACGAAGCCCGCGCCAACCTGCCCCGCTGGAACAAGGCGGGCGGCGCGCGCAAGGCCATCGGCGCCCCCGAACTCATCGCACACCTGAGGGGTACGCTCTCGCTCGACGACGCACGCGCCGCCGCCATCACCGCCTCGCGGCAATACGCCAAACGCCAACGCACCTGGTTTCGCTCCAATATGGGCGACTGGACGCACATCTCCCTGCCCTGATCCCCTTCCACTGGGTCCAAATACCCCGGGGGAGGCCGCAGGCCGGGGGCAGCGCCCCCTTCCCACCGCACCCCAAAGCCCGCCCAAGCAGCCGGGCACAAGGCGGACCCGCGCCCGGGGTGGGTGGGCGGGCGGGCGCGGGTCCGCTGCCCTGTCCGCTTTCCCTCTTGCGCCGGATACCCGCGCCGCTACCTTGCGCCCATGTTCGAAAACTCCCATCGCCCGATTGCCCATTCCGTCGCCTCCCTGGGCAAACTGCGCATGCAGGGCGCGTGGAAGGTTGAACTTCTGCACGCCTCGCCCCGCAATCGGCTCTACTGGATCACCCGCGGCCAGGGCCGCGTCACCGTCAATTGCATCACCCGCGGCTACGGGCCCAACACCGCCGTCTTCGTGCCCGCCCGCGTGCCCATGGCCCTCGAACTGGCGGCCCAGACCCAGGGGCTGGAGCTTGGGCTTCCCAATGACACCACGCTCGAAATGCCGATCGACCCGTTCCACCTGCGGGTCTCCAACATCGAAAGCCAGGCCGCGCTGACCAGCCATATCGAGAAGATCGAGGGCGAGATCGCGGCCCGCGCCCCCGCCATGGACCGGGCGCTGACCGCCTATTCGCTACTGGTCTCGGCCTGGATGAGCCGGGAACTGGCCCGCCAGGAGGGGCAGATCGCCCGCGACCGGGCGCATCGCCTGGCTGAGCTCTTTGCCGAACGGATGGAGGCGCAGTTTCGCACCGGCAAAGGCGTCGCCGACTACGCGCGGCAGCTTCAGGTCACACCGACCCATCTCAGCCGCGTCTGCCGCGAGGCCGCGGGCCGCCCGGCCCACGCCCTTCTCAGCGAGCGGGTGATGTACGAGGCCCGCCGCCTTTTGCTGGAAACCGACCTTCCGGCGCGCGAAGTGGCCGAGCAACTGGGCTTCTCCTCGCCCGCCTATTTCACCCGCGCGTTTTCGCAAGCGACGGGCCGCACACCCTCGGCATTCCGCAAGCCGCGCCCGCGCTGACAATCGCGTGGCTCGGGGCCGCTCATCGGGCGACGTTACGTCAACATGGGGTTGCGCCGGGGCCGGATGTCGGTTTTGGTTTAATCCGATGTCGCAAACAGACCGCAAGCGGGCGCAACTAACCATTGACGCAAGTGTCCAATCGGGGCGCTAATGCAACCGGTGGTGGATCAGCGGCCGTAAGAGACCGACGACGCACCAGACAAAAATCAAGACGTCACAGGGAGACGACGCAAATGAGAGATTTCACCCATACCGACGGGTCTACTGGGCTGACCACCCACCCGGTGGCCGAGATGTATGCACGCGAGCACAAGGCCGGTCAGCTGGACCGCCGGGAGTTCCTCGTGCGCTCCACCGCACTGGGCCTCAGCGCCGCCGCGGCCTATTCGCTGATCGGCGTCGATGCGGCGCTGGCCGATGGCCACCGCTCCGTGCCCGCCGCAGGCGGCACGCTGCGCATCCAGCAAGAGGTGCGCGCCCTCAAGGATCCGCGCACTTACGATTGGTCGCAGATGGCCAACATCACGCGCGGCTTCCTCGAATACCTGATCCAGTACAACGAAGACGGCTCCTTTGAGGGCGTCCTGCTCGACAGCTGGGAGGCCAATGAGGACGCCACCGTTTACACGCTGAACCTGCGTCAGGGTGTGATGTGGAACAACGGCGATGCCTTTACCGCCGAAGACGTGGCGGCCAACTTCGTCGGCTGGTGCGACTCGACCGTGGAAGGCAATTCCATGGCCACGCGCATGGGCGGCCTTGTCGATCCCGAAACCGGCGTGGCGCGCGAAGGCGCCATCGAGGTGGTCGACGACCACACCGTGCGCGTCACCTATCCCGAGCCCGACATCACACTGGTGCCCGGCATCGCGGATTATCCCTCCGCCGTGCAGCACCGCGACCTGATCGGCACCAACCCGGCCGACCACGGCGTCGGCACCGGCGCCTACCAGATCGCCGATTACGAGGTCGGCGTGTCCGCCCAGCTCGTGCGCAACCCCGACCACACCTATTGGGGCGACACCTATCTGGACGAGATCGTGTTCGTCGATCTGGGTCAGGACCCCGCCGCGTGGTTCGCGGGCGCGGAAGCCGGCGAATTCGACATGACCTACGAGACGGTCGGCGAATTCGTGGATCTCTTCGCCGCCATCGGCTGGGAGCAATCCGAAGTGACCACCGCGGCCACCGTGGTGATCCGTCCGAACCAGAACACCGCACCTTATGACGATGTGCGCGTGCGTCAGGCGATCCACATGGCCGTCGACAATCAGGTCTGCCTCGATCTGGGCATCAACGGCCAGGGCGTCACCGCGGAAAACCACCATGTCTGCCCAATCCACCCGGAATATGCGGAGCTTCCGCCGCAGACCTTCGATCCGGCGGGCGCGCAGGCGCTTCTGGAGGAATCCGGCCACGCCGATTTCGAGTTCGAATTGATCTCGATCGACGATGATTACCGCAAGAACACCACCGACGCCGTGGCCGCACAGCTGCGCGATGCCGGGTTCAACGTGACGCGGACGATCATCCCCGGCTCCACCTTCTGGAACGACTGGACGTCCTACCCGTTCAGCTCAACCAACTGGAACCACCGGGAGCTTGGCGTGCAGATCCTGAACCTCGCCTACCGCACCGGTGTGCCGTGGAACGAATCCGGCTTCTCCAATGCCGAGTTCGATGAACTTCTGACCCAGGCCAACGGCATCCAGGATGCCGATGCCCGCCGCGAGGTCATGGTCCGCCTGCAACAGATCATGCAAGAAGAAGGCGTCACCATTCAGCCCTATTGGCGCTCGCTCTTCCGGCATTACAGCCCGGGCATCGTGAATGCCGGCATGCATCCGAAGTTCGAGATCAACGTCCACTACCTGGGCTTCTCGGCCTGATCGGCTGATCAACCTGACCGGCGTCCGACATCATCGGGCGCCGGTTGTCCTGCGGGACGCGCGCCACACCAGACACGCACCCGCACCGGCCCCACCCCGCCCGCACAAGATCCCGAGGCAGGGACGGCCCAACCAGGCAAGCGCCAGAGACCGCGCCGCCCAGATAACCAGGGGAACCGACCATGGGAGCCTTCATCCTGCGCCGCACCGGCGTGATGATCCTGACCGCATTGTGCCTGACCTTCGTGGTCTTTTTCCTTACCAACCTGTTTCCGAACCTCGAAAAGCTCGCCAAGACGCAGGGCAACGCGCGGATGACCGATGAAGAGGTCGTCAGCTGGCTCGATCGCAACGGCTATGGCGGCCCACTGATCGTGCGCTACGGCGAATGGCTGGGTTTGGTGCCGGGCTGGACCCGCGAGGATGAGGCGACGGGCGAGATCACCGGGCGCTGCATCGATTTCGGCATGGATCCCGCCGATGCCCCCACCCGCTGCGGCCTGTTGCAGGGCGATCTGGGCTTTTCCACCGTCTCCGATGACGAGGTCGGCAATATCATCGGCGGCAGGCTTTTGCTGACGCTGAAACTAATGGGATGGGCCTTTGGCGTCATGGTGCCCGCCGCGCTTCTTGTGGGGGTGCTGGCCGGAATGCGCGAAGGCTCGCGGCTCGACCGGTCGCTGTCCACCTTCTCCATCGCCTCCACGGCGACACCGGAATACGTCTCGGGTGTGATCTTCATCGTGCTGCTCGCATCGTCGACCGCGGGCCTGTCCCCACTCCTCGCCGAATGGGGCTGGATCGAGGGGCGAACGCTGTTCCTCGGCTCGGCCCGCTCGGCGATGGAAGACGGCATCACGTTTTGGAACTTCGCCCTGCCGGTGACCACAATCGCGCTCTACGGCATGGGCTACATCGCGCGGATGACGCGCGCCTCCATGGCCGAGGTCATGACCGCGCAATATATCCGCACGGCCCGCCTGAAAGGTGTCAGCTTCCGCAACATCGTCCTGAAACACGCGCTCCGCAACGCGCTCATCGCGCCCTTCACCGTCATCATGCTGCAATTCCCCTGGCTGCTGACCGGCGTAGTCATCGTCGAGACGCTGTTCAACTATAACGGCTTTGGCTGGACCATGGTCCAGGCGGCATCGAACAACGATATCGAACTGCTGCTGGCCTGCTCCATCGTGGCGGTCTTCGTCGTGCTGGTGACCCAGCTGATCTCGGATATCGGCTACGTCTTCCTCAATCCCCGCATCCGCATCGCGTAAGGAGAACGCCCATGGAACCCCTTACCTGGTCCGGCTCCTTCGGAGCATTCCTGAACCCCCTGATGCTGGCCGCCATCGTGGCCTTCGTCATCCTCTTCCTCACCAATGTCGTGATGACCTTCGCGGGCATGCGATCGGGGGATTTCGAGGTCAACGCCGATGGCACGCTGGTCTATCAGCGCACGCCGATGGACATGGTCCTGACCGGGATGAAATACGCGGTCCTGCTGTTTGTTCTGTGCTGCATCGGCTACATTATCGCCGGGCTGACCCTGCCGACGATCGAGCAAAAGGGCATTTTGGGCGCCATGGCGCAACGGCTGCTGCCGGTCTGGATCGCCCTGGTCGTCACCTTCGCCCTGTCGATCACCTTCAAGCGCAAACTGGGCCTCTACGGCAAACTCTTCGACAGCCCCATCGGCATGGCGGGTTTCGGCCTCGTGATGTTCTGGATCTTCGCGGCCATCTTCTCGGGCGTGTTCCCTCTGGTGCCGACCCATGGCGCCATCGACCTGATCAGCCAGATGCGCAACGAACTGCCCGGCACACCGCTGCCCAACCCCGACGAAGGCGAATATCCCTACTACCTTCTGGGCGGCGACAATCTGGGCCGCGACGTGTTCAGCCGCGTGTTCTTCGGGGCAGCGGACGTTTTGAAAATCACACCGGTCGCCACGCTCTTCGCCTTCATGGTCGGCATTACCCTTGGCCTGCCCGCGGGCTATTTCGGCGGCAAGCTCGATACAATCCTCACCTTCATCGCCAACCTTGCACTCGCCTTCCCCGTCATCTTGCTCTTCTTCTTGCTGGTGACGCCCGAGATCGTGGCCGCAGGGGTGCCGCAATACATGTCGATGATCCTGTTCCTGTTCCCGATCCTGTTCTTCGTGGTGCTGTTCAATTCGCGCTTCCACACCGATCCGACGCGGCGCAACATCCTTGTTGGCGCGGCCATCGCCATCGGTGGGGTGCTTTACCTGTCGCTGATCTCCAACCCCTCGGATCCCGACCTGCCGCTCCTCTTCCGCCTCTGGCCCGAGCCGTTCGACATCTTCGACATTGCGGGCAACCTGCTGATCGTGTTCGTGTCGGTCGTCTTCGTGAACTCGCCCACGGTCTTCAGGATCGTGCGCGGCATCACGCTCGACGTGAAAACCCGCGACTACGTGGCCGCGGCGCAAACGCGCGGCGAGGGCCCGTGGTACATCATGTTGTGGGAAATCCTGCCCAACGCGCGCGGGCCGCTGATCGTCGATTTCTGCCTGCGCATCGGCTACACCACGATCCTTCTGGGCACGTTGGGCTTCTTCGGCCTCGGCGTGTCGCCGGAAAGCCCGGATTGGGGCTCCACGATCAACGAGGGCCGACGCCTCCTGACGATCTACCCCCACCCGGCCCTGCCGCCCGCGCTGGCGCTCATGAGCCTCGTGCTTGGCCTCAACCTGCTGGCCGATGGCCTGCGCGAAGAGAGTTTGAAGGATTGATGCGCGTTATCGCCATACCGGCGGCGCTTGGCTTGGGCCTGAGTATTACCGCAGCAGAGCAGGTGCACGCAGACGTTGAGTTCAACGACCTCATCCAATGCGCAGGCGCGGTGAACGCCGCAGGAGCCATCTCCATGGGCATCGAAATGCAAAACCGTGCCCTCAGCGAGCAAAACGAAACCATGGCCGCCGCGCCAATCGAATTCAATGCGCTCCATTACTTCGCGGCTCTGGTCGCCCGCATGGGTGACGCCACCCATTGCCAGATACCTTTCGAACAGGTCATGGCGGAAACGGTGGAAGAAGTTGACCGCCGCTATCATCCAATATCCGCCGCATATGAAGGTTTTGTTCTTCGGGGCGAGGACGACACCGAATTTAATCGCCTTTGGCAGTCGCTTAGGGCTGAACTTGCGTGTGTGGCAGTGTTGACCGAAGAGGACATCGAGCGCGGGCAACAGGTGATGGAACTTGGCACCGGCTTTCCATGCGGGTGGGAACCATGACCCAACCAAACGCCAACGCGACCGCCGAGATCGCGAAGATATACCGGAGATATCCTTCAGATATACCGGTTCTATACGAGGCCAAACGGCCCGACAGGGAGAGTGATTAACCATGGTCGATACCATCGCCGAAGACGTCCAAGCCGTTCCCGAGCGCTATGACGGCCCGATCCTGGAAATCGAGAACCTCTCGATCTCCTTTTTCACCCGCCTGCGCGAAATCCCCGCCGTGATGGACTTCTCCTGCACCGTGATGCCCGGCGAGGCGATGGGGCTGGTTGGCGAGAGCGGGTGCGGCAAATCCACCGTTGCCCTTGGCGTGATGCAGGATCTGGGTGTGAACGGACGCATCGTCGGCGGCACGATCAAGTTCAAGGGCCGCGATCTGAACAAGATGTCGATGGAAGAATTGCGCGATCTGCGCGGCTCTGAAATCGCGATGATTTATCAGGAGCCCATGGCCTCCCTGAACCCCGCGATGAAGATCGGCAAGCAGCTCATGGAAGTGCCGATGATTCATGAGGGCAAGTCCGAGAAGGAGGCCTATCAGCTCGCGCTGGACGTGGTGACAGATGTCCGCCTGCCCGACCCCGAGCGGATGCTGAAAAGCTACCCGCACCAGCTCAGCGGCGGCCAGCAGCAGCGCATCGTGATCGCTATGGCCCTGATGTCAAAGCCCTCTTTGCTGATCCTTGACGAACCCACCACAGCTTTGGACGTGACCGTTGAGGCGGGCATCGTCGACCTCGTGAAGGGTTTGGGCGAAAAATACGGCACGTCGATGCTGTTCATCTCCCACAACCTCGGTCTCGTGCTGGAAACCTGTGACCGCCTCTGCGTCATGTATTCCGGCGAAGCGGTCGAGACCGGCTCCATCGAAGATGTCTTCGACAAGATGCAGCACCCCTATACGCAGGCGCTCTTCCGCTCGATCCCGCTGCCCGGCGCCGACAAGAACGCGCGCCCGCTCATTGCCATTCCCGGCAATTTCCCCCTGCCCCATGAGCGGCCCGAAGGATGCAATTTCGGCCCCCGCTGCGACTATTTCGAGGCCGGGCGCTGCGACGTCGGCTCGATCCGGATGGAAAATGTGCCCGGCAATGATCGCCACGCCTCGCGCTGTGTGAAGTTCAAGGAAATCGACTGGATGGCCGAGCCCGAACTGGCCGCCACCACCGAAAAGGCGCCCATCGGCGATGTGGTCCTGAAGATCGATAACCTCAAGAAATACTACGAAGTCGCGGCCAACGCGCTGTTCGGTGGCGGCGACAAAAAGGTCGTGAAAGCCAACGAAACCCTCAGCTTCGAGGCCCGCGAATCCGAGACGCTGGCCATTGTCGGCGAGAGCGGCTGCGGCAAGTCCACGCTGGCCAAGGTTCTGATGGGGCTTGAGACGGCGACCGACGGCACCATCGTCATGGGCAATCAAGAAATTCAAAACACAGCCATCGAAGATCGAGAAACCAAAACCGTCTCCAGCATCCAGATGGTCTTCCAGAACCCGTTCGATACGCTCAACCCGTCGATGACGGTGGGGCGCCAGATCATCCGCGCGCTAGAAGTCTTCAAGATCGGCAGCAGCGATGCCGATCGGCGCAACCGGATGCTGGAATTGCTTGATCTGGTGAAGCTGCCCCGCGCCTTCGCCGACCGGATGCCGCGCCAATTGTCCGGCGGCCAGAAGCAGCGCGTCGGCATCGCCCGCGCCTTTGCCGGCGATGCCCGGATCGTGGTGGCCGATGAGCCGGTTTCGGCGCTCGACGTGTCGGTTCAGGCCGCGGTGACGGACCTTCTGATGGAAATCCAGAGACGCGAGAAAACCACGCTTATGTTCATCTCTCACGACTTGAGCATCGTCCGCTATCTGTCTGATCGTGTTATGGTTATGTATCTGGGCCATGTCGTAGAACTCGGCTCGACCGAGCAGGTCTTCAGCCCGCCCTACCATCCCTATACCGAGGCGCTTCTGAGCGCGGTTCCCATCGCCGACACCTCCATCGAGAAAAAGCACATCGTGCTGGACGGCGACATTCCATCGGCGATGAACCCGCCCTCGGGCTGTCCGTTCCAGACCCGGTGCCGCTGGAAATCCGACGTCCCCGGCGGGTTGTGCGAAAAGGACGTGCCCCCGATGCGAACGCTGGCGACCGGGCACGAGATCAAGTGCCACCTTGCCGAAGACATCCTGGCGCGCATGGAGCCGGTGATCAAAATCGCGGCGGAGTGACGGGCGACCCTGGATACGCCACGGGGGCCAGCCCCCGCACCCCCGGCAATTCAGGGAACAATGATGGGCAGGATCAGGCGCGACTGATATTTTCGGCGGCGACGGCGACCGATTTGATCACCGCATAGCCGCGCCAATTGTCACGCAGGCCCATGGCTTCGGCCGAACGGCGGGTGACACGGGCGAGGATGCGGTCATCCCCCGCAAGAAGCTGCACCATCACGCCCGGGCCATCGCCTTGCCGCAGGGTCGTCAGGCGCACGGGCAGGATGTTGAGGGCGGAAATGCCGTCCGGCGGGCTGGCCGACAGCATCACATCCTGTGCCATGATCCGCACCCTCACCTCGGCGCCCTCTCCCTGATCCAGGCGCGGCAGCCAGAGCGACCCGCCTGCACAGGACAGCTCCGTCAGGCCATCCGCATGGTGGCGGGCGATGCGGGCGCGGATCAACGCGCCGGCCTCTCGCACGCCCAGGATCGGGCTGACATCGGGATCGGAGAGGACGTCCTCCGCCGCCCCGACGCGCGCCACGCAACCCGCCTCCATCGCGACAACCGTGGTGGCCAGCCGCGCGATCTCGGCGATGGAATGTGACACGTAAAGCATCGGCACCCCGGCCTCGTCGCGCAGACGTTCCAGAAAGGGCAGGATCTCGGCCTTGCGGGCGTCATCGAGCGCGGCGAGCGGCTCATCGAGCAGCAGCAACCGCGGCTCGCTCAGAAGGGCGCGGCCGATGGCCACCCGCTGCGCCTCCCCTCCGGAGAGCGCGTTGGGGCGGCGATCCAACAGGTCGCCGATGCCGAGCATCTCGACCACCGGGTCCATTTCACCGCCGCGCATGCCGTAGCGCAGATTTGCCCGCACATTCATATGGGGAAACAGGCGCGGCTCCTGAAAGACGTAACCGATGCGACGATCGGAAACCTTCAGACGGAGGCCCGCGCCTGTATCCTCCAGAACGGTCCCATCCACGCATATCCGAGCCTGCTGCGCTTTAAGAACACCCGCCGCAGCTTTGACAACGCTCGTCTTTCCTGCCCCCGAGCGTCCGAACAGGGCGGTCACGCCAGCGGGCGCCTCGAAGGCCGCATCCAGCGTGAAACCGGGAAAGGCATGGCGCACCGAGACCTCAAGCATCGCGGCCTCCGATCCGGGCAGCCACGCGGCGCGCCAGTATCTCCGAGACCAGAAGCGCCCCCATGGCCACCACCACCGACACGATGACGAGCCGCCAGGCCGACCCCTCGCCGCCCGGCACCTGCAGGAACGCGTAGATCGCCGAGGGCACGGTACGCGTCTCGCCGGGGATGTTGGACACGAAGGTGATTGTTGCCCC
Organism: uncultured Roseicyclus sp.; assembly: GCA_947491935.1. Classification (GTDB taxonomy): domain Bacteria; phylum Pseudomonadota; class Alphaproteobacteria; order Rhodobacterales; family Rhodobacteraceae; genus Gymnodinialimonas. The sequence goes on from CANLLF010000003.1 coordinate 681,285, forward strand.
GAACTCCCCCATCGCCTTGGCAAACGCCAACACCGCCCCCGTCAGAATGCCCGGCAGGGTCAGGGGCAAGGTGATGGTAACGAACACCCGCAGGCGCGAGGCACCCAACGTACCCGCCACCTCCTCGAGCTTGGGATCGACGGCCTCCAAGGTCAGGCGGATCGCCCGGACCATCAGTGGGAAGGCCATGATTGCCGCCGCCAGCGCGGCGCCCGTCCAGCGAAACGCGACGCCGAGGCCGAGGCTTTCCAGCAGCCCGCCAAGCGGCGCCTGCGGCCCGAAGCTGAGGAGCAGGAGGTAGCCCGTGACAACGGGTGGCAGGATCAGGGGCAAATGCACCAGGCCATTCAGCAGCGCGTGGCCGGGGAAGCGGTAGCGGGCGAGGATATAAGCGACGGCGATCCCAAACGGCAGGCTGAGGCAGGTTGCCACCAGCGCCACACGCAGCGACAGGGCCACGGCCTGCCACTCCGCAGGGCCGAGCCAGCCGCTCATTCCGGCACCAGCCCGAATCCCGCGCCGGAAAACGTGGCCCGCGCCACGGGGGAGCCGAGATAGTCGAGGAATTCTGCGGCCTCCGGCCCCGCGCCACGTGTCAATGCCACGGGATAGGTGATGGCGGGATGGCTCGCCGCGGGAATCTCCGCCAGAATGCTGACCCGCCGCTCTTCCGCGGCGTCCGTGGCGTAGACAATGCCCAACCGCGCGGCCCCGATGGCCACCAGAAGTTGCGCGGCCCGCACACTATCGGACTCGATGATTTGGGGGCGAAGCGCCTCCCACAACCCCAATTCTTCCAACGCGGCGCGGGCGTAGATGCCTGCGGGCACGGCCTCTGTCAGGGCCAGGGCGAGGCGGCCGCCGTCGAGTGCGTCCGGCAAATCCGCGAGCGCCAGGGGGCCGACCCGCTGCCAGCTTCCGATCACGACCAACCGGTTCGTGAGCAGGCTTCGGCGGCTGCCATCGCGCAGGGCTCCCGCGGCTTCGAGATGGTCCATCCAATCTTCATTGGCCAGCATCACGACATCTGCCGGAGCCCCGGCCTCCACCTGCCGGGCCAGAGCCGACGATCCGGCATAGACCAGCGTCACCCCGTGGCCGCTCTCCCGCTCCCACGCCTCGGCGATCTCATCCAGGGGGCCGCCGAGGCTCGCCGCGGCAAAGATCGTGACGTCGCCGGCTTGGGCGGGGACAGCCAGGGTAAGGAGTGCGAGAAGGATGCGGAACATGGGGGGACTATCGCCGGACTTGGTGACAGCGGCAAGGCGCGCCGTTGGGCGGGAAATGACGGGCCCCAAAAGAAAAATGGGGGTCCCGAAGGACCCCCAAGGTTCGCTGATCAGGCTCTGATATTTACTGCCCGAGTGTTCTGCCTGCGGCCTGATCCGCGTCAGGGGCGAGCGCACCCGCCCCGGATTTCAGGTGCGCGAGGAATGGTGAGGACCCCGCGTACCCGATGATTTCCCCTAACCCGCTGGTGGGTAAGGGTCGTCGCCGTAGGTGTTCCGTTCCCGGATCCTACCATTGCGACCTTGAAGGAAGGCCTCGCCGCCATCGCGCCGGGCTTGGCCTCGTGCGAAATCCCAAGCGTCAGCTTGTGTATCGAACACGCGAGTTGGGCGTTCACTTCCTTCTCGTTGTGATTCCCACCGTCCGTCGGAACGAGGCGAGGTCCAGTGATTTGGATTCTTTGCCATTGCAAAGCTCCTTCTTCTCCACAGACTCCGAGCATTTGTTGGTAGTAAGCCTGTGAGTTGTTCAGCACGCTATTGATCTGCCAATTCGACCGTGGTCTCCGTCTATCATCGACCCGAATGGGCCGAATTTGCTTGTCCTGCAGCGTACTAGGCTCTTGCAGGATGGGCGGGGGATCGGCGCGCCAACGCCGATCCTCGACCCTCAATTTCGTTCAGCTACACCCAGACGTCGCGCCGCAGGTGTTGCACTTCATGCAGGTGCCGTTGCGAACGAGCGTGTAGTTGCCGCATTCGCCGCAGGCTTCGCCTTCATAGCCCTGCATCTTTGCCTTCGTCCGGGCGTCCATCGAGACCGTTCCGGTGGTGACCGCCGTGGTGGACGCCGCCGCCGCGATGGTGCCGCCGCCCTTGGTTTCCGGCACGAGGGATTCCAGCACCGCGACCGGGTCCTGCCCGCCCTGCAACACGAACAGCTCTTGCGGCGCGCGGTTGCGGAGATAGCCGGTGGAGGCGACCTGTTTCAGGACGTCCACGGCCGAGGCTGCCCGGCTGTCGGGCACTTCGCGGACATTCGAGACACCCTCTTCCGCGCCGCGGCCCACATCATCGAAGCTCGCGCCTTCCGGGGCCACATGGGCCAAATCGGTGCGGTCGAGGTAGCTGACGGCAAGCTCGCGGAAGATGTAATCGAGGATCGAGGTGGCGTTCTTGATCGTCTCGTTGCCCTGCACCATGCCCGAGGGTTCGAATTTGGTGAAGGTGAAGGCATCCACGAATTCGTCCAGTGGCACGCCGTATTGCAGGCCGACGGAGACCGCGATGGCGAAGTTGTTCATCATCGCGCGGAAGCCCGCGCCTTCCTTGTGCATGTCGATGAAGATCTCGCCCAACTGGCCGTCTTCATACTCGCCCGTGCGCAGGTAGACCTTGTGGCCACCCACAATCGCTTTCTGGGTATAGCCCTTGCGGCGCTGGGGCATCTTTTCGCGCCCGCGGGCGATTTCCTTGACGATGACCTTCTCGATCACCTTCTCGGCCAGCACTTGCGCCTTTTCGTGGTTGGTGCCGGTTTCCAGGATTTCGGCGGCCTCGTCGTCATCCTCGACCAGCGCTGCGGCCAGAGGTTGGGACAGTTTGGAGCCGTCGCGGTAGAGCGCATTGGCCTTCACGCCGAGGGACCAGGAGAGCTCATAGGCCTTCTGGCAATCCTCGATCGTGGCGTGATTGGCCATGTTGATCGTCTTGGAGATTGCACCCGAGATGAAGGATTGGGCGGCTGCCATCATGTGGATGTGTGAGTCCACGCTGAGGTAGCGCTTGCCCTTCTTCCCGCACGGGTTCGCACAGTCGAACACGCCGAGGTGTTCATCCTTGAGGAACGGCGCGCCCTCCAAGGTCATGGTCCCACAGACGTGATCGTTCGCGGCCTCGATCTCGGCCTTGGAGAAGCCAAGATGGCGCAGCAGGTCAAAGGTGGGATCGTTCAGTTTTTCCGCCGGGATACCAAGGGTTTGGGTGCAGAACTCGGCGCCCAGGGTCCATTGGTTGAAGACGAAACGAATGTCGAAGGCCTGCGGCAGGGCGGCTTCGATCTTCTCGATCTCCGCGGGGCCGAAGCCGTGGCCAATCAGGCTGGTGTGGTTGATTCCGGGGGCCTGGCCCAGGGTGCCGTGGCCCACCGCATAGGCGATGATTTCCTCGATCTGGGCGCTGGAATATCCCATGGCTTCAAGGGATCCGGGGACCGAGCGGTTGATGATCTTGAAATAACCACCACCGGCGAGCTTCTTGAACTTCACCAGGGCGAAGTCGGGCTCGATCCCGGTTGTGTCGCAATCCATGACCAGGCCGATCGTGCCGGTGGGCGCGATGACGGTGGCTTGGGCGTTGCGATAGCCATGCTGTTCGCCAAGCGTCAGCGCCTCGTCCCAGGCCTGCTTGGCCAGCTCAACCAGCTTGCTGTCGGGACAGTTCACCTGATCCAGCGCGACCGGGTTCACGTTGACGTCCTCATAGCCGTCGGTCTTGCCGTAGGCGGCGTTGCGGTGGTTGCGCATCACGCGGAGCATGTGTTCGCGGTTCTTGGCGAAGCCGTCGAAGGGCCCGAGTTCCGACGCCACCTCGGCGGAGGTCGCATAGGCTACCCCGGTCATGATCGCAGTCAGCGCCCCGCAGAGCGCGCGGCCCTCTTCGCTGTCGTACCCGTAGCCCATATTCATCAGCAGGCCGCCGATATTGGCGTAGCCAAGGCCGAGCGTCCGGAAATCGTAGCTGAGCTGTGCGATTTCCTTGGACGGGAACTGCGCCATCATGACGGAGATTTCGAGCGTCAGGGTCCACAGGCGGCAGGCATGCATGTAGCTTTCGGCGTCGAACGTGCCGCCTGTATAGAACGTCAGCAGGTTCATCGAGGCCAGGTTACAGGCCGTATCGTCGAGGAACATGTATTCCGAGCACGGGTTGGAGCCGCGGATCGGACCATCCTCCGGGCAGGTGTGCCAGGCATTGACGGTGTCATGGTATTGGATGCCGGGATCGGCGCAGGCCCAGGCAGCGTGGCCAACCTTTTCCCAAAGATCGCGCGCCTTGATTTCCTTGGCGATTGTCCCGTCCTTGCGGTTCACCAATTCCCACATCTCGTCATTTTCAACCGCTTTCAGGAAAGCATCGGTTACGCGGATGGAATTGTTGGAATTCTGGCCGGAAACGGAGTTGTAGGCTTCGCTGTCCCAATCGGTATCGTAGGTCGGGAACTCGATGCTGGTATGGCCCTGCTTGGCGTAATCCAGCACCCGCTTGACGTAGGTTTCGGGGATCGCGACCTTCTTTGCCTCGCGGATGGCCTGCTTCAGCGCATCGTTCTTCGTCGGGTCGACGGCATCTTCAAGCGCGCCATCCCAGGTTTTGATGGCCGCAAAAATGCCATTGAGCATCTTCTCGTGCATCTTGGAGCCAGCGACGATGGAGGCCACTTTCTGCTCTTCCAACACCTTCCAGTCGATGAATTCTTCGATATCCGGGTGATCGGCATCGACGATAACCATTTTCGCGGCTCTACGGGTGGTCCCGCCCGACTTGATCGCACCGGCAGCCCGGTCGCCGATTTTCAGGAACCCCATCAGGCCGGAGGATTTGCCGCCACCCGACAGCTTCTCGCCTTCCGCACGCAGCTGGGAAAAGTTGGTGCCGGTGCCGGAGCCGTATTTGAAGAGGCGTGCCTCGCGCACCCAGAGGTCCATGATGCCGCCGTCATTCACCAGATCGTCCTTCACACCCTGGATGAAGCAGGCATGGGGCTGCGGGTGCTCGTAGCTGGAGGTGGATTTGGTCAGCTTGCCGGTCTTGTAGTCGACGTAGTGGTGGCCTTGGGCGGGGCCGTCGATGCCGTAGGCCCAGTGAAGGCCGGTGTTGAACCATTGCGGAGAGTTCGGCGCCGCCATCTGGCGCGCCAGCATAAGCTGCATCTCGTCGAAATATGCCTGCGCGTCGGATTCGGTGGTGAAGTAGCCGCCCTTCCAGCCCCAGTAGGCCCAAGCGCCTGCGAGGCGCCGGAAGACCTGCTTGGCGGACGTTTCGCCACCATAACGCTGGTCCTCCGGCATAGCCTCCAGCGCCTTTTCGTCGGCCACGTGGCGCTGAAGGAATACGGGTACGCCTTTTTCCTTCACAGGCTTGGTGGCAGCAGGCACACCGGCCTTGCGGAAATACTTCTGTGCGATCACGTCGGAGGCCACCTGACTCCAGCTGGAGGGCACTTCAACGTCGTCAAGCTTGAACACGATTGTCCCGTCGGGGTTCCGGATCTCCGACACGGTCGTCGTGAAATCCAGATCCGCATATACGTCTGCGCCGTCGCGGGTAAATCGCCGTTCAATCTTCATTGCATCTGCCTCATATCGCCCGGAGCGCCCGGGCCCCATTTAACTTCACGGCGGTCTGCCAGGGTCTTCTGCCCTCTGACCGTCAAACACATCTGGGGCACCGGCCTGCGCCGGACGCACACAATCACGGTCGCGCACGGACGCCCCGTGCTCGGCTTGTGATCTTCGATTGTCGTTTGCTGAGGTTACCCTCTGCCCCCGCCGGGCTGCGCTATATGTAGTAGTGCTTGCATCGGCCTGCACAACTTGGCGTGTCTTGACCAATCGGGTCAATCATATTTTTGTCATATACCTCCGGTTTTTTTCCTTGAAATTACCTAGCGTCGCTCGCCGCATCGCGCGCACCTTGATTCTCTGCGCGCCCCGGCAACACCGACACGCAAAGGGTTTTCCTTTAAACCGGGCGGGATAGGCGAAAAAGCGTAAGTGATGGATTGAGATTAACTTCTCGGATCGCGGCCCGGAACGCGGCGTTCGTGCCCCGCGAGTCTCACCCCAACATGTCGTCGAATTGCCACATAAATCCGCCGATGCGCACCAGATCAGGGGGGCAGCGGCCGCATATGACACCAGATTTAGTGGATTTGAGGGAAATGGTCGGGGAGGCGAGATTCGAACTCACGACCTTCTGTACCCAAAACAGACGCGCTACCAGGCTGCGCTACACCCCGACTGATGCGCTCTTATCGGGGGCGGGGGGCGATGTGCAAGCCCCTGTTACTCCTGGCAGGGCCAAACGGCACCCTCCTGGGCAATACTCGGGTGGCGCAGCTCCGTGCCCGCACCGATCCCGAAATCCTCGGCAAGCCCGCCATTGATCTCGAGCACATACTGAATGTCGTCACCGCCACCGGGGATGGGCGTGCGGTCCAGCGGCACGGCGTTGGAATGGACGTGGCGCACAAGCCCCGTCTCATCCGCGAAGATCATGTCGAGCGGGATCAGGGTGTTTTCCATCCAGAACGAGACCGATTGCGGGCGTTCATAGACAAAGAGCATGCCAGCCAGCCGCGGCATCTCTTCCACATGCATCAGGCCCTCGGCCCGTTCGCGGGGTTCATCGGCGACGGCCACGCGAAACCGGATCGATCCCCAATCGCCGCGCAGTTCAACCCGGTCGTCATTGCAGATTGCCAGAGCCGGCGCCGCGGCCAACCCGGCGATCATTGCGATCGCGGCAAGAATGGAGGTGTGTTTCGTCATGGCCGGACCATGGCAAAGGCGTCCGTCACGCGCAATGGTCGGTGCCGCACAAAGCCGTGTGACAGCTCAGGTCTCGCCCCAGACGCTGACCTTGGCCGCCATCTTGCCGCGCGGGCCGTCCACGACCTTGATCGCAACCGCCTCGCCGGGCTGAAGCTCGGAGAAACCGCAGTGGCGCAGAACCTCGACATGGACGAAAACGTCTTCCGGCTTTCCGAAGACGTTGGCAAAGCCGAAGCCCTTGGCCTTGTCGAACCATTTCATGCGGGCGGGCTCGAACGGCACATTGCTCACGTCCGGCATTTCGATCTTGGACTCGCCCGGTTCAAGCTCATCGATATCGGGAGAAGATACGGACAGAACCTCGACGGCCTGAAGGCCACGACCGGTGGCCTGCGCCTTCAGTCGGACACGCGCACCTTCGGAGATCGAGCTGCGGCCATAGCTGCGCAACACGTTCGCGTGGAGCAGGATATCGGGGCCGCCGAAATCATCGACGACGAATCCGAAGCCTTTCGTCGCATCAAACCATTTGACGCGTCCCGCGACCGGAGTGACGACCGCAGCGTCCTGTTCAAAACCCACGATTATGTCCCAACTTGTTAATCTTTATTAACCGACCGCGCGAATTATCGTTAGACAAGGGTAAATGTGGTCAAGCACGGCGGAAACCGGCCCGGAACGGGCATACTTGCAGATTAGCAACACACTTGTCGGGTTACGCGCCCGTCAATCAGGGGTTCAGGCGCTTCACGTCCCAGGCGTCACTTACCGTTTTGCGACGCCACTGAAAGCGGTCATGGAGCCGGAACGCGCCGTCGGCCCAGAACTCGATTTCAAGCGGCTTGATGCGAAATCCGCCCCAGAATGGCGGGCGCGCAGGGTTGGCCCCATGCTCCGCAGCCACTTTCGCAACCTCCGCCATCAGGGCCGTGCGGCCCGACAGCGGCCGCGATTGATCCGAGGCCCAGGCCCCGAGCCTGCTCTTGAGGGAGCGGGATGCGTAATAGGCGTCGGCCTGGGCCCCGTCCTCGCGCTCGGTCACGCCGCGCACGCGGATCTGGCGCCGGAGGCTCTTCCAATGCATCACGAAGGCGGCCTTGCCGGTGGCTTCGATCTCGCGCCCCTTGGCCGAGCCATAATTGGTGTAGAACACAAACGCGCCCTGCCCCGCACCGGGCGCCTCGATCTCCTTGAGCAGAACCATCCGCGCATTCGGCATCCCGTCGGGATCGACCGTCGACAGGGCAATGGCGTTGGCGTCATTGGGCTCCACCGCCTCGGCCTCCGCCATCCAGGCCTGTGCGATTGCAAACGGATCGTCGCCCGCAAAAATCCCGCCGCGCTCTGCCATATCCGGCCCTCCTGCCCCGTCTGTGCGCCCTTGAGCTAGCCGTCGCGCGGCGGGTCGGCAAGGGCCACCTTGTCTTGAAGCCCTGCGGGACATGGCCTACGAGAGATCAACAAGACTGACACGATGGGACATGCAATGGGTCTGATGGAAGGCAAACGCGGGCTGATCATGGGGCTCGCCAACGACAAGTCCATTGCTTGGGGCATTGCAAAGGCCGTCGCGGCGGAAGGCGCGGATCTGGCGTTTTCCTATCAGGGCGACGCGCTGCTGAAACGTGTGGGGCCGTTGGCCGAGCAGGTCGGATCATCCCTGGTGATCCCGTGTGACGTGGGCGACGAAGCCTCGCTCGATGCCTTGTTCGAAACCTTGCAGGCCGAATGGGGCAACCTTGACTTCGTTGTCCATGCCATTGGATTTTCGGACAAAAACGAATTGCGCGGGCGGTATGTTGAAACCAGCCCCGCCAATTTCGAGATGACGATGAACATCTCCGTCTACTCCTTCACCGCCGTGTGTCAGCGCGCCGAGAAGATGATGAATAATGGCGGCAGTCTCCTGACGCTCACCTATTATGGCGCGGAGCGGGTTATGCCGCATTACAACGTCATGGGGGTGGCCAAGGCGGCGCTGGAGGCGAGTGTCATGTATCTGGCCGAGGATCTGGGCCGCGACGGCATCCGCGTGAACGCGATCAGCGCGGGCACGATCAAGACGCTGGCGGCCTCGGGGATCGGCGACTTTCGTTACATCCTGAAATGGAACGAGAACAACTCGCCCCTGCGCCGGACGGTGACGCAAGATGAGGTGGGCAAATCCGCCCTCTATCTGCTGAGCGATCTGGGCAGCGCCGTGACCGGAGAAATCCACCACGTCGATGCGGGTTATCATGTGATCGGCATGAAAAACCCCGAGGCGCCGGACATGTCGTTGGACAAGAAGGGCGAGTGATCCGCTAGGGACGGCACCATGACCATCGGTTGGGAACACCTGCTGGCCTTCAACCTGACGCTTCTGGCCGCGATTGCATCGCCGGGGCCATCGCTCCTGTTCCTGATCCGCACCTCCATGGCAGAGGGCCGCGCCGCGGGGATCGCCGCGGCCATGGGCCTTGCGGCGATGGCGTCTCTCTGGACCCTCGCGGCCCTTCTGGGGCTGGATGCGCTGTTCTCGTTGTTCCCGTGGGCCTATACGGCGGTGAAACTGGGTGGTGCGGCGTATCTGATCTGGATCGCAGTGCAGACGTGGCGCCTCGCCCGGGCCCCGATTTCTGCTGTCGCAACAGCCAGCCGGGGCCGCGCCTTTCGCCAGGGGATGCTGGTGAATCTGGCCAATCCGAAATCCGTTCTGTTTGCAGCGGCCGTGATCGTCGTGATCTTTCCCGCAAGTTTAACATCGGCCGACAAGGCCCTGATATACCTCAACCATCTGAGCGTGGAGCTCGTGATCCAACCGGCGCTTGCGATTGCCCTCTCGACGGGGGTAGTGCGCAGGCGTTATCTGAATGCCAAGCCGGTCTTCGACCGGATCGCCGCGGGCGTCCTGGGCGCGCTTGGGCTGAGGCTGCTACTGGAACGAGGCTGAGACATGACCACGCGACTTCCCCACGAAAAAGGGTTCCACATCTCTTGGGATCAGATCCACCGTGACAGCCGCGCCCTGGCCTGGCGCCTCGATGGACGCGGACCCGATGATGGAGCCTGGCGCGCGGTTGTAGCCATCACCCGTGGCGGGATGGCCCCGGCCATGATCGTAGCGCGGGAATTGGATATCCGCACCGTCGATACGATCTCGGTCATGTCGTATCATTCCGGCGGCGGCAAAGCCGATCAGCGGCGCGAGGCGAAGGTACTGAAAGCCCCCGATGCGGATGTCATGGGCGACGGGACCGGCATTCTCGTGGTCGATGATCTGGTCGATAGCGGCAAGACACTGGAACTTGTGCGCAAGACCTATCCCAACGCCCATTTCGCGACGGTCTATGCCAAACCGGCGGGCGAGCCGATGGTGGATACCTTCATCACCGGCGTCAGCCAGGATACCTGGATCTTCTTCCCCTGGGACATGGCGCTCCAATACGTGGAGCCGTATCGCGGAACTGACTGAGGCGCGCTTGGGCCGCGCAGATCAAAGCCGCCGGATTTTCAATTGCGTCAGGCGGTTCTGCTCCCGCCCGGCAACCTCGAACCGGAAGCCGTGGAAGGCAAAGCATTGCCCCGGCAGCGGAATGGTCTGCGCCTCGTGGATCACGAGGCCGGCGACGGTGTTGGCCTCTTCGTCGGGCAGTGTCCAATCGGTGGCGCGGTTCAGGTCCCGGATCGTCATCGCGCCATCGATTGTGATGTTTCCGGCGGCATCGGTTTTGAGCACGGGCGCATCCGGCGTGTCGAATTCGTCCGTGATCTCCCCCACGATCTCCTCAAGGATGTCCTCAAGCGTGATGAGGCCGCCAAGCGCACCGTATTCATCCACGACCAGCGCAAAATGCGTGTGGCGCCGCAGGAATTGCCGCATCTGATCGTCGAGCGTGGTGGTTTCGGGCACGAAATAGGGCTTCATCGCCACATCGGCGATGTCGAATTTGGCCAATCCCTGGGCCTGGTCACCGCGCGTCAGCCTGTCGATCGCGCGCAGCAGGTCCTTGGCATGGACCACACCCACGATATTTTCCTGATCGTCCTTGAAGACCGGCAGGCGCGTATGGGGCGATTCCAGCGCCTGGCTCAGGATCTCTTCGGGATCGGCATCGGCATCGATCATTTCGATCTGCGAGCGGTGGAGCATGATTTCCTCGACCGTGCGTTCGTGCAGGTCAAGCGCGCCCAGAAGACGGTCGCGATGTTCCTTTTCCACCGAGCCTTCTTCCCGTCCGATGGAGAGCGCCCCCATGATCTCCTCGCGAACCGACAACATGTTGGCGCCCGCCTCGATCCGCAGGCCGAAGATCCGCAACACACCGCGCACCAGGAAGCGTACAACGGCCACCACAGGCGCCATCACCGCGATGATAAGGCCGATGGGCCGCGCAATACGGGCGGCGGACGTTTCGGGATTGTTGATCGCGTAGGTCTTGGGCAACACCTCGGCGAAGATCAGCACCAGCGCCGTCATCACCAGGGTGGCCACCGCCACGCCGCCCTCCCCCAGAAGCGCGGTGAAAAGCGCCGTGGCCAGCGACGTGGCCAGGATGTTGACGAGGTTGTTGCCCAGAAGGATGCCGCCGATCAGGCGTTCATTGTCTTCTTTGAGGTCGAGTGCCCGTTGCGCGCCCTTCCCGCCGCGCTCGGCCTTGTCGACCATTGAGCGCAGCTTGCCGCGCGAGGCCGCCGTCAGCGCGGTTTCCGAGCCGGAAAAGAAGCCGGAACAGACCAGAAGAAATAGGATGACGGCCGCGATGATCCAGGTGGAGGGATCGGCAAGGGCAGACGGTTCGGGCAAGGGAAGATCGGTATCCATCGGTGGGTTATGGGGGCGCGGGGCGGGCCATTCAAGGGATGCCGTGAGCGCGGTGGATGCGGCAGGTGGATGGCACGAGGAGGGTTGAAGCGAGAAAGGGGTTCAGTCGGTGCGGGCCAGCGGGTGTTTTTCAAGGACGAGCTGGCGCAGGCGTTCATCGAGAATATGCGTGTAGATCTCGGTTGTCGCGATATCGGCATGGCCCAGAAGCGTCTGAATCGCGCGGAGGTCCGCACCGTTTTGCAACAGATGGGTGGCGAAGGCGTGGCGCAGCGTATGGGGAGTGACCTGCGCGGGGTCGATACCCGCCTGCGCGCTCAATTCCTTGATCAGGGTAAAGAAGCGCACCCGCGTCAGGTGGCCGGATTTGCCACGAGATGGGAAGGCGAAGGGGCTGGGTTTTGCCCCGGTCTGGAGCCGGGCGTGATCCTCGGCGGCGTCCCTATGGGCGAGCCAGACTGTGATCGCGGCGCGGGCCGGCGGCGACAGTGGCACCATGCGCTCCTTGCCGCCCTTGCCAAGCACCAGCAGCATCTGCGGATCGCCGCGCAGGGCGGCGACCGGCAGTGACACAAGTTCGGTCACGCGCAGGCCCGTGGCGTACAGGATCTGCATCAGGCAGTGGTTGCGCAGGCGGTCGCCTTCGGTGCGGCCATGGGTTTCGGCGGCGTCCAACAGCGCGTCGACCTCTGCGATGCTGAGGGTCGAGGGCAGTTTGCGCGACCGCCCTGGGCCGGTGATGTGCAACGTGGGATTGTCATTGCGCCAGCCTTCTTCGTAGGCGAACCGGTAGAGCTGTTTGAGCGATGACAGCCGCCGCGCGCGGGTTGAGGCGGCAAGCCCGTCCGCCTCAAGGCCTACGACATAGGCCTCCAGCGTCGCGCGATCCGCACCGGCAAACCCGCCGCGTCGGGCCAGCCAGCCCATTGCATCCTGCAAGTCGCGGCCATAGGCCAGCAGCGTGTTGCGCGCGGCGCCCTGTTCGGCGGCGGCCGCATCGAGATAGAGGGCGATCCAATCGGCGTCCTGGGCGGGCCCGGCCATGGCGTCAGCCCCGCATAAGGTGGATTTGCAGCGCAGCGCGGCGCGCCACATCCTCCAACCCGACGGAGCGGAACAGCACCAGCGCATCGGTGAGGTCATTGGCATCCGTGCCACCGCGCCCAAGAACGAGCGAAGCCCGCAAGAGCGCCTCCCCCAGTCGGTTTTGCGCCACGTAATCGCTGTAGCGATGGGGCGGCAGGTCTTCCGCGAAAGCGGCGGCCAGGGCGCGGGCGGTCGCATCCAGCGCCGTATCGGGTTCGGGCGGCAGGCCCCGCGCGATGGCAAAGGCGAAGCGCTCCTCCGCACTCTGGGCGACGGCGGATTGCGCCACCTGTTCATAAAGCGGTGACAGCAGGCCGACGCGACGGGCCAGGATACCCGCCTCCCCCACCAATGGCGTGCGCAGCAGGCGTTCGGCGTAGATGTCGGCAAAGGCCACTTCCAGCCCCGCCTCTTCCACCGCGCGCCAGGCCGGCCCGAGGCGATTGCTGGTTTCCACCGCATCCCCGGCCAACAGCGCGGTATCGAGCGCCTGCACCGCGGCGACGCGGTCCCAGACCGCGCCGGAGGCCGACGGGGAGCGCGCCGTGTAGATCGCCAACCATTGCTGCGGCTCGATCGCGCCGGACCGGGTGAGCCGCTCGGCAGCATCCAGCTGCGCCCGCCACCCGGCAAGGGCCGAGAGGTCCGCATGCACGAAGGCGAGCGGCAAATCGGTGGCGTCGGGGCGCTCGGCAATGCCCACGCGCATCTGGAATTCCAGCGGCGTCAGGGTCGGGTCCTGCGGCAGCGGCGGCTCACCTTCGAACAGCTCGGGATCAAGGAAGCGCGCGATCAGATCCGCCTCTTCCTCGGTGATCCGGCCCAGAGCCTCACCGGTGCCAAGCGACAGGGCAGCGGCCGACCAATCCCCGCCCCGGGCCAGGCAGAAAATCCGGGCCGGAAAGGTGGGGGCGATATCGGGATTGGCATTCATCGCCGAACAGGCGCGCTCGGAATGGTCGGTCAGCAGCGAAACATCGAACCAGCGGCGAAAGATCGCAGGCAGGGTCGGGTCGGCCCGCTCCATCAGGGCCTGGGCCGGATCCAGCGCACCGCGCGCCAGCAGCATGTCAACCCGCGCCAGGAACAGATCGGCGCCCTCAGGCGGCGCATCCCGGGGCGGATCAAGCTCGGCCAGGGCAAGCGTTTCAGTGAAGCTCTGCATCGCGGGCAGGCCCTGGATCGGTTGGCGACGCAGAAGATCGGCCAGCACCGTCGTTTCGGACGCGCCCCAGAGGTCCCGCGGCAATCCGGTGATCGAGGCCGGGAGCAGCCCGACCGCGTCCAACTGCACCGCATCAAGCGGCAGGACCGTCACCGTGGGCACGGAGGCATCGGTGGCTACATTCGCATGGGGCCGGGTGATCGCATCGGACAACCAGTCCGGCGTGCCAAGGGGCGGCAGATCGCGCGCATTCTCCTGCCCATGGGCCACGCCAACGGCCATTACGCCGCCGAGCAATCCGGCCAGAAGCGGGGTTTTGATCCGATCAATCCACATCCAGCGTCACAGGCTCCGTCACGCTTTGAACGTCCGGGCGCATGAACCCGGAATAGGCATAACCAATCAGGCCCAGTAACCCCAGAAAGGCAATGCAAATCAAAAGGATAAGAATGCGCCCCATGGACCTGGCCCGATGCCCCCTGAAGATGTCCGGCCCGCCCCGCGCGCGGCCGATCGGCGTTTGCCGCCGGTTGAATTTCACTATAAGCCATGGACGGCGGGAATTTGCCAGCCGGGGGGGACAATTTTCAGTGATGGGCGAAAGCGTGCCACAGCAGGACTTGCGGCTGACGCGCAGCGTTGTGCTGATTGGCATGATGGGCGCGGGCAAGACCGCGATCGGGCGTGCTTTATCGGCCAGGCTGGGCGTGGAGATCCGCGATTCGGACGCGGAGATCGTGCTATCCTCGCAACTCACCATCGCCGAGATTTTCGAGAAATACGGCGAGCCGTTCTTTCGCGAGAAAGAGGGTCAGGTGATCGCACGGCTGCTCGATGGACCGCCCTGTATCCTGTCGACGGGCGGCGGCGCATGGCTGTCGGCGTCCAATCGCGAGATGTTGTTGGAAAAATCCACCGTTGTGTGGCTGGAGGCCGATCTCGACCTGCTGTGGAGCCGCGTGAAGCACAAGGCACACCGCCCGCTGCTGCGCACCGGCGACCCGAAAGCCACCCTCGCCGAATTGCTGGCCACGCGCACGCCGTTCTACGCATTGGCCCCGGAGAAGGTCACGGTGCGAGCCGCGTGGTCCATCGCGCAGACGGCGGCGCGCGTCATGGACATTCTGGAGCGCTCTGGCACCGTCGTTCGAACCGCTCGCGCGGGGGGATCGTGATGGATGTGGTCCATGTTCCGCTGGGGGACCGGGCGTATGACGTGCAGATCGGCCAGGGCCTCTTGGCTGAGGCGGGTGCGCGGATCGCGCCGCATCTGGCACGACCAAAGGTGTGGATCGTCACCGAGGAGCGTGTCGCCGCCCTCCACCTCGACGCCCTGACCCACGGCCTACGGGCGGCAGGTATCGATGCCGCGTCCCTGATCCTGCCCTCGGGGGAAAGCACGAAATCCTGGCCGCATCTGCAGCGCGTCGCCGATTGGCTCCTGTCGGAAAAGGTGGAGCGCCGCGATGTTGTGGTGGCCTTCGGTGGCGGCGTGATCGGCGATCTGGTGGGCTTTGCCGCCGCAATCCACCGCCGCGGCATCCGCTTCGTGCAGATCCCCACCTCGCTTCTGGCCCAGGTCGACAGCTCCGTCGGCGGCAAGACCGGCATCAATTCCAGTCACGGCAAGAACCTGATCGGCGCGTTTCATCAGCCGTCGCTGGTTCTGGCGGATATCGACGTGCTCGGCACGCTGACCGCCCGTGATTTCCTGGCGGGCTACGGCGAAGTGGCGAAATACGGGATGCTGCGAGATGCGGCATTCTTCTCCTGGCTCGAGGACAATGGCCCGACGCTGGCCACCGGAGATGCCACTTTGCGTCAGGAGGCGGTGCGCCGCTCGGTCCAAATGAAGGCCGATATCGTCGCGCGGGACGAAACGGAACAGGGGGATCGCGCGCTCCTGAATCTCGGCCACACGTTCTGCCACGCGCTGGAAGCCACAACCGGCTATTCCGACCGGCTGCTCCACGGTGAAGGGGTGGCCATCGGCTGCGCGCTGGCCTTCGATCTCTCGGCCCGGCTCGGCCTCTGCGCGCAGGAGGATCCAAGCCGTGTCCGCGAACATCTGAGCGCCATGGGAATGAAACGCGACCTGAAGGATATCGACGGCCCCCTGCCCGACGCCGAAGCGCTTCTGGGCCTGATGGCGCAGGATAAGAAGGTGGTCGATGGCCAGCTCCGATTCATCCTCGCGCGGGGCATCGGCGACGCCTTTGTCACGGGTGACGTCCCGCGCGATGCCGTGCGTGCGCTTCTCGAAGACCACTTGGCCGACCGCTGAAACAGACGCCGCGCTTACCCGTTCATCTTGGCCAAAAACTCCCGCCGGAGGCATCCGACCGCGAGGCCAAAGCGCGACGCATCGGTGTCGCTTTCCGGCTTGCCGCGCCGCGCCCCCTACCCTCAGATGAGCCGAACGATACCGGAGGCCGCCCATGAAATCCCACACCCGTGTCTGCATCATCGGCGGCGGCGTCGTCGGCTGTTCCGTCGCCTACCACCTGACCAAACTGGGCTGGTCCG
The DNA here is from genome assembly GCA_947491935.1 of uncultured Roseicyclus sp. Classification (GTDB taxonomy): domain Bacteria; phylum Pseudomonadota; class Alphaproteobacteria; order Rhodobacterales; family Rhodobacteraceae; genus Gymnodinialimonas. Next base: position 697,650 of record CANLLF010000003.1, read on the forward strand.
ATGTGGTGCTTCTGGAGCGCTCCGAGCTGACATCGGGCTCCACCTGGCACGCGGCGGGCGGGTTTCACACGTTGAACGGCGACACCAATATGGCCGCGCTGCAGGGCTACACGATCCGGCTCTACCGGGAGCTGGAGGAGCTGACCGGCCTGTCGTGCGGGTTGCACCATGTGGGTGGCGTGACGCTGGCCGACACGCCGGAGCGTCTCGACATGCTCAAGGCCGAGCGCGCCAAGCACCGCTTCATGGGATTGGAGACCGAAATCGTCGGTCCGGAGGAGATCAAGGCGCTGGCGCCGATTACCAATACCGATGGCATTCTCGGCGCACTCTACGACCCGCTGGATGGGCATCTGGACCCGTCGGGCACGACCCATGCATATGCCAAGGCGGCGCGAATGGGCGGGGCGGAAATTCACCTTAATACCAAGGTGTTGGAGACGAAGCCTCGTGTGGATGGATCGTGGGAGATCGTGACGGATCAAGGCACTCTTGTAGCAGAACACGTGGTTAACGCTGCGGGCCTTTGGGCGCGCGAAGTGGCGGCGATGGCGGGCTGTTACCTGCCCCTACATCCGATGGAGCACCAATACCTCGTCACGGAGGAAACGCCCGAGATCTATGAGCGCGAAGTTGAGCATCCCCATGTCATGGATCCGGCGGGCGAAAGCTATCTTAGACAAGAAGGCCGGGGGCTCTGTATCGGCTTCTATGAGAAAACCTGCCGCCCCTGGGCTGTCGATGGTACGCCGTGGGAGTTCGGCCACGAATTGCTGCCCGATGATTTCGACAAGATCGAAGATTCGATTGCGTTTGCCTACAACCGCTTCCCGGTTCTCGAACGCGCCGGGATCAAGTCGGTCATCCACGGGCCGTTCACTTTCGCGCCCGACGGGAACCCGCTGGTCGGCCCGGTGCCGGGCCTGCGCAACTACTGGTCCGCCTGCGGTGTGATGGCCGGATTCAGCCAGGGCGGTGGCGTGGGCCTGAGCCTCGCGCAATGGATGATCGAGGGCGAGGCGGAGCGCGATGTCATGGCGATGGATGTCGCCCGCTTCGGGCGCATTATCACGCCGGGCTACACGCTGCCCAAGGTGATCGAGAATTATCAGACGCGGTTTTCCGTGGTCTATCCCAACGAAGAAATGCCCGCCGCCCGGCCCTTCCGTACCACACCGATGTATGACGTGTTTGACAGCATGGGCGCCGTCTGGGGGCAGCAATACGGGCTGGAAGTGCCGAATTACTTCGCCGAGGGCTGGTCCTCAAGTAGCGACGCGGTAGGACAAGAAAAGGAGCCGCGATACGAGACGCCGTCCTTCCGGCGGTCCAATGCGTGGGACGCGACGGCGCGGGAAGTGAAGGCCGTGCGCGAGGCGGTGGGCATCAACGAGGTACAGAATTTCGGCAAGTATGACGTGCAAGGCCCCGGCGCGCGGGCCTGGCTGGACCGAATCATGGCGGGACGCATTCCGCAGCCCGGGCGGCTGTCGCTGACGCCGATGCTGTCCCAGAAGGGCAAAATTATCGGCGATTTTACAGTCACGTGCCTGTCGGAGACGCATTTCCAGCTAACCGGATCCTACGGCGCGCAGGATTATCACATGCGCTGGTTCATGGGACACGAACCGGACGGCGATGTGGTGCTCGACAACGTCTCGGACCGCCGCACCGGCTTTCAGATCGCCGGACCGAAGGCGCGCGACGTTCTGCAAGCCGTCGCCCGGCAGGATGTAGGCGACATGGCGTTCATGGATGTGCGCCAGCTGACCATCGGGCTCAGCACGGCCATTGTGCAGCGGGTCAGCTACACCGGGGATCTGGGCTATGAGATCTATGTCGATGCAATGGAACAGCGGGCGCTTTGGGATGTGTTGTGGCAGGCGGGCCAGCCTTTTGGAATGAAACCGTTCGGCATGCGCGCGATGATGAGCCTTAGGCTGGACAAATTCTTTGGGTCCTGGATGCGGGAGTTCTCACCCGATTACACGCCCGCGGAAACCGGGCTGGATCGCTTCGTCTCCTTCAAGAAAAACACCGATTTCATCGGGCGGGCCGCGGCGGAAACCGAACGCGCCAGCCCACCAAACCGCCAGCTCTGTGCCTTTATTGTGGATGCGGCCGACGCCGACGTCGTGGCCTACGAGCCGATCTGGATCGACGGCGCGGTTCAGGGCTTCTGCACGTCGGGCGGCTATTCCCATACCGCCGGTTGCTCGGTTGCGATGGGGTTTGTGCCGCGCGATCGCGCCGTCGACGGGCTTGAGGTTGAGATCGAAATCCTCGGCCAGATGCGCCCGGCCCGTTTGGCGACAACACCCCTTTTCGATGCCGACAACGCCCGGATGCGCGGCTGATATGGCCGCGCAGGCCATCATCGTCTTGTTGGCCGCGGGGACGTCGTCGCGGATGCGGGGGACAGACAAGCTGCTGGAACAGGTCGAGGACCGGCCGCTGTTGACGTTGATGGCGGAGCGCTGCGCGAAGGTTGCGCAGACCCGGGTTGTGCTGGGACCGGGGCAGCCGGAGCGGCGCGCCGTGCTGACGGATCTGGATGTGGAGATCGTAGAGGTTAAGGACACCGACGGAATGGCGGCGTCGATCCGGGCGGGTGTCGGCGGACTGACCGGCACGACCGCCATGATCGTACTGGCCGATATGCCCGAGATCATGGCCGCCGATCTGCACCTGCTCCTGAGCCTCCACGCGCAGGGTGTGGCGCCGATCGTGCAGGCCGCAGGATCCGATGGCACGCCGGGCCAGCCGGTTGTGTTCTCTTCCAAATACCTGAAATCCCTGTCCAAGCTGACGGGAGATCACGGCGCGAAGTCAATCCTCGCGGCGCATCCAGGGGACGTGGCGCGGATCCCCCTGACCGATCAGCGCGCCACGACGGATCTTGACACGCCCGAGGATTGGGCGGCCTGGCGCGGCAAACCTTAGAACCGCGTCGCCGGTCCCGATCTCTGAGGGAAAAAACGGACGGCCCGGTTTCCCGATGCCGCCCGTGGTACTCGTTACGCATGGCAACAATCCGGGGGGTCGTCCGTGGTGCGAGCAACGTCCGGCCCCTGGGCCCATTCAGAGTCGCAAAAGCTTCGCCTCATGAGCCTTAAGTGAGCGGCGCGCGGCCGCGTAGTTCGTCAATCCCTCCATCTTCGCCAGCTCCGGGAACAGGGCGAGCATCTCATCCCACGCCTCTTTGCCCATGCCGCCGAGGCTTTGATCTCCGGGCTGGAAGCTTTCGGTCCAGACCCCGTCCGACAGCACGACCTCGTGCCGATCAAACATGAAGTGGATGTAGGTCATCCGCATCGCATCCACGACAGTGATGCCACTTTTGCCGGTCAGATGCCGGGCCGCCACCAGCACTTCGCTGTCGTCAAAATGGAGCTGCGACGCGTCGCCGGTGACCAGCATCCGGTGCTGGGGGCTGACGAGCATGTCACGCTCGGGCAGGTTATCCCCAAGGCTGCCCGCGGCGATCAGAATCGGCTTGAGGTTCGGCGCCTCCGCCAGATCCTGGCGGTTCAGGGTGCGCATACCTGTCCAGCGGATCTCCTGAACGCCATTGTCGCGCGTGATCACCTTGTCGCCGTCGCGCAAGCGCTCCACCGGAACCTCACCCTTCGGCGTCGCGATCATGGCGCCCGGCGTGAAGCAGGGGGTGAGGTTCCCAAAGTCACCTCCTTGCGCAATGCGGTCCGCCAATCCAATGTCATTGCCCGCCGTCCCAGTCAGCACGTTCGATGAGCCCACGAAATGGCCACCGGCGGCTGAATTCTCAAAACTCGTCATTCTTGTACGCTCCTACGGCCGACACGGGGCCGGCGGCGCCGCCGGGAGGGCGCCAAATACCAAATCAACTACATGCAACGACGACCCGACCCGGGACGGCACGCACACGTCGATCCAAACTCGGGAGAGGCGGCGCAAGGCAAGAACCCCGCGCCCAAAAGACCGGTATCCTTTGGCAGAAGGACACCAATTCTCGCGTTACCCTGGTCCGATCAAAAGGATCGGAACCATGGCGACAACACCCCACCCACGCCATTACGTGGACATCGTGTGCGGCCGCCCCCTTGGCCGTATTGCAGACATCGCCCCCCAGTTGGGCTGGCATTCAACTAGCCGCGAATTGGCACAAATTAGAAGGGGAATATTTGTGAGATATGCCCCGGAATGGGTCGGAATCGGCTCAATGACGCTATGAAAATTGGCAAAAGCCGGGTCTATTGTTTCGATTTCCTGAAAGCTCGGCGGATGATCTTGAGCCCATTGCCACGTCAAGACCTTTGGAACGCTTGCAGAAGTTGAAAACTCGGACCCACCGCCGTTTACGATTGTTTAAGATTGTCCACTTCCGGGAAACGGCCCCGAAAATGACGCTACGAAACAGTCTGTCGCGGTTTTCGACGCCAGTGACGGACGAAAACCTGTCCTTTTAGTCAGGTCCTATTTTGGCGTTAAGCAAGACCCCCGCCGAATCGGAATGGCTCCTGGACCAAGCACCGCCTGAAATGGGCGCGCGGCGCCGGATATCGACTCTGGAAAACGAATGGACTGGTACCCGCGGTCGGACTCGAACCGACAAGCCTCGCGGCGGGGGATTTTGAATCCCCTGCGTCTACCAATTCCGCCACGCGGGCCCAGAGGATCGCTTAGCGCCCCCACGATGCGGCGTCAACGCCCGGTGACCCGCGCTTGACGCCCCGGCAGGGATACGGCACCGGTTGCGCGACTTTTTCTCTGGGGAGCCGCCATGCTGCGCCGCCTTTACGACTGGACCATGGGCTTTGCCGGACACCCCCACGCATTGTGGGTTCTTGCCATTGTGAGTTTCGCGGAAAGCTCCGTCTTTCCGATCCCGCCCGATGTCCTGATGATCCCGATGATCCTCGCGCGCCCGTCGCGGGCCTGGGTGATCGCGGGAGTATGTTTGATCGCGTCGGTTCTCGGCGGGCTTCTGGGCTACGCCATCGGATACTTCGCCTTTGAAGAGATCGGTCGCCCGATCTTCGAAGCGCTCGGCAAGGTCGAGCGGATTGAGCAATTCAACGAACAGTTCAACGATTTCGGCTTCTGGCCCGTCCTGATCGCCGGTCTGACGCCGTTTCCCTACAAGGTCATCACCATCATGTCGGGCTGGACCGGCCTGCCGCTCGGTACGTTTATCGTGACGTCGATCGTCGCCCGCGGCCTGCGGTTCTTCATCGTGGCCGCTTTGCTGTGGAAGTTCGGGGCGCCGATCAAGGACTTCATCGAGAAGCGCCTTGGCCTTATGTTCATCCTGTTCGTGCTGCTTCTGGGCGGCGGATTTTATGTGCTGAGGTTCCTGTGAGCGGGCTTGTGAGCAACCGCCGGGCCCTGATTGCGCTGGCAGGCTTCGGATCGCTGGCGCTGTTTCTCGGGGCGCTGGCGTTCCAGTATATCGGAGAGCTGCTGCCTTGCGTGATTTGCCTGTGGCAACGCTGGCCGCATCGGATTGCCATCGGGCTGGCTGTGATCGGGGTCGCCGTGCCCCACGCCGTGATTGCGTGGCTCGGTGCGCTGTCGATGCTGGTCAATGCCGGGATCGCCTTGCTGCATACCGGCGTGGAGCGCGCCTGGTGGGAGGGCCCGCAGGTTTGCGGCGCGTCGGCCGCCCAGGACGTCGGCAGCCTGTCGGTCGAAGAATTGTTCGACACTACATCTGGACCGCAGATCGTGCTGTGTAACGAGGCTGCGTGGCATTTCGCGGGCCTGAGCATGGCCAGCTGGAACGGCCTGATCTGCCTGGCCCTCGCCGCCATCTGGATCATGGCGGCTCGTGCCAAAGCAAAGGGCAGCCCGGTGGCTTAATGTACGGGGAATTCCCCCACCACGTTGCGCCATTCACCGGGGGAAATCATTTTCCGATGGGTAAAGCGCACCGAATGCAGCGGCCCCTCGATCTGGTCCTGCCAGAATTCGATGAACTCGAACAGCTTCGGATAATCCGGGGCAAGATCGTAATCCTGCCAGACGAAGGTATTGAGAACATTGCGATAATCCGGCATCCGGTAGATCATCTCAGCGGTGGTCAGCCCGTATCCTTGTAACATCAGCTCGGTCTCATTCATGTGCGGCACCTCTTATGCGTTGCCTCCCGTCACATCTCAGCTTGCAACGGTTTGGTTAACCTTCCAATAAAACAATATGTTAGCGCCCCGTGATCCCGGCTGCCAAAAGTGCCGCGCGCCATTGCACCCCATATCGGGCGGCGGTATAGTGACCGGCAACAAAATATAGCAAAAAGCGCAAGCGACAGGCGGACACGTGACCGACACTCCGGAACCCCCCGAAATGACAGGGGAAACCCCTCCCGATCGGCCCGGATATTCCGGCCCTTCCATCGACATTACGGCGGAGATGAAGACCAGCTTCATCGACTATGCCATGTCGGTCATCATCTCGCGCGCGATCCCCGATCTGCGCGACGGGTTGAAGCCCGTGCATCGGCGGATCCTGTTCGCGATGCATGAGACGGGGAATACACACGACAAGTCCTACCGCAAATCCGCACGTCCCGTGGGCGACGTGATGGGCCAGTATCACCCCCATGGGGATTCAGCGATTTATGATGCGCTTGTCCGGATGGCGCAGGATTTCTCCATGTCGCTGCCTTTGCTGGATGGGCAGGGCAATTTCGGCTCGATGGATGGCGATAACCCGGCGGCCATGCGCTATACCGAGGTGCGGATGGACGCGCCCGCGGCCTATCTGCTGGCTGATATCGACAAGGATACCGTCGATTTTCAGGACAATTACGACGGCAAGCAGCAAGAACCAACCGTCCTGCCTGCACGCTTCCCGAATATGCTGGTCAACGGCGCGGGCGGCATTGCCGTCGGGATGGCGACGAACATTCCGCCCCATAATCTGGGGGAGGTGATCGACGCATGCCAGGCGTTGATTGAACGGCCGGATCTGTCGTCCGAAGAACTGATCGAATACGTCCCTGCCCCCGATTTCCCGACTGGCGGCATCATCCTGGGCCGCAACGGCGCGCGAAAAGCCTATCTGGAGGGGCGCGGCAGCGTCATCATCCGCGCCAAGACCCGCATCGAAGAAGTTCGCAAGGATCGCTACGCCATCGTGCTGGATGAGATCCCCTATCAGGTGAACAAGGCGTCGATGATTGAACGCATCGCGGAACTGGTGCGGGAGAAGAAGATCGACGGGATCAGCGGTGTCGCGGATGAGAGCGACCGGATCGGTGTGCGCGTGGTTGTCGAGCTGAAGCGCGATGCAACCCCAGAAGTGGTGCTGAACCAGCTGTTCCGCTTCACGCAGATGCAGACCTCATTTGGTTGCAACATGTTGGCCCTGAATGGCGGGCGGCCCGAACAGCTTAACCTGCGTGGCTTCCTGACGGCCTTCCTCGATTTCCGCGAAGAGGTTGTGGCGCGCCGCACCGCGTTTGAACTGCGCAAGGCGCGCGACCGGGCCCATGTGCTGTGTGGTCTGGCTGTGGCCGTTTCCAATGTAGATGAGGTGGTCCGCACCATCCGCGCCTCCGCCGACGCGCCGGAGGCCCGCGCCAAGCTGATGACGCGGCCCTGGCCCGCGGAGGAAATCCTGCCCTTCATCAAGCTGATCGATGATCCGACCCATACGGCCAACGAAGACGGCACCTACAACCTGTCGGAAACCCAGGCCCGGGCCATCCTTGAACTGCGCCTGCAACGCCTAACCCAATTAGGCGTGAAAGAGGTGACGGATGAGCTGGAAGAGCTGGCCGGAAAGATCAAGGAATACCTCGCCATCCTTGCGTCTCGCGAGCGGATTCTGGCGATCATCTCTGAAGAACTGGCAGAGGTGCGCGAGAAATTCGCCGTTGATCGCCGCACGGAGATTGTCGACTGGTCCGGCGACATGGAAGACGAGGACCTGATCGAGCGCGAAGATATGGTCGTGACGATCACCCAAGGCGGCTATATCAAACGCACACCGCTGGCCGACTTCCGGGCGCAGAAGCGCGGCGGCAAGGGCCTCAGCGGCGGGTCGATGAAGGATGATGACGTGGTCACATCCCTCTTCGTCGCCAATACCCACACGCCGCTGCTTTTCTTCACGACGTCGGGCATGGTCTACAAGCTCAAGACTTGGCGCCTGCCGCAGGGTTCCCGCTCCAGCCGGGGCAAGGCCATCGTGAATATCCTGCCCATCGAGATTGGGACCGGCATCGCCGCAATCATGCCCGTGGACCGGGACGAGGATCATTGGGACGAGCTGCAGGTGGTGTTCTGCACCGATCGCGGCACCGTCCGCCGCAACGCGCTGAGCGATTTCGCCAATGTGATGCGCAACGGCAAGATCGCCATGAAGTTCGAGGGCGACAGCGAAGGCTGGCGCATGATCAACGCGCGCATCGCGTCGCACGACGATGATGTGATGCTGGTGACGAAACAGGGCCGCGCGATCCGCTTCCCGGCCACGGATGTGCGGGTGTTTAACTCGCGCGCCTCAACCGGCGTGCGCGGCATCAAGCTCGGCAAGGATGATGAGGTCGTCTCCATGTCGATCATCCGCCACTTCGAAGCGGAGGCGTCGGAGCGCGCTGCGTATCTCAAGCAACGCCGCCTGATGGCCGGTGCGCCGGAGGAAGAGGTCGAGAATGACGAGGAGGAGGTTGTCGCTGAAGGCCAGCTTTCCCCAGATCGTTACGCCGAAATGTCGGCGGCCGAAGATCTGATCCTGACGATCACATCGGGTGGTCTCGGTAAACTCACTTCCAGCCACGATTACCCGGTACGCGGGCGCGGCGGCCAGGGCGTCATGGCGATCGACAAGGCCATGCGTGGCGGCACGTTGGTGGCGAGCTTCCCCGTCGATCTGGACGATCAGATCATGCTGGCAACGTCCACAGGCCAATCGATCCGTGTGCCGATTGATGGCATCTCCTTCCGCTCCCGGTCAGCCGGTGGTGTGAAGGTGTTCAACACCGCTAAACGCGAAGAAGTGGTTTCAGTGGCCTATATCGCGGACCAGGGGGATGACGAAGATGGTGGCGAAGGCGAGGCGTGATGGAACGCGCGGCCACCGCGTCAAGGCAAAAGCCGGATTCCCTTACCTGACGGATCCGGCGGCACCCTGTATGAGGATCGCGGGGGAGACACCTTTGTGAAAGGATGTTTCCATGAAGTTCTCTGCCTTCACTATCCTCATCGCGCTGACCTCGACAGCCGCCATCGCCCAAACCAGCCCCCTCCGCCCCGGCGCCCTGTCGCAGGCAAATCCCCAGGTCATTAGCGGCCTGACCGCGGATACAGGGCGTCCGCAAAACAGCGCGGGTTTTGTGTGTCCACATGAATTCGGCTGCGGCGGCGTGGAAGAATTCTTCCACGCGATCGGCGGCCATTGCGTCAACGACCCCGAGCAGGGTATTTTCTGTGAAGGGCCCGACGGCCCCGAGGTGCCACACCCGGAATGACGCGTCGCCACAGACCTGATCCCATCACCGCGGCGTGCCGGTACACGCCGCGGCGACCGCTGAGAACCGCCCTGTGACCAGCGGGTCGCAGCCCGCCACACGGTCCGCCGACGCTGTGGCCCTGGTCGGGCGCCTGCTTCTGGCGGCGTTGATGATCGGCGGCACGGTTCAGAAACTCACCTCTCCCGCGGACGCGCAGGCGCTTCTGGCCCTGGCCGCCCTGCCCGGCTGGCTCATCTGGCCCGCCGCGCTGTTCACCGCCATCGCCGGGATCGGCCTTGCCCTCGGCATCCATACCCGCGCCCTCGCGCTCCTCGCCGCTGCCTATTGTATCGCCACCAGCTACTTTCACTGGCTCCTGGGGGACGATCCCTGGCAGATCACCATCGCGATCAAGAACTGGGTCATCGCGGGGGGCTACCTTATGCTGGCCGCCCACGGGCCGGGGCGGTTTGCGGCGCGCGGATAGACGCTGTTTGTTGCGCCACGCGCTTCAATTGGTGCCGATCACACGGGATTTCGCCCGGTTGTGGACACAATACTGTCCTGCAATTATCTCATAATGCTCACAAACGCGAAGTATCTTAACAGATCAGAGCGCACATTTGTTACGGGTATGGCCAAGGTATGCGGGCCGAAAAACTGGAGACATAAATCACCTAAAGGAAACGACCATGGCCAATGGTACCATCGACCGAGTCACCTTTAGCAGCGCCACCCACACCACGCTGCGTGTTATGATCGCATCCTATTTCCTAGCCGTCGCATTGAAACTGATCCCCGGCACGGACCTTGCCCTTCTCTTTGCTCCACTTCTGCCGTCCCCATATGCCGGGGCGGCTGCAGCAGGCCTCGTGTTTGTCTTTTCGTTCATGATCATGCTTGGCATGGCCACGCGCGTTGCGGCGCTGATGATCGGGTTGATGACGTTTTATTCCAGCTTTCTGACGACGATGTCTGTCGCCGAAAGCGGTAGTATTGGCGCGTTCTGGAATGATCTGGCGCTGATTGCCGCCTTGCTTCTGATCTATGGCGAACCCGAATTGGGGGCGCGGCGCCATCGTCGATTGATCCGGCACCGGATCATACCACGCCGCGTGATTGCCAATCATGCCGGTCGCGCTGCTCGCATGGCGGTTCCGCCCAATCGGTCGGAGTCCGAAACACAGACCACCGCATGTGCGCCCGAACAGGCCCCAATTCCGCAAGGCAAGCCGGTACGGATGCCCAACCGCGCCATGTTCGTCCACAGACGCCGCAAACCTTCCTTGCGGCAGCTTGTGACGGCGGCAGACGATGAGCCTGTCGACAACATCTTTGTCGTAGACGATTCGGTTGCTGCCTGACGGGCGCACGGGGTTATCCGGCGGATTGCGCGTTCTCCCCTTGAGCAGGGCGGCGCGCTTCCGTTATGGCCAATCCCATGACAGATCTCACAATCATCGGCGGCGGCATGGCCGGATCCGAGGCCGCGTGGCAAGCCGCGAACCTGGGCCTTAAGGTCCGCATCGTGGAAATGCGCCCCACGGTCGAAACCTTCGCGCATCGTACGGGCAACCTGGCCGAAATGGTGTGCTCCAATTCCTTCCGCTCCGACGACAGCGAACAGAACGCCGTTGGGCTGCTGCATTGGGAGATGCGGGCGGCTAATTCGGTGATCATGCACACGGCCGACGCCCACAAACTCCCGGCGGGCGGCGCTTTGGCCGTGGACCGCGACCCCTTTGCCGAGGCCGTCACGGCCAAGCTGCGCACGCATCCGAATATCGAGATCGTCGCAGACGAGATCACTGCCCTGCCCGAAGCCGGCGCCACCATCATCGCCACCGGTCCGCTCACCGGCGGTGCCTTGGCCCAGGCCATCGCCGATGAGGCGGGCCAGGAGAGCCTCGCCTTCTTCGACGCCATCGCCCCTATCGTCTACGCCGACAGCATCGATATGGACGTGGCCTGGCGGCAATCGCGCTACGACAAGGGCGAGACGCAGGAAGAACGTGAGGCCTATATCAATTGCCCGATGACGAAGGACCAGTACGAGGCCTTCATCGACGCCTTGCTCGCTGCGGAAAAAACTGAGTTCAAGGAGGGCGAAACCGCCACCTATTTCGACGGCTGCCTGCCCATCGAGGTGATGGCGGAACGGGGGCGCGAGACGCTGCGCCACGGCCCAATGAAACCGGTGGGTCTGACCAATCCGCACGATCCGCAAACCAAGGCATGGGCCGTCGTTCAACTCCGCCGCGATAACGCGCTTGGCACGCTCTACAACATTGTCGGCTTCCAGACCAAGATGAAGTACGGCGCGCAAAGCGCTGTGTTCAAAATGATTCCGGGCTTGCAGGATGCCGCTTTCGCGCGCTTAGGTGGCATTCACCGCAACACCTTCATCAACTCACCGACGCTTCTGGATGAGCAGATGCGCCTGCGCTCCAAGCCCCATATCCGCTTCGCGGGCCAGATCACAGGGGTTGAGGGTTATGTCGAATCCGCCTCCATGGGTCTGCTTGCGGGCCGCATGGCCGCGGCCGAGATCCAGGGGCAGACGTTGGCGCCTGTGCCGGAGACCACGGCAATGGGCGCGCTCGTTACCCACATCACCGGCGGGGCAGAGGCCAAGACCTTCCAGCCGATGAACGTGAATTTCGGCCTGTTCCCGCCCGTGGAGGGCCTGAAATCCGGTCGCCGCGGCCGCAAGGATCGCTACAAGGCCTATACCGACCGCGCCAAGGCGGATTGGACCGAATGGCTCGGGCATCGCGCGGCGGCGGAATGAACTGGACCTCGGGTATTTCGGCGCGTTAGCGTTTCGACCATGACCAAAAGCCCAATAGATGCCCGTCTCTGGGCGCCACGCTCCGTCGAAGATACCAAGGCGATCTACGCCGATTGGGCCGACGGCTATGACGGCGATATGGACCGCATGTCCTACGCCACACCAGGCCGTGTGGCGCAGGCCTTGAGGCAATTCCTGAGCGATCCCACGGCGCCAATCCTCGATTTCGGTTGTGGCACGGGCCTGTCGGGCGCCGCGCTCCGCAAAGCCGGCTACGCGGCGATCGACGGCACCGACATCTCCGCCGAAATGCTGGAGATTGCACGCGGCAAAGGCCTCTACCGCGACCTCTGGCTCGGCACGCCGGGCGAGGTGCGGGTGGAACCCGGTGCCTACGCCGCCCTCGTCGCCACCGGCGTGGTCAGCCTCGGCGCCGCGCCGCCCGAGATGCTTGCGGTTCTGATCCGCGCCCTTGCCCCCGGCGGGCTGCTGGCGCTGAGCTACAATGACCCGACCCTGGCGGCCCCGGATTACATCGCCGCCCTCGACAGCGTCCAATCGGATGGCCTGGCCGACCTCGTCTTTCGCGAACACGGGCCCCATCTGAGCGAGAAAGTCACCGGATCCGACGTGATTGTGCTCCGCCGCCTATGATCACCCGCTTCGCGCCGTCCCCCACCGGGCCGCTGCATCTGGGCCACGCCTATTCCGCGATCCTTGCCCATGACATGGCGCGCGCGGCGGGCGGTACGTTCCTTCTGCGGATCGATGACCTGGACCAATCACGCGCCCGAAAGGAGTGGGAAGACCTGATCTACGAGGATCTTCACTGGCTTGGCCTGACCTGGGACGGTCCGGTGCGCCGCCAATCGGACCAATTCGACGAGTACCACGGGGCCCTCGACAGCCTCGCCCAACACGGTGCGGTCTATCCCTGCCGCTGCTCTCGCGCCGATATTGCCGCTGCGGCTTCGGCCCCGCAGGAAGGCGTGCCGGAATTCGGCCCCGACGGGCGCATCTATCCCGGCACCTGCCGCGGGCGCGCCTATGCCGACCGCAAACCAGGTGACGCGCTGCGCTATGACCTGTCGAAAACCGTCGGCCCACCCGCCCGGATGCCCGCCTTCGATGAAACCGGCCCGGCCCATGCCGGTCGTCATGACGTCACCGCGGATCATCTTCTGACGAAGGTGGGGGATCCGGTCCTCGCCCGGCCCGGCATGGCCGCAAGTTACCATTTCTCGGTGATCCTCGACGATGCCGCGCAGGGCGTGACCCATGTGATCCGTGGAGAGGATCTGTTCGAGGCCACTTTCCTGCAGCGCTTCCTGCAATTGAAACTCGGCCTGCCCCCGCCGATCTATCATCACCATCGCCTGATCCGTGACGATCAGGGCAAACGCCTCGCCAAACGCGACGATGCCCGCGCCATTCGCACCTATCGTTATGACGGCGCCAGCCCGGAAGATGTCCGCCGGATGGTCGGCCACTGACACCCCTTCATCTTGGCCAAAACCTCCGGGGTCAGGCCGCAGGTCGAGGGGCAGCGCCCCTACTCTTCCGGCGCCATCAGCTCAACCTCTGTCCCATCCCGCACCGATGTGTAAAAACACACGCGTCGGTTCGTGTGGCAGGCGGGCCCGGTCTGGTGAACAATGGCCAACAGGCAATCCCGGTCGCAATCCACCCGCAGATCGACCAAGTCCTGAACGTGGCCTGACGTCTCGCCCTTCACCCAGAAGGCCTGCCTTGAGCGGCTCCAATAGGTCACGCGGCCGGTTTCGAGCGTCTTGGCCACGGCCTCCGCCGTCATCCAGGCCATCATCAGAACCTCGCCACTCTCCTCCTCCTGCGCGATACAGGGGATCAGGCCATTGGCATCATAGCGAAGTGTTGCGGGATCGAAGGTGGTCATCTGCAAACCCTTTGCAATTGTCGGCGCGGTCGCTACCTAAGGGAGCAAGACACGAAAGGCAAAGCGATGGCCAGCGACAGCGATCTGATCAAGCTCTATTCCCAGCGCATTCTGGCGCTCGCCGCCGATATTCCCCATCGCGGGCGCTTGGACGCGGCGCAGGCCAGCGTCAAGAAACGCGCGCCTTTGTGCGGGTCGACGGTGACGGTGGATCTGTCGCTGGAGGACGGGCGGATCGTGGACTTTGCCCAGGATGTGAAGGCCTGCGCGTTAGGTCAGGCCTCCGCGGCGCTGCTCGGCAAACATGTGATCGGACGCAGCCGGGCCGAGATTGAAGGCGCCCGCGATGCGCTGCGCGCCATGTTGAAAGAAGGCGGTCAGGCCCCCGGCGCGCCGTTCGAAGGCTACGAGGTGCTGGAGCCCGCGCGCGACTATCGCAACCGCCATGCCTCCATCATGCTGTCGCTCGACGCGACCGCTGAAGCCATGGCCGAGGCCGAACGCGCCGCCTGCGCCTGACCGCTCGCCCTCTTCCACTATCCAGACAAAAAAGCCGCCGCACATCCGGGGCAGGATGGCGGCGGCAGGAATGCGTATCCGGGACGCCCCGAGGCAGGGGGCTGGCGGGTGAGACAGATGTTCGAGCGGGGACAAACGCGCGAACAAAAAACCCTGAGCGGACCGCAGGCAGAAACGAGAAAGACGTCAGATCATTCCCGGCAGATGCAGCAGGGCGACCGTCATAAGCGCCAAAGCCACAACGCCGCCCACATCGTACATCAATGTGTCGCGGGACCGTGCGAGGATCTGTGTGGCTTGGCGGATCATGGCGGTCTCCTTGGCTGACTGCGCTTGGTTAACGTCCTTGTTGACCCTTTGTTCCCATGGTTCCGTAAAATTGTAAAGAACTTTTTAAGAACATTAGCGAACAAAACAGGTTTTGTTCTCATTTTCCTAGGAAAACGCGTCGCGGCTTACCCTACGTCGAGCAACCGGATCGCCTTGTCCTGCTCCATCAACCACAGCAGAACCCGCGCCGATTGCCCCCGCGCGCCCTGCAGGTCCGGATCAAGCGCCAGAAGCGCGCGGGCATCGTTCTGGGCCAACGCCATGAGGCCCGCTTGCGTCTCCAGATCGGCGATGCGAAATCGTGGCAGGCCCGATTGCGCAGTGCCGATCAGATCGCCCGCGCCGCGAATGGCGAGATCTTCTTCGGCGATGCGAAATCCGTCCTCGCTTTCGCGCAACACCTGCAACCGGCGTTTCGCCGTCTCTCCCAACGGCCCCCGATACATCAGAAGGCACGTCGAGTCCGCCGCGCCGCGCCCAACCCGGCCGCGCAGCTGGTGCAGCTGCGACAGCCCGAAAATCTCCGCCTGTTCGATCACCATGATCGACGCGTTCGGCACGTCCACGCCCACTTCAATCACCGTGGTCGCGACCAGCACGCGGGTCTCACCCGCCTTGAAGGCCGCCATGATCGCATCTTTGTCCCTGGGTGGCATCTGGCCGTGCACAAGGGCCACTTTCGTG
This sequence comes from uncultured Roseicyclus sp., assembly GCA_947491935.1. GTDB lineage: Bacteria > Pseudomonadota > Alphaproteobacteria > Rhodobacterales > Rhodobacteraceae > Gymnodinialimonas. Next base: position 713,325 of record CANLLF010000003.1, read on the forward strand.
TCCCCCAAGGCCGCGCGCAGCATCTTGAAGCGCTCTTCCGCCGCCGTGGCGTCGTACACTTCGGATTCCTCGACCAGCGGACAGACCCAATAGGCCTGCCGCCCCTCGTCCAGCGCGCGGCGCAGGTGATCGACCACCTCGTCGATCCGCGCGGTGGAAATCAGCGCCGTTTTGACGGGTGTGCGGCCGGGCGGCTTCTCGTCCAGAATGCTCAGATCCATATCGCCATATTGCGCAAGGCTGAGCGTGCGCGGGATCGGCGTGGCCGTCATCACCAGGATATCCGCGGTCTCCCCCTTCTGGCTCAGGCGGACCCGCTCGCGGACCCCGAACCGGTGTTGTTCATCCACAATGGCAAGGCGCAGATCGGCAAATTCGACGTCATCCTGAAACACCGCATGGGTGCCGACCAGGATATGAATGTCGCCCCGTCTGAGCGCCGCCAGCTTCGAGCGCCGCTCCGCGCCCTTGTCGGCCCCGGTCAGGATCTCACACACCACACCGGCCTCATCGGCGAGCGGTTTGAGGTTCAGGTAATGCTGCCCCGCCAGAATGGAGGTCGGCGCCATCATCACGCCCTGCCCCCCCGCCTCCACCGCCACAAGCAGCGCCATCAGCGCCACCAACGTCTTGCCGGAGCCCACATCGCCTTGCAGCAGGCGGTTCATCCGGTGCGGGGCCGCCATATCCTCGGCGATCTCGACAATCGCGCGGCTCTGCGCACCCGTGGGCGTGTAAGGCAACGCCGCCAGAACCTTGGAGCGCAGATGCCCCGCGCTCTGGCTGCTAAGGCCGGGTTTCCGGCGACGATGGGCGCGCGCCAGCGACAACGTGAGCTGATGGGCGAAGAGCTCATCATAGGCCAGCCGTTCCCGCGGCGGCGCGGCACGGCTGAGATCGGTGGCGTCTTGCGGCGCATGGGCCGCGTGGATGGCGTCTGACCAGGCGGGCCAGTCCTTTTGTTTCACCAGATCAAGGTCAATCCATTCGCCCAGGGGCTCGATACGCGTCAGCGCGGATGTCACCGCCTTGTGCACCCCCTTCTGTGTCAGGCCCTGGGCCAGCGGATAAACCGGTTCGTAATCCGGGATGCTGGTGGCCTCATCGGGCGGCAGGATATGATCGGGATGGGCCATCTGGGCGATGCCGTCATAGAGTTCCACCTTGCCCGATACGACCCGGCGGCTTCCCGGGGGCAGCGTGCGTTCGAGGTAATCGCCGCGCGCATGGAAAAAGACCAGTTGGAACGCCGTCTGCGCATCCTCCACCTCGATCCGGTACGGCCCGCGCCCCTTGGGTTTGCGGTGGACCCCGATGGTCACCTCGACCGTGGCCGGGCCCGGCAGCGGCACCTCGCGGATCGAGGCCTTGCGGGTCCGGTCCAGGCCGCCCGCAGGCAGGGTGAAGATCAGATCCTTGGGGGTTTCAACATGGATACCCGCATAATGCTTCGCGGTTTTTGGCCCAACCCCGTCGAGAGTTTCCAGCCCCGCAAAGAGCGGGAACAGGATTTCAGGTCGGCCTTTCGGGATGTGATCAGCCATCGCCGATCAGCTCAAGCCATTGATCTTCATCGATCAGCTCGACCTTCAGTTCTTCGGCCCTCTTCGCTTTCGATCCCGCACCGGGGCCTGCGACGACAAGATCTGTCTTGGCCGACACCGAGCCCGACACCTTTGCGCCGAGGCTTTCGGCGCGCGCCTTGGCCTCCGCTCGGGTCATCTTTTCGAGGCTGCCGGTAAACACGACGATCTTGCCCGCAACCGGGCTTTCCGCCGCCCGGGCTTCCGGCGGTTGGATATCCTCAAGCTGATCGATCAGTCGATTGATCGATGTCCGCTCGCGGGGCTGCTGAAACGTTGTCACGAGAGATACCGCCACGGTTGCCCCGATGCCGTCGATCCCGGTCAGGTCATCCCAGGCGGCTTTGGCGGCTCCGGTCGTCCCCTCCCACGCCGCATCGCGGGCGGCGGCGAGGCTGGCGCGACGGCCCTCATCGGCCGCGTCCCGACGCTCCTTCAACTGGGCCGCCTCCGCGGCGCGATGGGCGTCGGCGGCTTTCGCAGCCGCGTCAACCGTTTGGGCCAGCGCCCCCCAGCTGCCAAAGTGGCGAGCCAGATCAGCCGCGGCGACCTCCCCCACATGGCGGATGCCGAGCGCGAAGATCAGGCGGGCAAGCGGGATCATTCGTTTCTCGCGGATCGCGTCGAACAGGTTCTGGGCCGATTTCTCGCCCCAGCTTTTGATCTCGGCCAGCGGTTTGGCCGACAGCCGGGCCAGCGCGATGGCGGGCTCTTCAAGCGGATCGGCGCCCATGGTGGTCAATATCTCGCGCCGCTCTGCCAGCCGCGCCGCGCTATCCTCCGGATCCACACCTTGCATCCAACGCACGACCTGCTCCTCCGCCGTGGTGAGCAGTTTGGTCTCGGCATCGCGCTCAGCAAGGGTGAAGATATCGGCGGGCTCTGCCACCCATCCCAGGTGGTAGAACGCCTCCACCTGCTTGGCGCCCAGACCTTCGATATCGAACGCCGCACGGGAAACGAAGTGTTTGAGCTTCTCAACCGCCTGGGCCGGGCAGATCAATCCGCCGGTGCAACGGCGGATCGCGTCCCCCTCCTCGCGGATCGCCTGGCTCTGACAATCGGGGCAGAGGCTTGGGAAAACATAGGGCGCAGCCGTTTCCGGTCGCTTGGACAAATCCACATCAGCCACTTTCGGGATCACATCACCCGCCCGGTAAACCTGTACGAAATCGCCTTCGCGGATGTCCTTACCCACGCCATTTTCGTCAGGCCGGATCGGGGCGCCATTGGCATCGCGCCCGGCAATGTAATCCTCGTTATGGAGCGTCGCGTTGGAGACAACGACGCCACCGACGGTCACGGGCGTGAGCCGCGCGACCGGGCTGAGCGCGCCGGTGCGGCCGACCTGGATCTCGATCTTTTCCAGCGTTGTCCAGGCAAGCTCCGCCGGAAATTTATGCGCAATCGCCCAACGCGGCGTGGTGGATCGCATCCCGAGACGGCGCTGGTAGCCGAGGTCGTCGACCTTGTAGACGACACCGTCGATGTCATACCCAAGCGCGGCGCGGTCGGCCTCGATCGAGGCGTAATGGGCGAGCATTTCACCCGCATCCTCGCAGGTTCGGGTGCGGTCATTGATCTGAAACCCCAGGGCTTCGAGGCGTGCGAGGGCTGCCGATTGCGTGTCGGCCAGCGGCGCACTCAGCTCCCCCCAGGCATAAGCGAAGAATTTCAGGGGGCGTGCGCGGGTGATCTCCGGATCCAACTGGCGCAGGGATCCGGCGGCGGCATTGCGCGGATTGGCAAAGGTCTTCGTCCCGGCCTCGGCCTGGCGGGCATTGAGCGCGGCAAAATCCTCATGGCTCATATAGACCTCGCCGCGCACTTCGAGGATCTCGGGCGCGTCCTCCAGCACTTGCGGAATGTCATCGATGGTACGGGCATTGGCCGTCACGTTCTCGCCAATCGCCCCATCGCCGCGCGTGGCCGCGCTCACCAGCTGTCCTCCCTCGTAGCGCAGCGAAAGGGAAAGGCCGTCGATCTTGGGTTCTGCGGTAAAGGCCAGGGGCGCGTCCGCCTCGAGGCCAAGATACCGCCGGATGCCAGCAACGAAATCGGTGACGTCGGCATCGTCGAACGCATTGGCGAGGGACAGCATCCGCTGCGCATGGGCGAGCTTGGCAAAGCCGTCAGACGGTGCCGCGCCGACCTGCTCGGTAGGGCTGTCATCGCGTTTCAGCTCGGGGAACCGCGCCTCGATCGCCGCGTTTTCGCGTTTCAGCGCGTCGTATTCCGCGTCCGGCAAATCCGGCGCATCATCCTGGTAATAGGCCGCGTTTGCCGCGCCGAGGGCCGTGGCCAGTTCCGCAAGACGCGCTTTCGCGGCAGCTTCATCCAGCGCGGCTACGGCGGCTTTGGCTGCCTCTTCAGGATTTGACATGCACCGCCCCCTGGCTTTCGCGAAGATCCCTATGGAGGTGATATGGGGCAGACGCCGCCAGGTCCAGATCAGAGGTTACCTCGATCATCGGTGCGGCCCGCATGGGTGATGGGAGGATGCGAAAAGCGGCCCGGAGGGATCCGGGCCGCTTTGTGCGTCGCAAACAGGTCTGTCGGCAAAAGCCCCCGCAATTCCGAAGCGTCGCGACGCAGGGCCGTCAGGCAGACGCGGCAATCTCCATCGGCTCGGCAACCGGCACCGGGTCGCGCAGCACATATCCGCGCCCCCAGACCGTTTCGATGTAGGTGTCGCCGCCCGTGGCCTCGGACAGTTTCTTGCGCAACTTGCAGATGAAAACATCGATGATCTTCAACTCCGGCTCATCCATGCCGCCGTAAAGATGGTTGAGGAACATCTCTTTGGTCAGTGTCGTGCCCTTGCGCAGGCTCAACAGTTCCAGCATCTGGTATTCCTTGCCGGTCAGATGCACTGGCGCCCCTTCCACCTCGACCGTCTTCGCATCGAGATTGACGGAGATGCGCCCGGTATCGATCACAGATTGGGCGTGGCCCTTGGAGCGGCGGATGATGGCGTGGATACGGGCCACAAGCTCTTCTCGGTGGAACGGCTTGGTCAGGTAATCGTCTGCCCCGAACCCGAACCCCTTGAGCTTGTTTTCCGGATCATCGAGGCCCGACAGGATCAGGATCGGTGTTTCCACCCGGGCGGTGCGCAGGTGGCGGAGCACATCGTGGCCCGAAACGTCCGGCAGGTTCAGATCGAGAAGAATGATGTCGTAATCGTAGAGCTTGGCGAGGTCCATTCCCTCTTCACCCAGATCGGTTGAATACACGTTCAGATTGGCGTGTTTCAACATCATCTCGATGCTGCGGGACGTGGTGGGATCGTCTTCAACAAGCAGAACGCGCATCAGTTCTCTCCGGGTAGGTCTCTTTTGTCGAGAACCACTTTTCGTCCAAATGGTTAATTACAAGTTACCCAGTCCCGCACTATTCGCAAAAAGATACGATTTTTTTTGAGGCTTAATCTCGGAAATGCTGCAAAGCCGTGGCTTTCAACGCTTTTTCCCCGAACCGTGCAACAGCGTCGCGCCAGGCGTCGAGCTCTTCCTCGGACAGATTGTAGGTGCGAATCGCCTCATCGGCCGTCATGAGCCCGAAATCGACGGCGCGAACGACGGCGGCCTTGCGGCTGGCGACCCACCTTGTGGTGGTCGGCGCCGGCAGGTCGGATCGCGTCATTTGCGTGCCATCGGGCAGGGTTACGGCATGGGGGCCCTGGATACGTCTGATGTACATCTCGGCCTCGAATATCTCTTGGTTTGCGTCACCCTCCTCCATGAGGCTTAAGATCGGGTAAGCAAGGCTTGAGATAGACGGCCTTTTTCCTATATTCCGCCGACACCCACCTGACGCAGGATCCTTCCCATGGCGCTCGACCAATTCAGCGGCCTCAATTCCCTGGGCTTTGCCAAGGCGCCCGCCGAAACCCGTGTGGTGGTGGCGATGTCCGGCGGCGTGGATTCGTCGGTTGTGGCCGCGCAACTGGCCGAGGAAGGTTATGACGTCGTGGGCGTCACCCTGCAGCTTTACGACCACGGCGCGGCCCTGGCCAAAAAGGGCGCGTGCTGTGCAGGTCGTGACATACACGATGCCGCGCGGGTGGCCGAGACGATGGGCTTTCCACATTACGTCCTAGATTACGAAAACGTCTTCAAGGATGCCGTGATCGATGAATTCGCCGACAGTTATCTGGCCGGGGCCACACCTGTGCCTTGCATCCGTTGCAACGAACGGGTGAAGTTCAAGGATTTGCTGGCCACCGCCAAGGATCTGGACGCCGATTGCATGGCCACGGGCCATTACATCCAGCGCAAGATGGGTGCGGAAAAGGCGGAGCTGCATTCCGCGGCCGATGCGGCGCGCGATCAGTCCTACTTCCTGTTCTCGACAACGCAAGAGCAGCTCGATTACCTGCGCTTCCCGCTGGGGCATCTTGCGTCGAAGGCCGAAACCCGCGCCTTGGCCGCGAAATACGGGCTGAGCGTGGCCGACAAGCCAGACAGCCAGGACATCTGCTTCGTGCCGAACGGCGATTATGCCTCGGTGATCGAGAAACTGCGCCCCGGCGCGGCCGATCCCGGTGAGATCGTGGATATGGACAGCAACGTGCTGGCAGAACATCGCGGCGTGATCCACTACACGATCGGTCAGCGGCGCGGTTTGGGCATCGGTGGGCTTGAGACACCGCTTTACGTGGTCAAGCTCGATCCCGATACGCGCCGGGTGATCGTCGGCCCGAAAGAGGCGCTCAGCACCCGGACCGTGCCGGTGCGTGAGATCAATTGGCTTGGCGATACCCCCTTCGATAGCCAAGACGTGTGGGAGCTGGAGGTCAAGATCCGCTCCACCCGCCCGCCGCGCGCGGCCACCATCCGGCCGATCTCGGCAACGGAGGCCGAAGTGGAGCTGGTTGCGGCCGAGGAAGGCGTCAGCCCGGGCCAGGCCTGCGTCTTCTACGCCCCCGATGGCGGTCGGATCTTCGGGGGCGGCTGGATTCACAAGGGCTGAGGCCGCCCGTCACGTTCCGCCGCCCATCAGGAAGCTGCGAAATTGTAGCGATTGGTGGCCAAGCGTCAGTGTGATCCGGCCGCTTTCCACGAAGGTCACGCTGTCATCGCGACCGCCGGTTCCGGTCAGTTCAAATCCGTCCGGGCCGTAGAGTGATCGGGAAAACTGGGTGTTGGCGGTGGAAGACACGCTGTCGAAGACCTGCTCAAGCGCGGCTTGCGCCTCCGCTTCCGGCACAATCGGAACCACGCGCGCATCGTCCCAGACAAAGGTGCAATGGAGCCGCGCAACGGCCCCGTCCGGCCAGACCGCCTCATCATCGGAAAGCGGAAGCGCCTCGCTGAACAACTGGAACATGGTGGCCGCGGTGTAACCCAGTTCCAGAAACGCATCGCGTGTGGCCAGCCCATACCGCGCGCAGGCAAAGATCGCCCCGGCATTGCGCCGCCCCGTCTCGGGCCCGAAGGTGCCACCGATGGCCCATAGGAACGGATCGGGATGGGGCGTGTCGACCGGGCCGGATTGCCGGATCCGGGTAGGGAGCGCCCCGGCCAGGGCATCGATGAAGGGGGCCTCCGCCAGAAAGGGCAGTTCGGCCAGATCCAGAACCGCGCCCATCGGTATGGGGCGCGGCGCGCCCTCGTCCTGCGCCGCAACAGGCGTCATGGTGGCCAGCAGAAGGGCAAGGACATAGGCAAGTCGGGTCATCGGCGGTCTTATAGGGTGCTTTGGGCGGCAAAGACGATAGCTAGCACGCTGAGCACCGCGTTCGGGCCGATCAACCAGGAGGTGGGGAAAATTGGCGCGGTTGACGGGGCTCGAACCCGCGACCCCCGGCGTGACAGGCCGGTACTCTAACCAACTGAGCTACAACCGCGCATCGCGCCGTGGGCAATCGCAAGTGCAGGATGGTGGCGCGGTTGACGGGGCTCGAACCCGCGACCCCCGGCGTGACAGGCCGGTACTCTAACCAACTGAGCTACAACCGCTCACCCTGCACCGGAAAACTCCGGCGTGAGGGGCGGTTTAAGACCCGCCGCTGACCCCGTCAAGCGCCGTTCCGGGGCGGCAGCGTTGTTTATCGGAATAATCGCGACGCACCGGCCCCGGGCGCCACGAAATCCGTGCCGCCCTACCCCCGGCGGATCGGGCGCTCGGCGGCTGGCCCAACCCCGGCACGCTGCTTTTCGCGGGCAAAGACGTAAAGCCCCGCCCCCGCAATCAACACCGTGCCAAGCAGCATCACCCAGCCGGGCCGTTCGCCGAAAACCAACCACCCGAACCCGATCGCCATCGGCAGCGCCGCATATTCATAAGACGCCACCGTCGCCGCCTGCCCCAGCCTGTAGGCCTGGCTCAGGCAATAGCCGATCGCGGCCGACATCGCGCCCAGAACGGCGAATTTCCAGATGTCTTCCGGCGCGGGCCAGATCCAGGCACGCAGGAGGAAGATCAGGCTTTCGCTCTCCACGCCTTCCGCGAACCGCCCGTCGCCTGCAATAACGTAGAACGTCAACGACACCACGATGAACGCAGCTTGAATATAAATCGCCATGGCCGAGGCCGCCGAGGCCGCGCCCAGTTTGCGCGTCATCACCTGCATACCCGCATAACAGGCCGCCGCCGCCACCGGCAAAAGCAGTGCACCGCGCGGCACGTCGCCCCAATCGACGCCGGGCGCCATCATTACACCGACACCCAGAAGGCCGATCAGCACCGCGACGATCCGGTGCGGGCCCACCTTTTCGCCCAGAACCGGGATCGCCAGAAGCGTGATGAAAAGGGGCGCCACGAAAAACAACGCCGTCGCCGCGCCCAGCGGCATCGTGGCAAGCGCCGCGAAGTAAAGCATGTTGGCGGTCACGATCAGCAGCGCCCGCACCGCATGCAATCCCGGCATCGCCGTGCGCAACAACCGCACGCCGCCTTCCGCCCAAAGGATGCAGGACGTCAGGACGATCCCTATGACAGAGCGCACGAACACCATCTGATGCAGGGGATAACCGCCCGACAGCAGCTTGATCAGCATGTCGTTGATCGAGATACACACCATGGCAATGAGGATCAGGACAATGGCGCGGACCGGCGTGGATGCCTCGGCGTTCATTGCACCTCACCGCTGAGCCGATGGATCAGCGCATCTGTATCGGGCCAATCGACCCGCACCGCAGGCACGGATACGCCCAGAATACGGTCATCAAATGGCTCCCCTTCCACACCACCCCAGCCGCGATAAATCGTGCGCGCCACCTTGTTGGCGCAGAGCACCTCGAGGCAGAGCGGGCCGGGCAAGGCGAGAACGGCGTTGGCCGACATCAAGGCGCGGCCCACCCCCATGGTGCGGGCAACGGGATCGACATGGAGATTGTCGAGAAAGCTGAACCCGTCCGGATCATCGGCCACCATCGCCGAAAACCCCAACAACTCGCCATCGTCGTCATGGGCCACATGGACATGGGCCTGGCCAAGGTAACCGGGCTGCCACTTTTCCTCCATGAACGCGGTCAACCGTTTCCCCAGCGCGATCTGCGGCAGGACGCCCGCATATTCACGGCGCCAGTTTGCCTCGTGCAGATGGGCGATGGCAGGCAGGTCAGAGGGTCTGGCGGGGCGGACATGCATGGCGCGACGGTGCCCCCGGGCGGCCCGGACGGCAAGGGGCATTTCACAGGCTTCACACCCGTTCGACCTCAGGGCAGCCCCGCTATGGCACCATGGCTCAGCGCTCGGGCAGCGGGATAAACTCGTCGGCATCGGTGGGCGGCAGCTGGAACCGGCCATGTTGCCAATCGCCCTGCCGCCAGGCCTCTTTCGCCTCTTCGATGCGCTCCTTGGAGGACGCCACGAAATTCCACCAGATATGCCGCGGGCCCTCCAGTGTTTCGCCGCCCAGGATCATCACCCGCGCGCCCTCATCCCCTGTTGTCATGGAGATCCGGTCTCCGGGGCGGAACACCATCATCTGGCCCTTCTCGAAGACCTGCCCGGCGACGGTGACCGACCCATCCACCACGTAAGCCCCGCGATCTTCGTGATCGTCAGGCATCGGCAGCTTGGCCCCGGCCTCCAACAGTGCATCGGCATAGAACATCTCAGACGGGGTGGAGACCGGCGCGGCCTGCCCGAACGCCGTCCCAAGGATCAGGCGCAGCTTTTTGCCGTCCCCTTCCAGCAACGGCAGGTCGGCCTTCGCGGCATGGACAAACTCCGGCGCATTGTCCTCGGCATCCTTGGGCAGCGCGATCCAGGTCTGGATGCCAGACAGCCGGTAAGGTTCGCGTAGCATCTCACCGTCGATCCGCTCGGAATGGGTGATCCCATGGCCCGCCGTCATCAGGTTCACCGCACCCGGTTCGATCCACTGATCGGTGCCGAGGCTGTCGCGGTGATGAAACTTGCCCTCATAAAGGTAGGTTACGGTCGACAGGCCGATATGGGGATGCGGCCGAATATCGACGCCCTGCCCGGTGATGAATTCCGCAGGCCCCATCTGATCGAAGAAGATGAACGGGCCGACCATCTGCCGCTTGGGCGCGGGCAAGGCGCGGCGCACCTCGAAATCGCCCAGATCCCGCGCGCGGGGCACAATCACGGTTTCGATGGCGTCCACGTCATCGCCGGTGGGGCAATCAGGATCGAGAGCGGGATTCCAGCTCATGGCGCGGGCTCCTTTCGGCGTTGGTGTCGGTGAACAGGTAGCGCCACATTGTCCGCGCGCCAATTCCCGCCCGCCGAACCTGTTCTGTGCGCATTCGCACGGATTATACGGCTTTCAGCCCGAAGAGTTCGACACCGCTGACAGGTTGCTGTTTCTGAGCCAGTTGAATGCCCGTGATGATCCGCACCACGGTCCAGACAATCCAGAACAGGATCACCAGCATACCGATCAGAATGAAGGTCAGGATAATCCCGATCGTCAGGATCAGAAGGCCCCACCAGAAGGTGCGGATTTGGAAATCCAGATGGCTGTCGAGCACCGGATCCTTGCCCCGCTCCACATAGGCGTAGACAAGGCCGCCAATCGCCACGAAGGGCACAAAGAAGCTGCCGGCATAGACAAGGTAGATGATGATGGCCGGTTGCAATGGATTGCCCTGGCCCGGGGGCATGATCTTGGTGTCGCTCATCCGAGGTCCTGTCCTGTCTGCGGAATTGCGTGGAGTGTGGCCATGACCGGATGGGCGGGTCAAGGCGAAGGGACGGTCGTTGCCCTGAGATGTGGCTTATGTGGACCCGTGCCCGCGCACAAACCTGCCGTCGGGCCCATACAATCTCGCCGCGCGCGAACTGTTGGTTACCAAGCGACCTGCCTGCGGCAGAACGCTTGAGTGGTGGGTGGTGAGGGGCTCGAACCCCCGACATCCTCGGTGTAAACGAGACGCTCTACCAACTGAGCTAACCACCCATTCCGACGCGCCTGATAGCGCGGCGGCGGGGCGTCGGGCAAGGGTCAATCTTGCATCATCGGGCGCAGAATACGCTCCTCCCCATCCGCCAGCGCATAGATCACCCCCTGATCGTGGCCCTGGGCCGCCATATCACTCCGATCGAGGCCGCGAAGAAGCCCTCGCAGCATCAGCGACGTGATGCCATGGGTCACGCAGATGGTGGGCCGGGTGAGGCCTTGGATGAACGGGACAAGGCGGGCGTGCAGCGCCTCGAAATCCTCGCCCGCCGGAGCCGCGAGGGACATCTCGAAGATATTCGGCATGGATTGCGCCACGGCATCACGGGCCAGAATATCGGCACGCAGGCGGCCCTGCCACGCGCCCATATGCACCTCCGCCAACCGGGGATCGATCCGGTGCGGCAGGTCGACGGCCCCCGCGGCCTCCGCCGCAAGCGCCCAGGTTGTGCGCGTGCGTCCAAGGGGGCTGACGGCCACGTCGATGCCGGGAACATGCGGCAACACCTGATCGCGCAGGATCTCCCCCTGCTCCGCCGCTTGTCGCCGCCCCAGATCGGTCAGCGGCGCATCGAGGTTGCCCTGGCACCGCGCCTCGCGGTTCCATTCGGTTTCCCCGTGGCGCAGGATGTAGAGCGGCGGGTGGTCAAACATCCGCAGCCTCACCGCTGGCATCCATTTCCGCCACTTCCGCCGTATCGCCTACCCAACGCCGGGGCCCGGCACCATGGGCGCCCATGCGATCATCGGGATTGTAGAGGGGGCAATGGTCCATCGACAGGCAGCCGCAACCGATGCAGGACCCCATCTGATCGCGCAACCGCAGCAGCGTTTCGATCTGATCATCGAGCCGATCGGCCCAAAGCGTTGCGGCTCTGGCCCAATCCTCGGCCTTGATCCGACCGCCTGGTAAGTTATCGAACAGCGCCCTGATTTCGCTCAGCGGCACACCCACGGCCTGCGCCGTCCGGATGATCGCCACCCGCCGCAATTCGCGCCGGTCATAACGGCGGTGATTGGCGTTGGTGCGCCACGACCGGATCAGCCCCTCCGCCTCGTAATAATGCAGGGTCGAGACGGGTACGCCCGCCCGCGCCGCCATCTCTCCGACGCTCAGATCTTTTGCAACCTTGGATGACATTAGGCCTTTACCTCAAGTGAACTTGAGGTCGTAGCGTCCTGTAATCGCAATGATTCGCCAAGAGGTATTCCCATGTCCATCCAGTTTTTGATGAACCGCCCCGTTTCCCATCCCCGCCCCCTGAGCGCGTCGCGGCTGTGGCGCCGCTGGCTGCTGCGCGCCGCCAAAGCCCGGCAGATGCGGCACCTGGATCGGGCTTTGCACGACCCGCACCTGGCCCGCGACTTGGGGCTGCCTCCAATCGAGCGCGCGCCCCTGCGCACAGAACTGTGGTGAAGACATGTCCGATATCCTGATCCGCCTGCTCGCCCTGACCCGCCACGGCCCGACGCCGGAGGGGCCTCTCTGCGTCAAATGCATGGACGCGTCGCTACGCGAGGAACTCGCCAGCCTGTCCCGCGCCGCCGATCTGGCGCAACTGGGAGAAGATGATCCATGATCAACCGGCAATGATGCAAGTGGGCCGCGTAGCCCAAACGCTCCACCCGTTACGCATCAAGGGAGACCTGGTGGGTGATGAGAGATTTGAACTCCCGACCCAGAGGTCCCGCCACAGCGGGCCGCGTCGGTCGGGCCAGCAGCACGTTCAGACGAAGAAGCGAGGCGAGGTGGGAAGGCTTGGTGGGTGATGAGAGATTTGAACTCCCGACATCTTCGATGTGAACGAAGCGCTCTACCACTGAGCTAATCACCCGCCGAGTGGCGGCTACTTAGCCCTCATCGCCCGCATTCGCAAGGGGGGCACATCGCCTGCAAACGGCTCGGGTTGAGCGCGTTTCAGCTTCACCGTCAGGATCCGGCCGTTAGGTTTATCCAGCCGTTTCTTGACCATCAGTTTTCCAAGCGGCGGCACCACAACCTCTTCCGCGCTGTCGAGCGCCTTGCCAAGCTCATCAAGCATCACATCCATCACCATCTTCACGTCCGAGCGCTTGACCGACACACGGGCCGAGATGGCTTCGATCAGGTCCGGGCGGCGCAGCCGATCATCGGGTTTCGGTGCCGCGGCCGCGCTCTGCTCCACCACGCCCACGGGGGCCTTGGCGGCGGCGGCTGCCGGCTTGGCCTCCGATGTGGCGGCGGTGGCGCGGGTGGATTTCGCGGTGCTGCGGCGCGGGCCCGCGGAGGTTGATTTCCGCGCGGTTGTTTTGGTTGCTGCCTTGGTGGTTTTGGTTGCCATCTTGAGTGCCCCTACTCTCTCCGCTCTGGCGCGTCCTTGGCCGGATCTGCCGCGCGGATTGTTTCCGTTTCATCGACAACGTAGCCGAAATCAGGCCGTTAGGCCAGTAGAGCCTGATAATCCGGTTACGGGCGGGCGGTGACGAGTCGCAATCTCCGGCGATCCCAGCGGGGCCAGCCGATCAGTTCGGAAACCGTCACGAACCGAAATCCACGCCCGGTCACACCGTCAAGCGCCGACGGCATCGCGCGCACCGTGGCGGAATGAATGTCATGGGCCAGCACCACGCCGCCGGAATGGCAATTCCGCACGATCCGTTGCGAGACGACCGAAGATCCCGGCCGTTGCCAATCCTGCGGGTCCACCGACCAGATGATGGTCGGCATGGCGCGGGCCTGAAACAGCATCAGGCGCTGGCGATCATAGAGGTTGCCGTAAGGCGGGCGCATCGTGACGGGCGGGCGGCCCACGGCGGCATAAACCGCCTGATTGGTCCGGTCGATCTGGTTCAGCACCGAGGCATCGGAATGGCCGAACAGGCTGGGATGCGACCAGGTGTGGTTGCCGATCTCGTGCCCCTCCGCCACCATCCGCTGAAGGATCTGCGGATATCGCGCGGCGTTGCGGCCGATCACGTAGAAGGTGGCCCGGATCCCCCGCGCGGCCAGCATGTCCAGAAGCTGCGGCGTGAGGTTGGGATGGGGGCCATCATCGAAGGTCATGGCAACCAGTGGCTGCGCCGTGGGGATCCGCGTGACGGTGGCATCGATCCCGCGCAGGATCGGGCCACGACCGGCAAAGCTCGGCTGGATCGCCTGTGCACTGGCCGGGCGCAGGATCGCAGGCACCGCCAGCCCGCACGTGGCGGTCAGGATCAGGGATCGGCGGCTGAGAGGGGCCATCTCGCGTAACCTGTCGTGAGCACAAAGAAATCGTCGGGCTCAACCATGGGATGCGCGGCGGGATCGTGGCAACGAATCACCTGCAAAGCGGCTCGAATCGGTTCGCCATCGTGCCCCGTGGGCCACGCTTTCGGGGCCATCGCGCGGGTTTGGGGCCGTTTGCGACGTGCAAAACCGTGGCTTCGCGGACACGAAACGGCCGTCTGCGCACCATCTGAGGCCGAAAAACGGTGATACTGCGTTGATCGAACCGGCCCCGTGGTGTGATCTGGAGGGTGAAGCGGGTCGCTGCCTGATCGCGCTGACATGTCTGTACTGCCATTGAAGGGGAACCCCATGAAGAAATTTGCTTGCGCCGCCGCGCTGAGCCTCGCCGTTGCCGCACCCGCCGCAAACGCGTCGGGCTATGTCCAGCCGCACGTGCCCGAGGTTGTCGTTATCGAAGACACCGCCGCGTCGAACCAGGGCATTTTCGTGCCGATCTTTGCGCTGCTGCTGCTGATCATGCTGCATCACGGCTGATTGCTGACGGGGGCTGCGGCCTTCCGAGCAACGCCAGATGACAGTTTTTCGAACGGCCTCACCCCTTATCGGGCGGGGCCGTTTTTTTGTGCCGATTTTGTGCCAAACACAGAATCGGTTAGCGTTGACGTTGGGTAAATGCGAAAAGGGGGACATACCCATGAAACGTCTTTGTACGATTGTGATGGCCGTCATGCTGTCGGCGACACCTTTGGTGGCCCAGGACGCCGCCGTTCCACAGATGGATGTCACGATGATCACGCAGGACAGCGTGGACAGCTCCGGTGGTATCATCGTGCCGCTCTTTGCGTTGATACTTGTCGCGCTGGCTGTATCGGGTGGCAACGGAGACTACTGAAATCGCGCCGGGACTACCGGCCGAATACATGAAAACGCCCCGTCGGGTCCGACGGGGCGTTTTCATGTTCAGGTGTGCGGGGCGTCAGTGGTGGGCGGTGGCCCCTTCCCCGCTGATGCCGGATGCGGCGGCGGCCGCGCGGGCCGCTTCCTCGGCGGCCTCGTCCCATTCGATGGGTTCCGGCGTACCGGTCAGCGCGTGCTCCAACACCTCGGACACATGGGAGACGGGGATGATATTCAGCCCCTCTTTCACGTTATCCGGGATCTCGACCAGATCCTTTTCGTTCTCCTGCGGGATCAGCACCGTTGTGATGCCACCGCGGAGCGCTGCCAGAAGCTTCTCCTTGAGGCCGCCGATCGGCATCGCATTGCCGCGCAGGCTCACCTCGCCGGTCATGGCAATGTCCCGCTTCACCGGAATGCCCGTCAGCACCGACACGATGGACGTCACCATTGCCAGGCCCGCGCTTGGGCCATCCTTGGGCGTCGCGCCGTCGGGCACGTGGACGTGGATGTCCATCCGGTCGAATCGGGGCGGTTTTACCCCGATCTGCGGCGCGATCGATCGCACGTAGCTTGACGCGGCATCGATGCTCTCTTTCATCACATCGCCAAGCTTGCCTGTGGTCTTCATTCGGCCTTTGCCCGGCAGTTGAAGCGCCTCGATATGCAGCAGGTCCCCGCCCACGGATGTGTAAGCCAGCCCGGTGACAACACCGACCTGGTCGGCATCCTCCGCAAGGCCGTAGCGATACTTCTTCACACCCAGGAAATCGTCGAGGTTTTCGGCGGTTACGACAACTTCTTCAACCTCTTTACGGACGATCTTGGTCACCGCTTTCCGGCAGAGCTTGCCGATCTCGCGCTCCAGGTTCCGCACCCCCGCCTCGCGGGTATAGACGCGGATCATTTCCTGCAGGGCCTCGGGCTCCAGGGTGAATTCCTTGGCTTTCAGACCATGGTTCTTCACCTGCTTGGGAATCAGATGGCGATGCGCAATCTCCGCCTTCTCGTCCTCGGTGTAGCCGGCCAGCGGAATGATCTCCATCCGGTCGAGCAATGGCCCCGGCATGTTGTAGGAATTCGCCGTGGTCAGGAACATCACGTTCGACAGGTCGTATTCCACCTCAAGATAGTGATCGACGAAGGTCGAGTTCTGCTCCGGATCCAGCACTTCAAGCATGGCACTCGCCGGATCGCCCCGGAAATCCTGCCCCATCTTGTCGATCTCATCGAGCAGGATTAGTGGGTTCGTCGTCTTCGCCTTCTTCAGCGCCTGGATGATCTTGCCGGGCATGGAGCCGATATAGGTCCGGCGGTGGCCGCGGATCTCGCTCTCGTCGCGCACGCCACCCAGCGAGATGCGGATGAATTCGCGCCCCGTGGCCTTGGCGACCGATTTGCCAAGCGACGTCTTGCCCACACCGGGAGGGCCGACAAGGCACATGATCGGGCCTTTCAGCTTCTTCGAGCGTTGCTGCACCGCCAGATACTCAACGATCCGCTCCTTCACCTTCTCAAGCGAATAGTGATCGTCATCCAGGATCTTCTGGGCGCGGCCCAGATCCTTCTTCACGCGGGATTTTGTGCCCCACGGGATCGACAGCATCCAGTCGAGGTAATTGCGCACAACGGTGGCTTCCGCGCTCATCGGCGACATATTCTTGAGCTTCTTCAGCTCCGCATCCGCCTTTTCGCGCGCCTCTTTCGACAGCTTGGTGGCTTCGATACGCTCTTCCAGCTCGGCAACTTCGCCGGCCCCTTCTTCGCCATCACCCAACTCACGCTGGATCGCCTTCATCTGCTCGTTGAGGTAATATTCACGCTGCGTGCGCTCCATCTGGCTCTTCACGCGGGTCTTGATCTTCTTTTCGACCTGCAGCACCGACATTTCGCCTTGCATCAGGCCGTAGACCTTCTCCAGACGTCCGGCAACTTCGCGGGTCTCCAGAAGCTCCTGCTTCTGATCCACCTCGATCCCAAGATGGCCCGAAACCAGATCGGCCAGCTTGGCCGGGTCCGACGCTTCAGAGACTGAGGTAAGGGCCTCTTCGGGGATGTTCTTTTTGACCTTGGCGTATTTCTCGAATTCCTCGGCCACCGAGCGGGTCAGCGCGGCAATGGCATCAAGATCGCCCGTGGTTTCGGCCAGTTCGACGGCCGCGGCTTCGAAAAACAGGTCCGTGGCAGTGAATTCCGTGATCCGCACGCGGCGACGGCCCTCGACCAGCACCTTCACGGTGCCATCGGGCAGTTTCAGCAGTTGCAGCACATTGGCCAGAACGCCGTGTTCGTAGATACCGTCGGTGCCGGGATCATCTTCGGCCGGGTCACGCTGGGACGACAGCAGGATCTGCTTGTCATCTTGCATCACCTCTTCCAGGGCGCGGACGGATTTTTCCCGGCCAACGAACAGCGGTACGATCATGTGCGGGAACACCACGATGTCACGCAGCGGCAGGACGGGATAGATGGTTTGCTCGGGCATGGGCATGCCTTCCTTCGTGTCTTGGGCCGAGGGTCCGGGCCCCGCTTTGCGGCAACCTAGCCCCCTCCTCATTCAGGATGTCTTAACGTGGGGCGTGGGCGGGGTGGTTTCAAGCAACCCCGGCCCACGAAAGCTGAGGCGGAGTGTGCACCCCCATGATCCGCATCACAACCCAGACTTGGCGGTTTTGGCCGCGCGGGGCGCAAAATGCTGTGGAGCAATTGCGCCCGGCCCGGGCCCGATCAGCGCCGCAAGGTCAGGAAACGGCGGGCATTGTGGCCCATGAAATCCATGAAGAAGACGCCGGACATCAGATCCTCATTGATCATGTAGACCAGAGCTTCGAACTGAATCTGCTGCCCTTCGGCAATGGTTTCGCCCCGGAACTGGATCAGGGGCAGAAGGCTACTGTCGCAATTCACCTGCTGGCCCAGATTGTCAAAATCCATCCGCGCTTCCAGGTTGGGGTCTTCGGCCAACGTGATGCCGAAATCACCGGCCATCTCTTCATTGACGACCCGCACCTCGATCGCCTGCCATTCCGCGCCATGGGCCAGCAGCGTACCATCATCATTGTAGGTGATCGTCACGGCTTCCGACCCGCTCGGCGGCAAAGCCATGTTCATCTGCGGCCCCGATATATAGCCGGCCCCATTCGTGCCCATCCACGCGCCATCCAATAGTGGGGCGACGATGGTCTCGTATTCCTCCTCCGTCACGGTGCAGCCATCAAGCTGCTGCGCCAGGGACGGCGTGGCAAGGCCAAGGGTCAGGGCAAATGCGAGGGTGGCACGGATCATCTTTTGTCCTTTCGGAAAATTGCTTGTCGTGATCACAACTTAGTGAAACGGGCGGTGCCCAACCATTACGGATTCCCGGCGACCTGCGGGGAAATCGGTGAGGTCCGTTCCCCGCTGAACTAGGCCGCCATCTTCCGGGCCGCCCATCCGGCGATAGACCAATCCCGTCGCCCGGTGATCCGCGCGGAAATGGCATCAAGCTCGGACGCCGCAATGTCATCAAGCCAGAGCAGCGACCACGTGCCGAACCCGAGCGCCGGGTAGTCATGGGTGATCTCCACCTGCGTCCTTCCATCGGGCAACGGCTCCGAGCGAAGCTCATAGCTGCCGCTGATGCCGCCGCCATCCTCCCGCTCGAAATCGTACAGAAGGTGCAGGGGCCTGTTCCAGATGCGCCGTTTTTGCCGCTGGATCAGGGTGCCGTGACGGCCAAGCTTGTATCGGGCTTCAAAGGTGTCCGGTTCCGCCGCTCCAACGGGATCCACCCGGGTCAGGCTGCGGGTCCAATAGGTCCCGATTGTGTCAGCATCCGGCGCGGTTGCGGCCCAGATCGCCTCGGGCGTTGCCGCGATCACGCGGCTGGCCTTGAGCCGGTATCGGACGTTCAGGCCGACCCTGCCGAATGTATCCGCCTCCAGAAGGTGGCTCAGGCCCCAAAAAATGCCGAAGAACAAAACCCAACTGCCCCAATCCCCAAGGGCCCAATCCACAATGACCCCTTCCGGAAGGATCGCAACCGCGTGTTTGCCGCATTCCACCAGTAGCCCCGCCATGCCGCCCACCTCCAGCGCCCGCCGCGCTGACGGTAGGAATAGGATCACCACCGCGCTGACTGTCACTGCAACGGCCAGAAAGGCGATCCCGAACGACAGGAGAACCAGCCATGTCGGCCCGACAAAGTCGTGCTTCAACTGGTACCGGAACGCGTCATTGTTGATCAGGGCGACACCCAGCGCGGCGGCGATCATGACAAGCAGGAATACAATGCGTCGCCGCTGGCGGTAGAGACGTTTGAACATGGGCGACCCTCGGCTTTGACCACCTCAATGGTAGGAAAACCCGGCAAAATCTGGGCAGGTCCGGGTCAAAGGGGGGGAATGTCACCCTCGGCCCTCGCCGCATGGAACTCCGCCTCGAACGCAGCAAAGCCATCCGCCGCGATCGCCGCCCGCAGCCCCGCCATCAGCTCCTGATAATAATGCAGGTTGTGCCAGGTCAGCAGCATGCCTGAGATCATCTCCTGCGCCCGGAAAACATGATGCAGATAGGCGCGGGAATAGTTGGAACAGGCCGGGCAGGTACAATCCTCATCCAGCGGGCGCGGATCATCGGCATGCCGCGCATTCTTGATGTTGACCTGCCCGCGGCGGGTCCAGGCCTGCCCCGTGCGGCCCGAACGCGAGGGCAACACGCAATCCATCATGTCGATGCCGCGTTTCACGGCGCCGACAATATCATCCGGCTTGCCCACCCCCATCAGATAGCGCGGCTTGTCCACGGGCAACTGATCCGGCGCGAAATCCAGGCAGCCGAACATCGCCTCCTGCCCCTCGCCCACGGCCAACCCGCCCAAGGCGTAGCCATCGAACCCGATCTCGCGCAGGGCCCCGGCGCTCTCTTCGCGTAAATCCTGCTCCAGTCCGCCTTGCTGAATGCCGAACAAGGCATATCCGGGCCGATCTCCAAACGCCTCTTTCGACCGCGCGGCCCATCGCATCGACAGGCGCATACTGCCCTCCAACGCCGTGCGATCCGCGGGCAGCGCCGGGCATTCGTCGAAACACATCACGATGTCCGAGCCCAGAAGCTTCTGGATCTCCATCGACCGCTCCGGGCTCAACAGATGTTTAGACCCGTCGATATGGCTGCGAAACGTCACACCGTCTTCCGTCAGCTTGCGCAGATCGGCCAGCGACATAACCTGAAATCCGCCACTATCCGTTAAGATCGGTTTGTCCCAGTTCATGAACCGATGCAGCCCGCCAAGCGCCGCAATCCGCTCCGCACTGGGCCGCAACATCAGGTGGTAGGTGTTGCCCAAAAGAATATCTGCGCCGGTTGCCGCCACGCTTTCCGGCATCATCGCTTTGACCGTCGCGGCCGTGCCCACGGGCATGAAGGCAGGCGTGCGGATGTCACCCCGGGGTGTCTGGATCATGCCGGTGCGGGCCTTGCCCGAGGTGGCATTGAGGGTGAACGAGAAGCGATCTGTCATGGGCGCCTGAATGGACCGGTCGCTCCGATTTGCCAAGGGGGGCGGAGCGCCCGCAAGCCCGCCACGCCAATGCTGGGGCGGGCGGGCCAGGCCGTCATCTGGTTCGGCGGGGCGCGTCCGAGGTCTCTGCCGCGGGGCGACGCCAGCCCAACAGCTCCAACATGCGGGCGCGGCGAGCCTTGCGGCGCTGAATCCGTTCATCTGCTTCCAATTTTGCAAACAGCTCACGTTCCTCTGCAACCCCGGTTCGCGGCTGCGCCGGAATTTCCATCTGTCGAATTATGTCGTGCATGGCTTGCTTCCTTATCTGAACAGGTGGAAAATCACACATGCGCACCGGGTTCCGCCACGCCCGTGACTGTCGGTCGGTTTTCATTTCTGCAAAGGAGGCACGCAATGTGGGATGATCTGGCGCTCTTTGCTGCCGTGGCCCGCCATGGCAGCCTCACCGGTGCGGCGGCCCAGACCGGCAGCAGCCCGGCCACGCTGAGCCGGCGCATGAAGGCGCTCGAAAGCACGCTGGCCCGGCCGCTCTTTCTACATGGCCGCGACGGCTATGCGCTGACCAGCGAGGGGCGGGAATTGCTACGTCGGACCGAACGGATGGAGGCGGCCGCGGCGGATATCGAAACCTGGCGCACGGCGCGACCCGGCAAACAACGTGTCCGGATTTCGGCGGGCACGTGGACCTCCGACGTACTGGCGCGCCACCTTGCTGATTTCTGGCAGCCCCAATTCGACTGGGTGCCGGAATTCCTGTCCGACGATCGCAACATGGATATCGCGCGGCGGCAGATCGATATCGGGGTGCGCAACCGGCGACCCGATCAACCCTGGCTGGCCGGGCGGCGGACGGGCGCGGTTGCGTTTGCACCCTTCGGGCTGGATGCAACGGTGACGGGTTGGATCGGGGCGGCGGGTGACCGGATGGCCACGCCGTCGGCCCGCTGGCTGGAAGAGACCCATGGCGAGGAGATCGTCACGCGGGCCAACGATCCGCATCTGGCCGTCGCCATGGCCCGCGCCGGGATCGGGCGGGTGGTGTTGCCCACTTTCGTTGGCGCCGATTGCGCGCCGCTTGCACGGTTGGGCCCGGCGATTGAGCCGCTCAATTCCGAGCAATGGCTGATCTGCCACCACGAAGGCCGCCACGACCCGCCCGTGCGCCACGCCCTGACGGCGCTGGCGAAGTTCCTGACATCGGCCATCGGGTCGACTCCTGATTGAGCATCGCAGATCGCGGCTGATCCGCCCCAACGCCCCTGCCCCACTTTACGCCCCTCGCCCCAATCCCTATATCTTCTCTCAGGTATTCGACGGGACCAGACCATGACCGAGCAGACACCGCAGATGGAAGGCGCGCCGCTGATCCGGCCGTCCAGCACCGATCACCCGCTCTACGACAATGTCGTGGAGGCGTGCCGGTCGGTCTATGATCCTGAAATTCCGGTGAATATCTACGATCTCGGCCTTGTCTACACGATCGATATCGGCCCGGAAAACGACGTTGCCGTCGTGATGACGCTCACCGCGCCGGGTTGCCCCGTGGCGGGTGAGATGCCCGGCTGGCTCGCCGATGCGATCGAGCCGCTTGATGGCGTCAAGACGGTGGATGTCGAGATCACGTGGGATCCCCCCTGGGGGATGGACATGATGTCCGACGAAGCCCGCCTCGAACTGGGCTTCATGTAAGCCCCCCAAACGATCCCGTTTCATTTGTAAAGTCAGGCTTTCCATAGGCCAGGTGACGTGCGCGTCCGCTTGTTCCAAGGCATCGCCCCTGCCATGGTTCCATTGGGGAAAACGCAGTAGGGGTTGGCCGTGTCTTGGGCCGCCTGGGCGCGCAGATGCGCGTGCCGACAACGACCGAGGACGAAGAACTCCGGATGGCAGCGTACACGTTTTCGGCCCTGTTCCTGGCCCATGTTATTGCTGATTATGTGCTGCAGACCGGCTGGATGGTGGCCAACAAGCGGCGACCGCTGGCCATGGCCCTCCATATCGGGCTGGTTCTTGGCACCATGTGTTTGACGACACTGAGCTTCCATCCCGCCTTTTTCGGCCTTGCGCTGGCCCACCTCTGGATCGACATCGTCAAGACCTACGCTATGCCCGAGGGCCTTGGCGCCTATATCGCCGATCAGGTACTGCATGTGGCCTCGGTCGTGGGGATCGCACTTCTGGCGCCCGGCATATGGGAGGCCAGCCCGCTCTCCGACGTCCCGAATGTGCCGCTCTACTTCATGATCCTCGGCGGCGTCCTCTTTGCTGCGCGGGGTGGGCAATACGCCGTGGCCACGATCCTGACCCGTCGCGGGCTTGGCCCCAGCGACGGCGTGATTGTGGGCTGGGTGGAGCGCGCGGCGCTCTGCGTCGTGCTGATCGGCGGGTTTCCGATGCTGCTGGCCGGTGTTCTGGCGGCCAAGGGTGTGTACCTTCTGGCGGCGCTGCGGAGGCGTGACGAGCAGGCCCGCAGCAGGCTCCTGTTTGGTACGCTCGTCAGCCTGCTCTGGGGCTTTGCGGTGGCCGTGCCACTCGCCCTCACCATGCCGATGATGCACTAAAACACCCGGCCTTGAGGCGAACGCCCCCTGCGCTTACATTGTAAGGGCACGCGACACGCAAAAGGATCGCCCCGATGTTCGGAATTCCCGGCAAACAAGCCGTCACGATGACAGACAAGGCCGCCCGCCAGATCGCCAAGCTGATGGCGCAGGGCGACACCAAGGGCCTGCGCATCGGCGT
This sequence comes from uncultured Roseicyclus sp., assembly GCA_947491935.1. Taxonomy (GTDB): domain Bacteria; phylum Pseudomonadota; class Alphaproteobacteria; order Rhodobacterales; family Rhodobacteraceae; genus Gymnodinialimonas. The sequence continues at coordinate 736,640 of CANLLF010000003.1, forward strand.
CAAGAAGGGCGGCTGTGCGGGGATGGAATACACGATGGATTACGTCTCGGATATCGAGCCCCATGATGAAGTGGTGGAGCAGGACGGCGCCCGGGTCATGATCGCCCCGATGGCGCAGATGTTCCTGTTCGGCACGGAGATCGACTATGAGGTGTCCTTGCTGGAGGCGTCGTTCAAGTTTCGCAATCCCAACGTGACGGATGCCTGCGGCTGCGGCGAGTCGATCAAGTTCAAGGATATCGACGAGTTACAGGCCGATACGTGAGCCTGTCAGACGAGGAGATCGCCCATGTGACCGAGCTGTTCTCGGGCCTGGGCGATTTGTCGGTGCGCAAGATGTTCGGCGGGGTCGGGCTCTATCACCACGGCACGATCTTCGCGGTTCTGATGTCGGACGGGACCCTGCGCCTGAAGGGGGCGGGAGCTTTCATGGATGTGCTCGACGCGAAGGGCTGCACGCGGTGGACCTATACCCGCGAGGGTTCGGACACGATCCGCTCGATGCCCTATTGGACCATGCCGGATGCCGCGCTCGATGATCCCGATGAGGCCGTCGCCTGGGCGCGGCGGGCGCTGGAGCATCTGTAACGACGGGATACAAAGCGTGACGCGTGTGGAACCTTCGGGCCATCCCCGCGTTTGCTGCCCATGTTTACGTCTTTGCCTTCCCGGCTGGCCAGCCTGACGTTGTCGTCACTGCTGGCCTTTGCTCTTGTCGCCGCCCTGCCCCTCCCGCTTGCTGCAAACGACGACCTTTTCTTCGAGACCGACCAACTCAATTCCGGGCTGGGGCCGGTGCCCGATGCGGTTGATCGGGAAACGCCGCGCAGTGCCGTCGCCAGTTTCATCCGCGCCGCCGATGAGGCCGATTGGGCCACGGCCGCCCATCTGCTGGATCTGGGGGATATCGCCCCGGCCGAGCAGCGCGACGTGGGCGCGCAATATGCCGAGATGCTGCATACCGTGATCGAGCGCCGCGCGCTGCTGGATTGGTCGCTTCTGAACGACCGCCCGGACGCACTCAACACCACCGCCTCCGATCAACGTCCCATGGCGGGTGAGGCGCGCCGCTCCTTGCTTCTGCGAGAGCTGGATCTCGATCCGGTGCCTGCCACTTTGCGCCTCAACCGCATTCGGCCCGGCGGCGAAGGTGTCGATCCGGTCTGGGTCTTCCCGCGCGGCACGGTGGCCGATATCGAGGCGCTTTATGCCCGGTACGGCCCGTCGCAGTTCGAGAAGTTTCTGCCACCGGCCCTGCAGCGCGATGCGATCTGGGGCCTGATGTGGTGGGAATTGATCGGCCTCCCCCTGCTTCTGAGCGTTGCGGCCATGGCCGGGTTCCTGACGGCGCGCGCCTTCCGCGCGATGCGGACCTATTTCCTGCCCCTGACTCAACCAATCCTGAACGCCGCACGGATGCCCGCGATCATCGCGGCGGTGACGGCGGTGTTTTACTGGGGCACGTCGCAGGTCTTCGTGTTCTCCTCCGTCCTGTCGACTTTTATCTCGCCGCTCGTGGCCATCGGCTTCACGACCGCCGCCCTGATGCTGGTCATGAATGGCCTTGGCGCCATCCTGGAGCGCCTGATCGGGCCCAGCACGGCTGATCTGACCCATCGGGAGGTCGCCGAAGCCCGCCAGGCGGCCACGCGGGTGGCGGCGCTGCGCCATATGCTGACGGTTGTGGTGTTCCTGATCGGCGCGGGCATCGTTTTGTCGACGGCGGATATCTTCCGCAGCCTCGGCCTGTCGCTTCTGGCCTCTGCCGGCGCGGTGACGCTGGTGCTCGGCTTTGCGGCCCGCGAGGTTCTGGGCAATATCCTTGCCAGCCTGCAGATCGCGCTCAACCAATCGGCCCGGGTGGGCGACCGTATCATGTGGCAGGATCGGCTCTGCTACGTGGAGAAGATCAACTTCACCTATGTCCTGCTGCGCAACTGGGACGATACGCGCGTTGTGGTTCCCGTCTCGGAATTCATCTCCGAAACCTTCGACAATTGGACGCTGGAGGACCCGGCCATCTTGCGGATCCTGAAATTCAAGCTCTCGCCCGAGGCCGATATCGCCGCCCTGCGCGACGCCTTCATGGATATTCTGAAAGATATGAAAGACGGCGATCTGGGCGCGGAGATGGACGATCTGGACAAAGCCAGCGTCGTAGTGGCCGGTCAGGACGCGTTGGGCATCGACGTCTGGTTCGCGGTGCCGTGCCTTGATCCGTCCACACAATGGGATGTGGCTTGCGACGCCCGCGAGCGCCTTCTGGCCGCCGCCAACGACATTGCCGACCGCTCGGATCGCGCGATCTTCCCGGAAGGGGCCGCCATGGACGTCGCGGCCTAGGCCATGGCTTGCAGATGCGTGTAGGTTTCCGTGTATCGCTTCGAGAGATGCTCTCCGGCGGTCAACGGCGCGGCGCCCGCAGGCGCGACGTTCGTGTCGTAAGCCGGATTGAAGAATAACGGCACGGAAATCCGCTCCTGCGCGCCGCCGATCACCCGGTGCGGTGTGGCGCGGATCTGCCCACCGGTCCACATCTCCAGCATCTCACCGAAATTGATAATGAACGTGCCGGGCTCGGCCGAGACCGGCAGCCATGTGCCGTCCTTCACCTGCACCTCAAGCCCCGGCTGTCCATCCGTCGCCAGCAGCGTCAGGCAGCCATAATCGGTATGGGCGGCAATCCCGAAATCCTTGTCGCCCGCCCAACCCGGCCGTTCGGGGTAATAATTGCCACGCAAAAGCGCCATGGGTTTCGCAAACTTGTCGGCAAAGAAGGTCGGGTCCGCCCCGATGGCGGCCGAGATCCCCTGCAGTAAATCCAGCGACACGGCGCGGGCCTGAGCAAAATAGCCTTCGATCACCTGCTGAAACCCCTCGGGCTGCCCGGGCCACTGGTTCGGCGCATAAACTGGCAGGCGCGCAAACGGATCGCCGGGCGGAAGCTCCACACCGCAATCGAACACCTCCTTGTAGTCGGGGTTGGCCTCGGGATCGACTTGTTCTGATCCCGGCCCGCCCCAGCCCCGGTTGGAGCCGGTGGTATTCATGTTCACCTGCGCCTTGTTACCCGCATCACCTTTGAAAAAGGCGCGGTAGCTTGCGATGGCCCGCTCCACCCCGGCCTTTGGCAGCGCCGTGTTGTGGAGCGTCAGGAACCCGACCTCCTCAGCGCCACGGCGCGTGTCCGTAAGGGCGCGGGGATCGCGCGCCGCAAGTGCACTTGCATCGATATGGGGGATCATCGCGGACCTCCTGATGGGTTGACCCTGCCTGTCGCGCCTGCCATCGGAAAGGTCAACAATGCACGGAGGCGCAGATGGCACGCAAACTGGCGGCAGGCAATTGGAAGATGAACGGATCGGTCACGGCCCTGGCCGAAGTGGACGCATTGGTGGCCGATTTGCCCACTGGATGCGAGGTTCTGCTGTGCCCTCCGGCCACGCTGATCGCGCCGATGGCCGCGCGCGCGGACGGCAGCGGGCTTCAGGTGGGCGCGCAGACCTGCCACAGCGCCGCCTCCGGTGCCCATACCGGCGATATCTCGGCGGCGATGCTGGCCGAGGCCGGGGCGGGCCACGTCATCACCGGCCATTCCGAGCGGCGCACCGATCACGGGGAGATCGACGCAGAGGTCGCGGCCCAGACGCAGGCGGTGCTGGACGCCGGTATGATCGCTATTGTCTGCGTGGGCGAAACCGAGGCCGAACGCGATGCCGATGTCACCTTGCAGGTCATCACAACGCAACTGGCGGGCTCCATCCCCGACGGTGCCGATCCGGCCCGCATTGTCGTGGCCTATGAGCCGGTGTGGGCCATCGGAACCGGCCGCACGCCCACGCTTGACCAGATTGCCGAGGTCCATGCCCATATGCGCGCGGAGCTTTCGGCGCGGATGGGGGAGAATGCGGCCCATGATATCCCGCTCCTCTATGGCGGTTCGGTCAAACCCGGCAACGCGGCGGAGATTTTCGGCGTGGCCGATGTAGACGGCGCGTTGGTCGGCGGCGCATCCCTTAAGGCGGCCGATTTCGGACCCATCGCGGCGGCCCTGGCCGCCAGCTAGATCCCATGGAAAAGGCCGCCCGCACAATCCCGCGGGCGGCCTTGCATTCCTCAGGCGTCAGCGCGGCGCGGGAACGAAGCGTTCCGTCGCGATGCGAATGATCCCCTGATAATTGTCGGAATACTGACGAACCGCGAGCAGGTAACGCCCCTGCTGCACCCGGGCCACAATCTGGCTATTGAGCGTGCCGCCGCTGTCATCGTTGAACGCAATCTCCTGCCCGATATCGTTGAACAGGATGATCAGCGGGTCACTGTCCGTCACCTCCACCGCATCAATCACGATCGCGCCGCCTTCGGGCACGTCGAACGAGAACCACGTGGCCGTTGTACCCGAGATCTGCTGATCACGGACCGAGCGACCCGGAAGCACGCCCAGATCGGTGATCGGGAACGACCCGTCCAGCGGCGGGGCCGCATCACCGGTGGCATACAGTTCGGCCAGCGCGGCATTGGCATCATAGCCGATGACCGACACGTTGACCGGCAGATCCGGGTTCGACAGCGCGCGCATCCCGATGCAGTAATTGCCGGGCTGCAGGGGCTGGGTGAAATCCACCCGGCTGTTGAGCGACTGGTAATCGTCGTTCTCGGCCAGCAGGTTCCCGCTGCCATCGAAGATGTAGATATACGGGTCCGCCGACGGATTGTCGGCCCGGATCGACACGGCCTGCGGGCTGTTGAGCGTAAAGCGATAATAAGGCGCGCCGGTGATCGTGTTGGAGGCGCTGACGCCACCCTGGGCCAGTTGCGCATCGATCGGGCCATTGCCAAGCGGGATCGCCAGGGTTTCGGCCGTGCAGGGATCGACCCCCACGAAGAGCGGGCCACCGCCGCCGCCGAAGAAACCGCCGGTCAGGCCTTCGGTGATCGTCTCATGCTCCAGACGGCCAACGCGGACATCCGCGGTCAGGCTGCTGCCCGCATATCCGCGGGTGGCCAGGCAATATTGCCCCGCTTCAAGCTCCGTCTCCGCGCGCGAGGCAAAGCCGCCGCCGCTGTCGTCATCTGTCACCAGAAGGGTGCCGGCCTCGTCAAACAACTCGATCACCGGATCGCCGCCGGGCGTCTGCTGCGCCTCGATGCGGAACTCGCCCGGTGTGCTGACGCTGAAATAGACAACGCTGTTGCCGCTTTGCGGGATCTGCAGGGCGCTGGCTGTCAGGGGGCCATCCGCCGTCGAGATGTCGGACGCGTCGGGGCTGCCGCCGATCCATTGGCCCGCATCGCCCACGCCGCCACAAGACACCGCCTGCGCCGACGCCGCTCCGGCCGTCAGACCTACAATCGCCGTCGTGGCGAGCGCAGAGAGAGTAAACTTCATGTGTATTCCTCCAAACCGTGCCGGTCTCGTCCTGTCGCAGACCGGCTCCGTATGCTGTATCTATGCACGAAGGCCGCGGGCATTCCAGTGGAAGGCCACCGAAACGCTGCGGGGAATTTTCACCATTGACGGACGGAATCGCACCTCTGGCCAGCGCATATTGGCCCTGCCATAGTCCTGCGCATGTCCGAGCCCGCCTCCCTTTCCCCTCCGCGCCCGCGCGCGCGACGCACCCGCCGGGGCATCTGGGGCGTGGCGCTTGTGGTGGGGCTGGCCATTGCGGGCATGCTGGCCGCCTACCCCCGCATCGAGCGCTATTACCTGCGCCAGGCGGGCGGTGAAGATACCGCGACGCTGCAATTGGCCACCCAGGTTCTGCGTGGCGCCTTGGAGCGCACCGAGGCGCTGCCCGCCCTGATCGCCGAACGCCCGATCCTGCGCCGTCTGCTGGCGGAGCCGGAAAACGAAGGGCTCGTGCCCTTCACCAATGAGCTGCTGCGCCAATCGGCCCTGTCGCTCGACGTCTCGGACATCTACGTGATGGATATGGCGGGCCGCACGGTTGCGACCTCCAATTACCGCACCGAGTTTTCCTTCCTCGATCAATCCTTCGGGTTTCGCCCCTATTTCAGAAACGCCGTCACCGCAGGGATCGGCCGGTTCCATGCACGCGGCACCACCTCCGGGCGCCGCGGCTATTTCTTTGCCGCGCCGATCATCGATTCGACGGAGATCGTCGGCGTTGTCGCGGTAAAGCTGACGCTTGACCGGTTCGAGACGACCTGGGCCGAAAGCGCCGCGACGCTTCTGGTGACCGACACGAACAACGTCATCTTCATGTCCGATCGCACCGATTGGCATTTCCGCACCACGGCCCCATTGTCCGAGGCGGCGGTGGAACAGATCGCCGCCACCCAGCAATATCCCACGATGTCCCTCGTCCCGCTGGATGTTTCCGCCACTGCGTTTGCAGAGGGCATGGAACGGGTGCAGATCGCCACCCCCGACGGGTCCGAGGATTATGTCCGCCAGACCAGTCTGATCGCGGCGGCGGGGTGGCGTGTATCGATCCTGACGCCGACCGGCCCGGCGATCCAGCGGGCCTGGACCGCGATTTTCCTGATGTCGCTGGTTGTTGTTGTCCTTGGCCTTCTGGCCGCCACGATCCTGGGGCGGCGCGCACGGCTGATCGAGCGGCTGGCGGAAGAACGATCCCTCGCCGCCCTGCTGGAGGCCCGCGTGGCCGAACGCACCGGCGAGTTGAAGGCCGAGGTGGAGGAACGCCGCGCCACTGCCGACCGGTTGCGCCGAACCCAGGCGGAGCTGGTGCAGGCGGGCAAGCTGGCCGCCCTTGGCCAGATGTCCGCCGCGCTCAGCCACGAATTCAACCAGCCGCTCGCCGCGGTGAAATCCTATGCCGAGAATGCCGGCACCTTTCTGGATCGCGGCCGCGTTGAAGACGCGCGCGGCAATATCGACCGGATCAGCGGGCTGGCCGACCGCATGGCCACGATCTCCAAACATCTGCGCAACTTCGCCCGCCGCCCGCAGGACAAGACCGGCCCCGTGCCCCTTGGCCCGATCGTGGCCGACGCGCTCGACCTGATGGCACCGCGCCTGCGCGAAGCCGGAGCGACGGTGCGCTACACGCCACCCGAGGCCGAGATTTGGGCGCGCGGGGGCCGCGTGCGCCTGCAACAGGTGGTGGTGAACCTTCTGGGCAACGCGCTGGACGCGATGGACACGCTTGATCAGCCGCGGATAGAGATCACGGTGACGGGCGGCGCCGCGCCCGAGATCGCCGTGCGCGACATCGGCTCCGGCCTCTCGGACGACGCGATGGCCCAGGCTTTCGATCCCTTCTTCACAACCAAGGATCCCGGCCAGGGCCTCGGCCTCGGCCTCTCGATCTCCTACAACATCGTGCGCGATTTCGGCGGGCGTCTGTCGGCCGAAAACCACCCCGAAGGCGGCGCGATCTTCCGTGTCACGCTGGAAGCCGCGCCCGACAATGCGGAGTTGGCCGCCGAATGACAGACGCCCCCGTCCTTTTTGTCGATGACGAGGAAGACCTGCGCCTGGCCGCGGAGCAAACGCTCAGCCTGGCCGATTTGCCCATGGTTCCCTGCCCCGATGCGGCCGCCGCGTTGGAGCATCTGTCCGACACGTTCCCCGGCATCGTTGTAACCGACATCCGCATGCCCGGCATGGACGGCACCGAACTGATGGAGGCCGCGCTCAACCGCGATCCCGACCTGCCGGTGATCCTTGTGACCGGCCATGGGGATGTGGATCTGGCGGTGCAAAGCATGCGGCGCGGGGCCTATGATTTCATCGAAAAACCTTACGATCCGTCACGTCTGGTGGCGATCATCCGACGCGCGCTGGAAAAACGCCGCCTCACGCTGGAGCTGCGCGCGCTCCGCGCCAAGGCGGTTGGACTGGGCGGAGACACCATCGCCGCGCGCCTGACCGGTGGCAGCGACGTGATCCGGACCCTGCGCGCAGAAATCCGCGCCATTGCGGGCACTGAGGCCGACGTGCTGATCGAAGGCGCCACGGGAACGGGCAAGGGTGTTGCGGCGCAGGCACTGCACGCCTCCTCGCCCCGGTCCGAGCGCCCGTTTGTGGCCATCAACTGCGCCGCCCTGCCCGAAGCGCTGATCGAAAGTGAGCTGTTCGGCCACGCCCAGGGTGCCTTTCCCGGCGCAACCCGCCCGCGCTATGGCAAATTCGAGCACGCCCGGGGCGGCACGCTCTTTCTCGATCAGGTCGACAGCCTGCCGCTGGCGCTGCAGGCCAAACTGCTGGCGGTCCTGCACGACCGTATCGTGACGCCCCTGGGCTCGAACGATCCCGTTACACTCGATCTGCGGGTCATTGCGGCGTCGGGCCGTGATCTGCAAAAGGCCGTCGCCGATGGCGCGTTTCGCGATGATCTCTATTACCGGCTGAACGTCGTGACGCTGAAGATGCCGCCGCTCAGCGCCCGGCGCGAAGACATCCCCGCCCTGTTTCAGGTTCTGCTGGCCGAGGCCGCCGCCCGCCATGATCGCCCCTTGCCCGACATACCCGCCGCCGAACTCTCTGCGCTGGCCGCGCGGGACTGGCCGGGCAATGTCCGCGAATTGCGCAACGCGGCCGAACGCCGGGTGCTGAACCTCGACCTGCCGCGTACCGATGCCACGCCAGGGCGGCTTGCCGACAGGATGGCCGATCACGAGCGCGCCCTGATCGCCGCCACGCTCAGCTCCCATGACGGATCGATCAAGGCGACCTACGAAACCCTCGGGATCAGCCGCAAGGCGCTCTATGAGAAGATGCAGAAATACAAGCTGGACCGCGACAAGTTCCGCCGACGGTGAGGCGCGGCCCCACCGATGGGTCACGATCCCCACAACGCGACGGCGCTTTGGGTTGATTTCCACCCAGTTGCTGCACCTGCAACAGCACAATAGCGCTAACAGGCCCTGCGCGCTGTTGCGCCGACCGGCCCCTTTGCCCACCACCCCGCCAAGCGCACCGGATGGGAGCCGGCGCGCGCTAACCTGAGGGAGACTTCCATGACATTCACGAAACTGGGCGCGCTGACGCTCACCACCGCCATTGTGGCGACCTCCGCCTTTGCGCAAGACGTCGACCGCACCGGCTGGCCCGAAAGCTTCACCGTGGGCACCGCGTCGCAGGGCGGCACCTATTTTGCCTATGGCTCCGGTTGGGCCAACCTTGTGGCGGAAGAGCTTGGGATTTCCGGCGGTGGCGAAGTGACCGGCGGCCCGATGCAGAACATGGCGCTGGTCCATACCGGCGAGGCCCAGTTCGGCATGACCACGATGGGCCCGGCGGCGGAATCGCTCCAGGGCACCAACCCGATCGCGCCCGGCCTGCAGATGACCAATGCCTGCGCGATGTTCCCGATGTACCAGACGCCCTTTGCCATCACGACGCTCGCATCGACCGGCATCACCTCGATTTCCGACATCCCGGACGGCGCGCGCATCGGCTTCGGCCCCGCGGGCTCCACGTCCGACACCTACTTCCCGCGCATGATGGAAGAGCTTGGGGTGGAGTTCGAGCGCCGCAACGGCGGCTGGAACGACCTTGGCAGCCAGCTTCAGGACGGCCTTCTGGACGTGATCGCCTTCGCCGCTGGTGTGCCGACGCCCGCCGTCAGCCAGCTGGAGGTGCAGACGGATATCAACTTCATCGCCTTCACCCAGGAAGAGAAGGACCAGATCCTCGAAGCCTTCCCGGTCTCGTCTTTTATCATTCCGTCCAGCACCTACGAGACGATGGAAGAAGATGCGCTCTCGGTTTCCATGTGGAACTTCGCCATCGCCAATTGCGAACTGCCCGACAGCTTCGTCTATTCGGTGGTGGACATCATCATGTCCGACAATGAGCGGATGATGAACATCCACCGCGCCGCGCGCTCGACCCTGCCCGAGAACTGGGACCGCAACGGCGTTCTGATGTGGCATCCCGGTGCCGCGCAGTGGTTCACTGAAAATGCCGGCGCGGACATCCCCGCCGACATGATCCACGGCGGGTAATCCCTGCCTCCCGGGCGGGCCGCGCCTCCTCGCGGCCCGCCCATTCCCGATCCTCCGGAAAATCAGATGTTCAGCCGCTCGCAGATGTCATACGAGGCCCTCGCGTTGCCCGATCGGGTGAGCCTGAGCGATGCCGAGGCTCTGGCCGCCGCCCGCGCCGCCCATGACGAGATCCGCACCCGCCACACGATCCGCGACTTCACCGATCAGCCGGTGCCGCGTGAGATCATCGAGGCCTGTGTGCAGGCCGCGGGCACGGCCCCATCGGGCGCGAACCACCAGCCCTGGCACTTCGTGGCGATCTCAGATCCAGGCCTGAAGCAGCGCATCCGCGACGAGGCCGAGATCGAGGAAAAGAAGTTCTACGAGGGCGGCGCCGGTGATGAATGGCTCCGCGCGCTGGAGCCGATCGGCACGAATGCCGACAAACCACACCTGACCACCGCGCCGTGGCTGATCGTCGTCTTCGCGCAGCGCTGGGGGGAGTTCGACGACGGCACGCGGTTCAAGAACTACTACGTGCCCGAAAGCGTCGGCATCGCCACCGGCTTCCTGATCTGGGCGCTCCACCGCGCCGGGCTGTCAATGCTCACCCACACGCCCAACCCGATGAAATTCCTGAACGACGCGCTGGGGCGACCGGCCTCGGAAAAGCCCACCATGATCCTTGCCGTGGGCCATGCCGCCGAGGACGCCAAGGTGCCCGCCGTCGCAAAGATGAAAAAACCGCTGAGCGAGATCCTCAGCATAAGGGACTAGATCGGGCCACCAGGCCCACAGCACAAAATATTGAACCGCCATACCAGACAGATCTGGTGTAGCATGCGGGGAACCGACCCGGGGGACAGACATGACCGACCGCGACGCCACGGAAGCGACAGAAGATCAGGTAGACGGCCCCGTTCTGGCCGAAGGTGTTGACGAGGAACCGGTGGAAAGCAACCGCCGCCTCTTCACCGGCAACGCCTATCTGTTCATCGCGGGCCTTTCGACGCTGTACGCCTTCTTCCACATGGCCGCGCTCAACGGCCTGTCGATCGAGAATCTGACAGGCATCGACCTGCCCTTCCTGCCGCAATTCCCGATGGAGACGTGGAATTTCCGCATCGTCCACATCGCGGGCGCACTCGGCCTGGGCTTTGCCCTCTTCTCCGCCCACACCTTTTCGTCCCAGGACGCCGATACGCCCCGCTCGGCCACACGGCCTCTGACCATCGCGGCGGCGCTTATGCTGATCCCCACATTCTACGCCGCCTGGACGGCGTTTGGGTTCATCAACTTCATCAATACCGGCGAGCTTGTCGAAATGGGCGGACGCGCGGCCTGGCTGTCGCAACCCGGCGATAATCCCGCCTTCCAAAACGAGCTTTTCGCGCCCTATCTCGGGATCTACGAGCGTGAGATCTACGGCTTTGGCCTCCCGCTCCTGATCGCCACGTTCGGGGCCATCGCGTTGGGCTGGTTCGAAAAACGCGGCCGGTCGCAGATCGCGGCCTCCGACGTTGTGCTGATGCTCTGCGGCCTGGTCGTGGCACTCTACCTGATCCCGATCTACGGCACCCAGGCGCGGCAATCGGTCGGCACCGCGCAGGTGCCCATCGGCGTAGCCTTCGCCGCCACCGCAAGCTCCGCCATGATCCTTGAACTGACGCGCCGCGTGGCGGGCCTTGCACTGGTCATCATCACCGGCGTCTTCCTGCTCTACACCTTCACCGCGCATCTGATGCCGGGCATCCTGGCGGTCGAAAACTCCTATACCTGGCACCGCTTCTTCGGCTTCCTCTACACCGATGCGGGCATCCTGGGGCCGACCACGGCGGTGTCGTCGACCTACATCATCCTCTTCATCATCTTCGCGGCTTTCCTTCAGGCCTCCAAGGTGGGTGATTACTTCGTGAACTTCGCCTTCGCCGCCGCGGGCCGTGCGCGGGGCGGCCCCGCCAAGGTCGCGATCTTCGCCTCCGGTCTGATGGGCATGATCAACGGCACATCCGCCGGCAACGTGGTGGCCACAGGGTCCCTCACCATCCCGCTGATGAAAAAAGTCGGCTATCACAAGAAGACCGCGGGCGCGGTCGAGGCCGCCGCCTCCACCGGCGGTCAGATCATGCCGCCGATCATGGGCGCGGGTGCCTTCATCATGGCCGAAATCACCGGCATTCCGTACCAAGAGATCGCCATCGCCGCGATCATCCCCGCGATCCTCTACTTCGCCTCGATCTACTTCATGGTGGATTTCGAAGCCGCCAAGCTCGGCATGCGCGGCATGCGCGAAGATGAACTGCCGAAGTTCAGAGATATGGTCCGCCGGGTCTTCCTGTTCCTGCCGATCATCATCCTGATCGCCGCGCTCTTCATGGGTTATTCGGTGATCCGGGCGGGCACATTGGCCACCGTATCCGCCGCCGTGGTCTCGTGGCTCACGCCCTACCGGATGGGGCCCCGCTCCATCGTGAAGGCATTTGAGCTTGCCGGCGTCATGTCGATCCAGATCATCGCGGTCTGCGCCTGCGCGGGCATCATCGTGGGCGTCATAAGCCTCACCGGCGTCGGGGCGCGCTTCTCCGCCGTGCTGCTGGATCTGGCGGGCGTCAGCCAGCTTCTGGCGCTCTTCTTCGCCATGTGCATCGCGATCCTTCTGGGCATGGGCATGCCGACCACCGCCGCCTATGCCGTGGCGGCCTCGGTCGTGGCACCCGGCCTCATCGGCCTGGGCATCCCGACGCTGACGGCGCATTTCTTCGTCTTCTACTTCGCCGTTGTCTCCGCCATCACACCACCTGTGGCCTTGGCGAGTTATGCGGCGGCGGGCATATCCGGGGCCAATCCGATGGAAACATCGGTGGCGTCGTTCAAGATCGGCATCGCCGCCTTCATCGTGCCGTTCATGTTCTTCTATAACGGCAACCTGCTGATGCAGGGGCCGGTCGTCGAACTGGCCGGCGAAATGGTCCATGAACCGGCGGCGTGGTACAACGTCCTGCGCGCGGGCGTGACGGCGACCTTCGGGATCTTCTTGCTGTCGTCCGGCATCCAGGGCTGGTTCCTCGGCAACCGCCCGGCTTGGTTCCTGCGGGTCGGCCTGATCTTTGCGGCTCTCGCGCTGATCGCGGGTGGCTGGGTGACGGACCTGATCGGGATCGGCATCGCCGTGGGCATCTTCCTGGTCCAGCGGGTGTTCCATCCCAACCCCGATGCCGCCATTCCGGTCCGCGGCGCCGATTGACGCGGGCGTCCCCTCGCCTCAATAAGGCATAGGCGCGCCCGGTCTGATCGCCTGGCGCGTCCTTCTCTTTGTTCCCCGAACATGCCCGCCGGAGGCATCCCGAGGCCCGCCATGCAGACCCTCCACCAGCCCCCGACAGAGCCCGCTTTCGTCCAGAACCCCTACCCGTTCTACGATCGCGCCCGCGCCGCCGGGCCGCTCTTCCACTGGGCCGACTACAACCTGCCCTGCACCACCACCCACGCCGCCACCAACGCGATCCTGCGCGATCGCCGCTTTGGCCGCGAACCGGTGGATCAGCTTCGGATCCCCGACCACCTCAAGCCCTTCTACGCGGTCGAAGCGCATTCAATGCTCGAACTCGAACCGCCGCGCCATACCCGCCTGCGCGCGCTGGTCCTGCGCGCCTTCACCAACCGCCGCATCAAGGCCCTCGGCCCCGAAATCACGCAACTCACCCATGACCTGATCGACCGTTTCCCGGACGGCGAGCACGACCTGCTCGATACGTTCTGCCGTCCCCTGCCCGTCACCATCATCGCCCGCCTTCTGGGCGTGCCCGAGGCGATGGCGCCAGACCTGCTGAAATGGTCCAATGCGATGGTGATGATGTATCAGGCCGGGCGCACGCGGGCGGACGAAGACGCGGCGGTCCGGGCGACCGAGGAGTTCGTGGCCTTCATGCGCGGCTATGTGGATCAGCGCCGCGCCGATCCCCGCGATGATCTGATCTCAAGCCTGATCGCGGCGGAGGAGCACGGCGAAAAGCTCTCCACCGATGAACTCATCACCACCTGCATCCTGCTCCTGAATGCGGGGCACGAGGCGACGGTGCATTCCATGGGCAACGGCCTGAACCTCTGCCTGCGCGACGGCCACCGCCCCGGCGCCGATCCCGCGCCGTTCGTGGAGGAGATCTTCCGCATCGACCCGCCGCTGCACATGTTCACCCGCTATTGCTACGAGCCCGTGGAGGTGCAGGGTCACCAATTCCAGCGCGGCGATCAAATCGGCCTGCTTCTGGCCGCCGCCAACCACGACCCCGCCGCCTATCCCGATCCCACCCACTTCGACCCGGCCCGTAACGGCCCGCCGCAACTCGCTTTCGGGGCCGGTCTGCATTTCTGCGTCGGCGCGCCGCTGGCCCGGCTGGAGCTTCAGATCGCCCTGCCGATCCTATTTGAGCGCTGCCCCGATCTGCGGCTGACCCATAGGCCGCACTATGCCGATATCTACCACTTCCACGGCCTCGATCGGCTGAAAGTCGCGCGGTAAGGAAAGCCGCACTTGGTGGTTCGACCATCGCCGCACACACTCTTCTCACATTTTGTTTACCGCTTTTTTCATCGCGGGCCGGGATTTACCCCGGCCTGTTTCAAGGAGTTTTCCCATGTTCCGACTTGCCCTGATCGGGGCCGCCCTGGCCCTGTCCGCCCCGGCCTCCGCCTCCACATTTGCCAATTTCGACGCCTCCATCGGCGTGACGCTGCAAGTGTCCCCGGCCGAGGAATTGTTCGAATCCGGCGGCTATCTTCCAAGCGTGCCCACCATCATGACCAACGGGGACGTCTCCCTCGTGACGGGCGACGATGGCAATGGCGACGTGTGCTGCAACGGCGGTTTCGTCGACACGACCCTGCCGACCTATATGGGCGAGGCGGCGCTCTCGGCCGAGGGGTCCGTCCATTCCGTGGGCTCCGTGTTTGCCGAAGGGGAGCGGCGCGCGGTCTGGAACTTCATCAATTTCGGCGCCTCGACGGAAAGCATCGAGCTGACCTTCGATATCGCCATGGCGATCACGCAGGCCATCGATCCGCTCGTGGGCGGCACCGCCGCGTCGGGCGCTTATATCAACATCTTCCGTGATGGGGCCTCGATCTACAGTGAGGCCATCGAAGGGGTCGAAGATGAATTCGCCGTCGGCACCGCCTTCGCGGAGCAGTTCGTCTACAATTTCGACCTGCCGGCCTCCGGCGATACCGACACCCAGTTCACGTTCTTTGTGGGTGGTTACGTCGATGTATCGAATGAACTGGCGCCGGTGCCTCTGCCTGCGGGCGCGGTGCTGCTGCTGACCGGCCTTGGCGCACTTGGCCTGCACCGCCGGATACGTACCTGATAGGCGACACGCGGCGGACATAATCCGCCGCCTATTTACCAGATTATTGATCAATAAACGCGCCCTGTCCCTTGATCGGGGGACAGGGCCGCATCTGCGGGGGCGTTATGGCTCGGGGACCAATCCGTTCAAAGGAGCCCCGCCATGCCGCCCCTCTTCGTCACCCACCCCCGCCAATATTCCGAAGACGCGTTCTATGCGCTGCACGCCCAGGACGCGCCGGGCCTCTCTTGGCTCCGCCCACTGATCCCGGCCCTGCGGCTGCGCTTGCCAAAATGGCGCCGCCTCCGCAGGCTGACCCCATGAGTCAAGCCTGTCCCGATACGCCCGATGACGCAGCCGAGATTGCCGCCATCATCGCCGCCGATACCAACGCCTATCTGGCGAGGGATCGCGCCGCCTGGGGGCGCTGCTTCGTGCAGGACGCGCGGTTTCAAAGCGTCATGGAATGTGGCGGCCTTCTGGTCAGCCGCAGCTTCGCCGATTTTCAGCGCATCATTTTCGACGTGATGGAGGCCGGGCCCGACGCCTCCACCGGGCGGCACAGGCACCACGATATGTCGATCGAGGTTTCGGGCGATATGGCCTGGGCGCGGTTCGATCAGACCATGCAGGCGCCAATCGATGCGCTCGACCCGCCAACGCTCAGCCACAATCTCCGCGTTCTCAGCCGCGAAGCCGACGGCTGGCGCATCGTCTTTCACGGTGTCTGGGCGGAAAAGGCCCGTGACACGTCCAGCGCGGTGATCGAGATCGACGCCAAGGCCCGCGTGCTCTGGGCCAGTCCCACCGCCACCACGCGCCTGGACAGCTTTGACGGCCTGACGATCAGCAACGGCACCTTGCGCGCCAGCCGGCCGGAATGGGACAGGGATCTGCGCCAGGCCATCGATCAGGCCGCGCCACTGCTGTCGATGGTGCCCTACCGCCAAGTTGCCGGTCTGACGTCGGAACCCATCCGCTACCCCGTGATCCTGGGCGATGACGCCCGGGGGCAGCGGCTGATCTGTTGGGTTCGGATCGAAGATTTCAGGCTCTATGTCTCCTTCGGTGAAGAAGAACGTATGGCGCGCCAGCTGGCCTCGGCCCGCGCCATCTTCGGCCTGTCCGACGCGCAGGTGCGCCTTGTCGGGCTGATCGCCGAGGGATGTGATCTCAGCCAGGCCGCCCACCGGCTTGGCATTTCACCCAGCACCACACGCACCCATCTCAACCGCATCTTTGACAAGGTCGGCGTCCGCAGCCAAACCGCATTGCTGCGCCTGGTGCTCAGCTGCGGATAAGCTTACTCCGCGGCGTGTTTGCGCGCTTTCAGCATCGGCGCCAGGTAATGGCCGGTATAGCTTTCCGCCACCTCAGCCACCTGTTCCGGCGTGCCCTTGGCCACGATCTGCCCGCCGCCATCCCCGCCTTCGGGGCCAATATCGATGATGTGGTCGGCGGTCTTGATCACGTCGAGGTTGTGTTCGATCACGATCACCGAATTGCCCTGATCGACCAGCTCATGAAGCACTTCCAGCAGCTTGCGCACATCCTCGAAATGCAGGCCCGTCGTCGGCTCGTCCAGAATATAGAGCGTCCGGCCCGTGGACCGTTTCGCCAGCTCCTTCGACAGCTTCACCCGCTGCGCCTCGCCGCCTGACAGCGTCGTCGCCTGCTGGCCCACCTTGATATAGCCAAGGCCCACACGGACCAGCGCATCCATCTTCTCGCGGATGCTCGGCACCGCCTTGAAGAAGGTCTGCGCATCTTCAACCGTCATATCAAGAACGTCCGCTATGCTCTTGCCTTTGAACTGAATTTCCAGCGTCTCACGGTTGTAGCGCGCGCCTTTGCAGGTCTCGCAGGTGACGTAGACATCGGGCAGGAAGTGCATCTCGATCTTGATGACACCGTCGCCCTGGCACGCCTCGCACCGGCCGCCCTTCACGTTAAAACTGAAGCGCCCCGGCTTGTAACCGCGTGCTTTCGATTCCGGCAGGCCCGCGAACCAATCCCGGATCGGGGTGAAGGCCCCGGTATAAGTGGCCGGGTTCGAGCGTGGCGTGCGGCCGATGGGCCGCTGGTCGATATCGATCACCTTGTCGAGATGCTCCAGCCCCTTGATCGTCTCACACGGCGCGGGCGTCTGCCGCGCACCGTTGAGCTTCATGGAGGCCGTCTTGAACAGGGTCTCGATGGTCAGCGTGGATTTGCCCCCGCCTGACACGCCGGTCACGCACACGAACTTGCCCAACGGGAAATCCGCTGTGACGTTTTGCAGGTTGTTACCGGTCGCCTTGACCACCGAGACCTTTTTCTTGTTGCCCTTGCGCCGCTCCGCCGGGATCGGGATCTCGCGCGCGCCCGACAGGTATTGCCCGGTGATCGACGCCGCATCAGCCACGATCTGCGCCGGTGTGCCCTGCGCCACGATCTGGCCGCCATGGACACCCGCCCCCGGGCCGATATCGAACACGTAATCGGCCTCGCGGATCGCTTCCTCATCATGCTCCACGACGATCACCGTATTGCCCTGATCGCGCAGGTTCTTGAGCGTTGTCAGAAGCCGGTCATTGTCACGCTGATGCAGGCCGATGGAAGGCTCGTCCAGCACATAGAGCACGCCCGTCAGGCCCGAGCCGATCTGGCTGGCCAACCGGATCCGCTGACTTTCACCACCGGACAGCGTCCCGGCATTGCGGCTCAGCGTAAGGTATTGAAGCCCCACATTATTCAGGAACCCCAATCGCTCGCGGATTTCCTTCAGGATGGCCCGCGCAATCTCGTTGCGCTGCTGGGTCAGGGCATCCGGCACCGTGTCGACCCAGGCCAAAGCCTCGGCGATCGACATCCGCACCACCTGCCCGACATGAAGCAACTCATCGCCCTTGCCGATCTTCACCGCCAGCGCCTCGGGCCGCAGGCGATAACCGCCGCAATCGCCGCAGGGGCGGTTGTTCTGGAACCGCTCGAACTCTTCCCGAATCCACGCCGAATCCGTCTCGCGATACCGGCGCTCCATATTCGGGATCACACCCTCGAAGGTGCGCTCCACCTGATAGACCCGCCCACCCTCGTCATAGCGGAACTTGATCTCCTCCTCGCCCGAGCCGCGCAGGAACACCTGCTGGATCTTCGGGTCGAGGTCTTTCCACTTGGTCTTGGCAGCAAAGCCGTAATGCTTGGCAATCGCCTCGATGGTCTGCACGAAATACGGGCTCTTGCCCTTCCGCCACGGCGCAATCGCCCCGTCTTCCAGCGACAAGGCGGCATCAGGCACCATCAGGCGTTCGTCGAAGAACAGCTCCTGCCCTAACCCGTCGCAGGTGGGGCAGGCCCCGAAGGGCGCGTTGAAGGAAAACAGGCGCGGCTCGATCTCGGGGATCGTGAAGCCGCTGACCGGGCAGGCGAATTTCTCGGAGAAGGTAAAGCGTTCGGGCTCCCCCTCACTCGGCGCGGTCTCAAGGATCGCGATCCCATCGGCCAGGTCCAGCGCGGTGCGGAACGAATCCGCCAGCCGCGTTTCCGCCCCCTCACGCACCACGATCCGGTCCACGACCACGTCGATGTCATGGCGGAACTTCTTGTCGAGCGTGGGTGGATCATCGAGCTCGTAGAACTCGCCATCCACCTTCACCCGCTGGAAGCCCTGCTTGCGCAGCTCCAGGAATTCCTTGCGGTATTCGCCTTTGCGGTCGCGCACGATGGGTGCCAGAAGATAGGCGCGCGTCCCCTCCTCCATCGCCATCACACGATCGACCATATCCTGCACCTGCTGCGCTTCGATGGGCTGACCGGTGGCCGGTGAATAGGGCGTGCCGACGCGGGCAAACAGCAGGCGGAGATAGTCGTAGATTTCCGTCACCGTGCCGACGGTAGAGCGTGGGTTTTTCGATGTCGTCTTCTGCTCGATGGAAATCGCGGGCGACAGGCCGGAAATGTGGTCGACGTCCGGTTTCTCCATCATATCAAGGAATTGCCGGGCATAGGCCGAGAGCGATTCCACGTAACGCCGCTGCCCTTCGGCATAGACAGTATCGAAGGCCAGCGAGGACTTGCCCGAGCCGGACAGGCCCGTCACAACCACCAGCTGGTCCCGCGGAATATCCAGGTCGATATTCTTCAGGTTGTGCTCGCGCGCGCCGCGCACTTCGATGTTCTTCAGCTCCGGCATGCCTGCCCCCATTAACGACCCGATAACACATAGGGGAACGCGGTTGAGTCTCCAACCGAAAATGCAGAACATTTCAGGAACGGGCGGCGCGGTAAGCCAACCCGGTGACACTTGCTGCCACAAGACACACGACAATGGCCGTCGGCAGATACGCAGCCGGTCCAAGCGCGGCCAGAACCGGCGTGCCGGTGAAGGTGCCGATATTGCCAAGCTGCGCCAGCGCGCCGTTTGAAAGCGCGCGATCTTCGTTCGTCTCGTTCAGCCATGGCACCGCCGCAAACCCCGCGCCCGCGACAATGCCGCTGACCCCCATCGCCAGGATCAGAACATAAGGCGCAAGCGATCCGGCGATCATGGTAAGCGCGAAAAGCGCCGCCATCAGCACGAAGGTCGACCAGACCAACGTGCCCGGCGTGATCCAGCGGGCCAGAACACCCGCCGTGAAGGAGCCGACGATGCCCGCCAGCGGCAGGATCGGGGCTAGCCACAGCGCGCCAAGCGCCGCGGGCAGGAAGGTGATCAGCGCCAGGAACAGCATCGCGTAGATGCCATGCCCCAGCCCCGGAGCGAAGAGGCGCGGGGTGGCGTAGATCATCAGGTGGTCGGACAGGCGCGGCAACGGGCGGCGGGCAATGGCCACGCCTTTGGGCAGCATCCACCACAGCAGCAACAGCATAAGCATCGCGAATAGAGCGTGGCCTGCATAAGCCCATCTTATATTGTCGCCGATCAGCAGCGCGGCCAGCGCGAAGCCGACGCCGAAGAAGGTGGCCCACAACCCCATGACCATCGCGCGGTCCTTGGGGGCCGCCAGCCCGGCCATGAGCGTCGGCACCGCCACCACCAGCACCAGATGCCCGGCCCCTTCCACGACGCGCAGCGCCATGAAGGCCGGAAAGGGCGGCAGGATCGCTTGCGCCAGCCCGACAAGCGCCGAGGCCCCCAGCGCCCACAGGATCGCCCGGCGCGGCCCGAAGCTGGCCGTCAGCCCGCCTGCCATCACGCCAAAAAGGATCCCCATCACCGCCACGCCCGACACGGCAAAGGCCACCGGCCAGCCGGGATAGACCTGTGCCAATCCCTGCAATGTCAGCGAAACCTTGGTGAACTGCGCCCCCGCGATCAGGCCGGTCAGGTAAAGGGCGGCGATCAGCGGCCAGGGGGTACGCGGCGAGGTCATGGCGCAGGCATGATCTGTTTCAAAGGGGCGGTCAAGAACCGGGGAAAAGGCGGGAAATCCGGCCCTTTGCCGGAGGCCCGGAACACGCTAGCGTGATCGGGAAGGGTCGGATTCTGCCCGGCCCGCTGCCCCTGATTTCAAACGGATGCCCCTTATGCGCGCCTTTATTCTCGCTCTCTTGACCCTTTTGATGTTGCCCCTCGCCGCCCTGGCGCAGTCCGATGACAGGCCCAACACCATCCTTGTGCTCGACGGATCCGGCTCGATGTGGGGGCAGATCGACGGGGTGAACAAGATCGTCATCGCGCGCAACGTGATTGCCGAGATGCTGGCGGAGATGGCCGATGAGGTCTCGCTTGGCCTGACGGTTTATGGTCATCGGCAGCGGGGCAGCTGCGCGGATATCGAAACGATCGTGGAACCGGCCCCCTTCACGCAGGACCGTATTCTGGAGGCAGTTAACGCCATTAACCCCCGCGGGCGCACGCCGATGACCGATGCCGTGATCGCCGCCGCCCAAAGCCTGCGCCACACCGAAGAGGCCGCAACCGTCATCCTCGTTTCCGACGGGATCGAGAATTGTAACCCCGATCCCTGCGCCATTGCCTCGGAGCTTGAGGCCACGGGCGTGGCCTTCACCGCCCATGTGATCGGCTTCGACGTCGCCTCCGAACCCGAGGCGCGCGCGCAGATGCAATGCATCGCCGATAATACCGGCGGCCAGTTCCTCACCGCGGACAATGCCGTTGAGTTGAGCGCCGCACTGGAACAGGTGGTTGAGGTTGTGATGCCCGTGCAGACCACCATCGAAGCGGTGGTGATCCCGCAGATGGTGCCGCCGACCCGCCCGGTGACATGGACGCTGCTCGACGGCACAGGCGCCAACCTGGCCTCCGGCGTCACCGCGCCTGCGATCCAGGTGGAGCTAATGCCCGGTGACTACGTCGCCCAGGCCACGCGCGATGAGCCTGATGGCCCCGCCACCTACCAGACCGCGTTCACCGTTGTCGAAGGTGGCCAGGCCCCGGTGCAGGTGGCCATGCCCCCGATCGTCGAGACCAGCCAGCTGACCTTCACCGCCCGGGTGGAACCGGACATGTCCGTGCCTGCCTCACCGCTCAACTGGACCCTTTTTGATAGCACCGGCGCCGCGATTGTCGGGCCAGTCGCGGCCCCCGGCGGCAATGTCGCGCTGCTGCCCGGCGAGTACCGCATTCAGGTGGAGCGCGTCTCCACCGGCACCACCCATGAGGCCGCCTTCACCATGGAGGCCAACACCCCGCAGGAGGTGATCATCCCCCTGCCAGCGCTGAGCGTCGACATAAGCCTCGTGGCGCGGATCGGCGATGTCGGCGGTGTCACCATCACCGATCCGATCATCTGGGAGGTCACCCCGCTGGATCCCGCGCCGGAGATCGCCACGACCAACCCCGCCACCCTGCCGCTGACCCGGGGCGCTTACCGCGTCACCGCGTATTGGACCGTGCAGGAAATGGAGCAAGCCGTTGATTTCGTTGTGATCGATCAGGATCGAGAGATCATCGTTGTGTTCCCCGAACCCGCCGCCACCGCTGTTCTGACCGCGCCGGCCACCGCGCCCGCCGCGGCCGAGATCGAAGTGGCCTGGGACGGCCCCGGGGAAACGGGCGACATGCTCATCATCCGTCATCCCGACAACAACGTGCTCCTGAACGTGGCGCAGGTCCGCGAGAACCCCGTCACGCTGCGCCTGCCCGCCTATCCCGGCCGCTATGACATCACCTATCGCCAGAATGGCGGCAACGGCCCGATCATCGGCACGGCCACGATTGACGTCACCGATGTGGCCGCCACCCTCGACGCGCCCGACACGGTCGAGATCGGTGAGGCCTTCACCGTCGCCTGGGACGGCCCCGGCTATCCGCAGGACCGCATCGCGCTTGTCCCCGCAGGTGAGACGGCCACCCGGTCCAACGGGCGCTCCGTCAGCTTCGGCAACCCCACGGACCTGACCGCGCCGACCGAGCCGGGCCAGTACGAGCTGCACTACATCCTGCGCGAAGATGAACGCGTGATCGGCACTCGCCCCATCGAGGTGGTGGAGGTTCAGGCCTCGATCACCGCACCGGACAGCGCCGTGGCCGGGTCCACCATCGAGATCGGCTGGACCGGCCCGAACGGCGAGAATGACTTCATCGGCATCACACCCGTCGATGCCGAGGGCTATCACCGCTTCTCCAACTCCACCCGCACCAATCAGGGTAATCCGCTGGATCTGCTGATGCCCACAACACCCGGCGACTACGTGCTGGAATACGTGCTGGCCGAGGATCGCACCCGGATCGTGGCGGTGCCGATCACCGTGACGGAGGCCGCCGCAACCCTGACCGCCCCGGCCAGTGCCACGGCCGGTGACACCATTGAAATCGGCTGGACCGGTCCGGATTACGAAAGCGATTTCATCGCAATCACCCGCGTCGGAAGCGAAGGCTATCACCGCTTTGCCAACACCACCCGCACCAATCGCGGTAATCCCGCCGATCTGCTGATGCCGACGGAAACGGGTGACTACATCATCGAATATGTGCTGGGTCAGGACCGTGTGGCCCTGACAACCGTGCCGATCACGGTAAGTGACGCCAGCGCAACGCTGACGGCACCGGCCAGTGCTGTGGCGGGATCCACGGTTGAGATCGGCTGGACCGGCCCGGATTACGAGAACGACTTTATCGCGATCACCCGTGTGGGCGACGAAGGCTATCACCGGTTTGACCAGACGACCCGCACCAACCGGGGCAATCCGCTGGACCTGTTGATGCCTGCGGAGCCGGGGGAATACGTGCTGGAATACGTCCTGGGCCAGGACCGTGTGGCCCTTGTGACGCAGCCGATGACGATTACCGAACTGGGCGCCACGCTCACCGCGCCGGCCTCGGCCACGGCCGGGTCGACCATTGAGGTCGGCTGGACCGGCCCGGGTTATGACAATGATTTCATCGGCATCACGCGCGTGGGTGAGGACGGCTACCACCGGTTCGCGCAGACCACGCGGACCAATCAGGGCTCGCCCCTCGACCTGCTGATGCCAACGCAGCCGGGCGAATATGTGCTGGAGTATGTGTTGGGGCAGGACCGCTCGGCGCTGACCACCGCGCCGATCACCATCACCGAACTGGGCGCCACCATCACCGCCCCCGCCAGCGCCATTGCCGGATCGACCATCGAGGTCGGCTGGACGGGCCCGGGCTATGACAATGACTTCATCGGCATCACCGCCGAGGGAGAGGACGGGTATCACCGCTTCGCTGAAACCACGCGCACCAACGCAGGCTCCCCCCTGGATCTGCTGATGCCCACCGAACCCGGCGCTTATGTGCTGGAATACGTTCTGGGGCAGGACCGCACCAACCTGGCGACGGTGCCGATCACAATCACCGCGGCCTCGGCCACCATCACGGCGCCTGCGACGGCAACGGCGGGGTCCTCCATCGAAATCGGCTGGACGGGGCCGAATTATGACGGCGATTTCATCGGCCTGACCCCGGTCGGCGATGACAGCTACCACCGTTTCGAGAGCACCGCACGCACCAGCGATGGCTCCCCCGTCACGTTGGTCATGCCATCGGAAACCGGCAACTACGTTCTGGAATACGTGCTGGGGCAGGATCGTACGAACCTGACAACGGTGCCGCTGGAAGTCATCGAATCCGATGCCTCCCTGACGGCCCCGACCACAGCCATTGCGGGATCAACCATCGAGATCGCCTGGGTCGGCCCGAACAATGACAACGATTACGTCGGGATCGGCCGGGTCGGAGCGAGCGGGTCAAACGCCTGGGAAGCCTTCGCCTATACGCGCGACGGATCGACCCTGCGCATGGAGGCCCCGATCAGCCCCGGCAGCTACGAGATCAGCTACTTCCTGGGCCTCGACCGGTCGGTGCTGGTCACCGCTCCGCTGGAGGTCAGTGCGGTGGAGGCGCTGGTGACCGCGCCTGAGACCGCCGTGGCCGGATCGACCATCGATGTGGGTTTTGTCGGGCCCGATTACACCGACGATTACATCGGGATCGGGCGGGTTGGCGCCGGTGGCTCGAATGCGTGGGAAAACTGGGCCTATACACGCGATGGCAACCCCGCCCGCATCGTTGTGCCGCCCACGGCGGGCACCTACGAGATCACCTATTTCGCACGGCAGGACCGCACGCCACTTGGGTCCGTGACGATCGAGGTATCGGCGGCAGAGGCCACGCTGAGCACGCAACCCAGCGTGCTGGCGGGCAGTGAGTTCGACGTGGCCTGGACCGGGCCGGGGTATGACGACGATTACCTCGGCATGGGCCCCGTCGGGGGAGAGGGCAGCAACCAATGGCTGGAGTGGGATTACACCCGCAACGGCAACCCGATCCGCCTGACCGCCCCGGACACACCCGGCACCTATGTGATCCGCTACTTCATGCGGCAGGGTCGCACGCCGCTCGCCGAGGTGCAGATCACGGTGCAGTAGCGCCGGTTTCAGGGCCGAAACCAAGACGGGCGGCCCGATAGGAGCCGCCCGTTTCCGTCTGGGAGGAAGGTCCGTTCCTCAGATATGGATCACCCGGTCATAGGCGTCGAGCACGCTTTCATGCATCATCTCGCTCAGCGTCGGGTGCGGGAAGACGGTTTCCATCAGGTCTTCCTCGGTCGTCTCCAACTGGCGACCCACAACATAACCCTGGATCAGCTCGGTCACTTCCGCGCCGATCATGTGGGCACCCAGAAGCTCGCCCGTCTTCTCATCGAAAACGGTCTTGATCAGACCCTCGGGTTCCCCCAGCGCGATCGCCTTGCCGTTGCCGATGAACGGGAAGCGCCCGACCTTGACCTTGTAGCCCTTCTCCTTCGCCTTGGCCTCGCTGAGGCCCACGGAGGCCACCTGCGGGTGGCAATAGGTGCAGCCCGCGATGGACTCAGGCTTGATCGGGTGCACGTTGTTCTTGCCTGAGATCAGTTCCGCCACCATCACCCCCTCATGGGATGCCTTGTGGGCCAGCCACGGCGCGCCTGCGATGTCACCGATGGCATAAAGCCCATCGACGCCGGTGCGGCAATATTCATCTGTCACAACATGGGTGCGGTCGATCTTCACGCCAAGCTTCTCCAGCCCCAGATCTTCGACATTGCCGACGATGCCAACGGCGGAAATCACCGTGTCGAACTCCTGCGTCTCAACCTTGCCGCCCGTCTCGATATGGGCCGTCACCTTGTCGGCCGCACGGTCCAGCTTCTTGACCATCGCCTTTTGCAGGATCTTCATCCCCTGCTTCTCGAACGCCTTCTTGGCGAAGGCGCTGATTTCCTCGTCCTCCACCGGCAGCACCCGGTCCATCACCTCAACCACCGTCGTGTCGGCCCCTAGCGTATTGTAGAAGCTGGCAAATTCGATACCGATGGCGCCCGAACCGATCACCAGAAGCTTCTTGGGCATATGCGGCGGCTTCAGCGCGGCCTTGTAGGTCCAGACGCGCTTGCCGTCGGCCTCAAGCCCCGGAAGCTCGCGGGCCCGCGCACCGGTGGCCAGGATGATATTCTTGGCCGTCAGGTCCTCCGTCCCCTTCTCGGTCTTGACCGTGACCTTGCCCTTGGCGGGGATCGTCGCCTCCCCCATGATCGTTGTGACCTTGTTCTTCTTCATCAGATGCGCCACGCCGCCCGAAAGCTGCTTGGCCACCTTGCGGGAACGATCGACAACCTTGTCGAGGTCATAGCCAATGCCATCGGCGCTCAGCCCGAATTCCTTGGCGCGGTGCATCAGGTGGAACACTTCAGAGGACCGCAGCATCGCCTTGGTGGGAATGCAGCCCCAGTTCAGGCAAATGCCGCCCATATGCTCACGCTCGACAATCGCGGTTTTCAGGCCCAACTGGCTGGCCCGGATCGCGGCCACATAGCCGCCGGGGCCGGCGCCGATTACGATAACGTCGAAATTCTGTGCGGCCATGGGATGGGGTTCTCCTACGTGGTCCGGTGTCGTTCAGAGTTTGTTCAACGTTAAACTATTGTGCAGCGTGGAACAATTGCCCCTAGGTCGCAGGCCGGGTTGCACGCCATGCATGGCCCGCCGAAACGCAGCAGGGGCCTAGCCCCGCGCCTCAAGCTCCCGCACGATGGCGCCGTAGCCGCCATTCTCGATGAAGTCTTTCTCCGCATCTGTGCTCTCCCGGCCCAGGGCCTCGTTGCGGAACGGAAAACGACCAAACCGGCGGATAATCTCACGATGGGCTTCGGCATGGAGGTCATTGTTGCCCTCCTCCATCCGCTGTTCCATCAGATCAACGCAAATATCCTGATGCGCGATCTCTTCGGAATGCATGAAGGGCATGTAGGCGAACTGCCGCATCTCCCCCTCGATCTCCTGATCCCAGCCCTGGGCGAGCATCTTGCCCGCCACATCGCGGGCCTGGGCATCGGTGGCAAAGGCGCGGGGATCATTGCGGAACATATTGCGGGGGAATTGATCGAGCAGGATGATCAGCGCCAGCACCCCTCGCGCATCGGTCGCCCAATCCTCCAGCTGCCCATCATGGGCCGCCTGCCACGTGGCGCCGAAGCGGTCGCGGATCGCCTGATCGAAGGCATCATCCTGTTTGTACCAGGCGTCGGGCCCGGCCTCTTCCCAGAAGCTCAGCAGGTCTGCGGCGCTGGTCATAGATGCGTCTCCTCTTCCGTCTCATCCCCCGCCATATCCTCGGCGGCCTCGACATATAACTCCTGCGCGGTCTCAAAAGCGACCTGAGAGAAGGTGCCGGGCATGATATTGGTATAAGGCACGGCGTCGTAGTCGCTCTCCTCGGCATAGATCGATGGGCGCTGCGTCATCCGGAACAGGCCATAAGCCGTGACCACCAGCAAAACGATAGCAAGAAACAGCCAGAAGCCGCCGGGCCCCATCAGGCCCATCAGAAGGCCAAGCGCGGGCGGGCCGGCAATGGCGCCGATCCCGTTCACGAAGACCATGCCGCCGGACGCGGCGGCCATGTCCTCGGGCTCCAGATAATCGTTGGTATAGGCGATGAGGAGCGCATAGAGCGGCTGCGCCAAGCCGCCCGACAGAAGCGCCACGACCAGAAGCGCCACATAGCTCTGCGCCAGGAACACGCCGCCAAGCGCCACAAGCGCCCCGGCCCCGGCGGCCCCGACGATCAGGATGCGGCGGTCCATCCGGTCGGACATCCACCCGATCGGATATTGCAAGATGATCGCGCCGATGAAGAAGGACGAGATGAAAGCCGACAATTGCCCAAGGTTCAGCCCCACCTCGGTCGCATAGACCGCCGCCATGGCGAATTGCCCCGCAAAGACACCACCCAGAAGCGTCATGCCGATCACCCCGAAGGGCGAGGCGGTGTAAAGCTGCCGCAGCGTCATGGGCCGGGCAGCCTCGAAGGCGGGCGTGGGCTGCGCGCTGAGCAGGATCGGCGCGAAGCTCAGCGAAACGAGGATCGACGGGATCACAAAGAGGATCCAGCCCGACGGATCCCCCGCCGCAAGAATCCCTTGCCCGGCCACCAGGCCGAACATCTGCATCAACATATAGGCCGAAAGCGACTGGCCCCGTGTCTCGTTCGTCGAGGCATTATTGAGCCAGGATTCCGCCGTCACGTATATGCCCGACAGGCTGAAGCCCAGAAGCACCCGCAAGACCATCCAGGCATAGGGATCCGTGATCATCGGGTAGGAGATGACCGTGGCCGAAATCATCGAGCCCAGGGCCGCGAACACCCGCACATGCCCCACCCGCGCAATGAATTGCGGCGCGAGGCTGGACCCGCCCAGAAAACCAAGGAAATAGGCCGATCCGATCAGCGACAATTCGAAGGTCGAAAACCCCTCAATGGCGCCGCGCACCCCCATGAGCGAGCCTTGCAGGCCGTTGCCCACCTGCAGAAGGAACATGCCCAGAAGAAGCGCCCAGGCGCTGCGGATAACGGCAATCATGGCGATCTCCTTCGATCGGACCGGGTGGATTGGGGGAGGTATGGCGCGGGGCGGCGTGTTGGGTCTGTCAGATTTGCGACGGGATTAGCAGCGACGCGTCGCCATAGGAAAAGAATCGGTACTCGGATGCGATGGCGTGGGCGTAGATTTCGCGCACGCGCTCCGGCCCCATAAGCGCAGAGACAAGCATCATCAAGGTCGATTTCGGCAGGTGGAAATTGGTCATCAGCGCATCGGTGATTTTCCACCTGTAGCCGGGATAGATGAAGATATCGGTGGTGCCCTCGAAGGCGTGGATCGTGCCGTCATCGTTGCAGGCGGATTCGATCAGGCGAAGCGCGGTCGTGCCCACGGGGATGATGCGGTGGCCCGCGGATTTCGTGGCGTTGATCTCGGCCGCTGCCTGCGCGCGCACCTCGCCCCATTCGGCATGCATCTTGTGGGTCGTCACGTCCTCGACCGTGACCGGCAGGAACGTGCCCGCCCCCACATGGAGCGTGACAAAGGTGATATCGATGCCACGCTGTTTCAGCGCCTCCATCAGCGCGGCATCAAAGTGCAGGCTGGCGGTGGGGGCGGCCACGGCGCCTGCGCGTTCGGCCCAGATCGTCTGGTAATCCTCCCGATCGCGTTCATCGGGCGGGCGTTTGCCTGCGATATAGGGCGGCAGCGGCATCGCGCCCGCCGCGTTCAGGGCGGTGTCGAACTCGTCCCCGCTGAGATTGAACCGCAATCGCAGCCCGGTTTCTGAAAGGTTAATGTCTGCGGAAAGATCGTTTGAGAACAATATCTTCTCACTTTGTGCAAGCTTGCGCATCGGCTTGGCCAGGGCCGACCACGTGCCATCGGCCTGCGGCTCCAGAAGCGTCACCTCGATCTTGGCGCGCACCTCCCCCTCCGCCGTCTGGCGGGGGCGATATCCGGTCAGCCGC
The DNA here is from genome assembly GCA_947491935.1 of uncultured Roseicyclus sp. Taxonomy (GTDB): domain Bacteria; phylum Pseudomonadota; class Alphaproteobacteria; order Rhodobacterales; family Rhodobacteraceae; genus Gymnodinialimonas. The sequence goes on from CANLLF010000003.1 coordinate 766,154, forward strand.
GCCGGGATCACGCGGGTGTCGTTGAGGATCAGCCGGTCACCCGGCCGCAGCATATCGGGCAGGTCCATGACCGTCAGATCGCGGGTCTCGGGCCCGTCGGCCACCAACAAGCGCGCCGAGGATCGAGGCCGCGCCGGGCGCGTCGCGATCAGCGCCTCGGGCAGGTCGAAATCGAAATCGTCGAGCTTCATCCACCGCCCCCATCCGAAAAATCCGGCGGCGGCGCGCGGAAGATCTCGCGGAAAATGCCCGGCGTCAGGATCGACAGCGGATTGACCGTCACCCGGGTTTCCGCGCCGTCATAGATCACCCTGTAGTTGAAGCCGAACAGCCCTTCGCGGCGCGGCGCAAAAAGCGCGCCGACAAGCCCGTTGACGAGGTAGAGGGGGGAGAAGACGCCCTGCATCTCGTAGCGCTCGCTGGCCACGTCATAGACGCCATCCATCGATATCCCCATGGACGGCCCCACCGCCGTGCCCTCATCCACGAAAATCGACGCAGGCGTGATCCGGAACCGCGCCTCGACCTCGCCCATATTGATGCCCTCCCCGCTCAGCTGTTCCAGCAGGCCGATGACGGAGATGACGTTCAGAAGCTCCGCCATGGCGGGCGCATTGCGCATCCGGGGGGCGTCAATCGTCATACGACCATCATATTGGCCGGGTTCGGGTCGCGCGGCGAGGATCAGGTCAAACCGCCCGCCATGGAGATCATCGAAGATGCCGGCCGCCCGGATCACCGCACCGCCATCGGCCGATTGCAGCCGCACCGACGGGCCGTTCGGGCTTGGCACAAGCTGGCCAGTCACCTGCACCGCCCCGTTCACGTTGCCGCGGAAATTGCCGCTCATCGTGGCGCCATCCAGGTCGGCGCGGAGGTCCGTCAGCGCGATGCCACCCGTGATCTGCATCCGGTCAAGGCTGATATCCAGCGGCCCGACATCACCGCTGCTGCCGCCGGTACCGGCCAGCGAGGGCATGGTGCGGAAATCAAGCACGCCGCCGGAAATCTCGATCCCCGGCACCTGATCGCGCCGCCCGACCAGCCCGCCGCGCACGTCGAGCCATTGCCCAAGCCGGAACCGCCCGGCGGAGAGGCGGTTGAGCCAGCCGTCTTCCGTGAATGTCACGGCGCCCTCAAGGCTCAGATCACCCCCCTCTAGGGTCAGGTTCGACACTTCGGGGTTGGCGCCAAGCCGGATATCGGCGGCAAAGGCACCGGTCCGCCCGGCAGGCATGGACCAGGCCAGCGCCGGAATCGCCAGCGCGATACCGTCAAGATCGGACCGGATGGAGACGGAGGCGGGGCCATTGGCGCGCAGGTAAACGGTCAGGTCGGCCTCCGCGGCGCCGGATATCAGCCAATCCGGCAAGTCCACGCCAAATTGCGCCAGCGCCTCGCGGGTGAGCGTGGCGCGCGCCTCCACACGGCTGCCGGGCGGCGCGTCTTCAGGCAGGGCCACGCGCCACTGTCCCGTCACAGGCACGCCATCGAGTTCCGCGCGCCCGCCAATGGCAAGCTCCTCATTCGTCATCTCCACCAAGATCCGGTCGGCGGTCAGGACCCTTTCGGGGATCAGCGCCTCGGCCCGGTAGCCGGTGACACTCGCTTCGGCGGTGATATCGAGATCGGCCATCCCCGCCTCGGGCGGGCGGTCCAGCAGGCGAGTGGCCAATTGCGCCCGCCCCCGGATACGGCCCTGTCCGATCTCCTCCGGCGCGAAACCGCTGGTCTCGAGCACGGCAAAGGGTGGCCCGGCCAGCACATGCATCAGATCGGGCACGTCACCCGCAAGGCGCAGGTCGAACCGCGCCATCGGGCCGGGCACGGAGACGTCGCGGATATCCATCCGCGATCCGGCCAGCGCCACCTGACCGTGTCCCTCGACGCCGACGCCGCCACCGTCCAGGCCCACCACAAGGTGCTCGTTCTGCAGGTCCAGATACCCCGACGCGGCCCTTATGGGTGGGGCGGCGGGCAAGGCTCGGATATCGGCGCCGGAAAAATCGAACGACAGATTGTAGCGCGGATCCGAGCCGGGGCTCTGGCGGAAGGCAAAGTCCACGCCGTCGACCTCCGCCGCCAGCAGGCGCTCGACCACCCACCAGCGTGTATTGGGGATCGTCGAAACCGGCCAATAGGTCAGGACGGTGGGCAGATCGGCGCGCTCCAGATGCGCATCCACGGCAACGCTCAGCCCCTCCGCCCCAGCACGAATATGGCCCCCGGCCATGGCCCGCAGATCCCCATCATAGATCACCGCCTGGCCGATCTCGACCTCCACAGCCTCCCCCAGGCTGAGCCGCACATCCATATCCGCACCGTCCAGCGCGATAGGTGCGTCGAATATGCCATCGGGATCGGCGGCAATGCCCGACAACCTGAATTGGCCGGTATAGACGCCACCCGAAGGTGAGATATCGGCATGGCCCGTGGCGGAGAACGACAGATCGTCGGTTTCCAGCATCAGCCGGTCGAACCGGGCGCGGCGGGTCTCGGGGTTGTAATCCACGGCGGCCTCGATCCCGGTGATGGCAATCGGTTCGGCCTGACCGGGCAGGTTCAAGGTGCCGTTGCCGACGGAGAGCCAGCCATTCACCGGCCCGACCGAGCCATCATCGGCAAGCGCCGCATTCAATTCGCCATCGATGGGCGCGCGCAGCAGATCCAGCCATCCCAAAGCCGGGGAACTGGCCGCCAGGTCCCGCGCCGCCAGCGTATCGAACGCCATGCCAAGGCGGGTGACGCCCTCGCGCCGGTCGCGCGCCAGCGTAATGTGCAGGCGCGCGTCGCGGCTGCCCGCCAGGTCCCCCTGCACGTCGAGGTGCAATTGCCCGCCCCCGCGGATCAGGCGCATCTCGGCCCCGTGCAGGCGCATCACCTGCCCGGTCGCATCGTCGGACAGCGTCACCTCAAGCCCTTCGCCGCGCACCTCTTCCAGTTGGCTGAACGCGGTGCCCGCAAACATCTGATCGAGCCGCGCGAGGCTGTCTGACAGGCTCAACTCCGCCGCCTCCGCAGGTGCACCGGCCGCACCCGCAAAGTCCAGATCGATGCGCCCATCGGCGGTACGCGTCAGGTTCAAACCCGCGCCGGTCACCACGATCTGGCGCACCCGGGCGCGCCCGCGCAACAACGGGCCCGGCGCCATGCGCACGCGGAGCGCGGGCAGCGCGGCGCGCACATCGCCATCGGGCGCGATCAGGGCCACGTCACGGAATTCCAGCGCGGGGGCCCGTCCACCCTCAGGCAGGGCCAGGACCATGTCACCGATGGACAGGTCGGCCGCGCGCATGGCGGTGTTGATGTGGGTCTCAAAGCGGGCCTGGATGCTATCAGGCAAACTCATCGGGGCGGCGTAGAGCCGCACCCAAAGGGCGGCCAGCGGCAGGAAAACGCACAGCGCCAGCAGCACCAGCGTGATACGCAAGGCCCGCCATCCGCGCCGCGTGCCCCGGGGCCGCGCCTCTGCGCCTGTCTCACTCATGCCTGCCCAAGCTGTCTTGCCCCGATCCTGCCCTTTATTCTCGCCGCAATCCGCCTAGCTTGCAACGCGAAGCGCAAGCCATGCGCAGGATTTGACAGGATGAGGACCCATGCTTGAACCCGGACAGACCGCCCCCGATTTCACCCTTCCCCGTGATGGCGGCACAGAGCTGACCCTGTCGGCGCTCCGCCCCAAGAAGGTGGCGCTCTATTTCTACCCAAAGGATGACACACCCGGATGCACCAAGGAGGCCATTGCGTTCACCGGCCTCGCGCCGGAGTTCGAGGCCGCCGGAACCGTGATCGTCGGCATCTCGAAAGACAAGGTCGCCAAGCATGACAAGTTCATCGCCAAGCATGATCTGGGCGTGGCCCTTGTGTCCGATGCAGACAGCGACGTGTGCGAACAATACGGCACCTGGGTGCAGAAGCAGATGTACGGCAAGACCTATATGGGGATCGAACGGGCAACCTTCCTGATCGATCAATCCGGCACGATCGCCCAGATCTGGCGCAAGGTGAAAGTGCCCGGCCATGCCGAGGCCGTTCTGGAGGCCGCCCGCGCGCTCTGACCGACCTGTCCACTGGTTCCAAATACCCATCTTGGGGGTTTGGGGGCGGCGCCCCCATCGCGCGGGTCCCCCGCGCCCTCGCAAACGCATGCGGCGCAGCCGCGCCTTTTGATCCCGGGCGCGGCGCTTGACGCGGGCCGGATCGCGGGCCACACCGCGCCCATGTTGCCTCTTGCCGAAATGGCCGATCAGGTTCTGCGCACATCGGGTGCGCGCGAGAAAACCGCGCTGTCGCGCCTTTATGCGGCTGAGTGGCAGGCCGCGCGGGCGGCCGGCGAGCGGCCCGAGATTGGCACTGCCGCCCCGCCCGATCAGCCGGCGCGGCCCGATCGGCCCCAGCTTCTCAGCCCCCGGGACGTGCCCCGCCGCAAGCCGGGCACGCCGGACGGGCGGCGCGCAATCCTGCACGCCGTGGCCCATATCGAACTGAACGCCGTCGACCTGCATTGGGACATCATCGCACGGTTCTCCGCCACGCCGCTGCCCATCGGATTCCATGACGATTGGGTGAAAGCGGCAGATGAGGAATCCAAACATTTCAACCTGATGGCCGATTGCCTTGAGGCAATGGACAGCCATTACGGCGCCCTGCCCGCCCATGCCGGGATGTGGCGCGCGGCTGAGGATACCGGGGACGATCTGATGGGGCGGCTGGCCGTCGTGCCGATGGTGCTGGAGGCCCGGGGCCTCGACGTGACACCGGGGATGATCGCGCTGTTCGAGAAGGCCAAAGCTGATCCCGCGGCTGCGATGGCCGTCGACGCGCTGAAGATCATCTACGCCGAGGAGGTGCACCACGTAGCCTACGGCGCCAAGTGGTTCCATTTCCTGTGCGGGCGCCACGACAGCGACCCGAAAGACACATTCCACGGCCTCGTGCGGCGCTACTTCCATGGCGGCCTAAAGCCGCCCTTCAACGAGGAAAAACGCGCAGAGGCAGGCCTTCCGCCCGATTTCTACTGGCCGCTGGCCGGGTGATCGGCGCGATCTGATAGAAGATGCCGGGGCAGATCGGCGGTTTTTTGCCGGATTTCTGCGTTTTTTCGGTGCGCTTTAACGGGATTGTCATTACTGTATTGAGACATAGTGCGGCGTGTCTTATCCCCAAGCCACCCGCTTCCGCCGCCGGGGACAAGACGGTGACGCGGGTATAAACACGAAGGGGAAGCGAGGCGTAAGACAGTGACATCTCGGCTTTTAAGTCGCGTGAACGCGACGCTTGAACGGCATTTGCCGGAACAGCGACTATTCCTGAAATCGGAGGAAGGCACGCGATTCATCCGCCTGCGCCCTGCGACCCAGGCCACGATGATCGTGGGATCGGCCGTTTTTGTCGGCTGGACCGTGATCGTGACGTCGATCTTCCTGATCGACACGATTTCTTCGGGAAATATTCGGGACCAGGCCCTGCGCGAGCAGGCCATGTATCAAGACACCTTGAATTCGGTTGCGTTTGACCGCGATGCACGGGCGGCGGAAGCCGCGGCCGCGCAGGATCGCTTCGCCCTGGCGATGGATCAGGTCTCGGCGATGCAGACGCGCCTGCTCGACAGCGAGGAACGGCGCCGCGAATTGGAAACCGCCGTCGACGTGATCCAGGCCACCCTGCGCCGCACCATCGAGGAACGTGACGATGCGCGCCTGGCCGCGGCAACGCTGCAAAACGAACTCCGCGCCGATACCGGCACCGTTCAGACCGCCGCCGCGCGCGAGCGGGAATTGGAACAGACCCTCGCCTTCCTGACCGAAGCCCTTGAATTGACCGCCGATGAGCGGGACGCGCGCTACACGCAGATGGCCGAAGCTGAGCAGGAGATCGTACGCCTGCAATTCGAAGCGGCCTTGATGGAAGAACGCCAGAACCGCGTGTTCAGCCAGCTCGAAGAGGCCGTCGCGGTCTCGATGGAGCCGCTGGACGAGATGTTCTCGGCCGCGGGCCTGTCGACCGACGATCTGATCGAAACCGTGCGCAACGGCTATTCCGGCCAGGGCGGGCCGCTGATGCCGATCGTCTCGACCTCCGGCGATGGGCCCGATCCGATGTCGCTGCGCGCCAATGAGGTGCTGCAGGCGCTCGACGAGATCAACCTGCACCGCATCGCCGCCGAGCAATTGCCCTTCGCCGTTCCGGTGAACGGCTCGTTCCGCAACACCTCCGGCTTCGGCTATCGCCGCGACCCGATCAATGGTGGTCGGCGGCTTCATGCCGGCGTGGATTTCGCCGGCGGCAGAGGCACGCCGATTGTGGCCGGTGGCGCGGGAACGGTGATTTTCGCAGGCCGCCAAAGTGGTTATGGATTGATGGTGGAGATACGTCATTCCCATGGCTACACAACCCGTTACGCCCACATGACCCGCATTCGCGTCAGCGAAGGGGAAAGGGTCTCGCGCGGGGAGTTGTTAGGTGATATGGGCTGCACTGGCCGGTGCACGGGCACGCATTTGCACTATGAGGTGCGTCTGAATGGTGACCCTGTGAACCCGATGACCTTCATAAGGGCAGGACGCAATGTTTTCTAAATCCAAGATCAATGAACCCGGACCCAAGCAAGGCGATGCGTCCGACGCTGGATCCTCCGGTGCCGGTTCGGCCTCCGCGTCGGGCTCAACCTCGGGAGAGACTATGAACAAGACGAACACTTCCAGCTCAGCCGCGGGCAGCAAGACCAAACCTGCGCCCTCGATGCTCAGCACCGACCTCACCATCGTGGGCAACCTGCGCACAACCGGTGACATTCAGGTGGAAGGCACCGTGCAGGGCGATATACGCGCGCATCTGCTGACCGTCGGCGAAAGTGCGAATATTGAAGGTGAGATCGTGGCCGACGACATCGTCGTGACTGGCCGCGTGGTGGGCCGAGTCCGCGGCCTCAAGGTCCGCCTGACATCGACCGCACGGGTTGAGGGGGACATCATCCACAAGACCATCGCCATCGAAAGCGGCGCCCATTTCGAAGGGTCGGTGCAGCGCGCCGAAGATCCGCTGTCGACTGGGGCCAACAACCCCGCCCCGCGCACCCCGGTCTCTACCGCGCCGACATCGGCACCGGATGCGCCATCGACGGGCCCATCGATCCCCCGCCCCGCAGCGGCCGGCCCTGTGCCGCAGCCCTCGGGCAAATCGGATAGCTGACGCTGGTACATACGCCACCAGATACGACAATCCAGAAGCCGGGCCCTGCGCCCGGCTTTTCCTTGCCGCCTTTCTGCGCGCCGGAGGCCCGGAAATGGGTGCTGATGGCCGCGATCCTTGCCTCCGCGCTGGGGTTCATCGACGGCACGATCATCTCCATCGCCCTGCCCGCTATCCGCGCGGGCCTATCGGCCTCGCTGGTCGAGGGGCAGTGGATCAACAACGCCTACCTGCTGCCGCTCTCCGCCCTGATCCTTCTGGGCGGTGCCCTTGGCGACCGCTTCGGCCTGGCGCGCAGTTTCGTGGTCGGCATCGGCATCTTCGTGATCGCCTCGCTGATCTGCGCGCTTGCCCCCTCGCCGGAGATCATGATCGCCGGCCGTGTGCTCAAGGGCCTTGGCGCGGCAGTCATGGTGCCCGGATCGCTGGCGCTGATCGCGCGGGCCTATCCCGAGAAGGAACGCGGCCGCGCCATCGGCATCTGGGCCGCCTCCTCGGCCATCACAACCGCGCTTGGCCCGATCCTCGGCGGTGTCGCGCTCAGCCTTGGCGGGCCGGATGTGTGGCGCTGGCTCTTCGCCATCAACCTGCCGCTCGGCGCCCTGGCGATCTGGCTTATCACAGCCCATGTGGCCGCCGACCCCGCCCGCCCGGACCAGCCGCTTGACGGGCCCGGCGCGGTCCTGATTTCGGTTGCGCTTGGCCTTCTGGCCTTCGGCCTCACTGGCGGTACCTCGGCAAATATCCTGATCGCCGGCGCGCTTTGCTTCGCCGCCTTCCTGGCGTGGGAGGCCCGCGCGGCGCACCCGATGGTGCCCCTTGGCCTCTTCCGCAATCCCACCTTCGCCGCCGCGAACCTCGCGACCTTCCTGATCTACTTCGCCCTCGGCACGGTTCTGTTCTTCTTGCCGATGACGCTGATCGCCGGTTGGGGGCTAGACGAGGCCGTGGCCGTGATCGCCTTCGCGCCGCTCTCGGTCTTCATTGGCGGCCTCTCCGCGCGTGCAGGCACCTGGGCCGACCGCTATGGCGCGGGCCGGATGATCGGCGCGGGCGGCGCCCTGGTGGCCCTCTCCTTTGCATTGCTCGCACTCCTGATGCCACTCCGCGATTTCTGGATCTCGGTTTTGCCCGGCACCGCCCTGATGGGCCTTGGCATGGCGCTTGTGGTCAGCCCGCTTTCCACGGCGATCATGGGGTCCGTGCCCCAGGCGCGGTCGGGCACGGCCTCGGGCCTCAACAATGCCGTCAGCCGGGTGGCGGGCCTGATCGCCGTGGCGCTCATGGGCAGCATTGCGGCCAGCGCCTACGGCGCGGCGGGCGGCACTGCGAGCTTCGGGGCATTTTCCGATAGCGCGGGCCATGCCGATGCGATGGGCGCAGCGTTCCGGCGGCTTGTCTGGATCGTATCGGGCGTGACGGCCCTTGGCGCGGTGATCGCCTACGTCGCCATCCCGGCCCCGGACGAGACCGTCGACAACCGATAGATGTGCCACGTTGCGTGGCCCAGGACCGGCAACACCAGATACAGCCCCAAAAGCCCCGGCACCATCGCCAGAAAGGTCAGCGCCGCAATCAGCGCCGCCCAGACCAGCATCACCTTCGGGTTCTGCCGCACGACCGAAACCGACGTGATCATCGCGGTGACGAAATCCACCTCCCGGTCCAGCAACAACGGCAGCGAGACCACCGTCAGCGTGAAGAGCACAAAGGCAAAGACCGCGCCGAACCCGGTGCCGACCAGCAACATCGTGATCCCCTCCGGCTCCAGGAGATAGGCGTAGGAACTGGTCACGTTGGTCAGGGCCGATGGCCCGAGGAAAAGCGCGAACAACATGTGGGCGAAGAACGACCAGAACAGGAAATAGACGATCACGACCCAGGCCATCGACGGCAATTGCCGCAGGCGCTGGCGCCAGATCACGCCGAAAATCTCGTTGCGCGCCCATTGGGTCTGCCCCGCCTCGATCCGGCGCGACACCTCGTAGAGACCAACGGCCAGAAACGGCCCCAGAAGCGGGAAGCCGACCGTGATCGTGATCGCCAGCCACTCCATCTCGGCCACGTTCAGCAGCAGATACATCAGCCACCCGCCCATCACATAGATATTGGCAAAGAAGAGGCCCATCATCGGTTTGCGCAAGAAGTCCTTCAGGCCAAGGCGCAGCGCCGTGGCCAGATCGCCGAGTTGCATGTCGCGCAGATCCGGGGCGCCTTCCGCAATTGGGTGGCCGAGTGTGTCGCTCATATCCGCCTCCTCCCGCGCCGATTGTACCGCGTCCGGGGCGCACCCGTAAAGCGGGCGGGATCAGGCCGGGTCCCGGGCTGTGCGCGGGCCGATCAACCGCTCCCAGTCCGCGCCAAGGCCAAGGATCGACGCATCCCGCCCCGGCGCCCCGATCAGTTGCAGGCCATGGGGCAGGCCGGTGGGTCCATAACCCGCCGGCATCGCGAGGGCGGGCACTCCGGCAAGGCTCGCCGGCACCACGATCTCCATCCAGCGGTGATAGCTGCCTGTCGCCCGCCCGGCGATGGATTTCGGCCAGTCCCACTCCGCCGGAAACGGCCAAAGCTGCGTGGTGGGCAGGATCAGCGCATCGTAATCGGCAAAGAGGGCGTTCAGCGCCGCCAACCACCCGCGCCGGATCGCCGCGGCGCGCTCGACCTCCTCGCCGGTCAACGCCAGCCCCCGCGCCACTTCCCATTGGGCCTGCGGGTTCAGCAAGGCCCGCTGCACCGGATCGCGCCAGTACCGCCCCAGATCCTGTGCCACCATGAACGAGCGCAAGGTGGTCCAACTCTCCCACAGCGCGGCCGCGTCCATTGGCGGCGCAAGCGGTTCCACGCGCCAACCCAGATCGGCCGCCCCGGTCAGGGCAGCCTCCGCGGCGCTGAGCAACCCATCCTCCATCCCGTAGGCCCCGCCCCAATCGCCGAGCCATCCGATGCGCGGCGCGGCCGGTGGTGGCACCGGCTCCATGTCGGCGCCGGACAGCGTCCCAAGCAATGCCGCCACATCCGCCACGCTGCGCCCCATCGGCCCCAATGTGGACAGGCGATGCAGCAACACATTGTCCCGCGCCTCACCCTGCACGAGCCCGACCGACGGGCGAAATCCCCACACATCATTCCAAGCCGCCGGATTGCGCAAAGACCCCATCATATCCGAGCCATCCGCCACGCTCAGCATCCCCGTCGCCAGGGCCACCGCCGCCCCGCCGGATGATCCCCCAGCGCTCAGCGCGCGATCAAACGGGTTGCGCGTGACGCCGAAGACGGGATTTGTCGCATGGGAGCCGAGGCCGAACTCCGGCACATTGGTCTTGCCGATCACAATCGCGCCCGCCGCTTTCATCCGGCGCACAATCCCGTCATCGGCGACGGGCACATGATCCGCCAACAGGGGCGATCCCCAGGTCGACGGCACCCCTTTGACCGCCACCAGATCCTTGATCGCCACCGGTATCCCGTGGAGCCAGCCGCGCGGCGGCATCGCATCGGCGATCCGCGCCTCCCCCATCAGCGCTTCGCGATCCCTGAGCGATATGATGGCATTAACGGCGCCGTTTACCACGTCGATCCGCGCCAAGGTCTCGCGCATCAGGTCGACGGCCGAAATCTCCCGCGCCGAAATCCCCTGCGAGAGCTCCACCGCGCCATATCTCCACAGCTCAGACACGATCCGCCCCTTTTCATCTTGGCAGAAAAACTCCCGCCGGAGGCTCCCGCGCGATGCCACAACTCCGGGGCCCGAGCGGAAGTGCACCGGGCCGCCATCACACGCCCATCGTCTGACCGAGTGCTGCCCGTCCGGGCGGCCCGAGGTCGGACGAGCCCCTACTCGTCGCCCTGCGCCTCGGCCCGGCTCTTGCCCGACACATCCATCGCCAGGACCGACGCCATCAACCCGTCAAGCGCACCGTCGAGTACCCCTTGCGTATCCGATGTCTCGTAGGACGTCCGCAAATCCTTCACCATCTGGTAGGGCTGCAGCACGTAAGATCGGATCTGGTTGCCCCAGCCCGCATCACCCGCATTCTCATGGGCCTCGTTCACAAGTGCGGATCGCTTGTCGAGCTCCATCTGGTAGAGCCGCGACTTCAGCGCCTTCATGGCAATATCGCGGTTCTGGTGTTGGGATTTTTCCGACGAGGTCACAACGATCCCGGTCGGATGGTGGGTGATGCGCACGGCGGAATCGGTGGTGTTCACATGCTGTCCGCCCGCGCCCGAGGAGCGATACGTGTCGATCCGGATATCGGACGGGTTCACTTCGATCTCGATATTGTCGTCGACCACCGGATAGACCTTCACCGAGGTGAACGACGTGTGGCGCTTGGCGGCGCTGTCAAAAGGCGAAATCCGCACCAGCCGGTGCACCCCGCTCTCGGATTTCAGCCAGCCATAGGCGTTGTGCCCCGAAATCTTGTAGACGGCGGATTTGATCCCCGCCTCTTCCCCCGGTGAAAATGACTGCAACTCGACGTCATAACCGCGCTTCTCGGCCCACCGCGTATACATCCGCGCCAGCATCGAGGCCCAGTCACAGCTCTCGGTCCCGCCCGCGCCGGAATTGATCTCCAGAAACGTATCGTTGCTGTCCGCCTCGCCATCCAGAAGCGCCTCCAGCTCCTTGGCGGCGGCCTCCTCCACCAACGCGGCCAGCGCGGCCTCGGCCTCGGCCACAACTTCCGCGTCATCCTCCATCTCACCCAGCTCGATCAGCTCGGCATTGTCCTCCACACCTTGCTTGATCGTCTCGTAGGTTTTCAGCTTGTCGACCAGCATCTGCCGGTCGCGCATCAGCTTTTGCGCCTTTTCCTGATCGTTCCACAGGTTCGGGTCCTCGACCATCGCGTTGAATTCCTCCAACCGATGCGGCGCGGTGTCGATATCCATCCGCTGGCCCAGAAGGGTCAGGGAGTTCTGGATTTTCTCGATATTGGCTTGCGTCTCGGCGCGCATGGTCCGGCCCCTCAAAGTTGAATGGAGGAGAGATAGACCAGCGCCGCAGAACCCTCAAGCCGCGCCCGTGATGGCCCGATTAGTAGAGGCCGCCGGAGCTGAGCGTGCCAAAGCCCGTGGCCGTGGGCACCCGCGCGGTATCGCCGTCGGAGGTTTCCACAAGGGCCCCCTGCCCGCCGCCGCCATTATCCTCGTCGCCGCGCCCATAGATCGGGATGTCCGACGACATCGCCCAACCGCCATCGATGACCGACAAAAGCCCCTCGAACGGCGCCTCGCCCGCACGGAACAATTCGTACACGACATGCTCCCCCGATGCGCCCTCGGGAAGGCGCGCGCCGGAATAGCGGTCGATCGGATAGAACTGGCCACCTTCGGGCACCGGGAATTCGCCCGAGCCGTATTCCTCGATCGCCTCCAGCATGAAGCGCTGGAAGACCGGGCCGCACATGCCGCCGCCCGACGCACCGCGCCCGAGGCTTTCGGGCTGGTCATAACCGATATAGCACCCCGCCACGATGTTGGAGGTGAAGCCCACAAACCACACATCGCGGGCATCGTTGGTGGTGCCGGTCTTGCCCGCCGTGGGAACAGGCAGGTTCACCGAGCCTGACGCCGTGCCGCGCTGCACCACGCCGCGCATCATCGAAGTCAGCTGATAGGCGGTGATCGGGTCAATCACCCGCTCGCGTGTCGAGACAATCCGCGGCGCCAGGCCGGGATCGAGCGAAGCCAGCTCACAATCCGGGCACAGGCGCTGATCGTGGCGATAGACCGTCTGGCCATAGCGATTCTGGATCCGGTCCACGAGGGTCGGCTCCACCCGCTCGCCGCCATTGGCGAACATGGCGTAGGCCGCCACCATGCGGAACAGCGTGGTTTCCTGGGATCCGAGCGCGTTGGCGAGGAACGGCTGCATGTCGTCATAGACGCCGAACCGTTCGGCGTAGCGCGCCACGGTTTCCATGCCCACATCCTGCGCCAGGCGCACGGTCATCAGGTTCCGCGAGCGTTCGATCCCGGTGCGGAGCGGCGATGGGCCGTAAAACTGGTTCGACGCGTTGGTCGGCCGCCAGATGCCGTCACCGGTCGCCACTTCGATCGGCGCATCGATCACGATGGTATTGGGCGAGTAACCCGAATCCAATGCGGCCGCGTAGACGAAGGGCTTGAACGACGATCCCGGCTGCCGGGTCGCCTGGGTGGCGCGGTTGAATGACGAATACTGGTAGGAGAACCCGCCCTGCATCGCCAGAACCCGGCCGGTATGGACATCCATCGCCATGAAGGCGCCCTGCACTTCCGGGATCTGGCGCAAGGTCCAGCGGATGAAGCTGCCGTCGCTATCGCTGGTCATCCGGCGCACATGCACCACGTCGCCCACGGAGAGCAGATCACCGGCCACCCGCGCGGTGTTGCCGCGAGAGCCATCCTCGTTCAGCGGTCGCGCCCAAGTGACGTCTTCCGCGGGGATGAAATGGCCATCCTCGTCATCCTCAACCCCCTCGATCCCGATCCGGGCAGAGCTGTCGCCGACCTGAAGCACCACGGCGGCGAACCAGCCATCCACATCGCGGGCGATATCGGCGGAGGCCAGCGCCGCGCGCCAGGTGGCTTCCTCCTCCAACAGCGACGGATCGATGGTGTCGACCGCACCGCGCCAGGTACCCAGATTGCGGTCATACCGCTCCAGCGCCCGCCGCAGCGAGGCTTCGGCCACTTCCTGCAAGCTCTCGTCCATGGTGGACCGCACCGCAAAGCCACCGGAGAAGAACTCGTCGGCGCCGTATTCGGCGGAAAGCTGGCGGCGGATCTCGTCAGTAAAGTAATTGCGCGGCGGACGATCCAGCCGATAAGCCTCCAGATGGCCGCCCTGCACGGTTTCGAGCGGCGTTGCCTGGGCGGCCTCCATCTCCTCCAACGAGACGTAACCGTTTTCATACATCTCCCGCAGGACATAATTGCGCCGCGCAATCGCGCGTTCGTAGTCGTTGACCGGATGGAACCGCGAGGGCGCCTGCGGAAGCGCGGCCAGATAGGCCACCTGTTCCAGCGTCAGATCTTCCAGCGTCGCGTTGAAATAGGTCTGCGCCGCGGCGGTGACGCCGTAGGAATTCTGGCCCAGGAAAATCTCGTTCAGATACAGCTCCAGAATGCGGTCCTTGCTCAGCGTGCGTTCGATCCGCGCGGCAAGGATGATCTCGCGTACCTTGCGTTCCACGGTCCGCGACCCGTCGAGCAGGAAGTTCTTCATCACCTGCTGGGTGATGGTCGAGGCACCGCGCACATCGCGGCCCCGCGACCGCACGGCATCCACAAACGCCGCTGCAATGGCGCGCGGGTCGTAACCCGCATGGTTGTAGAAGTTGCGATCTTCGGCCGACACGAAGGCGAAGGCCACCAGATCCGGGATCTCTTCAGCGGGCGTGAACAAGCGACGCTCGGTGGCAAATTCATCCACGATCATGCCCTGCCGCGAATAGATCCGGCTGATGGTGGGTGGGGCATAGTTCGCCAGTGTTTCATGGTCCGGCAGACCGCGCGAAAACAGGAAGATCAACCCGCCGATGCCAATTGCCGAAAAGACGAGGCCCAGGGTGATGGCACTGAAAATCGCGCCGAAAAAACCGATAATGAATCGCATGATGGTGACTGCCGTTCCCAATTATGTCCCTCGTATACGCGGGCGCGCGAGGCGGGTCAAAAGCCGAAGGCGGGTTTTTGCCGCGCCGGGCATGGGTTAGGATCACAAACATGGGACCGGGCGACATTCTGCAGACCTATGAGCGTGAGGCCGTGACCTGGGCTCGCCAGCGCAACCAATCCCTATGGGAACGCCCCGCGCTGGACGCCTGCGTGGCCGGGCGTGACGGGCCGCTCTCGGTGCTGGATCTGGGATGCGGGTCGGGCCAGCCCATCGCCCAGTGGTTCGTGGCCCGCGGCGATCGCGTGACCGGCGTGGATGGCGCCGAGGCGATGGTGGAAGAAGCCCGCAGCCGGGTGCCGGATCTGGAGGTGATCCACGCGGACATGCGGGGCCTTTCGATGGGCCGGACCTTCGACATCATCTTGGCGTTCAACAGTTTCTTTCACCTGAACCCGACAGATCAGCGCGCTATGTTCCCGGTTTTCGCCACCCATGCCGCCGCCGATGCACGCCTGTTGCTTACAACCGGGCCCGCCGCCGGGGAGGCGCAGGGAACCGTCGGTGGATCAAGCGTCTACCACGCGAGCCTTGCGCCCGATGAATACCGCGCGCTGCTTACGGAATACGGTTTCGATGTGGTCTGGTTCCGGCCCAACGACCCGGAGCTTAAGGGCCACAGCGTCTGGCTGGCGCGGTTCATTGGCGCCTGAGCGCCGCGGCGGCGGCATCTGCATCGGCCCAGTCGATCACTGCACCGGTCACGGCGGCCTGCATCTGTGCGCGCCAATCGGCATCGAGGATGTTTTCAAGGTCTCCGCCTTCGCTGAGGAACCCGATTTCCAGCAGGACAGCGGGGAAATCAGCCGCCTTCAGCACTGAAAACGCGCCTTCGCTCCGCGGTTGAGCGTGCAGATCAAGCCCCGTAGTTTCAATGGCTTGCACCAAAATATCAGCGAAAGCCCGGGCCCTGGGCGCGGTTTCCGCGCGCACCAGATCCATCAGCACCGACGCCACCTCATCATCCGTCCCTGACAGATCCACCCCCTGCAACAGATCGGCGCGATCGTGCTGTTCGGCCAACGCTGCGGTTGCGGCATCAGAGGCGGTATCGGCCAGGGTGTAGACGGTTGCCCCCTGCGCGCGGCCCTCGGCGATGGCATCGGCGTGGAGCGAGATGAACAGATCTGCCCCCGCCGCGCGGGCCAGTGTGACGCGGGTGGGTAGCGGCACGAAAATGTCGGCATCGCGCGTCATGACAACCTCAATCCGGCCCGTGCGGCGCATCACTTCACGCAATTCACGGGCGAAGGACAGGATCAGATCGGCCTCGGAATACCCCTCGCGGAGCGCGCCGGGATCGACGCCACCATGGCCGGGATCGAGCATGACGACCAACGTGTCGTCGCCCGCGGGCGCGGGCGCTTCCGTCACCACGGGCAGCAACACACCGCTGACGCCGGGCGGGGGGCCGGAGGCGGCGGCGAAGCTATCGGCATCTGTCGGTGCGAGGGTCAGCGTCACGATGGCCTGCCCCGATACCGGATCCGTCCGCATGGCCGCGATCTCCGGCACCATGGGCTGCAAGAGCGTCAGGACCATGCGGGACCAGCCGGGCGTGGATGCGCCACCCATCGCGACACCGTCCACCGGGACCGCGCGGTTGAAATCCCCGGGCAAGGTCGCGAAATCCACCTCCCGGAAATCCAGGATCACGCGCATGGGGTCGTCCAGCGTGAACACCCGGAACGGCACCGGCTGCGACAGCGACAGTTCCAGATCCACACCCTCGCTGCTGCCGCTGAGCGATGAGCCCTCGGGCAAGGCGCGGGCAAGCGCACCGAGCGATTGCGCGGCCAGCGGCGCACCGAGGCACAGGAGGGCGAAGATCAGGACTGCTCTGAACACGGCTTGATGATCCGTTTGATGGGTTGGCCCGCACCTGCGGTTGCGCCGGATGCTAGCAAGGAAGCCGGGCGGCCTCTAGGGCCTACCGCCCATCCATGAAGGCGATCAGGCGGGCCACGCCCTCCTCGATATCGGCGGTGCTGCGGGCATAGGAGAAGCGCAGCGTCCCTGCCCCGCGGGTTTTATCGAAATCGAGACCCGGCGTCACGGCCACACCGGCCTCGGCAAGGATCTGTTCGGCGAAGGCGCGGGCATCATCTGTATAGGCGCTCACATCGGCATAGATGTAGAACGCCCCGTCAGCGGGCGCGGATGTGCCAAGGCCCGCCTCGGCCAGCCCGTTCAGAAGGATCTGCCGGTTTGTCGCATAGGTGTCGCGGTGCCCGTCAAGTTCCGCCCTGCCGTCGGGCGTCAGCGCGCCGAGGGCCGCGATCTGGGCGGCATGGGGCGGGCAGATGAACATGTTCTGGGCCAGCCGCTCGATAATCCGCACGTGATCGGGCGGCACCACCATCCAGCCGAGCCGCCAGCCGGTCATTGAGAAATACTTGGAGAAGGAATTGATGACATAGACATCATCGGTGATTTCCAGCGCGCTGACGGCCCGGCCCTCATATTGCAGCCCGTGGTAAATCTCATCTGAAATCAGGGAGATGGAGCGCGACGTGCAGGCATCACTTAAGGCGCGCAGTTCCGGCTCGAAGAGCATCGTGCCGGTCGGATTGGCGGGGCTGGCGACGATCAGCCCTTCAAGGTTGTCATCCAGATGGTCCGGCGTCGGCTGAAACCGGGTTTCGGCATGGGTCTGCAGGCCCACGGGCTCCAGCGACAGAGCGGTGAGGATCTGGCGATACGACGGATAGCACGGCTCACCCAGACCCACCCGCGCGCCGGCATCGAACAGCGCGGTGAAGGCCAGCAGGAACGCGCCCGAGGCGCCCGCCGTCAGCACCACGCGCGACGGGTCCAGATCCAGATCGTACCATTCGCCGTAAAGCTGCGCGATCCCGGCCCGCAGATCCGGGCGCCCCAACGCAACCGTATAGCCAAGCGGCCCCGCCTCCATCTCATCGGCCAGCCGCCGCCGCGCGGCCAGCGGCGCGCCGGTGCCGGGTTGGCCCACTTCCATATGGATCACGTGGCGCCCGGCCTCTTCGGCAGCGCGGGCCTGCTCCATCACGTCCATCACAATGAAAGGATCGACAAGCGCGCGGGTTGAATGTCGCATCGGGGCACCTCAAGCTTTGGGCAGGGTGAAATCAGCCGAGGCCGTCCGCGTCAATGGGCGCGGGGTGGCGGCGGGCGCGGGATATGGTAGGTTCTGCGCCGGACCGGTAACGGAGATTTTGATGAAACGATTGATGTTAGGGGTGGCAAGTGCCGCCCTGATGACGCTGCCCGCCCTGGCCACGGATATCGGCGATATGGATGCCGCCGAACGACAGGCCTTCCGCGAGGAGGTGCGCGCCTATCTGCTTGAGAACCCGCAGGTTCTGATGGAGGCCATCGCGGTGCTGGAGGAACAGCAGGCCGTGGCCGAGGCCGAGGCGCAGCAACTGGCCGTGATCGAAAACGAAGATGCACTTTTCAATTCGGCCTTCGATCATGTGGGCGGCAACCTCGACGGCGACGTGGTGATCGTGGAATTCCTCGATTATCGCTGCTCGTTCTGCCGCCGCGCCCATCCCGAAGTAACGGAACTGGTCGAGGGTGACGGAAATATCCGCATCATCACCAAGGAATTTCCGATCCTGGGCGAACAATCCGTGCTGGCCTCCCGCTTTGCCATCGCCACGCGGATTGCGCTGGGGGGGCAGGCCTATGAGCTGGTCAGCGACGGCCTGATGAACCTGCGCGCCGACGTGACAGAGCTGGCGCTGGCGCGGCTGGCGACCGATCTGGGCCTCGACAGCACGGCGATCTTCGAGGCGATGGAGGATCCGCTGGTGCAGACCACGATCGACTACAATTACGAGCTGGCGCAGCGGATGGGCATCACCGGGACGCCGTCCTTCGTGTTCGGCGATCAATTGGTGCAAGGTTATGTGCCGCTGCCGAACATGCAGGACATCGTGAGCCTCATTCGCGACACGGCAGAGTAAGACGTCGCGGGCCTGAATGCAGAAAGGGCGCCCGATTGAGGCGCCCTTCTTGTTGGATTATCCGCGAGACCACCAGC
This sequence comes from uncultured Roseicyclus sp., assembly GCA_947491935.1. Taxonomy (GTDB): domain Bacteria; phylum Pseudomonadota; class Alphaproteobacteria; order Rhodobacterales; family Rhodobacteraceae; genus Gymnodinialimonas. The sequence goes on from CANLLF010000003.1 coordinate 785,041, forward strand.
CGCGCCGCTTGGGCTTGGCCGGGGCATCGGTTGCCGGGCCCGAGTCCACCACGGCAGCCACGGGTTCCGGCGCGGGCTGGGGCTCCGGTTCAGGCTCAGGCGCTGGTGCCGCTTCCATCTCGGCCACCGGCTCGGGTTGCGGCGCGGGCTCTGCCTCTGCTTCTGGCGCCGGATCTGCCGGGGTCTCTTCCACAGGTGCATCGGCGACAGGCTCTTCCGGGGCAGCTTCAGGCTGAGCCTCGGCCACCTCCTCCGTCGGTGCGTCAGACGCCTCATCACCCGCCGGTTTCCGGCCACGACCACCCCGGCGTGAGCGGCGGCGCTTCTTGGGCTGCTCCTCGTCGGAATCGGCCTCGGGCTGCGACTCGGCCTCAGCCGCGTCACCGCCCTCTTCGTCCGACGCGTCATCGGACGCCTCGCCGTTCTGCGCCTCGTCACCGTTGTCGTCGCCGTTCCGGCGACGCCCACGCCCGCCACGACGGCGACGGCGCTTCTTCTTGGGCTGTTCGTCCTCGTCGATCTCGGGCGTCTCTACCACCTCATCCTCGACCACATCCGTATCGTCGATATCGTCCATCAGGGCCGCATCCATCGACACGACCGGGGCCACGGCGGTGATCTTGCGCGTGGCGGTCTTGAACTTCTCGATCTTGTAATCCGGCACGATCATCGAGGCGTCGGCCTCGATCCGGATCGCCATGCCGGTCCGGGCCTCGATCGCATCGAGATAGTCCCGCTTGAAGTTGATCAGGAAGTTCACGATCCCAACGGGCGCGGTCAGCACCACCTCCTTGGAGCGGCCGCGTGTGCCTTCCTCTTCCAGCTGCCGCAGGATCGACAGCGCAAGGCTGTCGTCGGAGCGGACCAGACCGGTGCCGTGGCAATGGTGGCAGGCCTGCGTCGTGGCCTCCAACATGCCGGGGCGCAGGCGCTGGCGCGACATTTCCATCAGGCCAAAGGATGAGATCCGCCCCACCTGAATGCGCGCGCGGTCGGTCTTCAACCGGTCCTTGATGCGCTTTTCCACGGCGTTGTTGTTGCGGCGCTCATCCATATCGATGAAGTCGATCACGATCAGGCCAGCCAGGTCGCGCAGGCGCAATTGCCGCGCCACTTCTTCCGCCGCCTCCAGGTTCGTCTTGAGCGCGGTATCCTCGATGGAGCCTTCCTTGGTCGACCGGCCCGAGTTCACGTCGATGGCCACCAAAGCCTCTGTCACACCGATCACGATATAGCCGCCGGATTTCAGTTGAACCGTCGGGTTGAACATGTCGGCGAGGTACGACTCAACCTTGTGCTTGGCGAAGAGCGGCATCTGGTCGACATGCTGTTTCACGTTCTTGGCGTGGGACGGCATGATCATCTTCATGAAGTTCTTGGCGTGGCGATAGCCCGCCTCACCCTCCACGATGACTTCCCCGATATCGCGGTTGTAGAGGTCGCGGATCGTGCGGTGGATCAGGTCGCCTTCCTGATAGATCGGCGCGGGCGCGATGCTTTTCAGCGTCAGCTCGCGGATCTGTTCCCACTGGCGTTGCAGGTATTCGTAATCGCGCTTGATCTCGGTCTTGGTCCGCTGGGATCCCGCCGTCCGCACGATCAGGCCCGCGCCTTGCGGCACGTCCAGCGCCGTGGCGATATCCTTGAGCTTCTTGCGGTCGGCGGCGTTGGTGATCTTGCGCGAGATGCCACCGCCGCGGGCGGTATTGGGCATCAGCACGCAGTACCGACCGGCCAGGCTGAGATAGGTGGTCAGCGCCGCGCCCTTGTTGCCGCGCTCTTCCTTGACGACCTGCACCAGCATGATCTGGCGAACCTTGACGACCTCCTGGATCTTGTATTTGCGCGGGCGCGGTTTGCGCACCGGGCGAATGTCTTCTTCCACATCATCATCGGCAACGGTTTCGGTATCGTCGTCCTCGGTTTCTGCCGAGTCCTCATTATCGGGGGCATCGTCTGCGCCGTCGCTTGGCGTCTCGTCCTCCGCCGCGCCATCGTCATCGGGTTCTTCAACCGGCGTCTCGGCAACCAATTCCATCGGGGACAGGCCCTCGACGGGATCCGACGCATCCGTTGCAGCGTCCTCGGCCCCTTCGGAGTCACTCTCGTCGAGATCAACCACATCCATGCCGGACGGAGCGCCGGTTGCCACGGCATCGGCGTTGGTGTCTTCGGCCTTGGTGTCCGAGCGGCGACGGCGACGGCGGCGTTTGGGCTTGGGGGCTTCTTCGTCGTCTTCGCGGGCCTGCTGTTCGGCATAGGCGCGTTCTTCGGCCAGAAGCGCTTCGCGATCCGCAACGGGGATCTGGTAGTAGTCCGGGTGAATTTCCGAGAACGCGAGGAAGCCGTGCCGGTTTCCACCGTAATCGATGAAGGCGGCCTGCAGCGAGGGTTCGACCCGCGTGACCTTTGCCAGATATATATTTCCTGCGAGTTGCCGCTTGTTCAGCGACTCAAAGTCGAATTCCTCAACCTTGTTGCCGTCTGCCACCACAACGCGGGTCTCTTCCGCGTGGGTGGCATCGATGAGCATTGTCTTTGCCATTTTTTCCTTGCCCGTGACAGGCCTGCGCACCTGCCCGGGTCAAGCCCCGGCAGTGCTATGGTGGACATGTCACGTTGTGCTGATGTGGCGATGAGCCCGGCACGGAATGCAGCGGCCTGTGGCCCCCGAACTCTTTCCGTATGTGCGCCGTGGCGGTGCATCGCGACTGTCTCCGGCGGCTGGACCAATACGCGGCCCGCCCCCCATTCATGCCCCCATGCGGGGGCGGTTCGGTACGGCCCATCCGCGACAAACGCGCGCGAGGGGCCAAGTGACCTGCGGCCCCCGGCGGTGCGGCGTCATCGCGCGGCAAGACCTGTTGGGGGTGCAGAGAAACTGTTGCCTGGCAAGTTGCCAGTCCGTTCACATTAAGGGAGCGCTGAGTGAAAAGACAATGGCCAAACGTACCGCCAGGGCAGATTTGCCGATCAGCCGGACGCGCCCAGGACCTCGTCAAGGCTGTCGGGCGCACACAGAAAGCCATAGGTGAACGCATCACGCGCCTCCGGCGGGCCAGCCTGGGCACAGAGAAGCTCCGACCAGCCGTCCCGCATCCGGGTGAGCGACGGATGGGCATTGTCATTGCGCGATATCGGCCAAAAGACGAAATCGCCCACATCCTGCCACGGCGCGACACTGCGATAGGTGGAGGGCGGCGGCGGGTCGGTAAAGGGATCTGCCCAGTTTTTGATCAGAACGCGGGCCACCTGTGTGCGCGGCACCAGTTCCTCCGGCAGAGCCAGCAATTGCGGCGCATAGCTCCGCAAATAGCCATTATCGTCGATCAGAACCACGTCGAAGGGCGGGATCGTGGCCCCCTCCACGGGTTCGGCAAAGCGCATGCCGTCCATGTCCTCGACCGGGTCCCCAAGCACCACGCGCAGGATCTCGTCGCCGTGGTTGAGAATCGCGAAATCGGGGTTCGGCACGTCAACTGCCCCGGTGTAGTGGCCGATCCCAAGCCAGTAGAATTCCCCTTGGAGCCCGAGTTGAACGATATCGCCACACAGTTCCGCGCAGATCGTGTTTCCCGCTTCAATCACAAGCACGCGCTGGCCTTCGAATGACAGCGTATCGGGAAGAGCATTCGCCGCATCGATGGCCTGCCGCTCGCGCCAGTCGACCAGGCGGTCGTAGGCAGGCGGGCCGAAACTCCACGCGATGACAGCTGCGATCAAAGCCCATCCGACAGCCGTCAGCCCCTTGCGCAGGAGGAGTATTCCGATCCCCACGGCAAGAAGCAGAATCGCAAGATAGCCGCCGTAGATGACGAGATACACGATCCCGTACCCGTCACCCATCAGCGCTCCATCCCATGCAGCCGCCGTCGCTCGTCGGTGGCCTCACAGATAATCCGATCGGCTCAGACCGTACTTCGCCATCTTCTCATTCAACGTCCGGCGCGGCAGGCACAGCTCCTCCATCACGCTCGCGATGGAGCCGCGATGGCGGCGCATGGTGTTGTCGATCAGCATCCGCTCGAACGCTTCCACGTATTCCTTGAGCGGCTTGCCCTCGCCAATCGCTTGTGGCGCGATCTGCGTGTTGTCGGACATCAGGAGCGAGGCAATCGTCCCCGACCCGCGCCGTTGTTGCAGAATCGCGCGTTCGGCGATGTTGATCAGCTGGCGGACATTGCCCGGCCACGGCGCCTGCAGAAGCTGTGCGGCCTCCTGCGCCGTCACCTGCGGGGCCTCGGTGCCATATTCCTCGCTGAACTGCTCCCCGAAGCGGGTGAAGAGCGTCAGGATATCCTCGCCGCGTGCCCTGAGCGGCGGCAGGTCGATCCGCATGGCGGCCAGGCGATAGAACAAGTCTGGGCGCAGCGCGGCTTCGCAGTTTTCCGGCTCGGACGCGTTGCAGATGGCCACGATCCGCGTCTCGGCGGGCGTGCCCTGATCGTTGATGAACGTCAAAAGACGGGCCTGAAGGGCCTGGCTCAGGCTTTCGATATCTTCAAGCACCAGCGTTCCGCCGCGTGCCTGTTCGACCAGCGGCTTGTCCTGATCCTCACCCACCGGACCAAAGAGCTTGGCGGCAAGTTCCTCCTCGTCATGGGCGGCACAACTCAGCACGACAAAATGCTTGCCTGCGCGCGGCCCGACAGCGTGCAGCGCATGGGCCACCAGGGTCTTGCCGGTGCCGGTCTCACCGGTGATCAGCACATGGCCGTCGGCCTGGCCGAGGTCGAGGATATCTTCGCGGAGCCGCTCCATCACCGGCGACGACCCGATGAGCTTGCGCATCAGGACGGTGCCGTCGCTCAGTTCCTTGCGCAGCGCGCGGTTGTCCAGCGTCAGGCGCCGCTGTTGCCCGGCGCGCTTGGCCAGATCGGTCATCCGGTCGGGGTTGAAGGGCTTTTCAAGGAAGTCATACGCCCCTATCCGCATCGCCTCCACGGCCATCGGCACATCGCCGTGACCGGTGATCAGGATCACCGGGATGCCGCTATCGACGCCCATCAGGCGCTTCAGGAACGCCATGCCGTCCATCCCGGGCATCTTCACATCGGTGACCACAACGCCCGGAAAATCCGTTCCGATGGCCTTGAGCGCGTCTTCGGCGCTCGCATAGGTATCGGTGTCAAAGCCCGACAGCGCCAGCCATTGGCTGATCGACTGCCGCATGTCCTGCTCGTCATCCACAATCGCGATCTTCATGTCGCAGATCCCTTCATCCGTCTCATTCCGCGGCCTCGGTCTGCCCCTCACCTTCGGCAAGGGCCGGAAGCCGCACTTCAAACACCGCGCCGGCGCGGGCGGCGTTTCGCGCCGTCAATCGCCCGCCGAGGTCATTCACGATCCCAGATGAGATCGCCAATCCAAGCCCGACACCGTCGCCGGGTTTCTTGGTCGTGTAGAATGGCTCGAACAAAGCCTCCAGATCGTCAATCCCGTCTCCTGAATCGCGCACGGTCAAGACAACCTCTTCTCCTTCCACGATCATCAGGTCCAGTTCCCGTCGGTCCGCCCCCTTCATCGCATCCAGCGCATTGCGCAGAAGGTTGATGATCACCTGCTCCAATCTGAGCCGATCCGCCAGTACCATTGCGGGTTTGCGCGGTAAGCTCTGCGTGATCTCGATCGTGTCGGTCCGCAATTGCGGCTCCATCATGGTCAGCGCGCCCTTCAAGGCCTCGCGCATATCCACCGGCTCAAGGGCGTCTCCGCCCTTGCGGGCATAGGATTTTAGCTGCCGTGTGATGGCACCCATCCGTTCGATCAGGTCATCGATGCGCTGGAAGCTGGACGCCGCCTCCTCCGTCCGCTTGCGCTGCAACAACAGGCGCGCGCCGGCAAGGTAGGTTTTCATCGCCGCAAGGGGTTGGTTCAGCTCGTGGGAGACCGCGGCCGACATCTCACCCAGGGCCGCAAGTTTCTGGCTCTGCTGCAGGCTCAGCTCGGCCTCCTCAAGGGTCCGTTCGACCTTTTGGCGCTCGGCAATTTCCCGCTGTAGCCGTGCGTTGAGGCGGCGCAGTTCCGCCGATTCCCGTGCCAGAACAGCGGTTTGCAGCCGAGCCCTTCGGCTCAGCACATAGAAGCCGCCCGCCAGAAGCAGGGCGAATCCCATGATCTCGAGTGCCAGAACGCCGTTCACCCGTTCCCGCACCGAGGCATAGGCCGTGTAGCTGACGATCCGCCATCCCCGGAACGGAATGCGCGTCTCCAGACGGATCGTGGCATTGCCGAAGAAGTTGGGGCCGGGATCGCCGAACGCCCAATCCCCCGTCACCTCCAGCGCGCGCTGAATGGCGCTTGGTGGCGTGCGCAGCGCCATCGCCTCCGCCTCCGTCCGGCCGCGCCAGCGCGGTTCGGTCGACAAGATGATCTCACCCTGGGAATTGGCGAGGAAAACCGCCTCCGACGTCCCGCGCCAACGGTCGACAAGCCGCGCGAGGTCGATCTCCACAAGGATCACCCCCAGAAGGCCATCACCGTTTTCGATCTGCCGCGAGAAGGTGAAATCGAAGCGCCCGGTTTCCGGCTCGTTCGACGTAAACACTGTGTTCGGAGAGCGCGAGGCCTCAACAAAGAAAGGGTCGCTGTCGCGCCGTTCGCTGATCCGCGCCCGGTCCGTCGCGGCCACCACACGCCCCTCGCGGTCAAGCAGCAGGATCGAGGCCGCGCCGATCTCCTCAACGTAGGAGATCAGGTATTGCGAGGTGTTGGTGTAATCGTTCGCTTCCAGCGAGCGGATCAGCACCGGATCGCGGCTCAGCAGGAGCGGCACCACCTGGTGGCGCTGAATCTCGGAAATGACCGAGCCGGAATAGATCGCCAGGCGCAGCTCGGCGCGGTTCCGCGTGGTCTCGGTAAAGCGCTCCGTCAGCCAGATGTTCGAAATCCAGATGATCGCAATCGCGCCGCCCAGAAACAGCACAATCAGCGCGCGCAGCATCCAGGGGCGCCGCGCAATCTGGCGCCGGGCGCGGAGGGGGCGATCTGCCAAAGTCATTGGGCAACCGTAAGGCGCGCGCGCGCGCCGCTCAAGCACCGCGATGGATCAGGCCGCCACAAGCGCCCCGGCCAATGCGCTGAACATCGCCGCGCCATCCTCGTTGCCGTGGCTCGCCTCCACCGCGCGCTCGGGGTGAGGCATCAGGCCCAGAACCCGGCGATTGCCGCTCAGCACGCCCGCGATATCCGCCCGTGACCCGTTGGGATTGTCGCGATAGGTAAAGGCAATCCGGTCCTCGGCACGCAGCATGGCCAGCCCGTCCTCGTCGATCTGATAATTGCCGTCATGATGCGCGATCGGATAGGCGATCGCGTCACCCTTGGCATATCCGCTGGTGAACGGGCTGTCCGCGGTCGCAACCCTCAGGGGCTCGGACCGGCAAACGAACTTGAGGCCGGCATTGCGCATCAAGACACCGGGCAGAAGCCGCGTCTCGCACAGGACCTGGAACCCGTTGCAAACGCCGAGAACATGGCCGCCCCGGCCCGCGAAATCGGCCACCGCGCGCATGATCGGCGACTGCGCCGCAATCGCACCGCAACGCAGGTAATCACCATAGGAAAACCCGCCGGGCACGCCCACGATATCGACACCATCGGGCAAGCTGGCATCCTTGTGCCAGACGATCTCGACGTCAAAGCCCGCCAGCCGGAACCCCACCGCCAGATCGCGGTCGCAGTTCGATCCCGGGAATTGCACAACGGCTGCTTTCATGCCGATATCTCCTTCACATCGCCACCACAAAGGGCGCCAGCGGCCCCGACCCTGTCAGGCAATCTCCACCCGGTAGCTCTCGATCACCGTATTCGCGAGCAGCTTCTCGCACATCTCACCCACCTGCGCTTCGGTTGTGCCCTCAGCCAGGTCCAGCTCGATCACCTTGCCCTGGCGCGCCCCTGTCACGCCGTCGAACCCCATGGCGCCAAGCGCGGATTTCACCGCTTCGCCCTGTGGATCCAGAACACCCTGTTTCAGCATCACGGTGACGATTGCCTTCATGCCCCCTGCCCTCTTTGTTCCAAAAATATGCACATCCCGCGCCCTCCGCCGGGCGGAACGTCAGTTGATCAGCGTCGGCTTCGACACGCCGGAGGGTCCCTGCGGCATCACACCCAGGCGCCGCGCCACTTCCGTATAGGCATCGGCCAGATCGCCCAGGTCGCGGCGGAACACATCCTTGTCGAGCTTCCGGTTGGTCTCGATATCCCACAGACGGCACGAATCCGGGCTGATCTCGTCGGCGATGATCAGGCGCATGAACTCATTGTCCCAGATCCGCCCGATCTCGATCTTGAAATCCACCAGCTTGATGCCGACGCCGAGCATCAGGCCACTGAGGAAATCGTTCACCCGGAGCGCCAGGCTCACCATGTCATCCAGATCCTGCTGCGCCGCCCACCCAAACGCGATGATATGCTCTTCGGAGACCAGCGGATCGCCCAGTTCGTCGTTCTTGAAGTAGAATTCCACGATCGGGCGCGGCATCGGCGTGCCTTCCTCGATCCCCAGACGCGAACAGATCGAGCCCGCGGCGACGTTGCGCACCACCACTTCCAGCGGAATGATCTCGACCGCGCGGATCAGCTGTTCCCGCATATTGATGCGCTTGATGAAATGCGTCGGCACACCGACCGAGGTCAGACCGGTCATGAAAAACTCGCTCAACCGGTTGTTGAGCACGCCCTTGCCGTCGATCACATCGCGCTTCTCGGCATTGAACGCGGTCGCATCGTCCTTGAAATACTGCACCAGCGTGCCGGGTTCGGGGCCTTCATACAGGATCTTCGCCTTGCCCTCGTAAACCTTCTTGCGGCGCGCCATGGATGTCTTCCCGGAAATTGTGGGCGACCGTCGGAAATGCCGCCAAAACGTTGGCTCCCCCTTAGGCCAAAGCGCGTTGTGTCGCAAGCGGCAGGGCCGGTTCGCCTTGCGGCGCTCGGGCGCGGGGGGGTAAGGTCCGCGCAAATGACGTATCAGCCAAACCGGGAGTGCCTGATGTCCAGCTTCGACGACCGCGAAAACGCGTTTGAGAACAAATTCGCCCACGATGCCGAAATGCAGTTCAAGGCCGAGGCGCGCCGCAACAAGCTGATGGGCCTGTGGGTGGCCGAGGCGCTTGGCAAATCCGGCGATGACGCCAATGCCTATGCCGCCGAGGTTGTGAAGGCCGACTTCGAGGAGGCCGGCCATGAAGACGTCATGCGCAAGGTGATGGGCGATCTCGACGGCAAGATCCCCGAAGCCGAGGTCCGCGCGAAATATGCGGAGCTGATGACCGTCGCCAAGGCGCAGCTGATGGACGAGGTGTGAGGCGATCTAGGTCCCGAATGACGGCTCGGACTGAACCCTTACCCGAGCGTCCGGTCCTTTTGGATCCAGATCAAACAACCGTGGACGATCGGCCAGGTATCTACGCCACGTTTTTTCCTTGTGGGTGCTGATCTTCACGTCATGTTTGCTCCGCATGATGTGGTTCAGGTCGTTTACCCGTATTCCGCTTTCCTGCTTCCCGTTTTCTGAGATCGCGCACCACGTCCATTCTTCGAGTTTCCCCTCGAATGGCGTGCACCGAGGCTTAAGGCCGGTGCTTAGCTCCCTGAATTCGGAGCACGCGGCCCGGAAATGGGCGGGCGACTTGTCTTCGCCCATCCCGACAACGTGCAAGCCGCGGGCGCGCAGGCGGTTGGCAAGGTGCACGAAATCCCCGTCAGAACTGGCGATGAGAACGGTTTGAAACGCGTCGTGCGTGCACAGCTCGACAGCATCTATGACCAGCAGGATGTCGGCTGCATTCTTGCCCGTCCCAGCATGCACGACCTCAATTCCAGGCGCCGCGCTCCAACCGCCCAGATGCATCGCATTGCCGTAGCACCGGATCACATCGGCGCGGCCCAAGGCCTCGGCTCGCTTCCGTATTGAGCCAGCGTGAGTTGAAGACAAGTTGTCTCCATCAATGAAGGCGGCGACACGGGGCAATGCGGCGGTGACATGTTGCATGTTGCTATGCTGCCTGCCGATTTCGGCAAGAGTTTGGCAGCGACCGCACCTCCAACATGAACCCACCTCATGAAAAACATGCGAATTTTGTGGATTGCTCATGTTGAGCGGGCTTTCTAAGGCTCGCGCACGCGCGATCCCTGAAAGGAAGCCTGATGTCCGATGCCCTGTCCCGCCTTCTGGAAACCCGTGACTGGCTGTTGGCCGACGGGGCGACGGGCACGACCCTGTTCAATATGGGCCTGCAATCGGGCGATGCGCCGGAGCTGTGGAACGTCGACCATCCGGACCGCATCGCGATGCTCTACAAGGGCGCAGTGGAGGCCGGATCAGACCTATTCCTGACCAATTCCTTTGGTGGGACCGCCGCGCGGCTGAAGCTGCACGACGCGCAAAGCCGTGTGGGCGAGTTGAACAAGGCCGCCGCCGAGATCGGGCGCGAGGTCGCGGATGCGGCGGGTCGGGATGTGATCGTGGCCGGATCCATGGGCCCGACAGGTGAGATCATGGCGCCGATGGGAGCGCTGACCCACGAGATCGCGGTTGAGATGTTCCATGAACAGGCCGAGGGCCTGAAAGCGGGCGGCGCCGATGTGCTGTGGGTGGAGACGATCAGCGCGCCCGAGGAATACAAGGCCGCCGCCGAGGCCGCGAAGCTGGCCGATATGCCGTGGTGTGGCACGATGAGCTTTGACACCGCGGGCCGGACGATGATGGGCATGACCTCGGCGGCGATGGCCGCCATGGTGGAACGGCTCGATCACAAACCGCTCGCCTATGGCGCCAATTGCGGGGTCGGCGCGTCGGATCTGCTGCGCACCGCGCTGGGGTTCCGGGCCGTCGGCTCCGAACGGCCGGTGATCGCCAAGGGCAATGCGGGCATCCCGAAATACGTGGACGGACACATCCATTACGACGGCACACCAGAACTAATGGCCCGCTATGCCGTCCTAGCCCGCGATTGTGGCGCCACCATCATCGGCGGCTGCTGCGGCACCACGCCTGAGCATCTGGCCAAGATGCGCGCGGCCCTAGAAGAGACGGCGAAGGGGCCCGCCCCGAGCCTCGATCTGATTGCCGCCGATCTCGGGGGCTTCTCCTCCCCCTCGGACGGAACCGATGATGCGGGCCCGTCCCGCGAGCGGCGGGGCCGTCGCCGCGCCCGGGCCTGACCCGCGCCCTGATGGCCAAAACCCGATCAGATCAACGGTTTTTCGTAGATCCACACGACAAGCGGATAGGGCCCGTCGGCACCGGTCAGCATCGCTTCGCGCTCGCCGCTGCGGATCCAGCCGGATTTCTCGTAAAACCGCGCGGCCCGCGCATTTCCGATGGCGCAGGCCAGCCAGCCCCGCGCCACCCCCTGCGCCGCCATGCGGCGCTCGGCATCCGCAAGGAGCCGCCCGGCAAGGCCGGTGCCCCGCGCCGCCTCTCCCACATAAAGCTGGTAAAGCTCGTCGCCTTTGGTCAGGCACAGCCCCAGTGGCGCGCCCGGCGCCCCGCCCACGCGGATCTCGGCGCCATGACCCCGGACCCGGTCCTGAAATTGCGGCAGCGTGCGCATCTGCACCAGATCGGCGGGCACCAGCGCCCCATGCGCCTCGTGCCATCCGGCATGCCAGAGCGCCGCCACCGCCGCATAATCGTCGGGCTGCGCGTCGCGAAGCGTCAGGTCAGTCATCTTGGGCACTCCCTCTTGCCGGTGTCAGAACAGGGCCAGTTGATCGCCCTTGGCCAACGGAACCTCGAACAGATCGGTCCTGAGCGGCGGCAGCTTTTGCGCCATCCCCGCCGCCCGCACCGCGCGCGCGAAGCGATCTTGCAGAAGATTGGCCCAGATCCCCTCCCCCCGCATGCGTTTGCCAAACTCGGCCTCATAATCCTTGCCGCCATGCATATCACGCAACTTCGACATCACACGGCCCACACGCTCGGGATAATGCTCGGCCAGCCAATCCTGCCACAGCTGCGACACTTCAAGCGGCAGGCGCAGGGGGATCATACTGGCGGCCACGGCCCCGGCATCGCGGGCGGCGGCCACGATCCCCTCGATCTCATGGTCGCTGAGGCCCGGCACGATAGGCGAGACCATCACGCGCACCGGGATGCCCGCCCGCGTCAGGTGTTCAATCGCGCGCAATCGGCGGGCCGGCGACGGCACCCGCGGCTCCATCTTGCGCGCCAGATCGGGGTCGAGCGTGGTCACCGTCATCCCGACCCGCGTGAGGCCGTCTGCCGCCATCTCCCCCAGAATATCCGCGTCCCGCTCGATCAACGTGCCCTTGGTGGCGATGCCGACGGGATGTTTGAACCGCTGCAACACGCCAAGGATGCCGCGCATGATGCGGCGGTCGCGCTCGATGGGCTGATAGGCATCGGTATTGGTGCCGATGGCGATCACGGCCGGGCTGTAGGACGGGCGGCGCAGCTCCGCCTCCAACACGCCGGGCGCATCGGGCCGCGCGATCAGCTTGGTCTCGAAATCCAAGCCCGGCGACAGGCCCAGATAGGCATGGGTCGGCCGCGCGAAACAATAGATGCAGCCATGCTCACACCCGCGATAGGGATTGATGGAGCGGTCAAACGAAATATCGGGCGAGGTGTTGCGGGTAATGACGCGGCGCGGCACCTCTTCGCTGACCTCGGTGCGCAGCGGCGGCAGATCTTCCACAAGATCCCACCCGTCATCGACCCGTTCGCGCCCGTGGCGTTCAAACCGCCCGGCCTCGTTGCTCAACGCGCCGCGCGCGCGGGCGGTTTTTGGATCGATCACCATGGCGCGAGGTATAGAACATTTGCAGAACATCTGCAATCGACGTCGCGCAGCCGACGCCCCATGTCGCAAACCGCCATCACCGTACGCGCGAAAGCCATAGATAGTCAGAAAAACACCGGCCCGTCCGCCGGTTAGCAGGAGACAAAGCCCATGTCCGACGAAGAAGACGACATCATCCTGTCCGAACTGAACGACGAAGACCTCGTCGCGCAGATGTTCGACGACCTCTATGACGGCCTCAAGGAAGAGATCGAGGAGGGTGTGAACATCCTTCTGGAGCGCAAATGGGAGCCGTATCGCATCCTGACCGAGGCGCTTGTGGGCGGCATGACGATCGTCGGCAACGATTTCCGCGACGGGATCCTGTTCGTGCCCGAAGTGCTGATGGCCGCCAACGCCATGAAGGGCGGCATGGCGATCCTGAAGCCCCTGCTGATCGAAACCGGCGCGCCGCGTGTGGGCAAAATGGTGATCGGCACGGTCAAGGGCGACATCCATGATATCGGCAAGAACCTTGTCTCGATGATGATGGAAGGGGCCGGGTTCGAGGTGGTCGATCTGGGTATCAATAATGCCGTCGAAAGCTACCTCGAAGCACTGGAATCCGAAAAACCCGACATCCTCGGCATGTCCGCCCTGCTGACCACCACGATGCCCTACATGAAGGTCGTCATCGACACGATGAACGAACAGGGCATCCGCGACGATTACATCGTGCTGGTGGGTGGCGCGCCGCTGAACGAGGAATTTGGCAAGGCCATCGGTGCCGATGCCTATTGCCGGGATGCCGCGGTGGCGGTGGAAACCGCCAAGGAATGGGTCAAGCGCAAGCACAATTCGATGGCCGCCGGGGTCTGATGCGGTTCCGCGTGGCGACCCTCCGGGCCATCGCGCGCAACGAGATTACCGCGGCCTATCGGCGGCAGGAACGGCCCCCCGCCACACCCGGCGGGCGGCAGAGAACCGGCGTCGGGGAGTTGCAGATCGGCGAGGTGAAACAGGTCGAGGCCGTGACCGATGCCGAGGCCCGGGATGCGGGCTTTGCCGATGCCGCGGCCCTGCACGCGGATCCCTTTCTCAGCGGCGACGCGCCGCTGTGGCGCATCACCTTCACGCTCGCCCCCGACCCACGCGAGGCGCTCCGCGAAACCGTGCCAGATGATGCCGAGGCCGATGCCATTCTCGATCAGCTTGCCACCAAGGCCCGACGCGCGGCGTTCGATCCCCTGGCCCGGCTCCACCTCATCGCCGCCCATCCCGCCCGCCGGGCGCCAGATCTGGCGGAGATGGAGGGGCTGGAGACCAAGACTTTCAAGCGGCAGGTGCGCCAGTTGAAGGAGCTGGGGCTGACCGAAAGCCTCAAGGTCGGATATCGCCTCAGCCCGCGCGGCGCGGCGGTGCTCGCCCGGGCCGATGACAGGATCGCGCCATGAGCGGGCCATTCCCCGGTGCCTGTACCTGCGGCCGTATCCGCTTTGCGCTGACCGACACGCCGCTTTTCATCCATGCCTGCCATTGCACCTGGTGCCAGCGGGAGACCGGATCGGCCTTTGTGCTGAACGGCATCATCGAGGCCAGCAAGGTTGTTCTGACGGGCGATGATCCGGCCCCGATCAAGGTGCCAAGCGACAGCGGCGGGGGCCAGATCATCAGCCGCTGCCCCACATGCCAGATCGCGCTCTGGAGCATCTATCCCGGCGCCGGCCCCCGCTTCCTGTTCGTGCGGATGGGAGCACTCGACAATACGCACCTCTTCCAACCGGACATCCACATCTTCACGTCGAGCAAGCAACCGTGGGTGCCGATCCCCGATGGCGCAGTCGCGGCCCCCCATTACTACGACCGCGCCACGACCTGGCCCGCTGCAAGCCTTGCCCGGCGTACGGCCCATCTGGCGCTGAGCGAAGCGGACGCCATCGGACCCCGCCGGACCTGAACGCTATCAAAGGACCGGGCCAGCCTGTATCACCTGAGCAACTCCAGCAGCACGCCGATCCCGCCCATGACCTATCCCATTCACATCGCCACCCCCGCCACGGCACATCTGTTCGACCATCCCCATGACGACGTGTTCGACAGGCCTCTGGATGCCGATCTGCTTTCCAGCTATCTCGCCGACCCGCGCCTGCATATCGTCGTGGCCATGGACGGCACGCAACTGATCGGGATGTGCTCCGGCATGCATTACCACCACCCCGACAAACCCCCGCAGATGTGGATCAATGAGCTTGGCGTGGCCGATCCCTGGCGCAGACAGGGCCTTGCGACGCGGCTCGTGGCGGCGCTTTCGGCGCTTGCACGGACGCTGGACTGCACCGAGATCTGGGTGGTTGCCGATCCGACCGACATGGCCGAGGGGTTCTATACCAGCCTTGGATGGGCGCGCACCGGCACGCGGCTGGCCATGTTCACCGGGGATTTGCGCGGCTAAGCCCTTGCGCAGGGCGGCTTTCCGACGCTTACCTCACCCCATGATGCCCCGCACCCGCCCTGCCCGATGATGCCGCCCCGCGATCTTGCGCTGGTGATGCTGGTGGTTCTGGCTTGGGGCACCAACTTCACCGCGATGAAACTGGCGCTGGACGAGTTGCCGCCGCTGTTATTCGTGGGGCTGCGCTTTGCGATCCTCGTCCCGTTCATGGTTTTCTTCCCGCGCCCGGCCTCGTGGAGGGCGATCATCGCCGTGGGCGTGCTGATCAATGCGGGCCAGTTCGGCTTCCTGTTCTCGGCCATGGCGGCGGACGTCACGGCCGGGCTCGCCTCGCTCATCTTGCAAAGTCAGGCGCCGCTCACAATCGTGCTGGCGGCCATCGTATACGGCGAACGGGTCAGCGCGATCCAGATCGCGGGCATTGCGCTGGCCTGCCTCGGGCTCGCCGGGTTCGGCGTGGCCGGTGGCGGGAATGTCACCGCGCCGGGGCTGGTGCTTGTGCTCTGCGGGGCGCTGTCCTGGGCCTGTGGCAATCTTGTCTTCCGCCGCCTGCCCGGCGTGGATTTTCCGGCGCTGTTCATCTGGGCCAGCCTTGTGCCGCCCCTGCCGATGCTGGCTCTGTCCATGGCGTTCGAAGGCCCCACCCCGGTCCAGACCATCGCGGCCATGGGATTTGCGGGCTGGGGCAGCGTGATCTACGTGGCCATCATTTCCACGATCATCGGCTATTCGATCTGGGGCGCGCTCCTGTCCCGGCACCAGGCCGCCATGGTCACGCCCTTCGCCCTTTTGATCCCGGTCGTGGGAATCGCAACGGCGTGGATCGTTCTGGGCGAGGAGGTGAGCCCGTTCGAGGCGGCCTCGGGCGCGGTGATCCTCGCGGGGATCGCGCTGGCGGTTCTGGGGCCTCGATGGGCGCGTAGGGGTTCCCAAGGCTGATCGGCGCCCCCATGTTGAGGGCGAAGGAGAGAGCCATGCCACTGCGCGTTCTGATCATCCTGCTTGCCATCGTCATCACCTCGGCCGGGGCCACGATCTGGATCGGGGCAGCCTTCGGCGTTGGCGCGGGCGCGATCACCATGACCATCATGCTGATGCTGGCGCTGGCCGTGCGCTGGCCGCTCGGATCCCTCGGCAACCGCAAAAACGAGCCGCCGGACTAGGCGACCCGTTTCGTGATCGAGCGCCGGTCTGGCGTTCAGGCCCGACGGCGTTCCAGATAAACGACCGTCGCAGCCGCGACTACGGCATAGATCACGTGGCCGGCCAGAGCGACCCAGGCGATGCGGGCAAAGCCCAGAAAGGCCGGGTTGCCCGCGATGGCCGCGATACCCCCGATGGCGAACACCCAGAGGCCCACACCATAAACCGCCGATGTGATCGACCAATGCAGACCGGGGGTGATCTTCGCCGCAATGGGCCGCGCGATGAAGAGCCAGCCGACGGGGTAGGCAATCACGCCGACAAGGAAGAGGTGCATCAGATTGCCCCAGGGCGCGCCATTGGGCAGGCCAAGCGCGCCCAGAAAGCCGCGGGCGAGGCCGACAGGCGCCAGGCTGCCGAGACCCAGAAGCGGGGCAATGGCCTTGCCCCAGAGATCGAAGGCCAATGTGCCAGCGGCCCCGGCGAAGAAGATCAGCGCGATGGTGTCGAGGCTGATCGCCGGAAGCGCGGCGCGCGACGCGGTGTTGGTGGTTGTGCTTGCCATGGTGTCGGGTCCCTTGAAAATCATGTCGGAGATGGGGTTGAGTTCTGTCCTTGATGAGGGCGAACCTCCGGGCAATCGCGCCTCCGCTCAAGTGACGGCTCCGTGAGCGCACAGCCGTGTGAAAGGTGTTTCAATGCACATCAACGATCAGGACCTGGTTGAACTCGGCATGGATGCACCGAAATCGGGGCGCATTCTGCTCCTAGCCTGCGGGGCGCTGGCCCATGAGGTGCTGGCCCTCAAACGGCTAAACTCCTGGGATCATTTGGATTTACACTGCCTGCCCGCCAAGCTGCACAACACCCCGGACCTGATCCCCGATGCTGTCGAGGCCGCCGTGACCGCCCGGCGCGACGATTACGACGATGTTTTCGTGCTCTACGCCGATTGCGGAACCGGCGGATTGTTACAAAGCCGCTGCGCGCAATTGGGGGTGGAGATGCTGGACGGGCCCCATTGCTACTCGTTCTTCGAAGGGAATGCGGTGTTCGAGGCCCGTGACGAGATGACGTGCTTCTACCTGACCGACTTTCTGGTGAAGCAGTTCGACGCGTTTGTGACGCGCCCCCTCGGCCTCGACCGGCACCCGGAGCTGCGCGACATGTATTTCGGAAATTACACGACGCTTGTCTATCAGGCCCAGGTTGATGATCCGGACCTGACCGAAACGGCACAGCGCCATGCACGGACACTGGGATTGGCGTTCGAGCGGCGGTTGACCGGCTACGGCGATCTGGAAGTGGCTTTGTCGCGTTTGTGAGGGATTGCGCCGCGCTCCGCGCGTCGCCCGGGGGGCGGAGCGCGGCGCATCGCGGAGATGTGTCTAGAGATGGCTGAGGTCGACGGGGGCTGTCTGCCCCCTGCGCGGCCTTCCCGATGGGAAAGCCGCTCCCCCCGAGGGTATTTTGAACCAGTGGAAGCGAAGGCGCGATGCGCAGGAGGTTAGGAAAGTTTTAACAGGATTTCCTTTATGTTGTAATTTCAGTTACTTAACCCACCTTATTAACCCTAATAGCTCTCAATGATTGTCCCGCGGCAGATCCTTGGCGATCCGCTGGTAGGCGGTGGCAAGTTCCAGGCAGCCGCCATCGGCCAGCTGCCCCACATGTTTGCGGTAAAGTTCCTGCCACGGCGTCTGGTGGTGAAGTTCGGGCGGGGTCCAGGCGGCCTTTCGAGCCTCCCAGTCCTCCTCCGGCACCAGCGCATTGAGCGTGCCTGTGTTGAGGTCCAGCCGCACCCGGTCCCCAGTTTGAAGATAGGCGAGCCCCCCGCCGACCGCGGATTCCGGCGAGGCGTTGAGGATGGAGGGGCTTTCCGAGGTGCCGGATTGCCGGCCGTCGCCCACGGTGGGCAGGTGCTTGATGCCGTCCTTGATCAGCGCATCGGGCGGCTGCATGTTCACCACCTCTGCCGAGCCGGGATACCCGACGCAGCCCACGCCCCGGATGAACAGGATGCTCTCCTCGTCCACGGCAAGCTCCGGATCATTGATGCGGTCGTGGTAATCCTCCGGGCCTTCGAAGACCACGGCGCGGCCTTCATATTGGTTGTCTTTCAGGAAGCGCGCCCGGAAATCCTCGGAAATCACCGAGGTCTTCATCAGCGCGCTGTCAAAGAGATTGCCGGACAGAACCGCGAAGCCCGCGTTTTCGCGCAGCGGGTTTGTGACCGGTCGGATAACGTCCTGGTCGAGGCTTCTGGCACCGTTCAGCGCCTCGTCAAGCGGCTTGCCGGATGCCGTCAAGACCGTCCCGTCCAGCCGACCCTCGGCCAGCAACTCCCCCATCACCGCGGGTACGCCACCGGCGCGAAAGAAGCTCTCCCCCAGATATTCCCCGGCGGGCTGCATGTTCACAAGGAGGGGCAGCGCATGGCCGATCTTTTCCCAATCCGTCACGTGCAGTTGCACCCCCGCATGGCGGGCAAGCGCCTGCAAATGCGGCGGCGCATTGGTGGAGCCGCCGATCGCCGTGTTCACCTTGATCGCATTTTCGAAGGCCGACCGGGTCAGGATATCGGACGGCTTGAGATCCTCTTCCACCATCTCAACGGCCCGGCGGCCCGTCAGATAGGCCATCTCCATCCGCTCGCGGAAGGGCGCGGGGATCGCCGCCGCACCGGGCAGGGTCATGCCAAGCGCCTCCGCCAGGGCATTCATCGTGGAGGCCGTGCCCATGGTGTTGCAATGCCCAAGCGACGGCGAGGACGCACAGGCCAGTTCCATGAACTCCTCATAGCCGATCTCGCCCTTGGCCAGCAGCCGCCGCCCCTCCCAAATCGACGTGCCGGAGCCCGCGCGCTTGCCGCGAAACCAGCCATCCAGCATCGGACCACCATTGAGCGCAATCGCGGGCAGGTCCAATGTCGCCGCGCCCATCAGCATGGCGGGTGTGGTCTTGTCACAGCCCGTGGTCAGCACAACGCCGTCAATGGGATAGCCGTGCAGCACCTCGACCAGCGACAGATATTGCAGGTTCCGGTCCAACGCCGCCGTGGGGCGTTTGCCGGTCTCCTGAATCGGATGAACGGGAAATTCCAGCGGAATGCCCCCGGCGTCGCGGATGCCCGCCTTGATCCGGTCCATCAGGAAGACATGGATCTTGTTGCAGGGCACCAGATCACTGCCGGTCTGCGCGATCCCGACAATCGGCTTCTCGGCCTGCAATTCGCCTTTGGTAAACGACTGGTTCTGATACCGCTCCAGATAGAGCGCGGTCATGCCCGGATTGTTGGGATTGTCGAACCATTCCTGTGAACGGTAGCGGCGGTTGGCTCGAGTGTCGGACATGGAAGGTTCCAATATGTGAAACTAAAGGCCGGATATTGAAACCGGTGTAGCCCGCAGATGGCCGCCACTCAAGCCCACACCGCCCCCTTCATCTTGGCAAAAAAACTCAATCCGGCCCTCCCGTATCGCGCCATGGGTAGGATTGGGCCGCTCCGCTCGGCTCCATTACCGCGCCCCGCGACCGATAAACGCGCAACCGCCGTGCCGTGCGCCGAAGGCGCGCCCACGGCGCCACGCCCAACGGGAGGAGATGCGATAGCATCGACGACGGCGGGAGAGCCCCCGGGGCCAGTATGGGCGCCCCGGTCAGATCAGGGGAATGGCATCGCGGACAAGCGGCGCCAGATCGCTGTCATCCTCGGCGGCATGGGCCTTGAGCTCGGCCCGCATCTCCGGCCCCCAGAAATCGTTCAGATGTGCCGCCACCCGCTCGGCCTGATCCTGGCCCGGCTGGGTCGCGAAGAAGCTGGCGATCTGGTTGGCCATGCGGGTCAGTTTCTCATGCGACATTGGTCTGGCTCCGGGCGATACGGGTCGGGTGGGTAAAGGTCTCCAGCCGCCCGTCGCGGGCGAAGGCGGCGATGGTCAAGTTCGCGGCATCGGCCAGACGGACCGCATGGGCCGTCGGCGCCGAGACGGCGATCAGGGTCGGGCATCCGGCCAGAACAGCCTTCTGCACCATCTCAACCGACACGCGTGATGTCAGCACAATGGCTGCCGCGCTCATATCCAGTCCGGCGCGTAATCCGGCACCGATCAGCTTGTCGAGCGCATTGTGCCGCCCCACATCTTCGCGCGCCATCGCGATCCCCTGCCCCGGCACCAGCAGGCCCGCCGCGTGCACCGCGTGGGTCAGATCGTGGAGCGGCTGGTTCTGGCGGAGCAGATCCGGCCCGGACGCCGCCTCGGCCAATCCCACGGACCCGCCATCGGGCAGCACCGGCAAGTCCCTCAGCACCTGTTCCAGCGAGTCGATGCCGCACAGGCCGCACCCCACCGGCCCCATCATGGCGCGACGGCGATCGCCAAGCGCATCGGCCACGTCATCCGGCACCCAAAGCCGCGCCTCGATCCCGGCCTCCAGCTCCACGATCTCGACGCTGTCGATCTGGTCTGGCATGGCAAACCCTTCGGTGAAGGCAAAGCCCACCGCGAAATCCTCCAGATCCGAAGGCGAGCACATCATCACGGCCTGCGACGTGCCGTTGACGGTCACGGCCACCGGCACCTCCTCGGGCAGGGAGCGCGCAACGTCGCGGGCGTCTTTGGTCCCAAAGGCCTGTGCGGGGATGGAGCGGATGGGTTTCATCTTAACGCACCAGAGGGCGAGCGCCTGCCCGTAGGGTGGCGATGCAACGCTTGTTCGGGGCACTTGATGGTGGCCACGTTCGTCTTCCATTCGTGAGATGCGCCAGGACCAACCAAATCGCCAGCACGTTTTGCCGAAGGCAAACCTTCGGTTTCACGGGACGGGCAGGCGCTTGCCCGGGCCACTTCGTGGCTGTTAAACGGGCTGGGGGCCACGCTCATCGCTTCTCACTCCGCCGCCGGAAGAATTCGCCGCGACCGATCGGCCTGCGCATTATACTCGCGCTGCCATTCGGTCGGACCATTGCTCAGGCCCACCTGCACCGCCGTCACCTTGTATTCCGGGCAGTTGGTGGCCCAGTCCGAGAAGTCGGTGGTGATCACGTTGGCCTGCGTGTCGGGGTGGTGGAAGGTCGTGTAGACCACACCGGGCACAACCTTGTCGGTGATCGTCGCCCGCAATGAAGTCTCGCCGGACCGCGAGGCCAGCTTGACCCAATCGCCTTCCTTCACGCCGCGCACTTCCGCATCATGGGGGTGGATCTCCAGCACATCCTCGGAATGCCAGATGGAGTTCTCCG
Organism: uncultured Roseicyclus sp.; assembly: GCA_947491935.1. Lineage (GTDB taxonomy): Bacteria > Pseudomonadota > Alphaproteobacteria > Rhodobacterales > Rhodobacteraceae > Gymnodinialimonas. The sequence goes on from CANLLF010000003.1 coordinate 806,633, forward strand.
TCCGCCGGGTCTGCGCCCCCACATTATACTGCGACAGGATGCGCCCCGTGGTCAGCAGGAGCGGGAAACGCGGGCCGGAGCGTTCGTCCGTGGCGATATATTCCGTCACGATGAACCGGCCCTTGCCGCGCACGAAACCGTCCACATGCATGATGGGCGAGCCATCGGGGGCGGCGTCGTTGCACGGCCATTGCACCGATCCACGCTCCTCCAGCATCGCGTAATCGACATTGGCGAAGCCTGGCGTCGTCTCCGCGATCTCATCCATGATCTGGCTCGGGTGAGTGTAGTTCCAATCCGCCCCCATCGCCTTGGCGAGAAGCTGCGTCACCTCCCAATCGGCATAGCCGTTCCGGGGTTTCATCACCTCGCGCACGCGGTTGATGCGGCGTTCGGCATTGGTGAACGTCCCGTCCTTTTCCAGAAACGTCGATCCCGGCAGGAAAACATGGGCGTAATTAGCGGTTTCGTTCAGGAACAGGTCATGCACGATGACGCATTCCATTGCGGCGAGGCCCGCGGCCACGTGATGCGTGTCCGGATCCGATTGCAGGATGTCTTCACCCTGACAATACAAGCCCTTGAAGCTGCCTGAGACCGCCGCGTCCAGCATGTTCGGAATCCGCAGGCCGGGTTCGGGATCGATCTCCACGCCCCATTTGCTCTCGAACAGCGCACGGACCTCATCACCTTTCACATGACGATAGCCCGGAAGTTCGTGCGGGAATGAGCCCATATCGCACGACCCTTGCACATTGTTCTGGCCGCGCAGCGGGTTCACGCCCACGCCTTCGCGCCCGATATTGCCGGTCATCATCGCAAGGTTTGCGATGCCCATGACGGTGGTGGAGCCTTGGGAGTGCTCCGTCACGCCAAGCCCGTAATAGATCGCCCCGTTGCCACCGGTCGCATAAAGCCGCGCGGCCTTGCGCAACTCCTCGGCGGGCACACCGGTCAGCATCTCCGTCATCTCGGGCGAATGGCGCACGTCGCGGACGAACTCCATATATTCCTCGAACTCGTTCCAATCGCAGCGCTCGCGGATGAACGTCTCGTCGTAGAGCTTCTCGTCCACGATCACGTGGGCCATCGCGGTCACAACGGCCACGTTGGTGCCCGGACGCAGCGGCAGGTGATGCGCCGCCTCGATATGGGCGGAGCGGACCACGTCGGTCTTGCGCGGGTCGATCACGATCAGCTTCGCGCCCGCCCTTACCCGCTTTTTCAAACGGCTGCCGAAAACCGGGTGCGCGTCGGTGGGGTTCGCGCCAATGATAATCGCCACATCCACCTTCTCGACGGAGTCAAAGTTCTGCGTCCCGGCGGAGGTGCCGAAGGTCTGCCCCAACCCATAGCCGGTAGGCGAGTGGCACACCCGCGCGCAGGTATCGGTATTGTTGTTCAAGAACACACCGCGCGCCAGCTTCTGGACCAGGTAGGTTTCCTCATTGGTGCAGCGCGACGACGTGATCACGCCAATGGACTTGCGCCCGTATGTCTCCTGCAAACCGCGCATCCGGTCCGCGGCAAATCCAATCGCCTCCTCCCAGGACACCTCGCGCCACGGCTCATCGATGCTGTCACGGATCATCGGGTTCAGGATGCGATCAGAATGGTTGGCGTAGCCATAAGCAAACCGCCCCTTCACGCAGGAATGGCCGCGGTTGGCCTCCCCGTGCTTGTAGGGCGTCATGCGCACCAACTCATCGCCATTCAGCTCCGCCTTGAACGAGCAGCCCACGCCGCAATAGGCGCAGGTGGTGATGACGGATCGCTCGGGCGTGCCCAATTCAATCACCGACTTCTCCTGCAACGTCGCCGTCGGGCAAGCCTGCACACACGCGCCACAAGACACACAATCCGACGTCAGGAACTCATCCAACGGCCCACCGGCAGAGACGCGGCTGTCAAAGCCCCGGCCTTCAATGGTCAGCGCAAAGGTGCCCTGCACCTCCTCACACGCCCGCACACAGCGGGAGCAGACGATGCACTTGCTGGGATCATAGGTGAAATACGGGTTGCTATCGTCCTTGGCGATCCACTCCGGGTTGGGCTGGTCGCCCACGCGCGGCTCGAAGTGGTTGATCAGGCTGCCATTCTCCGGCGCCTCGTAACGGACATCGCGCAGGCCCACGGCGCCCGCCATGTCCTGTAACTCGCAATCGCCATTGGCCGCACAGGTCAGGCAATCCAGCGGATGGTCGGAGATATAAAGCTCCATCACGCCGCGGCGGATCTTCTTCACCTTGCTCGATTGCGTCCGCACCACCATACCCTCGGCGACGGGCGTCGTGCAGGAGGCCGGCGTGCCGCGCCGCCCCTCGATCTCCACCACACACAGGCGGCACGACCCGAACGCCTCCACGCTATCGGTGGCACACAGCTTGGGGATCGACATGCCGATCTCGGCGGCGGCCCGCATGATCGACGTGCCCTCCGGCACCGTCACCTCAAAGCCGTCAACCGTCAACGTCACCGGCGCGCCTTCCACCGCAGGCGTGCCCATGTCGCGATCGTTCCAGGGAATGATGAAATCTTTCATTGGCCGCAGGCTCCCTGTCTTCCACTGTTTTCAAATACCCCGGGGGTCTGGGGGTGGAACCCCCAGCCGGTCGACGACGAAGTCGGCGAAATACCGGTCAAATCCTGTCTCATTCCGCCGCCTCCTTCACACCCGAAAACTCTTCCGGAAACTGCTCCAGCGCGCTCATCACCGGGTAGGGCGTGAAGCCCCCCAACGCACAGAGTGAGCCGTCTTTCATGGTCTCACACAGATCGACCAGCAGCGGGATCGCGGTGCCGTCGCCGTCGCGGATGCGGTCCAGCGTTTCGACCCCACGCACCGCGCCGATGCGGCAGGGCGTGCACTTGCCGCAGCTCTCGATGGCGCAGAACTCCATCGCAAACCGCGCCATGCCAAGCATGTCGGCACTATCATCAAAGATCACAACACCCGCGTGCCCGATTAGCCCGCCCGCCCCGTCGAACGGCTCATAGGCAAACGGCGTGTCGAATTTCTCCGGCGCGAAATAGGCGCCAAGCGGGCCGCCCACCTGCACCGCCTTCACCGGCCGACCGGAGGCCGTACCGCCTGCGATGTCATTCACCAGCTCACCCAGAGGCATCCCGAAGGCCGTCTCGAACAGCCCGCCATATTTCACATTGCCCGCGATCTGGATCGGCATCGTACCCTTGGACCGGCCAAGCCCGAAGCTCGCGTAATGCTCCGCGCCCTTCTCGAAAATCACCGGCACAGTGGCGAGGGAGATCACGTTGTTGACCACGGTGGGCCGCCCCAGGAACCCTTCCAAAGCAGGTAGCGGCGGCTTCGCGCGGACCACGCCGCGCTTGCCTTCCAGGGAGTTCAAAAGCGACGTCTCTTCGCCGCAGACATAAGCCCCCGCACCCACGCGCACTTCCATGTCGAACTCATGCGCTGAATGAAGAACGGCCCCGAGGATATTGTTTTCACGCGCAATTTCAATCGCCCGCTCCATCACCTCAATCGCGTCCGGGTATTCCGAGCGGAGGTAGACATAGCCCTTCGTTGCCCCAACCCCGAGGCCCGCAATCACCATGCCTTCGATCAGGCAGAACGGGTCACCCTCCATGATCATCCGGTCCGCGAAGGTCCCGCTATCACCCTCATCTGCGTTGCAGACGATATATTTCTGCGGACCATCGGCCTGCCGCACCGTGTTCCACTTGATACCGGTCGGAAAGCCCGCGCCGCCGCGTCCACGCAACCCGCTATCGGTGACGTGCGTCGTGATCTCCTCGGCGGACATCTCCAGTGCCTTCCGCAGACCGGCAAGGCCGCCATGGGCCTCGTAGTCCGACAAGGACAGCGGGTCGATCACACCGCAGCGCTGGAAGGTCAGGCGGTTTTGCCTGGCGTAGAACGGGATGTCTTCCACCGGCCCAAGGCTCTCGGCAGACCCGTCCATCATGGCACCAACCATCTCGACCGTCGCAGGACCATAGCCCACACGAACACCGCCCTGCTCCACCTCAACCAGCGGCTCCAGCCAGATCATGCCGCGCGAGCCGTTTCGCACCACTTCTGCGCCCGCCGCCTCAAACGCGGCAGCAACCGCATCCGCGCCTAACGCCTTCGCCGCTGCATCGCGGGGCACCCAAACCTTCATGCCGAAACCTCCGCCACCAGCGCCTCGGCCGTCACACGGCCCCGCACCTGCCCGTCCACCATCGCCGCAGGCCCGCACGCACACAGGCCAAGGCAATAGACCGGCTCCACCGTCACGCGGCCATCGGCGGATGTGCCGTGCCAGTCCAGGCCCAGTTTTTTCAACAGATCCTCGCCCAACGCGTTCGCGCCAACGGCCTGACAGGCCTCGGCCCGGCAGATCTTTAGCACGTGGTGCCCCGCCGGTTCGCGACGGAAATCGTGATAGAACGAGATCACGCCGTGCAACTCCGCCTCGGTGATATTCAGTGTATCTGCAATCGGCGCGCGGGCCGCATCGGGCACGCAACCGAACGCTGCCTGCATCCCGTGCAGAATGGGCAAAAGCGGCCCTTCAAGATCCATGTGGGATTGGATGATCGCGTCAATTTCCGCGGGATCATACGGGGCGGCTGTGGTCGACATGGCAAGCTCCGAAACGTTCATCCCCAGAATGCAGCCCATTCATTCAGTATTCAATATCGTTGTCCCGTTAGTCGATTGAGTTTCTCAATGAAATCCGTGCGACGTTAAGGGGTCTGAAACCGACATAGACGTCTGTAATACCTGACGAATTCACTTGGCGGGCTCAGCGGCGGAGCCCGCCAGCGCCCGCGTCTCCGCAATCAGGGCGGTCAGAACCGGCGTGTGCGGCTCCCGATACGGCGCCACAAGGCCCACCTCATGGTCCATTCCGCGCCCGGCAATCTCCCGGATCACCAGGTCCGGCTTCCCGCCACATAAGAAGCGGGCCATATCGATCGGCAGGATCGTGATCCAATCCCCCGCCTCCACATGGGCGGCCAGCACCACGGTGGAATTGCTCTCCACCTGCGCCTCGGGCGTCACACCGGCTTCCATGAAATTCTCGTTGATGATGCGCCGGTTCTGCATGTTGGGCGTCAGCAAGCAGAGCCGCTCACCGGACAGATCGGCCCATTCGACCTGTTCCTGACGGGCCAGATCGCTGTTGCGATGGGCGACAACGGTGTACCGCTCGCGATAGAGCGGTTCGGTCGTGACCCGGCCAAGGGGCTCATTATCGAGGTAGGACAGGCCCGCATCGGCCTCCAGATTCTCCAGCATCGACAGGATTTCGATGGAGGTCCGGCTCAGGATCGTCATGCGAATGTTCGGATGAGCCGCCGTGAAGCGCGCCGACAGATGCGCGGCCCAGGTCAGCGCCGTGGGGATCACGGCCAGCCGCACGATCCCGCTGAGCCCGTGGCGGGCCGTCCGCATTTCCTGCCGGAAGGTGCGCGTGTCGCTGACCAACTGGCGGGCCCAGACCAGCGCGCGCTGACCCTCGGGCGTCAGGCCCCCGTAGCGCGAGCCACGAAAGATCAGTTGCACCCCCAGCATCTCCTCCAACTGTTTGATCCCGGTGGACAATGTCGGCTGGGTCAGGCCAAGGCTTTCCGCCGCGCGCCCGAAATGGCCCTCCCGGGCCACGGCGATGAACATCTCTAGTTTGTTGATCATGGGGGCGGTTTGCCAATGAAGCTGCCGCAGTTCAATCGAAATTTTCTATTAGGTGCGGACCACCATCGCGTCCGCCACGCGACGCGACAGCGTGTCCCGCGCCTCCCCCGTCGGGCCGTGCGCCGTGATACAAGCATCGAATCCGTCACCCGTGCGCACTGCCGTGACTGCCAGGGGTGGTTGCCCCAGAACCGGAGCCGCCGGATGGATGGCGCGCAGATCCAGCCCGAACAGCGGCGGCAATCGGCGGGCCACCGGCACGACGGTCAGCACGATGCCGGGCCGTGAGAACTCGGCCTGAACGGCAGGGCGGAGCAGCGGCGCCGGGATGATCCGCGCGCCGCCCATGCGCAGCCGCTCGATCATCGGTGTCTTGCGCGGATCGAACAGCGCGCGCGCCGCGTCGGACGAGCGCCCAAGATCGACCTCTTCCATCGTGGCGCGATTGCCCAAGACGCCCCCGGTGCTGCGCAAGGCTTCGATGCGGGCAACAGCGGCCCGGTTGCGGCGCCTCTCTGCCAATGTGGCAAAGGCCGGATCCTCTTCCAGTATCCGGTGCGCAAGGCGCAAAAGCGCATCGGCATGGCCCGCGGCCTCCGGCACGGCCCGGCGCAGACCATCGAACGACAAACGGCAAAGCGCCGAGGGCGGCGGGTCAAGCCGCGGATCCTCCTGCCCGCGCAATTGGGCGAAGCTGATCCGTTGCAACCCATCCAACGGAATGCCCTCACCCCGTTCCGGCAGGGCGCGGGTGGTGATGTGGCGCGAGATCCGCGTGCCATCCGCGATCGCATGGTCGAATTGCAGCGCCAGGCCCGACCACCCAGCCCCGTCGGGGTTGACCAGAACCGCGCGCCACAGCGGGCGCTTGGGATCCAGGCGCAGGCGCCGCATGGCGTCCATCAGCGGGGCCGGGTCGGTGACGGTTGGATCGTCGAGAATGGCCACATGATGCGGCCAGTCCAGCTCCACCTTCGCGTCGAAGACGGGCATCACACCCCGCCGGATCACCCGGTGAAACCGCTCGGCACCTTCCACCATCTGGTGCAAGCCAAGATAGGCCCGCGCCGGGTCAAACCCGCCCGCCGCCCCGCCCACATCCTCGAACAGGATGGTGATGCTATTCGGGCCAGTGCGGAACAGAACCGCTTCGGCCGGGGTCAGGATCAGGGACAAGGCTACTCGGCCACGGCCCGGCCGGACGCTTGGAGCGCATCCGAGAGGGCGGTCAGAAGCCGCTCGATATCCGCGGCTTTGTGATGCGTGGTCAGCGTCAGGCGCAGGCCCATATCGCGCGCCGCAACCGCGGGCGGCGCAACGCTGGCCACGTAGATCCCCGCCCTTTGCAACGCCAGCGCGGCAGAGGCCGTGGCCGCGATATCCCCGGTCCGAATGTAGCGCATCGGGGTGTCCGAGGCGCAGGCCAGCGGCAGGCCCAATGCAGCTGCGCCTGCGTTGAACTGCGCGATCCGTGCCCGCAGGGCGGCTTGCCGGGGTGCTAGGGCGTCGGACAGGTGCAGCCGGGCCGAGGCGGCAATGGCCCCCAGCATCGGCGGCTGGACGGGGCCGGAAAATGTCATCGCGGGGCCAAAGGCGCGGATCGCATCGGCCTCGTCCTCCGACGCCAAGGCCAAAGCCCCGCCCGCGCAGGCGAAGCTCTTGTTGAGGGACAGGGCGACGGTGACCCGCGGGTGATCCGGCCATGTCCCAAGCGCCAGGCCCTGCCCCCGCGATCCGCACCAGCCCGCCGCGTGGGCGTCATCGACATAAAGCCGCAGCCGCTCGTTGGCCACCAGAAGGGCATTGAGCCCGTCAAACGGCGCGATATCCCCGATCATCGAATAGATCCCGTCAATCAGCAGCCAAATGGTCGGCGCATCGCTGGCGCGCAGCTTGCGCGCCAGCTGATCCGGGGCGGAATGGGCGATGGTCTGCACCCGGATCCCCTCGGCCTTCAAAAGGGAGGCGGCCACATGCAGGCTGGCATGGGCCTGCACATCGATCAGCACAAGATCGTCGCGACCAACCAGAACCGGCAGTGCAGCTTGATGCCCAAGCGATGTCGACGGCACCAGCAAGGTCGGCCGCCCGGTGATCTGCGCCAGAAGCGCCTCGGCCTCCCGGTAGGGCGGTGCCGACACGAAGGCGCGGGATGCGGAAAACTGCGTGCCATAGGCACGTGTCGCGGCAATCGCGCCTTCTTTCAGGGCCTCATCCATTTCCAGCCCGAGGTAGCTGCACGAGGCGAAATTGAGCATCGTCTGGCCGTTCAACGTGATCTGCCGCCCGGCCAGTTCCGCGTCTTCGGCGACCTGTTGCACGAGGCCCATGCCCCGCCCCGCCCGCAGCTGCGCCAGAGCCTGTGTCAAATCTTTCATATCAATCCAATACGGCGACCTCTCGCCACTTGGGCATTGCGCCCTATCTGCGGTCAACGGTTAATGGGGCGCAGAATGAGACGCCGCCGTGCGATGATGCGGCGAAGCGACATTTGGCAGGCAGGCATGACGAACGCTGACATGGCAGGACGAAGGGCTTCCCCGTGGATGTGGATGGCGGGCCTATTGGCGCTGATCGTGACGGCGATTGCGGCCTTTGGCGCGCGGGACCTGCATGTGGATGCCGATGTCGTCTCGGCGCTGTCGGGCGACAGCGAAGGCTATCTGGCCTACCGCGCGTTTCAGGATCGCTTCGCGCTGGGGCGTGCGGACGAGGCCTTGCTGGTTCGGACGAGCGATCTTTCTGATCCTTTCGCGTTTGAAGCATTGGAAAACCTGATCCTCGATCTGCAATTCACCGATGGTGTGGCCGAAGTGGTCAGCCTCTTCTCGCTCCCGGCGGAGGGCACGACCACCCCCCTGATCCTCGCCGACCCGGGCGCGCCGCTGGCGGACCGGTTTGCCACCCTGCACCAAGCGGGCCCGGCCGCCGGTGCCCTGGTGGCGGAGGATCGTACCGCGGCGCTGCTGCACGTGATCGCCACGCCAGACGCTGCGCCGGGCGACATCTTCGCCGAACTCGATCCGTTGATCGAGGCCGCCGCCCCGTTGCAGATCGTCTCGGTCGGGCAGGCCGCGGTGGAACGCCAGATCTCCTTCGCGCTGATCCGCGATCAGGTGGTGGTGACGCCGGTGGCGATCCTGATCTGCATCATAGTGGGGGCGATTATCCTGCGGTCGATCCCTGCGGTTCTGGTCTGCGCCGTGCCCGCGATCTGCGGCGTGGTGTGGTTCATGGGGTTATTGGGGTGGAGCGGCCAGGCGCTGGATCCGTGGCTGGCGACCCTGCCAACGCTGGTGATGGTGCTGGCCTTTGCCGATACGCTTCACCTGTTCTATGCCAGCCGGGATACGGGAGGTCTGAACGCGGCGATCCGCGAGGTGTTGCCCGCCGCCGCGATGACATCGCTCACCTCGGCGCTGGCTCTGGCGAGCTTTGCCATAGCGGGTACAGATGCGCTTCTGGGCCTCGCGCTCTGGGGGCCGTTGGCGATGCTGTGCGGGTTCAGCGCCGTCTGCGTCCTGTTTCCGCTGATGTCGCGCCTGTTGATCCGCGGGGATGGCGCGCAGCCGGTACAGTTCCGGCTGCCGCTAGCCCCCGCACGCGCCGGCCTGCGCCACCCGCGCGTCATGGCCGTCCTCGCCCTTGTGACGGCCATTGCCCTGTTGCCCGCGCTCAACCGATCCGAGCCGTCCTTTTCGCTCTCCGAACATATCCGCGAGACGAGCCCGCTGGGGCAGGATCTGGCCTATATGGAGGCGGAGGGCCTGGGCTCGGCCAGCCTCTTCGTGGTGATCGACGATGCCGATGGCGTGCCCGGCCTTGATGCGGAGGATGGGGACAGGATTGCCGCCGTGGCAAATGCCGCCCTGTCCGGTGCCGGGAATGGCGCCGGAGACGGCCCGCCCCAGGTGCCGGAGCGGTTCCGCGCGGAGGATGGCCTGTCGATCGCCCTGCCCGTCCTGCTGCCCCTGGGGATTGGGCCGGACAGCTTCGGCGCCGAGTTGGAGCGCCTGAATGCGGCGCTGGACGCGGCGGAGCTGAGCGAGGTGACCACCTTGGCCGGGCAATCCCTTTTGGGCCATCAGGTTGTACCGGACACCGTCGCGGCGATGCGCCTGTCGTTCTACATCGCGCTGGCCGCAATTGCCCTTGTGGTTGCCGTATCGCAACGCTCTCTGGTGCTGGCGCTCCTGGCCACGGCGATCAGTGCGATGCCGATGCTGGCGATCGAGGCGGTTCTGGTCGTGACCGGCGCGGGTATGACCATGACGGTGGCCTTTGCGCTCACCGTCGCCTTCGGTATCGCGGTGGATGACACGATCCATTACCTGAACCGATGGCGCCTGTCGGGCGGCACGCGCAATGAGCGGCTGGCCCATGCGCTTGATCATGCAGGGCCGCCGATGATCGCCTCCACATTGATCATGACGCTTGGGTTCGGGGCCACCGTGTTTAGCGCCACGGCGAGCCTGCCGGAATTTGGCGTATTTGTGATGTTGGCGCTGTGGATGGCGCTGTTTGCCGACCTAGGTTTCCTGCCAGCCCTGATCCGCATGGTGAAACGATGACCCGCACGATATTTCTGGCCGCTCTCCTGCTTTGCCCCCTGCCCGCCTTGGCTGATGTGCCCGCGTGGCTGTCCGGCGAATGGCGCACCGCCGCCCGGCTGACCGCGCCGGACGGGGCGCAGATCCGGATCCGCTGCACGCTGGATGCCGGTGCCGCCAGCGCCACGGATTGGACCGGCACCCTTGGTTGTGCCACGGTGCAGGGCCGCTTCGAAGGGCAATGGCAGATCGCGTTCAACGGCGGATCGGCCAGTGGCAATGTGTTTTTTTCCGGGACCGAGGCCGCAGATCTAAGCGTGAGCGGCACTGTCACCCCCGACGCGGTGCGTCTTGCCTCACCCGATGGGCAGGGCGTAGGCTTTGCTCCGGGCGCTGATGGTGCGCTGGTGGTAGACATGGATAGGTTAGGACCGCAACGCCTGACCGGCCGATTGACCTTCGAACCCCGTTAGACCGGCCCCGTTAACCCTTCTTCAATTGCGCCGGTTTGGCCGCCTCCCTAGTTTGGCGGCGGTGGAGAGTGGCCGGATCCCGAAGCGGGATCCGTGCGAACCCATCGCTGTGGTGCGGGAGATGCCAGATGGATGAGATTGTTGACGGCCCGCCGGCCGATGAATTGTTCTATGTCGGCATCGGGGCCTCCGCAGGCGGGCTGGAAGCCGCCTCTTCGCTGGTGCAGAACCTGCCCGCCGTGGCCAATGCCGTCTACATCCTGGCGCAGCACATGTCGCCCACCCACAAGAGTTTGCTGACCTCACTCATCTCACGCGAAACCCCGCTTCCGGTGGTGGAATTGAAGGGCGAGACGGTGCCCACCGCCAACACCTTCTTCATCACGCCGCCCAACACGGACGTAATTCTGGAAGACGGGCTGCTGAAACTGGTGGAGCCGGGTGGCCACACGGCCTCCCCCAAGCCGTCCGCCGACCGGCTATTCAAGTCGCTCGCCCACGAGCAGGGGCAGAATTGCGTGGGCGTCGTCCTGTCGGGCACCGGCAGTGATGGCAGCTACGGGGTGCAGGCGATCCGCGAGGCGGGTGGCATCACCATCGCGCAGGATATCTCGACCGCGAAATATGACGGGATGCCGGCCTCCGCCGCCGAAACCGGCTGCATCGACCTGACGCTGTCGCCCGAACAGATCGGCCAGCACCTGGAAAAGATCCTCGCCCGTCCGCGCGATTTCGGGGCGCTGCGGCGCCTCAATGAGCGCCCCAGCAAGCTATCTGACCTGTTCCAGATCCTTCTGGCGCGCACCAGCGTCGATTTCCGCGATTACAAAGAAACCACCGTCAGCCGCCGCATCAACCGGCGCATGGCGGCCCTCGATATCGAGGATTACGACGAATATGTCGCCTATTGCCGGGCCTCGGTGGAAGAGGTCGACGCGCTCTACCGGGACCTGCTGATCTCGGTCACACGCTTTTTCCGGGATCGCGGACAGTTCGAGCAGCTGCGCAACGAATTCGAGAAAATGACCGCCAACCGGGAGATCGGCCAGCTGCGCCTGTGGGTTGCGGGCTGTGCCACCGGTGAAGAGGTCTATTCCATCGCGATCATGCTGGCCGAGGCGATGGGCGGGATCGAAGAGCTGAGCAAATCCCGCATCCAGATCTTCGCCACCGATATCGATGACCGCGCCCTGGAGGTGGCCCGGCGCGGCATCTACCCGATCACGGCGGCGTCCGACATCCCCGAGGAGTTCTTGGACAAGTATTTCAAGGTCCATGACGGCCAGATCGAAGTGATGCGCGAGTTGCGCGATCTGACGCTGTTTTCCCTGCACAATATCTTTCAGGATCCACCTTTCCTGAACCTCGATTTTGTCAGCCTGCGCAATGTCTTGATCTACTTCAACACCGCGTTGCAGAACCGCATCCTGCATCGCATCCATTACGCGTTGAATCCATCTGGCTTCCTGTTTCTCGGCACATCGGAATCCGTGGGCAACATGGAATCGCTGTTCGAGACACGCTCAGGCACCGACAAGATCTATTCCAAGCGCCGCCTTGGCATGGCCAGCTCCATCCGGCCCGAGATCGGCAACCCCGCCTATGGCCGCTGGATCCCCGCCGCGCCCGCCAAGAAGATGGAGGACAGCCAGCCGGGCCATTTCTTCGATGCCGGCATGTTCTCGGCCCTCGCGCGCTCGGTGGCGCCCAACGGCTTCATCCTCACCCGTAGCGGAGAGATCGTGCGCGTTTACGGCGATATCTCCCCCTTCACACAGCTTACGGAAAACGCGCCGCTCTGGATCGGGATCCGGTCCTTGCGCAAATCCCTGCGCGATGAGATCAGCGGGCTTTTCGCGACCGCCCTGAAAAACAAGGAGAGGCGCACCGGGCGCTGGCATGATCTGGACGGCGCCAAGTTCAACCAGGCGCGCAGCGTGTGCTACCCCTTGCCGTCGACCGAAGACAACGAGGATCACGTTCTTGTCGCCATCGAGACCCGGATGAAGGACACCCCCTTCGAAGAGCTCGAAGCCATGAGCGAGACGGAGCAGCACACTTACATTCGGCAGATGGAGCTGGAAATCGCGCAGACGCGTGAGGCGTTGCAGCAAACCGTGGAGGAGCTTCAGACCTCCAACGAGGAGCTGCAATCCATCAACGAAGAGATGCAGTCGACCAACGAAGAGCTTCAGGCCACCAATGAAGAGCTGGAAACATCGAACGAGGAATTGCAGTCCACCAACGAAGAACTCATCACCGTTAATGAGGAATTACAGGTTAATTCCCACGAGCTTCAACGCGTCTCGACCGACCTGACGGCAACCCTTCAAGTGGTCCCCTTCCCTGTTCTCGTGATCGATCAGGCGCTGATCGTGCGCCGCGCCTCGGACGCGGCGATGAAGGAATTCCAGATCCGGGAATTGCCGCAGACCGGCGTGCACCTGTCGCAATGCGAATTTCCCGAGCAGATGTCGGTGCTGGCGCAGATGTGCAACGATGTCTTCCGGTTCCGAACCGAACGCCGGATCACCTTCAGCTCCGGCCACAGCGTCAAACGGCTTGCCGTCTCGCCGTTCCGCAATCAGACCGATGATGTCGCCGGCGTGGTCGTGACGCTGGTGGATGATTTCTCGTCGAACGAGGCCATCGAGCTTCTGCAGCGCTTCGGAAATGTCGGCCATTGGCAGCTGCAACTCAGTGACAACAGCATCTTCTGGTCCGATGAAGTCTTCCGCATCCATGGCGTCGATCCGCAAGATGGTGTGCCGAATTTTGACGACGCGATCGCCTTTTACGCCCCGGAAGATCGTCCGGGCATCATCGAAAAGATCGAGCAATGCGCCAAGAACGGTGAGCCGTTCCGCATTCTCAATCGCCTGACCCGGCGCGATGGACGCACGGTGATGGTGCAATCCGTCGGCAAGCGCATCACGGCCACCGATGGCACACCGCTTCGCATCATCGGCGTGTTCCAGAATGTCACCGAGCTGACTACGATCCAGTTGATTGTGCGGCAGATGGAAGAGCTGCAGAACGAGCTTGGATTTGCCTTTTATTCCTACGACATCATGAACAAGCTGCCCTATTGGAGCGCCGGGCTTTTCGAGATGCTCGGCCATGACCCCAAGACCCATATTCCATCGCTATCGGGGCTGATCGATGCGTTCCACCACGACGACCAGATCCGGATACAGAACCTGATCGATGCCGCAATCGAAAAGGGCGAGGGTTTTGAGTTCGAGGCACGGCTTGTTCGGCGCGACCGGTCCGTCGTGAAGTGCCGGGGCGAAGGGCATGTCGCGAAAAACGAGGCGGAGGCATCCTCCCATATCTATGGCAATCTTCGGCTGGACGAGGCATAAATGCGGGGAAACCCGCCGCGTTAACCACATGTTAACAGGCATAGATATAAATTGAACCAAATCGCCGATTAGGAGTTTTGGGGATGGTGCCCGAACTGCGGCATGAACAAGGTCTGTCGATCTCACTTTCCAATGATGCCGACACCCGGCAATGGGTGCCGGTTACTATTACGTTGGGCACTCCGGATCGGCGCCACAGGATCTCCTTCCGGTCCGAAAAGTTCATGTCCGAGGTGTTCTGCCCGGAGATCACGGAATTTCTTGAACCGATCCTTGCGGGCTTCACCGCAGGCGATGCGGTGTATTCCAACCCTGACGCGGTGATCCGCCTGCCCGGGCTGATCATGCGGCAGGTTCGCGTGATCTACAGCTCGTTTGGCCGCAAGAACGCCCATGCCCAGGTCCGGTTTTCGGTGGTGTCGGGCAACCCGCACCGCACGCTGCTGGACGATGATGGCTTCGCCTATCCGATGGAGGAAATGACATCGCAGGTCTATCGCGAGGCGTTGAACTGGGTGCTGTTGCCGGCGCTCAACATCGCCGCGCTTGAGGAGGATGACCTCCGCTCCGAGGAAGACGTTCGGACGCTCACGGACAGCCTTGCCCAATTGCGGGCCTCGCGCGATCAGCTGCTGTTTCAGGTCGAACTGGTGAAACGTGAATTGGGCCGTCTGGAGCGGCGGGTCTACGCGAAAACGCACAAGGCCAATGCCACCTTTGCGGAAGCCGCGCCAAGCCGGCCGCTGCTTGCCGCCGAACCGAAGCAGGAAGATTTTGCGACGATGAAGGTGCTGCGGAAGCTGGACTAAGCCGGGCCGCGTCGGCTTGGCTTATCTGGCGGCCCGAACAGTATCCCGCGCCCACTCTCGGAACGTTTTTCGACCCTGCGGGGATCACCGCGCTCGCCTAGCCTGCCGCGGCCCGCGCATCCATCGCGGTGCCGTATTGCGGCAGGTCGGCCTGGGTCTTGCCGTGGGCGGCCATCAACGTATCGCGCACATAGGCAATCTGCGCGGTCTCCTCGATGATCTCGGCCAGATATTGCGCCGCCATCAGGGTCGGCCCCGCGCCGATGGTGCCGTGATTGGCGAGCACGGCCGCCCGGATATTCGGGTCACGGAAGACGGGGCTGATCTCAACCTCCGTCTGCGGGCCGCCATTGGCTGAAAGCGGGATCAGGGGCATCCGCCCGATCTTTTCGATGGTCTGCACAGTCAGGCAGGGGATTTCTATCCCGGCACTGGCGTACCCCGTGGCCCAGGGGCTGTGGCAATGCACGATGGCGTTGATGTCGTCGCGGATGCGGTAGAGGTCGAGGTGAAAGTCGAGGTCCTTGGAGGGTTTCAGGGCCTGCGCCGACGGAAGGATTGTCCCGTCCAGCATCACCACCTGCAGATTGTCGCGGGTGCATTCGTTGAACCCCACGCCGGAGGGCTTGATCACAATCGCGTCGCGCGCGTCCAGCCGCACCGACAGGTTGCCGCCCGCATTGGTCTGCAACCCGCCCACGAAACAGCGTTTGGCCGCGGCGATCAGGGCGTCCATCTTGTCGTGCAGATCGGGGAAATCAGACATGTTCGGTCCTTTGGGTCATGGCGGCCTCCAGCGCGGCCACGGCAGCCCGCGCCACGTCGGGCGTGTTGATGTGATGGGGCAGCCGCGCAACGGTATAGGCGCGGGCATGGTGTTCGAGCGTATCGGCGGCGATGCGGCGGAGCGTTTCATCCTCGATCGCGCCGCCGGGGCGGTCCTCATGGCTGAAGCCGCCCATGGGGATCAGGACGTGGCAGGGCGCGGTGGCCTGGTTGAGGGCCTCGGCCAGGGCAGTGGCCTGATCTTCCATCTCGGCATCGGTCAGCTTCACATGGGTGAATTGGGCCGTGTGGCGATAGTGGGGACGGTCAAGATAGGCGTCTCCGACCGTCTCGATGGCGCCAAGCCCGATGAAGTTCAGCGCGCCGGGCAGAACCACGCGGGGCAGCGACGCGGCACCGGTGAACCGGTCGGGCATGGGCACATGGGCACCGGCCAGCCGGATGCGCCCCAATTCGTGCACGTTCATGTCGATCACGCCATCAGCGTGGCCCTCCGTCACGAAGCGCGAAAACGCGGCCCCGCCGTAACCATTGGCGTGAAAGACGGTTGCCTCGAACCCCTGGTCACTTAATTCGCGTGAGATTTCGGCCCCCGCCCGACCCGTCGCGCCAAGGGTGGTGACGGCGATATTGGGCCGATCGCCGGGTGCGACCGGTTGCGCGCGCGTCAGGCCCGCGACCATGGCGGCGGCGTTTTCGAACACCTGCCGGAGTTGGGTATTGAGCCCCTCGATATCGCACAGTGTGGGGATGATGGTGATGGAGCTGTCGGCCAGTGCCGGGCGCGGATCGAAGGCCAGCGTGGTGACGAGGATGCGCGGATAGGTGGCAGGCAGGCCCTTGATCGCGGCCAGCACGATTTCCCCACCGGTGCCGCCGCCAATGCCGATGGCAACCTTGCAATCGCCGCAACGGGCCGCAATGTCGGCCGCCGCCGCTTCGGCCCGCGCGGCCATGCGCGCCAGCTTCTCGGCGCCCGACCAGACCGCTCCGCCCGAGCCGAGGGAGACGTCCATCATCTCGACCTCCAGCCCATGCGCGCGCAGGGCGGCGGCCATGTAGGACATCTCCTGCCGTTTGGTTTCGACCGTTCCGATCAACAGAACCCGTGTCACACCCTACCCCTTCACAGCACCCGCCGTCATGCCGGTGATGATCTGCCGGGACGCGAAGAGGGTAAAGAGGATCGGTGGAATGGCCAGCAACATGCCTGTGGCCAGGATCGTGCCGAGGCCGTCGAATTCCGAGGCGTTGTTCACGATCAGGATCGGGACGGTCATGGTATCGCGATCGGCCAGAGCGGAGGCCAGAAGATACTCGTTCCACGCGATGCGGAAGGTGAAGATCGACGCGGCGGCGAGGCCGGGTTTGATGAGCGGCAGAACGACGAGGAAAAAAACCTGAAACGGCCCGGCCCCATCCACCCGGGCGGCTTCTTCGAGCGATTTGGGGACCTGCACGATGAAGCTTTGCAGGATCCAGATCACAAACGGCAGGTTCATCGCCACGTAGACCAGAATGATGCCGGAATGGGTGCCCGCCAGGCAGACATCGCCGCGGCCCCCAAACGTGTCGCGGATCCAAGCGCCGACGCCGTAATCATTGTCGAGGCAGAAGGAATTGTTCCAGAGGCCAAAGACCGGGACCAGAAGGACGGCCGGTGGGATCATGCGGACGGCCAGCGTGCTGAGCGACAGGCTATCGCGGCCCATGAACTTGAAGCGGACCAGCGCATAGGCGGCCATGCAACCGAAAATGAGGGTCAGCGCAGTGGAAATCAGCGCAATGATGAGCGAGTTCACGAAGGCCCCGCCGAAACGGATGGTGCAGAACCGCAGATGCTCGGGCTCGTACCAGAGGATATCGCAGAGCGCCGTTTCGTAGTTGCGGATCGTGGGCATGAACAGAAGCCCGCCCGCCCCGCTGGTGATATCCACATCGAGCTTCAGGGAGTTGATCAGCAAGAGCAGAACCGGCCCGATGGACATGAAGACCAGAAGCGCGATCAGCGCGTAGAAGGCGGGGTTCTGGCGTTCGTAATTGGTGTCGGCCATGGGTTACCCCTCCTCTTCCGCGGCGAATTTCAGGCGCCTGGCGCGGGCTTCCTGCCAGCGGGTGAAGGCAAACATGCCAAGGGTCAGGACCATCAGAAGCACCAGCAGGTAATTCGACATCGCTGCCGCCTCCCCCAATTCGCGGAATTCGCGGGCGGTGCGCGCAATGCGCAGCGCGAGGATTTCGGTGGAGAGACCGGGGCCGCCACCGGTGAGGACCAGGATCACCTCAAGGACCTTGAAGGCATCGATCAGGCGCAACAGCATCGTCACGATCAGAACCGGCGCCATCAGCGGCAGCTTGATGTGAATGATCTGCTGCCATGTCGTCGCGCCATCGATGCGCGCGGCCTCCAGCGCGGAGCGGGGCAGCGATTGCAGGGCCGCGAGCGACAGGATGAAGATGAACGGGGTCCATTGCCAGATATCGGCAATCATCACTGACAGGAGCGGGTTCTGGCCAAGCCAGTCCACACCTTCGAGCCCAATGGCCTCCAGGAAGCGGTTAAACGTGCCGTAGGTCTGGTGATACATGTAGCGCCAGACGAGGCCCACCACGACGGGCGCGATCATCATCGGTAGGATGAAAAGGGTGCGCAGAACCGACATACCGCGGATGTTGCGATCGAGCAGAAGCGCAAGGCCGACGCCGAGGAACATCTCAACCGCGACGACGGTGAAGGCGAAGATCAGGGTAACGGAGAAGCTTTCCCAGAATTGCGCGTCCATCCACAGGCGGACGTAATTCTGCATGCCCACAAACTCGGTTTCCGAAATGCTCTGGCTTGGGTCCCAGTCGCGGAAGCTGCCCCACATCATGTAGCCGATGGGATAAAACAGCGCGAGGATCATGACCAGCGCCGCGGGCGCGATGAACATGTAGGGGGTCAGGCGGCTGACGTTCTGACGGGTCACTTCGGGATCGCCTTATTCGGGATATTTGCGGGGCCGTGCAGGGTGGCGCGCGCCCCGGGAGAGGAGGGCGCGCGCCGTTGGTTCAAAGACTTACTGCCAGACGTAGTAACCCTCTTCCTCCATCAGGGTGCGGGTCCGTTCGGCGATGCCGTCGAGCGCTTCCTGAATGTCGAGGCCCTCGGTCAGAACCTGGCTCATCGTGGTGCCGATATCGGCATTGATGCGGCCCCAGGGCGGGATGATCGGGCGCCAATCGGGATCGGCATCGGCCAGGGCCTCACCGAAGGTGGCGGACCAGGGATAGCGCTCGTTCAACTCCGCATTCTCGTAAGTGGAGAATCGCGACGGGTTGCCGCCGGCCATCGCCACGGCGAGATCGCCCTCACGGCTGGTGAGCCATTGCATCAGCAGGAAGGCCGCATCGGGCTCGGCCGCGTTGCGCGGGATCGCAAGGCCGAAGCCGCCGGTTTGGGATGCGGCACGGGTGCCGACCGGATGGGGCGCCCATCCGACATTGCCCGCCACGGTGGAGCGGCTTTCGTCCTCGAAGGTGGGCGCAAACGCGATGGAGTCGATGAACATCGCCGCCTGGCCTTGGGCAAACGCATTGGCCGCTTCCGCCGGACCGAAGGCGGATGAGCCTTCCGGGCCGCAATCCACGATGGTTTGCAGGGCTTCCGCCGCCGCGACACCTTCAGGCGAGTTGATTGTCGGCTCCCACCCTTCGCCGAAGACGCGACCGCCAAGGGGCGCGAGGTGCAGAAGGAAGGCGTGGGAGGCCTGGTGGCCCGAGGCGGCGCGGGAGGCGACGCCACCCATGCCCTCTTCCAGTTCCGGGATCTGGCAGGCCAGTTCCAGAAGCTGGTCGTAGTTTTCAGGCACGTCCAGCCCATGCTCTTCAAACACATCCGTGCGGTAGTAGAGAACTGAGGTTTCCGAGCCGAAGGGCAGACCATAGAGCGACCCGGTCGGGCCCGGCAGATAGCCACGCTCGCCACCGGCGACACCGATATTCTGGACGTAGCCATCAATCAGGTCGGCGGCATCATAGTTCGGATCGGCCAGGCGTGGGTTCATGAAAAACGGCGCAAGGTTGTAGATCTGATCGGCATAGACGTAATCGGCCTTGGAAAAGACCACATAGGCGATCAGGTCATAGGCGCCTTCGTCAAGGCTCAGCTCCAGCGTCTGACGCTCGCGCATGTCGAGATAGGGGAGCATGTCCACCTCAACCTCGATGCCGGTTTCCTCGGTGAATTGGGGCAGAACCTCCAACACGGCATTGTAATGGGGGTGCGCGGGGAAGTTCACGATCAGGGTCGTGCCCGCATAGGGCGCATAGGGCCCCTCATGGCCGTCAGCCAGGGCCGCGCCGCTTAGCGCAAGCCCCCCGACGATTGTCGATGTCATCAAGGTCTTCAGCATCTTTTCCTCCCAGTTGCTGATTGGTGCGGCGCGTTTACAGCGCCACTTCCGTCTTCGTGTCGAACAGGTGCAGCCCCTCGGGCCGCACCGCAAAGCGCAGGGTTTCGCCTAGGGCAATTGGCGTTTCGGATTTCAGCTCCACCGTCACCTTGGCGTCGCCGCAGCCGCAGATCAGAACCGATTGCGCGCCGATATATTCCGAGACCACGACGTTCAGATCGAGCGATTGGTCGACCGGCGCGTCGGGCGTGTATTCCAGATCCGACGGGCGCAGGCCCAGGGTTGCCTTGTGGACCGCCTTGTTGCGGGCACGGGTGGCAAGATCGTTGGGCAGGCGGATCGAGAACCCGTCCCCCTTGGCGTGCAGCGCGCCGTTTTCCTCGACCAGATCGGCCTCCAGGAAATTCATCGGCGGGGAGCCCAGGAAGCCTGCCACAAACCGGTTGACCGGGTTCTTGAACAGCTCCGACGGCGTACCCTGTTGCTGGATATGGCCGCCATGCATCACCACGATCCGATCGGCCAATGTCATCGCCTCGATCTGGTCATGGGTGACGTAGATCATGTTTTTCTTCACGTTCTGGCGCATCAGCGCCAGTTCCGCGCGCATCTGACCACGCAGTTTCGCGTCGAGGTTCGAAAGCGGCTCATCAAAAAGGAACGTGCTGGCGTCGCGGCAGAGTGCGCGGCCCATGGCAACGCGCTGGCGTTGGCCACCGGAAAGCTCACCAGGCTTGCGGCCAAGGAACGGCGAGAGGCCCAACATCTCGGCCACCTCCCCCACCTTCTTGTCGATCGTGGCTTGCGGCGTTTTCTGCAGGCGGAGCGAAAACGACATGTTCCGCGCGACGTTCATGTGCGGGTAAAGCGCGTAATCCTGGAACACCATGGCGATATCGCGATCCTTGGGGTCCAGCCCGCTGATCGGGCGGTCATCCATGTAGATCTCCCCGTCCGAGACGGTTTCCAGTCCGGCCAGCATCCGCAGGGTCGTGGATTTTCCGCAGCCCGAGGGGCCGACCAGCACGGTGAACTCATGCTCAGCCATATCCAGCTCGATGCCATGCAGAACCTCGACGGCGCCGTAGCGTTTGACCAGATTTTCCAGACGGATCGTTGGCATCGATTCCCCTTCTCGGACTTTCACCTAGCATTCTGTATACAAACTTGATTGTAAATATCCAAAATTGCCTTTCTGCCCCCGATGGTCTAAGCGTAGCGGGCAACAACACTATGATTTTCGGTGAGGCCCCCATGGCGACCCCCTCTGACACCCCTGCCCCCAGCGGCCGCGGATCGACCGTGCGCCGCATCGAGCAGGCCCTGACCGAAGACATCTCGGCCGGTGCACTGGCGGCGGGAGAGCGGATTGACGAGGTCAAGCTGACGGAGCGCTTCGGTGTGTCGCGCACGCCGGTGCGCGAGGCGCTGTCGCGGCTGGTGGCTCAGGGCATCCTGATCCCGGGCGAAAAGAGGGGCGTTCGGGTCGCTGAATATACGCGGGCCCAATTGGCGCAAATCTTTGAAGCCATGCATGAAATCGAGGCCGCCTGTGCCCGTATCGCCGCTCAACGCCTGACGCTTCTGGCGCGGGTTGAGATCGAAGCCGCCCAGGCCGATTGCATGGCCGCCGCCGAGGCGGGGGACCGCGCCGCCTATCTCAAGGCCAATGAGCAGTTCCACCTGACCATCTACCGGGCCACCGGCAATCCCTACATGGCCGAGATCGCCACGGAGTTTCGCCAGCGCACCGGCGCCGCGCGCGCCAAGAAATTCGCCACCGACGAAGATCTTCTCTCCTCGGCGCACAGCCATGCGGATTTGATTTCGCTTATCTTTTCCGAGGATTCGGCCGCCGCCTCCGACGGGATGCGCGCCCATATGGCACGATCTTTCAAAGAGACGTTGGCCGCAAACTAGCGCGTTTCGGTTTTTTCGGGTTGCATTCGCACACAAGGCTGTCACTTTGTATACAAACGTGACTCGGCAAGCGAATGGAGATCCCCATGGGCGTACAGGAAACCAAGATCTACCCCATCAACACCGGCTGGTTGGAGGCCGATCTTGGCACCTACATCTTCTGGAAGGGCCCGGCGGGCAAGAAAATCTGGAACCCCGTCTATTGCCATTACGTCGACACGGGCGAGCACAAGATCCTGATCGATACCGGCCTGTGCGACGAAGAGCGCGCCACGAAGTATCACCACAAATGCGACAAGCGCGGCTGCCTGCAGGTCCATGAGCACCTTCAGCAGAAGCTCGGCGTGCATCCTGACGAGATCGACGCCATCGTCTTCACGCACCTGCACTGGGACCACGTGCAGAACATGAAGGAAT
Source organism: uncultured Roseicyclus sp. (assembly GCA_947491935.1). Lineage (GTDB taxonomy): Bacteria > Pseudomonadota > Alphaproteobacteria > Rhodobacterales > Rhodobacteraceae > Gymnodinialimonas. Next base: position 829,015 of record CANLLF010000003.1, read on the forward strand.
TCAGGAACGCCCGCTACATCGCGCCCAAGGCCGAGATCGAAATGGCGTTCAACCCCTTGCCGCTCTACTACCGCACCTATGAGAGCGGCTATCTGGGCATCGACCCGGCCTATACCGGCTGCGTCTTCGAGGCGGTGGAGGATGAATGCGAGGTGCTGCCGGGCATCACCATGTTCCACACGCCAGGCCATTCGGTGGGCCATATGGCGGTGACCGTGGCGACCAGCGCGGGTGATATCGTGGTGGCGGGTGATGCGATTTTCCAGGAACGCAATATGGAGCCGAACCCCGATGAGGGATGGCGCTACTGGGTGCCCGCGCGCTTCGTGAATTCTTATGAGGGCTGGAAATCGGTGGAGGAGCTGGACAAGCGCGCCGATTACATCCTCGCCTGCCACGACAAGGTCGCCAATGGGCGCTCCGACGTGTTCCCGTATGACGGCATGCCGCTCCGCAAACGGCGGCAGGTGATCCCCGGCTACCAGTTCTATTTCGGCGATATGCCCGCAGGCAGCGTTGGCAAATCCGCCCCGGCGCTCAGCAAGGACGAGGCGGAGGCCTATATCGCAGGCCTCGTTCCCCCGACCCCGGATTGACCCGCGATGACGCAGGTCATCGACACACTGGAGGACGTGGCGGACCGGTTCGACGCCGTGGTGCTGGACCAATGGGGGGTGCTCCATGACGGGACCACGCCCTATCCCGGCGCAATTGCCGCTATTGACGGTTTAAGATCGTCCGGTAAACATCTGGCAGTACTGTCAAATTCCGGCAAACGCGCCGCACCAAACGCCGATCGGATTACCGCCATGGGCTTCCCGGCGGACGCCTTCGAGATCGTCATGACGTCGGGCGAAGCGCTCTGGCAGGACATCGCGGCGGGGCGTGTTGCGTCGCGCGTGCTCTGCCCCATCACCCGGGCCGCGGGTGACGCCGCGGCCTGGGCCGAGGGGCTCGATGTGGCGCTGACCGATGACATCGATGCGGCAGAGGCGGTGCTGCTGATGGGCCTGCCGGACGGCGCCGCGCCGGATCAATTCGCCGCACTTCTGGACCGCGCCCGTGACAGGGGTGTCCCGGTGCTCTGCACCAACCCCGATCGCGCATCGCCGCGGGCGGGGGGCATCACCGTCACCTCTCCCGGGGCGCTGGCCCATGACCATGCCGATCAGGGCGGCGCTGTGCGGTTCTACGGCAAGCCGCATCTGCCGATCTTCCGCGCCGTTGAGGCCGCGATGGACGTGCCACCCGACCGCCTGTTGATGGTCGGCGACAGTCTGGAGCACGATATCGCGGGTGGCCACGGCGCCGGATGGGCCACGGCCTTTGTCCGCGGCGGCCTACATGCGGCACATTTTGACAAGGCGGATCCGATCACGGCCCTGACCGCCCTCGCCCGGTCCGAGGGCGCGCCGATGCCGACCTACAGCCTTCACCAATTGGGATAGATCATGACCCTGCCCGACGATTTTCCCGCCTTTCGCACGCTCTCCGCCCGGCTCGGTTCCGATCCCCTCCGCGTGCAGGGGCCTGGCGGGAATACGTCGATCAAGGCGGGGGGAACCATGTGGATCAAGGCCTCCGGCACCGAATTGGCGGAGGCCGAGGGAAAAGACATCTTCGTAGCGGTGGATCGCGCGGCCGCAAAGGCCGAGGCCCACGGTGCAGGCGACGGGACGTGCAAAGCCACGGTGCTGGATCCGGCCAATACCCTGCGCCCGTCGATTGAAACCACGTTTCACGCCGCGCTGGATTGGCCGGTTGTGGCCCACACACATTCCATCGCCACCCTGACCCACGGCGTCAGCCCCGAGGGCCGTGCTGAAGCGGCAGGCAAACTCGACGGCCTGCCCGCGATCTTCGTGCCCTATGCCAAGCCGGGCCTGCCCCTGACGGAGCAGATCCTCGCGCGCGTCACTCCGGACACCCGCGTCTTCGTTCTGGAAAACCACGGCCTGATCTGCTGCGGTGCCAGCGTGGCGGAGACCGCAGCCATCATGGATGAGGTTGAGGCGCGCTTGGCCCTGCCAGTCCTGCGCGATACGGAAAGTCGCCCCGCCGCGGCTGCACCGGAGGGGTTCCAATGGGCCGAAGAAAGCTGGTTGGCGCAGGATGACCGCGCCAGCGCCCTTGCAACCGGCGGGTCCTATTACCCGGATCACGTGGTCTTCCTGGGGCCCGCCTTGCCGGTGGCGGACCATGACGGCGCGCCACCTGCGATCCTGATCAAAGGCACGGGCGTGCTGATCCGCAAGGATGCGACGGCATCACAAAGGGCCATGCTGCGGTGCCTCTCCGACCTGCTTTGCCGTCTGCCTGACGCATGGACGCCCGAGGCCATCGGCCCCGACGCGGAGGCGGAATTGCTGAACTGGGATGCCGAGAAATACCGTCAGGCGCTGGCGGCGCGGTCATGACGGGTCTTTCGCTCGGCATCGATCTCGGCACATCCGGCATCCGGTCGGCGGTGATTGATGTCGATGGCGCGGTCATCTCGACGGCGCGCGCGGAATACGGACCGCAGAACGCGACGAACATCGACGCCAACGCGTGGTGGCTGGGGGTCGAGACGTGCCTGGATGCCCAGATCAACGCGCTCCTGGCCGACGAGCAAGACCCTGCCCAGATCACCCGGATCGGGGTCGACGGCACGTCGGGAAGTATGGTTCTGACCGACGCCGGCCTGCGCCCGGTGACCCGCGCGCTGATGTACAATTCGGGCGGCTTCGAGGCGAAGGCGCAGGTGATCGCCGCCCATGCGCCAGACCCCCACATCACGCGCGGCAGCAGTTCCGCCTTGGCGCGCGCGTTGCACTTGCAGGCGGAGGACGCTGAACACCGCGCCGCCCATCTGCTGCACCAGGCCGATTTCATCGCGGCCAAGCTGATGGGACGCGGCGGGTATTCGGATCACAACAACGCGTTGAAAACCGGATTTGATCCCGCAGCGGAGGCCTGGCCGGATTGGTTCCGCGCCACCGGCTTGCGCCCCGAGATCCTGCCACGTGTCCTGCCCGCGGGCGCGCCCGCCCGACCGATTGCGCCCGGGATCGCCGAGCGGTTCGGCCTTAACGCCGATGCCATGATCCATGTCGGCACCACCGACAGCATCGCCGCGTTCCTGGCCGCGGCACCCTTGCGGATCGGGGCCGCCGTCACGTCGCTTGGCACCACGCTGGCCGTCAAACTGCTCAGCGACCGGCGGATCGACGCGCCGGAGATCGGGCTCTATTCGCACCGTCTGGGGGACGGGTGGCTGGTGGGCGGGGCGTCCAATTCCGGCGGCGGCGTGTTGCGCCAGTTCTTCACCGTGGCGCAGATGACGGAGCTTTCGGCTCGGATCGATCCGTCTGTCGCCAGTGATCTCGACTATTATCCCCTGCCGGAACCGGGGGAGCGGTTTCCGATCAATGACCCGTCGCTTGCGCCGCGCCTGTCCCCCCGGCCCGAGGACGACACGCGTTTCTTGCACGGGCTTCTGGAAGGCATCGCGCGGATCGAAGCGCGTTGTTATGCCGAGATGTCGGCCAAGGGCGCGCCACCGCCTGGGCCGCTCTTCACGGCCGGAGGTGGCGCAAGCAACCCGGTCTGGACGGCCATTCGGGCGCGGGTTATGAACTGTGAGATCCAAACCGCCGCGGATACGGAGGCCGCCATTGGTACCGCGCGCCTGATCGCGTCGCAGGTTCAAGCCACCGGTCTCTGACCGGCGCGGCGGCGCGGGTCAATCTTCTACAACAAGCGTGCGTAGACATCCCCGGAATTCGCCGCGTTTGGCAAGTTCTGAAGCTCCTCAACGATAACGTCGGGTTGCAGCCAGATCGCATGACGCAACGCGTGGTCCTCACCGAGGCTCAGGTTGAACTCATAGCGCCCCAGGTCGGCAAGCCGGGCCACGCAAGCCAGTGCCACATCGCGCTGTAGCGTGGTGAATTCGAACGACAGCATCGGAAGGGCGGTGCTCAAGCCCAGAAGAACCTCGTGCTCATGGCCCTCCACATCGATTTTCACGAAATCGGGCCGCCCATGTTCGGCAATCAAGTGGTTCAGCGTGGTCACCGGAACAGTGATCTGCCGATCCCAGACCTGCCCTTGCCATTCCCGCGCGGTCGGGGCGGCGGCCACCAGATCGGCGGACGCGGTTGAGATCGTCGGGTTGGCCGTGTTCACGAACATCGTAGCGGTCCCAACCTCCGCGCCAACAGCCTCGCATCTCAATACGACCGTGTTCGCCCGCCCATGGATCAGGCGCAGCGCACGGAAGACGCGCGGCTGCGGCTCCAAGGCGACAACCCGCGCGCCAAGGCGGAGAAAACTGGCGGTGCGATCCCCCACATGGGCACCGATATCGAACGCCAACCCGCCGCGTGGCACGCATTGCGCGTTGAGCCTATCCATCCGCGCCGTCCGCGCCGCGTCCCGATAATAGACATCGAGGGATCGCCCGATGGCCGTGGCCATGCCCTCCGCGTCGGGTCGGTCCGGGTGGGTTGGCTTGGCCATCCGCGCCCCCTACCGGTCCAAACCGTTCAGGACTTGTCCGGCAATTGCCGCGGTCCCTTGCCATGTCGGCAAAGCCGCCCCGGCCCGCGCGGCGGCGTCCCCCATGCGGGTGCGCAAGGCCGGGTTTGTCAGCATCTGTTTCAGCGCATTGGCCAGCGCGCCCGGCGCATCGACGGGCACCAGCAGCCCCGCATCGTCCGGCACTGTGTGAGGCACCGCGCCGGTGGCGCAGGACACGATGGGAAGCCCCCGCGCCAGCGCCTCATCAAACACCATGCCGTAGCCCTCGTAGCGGGTGGCGAGGGCAAAGAGGGAGGCGCTTCTGTAAAGGTCCTCCAAGTCCGACTGCGAGACGCGACCGGCCAGATCCACCCGATCGCCGAACCCGAGATCCCGCCACAACCGCGCCAGATCCTCCGCATGGGCGGTATCGTGGACCGAACCGACGATCACCGCCCGCCAGTCCAGATCCATCAGCTCCGCCAGCGCCCGGAGCAGGACATCGTGCCCTTTACGCCGGTGCTGAATGCCGACCGACAGGATCAGCGGTGGATGGGAGGGCGCGCGTGCGCCTTTGGGCCGTTCGGTGCCTGGCTGTGCAATGGTGATCTTCTTTGGAGGAACGTCGTAGCCGGTCCGCAGGATATGGGCGGTATGGGTGCTTGGCACCAGAACACGGGCCGCCAGCGCCAGATTGGCGCGCTCGGTTTCAAGCAGATGCGCCCGCCGCGACGGGCTGAGGCCGGTTTCCAAAGCCAAGGGATGGTGGATCATTGCAACGATGGGCGCGGCGACCCCGGCCAACCCGTCGGTGTCGATGGAGCCATAGACCAGCCCGTCGAGGATCAGCGCGCGCGCCGGATCGAGCGCTTGGAGCACCCGCACGGCGTGGTCCATGTCGGACGGCGTCGGATCAGGGAACGACGCGCCAAGTTGGAGATGCACCACGTCATGGCCGTGCGCACGCAACTCCTCCAGCAGGCGACGTTCATAGATATAACCGCCGGTCACGGTGGCGATGTCGCCTGGAATGGCGAAGGCGGCGGCGCGGGGTGTCATGCCAGTTGCTCCGGCGCATAGGCCGCCAGAACGCGCCGTTCCAGCAGGCCCACACAGGCATATCCCATCGCCGAGAGCACGCAGACCAGCGCGACCGAGCTCCACAACATGTCGTAATCCGAGAGCGAGGCCGACAGGGCCATGACGCTGCCGATGCCGTTCCCGGTGGCAAGCCATTCCACGACCGTCACGGCCAGCACCGAAGCGGGCACGTTCATCCGTGCGGCGGCGAAAAACGCAGGCAACATCGCGGGAATACGTACCCGAAGCAGCACTTGCCACGGGCTCGCCGCATAGCTCCGCATCACGTCCATGACGCGGCCCGGGGCCTGACGAAGCCCGTGCAGGCAGGCCACGAAAGTGGGGAAAAAGACCATGATCGCCACCAGCACCACCGTGCCGAGGGCTCCGCGCCCGAGGATCAGCACAACCAGCGGCGCCGTCGTGATGATCGGGACGGAGCGAAGCGCGATGGCCACCGGCATCGCCGTGCCCGAGATCGCCGGAAAGAGCACCACCAACATGGCCAGAACGGCCCCGGCCGCCAGCCCTGCCACGTAGCCGGGGAGAAGGAACACTCCCGTTTCGCGCATCGCGTTCGCCAGCGTCGAGCGGGTTGCGGCGGCATCGGGGGCGAGAAAAAGCGCCTCGAACACATCCCACGGCCCCTTGGCGAAGAACGGGCTCAGGTTCAGGAGCCTCAAGCCACCCCACCAGATGGCGATCATCGCCGCCGCGACGGCAAGAACGGTGAGAAACGCGCGGGAGCCTTTGCGCCCACCCTCCGCCGGTGCCGCAAGGATCACCGGGGGTTCGTCGGCCATGAACAGCCGTGCAATCCAGCCGATGGCGAGGTAGCCCAGAACCGCCACAGCCGTGGCCACACTGGCCAGCGCCCATGTCATCTCGACATTCATGCCCCGCATGGCCCGGATCGTGAGCACGCCCATACCGCGCTCAGCCCCGGTGAACTCGCCCACCATCGCGCCCAGAAACGCCGCGGGCGCCGCGATCTGCAACCCGGCCACCAAATAGGGAAGCGCCGCCATGGCGCGCACATGGATCAGGGCCGCCATCCGCCCGCGCCCATAGCTGCGCACAAGATCGAGCCAACCGGTCGGCAGGGCCCGGAGACCCACAAGCAGTGGGATCAACGTGGTGTAGTAGACCGCCAGCGCCGCCAACACGATCTGCGGCCACGGGCCCGGGCCGAACACCACGCGCAGGATCGGGCCGGTGGCCACCAGCGGCAGGCAGAACACCAGAAGCGCCAGGCCACGCACCATGGCATCGCTGCGCGGCCAGACAACGGCCAGCGTCGCAAGGGCGATGGCCGCCAGATTGCCGATGACAAAGCCCGCGGCCGCATTGCCAAGCGTCACGCCAAGGGCGCGGGCCATCAAGGCGGCATTGTCGGACAGGTAGATCAGGATCGCCGAAGGTGCCGCGAGAACAAAGGCATCGGACAGGGCGCGGGCCCCAAGTTCCCAGATCACGAGTGCAAGGATCGGGCCAAGATAAGGGCCTGCCCGGACCGGCCAACGCTGCGCCGGGGTGGCTATTGTCATTGGGCGGCCTTGGGCAACGTTTCCGCCATACCATGGGCCAACGCCGCGAAGACCTGATCCACGATTGCGCCAAATTCGGGCCGCCGCGCCTGATCGGAGGACCGGGGACGGGGCAGATCCACGGCGATATCCTCCACAATCCGCGCCGGGCGGGGCGACAGGACGATGATGCGATCCGACAGCATCACGGCCTCGCTCACGGAATGGGTGACAAGGATCGTGGTGGCGCCCCGCGCCTCCCAGATGCCGGGCAGATCATTGGCCAATTGCTGGCGCGTCAACTCATCCACCGCGCCGAACGGCTCATCGAGCAGGAGCAGATCAGGCTTCGTCGACAGCGCGCGCGCGATGGCGGCCCGCTGGCGCATCCCGCCAGACAGCTCGGCCGGGCGCGTCTCGGCAAAGCCATCGAGGCCCACAAGGCGGATCAACTGATCGATATCATCGTCTTTCTTCGGGCGGCGCGCCAGATCCAGCGCCAGCTCGATATTCTTGCGCACCGACCGCCAGGGCAGCAGCGAAGGATCCTGAAATGCGACCGACAGGTTGGCCTTGCGCAGCGTCTCCTCCGGGGGCTGCCCGCCGATGGTGATCTGCCCCGCGCTCGGCTGCTCCAGCCCCGCGATCATCCGCAACAAGGTGGACTTGCCGCAGCCCGATGGCCCCACCAACGCCGTCGTCTGCCCGGCGGCAAAGGTGAGGCTGGTGGGCGCAACGGCCTCCACCCCCCCTTTGAAGGTCTTGGACAAATCGGTGCAGATGACGGCGGCGGACATTGCGGGCCTAGCTTCCGTGCACTTCTTCCAGGATGGAACGGTCCCACAGATCGGGCGTGACCGTCCGGTCCAGAAGCGCCAGCGTTTCGATATTCGCGGCGACGGTTTCGTCGGTCCACCAGCCGAACCCGTTGGCGTCAGTCAAGTCCGAGAACATCAGCGGCACCTGCCGCGCGGCCTGAAGGCGCTGGGTTTCGAGATCGAGGCCCGCATCGGGGAACATTGCCAGCGTCAGATCGGTGGCCGCGTCGGTATCCTCGCGATAGGCGTCCCAGCCGCGCACTTCGCCCGCCATCAGGGCCACGATATCATCGCGGCGATTGGCAAGGCTGTCTTCGGTCACGATGTAGGTCTGCGAATGCACGGCATAACCATGATCGGCGAGCAGCATGGTTGTGTTGTCCACGCCCTGGATCGTGAGCGCGACGGGCAGATCGGTTTCCCAGCTGAGCAGGCAATCGACCTCACCGGCGACAAGCGGCTGGGGCGAATACTGGGTGGGCACAATCTCGATCGCGTCAAAATCCACATCGTTGAGCGTGCAAAGCGCCTGAAGCACCGGCGTGTTGGCCAGCGCCATGCCGATGCGCTTTCCCTCCAGATCACTCGGCACATTGACGGGATTTTCCGTCAGCGACGTGATGGCAAACGGATTGTTCTGCATCGCCACGCCGATGATCTTGAACGGCGCGCCTTCGGCCACCGCGGCGGCGGTGTAATCGGCGGCGGAGATGCCCACGAGCGCGGTGCCCGACACAACCGGCGGCTCCACCGGCGCGTTCGGCCCGCCCTGCAGGAGCGAGACTTCAAGCCCGCCTTCGGCCCACCAGCCGCGATCCAGCGCGATGTAACTGCCCGCGAACTGCGTCGAATGCAGCCAGGACAATTGCAGGCTCACCTGCGATTGCGCAAACGCGTGGCGAGGCGACAGGCCGAGGATGCCCGCACCCATGGCCCCCGCCCCCGTTACAAGCAGATGGCGCCGGTTGATCACTGGTTTCGCTGTCATATCAAGTCTCACTTTCCGGGAATTCTTGCGGCCGTTGTTCGCGCACCGGTCGCCGTTTCGTTACACTCATTTAGATCATCGTCGCCCCAAGACAGGTGCATTTGGTCGCATCCACGTCACCAGCAGGCCCGGCAGGACCGTCGCCAGAAAGACAAGGCCAAAGGCGACGCTGGTGGCGAGGCCTTCGCTCATCGCGGCTCCTATGACGGGGAACAGAACCGCCGCGGCCCCTTCCCTCAGGCCCCAGCCGCTGATCGACAGTGGAAGGACCATCGCGAAGAGGATCAAGGGGATCAGGGTGAAGACGGCCACAGGCGGCAGATCCACGCCAAGGGCCATGGCGCAGAATGCAAAGGCCGTGACATTGCAGAGTGCTGTGCCGAGGCTGAGCCCCGTTTGGCGCAAACGCACGTCCGGTGCCCACAGGGCGTGGGTGAAGGCGCGAACAGAGCGGCGAAGGGCATGATCGGACGGGCCTGTCACCCGAAGCGCAACGGCGAGGCCGACGGGGATCAACGCCAAAGCGACAAAGGCGATGGCGACCGGGCCCAGGAGCCAGAGCGGCCAATCGATGGGGTTCGACGCTAGAAACGACAGGGCAAACCCCACAACCAACACGGCCAGTAGGCCGATCTGCCCGGCCAGGCGCTCGAACACCACGGCCTGCCCCGACGCGATCAGCCCTGCCTGCCCCCGTGCCCGCACCGCGCGGCTGGCATCACCCACGACGCCTCCCGGCAAAGACTGGTTCACCACCTGAGACAGGTAGTATTCGCGGATCGCCTCGCCCGGCGTGAGGGAGATGCCCAATTGCCCCGCCGTGATCCGCCAGCGCAGGGCCGATAGAACGGTCTGCACTGTCAGGGCCAAAGCTGCAGCGGCCAACCACAACGGGTCCGCAGCCTGTAGCCGCGCCAAGGCCTCCCACCCGTCCGCCGCGCGCCAGAGAAGAACGGCGAGCCCCGCAAAGACCGCTACCTGCACCATGCGGATCACCCATCCGGGCACCGATATCGGCCACCGGCGGATCAATTCTCCAGCCTCGCTTCAACATCGGCGGCATAGGCGTTCAATATGATGTCCCGCGCATTCTGCATCCCGATCACGGGCGTATCGTCGCCCGGAAGAAGTCCGGGATCAGGGGCGATTTGTGACAGCGGCGCCACCAGATGCGCGGGCCCGATCACATGGATCGGCACGTCGGGCCGCCCGTCCAGCGCGATGAATTCGGCGGCCTGATGATCCCCGACCACAATCATCAGCGGCGGGTCATCGGCATGGAGGGCGGCATATTCAAGCACCGATTGCAGCGCGTAATCAACAGCCAGCCGGTATTGAAACCGCACCCGCTCCCGGTCGCGCCAGACGACTTCGGGCGGATCGCCAGAGGCCGCGACCTCATTGTAGATCGTGCCATCGCCCAGATCCTCCCACGGCAGGATCTCGGGCACCGGCACCCAGGGCGCATGGGACGAGACAAGCGCCACCTGCGCAAAAAGCCGCCGTGTATCGCCCCCGTCGCGCAGGAGCCGATCCAACGCCCCGAGGGTGAATTGATCCGGCATCGTCACCCAGTTGAACGGCAGACCCTCATAGCCCAGATCCTCGGCCACCAGCACATCCTCAAACCCCATCCGGAGCGATTCCGGCCAGTCCAGCGTGATTGCGGGCATCACGGTTGCGGTGCGGAACCCATTGTCCGCCGCGTGGTGGAACAGCGTCTGCCGTCCGCTGGTCAATGCCGCGGCATACCGCACCTGGTTGTCGATCCAGAGCCCGTTGGAGAAGGTCGAATGGGCCAGCCAGCTCTGCCCGCCTTGGGTGGGAGAGGTCAGGTAGCCCGATTGCATCGTCAGGCCCAGATCAGCCAACCGCGTCTGGTAGGTTCCCAGCGTTTCCCGGTGCAGTTCCGCGTAAAACGGCGTATCCAGGCTGGTGCGGCCGTAGCTTTCGATGAAGATGAGGAGCACGTCGCGATCAATGACCTCGAACAGCCCCGGCGCAGCGGTGTAGGGATCATTGGCCACTTCGGTGCGGAAGGCCCGCAATTCGGCAAGCGTCGTGCGCACCATCACGACCCGCTCCGCGCCCAGACGGGCCGTGAACGCCGAACCGGGCGGCGTGGTGGGCAGGTCCCAGGCGCCCATCGTGTCACCGGCCTCCGCCACGGCCACGCCACCGGCCAGCACCGCGGCCACAGCTGTCACACGGGTCAGTCTCTGGGGCAGCGCCACACGGGCCCAGACGCCCGTCGCCCACCAGATCAGTGCCGCGACGGCCGCGATCGCCAAGATGGCCGCGACCACGGCCAAACCGGCCAGAACCGGGCCGAGTGTGCCGGTCAGAAGCCGGACGAACGCATCGACAAGGGCGAGATCCGAGACAGGGTTGAAGCCCCGCGACAGGGCCGTGAAGCTTATGAAATCCGCGCCCTTCAACACCACGATCAGCGTCAGAACGACAACAAGCGCGAAGCGAAAGAGGCCGATTGCCCGCGTGCGCCCCAAAGCGATCAGCGCCAACAGGATCGCCGGCAATTCCAGCGGAAACAGGACCAACGCGCCCCAGCCGAGCGCGGCGGGGTGGTTGGGCTGGATCAGGACCAGATGCAGCACCAGGGCCGCGAGCAGAAGCGGCAGAGCAGCCCTCATTCGCGCGCCCGCCACAGCCACCGCACGTCAACCGCAAAAGACCAGACCAGCGCGAGCGCGGCCACACCGGCCACGATATTCGAGAGCGGCGGCCCCACGAATGGCACCAACAGAAGGATCAGCGCCCCGATTTGCAGCACACACACCACCTTGCGGCTGAACCGATCCGGCAAGTTTCTGTTGAGCCATGGCGCAAAAAACTGTGCGATGAAAAACACGTAACGCGGCAGGCCAAGAATGATCACATAGGCCCCGACAGTCCCGCTCTGGTAGGCATGAAGCGCAAGAACCAGCGCCAGCACGGAATCGACTTCCATGTCGAACCGCGCCCCAAAGCCTGAGACATACCCCTCCCGTCGGGCCAGCCAACCGTCCAGACCATCAAGCGCAAAGGCCAGGGCGGCGACGGCGAACACAGCCCACGCGGACATGCCGGGCGAGACCAGCCCTGCGATCAGGACACTTGCCAAGGCCAGCCGGAACAGGGTCACGGCGTTGCACCAGCCGATCACCGGGTGCGGGTAACTCGCGCGCAAAGCCCCAAGCGCCACAAAGACGGCCAATAAATAGGCAAGGCCGCCGAAAATAGCGCCAGCCGGCAGGATGCCGCCGATCAGCACTCCGCTCAGCCCAAGTGTCACTGCAAAACCAGCTAGGGAAATGGCGGCGAATTGCGCGCTTGGGCTTAAGGTTTTCGCGGGCCAGACGGCTCCGGCCAAGCGACCAGCCGCATCGCCCGCGCCTGAGGGCTTGTTGGAAAACACCATATTTTGCTTTGGGACGAAGCCCTTGCTCGCTGTAGTCTATTGGGATCAAACTGGCCGCAACGGCGTGTTCGCAATCGATAAACCATAGCGAGGCAGCTCGAAAATGACAATTCCGGCACCGGCATACCGCGCCCCTGCACGGTGGATCCATTGGCTGATGGCATTGCTGGTTCTGGCGATGATCCCGGTGGGCTTCATCATGATCCAGGACGGGCTACCCCGGCCCCTGCAAAACACCTTGTTCATCTTCCACAAGAATGTGGGCGTTTTGCTTCTGGTGCTCATCGTCATCCGGATCATCTATCGCTGGCGCAACGCCCCTCCACCGGAGCCTGCACATCTGCCCGGCTGGCAGGTCAAGATCGCCGGGTTGACCCATGGGCTGCTCTACGCGCTGCTCTTTCTCATGCCGGTGGCGGGTTATGTGCGGGTCCGCGCCGGGGGCTTCCCGATTGAAGCGCTCGATGCGTTGGGCGTCCCCGCGCTTGTTCCCCGCTCGGACGCCTTGGCAGATTTTGCCAAGGCGGTGCATTTCTACGGTGCCTGGGTGATTGTGGCGCTGATCGCCTTGCATATCGGCGCGGCGCTGCAACATGGGCTGATCAAACGTGATGGCGTATTTTCCCGGATGTGGCCGCGCGCCAAGGGCGCGGATTAAGCCGCCATCCGAAATGATCGACCGTCGCACCCTTCTGGCCCTGATGGCCGCTGGCCTCTCCGCCTCACCCGTCCGCGTCTGGGCGCAGGAAGACGGCTCATTGCGCGAGGCGGCACGCCGCCTCGCAGCCGCGCCCTATGCCCCACCATCGGGCGCCCTGCCCGCGCCGTTTGCCGATCTGGATTACAACGCCTATCGCGGCATCCGGCCCATTGCCGGGCGCGCCGCGATGTTGCCCCAGGGGGAAGGCTTCGCCGTCGACCTTCTGCCGCCCGGCCTCTACTTCCCCGATCCGGTTCAGGTCGACCGCCGTGTGGACGGCGAATGGCGCGATCTGCCGCTGACCCCGGATCTCTTCGACTTCGAGCCGCGCTACTTTAACGATATCCCGCAAACTGCTCCCGGGGCTGGATTTTCCGGCCTGCGCTTGCGCCATCCACTCAACAATCCGGATGTCATGGACGAAGTGGCGGTCTTCCAGGGCGCAAGCTATTTCCGCGCCATCGGGCAGGCGATGGTCTATGGGCTCTCGGCGCGCTCCGTTGCGCTTGGCACCGGCGGCGCGGAGCCCGAGGAATTCCCGCGCTTCACCCATCTGCGCCTCCATAACGGCGCGAATGGCCGCATCCGGATCGAGGGCCTGATCGACAGCCCGTCGCTTGCCGGATATGTCGACCTCACGCTGATCCCCGGCGCGGATACGGTGATGGAGATCTCCGTCACCCTCCTGCCTCGCGTGCAGCTCACCACAATCGGGATCGCACCGCTCACCTCGATGTATCTCAAGGGGCCGATGCACGGGGCGGCATCGGATGATTTCCGCCCACGGGTCCATGACAGTGACGTGCTGTTCATCGAAAACGGCGCGGGGGAGCGGCTCTGGCGGCCCATCGCGAACCCGACGCGGATCGAGACCTCCGCCTTCGCGGATACGGCGCCGGTGTCGTTCGGCCTCTATCAGACGGCGAGAGATTACGAAGATTTCGAGGATACAGAGGCGCAGTATCAGAACCGCCCCTCGGCCTCTGTGCGGCCCGTGGGGGATTGGGGTGACGGCGCGGTGATGCTGGTGGAAATCCCGACGGGCACCGAATTTCTCGACAATATCGTGGCTTTCTGGCGGCCCGCCGCGCCGTTGCAAGCGGGCTCTGAGCATCGCTTCGACTATCAGCTTGTCTGGACCAAGTCGCCCCCGGATCAGGCCCATCCGGCCGCCATCGTGCAATCCCGTAGTGGGCGGGAGCATGAATTTCCCGCAACCCGCCGCTTCGTGGTGGATTTCGAGGGGCCGGCCGAGGGGCTTACCCCCGATCTGTCGGTCTCCGGCCCGTCGCAAGACCTTCTGACCGGCTTGAGCCTCTTTGCCCTGCCCGAGGGGCGCGGCACACGCGCCACCTTCCTGCTGACGCCGGAAGAGGCCGACGCGCTGGAGTTGCGCCTGATCCTGCGCGATGAGGCGGGCACGCCTCTCAGCCCGGTCTGGCTGCACCGCTGGACACGCAAGCGTGACGGCGGCGTTTGAGCCGAGTGCCGCAGCGATCCGGGGCCAAGCGTTCACGCCGCCGAGGAAAAACGTGATCGCCCGACATCACCAATTCTATAGCTATTTCATCCTCATACGCCCTAACATCCCGGCGAGACGTGCGAATGGACGAAGGGGCGACAGCAGGCATGATGGGCTATCTGACCATTGCCATGTTCCTGTCCGCGTTCTGCATGGTCGCGAACCGTCTGTCCCGCACCCCCCTGACAGCGCCGATGGTGTTCCTTGGCTTCGGCGCCTTGCTGGCGCAGTTCGGCATGGTGCCCGAACCCAGTTCGGAGGCCGCGCTGCATGTGGTGGCCGAGGTGGCACTGATCGTGCTGCTGTTTTTGGATGCGGCGCAGATCGACCAGCGCGCGCTGCTGCGCCGCCGGGTCTGGCCGTTCAGGATGCTCACCATCGGACTGCCGCTTGGGTTTCTGTTCGGCGTAGCGCTGGGATGGATCCTGCTGCCGGGATGGCCGTTTGCCGTGGTGGCCCTGATCGCTGCCATCCTCGTGCCCACCGATGCTGCCCTCGGCCAGGCCGTGGTGACGAATACCGACATTCCTGAACGCCCGCGCCGGGCGCTGACGGTGGAAAGCGGCCTCAATGACGGGCTTGCCCTGCCGCTGGTTCTGATGATGGCCGCGCTGGCCGCGCCCGAGGCGATGGCGCCTGCGGGCGGCTGGCTGTTCTTCACCCTGAAACAGCTGGTGCTTGGCCCGCTGGTCGGGATCGCGCTGGGGCTCGGGGCGGGCTACGTTCTCCTCTGGGCCAAACGCACCCACGCGACATCGGATGTCTATGAGGGGATCGGTGCGCTGGCGCTGGCCGGCGCAAGCTATCTGGCGGCCACGCAGATCGGCGGGAACGGCTTCATCGCGGCCTTCGCCGCCGGGTTGGGCTTTGGCGCCATCGTCCGGGGCCAATGCGCCTTTGTCTACGAATTCACCGAAAGCGAGGGGCAGTTGCTCTCATGGGCGGCCTTCTTCCTTCTGGGCGCCGTTCTGGTGCCGCAGGCCGTGGCCCACCTGACCCTCAACACATTGCTGCTGATCCTCGGGAGCCTCTTCCTCGTGCGCCCGCTGGCGATCTGGCTCTCGCTTCTGGGCACCGATGCCTCTCCCATCTCGCGGCTCTTTTTCGGCTGGTTCGGGCCCAGGGGCCTGGCCACCGCACTCTTCGCGCTTCTGGTGGCCGATCAGCTGGATCATCAGGTCGCCGAAGACGTGCTATACCTCGCGGTGAATGCCGTCTGGATCAGCGCGGTGCTCCACGGGATCAGCGCCGCGCCGGGCGCCACACTCTATGCGCAACGCCTTGCGCAGATGCCACAAAATGACGGTGAGATGCGGCCGGAAGAGCCCTCCACCGACGCCTTTAAAACACGACAGACTGAACCGACAGGGACGTAAGACATGAACAAAACATCCGTAGCCCGCGTGAGCGACCTGCCCGACCGCAAACCGGCCTATGCTCTGGTGGCAGACGTCGATCTCGTGGTGGTCCGCTTCGATGATGAGGTGTCGGTTTTCTACGGGCGCTGCCTGCATCGCGGCGCGTTGATGTCGGACGGATATGTGCGCGGCAAGGACCTGATCTGCGGGCTGCACAATTGGGATTACCGGATGGATACCGGCGTGTCGGCCTATGCCAACGAGGAAAAGCTGCCGAAATTCAAGGCGTGGGTGGAGGGCGACGACATCCTGGTGGATGCAGATGAAATCGCCGCTTGGGCCGAGGACAATCCCCAGCCCTTCAACCGCAACGCCTATCTGGGCCTTTACGCCGACACGTCCCACGGCACGGCGGAAGAGCCCCATAACGGCCTGATCCAGCAATATGCGCGCGACGGCCTCTCCAAGACCGGCCATCACGGTGTGGTCGATGCCATGGGCGTGCCACGGGACGAATTGCCATCCTGGGACGATATCCAGATCCTCACCGCGCAATTGCAGACCCCGCCGCTGCTGGATGACGATCCGGTGGGCACCGATGTGGTGATCGGGCCCAATGCACAAAAACCGCTGCGCCTGAAGATCCCGCTCTTTGTCTCCGACATGTCCTTCGGGGCCCTGTCAGAGCCCGCCAAGATTGCACTGGCGCGCGGCGCCGAGCTGTCGGGCACGGGCATCTGCTCCGGCGAAGGCGGCATGCTACCCGAGGAGCAGGAAGCCAATAGCCGCTATTTCTATGAGCTTGCCTCCGCCCGGTTCGGGTTCGACTGGGAGAAGCTCTCCAGGGTCCAGGCGTTCCATTTCAAAGGTGGACAAGGGGCCAAGACTGGCACCGGGGGCCACCTGCCCGGCGCCAAGAACAAGGGCAAGATTGCCGAAGTGCGCGGGATCGAGGAGGGTACGGACGCGATCTCCCCGCCGCGTTTCCCGGATTGGACGGAACCCTCGCAGATCAAGGATTTTGCCGACGAGGTGCGGGATCGGACCGGCGGCATCCCCATCGGCTACAAACTCAGCGCGCAGCATGTGGAGAAAGACATCGATGCCGCGTTGGAGGTTGGCGTCGATTACATCATCCTCGACGGGCGCGGCGGCGGCACCGGCGCGGCGCCCATCATCTTCCGCGACAATATCTCGGTCCCCACTATTCCCGCGCTCGCCCGCGCGCGGCGGCATCTCGATGTGCTGGGGCGCAAGGATGTGTCGCTGGTCATCACCGGCGGCCTGCGCAAACCGGCCGATTTCATAAAGGCCATGGCGATGGGGGCCGATGCGATCGCGGTTTCGAATTCGGCCATGCAGGCCATCGGCTGCATTGCGATGCGGGCCTGTCACACCAACAATTGCCCCGTCGGCATTGCCACGCAGAAACCCGAGCTTGTCAGCCGCATCGTGGTGGAGAAATCCGCGCGACGGCTGGCGAATTTCTTCGATGCCAGTGTGGAGTTGATGCAGGTGATGGCACGCGCCTGCGGGCATGGACACCTGTCGGAGTTCAACCAGAGTGACCTGACCACATGGAAGCGGGACATGGCCGATCTGTCCGGCGTGGCCTATGGGGGCGTTGCGGGATGACGGCCACGGCGATCATCGCGCTGGCGCAGGGCTATTGCGTGATCGGGGTTATCGTGGCGCTGATTTTCCTGACCGTCGGCATGGATCGCATCGATGAGGACGCGCGCGGGGCCTACGCGTTTCGCCCACTCCTGATCCCGGCAATTCTGCTGATCTGGCCTCTGGTGTTGTGGCGGTGGCTGCGCGAGGAAACCGGCGCCGCAAGCTGGCAGGGCCGCCATAGCCCGCCGCGCGCAGCCCATGGCGTTGCCGCGGCGTTGATGGCGGTGATCGTGGTGATCACGCTCGCCACGGGCTTCACCATTCGCCAGACATGGCCAGCTGACCGCGCGCCTCAGCTCCTTGTTGCACCCGATGGCGGATCGGAGGCCTCGCAATGAGCGTCAAGTATATCCCGGTGCAGTGGAACCGCTCCAAATGGGGTTATGATGCCGTTTTGCTTCTGGGCGTTGGCCTGTTCCTGTGGATCTTCATCCATATCGCGCCCGGCCTTCTGAACCACGAACGCCCGATCAACCCGCCGATCCGCAATGCCCGCGCCTACGGGGCCTGCGCGTTTGTGATGCTGACGATCATCCTGTGTATCGGCCCGTTGGCGCGGCTCGATCGGCGGTTCCTGCCGCTCCTCTACAATCGGCGCCATTTCGGGGTGATGACGGCCGCCGTGGCGCTCAGCCATGCCTATTTCGTACTTGGCTGGTATTTCTCGGCCTATCAGGGTGCGACGCGGTGGGAAACGGTCCTGTTTGCCAATACCAGCTACGGGCAGGCTCTGGGCTTTCCCTTTGAAAGCCTTGGCATATTCGCGCTGATCTGCCTGTTGATCCTGGCCGCCACAAGCCATGATTTCTGGCTCAAATTCCTCACGCCGCCGGTCTGGAAGGCGATCCATTTCCTGATCTACCCGGCCTATGCGGCGCTGGTGGGCCATGTGGCGCTTGGCGCGTTTCAGGCGCGCGGGAACGAGACGCTGGCGGTGATCTTCACCGGTGGCGCGCTTCTGGTGGTGGGCCTGCATATCTGGGCCGCCCTGCGGGAGCGGACACGCGCCACGCCTGCCACCGATTGGGTCGCCATGGGCCCGGCCAGCGACATCCCCGAGGGCCGTGCCAAGATCGCGCTGCTGCCCTCGGGCGACCGCGTCGCCGTCTTCCGCCATGAGGGCCAGCTCAGCGCCATTTCAAACGCCTGCGCGCATCAGAACGGGCCGCTGGGTGAGGGGCGCATCCTCGATTGCCTCGTCACCTGCCCCTGGCACGGCTTCCAATACGATGTGCGCACCGGCCAATCGCCCGCGCCGTTCACCGAAAAGGTGCCGACCTATCGCCTGAAGCTGGAAGGCGATGCAGTGTTTGTGGACCCGGACCCGAACCCGCCCGGCACGCCCGTCGATCCCGTCCCCGCCCCGGCAGGCACCCCAGCGCAGGAGGCCCCGGCATGAAAGACGATCCGTTCTTCGTAGGTTATCTGCGTGTCCCGCCGGACCTGCGCCTGTTCCTGACGGCCACCTGCCTTGCGCTTCTGGTGGGCGCCGCAGGGCTCGCCTATGCCCTGTCGCTGACGCAGGACGATCCCGGCCAATCGCGCCCGCGCTTTGATTTCGGCCCGCAGACGGTGTTGGGCGTTCTGGAGCTCACCCCCAGCCCGATCCTGCATGTGACCCAAGGCACCGACACAATCCCGGACGGCCAGACCCTGATGCTGGCCGGTCAGGGCAAGAACGGGGCCGTGGAACGCGCCATGGAGTTGGAGGGGCAGCTGGTGCAGGCGACCGGCGTGCTGTTTGACCGGGGCGATCTCGGCATGTTGCAGCTCAACGGCGGCAACGCGTTTCGCGCCGCCGAGGATCAATCCGCGATCCCCGACATCCCCGAACCCGAGTCCCTCGGCCGGTGGGAAATCACCGGGGAGATTTGCGATGGCAAGTGTGAAGCCGGTGCGATGCGCCCCGGGCGTGGCATAGGCCACCGCGCCTGCGCCAACCTGTGTATTCTGGGCGGCATCCCCCCGGTCTTCGTGACAACCCAACCGATTGAAGGTGAGGAGTTCCTGCTCATCACCGGCGAAGGCGACGAGGTGCTGCCCCCTTCCCTCATCGATTACGTCGGTCTTTACGTGACGCTGGAAGGCGATGTCGCGCGCCATGGCGACATGCTGGTGCTGACGGTCGATACCGAGACCGTGGAGCTGGTCCCATGATCCGCCGCATCGTCTTTCTCGCCATCGTCGCCCTGAACACGGTGATCTTCTACTACCTGTCGCGCTTCTGGGATTTCCGCCTTTGGGGCCGCGACGGCCTGTTCGGCGTGATGGAATTGCGACCCCAGGGCGGGCTTCTGGCCCGCTGGCTGCGCGGCACCGATTTCGCGCCGTTCGAGCTCCTGATCTGGGTGGTTGCGATCTTCCTGATCCTCACCTGGCTGCAGAAGCTCTTCGATTTTTTCACCCCCGGCCCGCCCGCTGACCCGGTAAGCAAGGACAATGATGATGACTGACGAGACCCTCGACTGGATCCATGTGGCTGACGTGGCCGAAGTGCCCGAGGGCCGGGTGAAGACCGTCACTGCGCGCACAACCTTCCTGTGCCTGTCCCATTTCGATGGCCACTGGGCGGCGATGGACAACCATTGCCCGCATCAGGGCGGGCCCCTTGGCGAAGGCACGATCGAGCGTGGCGTGGATGACAAATGCTGGATCCGCTGCCCGTGGCACGGTTGGGATTTCGACCCGCTCACCGGAGCGCCTCCGGGTGGGCACGAGGATACCGGGCAGAAAACCTACCCCGTCGAGGTCCGCGACGGCGCCGTTTATGTGGGGCTGGAGCCGGAACCCGAGCACACCCGCACCGTCACCGATGCGATGGCGGAAACGCTGGTCAATTGGGGTGTCAAACGCGTCTTCGGGATGGTCGGCCATTCCAATCTCGGCCTCGCCGATGCGATCCGGCGCCAGACGCTCACCGGCGCGATGAGCTATGTGGGTATCCGCCACGAGGGTGCAGCCGCATTCGCCGCCTCGGCCTATGGCAAGGTGACCGGAAAACCGGCCGCCTGCCTGACCATCGCGGGGCCCGGCGCCACCAACCTGCTGACCGGCATGTGGGATGCGAAAGTGGACCGCGCGCCGGTTCTGGCGCTGACCGGGCAGGTGCAAACGCAAGTGATGGGCCCCGGCGCGTTTCAGGATATCGATCTGCTCTCCGCGTTCCAGGCCGTTAGCCGGTTCTCGCAACCGGTCCTGTCGACGTCCAACCACACTGAACTTGCCTCGCTGGCGTGTAAGACCGCGCTGATCGAGCGGGATGTCTCTCACCTGATCTTCCCCGACGACATGCAGACGCAGCCGAGCGACGCGCCCGCGGGTAAGCCCGATGGCCGCATGTCCGGCCCGGTTGTGAAACCCGCCGACACCGATGTGGATCAGACGATCCGCATGATCAACGACGCCAAGCGCCCGATCATCATCATCGGCCACGGCGCGTGGGACGCGCGCGAACAGATCGCCGCGCTGGCCGAAACCATGGGCGCACCGGTGGTGACGACCTTCAAGGGCAAGGGCCTGATTGCCGACAGCCACCCCAATGCGGGCGGTGTTCTGGGCCGGTCCGGCACGCCGATTGCCAGCTGGTTCATGAATGAATGCGACTTGCAGATCGTGCTCGGGGCCTCGTTTTCCAACCATACCGGCATCAATTCCGAGAAACCCACGATCCAGGTGGATTTCGAGCGGATGCAGCTTGGCAAATTTCACCCCGTCACCCTGCCCGTCTGGGGTGAGATCGGGGCCTTCTGTTCGGCCATTGAACGCCACCTGACGCGCAATCCGGACGCGCCGGACCAAATCGCGGAACTGGCCGAGCGCTGGCAGATGTGGCGGGGCGAAAAGACCGCCCGCCTCTCGGAAGAGGCCGCAAACGGCGTGCATTCCGCCGCAATCTTCGAGGCGCTCTCGCGCGTCGCCCCGGCCGATGCGCTGATCGCCGTGGATGTCGGCAACAACACCTATTCCTTTGGGCGCTATTTCGAGACCAAGGGCCAGCACGTGATGATGTCGGGCTATCTCGGCTCCATCGGCTTCGCCCTGCCCGCGGCCATGGGTGCCTGGGCCGCGACGCAGGATTTCGAGCATCTGCGCGGGCGCAAGGTGATCTCCGTCTCCGGCGATGGCGGGTTCGGCCAATACGCGATGGAGATGACCACAGCGGTGAAATACCAGATGGATATCACCCATGTGCTGCTTCACAACGATGAGCTTGGCAAGATCTCCAAGGAGCAACGCTCCGGTGAATGGGAGGTCTGGGAGACGTCGTTGGTGAACCCCTCCTTCTCCGCCTTCGCTCGGCTCTGCGGCGCCCATGGCTCCAAGGTGACGGCGGGTGCGGATGTGGAGGCGGCGCTGGCGGAGGCGCTGGCGGTGGACGGCCCGGCGCTGGTGGAAATCATGTCGGATGCGGAACTGGTATGAGACACCGCTCATTGTTTCGTTGTCCGCGCGGACAACCGGTGCAGTCGGCGGCGGAACAGACCCTGAAACGATGGTGCGGGTGACAGGAAAAACCTAGAATCCGCATCCCGGCCTCAAGTAGCCCGAAGGGCGGTAGGCCAAGGATATGATGGTGCCCCCAGAGAGACTCGAACTCCCGACCCTCTGATTACAAATCAGATGCTCTACCAGCTGAGCTATAGGGGCACCGGACCGCGTGGGTGACGCGATTGCGCGCGATATAGCGTCCCTGCCCCTGCCCGCGCAATGGCGAAAATGGCAGGCACGCGCGCGCACCATCTGGGGCTGGACAAATCCGCAACCCTTGGAAAGGCTCGGGCAGATCCAACCGGAAGGATGCCAGCCCATGGCGGTTTTGACCTTTGATACCCTCAGCGCGCAGATCGCCAATGGCGCCGTGGATACCGTGCTGGTCTGTCTGGTGGATATGCAGGGGCGGCTGATGGGCAAAAGGTTCCATGCCCACGCGTTTCTCGACATGGCCCATGGGGAGACCCATTGCTGCAACTACCTTCTTGCCACGGATCTGGAGATGGCCACGCCCGATGGCTATGCCGCGACCTCGTGGCAGCAGGGTTATGGCGACTATACGTTACGCCCCGACCTGACGACGCTGCGCCCTGTGCCGTGGCTCGACGGCACGGCCATGGTGCTGTGCGATATCCTCGATCATCACACCCACGCGCCCGTCCCCCATGCTCCGCGCGAGATCCTGAAGCGCCAGATCGCCCGCGCCGCCGCCCTGGGGTTCACGCCGATGATGGCGACCGAGATCGAGTTCTTCCTGTTCCACGGCACCCATGATGCGATCGCCGAACGGGGCTACCGCGATCTGCGTCCGATCTCGCGCTACAACGAGGATTACCATATCTTCCAGACCACCAAGGAAGAGCCGGTGATGCGCCCGATCCGCAACCACCTTTTTACGATGGGGATCCCGGTGGAGGGCACGAAGGGGGAGGCGGAAGCTGGCCAGGAGGAGTTGAACATCCGCTATGCCGACGCGCTGGCAACCGCCGATCACCATCTGCTGGCCAAACATGCGGTCAAGGAAATCGCCCACCAGCACGGCTTTGCCGCGAGTTTCCTGCCCAAGATCTCCGCGACGTCTGTGGGCAGTGCCGCCCATGTTCATGCATCGCTCTGGCAGGACGAGGCCAACGCCTTCCATGATCCCGACGCGCCCATGGGCAAATCGACGCTGATGGATCACTACATGGCAGGCCTGCTTGCCTATGCGCCTGATATCACGTATTTTCTGGCACCTTACATCAACAGCTACAAACGCTTTGCCAAGGGCACGTTTGCCCCCACGCAGCTTGTCTGGTCGGTCGATAACCGTACCGCGGCCTTCCGTCTGGTCGGTGAGGACACCAAGGGCGTTCGCGTGGAATGCCGGGTGCCGGGCGCGGATATGAACCCCTATCTGGGCCTTGCTGCGCTTCTGGCCGCCGGTCTAGCCGGGATCGAGGAGAAGCGCGCCCTGCCCGCCCCGTTCCAGGGTGACGCCTATGCCGACGATCAGGCTGGAGAGATCCCCGCCACCCTGCGGGATGCGCGTCAGGCGCTGACCACCTCAAAAATGCTCCGCGCGGCCATGGGCGACGATGTGGTTGACCACTACACCCGCGCCGCGGGGTGGGAAATCGAGGAATTCGACCGCGCGGTCACCGATTACGAAATCGCCCGCGGGTTTGAAAAAGCCTGACGGTCCAACGGAAAGCCCTCCTATGAACCTCATCGCCAATTGGTCCTACCCCACGGCCATCAGATTCGGCGCGGGCCGCATCGCGGAACTGCCCGAAGCCTGCGCGCAGGCGGGCGTCACACGCCCGCTTCTGGTGACTGACAGGGGTCTCGCCGCCCTGCCCATCACGGCCCAGGCCCTTGATGTCCTTGAAGCTGCCGGCCTCGATGGCGCGCGGTTCGCCGAGGTCGATCCGAACCCGAACGACCAGAACCTTGCCGCCGGGATCGCGGCTTACAGACGTGGCGGCCATGATGGCGTGATTGCGTTTGGCGGCGGCTCCGGCCTCGATCTAGGCAAGATGGTTGCCTTCATGGCCGGTCAGACCCGCCCGGTCTGGGATTTCGAGGATGTCGGCGACAATTGGGCCCGCGCCGACGCCAGCAAGATCGCCCCTATCGTCGCCGTGCCCACCACCGCCGGGACCGGGTCCGAAGTGGGGCGCGCGTCCGTTCTGACCAATTCGCAAACCCATGTGAAGAAGATCATTTTTCACCCGCAGGTGCTGCCGAAGGTGGTGATCTGTGACCCCGAATTGACCATCGGGATGCCGCAGGCGATCACGGCGGGCACGGGCCTCGATGCCTTCGCCCATGCCGTGGAGGCGTTTTCCAGCCCCCACTACCACCCGATGAGCCAGGGGATCGCGCTGGAGGCCATGCGCCTGGTGATCGACAACCTGCCGCTGGCCTATGCCGATGGCACCAACGTCGCGGCGCGCGCCAACATGATGTCCGCCGCCGCGATGGGGGCCACAGCCTTCCAGAAAGGCCTGGGCGCGATCCACGCCATGAGCCACCCGATCGGCGCCGTGTTCAACACCCATCACGGCACCACCAACGCCGTGTGCATGCCCGCCGTGCTGGACCTCAACGCACCCGCGATCCGCGACCGCTTTGATCGCGCCGCCCCCTATCTGGGCATAAAGCATGGCTATGACGGGTTTCGTGCCTTGGTGCAGGAGTTCAACGACCGCTTTGCCATCCCCCGCACCCTGTCCGAGCTTGGGGTGGACCCCGCCCGCATCCCCGATCTGGTCACCATGGCGCTTGATGACCCGTCCTGTGGCGGCAACCCCGTTCCGCTGACCCGCGCCAACCTGACGGACCTGTTCACATCAAACATGTGAGCTGAGCGGGGTTTGCACCCCGCAATCAGGCCGCTATACCTGCCACAAAAGGCGGATTGGGCAAAAAACAAGCCATGCAGGTTGTCTATCATCTCGGCGCGCCTTGCACCGACGGGGATCAATTGATCCAGTCGCTTCTCAAGAACCGTCTCCGACTTGCGCAGGCCGGGATCGCCGTGCCACCGCCGGGGCGCTATCGCGCCGTGATCCGTGATACCGCCCGCGCGCTCAAGGGGCGGCCCGCCACGGACGAGGTGCAGGAAGCGTTGATGGACGCCATCCTTGACGATCTGGAGGTGGATCGCCTGATCCTGTCGGATCCCCGCTTTGTCTGCATCAACCGCCTTGTGGTTCAGAGGGCGCAGATCTGGCCAATGATCGACCGGGCGTCAAATCATCTCCGCGCGCTGTTCCCCCGCGCGCAGGCCGAGTTCTTCATCGGCATGCGGGACCCGGCCACGTTGATCCCGGCCCTGTTCAAAGCGTCGCGCTTTTCGGATTTTGATGAGTTCAGCGAAAACATGCAGCCCCACGCGGTGGCATGGTCGGAGGTTCTGCGTCGCCTGCAACTGACCCACCCGGATTGCCGCATCACCGTGTGGTGCAACGAGGATACGCCGCTCTTGTGGGGCCAGTTGATGCGGGAAATCGCAGGCGTCGGGCCGCAGGCGGATCTGGACGGGATCGATGATCTGCTGGAAGGGATCATGGAGCCGGGCGGATTTGCACGTATGCAGGCCTGGCTCACCCAGAACCCGCCCGACACGGAAACGCAGCGGCGCCGCGTGGTGGCCGCATTCCTGGAACGTTACGCGCTCGAGAGCAAGATTGAGGAAACCCTGAACCTGCCCGGGTGGACCGAGGAATTGATGGCCGAGATGAGCCAAAGCTACGATGAGGATATGGACGTGATCGCCCGCATCCCCGGTGTCACGCTCCTGACCCCTTGACCGATTTCGGCACGCACGCGCTGACCCCGTCAGAAACCGTAGCGCATCACACGGCCAATCTGCCCTGTCGCGCCTCCGGCGAGATTGGGCTCGACGTCGCATAGTGCAACGGTGACGCAGTCGGCTTCCGCTCGCGGCACTGCGCGCCGAGTTCACCGCATCCCAAGCGCTTCCTTGTACATCTCCAGAACCGCCTCTTCCTCGGCGATATCGTCGGGCTCACGCTTGCGTAGCGCGATGACCTTGCGCATCACCTTGGTGTCGTAGCCGCGCGATTTCGCCTCGGCCATCACCTCTTTCTGGGCGTCGGCAAGATCCTTCTTCTCCGCCTCAAGCCGCTCGTAACGCTCAATAAACTGGCGCAGCTCATCGGCCGTCACGCGGTAGCTGTCGGGGCGCTCCGAGGTCTCTTGCATATCGTTCATCTGGGCTCTGGCCTCATATCATAGGGGATCAATCGCGTCGCCGCCCTGCCTAGCTCCGCTGCGCAGCTCCTGCAAGGCTTGCACGCCGGGCTCAGACCGCTAGGGTCGCGCCCGAAACGGAATGGAGACGTCATGGCCTGGTTGGTCTGGATCGGCACGGCAATCGCGGGCATCGGCCTGATCATGCTCGGTTATTGCATCTCCGCTGCCGTCCGCGCCAAGCGGGCAAACCTCGAAGATGCCGCCATGCGCGCGCGCCTGCAGAGGATCGTGGCGATCAACATGGCGGCGCTGATGCTGTCGGTCATCGGCCTGATGTGCGTGGTCATGGGCGTGTTTCTCAGCTGAGATCTGGCGAGTTTCGGCCCAATGCGAAACAGCCGCTTTACTTTGCGTCAATCCGGGTCATCCTGAGGGTCAGATTTCACTGCCCCATGGAGATCCGGAATGCGCCCCACCCTGCCCCTTGTCGTCGCCTGTCTTATCCTCACCACGCCGCTTTCGGCCCAGGAAGCCGCCGATGCGGTGGCGCCGGAAGGTGCAACGGAAACTGGCGCATCGGCCCTGTCCGAACGCGCCCAGGCCGCCATGGACGCCCGCGATGCCGGTGATCCCGTTGTCGCGCAGGACTGGATGGTGGCCGCCGCAAATCCGCTGGCCGTCGAAGCTGGCGCCGATGTGCTCGCAGCCGGTGGTACCGCTGCGGATGCCATGGTGGCCGTACAAGCCGTGCTTGGCCTCGTGGAGCCGCAAAGCTCCGGCCTTGGCGGCGGGGCGTTCCTTGTGTGGTACGATGCCGAAAGCGGTGAATTGACGACGCTGGATGGCCGCGAAACCGCGCCGCTCGATGTCACACCCACCCTGTTTCAGGGTGAGGACGGCGAACCCCTGGGCTTCTTTGACGCCGTTGTCGGCGGCCTATCGGTCGGAACGCCCGGCACGCCCGCGCTGATGGAGGACGCCCATCGCCGCTGGGGCCGTAGCAATTGGGGCGACCTTCTGGAACCGGCGATCGACCTCGCCGATGGTGGCTTCTCGGTGTCGGCCCGCATGGCAGGTTCCATCGCGAACGATGCCGAACGCCTCTCGACCTTTCCCGCCACGGCCGCCTATTTCCTGCCCGATGGCGCACCGCTGGCAGAAGGCACGCTCCTGCAAAACACGGCTTACGCCAACACGCTCCGCGCAATGCAGGCGCAGGGCGCTGACGCGATCTATCACGGGCCCATCGCCGAAGGCATCGTGGAGACGGTGCGCAGCGCCGAGGGCAATCCCGGCCTCCTGTCGCTCCGCGATCTCGCAGTCTACGAGGTTATCGAACGGCCCGCCGTTTGCGCCGCCTATCGCGACATGGATGTCTGCGGCATGGGGCCCCCCTCCTCCGGCGCCCTGACCGTCGGCCAGATCCTCGGGATCTCGGGCCAGTTCGACCTGTCCACCCCCGATGATCCCGAAGCCTGGCGGATCATCGGTGACGCGTCCCGCCTCGCCTTCGCCGACCGGGGCCGCTACATGGCCGACAGCGACTATGTCCCGATGCCGACCGAAGGCCTGATCGATCCCGCCTATCTGGAGGAACGCGCCCAGCTGATCGGCGGTGACCGGACAGACGGCTTCGTGGCTCTGCCCGAGGTGAGCCCGGGCAACCCGACCTGGGATCACGCACAGGTCTGGGCCGATGATCAAAGCCTGGAATTCCCCTCCACATCCCACATCTCCATCGTCGACAGCTACGGCAACGTGCTGAGCATGACGACCACCATCGAGAACGGCTTCGGCTCTCGCCTGATGGCGCCGGGTGGCTTCCTGCTCAACAACGAGCTGACCGATTTCAGCTTCCGCACTCACTCCGACGGCATCCCCATCGCCAACCGGATCGAGCCCGGAAAACGCCCCCGCTCCTCGATGTCGCCCACCATCGTGATGCAAGACGGCGAACCCGTCCTCGCCATCGGCTCTCCGGGTGGCAGCCGCATCATCGGTTATGTCGCCACCACCATTATCGCCCATTACGACTGGGGCCTCGATATCCAGGACGCCATCTCCCTGCCGCACGCCGTCAACCGCTTCGGTACCTACGATCTGGAGGAAGGCACCGACGCGGAAGCACTCGCGGAAGGCCTCGAAGGGATCGGGTACGAAGTCAATATTCGTGGCCTGAACTCCGGCCTCCACGCCATCGCCATCACTCCAGACGGACTGATGGGCGGGGCTGATCCCCGCCGCGAAGGCATCGCGCTGGGGCAATAGGGGGGCCTCCGCCTCGGACGGCGCGCTACGCGCGCCTTTGCCTCGCCGGACAGGGCACCTCGCACCCTTCGGGCGCTCGGCGCGGCAACCCAACCCGGGCCGGTGTTCCAATCGGCAAAGCTCGGTCCGCCTCCGGCGGGGGGATTTGGACCCAATGGAAGACGGCAGGCTTCATCCCATCTTCCATTGGTCAACAATACCCCGGGGGAGTCGCGATACGCGAAGGGGGCAGCGCCCCCTCTTCGCAAAAGGAATGCGGGCTTGCCCGCGCCATTGGATCACGGCGCAGGGGGTGTCTTGCGGCCTTCGTCGAAAGCTTCCCAGCCTTCGCCGTCAAACACGTCGACGCCGAGCTGAAACAGCACATCCGGAAAATCGACCATCACGTAATTGTCGACGATCTTGCCATCCACAACCTTCCAGAAATCCATGTATCGGATCGTGATGCGTTTGCCAGTGGGCTCCACGCCCATGAAGGTTCCGGAATGGGTTGCTTCCTGGCGCCCGAAGGCCGCAGCCCATTCGCCCATGTAGAGCCGTGCTTCGTCCACGCAGACTTTGTTGGAGAACGCCGCTTGGAACGGCTTTTGCCAATTGTCCTGAAACGCCCGCAGCCCCTCCTTGGTACCGCAGCCGCGGTTGCCCATCCATTTGAACCCCTCGGCGAAGAACTCTCCGATGTCGGCGATGCGGTGGTCGTTCAGACCGTCGACCATGCCTTCGATGACGGCGCGGGTGGCCTCGGTCTTGCTCATATCCGTATCGCGCGTCAGCGCGGCCTGCTCGGGGCGAGAGCCTTTCATGGTCCAAACCTTCTTTGTTTAGGATGTGTTGGTTGTCGGCCTATGTCACGCCGACGCGACGGCGCGCCTCGGACATGGTGCGCGGGGCGGGGCCTGCGTTCTTTCTGTAGCGAAATCCGTGGCTTGCGAGGAATAGCACAACCTCCCACTGGCGTGTCGCTGTGCGGCGCGGGGCCTTGAAGGCTGACCCGATATCGACAGCCGCGCCGCCGCAGGTGGGGCATGTGTAGACGGTTTTGCTGCGATCGCGTTTGAAACAGGCCCGGCAATCCAGGCACAGGATCTTGGCGCGGTTGAGCGAGGCATAGGGCGGTGGCGCAGCCCGCCCCTTGGCCGAGGTCGCGGCGCGCGCGCGGCCCGGCTTGGGCCGTCCGGATGTGTCATGGACCATGGCAATACCCTCCAGCGAAAGACGCGGGGCTACAGCATCCGATTGCCCGGTATCGCGCAACTGAGGGTTTCCTTAGCCGATCCGCGCGCCGGTTTCGGCATCGAACAGATGCGTGATCCCGTCCGGCAATGCGATGCCAACCGGCTCCCCGATCCGGGCGCGGTAATCCTTGGGCGCCTTCACCGCCACCAGCGCGCCACCGGCCCGCACGGTGACCATGGTGGCATCGCCCAGAAGCTCCATGGAATAGACCGGGGCGTTGATCGCCCCCTGCCCGCCGCCGGTGACCGTTGCGTCTTCGGCCCGGAACCCCAGCGTGACCTTGCCCGATGCGCCGTTCATGCCGGGCACATGCACGTTGTCCCCCTGGAACGTGCCATCGGCGATGTCCCCTTCCATCAGGTTCATGGCAGGCGATCCGATGAAGCCCGCCACGAAGGTGTTGGCGGGGTTGTCGTAGATATCCGTGGGCGTGCCCACCTGCTGCACGACGCCCGCCTTCATCACCACCACGCGGTCGGCCAATGTCATGGCCTCGATCTGGTCGTGGGTGACGTAGATCGTCGTGACCTTCAACTCATGGCTCAGGTTTTTGATCTGCGCCCGTGTCGAGACGCGCAGTTTCGCGTCGAGATTCGAGAGCGGCTCATCCATCAGGAACACCTGCGGCTCCCGCACGATCGCGCGGGCAAGCGCCACCCGCTGGCGTTGACCGCCCGACAGCGCGGCGGGCTTGCGGTGCATGAAATCTTCCAGCTCCACCATCGCGGCGGCGCGCGCGACGCGGTCTTCGTGTTCGGCCTCGGGCACTTTGCGCACTTTCAGAGGAAAGCGAATGTTCTCCCACACCGTCATGTTCGGATAGAGGCCGTAACTCTGGAACACCATCGCCACGTCGCGATCCTTGGGGTCCAGCGTCGTCACCTCCCGGTCACCGATCCAAATCTCGCCGTCGGTCGGGTCCTCCAGCCCGGCGATCATCCGCATCGTGGTGGTCTTGCCACAACCAGACGGCCCCAGCAGGACGAGGAATTCCTGATCCGCGATGTCGAGGTGGAAATCATCCACGCCCACAAAGCTGCCCCAGCGTTTGCTTACGTGGTTGAGCCTGATCTGTGCCATCGCACCGTCCTTTCCCCGAACTGCGTCTTTGCCATCTAGACAGCCGGATTCGATTGGCGCAAGGCTTTTGCATAGGTTTGCAAAAATTGGGAGCAGCGCGGTGGACATGGCGAATTTGGTATCGGAGAAGGCGCGCATCCATGCGCATCTTGCTGCTCTGGCCCGCGGCGCCGACCCCGCGGCGATCTTCGCGGAAGATGCCGTGGCCGAGATCGCCCACCCCTACGGCACCTGCGCAGGGCCAGAGGCGATCAGGCAATTCTACGCCGATCTGACCCGCGCGCTGCCCGATGCCCAATGGCGGCCAGAGATCCTGCTGGCCGGTGAGAACCATCCCGATGAACGCACGGAGGCGCGCCGCTACTCCCCTCTCGTCGGCACATTCGGCCATTGGCAGGGGACGTTCACCGCGCCGCTTCTGGGTATTCCGCCCACCGGCGGCGTGGTGCATCTGAGGATCTGCGAGGTGCATCACCTTGATGGGACGGGCCGAATCCTGCGCAGCTGGATCTTGCCGGATCTGCTAGACCTGATGGATCAGGCTGGCGTTTATCCCCTTCGGCCGATGGCCGGTGCGCGCGGGATGTGGCCAGGTCCGGATGGCGGTGGCGGCGTGAAGATGGGTGCGGTCGATGCCGCGGGCGGCGCGCAATCCATGGCTCAGGTGCTCGATATGCACAACGCGCTCAACACCCATATGGGCACTGACGTCTCCGGCCTTACCATGCATCATTGGACGCCCGATTTCATGTATTATGCCGCGGGCGGCATCGGCATCTGTCGGGGCGTCGAAGGGTTTCGCGTCAACCACCAGGTGCCGTTCCGCATTGCCTTTCCGGACCGATACAGCAAGGGCCATTTCGTGCGGATCGCCGATGGCCCGTTCGCGCTGACGGGCGGGCGGCTCTACGCGACCCATACGGGGCCGTTTCTGGGGATGGAGACAACGGGGCGCCAAGTGCATATCGACGTGATGGACTTTTACCATTTCGACGAGGCCGGGTTGATTGCCGAGAACTGGCTACCCTTCGATATTCTGGGCCTTGCGCACCAGATGGGCATCGACCTGCTGGCGCAGGTCGCGGGGCCGACGGATAGTGCCGACTAGAACGGGGCCGCTACCCCTCGCCGCGGGCGCATAGCCGACATTGCGGGGTGAAGGGCAGGACATCGAGACGTTCGCTCGAAATCTCCTCGCCACATGACACGCAGACGCCGTATTCGCCGCGATCCATGCGCCGCAGGGCCTCCCGGATCAGGGAGATCTCGACCTCTCCGGCATGGCCCAGGCGTTCCAGAACCTCATCGCCTTCCAATTCGGTCGCCCGATCCTCCCAATCGCGGGATTTCGGGGCGTCCAGTTCCCGTTCGATCCCCGACAACCGTGAGGTCAGATCATTGAGCCGCGTATTGAGCGCTTTGCGGCGTTCCTTCAAATCATCTCGCATCACTCCACCTCCGTGCGCCTGTGACCGGGGGCATCGCCACCCCTGCTGCGACATCGACGGTAGCATCGCGACGGCAGGACCACTTTGACCTGCGTCAAGACCCTCCGCTCCGGGCGGCGGCCCTTTCCCTCGCTCCGGGATTGGGGCAGGTTGCGCGAAACATTCGCAATCGGAGCCATTGCCATGGACCTGCGCCAAATCATCGAGGGCTATTCCGTCACCCCGCAAATTGAGCCCGAAGACGTGAAAACGCTGGCCGATATGGGCGTGAAAACCCTGATCTGCAATCGCCCCGATGCCGAGAACCCGCCGCCCCTTCAGGCCGCCGCCATTCAGGCCGAAGCCGAGGCGCACGGCATCGCGTTCGTGTTCAACCCCTTTCAGGGCAACACCATGACCCAGGAACACGTGGAGGAGCAGGCCGACGCGATTGCGGGATCGGACGGACCGGTGGTGGCCTATTGCGCCTCGGGCAACCGCTCCACGGTCGTGTGGGCCTTTGGCGCGGCGGGCCGGGTGCCGGTGGATCAGATCATCGAGACCGCCACATCCTACGGCTATCCGTTCGATCAATTACGCCCGGCGCTTGAGGCCGCGGCCGCGCGCAACGCGGGTTGAGCGCACCCGTTTGACCAAACTCAGCCCCACCGCCCAAGGCATCGTGCTGATGCTGTCGGCGATCTTCCTGTTTTCCGCCATGGATGCCGTGGCCAAATCGCTCATGGCGCGATTTGACGTCATGCAGGTCGTGTGGGCACGCTATGCGGGGCAGATGGCAGTGGTCGCGGTGATCCTCGCGCCGCGCCTCGGCACCCTGATCCGGACGCGGCATATCGGGCTGCAACTCCTGCGCTCCGCCTTTCTCTTCGCCGCGACCTACTGCTTTTTCACCTCGCTGTCGTTCCTTGAGATCGCGTCGGCCACGGCGGTGATGAATATCCACCCCGTCATCCTGACCCTCGGCGCCGCGCTGATCTTACGCGAACGCCTGGGCCCGCGCCGCATCATCGGCATTGCACTCGCCCTCACCGGCGCGTTGATCGTGATACGCCCCGGCGCGGACGTGATGACATGGCCGTCCCTCCTGCCGCTCGCGGCTGGCCTGTTCTACGCCTCCTACGGGCTGACCACGCGGTTTCTAGGCCGGGATGAACCGATCCTGACCTCGTTTCTCTATACCGCGCTGATCGGAACTCTGGTTGCCTCGGCCCTTGCGGTGCCGGTCTGGCAGCCGCCCGCAACCGTGGATTGGCTGATTTATCTCGGCCTTGGAATTCTAGGCGCTGCCGGGCAGCTTTGCCTTATCCGCTCCCTTACCGTGGCCGAGGCCGGGGCGGTTGCGCCTTTCGGATATGCCGGTGTGGTGTTTTCCACGATGTGGGGCATTTTCGCTTTCAACGAGGTGCCGGATGCCGTCACCATCCTCGGCGCGCTTGTGATCGTTGGGGCCGGTGTCTATGTCTGGCACCGCGAAACCCGTGCCGCACGCGGGCCCGTTCGTTCCACACCCGCCCCT
The DNA here is from genome assembly GCA_947491935.1 of uncultured Roseicyclus sp. GTDB lineage: Bacteria > Pseudomonadota > Alphaproteobacteria > Rhodobacterales > Rhodobacteraceae > Gymnodinialimonas. Next base: position 862,847 of record CANLLF010000003.1, read on the forward strand.
CCTGCCCCCGGAGCGTGAGATCATGGCCCAGCAGCCCGGACGCCGACCCACAGATTGGATCGTCGACCGCCTGTGGCGCGGGCTGATCTGGCTGGCGCTGCGCCTGCCCCACCGGATCCGCGTGGCTGCCATGGGCTGGCTCTTCCGCCGCATCATTGGCCCGCTTTCGGGGCGCAAACGGCAGGCGCTGGACAATCTGGCGATGGTCTTCCCCGAGATGGACGCGCGCGACCGGGCCCGGATTGCCGACGCCGTGCTTGATAATGTGGGCCGCGTCGTGATGGAGAATTACGCGACTGACGACCAGATGGCGCGCGCACAGGCCTGGCATCCCGACGGCCCCGGTTGGGCGGCGGCGGAGGAGGCACGAGCGGCAGGCCGTCCGATCCTGTTCATCTCGGGCCATTACGGGAATTATCAGGCTGGCCGCGCGGCGCTGAACGTGCGTGGCTACCAGATGGGTGGCCTCTACCGTCCGCTCAACAACGATTACCTCAACGAACACTACATCGCGACGATCGAGAATGTCGGCGGCGGCGGGTTCACCCGCGACAGGCGGGGGTTGGCCGGGTTCGTCAAACACCTCAGGTCCGGCGCGCAGGGCGCGATCCTGATCGATCAATACCTCTATGACGGACAGATCTTCGAGTTTCTGGGCCATCCGGCCCCGACCTCGACCGCCGCCGCCGAAATGGCGCTGAAATACGAGGCCCTGCTGATCCCGATCTATTCCACCCGCGCCGAAAACGGCCTTGATTTCACGATCGAACTGGAGGCCCCGGTTCCCCATACGGATCCCGACACCATGACCGCGGCGCTGAACGACAGCCTCGCCGCGCGGGTGCGTTCCGCGCCGGAGCAATGGTTCTGGGTGCATAACAGGTGGAAGCCGGAACGCGCCTCGAAAGCCGCCGCCAAGGCCGCGCGGGCACGGGGCGCGGCACCGGAGGATCAGTCGAGTTGAACCGCCCCGAGGATCGCGCCGTGGTCGCGCGATTGCACGATCACCACGTGGGGCATATCGGCGGTCGGGACAACCTGGGCTTCGAACGGTGTGGCACCGGCCCATTCCGCCACAACCTGCCAATCCTGAACGATATTGTAATAGGCGACGGACAGCCCGGCATTCTCGCCGCGGGTGATCTCCACCTGTTCCATCGGCGTGTAGGTGACCAGTTGAACCACCATGCCCGGCGCCGCGCCGGTCCCGGTCCAGACGGCGGTGACCTGCCAGCCGCTTTCGGCGGCGCTGGCCTCGACCGTGACGGGATTGGGTGTTTCGCGATGGGCGACGATCAGGTCCGCCACCTCCATCGGGCGATACCCCACAACGTGATCCACACCGCCGACCACCATCTGGGGCGTGTAGACAACCGTGGAGCCGGCCGCATGGCCATAGCCCTGCTGACGCGCCGTGAAGGCCGCATCCGCAAATGTATCGGCCCAACCGATATAGTCCCAGTAATCCACGTGAAGCGCCAAGGCGATGACGTCGTCACGCGCGGCCAATTCTCCCAGCAACCGGTCCGCAGGCGGGCAAGACGAACACCCCTGGGACGTGAAAAGCTCCACCACAACCGGGCCATCTGCCAGCGCAGGCGCGGCGGAGAGGGTCAGCCCGAGGGCCGTGGTCAATATCAGGCGGTTTGTCATCTGCTGGTCGTCCGTTGGTTGTCCCGTGGCCTTGAGAGGTAGTGGATCGTCGCAAGGATGGCCAATCAAGCCTTTGCGAGACGATGTGACACGCGGCGATCCGCGGCAGGCCTCCTCAGATCCACCGGCGCGTTCGCGACAGGTAATCGCGCCCCTCCTGCCCAAAGGCCGCAATCAGCCCCGCTTCCTCGGGCTTGGCAAACCGCGCTGTCAGAATCAGCAATAGGATCGGTGGCAGGATCACCGGGCTGAGCGCGCCAAGCCAGAGGACCTGACCCGTCAGAATCGCGATCATGCCCAGATAGATCGGGTTGCGGCCGATCCGGTACGGCCCTTCCACGATCAGGGTGCCCGGCGCGTGATGCGGTTCAATCGTGGTTTTCTTGCGCCAGAACCAAAGGGCGGACCAGCCGATCAAAGCAAATCCCGCCGCCGATAGCGCCATCCCGGCCAGTTGTAGTAGGGTCGATTGGACACCGACCAACGGCACAAACCGCGCCAACAGCCATGCAAGGGCCATGAACGCCAGCAGCCAAAGTGGCGGAAGATCGGGAAATCCTTTCATGGTGGCAACTTTGGCTCCGCCAATGCCGCGGCGCAAGCCGTCTGGACGCGCCGATGCCGCCCATGTTACCGCGCGCCCCATGACGCAGCCCGCCCCCTTCACGCCCACCGACCGGCTGCGCCTGTATTGGTTGAAGGATCATGGGTTTCTGCGGACGCTCTGGACCAACTTCCACAAACTTGATGACGATGTATGGCGCCACAATCATCCCAGCCCATCACGTCTTGCGCAGCTGAAGGCGATGGGCGCGGCCTCGGTTCTGACCCTGCGCGGCGACACGTCCCCCCCAAGCCGGATCGAAGCGGCCGCCTGCGCCGAGCTGGGGCTCGAGTTTCGGGCGTTGGAAATGCGCGCCATCATCCTGCCCCGGAAAGACGCGCTTCTGGGCCTGCTGGATGCATTGCGGGAGATGCCGAAGCCGATGGTCATCCATTGCAAATCCGGCTCCGATCGCACGGGCCTCGCCGCTACGATCTATTTGCATGTGTCCAAAGGCGTGCCCCTGGCCGAGGCGCGCAAACAACTGGCTCCACGCTTCATCCATAACCCCTGGGGCCGCGCCGCCATCGTGAACAAACTGCTGGATGCCTATGGCGCCGCCCACGATGCCACCGGTATCGGGTTCGAAGATTGGGTACGCTCGGACTACGATCAGGTCGGGTTGATGTCCTGATGTGAAACGGGGCCCCCGAAGGGACCCCGCATCGTTTCAGGTAATGGCCGCTTACTCCGCCGCCATGGGCGTTTTGGCCAGGTTGCGCAGCACGTAGTGCAGCACGCCGCCATTCTCGATGTATTCGATCTCGACACCGGTATCGATCCGGCATTTCAGGGTAATCTCCTTGGTCGACCCGTCCCGCATCGTGATCGTTGCAGGCACCTCGGCCAGTGGCGTCACGCTGTCGAGCCCGTGGATCGAAACCGTCTCGTCGCCCTTCAATCCGAGGCTCTTGCGCGTGTCACCGCCCGTGAACTCAAACGGGATCACCCCCATACCCACGAGGTTGGAGCGGTGGATGCGCTCAAAGCTTTCAGCGATAACCGCCTTCACACCCAGAAGGTTCGTGCCCTTCGCCGCCCAGTCGCGGCTGGAGCCGGCGCCATATTGCTCACCGCCGAACACGACCAGCGGCGTACCCTGCTCCTGATACGCCATGGCGGCATCGAAGATCGACATCTGTTCGCCATCCGGTCCGAGCGTATAGCCGCCCTCAACCCCATCCAGCATCTCGTTCTTGATGCGAATGTTGGCAAACGTGCCGCGCATCATCACTTCGTGGTTGCCGCGCCGCGACCCGTAGGAGTTGAACTCCCGCACCGGGACCTGCCGCTCCACCAGATACTGGCCCGCGGGGTGGCTCTCCTTGAACGAACCCGCGGGGCTGATGTGGTCGGTGGTGATCATATCGCCCAGAAGCGCCAGAACCTTGGCCCCTTCGATATTCTCGATCTCCTTGGTCTCCATCGTCATGCCTTGGAAGTAGGGTGGGTTCTGGATGTAGGTCGAGGTCGCGGGCCAGTCGTAGGTTTCCTGCTGCGGCACGTCCACGCCCTGCCATTTCTCGTCACCCTTGAAGACATCGGCGTATTTCTCCTGGAAGGCGTCGCGCGTCACGGTCTTCTCGACCAGATCGGCGATTTCCTTCTGGGTTGGCCAGATGTCCTTCAGGTAGACATCGTTGCCATCCTTGTCCTGGCCCAGCGGTTCGGTCGTGATGTCGACATTCATGTCCCCCACCAGGGCATAGGCCACCACCAGCGGCGGCGACGCGAGGTAATTGGCACGCACATCGGGGCTGATCCGGCCTTCGAAGTTGCGGTTACCCGACAGGACACTGACCCCGATCAGGTCATTGTCGTGAATCGTCTTGGAAATCGACGGCTCCAGCGGCCCGGAATTGCCGATGCAGGTGGTGCAACCATAGCCGACAAGGTTGAAGCCGATGGCGTCCAGATCGTCCTGCAGCTCCGCCGCTTCCAGATAGGCGCTGACGACCTGCGAGCCCGGCGCGAGCGAGGTCTTGACCCACGGCTTGCGCGTCAACCCCTTCTCATGGGCTTTCCGCGCCACCAGACCGGCCCCGATCATCACATAGGGGTTCGACGTGTTGGTGCACGACGTGATCGAGGCGATCACGATGGACCCGTCGTGAAGCTGATAGCCCGCATCCTTATTGTAGCCCATCGCGTGGCTGCCGGTATCGCCGGGAATATCCGCAGGCGCAGGCTGCCCGCCCTCTGCCTCCCACCGTGTCTTGCAGTCTGCGGCCACGGTCGTGCCCTTGCGTTGGCCTTCGACATAGGCGTGGAACGCGGTCGCCGCTTTGTCGAGCGAGATGTAATCCTGTGGCCGTTTCGGCCCCGAGATCGCGGGCACGATGGTGCCCATGTCGAGGTGCAGGGTATCGGTATAAACCGGGGCATAATCATCGCCGCGCCAGAAGCCGTTTTCCTTGGCGTAGGCTTCAACCAATGCAATCCGATCCTCATCCCGGCCCGTGGTGCGCAGGTAGCGGAGCGTCTCACCATCGATGGGGAAGAAGCCACAGGTCGCGCCGTATTCCGGGGCCATATTGGCAATCGTCGCGCGGTCGGCCAGAGGCAACGTATCGAGCCCTTTGCCGTAGAATTCCACGAACTTGCCGACCACACCTTTGGCGCGCAGCATCTCAACCACTTTCAGCACAAGGTCCGTGCCGGTCGTGCCTTCGACCATCTGACCAGTCAACTCGAAGCCCACCACTTCCGGGATCAGCATCGAAATCGGCTGTCCCAGCATCGCCGCCTCCGCTTCGATCCCGCCAACGCCCCAACCCAGAACAGCGGCCCCGTTGACCATCGTTGTGTGGCTGTCGGTGCCGACCAACGTGTCGGGATAGGCCACTTCGGCGCCCGACTGGTCGGTGTCGGTCCAGACGGTCTGCGCCAGATATTCCAGGTTCACCTGGTGGCAGATGCCAGTGCCGGGGGGGACGACACGGAAATTGTTGAACGCGGTCTGGCCCCATTTCAGGAAGGTGTAGCGCTCCATGTTGCGCTCATATTCCCGGTCCACGTTCATCTGGAACGCGCGCGGATTGCCAAACTCGTCGATCATGACCGAATGGTCGATCACCAGATCGACGGGGTTGAGCGGGTTGATCTTCTGCGGGTCGCCCCCCAGAGCCTTGATCCCGTCGCGCATCGCGGCGAGGTCCACCACCGCCGGTACGCCGGTGAAATCCTGCATCAGCACACGCGCCGGGCGATAGGCGATCTCGCGCGGGTTCTTACCGCCCTGCGTCGCCCATTCGCTGAACGCCTTGATATCGTCGACGGAGACGGTCTTGCCATCCTCGAACCGCAACATGTTCTCCAGCACCACCTTCAGGGCGGCGGGCAGCTTGGAGAAATCGCCCAGCCCCGCCTCTTCGGCGGCGGCGATGGAGTAATAGGCGACCGACTGGTCCCCCACGGTCAATGTCTTGCGGGTCTTTGCGGAATCGTGGCCAACGGTGATGGGCATACGGGCTGCTCCTGTCCGGTGTGAAAGCTGCGAATGTGGGTCTGTTCCGTTCCGGGGTGCCATTCAAACGGCGCCCCATCAATGGAACAAAACGTCTCTCCCGCGTTCTGTATGCCATTGCATACCGTTTTGACAAGCCCCTTCGCCACCTCTTCCACTGGTTCTCAAAGCCCCCGGGGGCGTCGCCATCGGCGACGGGGGCAACGCCCCCTCGCACATTTGCAAAACACGCCGACATCCGCGGGCGCGGTGGCGGGACGGGGTGGGCGGGTGGGCGTTCCGCCACCGCGCCCCTTCCCCACCTGCGCCAAACCGGCTACCGCTATCGCCCATGACGCTCCGCGTATCCGATCTCGCCTGCGCCCGCGGCCCCGCGCAAGTCCTTGCCTCTGTGTCGTTTTCCGTAGAGGCGGGCGAGGCACTGATCCTGCGCGGTCCAAACGGGGCGGGCAAGACTACGCTCCTGCGCACGCTCGCGGGGCTCACGCCCCCGATCACCGGCACGATCATGCACGAGGAGGACGCGATTGCCTATGCAGGCCATGCCGACGGGTTGAAGGCGCAATTGAGCGTCACCGAGAACCTCACCTTCTGGGCCAGCATCTTCGGCACCGATGACATCACGCCCGCGCTGACCGCCTTCGATCTGCACCCCCTCGCAGATCGCCGCGCGGGCGAATTGTCGGCGGGCCAAAAGCGCCGCCTGTCCCTCGCCCGCCTTCTGGTGACGGGCCGACCGATCTGGTGCCTCGATGAGCCGACCGTGTCGCTCGACGCTGAAAACACCGCCCGCTTTGCCACCGCCGTGGAGGCGCACCTGGCCCAGGGCGGCTCGGCGCTCATTGCCACCCATATCGATCTGGGCCTTTCCAATGCCCGCACGCTGGATATCACGCCGTTCATTGCCAAGGGCCTGCCCGCCTCCGACCCTTTCGCCGACGATCCGTTTGTGGGGGCACTCTCATGATCGGCCTCCTGAAACGCGACCTTTCGCTGGCCATCCGCGCCGGGGGCGGCTTTGGCCTTTCGCTGGCCTTCTTCCTGATCTTCACGGCGCTCGTCCCGTTTGGTGTCGGCCCCGAAACCGGACGGTTGAGCGAAATGGCGGCGGGCCTCCTCTGGCTCGGCGCATTGCTGGCCTGCCTCCTGTCGCTCGACCGGATCTTTCAGCTCGATTGGGAGGACGGGACACTCGACCTGCTCGCGACATCCCCCTTGCCGCTTGAATCCGTGGCCGCACTCAAGGCGCTCGCCCATTGGCTCACAACCGGCCTTCCGCTTGTGGCCGCCGCCCCGGTTCTGGGCATCCTGCTGAACCTGCCCGGCGCGGCCTATCCGTGGCTGATCGCCTCGCTCTTCGTGGGCACACCCGCGCTCTCCATCATCGGCGCATTCGGGGCGGCCCTGACCGTGGGCATCAAGCGCGGCGGGCTTCTCCTGTCGCTCCTCGTGCTGCCTCTCTACGTCCCGACGCTGCTCTTCGGGGCCTTGGCCGCGACCCGGGGCGCGCAGGGCCTGGATGCGACAACGCCGCTTGTCCTGACCGCCGGAATCACCCTCGGCGCCGCCGCACTTTTGCCGTTTGCCGCGGCCGCCGCACTCCGCGTCAATCTGCGCTAGCTTTGCGCCAGAACGTCCCATTGTGACCCCCAAATCACAGGCCTATGGTCCGGCCATGTCCTCGATCTGGGAATATGCGAACCCACGGCGGTTCATGGCCACCTCCGGCGCGCTTCTGCCCTGGATATCGGCCATCGCGGCGGTCTGCCTTGTGGTGGGCCTGGTCTGGGGGTTCTTCTTTACCCCCAATGACTTCCGCCAGGGATCGACCGTCAAGATCATCTATGTGCATGTGCCCTCCGCCATCATGGCGGTGAACGCCTGGCTGATGATGCTGGTGGCCTCTTTGATCTGGGTCGTGCGCCGCCACCATGTCAGCGCATTGGCGGCCAAGGCGGCCGCACCGGTCGGCATGGTCTTTACGCTGATCGCGCTCTTCACCGGGGCGGTCTGGGGGCAGCCGATGTGGGGCACGTGGTGGGAATGGGATCCGCGCCTGACCTCGTTCCTGATCCTGTTCCTGTTCTACCTCGGTTTCATGGCCCTGTGGGAGGCCATCGAGAACCCCGATCAGGCGGCGGATCTGACAGCGGTGCTGTGCCTTGTCGGGTCAGTCTTCGCCGTGATCTCGCGCTATGCCTTGGTGTTCTGGAACCAGGGCCTGCATCAGGGCGCGACGCTCTCGCTCGATGCGGAACAGAACATCGCGGATGTCTTCTGGTACCCGCTGATCACGGTCATGGCGGGCTTCGGGTTCCTGTTTCTCGCCCTCGTTCTTTACCGCACCCGCACCGAAATCCGCGCCCGCCGGGTCAAGGCGCTGATCGCGCAGGAGCGGATGGCATGATGGTGGATCTGGGGCAATATGCCGTAGAGGTCCTGTCAGCCTATGCGGGCACCCTGATCTTGTTGATTGCCTTGGTCGGCGGGTCGATCTGGCGCGCGCGGCGCGTGGCCCGCCACCTGGATGAGGTCGAATCCCGCCGCGGACGTGGGGCCGCCCGATGAAAGTCAATTGGTTGATGATCCTGCCGTTGGCGCTCACGGGCGGTTTCTTCGGCATCGCGGGCTGGCAGTTGATGAACAACCGCGATGCGCTGAGCGCCGGGGTCGACACCACCTCCCTGCCGTCGGTTCAGCAAGGCAATCCCGCCCCGGCGCTCGATCTGGTCGAGCTACCCGGCTCCGCCCTTCTGACGCGCGCCGCGCTTGAGGGGGAGGAATTGGTGATCCTGAATTTCTTCGCCTCCTGGTGCCCGCCCTGCCGTGCGGAACACCCGACGCTGACCGCGCTGGCCGAGGCTGGCGTTCCCCTTTACGGCGTGAACTACCGCGACCGGGAAAGCCAGGCCCTGTCGTTCCTCGACGAATTGGGCAATCCCTACGATCTGATCGGGGCCGATCCCCAGGCCCGCAACGGGCGCGATTGGGGTGTTGTTGCAATGCCCGAGACATTCTTCATCAATGGTGATGGCATCGTGGTGCTGCATTTTCGGGGTCCGATCGTGCGGCGGTCTCTCGACAATCAGGTCCGCCCGGCTTTGGAAGAGGCAGGCTACACCTTGCCCGAGCTTCCGGCGCTCGGAGCCGTGGAAACCAACTGACGCCGTTCCGGATCAGGGCTCTGATCCGTCGGCGAAGAAGGTGTGTGCGCTTAGAAGTGCCGTCCGCCGCAGATGTCCGGTGAACCGGCAGACTGGAGTGGCCTATGGGTTCCAATGGCGTTGCACGTCCTTGAGATCACATCACGCGGGGCCCGCCCGCCTCAAACAGGCACCTTAGGAGCGCCGGACGCTGCCGCAAGACAATGTGGGTGGGCGGACCACTGCCCCCGCCCGTCCCAACACTGGTTACGCAGGCAGTGGTTTAATAGATGTAGCGGATCTGGTCGGACCAGAAGCGTTCGATCCGCTTGAGGGAATGGTTCAACCGATCCATCCCGTCCGCGTTCAGAACACCCTGCTTCTCAAGTCCTTCGGCGTGCCGCTCGAAGAGGCCCTCGACCGTGTTGCGCACATCGCGCCCTTTATCGGTCAGCCGCACGCGCACGGAGCGGCGGTCAATCTCGCAGCGCTGGTGGTGCATGTAGCCCATATCGACCAGCTTCTTGAGGTTGTAGCTGACGTTGGAGCCCTGGTAGTAGCCGCGCGATTTCAACTCGCCCGCAGTGACTTCGTTGTCGCCGATATTGAACAGCAACAGCGCCTGAACGGCGTTGATATCCAACACCCCCAACCGCTCGAATTCGTCCTTGATGACATCGAGAAGCAGCCGATGCAGGCGCTCCACCATGGCGAGGGATTCCAGATAAGCCGCTTCGAACCCGGTCTGGGTCGGCGTGGCCAGAGGCGCATGCATACTCATGATTTAAGCTCCGCAATCACTGCTTTCGAGCAAGATTCGGAGAAAAAGGGAAAAATTCCGTTAAGCGCCAAAAAGCCTTTGAAATCAGGCGCCGCGGCCCAGGGTCGGCGTCATGTCGGCGGCGATGCGATCCAGCATGGGCGACAGGCCCGCAGGTGCGTCCGCCTGCCCCGACACCCATTGGTAAAGGTCGTGGTCCGCCTCGGCCAGCACCGCTTCGAAGGCATCAAGCGCCTGATCGTCGGCATCCGCCAGATGCGCATCGGCCCACCCGCCGAGGATCAGATCCATCTCCTTGATGCCCCGGTGCCACGCCCGCATCCGCAGGCGCTTCAGCCGGATCTCACGTGTCTCGGACATCAGCCGCCCAAGGCCGCCTTCAGGCGCTTCTCCAACCGGCCCGCACGCTCCGCCAGTTGCGATTGGTCGAGCCGCAATTGCCGCAGATCCAGCAAGATCCGCTCCATATCCTCGTCCATGCGTTCAACCACATCGGGCCCGTCCGGCCCGTCGCCCTCACCGCTCAGAAGCCACATCATCGATACGCCAAGGATACCGGCCAGCATCGACAGCTTGTTGGCCCGCGGTTCGGACTGGTCGTTTTCCCAGGCCCGGATGGTCTTGACCTTCACACCCAGCCGTTTCGCCAGTTCCGGCTGGCCCAGGCCCGCCGCCTCCCGCGCGCCAGTGACGCGATCGCCAAACGTGGTGGTCTCGGCATCGAACCAAGTCGGAGAGGATAGCGACAGATCGCCCATGGGATGTGTCCTTTTGAATGGTTGAAGGCGCGCACGGCCCGCCGTAAGCAGACTTTGTATGTTATAGCCTGTATAGACCGGGCGCCCACCACCAAGGACGCGACACGATGCCCTTCCTTTCCGACACCCTCGCCCGCGTGAAGCCCTCGCCCACCATCGCCGTCTCCAACCTCGCCGCTGAACTCAAGCGTCAGGGCAAGGACGTGATCGGCCTCGGCGCCGGTGAGCCGGATTTCGACACGCCCGGAAATATCAAGGATGCGGCCAAGGCGGCGATGGATGCGGGCAAGACGAAATATACCGGCGTCGATGGCATCCCGGAGCTGAAAGAGGCGATCTGCGCCAAATTCAAGCGCGACAATGGGCTGGACTACACGCCCGCGCAGGTCTCGGTCGGGACCGGCGGCAAGCAGATTCTCTACAACGCGCTGATGGCCACAATGAACCCAGGCGACGAGGTCATCATTCCCGCGCCCTACTGGGTTTCCTACCCGGATATGGTCCTTCTGGCAGGCGGCGAACCCGTCTTCGTCGAAGGCCCGTCCCAGACCGGCTACAAGATCACGCCGGATCAGTTGGAGGCCGCGATCACGCCCAACACCAAATGGTTCATCTTCAACTCGCCCTCCAACCCCACCGGCGCGGGCTACACGGCAGATGAACTCAAGGGCCTGACCGACGTGCTGATGAAACATCCCCATGTCTGGGTGATGACCGACGACATGTACGAGCATCTCGTCTATGACGATTTCGAATTCGCCACGCCCGCTGAGGTTGAACCCGGCCTTTATGACCGTACGCTCACCTGCAACGGCGTTTCCAAGGCCTATGCGATGACCGGCTGGCGGATCGGCTACGCCGCGGGCCCGGAAGAGCTGATCAAGGCGATGCGCAAGGTCCAGTCGCAAAGCACCTCCAACCCCTGCTCCATCTCGCAATGGGCCGCGGTCGAGGCGCTGAACGGCACGCAGGATTTCCTCGCCCCCAATAACGAGACGTTCAAGCGCCGCCGGGATCTGGTGGTGGATATGCTGAACGCGGCCGAAGGCATCCAATGCCCCACGCCCGAAGGCGCCTTCTACGTCTACCCGTCGATCCACGGCTGCATGGGCAAGACCACGCCCGCTGGCACCAAGATCGATACCGACGAGACCTTCGCAACGGCTTTGCTGGAGGAAAAGGGTGTCGCCGTGGTGTTTGGCGGCGCATTCGGCCTCTCGCCCGCCTTCCGCGTCAGCTACGCAACGTCGGACGAGAACCTCACGGAAGCCTGTACCCGCATTCAGGATTTCTGCGCGTCCTTGACGTAGGATCCGGGTGGGCGGGCGCCCGTGGCCCGCCCTTGATCAGGATAATTGTGCCGCAACCTCGCATAGTCCAACGGCCGTGCCACGGCCCCCGTCTTGTCGCGCGGCCCAGACACCGGGTGCCCCGTCGAGCCAGATCCCGTCGGAAATCGTCTGTCCATCATCGGACAGGCGCCCAACATAACGGGAGATCACAAGGCCCGCGCCGCCATCCATCGACACCCCTTGCAAGGCAAGGGTTCCGTCATGTCGCAGAACGCCGACAAAGTGCTCCCGCCCGGCATGGCCACCGCTGCTCCGCCAATCGAAATACCCGGCCAGATCCTGCCCCTCGGCCCCGTCACTCTGCGTGGTGAAGACCAACCTTGTGTCGTGCCAGGTCAGCACACCATCCAGGCCGCAGACGGACCAGACATCGCCCGTTAGGACCACGTCTTGCGCGAAGGCCGGCCCGGCCAGTGCAATCGCGCAAGCCGCGAGTGTGGCTTTGACATATCCCATGACGTGACGCCTCCGATGACGCCCCAACGTCTCAAGGCTCTGAACGCAATTCAAGGGCCGTCGACCTCACGGTTTCATCGCGCCGCCCGCTCCCTTGCCATGCCCCAGAGCATCACCGCCGAAATCGCCGCAAACAGCACCCACTGCAACATCACGCCCACGGTGCCCAGCAACACGATGCCGATCACGACAAACAGCGCGATGAAGGCCAGGTTGACGGCCAGGATTGTGACGACAAGCGCCCGGTTCGCGTGCCGCGCGGTCCAGAGCAGCGCCAGGCCGAAGACCACGAACAGCGCCGTCAATGCGTGCCAGACAACGGCGGAGATGGAGCGGATCAACGCGTTGAGATCGCTGGCCTGAATGGGCGCGTTGATCTCCGGCCCGCCCATGAAAGCGTGGATCGCCGCCGTGGCAAAGAACAGGCCTCCGGCGACGGCAAAAGGAATGTTGAGGGATTGAGATTGCATTGGAACACCTCGCTTTCTGATTCCATACGCCACCGTATGGCGAAGTGATTGCGGCCCGCAATACGCTACCGTATGGTGGCCGAATGACAAATCGCCTCACCCCCGATGATTGGATCGCCGCGGGCTTCCGCGCGCTGGCAGCGGACGGGCCCGATGCGGTGAAGGCCGAGAAACTGGCGCGCCAGCTCGGCACGTCAAAGGGCAGCTTTTACTGGCATTTCAAGGACGTCCCGGCCTTTCACGCCGCGATGCTGGCGTTGTGGCAAGACAAGGCCTTCACCGGCATCATAGACGGGCTTGCCGACCTCCCTTCAGCTGAGGCCAAACTCCGCGCCCTCGCCCGGATCGCCAATGACGGCGCGCCTGACCGCTTCGGTGGCCTCCTGATCGAACCCGCGATCCGCGCCTGGTCGCTCCGCGATGACGCGGTCGCCAAGGCCGTGGCCGAGATCGATGCGGCGCGCATCACCTATGTGGAGGATCTGCTGGAGGCCTGCGACCGCCCCCGCAACCTCGGCATCCTGTTCTACGGGGCCTTTGTCGGCCTCGACGATCTGCAAGCGCGCGGGCGGCCCGACACGGCCGGCGCACTGACGGCCCTGCTGGACTGCCTCTTCGGCCAAGGTGCCACAAAACCTTCGATCTTCACCCCTTCTTAACCCCGCCATGGGACACCTCCTCCCGTGGCCACATCACGAGGACGGTTCGCGCGGGATCCGAGCGAAGACAGCCCCCTCATTGGGCCAAGTTCAAACACCCCGCACCAAACCGCCGGCATCCCGGTTCCATATACCGGGTCTTCCGAACCGCTCCGCCCCTTGACAGGAGGCGGCGCCGCCTCGCCCCATGTCACGCCGGATCCACCCACGGACCGGCCGCACCATCCCGAGCCCATATCCCAGGCCGCGCCCGCAACGCGACGGCGATACCCGCATACGCGCCTCCCTTCCATTAGTTCAAAATACCCCGGGGGGAGTCCGCAGGACGGGGGGCAGCGCCCCCCACGCCGCATCGACACATGCCCCACAGCTTGCCCCGCGCGACCCCACGCGATACGCCCTGCCCATGCCGCGCGTCCGCCTGACCGACCACCTGATTCTGATCCTGGGCTGCGCGTTCATGCTGGCGCCGCTCGGGCTGCTGATCGGCATCGTCCTTGGGTCGGATCTCTCCGCCGTTGAGGCCATCATTACCACCAGCACCGCATCCCGTCCGCCGCTCGCCGAAATGCTGCGCACCTCTTTCGTGATCGCACTTTGCGTCGCGCTTGTGAAAACCCTTGTCTCGCTGCTGGCGGCCTATGCGCTGGTCTTCTTCCGCCTGCCCTTCGCCTCGGCGATCATGCCCCTGATCCTTTTGCCGCTCTTCTTGCCCATCGAAAGCCGCATCCTGCCTACGATCCTCATCACCGATGCTTTGGGCCTTCTGAACACCTATACCGGGCTGATCCTGCCGGTCACGGCCACCGGGCTTGGCACGTTGATCCTGCGCTCGCAGATGATGCAGCTCCCGCCCGAAGTGATCGAGGCCGCGCGGATCGACGGGGCGGGGCCGATGCGGGTGTTTTTCCACTTCATCCTGCCCCTCAGCCTGCCGGTCATCGCCGCCCTTCTGGCCTTCTTTTTCGTTCTGGGCTGGAATCAGTATCTCTGGCCGCTCATCGCATCGCCCTCGGCACCGGAACGGGCCACGGTCGTCAGCGGCATCGCCCTTCTGCAGATCGGCTCACCATCCTCGTTGGCGCTGGCCGCCATCGCCATGCTGCCGCCGCTGGTCGTCTTCATCGTCGCACAGCGCTGGATCGCGAAGGGCCTTGCGCCGATGCGCGGCTAGCGGGTCAGCACCTCGGCGATGACGTCGAACACAACCCGGATCCGCTGACTGGTGCGTAACTCACGATGGGTCGTCAGCCACATATGGACCGGCAGCGGCGCAAAGTCGGGCAAGACGCGCTCCACCCCCTCGGTTCTGAGCGCAATCTCGTCGGACATCACGCCAAGGCCCACGCCCTGCCGCACCATCTCCCAGGCCACGATCATGCTGTCGGTATGGACGCGGATATCGGCCTCGCAGGTCGGCAAACCCCAGGATTGCAGATAGCTCAGCATCTGCGCGGGCTCGGACATGCCGACAAAGGGTAGCCCGGCCAGATCGGCGATACTCTGGGGCCGCCCGTGGCGTTGCAGAAACCCGGCACTGGCCCAAAGCCCGGCCTCGCCTGACCGGACCCGGCGCGCGATCAGGTCCGGCTGGTCCGGCTCCACATGGCGCAATGCGATGTCGGCGTCGCGCCGCATCAGATCCGAAATGGCATTGGTCACCACAAGATCGACAACGATCTCCGGCACCCGGGCGGACAATTCCATAAGCAGATCCGGCACCAGATAGGTCGCCACGAGGTCCGACACACTGATCGAGACAGTGCCACGCACGTCCTCCACGCGGCCCGCCGCCACCAGCGACACACGCAACGCCGCCTCCCCCATCGGGCGCACCTCATCCAGCACGGCCTTGCCGGACGGCGTCAGCACCAGGCCGCGCCCCACCCGCTCAAACAGGGCCACGCCGAGATCCTCCTCCAGCGCCGTCACCTGGCGACCGACGGTGGGCTGCGTCGTGCCGAGCGCCCGCGCGGCGCCGGACAGGCTGCCCAACTCGGCCGTCGCCATGAAGGCGCGCACATGGTTCCAGTCGAATTTGATGGCGGACCAATTCGTTCCCATACGCCAATGCATAGCATCTATTCCAATCCATGCAATTTCGTTCGACTCGCCCCTGCGCTATCGTCAAAGCGAACACAGGAGGCCGACATGCCCGCAACCACCCCCGCCCCGGACGCTGAATTCTGGAACAAAGCCGCACCGCGCTATGCCAAGAGCAAGATCGGCGACGTGCCGGCCTACGAGGCCACGCTGGAGCGCACCCGCGCCCATCTGCACAGCGATGATCGCGTGCTGGAAATCGGCTGCGGCACGGTCTCCACCGCGATCCTGCTGGCCCCCCATGTGGCCCATATCACGGCCAGCGACGTCTCGACCGAGATGGTGGAAATCGGGCGCGCCAAGCTGTGGGACGCCTCCATCCGCAACGTCACCCCCGTGGCGGGCCGCATCGGTGATCCGGGGCTGGACGGCCAATTCGATGCCATCCTTGCCTTCAATCTGCTGCATCTGGTCAAGGACCTCGACGCCACGCTCTCCCGCATCTACGACCAGTTGCCGTCGAGCGCGCTTTTCATCAGCAAGACGCCGTGCATCGGCGAACGCAAACGCTGGCTGAAACCGGTGATCGCCGTCATGCAAGTCTTCGGCAAGGCGCCCTTCGTGCATTTCCTGAGCGTTGCCCAATTGGAGCGCCACATCACGCAAGCTGGATTCGAGATCATCGAGGCCGGCGATTATCCCAAGAAGATGCCGTCGCACTTCGTCGTCGCGCGCAAGCCCTGACCCGCACATCTTGACCCGGGCCAGCTTTGCCCGGATGGTCTGAGGCCAAGGACGCAGCGCGAACAGGCCCTCCATGACCGACTTGCCCGAATACTATTTCCGCATCCGTGAGAACGGGGCGGCGGTGTTCCGGGTCTCCACCGAGAACCGGCAGCGCCGGATCGAGATGGACGAGATTGCCGTGGTCAATATCCGCAATGGCAATGTCAAACCCCATGGCGAGCACCAACTGACGGCCGATGAACAGGCCGTCATCGCCGATTGGATCGCGGAACGCCAAGCGGTGCTGGCCGACCGGGATATCGACGACATCCACCGCGCGGTCGATTACCTGAACCTCACCACCCATTGGGCGCAGAGCCGTGCCTCGGACGAGGATCTGGAGGACGTGACGGATCGTCTGCTTCTGGCGATGCACGACCTGCGCAGCGTGCTTGTCCGCAAGAAGGCGGACCGGATCATGGCCAGGGCCAAGCCAGCCGACAACGCGGCCGAGTAAGGTGAACGTCGCCGCGTAACCCGTTGAAATCGTTATTCGACCGTCAGGCGATATTCGGACTGACCCGCATCGGGCTGGATCATTTCAAGACAGTTGCCCGGCCCGTCCGTCGCCATCCAGACATGGCCGGGATCGGTGGTGAAAGCGGTCGCCTGGCCGGGGTTCAGGCCGCCCATGTTGACCGGCACGCCATCCGGATCGATCCAGGTCAGCCCGCGGAACCCGCTGCTCTCGTTCACGAAATTCAGGTTGATCGCCTGTCCAGTGTCGCGCGAGGAGACGCGCCCGAAATTGTCACAGGCCAGATAACCCGCCTGCGCCCCGATCGGGGCGGAGGGGCGTATGCCGCCTTCCACCTCAAGCTGATCGATATTGGCGCAATCGGCCAGAAACGGCCCCAGCGTGTTGGGGCCATTGCCCGTCAGGGTAAAGCCACCCGCCCCGCCAACCCGCTCCAGCGCCAGAACCGGGCTGGTCGCCAGCACAAGCCAGGCGGGATCCGAAACATCCAGCGTCGCCTCGATGCCCGAAATGCCGATTTCTGCAAAGCTACCGATCACGCTACCCGGGATCTCGACCGACCGGCCATCGGCGGCGGTGGCCCGCAACGTGGCCGCATCACCATCCGCAAGGCCCGCGATATCCGCGGCGACCTGAAACGACACCAGCGGCCCCTGCGCACCGATCACGCATTGCGCACGCACCAACACATCATCGGTTTCCGGAACGCCGTAGAACACCTCGACAAACGTGTCAAAGACATTGTCTTCGCTGACCTCGGTGAACCGGGTCCAGACATGGCCGGTGATATCCGGGCCGACATCGGGGAACAGTGCCGCCGCGGGCCCGCTGGGTGCAGCCGGGCGCTGCAACGCGCCGCCAGCGGACAGATCGCCGCAATCCTCGTCAAACTCCGCCACATAGGCGCGGTTCGTGGACAGGTCGAAATCGAGGATGAAATCCGTCAGGCCGACAACGCCGTAGGTGACGATATCGGAATTGGCCAGCATCGTCATTTCCGGCCCGCCCGCCTCCACGATGATCTCGGCCCCACCGGTCGGATCGAAACCGCGGTTCACGATGGTCGCGCTGAGCGTGAAGGACGATCCGTCCGAGCCCGACAGGGTGAACGCCACCGGATCCCCCGCCTGCGCCGCCCCGGCAAAGGCCTCGAACCGCAGGGCAATCTCGCCGCCATCGAATTCGGCCTGGCAATGGCCCCAGATCAGGCCAGAGGGCAGATCGTTCTCGGGGCCAGACGCATCCGCACCCGGTTGGATCGCAATGAGGTTCAACTGAGAATCGCTAGGGAAGAGGGCGAATTCCGCGTCATAAACCCAGATGAACGCCTCCTGCGCGGCGAGCGGTGCGGTGGCAAGGCTGGCGACAAGGGCGAGCGGCAAAAGGCGGTGGAAGGGCATGGGTGGTCTCCGTCGGGCACGAGGGCAGGCCCGGCCACTCTCCGCCCGGACCCCGCCCCGTGGCAAGGGAGGATTTCCGCAAGGTCAGGCGCGCGTGAACGTGCTGGTGATGACTGCGTCCTTCCGCGGCCCGGTCACGTGCCAGCGCGTGGTAAAGGCCTCCGGCCCCCCGAACCGGTAGGTCACACGGTAGGTGTCAGGCGGGCAGTCATGCAGCGCTTCGCCGCCGTCTTGCGGAACTTCATGGAACGGGCGGCCATCGTCGAAAAACACCTGCAACGTCCCGCCCTCGGCGCGCCAAAGATACCGCCGCGTGGCCTGCATCGGCGCGGTATTGCCATAGTGGAGCATACCGGTTTCCGTCTGGATCAGCCCGCCCTCGTCCATATTCCAGAGGCTCTCACCCTCCAGCCGTCCGGTGAGGCCCGCCCGTGCATCCTCGATCACCCGCGACAGGCGCCAGAGGCCCTCCAGCTCCGGCAAGGTGATCATTCGGCATAGATCCCGATAAACGGGTTTCCGCGTGCATCGACGAAGGTGAACGCCCCGGTTCCATCGGCCTCCACATCGTAGCAGTCCCAATCACCGGATGGCGGCCATGTGCTGCAATACTGATCCGCTTCGATGCGCCTTTCGCCCCAGGAGGGCTCTCCGTGGGTATAGAGCGTGCGACCGGAGGCGTAGAAGATCTGTGTGGCGCCGGTCGCATAGTGCAGCGTCCGATCCGTCAGTGCCTCGGCAATCTCCGGCCCCGTCAAACCGCGCCACTCCTGTGCCCAGGCCGGGTGCGACAAGAGTACCAGTCCCAAAAGAGCCGCCCGCATCGGCTTGTCCCCCCCGCGCTGTGCTTTTATCAGGCAGGCAGACAGCCAGACGTCACCCCGAAAGGCAAGCCCATGATCCCCCGCTATTCCCGCCCCGAGATGGTCGCCATCTGGGACCCCGCCACCAAATTCCGCATCTGGTACGAGATCGAGGCCCATGCCTGCGACGCCCAGGCCGATCTGGGGGTGATCCCGCGCGAGAACGCCGAGGCCGTGTGGAAAGCCAGGGATGTGGAATTCGATGTCGCCCGCATCGACGAGATCGAGGCCGTGACCAAGCACGATGTCATCGCATTCCTGACCCATCTGGCCGAACATGTGGGCGCGGATCAGGCGCGGTTCGTGCATCAGGGCATGACGAGCTCCGACGTGCTCGACACCACGTTCAACATCCAGCTTGTGCGGGCTGCCGACATCCTTCTGGACGATATGGACAAGCTCCTTGCCGCGCTGAAAACCCGCGCGATGGAGCACAAGATGACGATCCGCATCGGGCGATCCCACGGGATCCATGCCGAGCCGGTGACCATGGGCCTGACCTTCGCGCGCTTCTACGCAGAGATGGAGCGCAACCGGAACCGTCTGGAAAAGGCGCGCTTTGAGGTGGCGACCGGCGCGATTTCCGGGGCGGTGGGCACGTTCGCCAATATCGACCCGGCGGTTGAGGCCCATGTGTGTGAGAGACTTGGTCTGCGCCCCGAACCGATTTCGACGCAGGTGATCCCGCGGGACCGCCACGCAATGTTCTTCGCGACGCTGGGTGTAATCGCCAGTTCCATCGAAAACGTCGCGACTGAAATCCGCCACATGCAGCGCACCGAAGTGTTGGAAGCCGAAGAATTCTTCTCGAAGGGCCAAAAGGGCTCATCGGCGATGCCGCACAAGCGCAATCCGGTCCTGACCGAGAACCTGACAGGTCTGGCCAGGATCGTGCGCATGGGCGTGGTGCCTGCGATGGAGAACGTGGCGCTCTGGCATGAGCGCGATATCTCGCATTCCTCGGTGGAGCGGATGATCGGGCCCGACAGCACGATCACGCTGGATTTCGCCCTCGCGCGCCTGACGGGCGTGATCGAGAGGCTGGTGATCTACCCCGACAACATGATCGCCAATATGAACAAGTTCCGCGGGCTGGTGCATTCCCAGCGCGTGCTTCTGGCCCTGACCCAAGCCGGTGTCAGCCGCGAGGATGCCTACCGCCTGGTGCAGCGCAACGCCATGAAGGTCTGGGAAGAGGGCCGCGATTTTCGGGAAGAATTGTTGGGGGATGCGGAGGTGACGGCCGCCCTATCGCCAGCCGAGATCGACGAGAAATTCGACCTCGGCTACCACACCAAACATGTCGATACGATCTTTGCGCGGGTGTTCGACGCGTAACCCGACACCCGTCCGCCAATCCCGAGACGCGAAGCGGCGCGTTTTGCGTTTCGGGTGGCCTGTGGTAACGTCCCGGCATCCAAGCCAGCATTCCGGGAGACCGCCTTCATGACGATCAAAACCCTTTTGGCCGCGTTTGTTCTGATCTCGGCGCCCGCATTGGTGCACGCCCAGTGCATGTGGGGCGATCACTCCACCGAGGCCGCGATCAGCTGCGCCGATGGATCCACATGGGATCCCGTGGCGATGACCTGCGTGGCAGAAGCGTCCAGCTGATCCGCTGATAGTCGCCTCTCGAAACGCCGCAGGACATCGGTCGGCGGGACGTTTCCCGCTGCGCCAGCGGTAGAATACTTTCAAACCGAAATAAATTCTGCAGCGGCTCCGATCCCGGAGACACCGGCTGTTAACTCTTGTGGGTCACATCCTTGTCGCGGGTGAAGCGAAACGGGTGATCCATGGGAATGCTACAGGATATTTTTGCCGATGGTCCGGCGGTGACGCTGGATGGCAAGGCGGGGAATGCGGCGCGTGATGTCACGCCGTCACGTCTCACATCGCAGCAAAAGGCGGCCGTGATCGTGCGCCTTCTGCTGGGTCAGGGCGTATCGCCCGGCGTGGCGAAGCTTCCCACCCGGCATCAGGCCAAGCTGGCCCATACGATCTCGGGCCTTGGGCATATCGACCGCGCGACGCTGGCGGAAGTCGTCCGTGATTTCACCCATCGGATCGACAATCTGGCGCTCAGCTTCCCGGAGAACCTGTCGGAGACCCTTGAAATTCTGTCCCCTTTTCTGGCCGATGGCGTGCGCGACAACCTGACCGCCCAGGCTGAACTGGGCTCCGATCCATGGTCACGCGTCTCCAAGCAGCCGGTCAGCCGGTTGCGTCCGCTCCTTGATAGCGAAAGCGCCGAAGTCTGTTCGGTCCTGTTGTCGAAACTCTCCGTCGCCAAGGCGGCGGAGCTGCTGTCGGACCTGTCGGAAGAGCGCGCCCAGATCCTCGCCTATACCGTGTCGCTCACCGAGACGATCACACCGGATCTGGTAGAGCGGATCGGGGCCCATGTGGCCACGATCCTTGATGCGCAGCCGACGCAGGCCTTCACGAAAACCGCGGCGGAACGGATCGGCGCGATCCTCAATTCCACGCCGCAAGCGGCGCGGGATATGGTGCTCGACGGGCTCAACACGCGCAGCGCGCCCTTTGCCAGCGATGTGCGCAAATCGATCTTCGCCTTCCCCCATATCGCAATGCGCCTCAAGCCCGGCGATGCGCCTCTCGTGGTGCGCAAGGTGGATGCCGAAACCTTGAGCGTTGCCATCGCCGCGGGCCTCTCCAGCGCGCCGTTGAGCGTCGAATTCCTGCTGGAAAACATCTCCAAACGCTTGGCCGAGCAATTGCGCGACGAGGCCGAAGGCCTCGGCACACCCAAACCCGCCGAGGGTGAAGCCGCCATGGCCGATGTCGTCGCCGTGATCCGTGATCTGGAGGCGGCCGGCGAAATCAGCCTGTTGCCCCCGCCCGAGGACTAAGTCGCGCACGGCCCCCCTCGCCCCCGGACCATGGGCGGCCTATATTCCGGCCATGGTTCTGGAATTCACCGAAGCGGGCATCTATTGCC
Source organism: uncultured Roseicyclus sp. (assembly GCA_947491935.1). Taxonomy (GTDB): domain Bacteria; phylum Pseudomonadota; class Alphaproteobacteria; order Rhodobacterales; family Rhodobacteraceae; genus Gymnodinialimonas. The sequence continues at coordinate 884,721 of CANLLF010000003.1, forward strand.
CCGCCGCCGACGCCTACATCGATCCGTGGCGTCCCGTGCCCCGCGCGCTCATCACGCATGGGCATTCCGACCACGCCCGCCCGGGCCACGGCACCTACCTCGCAACCGATGCCGCCGCCCCGGTGATCCGCCATCGCCTGGGTGATATCCGCATCGAAACAACGCAATACGGCGTCGAACATCGGATGGGCGACGCCACGATCAGCTTTCATCCCGCCGGTCACGTCCCGGGCTCGGCCCAGATCCGGGTCGAGGTTGGCGGCGAGGTCTGGGTGGCATCAGGCGATTACAAAACCATCGATGATGGCCTGTCCGAACCGTTTGAGCCGGTGCGCTGCCATACCTTCATCACCGAAAGCACCTTTGGCCTGCCGATCTATGATTGGCCGGATCAGGAGATCCTCCAGCGCGACCTCAACGCCTGGTGGGCGGGCTGCGTGGCCGAGGGCAAGCGCGCCGTCCTCGGCGTTTATGCCCTTGGCAAGGCGCAAAGGATCATGCGGCTTCTGGATCCGTCCATCGGCCCGATCCTGACCCATGGCGCGGTGGAGGCCACCAACAAGGTGCTGCGCGGTCAGGGCCAGATCCTGCCCGAGACGATCCATGTGACCGACGGTGTGGATGCCAAAAGCCACCCCAACGCGATTGTGCTGGCCCCGCCCTCGGCGCTGGGATCGGCCTGGATGAAGCGGTTCGGCACGGTCTCAACGGGTTTCGCATCCGGCTGGATGCGCCTGCGCGGGGTGCGGCGCCGCCGTGCGGCGGATCGCGGCTTCGTCGTCAGCGACCATGCCGATTGGAAAGGGCTGAACTGGGCCATCGCCCAAACCGGGGCTGAACGGGTCTTTGTCACCCACGGCTACACGGCCCAATTCTCAAAATGGCTGTCGGAACAAGGCTACGAGGCCGGTGTGGTCGAGACAGAATTCGGCGGCGAGAGCCTCGACGACGTGGAAGAGGCGGAGGTGACGGCGCCATGAAAGATCTCACGACAACCGATCGGTTCTGGCGCGGCATGGCGCGGTATCTGGACCGCAATGTTCTTCGGCTGATCCCGTCGCAGCCGGTTGTTCGCAAGCTGTTCGCAATCACGGCGCCCTTGGGCTCTGCCCTGCCACGCGCCTCCACGATGATCCGAAAACCCGATGGCTCGCTGCATATCCGCCCCGCCGGCATCGCGCGCGATGCGCCGGTGCTCTACTATTTACACGGCGGTGGATTCACCATCGGCAGCCCGCGCACCCATGCGGCGCTGGCAGGCCATCTTGCGGCAGCCGCGGGCATGCGCGCCGTGTTGCCGAAGTATCGCCTTGCCCCGGAGCATCCGTTTCCCGCGGCCAAAACCGACGCCATTGCCGGGTTTGATGCACTTGTGGCCGACGGAACCCCGCCCGCCGCAATCTGCGGCGACAGCGCGGGTGGGTGCCTCGCCCTGCAAGTGGCCTGCCACGCCCGCGACACCGGCGCGCCGATGCCCGCCGCCTTGGGCCTGATGGCGCCGGTTGCCGATTTGTCAGGCGATATCGCAAGCCGGTTTGAGGCCGCGGAGGACGAGATCCTGATCCCCCCGGAATGGCCCGAGCGGATCAAGGATGTCTATTTGCCCGGCATGGCCCGCGATACGCCCGAGGTCTCACCGCTTTTCGCGGATCTCACCGGGCTGCCCCCCACCCTGATCCAGGCGGGCGCGGGGGAGGCACTGGCCGGGGATGCCAAACGGCTTGTGGCGGCGATGGATGACGCCACGCTCGATCTCTGGCCCGGCCTGCCCCATATCTGGCACCTCCATGCCGGGCGCGCACCGGCGGCCGACAACGCCATCGCGCAGATGGGGGCGTTCCTCGCCAGCAAGTTGCCGTGAAGGCGTTTGCGGCCCTCTTCACCGCGCTGGATCAGACCACCAAGACCAGCGTGAAGACAGCGGCGCTGGCCGAGTATTTCTCCACCGCGCCCGAAGATGACAGGATCTGGACCATCGCGCTCCTGTCCGGCCGCCGTCCGCGCCGGGCGATCACCACGACGAAATTGCGCGAATGGGCGGCCGAGCATGCGGGCATTCCCCTGTGGCTTTTCGAGGCCTGTTATCCCGTGGTCGGGGATCTGAGCGAGACCATCGCGCTGGTCCTGCCCGAACCCAAGACCCGCATCGAAAAGAGCCTGAGCGGGTGGATTGCCACGCTCCGCGGTCTCGACAACGCGGAGGACGACGTGCGCAAAGCCGCGATCCTGGAGGCCTGGGATGGTCTGCCGCCGATCGAGCGTTTCGTCTTCAACAAGCTGATCACCGGCGGCTGGCGTATGGGGGTGAGCCAAAAGCTGATGACGCGCGCGCTGGCCAAGGCCACGGGGATCGAGGAAGCCGAGCTGACGCACCGTCTGATGGGCGATTGGTCGCCCGACAGGGTCAGCTGGGACAGCCTGATCGAAGCGCCTGATCCCACGGCGGATCTGAGCCGCCCCTACCCGTTCTACCTGGCCTATCAGGTGGATGGGGAGCCACATGAACTTGGGGATGTAAGTGATTGGTTAGCCGAGAGAAAGTGGGACGGGATACGGGGGCAATTGATCCTGCGCGGCGGCGAACGCTACCTCTGGTCCCGCGGGGAAGAGTTGATGACCGACCGGTTCCCGGAATTCGCGCAGCTTGTTGATTTTCTGCCCCCGGGAACGGTCATGGATGGCGAGGTGCTGGCCTATGACCGCGAAGCCGAAACGCCGCTCTCGTTCAACAAGTTGCAGCCCCGGATCGGCCGCAAGACCGTGCCGAAAAAGCTGCTGGCCGAGGCGCCCTGCATCCTGATGGCCTATGACCTGCTGGAATGGCAAGGGGCCGACTTGCGGCGGACGCCGCTTGTCGACCGGCGCGCAATTCTTCAGGACGCGCTTGGCGCCCTGCCCGCGGACCTGCCCATTCGCCTGTCCCCGCGCGTCGAGGCGGAGACGTGGGACGACCTGGCAAACGCCCGTGCAATCAGCCGGGAGATCGGGGCCGAGGGGCTGATGCTCAAACGCCTGTCCGCGCCTTATCTGGCGGGCCGCAAGAAGGGGGATTGGTGGAAGTGGAAGGTCGATCCGCTGACCATCGACGCGGTCATGATCTATGCGCAGGCGGGTTCGGGCCGCCGCGCGACGCTTTACACCGATTTCACCTTCGCCGTCTGGAATGGCAACGATCTGGTGCCCTTCACCAAGGCCTATTCCGGCCTGACCGATGCGGAGTTTCGCGAGATCACCGCCTGGGTGCGCAAGAACACAACCGACCGCTTCGGCCCGGTGCGCGCCGTCATACCGCACCATGTCTTCGAAATCGCCTTCGAGGGCATCCAGGCCTCCCCCCGCCACAAATCCGGCGTCGCCCTGCGGTTCCCGCGGATGGCGCGCTGGCGCAAGGACAAACCGCTCAATGAGGCCAATACGCTGGAGGATCTCAACGCGATGCTGGCGCAGTATGGCTAAGAAATAGGACCGATCCGGCCCGACCTGACGCGCGCGCCGCTGATGTGTTATACTGGTCCCGCACACGCACGATCTATCGGTCAACACGGAGGATCAGGACGATGCAGACCAGCTCTCTCAGCCAATATGCCCACGCACTTTATGCCGCCCATGGCGACAAGGCCGAACACGAGGCCGCACTCAAGGCGCAGGCCGCCAACAAGGATGGCAACCCGGATGAAGCGGAGAAATGGCAAAACATCCGTATGCATATCAAGGAGTTACGTGGCGCGCGGCAGACCTGAGCGCCAATTAGGCCAGATATCCGGAACCCGTCCGGCCCCTGTCGGACCGGACGGTAAAGACGTGCCTACTGGAACACGTAGCTCCGCGGCCATTCGCCGAAGTCGGCGGAGGCCACCCCGTTGCGCTCTGTTCCGGTGAAGGTGGGTTGCGACCCGAGGATCAGGATCGTCACCGGTCCGCCCTCAGCGGCGACGATGTGGCCACGATGTACGGCCGCGTTGCAGATCGGGCTGTCCGACGAATAGACATCCGTGCCCCAGATCGTTCCCCCGCCGAACTGGTCCGCCGGGCAGCTTAGCGTGAAGGTCTCGCCCAGAGCCTCGCCGATATCGAGCGCGTCGGCATTGTCCCCCCAGGTGATCGCCCGGGTCCCCGGCGTGGGGGCAGGTGCTACGGCGGCCAGCGGCTCCGCCCCGGTGATCTGGAGGCTCAGGCTCCAGGTGCCGTAATCCGATGTCGTCACGCCGTTCTGGCTGGAGCCTTCATAGGCCCCAAGCCCCGCCACCATGCGATAGCTGACGCGCCCGCCCTCGGCGGCATTGATCCAGCCGAAATGCTGTGCCGCGCCGCAGATGGAACTGTCGGATGTGTAGGTTCCGGTGCCCCAGACCGCGCCAGGCACGCCGCCGGGGGCGCACTCGACAGACCCGGTATCGCCGTCGGTCGTGGTGCCCTGGGTGATGGCGGTGGCGTTCCAGTCGGCCAACGCGGGCATGGCGCCAAGACAGGTCGCAGCGGCGACGATGGCGAGGCGGGTGAACGGGGTGGGCAGGGTCTTCATGAAAATGTCTCCGGCAGAACGTGAAATCTTCCCGCACACTGGCAGGGCCAGTGACGTAGCGGCAAGGAAAATCCGGATCGAAGGAGATAAGATCGCGCGCTGCGATCAGGCGACGTCGCAGACCGGAACCGGGCGTTTGCCCGCGGCCCAGGCCCGCGCGGCCTCACCAAACGCCGCGAAGAGCGGGCGGGAGACCGGATCTTCCGCCGCGCGGTATTCGGGGTGCCATTGCACCGACAGCGTAAAGCCCGGCGCATCGGCGATGTAGACGGCTTCGGGCGTGCCGTCCGGCGCGTGACCGTCGATCACGATCCGGTTGCCGGCCTGCTTGATCCCCTGCCCGTGCAGCGTATTCGTCATCACCTCCCGCGCGCCCATCAGGCGGTGGAATGGCCCGCCATCGGAAAACGTCACGGTGTGGCGCAGGGCAAATTTCTCTTCAATCGTGCCGTCGGGGGGCATGCGGTGGTTCATCCGGCCCGGCAGATCGCGGATTTCGGGGTAGAGCGACCCGCCCATGGCGACATTCACCTCCTGAAATCCCCGGCAGACGCCCAGAAACGGCTGCCCCCGATCCACGCAGGCCCGGATGAGCGGCAGGGCGACGGCATCGCGGGCGCGGTCAAACGCGCCATGGGCTTCGGTTTCATCCTCGCCATATTCCTCGGGGTGGACATTGGGCCGCCCGCCGGTGAACAGGAATCCGGCACAAACCTCCAGCAGATCATTCACCGATACGAACCGGGGATCGGCGGGGATCACCATCGGCAATCCGCCAGACACTTCGGCCACGGCTTCGGAATTCATCGTGCCCCCGGCATGGGTCGCGTACTGATCGTTGATCAGGTGGTGATTTCCGATGATGCCGATAATGGGACGGGCCATGCTGCTTCCAAAGTTACCAGTGAGATCTTAAGTAGCGGTGCAGAGAGCGAAGGAAAAGGCGTTTGCCCGCGCAGATCGCCTTGCACTTGCGCACATGACGCCAAAATGGGCAGGTTCCATGGTCTATCGCCTGACTGATCCCGAGTTTCTGAACGATCCCGCCGCGCAATTGGCCCGGATGCGGGCCGATGGGCCACTGGTGCATGTCAAGGTGCCGCTGATCGGCAAGACATGGGTCACAACCACCGATGACGCAGCCCGCAAGCTGCTGAAATCACCGGAGATGTTCCGCCGGGATCCCGCGCCGATCACCGGCAAGTCGCTGGCCCGCCGATTCTGGTGGATGCCGTCGGCGATCAAACCGATGCTCAACACGATGATCGTGCAGGACGATCCGGCCCATCGCCGCCAGCGCAAGCTTGTGGAATTGGCCTTCGCCCGCGCCACGATCGAGGATCTGCGCCCCGAGATCACCCGGCTGGCCGACCAATTGCTCGACAGCCTCCCCGACGCGCCCTCGGTCGATATCGTCGCCCGCTATTCCCGGCCCCTGCCCTTCCTGACGATCTGCGCGCTTCTGGGCATTCCCGACGAGGCCCATGCCCGCCTGACGGCCCATATCGCCCCGCTCAGCCATGTCACCAACCCGCTCAAGGCGATCTATGCCGTGATGCGTCTGCGCGGTGTTCATAGTGATTTCCGCGAGATGTTCGCCGCCGCCCGCGCCGCCGCGCCCGGCCCCGGCCTGATCTCCGCCCTCGTCCATGCCGAGGATGAGGGAGAGCGGCTGTCGGATGACGAACTTCTGTCGATGGTCATGCTGCTGTTCCTGGCGGGCCATGAAACAACGGTGCATCTGATCAACAACGCCATTGTGGCGCTGTGGGGCGATCCCGCCCTGCGCACTCATTTTGACGCCCACCCCGAGACGCGGCACCTGATGATCGAGGAATTCGTGCGGTTCTATTCGCCGGTGATGATGACGAAGGGCATGTTTGCCGCCGAAGATACCGACATGCTCGGCGTGCCGATCAAGAAGGGCGACATGGTCAGTGCCTTCCTGATCGGGGCCAACCATGATCCCGACCGTGTGGAGGCCCCCGGCACATTTGACCCCGAAAGGCGCCCAAACGCCCATCTGGGCTTCGGGTTCGGGCCCCATGTCTGCCTTGGGATGCAACTGGCGCGGATGGAGGCGGCGGTGGCCATCGATCGCCTCTTCGCGCGGTTCCCGGACCTGTCGCTGGACGGCAAGACCGGTTGGCTCAAACGCCCTGGCCTGCGGGCGCCAGCGGGCGTGCGGCTCCGCTTGGGCGCGCGGGCCTAGGCCGGAAGCTTCGCGGTCACCTCGATCTCGATCTTCATGCGCGGGTCCTGCAGGCCCACCACCATCATCGTGGCCGCTGGCCCTGCCTCTCCCAGCCACGCGCGGGTGACGGGCCAGCAGGCCTCCCACAGGTCCGGATCGGGCAACATGTAGGTGACCCGCACCACATCCCGCATCGCCGCGCCCGCCTCGTCCAACGCGGCGGCAATGTTGCGAAATGTCTGCTCGGCCTGGGCCCGGACATCCTCTTCGATTTCCATCGTCTCGTAGTCGAAGCCGGTTGTCCCCGCGACGAAAACCCAGCCATCCTGCACCACGGCGCGGGAATACCCGATCTGCCGCTCGAACTCGGAGCCTGATGAGATCAGCCGCTTCATGCGCTGGCCTCCAGCCCGGCTGCTTCGATGCCCGCGACGGCGGCGGCGGCATCATTGTCGGACGTATCGCCGGTGACGCCCACCGCGCCCACCACCGTGCCGCCCTCGATCACCAGAACTCCACCGGGCACGGGGATGACCTTGCCACCGTAGACGCCGTTCACGGCGGCCATGAAATAGGCCTGCGCCTCGGCCCGCGCCATCTGCGCGCTGCCCGGCATTCCCAGCATCACCGCGCCATAGGCCTTGCCCTGGGCGATCTCGAACCGCCCCGGCGCCGCGCCGTCCTCCCGCTCGAAGGCCAGCACATGGCCGCCCGCATCCAGCACCACGACCGAGAGCGGCTTCAGGCCCATATCCCGCCCGGTTTGCCGCGCCACGGCGATCATCGTCCGCGCCTGTTCCAGTGAAATCATATCCCGTTCTCCACACGAAATGTCTCTCGCGGCACCCTTCCCCCGTTTGCCGCCGGGCGCAACCACGCGCGGTCACCGGCACGCGGCACAGCCGGTCCGGACGCGCGCAGATGTTACTTTGTGTCATCCACCTGCCGCCCTACCTTGCCGGGCAGAAAGGCCCATTGATGTTCGATATCAGCACGCCCGGTTTCCGCCTGCCCCGCCCGCGCCTTCCGCATCGGCGCACGTTCCTCAAGGCGCTGCATTGGGGCATCGTGCCGTTCTTTGTCTGGTTCATGTTTGCCGATCCCGATGCCCTGCGTCGCATGGGGCCGGGCTGGTTTCAGCTTCACTCGATCAACGGGCTGATCTTCGTGACGCTGGCGCTGATCTGGACCGGATCGCACCTGCGCGCGGGGCTTGCCTCGCGGCCGGGGCCAAAACTGCCGCAAACGGCCCGCAGGGTGCATCCGATCCTGCACAAGACGCTGATCTGGGGGCTGTTTCTGGTGGCCCTGACGGGGTTCGGCCTTGGCCTCACCTCGGCGGTCTTGCTGAAGGCCGGGGGCGTTTTGCCCATTGCTCCGCCGCTTAACCTGCCCCAGGCCCACGCCATCGTGTCATGGATCCATGTCTACCAGTTCTATGCACTCGCCCTGATCGTCGTGGCCCATGCCGGCTTCCATATCTGGCGGCACCTGCGGCTGCGCGACAACGCGTTGCGGATCATGGCCCCGAAAGCTCTGCACCGGTTCCTCTGATCCCCGCGTTTTCCGGTTTTCCCTGCTTGAACCTCCGGCCAAGGCACGGGACTATGCCCCCATCACTCAAGCCGCGCCCGGAACCCCCCTCCCATGTCCGACACGTTCGACCAAAGAGAAGAAGACGCCCGCCCCGAAGATGAACACCGCTTTCCGTGCTCCAATTGCGGGTCGGACATGCGCTATGCGCCGACCGAGGGCAAAATGGTGTGCGACCATTGCGGCAACGAGGAAGCCATCGACGTGGCCGATGGCCCGTGGGGCGGTGGCGAAGGGCTGGTCGAAAACGATTTCGAGGCGGCCCTGCGCGGTCAGACGGACGGCCTGGAGATTGAAGAAACCCGCGTCTCGCAATGCCCGTCCTGCGGCGCGCAGGTGCAGTTCGATGCAGATACCCATTCGCAGGAGTGTCCGTTCTGCGCCACGCCGGTTGTCACCGATACCGGCACCCATCGCCACATCAAACCCAAGGGCCTGATCCCGTTCCAGCTGACTGAGCGCGAGGCGCACAAGGCCATGAACGATTGGCTCGGTCGCCTGTGGTTCGCGCCGGGCGGGCTGAAGGATTATGCCCGCCAGGGCCGCACGCTCGATGGCATCTACGTGCCCTACTGGACCTATGACGCCGACACCGACACCACCTATCGCGGCCAGCGCGGGACGGCCTATTACGTCACCGTCAAAGGCCCGGACGGCAAATCCCGGCAAGAGCGGCGCATCCGATGGGCCCGCGTCTCGGGCCGGGTCAGCCGGTTCTTCGACGATATTCTGGTGCTTGCCTCCAGATCCCTGCCGAAGCGCTATACCGATGCGCTGGCGCCGTGGGATCTGAGCGCGCTGGCCGAATACAAGCCTGAATTCCTGTCGGGCTTCCGCGCCGAGGGCTATACGGTGGAGCTTGACGAAGGCATGGTCGAGGCGCGCCAGATCATGAATGCGCAGATCCAGCGCGATATCCGCCGCGATATCGGCGGCGACGCCCAGAAGATCGATGCGATGAACACCCATGTCGATGCCGTGACGTTCAAGCACATCCTCCTGCCGGTCTGGATCGCGGCCTACAAATACCGCGGCAAGAGCTTCCGCTTCGTGGTCAATGCACAGACCGGCAAGGTGCAGGGGGAGCGGCCCTATAGCTGGGGCAAGATCGCGCTGGCCGTCATTGGCGCGATTATCCTGGCGGTTGTCGTATTCTACGGCCTTGAGGTGATGGATAGCTGAGAACTGGCGACTGGCCAGATGCCGGTTGGGGCTTTTCACCCCGATATGTGAGCGCTACCACTACCGCAGTGTGAAACCCGCCACGATGAGGCCGTCCCATGATCCTGTGCGCAGGCGAAGCCCTGATTGATATGCTGCCCCGCCAGACCGAGGCGGGCGAAGCCGCCTTTGCGCCCTATCCCGGCGGCTCGGTGTTCAACACCGCCGTGGCCCTGTCGCGCCTTGGCCATGCAACGGAGTTCTTCACCGGCCTCTCCACCGACCTGTTCGGGGAACGGCTGGCCGGGGTTCTGATGGCCAATGGCGTGGGCTCAGCGCTCGCGCATCGCAGCGACCGGCCCACCACGCTCGCCTTCGTGACGCTCAATGACGGGCAGGCCAGCTATGCCTTCTATGATGAGAACACCGCTGGGCGGATGCTGACCGAGGCGGATCTGCCCGCCATCCCCGAGGACGCGCAGGCCTGTTTCTTCGGGGGCATTTCGCTGGCCGTGGAGCCCTGCGCCGATGCCTATGCCGCGCTGGCCGCCCGGGCGCATGAGACCCATGTCACCATGCTCGATCCCAATATCCGCCCCGATTTCATCAGGGATGAGAGCCGGTTCCGCGCCCGGATGGATCACATGCTGGCCCATGCGGATATCGTGAAAGCCTCAGATGATGATCTGCGCTGGCTTCTGGGTGATGAAAGCCTGCCGGTGCTGGCCGAAAAGCTGATGGATAAGGGGCCGTCTCTGGTGCTGGTGACGCAGGGCGCCAGTGGCGTCACGGGCTTTCACGCGCAGGGCGAATTGCATATCGAGGCCGAGACCGTTCAGGTCGTCGACACCGTGGGCGCCGGGGACACGTTCAATGCGGGCGTGCTGGCCGGGCTGGCCGATGCCGGGGCGCTGGAAAAGCGGTTGCTGACCAAAGGCCTGAGCGAAGACACCCTGCGCGAGGCGATGACGCTGGGTGTGAAGGCCGCTGCTGTCACCGTCACACGGGCCGGGGCCAACCCGCCGCGCCGCGACGAGCTGTGAGGGCCCTGATCCAGCGGGTCAGCGCGGCCAGGGTTGAAGTGGGCGGCGCGCTGATCGGGCAAACCGGGCCGGGCCTGTTGATCTTCGTCTGTGCCATGCAGGGTGATACCGAAACCGCGGCCGACGCGCTCGCCGCCAAAATCGCCAAGCTGAGGATTTTCAAGGACGATGCGGGCAAGATGAACCGCTCGCTTCTGGATGTGGGCGGCGGCGCCCTTGTTGTCAGCCAGTTCACATTGGCCGCCGATACGTCCCGCGGCAACCGGCCCGGCTTCTCCACCGCCGCCCCGCCCACGGAGGGCGAAGCGCTCTACCTCCACTTCGCGGACGCTCTGCGCGCCCTTGGCCCGGCCGTGGAAACCGGCCAGTTCGGCGCCGACATGGCCGTGAGCCTTGTAAATGACGGCCCTGTCACGATCTGGCTGGACGCGTGATCGTTCCGCCCATTTCTTCAGCAAACACCGCCCAAACCCCTGTTTAAAGGGCCGAAAAGGCTGGCCCTTTCGCTCAACGTTTCATCTGTTAGGCTCAGGGGCTTGGAGGTGACATGAGCGAACAATCTCAGTTTTTCGACGAAATGACCGGTGGCGCGGAGGCGGCGCGGCCCTGTTACGACCCCTATGACACATGGTTTCAGGGCGAGGATTTGGAAGATCTGCGCAAGAAATCGGCCCAGGCCGAGGCCTTCTTCCGGCGTACCGGCATCACGTTCAACGTGTATGGACAGGCGGAGGCCGATGAACGGCTGATCCCGTTCGATATCGTGCCGCGCATCATTTCAGGGCGCGAATGGACGAAGCTGACCAAGGGCATCGAACAACGTGTGCGCGCGGTCAACGCCTTCCTCTATGACATCTACCACCGGCAGGAGATCCTGCGCGCGGGCCGGGTGCCGCGTGAGTTGATCGACCGGAACGAGGCCTTCCTGCCGCAGATGATCGGCGTCTCGCCGCCGGGTGGGGTCTACACGCATATCGTCGGCACCGACCTTGTGCGCACGGGCGAAGATGAATTCTTCGTGTTGGAGGACAATGCCCGCACGCCGTCGGGCGTGAGCTACATGCTCGAAAACCGCGAAACCATGCTACAGATGTTCCCGGAGCTGTTTTCGCGCATCAAGGTCCAGCCGGTTCAGAATTATCCCGCCGAGCTGCGCCGCTCACTCGCGGCCTGCGCCCCGCAGGCCTGTGACGGCAAGGCCACCGTGGCCGTGCTCACCCCCGGCATCCACAACTCGGCTTATTTCGAACATGCGTTTCTGGCCGACCAGATGGGCGTGGAACTGGTCGAGGGCCATGATCTGCGCGTTGTGGACGGCCGCATCGCCATGCGCACCACGCGCGGCTACCAGCCCATCGACGTCATCTATCGCCGGGTGGATGACGATTTCCTCGATCCGCTGAATTTTAACCCCGACTCGATGTTGGGCGTGCCGGGCATCATGGATGTCTACCGCGCGGGCGGCATCACCATCGCCAACGCACCGGGCACCGGGATTTCCGACGACAAGGCGATCTACAGCTATATGCCCGATATCATTGAGTTCTATACGGGCGAAAAGGCGATCCTTCAAAACGTGCCCACCTGGCGCTGCTCGGAGGCGGACTCGCTGAAATACGTGCTCGATCACCTGTCCGAACTGGTGGTGAAAGAGGTCCACGGGTCCGGCGGCTACGGCATGCTGGTCGGCCCGGCGGCCTCCAAGAAAGAGATCGCCGAATTCCGCAAGAAGCTTGAGGCCAGACCCTCCAACTACATCGCGCAGCCCACCTTGGCGCTGAGCACCTGCCCGATCCTGACGTCCAAAGGCCTGGCCCCACGCCATGTGGATCTGCGGCCCTTCGCCCTGATGTCCCCCGACAAGATCACCCTTACGCCCGGCGGGCTGACCCGCGTGGCGCTCAAGGCCGGATCGCTGGTGGTGAATTCGTCGCAGGGCGGCGGCACCAAAGACACCTGGGTATTGGAGGACTGATATGCTCGGCAAGACAGCAGGCGGGCTCTATTGGTTGTTCCGCCATCTCGAACGGTCCGAAAACACCGCGCGGCTGGTGGAAACCGGCTTTCGCATCGCGCTGACGCGCGCCGACGGCACCGATGACGAATGGACATCGGTGCTGCAAACGGCTGCCGTCGATCAGATTTACGCGCAGCTGCACGGCGATATCGACCAGGCCAAGGCCATCGATTTCCTGTTACGCGACGAGACCAACCCGTCCTCCGTGCTGACGGCGATTTCGGCGGCGCGGCAAAATGCACGGCTGACGCGCACCCACCTGACGCGGGAAGTGTGGGAGGCCGTCAATGACGGCTACATGATCCTGAAAGAGACCCTTGCTCGCCCGGTCAGCATCCGGGATCTGCCGCAGGTGCTGGCCACGATCCGCCAGCAAACGGCGCTTGTGCGCGGCGCCATGCTTGGCACGATGCTGCGCAACGATGCCTTCGATTTCTGCCGGATCGGCACATTCCTCGAACGCGCCGACAACACCGCGCGGATCCTGGACGTGAAGTATTACGTGCTGCTTCCCTCGGTCACGCAGATCGGGTCGTCGCTGGACAATGTGCAATGGGAAACGATCCTGCGCTCCGTCGCGGGCCAACGCTCCTATCGCTGGCTGACCCAGGGCGAGGTGACACCCAAGGGCATCGCGGAATTCCTGATCTTTGATCGACGGATGCCCCGATCCCTCAACTTCGCGATCAGCAAGGTGGCGGGCAACCTCACCTATCTGGAAGAGGATTATGGCGGTCGGATGCCATCCCACGATCAGATCGATGTGATCGAGGCGAAGCTGAAACATGGCACAATCGACAGCATCTTCGAAGATGGACTGCACGAGTTTCTGACCGGATTCCTGGCAGATATCGGACGGCTCGGGGCGCAGATCGATCAAGATTACCGGTTTCTTGGATAGGTGACGCGATGCAACTGAAAATCAGCCACAAGACCACCTATCGCTTCGACTCTCCGGCGGTCTACGGGCTGCAACAGCTCCGCCTGACGCCGAAAACGCGGCCCGGGCAATCGGTGCTCGAGTGGCAGATGAATGTCGAGGGCGGACAGATCGAAACCGAATTCCACGACCACCACCAGAACCGTGTGTCGCTGGTCTCGTTCGACCCCAGCGCCCATGAGATTCAGGTGGTGTGCACGGGCGTGGTGGAAACGTCGGACAAGGCGGGCATGTTGGGCAAACATGGCGGCTTCGCGCCGCTGTGGTTCTTCCAGCGCTCCACCGATCTGACCCGGCCCGGCCCGCGGGTGCACGCGATGATCAAGGGCCTGAAAGACGAGTATTCGGACGACATTCCCCGTCTCCACGCCCTGTCGGCACGTATTCTGGACGCCGTGCCATATGTGATCGGGCGCACCGGGTCCGACACTGATGCCGAGGCTGCGATTGGTGAAGGCGCGGGCGTGTGCCAGGACCACGCCCATATCTTCATCGCCGCTGCCCGCGCCATGGGATACCCGGCGCGTTACGTCTCTGGCTACTTGATGATGAGCGACCGCGTGCATCAGGACGCCTCCCACGCCTGGGCCGAGGCCCATGTGGACGGGCTGGGATGGGTGGGGTTCGACGTCTCCAACGGCTACTCGCCCGATCCGCGTTATGTGCGGGTGGCCACGGGGCTTGATTACAAGGACGCCGCCCCCATCGCAGGCATCCATTACGGTGCGTCCGGCGAAGCAATGTCCGTCGACATTCAGGTTGCGCAGCAGTAAGGCTTCCGCAACCGACCGGCGCTAAGATGCAACAAACGACCGGCGGCTTTTGGGGGATTGGGCCATGACCTATTGTGTTGGGCTGAAACTGAGCCGTGGATTGGTGTTCATGTCGGATACCCGCACCAATGCAGGCGTCGACAATATCAGCATGTTCAAGAAGATGTTCCTGTGGGAGGCCGAGGGCGAGAGGTCGATCACGATCATGACGGCGGGCAACCTGGCCACGACACAAGCCGTGGTGAGCCTGCTGAATGAGCGCAGCGTGGCGGCGGAAGATCGCGGCGCGCTGTCGATCATGGAGGCGCCGTCGATGTTCCAGGTCGCCAAGCTGGTGGGCGAAACCCTGCGCGAGGTGATCGCGGATCAAAGCGGCGTGGCCGGGCCGCAGGCCGATTCGCCCTTTGGCGCGTCGATCATCCTGGGCGGACAGGTGCGGAGCGGTGAGCCGCGGATGTTCCTGATCTATCCCGAAGGCAATTTCGTCGAGGCTTGCGACGACACCCCGTTTTTCCAGATCGGTGAGACGAAATACGGCAAGCCGATCCTGGTGCGCGCCTACAACCCCGAGATGCGGTTCGAGGAGGCGGTGAAGCTTCTAATGGTCAGTTTCGATTCGACCCTGAAGGCGAATCTGAGCGTGGGCATGCCGCTCGATCTGCATATCTACGAGGCCGACACGTTCCGGCACGGCCCCCGACGTAGGATCGAGCCCGAAGATGCCTTTTTCGCCGATATCTCCACCGGGTGGGGCGAGAAGCTGCGCGAGGCCTTCGACACGTTGCCGGACTATTCGCTGGACTAGCCGTTCCCGGATTGAGGGATTGCGCCGACTGACGTCGTCGCCCGGGCGCCGCGCCCGCCCCTACGGGGCGCGCGCGGCTTGGGCGTCAACTCCGAGGTATGGGCGCCTTGGCGGGCGCTGGAGGGGGCTGTCTGCCCCCCGCCTGCGGCTCCCCCCGAGGGTATTTGGTACCAGTGGAAGGGTGATTTCAGCGTGTCACATCGTGCCGGTATAGCCAGTTGAACCGGTTGGTGACGGCGTGGGGGGCAAAGCGGGCGGCGGCGCGGAGCGCGGTATGGGCGGCAAAGCGATAGGGCCCTGGGCGCAGGTGGTAGTTTGTGGCGTTGTCGCTCGCGGCATTCACGATGCGTGCCGTGCGCGATTTGCGGAGCGCCGCGTAGTTGTGGAGCGCATCGGCCGGATCGGGGTGATCATTCAGGCAGCGCGCCAGGACCCACGCATCTTCCAGGGCCATATTTGCGCCCTGGGCCAGGAATGGCAGCGTCGGGTGGGCGGCATCGCCTAGAAGCGCCAGAGAGCCCTGATGCCAGGTGGACGCGACCGGGTGGCGGAAGAGGCCCCAGAGGTTTGTGACTTGAACGTCGGCCAGCAGGTCTCTGATC
The DNA here is from genome assembly GCA_947491935.1 of uncultured Roseicyclus sp. Taxonomy (GTDB): domain Bacteria; phylum Pseudomonadota; class Alphaproteobacteria; order Rhodobacterales; family Rhodobacteraceae; genus Gymnodinialimonas. Next base: position 900,371 of record CANLLF010000003.1, read on the forward strand.
TCAGGGCAGAAATCGGTGAAGGCGGCGCGCAGATTCTTCGGATCATCGGCATGGTTCCAATCCTCCGCCGCCCAGGCATCGCGCTCTTCCACCGCCACGATATTGGTGACCTCTCCGCCACGCAGGGGATAACGCACCAGATGGCGGCCAGGGCCCATGAACACATGGGCCTCCGGCGGCAGGTTCTTGCCCGGCACCAGCGCGCGCCAGGCGACCTGCCCGGTGAAGAATTGCCGCGATTTCGGATTGAGGAGGCGGCGGGCCGGGGAATGCAAGCCGTCCGCCGCGATGGTTAGCCCATGGGTCTCGGTGGACCCGTCGGCCAGCAGCAACTCCACCGCTTCCCCGTCCGGCGTGGCCTCCATCACCTCGATGCCGAGGCGGATATGGATCCCGGCGGCGACGGCGGCCGCGCGAAGGCATTCGATCAGGTCTGCCCGGTGCACGAAATGGAACGGCGCCGTGATCGGCATCGCGAACACTTCCGCCCCACGCCGGAAGTCGCGCAGACGGACGGCCTGACCCCGGACCGAAACGAGCGCCTCTTCCAGCCCCAGCGCCTTGAGCACCACCCATCCGTTGGGCGAGATTTGCAGGCCCGCGCCGACCTCCGCGATCTCGGCTGCCTGTTCGAGCACCGTCACGTCCGCCCCCCGCTGCTCGCAGGCCAGGGCTGCGGCCAACCCGCCGATCCCGCCGCCGATCACCGTGATCGTTTTTCCTACCAACATCCCGAGATCCCAACTGAAAAAGGGCACCCGCGATGGGTGCCCCTATTCTTGCGAAACTGCCAAGCGGTCAGTCGTCGCGGTGGACTTTTTCGCGGCGCTCGTGCCGCTCCTGAGCCTCCAGGCTCATGGTCGCGATCGGGCGCGCATCGAGGCGCTTGAGCGAAATCGGCTCGCCGGTCACTTCGCAATACCCGTATTCGCCCTCATCCACGCGGCGCAGAGCCGAATCGATCTTGGCGATCAGCTTGCGCTGGCGGTCGCGGGTGCGCAGTTCGAGCGCGCGGTCGGTTTCTTCCGACGCACGATCGGCCACATCCGGGATGTTGCGGGTTCCGTCCTGCAGCGTCGTCACCGTGGAGCGGCTTTCGTCGAGCAGGTCGTTTCTCCAGCTGAGCAATTTCCGGCGGAAATACTCAAGCTGACGTTCGTTCATGAAGGGCTCATCCTCGGCGGGACGATAATCCTCCGGCAGGAAAATCTCTGCTTTCATCGTGCTCCCCTTAACGGGGCTGGTGTCGTTCATAATCCCTCGCACGTGCTAGGTCATGCAGCCCCTTGCGCGTCGAATTACACGGGCATGGATGGCTTGTCACCTAGATACTGTGTGAGGTAGCAACTTTGCAAATGCAACGAGACGCTGCAGCGCGGAGAACACGACAAAATGAAGTTTGACGGCACCGCCGATTACGTGGCGACCGAGGATCTGACTGTGGCCGTAAACGCCGCCGTCACGTTGGAACGGCCCCTTCTGGTGAAGGGGGAACCGGGCACGGGAAAGACCGAACTGGCGCGCCAGGTGGCCGGCGCATTGGGGCTGCCGATCATCGAGTGGCACATCAAATCCACCACCCGCGCGCAGCAGGGCCTCTACGAATACGATGCCGTCTCGCGCCTGCGCGACAGCCAGTTGGGTGAAGAGCGCGTCCACGACGTGAAGAACTACATCCGCAAGGGCAAGCTTTGGCAAGCCTTTGAAGCGGAAGGGAAATGCGTGCTTCTGATCGACGAGATCGACAAGGCGGATATCGAGTTTCCCAACGATCTTCTGCAAGAGCTCGACCGGATGGAATTCTTCGTCTACGAAACCGGCGAGACGATCACGGCGAAGGTCCGCCCCATCGTCATCATCACCTCGAACAACGAAAAGGAACTGCCCGACGCCTTCCTGCGCCGGTGTTTCTTCCATTATATCCGCTTCCCCGATGTGGAGGTGATGAAGAAGATCGTCGAGGTGCATCACCCGGGCATCAAACAAGCGTTGCTGACCACGGCGCTCACGCAATTCTACGAGATCCGCGAGCAGCAGGGGCTGAAGAAGAAGCCCTCGACCTCGGAGGTTCTGGACTGGCTGAAGCTGCTGCTGGCCGAAGATCTGCAGCCCGAGGATTTGCGCCGCGACGGCGCGTCAGCCCTGCCGAAACTGCACGGGGCGCTGTTGAAGAACGAGCAGGATGTGGCGCTCTTTGAACGGCTGGCCTTCCTGGCACGCGGACAGAGGTAAGGCCCCGGGCATGGCACGGAAGCAACTATGGGCAGGCAAAGATGACCCCGCCCCTAGGCCCCTGCCCGATTCCTGCCATAATTCGTCCTCAGACTGCATGAGACTCGAACTTCAGAGCCAAGGTGGGCGCTTTCTTGACAACGGCTTTCGACATCCGCCCCCTCGGGCGGCGGGATCGGCCCGAATGGGGTGCGCTCTGGCGTGATTACCTTGCGTTTTATGGGGCCGAGCGAGATGAGGCGATCTTTGATCTGACCTTTGCCCGCTACACCGATCCGGACCGCACGGACATGCACGCCTGGATGGCGTGGGATGGCGATCAGGCGTTGGGTCTGGTCCACGCGATTGCCCATGCCCATGGCTGGCAGGACGCGCCAGTCACCTACCTGCAAGACCTCTTTACCATCCCCGAAGCGCGGGGCCGTGGCGTGGCGCGGGCGCTGATCGAGGCGGTCTATGCGGATGCGGATGAGGCCGGGCGATCCAACGTCTACTGGCTGACCCAGACCGGCAATGAACAGGCCCGCGCACTGTACGACAAGATCGCGCAGCCCACTGATTTCATGAAATATTCCCGAGTGTGAGGCACCGTTCCGTGTTCAACCGTTTCCTGAGCCTCACGGCCCCCGCCTTCGCGCTCGCCCTGGCCGCCTGCGCGCCGACCACCGGCACGGATGTGGCCGAGCGCAGCGCCGCATCCCTGCCCAATGGCCTGCCGCCGATGAATACGTTCGGCAATCAGCGGGTCGGCGGGCTGTCGCGGTCCAATTCCTCTATCGCCGCGGATTTCCTCGACCTCAGTTTCCAGATGGAATCAGGCCGTGTGATCGAACGCCTCAGCCGGTTCGAGGGGCCGGTGACCGTTGCCGTGGCCGCCGGAGCGCCGCCCTCGCTCAGCAACGATCTTGATCTGCTTCTCGCACGGTTGCGCAGCGAGGCGCGGATCGACATCACCCGTGTTGGCGGGCAAGGCGCGTCGATCACCATCGAAACCATGCCGCGGGCGCGCATGCAGCGGGTGGTGCCGCAAGCCGCCTGTTTCGTGGTGCCGCGCGTCAGTTCCTGGTCCGAGTTCCGCCGCTCCCGCGCGGGCCGGACACTGGATTGGACCACGCTCGACCGCCGCGAACGCGTGGCCGTCTTCATCCCATCCGACGTCTCGCCACAGGAAATTCGCGATTGCCTGCATGAGGAAATCGCCCAGGCCCTCGGGCCTTTGAACGACCTCTACCGCCTGCCCGACAGCGTCTTCAACGACGATAATTTCAACGCTGTCCTGACCAGTTTCGACATGATGATCCTGCGCGCCTATTACGATGACGGGCTGCAATCGGGCATGACGCGCGGCGAGGTCGCGGCGCGATTGCCCGCCATCCTGTCGCGGATCCATCCAAGCGGCGGGCGCGCCTCGGCGGGAAGCGGTTCGGCCACACCCCGCGCCTGGATCACCGCCATCGAAACGGCCCTTGGGCCTGGCTCCTCTGACGCCGCGCGCATCGCCTCGGCCGAGCGTGCGGTTCGCCTGGCGCAGAACGCCGGTTGGACCGATACCCGCACCGCGTTCGCCTATTTTGCCCTGGGTCGCCTGACCCTCAGCCGCGATGTGGAAACTTCGATCGAGGCGTTCCAGGCGGCGGCATCGATCTTCGAGCGGGTGGCGCCCAACGGCATCCAATCCGCCCATGTCGATATGCAGCTGGCCGCCTTCGCGCTCAGCGCCGGACGGTCGGCGGAGGCGCTGCAACTGACGGCGCGCGCGCTTCCGGCCGCGACCTCGGCCCAGAATGCCTCGCTTCTGTCGACGCTTCTGATGATCCGCGCCGAGGCGTTGGAGGATGCGGGCCGCGCATCCGAGGCGCGCTCCGTCCGTCTCGACAGCCTCGCCTGGGGCCGCTATGGGTTCGGCTCAAACGCCGCCGTGGGCGCGCGCCTGACCGAAGTCGCGGCGCTGTCGCCCTGACCGTAACCCGCGACAGGAACAGGCCCGACATGCTGAATTTCATTGGTGCAGGCCTTGGCATCGTGCTTGGCATCGTGCTGGCCCGCTATCGGGGCGGCAATGGGCCCGACATGGCGCAATACGGCGCGGTCTTCGCGCTGATCGGCTTTGTCCTCGGCACCATCGTGATGCTTGTGGTCCCTGCCCCGGTCTAGTTAGATCGCAGCCCATGTTCCTGCCCTTCTTCCAAACCCTCCGCGCCGCGCGCATCCCGGTCTCGCTCCGGGAATATCTTGCGTTTTTGGAAGGGATGTCCGCAGGTCTTGTGACCTATGATGTCGACGGCTTCTACTACCTCGCCCGCGCCGCGATGGTGAAGGATGAGCGCCATCTCGACCGGTTCGATCAGGCCTTTGCCCATGTATTCAGCGGGCTGGAGCAGATCACCCCCGAGGATGTGCTGGAAGCTACGGAAATCCCCCGCGAATGGCTCGAAAAGCTCGCCGAAAAGCACCTGAGCGCCGAGGAACGGGCCGAGATTGAAGCCCTGGGCGGCTTCGACAAACTGATGGAAACGCTCCGCGAACGCCTCAAGGAGCAGCAGGGCCGCCATCAGGGCGGCAACAAGTGGATCGGCACGGCGGGCACGTCGCCTTTCGGCGCCTATGGCTACAACCCCGAAGGCGTGCGGATCGGCCAGCATGAAAGCCGCCACCGCCGGGCCGTGAAGGTCTGGGACAAGCGTGAATTCAGGAACCTGGACGGCGACGTTGAACTGGGAACACGCAACATCAAGGTGGCCCTGAAACGCCTGCGCCAATGGGCGCGCGACGGCGCGGCGGAGGAGTTGGACCTCGACGGGACGATCCGTGCCACGGCGGAGCAAGGCTGGCTGGATGTCAAAACCCGCCCCGAGCGGCGCAATGCCGTGAAGGTCATCCTGTTTCTGGATGTCGGCGGGTCCATGGACGACCACGTGAAGGTGGTGGAGGAGTTGTTTTCCGCCGCCAAGGCCGAATTCAAGCATCTCGAATATTATTACTTCCACAATTGCCTCTATGAATCCGTCTGGCGCGACAACCGCCGCCGCTGGTCCGAAACGATCCCGACCTTCGAAGTGATGAACACCTACGGCTCGGATTATAAATGCATTTTCGTGGGCGACGCGGCCATGTCCCCCTACGAGATCGCCTTTGCGGGCGGCGCCAATGAGCATTGGAATGAGGAAGCGGGCAGCACCTGGCTGCAGCGCGCCCGGACCCAATGGCCCGATCACATGTGGATCAACCCGACGCCCGAACGGCACTGGCGCTATACGCAATCCACCCAGATGATCCAGGAGATCTTCGAGGGCCGGATGGTGCCGATGACGTTGGAAGGCTTGGACCGCGGTATGCGCGATCTGGGGCGCTAGCCCCCTGCCAACGAAAAAGTCGCGGCCCGATGGGCCGCGGCGATCCTCATTAAATCACTGAAAGAATTCAGGTCCGCGCCTGACGGCGCTTGGCAACCGCGAAGGCGCCCAAACCACCGAGCATCAGCAGCAGCCCTGCGGGCAGCGGAACCGGTGTCGGATCATAGGACCCTGCCAGAAGGTCCTGGCGACGGTTGGACAGGAAGTAGTCGAACGTATAGTCGGCCGGTCCGGCCAAAGCGGTCAGCCACGTATTGGCCTGAGCGCGCGCCGCGGCGTTGCCGCCACCGGATTCGGCAAAATCACCTGCGGTCACGTCAAGCGAGTTGCCTTCATCTTCGTAGATGATTTCCCAGATCGCCATCTGGAACGCCGTGTTCAATACCGAGGAACCGAACGCGCCAAGCGCGGAGTAGTTCTGCGTGAACAACTGGCTCAGCTGGGTTTCTTCAGCGTCGCTGATCTCCGGGGCACCGAAATCGCCGGTATCGCCATTGTCAGCGCTCTGGTTGTAGTCGTAGGTGCTGGTGCCAATGGTCTGAGCCAGATCGATGCACCACGCCACGAACGACGTCACCGGGCCAGGCTGATTGTCAGGAGCCACATCAACGTCGAAAGGTCCGCCGCGGCCGTTTTCAAACGTGGTTACCATGAAATCGCGGGGGCCGAGGGCGCCGTTATTGGTCAGATCGACCGGCGTCGCGTTTGCCTGGCTGCCCACCGTGATCACTGCAGCAGTCGCAGCAATAGAAATCGTTGTTTTCAAATTCATCATAACCCTACCAATCAAGCCGTTACAAAAACGCCAAAAGAATGTTCGAGATCGTCTTAGCAACAAAATCTGAGGCAATGCTACGGCAAATTTCCGCCGACACCGACCCCGAGGCGCCTTCAAATAATTAACGCTTTGTTAATACGTCACAATTTCTAGAGTTTCGCGTTTAGAAACAATATCATTTTGGCCCCTGAAGCGCCACTTTTTCGCCAAATTCTGCTGATCAGCCGCGAATCGCCCGCCAGGTTCACCGCAATCGCCCGTCAAGGAGGCGCTTAAGGGGATCAGCGGGGCGACGGCGCGCATATTCCTTGACAGACGATCTGCTGAGTCGATCATTCCGGCCCGACAGGAAAGGCAAACCCCCATGATCCGCGTCGAGTCCGCCCCGCATTTTGACATCGACCCGACCGCGTTCTGGCATGACCCCTACCCCGCACTGGCCCGGATGCAGGCAACGGCGCCTGTGGCCTTCGTGCCGCAATTGAACGCCGTTTTGCTGACCCGCCGCGCCGATATCCATGCCGAGGAGAAACGGATCGAGGTCCTGTCCTCGCGCCAGCCCGAGGGCCTGATGACGCGTCTGATGGGCGAAAACATGATGCGGAAGGATGGCGCGGACCATATGGCCGAACGGCGTGCCCTGTTTCCCGCTCTTAGCCCCCGCACGGTGCGCACCCATTGGCTGCCGATCTTCCGCGCCAGGGCGGCGGAGGTGCTGGACCGGCTTGCCCCGCGCGGCGCCGCCGATCTCGTGCGCGACTACGCGATGCCGGTTTCGGCCGAGGCGCTGAAGGCGATCACGGGCCTCACAAACATGGACGCCACCGAGATGGACCGTGTGAGCCAGGGCATGATCGACGGTTGCGCGAATTATGCGGGCGATCCGGCCATCGAGGCCAATTGCCACGACTGCACCGCCTCCATCGACGCGCATATCGACGAACGGTCGCCCGATCTGCGCGGCCGCCCCGACCTTTCGGCGTTGAGTGTGATGGATGAAGCGGGCCTGCCGATGGCGGCGATCCGCGCCAATATCAAGCTGATCATTTCCGGCGGCCAGAACGAGCCCCGCGACGCGATTGCCGGGGCCGCCTGGGCCGTGCTGCGCCATCCCGGCAGCGCGGCGGCGGGCTGGGAGGCCGTGTTCTCGGAATATGCGCGCTGGATCAGCCCCATCGGCATGTCGCCCCGCGAAATGGCCCGCGATGATGTGGTGGCCGGAACGCCTTTGGCCAAAGGCACACGCGTGTTCCTGATGTTCGGCGCCGCCAATCGCGACCCGGACGTGTTCGATGCCCCCGACACCTTCGACCCGACCCGCGACACATCCGCCGCGATCCCGTTCGGCGCGGGGCCGCATTTCTGCGCCGGGGCGGCGGCGTCCAGGGCGCTGATTGCCGGTGTCGCCCTGCCCATGCTGTTCGCGCGCCTGTCCCGCCTGCGCCTGGCAGGGGACGCGCCCTTCGGCGGATGGGCATTTCGCGGACCAGTGCGCGTGCCGGTCGAATGGTCCGTCTGACGCATTGCCGGGGCGCCCCTGCGGCCCCATATCCCACCTATGTTGAAGTTGACCCCCATTCTGCTCGCCGTGGGCTATGGCCTGGTGATGTATCTGTTCTCGGCCTGGCGGACGAAGCGGGATCTGGATCAGCGCTCCACCGAACTGGCCGACCGCCCCCTGAAAGAGATCACCGACCGGTTCGCCAAGGTGCTGGGGGTCGACCGGATCGCCGTGAACATCTATGAGGTTGACGCCGTCAACGGCCTCGCCGCGCCCGATGGGCGGATCTTCCTGACCCGGGGGTTCTACAATCGCTACAAGCAAGGCGAGGTCTCGGCCGAGGAACTGGCCAGCGTGATCGCCCATGAATTGGGGCATGTGGCGCTGGGGCATACGCGGCGGCGGATGATTGATTTTTCGGGCCAGAATGCGGTGCGCGCCGTGCTGGCCGGGGTGCTGGGGCGGTTCATTCCGGGGATCGGCCCGTGGATTGCGGGCATCGTCGCGTCCCTTCTCGCCGCGCGGCTGAGCCGTCAGGATGAGTACGAGGCCGACGCCTACGCGTCCGCCCTGATGGCGTCGGCCGGGATCGGGGTCGGCCCGCAAAAGACACTGTTCACCAAGCTGGAGACTCTGGTGGGCCTGAAGGGCGGCGGGGCGCCCGTCTGGCTGATGAGCCACCCGAAAACCGCCGACCGGATTGCCGCGATCGAGGCTTTGGAGGCCCGGTGGGCGCGGGAATTGCCGCCGGAGTGAGCGACTGGGCGGCGCCAGCCACGTTCTTCTTCGGCGCTGGCCACCACTAATGGGATGGCCCGCCCCGCATCCAAGCGTCACTCTTGGCGCCACAACCAGAGAGGAGGAATGCCGGATG
>CANLLF010000004.1 GCA_947491935.1 uncultured Roseicyclus sp.
GGCCCGATCCCGGGCCCCACCCCCTCCCTCCCCGCAGCACCCTTCGCCTTAACAGGCGGAGGGTGTTCGCGTGGGGGAAGAACGCACACCGATGCAAAGAAAAAGGGCGCCGCAATGGGCGCCCTTTTCACATTCTGACGAACGGATCAGGTGAGCGAGCGCTCAACCTCTTCGCGTTCAAAAATCTCGATGACGTCGTCGGCCCGGATATCATCGTAATTCTCGAACGCCATGCCGCATTCCTGGCCCGACTGAACCTCTTTCACTTCATCCTTGAAGCGCTTGAGCGTTTTCAGCGTACCTTCGTGGATCACCACATCGTCGCGCAGGAGGCGCACACCGGCGGAGCGGCGGGCCACCCCTTCGGTGACAAGGCACCCAGCCACCGTGCCCACGCCCGAGACGCGGAAGGTTTCCTTGATGGTGGCATATCCGATGAAGTTCTCGCGGATCTCCGCACCCAAAAGGCCCGAGGCCGCGGCTTTCACATCGTCCACAAGATCGTAGATCACCGAATAGTACCGGATCTCCACGCCCTTCTGGTTCGCAGCCTGTCGCGCAGGCGCATTGGCGCGGACGTTGAAGCCGATAACCGGTGTGCCGGAGGCTTCGGCCAGGCCGATATCCGATTCCGTGATCGCGCCGACACCGTAATGCAGCACGCGGACGCGAACCTCGTCGTTGCCGATCTTCTCCAAGGCCTGCACGATGGCCTCGGCAGAGCCCTGCACATCCGCCTTCATGACGATCTGAAGCTCGGTCACGCTCTCGTCCGCCTTGGCATTCGCCAACAACTGATCAAGGGTCGTAGCCGCACCAGCCGCCGCGCGTTTGTCCTTGGCGGCCTGCTCACGGTATTCCGCGATCTCGCGGGCCTGCGCCTCGGTTTCCACGACATTGAGGACGTCGCCGGCCTCGGGCGTGCCGTTAAGGCCAAGAACCTCCACCGGAACCGATGGGCCGGCTTCCTTGACGCGATCACCCTGGTCGTTGACCAGCGCGCGGACCTTACCCCATTGCTCGCCGACGACGAAGATATCGCCCTGGCGCAACGTCCCGTTCTCGACAAGCACGGTTGCGACGGGGCCGCGGCCCACATCCAGCTGCGCTTCGATCACAGCACCCTGGGCGGCGCGTTTCGGGTTGGCTTTCAATTCCAGAAGCTCCGCCTGAAGCGCGATGGCTTCGAGGAGTTCGGGCAGGCCTTCACCGGTCATGGCCGACACTTCCACATCCTGCACATCGCCGGACATCGCCTCGACGATCACCTCATGCTGAAGCAGGTCGGTGCGTACCTTTTGGGGATCCGCCGCCGGACGGTCGATCTTGTTGATCGCCACGATCATCGGAACATCGGCCGCCTTGGCATGCGCGATGGCCTCGATCGTCTGGGGCATGACAGCATCATCCGCCGCCACAACAAGCACAACGATATCCGTCACCTGGGCCCCGCGGGCCCGCATCGACGTGAACGCGGCGTGGCCCGGCGTATCGAGGAAGCTGAGCACAGCGCCCGATTCCGTCGTCACCTGATAGGCACCGATATGCTGCGTGATCCCGCCCGCTTCGCCAGAGACCACGTTGGCCTGCCGGATCTTATCGAGCAGCGAGGTTTTGCCGTGGTCGACATGGCCCATGATCGTGATGACCGGAGGACGTGGCTGAAGATCTTCTTCCTTGTCCTCGACCGTATCGATGACCTGTTCGACGTCGGAATCCGACACACGTTGCACGCGGTGACCGAATTCCTCGACGATCAGTTCCGCGGTATCGGCATCGATCGGCTGGTTCTGCGTGACCATCATGCCGTTGTTCATCAGCGCCTTGACCACATCGGCCACCCGCTCGGACATCCGGTTGGCCAGCTCCGATACGATGATCGTCTCTGGCACCTGAACGTCCCGGGTGACCTTTTCGCGATCAACGGGACCACCCATCGCCTTCTGACGTTGGCGTTCCTGCTTGCGCTTCATGGCGGCCATGGAGCGTTGCCGCCCGCCTTCGCCGCCTGTCAGCGCCTGGTTCACGGTCAGCTTGCCGGAGCGGCGACCACCGGCATCGTTGCCGCGGCCGCGGTTCTCGCGCTTGTTGTCCCGCTCGGGCTCACGCCGGGCGGGGGCCGCTTTGCCGCCCCCCCGCGGGCCACCTGCGGCGGCCGCACCAGCAGCCGCACCGGCGGCTGCGGCGGGATCAACGGCGGGCTCGGCCGGTGCATTGCGGCGCGCCTCTTCCTCGGCCTTGCGGCGTTCGTCCTCTTCGGCCTTGGCCTTCAGCGCCTCTTCGCGCTCGCGCTCTTCGCGCTCCTTGGCCTCGGCCTCGGCGCGGCGGCGGTTGCGCTCTTCTTCGCGCTCCTGCTCGGCCTTCACACGTTCCTGGGCTTCCTCGGCTTCGCGCGCCTTGGCGTTCTGCAACGCCTTCAGACGGCGCTCCATCTCCGCGTCGGGGACCGACTTGTCCCGCTTGCCGCCTTCGGCGTTCTGTGCGGCAGCCGAAGGGGCGCCGGGCTTGGGAACCATCACGCGCTTGCGCTTGGTTTCCACAACCACAGATTTAGTCCGCCCGCGTGAAAAGCTCTGGTTCACGCGGCCTGACCGGGCCCCACCGGAGAGGCCAAGGGTTTTTTTTCCGTCCTGATCGCTCATGCGTTCTGTCTGTCCTTCTCGGTGGTCTGGCCACCGTCTGCTATGCGCAGTCCCTGGAGTTTCGCGGCCCCCTCTACAACACGGGGGGCGAGTCCACCAGCGGCAAGCGCGCCATGTATCACACTTTGGCGTCCGAATGCCAAACCCAATTCCTGGGCTGTCAAAATGCCAAAATATCGGGCCCCTTCCGGAGTCCAGAGTTTCGATTTTCCGCGTTCGGACCCATCGGAGGCCTGAAGCAGAACGGCGACCTTTTTCGTCGCCAGCCAATCCTTCACCTTCTCGAAGCCTGCCACGGCTCCACCCGCCTTCCGGTTGAGCGCGATCAAGTCCGTCACGCGCCGCGCCAGAGCGGCCTCTACCCGCTCGACCAGATCCTCGGGCACCTGCACGGGCTGCTTGGCAGCACGCGAGAACAGGTTCTTCTTCACCGCCAGTTCCAACGCGGCACGGTCGGCAGACACCCAGATCCCCCGCCCGGGCAGCCGTTCCAGAATGTCCGGCGCGATCTGACCATCGGGGGCCACCACAAAACGGATCAAGCCGCGCTTTGGCGCGACCTCACCCGTGGCGATGCACTTGCGTTCCGGACCGTCTGATCGGTCCTTATGTCGGCCACCGCGGCTCAAGGCGCGGGCGCGGGCCAGAGGGCCTTAGCCCTCGGCCCCCTCCTCTACGGCGGCTTCGGATTCTGCAGCGGCTTGTGCCTCAAGCTCTTCGATGGTCACCCAACCAAGCTGCAGACGTGCGGTCATTACCATATTCTGCGCCTCCTCAAGGCTGACATCGAAGGGTTCCAGAAGCCCGTCATCTTTTACCCGCTCACCGCCATCGGTGGTCCAGCCACCCGCCAATTCCCAATCGGCGCAGGTTGCGAAATCATCCAGCGTCTTCACGCCATCTTCGCCAAGGGCCACCAGCATTTGAGGTGTCAGGCCGTCGAAGTCAATGAGGCTATCTTCTACACCCAGTTCGCGGGCCTTCTCCAGCGCCTTCTTGTTCTGCTCTTCCAGATAGTCGCGGGCGCGGGCCTGAAGCTCTTTCGCGGTGTCCTCGTCGACCCCGTCGATGACCAGCAATTCGTCGATCTCCACATAGGCGACTTCTTCCAGCGCGGTGAAGCCTTCGGACACCAGAAGCTGCGCGAAGAATTCGTCGAGGTCGAGCGTATCCATGAAGAGCTTCGTGCGCTCTTCGAACTCGGCCTGCCGGCGCTTGGATTCCTCTTCCTCGGTCAGGATGTCGATATCCAGGCCAGTCAGCTGGCTGGCGAGGCGCACGTTCTGGCCGCGCCGCCCGATGGCCAGGCTGAGTTGCTCATCAGGGACGACAACCTCGATCTTGTTGGCATCTTCATCCAGAACCACCTTCGAAACTTCGGCGGGCTGAAGCGCGTTCACCAGGAAGGTCGGCGCGTCCTCATTCCACGGGATGATGTCGATCTTCTCGCCCTGAAGCTCGTTCACCACGGCCTGCACGCGGCTGCCGCGCATACCCACACAGGCACCAACAGGGTCGATGCCGTTATCGTAGGAGATCACGGCGATCTTCGCACGCGAGCCGGGGTCACGGGCCACGGCCTTGATCTCGATGATGCCGTCATAGATCTCGGGCACTTCCATCTTGAACAGCTCGCGCATGAATTCAGGCGCCGTGCGCGACAGGAAGATCTGGTGGCCGCGGTTCTCACGGCGCACATCCTTGATGTAGCAGCGGATGCGGTCGCCGTTGCGGTAGGCTTCGCGGCCGATCTTCTCGTTCCGGCGCAGCTGCGCTTCACCGGCACCCACGTCGACGATGACGTTGCCGTATTCCTCGCGCTTGACGACACCATTGATGATCTCGCCCACACGATCCTTGAATTCGGCGTATTGGCGATCCCGCTCAGCTTCGCGCACTTTTTGCAAGATGACCTGCTTGGCCGATTGCGCGGCGATACGGCCCATTTCAACCGGCGGCACTTCGTCGGAGATCAGGTCGCCAAGCTCGGGCTCCATATTCTGATCGACACCTTCGGTCAGCATGCGGTCCACTTCGGTGGGCGCGCGCATGGAAAAGCGATGCACGGCAACGGTGCCGGTCTGCTCCCCTTCCTCATCGTAAACAGGTGAGGTTGCGTTGGCGACAACGACGTTCGGGCGTTCACCCGCCACAAGCGCCTTGGCCTGCTCCAGCGACATTTCCGCCTTCTCGTTTTCCAGCAGGTCCGGGTCGGTCACCGTGCGCACGCGGGTGAAAGTGGCGCGGCCCGTCTTGCGGTCGATAGAGACGCGGATGTCCAATTCGCTGCCGTAGCGCGACTTCGCGGCCCGCGCGAGGCTTTCTTCCATCGCCTCCACAACAAGCGACGGGTCGATCATCTTTTCGCGGGCAACTGCCTCGGCGGTCTGCAGCAATTCCAGCTGGTTGGCGGATGTAATGGCCATGGGATTTACTCCTCTGCCTCGGTGGGCACTTCTTCGATGTCGTCAAACTTGGTTTCGTCGATGATGCCGGCGTCTTTGCGCTGCTTCAGCATCTCCTTGATCAGCTCGTCGGTCAGGACAAGTTTCGCGTCGCTGAGCCAGTCGTAATGGAGGCCCACGGTCACGGTCTCCGCGCCGTCTTCCAGGTTCAGCAGAACCTCGTCGCCTTCAACGCCGGCCAGCACACCTTTGAAACGGCGGCGGCCATCGATCATGTCGGTGGTCTCGATCTTGGCCTCGTAGCCTTCGAAGGTCTCGAAATCCTTCAGCCGTGTCAGCGGGCGGTCGATGCCAGGGCTGGACACCTCAAGCGCATAGGCATCTTCCAGCGGATCCTCGACATCCAGAAGGACCGAGATCGCGTTTGAGATCTGGGCGCATTCGTCCACCTCGATCCCGCCATCGGGCCGCTCGGCCATCACCTGCAAGGTCTTGGTCTTGCCGCCCTGCACACGGATGCGCACCACGTCGAACCCGAGATTTTCGATGGCGGGCGTCAGGATTTCCGCCATGCGGCGGTCGATGGTGGTTTTGGCGATCAGGTCAGACATGCAGTCCCCAAAAACGAAAAAACGGGCCGTGCGGCCCGCGAACTTGTTCCGGTGGAGCGTCTGGATCGTGACCCAGCCGCGCCGCTGTTGAAGGCGATATAGGGGGAATCAGTAGGCGGTGCAAGTCTAGCCGCAATACACATCGGTCACGGTGCCGCCCTCATCCACTTCGATATTGAGCCGCGCGGGCTCCGGCGCCAGATCCCGCGCGCTGTCGGGGTAGATGACCCGAAAGATTTCAGGCAGGTCGAGCGCCTCCAAACCGGCAACGGATTGCCCGACAAGTTGTCGGAACGCCTTGGGGTCGCAGACCTCATCATGGGCAGTGGCGGTCAGCGGGCAAACCGCGACCGCCATCGAGACAACGAGGGGTATCGTGCGAGTCATTACCCGCAATATACACGATCCACGATGTAATTCGCATCGGCGCTGACATTCAGGCGATTTGGCTGATAATCCAGCGTGCCATAGGGTGCGTCGGGCGTGAAATAACGCGCCTGGATGCCATAGGATTGCATGGCCCCAACCGGCTGGCCAACGAAGCCCTGGTATTGATGGGCACCACAATCCTGGCCAATGACCGGCGTCACCGTGCCGGGAAGATGCTGCCAACCTGGAGCGAGCCCGTTTACATGCGGGGCACCGCCCACGCCGGGGCCGAAATTGGTGTAGCCTTGGGCCAAGGCCAAAGCTGGCGTGAGGGTAAGAAGAAGAGCGGCGGCAATGGCCTTGGTGCGAATGGTCATGGATCAAACTCCGTCAGTGAATGTGGGCGTTTGATGGATGACGATCCGCTGAAATACTACTCACGAGCCCGTAGGGTAAGGTTATCCGCACCAGATCCGCGTGATGCGATTATCCTCATCGAGATCGAAGTTGATCCGCTCCAGCCGGTGGTCCCGCGTGATCGCGCTCCCGGGCGAGATCACCCGCTTCGGCGCCTCCAGAACCAGCATCTCGGCGATCTCGCCGATCTGTCCCACCAGGCCCGCAAAACCCGCCGCTCCGCAGGTGTCGGTCACGGCGCCGTTATCCGCCGTTTGCGCCATGGTCATCACGGGAAGCGTCATCAAGATCGCGATCAAGGGGAAACGACTCATGGTATCCTCCGTTGCGTTGTACCGCAGATTGTCACAGTCTCATGCCAAAGCAAGACTCTGGGAGGACACACAAAATGCGCACTCGGGCCGCTGTTGCCTTGGAAGCGGGCAAACCGCTGGAAATCATGGAAGTTAACCTTGAAGGCCCCAAGGCCGGCGAGGTTCTGGTGGAGATCAAGGCCACCGGCATCTGCCACACCGACGAATTCACATTATCGGGCGCGGACCCCGAGGGCCTGTTCCCGGCGATCCTCGGCCATGAGGGCGCGGGCGTTGTGTTGGAGGTTGGGCCGGGCGTGACCTCGCTCAAGCCGGGGGACCACGTGATCCCGCTCTACACGGCGGAATGTCGCGAATGCGAATATTGCCTGAACCCCAAAACCAACCTCTGCCAGAAGGTCCGCGCAACCCAAGGTCAGGGCCTGATGCCCGACGGCACCTCCCGCTTTTCCATGATCGATGGCACGCCGATCCTGCATTACATGGGCTGCTCGACCTTCTCGAACCACACGGTTCTGCCCGAGGTCTCATTGGCCAAGGTCCGGTCCGACGCACCGTTCGACAAGATCTGCTATATCGGCTGCGGTGTAACGACCGGCATTGGTGCCGTGATCTACACCGCCAAGGTCGAGATCGGCAGCCGCGCCATTGTGTTTGGCCTCGGTGGCATCGGCCTCAACGTCATCCAGGGCCTGCGCCTTGCCGGTGCGGATCAGATCGTGGGCGTCGATATCAATCCCGGCAAGGTTGAGATGGCCACACGTTTCGGCATGACCGATTTCGTGAATCCCACCGAGGTGGACGGCGATCTCGTCACGCATCTGGTGGATCTGACGGGTGGCGGCGCAGATTACACATTTGATGCCACAGGCAACGTGCAGGTCATGCGCGCGGCATTGGAGGCGTCCCACAAAGGCTGGGGTGAATCGATCATCATCGGCGTGGCCCCGGCAGGTGCCGAGATTTCCACACGCCCCTTCCAGCTTGTCACCGGGCGGTCATGGCGCGGAACCGCCTTTGGCGGCGCCCGGGGGCGCACCGACGTGCCGCAGATCGTCGATTGGTATATGGATGGGAAGATCGAGATTGATCCAATGATCACCCACACGTTGCAGCTCGACCAGATCAACGAGGGCTTTGACCTGATGCATCGCGGCGAGTCGATCCGGTCCGTTGTTGTCTATTAACCCCTTCCTTGCACTAATGAGTACTTTTGAAAGGACCCCACCATGAAGAGCACACGCATACTAGCCGCTGTCGCCCTAACGGTTGGCGCGGCCAGTGCGGCCCAGGCCGAAGGTTGGACCGTCACCGATTTCAATTCGGTTTCGGATCGTGAAACCTGCATGAACTATGCCGAGACCACCTTTGCCACCTACCGCGCGCGGTTTGGAAGCGACGGGTTCACCGGCCGGTCAACCTGGACCATCGGCGCCTACGATCTGCGTGGCGAAGTGGTGGACGGCCTGTTTATCTGTGCCGATGAAAGCGGCCTCGTGGCGCCCTTCCTTGTTGTCTACAACGTGGATGATGACGGCGATGCACGCGAAGCGATTGCGGACCGCCTGGGCGATATCTGGGATGAGATCGTGGCTGGCAATGGCGTGCTCGGCGACGGGGCCGCACCGGCAACAGGCGGCACAAAGTAGCCCAATCCCCTTTCCGATGTACGGGCCGTCTTGTCAGGCGGCCCATATCTGTTTCGGGTACGGCCGCGCCGCGGCGCCAAGTGTCCCGGGCCGGCATAGGGATTTTACGCTTCAATGACGGCGGGTGTTTCCCCTTCCCTGCGTCCTGTGCCACACAGTCAGCCAAAGGGGACCCGCCATGGCCAACGATACTCCGCTTCTTGCCGTCCTGATCGACGCAGACAACACCAGCTACAAGCACGCGCAGGCGATCTTCGAAGAAATCGCCGGGTTCGGCGAAGCCTCCGTCCGCCGGATCTATGGGGATTTCAGTTCCACCCATATGAAGGGCTGGTCGGGGGTGCAGGCCGAATACGGCATCGTCCCGTTCCACCAGCCCGCCAATACGGTGGGCAAGAACGCGTCGGACATCGCCTTGGTGATCGACGCGATGGACCTGCTGCATTCGGGCCGGTTCGACGGCTTTGTGCTTTGCTCCAGCGACAGCGACTTCACCCGTCTGGCCAGCCGCATCCGAGAGCAGGGCCTCGATGTCTACGGGATCGGCCAGCGGAAAACGCCCGAGGCTTTCCGCAAAGCCTGCAAACGATTCATCTTCATTGAAAATATCCTGCCCGAGCAGGCCAAGGGCAATGACACCGCCAAATCCGAACCCAGGCGCGAGGCCAAATCGCTGAACGAGGCGCGCGACCTGATCTTCCGGGCCATGGAGGGGATCGAGCAGGATGACGATTGGTATTCGCTGGGGCAGCTCGGCCAGTATCTGACCGCCGCCAACCCGGATTTCGACACCCGCACCTATGGCAAACGCAAACTGAGCGACCTGATCGAAAGCCTGAAGATGCTTGAGGTGAAGCGCGGTCAGGGCAACCAGCTACTGGTGCGCCGGCTGGACTGAGCATCGTGGATCTTTGGCTGGCATCCGGGCAGGAAAAACCTGCGCTCGCCCGCACCTATGCCGCCTATCTGGCCGAGCTTCTTCCCGGCAACGATCCTCAGGCGTCGAAGGGCTACTTCAAAAGCTATTAGCACGAGCCCGGGCAGCGTTTTCCCTACCTCTTCGGTCACAGCACACCCATGGGATTCGCCTTCGTCAGACTCCCCGAGGAGCCGGATCTGGATTTTGAGATGGCGGAATTCTGTGTCTACCGAGCGGGCCAACGGACGGGGATCGGATCCGCCGTCTTGCCGCTGCCGTTCCACCGGCATCCGGGCCGTTGGGAGGTGTCTGTCCTGATGACGAATGACAAGGGTCTGGCATTCTGACCAAAGACGCTCAGGTCCGCTCAGGTCAGAAAGCTTCTTATACGCGAAGATGACGTGGCGCGGGACTATCGCTTCACCACGCCATGAACCGCTGTTGCCCTAGCCTATCGCCTTCGACGTGCGGCGATACCTGGCAAGGAAGGTGCGCACGGCCTCATCCACGATCCGGTCGATCTCGTCTTCCTTTGGGTTGTCTTCGATCCCGAACATGACCTTGAGCATCAGATCGGTGCGGCACAGCTGCGCCAGTTGGTCCGCGGCCAGATACGGATCCTCGATATCCAGAACGGCACGGGCCTTGTCACTGCACAGGAACCCGGCGATCCGTTCGCCCCAATGCTTTGGACCGCTTTCATAGAAGGTCTCACCCAATTCCGGGAACCGCTTCGCCTCTGCCACGCAGACGCGGAACATGTCCTGCCCGAAATCGCTGAGGAAAAAGGTGATGAGCTTCTTGCAGATCACACAGAGCTTTTCCTCGACGGAAAGGCCGGTCTGCTCAAACAGAACTTCCACCTCGGATTGCGCATCACATTCCTGGCGCAAAACCTCCAGAAACAGATGCTGCTTGTCGGGAAAGTAGCTATAGAGCGTGGCCTTCGAGACGCCCGCATCGCGCGCGATCTCGTCAACGGAGGCGCCCTCAAAGCCTTCACGCATGAAAACCGCGCGGGCACCGGCAATCACCTGGTCGTATTTACGACCCTTCTTGATCTGCGGTTCCGCGTTCATGTTGTGACGTCTCTTCCCATCCTGACACCTATTGTAAACTAACCAGTTTAGTTTCGGCAAGCTGGACGTTTGGTCAGGTTCAACGCAAAGGGGGCGGCCCCGCCTGGGCCACCCCCAACCAATCGGCATCTCGACTGCTCAGTCGAACTTGGCGAGATACATTTCCGTCAGTTCTGCAGTCGAATAGGCCCCGCATTCTGATGGCGCGAGACCAACGTGCTGCTCCAACTGGGAGCAGGTCGGCGTCCGCGTCGCCCCGTTCTGCGTCGAAACGACGGGATTATCCGCCACGGCGCTTGCCATGGATGGCCCAAGGGCCACGGGAAGCGGCAGGACGGTGTAGGCATCCGCTTGGCTGGCTGCTGCGGCCAGCGGGATTGCGAGGGAGAGGACAGCAACTTTCAAGGTCGACATTGAAGATCTCCTTTCGAGTTTGAACCGAACCGTTCAGTTCATAATTCTTAATTAAACGAAACCGTTCAGTTTGAAAAGCCCAGTCAAGCGGCGGATGGCTGGACAGCGGGAAAGCGCTGGCTTAGCGGAAGGTATGGTAGAGATCTTCCTGAAGACGTTGCCGTTTTTTGCGTTGATCGCGCTGGGATTCCAGGCGTGTCGCACCGGCTTCTTCACGTCGGAGGCCGCGGCTTACCTCACCAAATTCGTGTTCTACTTCGCGCTTTCGGCGATGCTGTTTAGGTTTGCAGCGAACCTGTCACTGGCCGAGATCTTCGATTGGCAATTTGTGGGCGCCTACCTGACGGGCTGTATCGCGGTCTACCTGCTGGCCACGCTGGTCGCGATGATCCGGAAACGCCCTGTCGCAGAGGCCGCGTTCGAGGCGCAATGCGCCATCATCGGCAATGTCGGCTTTCTGGGCGTGCCGATGTTGGTGGTGCTGCTTGGCGAGGCGGCGGCAGGCCCGATCCTTCTGGTCCTGTCGCTGGACCTGATCGTTTTCTCCAGCCTGATCGTTATCCTCGTCACCGGAAGCCGTGATGGCCGCATGTCATTCGGCGTGTTGCGCACGGTGGGCATCGGCCTCCTGAAAAACCCGATGATCGTGTCGATCACCCTTGGCCTTGCCTGGTCCGCAACCGGATGGGAGGTGCCTGGCCCGGTAAACGAATTCCTTGCCATCCTTGGCGCCGCGGCGACACCGGGGGCCCTGTTTGCCATCGGGGCCTCGCTGGCCGGAAAATCGGCGGAGCGCATGTCCGTCGCGGGGTGGCTGACCTTCTGCAAATTGGCGCTGCACCCGGCCGCCGTCGCGATTGCGGCGCTCTACCTCTTTGACGTGCCCGATTACGAGGCCGCCGTCATGATCGCCGCGGCGTCCCTGCCGGTGGCGGGCAATGTCTATATCCTCGCGCAGCATTACGGCGTTGCGCCGCAGCGGGTATCGGCCACGATCCTGATCTCCACCGCCTTGTCGATCCTGACGGTTTCGGCGGTGATTGCCTGGCTCGCCCCGCTTTCTGGCACCTAGTCATTGCACCCGCGCCCGGCACCGCGTTAGTCAAAGCAAACAAACCCCGGGGGAGCACGCGCCTTGCAGACGATTTCCGAAAACAAAGCCTTCGGCGGGACGCAGGGCGTCTATTCGCACGCCTCCACCGCGACCGGTTGCGAGATGACGTTCGGCTTATTCCGTCCGGCCGAGGCCGCCGATGGCCCGGTGCCTGTGATCTGGTACTTGTCCGGCCTGACCTGCACGCACGAAAACGCCATGAACAAGGCGGGCGCGCAGGCCTGGGCCGCGGAACAGGGCATCGCCCTGATCTTCCCCGACACCTCACCACGCGGCGAAGGTGTAGCCGATGACGAGGCCTATGATCTGGGCCAGGGTGCGGGCTTCTACGTCAATGCAACCGAAGCCCCCTGGGCCGCGCATTTCATGATGTGGGATTACATCACCGAAGACCTGCCGGAGCTTGTCTTCGGCCAATTCCCACTGGACCGCGAGCGCCAATCGATCATGGGCCATTCCATGGGCGGGCATGGCGCGCTGACCATCGCGATGCGGCATCCGGATCGTTTCGCCAGCATCTCGGCCTTCGCGCCGATCTGCAACCCGACCGACAGCGATTGGGGCCGCAAACAGCTCAGCGCGTATCTGGGCAACAACGAAGAGGCATGGGCCCCCCACGATTCCACGATTCTGATGAAACAGACGGGTTTCGATGGGCCGATCCTGATCGACACCGGCACCGAGGATCAGTTTGGCGATCTTCTGAAGACGGAGGCGCTGGCCCATGCCGCCGCCGCGCGCCGGCAAAACCTGCAATTGCGCCTGCAACCGGGCTATGACCATTCCTATTTCTTCGTATCGACGTTCATGGAAGATCACATCACCTTCCATGCCGACGCGCTGTATGCGGCCTGACATGGGGATCGACGCCGTCATCTTCGACATCGGCAATGTGCTGATCGAGTGGCAGCCCGAGCGCCATTACGACCGGGTGATTGGCGAGGCGCGCCGTCGGGCGATGTTTGCCACCGTTGATCTGCACGCGATGAATGACCGCGTGGATCGGGGTGAACCATTTCGCGACATGGTGGTGGAGGCCGCAGAGGCGCACCCTGAATTTCGTGACGATATCATGCGCTGGCACGATGAATGGCTGCACATGGCCTCACCCGCAATCCCGCATTCGGTTTCGCTCCTGCGCCGGTTGCGCGCGCGCGGGATGCCGGTGTTTGCCCTGTCGAATTTCGGTATCCAGACCTTCGACATCGCCGTACCGGAATATCCGTTTCTGGGCGAATTCGACCGGTCCTACATCTCCGGGCATATGGGCGTCACGAAACCGGATCCGCAGATCTATGCCATGGTCGAGGCGGATTGTGGCCTACGGTCGGATGCCCTCCTGTTCGTTGATGACAGGGCGGATAATATTGAGGCCGCGCAGGCCCGCGGCTGGCACACCCACCTGTTCGACGGGCCGCGAGGATGGGCCGACCGATTGGTGACAGAGGGCCTTTTGATGGAAGAGGACGCACGCCCATGACCCTGATTATCGGACCGGACGCGGAAGAAAAGCTCGACTGGATCGCGTTGAGCGACGCGATTGAAGCCGGGCACCGGATGCCGCGGGCCGAAATCGGCGACACGTTCCTCTATCGCGGCGACGATACCCTGCTGAGCCGGGCAGCCTGGATCACGGGCATGGGTCAACTGGTAAAGACGGCCACGATCTTTCCCGCAAACCCCGACCGCAATATTCCCGCCGTCAATGGCGGCGTGTGCCTTTTTTCCGATGCCGATGGCACGTTGGAGGCCATTATCGATTTCCACCTCCTCACCAAGTGGAAAACGGCGGGTGACAGCCTTCTGGCCGCCCGCAAGCTTGCGCGGCCCGACAGCAAGAACATCCTGCTGGTGGGGGCGGGCAACGTTGCCCGATCCATGCGGCAGGCCTATGCCGCCGCGTTTCCCGATGCATCCTTCACGATCTGGAACCGGACCCTGGGCAACGTCGCGTCCATCCGGGCGGATTATCCCGACATGAGCATCGCACTCGATCTCAAGGAGGCCGTGGCGGATGCCGACATCATCGCCACCGGTACCATGTCCACCCGGCCCGTAATCCGGGGCAAATGGTTGCAGCCCGGCCAGCACCTTGATCTGATCGGCGCCTATCGGCCCGACATGCGCGAAGGCGATGATGACGTCCTCCGCCGCGCGAGCGTATTCGTCGACAGCCGCGCCACAACCTTCGGCCATATCGGTGAGTTGAAGATCCCACTGGAAGAGGGCGTGTTCTTCGAATCGGACGTGGTCGGGGATTACTACGACATGGAAACGTTCGAGCGGCACTCAGATGACGAGATCACATTGTGCAAGAATGGCGGTGGTGCCCATCTGGATCTGATGGTCGCGCGCTACATTCTGGACGCCGTGCGCGCGGGCTGACTGGTGTATTGCCAGACGCGGTGATGCGCCGCGGGGACTTCAGAGCCGAGCGAGAGATCAGGTCACGGCCACACGGCGCGTGAGCGGAACCTCCTTGATCGGTAGATGCACAATCGCGCTGAGCGCGCCCACACCAACACCGACCCACCAGACAGCCGTGTAATCGCCGTAGGCATCATAGAGGCGCCCACCCAGCCAGACACCCATGAAGCTGCCCAGTTGGTGGCTGAAAAACACGAGGCCATAGAGCGTGCCCATGTAGCGCAAGCCATAGATATACCCAACCAATCCACTGGTGAGCGGGACGGTGGCCAGCCACAACGCGCCCATCACAGCGGAAAAGACGATGACCGAAGTGGGCGTGATCGGCAGGAGGATGAACATCGCGGCGGCGATGGTGCGGCCGGTATAGATAAGCGCCAGCAGGTTCTTCTTGGAATAGGTCTTGCCGAGATAAGCCGCCAGAAGGGTTCCCCCGATATTCGCCAGGCCAATGATCGAGATCGCGATAGCGCCCAGGGCGGTCGTGGTGGTGACACCCATCGCATGCAACATGCCACCGGGCGCGATGGGGCCGCAGAACTCGATGATGAAGGCGGGAAAATGCGCGGTGATGAAGCCAAGCTGATATCCGCACGAAAAGAACCCGATGAAGATCAGCGCAAAGGATGGGTCGCGGACCGCCTTGCCGACGATTTGCACCATCGTTTCCTCAAGCTCCGGCGCGTCAGTCCGCTCGGGCGCCCGCAGGAGGGGGAGGAAGATCAGCGATGCAAAGATCATCGCGGCAAAGATCAGGAAGACGGTCTGCCACGGATAGGCGCTCAGTAGCGCCTCAGCCAGTGGCGGGCCCACGATCTGCCCGGCGGAGCCCGCGGCGGTGACGATCCCGAGCGTCAGGGACCGGTTTTCATCGGACGCCGCTCGCGCGACCATCGCCAGGATCACCCCGAACCCGGTGCCCGCAATCCCGAAGCCGACAAGCACCTCCAACAGGTGATGCTGCCCGGGGGTGATCGCATAAGCCGAAACGACGAGCCCGATCAGATAGAGCGCGACGCCCAGAATAATGGCGCGCTTGTCGCCGAACCGTTCCGCGATGGCGCCGAAAATTGGTTGGCCGATACCCCAGGCAAGGTTCTGGATCGCAATCGCCATGCTGAATTCGGCGCGCAGCCATCCGAATTCCTCGGCAATCGGGATCTGGAACAACCCGAAGCTCGACCGGATCGCAAAGCTGATCAGAATGATCGCACAGCCCCCGATCAGAACGGGTGTTATCAGCCGGTCGCTTCGATCCACTTGCCTGTTCCCTCCGCGCGTCAGGCGACAGTGGAGCCAAGATTGATGGTCGTCAAATCAGAGCTTTTGAAGCGACGGTTCACATTCCTTGAACACGCTGATTTTCATGGGCAAAACCAATGCCTTTGCTGTAAGGCATTGGGCCATGTCGCAGCATCTGACCGCCCTTTACGATACCCGCGTGGCCGAAGGCCTCCTGCGACCGGACCCGGAACAGCGGGCCGTGATGGAGCGTTTGGAGGCGGTGCGCGAGAAGCTTGAAGCCCCCGACCGCAAGGGCTTCCTCACCCGGTTTCGCAAGGCTGAGCCCATGGGCAAGCAGGGCATGTATCTCTGGGGCGGGGTCGGTCGGGGGAAGTCGATGCTGATGGACATGTTCTTTCAGCATGTCCCGATCTCCGGCAAGCGCCGCGTGCATTTTCATGCCTTCATGCAAGAGGTACAGGCCGCGCTGCACGAAGCCCGCAAGACCGGTGTGGACGATGCGATCAAGCCCGTTGCCGAGGGGATCGCGGCGGGCCTGAAGCTGCTGTGTTTCGATGAAATGCAGATCACCGATATCGCCGACGCGATGATCGTGGGGCGGTTGTTCGAGCGGCTCTTCGAGGCCGGGGTCGTGATTGTCACCACCTCCAACAGGCCCCCGAAAGACCTCTACAAGGACGGGTTGAACCGGCAATTGTTCCTGCCCTTCATCGCCCTTTTGGAAGATCGTCTGGAGGTCGACCAACTCGACGCGATGACGGATTACCGGCAGGATCGCCTGGCCGGGGAACCAGTGTGGTTCACGCCGGCCGACGCCGATGCCAAACGCGCCATCGATATGATCTGGAGGGACCTGACCGGCGGCAAAGAGGAGGTTCTGACGCTTGAGGTAAAGGGTCGCGACGTGGTGATCCCGCGATTCTGGGCCGGTCAGGCGCGGGTCACCTTCGATACGCTGTGCGGCCAGCCTTTGGGGCCGGCGGATTATCTGGCGCTGGTGGGGGCCGTAAAGGTGCTGGTGCTGGAGGATGTGCCACGGATGGACCGCGCCAAGGCCAACGAGGCGAAGCGCTTCGTGACGTTGATCGACACGCTCTACGAAGGCCATGTGCGGCTGGTGGCCGGTGCTGACGCCGAGCCGGAGGCGCTCTATACCGAAGGCACTGGCGCGTTCGAATTCGAACGCACCGCCAGCCGCTTGCGGGAGATGCAGGGGGCTGATTGGGGCAGTTCGCCGGACAAGCATAATTGAAATGCTGCTTCCAATGGTCCATTAATAAAGAGTGACGTTACCGCGTCTTTTAGATTTTCTTGTCCATGCCAGATCTTCCACCCGTCGCCCTTTCTGTTCGCCAGCCTTCGGCGTGGGCGATCATTCAAGGCGGAAAGGACGTAGAGAACCGGTCTCTCGGATCGATCAGGGCCGGGCAGATGAAGCCGGGCCGCATCGCCATCCATGCGGCGATTGGCATGAAACGAGACGAATACGACTACCTTGTCTGGCGGTGGGCGCGCGACGGTGTCGCGGTGCCCCGGCCCGATCATCTGCCCCGCCGGGCCATCATCGGCAGCGTGACGGTGGAGAAGATCATCACGGCCAGTGATAGCCCATGGTTCGGTGGTGAAGCAGGGCTGCTGCTGCGCGATCCCCTCCCCTGCGAGCCGATCCCGTGCAGCGGGGCGTTGGGGTATTTCGCCTGGACGCCAGGCGGGACACTGGCGGAACCGTTGCCTTGGATGACGGCCTGGGGTGCATCGGACGGTGGGATGTTCGATACCTTGCCGGTTCAGTTTCGGGACAGGCCGACAAAGCCATTCGGGACAGGTAAATCCCGACCTAAAGGTGAGTGATCGCGTCCTGAACACCTGCGAAATAGGCGCCGACATGGGCCCCGTCGGCCAGGGCGTGGTGAACCTCAAGCGTCATGGCCATCGAGTGCAGACCGTCCGTCTCCACGATTTTGCCCCAGCTGACCCGCGGGATACAATCATGCGGGCCGGGCATGGCGTTGCTCATTGAGGAATAATCCAGCCACGGCAGGCAGGAGAGGTAGGCCAGATCATCGCGCTCACCGGAATTGGCGTCGAGGTCCCCGCCTTCGGCAACGGCCTCGATCAGGGCTTTTGCGGTCCTGTCGAACGCGGCGAAATCCGACGTGAACGGCACATAGGCATAACCAAACGTGCCGGTCTTCGTGGGCACGGTCATCGACAACTCGACCGCATCGTGGCGGATCACCTGATCGCCGCGAAACCGCATCAGGAGCTCCGGGACTCCGTGCAGACCGGCGCCGATCGCATACAACGCCGCGCGGTAGGGCGACACACCGGCAGGCTTATGGCGCAGCATCAGATCGGTCACATCTATGCGCGACGTCACCGCAAAATGCGGGCGGTTGTAGGTGCGGAAAAAGTGGAACTGCGCGGCGCGTGGCCAGTGATCCAGATCGACGATATGTTCCATTCAACTCACCGGAACAGTCGTGTCACACCGCAATTCCACACCCATGGGCTGCACAAACAGCGGCGTATTCGGGTCAATTGAACTGTCTTCGACCCAGGTGTTGTTCACACAGACATCCTGCGCGTAATTGCCGCCGTTCCAGCCGAAGCCATCGACGCGCCCGCAATCATTGACCTGACCGTTGGCATTCCATTCCTGATAGGAATTGGCGGAGCGGATGCCGCCCGTCGGAAAGCGGAGCGCGGTTGTATCGAACCGCAGCGTCCAGGACGTTTGCGGGGTCAGTTGGTCCAGGCTCCAAGAGCCGATCGCCACGCCATCAAGGAAGCCGATGATGCGGAAATCGGTGACGTCGGTTTCGGTGATCAGGCCGGTATCCAGATACCCATCGGGGAACGCGATCATGCCTTCCATGGTGTAGCCGTTGGCCCCGACCCAGCAGAACTGGAACTGCGCCGCCTGCACGGGGGCGGTGGCGATCAGGGCGGACAGGGCGACGGGGAGCAGGGCTTTCATGGGCGGAAGGTGGGCTGTTGCGCGTGGAGGGTCAACCACCGGATTGCCCACCTTGGCACCGGGTTCGGCGCAGATCAAAGCCTCGCCGAACTGTCCCTGGTTCAGCCGTTGGATTTCAAAATCTCACCCGCAAGATACAGTGATCCGCAGATCAGGACCCGCGCATGCGGCATGTTCGCCGTGATCGATGCCAGCGCGCCCTCAACACTCTCCGCGACATAGGTCGTGTGACCGGCCGATTTCGCCGCTTTGGCCGTTTCCTCGGCCGTCAGCGTGGCGGTCTGGCCGGGGATCGACACCGCCGTTAGGCTTTCGGCATGGGGCAGCAGCGGCCCCATGTAGCCCGCCACATCCTTGGTGTTCAGCAGCCCGCAGATCAGGTGCGTCGGGCGGTTCGGCAACGTGTCGAGCGTGGCCGAAATGGCCCGCGCAGCATGGGGGTTATGCCCACCATCGAGCCAAAGCTCCGCATCCGGAGCGGCATCGGCCAGCGGACCCTCACGCAGCCGTTGCATCCGCGCCGGCCATGTCGCGTTGCTCATCGCGGCATCGGGGTCGCCTCTACCCAAGGCCCGCAGCGCCGCAATTGCCGTGCCCGCATTCTCGATCTGATGCGGCCCGGCCAGCGCGGGAAGCGGCAGGTCCAGCAGCCCGGTTTCATCCTGAAAGATCAACCGCCCGCGTTCCGTGGCGACATGCCAATGCTGCCCATGGGCGAGGATCGGGGCGGAGAGCCCGCTGGCGCGCGCCTCGATCACCTCAAGCGCCGCATCTTTCTGGGGCCCGACGACAACCGGGACGCGCGGCTTGATGATGCCCGCCTTTTCGTAGGCGATCGCCTCCAGCGTATCCCCCAGAAACTGCTGATGGTCGAGATCGACGGGGGTGATCACGGTGAGTGCCGGGGCGTCGATCACGTTGGTCGCGTCGAGCCGCCCGCCAAGCCCCACCTCCAGCAAGGTGTAATCGGCGGGCACCTTCGAAAAGGCCTCGAAGGCGGCGGCCGTCGTGATCTCGAAATAGGTGATCGGCTCCGGGCCGTTGGCCTTCAGACACGTGTCTAACGTGCGCGACAGAGCCTGTTCATCGATCAACTCACCCGCCACCCTGATCCGCTCATGGAATCGGGCAAGGTGCGGCGAGGTGTAGGTGTGGGTGGTGAGCCCCGCGCCTTCCAGCCCGGCCCGGATCATCGCAAGAGAGGAGCCTTTGCCATTGGTGCCCGCGATATGAATGACGGGCGGGATCTTGCGTTCCGGGTGGCCCAACGCCCCCAGGACGCGCCACATCCGATCCAGCGTCAGATCGATGATCTTCGGATGCAGCGTCATCATCCGGTCAAGCAGCACGTCGGAGGAAGCATGGGGCATCGGCAGGTCCCTCTCGGCAAGCCGTCCCGCGGGAGGAGGCGTCGTGCAGCCTCCGGCGGGCATATTTTGTGAACAAAGATAGGTGGGGTGCCCGGTCCGGACCCGCTGCGTGCTTAGTCCTTTTCAGCGGCGGGGTCCGGCGCGGCCGTTTCGGGCGCGGCTTCGGGCGCTGCGGCTTCGGCTGGGTCGGGCGCGGGAAGATCGCCTTTCACCGCCGGGGTCTGGCCCATCAACATACGGGTTATGGTGACCAATTCGTCCTTCATCTCGCTGCGCGGCGTGACGCGGTCGAGCATCCCGTGATCCAGCAGGTATTCCGCGCGCTGGAACCCTTCGGGCAGCTTTTCGCGGATGGTCTGCTCGATCACCCGAGGGCCAGCGAAACAGATAAGCGCATTGGGCTCGGCGATATGGACATCGCCCAACATTGCGTAAGACGCCGTCACGCCGCCCGTCGTGGGATGCGTGAGCACGACGATATAGGGCAGGTTCGCTTCTTTGAGCATCTGAACCGCAACCGTCGTACGCGGCATCTGCATCAGGGACAGGATACCTTCCTGCATGCGCGCTCCACCGGCCGCGGAGAAGAGGATCAGCGGGCGGCCGGCTTGCACGGCGCGCTCGGCCGCCGCGATGATCGCGTTGCCGACGAACATCCCCATCGACCCGCCCATGAAGGAAAAGTCCTGTGCCGCCGCCACGATGGGTGTGCGGCCAATCTCTCCCTCCGCCACCAGCATCGCCTCAGGCTCGCCGGTCTGGCTACGGGACGCCCTCATCCGGTCCGGATATCGTTTCTGGTCGCGGAACTTCAGCGGGTCCGGCAGGGGTTCGGGCACATCGATCTGGGTGAAAATGCCGTTGTCGAACAGCGCGTGGAACCGATCACGCGGGCTCAGCGCCATGTGATGCCCGCAATTGGTGCAGACATTCAGCGCCTCGGTCAGCTCCCGGTGGAACAGCATCGTGCCGCATTCATCGCATTTGGACCACAGGTTCTCGGGCGTCTCGCGCCGCGAGAAGATCGAGTTGATCCGGGGACGGACGTAATTGGTGATCCAGTTCATGGGCGCTTCATCCGGTCAATTGGCCTTGAGCGGAGATATTGTGCGCCGCCCGGAATTGCAAATGGCTTGGCGCGCGGCCTAAAGGCGGCTGACCACAAGGCGGATCACGATCCAGGTCACGAGCGTGGTGCCCATATCCAGGAAAATGAGCGGCCGGATCGCTTCGTCAGCGACTGAGATTTGCGCCGTGTAGCGCGCCAGGCCCGACAGCGGGCCTTCCAGCGACACCACGAGAATCGCCACCACGTTGTTGGCAAAGTGGAACCCCCAGGCCGCGCCGATGGATCCGGTGCGCGCCGTCAGATCCGCGGCCAGAAGGCCGAAGAGGCCTGCGGCCAGCACCACGTAAATCGCATTCGACCCCGCTGAACCGGGATCGTAATGCAACACGGCAAACAGCACTGATGGCAGGACCATCCAGATCAGCGGGGAGCGGAACCGCGCGGCCAGTTGGCTTTGCAGATAGCCGCGAAAAAGGATCTCCTCCGCGCCGGTCTGCAGGAACACCCCGACCAGCGCGAGCGGCAGGAACGATAGCCACAGCGTGCGCGTCAGGTTCTCATCAATCGGCAGATCGTTGGGCAACAGGAAGGAGGCCGCGTAGATCACCGCACAGATCGCCATCGCAATTGCGAAATGGCGCAAGGTGCGAGTAATCGGTCCGAACAGCGACCCGATGGATCGGTCATGGAAGGCCACCACCGCCACCATCGGGCCGATGGCCATGCCGATGAACGTGGCCAGCAACAAAAGCGTGCCGGTTGGCCCGGTCGCTTCCATCACCTCGTTGATCCACATCTCGGCGCCACCCGGGCCTGACATAACGAAGATTCCGCCGAAAACCAGCGCGACCCCAAGGGCATAGACCGATGCGATCATCAACAGCCCGATCAGGATCCGCCATATCTCGGGTCGGACACGCGCGGGCGCGACGAAGGTCTCGTGGGCGGAATACTGCATCGGGCCTGCCTTGATGGCTTGGTGTTGGGCGCAGCCTAGCGGCGCTCCGGGCGAGCTTCAATCGCGCTTGTGCGCCTTTGGCGGCACGTCTATTCAAAACGCCAACAGAGATAGGGAGAGGCGCCATGCTGAAGAACCGGGCCGACAAATCAAAACTACCCAGCCGCCACGTGACAGAAGGCCCCGAACGCGCGCCGCATCGGTCGTATTTCTACGCCATGGACCTAACCCAGGAAGAGATCGACCAGCCCTTTGTCGGTGTCGCCACCTGCTGGAATGAGGCCGCGCCGTGCAACATCGCGCTCAACTGGCAGGCGCAATCGGTGAAAACCGGTGTGAAAGCCGCGAATGGCACCCCGCGGGAATTCACGACGATCACCGTCACCGATGGCATTGCGATGGGCCATGAAGGCATGCGGTCGTCGCTGGCGTCACGTGATGCGATCACCGACACGGTGGAACTGACGATGCGCGGCCATTGTTACGACGCTCTGGTCGGTCTCGCAGGCTGCGACAAATCCCTGCCCGGGATGATGATGGCGATGGTGCGCCTGAACGTGCCATCGGTCTTCATGTATGGCGGCTCCATCCTGCCCGGTCAGCATGAGGGCAAGGACATCACGGTTCAGGACATGTTTGAAGCCGTGGGCAAATATCAGGCCGGGCAGATGTCGGATGCCGAGCTGGCCATTCTGGAGCGGGTCGCCTGCCCCTCGGCGGGGGCCTGTGGCGGGCAGTTCACCGCCAATACGATGGCGTGTGTGTCCGAGGCGATTGGCCTTGCGCTGATGAATTCCTCCGGCATGCCGGCACCCTATGAGGGGCGGAAAGCCTATGGGGAAGCGGCGGGCAAAGCGGTCATGAACCTGTTGGAGAAGAACATCCGCGCCCGCGATATCGTGACGCGCAAGTCGCTGGAAAATGCCGCCCGCGTCGTGGCGTGTACCGGAGGCTCCACCAATGCCGGTCTGCACCTGCCCGCGATTGCCCATGAGGCGGGGATCGAGTTCGACCTCTTCGATGTGTGCGAGATCTTCAAGGACACGCCCTATTTCGTCGACATGAAGCCGGGCGGGCAATTCGTGGCGAAAGACCTCTACGAAGTCGGCGGCGTGCCCGTGGTGATGAAAGAGCTGCGCAGGGCGGGCCTGATCCACGAGGATTGCATGACCGCCAATGGCGAAAGCATGGGCGAGGCGCTCGACCGGATCGAGGGTGAAGCCGATGGGCGTGTGATCCACACGGTCGCCAATCCCCTGACGCCCACGGGCGGCGTTGTGGGCCTCAAAGGCAACCTCGCACAGGAAGGGGCCATCGTGAAGGTCGCCGGGATGGATGAGGAACAACAGGTCTTCACCGGCCCCGCGCGCGTCTTCGAATGCGAAGAAGACGCGTTCGAGGCCGTGAAAGCGCGCTCTTACGAGCCCGGCGAAGTGATTGTCATCCGCAATGAAGGGCCCAAGGGCGGGCCGGGGATGCGCGAGATGCTGGCGACCACGGCGGCCCTGTCCGGCCAGGGGATGGGCAAGAAAGTGGCGCTGATCACCGATGGGCGTTTCTCAGGCGCCACACGCGGGTTCTGCGTGGGCCATGTGGGGCCGGAGGCCGCCGTGGGCGGGCCGATTGGCCTGCTGGAAAACGGCGACATGATCACGATCAACGCCCTGACGGGCGAATTGTCTGTCGCCTTGACCGATGACGAACTGGCCGCACGCCGCGCCAATTGGAACGGCCCGCGTGAGACCATGTACGCCACCGGCGCGCTCTGGAAATACGCGCAGCTTGTGGGGGAGGCCCGTTATGGCGCCGTGACCCATCCGGGCGGGGCCAAGGAAAAGCACGTTTATGCGGACATCTAAGGCGCTGATCCCGCTGGCGTTTCTGGCGCTGGCGGGCTGCGTCGGCGGATTGACGGCCGACGGCGATGACGCCCCGGCCTCCGTGCAGGTAACGGCGGATCTGATCACGATCACCGGGCCGCGCGGCTTTTGTGTTGATCCGACCCTGACGCGGAATGAAGGCGATACCGGTTTCGTGCTTCTGGGCAATTGTGCCGCGATCTCGGGCAATGCCCGGGTGCGTCAACCTAATGTTGCCGCAGTTCTGACGGCGGCGGTCTCGGCCCGGTCGGATGGCACCAGCCTGACCGATAACCTGCCCGCCCTTGAGGCCTTCTTCCAGACCGAGGAGGGGCGCGAATTGCTCAGCCGCTCGGGTGACGCGGGAACCGTCCAGATCCTTGAAACCCGGCTATCCGACGGAATGCTGCTTCTGCACGCCCGCGACACAAGTGCGGCGGCCCTGTCGGGCGTGGCGCAGGATTACTGGCGCGCCTACCTCGATCTCGGGCCACGGCTGGCGACGTTGTCAGTGCTGGCGCTGGCCGATCAGGACGTCAGCGATGCCGATGCCCTGGATACCTTGACCCGGTTCGCGACGATTGTTCAGCGGGCAAATCCAGGCGACGCAGCTGTGCCAAACGCGGCAGACCTGCCACAGGCCCGGGACGAAGCCGGGACACGCCCCTTCCGTACAGGACTGTTTCAGAGGATATTTCAGTAACCGCTTACCAAGAGATCCCTGCTATAGAGGGGACAGGCCGGGGTGGGGTCGCAAGGGATGGGGCTGCGATGGGTCAGGATTTTCCAGGGATGTTCGGTGGGTTTGGCCTCGGCCAGACGCTGAAGCGCTGGCAGCGTGCGTTGAAAATGCCCAAGGGGCTCTCGGCGGGCGAATTGCAACGGATGAACGGCGATATCCGGGGCATGCGGGACCGGTTGGACGATATGGCGGCCCAGGCCCGGTCCGAATTGCTGGCGCGAGCCACACCGGATGACGGCATCGATCGACCCGACCAATGCGACTGGGCAATCCGCCCGGCGCCCTGGCAAACCGAGATGCGCCCACGAGGCATCGTCGGCGTCGCCTCCCCCGAAAAGATGCAAGGCGGGGTGACCGTCTTCCACGATGCCACCCAGTCCGACATGAGCCTGCGTCAGGAACGCGCGCCTGCCCGGATCGACGGGGCTCATTTCGGCTTGGTGCTGGAAGTCTACCGGTTCGACGGCTCATTCCTGTCATTTGTGCAGGATCTGCCTCAGGCCGCGCTGGCGGATCTGACGCGCAATCACTTTATATCGGTCAAACTTGTCGCCGACCGTGAACAGCCGGTTGAAATCTATGTGCGCCTCAACATCCAGCATGGGCCGAACGTGGAACAGATGGTCCGGCAGCTGGAGTTCGAGGGTGAGACCGGCAAAGCCGAATTTGATCTGGCCTATTCAAAGATCAACGAGAAACGGCTTGAAAAGGCCTGGCTCGACCTGATCGTGGAGGGGCCGAAGATGACGCGTGTTGCCCTGTGGGACATGGTCATTCTGCGCGCGCCGCGCGCCGATATCTGAAGGGGGGCGCTAAGCCATGGCTGAAACCTTGGTGCAAACGGATCTGCAGGCCGGCCGCTATGAAGGTGTGCTGACCGGCGCCGGTCAGACCGAGATCGAAGCGCTGCATCGCGGCCGTATCGTCGGCGTGGCCCGCCTGGGCCCGCATCCCACCGAGGATGGCGCGCAACGTGTCTCGCTCGACCTGCCCGCGGATGTTTTGAGTGAGGGGGTTCAGGTGATCGGGTTGCGATCCACCGCAACCGGGGACGTGCTCGACCGGATCACCCTGATGGCGGGATCCGCGCTTGATGAGGATATCCGCGGTGAGATCGCCCTGTTGCGGGACGAGTTGGAAATGCTCAAACGCGCCTTCCGTCGCCATTGTGCAGAGACCGGGCAGGACTGACACGCCGGGCCTCTAATCCGGCGGAGCGCCATTGGCGCATTGGCCTTGCGTTCATGGGGGCGCTGCCCCCGTCCTGACGGACTCCCCCGAGCTATTTTCGAAACAAGGAAGGTGTGACGTCGGGTTTGACGTGACGCTGACCTGCGCTTGGGATTACCTGCCCGTCAAGCAAGGGAGGCTCAAGCGATGGCGCATGCACTTTATCCAAACCTTCTGGCCCCACTCGATCTGGGGTTCACGACGCTCAAGAACCGGGTGCTGATGGGGTCCATGCATACCGGGCTGGAAGAGACCAAGGACTGGCCGCGCGTGGCCCGGTTCTATGCCGATCGGGCGAAGGGCGGCGTGGCGCTGATCGTGACGGGTGGTATGGCGCCGAATAAGGAAGGCGGCGTCTTTCCGGGCGCGGCGGGGCTCTACACCGATCAGGATATCGCGAACCACCGCGTGGTGACGGATGCGGTCCACGACGCGGGCGGCAAGATCGCGATGCAGATCCTTCATGCGGGGCGGTATGCCTATTCGCCGGATTGCGTGTCGGCGTCGCCGGTCAAATCCCCGATTTCTCCGTTTCCCCCGAAGGAATTGGACGAGGAGGGGATCGAGAAGCAGATTGCAGATATCGTGACGGCTGCCGTTCGGGCGCGAGAGGCGGGCTATGACGGTGTGGAGATCATGGGGAGCGAGGGGTATTTCCTGAACCAGTTCCTCGTGACCCATACCAACAAGCGGGAAGATCGCTGGGGCGGGTCCTACGAGAACCGGATGCGCCTGCCGGTAGAGGTTGTGCGCCGCTGCCGTGAGACCGTGGGTGAGGATTTCATCATCATCTACCGGTTGAGCATGATCGATCTGGTGCCCGGCGGCTCGACCCACGAGGAAGTGGTGCAACTGGCGCAAGCCATCGAGGCCGCGGGTGCAACGATCCTGAATACCGGCATCGGCTGGCACGAGGCGCGCATTCCAACGATCGCGACGTCCGTTCCGCGCAAGGCGTTCGCCTGGGTCACGAAGCAGCTGATGGGCAAGGTCGGTATTCCCGTGATCACGTCCAACCGGATCAACATGCCCGATGTGGCCGAAGAGGTGCTGGCCGAGGGCTGCGCCGACATGGTGTCGATGGCGCGGCCGTTCCTAGCGGATGCCGAGTTCGTCGCAAAGGCAGAGGCGGGTAAGGCCGACGAGATCGCGCCCTGCATCGCGTGCAATCAGGCGTGTCTGGACCATACGTTTTCCGGCAAGCTGACGTCCTGCCTTGTGAACCCGCGCGCATGCCATGAGGTGGAACTGGATTACGGCCCGACGGAGATGCCGAAGCGCATCGCGATTGTTGGTGCCGGCGCCGCGGGGATGGCGGCCGGGATGACGGCAGCGGAGCGTGGGCACTCGGTCGTGATGTTCGATAAGGCCGACCGCGTGGGCGGCCAGCTGAACATGGCGCGCCAGATCCCCGGCAAGGAAGAATTCCACGGGCTGGTCGATTGGTTCGAGACGATGGCGGAGCACCGCGGGATCGACCTGCACCTGGGTGTCGAGGCAACGGATGTCGATCTTGAGGACTTCGATGAGGTAATTATCGCCACTGGCGTCATACCCCGCGATCCGGGCATTGCGGGGCAGGATGGGCCAAATGTGCTGAGCTATGTGGACGTGCTGACGCGCAAGGCACCGGTGGGGGACCGTGTGGCGGTCATCGGTGCGGGCGGTATCGGCTTCGATGTGGCCGAATATCTCGTACATGAGGGCGAGAGCCCCACGGAGGACCCGGAATTGTGGCGGAAGGAATGGGGCGTTGCTAGTCCGGCGGAGCATCGCGGTGGTTTGGCTCCGGAGGGCCCGCAGCCCGAAGCTCCGGCTCGTCAGGTGACGCTGCTGCAGCGCAAGGCCGAAAAGCCGGGCAAACGCCTTGGCAAGACCACGGGCTGGATCCACCGTGCCGCACTAAATATGAAGAACGTGAAAATGGTTACTGGGGTGAGCTATGACGCCATCGACGAGAAGGGTCTGCATATCTCCGTTGATGGCGTTCCAGAGCTGATCGAATGCGACACCGTGGTTCTCTGTGCGGGCCAAGAAGTGAACCGGACGCTCGCCGATGCGCTGATCGCGAAAGGCATGAAGCCCCATGTGATCGGTGGCGCGGATGTAGCGGCGGAACTGGACGCAAAACGCGCGATCAACCAAGGTGTGCGGCTGGCGGCAACGTTGTGAATTGGGGGGCCAGCCCCTCGTCCTCTGGACACCCCCCGGCATGTTCAAAGAACAAAGAGGGCCCTTAACCTCACCCTAACCATAGACTGCGACGTTGAGCCTGCGGTACAGCCAGGCATGGCGATGGCCGTGAACAAAGATGGCGCATCCTCTGCCCGCGAAGCCCCTTGGGATAGGGGGCGGAGGATGACCCTCGCACATCACCTCTCCTAATCTTTGTTCCCCGAAAATGCCCGCCGGAGGCTTCCGAAATCTCCGTCGACGCAACGTCCAAAATAGATCGCAAGCCTTCCCGCCCGCGCCCACCTGAACCGACCCCAATGGGGGCGGTGAGGCAAAAACAATGCGCCGCAGGCGCCCCTTCGGATTGGAGGCGATCAACCCAGCAATTTCCCCAAACCCATCGCCACACCTATATCACCTGAGATCTTCAGCTTGCCCATCACGACGCCGGTCATGGGGTTCAGCGTACCGGACAGAAGCTTGGTCAGGTTGTCTTGGCTGATCCGGATCGTGCAATCCGTGTCGCGGTCATCGGTGGAGGCATCGCCGTCTGCCAGGACGATCACGCCATCGTCGCCACAATCGAATTTCAGCGACCCGTCAAAGCTTTTGCCCACCAGCGCCGCGCGGATGCGATCGGCCAAATCCGTCAATGTCATGGGTCTCTCCCTGCCCTAGGCCGCAAGCGCTACGCAGTCGGGGCCTATGCGACAAGTGTGACGTCGCGGACAAGTCGCACAGCCGCGACCGTCAAAGCGGCATGTGCATCTCAATCTCATCGCCGTAGGTCATCTGCCCGGTGCGCACGAAGCCCACCGCCTCGTACAGGCGCAGTGCAACGGTGTTGTCCGGAACCGCACTTGTCATCATCGCCGTGCGTCCGCGCGCCCGCGTCCAGTCCTGCAACCAGGCAAGTGCCGCGCGGCCATGGCCCTGACCCTGATGCGTCCGATCGATCATGAACCGCCATAGGAACACGCTGTCGGGGTCTTCGCCATCGGCCACATCATCGTGCTCCACCATGTCGATGACCTGCGCAAGGCCAATGCGTGTGTCGCCGTCCCAGATCACAAACGCATACCCACCGGTTTCAAAGGACAGCTGCGCAAGGCTCTTGGCGTTGGAGGCGACAAAATCAGCCTGCTCGGGCCCGACCTGCAACTCCAGAAGCGGGATGACGTCATCGCGCCCGACCGGTGTCAGGCGGGTGGTCACTTGAATTTGCGGTTCCGCGCCGCCAGCAGCTTCAGACGCAGCGCGTTGAGCTGGATGAAACCCTGCGCGTCGGACTGATCGTAGGCCCCCATATCCTCTTCGAAAGTCACATGCGCCTCGGAATAGAGCGAATGGTCGGACCAGCGGGCCACGGTGCGGGCTGAGCCCTTGTAGAGTTTCAATCGGACCGTCCCCGTCACGTGCTCCTGAGATTTATCGATCAGGGCCTGCAGCATCTCGCGCTCGGGGCTGAACCAGAAGCCGTTATAGATCAGCTCCGCATAGCGCGGCATGATCGAATCCTTCAGGTGGCCGGAGCCGGAATCCAGCGTGATCTGCTCGATCCCCCGATGGGCCTCCAGCAGGATCGTGCCCCCCGGCGTCTCGTAGATCCCGCGGGATTTCATGCCAACGAAACGGTTCTCCACCAGGTCGAGGATGCCGATCCCGTGTTTGCCGCCCAGTTCGTTGAGGCGGGTCAGGATCGTGGCGGGGCCCATCGCTTCGCCGTTGATGGAAACGGCGTCCCCCTTTTCGAACCCGATCTCCACCATCTCGGGTGTGTCGGGCGCATCTTCGGGCCGCGTGATCCGCTGCAGGATGTGGTCGGGCGCTTCTTCCGCCGGATCTTCCAGCACCTTGCCCTCCGACGAGGTGTGCAACAGGTTCGCATCGACGCTGAACGGCGCTTCCCCGCGCTTGTCCTTGGCAATCGGGATCTGATGCTGTTCCGCAAACTCGATCAGCTTCGTCCGGCTGCCCAGATCCCATTCGCGCCAGGGGGCAATCACCCGGATCTCGGGGTTGAGGGAATAGGCGCACAGCTCGAACCGGACCTGGTCGTTGCCCTTGCCGGTGGCACCATGACTGACAGCGTCGGCCCCGGTTTCGGACGCGATTTCAACCAGACGCTTCGAGA
Source organism: uncultured Roseicyclus sp. (assembly GCA_947491935.1). Lineage (GTDB taxonomy): Bacteria > Pseudomonadota > Alphaproteobacteria > Rhodobacterales > Rhodobacteraceae > Gymnodinialimonas. The sequence goes on from CANLLF010000004.1 coordinate 30,123, forward strand.
TCAGCGGCCGCGCGATGGAGGTACCGAGCAGGTAAAGCCCTTCATAGAGCGCATTGGCGCGGAACATCGGGAACACGAAATCGCGTACGAATTCCTCGCGGACGTCCTCGATATAGATGTTCTCGGGCTTGATCCCCAGAAGCTCCGCCTTCTGGCGCGCCGGCTCCAGCTCTTCGCCCTGGCCCAGATCGGCGGTGAAGGTCACGACGTCACAGCCATATTCCGTCTGCAGCCATTTCAGGATGATCGACGTATCGAGGCCGCCGGAATAGGCTAGCACGACCTTTTTGGGGGCTGACATGAACGCTCTCCGTGACGAATGGTTGACCGCCGCGCCGATACCGGGTTTTCAGGGGCGGAGCAAGCGAAGGACACGGGAATGGATTACGGATATCAGGTTTTGCGGCATGTGGTGCAGCAGGTCTTCGGCAACCTCGGCGCGGCCGCGCGCATCACGTTGCCACTCGTCGTCATCCCGGCGGCGATCATCTTCCTCACCAATCCGGAGCTGGTGGAGCAATCAATGCAACCCGCCGACCCGTTCACGCCTGCACCAGAGCTGGCCTTTCCGGCGATTAATGGGTGGGGGCTTGCCATCGGGTTGATTGCAGCTGTCGTCGGCTGGATGTGGGCTGCGGTGTCATGGCACCGGTTCGTCTTGTTGGAAGAATATCCCAATGGCGTGCTGCCGAAATGGCACGGCGCACAAATCGGCAACTACTTCGGCAACTCACTCTTGGTTCTGCTGATCCTGTTCGGGGCGATCTTGGTAATGGCGATTGCCGTCGGCATGATAATCGCCGTCGTGCAAAGCATTGCGCTTGGCGTGGTCCTCGGCGTCGGTCTGGCCATCGGCGTCAGCTGGGTTGCAGTGCGGATCGGGCTGATCTTGCCCGCGGCCGCCATCGGCGAGCGGTTGGGCGTTGGCGAAAGCTGGCGCGCGACGGCGCAGGTTTCGGGGCAGTTGCTGTTGCCCGTGATCGTGCTGGCCCTCGTTTTCGGCCTGATCAACCAGGCGGTGACGGTCGCCTTCGGCCCCACGCTTCTGGCCGCAGCCGTTGGTATCGCCATCTACTGGATCCAGCTTCTGATGAATCTGGCCCTGATGACCACGCTCTATGGTAACCTGATCCAAGGGCGGCAACTGAACTGAGGCGGTTGGTTTGACGGGCCGACGGGCTGGACAGCGCCAACCAGACAGGCCAAGCCGGATCCATGAGTGATCTCGCCCCCAAGGCCCGCGCGGCCACCGATGCTTTGCGCGATTTGTTCCCGCCCACGCCGCTGCTGAAAAATGCTCACCTCAGCGAGCGTTACGGGGCGGACATCTGGCTGAAGCGCGAGGATTTGTCGCCGGTGCGCTCCTACAAGTTGCGCGGGGCCTTCAACGCCATGCGCAAGGTCCGCGCGGCCCATCCCGCGCAGATGGATTTCGTCTGTGCGAGCGCTGGCAACCACGCCCAGGGCGTCGCCTTCGTCTGCGCGCATTTCGGCGTGAAGGGGCGGATCTACATGCCCGTGACGACGCCGGAGCAGAAAATCCTCAAGACCCGCACCTTCGGCGGTGACGCCGTCGAGATCGTGCTGGAGGGCGATTTCTTTGATGAAACGCAGGCCGCGGCCAAGGCCTACAGCGCGCAGGCCGGGGCACATTTCCTATCGCCGTTCGATGATTCAGACGTCATCGAGGGCCAGGCCTCCGTTGCAGTGGAGATGCTGGACCAACTGGGCAAGGTGCCCGATCACCTTGTGCTGCCGGTGGGCGGCGGTGGCCTGTCGGCGGGGATGTTGTCCTACCTGCGCGCGGTGGGGGCCGATACGCACCTGACATTGGTCGAACCCGCGGGTGGCGCAAGCCTGACCGCCGCACTCAAGATTGGGGCGCCGCAGACGATCGAGATTGCCGATACCTTCGTCGATGGCGCGGCCGTCGCACGCATCGGGGATCGCACCTTTGATGTTTTGCGCGGCGTGTCCCCCCGTGACGTTCGGATCGCGCCGGAAAACCGCATCTGCGTGACGATTCAGGAGATGCTCAATCTGGAAGGCATCGTGTTGGAACCCGCCGGGGCCCTATCCGTGAACGTATTGGGCGACATCGCCGATCAGATCGCCGGTAAAACCGTGGTCTGTGTGACGTCTGGCGGGAATTTTGATTTCGAGCGTCTGCCCGAGGTCAAGGAACGCGCGCAGAATTGGCAGGGGCTGAAGAAATACTTCATCCTCCGCTTGCCGCAACGCCCCGGTGCACTTCGTGATTTTCTCGACCTTCTGGGGGCGGAGGACAACATCACGCGGTTCGAGTACCTCAAGAAGAATTCCCGCAATTTCGGATCGGTCCTGATCGGGATCGAGACCGAACGCGCCGGAAGTTTTGCCGAGCTGGAGGATCGCGTGGCTTCGCGCGGCTTCGGGTTCCGCGATATCACGGATGACAATATCCTCGCCGATTTCCTGATCTAAGATCGCGTTCAGGCGGCGCGGGACAATTCCGGAACCTGTGGCTCCACTTCTTCCATGGCGGTCTCGAAGGCCGTACGGACCGCCGCGACATCGGGCGATGCGTTGGCGTTACACGCGGCCTCCGCGGCGGAACACGCCTCCACCAGCGCCGTGAATCCAAGGTTTGCCGCCGATCCGCGCAGGAAATGAAAATCCGCAGCCTTCGCGGTTTCCGGGGTCAGCCCGTCGAGGCTTTCTTGCAATTCCGCCACGAACAAAATGGCCACATCGGCGAAATCTTCCTCTCCGATATCGCTGCGCAACTCGTTCAGGCGGTCCCAATCAACACCGCTCATACCACATACTCCGGTCCTTGTGTGGCCCTCACCATCGCCATGGTCCGTTAAGAAACCGCTAGGGCGCAACGATCGAATCCGAGCAATTTTTCGATTCATCGGGCGTTAAAGAAAATCACGCAATGTCCGCCGAAATGACTTGAGGCGACCATGGTAACGAGCGCGGTAATCCCTGCCGATCCGGTAAGTGACGGACAGGCAATTGAGGCGTTGAAGGTTCTGGTTCTGGATGACAGCCCGGCACAACGCAATCTGGCCTGCGCCTTCTTGCGCAAATGGGGCCATACTGCCATCGCCACCGGTGATCCGTCGGAAGCCCTTGAAATCGCACGTGATCCCGAGATTTCGTTGATCCTGTGCGACTGGATGATGCCGGGCATGACGGGGCCGGAATTCTGCCACCGCTTGCGGGCGGAGGTGACGGAAAGCTACGCCTATATCCTGTTGCTGACCTCCAAAAGCGAGGGCGGGGCGCTGGCCGAAGGGCTGGAGGCGGGGGCAGACGATTTCCTCAACAAACCCATTCGTCCGCCTGAGCTTCAGGCGCGGATGAATGCCGGGGCGCGGATCGTCGCCATGCAGCGTGAGTTGCGCGCCAAGAACGGCCTGCTGGAAACCGCCCTGGATGAATTGCAGCAACTCTACGGCGCGATCGATCGTGATCTGGATGAAGCGCGCCGCCTGCAACGCGCCTCCCTGCAGGACGAATTCCGCCGGTTCGGGCGGGCCGATGTGTCCCTGTTACTGGAGGCCAGTGGCCATGTCGGCGGCGACATGGTGGGGTATTTCCCGGTCAGCGATGATGTCGTGGGTCTGTTCAGCCTCGATGTATCGGGCCATGGGGTCGCCTCGGCGATGGTGGCGGCGCGGGTGGCCGGGATGCTGTCGGAAGCATCGCCGGATCAGAATATCTCCCTCCACCGCGGGACCGACGGCGCGTTGCACGGCCTGCCACCGGAATTGGCCGCGGAACGCATGAACGCGCTGATGCTGAAGGAGGTGCAGTCGGATCGCTACTTCACCCTGTGCCTCGCCTTCCTCGACCTGAAAACAGGCGCCTTGCGCATGGTTCAGGCGGGTCATCCGCACCCTATCATTCATCGCGCCAACGGCACGTTCGAGTTGATCGGGCTGGGGGGTATGCCGGTGGGCCTGATCGAAGACATCCCGTTCAGCGGCTTCGAAGCGCAGCTCAATCCCGGCGACCGGCTTTTGATGTATTCCGATGGTCTGACGGAATGCCCGGATCCAGGGGGAACACTGTTGGATGAAGACGGATTGATCGCCCTCATGCGGGCCAATGCCTCGACGCGCGGAACGGACTTCCTTAACCGGTTGCGCGATGGTCTGGTCGCCTATGCAGGCCACGATGATTTTCCCGACGACCTCTCCGCCCTGCTGCTGGAATTCAACCCGGCCTAGACACGGCTCAGATACCGCGCGACGAAATGGCGGTCGCCCGCCACAGCCAAATGCTCAACCGCCACGTCCCAAGGCAGAAACACGGCCGTGTGTCCGGGCTCCGTCGGGTCGCCGATGCGCCTCCCAAGCCGCGCGGTGTAGATGTGGCATTGCTTGTGCGCATACCGCTCATAATCCGGCATGTAAGTGTAGCGATGGCACATGCCCATGCGCCGCAGGGAATGGATGCGATAGCCCGTCTCTTCCATCACCTCCCGGTGCAGCGCCGGTAGCGTCGATTCCCCGGGATCGATGCCACCGCCCGGCAATTGCAGCTCCGGCCATGGCTTCTCCTGAAAGCTCGCCAGCAGGCTGTCGCCCGCATCAATGATGACATACGCGCCCGGGCGCGGCGGATAAGGGCGGCCCGGATCGGGCGGCGTGCCAAAACGTCGGTTCATGGCGCCCTTCTGCCATGGGCGACACGGCGCGAAAAGCCAATCCTCTCGCCAAGGGCGCAGCACTCGGCTAAACGGCGGCCATGGCCCACGATCACCCCCATTCCCTGCGCGATACTGGCGCGCGCGTCTTGCGAACCGAAGGCGATGCCGTGCGTGCGCTCGCCGATGCCCTGCCGGCGGATTTCGAACGCGCGGCAGAGGCGGTTCTGGCCACGAAAGGCCGTGTGATCCTGTCTGGCATCGGCAAATCCGGCCTGATCGCCCGCAAGATCTCGGCGACATTTGCCTCCACCGGCACGCCCTCGGCCTTCGTCCATGCGGCGGAGGCCAGCCATGGCGATCTGGGCATGGTGACACCGGATGACCTCACGATCCTGATCTCGAATTCCGGCGAAACCTCCGAGCTGCGCGATATCGTGGCCTATGTGGCGCGCTTCTCCATCCCGATGGTGGCGATCTCCAAGAAGCCCGACTCCACCCTGATGCGCGCCGCCGATTTTCGGCTCCTTTTGCCCGAGGCGGAGGAGGCCTGTTCCCTTCGCATGGCGCCCACAACCTCGACCACGCTGACCCTTGCCCTGGGCGACGCGCTGGCCGTGGCCGTGATGGAACGCCGCGGCTTCCTGCCGGAACATTTCCGCACCTTCCATCCGGGCGGCAAGCTCGGGGCGGAGTTGATGAAGGTGTCCCAGCTGATGCATGGGGCGGAGGCCCTTCCGCTTGTATCACCGGATACGCCGATGGCAGAGACCCTGATCGTGATGAGCGAGAAGAGCTTTGGCATTGCCGGTGTTGTGGCCGATGGCATGCTTATCGGTGTGATTTCGGACGGCGATCTGCGCCGCAACATCACCCGGCTTACCGATCAGGATGCTGGCGCCGTGGCCACCCGAAACCCCCGCACCATCGGCCCGGATCTTCTGGCCGCCGAGGCCCTCGCCATGATGTCCGAGAACAAGATCACCGCGCTGTTTGTCGTGGACGCGGATGCGAGGCCCATCGGTATCATCCACCTGCATGATTGCCTGCGCGCCGGATTGGCCTGAACAAGATCCAAACGGAAAAGCCCCCACCCGGCGAAACCGGGCAAGGGCCATCTTGATTGTAACGGACGGCTTAGTTGCCGTCATCAGCCGCCATAAGGCGCGCGAAGATGTCGGCGCCGTGGGCCGGGTCGGACATGATGATCGTCACAAAGCCACCTTCACCGCGAAGCTCGCTCATGTTTTCGGCATCCATGTTCAGCTGGCTGAAAACGTCGGCCAGCGTGGAGCCCATGGTGATGTCTGCCATCGTCAGTTCACCAGCCGGAACCATGCGGGTTTCGCTGGCATTGTCGGCACTCATGTTGAAGTGCATGATCGCGACCGACGTGGAGTGCCCATCGGCGAAAGCCGGAGCGGCGATGGAAGTGGCAAGTGCGGTAGCAAGTGCGAGGCGTTTCATATTTGGTATCCCTTCAGTTTTGTGTTCCAGACATTCAACTTCGGTCTCGCCGGGTCCGGTGATTAACTGCCCGGATCAACGCCTCGGTCGTCTGCCTGAGATGACGCTAGGGTCGGGCACTGCTCCAAAAATAGAGGATTTCAGGGGTCTCTCGCGTTGGTGAGCGTCTGTGATCGGTATTCTCACGCGGACGCGATAAACACTCTCCGGCGCGTGATCGCGCCGTGATAAATCAAGGACTTGTGTAACAGACGGAAGATTATTGCGCGCCGTCTGGCCGCCCGGAGGCGCCCCATGCGTGATTCGAACGGGGTCAGCTCACCTTATCGAGAGATGCCTGCCGGGCGTCCACTACCGCCCGACGCTGTCATAGGCCTCGAAGCCCGCGCGTTTGGCATCGCGGGGGGTGTAGACGTTGCGCAGGTCGGCCATCCGGGGGGTCGCCATCTTGCGGGCCAGTTTCTTGAGGTCCAGCGCGCGGAACTCGTTCCACTCCGTCAGGATCACCACCAGATCGGCGTTGTGGGCCGCCTTGTAGGGATCATCGAGCCACGCCACGCCGGGCAGTAGCGCCTCTCCCTCGCGGAAGCCCTGCGGGTCAACCACGCGAACCTTGGAGCCCCCACCGACCAGCGACGGCACAATGGTGAGCGACGGCGCGTCGCGCATATCGTCGGTGTTGGGTTTGAACGTCACGCCAAGCACGGCCACGGTCTTTCCGTTGAACGAGCCATCGCACAGGTCGCGCAGCTTCTCGATCATCCGGTGCTTCACGCCGTCATTTACCCGGATCACCGTCTCCACGATGCTTTGCGGCACCGCGTGGTCCTGACCGATCCGCGCCAGCGCGCTGGTATCTTTCGGGAAGCATGAGCCGCCATAACCCGGGCCGGCATGGAGGAACTTGTTGCCGATCCGGCCATCCATGCCGATGCCTTTCGACACCTCCTTCACATCCGCGCCAACCTTTTCGCAAAGCGCTGCGATCTCGTTGATGAAGGTGATCTTCGTGGCCAGGAACGCATTGGCGGCGTATTTGATCATCTCGGCGCTTTCCAGATCGGTGGTCACAATCGGAAAGTCGCGCAGGAATAGGGGGCGATAGATCTCGTCCATCACCTCCGAGGCCCGCGGCGTCTGAACGCCGACAACCACCCGGTCGGGCCGCATGAAATCATCGATCGCCGCGCCTTCACGCAGGAACTCGGGGTTGGAAGCAACGTCAAACTCCGCCTCCGGGGCGGCCTTGGCGACCACCTGCTTGACCTTGCGGTTGGTGCCCACCGGCACCGTCGACTTCGTTACGATCACCGCATAGCCGGTCAGGGCCTGGGCCACTTCCTCGGCCGCAGCCATCACATACGTCAGGTCCGCATGGCCATCACCGCGCCGCGTGGGCGTACCGACCGCGATGAATATGGCTTCGGCCCCATCCACGGCGGCCTTCAGATCCGTGGTGAAGGACAGCCGCCCGCCATCGACGTTTTTTGCCATCAGCGCGTCGAGGCCGGGCTCATAGATCGGAACGTCCCCGGCCTGCAGCATCTCGATCTTGCGCGGGTCCTTGTCGACGCAGATTACGTCATGTCCGAAATCCGAGAAGCAAACGCCCGAGACGAGGCCAACATAGCCGGTGCCGATCATTGTGATGCGCATGGGGAAACGTCCTTGTCTGCCTGTAATCTGGTAAGCGATGCCCGCCTGGCGCGTGTTCTATACGCCATAATAGTCGCGATACCACGCGACGAAACGGGCCACACCTTCGGTGACCTGGGTTTTGGGTTTGTACTGGGTCAGGTGTTGCAGCAGGCTCGCATCCGCCCAGGTGGCGGGCACGTCACCGGCCTGCATGTCCATCATGTTCTTTTGCGCCTTGCGGCCCGTCGCGGCCTCGATCGCCTCGATATAGTCGAGCAGCTGCACCGAGTTCGAGTTGCCGATATTCACCACTCGGTGCGGCGCGACCGGCGACAAGCTGTCGCCCTCCACCGGATCATCGCCCGGCACCGCCTCGATCAGGCGCACGATCCCGTCCACCAGATCGGTCACATAGGTGAAATCCCGCGCCATATCACCGTGGTTGTAGACGTCGATGGGCCGATCTTCGAGGATCGCCTTGGTGAATTTGAACAGCGCCATATCGGGGCGGCCCCAGGGCCCGTACACCGTGAAGAAGCGGAACATCGTCGTCGGCAGATCGTAGAGATGTGCGTAGCTATGAGCCATCGCCTCGTTAGCCTTCTTTGTCGCGGCGTAGAACGACATCTGGGTGTCCGCCTTCATCGTCTCGGCATAGGGCATCTCGGTATTGGCGCCATAGACGGACGATGTGGAGGCCAGCAGCGAATGCCTGGGCGGGAAGGCCCGCATCGCCTCCAGAAGCCGGAAGGTACCGATCAGGTTCGCCTCGACATAGCTTTCAGGGTTGTCGATGGAGTAGCGCACGCCCGCCTGCGCGGCGAGGTGGATCACGGCCTCGGGGCGGTATTCCTCCATCAGATCATGCAGCACACCCGGCGTTTCGATCCGCTTGTTGACCGCAGTGAACCCCTTGCTTTGCAGCAGCATCGCCTGGCGGCGCTCCTTCAGCGAGACCTCGTAGTAATCGGTCAGCGCATCCAGCCCGATCACCCGCCAGCCCTCAGCCAGCAACCGCGTGCAAAGATGGTAGCCGATAAATCCCGCCGAGCCTGTGACCAGCGCAACCCTCATTCCAGGTCCTCCAGTGGTGCCCTGCCCGGTTTCGGCTCCGATTGCCACGAATGGGGGGCGAAGGTCAAAGGCGAAAGGGACGTTGGCGGATCCGCACCCGGCGGCTAGGGCAGGTCGATCCGTTTTGCGGGCGGCACCAGGGCGTTGATCTGGGCCAGGTGCTCGGGCAGGCAGACCGTCGTGAAATCGTAATGGCGCACCACGTGGCGCCGCGCGGCCGGGCCCAGATGCGCATAGGTGCCGGGCCGCTCAAGCACGTCGATGACCTTGGCGGCCAGCGCCTTTGGGTCAAAGAAATCCGTCAGCAGGCCGGTTTTCCCGTGCTCGACGGCCTCGCGCACCGGTGCCACGTCCGAGGCCACGATCGTCGCCCCCATCGACATGCTTTCCAGCAGCGACCACGACAGCACGAAGGGCACCGTCAGGTAGATGTGGCAGCGGCTGATCTGAATGATCTTTTGGTAGTCGGCGAAGGGAACCCGCCCAAGGAAATGCACGCGGGCCCAATCGACCCGCCCGCCAATCTCACGCTCCATCTCGGCGCGGTAGCCGCCCTCGGCCCCGGACTTCTTGCCATAAGATACCTCGTTGCCGCCAACGATCAGGGCACGCGCATTGGGCCGGGCCGACAGGATATCGGGTAGTGCCCGCATGAAGGTGTGAAAGCCCCGCGTCGGCTCCATGTTGCGGGCCATATAGGTGAAGATCTCGTCATCGCGGGTGACGGGCCGGCCCAGGCGACCCAGCGGCACCTGGGCCTCGGGATCCGGGCGCAGCTTGTCGGTGCGGATGCCATCATGCTTGACGTATATCTTGTCGTGAAAGCTTTCAGGGAAGGTGTCGCGCTGCCACAGGGTCGGCGAATGGCCGCGATCCACTGTCTGGATATTGGCGAAGTTCACGGCGTTGCGCGCATGCATGGTGAACGGCGCGTGTGGGCTGGCCGGGAATTCCGGGTCGAACCCGACCGAGCCGCCCTTCGACAGGAAGTAGTATTCGAAAAAGCCGATGATCGGCACGTCGGCCCAGATCTGCTTCAGGAACGTCAATTCGCCCCAGCCGACATGGCCCAAGATGATGTCCGGCGTGAATCCCTCGATCTTCAACTTGCCCGCCGCCTGGGCGCAGCCAAAGCCGTTACCGGCGCATTCCTCCCAATATTGGGTCAGGGCATAGGCGTCTTTCACGGGTTTGTGGTGGGATTGGTACGCGATCACCCGCGCCCCCTCAATCGCGGGCACATCCTTGCGCTGGGTCAGGAACACCAGTTCGTGCCCCCCCTGCGCGCGCAGCCACGAGAACAGCTCCCGGTATTGCCCGGGAAAATTCTGGTGCACGAAAAGGATCTTCATCGCATCTGCCGCCCGTCTTTTCTTGGCCCGATCTGTCTCAACCCCATGCGGCAGACGCAAGGCGGAACTGCGACGCGGCAGGGTTTGACGAGGCTTGGTGTTGCCGATACCCCCCCTATATGGGACCAGACAATCCACCAAAGTCTTAAAGGGGGTACCCCCATGACGCTCACCACGAAAATCGCGTGGGACGATACCGTTCTGCCGTTCCAGCTCGATCGTTCCGATATCCGCGGCCGCGTTGCGCGCCTCGATACGACGCTTGATCGCATTCTGGATCAACATGATTACCCCGCCCCGGTCGAAGCGATGGTTGCCGAAATGGCGCTGCTGACGGCCTTGATCGGGCAATCGATCAAGCTGCGCTGGAAACTGTCCCTGCAGGTGCGCAGCGACGGGCCGATCCGCCTGATCGCGACAGACTTTCTTGCCCCCGAGGAGGAAGGCGAACCGGCGCGCATCCGGGCCTATGCAAGCTATGATGATGAGCGGCTGGATATGCGGGCCGATCCGTTCGGGCAGCTTGGCAAGGGCTACTTCGCGATCCTGATCGATCAGGGCGAAGACATGACGCCCTATCAGGGCATCACGCCGCTGGCCGGTGCGTCTCTATCCGCCTGTGCAGAGGCGTATTTTGCCCAGTCCGAGCAATTGCCGACGCGCTTCATGCTTGGCTACGGCGAAAGCCGGGAGCCCGGTCAATCTGCGGGCTGGCGCGCCGGGGGCGTGATGCTGCAGCTGATGCCCGAAGCCTCGCTTCAGGCCAAGGGCGACGCGACGGGGGAGGAAGGCCTGCTCCATGCCGATGACCTTGTGGATGGGGAAGAGGGCGAGAACTGGAGCCGGGCCAACCTGCTTCTGGATACGGTCGATGTGCTGGAGCTGATCGGCCCCCACATTTCGCCGACGGACCTTCTGATCCGGTTGTTTCACGAGGAAACGCCGCGTGTGTTCGATACCCAGCCGGTCGGCTTCGGCTGCACCTGTTCCGAGGATCGCGTGCGGCAAAGCCTGTCGATCTATTCGGCCAAGGACATCGCGCACATGACGTTGGATGACGGGCGGGTGACCGCCGATTGCCAATTCTGTGGCGCCCACTACGAATTCGATCCCCTGACCCTGGGGTTCGAAGCCGAGAAGGCGCCCGATGGGACACCAAGGTAACGTGTCGCACGGTCTGAAATCCCTGGAGGCCGCGCTGGGTGCCAGCCCGGCGCGGCCTTCGTCGGATTATGACCTGAACCCCGGCATCGTCCTGCCCGAGGGCCGCAAACTGCGGCCTGCGGCGGTCCTGATCGCGGTTCTGCACGACGAGGTGATCCTGACCAAACGCGCCTCGACCCTGAAACACCATCCGGGCCAGATTGCCTTTCCCGGCGGCAAGCTGGAACAGGGCGAAACCTCCGCGCAGGCCGCGCTGCGCGAGGCACAGGAGGAGATCGGGCTCGATCCATCCAACGTGACCCTGCTCGGCGAACTTGCGCCCCATGAAACCGTCACCAGTTATTCGGTCACGCCGATCCTCGCGCATGTGGCTGAGGACTTCACGGCAATGCCGGAACCCGGCGAAGTGGCCGAAGTGTTCCGCGTCCCCCTGCCCTTCCTGATGGATCCCAACAACTACGCCGTTGAAGGCCGCCGCTGGCGTGGTATGCGGCGCGAATACTACGTTGTCCCCTACGGCCCCCATTACATTTGGGGCGCCACGGCGCGGATGCTGAAATGCCTCGCAGACAGGGCCGCATGATGCGGCTGAATGCGGATTGGCTGACCCATCCGGGCACCGTGGCGGTGTTCGACGCTCTTGTGCCGCACGGCGCGTGGTTCGTGGGCGGATGCGTGCGCGACGGGTTGCTGGCGCGTCCCGTGGACGACATCGATATCTGTACCGAAGCCCTGCCGGACGCCATCGTCGATTTGGCACAAAGCGCCGGTCTAAAAGCCATTCCCACGGGCATGGATCACGGCACGATCACCGTGGTCGCCGAGGGAAAACCCCATGAGATTACGACCCTACGCCGCGATTTAGAGACGGATGGGCGCTATGCCCGCGTGGCCTTCACCGCTGAGTTGAAGCACGACGCCGCGCGGCGTGATTTCACCATCAACGCCCTCTACGCCACCCGCGGTGGTGAGGTTCTGGATCCCAACGGCACGGGCATCGCCGACCTGGACGCCCGCCGCGTTCGGTTCATCGGCGATGCCGACGCCCGGATCGCAGAGGATTACCTGCGCATCTTACGGTTTTTCCGGTTCCACGCCTGGTATGCCGACCCCGAAGGCGGGATCGATGCCGACGGCCTCACCGCCTGCGCCGCAGGGATCGATGGGCTGGCGCAGCTTTCGAAGGAACGCGTCGGCGCGGAAGTCAGAAAACTGCTCAGCGCCCCCGATCCCGCGCCTGCAATTGCCACGATGGAGCGGTCGGGCATCCTCGCCGCGATTCTGCCCGGCGCATCGTCCAACATTCTGACGGTGCTGACCGGCCTCGACGGTGCTCTGCCGCCCGATCCGATCCGACGCCTGGCCGCGATTGGCGACGAAGAACCGGCCCGCCACCTGCGCCTGTCGAAGGCCGAGGCCACCCGCCTCGCCCTCTACCGATCCGAGATGGCGCAGCTCACTCCCCCCGGCGCGTTGGGATATCATCACGGGCTGGACGCCGCCGTCGATATCCTCACCCTGCGCGGCGCCATCACCGGCCAGCCGCCCACATCCGCGGATATGCACAGCGCGAAGATCGGCTCGGGGGCGACGTTCCCCATCAAGGCCGCCGACCTCCCGCATCTCCATGGCCCCGCCCTGGGTGCGGAACTCAAGGCCCTCGAAACCCGCTGGATCGCTTCCACCTTTCAGCTCTCCAAATCCGACCTTCTGGCGTAGACGGACCTCCATGGACCCCCTCTTCGCCTTCGTCTTTGTCGGTCTCTTCAGCCCCGGCCCCAATGTCATCCTGCTCACCGCCTCCGGCGCGCGGTTCGGGTTTGCCCGCACCTTGCCCCATGTGCTCGGCGTCGTTCTAGGCGTCGGCCTCACCGCGGGCCTCACCGGCCTTGGCATCGGCGCGCTGCTGGCCGCCGCCCCGGCGCTGGAATGGGCGCTGAAGATCGTCGCAGCGGGCTGGATCCTGTGGATGGGTTACACGCTCTGGCAATCCTCGGCATCTGGCCAGCGCGAGGCAGGGGACGCGCCTTGGGGCGTGTTGCGCGCGGCGCTCTTCCAATGGGTGAACCCCAAGGTCTGGGCCGTTGCCATGGCGGCTGCATCGGGCTTTCCCGGCGGATTGTCGCCACTGGGCGAAGCGGCGCGTCTGGGCCTCACCTTTTCCGCCACGAACCTCGGCGTTTGTCTGTTCTGGAGCTTCGCGGGCAGCCTTCTGGCGCTCCTGCTGACAACCCCGCGCGCCTGGACGATCTTCGCGCGGTTCATGGCGGCAGGTCTCGCCGCCTCGGCCCTCATGGTCTTTCTCTAAGACCCGCGCTATACCTCCCGTCTGACACGGGAAATGTCATGTTCCGCTTTTTTGAAAATCTGGTCGATCCCTATGTGGCGCATGCCCGACAGGATCGCCCCCCTCGCCGTCTCTGGCCGTTCCTTTGGGACTATTCGCAGCCGTTCAAAGGGCTTTTTGCGATCACGGCCATCATGTCGGTTGTCGTGGCGGCCATCGAGATCGGGCTGATCTGGTACATGGGCCGCGTCGTCGATGTGATGACGGAGGGTGAGCCATCGACAGTCCTGTCCGCATACGGGCTGGAATTTGCCTTGGCCGCCGGGTTCATCCTGCTGATCCGGCCTGTTTTACAGGGGCTGAACGTGGCGCTGCTCAACAATGGGGTGCTGCCGCAATTCGGCGCGCTGGTCCGCTGGCGTGCGCATAAACAGGTGCTGCGCCAATCGGTCGGGTTCTTCGAAAACGACTTCGCGGGCCGCATCGCCAACCGCATCATGCAGACACCCGGCAGCGCGGGGGACGCGATATTCCAGGTGTTCGATGCCATTACCTTCGCGCTTGCCTATCTGGTGGGCGCCGCGATTCTGCTGATGGGGTCCGACCCGCGGCTGGCCGTGCCGCTGGTTGTCTGGTTTTCGCTCTATGCCCTGCTTCTGCGCTGGACGATGAAACGCGTCGGCCCGGCCTCCAAGGCGTCGGCCGACGCGCGCTCCAACACGACCGGGCGCGTGGTGGACAGCTACACCAATATCCATTCCGTCAAGCTCTTCGCGCATCACGACACCGAACTTGCCTATGCCAAGGAGGCGATCGAAGACACCCGCCGGACGTTCGCGCAGGAGATGCGGATTTTCACCACCATGGATGTAATGCTCGTCACGCTGAACGGCTTTCTGGTCGTCGGAGTTGTCGGCTGGGGCATCCTTTTGTGGTCCCAGGACGCGGCTTCGGTGGGTGTGGTCGCCGCAGCCACGGCTCTGGCCCTGCGTCTTTCCGCCATGACCGGCTGGATCATGTGGGCCGTTTCCACCTTCTTCCGCTCGCTGGGTGTGGTGGCCGAAGGGATGGAGACGATTACCGAGCCGGTTGATCTGGTCGACGCGCCCAATGCCCCGCCGCTGAAGCTGACCGAGGGGCGGATCACCCTCGAAGGTCTCAGCCACCATTACGGGCGCGGCGCGGGCGGACTCGATGCGATCAGCCTTGCGATCCAAGCGGGCGAAAAGGTCGGGCTGGTGGGACGATCCGGCGCGGGGAAATCGACCCTCGTGAAGCTCTTGTTGCGGTTCTACGACGCCGAACAGGGTCGAATTCTGATCGACGGGCAGGACATCGCGCAGGTTCAGCAAGACAGCCTGCGCAGCGTTATCGGGATGGTGCAGCAGGACAGCTCGCTGCTGCACCGCTCGGTCCGCGATAACATCCTTTACGGCGCGCCCGAGGCCGACGACGACCAGATGATCGCCGCCGCCAAGCGGGCCGAGGCCCACGAATTCATCCTCGATCTCGAAGACCCGCAGGGGCGCAAAGGCTATGACGCCCATGTCGGCGAACGCGGCGTGAAGCTGAGCGGCGGGCAACGCCAGCGCGTGACCCTCGCCCGCGTGATCCTGAAGAACGCACCAATCCTCGTACTGGACGAAGCGACGTCAGCCCTCGACAGCGAAGTGGAGGCGCAGATTCAGGACACGCTTTATGGCGTGATGGAGGGCAAGACCGTCATCGCCATCGCCCATCGCCTGTCCACCATCGCGCGGATGGATCGCATCGTGGTGCTCGATAACGGGCACATCGTGGAAGACGGCACCCACGACGCGCTTTTGGCCCAGGGTGGGCTCTATGCCGGGTTCTGGGCGCGGCAATCGGGCGGGTTCATCGGCATCGAAGGCTCGGAGGCGGCGGAATGACCACACTCATGCGCATCGTGAACTGGCTCGCCTCCCTGATCGCCCCGTTCGCTCCGGCCGACGGGCCGCCGCCGCAGACCCTTTGGCCGTTCATCAAATGGTGCCTGTCCGGCTCCTGGCCCGTCATGATCCTGGCCGCGTTCCTCTCCGGCCTGGCCGGGTTGATGGAGGTGGGCGCCGCCTGGTTCCTGGGCGCGCTGATCGACACCACCAATATCCGGACCGAGGGATATCTGGCCGAACACGGCCTGCTGATCGTGACCTATATTGCCTTCTATCTCCTGCTGCGCCCGCTGTTTTTCGGCACGTCCGCCGCCTTCAACGGCATTGTCCTGCCGCCAAACCTCGCGCCGCTGATCCAGTCACGGCTCCATCGCTGGACCCTTGGGCACGACATCACCTTTTTCGACAACGATTTCGCGGGCCGCATCGCGCAAAAGCAGATGCAGGCCGCCACGGCGCTCGTAAATATCGTGACGGAGGTGATCAACGCCGCCGCCTACGCCATCATCACGCTTCTGGGCACAATCATCCTGCTGATTGCCATCGATTGGCGGATTGCGCTGGGGCTCGTGCTCTGGACCGGGCTCTACGCGGTGATGATCCGCTGGTACCTGCCGCGCATTCGCGCCCGTGCCAAGGACCGTGCCGCGACCCGTGCCAACGTGACGGGGCAGGTGGTCGATACGATCACCAATATCAAGACGGTAAAACTCTTCGGCCACACGCATCACGAAGATGCCGCTGCCATCGGCGCGATGGACAGTTACCGCGATGCGGCGCTCAGCTTCGGGATCCTCTCTACCGGGTTCCGGTTTGCCCTGATGGCAACGGCGGGGCTTCTGCCCGTCGTCCTCGTACTCGGCGCCGTGGTCCTGTGGCAAAACGGGCAGGCCACGCCCGGTGATATCGCCGCCGTCGGCGCGATCTCCATGCGCATCTCGCAGATGACCGGCTGGGTGTCTTTCACGTTGATGGGCATCTACGCGAATGTCGGGGAGCTGGAGGATGGGATGCGCACCCTCACGCCGCCTCATGGCCTGACGGATGCCACCTCCGCCGGGGCGCTGCCCCTCCTGAAGGGGCGCATCACCTTTGACGCGGTCAGCTTCGCCTATGGCCAGCGGGCCGGCGGGATCGATGCGGTCACGCTGGACGTTGCACCGGGTGAAAAGCTCGGCGTTGTGGGGGCGTCCGGGGCAGGCAAATCCACGCTCGTCGCCCTTCTGATGCGGCTCTATGATGCCGAACAGGGCCGCATTCTGGTCGACGGCACCGATATCCGCGACGTCACCCAGGACAGCCTGCGCCAGCAGATCGCGATGGTCACGCAGGACACGGCGATGTTCAACCGGACCGCGCGCGACAACATTCTCTATGGCCGCCCTGAAGCGTCCGAGGAGGAAGTCATCGCCGCCGCCAAACGCGCCGAGGCCCATGATTTCATCCTGACCCTGCGCGACCATCGAGACCGCAAAGGATATGACGCGTTCCTCGGCGAACGCGGCGTGAAGCTCAGCGGCGGGCAGCGTCAACGCATCGCGCTGGCCCGCGCTTTCCTCAAAGACGCGCCAGTGCTGGTGCTGGATGAAGCAACCTCCGCCCTCGACAGCGAAGTGGAGGCGGCGATTCAGGACACGCTCAGCAGCGTGATGGAGGGGAAGACAGTCATCGCCATCGCTCACCGCCTCTCCACGCTCAGCGCCATGGATCGCATTATCGTGCTGCACGAGGGGCACATCGCCGAAGACGGCACTCATGACGAATTACTCGCCCAAAACGGCCTCTATGCCCGCTACTGGAACCGCCAATCCGGCGGGTTTATCGGGCTGGACGACGCTGCCGCCGCGGAATGAAACGCGTCATGGTGATCGGGCAGCCCGGCGCGGGCAAGTCGACGCTTGCGCGCGCGATTGGTGACAAGACCGGCCTGCCGGTGCATCACATCGACCTGATCCATTGGAAGACCGGCTGGGTCGAACGCGACACGGGTGAGAAAATCGTCCTCGCTCTGGAAATCCAGAGCCGGGATGAATGGGTGTTCGAGGGCGGGTTGGGCGCCACCAAGGCGCATCGCCTCGAGCGCGCCGATACCCTTGTCTGCCTCGACTTTCCCCTCTGGCTTCGCGCCTGGCGGGTTCTGAAACGCACGATCCGCTATTATGGGCGGACCCGGCCCGATCTGCCCGAGGGCTGCCCAGAGCAGTTCAGCCTCGAATTCTGGAAATGGATCTGGGACACACGCGCCATCGGTCGGGCGCAGAACCACAAATGGATGGCGCGGGCGGGTGAGGATGTGGCCGTTCATCATCTGAAATCCCCGCGTGACGTGCGCCGGTTTCTCGCTACGCTCTAGGGTCGGACTTGCCGCGCAGGTGTCTTTCCCGCAATCCTGCCCTATGGACTACGAAACGATCTCCGCCGATATGTTCGGCCGATCCCTCACCGGGCTTGGCGTCAACCTGCTCACGCGCGATGTGCGGGGGCTGGCGGCGTTTCTGAGCGACGTCTTCGACCTCACCGCCTATCGCCTGTCCGACGATTTTGCCATCATCGCCCATGACGGCACCCTGTTTCAGCTTCATTCCGACGGCACCTATCGTTCAAATCCCCTGCCGCAGCTCATCCCCGAAAATCCGCCGCGCGGTGGCGGCGTTCAGCTCTACCTGTTCAACCTCGATCCCGACGAGGCCGTCACGCGGGCCGATGCCGCCGGACACATGGTGATCGAGCCGCCCGCCGACAAACCCCACGGCCTACGCGAGGCGACGATCCTGTCGCCCGAAGGGTACGCCTTTTCCCCGGCTTTGCGCCTTGGTTGAGGTCACGATTGAGCGTCTGGGCCATCATGGCGACGGCATCGCCGCGGGCCCCATCTATGTGCCGCTGACCCTTCCGGGGGAGGTCGTTTCCGGCGAACTGGAAGGGGACAGGATCGCGGCACCCTCTGTGATCACACCGTCATCCAACCGCGTCAAAGCCCCCTGTCCGCATTTCAGATCCTGCGGCGGATGCGGATTGATGCACGCATCAGATCCGTTTGTGGCGCAGTGGAAAACGGATGTGATCACAAATGCCTTGCAGGCCCATGGCCTCCCCACACCTCTGCGCCCGATCCTCACATCGGCGCCGCGCACCCGCCGCCGCGCAACCCTGGCCGGGACGCGTACAAAGAAAGGCGCGCTGATCGGCTTTCACGCCCGGAGATCAGACACGATTGTGCCGATCAGAGACTGTTTTGTGATCGAGCCAGCCCTGCTCGAAACCCTCCCCGCCCTAGAGAAAATCACGCGCCTCGGCGCGTCACGCTCCGCCGTTTTGGGCCTGTCCCTGACGCTGACAGAGACGGGCATCGACCTGCAGGTCACCGGGGCCAAGCCGCTCGACGGACCGCTCCGCGCGGCTCTGCCGCAGGTACAGAACAGCTTCTCTCGCCTCACGTGGGGTGATGAGCCGGTTTTTGTCGACGCACAACCCCGTCTCACGCTCGGCACGGCTCAGGTCACGCCGCCGCCCGGTGCGTTTCTGCAAGCCACCCGCGACGGGGAAGCCGCCCTGCAAGCCGCCGTCGCTGAGGCCACCGATGGCGCGAAACACATCGCCGATCTGTTTTGCGGCCTCGGAACCTTTGCCCTGCCGCTGGCCCAAACCGCACCCGTCCACGCCGTCGAAGCCGCTCCCGATCTGCTGGACGCGCTCACGATGGCGGCCAACCGCACAAGCGGCCTCAAACCCATCACCGTTGAAGCGCGCGACCTCTTCCGTCGCCCGCTCCTCCCCGATGAACTGGCGACATTCGACGCCGTTGTCATCGACCCACCCCGCGCAGGGGCGGAGGCGCAGACCCATGAGATCGCCAAGGCGCGCGTGCCGCGCATCGCCGCTATCTCCTGCAACCCCGTCACCTTCGCCCGCGACGCTGCGATCCTGACGAATGCCGGATACATGCTCGATTGGGTACAGCCGGTGGATCAATTCCGCTGGTCCCCCCATGTGGAACTTGCGGCAATGCTCACGCTGCCCCATATCCATGCCTGATTTCAGCAGGAGCGCGCATTGATGGCGAACCAGACCTTTCGCACCCGCATGGCCGATTTCCTCGACCGGACCGAGGTGCGGAATTTCATCATCGGCGTCATCATCTTCAACGCGATCATTCTGGGGCTGGAAACCTCCGACCCGGTGATGGCCCGCTACGGCGATCTCATCTACGCGCTCGACCGGCTCTGCCTCGGCATCTTCGTGGCCGAGATTGCGCTCAAGCTCTTCGCCCTCGGCCCGCGGTTCTTCCGGTCGGGCTGGAATCTGTTCGATTTCGTGATTGTCGGCATCGCCCTTGTGCCCGCCGGTCAGGGCCTCGCCGTTCTTCGCGCCCTGCGAATCCTGCGCGTGCTCCGCGTGGTCTCCGGCGTTCCATCGCTCCGCCGTGTGGTGGAGGGCCTTTTGACCGCCCTGCCCGGCATGGGCTCGGTCTTCCTGCTGATGTCGATCATCTTCTACATCGGCGCGGTCATGGCGACGAAGCTCTTCTCCGACCAATTCCCGGACTGGTTCGGAACCATCGGCCTGTCGCTCTATACGCTGTTCCAGATCATGACGCTGGAAAGCTGGTCCATGGGCATCGTCCGCCCGGTGCTGGAGGTCTACCCCTATGCGTGGCTCTTCTTCGTGCCGTTCATCATGGTCACAACCTTCGCTGTGGTGAACCTGATTGTGGGTCTGGTGGTGAATTCCATGCAGGATGCCCATTCCGAAGAGTCGAACGCGGCCACCGACAAGTACCGCGACGAGGTGATGGAACGATTATTGGCGATCGAAGAGAAGCTCGATAAGCAGCGCCGCGATTAGGCCCGTTTGCTCATCACTTCCACGCCCAATGTCGTCAGCACCTTCGTCTCGATATCCTCGGCATTCATCGCGGCCACCGCATACATGTCGCGGGGGCTGGCCTGATCGATGAACACATCCGGCAGCACCATAGAGCGATACTTGATCCCGGTATCAAAGATGCCCCGTTCCGCCAGCAATTGCGCCACGTGGGAGCCGAAACCGCCCACAGCGCCTTCTTCCACGGTGATCAGCGCCTCGTGATGGCGGGCCAGTTGCAGGATCATCTCTTCGTCCAGCGGCTTGGCAAACCGCGCGTCGGCGATCGTGGGCGTGATGCCCTTTTGGGACAGCGCCTCCGCCGCGTCCTGCACCTCTTTCAGTCGGGTCCCGAAATTGAGAATCGCAACACGGTTGCCCTCCAAAATCATCCGGCCTTTCCCGATCTCCAGCGCCACGCCGCGCTCGGGCATCTCCACGCCGACCCCTTCACCGCGAGGGAAGCGGAAGGCGCTGGGGCGGTCGTCGATCTCCAGCGCGGTGCGCACCATGTGGCGCAGCTCCGCCTCATCGGACGCCGCCATGACAACGAAGCCCGGCAGGTTCGACAGATAGCTGATGTCGTAGCTGCCAGCATGGGTGGAGCCATCGGCCCCGACCAGACCCGCGCGATCAATCGCGAACCGCACCGGCAGCCGCTGGATCGCCACATCGTGGACAACCTGGTCATAGCCCCGCTGCAGGAAGGTCGAATAGATCGCGGCAAACGGTTTCAACCCGCCAGCGGCCATGCCTGCACAGAATGTCACCCCATGCTGCTCCGCAATTCCCACGTCAAAACAACGGCTTGGGAACCTCTCGGCGAAGAGGTCGAGCCCGGTCCCGTCCGGCATCGCGGCGGTCACGGCCACCACCTTCGGGTCATCCATCGCCTCGGCGATCAGCGATTGCGCAAACACTTTCGTGTAGCTCGGCGCGTTGGACGGCGCTTTCTTCTGCTCCCCGGTCTTGATGTCGAACTTGGCCGTCGCATGGCCCCGGTCCGCACGATGCTCGGCGTAACCTTTGCCCTTCTTAGTGATCGCGTGGATCAGGATCGGGCCATCGGCACGGACCTTCACGGTGCGCAGAACCGACAGCAGGCTTTCCATATCGTGGCCATCGATCGGGCCCACATAGGAAAACCCAAGCTCCTCAAATAACGTGCCGCCCACCGTGGCGGCCTTCAACAGCTCCTTCGCGCGCCGCGCACCCTCCTGGAACGGCTCCGGCAATAGCGACACGGCGCCCTTGGCCGCGGCCTTCAATTCCTGGAACGGGGCACCGGCATAAAGCCGCGACAGGTAGGAGGACATCGCGCCCGTGGGCGGCGCAATCGACATCTCATTGTCGTTCAGGATCACGATCAACCGCTTGCCCATATGGCCCGCATTGTTCATCGCCTCATAAGCCATGCCACCCGACAGCGCGCCATCGCCGATCACCGCAATCGCATCGCCATGGCCGGTGTCGCAATCGCCGCCCAGATCCCGAGCCACCGCAAATCCCAAAGCGGCGGAAATAGACGTGGAGGAATGCGCCGCGCCAAACGGGTCGTAGGCGGATTCCGTGCGTTTGGTGAAACCGCTGATCCCGTCCTTCTGGCGGATGGTCAGCATCTTTTCCCGCCGCCCGGTCAGAATCTTGTGGGGGTAACATTGGTGCGACACGTCCCAGATCAGCTTGTCGCGCGGCGTATCGAACACGGAATGCAGCGCCACCGTCATCTCCACCACGCCCAGGCCCGCCCCGAAATGCCCACCGGTCTGGCTGACGGTCCAAATCATCTCGGCGCGCAGCTCATCGGCGAGGCGGCGCAGTTCAAGATCGCTCAACTGCTTGAGATCACTGGGAGATTGGACCCTGTCGAGCAGGGGCGTATTCGGGCGCTCGCTCATCTCGGCTCGCCTTTCGCTACTTGTCACGGGATATTATGTAATGCGCCAGATCGCGAAGGCTCTGCGCCTTATCGCCATAGGGCTGAAGGGCCGCACTTGCCTCCGCCACCAGTGATTGCGCATGGGCCTTGGCCTCATCCAACCCCAGCAGCGACACAAACGTCGCCTTGCCCGCATCGGCATCCTTGCGGAGCGCCTTCCCGGCGGTTGCGGCATCGCCTTCCACGTCCAGCACATCATCGGCAATCTGGAACGCCTTTCCGATCGCCTGCGCATAGGCGCGGAGCGGACGCGGGTCCGCCTCACCCAGAATCGCACCGGCCCGCGCGGGCCATTCAATCAGGCGCCCGGTCTTGTTGGCCTGCAATTCGGTGATCTCGACAAGGTCCAACGGGCGATCCGCGGTTTCGGCAGCGATATCCTGTGCCTGCCCCAAAACCATGCCCTGCGCGCCGGAGGCCTGGGCCAGCGTCGCGACAAGCGCGATGCGCTGCTCGGCCGTGCCCGCCGCCTGGCGGCTCAACAGTTCAAACGCGAAACTCTGAAGCGCGTCGCCCACCAAAACGGCCGTCGCCTCATCCCACTTCTTATGGACCGTCGGCTGGCCCCGCCGCACATCGTCATCATCCATGCAGGGCAGATCATCATGGACCAGCGAATAGGCATGCAGGCATTCCACCGCCCCCGCCGCATACAGCGCGCGCTCCACCGGAACGCCGAAAAGGCCCGCGGATTCAAGGGCCAGAAACCCGCGCAGGCGCTTGCCGCCGCGCGTGGCATACCGCATGCCCCGGGCGATGTTGTCATCGCCCAGCCGGGCCATCTGATCTGTGAGGAAGTCTTCGATGCGGCTCTGCGCATCGCTCAGCGCCGTCTGAAACACCTGTTACAGGCCCTCGACCGGAGTCGCGCCCGTCGGCTGGCCATTCGCATCCAGGGTGATCTGCGCCACCTTTTCCTCGGCCTCTTTCAGCTTGGCTTCACACCGCGCCTTCAGCGCCGCGCCGCGCTCATACAATTTGATCGAGTCCTCAAGGGCCACATCGCCCCGGTCGAGCTGGGTCACCACCTGCTCCAACTCGCGGATCGCGTCTTCGAAGCTCATCTCTTCGATGGGTTTATCGCTCATGATCCCTCCGCCAGTTCCGCCACATGGGCCACGACACCTTCGCCAAGCCCCTGCAAATCATACCCGCCTTCCAGTGTCGAGACTATGCGCCCCTCGCAGACCTCATCGGCCACGGTCACCAATGCGCGGCTCACCCAGGCGAAATCCTCGGTTTCCCACAGAAGATTGGCCAGTGGATCGCGGATATGGGCATCAAACCCGGCGGAAATCAGGATCAAATCGGGCTGAAACTCCCGCAGGCGGGGGAAGACATGGCTTTCATATCTGGACCGCATCGCCAACCCGTCCGATCCCGGCGGCAGCGGCAGGTTCACGATATTGTCGGAGCCGCCCCGCTCATGCACCGCACCCGATCCGGGATAAAGCGGCATCTGATGCGACGAGATGAACAGCGCGCGCGGTTCATCCCACAGAAGATCCTGTGTACCGTTGCCGTGATGCACGTCGAAATCCACAATCGCAACTCGCGACAGCCCGTGGCGCTCAAGGGCATGGCGCGCGGCAATGGCGATATTGCCGAACAGGCAGAACCCCATTGCGCGCGTTTTTTCGGCGTGGTGGCCGGGTGGACGCGTGGCGACAAAGGCGCGCTTATGGGCCCCCGAAAGAACCCGGTCCACGGCCAGCAGGCAACCGCCCACGCCGCGCATCGCGGCCTCCCACGTGCCAGGGGACGCGCTGGTATCAGCGTCGATCTGGACCATACCCGTCATCGGCTGCGCCTCGCGCATGGCGTTGATGTAGGATTGCGGGTGGCACAGCGCGACATCGTCCTCGACCGCCAGCGGCGCCTCCGCCCGCTCCGCCTCCACATCGGCCAGAACGGCGAAGACTGTCTCAAGCCGCGCGATGCGTTCGGGGTGCCCTTCCGGCATGTCGTGGCTCAGGCCCGCGGGGTTGTTGATGATCAGCATGAAGTGGGATCCTCTTCCGGGCGGAAGGTGAATACGGATCGGGGCGAGAGGTCAAACAGGTTTGGCTGGTGGGTCGGGGTGCGGGGCCAAAGCACGGAGACGACTTAGCCGTCCTTCGCGCTAAGCGCGGCCGAGGGCGGCAAGGAGCCCAAATTACTTAGTGCTGCACCTGAAATGAATGACGGCAATTTGGTGTCATTGACTATGACCCTGTCATAGGGCTAGACGAAATATATGATGAATTTGTTTTTCGCAATGAACGGCTATTATCCCCAGCTTCGATAGCTGCGGGTCATTCATCATGAGTTTTCCGCTGGCCTGACAGCGGTTGACAACAAACGACCTTCTGCCGGGTGGCATGACCAGAGGTCGAAAATGAACATTCAGAAAAGAAATAGACGGAAAAACACCCTTGGTATCGTCGGGTTTGGGGCCTTCGGGCAGCTTGCAGCCCAGCATTTACGAGAGTACTTCGAACTATCCGTCTATGATCCAATTGCCAGCCGAGCTCATGCTGCCCAGCAACTCGGTGTGGGTTTTTCTTCAATGGATGCTGTATCGCGGTGTGACGTGGTCTTGATTGCTTCACCTGTCGCTAGCTTTGAAGATGTCGTAGGAGCAATCGCGGCCGCATGTAGACCTGGCGCGTTGATTGTTGATGTAGGATCGGTGAAGGTGCAACCCTCTGAGATCATGCACCGAGTCCTGCCAGGCGACGTAGAAATCATAGCGACCCATCCCCTATTTGGTCCCCAAAGTGCCCGAAACGACATCAAAGGTCTCAAAATTGCGGTGTGCCCCATTCGAGGAACAATGCACGCGCGTTTTGCGGCGTTTCTTCGAAAATCGCTCGGGCTGAAAGTCGTTTTGACGACGCCCGAAGCACACGACAAAGAAGCAGCCATGGTTCAAGGGCTAACACACTTGATCGCAAAAGTTCTCTCCAACATGGGGCCGCTACCGACACTTATGACAACGAAAAGCTTCGAATTGCTGTCCGAGGCAGTTGCGATGGTTCAGTATGACGCACCTGAAGTGTTCGAAGCGATAGAAAAAGCTAACCCCTATGCGGAGAATGTGCGGCGTCGATTTTTTGATCTGTCAGCTGAGCTGAATCGTGAGCTTGAATCGCGCTGCGATACCAAGCCACGCGCATTGAGCGGACATTGAAAGACAATTGGTGGGAGTCGGCTCTAATCCGCAGCGCGGACCCAGGGCATGGGCAAGATCTTGTGCCTATAACGAATGTCCGGTCTGACCGGCCGTGGCGCGGCGTAACGATCACGAGGTAAGTGATCTGTATGGGCCGAGCGCACCCGGCCTTTCGCCGCCATCACCCGACGTAGCGGTACGGGAATATCGAATTAACTAAACCTTACCCGCCAGATACTTGTTGCGGGCGTCGAAGAACAATTGCCGCGCGACCGGTCCTCCTCCGGTCATTCGGTCCACCTCTACGACGAATGCCGACCACTCCTTTTTGTAGAAGTGGTCGGTTTCCGTAGGCAAATACTCGTTAATCAAATCAATCGTACACATGGCACTGAAGTAGCTCAGCCCGTCTACACTTGCCAAGACCGACAAAAAGACATGTCCAAAAGGCTTTTTCCTCGGAAATCCGGTCTCGATCCGCATCCAGGCGTCAGCGTAGCCTCTGATCCGGTATCGTGGATGTGCAGATATCTGCAACGACCGACCACCTCCCTGCCCAAAGGGGTCGTTGGCGCAGCCACAGCGAAAGCTCACTTTGTCCCGCGGTGCGGACCTGTGCGGTAAGTATCCGGCGGGTTAACAGCGGCGAAGCCGCTATGGGTCATCACGTCCTGACACGTCGAACGATCCCAAAAGACCCCGCGCGACCCGTAGTGGGTGCAACCCACCATGTGCACAACCTCCCCCCCCAAGGATGCCTGCTCAGCGGCCCAATAAGCAGTTAATATCAATAATTTTTTCGTTATATTACAAATGCTTAACCCAGGTTATCAACCTTGATAACCCCCCTCAGTCGGGGGACAGCATGTACCCCGCCCCACGCACGGTCTGCAGGTAGCGCGGCTGTTTTGGGTTGGTTTCCAGCTTGCGGCGCAGGCGGGTGATCTGCACGTCGACCGCCCGCTCCTGCACCGGTTCGCCGCCCACCTTGTCGCGGTTCAAAAGGCTCACCAGATCCGCCCGGCTCAGCGCCTCACCCGGCTGATGGGCAAAGATCCGCATCAACGCGGCCTCCGTCGCCGTCAACCGTACCGGCTGCTGCCCTTCCCACATCTCCCCGCGTTCTATGTCGTAGCGGATCGGCCCAAGATAGAGGACCTGCGGCACGGTCGCTTCCTCATCCGGCACCGGCATCCGCCGCAGGATCGCGTTGATCCGCAGCAGCAGTTCCTTGGGCTCGAACGGCTTGGGCAGGTAATCATCCGCCCCCGCTTCCAGCCCCTCGATGCGATCTTCCGCCTCCCCCTTGGCGGTCAACAGCAGGATCGGCGTGGATCGATCCGCGCGGATATGGCGGCACAGGCTCAGCCCGTCTTCACCCGGCATCATCACGTCCAGCACGATCATGTCGAAGCTGAGGCCATCCAGCAGCTTCCGCGCATGGGCCGCATCCCGTGCGCCCGAGGCCATGAACCCGTTTCGCATCAGGAATTTCTGCAACAGGGTGCGGATGCGTTCATCGTCATCGACGATCAAAAGATGTGCGCCGATATCCATCATAAACGGCCCTCTGGTCGGAATGTCATCATTGGTTGTGATCCACCCCGTCCAGGTAGTGCCGTCGCATGTCGGGATCCATCATCTCTTCCAGCACCGCGCGAAACCCGGCCACGGCATCGGGCCCGGCATTCCGAAAGGCCGACCGCATCCGGTTGCGCTGCGCCTCGCTGAGCGCGCGTTCAAGGACCTCGCCTTCGCCGGTCAGAAACAGGTGCCGCTCGCGTTTGTCCCGTGTGCCCACGCGAGCCTCCACAAGGCCATCCTCCACCAGCGTCCGCAGCACCCGGTTGAGCGATTGTTTGGTGACCCCAAGGATTGACAGAAGGTTGTTCACCGTGGTGCCGGGGGACCGGTTAATGAAATGCACGGCGCGGTGATGGGCGCGGCCATATCCCTGTTCAGCAAGGATCCGGTCGGGATCGGCGGTGAACCCGCGATAGGCAAAAAACATCGCCTCGATCCCGCGGCGCAAATGGTCATCCGTCAGGAACAGAAGCGTGTCGCCCCGCCCCATACTGGCGCTCGCCGTTCGCTCAGCCATGGATGTCCCCCTTCGTCAGACCGGTCTTCCCGGGATTTTGGTCAGTTTATGTCAGCCTTGTTGACTTTCCAAGAATCAATTGTTAGCCAAACTGGCGTTTTGCGTAATTTTATGTCCGAAACGGACGTATATTGCGCAACATTAGGAAACCTGCGCTCGGGTGGAAGCGGGCAATCGGGAAAGGAAGGGACCATGGCTGGAGCCTACGATGACCGTGACGGTCAGATCTGGATGGACGGCAAGCTGATCGATTGGCGCGACGCCAACGTACACCTCCTGACCCACGCAATGCACTACGCATCCAGCGTGTTCGAGGGGGAGCGCGCCTATAACGGCAAAATCTTCGAGAGCCGCCGCCATTCGGAGCGCCTGCATTACTCCGCCTCCTGCATCGATTTTGAAATCCCCTTCATGGTGGATGAAATCGAAGCCGCGAAATACGAGGTGATGAAAGCCAACGGGCTGACCGACGCCTATATCCGCGCCGTCGCGTGGCGGGGTGCCGGCGAAGATATGGGTGTCAGCTCCGCCAAGAACCCCGTCCGCCTGGCTGTCGCGGCGTGGGAATGGGGCAGCTATTACGGTGATGCCAAGATGAAGGGCGCGAAGCTGGATATCTCCAAGTGGAAACGCCCCTCGCCAGAGACGATCCCGGTCCACGCCAAGGCCGCGGGCCTCTACATGATCTGCACCACCTCCAAACACGCGGCGGAGGCCAAGGGCTGTTCCGACGCGCTGTTCATGGATTACCGCAACTACGTGGCCGAGGCGACGGGCGCGAATATCTTCTTCGTCAAGGATGGCGAGGTGCACACGCCAACCCCCGATTGCTTCCTAAACGGCATCACCCGGCAGACGGTTGTGGGTATGCTGAAGGACAAGCAGATCAAGGTGCACGAGCGGCACATTATGCCCGAGGAACTGGAAAGCTTCGAGCAATGCTGGCTGACCGGAACCGCCGCCGAAGTCACGCCCGTGGGCCAGATCGGTGACTACAATTTCGAAGTCGGCGCCATGACGCGGGATATCGCGCAGGCCTATGAGGATTTGGTGCGCGCCTGATCGCGACCTTCCAATTGGATCAGACCCCGCCCACGTGCGAGGTCTTTTCGTGTCCGGTTAACGCTTGCGCTTGACCCCCACCTCCTTCCACCCCACGATCCCCCTATGGTCATGCACTTCCAGCCCATGGGCCCGTCCTCTTCCCAGCAACAGGTCGCGTTTCATCGCACGGAGCTTGCGCCGATCCTGGGCCTTTATGGCCGGATGGTCGCCGCGGGCGAGTGGCGGGACTACGGGATTTCGCATCTGAGCGATGTGGCCATCTTCTCGATCTTCCGCCGCACGGCCGAAAACCCGATGTACCGGATCGAGAAGCGCCCGAAGCTGCGTGACAAACAGGGGCAATATGCTGTGATCGGCATGGATGGGCGCATTCTTAAGCGCGGGCATGACCTGAGGACCGTGCTGCGTGTGTTGGAGCGCAAGCTGATCCGGGCGGTGGACTAGATCACGATCCGCTTGCGCGATGTGATCGGGCCGAATTCGCCCGCTTCGATCCGGGCCACAGCATCACTCAGGGGCTCATACGCCACCGACATGTGATGTGCGTTGGCATGAAGCAGCATCCCATCACTGGCCATCAGGCCGACATGGCCATCCCAGAACACCAGATCGCCCCGTTTCAGCGGCTCGTCCGGGCCGATCTCTTCGCCAAGCTCCGCCTCTTGCTGATCGCTGTCCCGCGGGCAGGGGATACCGCAGGCGAGCATGCAAACCTGGACCAGGCCGGAGCAATCAATGCCCCACCGGCTGGTGCCGCCCCACAGATAGGGGGTGCCGAGGAACAGATCGGCGATCCCCACCGGGTCCGAGAACCGCGCCTTGATCGGCATCAGGTGCTGTTCGGGCATGAAATGGCCGGTATGGATGCGTTTGTAATTGCGCTTTCCGCCGCTCACCTTCACCTGGCTGCCGAAATAGAGGCAGACATCGGGGGGCGCTTTCAGCTCGGCCTGGGGGTAGAGATGGGTGGCCGGTGAGATGACCCAATGGGTCGGGGGCTCGGCCCCGGTCAGCGCGCCCGACAGGATATACCCGACATAGCCATCCCGCTCGGCCTGTCCGAAGGCAAAGCCATCGTCGGTGTCGAGCACCCGGAACCGCTCGCCAAACACCAACTGGCTGGCCCGGCCGCCCCGCGGCGTGTCGGTTAGGTTGGCGATAGGTTGTTGCACCATCATCAACCGGCCCTGGGTATAGCGTTCGGCTTCCACGATGCCCTTGAGCGATTCGTGGGCGACGCGGCCATTCGAGGGGGTGGTGCGGGGATCGCTCATGATTTGAGAACCTCTGGAAGCGCGTCGAACAGCGCCCGGATGCCCTGACCGACCCCACCCTTGGGACGGCCCGAGGCACTGGAGCGTTGCCAGCCATAGATATCGAAATGCGCAAAGCGCGGGACCTGCGCAAAGCGGCGCAGGAACAGGGCCGCGGTGATCGAGCCCGCCATGCCGCCCGACGGTGCATTGTCGAGATCGGCGATGCCCGGTTCGATCATCGGCTCGTAGGCATCGTGGAACGGCAGGCGCCAGACGGGATCGGCAACCTTGGTGGCCGAGAGGCTGAGCGTGACAGCGAGGGCCGCGTCATCGGTGTAGAATGGCGCAATGTCCGGGCCAACCGCCACCCGCGCCGCGCCGGTCAGCGTGGCCATGCAAATCAGCAGGTCCGGCGGCGTTTCCGAGGCCAGCGCAAGAGCGTCGGCGAGCACAAGCCGCCCTTCGGCATCGGTATTGTTGATTTCGACGCTCATGCCGTTGCGCGCCGTCAGGATATCACCGGGACGGAAGGAATTGGCCGAGACGTTGTTTTCCACGGCGGGGATCAGAACGCGAAGCCGGCACTCCATGCCCTCGCCCATGATCATCTGCGCCAGGCCAAGCACGTTCGCGGCCCCACCCATATCCTTCTTCATCAGCCCCATGGAGGCGCCGGGCTTCAGGTTCAGGCCACCGGTGTCAAAACACACGCCTTTGCCCACCAGCGTCAGCGCGGGACCCGCCTCACCCCACGTCATCTCGATCAATCGCGGCGCACGGGCGGCGGCACGGCCCACCGTGTGGATCAGGGAGAAGTTCTGCGCCAGAAGGTCCTCGCCCTCGATGGTCTGTACATTCGCCCCAAACGTATCGGCCAGGGTGTGGACCGCCTGTTCCAGCGCATCGGGGCCCATATCTTCGGCGGGCGTGTTGATCAGGTCACGGGTCAGCGTCTCGGCGCCCGCAATCCGTTCCAGACGGGCGGCCTCCACGCCATCCGGCGCGACGAGCCGGGCCTTGGGCCTGGTTTGATCGCGGTATCGGTCGAAGCGGTAGAGCGAGAAGAGGTAGCCCAGGGCGATCTCGTCTCCCTGCCCGTCGGGAAGCGCGTGGAGCGCATAGGTCGCTTCCGGAAGTGCCGCGATGGCCGCGCCGATGGCAAATCGCTTGCGCGCCCTGTCAGTGGCATCGCCGGTGCCGATCAGCACGCGGGACGGCCCCCCATCGCCGGGCAGAACGACGCTGCGCCCCAACTGCCCCTTGAAGCCGTGGAAGCCGGCCCAACTGGCCTGCGCCTCGGGCAAGGCCGCCAACGCATCCGCGCAGCTTTTCGGGCTGATCAGCTGAATTGGCAGGGCGTCGGAGCCCGCCGGGGCGAATTTCATCGACATGGGCGCACCTTATCCGGATGCGCGCCACCCTAGCGCCGTGTGCAACCATCGCAAGGCCGGATCAGCCGGAAAGATCCTCCAGATCCCACACGGCGAGGATCGAGCGTTCACCCACCCGTTCCAGCCGCGCAAGTGTGGCCGCAAGAGCGACGTCATTGTTCGTGGTAAACGAATCCAGCACGTCTCGGGCGACGCGCGCAAGCGTTGCCATCCCGATCAGCTCGGCATCGCCCGCCACCTGATCCACGGTGACGGCGAAGGCACCGGGCTGTTCATACAGGACGATCGGCAGCGTTGGCAGCACGTCCGAGATCCGTTGAAGCGCATGGGCCACCTCGGCCTCCGCGCGCACTTCACCGATCCGGTGGCACAGTTCCTCCAACCGTTCGGGATTGAAACGCGCCGGCTCTTCCAGCCGCAATTCAGATATATTCGGGCGCGCTTGCGCACCGCTTGTCCGCCACATGGCTCTCACTCCGCTATACCGCCCCCACCACAGGACGCCCATTGCTGGGATCGGGGCACATTTGCGGCGTCGGTCTGAAGAAACGATTGATTGCGGCATGCAATGCGCCTCCAATTTTTTGGAAATGCGCGTTAAAGGTGCATGACCTGATGATCGAGGATGAGCCATGCACCGCGTCCAATCCCTGCCGAAATACCTGCGCGAACGGTATGAAGACTGGAAAGAAACGAGCTTCCCGGAGAACCGGGATTGGTTCAGGAAACTGGCGGATGAGGGTCAGCACCCCCGCGCCATGGTGATCGCGTGTTGCGACAGCCGCGTGGCCATCAATTCGGTCTTCGGGCAGCGCACCGGGGAGCTGTTCGTTCACCGCAACATCGCCAATCTGGTACCGCCCTACACACCAGACGGGAACCACCACGGCACGGCGGCCGCCGTCGAATTCGCCGTCAAACATCTGAAGGTCGAGCATATTCTGGTGATGGGCCATTCACGGTGCGGCGGTGTGGCCGGGTGCATGGCCATGTGCGAGGGGAACGCCCCCGAATTCGAGCTGAAAGAGAGCTTCATCGGCCGTTGGCTCGATGTCCTGCGGCCCGGCCATGCGACGGTGGCCGATATCGAAAACCCCGATGACCGCCAGACCGCGCTGGAGAAGGAGGGGATCCATGTCAGCCTCGAAAACCTCCTCGGCTATCCGTTTGTGCGTGAGGCGGTGGATAGCGACCGTCTGAGCCTGCATGGACTATGGGCCGACATCGCCGATATGGACCTTGAGGCGTTTGACGGGCGCGTCCGCCACTTCGCCCCTGCCTGACTTGCGCCGCGCCCGCGGCCTCCGTAAAGCGCTTGGGTAACGGCCGGACGAATGCGAAGGGACGCCCATGGACGGTATGTTGGCATTGGCCGCGGATAACCTTCTGTCGCCGATCATCCTGTTTTTCGCCCTCGGCCTTCTGGCAGCCTTTGCCCGATCGGATCTGTCGATCCCCGAAGCCATCGCCAAGGGCATGTCGATTTACCTGCTCTTTGCGATCGGTTTCAAAGGCGGCGCGGCCGTCGCGGCCAATGGTATCGACGCAACGCTGATCCTGTCGCTGGTCGCGGGTGTGGTCTTGTCCTTCGCCATCCCCATGGTCGCCTTCGCGCTGTTGCGGGTGATGACCGGCCTGTCGGTTACCGATGCGGCGGCGGTGGCGGGGCATTACGGCTCCATCTCCATCGTGACCTTCGTCGCGGCGTCGTCGGTTGTGACGGCCAGCGGGCTCGATTCCGAGGGCTACATGGTCGCCGTGGCGGCGGTGATGGAAGCGCCCGCCATCCTGTCGGCCCTGTGGCTGATCGCGCGCTTCGACAAAGGCGCATCGGATATGGAGGCCGGCCTGATGCGGGAGATCTTGCTGAACGGGTCCATCGTGTTGCTGGTGGGCTCCTTCCTGATCGGCTGGATCACGGGAACCGATGGCCTCGCCCTGATCGCGCCTTTCATCGTGACTCCGTTTCAAGGCGTGTTGTGCCTGTTCCTGCTCGATATGGGCCTAGTCGCAGGCCGCGGGTTGCGGGAGGCGAAGGGTGTCTTGAAACCCGGCCTGTTCCTCTTCGGGGTGATCATGCCGGTGGTCGGCAGCTGCTTCGGCCTCGCCGCCGGGTTGCTTCTGGGCCTCAGCACCGGCGGCGTTGTCCTTTTCATGGTCTTGTCGGCCTCGGCCTCCTACATCGCCGTGCCCGCCGCGATGCGGGTGGCCCTGCCGGAGGCGAACCCGTCGATCTACCTGACGCTGTCGCTCGGCGTGACCTTCCCCTTCAACCTCACCCTTGGCATCCCGCTTTATGTTGCGGTCGCCACCGCCCTGACCGGAGGCTGATCCATGCAAACCCACCAAGCCAAACGCGTTGAGATTACCATCGAGTCCGTCATGGAATCCCGGCTGACCAAGGCGCTTGTCGATGCCGGCGTGACCGGGTTCACGATCCTGCCGGTTCTGGGCGGGTCCGGACGGTCGGGGCAGTGGAGCCGCGAGGGGCAGGTGAGCCGCGCCGGCGGCATGGTCGCGGTTGTCTGCATCATCCGGCCGGAGCGTCTGGACGGGTTGCTCGATGCCGCCTTCGGGGTCGTTGAGCGCCATATCGGCGTGGTCTGCGTCACCGATTGCGAGGTGCTGCGGGCCGAGCGGTTCTGACGCCCCCATGCAAACTGGCGACAATAACGCACACCCTGTGGTAGTAATCCTTCTACAGGAACTAGGAAGCCCGGAGGGTCTGCCATGCGCGTACTTCGCAATATTCTCATCACACTTGTCGGTCTGGTCGTCGTACTTGCCGTGGTCGGCTTTCTTTTGCCACGTCACCAGGTCGTCGAACGTGATATCGTCATCAACGCCCCGCCCGAGGCCGTATTCCCCCATATCAGCTCGCTTCAGGCCTTCGCGGAATGGTCACCCTGGGGCGATATCGATCCCGACATGCAGGTGGAGTATTCTGGGCCTGATACGGGCGTCGGCAACGTGATGGTGTGGTCCTCCGACCATCCCAATGTGGGCAATGGACGCCAGGAAATCGTGGAAGTGGCCGAAAATGAAAGCGTGCGGACGACGCTGGATTTCGGCGAAATGGGGTTGGCGGAGGCCTGGTGGAGGCTGGAGCCTCAAGGCGACGCCACGCGGGTTGTCTGGGGGCTTGACGCGGATATGGGTGCGGGGCCTGTGGGCCGCTGGTTCGGGCTGATGATGGATAGCTGGGTCGGAGCGGATTATGAGCGCGGGCTGGAACGGCTGCAGGCCACCGTCGAAGGGTAGAATGGCGGGGGGCGGTTGCGCCCCCCGGCCAAAGATTTCACGGGCGCCAGTCGAGGATCTGGCCGTCGGGGAACTCGAAATCGACGCCCATCTCGATGATTTCTTCCTCACCCGGCGCAACGTCGATGTCCCAGGCATGGACGCCGCGCATGTCGTCGATGTCCTCCTCACTGGGGCGCGGGTTGAGCGTCAGATCCAATTCCAGATCCTCCTGCTCGGCAAAGGGCGTGGCGTACATGATCCGAACCGTTTCCGCGTCCGGTCCGGTGTTTTCCACACCAAAGGCGATCTCGCGCGATTGGGTGTTGGACGACACGAACAACCCGCGATCGCCTTCCGCAAGGGACCGGTCGATCCACGTGAGTTGCAGGTGGTCGAGTGCACCGAAGGCCATCTCGGTCTCCGCCCCCATCGGGATCAACGGCAGGTACCCATCCCCCATCAACGCGCCATCGCGGTAGAACCGGGCATCGCCCGGCAGGATCGGCTCGCCGCTGCCATTGTCGGTCATGGCGATCAGAAACGCCGTCTCATCCCAGCGCGGAATGGCGCGGTTTTCGGTTTCCGTCTCAAGCTCCAGCGTATCGAAGGCCAGCAGAACCTCACCGCTCGGCGCGACGCTGACGGGCTCGGGATACGGGTAGGAGACGGAGAGGCCGCTGAATTCCGCCGTTATCACGGGCTCAATCACAGCCGCCGCGACATTTGCGTACCCGCTCTGTGCGATGGCAAGCGGGGCAGGCGCCGGTGCGACATCGGCTGCGGTTTCCAAAGCGACGATTCCTCCGGAGCGTTGTTCAGTCTCAGGATCGATCAACCGTGCGGGGATCGAGCTTAGCTCACTGGGCACGCGCGCGCGCTGCGGATCGGACGTGGAAAACGTCACCGCCACATCCTGCCACCGCGCCACGCCGGACGTGCGCAGGGTGACATAACGATCAATCTCAAGCGTGCCGGTCTCAGTATCAAGGTCCAGTTCATAGCTTGGCTGCCACGACGCGGCGCGCGTGAAATAGGACAGCTCCAGCGCGGCCTCCACGTCCTCAGCCGCGGCCACATCAATTGCCATCACGTTGATCTGCGGGCCAAACGGCCGAAGCTCCTGGAATGCGCGGTTTGCGTCGTTCAGGGCGGTCTGTGCGTCTACCAGCCTTTCCGCCAGATCGCGGCGGGCGACGCGGGCCTCCAGCATCTCGCCGGAAAGCCTCTCGGTCTCGGCCCCCAACGTTGCGAGAAATTGCGGCACCTGGGCGGGATCCTCCGGCATGGCCACGCCATTCTCACCGCCGCGCAGGATGGCTGCGATGTAACCCTGCTGCGTCTCGATGGCTCGAATGCGTGCATCGGCCTCCGTGATGGCATCTTGCGCCGCTTCCACCGCGTCTTCGGCGGCTTCAACGGCGGCCCGCGCCGCGGCCTGGTCGGCATCGTCAAGCGCACCTTCCTCAATCGGATGGTTGTAAAGCGGCTGTGGCGGGCCAAAGCGCACGCCCTCCGGCCCCGCGATCTGGGGTAATTCGGCGGTGTTCAGATCGGGCACGGCAATCAGAAGCCGGTGCCGCCCGGCTGGGATCGTGGCCTCGGCCAAGCGGGCCACATCGGCCCCCGCGGCAAAGACTGTGGCATCGGCCAGATCGGCCCGGATCAGGATATCGTCGGCATGGGCGGCAATGGGGGCGGCGGCGCACAGCGCCGTGGTCAGAAGAAATCGTTTCATGGCAATCGGGGTCCTCAAAATGCGTTTGTGGCACCTTCAACCGGCGGGCGATCCCTGCCAAGGGCGGGAATCCCAACCGGCCACAAGATGCCGATGATGAGGGTATGACGCGGGCCGGGTGCGGATCCTTGGCTCTCTGCCAAAAAAATTCGGTCCGCGAAAATGCGCAGCGGCAACTGCACCGACGGGCCCCGGCGCGCCACCGCCGGCTGACGGAGGCCGCAAGGTTGAGGCAGAGACGGCATTACCGCCCCCACCTCGCGCAAATATCAGCCCTTTTTCAGCACCCGGTTGCCAAGCGTTTCAGCAATCTGCACGGCGTTAAGCGCCGCGCCTTTGCGCAAATTGTCGGACACGCACCAGATGTTCAGGCCGTTCTCGATCGTCACATCCTGACGGATCCGGCTGACGAAAGTGGCGAAATCGCCAGCGGCTTCAACCGGCGTGACGTAGCCACCGTCTTCCCGCTTATCGACCACCATGACCCCAGGCGCTTCCCGCAGAATATCGCGGGCCTCGTCTTCATCCAGGAAGTCCTCAAACTCGATATTGATCGATTCCGAATGGCCCACGAACACCGGCACGCGCACGCAGGTTGCCGTGACCTTGATCGCCGGATCGACGATCTTTTTCGTCTCGGCCACCATCTTCCATTCTTCCTTCGTGTCGCCGCTATCCATGAACGCATCGATATGCGGGATCACGTTGAAGGCGATCTGCTTGGGGTAGACGGACGGCTCCACTTC
The DNA here is from genome assembly GCA_947491935.1 of uncultured Roseicyclus sp. Taxonomy (GTDB): domain Bacteria; phylum Pseudomonadota; class Alphaproteobacteria; order Rhodobacterales; family Rhodobacteraceae; genus Gymnodinialimonas. Next base: position 67,150 of record CANLLF010000004.1, read on the forward strand.
CTGACCAGGCACATACATGCCCTTGGTCTGGTTCCAGAGCTCATCCATCGCGTCTTTTCCCGAGCCGCTAACCGATTGATACGTGCTGACAACCACGCGCTTGATCTTGGCCCGGTCATGAAGCGGCTTGAGCGCCACAACCATCTGCGCGGTCGAACAATTCGGGTTCGCGATGATGTTCTTCTTTGCATACCCCTCAACCGCCTCGGGGTTCACCTCGGGCACAACCAACGGCACATCGGGGTCGTAGCGATAGAGTGACGAGTTATCGATCACAATGCACCCGGCCTTCGCGGCCAAAGGTGCGTATTTCTTCGTCGCATCCGACCCGATGGCAAAGAGCGCGATATCCCAGCCGGTGAAATCGAACGTGTCGAGGTCTTTTGTCTTCAAAGTCTTTTCGCCAAAGCTGCATTCTGAGCCGAGGGATTTGCGCGAGGCAAGCGCCACGATCTCATCCACGGGGAACTGGCGCTCGGCCAGGATATTCAGCATTTCGCGGCCCACGTTGCCCGTGGCGCCTGCTACGACGACTTTGTAGCCCATCTCATTCATCCTTTGGTTGGATGTCGCGGCACATAATGGATGCACTGGCCCATGGAAAGGGGCCGCAGACGTGAAGAATTCTGAACGGTGCCATTCCGGTTCCTTATCACGGTGCTGATCGCTAAATGGGACAGCAACCTTGACAGAACGCCTCAGGTGCTCCATTTGCCCCACATGATGCTGCACTGCCGCGTGAGCAGCCGCCTGACCCGTCAGGCCCATAGCATCCCCAGAATTCCCCAAGATCCCCATCACGCAGGGTTCTGACGATCGGCAGATGAGCTGCCCGGTCGCACCCTAGCCAAGCCGCATAGTCATGTGGCTCCCCCCGGCGCGCCAATCCGGCTGCGCCCGAAAGGATATCGTTTGTTCGATTTCGACATGCTCGGCCTGAAGCCGATCCTCTCCAAGACCCTTCAGACGGCCGGTTTCTCCGAACCGACCCCGATTCAGAACCAGGCCATCCCGCTTGCATTAGACGGCCATGACATCATGGGCCTGGCCCAGACCGGCACGGGCAAGACGCTGGCCTTCGGGCTTCCGCTGCTGGAGCACCTGCTTGCGCTGCACGGCAAGCCCGACCCCAAGACCGCACGCGCCCTGATCCTGGCGCCCACCCGCGAGCTGGTGAACCAGATCGCCGAGCAGTTGCGCGTCTTCACCAACAATACGCCGATCAAGGTCGCCACCGTTGTGGGAGGCCAATCCATCGGGCGTCAGATCTCCGTGCTGTCGCGCGGCACCGACATTCTTGTCGCCACGCCCGGCCGGTTGATGGACCTGATGGATCGCCGCGCGATTGACCTGAGCACCGTGAAGCACCTTGTGCTGGACGAAGCAGACCAGATGCTGGACCTCGGCTTCATTCACGCGCTGCGCAAGATCGCTCCGGCGCTCGGCACACCGCGTCAGACCATGCTGTTTTCGGCCACCATGCCGAAGCAGATGGAAGAGCTGTCGCGCGCCTATCTGACCAACCCCAAGCGGGTACAGGTTTCACCTCCGGGCAAAGCCGCGGACAAAGTCACCCAATCGGTGCATTTCATGCCCAAACCCGCAAAGCCATCGAAGCTGCGCGAGATCCTGTCGCGCGATCCCGAGGCGCTTGTGCTGGTCTTCGGCCGCACCAAACATGGCTGCGAAAAGCTGATGAAGGGCCTTGTGGCCGACGGTTTCAACGCGGCCTCGATCCATGGCAACAAGTCCCAAGGCCAGCGGGATCGCGCCATCAAGGCGTTCCGCGACGGCACGGTGAAGATCCTTGTGGCCACAGATGTCGCCGCCCGCGGCATCGACATTCCCGGCGTGGCCTACGTCATCAACTACGAGCTGCCCGATACGCCGGACAACTACGTGCACCGCATTGGCCGCACCGCGCGGGCCGGTCGTGAGGGAGAGGCGATTGCCTTCTGCTCGGCCGAGGAGGTCGATCTGCTGGTCCAGATCGAGAAGGTCATGAAGATGTCGATTCCCGTGGCTTCCGGCACGCGGCCCGAAGCGGTGAAGGCCGAGAAGCCCCAGCGCGGTGGGCGGCGCAGGCCCCAGGGCTCCAACCGCAAGCCGAAAGGTGCAGGCGGCGGGGGCGGCAACGGTCAGGCGCGTAAACCGCGCCGGCCCCGGCGTCGCAAGGCGGCCTAAGCCGGCCTCTCCCGCGAGAACATGTAGGCGGCGAGCCCCAGGAGGATCGCCGCCGCAAAGATCGCAAACAGCGCGCCATAGGCCGCCTCGGCCCCCAGATTGACGCTCAGATGCGCATAGGCCGGGCCGCTGGCGAATTGCATCACGCCTGCCCCACCCATCCCGAACAGGTTCAGAAGCGACACACCCCGCCCCGTCAGATGCGGCGGCAGGAACGTGCGCCCATGGGCCATGAACAAGGGATAGGAGGCACCGAACAGGCCGATGATTGCAAACATCGCAATCGCCAGCGAAAGGCCGGATGGCGGCGCCGCAAAGAGCCACAGGCACATCGCGGCCACAATCAGGTTGCCGCCGATGGCCGCGCGTTTTCGCGTGCCCACGATCCGGTCGGCGGAGCCGTAAAGGAAACTGCCGGTCACCATCGCCAGCCCCATGATCAGCGTGGCCGTGCCCACCTGTGACAGGCTCGCATCGAAGAAGTCGGTCACGTAAGGCGTGATCCACAGGCCCCTTATGCCGGCCATCGGCGCGTAGCAGATGAACATGCCGATCAGGATCGGCCAAAGCGCGCGGATCCGCAGAAGCTCGGCAAAGGATCCGTTGGCTTCTCCGTCGGGTTTCTTCGGGTCACGCACCAGCGCGGCAATGCCAAGCGCAACAATCCCGGTAAATGCGGCGGTTGCCCAGAGGGTCTCCCGCCAGCCGAACGCATCAACGGCCCAGGCGAGCGGCGCGGCCGACAAGAGATTTCCCAGCGAGCTGACCCCCACCGTCACGCCCGCCAACGTCCCGAACATCAGGGGCGAGAACTGCCGCGCAAAGATGAAATAGGTCGCCATCAGGATCGGCGCACAGCCGAAGCCGATCATCCCCATGGCCAATATCACGGCGCCCGGGCCCTGGGCCGTGGCAAAAACCACCGTGCCCCCAACGGCCCCCAGGATGAACAGAACCGCCGCGGTCCGGCGCGGTCCCACCGTATCGAGCGCCCATCCCACCGGAAGCTGCATCACCGCGAAAGCCGCGAACCACAGGCCCGACGCGGTTGCCAGATCCCCGGTTGTCGCCCCCAACTCGTCCCGCAGAACAGGGGACAAAACCGCAAGGAACGCGCGGAAGAACTGGCTGAGACAATAGGCCACCACAAGGAAGGCCAGACCGGCGCGCATCGGCTTTCCCTTCTGGTTTCGCGTACCTTGTCCGCGCCGCCGGGAAACGTCCAGCCTCCGCTTATCCGATAGATTTTGTCGGAAATGGCTTGACCATAGATGCGAGTCTCTAGCAGAAAGCATCCGACGGTTTTTGTCAGGAACAAACGGAGCGACTTATGACCCGCACACTTTCCCTTCTTATGGGCACCACAATCGCGCTGTCCGCCGCGATGGCCGCACAGGCGCAGGAGCTGAACCTGTATTCCTCACGCCATTATGAAACGGATGAGCGGCTCTATTCGGATTTCACCGACCTGACCGGCATCACGATCAACCGGATCGAAGGCAATGCCGATGAACTGATCGCACGTATGGAAGCCGAGGGCGCAAATTCGCCCGCCGATGTGTTTCTGACGGTCGATACATCCCGCCTGCAACGGGCTGCGGATATGGGTCTGCTTCAGCCCGTTGAAAGCGACGTTCTGGCCGAACGGATCCCCGCCAACCTGCGCGACGACGACAACATGTGGTTCGGCTTCAGCCAGCGCGCGCGGATCATCTTCTACGACACCGCCGATGTGGAAAACCCGCCGCAGACCTACGTTGATCTCGCCGATCCGGCCTATGAGGGCATGGTCTGTCACCGCTCCTCAACCAACGTCTATTCCCAGACCTTGCTGAGCGCGGTCATCGAAAACCATGGTGAAGAGGCCGCGCGCGAATGGGCGCAGGGCATCGTCAACAACTTCGCCCGTGACCCGCAGGGCGGCGATACCGATCAGCTGCGCGGCCTCGTGTCCGGCGAATGCGATATCTCGATCTCGAACACCTATTACTTCGCCCGTGCGATCCGCCGCGATGTGGACGGCCTGAACGAAGCCGACCGCGCCCAGATCGGTTGGGTCTTCCCTGATCAGGGCGGCAACGGTGCCCATGTGAACCTGTCAGGCGGCGGTGTGGCCGCAAATGCCCCGAACCTCGACGCCGCCGTTACGTTCATGGAATACCTCGCCTCCGATCAGGCGCAGGAATACTTCAGCGCGGGCAACGATGAATATCCCGTGGTGCCCGGTGTGCCGCTGGCCGAGTCAGTCATGGCGCTGGGGGAGTGGGAGGCCGATGATGTCGACCTTGCCGCCGTCGCAGGCAACGTGCCGCTGGCACAACAGATCTTCAACGAGGTCGGCTGGGAATAATCCCGACCCCTGAATGATACCGAAAGGCGCCCCATCACGCGGGCGCCTTTTCCGTTTGCAGACGAACGGTCCAGAGCATCACCGGGATCAGCGCGGCGCTCAGGACCAGGCACCACGCGCCCTGCGCCAGGCCTTGCTCGGGATAGGTCACACCCCGATCAACGAACCATCCGGTGATCCCCGGCCCGATCGCCGTGGCGAACACCATGATGGCGGTTGCGATGGATCGGACGGAGCCAAGGTGATCGGTGCCAAAGAGCGTCGGCAATAGGGTTCCGGCAAGCGCCGCCGCGACGCCTTGGGTGACCCCCACAAGCGCCAGCGCGACTGCCCATCCAAGTGGCGTTTCCGCGGGGCCGATCAGGAACATGCCCATGGCCATCGGCACAAGCGCGATCGGCATCAGTCGTGCCGGACCAAAGCGATCCGCCGCCCAACCCGCGATCAGGCCGAAGCTGACGCTCGCCACCGCATAGGCCGCGTAGCTCGGCGCCATGCCGGTGAGGGTCCAGCCCTTCACCTCGGCCACGTGCACGGCGTGGAAAAACACAACCGTGCCGATGAAACCGGGCGTCAGCAGGAGGGGAATGAACGCGTAGAAGAGCGGGTGGCGCAGAACCTCCGCCCGCGTCCAGTGCTTGCCGTAAAGGCCCGGCGCACCCCGCCCGCCATTCGATCCCTTCGGCGCGCGATCCTGGGCCAGTAACCACATCAGCGCCGGGATCAGAACCAACAGGATGATCGCCGCCGCCACACCCCATGTCGCCCGCCAGCCAATGCCCGCGATGATCAGAATCGTCACGACCGGCAGCACCGCCTCCCCCACCGGGTAGCCCAGGTTGGTGATCGCCATGGCCCGGCCCCGCGTCGCCACGAACCACCGCGCCATGGCGGTGGCTTTCATGTGGGTCATCATGCCCTGCCCGCAAAACCGCAGCAGGAAGACGGCCAGCAACAAGGTCCAGATCGCATTGCCGAGGGCCATGAGGATCGCGGCCAGTGCGAAGACGCCCGCCACGATCACCGCGAGGCGGGACAGGGGAACGGTGTCGGCCCGCCCGCCAAACGCGATCAGAAGGCAGGCGGACGTGATGGTGGCGATTGTATAGATCCCGCCCCATTGCCCGTCGCTCAACCCGTAAGCGGCGCGGATTTCCCCGGCGAAGAGCGCGATGAAATAGGTTTGCCCGAACGAAGATCCCAGCGCGAGGAGAAGCCCGGTGGCAAGCCAGCGCGCATTCTCCTGCAGGAACCTCACAAAAGGGTCCGTTCCACCACCCAATAGGCACCGATCGCGGCGATAACCAGCGATGCGGGAATGGCGATGGCGCGGCGATACCACTCCTTGGTCATGAACCAGCCGACCAGCGCGAAGGCGATAGCGATCACGGCCAGCTGCCCGAATTCCACGCCGATGTTGAACCCGATCAACGCCACGGCGAACCGGTCCGACGCGATGCCGTAATCCCCCAGCACGCTGGCAAAGCCGAGCCCGTGGAGCAGACCGAAGGCAAAGACCAACAGGGTCCGCCCCCGCACATTGCCCCAACCAAACGTGTTCTCCACACCGACATAGACAATGGTCGCGGCGATCAAAGGCTCTACCACGCTGGCCGGGATGCTGACCACGCCGGTAGAGGCGAGTGCGAGCGTGATGGTGTGGGCGACGGTGAACGCCGTCACCTGCCACAGAAGCGGACCAAGCCGCGTCGCAAAGAAAAACAGGCCCAACACGAACAGGATATGGTCGAGGCCGAGCGGGATGATGTGCTCGAACCCTGCCCCGATATAGCGCAGGAACACGGCCCCCGCGCCTTCGGTCAACACCTCGGCCCGGGGCAGTTCCGGCGTCAGTTCCCCATCATCAAGGAAGCCCTCGTAAGCGTCGTCTCCGCCCCCGATCTGGCGGGGCACAAAGGTGCCGAAGCTCTCGGCCAGGCCCACCTGTACGCCCGCGTCGCCCTCGGGCAGGAGCGCGCCGATGGTCAGCGTGGAATCGCGTGGCAATTCGATATCGCCGATCTCGGGAATTTCGACGGCCACAATCTCTGGCATCAACCGTTCGCCGCCGACTTCGATGATGAACCCGTCCTGAATGTCGGGCCAGGCCTCCCGCAGGGCGGCTTCCAACGCCTCGGGTGACAGGGCGCGCAGACGGTCATACTCGGCCGCTTCCGGTGCGTCGTTGGTGTCGTCCACCGCGCTCAGGTCGATGCCCGCGATCAACGCCTCCAGCGCGGTGCGCAGGCTCATCGTCATCTCGGTCTCGCCCACCTCGATATCCGCGATGGTGGGTCTGATCTCATGGGCCCATGCTGGCAAAACCGTGAAGACAAGCGCCATTGACAGCAGAACGTGCCGCAGCATCCTTAACCCATCCATCGGAGGACCCTCTAAAATGAAACCCGTGTATCTTGTCGCAACAATTGCGGCTCTGGCATTTGCTGACAAGGGCATGGCCCACGAATTCTGGATCGATCCCAATGATTTTTCAGTTGAAGTTGGGGAAGCCCTTCTGGCGGACCTGCGGGTGGGGCAGGAATTTTCCGGGGCTGCGATGAGTTACCTGCCCCGGAATTTTGAGAGTTTCACCGTGATCTCCAACGGTCAGGTGCGTGAGGCGGAGGGGCGTTTCGGCGATATTCCCGCGCTGAACATGGACGGGCTGGAGGATGGCCTTGCGGTGATCGTGCACCAGACCACCGCCAATCAGCTGACATGGTCCGAATGGGAGCGGTTCCTGAACTTCGCCAACCACAAGGATCTGGGTGACGTAACCGCGATGCATGTGGAGCGCGACCTGAGTCAGGAGGATGTGACCGAGGACTACATCCGCTACGCAAAATCGCTGGTCGCCGTGGGGGATGGCGCGGGCGAGGATACCCGTGTGGGTCTGCTGACAGAACTTGTGGCGCTGGCCAACCCCTACACCGATGACGTGTCCGCCGGAATGCCGTTGCAGCTTTGGTATGACGGCGAAGTTCAGCCTGATTATCAGGTGGAGCTGTTTGCCGAGGATGCCGAAGGTGAGGTCACGATCACGCTCCATCGCACCAATGCCGATGGTGTTGTGATGCTTCCGGTGGAACCCGGCCTCACCTATATGGCGGATTCGGTGTTCCTTGAGGCCGTCGAGCCTGCCGAAGACGGTGGCGCGATCTGGGTCACCCATTGGGCCAACATGACCTTTGCGATCCCCGAGTGATCTTGTGGGCGGCGGCGTGACCGGCTAATCCCTCCCACGAATGAAGGAGTGAGGCCCATGGACAAGTTCACCACGCTGACCGGCATCGCCGCGCCCATGCCCCTGATCAATGTCGACACCGACATGATCATCCCCAAGCAGTTCCTGAAGACGATCAAACGCTCAGGCCTTGGCGTGAACCTGTTCGACGAGATGCGATTTGACGATGACGGCAATGAAATTCCCGAGTTCGTGCTGAACAAACCCGCCTACCGCAACGCGCAGATCCTTGTGGCCGGTGACAATTTCGGCTGCGGCTCGTCGCGCGAACACGCGCCCTGGGCGCTTCTCGATTTTGGCATCCGTTGCGTGATCGCGCCGTCTTTTGCAGACATTTTCTACAACAATTGCTTCAAGAACGGCATTCTGCCCATCGTCCTGCCCCAGGATGAGGTCGACAAGCTGATGGACGACGCGGAGCGCGGCGCGAATGCCGTTGTGACGGTCGATCTCGACAGCCAGACGATCACTGGCCCCGATGGCGGCTCCATCAGCTTCGAGGTTGATGCCTTCCGCAAGCATTGCCTGATGAACGGCCTGGATGATATCGGCCTGACGCTTGAAAAAGCGGCTGCCATCGATACGTTCGAAGCACAGGCACAACAGGCGCGGCCCTGGGTCTGATCCGCATGTCACCGCAAAACGCGGTGATGCAATTCTGTGACAGTTCAATCTCTTAACCCGCGCGCCATCGGGGCGTTGGCGCCTTGGCGGTTGCCAGATTCCGGCAATTTGGGCACAAATGTGTCAAAATCGTGCCTGGAATAGGGGCAACCTCACCAATTCACATGAAATTGGACGGTTCGCACCGCAAAGCAGGCCAAAAGGCAGAATAAAGGTGTCGGCACGAACCGACGCCACGTTGAGGTAGAGCCCGTGCTCATTAGGCTGATTAGCGCCATCATGCGCGCGATCATTATCATGATCGTTCTTTCGACGCCGTCCTTGCTGATCCCCGGCACAACGGATCAGGGCGCTCAAATGGTGTCGCTCCTGGCCCTCATCATGGGCGTGTTCGTCATCGTCGAATATGCCGCGCGCTTTCCCGCCCTCATCGAATTCCGCGACGCGCCGCCATTCAACCGGGTCCGGGTGGTTGCCCTGTTCCTGACCCTCTATTCGCTCAGCGTTCTGGTTGGCATGGACGGCGCCGATACGACGCTGGCCATCGTGATCGCCACAATCGGCAATTTCGTCGGCTGGATGCTTGATTTTCCGTTCAGCCCCCTGCGCCTTGTGCTGGATCACCTGCCCGAGGATATCGAGCCGCACTTCGCCCAACAGGTCAAGGCCATGGCCGGGTTGTCGGTACTCGTGACAACCTGCGCGTTGGCGTTTTTCACCTTCATCATGCGCACAGGGCGCTGGCCCGGCCGTGAAAGCCCGTTCAACGTCTGGATCAACCTGCCCACATTCGACCCGACCACCGGCGGTGACGTCGTCAAGCGGCTCACTCAGGATGGCCGCGTCAACATTATCTTTGGTATTTTTAGCCCGTTCGTTATCCCTGTTGTTGCCGTGATGGGCGCCAATCAGCTGGATCTGCCGGTGCTTGCATCACAGCACACGATGGTATGGGCGATCACGATATGGATGTTCCTTCCTCTCAGCCTGATCATGCGCGGCCAGGCAATGCTTCGGATTGCGAGCATGATCCGGGCGCGGCGCGCCCGCCTTGTGGCCGGCCTGGACGTCGATCAGCCCCACGCGGCGCTGCCATCTTCCGCCGGCTGATCGCGGGCGCGCTGCTTGGCGCGTTGCTGTCCACACCGGCGTTGGCGGAAACGATCCGCCTTGCGACGTACCACACCGATCTGTCAGGGCGCGGCCCGGGCCTGATCCTGCAAGACATCATTCAGGGCGATGATCCTGTCCCCGCCACGCTTGCCGTAATTGTGGCCGCCGAAGCCGACATTCTGGTGCTGCAGGATCTGGATTATGACGCAACCGGCGCGGCGCTGACGGCGTTGGCAGAGGCTTTGGCAGAGGCTGGTCTGAACTATCCCCACAGGCTCAGCTTGCGGCCCAATACCGGGTGGCCAACCGGCCATGATCTCGACGGGGACGGCCGCACCGATGGCCCGCGGGATGCCCACGGCTATGGGCGCTTCAATGGCGATGGCGGTCTTGCGGTTCTTTCGCGGTTTCCATTGGGCGAGGTTCGCGACTTCTCGGCGATCCTGTGGCGCGATCTGCCCGACAGCCAGGCCCCCGGTGTCACGCCCGAGGCTGCCTTGCCCGTCCTGCGGCTGCACTCCGTCGCGGCATGGGACGTTTCGGTGCAACTGCCCTCCGGCCCGTTCCACATCCTGACATCCCACGCCTCCCCACCCGTCTTCGATGGGCCGGAAGATCGCAACGGCCTGCGCAATGCGGACGAGGTGCGCTTCTGGCAGCTTTATCTTGAGGGCTGGTCCCCCGATGGCCCGGCCTTTGCGGCAGACGCCTTCGCGATCATGGGCACGCTCAACGTTGACCCGGCCCGGGGCGAAGGCCTGCGCGATACGCTATCGGCCCTGATCCGCCACCCCGCCCTGCAGGACCCGGAACCGCTCAGCCCTTTCGGCCTTGTGACCGCCGATTGGGATGATCCCATCCCCGGCGATCTCAGGGTCGACTACATCCTGCCCGCCGCGGGTCTGAGCGTTGCGGAGGCCGGTGTGCAGTGGCCCGAAGGTGGCCCCTTGGCCGAGGCGGTGATTGAAGCGTCGGATCACCGTTTGGTCTGGGTCGATATCGCGTTCTAAAGCAACGGCGCCGCCGCCTTTCGCAACGCGTCTTCCATCGGCGTTGCCGACAGATCCGGGACGATCCGGGCCAATGCTGCGCCGTCCAATCGGTGCGGGCATTGCCACAGGTAGCGCATTTCCAGCAGATGCTTCGCCTCCGCCCAGAACGGGCGCGCGATCTGGATCGGCAGCCAGTTCATCCGCTTGGCCACGACCGGGCGTCCGAGGGAGCGGGTCAACGCATCGGCCATCTCCGCACCGCTCAGTGTGAACCCTTCAAACGTCACTTCGGTGAACAGGGGCAAGGCATCGAGCCGATTGGCCAATTGCGCGGCAGCCTCCGCCACATCCGGCAGATAGGCCCAAGCATGGGTCCGGTCGAGCGGGCCGGGGTAGCTGATCCGCCCTTTCCGGATCTTGGCGGCAATCACCTCATCGAACCAGTTGCCGGACGCGTCCGTATCCAGGAAATCTCCGGCGCGCAGGATGATCGTTTTGACCCCGGCCTCCCGATACGCGGCCTCAAGCTCACGCCGGATGCGCCCCAGCGGATGCATCGATCTGTGCGGCGTATCAGGCGTCAGAACGGGAGGCATGTCCTGCCCGAAAACGTAGATGTTGCCGGGGATCATCACCGCCGCGCCGGAGGCCTGCGCCGCGTCGATCACCGCGCGGGTCAGGCCCGGAACCTGGTCGGCCCATTTCGAATAAGGTGCATTCCACGCATTCACGATCAGGTCCACATCGCGCGCGGCGGCGCCAAGCGTATCAGTGGCGCGGTTGAAGGTACGAACCTGCCAATTGTGGCGGGCGAGCGCCTGCGCGGCATGTTTGCCGAAACGGCCGGACGCTCCAAGGATCAGGGCGGTGCGGGGCATGGGATACTCCATTGATTGGATGACTCATGCAAGACCTGGGATATTCACAGAACGAATTCCATTGCCGAAAAAGGCAAATATGATATTCATATCTGAATGGATAGCTTACATGATCTCGATTGGACATTGCTCCGCGCAGTGGGGGCAGTGGCCGATCACGGCTCCCTCTCGGCGGCGGCGGCAGCACTTGGGCAAAGCCAGCCGACCCTCGGTCGCCAGGTCCGCGCCGCCGAAGGTGCCCTTGGCCAGCCGCTCTTCCGCCGCCATGCCCGTGGGTTGGAGCCGACGGAGTTCTGCCGGATGATCCTTCCTGCCGCCACGCAGATGCAGGAGGCCGCGCGGCGGGTTGCGCTTCTGGCCGCCGGGGAAGCACCGGATGCCAGCGGACGCGTGCGGCTCACGGCGTCGGTTTTCGTCACGGCCCATATCCTGCCGCCGATCCTGGCGCAGATCCGCGCCGCCCATCCGCAGATCGCGCTGGATGTGGTCGCCAGCGACACCACCGAAAACCTGCTGTTCCACGAGGCCGACATCGCGCTCCGCATGTATCGCCCGACGCAACTCGACATGATCACCCGGCATCTGGGGGATCTTCCCCTCGGCCTCTATGCCGCCGACAGCTACATTGCCAAGCGGGGTGTGCCCAAGGACGCGGACGATCTGCACCACCACGATATGGTGGGATATGATCGCAGCGACCTGATCCTGCACGGCATGCGCGAGATGGGGTTCGACGTGACGCGCAATTGGTTCACCACCTGCACCGACGATCAGGTCGCGTACTGGAACTTCGTGGCCGCAGGATGCGGGATCGGGATCGGGCAGACCTACGTGGCCGACCGCACGCCGGATGTGCGGCGGATCTTGCATGATCTGCCGATGCCGGTCCTGCCGGTCTGGCTTACTGCCCATCCGGCCCTGCGTCATCAGCCCCGCGTGGCCGCCGTTTGGGACATGCTGGATCGTGCGATCGCGCCCCTGCTTTCTTGACGCCTCCCGGGGGGCGCGATAGGCGAAGCGCGACCAGTTTCTCATAGGGATCAGAACCATGACCGACCGCACCTTGCTTATCCTGCCCGGCGACGGCATTGGCCCCGAAGTGATGGCCGAGGTCCGCAAGGTCATCGATTGGTTCGGCGCGGCGCGGGGGATCGGGTTTACCGTGTCCGAAGGGCTGGTGGGCGGCGCATCCTACGATGCCCATGGCACACCCCTGACGGACGAGACGATGGAACAGGCGCAAAGCGTCGATGCTGTCCTGCTGGGCGCGGTGGGCGGCCCGGCCTATGACGATCTGGATTTCTCGGTAAAGCCCGAACGCGGCCTGCTGCGCCTGCGCAAGGAGATGGACCTCTACGCCAATCTCCGCCCGGCGCAATGCTTCGACGCGCTGGCCGATTTTTCGTCTCTAAAGCGCGAGATAGTCTCTGGTTTGGACATCATGATCCTGCGCGAACTGACCTCCGGCGTCTATTTTGGTGAGCCGCGCGGCATCCACCGCGAGGGCAACGAGCGCGTCGGCGTGAATACCCAGCGCTATACCGAATCCGAGATCGCCCGCGCGGCGCGTTCTGCGTTCGAACTGGCGCGGCGCCGCAACAACAAGGTCTGCTCGATGGAGAAGGCCAATGTGATGGAATCCGGCATCCTCTGGCGCGATGTCGTCAACGAGGTGCACGCCGCGGAATACGGCGACGTACAACTGTCCCACATGTACGCCGATAACGGCGCGATGCAGCTCGTGCGCGCGCCCAAGCAGTTCGACGTGATCCTGACCGACAACCTGTTCGGCGATATTCTGTCTGACTGTGCTGCCATGTTGACCGGATCCCTCGGCATGCTGCCCTCCGCGTCACTCGGTGCGCCCATGGAAAATGGCCGCCCCAAGGCGCTTTATGAGCCCGTTCATGGCTCCGCCCCTGACATCACCGGGCAGGGCAAGGCCAACCCCATCGCCTGTATCCTCAGCTTCGCCATGGCGCTGCGCTATTCCTTCGATCTGGGGGATGAAGCCACGCGGCTGGAACGGGCCGTGGAAGCGGTGCTCGCCGATGGCGCCCGCACGGCGGATCTGATGGGCCCCGATGGCGGCACACCGATCTCAACGTCCGAAATGGGTGACGCAATCATCGCCAAGCTGGCGGGATGACAGACGTCACGGTTCGGCCATTTGTGGAGGCGGACGGCGCAGCGTTCCTGACCCTCTACCGCGATTGTCTGACCCATTACGGCACCGGGCCGTCCAAACCGGATATCGAGGCCGAGATACTGGCCGACCTCGCCGCACCACGGGGCCTGTCGGGCAGCCTTGCCTGGCAGGGGGATCGCCCGCTTGGCTTCACCACCTGGGCCCGCGTCTACCCCGCAATGGACGGCATCGCGATCTACCTCAAGGAACTCTACGTGATCGCCGAGGCCCGTGGCCTGGGCGCGGGCAAGGCCCTGATGCGGGACCTGGCGCAAACGGCCATCGATATCGGCGCCGTCCGTCTGGAATGGGGCAGCTTTCAGCCCGACGCCCTCAAATTCTACGACGCGATCGGGGCCGACCGGGTCGAAAAGGTGCACTACAGCGTTCCGGCCCATGCCTTGCGAAGCTTCGCGCATTAACTACTCTTCCGGGCATTCGACCCAAGGAGATTGCCATGTTGTCCCGCCTGTCCCTTTGTGCCGCGCTCATCTGCGGCCCCGCTTTTGCCAATGGGTTCGCGCCCGGCGATAGCGTCGACAGTCCGCTCGCCCTCGTCGCGCCCGTTCTTGAGAATTACGAATATTTCGGCGAAGGGAATCCCAACACGGTCATCACCGTCGCGCCGAACGAAGACAATGTGCTGGAGGTTCGGATCGAGGATACCGGGTTCCTCGACGATTCCGCCGAAGGCCAGCGGACGATCTATGCGATCGAATATGCACCCGAGGGCGGTTGGTTGATCCTTGACGTCAGCGTCGAACAGCGCTGTTACCGGGGTGACGACCGGGATTGGCAGACGGAACCCTGTCTCTAGGCGGAAAAGGCAGATCCATGGACCGAACACCCCATCTGCGCGGTGCCCTTCTGGCGCTTCTGGCCTTTGCCGTCTTTGCCGCCCACGACGTGATCGTCAAATATCTGGGCGGCAGTTACGCGCCGTTTCAGATCGTGTTCTTTTCGGTTCTGTTCGGGTTTCCCATTGTCACCTTCCTGCTGTTGCGCGATGCGACCGAGGCAAACCTGCGTCCGAAATACCCATGGTGGATCGCGGCGCGGACCTTCGCCGCCGTGATCACAGGCTTCTGCGCGTTCTACGCCTTCACGGTGCTTCCGCTGGCGCAGACCTACGCGATTCTCTTCGCCGCGCCGCTGCTGATCACGGTTCTGGCGATCCCGATGTTGGGAGAAAAGGTCGGGTGGCGGCGCGGCCTTGCGGTGCTGGTCGGGCTTGGCGGCGTGATCGTCGTTCTGCAACCGGGCCAGACGGAGCTGACCCTTGGCCATGCCGCCGCCCTTGCCGCCGCGTGTTTTGGCGCCTTCGCCTCCGTCGTGGTGCGCAAGATCGGGCGGGAGGAGCGGTCTGTCGTGCTCATCCTCTATCCGATGATGGCCAATTGCCTTGTGATGGGCGCGGCTCTGCCCTTCGTCTATCAACCGATGCCTGGGCAGGATCTGGGTGCGCTGGCCATCATCGCGGCGATGGCGCTGGCCGGAACGTCGTGCCTCATCTTCGCCTACCGCACCGCGCCGGCCATCATCGTTGCGCCGATGCAGTATTCGCAGATCCTGTGGGCCACGCTGTATGGTGTGTTGCTGTTTGACGAGGGGCTGACCCTGCCCACCACCATCGGCTCGGGCATCATCATCGCGTCGGGCATCTACATCGTTTTGCGCGAAGATCGCGGCGGCGGCTCGGCCACCACGCCGGTTCTGCGCACCCGGTCCCGCGTCGGCACGCCCAGCGGATTGCGGATCGCGCCGTTCCTCACCGCTGAGAGCCGAGGGCCGCGCGAACCGGGGGCCAGGCGCTGATCCCCCTTGCCAAGGGCCGTTCCCCCGGCTATCCCGCGCGACACGGTCGGGCTGTAGCGCAGCCTGGTAGCGCACCTGCTTCGGGAGCAGGGGGTCGGAGGTTCGAATCCTCTCAGCCCGACCAGTTTTCCAAATCCGATGGACGATCTTGCCTTAGCCCGCCGGGCCGCCGATGGTGATGTCCGGTTCATGGGCCCTGTCAGCCCTGTTCCGCGGCCGGAAATGGACCTTCAAAGGATAGAAAAGGCTGATCTTATGAACCCTCTTGTATCAGAGAATCAGATCGAAACCTTCCAGAAGAACGGCGTCACCGTGATCCGCGGGCTGTTCTCCGACCATGTCGACACGATCCGCGCGGGCATCGATCGCAACATGGCCGAGCCCGGCTCTCACGCCGCCGAGAACCTGAAACCGGGGGAAGCGGGGCGTTTTTTCGACGATTACGTCAACTGGACGCGGATCCCGGAATTCGAGGATGTGATCCGCAATTCGCCCGCCGCCGAGGTTGCGGCCGACCTGATGCGATCCAGCACTGCGCAGATCTTTCATGACCACGTCCTGGTGAAGGAACCCGGCACTTCCAAGCCCACCCCATGGCATCAGGATGGCCCCTATTATTTCGTGTCCGGACAGCAGAATGTGAGCTTCTGGGCGCCTGTCGATCCGGTCAAGGAAGCGTCTCTACGCTGCGTGATAGGCTCTCATCGATGGGAAAAGCCGGTCCTCCCGACGCGGTGGTTGAACGACGACACTTTCTACGCCGATGACGAGGCTTACATGCCAGTGCCCGACCCGGACGCCGAGGGTATGGAGATCGCCGAATGGGCGCTGGAGCCGGGGGATGCCGTGGTGTTCAATTACTGGATCCTGCACGGCGCCCGGGGGAACGAGGCCGCCGCGCGCCGCCGGGCTTTTTCGCTGCGTTTCGTGGGCGATGATGCCCGATATACGGAGCGCCCGGGCCCCACATCGCCGCCCTTTCCCGGCCACGGCATGGCGCAGGGCGACCGCCTCCGCGACGATTGGTTCCCTGTCATCTTCCGTCGAGGCCAATGAACCGCGCTTGCATTCCTGCGCAATCCTGACAAAAACACCAAGGATATGGCGCAGACGTTTCGCATCCCTTCCCCGTTCAAACTCGGCAGCTTGGCCTGGATCGCGGCGGCCATGTGCCTGGTTCCGATGCTGGCCGTGGCCATTGCCGCCGCAACCGGGGGCTGGGAGACGTTTGATCGCCTGCTGAACTCGGTTCTGCCGCGATATGCCGGCACCACCGCCATCCTGATCGTACTGGTCGGCCTTGGCACCGGCGTGATTGGGACCGGGGCGGCATGGTTGGTGACGGCTACCCGGTTTCCCGGGCGACGGATACTTGAGGTGGCACTGGCCCTTCCCCTGGCCTTTCCGGCCTACGTTCTGGCCTACGCCTATACCGACTTTCTCGATCACCCCGGCTGGGTTCAGACGACATTACGAGATCTGACGGGCTGGGGCCCGCGCGACTATTGGTTCCCCGAAATCCGGTCCATTGGCGGGGCGGCGGCGATGCTGACGCTGGTGCTGTATCCTTACGTTTATCTGCTGACCCGCGCCGCGTTTTTGCAACAAAGCGCGACGGCCTACATCGCCGCGCGCACCTTGGGCCATGGCCCGTGGAGTGCCTTCGCCCGGGTCAGCCTGCCGATCGCGCGGCCTGCCATCGCGGGCGGTGTATTGCTTGCGCTGATGGAGACGCTCGCCGATTTCGGCACCGTCTCATATTTCGGTGTGCAGACCTTTGCCACCGGCATTTATCAGGCCTGGTATTCGTTCTTTGATCGGGGTGGAGCGGCGCAACTGGCCTTGTGCCTGCTGATCGTGGCGCTGGTCATCGCGGCGCTGGAACGTCGGCAGAGGCGCGAACAACGCCACCACGGCGCGGGGCGGCGGTTCGAGGTGATGCAAAGTGTGAACCTGACCGGCTGGCGCGCCGCCGGGGCGGTGGCGTTTTGCGGATTGCCCGTCCTGCTCGGTTTCCTGCTTCCCGTAGGCCTGCTCCTCAGCCTTGGCTGGGACTCGTTCGATAACCTTCTGACCGACCGGTATCTGCGGTTCCTGCGAAACTCGCTGATCCTGGCCTCCATTGCCGCTGGCGTGACGGTCGCCGCCGCCGTTGTGCTTGGCTTCAACGCCCGGCTCCATCCCACGCGCGCCGCGAAATCCGCCGTGCGGGTGGCGGGCCTTGGTTATGCCGTGCCGGGCGGCGTGATCGCTGTGGGGCTAATCGTCCCCTTCGCTGCCCTCGACAACGCCATCGACGCGGTGATGGAGGCGCGGTTCGGCATCAATACGGGCCTGCTGGTCACGGGCTCCATCTGGCTGCTTGTGGCCGCTTATGGCGTCCGGTTCATGGCCGCCGCGCTCAGTGCCTATGATGCGGGTTTGAGTACCATAAACCCCAATGTCGACGCCGTGGCGCGCACCCTTGGGCGTACCCCAAGATCGATGCTGCGCGGGGTGCATCTACCGATCCTGCGGCCCTCGATCCTGACGGGCCTGCTGATTGTGTTCGTGGATGTGATGAAGGAGCTTCCGGCCACGCTCATCATGCGCCCGTTCAACTTCGACACCTTGGCCGTGCAGGCGCACCGGCTGGCGGCGGATGAACGGCTGGGGGAGGCGGCCGTGCCCTCACTCGTTATCGCCGCCGTTGGCCTGCTGCCGGTGATTATCCTGTGCTACGGCCTGGGCCGGGAACGCACCGCGCGGCGGTTCGTGCCGGAGCCCGAGACCGCCTGATGGCGCGGTGGATACCTTACATCATTTCCCGCACATCCGTCAGCTTACCGGTCACGGCCGCAGCCGCGGCCATGGCGGGCGACATCAGGTGCGTGCGGCCGCCGCGGCCCTGGCGGCCTTCGAAGTTGCGGTTGGAAGTGGCTGCGCAGCGTTCGCCGGGCGACAGCTGATCGGGATTCATAGCAAGGCACATGGAGCAGCCCGCAAGACGCCATTCGAACCCGGCCTCCTTGAAGATGTCGGCCAGGCCTTCCTCTTCCGCCTGCGCGCGGACAAGGCCGGAGCCGGGGACGACCATGGCGCGTTTCACCGCCACTTTCTTGCCTTTCAGGATCTCAGCCGCAGCGCGGAGGTCTTCGATCCGACCATTGGTGCAGGAGCCGATGAAGACCGTATCGATTTCCACATCCTGCAGGGCGGTGCCGGGGGTCAGGCCCATATAGTCGAGCGAGCGCTGTGCAGCGCCGACCTTGCCGCCGGTGAAATCATCTGCAGCGGGAACGGCGGCGGTGATCGGCAGTACATCCTCGGGTGACGTGCCCCAGGTAACGACCGGCGCAATGTCTTCACCGCGGATCGTCACAACCTCATCCCAGTGCGCGTCATCACCGGAATAGAGCGTTTTCCACCACGCGAGCGCGGCCTCCCATTCCGCACCTTTGGGCGCGTGGGGGCGGCCCATGCAGTATTCGAACGTCTTCTCGTCGGGCGCGATGATACCAGCCCGCGCGCCGCCTTCGATGGCCATGTTGCAGACCGTCATGCGGCCTTCCATGGAGAGATCGCGGATCGCCTCGCCCATATACTCGATGACATAGCCGGTGCCACCGGCGGTGCCGGTCTTGCCGATGACGCTGAGCGTGATGTCCTTGGCGGTGACGCCGGGCGCAAGTTTGCCAGTGATCTCCACCTTCATGTTCTTGGATTTCTTCTGGATCAGGGTCTGGGTGGCCAGCACATGTTCCACCTCCGATGTGCCGATGCCGTGGGCCAGCGCGCCGAATGCGCCGTGGGTGGCGGTGTGGCTGTCGCCGCAGACCACGGTCATGCCGGGCAAGGTCCAACCCTGTTCCGGGCCGACAATGTGCACGATGCCCTGGCGGACGTCGGTGACGGGGTAGTAGTGAATGCCGAAATCCTTGGCGTTCTTGTCGAGGGCTGCGACCTGGATGGCGCTGTCCTCGGTCATGTTTTCGGGGTTCTCGCGGCCTTCGGTGGTGGGCACGTTATGGTCCGGCACGGCGATGGTCTTGTCGGGCGCGCGCACATTGCGACCGGCCATACGAAGGCCCTCAAAGGCCTGGGGTGAGGTCACTTCGTGGACGAGGTGGCGGTCGATATAGAGAAGGCTGGTGCCATCCTCGGCCTCATGGGCCAAATGGGCATCCCAGATTTTGTCGTAGAGCGTCTTGCCGGTCATGGTGTGTTCCTGTCGGGCAAATGTGTCTGGCTGGTCGAGATCGGGCGGGGCGGCCTATAGCCCACCAAGGCGGGAGGCCCGCGCGCCGTGGAAGCGCCATGGCAAACGGGCGCGGTCGCCGATATCGAAGAAGCTGGTCATCGCGCAGGAATTACACGGGCGTAAGCCCGTTGCCAAGGTGGGAGCGCCACGGGCAAACGCCATTTTAACGCCATATCGGCCAGGTAAGGAATCGGTGCAGACAAAGCGGGAGCATCAGATGATCATCCAAAAGGCCTTTGCCGCCATCATGACCCTTGTTGTTCTGGCCGGTGCAGCTTCGGCCGAGGCGGAGTTACATATCGTCGGGGTGTACGAGGGATCGGAGCGCACCGGGGACGAAATCCACGGCCCGCGCGTTTTGGTCAACGTGGATCGGCCCGGCGCGCAGGTGACGCTCCTTTTGATCAGCTATGACGCCACGAGGTGGATCGTGGAGGCCAGCGCGGAGACGGCGATCAACCGGATTGTCCTGTCCGGCCATCACAGCGTAGAATCCGAGGTCGTCTTCAACGGCGCCGACATGCAACACGAGCTTCTGCAGCAGGGCCCCACCTCCGTGTATCAAGCCGAAGGGTCACCGTTTCAGGGGCTCCTGAACTGGATCCCGACAGTGTTTAACGTTGACGCTCCGGATAGTTTCCAAGGGGCGTATCGGCCTGACGAGGCCTTCGACATAACACCAGACACCGAGCCGTTGCCGCAATTCGCTCCTGATTTTCTGGATCAATTCGTAGATCGCGGCGTGCTCACGGAACGTCTGGCGAGCATATTGGACATCCCACACGAGGGCCCGCCCTACCGTTTCACCCAAAACGGGTTTGAGATCACAGCCGCCAGCGGTGAGGTGAAGGTTTTCGATCCCGGACTCGACGTTCCCCGAATCAGCCATGCCACCGGGGCGGCCCATGATCCGGAGGCGGACATCTACTATGGTGTTTCCCTGGGCGGCGAAGGGTTCCTCTACCGGTTCGATCTGGCGACGCTGGAATGGTCCGTCCTTCAAAGCATGGATAATTTTGACGCGAACGGCCTGATCCATGACCCTGTTGGCAACCGCCTCGTTGCAACAGGTGCGCATTTCCTGGGTAGTCCCACGATCGAGATTATCGCGCTTGGGGACGGACCGGATCAATCCATACAAATCTCGCCCGATGACATGCCCGGTGCCCGCGATCTGTTCGATGCCGGCAACGGGCCCGGACCCAGCGTCGCCCCGCTTGGCGTGGATGGCGATCAGCTTCTCGTTGCGCTCGGACCGTACAATCGACGGTGGGGAGGACCTCATTCCGGTCCCGCGCGGTATTACGTGATCGACCTGGCGCGCGGTGATGCAACTCTTGTGCGCTGGGTAGACTGATACGTTAGGGCCACGCGCCCCTTGTCCGCCTTGCCGGAACCGATATGCTGATGGCATCGGCGGAGCAGTACCCGGATGGAGCCTGAAGAGACAGTAATGGAACCGCCCCCGCCGACGGATGGCGAGGCGCTGGATGCCGCTTTGGGTGAAATCACGGGCCTGATCGGACAGGCCGAAACGTTTCTGACCTCTCTGCTGCGGCCATGGAACGCGTATCAGGTCGGCATCGCGCTGACCGTGATGCTGGCGGCCTATATCCTGCAACGCGTGTTCGGCCCGCGGGTGCGGGCCTGGATGGCCTCCCGCGAAGGGTGGCCGACCTGGCGGATGCGGATCCTTGTGGTCGTCCACAAGCGCCTGAGGATGATCATTTTCGTCCTGCTGATCTGGACGGTCGTCTTGCTCATGCGCGAGGTGACATGGCCGTCGCGCACCTATCTGCTGACCATTGTCGCGGAGCTTGCCACGGCTTGGCTTGTGGTGGCCTTCGCGACACGGCTGATCCGGTCGGCCCTGTTGCGTGGTGTCGTCCGCTACGGCGCGTGGATTTTCGTGACGCTTGCAATCCTGAACCTTCAGGATGAGGCAGCGGCGCTTCTGGATTCTGTCGGATTCAACCTGGGCGATACGCGGCTGTCCCTGCTGACGCTGGTGCAGGCGATCCTTGTGGTCGCCACCCTGATCATCGTCGCGCGGTTCCTGACCGGCACCGCCACCAACCGCATCCAGAAGAACGAGGAAATGTCGCCGTCCATGCGGGTGCTGGCGGTGAAGTTCCTGCAGGTCGCGTTCTACGGCGTGGCGATCTACATGGGTCTGCGGCTGACGGGTGTGGACCTGACGGGGCTTGCCGTTCTATCGGGCGCCATAGGTGTGGGCCTTGGTTTCGGCCTGCAAAAGGTTGTCTCGAACCTCGTCTCCGGCGTCATCATCCTGCTCGATAAGTCGATCAAACCCGGTGATGTGATTTCGCTGGGGGAGACGTTTGGCTGGATCAACTCGCTTGGCGCGCGGTATGTGAGCGTAGTCACGCGGGACGGGAAGGAATACCTGATCCCCAACGAGGACCTGATCACCAGCCAGGTGGTGAACTGGTCCCATTCCAACGAGTTTGTCCGGCTGGATATCTATTTCGGCACCGCCTATGGCGATGATCCCCATGTCGTCCGCAAATTGGCGATTGAAGCCGCGCAGGGCGTGGACCGGGTTCTGAGCCACAGGCCGCCGGTCTGCCACGTTGTGGGGTTCGGAGATTCGAGCGTGGATTACATCCTGCGTTTCTGGATCAAGGACCCGACAGGCGGGCTCACCAACATTCGCGGCAATGTCTATCTTGCTCTGTGGGATACGTTCAACGAGCACAATATCTCCATCCCATTCCCCCAGCGGGAGGTGCGGATGCTGAACGAGACGCCCCCTGTGGAGCCGGATTAGAGGCTTGTCGTGGTCGACAACATCGCGGGATCAAGCCTGAGCTCGATGATATGGAGCCCGCCCCTTAGAGCCTGTTCGTAAGCGTCCGCAAATTGCGCATTCTCGGTGATCGTGTGGCCGGTCCCGCCATAGGCGCGCGCGAGCGCCGCATAGTCGGGGTTGAACAGATCTGTGCCCGAGACGCGGCCGGGATAGTGCTTTTCCTGATGCATCCGGATCGTGCCATAGCGGCCATTATTGGCAACGATCACGACGATATCTGCGCCGTGCTGGCGGGCCGTCGACAGCTCCTGGATGGACATCTGCAAACACCCGTCCCCGGCAAGGCAGATCACAGGCTGATCCGGGTTCTGCAGCTTGGCCGAGATTGCGGCGGGCAGGCCATAGCCCATGGACCCGGATGTCGGCGCAATTTGCGTGCCGAATTGCCGGAACCTGTAATAGCGGTGCAGGAATGCGGCGTAGTTGCCAGCGCCGTTGGTGATGATCGTGTCGGGCGATGCGTTGTCGCGCAGCCAGCCGATCACATGCTCCATCTGGACGTCACCGGGGGTCGGTTGCGGTTGTTGCCATGCCTCGTAATCCGCCCTCGCGTCCGCCGCGCCGCGATCGGTGTTGTCCGCGCGCGGCGGCATCAGGTTCAACAATTGATGCAGCATTGATGCGGGGGTGCCGGTGACGGCAACACTCGCGGGGTAGACCTTGCTGACGCCCTCGGGTTCGGGGTGAACCTGAAGGATCGTCGGCGGATTGGCCGGATCGATCAGGGTAAAATCAGCCGTCGTGATATCGTTCAGCTCTGCCCCCAGGAGAAGGATGCAATCCGCGTTGGACAGGCGCTTGGCAAGGACAGGGTTCGCGCCGACGCCGAGATCACCGGCGTAGTTCGGGTGGTCATTGTCGATGTAGTGCTGTCGCCGAAAGGTCGCAGCAATGGGCGCGCCCGCCCGTTCGGCCAACGCATGCGTGTTTTCGCGATCGGTATCACTCCAATGCGAGCCACCGCACAGGATCAGGGGCCGTTCGGCCGCTTGCAGGGCGTCAACAATCGGTTGCAGATCTTCGGGGTTCAAGCTCGTGGCGGCCCGGGCGCCAATCCGTGTCTGGGGCGCCTCCGTCACGGCTGACAGCACGTCTTCCGGCAGCGCCAGAACCACCGGGCCGGGCCTGCCGGATTGAGCGATGGCAAAGGCCCGGTCGATATATTCGGCCAGCCTGTCGGTGCGCTCCACCTCCGCCGCCCATTTCACCAGCGGCCCGAAAAAGGCCCTGTAATCAACTTCCTGAAACACGCCACGGTCCCGATGTTTCAGCGGCACCTGCCCAACGAAACAGACCAGCGGTGTGGCGTCATGCATGGCGATGTGCAGGCCCGCGCTGGCATTCGTGGCCCCGGGCCCGCGCGTGACAAACAGGACGCCCGGTTCCCCCGTCATCTTGCCGTGGGCTTCGGCCATCATCGCCGCGCCACCTTCCTGACGACAGACAATATTGGGAATGTCGTGATCGTAAAGCCCGTCCAACGCGGCCAGGAAACTTTCGCCCGGCACGGAAAACACCCGCCCGACGCCGTGCATCGCCAACCGGTCGGCCAGAATTTTTCCGCCATGCTGTTTTGTCATGTCCGCCCCACGCACTAGCTCCGCTGCAACAAAGTCTTGAGACGGAGGGGCTTGGATGTCCAGCGGTACACTTCTGGGGATATGCGGATCGCTGCGGGCGGCTTCGTTTAACCGTAAGCTGATGCACGAAGCGGCGGCGATCTTTGATCCTGAGACCTTTGTGGACGGAGATATTCGCTTTCCCCTGTTCGACGAGGATCTCGAGGCGGAACGCGGCGTGCCGGACGCGGTTCAGCGCCTGTCCGATCAAATTGCCAGCGCCGATGCGGTGATCGTTGCCTGCCCGGAATACAACAAGGCGCTGCCCGGCGTGTTGAAGAATGCGTTGGATTGGGTCAGCCGCACAAAAGGCGGGCCGTGGAAGGGCAAACCGGTTGCGATCATGTCGGCCACCGGCGGGCGTGCGGGCGGGGAGCGGACGCAGACGACGCTGCGGCATTGCCTGATGACGTTCCGCCCGAGGCTTCTGTATGGCCCCGAAGTTCTGGTGGGGGACGCCGCCAATCAGTTTGATGGCGACCGGCTGACCAATGAGTTGAACCGAAAGATGCTCGGCGAGTTGATGGACGAATTGCGCAAGGTCGCGGGCCTTTAGAGGCTCGCTTCAGGCCGGAATTCCTGCGGAATAGTGTCTGTTCCATCAACGATCAGGTCGGCCAGCATGCGCGCGACAATCGGAGCCATGGCGAGGCCGATCTTGAAACCACCATTGGCGATGAAAGCGCCGGGCCGCGTCGGGTGCAGGCCGACCATCGGGGCGCGGCTGCGGGCACGCGGGCGCAATCCTGCCCATCGCTCAATCACCGGGGCGTCCGCCAGCGCGGGGCAGACCGTGCGCGCCTGTTCAATCAACGGTTCCAACTGCGCGTCAGTGCTGATGGGATCCGCGAAGTCGCGTTCCGTCGTGGAGCCGATGGCAACCGTCCCGTCGCCGTGGGGCACGATATGGAGGCCGTCGGCAAAGATTTGCGGTGCATCGCGCAGATCGGCCCGCAGAAGGGCCGCCTGCCCCTTGATCGGCATGCCGATGGTTTTGCCCAAGGTCTGGGAGATTTCCTGCAAATCCATGGCCCCGGTGGCCCAGATTTCTGTCCCTTGGACCTGGGCCTCTCTGACGATCTCAGCCCCCCGAGCCGCCAGCGCGGCGGCCAGCGCCGCACAGGCTCGCCGGGGATGGATGCGCGCGGTCAGCGTATCATGGACTACAAGGCCGGTTAGAGACAAGATTCCGAAGTTCGACGCCGGTTTCACCGCCCAGATATAGCGGCCATCCCAGAGGTCCACTGCCCCTTTGGCGCGAAACTCTGCCAAGGCCACCGCCGCGGCATCCGCCAGCGGCTGAATTCGGCCGCTGCGCGCATATCCGGGATCCGTCCCGCCCACCTTCGCAATTTCGGCCCACAGAACTGCGGCTTCATCAAGGGCGCGAAACTGCATCGCCTTTTTTGAATTCCAGTTTTCGGGCACGTGCGGGGCCAGTGCACCGACGATGCCACCGGACGCGCCGGCCCCAACCCCGTGTCGGTCCACAACACGCACCCGTGCGCCTCGCGATTGCAAAAACCAGGCACACATCAGCCCCGTGATCCCGGCCCCGCGCACGGTGATGTCGACCATTGCAAATCCCCGATCATTGGCGGATCGTCCGCGCCATTGGTCATAGGGCGCGCCATGGGTGAGAACCAGCACAAGATCGAGTGGCGGGACGGCGTGCCGGTATCTGTGCGGTTTGACGATCCGTTCTATTCACTGGCCGACGGTCTGGCCGAGACAGAACACGTGTTTCTTGCGGGAAATGACCTGCCTGCGCGGTTCAGGGATGGGTTTCACATCGCCGAGCTTGGGTTTGGGACCGGCCTGAATTTCCTCGCCGCCCTGCGCGCTTTTCGCCGGTCGAATTGCGGTGGGAAGCTGCATTTCACCAGTTTCGAAGGCTATCCGATGGCGCTGCGGGATCAGATCGCGGCGCTGGATCGATACCCGGACCTACCGATTGACGCGCTGACGCGTCCAGAGGGTTCAGACTACGTCCTACGTGTAATCGAAGGGGATGCCCGGCGGACCGTGCCTGCATGGGATGGCCATGCCGACGCCTGGTTTCTGGACGGGTTCGCGCCCGCGAAGAACCCGGAAATGTGGGGCGCTGACCTGATGGCCTCCGTGGTCGCCAAGACTGCGCCGGGCGGGACATTCGCGACCTATACCGCGGTTGGCGATGTGCGCCGAGCCTTGGCCGCCTCCGGCTTCGAAGTCGAGCGGATCAAAGGCCATGGACGGAAGCGCCACATGACCCGGGGCCGCCTTCGATGAGTGATGAAAGCCCGCGCCTCGGCATCGTCCTGATGATCGCGACAACATTCGTGTTCGCGATGCAGGACGGGATCAGCCGGCATCTGGCGGGGGAATACAACGTCTTGATGGTGGTGATGATCCGCTACTGGTTCTTCGCGGCCTTCGTCATCACGATTGCGTCCCGCCAGGCCGGCGGTATCCGCGCGGCGGCAAAGACGGAACAGCCTGCACTCCAGATCTTTCGCGGCGCGCTTCTGGCGACAGAAATCTGCGTGATGATCGGCGCGTTTGTCCTGCTTGGCCTGGTGGAGGCCCACGCGATCTTTGCCTGCTACCCGCTGATCGTTGCGGCGCTGTCTGGCCCGATCCTCGGCGAACAGGTCGGCTGGCGCAGATGGGCCGCGATTGGCATCGGGTTTGTCGGCATCCTTGTGATCCTGCAACCGGGGATCACCGTCTTTTCGATCGAGGCGCTGGTGCCGCTTTGCGCCGCCATCATGTTCGCGCTCTACAATCTGCTGACGCGCTTTGCCGCGCGGAAAGACAAGGCCGCCACCAGCTTCTTCTGGACCGGTACAATCGGGGCGTTGGTCACCACCTGCATCGGCGTGTGGTTCTGGGAGGCGATGACGCCCACTGATTGGATCTGGATGGCAACCCTGTGTGTATCCGGAGCGAGTGGGCATTACCTGTTGATCAAGACCTACGAGGTGGCCGAAGCCTCTGCCGTGCAGCCGTTTGCCTATCTGCAACTGGTCTTCGCATCGGCCCTCGGGCTGACGGTCTTCGGGGAAGAACTCGCTACAAATGTCGTGATCGGTGCGGGGATCGTGGTGGCGGCGGGGATGTTCACCCTGTGGCGCGCCCGGGCGACCGGCCGCGGGTGATTATTCGGCGGGTGTCGCCGTATCCTGAGCGCGCAATTGGCTGAGCACCGACAGCAGCGGTTCGCTCCATTCCTTGGTCTGCGGTGCAGGGTGGGCCGCGGCCTCCACCAGAAACGCGGTTTCCGGCAAGGGCCGCGCGTAGATCACCGGGCTTTCAGGCGTCACGCTGACCCAGGCGGCGCGGATCATCGACAGGCCCAGAAGGCGCATTTTGTGTCCACCCGTCGTTGTGGCGCGGGTGGAGATGCTGTCATGATCCAGCCGGGCCAGCCTACGCCCGATCGCATCGTAACAATGGCGGGCCGCGAAAATACCTGGCCGCGCCGACAGGGGCAGGCGCGCGATCCCCGGCTCGGACCTAAGGTAAAGCCGGTTGGCCTCCGCCAGAAGGCGACGGGTCATCCGTTTGAGCGCTTTGGAGGGTTTGGGCTGGCCCAGGATATCATCCGGCGTCAGCCCCTCTTCCGCCAGCCAATCGGTGGGCAGGTACAGCCGCCCGGCGCGGGCATCTTCGCCAACATCCCGGGCGATGTTCGTCAGCTGCATGGCGACGCCCAGATCGCAGGCGCGGGCCAGCGCCTGTTCATCGCGCACGCGCATCAAGACGCACATCATTGCCCCAACGGCGGACGCGACACGGGCGGAATAGCTGCGCAGATCCGACAGGGTCGCGTAACGCCGCTCCATCCCGTCCCAGGCGAGACCTTCCAATAAGGCCTCGGGCAAGGCACGGGGCATGTCGAAATCTTCGATCAATGCAGCGAAGGCGCGGTCTGCCGGGGCGTTTCGCGGGCGTCCCTGATAGGCGGCATCGAGACGATCCGAGAGGGACAGGACAGCGGCTGGTTTATCAGTGCCGAAATCAACCTCGTCATCCGCCAGGCGGCAGAACGCATAAAGCGCGAGCGCCGGATCACGGACCGATGCGGGCAAAAGCCGGGACGCGGCGTGGAACGAATAGGACCCTTCGCGGATCGCGTTACGGCAATGCTCCAAATCATCAGGTCGGATCATGTGGCATCCATCATTCGGCAGCGAGCCTCGGCTCAGGGAGTGACACCGGGCGCGGCGCGGGCGGCACGAGTTTGTTGAGAACCTCAGATGACGTCACAACCGAGGGGATGCCCGCGCCGGGATGTGTGCCTGCGCCGACCAGATAGAGGCCGGGCACGTC
Organism: uncultured Roseicyclus sp.; assembly: GCA_947491935.1. Lineage (GTDB taxonomy): Bacteria > Pseudomonadota > Alphaproteobacteria > Rhodobacterales > Rhodobacteraceae > Gymnodinialimonas. The sequence continues at coordinate 95,544 of CANLLF010000004.1, forward strand.
TTCAGAGATGTTGTGAGGCCGGAACCACGCGGATTGGAAAATCCGCGGCTCCAGCGAAAACCCGGCGCCGTGGGGCGACAGGTAGCGGGATTCGAACGTGTCAGGTGTGAAGATATGCGAGGCGCTCAGATGCTTCTCGAACCCCGGCAGAAGGTGATCATCGAGAACCTTGGCAAGACGCGCGCGATAGGTCTCCTCCATCTCCGCCCAATTGACGGAGTCTTTGCCATGCAGGTTCGGAACCGGCGACAGGGCGTAGAACGTATCGTCGCCTACTGGCGCGGCACTGGGATCGGTGACGGAGGGGCGATGGAGATAGACGGACATGTCATCTGCCAGATGGCGATGGATAAAGACATCGTCCAGTAGCCCACGATAGCGCGGCCCGTTCAGGATCGTGTGATGGCCCACATCGGACCACTTATCGCGTGTCCCCTTGGTACCAAAATACCAGACAAACAGACCCATCGACCAACGGGACCGGTTCAGGCGTTTTGGCGTCCAGCGGCGTTTGGGATGATGGGCCAGCAGCTTTTCATAGGTCGTGCCGGGATCCGCGTTGGAGACGACGATATCAGCGGCTAGTGTTTCGCCGGATTTCGTGACAACCCCGCTGGCGCGACCCTGATCCAGCGTGATCTGGTCCACGTCTTCTTCCATCCGCACCATGCCGCCCTGATCTTCGATCACACGGACCATGGCATCGGCCATCGCCTGCACGCCGCCCATCGCGTAATGCACCCCGAATTCCTTCTCGAGGTGGCTGACAAGGATATACATGCTGGTCACACGGGTCGGATCCCCGCCGATGAAAAGGGGGTGAAAGCTCAACGCCATGCGCAGGCGGTCGTCTTTCACGCGGGACGCGGCATGGGCATAGACCGAGCGATCGGCGCGCAGCTTCACGAAGCCCGGAAGCTCCCGGATCAGGTCTATCAGCTTGTTCATCGGACGGCGTCCAAGGCCTTCGAACCCGAACTGATAGCGCGTCTCGCTGTCCTTCAGGAACTTGCGATATCCGGGCAGGTCGCCGGGCGACAGGCGGCTGACTTCCGCCTCCATCGCGGCGTCATCCTGACGAACCGCGAAGGTGGACCCATCGCGCCAGCGAATCTCGTAATACGGATCGACGGGGCGCAGATCGACATCCGCCGCGAAATCCCGCCCGCATTCAGCCCAAAGCTGTTGGAAAACCTGTGGAACGGTCACAATCGTGGGGCCGAGATCGAATCGGTGCCCGTTTTGCGTGATTGATGAGCCGCGCCCGCCGGGCCGATCCAACCGATCCAGCACCGTAACCTGATATCCCTTGGCCCCAAGCCGCATGGCCGCAGACAGGCCGCCAAGCCCAGCGCCAATGACGATTGCGCGCGACGGAGATGAAGAATTCTTGGGGTCAGGCATGGCCATTCGATCTGTCTACTTAAGTTGACAATATGTCTAACGCGCAAAATTGCAAAGCTGATTTGGCTTCCCTAGGCTGGATCAATGTGTCAGACTTAATTGACACATGGAAAGACCGGCCATGCAATCGACGACCTTGAGCCTGTATCATTTCGGCTCCCTTCCTTCGCGGCTCTGGGCCTTTGCGCAGATGGGCTTTGCCCGCGCTGGCCTCGCGGCGGTACGTGACATCGGAATGTGGAAGCTGTGCGGTTCCGGGACCGGCGAAGGCTTCACACCCGTCCCGAACACATCCGTCTACGCGATTCTTGCCACATGGCCCGATCATGACACAGCGCGCCGCGCCTTTCATGGCGCGCCGGTCTTCCGCCGCTACCGCGATCAGGCGGATGAAACGATGACGCTGTTCCTGACACCAAACAGCGCCCGGGGCACCTGGGCCGGGGAGCAGCCATTTGAACCTTCCGCACCCGGTGACGGCCCCATCGCGGCGCTCACGCGCGCGACGATCAAGCCAAAGATCGCGGCGCGATTCTGGGGCCGGGTGCCGGGGATTTCTTCGGTGATCGGCAAGGACCCCAACGTCCTGTTCAAGATTGGTATCGGCGAGGTTCCGATGCTGCATCAGGTTACGTTCTCGATCTGGCCCGACGCCGACAGCATGGCCGCCTTCGCACGCCACGACGGCCCCCATGCGCGCGCGATCCGTGCGGTCCGCACCGAAGGCTGGTTCAAAGAAGAGCTGTATGCGCGGTTCACCCTGGATGCGGTGGACGGCCAATGGGAGGGCGCGCGGCCAAGTTTCGCCCCCCGCCCCCAGACGAGTGACATGAGGATTGCAGCCGAATGAAGGATATGAGCATCGCAGGCCCTTTCCCTTTCTCGGCCATCGTCGGCCAGGACGAGATGAAGCGCGCCATGATCCTGACCGCTGTGGATGGCGGGATCGGTGGCGTTTTGGTGTTTGGTGATCGGGGAACCGGAAAATCCACCGCCGTACGCGGATTGGCCGCGTTGCTGCCGCCTATTGAGGCGATTGCGGGATGCCCGGTGAATTCTGAACACATCACCGACGTGCCCGATTGGGTTGTTTTGGCGGATGATGCAAATGTCCAGAAACCCACGCCGGTGATCGACCTGCCCCTGGGCGCGACCGAAGATCGCGTGGTGGGTGCCCTGGACATCGAAAAGGCTCTGACAAAGGGTGAAAAGGCGTTTGAGCCCGGCCTTCTGGCGCGTGCAAACCGGGGCTATCTGTATATCGATGAGGTGAACCTGCTGGAGGATCACCTTGTTGATCTGCTGCTCGACGTGGCGCAATCGGGCCAGAACGTGGTGGAGCGGGAGGGGCTTTCGATCCGCCACGCGGCGCGGTTCGTGCTGGTCGGCTCCGGCAACCCGGAAGAGGGCGAATTGCGGCCGCAGCTGTTGGATCGCTTTGGCTTGTCGGTCGAGGTGGAAAGCCCGCGCGACATCGATGTACGGATCAACGTGATCCGCCGGCGCGATGCCTATGATCGCGATCCGGCGGCCTTCTGCGCCGAATGGCGTGGCGCGGATGCGGATCTGCGCGCAAAAATTGTGACGGCGCGGGCGCGTCTGGATGAGGTTGAGGCGGATGACAGCGCCCTGCGCGATTGTGCGGAGCTCTGCGTGGCTCTGGGCTCGGACGGATTGCGGGGCGAGTTGACGTTGCTGCGCGCTGCGCGCGCGCTGGCCGCTTTCGAGGGCGATCCCATCGTCACCCGCGACCACCTGCGTGCCGTTGCGCCGACCGCTTTGCGTCACCGCCTGCGCCGTGATCCGCTGGATGATGCCGGTTCCACCACACGCGTCACGCGCGTGGTCGAGGAGGTTCTGGGGTGAGCGTGGCTGAGGCGCGCTGGCAAGGGGTGAACCTTGCGGTGGCGTGCCTTGCACTGGATCCGGGCGCGATGGGCGGCATATGGATCCGCGCCCGAGTTGGCCCGGTTCGGGATCAGCTCGAAAAGGGTCTCAAAACTGCCCTACAGGGTCTGAAATTGCGACGAATGGCGCCGTCCATGCAGGATGACGCCTTGTTCGGCGGGATAGACCTCGCCGCGACGCTCGATACCGGTGTTCTAACGGAAACCAAGGGTCTTCTTCAGCAAGCCGATGTGCTGCTCTTGCCGATGGCCGAGCGGGTGGAGCCGGGCCTTGCCGGGCGTCTCGCCAACGCATTGGATCGCCAGCGGAACCTTGCACTGATCGCGTTCGACGAAGGGTCCGAACCCGGTGAACACGCACCCGACGCCCTGACAGACCGCCTCGCCGTCCATCTGGACCTCAGCGATCACCCCCTTGGCGACGCGCCGGAGCTGGCGATTGACTTGGAGGCCCTGAACGAAGCCCGCGGGATGCTGCCGACTATCCAAATCTCGGAACGCGTCATCGCCGAACTGGCGGAGGTTGCGGCGCGTCTCGGCATCCTATCGCTCCGGGCGCCCTTGCAGGCGCTGGCCGTCGCTCGGGCCTCCGCTGCGCTGTCGGGTGCGGATGAGGTGGAAGAGGCAGATCTGCTGGCCGCCATCGAATTGGTCCTCGCACCGCGCGCAACGCAAATGCCCGAGGCATCTGATGAGGCGGAAGACGACACACCACCGCCACCGGAAGGAACGCCGGACGACACGCAAGATAACGATCCCGACGAGCAGCTTGACCTGCCACCGGTCGAGATCCTGCTGGAGGCCGCACGGGCTATGCTTCCCCCAGATCTTTTGGCTCGGTTGGCGGCTGGAAAGTCGCAACGCTCCGCCAGCGCGGCCGGGTCGGGCGCGAAGAAAGCAGGCAATCGTCGCGGGAGGCCCCTACCGCCACGAGCCGGCCGGATGGGCGGTGATGCGCGGGTTGATCTGGTTGCGACGCTGCGCGCTGCTGCGCCGTGGCAGACGATCCGACGCAACACGACCGGCATCCACGACCGGGTGCATGTGCGCATGTCCGACATCCGCCTGCGCCGGTTTCAGGAAACGTCGGATCGGGCGATCATCTTTGTGGTCGATGCCTCAGGCTCCGCCGCAATGGCGCGATTGGCCGAAGCAAAAGGCGCCGTGGAGCTGCTGCTGTCCGAAGCTTATGCCCGCCGCGATCACGTGGCGCTTGTGGCATTCCGGGGCGACGGATCAGACGTCCTCCTTCCCCCGACACGATCCCTTGTCCAAACCAAGCGCCGCCTCGCGAGCTTGCCGGGCGGCGGCGGCACTCCGCTGGCATCCGGCCTGAAAGCGGCCTTGGAGCTTGCGGCGCTTGCCCGCGGCAAAGGTATGACGCCATCCGTCGCGCTTCTGACCGATGGGCGGGCCAATGTGGATTTGACGGGCAGCGCCAACCGGGCGCAAGCCGGTGAGGATGCCACCAGCATGGCCCGGATTATACGCGCGAATGGCTTGCCGGGCCTGGTGATCGATACGGGCATGCGACCGACACGGGGCCTTGATGCGCTGGCCCGAGATATGGGTGTGCCGTATCTGCCCCTGCCGCGCGCCGATAGCCGTAGCCTCTCACGCGCCGTGGACGCGGCGCTGACGCCATGAGCGGGCTGCCCCCGGAGACGTGGCCCAATCGGAGCGCCAGCCGGATCGTTCCGCTTGCCCCGCATCGCTGGCATGTGCAGGACCTTGGCGAAGGGCCCAACGCGCTCTTGCTGCATGGTGCAGGCGCGTCAACCCATTCCTGGGCGCCACTGACATCGAAGAAACAGTCTCTGTATCGCATGTTCGTGCCTGATTTGCCGGGCCATGCATTCACACGCAGCCCAAAGGGTCGCACCCGGCTGCCGGATGTTGCCGTGGACATTTCTACCCTTCTTGCGGACCAGAACGCGCAACCCGACATCATCATCGCCCATTCCGCCGGAGCCGCCATCGCGCTTGAGATGACCCGCCGTGGGCTGGTCAATCCGAAACGCCTGATCCTGATCAACGGCGCGTTGGAGGATTTTCGCGGGGCGGCTGGGTGGTTGTTCCCGATTCTGGCCAAAGCGCTGGCGCTGAACCCGTTGACGGGCCTGTTCCTGTCATCGGGCTCCGGCTCTATCTCGCAGGTCCGCTCGCTCATCCGATCGACTGGAACCGAGTTGTCAGACGGCGACCTGCGCCTTTACGCCGACCTTTTTGCGAAACGCTCCCACGTGGACGGGACTTTGGCGATGATGGCGCAATGGTCGCTTGCGGAATTGAACCGCGCCCTTCCAAGCATAAAAACACCAACGCTCTTCATCCATGGGGCGAACGACAAGGCCGTGGATGTCAGCGTTGCCAAGCGCGCATCCACCGCGATGCCCAATGCGCATCTGGTTGTGCTGAATGGGGTGGGGCATTTGGCCCATGAAGAGGCGCCGGATCGCGTTGCCGCGGAAATCTCGGCCTTCACGGAAACGGTCCCTACCCATTGAAAAGGGCGGCCCCGCAGAGCCGCCCATTTACTTGCCGTCAGATATCGAACTCTTACTCGGCCTCGGGCCCGCCAAGGGACGCAAGATAGGCGTAGAGGTTCAGCGCATCCTCTTCCGAGCGCACGCGGAAGCTCATGGCACCACGCAGGCTGTCATCGGATGCCGCTTCGCGGATCCAGCCCGTCGGGTCCTGAACATAGGCCGCGAAGGAGGCTTCGTCCCACACCATTTCGGCTTCCATCAGCGCGGTCAGGCCGTCGCTGTAGCGGAAATCCTCGACGGAGCCGATGGTGCGTCCATCGATGCCCCAAAGGTTAGGGCCAGTGCGGGCATTCCGGCCCGCCAGCGTTTCGCCTTCAGCGTCCACCACGACGTGGCAGGAAATGCACTGGCGGAACGCACGTTCGCCAGCTTCCGCATCCCCGGTGATGTGACCATCGGCCAGAACCGGAGTTGCAAGGAGCGTTGCCGCCGCAGCGAGAACGGATAGTCGCTTCATAAGTAGTCTCCCTTAGGATGTGCTCAGACCTGTATACCTAATGTTGGACGGGGTTCGTCCACACCTTTTTGTGACCCTTTCGGGGCTTAGGCGACAGCATGCGCAATCGCGCACTGCTTCCAAAGGGTTTTCAGGGCCATCACGAGGTATTCGATATCTTCGTCGGAATGCAGCGGACCTGGCGTAAAGCGCAGCCGCTCGGTGCCTTTGGGCACGGTGGGGTAGTTGATCGGCTGCACGTAAATGCCGAACTGTTCCATCAGGATATCGCTGAGCATCCGGCATTTCACCGGATCCTTCACCATCACGGGGATGATGTGGGACGGGTTGTGTTCGTGGGGGATGCCCTCGGCGTCCAGCCGCGCGCGCAGGCGGGCCACCTGGCGCTTCTGCATCGCACGTTCCCAATCGCTTTCCTTGAGGTGCTTGATCGACTCGGTCGCCGCGGCCGCGACAGCAGGTGGCAGAGCGGTGGTGAAGATGAACCCGCTGGCAAACGACCGGATGAAATCGATTAAAGCGTGGGAGCCGGTGATGTAGCCGCCGACGCAGCCATAGGCCTTGCCCAACGTGCCTTCGATCAAGGTGATCCGATCCATCAGGCCTTCACGTTCCGCCACACCGCCGCCGCGAGGGCCATACATGCCAACGGCGTGGACTTCATCGATATAGCTCATCGCGCCGTGCTTTTCGCAGACATCGAGGATTTCGGCGATGGGCGCGATATCCCCGTCCATGGAATAGACGCTCTCGAACGCGACAATCTTGGTAGCGTTGGCGGGTAACGCGGCCAGCTTGCGGTCCAGATCGTCGGGGCTGTTATGCTCCCAGATCACCTTGTCGCATTTGGCGTGGCGGATGCCTTCGATCATCGAGGCGTGGTTCAGTGAATCCGAAAGGATCACCGCATTGGGCAGGCGGGAACCGAGCGTCGACAGCGAGGCCCAGTTCGACACGTAACCCGAGGTGAACAGAAGCGCATCTTCCTTACCGTGGAGGTCGGCGAGTTCGGCCTCCAACAGCTTGTGATGGTGCGCATTGCCCGAAATGTTGCGTGTGCCCCCGGCGCCGGTGCCGCACTCCTTGACGGTGGCGATCATGGCCTCCATCACCTTGGGGTTCTGGCCCATGCCAAGGTAATCGTTGGAGCACCAGACGGTCACTTCATCCTGACCATCGGAATGGTTGCGCACGCGCGGAAACTCCCCCGATTTCCGCTGCAATTCGGCGAAGATGCGATAATTGCCCTCGTCCTTGAGTTGGTCGAGCTGGGTTTGGAACAGCTGGTCAAAGTTCATTGGGCTTCCTCGCTTAGTCGTGTCGCTTGGGCAGGCGTGGGCCGTTCGGGCAGCATCCAACGCCACAGTTTTTCATCAGGCAGGGGGAGCACCATGAACCAGTGCTCCAACAGGGCGAGCGCGGTGAGCGCGCTCAACAGGGCAAAGCCGACCGCGTCGGCCTGGCTGTCAGCGGTCCAGAGCAATTGCAGCCAGCAAGCGGCGGCAAAGGACAGACCGGTGATCGAGATCGGGAAAAGCCAGTTCATCCGCGCGATGCGAAAGTGGCTGGGAAGATGGTTGAGGGGTTCGGGAATGAACTCCAGATTTATCTTCCGGACCCCGAGATAGAGATTCAGCTTGGCGCTGATCCGCGCCGCGAAAAGGATTGCGAAGGTCCAGGTGCCGAACATGTTTTCAGCGCCCCAGGACAGGAGGATCATGGCGACCATGACCGCACCAAGCAGCATTTCGTGATAGGCAATCGTGCCCCAGGCGCGAATGAACCGCTCCCATTCCGGGACATCCGGGCTCATATGCGACGTGACCGGGCCGGTGATGGTTCCGGTCAGGAAGGTGAGCTCGATCCAGCCCCACAGGGCCAGTGCGGCCAGGAACGCCACGTAGATCCCCGCAATGGACGTGTCACCGAGCGTATCGACGAACCCCGCCGCCCCCAGAACGAGGATTGGCAGGGTCATCAGGCAGGCCCAAAGGCGGGCATGCGGCCCGCCATGATCGGCGCGACGCACAGCCAGCAGGATCGCCCCGGTGGAGGCCCACCAGACAAACAGGGCCGCAAGGGCCGCGATCCAGGGAGAGCCGAGCATCAGTAGGCAGGCTCCAACCGGGTGGTGACGGGCACCTGATGTTTGACCGCCGGGATCGTGTAGAGGCCGATAAAGGCCGATCCCGCCCGAACCATCGCACCAATGCGCTTGAAGAATTGGCCGTTCTTCTTGGCGTCCGCCAGATCCGCATTGGCCCGTTGCATGGCCTCAAGGCCCTTCTGCCAGCGCGGGTTTTCGATATCCAACGTAATCGGGAAGATCTGCTTGGTGATCTCGGAGGTCTTGGTGAAGACCTCGTGCGCATACCAATCAGGATCAACACCGAGGGCCGCGTGGAAGGCGGGCCGTTGGTGATCGCGAACATACATGGTGGAATAGACGGCAGTTAAGAAGAACTTGATCCAGAGCTTGTTTTGCCAGGTTTCCGTCAGCTTCGGATCAGTTTTCATGAGAAGCGCAAAGGCTTCGCCATGGCTGAACTCATCATTGCACCATTCGCGGAACCATTTGAAGATCGGGTGGAACCGATGTTCGGGGTTCGCCTCCAGGTGGCGATAGATCGTGATGTAGCGGGCGTAGCCGATCTTCTCGGACAGGTAGGTCGCGTAGTAGATGAACTTGGGCCGGAAGTAGGTGTACTTCTTCTTCTGGGTCAGGAAGCCAAGGTTCACGGCGATACCCGCTTCGCGCAGGGCGTCGTTGATGAAACCCGCATGGCGCGCCTCATCCCGGGCCATCAGTTGGAACAGGGTGACGATATCGTCGTTATTCCCGCGGCGCTTCATTTCCTTGTAGAGGACACAGCCCGAGAATTCGGCGGTGCAGGAGCTGACCAGAAAATCGATGAACTCGGCCTTCAGCTTGGGCTCCATATTCTCCCAATCGACGCTCTCCCAATCTTCGTTTTTCTTGAAGTGGCCCTTGTTGGGATCGGACTTCATCCGTTCGATCAGCTTGTCCCAATCCTCGCGGACGGGCTCCACGTTAATCGCGTCCATCTCATCGAAATCGGTGGTGTAGAAGCGCGGCGTCAGAAGCGTGTTCTGCATGGCCAGCGCGGTGGCGCCTTCACTGTCGACAACGCCCTGGTGGTTATCGGCGGCCAGCGCCTCTTCAACGGTGGTGGCGTCGGCGGAGTGGGTCAGGTTGGATGCATCTTTCATGCTGTTGCTCCTTCACCTATCGCGCGGGGCGCTGCTTGAGGGGTGACCTCCTCGGAGAATGAGAATTCGCAAAGCTCCATGAACTCGAAATCACCGGTCATCCGGGTCCAGAGTTGTTCGAGTTTGGAGGCGCGGGTGATGCGGGCCATACGCTCGACGCGCACAACCTCACCGTAGGGCGCCATCACGGGCTCGCCTTGCACCTGCACCTCGTCACCGGGGTTGATGGTGGCTCCGTTCAGGAACTTCACATGCGCATGCAGGCTGTCGAAGCAGTGACTGACTTCAACCTCGCAAGGCGCCATTTCAAAATCACGTGTCAGAAGGCCCATGGCTCATTCCTCCAGAAGGCGCGCAAACGTCGCCTCGTTATCGGCACCGAAGCCCACAAGCTCGGCCCGGAAATCGGTAAGATCATCGCGCAGGCCGATGCGACCATCAGCGAAACGGACAAGACGGATCGGATCAGACGCGGCGGCGCCAACGGCCCCGCGCTCGCGTTCCAGAACGCGGTAGATGCCGGCAACGAAGCCGCCCTCATCCTGCGCGAAATTGACGATCACGTTGCCGTCCAGATCCAGCACACGGGCGGAACCGTCCATCTGGCCATAGATGCGGATGACGCGCTCCATCACAACGGGCGCCTCTTCTATCGATGGCGGCATGGCCGACAGGGGCCGATCCGTGAGGCGCGCATAGCTGACGATCACCAGCACGCACATGCACAAGATGAACATGGCCCGGATCAGGACCGTCGGGATCATCTCCTTGTCGCGGACAACGAGTTTTTGCTCCGCCGGACTTCGGTGAAAGGTCTTCTCTGGTGCGGGGCTGAGGGTCATTGGTCGTTCTCCTCCTTATTCCGCGGGGTGAGGGGCCATTCCAGGCCCGGGGGTGCGCGTGATGACGGGTTGCGAAACGGCTGTCTCGGCCGCTTCCGACAGGATATCTGCCACCGCCTTCACGTCGTTGATGCAGCGCAGGGAGGGCTGCACGGGGGTCATCTTCCACGGCCGGACATGGGGCCACGTGAGGATGTAGCTGAAGGTCATTCCGCCTTCGGGATTCATTTCAAGCGCGATGTTGCCGCTGCCATTCTTGCGCACGGCAAGGGTAGCGTTGCGGATCTGCACGAAGGGCAGGTTCAACGTCATCGTCAGCGCCGCGCCGATGCGCATGGCCACGCGTTTGTTGGTGATGGTGTAGACGGTGGCCTTGGCCTGAATGACGGCCACCGCCAGAAGCAGAAGGCACACGATGGCACCCAAAACGAGGAAGAACGACGCCGCTGTCGCGCTGGTGGTCCAGCTTTCGGTCGCCGCGCCGCCCACGGTGCGCCAGGCAAACAGGATCATGAAATAGCCTGCGACCCACCACAGGCTGAGCGATTCCTTGGCCAGCGCCCACCAATTGGGCTGTCCCTGCCAGAGGATATGTTCCCCGTCCGGCAGGTTCTGGGGCAATCCACGGACCGGCTCGGTCTGAAAGTCGTCGTGGTCATGCGACATCGGTCGTTTCTCCTCGGTTTCGGTTAACTGCCTGGTCAGAGCAGCGGTTCGGCCCGTTTTTCATCGGCATAGAGGATGCCCGCACCGTAGTAGGCGGAGATCTTCTCTTCCTCGAGCTTGGTGATCTGGGTGGAGGATTTCGTGAGCGGAACACCCGCGAAATGCTTGCCGTAGATCGAGTTGATCTTCACCCGGCGCCAGATCTGGCAGAAATGGATGGGCACCAGCCGCTTGCCGCCGCCATGGGCGTCGTCCAGCTCGATCTCCAGGTACCGCACAAGCTGTTCCGGCGCATCGATCCACATGTCGGAGATGGTGCCCACCTCTTCGCCGTCTCCGGCAACCACCGTCAGGCCGCGCGGATCCCGCCCGGCGGAGACATCGTAGCTTTCGGTCTGCGCCATCGGCACGATCTTGGCATGGCCGTGGCCATCCAGTTCCGGCTCATCCCGGCGCGGCGTCCAGGATCCCGATCCAACCCCGGCCAACATGGGGTCGCCTGCGGGTTCGTAGGGATAGCCGTTGGGCACCGCCGTCGCCTCCATCACCTCGCCCAGATCGGTGCGGCGGTGTTCATCCTCATTCTCAGGGGACGGCATCTTCAAATCGCCGCGCCCATGGGGCAGGCGGAAGGTCTTTTCATCCGGAACCGGGAACGGGCCCTGATTGGGCGCAGGCGAGCCATCCTCATTCTCCAGCGGATAACCTTCGCGCATATTCTCCGTCTGCAGGTAGTAGATCAGCAGCGCGAAGAAGATCCAGAACAGCCAGATCGAGAGGCTGGCGAGATCGAAATTCCCAAAGAATGCGTTTTCCATTGCGTGGGTCCTTTCAAGTGGGGAGGTCGGCGAGGCCGATTTTGGCCCCCCCATTCGCGGTTGTGGTCGTTCGTGTGCGTACCAGCGGCCCAAGGGCCACAAGCGTCGCGAAAAGCAGAAGGATTTCGAGGTGGTAGACGACGGAATACCCCGTCGCCGCGTTCCCGAGCGCCTCGCCAAGTTGTCCGGACATGGCAAGGGAGTTGACGCCATCGCGGATCGCGCCGCCGATGGCGATCGAGACACCGGCCGCGGTAGCCTGCGCCGCGCCCCAGGCCCCGAGGGCAAGGCCGCGACCGGCCTTGTGGCTGGTCGGCATGGTCATCGCGGCGGTCAGGGTCGCGACGGAGAAGAGGCCACCGCCAAATCCGATCAGGCAAGCGCCCGCAAAGAACAGCTCGGATGAGCTCCATGGGTTTGCGAAGATCACGGCGGAGAACGCGATGAGGCCGGCCAGAAGGCCCCGCGCGGCCATGCGGAACGGGTTGATCCCCTGGCTCAGCCAGCGGGCGGCGAAGGCAAACCCCGCCAGCGCACCGGCGGCCCAGGTGGCCGTCAGCAGGGTTGTGGCCGAGACCGACAGGCCAAGAATTTCGCCGCCATAGGGCTCCAGCAGCACGTCCTGCATGTTGAACGCCATGGTGCCGAGGAAGACGACAACCAGAAGCCGCCCGGCCGTGCCGCCATTGGTATAGTCGGACCACGCATCGCTGAACGTGGGGCTATCGGCCTCCCGCTCGGCCTTGGACATGGGCTTGACCCGCTCCTGCTTCCATAGAGCGGTGACGTTGAGGATCACGGTCAGGACGGCGGCACCCTGGATCACCTGGATCAGTTCCAGCGGGGTGAATTCGCGCAGGAGCCAGCCAATCACCACGGCGCTGACGCCCATGCCGACAAGGAACATGACATACAGCAGTGCCACAACGCGGGGGCGTGTTTCGTCGGTGGCACGGTCTGCGGCAAGTGCAAGGCCTGCGGTCTGCGTCATATGCATGCCGATGCCGGTCATCAGGAAGGCGAGCCCGGCGAGCGCTTCGCCGGCATAGGGGATATCGTACCGCACCTGCGTCACGTCCCCGCCGAGGACCAAAAGCGAGGCGGGCATGATGGCGAGGCCGCCGAATTGCCACAGCGTCCCGAACCAGAGGTACGGAATGCGTTTCCATCCTATGGCGGATTTGTAGGTATCGGACTTGAACCCAAGCAACGCGCGGAACGGCGCGATCAGGACCGGCAAGGCCACCATCATCGCAACGAGGAAGGCGGGCACTTGCAGTTCCACGATCATCACGCGGTTGAGCGTACCGAGGAGCAGGACGGCGGCCATGCCGACGGAGATCTGGAACAGCGACAGGCGCAGAAGCTGGCTCAGCGGAAGCTCATCGCTGGCGGCATCTGCGAAGGGCAGATAGCGAATGGATATGCGTTTGAGCATACTCATGCGCGCAGCTCCATGCAGGCGGAGATGTAGAAACCGGAGGAGATTTGTGCAAGCTTGCACAAAGGGGGTAAGCAATTGTTTTTCAACAATTCTTGCTGTACACGTTTTTCGCTGTGCGGGATCATCACAGGCGAACGGTCGCTGCGCGGGAACAGCTTTCCGACGCCGAAGAACGCCATCAGGAAGGGCGTTTTGGGGGCGACGGTGAAGACGATGTGCGGGCAACGGCGCGACAGACCTGCCAGCGCGCGGCCAAGGTCGGGGGCCGTGTAGTAGATCATCGAATCCATCGCCATGGCGTGATCGAAGGTTCCCAGATCCGTCGACAACATGTCGCCAGAAAGGAACGTGACGCGGGACGCCAAATCCTCGGGCATCCGCTTTTCCGCGATGTCGATCAGTTGCGGGGAAATATCAATCGCCACAACCTCGGCCCCACGCGCGGCGAGGATCTCAGTCATCGCCCCGGTGCCGCAGCCTGCGTCCAGCACACGCCGCCCGGCCAGATCCTGGGGCAGCGCAGATAGCATGGTGTCCCGCATCCGGTCGCGGCCTTCACGCACGGTCTGGCGAATGCCTGAAACCGGTGCGTCAGAGGTCAACCGCTCCCACGTTTTGGTCGCGGTGCGGTCGAAATAGGCCTCAACCCGGTTGCGGGTGGCATCATATGTGGGCGTGCCCACCATTCAGTCGAACCCCAGCAGTTCAAAGATATCGCGGTCTTCGAGCGGTGCGGGCGCCAGTGGATCGGTGCCTGCATAGAGACGCTCGGCCAGGCGGATATATTCTGCCCGGCATTCAACAATGTCTTGCTCGTCCGGCATCTCGAAGAGCGTCTTTTTCTTGAGGCGGGAGCGGCGGATGGCATCGACGTCGGGCATATGACCGATGCGTTTGAAACCCACCACGTCGCAGTAGCGATCCACCTCATCGGTGTCTTTCGAGCGATTGGCGACGCAGCCCGCAAGGCGCACGTTGTAGTTCTTGGATTTCGCCTGCACGGCGGCGATGATGCGGTTCATCGCGTAGATGCTGTCGAAATCATTGGCCGTCACGATCAGCGCGCGGTCGGCGTGCTGCAGCGGCGCGGCAAACCCGCCGCAGACCACATCGCCCAATACATCGAACAGGACAACGTCCGTGTCTTCCAGCAAATGGTGCTGCTTGAGCAGTTTCACCGTTTGGCCCACAACATAGCCGCCACAGCCGGTGCCCGCAGGCGGGCCACCGGCTTCGATACACATCACGCCGTTATAGCCCTCGGTCACGAAGTCTTCTGGGCGCAGTTCCTCGGCGTGGAAATCGACGTCCTTGAGGATGTCGATCACGGTGGGCTGGAGGTGGCCGGTCAGCGTGAAGGTGCTGTCGTGCTTGGGGTCGCATCCGATCTGCAGGACCTTCTTGCCGAGCTTGGAAAACGCGGCGGACAGGTTGGAGGAGGTCGTCGATTTCCCGATCCCACCCTTCCCGTACACCGCGAACACCTTGGCCCCTTCGATTTTCATGTCGTCGGTCTGATGGACCTGCAATGAGCCTTCGCCATCCTGACCCTTCAGGATCGGGGGCGATTTGATGCCGCGTGCCTCAAGCCCGGCGGCTTCGCGCATTGCGGCGCGGGCGGCGGGGGGATTCTTTTCGTCCAGCATCTGGTCGTCTCCTATTCCGCAGCCACGTTGAGGCCTTCGAGGGTATCCTCGAGTTCGTCCGCGCCAGCCTGAAGCGCGGCCAAAGTGGCCTCATCGGGTTGCCAGTAATTCCGTTCGTGTGCTTCCAGCAGGCGGTTCGCCATGCGGGCGCTGGCCTGGGGGTTCAGCTCCGCCAGACGGCGGCGCATCTCCTCATCCAGAACAAAGGTCTCGGACAGGCGCTGATAGACCCACGGGTCGACCTGCCCGGTGGTGGCGGACCAGCCAAGCGTGTTGGTCACCTGTGCCTCGATCTGGCGCACGCCTTCATGGCCATGCTTCAGGAGGCCTTCGAACCATTTCGGATTGAGCGAGCGAGAGCGCGTCTCAAGGGCCACCTGCTCCTGCAAGGTCCGCACCTTACCGTCGCCGCGCGTCTGATCGCCGATGAAAACAGGGGCTTCGGTGCCTTTGGCGCGCTTCACAGCGCGCGAGATCCCGCCAAGCGTGTCGAAATAGTGATCGACGGTGGTCACGCCCAACTCAACGCTTTCAAGGTTCTGATACGCCAGATCCACATCCTTCAGCGCGCTTTGCAGCATTCCGGCATTCTTGGTGGCCTTGCCGTCCATACCATAGGCGAAGCATTTGCGGGCCTCGTAGGCATCGGCAAGCTCCTCTTCCTCACCCCACGCACTGCTGTCGATCAGCATGTTGACGTTGGAGCCATAGGCGCCTTCCGCGTTGGAAAAGACACGCAGGGCGGCCTCTTCCATCGGCACGTTCATCCGGGCGGCATAATCGAGCGCATGGGCGCGAACGAAATTCCGGTCCAGCGGCTCATCCGCGATCGCGGCCTTGTACGCGGCTTCCGCAAGCATCTTGGTCTGCAACGGCAGCAGGTCGCGGAAAATGCCCGACAGGGTCATCACCACATCGATGCGCGGGCGGCTGAGATCTTCCAATGGGATCAGATCGGCCCCGCAGAGGCGGCCATACCCGTCAAACCGCGGCGTCGCACCCATCAGGGCAAGCGCCTGCGCAATCGGGCCACCATCGGATTTGATATTGTCCGATCCCCACAGAACCAGCGCCACCGAGCGCGGCAACTGGCCCGCCGCTTCGATCAGTTTCTCGGCCTGTTTGGCGCCGTCCTGCAACGCGAACGCCGTGGGCATCCGGAACGGATCGAACGCGTGGATATTGCGGCCCGTCGGCAGAACATCGGCATTGCGGATCAGATCACCACCGGGAACCGGCTCGATGTAATGCGCCGACAAGGCCCGCATCAGGGCCGGGAGCTCCGTATCGTTCTGAAGCAGATGTTCGACCCTGTTCAGCACATCCGGGTCTTGATCGGCCATGACTTTCAGGTGATCGACGATCTCGTTTTGCGACATGCCACGGCCCACGATATGCAGGCCGTCAGGGATCAGCGCATCTTCGGTTTCCAGAAGCGTCAGCCACAGCTTGTCGGGGTCGCGTTCGGGCAGGTCGACAGCTTCGGCCTGGGTCTCGATCAGTTCGGCAAGCTCGGCCCGCTCCGACGCGCCCGGCGAGAGGCCGCGCCACCGGGTCAGGCTGTCCTTCAGCTCGGCCAATCCCTTGTAGAGGCCCGATGCGGCCAGCGGCGGCGTCAGGTGCGTGATCGTGACGGCACCGGAGCGGCGCTTGGCCAGCGTGGCCTCAGACGGATTGTTGGAGGCATAGAGGTAGACGTTCGGCACATCGCCGATCAGGCGGTCGGGCCAATCCTGCGCACCGAGGCCGGCCTGCTTGCCCGGCATGAATTCCAGCGCGCCATGCATCCCGAAATGCATGATGACATCCGCCTGGAACGTGTTGCGCAGCCACAGGTAGAATTGGGTGAAGGCGTGCGTGGGCGCGAAGCCCTTTTCAAACAACAGCCGCATCGGGTCACCCTCGTATCCGAAGGCTGGCTGGACGCCGACAAAGACCTTGCCGAATTGCGCACCCAGGATGAAAACACCGCGCCCGTCCGACTGGATCTTGCCGGGGGCCGGGCCCCATGCCGCCTCGATCTCCGCAAGCTGCGGGGTGCTGCGCACGATGGTATCGGCATCGACATGGGCCGCCACGTTGGCATCCTGCCCATACTGCTTGGCGTTGCCCTGCAGGATCGCGAGCCGCAGATCGTCGACCGTCGCGGGCGGCTCGATATCGTATCCGTCCGCTTTCATCGCGTGGAGCGTGTTGTGAAGGCTCTCGAACACGCTGAGATAGGCGGCCGTGCCCACCGCGCCCGCATTGGGCGGGAAACCGAACAGTACGACGGACACGTTCTTGTCCGCATTGGCCTTCCGACGCAGAGTCGCGAGGCGTTTGGTCTTTTCGACAAGGCTGTTGATCCGCTCGAGGCACGGCGCCATCGCCTTCACGTCGGAGCTGCGCGGGCATTTCAGGTGGCACCCGTCGCAGCCATCGGGCCCGTGCCGCCCTCCGAACACGGTGGGGTTGGTGGCCCCGTCAATCTCCGGCAAGGCCACCAGCATCGTGGTTTCCACCGGGCCGAGCCCACCCGCGGACGAGGCCCACTGGCCCAGCGTCTGAAACTCGATCGGATGCGCGGCGATGTAAGGCACGTCGAGGTCCTTGAGAACCTCGACCGCCGCGTCGCTGTCGTTATAGGCGGGGCCTCCGATCAGGCTGAACCCGGTAAGCGAGACCATCGCATCGATGCGATCGTCGGTGAAATACGCCTGCAGGGCCGGGCGCCCGTCAAGCCCACCCGCAAAGGCGGGGATCACGGCCAGCCCCTTGGCCTGCATGGCCCGGATCACACCATCGTAATGGGCCGCATCCGACGCCAGGATGTAGGACCGCATCATCAGCAGGCCCACGGTCGCGATCGGGTTTTCGGGCTGCGGAAGGTCGGCCACATCGGTGGTGATGTGATGGCCGGGCAGATCGGGGTGATAAAGGCCCACTTCGGGATAATCGATCGGCGCAACCGCCTCCGCCCCCCGGAACGCCGCGTCGCTGGCGTAGCGGCCGACCAGGAAGCGGATCATCTGCTCCACGTTGTCGTCAGACCCGCCCAACCAGTATTGCATCGTCAGGAACCAGGCCCGCAGATCCTGCGCCTTGCCGGGAATGAACTTGAGGATCTTGGGCAGGCGCCGCAGCAGCTTCATCTGCTTTTCGCCGGAATTGGCCGACGGCTCCTTGGACCCGCGCAGCTTTTTCATCAGCTTCATGGGCCCCGAGGCGGGCTTCATCATATCCAGCTCACCCATGCGGGTCAGCTGCACCACCTCCCTGGACGACACGATATTGATCATCGCATCACAGGCATCCCGGCGCGCCTCCAGATCCGGCAGAATTGCGCGGATATGCTCTTCGATGAACAGCAGGTTGGCGACGATGATGTCGCCGTGCTTCACAGCCAGCCGGGCTTCATCCAGCGCTTCGTGGTTCTCGGCCCATTCGGCGGCTGCGTGGACAGAGACGTTCAGGCCGGGGAATTCTTCGGCCAATCGATCCGATACGCGCGCGGCAGGGCCCGCCACATGGCTGTCCAGCGTGACAATCACGACCCGGTAACCGGGGATATGATCACTATCACCGCGCAAAATGAGCCTTCGCTTCGTAGAGGGTATCGAGGGAGATTTCCTGCAGGCCCTGATCGGCCGCGAATCTCTCGGTGTTCCGCCGCGCCTTGCCGCGCACGAAGAAGGGGATCTTCTTCAACTCCTTCTCCGCATCTGCCAGCCACACCATGACATCTGCGCCGGTTGGCGCGGACCCTTCATCGGACCGGGGCTCGTCCATCTTTGTTCCCGAAATATGCCGGGGGGTCTGGGGGGCTGGCCCCCCAGCGTCCGACGGCTTCGGCGCATGCCCACCGTGGTGGCTTGGCCCTGCCTCGTCATGGAATTCGAAATCCTCGCGGAACATCGCCAGAAGATGCTCTTCCAGCCCCATCACCAGCGGATGGATCCAGGTGTCGAAGATCACGTTCGCGCCTTCCCAGCCCATCTGGGGCGAATACCGCGCGGGGAAATCCTGCACATGGACCGGCGCGGAGATCACGGCACAGGGGATGCCAAGGCGCTTGCCGATATGGCGCTCCATCTGGGTGCCCAGGATCATCTCGGGCGCCGCATCCTCGATCGCCTTTTCGACGTCGAGGTAATCGTCGGTGATCAGAGCTTCGACGCCGAAATCCCTGGCCAATGCGCGAATGGGCCGGGCAAATTCGCGGTTGTAGCACCCGATGCCCACCACTTCGAAGCCCATCTCATCGCGCGCGATGCGGGCGGCGGCCTGAACATGTGTGGCATCGCCAAAGAGGAACACGCGCTTGCCGGTCAGGTAGGTGCTGTCGACCGATTTCGACCACCAGGGCTGGCGCAGGCGCGACAGGTCCTTCTTGGGCTCTACTCCGCACATTTGAGCCACTTCCGAGACGAATTCGTGGGTGGCAGCGACGCCGATAGGGATGGTCTTTGTGTAGGGCTGGCCACAGGTGCGTTCCAGATGGCGGGCGGCACTTTCCGCGTGCTCTGGGTACATCAGGATATTGGCGTGGGCCGCGCCGAGGTTGGTGATGTCCATCGGCGCGGCGTCGAACGGGGCCACGACATTGACGCCGATCCCCATTTCGTACAGCAGGCCTTTGATTTCCTCGATGTCGTCGCGGTGCCGGAAGCCCAGGGCCAGCGGCCCAAGGATGTTGACAGTCACATCCGGCGTTCGATCCATTGGCGCCGCAAGCGCACGGACGATCTGGTAGAAGGTCTCGTCCGACCCGAAATTCTCTTTGCGCTGATAGGACGGCAATTCCAGCGGGATTACAGGCACCGGGATCTGCATGGTTTCGGCCAGCCCGCCGGGATCATCCTGGATCAGTTCAGCGGTGCAAGACGCGCCCACGATCATCGCTTGCGGTTTGAAGCGATCATAGGCCTCCTGGCAGGTCACCTTGAAGATGCCGGCGGTGTCTTCGCCGAGGTCGCGGCCCTCGAACGTCGTATAGGTCACGGGCGGGCGGTGATCGCGCCGCTCGATCATGGTGAAGAGCAGGTCAGCGTAGGTGTCGCCCTGGGGCGCGTGCAGGACGTAGTGCAGGCCCTTCATCGCGGTCGCGACGCGCATGGCACCCACATGGGGCGGGCCTTCATATGTCCAGACGGTGAGCTTCATTGAAGCGCGCTGGGGGCCAGCCCCCAGACCCCCGGAGTTGTATGGCCAAGATGAAGGAGGGGCGTGCGGATGATCATTCGGCGGCCTCCAGTTTCAGGAGGGCGCGGCGGCGGACGGGGCGGGAGAAGAGGCCTGCGAGGTCGCCCGCCTGTTCGTAAAAGTGGACCGGGGTGAAGACCAGTTCGATGGCCCATTTGGTGGTGAGGCCCTCGGCTTCCAGCGGGTTGGCGAGGCCGAGGCCGCAGACGGTGAGATCCGGGCGGGCGGCGCGGACGCGGTCCAGCTGTTTGTCGACATCCTGGCCTTCGGAAATCGTGGGGCCTGCAGGGATCAGATCCAGGTCGGGGCCGACGAGGCCCTTGTGGATATAGGGTTGCCCGATCTCGATCGCCTCCATCCCGCATTCCCGGGTCAGGAAACGCGCCAGGGGGATTTCCAACTGACTGTCGGGCATGAAGAAGATGGATTTGCCGCGTAAGGCTTCCGAGGCGTTGGCGATGGCCTTTCGGGCGCGGGCGCGCGGTGCGGCAGTCACACGTTCGAACGTGTCTTCATCCACGCCGAATTCATCGGCGATGGCACGGAGCCACAGGGTTGTGCCCTCTTCACCGAAGGGGAACGGCGCCTGGATCATCCGTGCGCCACGGCGGGTCAGCGCGGCGGCGGTATCGCCCAGAAAGGGCTGGAGGCAGGCGAAGACGGTGTTGGGCCCGATGCCGGGCGTCTCGGCGGTGCGGGGCGCGGGAAGAACGCGAATGGGGCCGATACCCATTTGGGTCAGCAGGCTGACCGCCTGATCCTCGACCACATCGGGCAGGGCGCCGACGAGGAGGAGTTCGCGCTGGTCCGTCGCGGGCAGGACGGGGACCATGGAGGCGAGGCAGGCGTCTTCGCCTTGGGTGAAGGTCGTCTCGATGCCGGAGCCGGAATAGTTCAGCACACGAACATGGGGGGCATGAACCTGCGTCAGGCGTTCTGCCGCGCGGGCGAGATCGAGCTTGATAACCTCGGACGGGCAGGAGCCCACAAGGAAGAGCTGTTTGATATCGGGACGGCGGGACAGAAGGCGGGCCACTTCGCGGTCCAACTCCTCATGGGCGTCGGCCATACCGGCGAGGTCGGTTTCTTCGAGGATCGCGGTGCCGAAGCGCGGCTCGGCAAAGATCATCACGCCTGCGGCCGATTGCAGAAGGTGCGCACAGGTGCGGGATCCGACGACAAGGAAGAACGCGTCCTGCATCTTTCTGTGCAACCAGATGATGCCGGTGAGGCCGCAAAACACCTCCCGTTGGCCGCGTTCCTTGAGGATCGGCGCATCGCGGCAGGTGCCGGAGGGAACGGGGGTCGGCGTGTTCATGCGCGCGCCTCCGCATCAAGGCGCGCCATGCGCAGCTTCCACAGAAACTGGCCCGCATTCACGACGTAAGCCGCATAGGCGGCCAGCGCGATCCACATCTGGGTGTTGGCGGGCCAACCGCTGATCAGCGCCCAGACATAGGTCAGATGCAGGGCAATGACGGCGAAGGAAAAAACGTCTTCCCAGAAGAAGGCGGGGGCAAAAAGCCATTGACCGAACACGACTTTTTCCCAAATCGCGCCGGTCACCATGATGGTCAGGAGGAGGCCGGTTTTGATGATGATGGATAGCGTCGCGGCGTCATAGCCGGAGCCTGTCAGGAGGTAGCGAACGACGAGGGCCAGCGAGATCAGGAAGACGAGGAACTGAATCGGGGCGAGCACCCCCTGGACCATCGTCCAGATCGTTGCATCGCGGCGGGCGCGTTCTTCGGGGGTGTAAAGCTGCGTGGTCGGCAGCCCCGTTAACGTGTCGCTCGGCATTCGAAAATGATTCCTCCAGACCCTGCCTTGAAATCTGGGCTGTAAACCACAAAGTGTCAATCTAAACTTACACATTTTGGAGGTGTGTCCGATCGGCTTACAACGAGAAGTTGATCACCCGCGAAGCCATAATTTCTTGGCATTCCAAGCAATATGTGCAATTAATTTGCATATGAAACGAAGCGGAGGCGGATATGTGTCAATTTTCTTTGACATATGGAGCCCGACTCGGCGACACTCTTGCTTACGACGGTATACATCGCCATAAGCGCTCATCGCACGGTTGCCCGTGCCACGTGTCCAAGGATTTGGCGTCACGATGGCCGAAAGACGCAACAACGACTTGAACGTCCCCGCGCACGACCCGCGGGAGAAGCTGCGCTACTTGGCGCATGAAGCATTGCGTACCCTTGCCAATGAAGACGTGATCCATTCCCACCATCTGCAGAAACGCATCCAGATGCTGAGCGGCGCGTTCCTGTCCGGCCAGGAAAAGCCGCGGAGCCGCGCGATTCAGCGCCTCCGTGCCGACGGTGTGACGCCCGATGAATTGATTGATGAGTTGCTGCCCAACGTTGCGCGGCATCTGGGCCAGCGGTGGGCGGATGACACGCTGAGCTTTGCCGAGGTCACCATCGGGACGGCTCGTCTTCAAGAGACAGTCCGCGATCTTTCCAGACGGGAGATGGCCTGGACACGGCGCAGCCTCGACGATGTGTCAACCGGGCAAGACGTCAGCCAGACGCCCCGCGTCCTGATGGTCATTCCGCGCCCCGAAGAGCACACGATGGGTGTGATCGTGGCAGCGGATCAATTCAGGCGATTTGGCTATGATGTTGATATCGCTGTCGATCAGCGCCCGACAGACATCGTGGCGGCGTTGAAAACACGAAATTACTGCATGGTCGGGATCACAATTTCCGGGCGCAGAGCCCTTGCATCGACAATTGATTTGGTGGAAATCGTTCGCAAATCGGTGACACGCGTCACCCCTCTTGTTCTGGGGGGATCGTTGGTGTCTTCGGACCATGATTTGAAGCGGGACACGGGCGTAGACCATGTGGCCCTTACAGTTAAAGACGCACTTGAGATGTGTGGTCTGGATATCGTGGAGGCAGACCCTCCGCACCTATCGGTGACCAGCCACGCCATATGAAAAGGAACGATCTGTGACCGAGATGAGGTTCTTATGAACACGCGCGGATCAGATTACTTTGACCAACCCTCGACTGCCCCGATCGGGCCCGAGCAGTTTAACGAGATCGTCACCACTGCGGCGGATCTTGCGATTGTTCTGGATATCGAAGGCAAGGTTCACTCCGTGATCACCAACCCGCTGAACCCCACGCTGGGGCGGTTGGACCATTGGAAAGACCGCGACATTCGCGAGTTCATGGCCGAAGACAGCCTGTCCAAGCTGAATGCGCAACTTGATGCGTATCGCGCCGGTCAGAAGGCCAAGGTTGATGCGATCGAGGTGAACCACTTCGACAATGCGAATTGGGAATTCCCGATCCGCTACACGCTCCACAAGACGCGGCGTGACGACATCATCCTGATGCTTGGGCGTGATCTGCGCCCGATTGCCGAGTTGCAGCACCGATTGGTGAAGGCGCAACTGGCTTTGGAAAAGGATTACGAGACCCATCGCGATTACGAGACGCGGTATCGCGTGATCCTGGAAGCCAGCCGCGATGCGCTGGCCTTGGTGGACGTGGCATCGGGCCGCATCGTGGACCTGAATGGCGAAGCGGCGCATATTTTGGGCGCGGACAGCGAAACGCTGACGGGATCGGCCTTCACCCAGGAATTCGACGGCCGCCGTCGGGGAGAGTTCATCGAAAAGCTGGTGCTGGCGGCAAGCGATGAAACCGGCCAGACAGTCCCGGTTCAGACCAAACGCACCGCAGCGGACGTATTCCTGCACCCGATGGTGTTCCGCGCCGCGGGCGACAAGACATTGCTGTGCCGGATCGAGGCGGCAGGATCAGCGGAATCCGTTGCGGCGGAATTATCGCAAGTCCTGTCGACGCTCTATCGCGACGGTGCCGATGCCATTGTATTCACCGATAGTCACGGCACGATCCGGTCGGCCAATGATGCGTTCCTGGGCCTGTGTGATGCCGGGCAGCTATCGGATGTGAAGGGCAAATCGCTTGGCGATTTCCTGGCGCGCGGGTCGGTGGACCTTAAGGTGCTGATCGATAATGCCGCCCGCAGCAAGAAGATGCGGCTTTATTCCACCCGGCTGGAAGGCGCCTTTGGCTCGCAATTGGCGGTGGAGCTGTCGGCGACGCTGCTCAACAGCGGCGGGCGCCCCGGTTTTGCCTTCGTGATCCGGGATACCAGCCGGATGGAAGTGGTGCGGGAACCGGCGGCCGTGGTGCCCGGGCCGGCACCGATGTCTGACGACGCGATGCGCAATGTGATGGATCTCGTGGGCTCCGCCCCGCTGAAGGATATCGTGTCGGCCACCACGGATGTGGTGGAGAAGATGTGCATCGAAACCGCCGTGGAATTGACGGATAACAACCGTGTTGCGGCGGCTGAGATGCTTGGCCTGTCGCGCCAATCGCTCTACGTGAAATTGCGGAAATACGGGCTTCTGAGCAAGAACGATTCCAGCAACTCTAAGTAGAGCGTCAACCTGTCTTTACACTTGCCGACTCGTGAAGTGTCAGCCTAAGCTGACACTATGAGTGTGACGACCGAACTCACCCCGACGGAGGCGCCCCGCACCTTGCCGGAGCCGCGGGCCGTTCTGACGCTTCTGAAACCCATCACATGGTTTCCCCCGATGTGGGCCTATCTGTGCGGCGCCGTCTCTGCCGGTGTGGCGCCTTCGGGCCATTGGCTGGTTCTGGGCCTTGGGGTTGTGTTGGCCGGTCCGGTCGTCTGCGGGATGAGCCAGGCGGCCAATGATTGGTGCGACCGCCACGTCGATGCCATCAACGAACCGAACCGCCCGATCCCGTCGGGCCGTATTCCGGGCCGCTGGGGCCTGTGGATCGCGCTCATCATGTCCGTTTTCGCCGCGTTCCTCGGCCTCGCGCTTGGCCCGTGGGGTTTTGGCGCGACCCTCGTCGCCATTGCGGCCGCCTGGGCCTATTCGGCGGAACCAATCCGCCTGAAGCGGTCGGGCTGGTGGGGGCCGGGCCTTGTGGGCCTCAGCTACGAAAGCCTGCCCTGGTTCACCGGGGCCGCCGTTCTGGCCGCCGGGGCCCCGTCCTGGCCCGTGATCATCGTCGCGCTGCTTTATGGGATCGGCGCGCACGGCATCATGACACTCAACGATTTCAAGGCGCTGGAGGGGGACCGTCAGATGGGCGTGAACTCCCTGCCCGTCACGCTTGGCCCGGACCGCGCCGCGCGCCTGGCCTGCTATGTCATGGCAACCCCGCAACTCGCCGTGATCGGCCTGCTGTTCTACTGGGATCGCCCTTGGTTCGGCCTTGCCATCGTGATCAGCCTGATCCTGCAACTCTATGCCATGCGGGTGCTTCTGCGAGACCCAAAGGGCAAAGCGCCGTGGTATAACGGCACCGGCGTGTCACTCTACGTGCTTGGCATGATGGTCACGGCCTTCGCGATCCGGGGGTTGGCATGACTTTGGGCTGGGGTGGCATCGCGCGCTTGTGCCTGTGTAACATGGCCATCGGGGGCCTCGCCGCCCTGCCAGTGAACCTCTTCAACCGTCTGATGACCGTGGAACTCGCCTGGCCCGCCCTGCTGCCCGGCCTGCTGGTTGCGCTGCATTACGGCGTTCAGTTGACGCGACCCTATTGGGGCCACCGGTCAGACGCCAAAGGCGGGCGGACACCGTTCATTCTGGGCGGGGTCGCCTGTGTGGGCCTTGGCCTTGTGATGACCGCGTACGGAATCGCCTATGTTGAAGGTGGCGCGGTCGCGCTGGCGATCTGGATTGTCGCCTATGCGCTGATCGGGCTTGGCATCGGCGCGGCGGGCACATCGTTTCTGGCGCTTCTCGCCACAGCCGCACCCGATGATCGGAAACCGGCGGCGGCAACCTTCGCATGGCTCACGCTGATTTTCGGGGCCATCGCCGCCTCCATCGGCACAGGCATCGCGCTGGAGCCCTATTCAGCGGATCGGCTGATGGCCGTTGTGCCGGTCGTGGCGCTGATCTGCCTGTTGCTGGCCTGGATCGCCACCGTGGGAACGGAAGCGCGCCTTGGCGCGGTCCCTGCCCCGGCGGAACCGCATCTGGGCCGCGCCCTGCGCGCCACATGGGAGGATCCGGCCGCCCGCGCCTTTACCGGTTTCGTGTTCCTGTCGATCCTGGCCTTCTACCTGTCGGAGTTGGTGCTGGAGCCGTTTGCGGGCCACGTACACGGCTTGCCGCCGGAGGATTCCACCAAGCTGAGCGGCGCGAAAGACGGCGCGGCCCTTCTGGGCATGCTGGCCGCAGGCGCACTCTCCACCTTCCGGATCGGGGGCTTGCGCGGATGGGCCGTGATCGGGTGCGTGATCTCCGCCGTGGGGCTGATCGGCCTTGGATCCGGCCTGCCGCTGATCCCGTTCACGGTGATCCTCGGCCTTGGCAATGGCCTGTTCGTGGTGGGGGCCATCGGATCGATGATGCGCCTCGCCGCTGCCCAGGAAGGCGCGGCAGGCACGCGGATGGGCGTCTTTGGCGCGGCGCAGGCGATTGCCGCGGGCCTTGCCGGGCTGATCGCAACGGGCATCCTTGATGTCGCCCGCCTTGCCCTGCCGATAGAGGCCGCATACGGCACCGTCTTCGGGCTTGAGGCCATCCTGTTCCTCGCCGCGGCGCTGGTCGCCGGACGACTTCTGAAATCGCGAACACCTTCGCCCACCCTGCAACCGGGAGAATGAGCATGATCTATGACGCCATCGTTGTGGGAGGCGGCCCGTCTGGTGCCACCGCCGCCGAAGATCTGGCGCGGTCCGGTCATTTGGTGGCGTTCATCGATCGCGACGGGCGGATCAAGCCCTGCGGCGGTGCGATCCCGCCGCGCCTGATCGCGGATTTTCTGATCCCGGACGATCAGCTCGTCGCCAAGATCACCACGGCACGCATGATCTCCCCCACCAAACGCCGCGTCGACATCCCGATCGAGAACGGCTTTGTGGGTATGGTGGATCGAGAGCATTTCGACGAATTCCTGCGCGTGCGTGCGCAGGAGGCCGGGGCGGAGCGCTTCACCGGCACCTACACCAAGATCACCCGCGATGCGGACGGCACCCATGTGCATTACCGCGACAAGGCGAGTGGTGACGAACAGACCCTAACCGGCAAGATCGTGATTGGGGCGGACGGCGCGCGATCCAACGTGGCGCGGACGGAAGTGGCGGGAGGTGACAAGATCCCTTACGTGATCGCTTACCACGAGATCATCGAAAGCCCCGGTGCCCGTGGCGAATATGACCCCAAGCGCTGCGATGTGATCTATGACGGCGCGATCAGCCCGGATTTCTACGGCTGGGTTTTCCCCCATGGCCAATCAGCCAGCGTCGGCATGGGCTCCATGGTCAAAGGCGTGGACCTCAAGGAAGCGACGGCAGCGTTGCGCGTGGCGTCCGGCCTCGAAGATTGCAAAACCATCCGCAAGGAAGGCGCGCCGATCCCGTTGAAACCGCTGGATCGCTGGGACAATGGCAGCGACGTGGTGCTGGCGGGTGACGCGGCGGGCGTTGTGGCGCCGTCCTCAGGTGAGGGCATTTATTACGCGATGGTCGGGGGCCGTGTCGCGGCCACCGCTGCCGCCGCCACCCTGCAGTCGGGCCGCGTGAAGGATCTGCAACTGGCGCGCAAACTGTTCATGCGGGAACACAAGCAGGTTTTCAAAGTTCTCGGCGCGATGCAGAACGCCTATTACAAATCTGACGAGCGCCGCGAACGGTTCGTGACGCTGTGCCATGATATCGACGTGCAGCGCCTGACATTCGAGGCCTATATGAACAAGAAACTGGTCAAGGCCCGCCCGCTGGCGCATATCAAGATCGGTATCAAGAACCTCGCCCATCTGACCGGCCTCGTCTCAGCAACACGCGCATGACAATACACATTCCCACCTGGATCGACGGCACGTTGCAGCCTGTGGAGAAACTGGAGGCGCATCAGCGTGGCCTTCGGCACAAGGCGATTTCCGTCTTCATTCTTCGAGACGGTGATGTGCTGCTGCAACGGCGGGCGCTGGGGAAATATCATACGCCGGGTCTTTGGGCGAATACCTGCTGCACCCACCCCCACTGGGATGAAAGCGGTTTGGATTGTGCCATCCGGCGGCTGAATGAAGAGCTTGGGATCACGAATGTTCCGCTGATCTACCGCGATACCGTTGAGTATCGCGCCGATGTCGGCGGTGGCCTGATCGAGCATGAGGTTGTGGATATCTTTGTGGGCGAAATGCCCCCAGGGACGGAGCCCGTGATGAACCCCGACGAGGTCATGGACACGATCTGGCACCCGCTCGACAGGTTGGCGGAAAAAGTGATGCAGGCGCCGGACGGGTTTACGCCCTGGCTCCAGATCTACCTGCGCGAGTATTCCGATTTGATTTTCAAGGATTCCTGAAAAAGCAACCTACCCGGCAACCAAGGCCCGGGAAGAAATTGATCTACCTCGGCGGCCATTTGTTACGCGCTTGATCTGCCTTCGAACTTACCCACAGCAATGCCAAGAGCATCCAGCGCCGTATTCGCGATGTCGGATGCGGAGAGACCTGCATCCTCATACATCTCCGCCGGGCTCGCCTGATCGATGAAACGGTCGGGCAGATGCATGGTACGGACGGCACAACGCCCATCGAGCTGCCCTGTCGCGGCGAGATGGTGGAGGACGATGGCACCAAAGCCTAACATCGCCCCCTGCTCCACGGTAATGAGCGCCGTGTGATCGGCCATCAGCTGATCTACAAGCGCCGTATCAAGCGGTTTGGCGAAACGGGCATCGGCAATGGTGACGGTCAGGCCGCGCGCTTCAAGGGCCGTGGCCGCATCCTTTGCCTCCTCCAGATGGGCACCGAGGGACAGGATCGCGACATCGCGACCCTCTTGGATCACACGGCCTTTGCCAATCTCCAACACCTCACCCCGCTCCGGCAGGTCAACGCCGGTGCCTTCGCCGCGCGGGTAGCGCAGGGCAATCGGGCCACCCTCATAGGCGGCGGCCGTCGCCATCATGTGCACCAATTCCGCCTCGTCCGCGCAGGCCATCACGGTCATGTGGGGCAATGCCGCCAGATACCCGATATCGAAGGCACCCGCATGGGTCGGGCCATCGGCACCGACCAACCCCGCCCGGTCGATCATGAACCGCACGGGGAGCTTTTGCAGGGCAACGTCATGAACCACCTGATCGTAGCCCCGTTGCAAAAAGCTAGAGTAGATCGCGCAGAAGGGTTTGAGGCCACCGGCGGCCATGCCTGCGCTGAACGTGACCGCATGTTGTTCAGCTATGCCAACATCGAACACACGTTTGGGCATCGCCTTCTGCAGCGTCGCGATACCGGTCCCGCCGGGCATTGCCGCCGTGACGCCGACGACGCGGGAATCCGTCTCTGCCATGCGCAATAGGATCTGCCCAAAGACGCTCGTGTAGCTCGGCGCGTTGGGGGCCGACTTCTTTTGCTGCCCCGTGGCGACATCGAACTTGGCGACACCGTGATAACAATCGTCAGACAGCTCGGCCGGGCTATACCCCTTCCCCTTCACGGTGACGGCATGGATCAGGATCGGGCCATCCGCACGGGCCTTTGCGGCGCGCAGGGTCGTCAGAAGCTCCTCCATGTTGTGGCCATCGATGGGGCCGACATAGGTGAAGCCCAGATGCTCGAAAAGGGTCGCGGAGGGCTGGTGGCCCGTCACCAGTTCGCGCGCACGCTCTGCCCCTTTTCGGATGGGTGCCGGCAAGTTCGCCGCCACGCCGTCCGCAATGTCCTTGAGGGTCGCCAGCGGCGATTGCAGGTCGGTCAGGTAGCGCGACATCGCCCCGACCGGAGGCGCGATGGACATGTCATTGTCATTCAGGATGACGAACAGGCGTTTGCCGAGGTCACCTGCATTGTTCAGCGCCTCGTAGGCCATACCCGCGGAGATGGACCCATCGCCGATAACGGCAATCGCGTCACCCGTCGCTTCCCCCAGATCGCTCGCGGCGGCGAACCCAAGGGCGGCGGATATGGAGGTCGAAGAATGGGCCGCGCCGAAGGGATCGTATTCCGACTCGGACCGCTTGGTGAAGCCGGACAGCCCCCCCTTCTGGCGGAGCGTGCGGATACGGTCGCGCCGCCCGGTCAGCACCTTGTGCGGGTAGCATTGGTGGCCGACATCCCAGACAAGCTTGTCATAGGGCGTGTTGAATACAGCGTGGATGGCCACGGACAGCTCAACCACGCCAAGTGACGATCCAAGGTGGCCCCCGGTCTCCGAGACGGCGGAAATGACTTCCGCGCGCAGCTCATCGGCACATTGCGCCAGGTCCGCGTTGGACAGACGGCGCAGGTCCGATGGATAGGTAACGTTATCAAGAACGGGCGTGTGGGGGCGATCCATGGGGTCATTCCTTTGTCTCGAACACGCGCGTTCGAGACGGGAACGGGGCGTGTATCTGATCGCCGATGGGGGTCTGACGTCCATCGGGTCGTGGCATCATCCCCGGGCCATGGCTGGCATCGCCCGGGGATGGCTGGCGTTACTCCGTGGCCTCCTCCTCGGCGTCGGGATCTTCAGCCTCTTCGTCGGCGTCGTCGGCCTCGGCATCGGTCTCGGGTGCTTCGGCCTCGGGATCCAAATCCTCGGCATCGACCTCTTCCGCCTCCGCCTCCGGCTCAGCCGCTGCGGTTTCCCACGCGGAGTAATCCGGCGGGCCATCGATCACGTTCAGCTCAGGCCAATTCGCGATCACGTTCAGCCCGTTCAGCGGTTGCTGATAGCCTTGGTGACAGGTGCGGCAGGCCGCCAGGGGTGCATCACCATAGACCGGCCCAAGCCGCTCTTCGGGATAGACCTCTTCCAGCGGAAGCAGGTGTTCGGCAATCATCTCCTGCACCATCAGGATGCCAAGCGAAGCTGTGCCCCATTGCGGCGTATTCTGGCCACCATCGTAGAACGCGCGGGAGTTGTGGCAGAAGACACAATTCACCCCCAACGAATTCGAGATGTAGTTCATGAAGCCATACGTCCGCTCGGTCTGCTGGATCAGCGGATCGCCCGGTTGCTGTTGCACCCGGCTGTCGAGGTCATGGACGGCGATCTGGTTGTAACCACCGTCGTCGGCCTCAAGCAGGTAATGCTCCAGGTAATCCGACGGCAGAGACGTGAAGTTCGACGTCATCGTCGCGCGGTTCTGGTTGGCGCTCCAGCCTTCCGCATTCTCATTCACCGGGCTGATCCGATACCAGATGTTATTCGGAACCGGCTGGCCGCGGTGGCAGGTGTAGCAGGTGACGCCAACCTCGTAATTGGCATTCACATGCGCGTCCCAATTGACGTTGATGTTGCGCGTCATCAGCAGCATGTTGCGAGCCACAACCTTTGTATAAAGGTCGTCCTCCGCATATTCGCCGTCATTGGCACCCGCATGGCAGTAGGTACAGCCCTCATCCGGCGCGACCCACAGGGTAATCGCGCTCATCAGCCGGTTGAAGTTGGCATCGGTCAGATCCCCGAGAACCTGCACGTTCTCGTAGATATCGCCGGCCAGTTCCTCGCCCTCTTCCGGAACAAACGGCTCATCGGTATAGAAATCCGCGACCGTGGGGTCACCATTCGCCAGATCGCCGATGAACTCCTGCACATGCATGCCGGTGCCGCGCGGGCCCGTTTGCATCGAGGCCGTGGCATAAGGCTGTCCGAAGCCCACGATCATCGCCGCGACAAAGACCGCCCCGCCCAAGGCACCGACGGCAATCGCCGGGCCAAAGATGTTGGTGGGATTGTCTTGGTTCCACTTGTCAAACCACTTGGGAAACATGGATCACTCCTCCCCCCGCGTGACGCCGCCGAAGTCCTCGTAGGAGCCGTAGGCCTCGTAGCCATAGGCGCCCAGATAATCGGGGGCGAAGTTGTGTTCCTGGGCCCAGATGAACCAGTTATCGACGACGGTGCCGGTCAGAAGGATGCCGATCCCGCCGGTGATCGGCGTCAGCACCGCGAACCACCAGGCCCATCTGTGGATACCCTCCATCGTGGCGTTGAACCCCATGGTCCAGCGCCAGAACAGGCCGGCACGTTCCGAGGCCGTGCCGCGATCCACGATCTGCTCCAGCTCCCGGTCGCCGCCGTACCGGGAGACGGCCAGGATGGTCGCGCCATGCATCGCGAAGAGCAGGACGGAGCCGTAGAGGAACACGATCGAGAGGCAGTGGAACGGGTTGTAGTAGAGGTTGCCGTAGCGGATCGAGAAGGCCGTGGTCCAATCGAGGTGCGGGAAGATGCCGTAGGGAACGGCTTCGCTCCACGACCCCATCAGGATCGGACGGAACAGGCCGAGCACAAGGAACAGCCAGATCGCCGCGAGGAACGCCCAGGCGATGTGTTTGCCCATCTGATGTTCGACCGCCAGCAGGTATGTCCTGAGCCACCAGCTCATCACCGAGATCAGCAGGAAGAAGCTGGAGATGATGTACCAGCCGCCATCATTGAGCGGTGGCATCCGAAGGCCCCATTCCGGGCCCGGCGGCTCCAGCGCCAGCCAGAACAGCTGCCGGATGAATTGCGGGATCGACCAGTCGACCTGTGACAGCATGTTGAAGCCGACAATGTTGAACCAGGCAAGGCCGGTGGCCAGGCTGACCAATCCGGCCCAACCCAGGTAGATCGGTCCAAGCTGTGCATTACCTAACCAGCCAAGCAGGGTCGAAAATCGGGCTCCGCTAGTCCGTTCACGGGCAAGCGTGCCCTGATCGTCCATGCCGACTTCCGGTTCGCCCTGAACCTGCACTTGGGTGAAGAAGTTCTGATATTCGAGATAAGCCATGTCTCACTCCCCTCCCACAAGCACGGGGGCGTTCGCGCCGATTGTGGCCGCGCCCGTGGTGTCATAGACCACGCCCTGGTCCGGCCAGATCGGCAGGTCGAGCCACCAGTTCCACCATTCCGGCCAACCGGCCGTCCAGACCGGGCCGGAAATCACGATGCAGACCGCGCTCCAGAACCCGGCGGCCAGCGCCAGGAACAGACCCACGCGGTGGATCCCAAGCGTGCCGACCGAATATCCGATAAAATCGCGGAAGAAGCTGTCCTCATGATCCGGCGTCTTCATGATCGTGCCCTTTTCAGGGTTCGCCGCCGACAGGATCAGGCCACCATGCAACGCCAGCGCGAAGGTTGTGGTGAAGAACAGCGTCACCGCAATCATATGCGCCGGGTTGTAGTGGAAGTGCAGGTAGGAATACCCGACATTCGACACCCAATCGAGGTGGCTGAAAATCCCGTACGGGAAACCGTGGCCCCATGCGCCCATCAGAAGCGGGCGGAACACCACCAGCGTGACATAGGCGAAGATCGCGAAGCTGAAGGCGAAGGGGACGTGATATCCGATGCCCAGCTTGCGGCTGATCTCAACCTCGCGCAGCGCCCAGCTGACGAAGGCGCCGATCGCGCAGAACGTGATGATCTGCCAAAGGCCCCCCTCCATCAGCGGCGCGAACCCAAGCCCATAGCTCAGATCCGGCGGGGCGATGTTGATCGTCCAGGGGTTGAACGTGCCTTGCATGGCCGCGCCCCAGAAGATCAGGATCGTCCCCAGTAATGCAAAAAATGCGGTCGTGACGCCGAAGAAGCCCACGTAGAATGGACCCACCCAGAAGTCGAACAGATCACCGCCAACCAGCGTCCCACCCCGGACGCGATATTTCTTCTCGAAGCTCAGCAAAGCCATGCGCTCTCTCCGCGTTTGGCGGCATGTCCCTTTGGTCAGCCGTCAGTCATGTCGTTTTCGGTTTGCCGCGGGCGAGACGGTGAAACCCCGCCCGCAGCTGTTATCAATGCCGTGAAGCTATGGATGTCGGGGGCTTACTCGCCGCCGAACCCCATGTTCATCGCGGCAGACTCGAACCAGTTCATGCCGGACGACAGAACCACCAGGTGGATCATCGCTGCCAGCAGGAAGAGGAATACGCCCTGCGCCACGAACACGCGACGCGGGTCGAAAATGAGCCAGACTTTGTAGAACTTAGCCATTCTCTACCCCTTCCTCAGAACCAGGGCGCCCAGATGTACGTGGCGATATGAGCAACAAGGGCAACGGCCGAGAAAAGCCAGAGCCCGCTCATATACACCGCGTGCAGCTCTTGCGCCTGTTCGTCGGTGAGACCTGTGAAAGACAGATCGGAATTATCAGCCATATTTTCCTCCGGAACGTCAGACTGATGCCGCAAACCCTGCGGCCGGGCCCCGACAAGGCCTCATTGCCCTGTCGGCATTCCACCCTTCGGCGTGCTTGCGCATGCCTCAGATGAACTTGGCCCCGGCTCCGGTCGTCACGCCGAGAATATCGTTTGGGCCGATCCGCTCGCCTGGGTCTAGACAGGCTCGAATACGCGGGTCAGGCCCGAATCTGTCAGGCCGCGAAGATCATCGGTGTGATCATTCCGGCTTGGCTCCAGGCCCGTTTGATCGGGCCCTTATCGGTCAGGCTCCCCGACTTGATTGCCGCCAGGGCCCATGTCAGCGTGGCCAGCGGCAATGTCGCCAGGAAGATGATCCCGAAGTAGATCATGAACTCCGTTTTCGGCGGCTTGGTGCGTGCCGGAACGGGGCTGTTCGAGGTCATGTCACTCATTTGATTTCTCCTCCTCCTCGAAATCAAAACCGGCAGGCGCCAGGCGCTTGACGGTGTCTTTCATCACCCGCTCTGCCCCGCCTTCGAGCGCGGCCTTTTCGGCGGCATCGCGAAGGGTCTTGGCGGCAGAGATGCGGGTGAGAATGGGGTGTTCGGCCACGATCCGATCCAGAAGCGCCTGGGCGTCCGGCTCCCACGGGAAATCGCGGCGCAGGGTGGCGGGCGTGGCGGCGGCGCTGTCCATCTCGCTGCCCAGCGGCAGAATATGGAACAGCGCGTCAAAGAGGCCGTTGCAGACCTCTTGCAGCATATAGGTGGCCCCGGCATAGCCCATGAACGGCGTGCCGGTGGCGCGGCGGATCGCGGCGCCCGGGAAGCTCGCCGGGATGAAGGCGGGCTTGGGGCCGTGACCGGCCGCCATTTCCGCCAGGTACATCTTTTCGTTGATCGACCCCATAAGGATCAGCGGGCGTTTTTCGCTGATCATGGCGCGGACCTGTTCATTGTCCGTCTTCTTGCCAGCCACACGGGCGACGGCGAAGGCGCAGGGGAAGCCGAGGTCATCTTCCAGGAATTTTCGGACACCGCGCGCATAGGTCTCATTCGCGACGATCCCGAAGGAGGCCGTGGCAAAGAAATCCTGCGTGACGGAGCGCCAGAGATCCCAGACCGGCTTGATGGTGGAGTGCTTTTCCTGCTCGATGAACGGTTCCGGATCGAGGCCCGTCAACTCACCCAGCTTCCGCAGGAATTTCGTGGTCGATTCAACGCCGATCGGCGCTTGCAGATAGGGCTTGGCGAGGACTTCGCACAGGCCACGGCCGAACTCGCGATACATGCAGATGTTGACGTCGGCATTCACCAGATCGCGCATCTCCGCCACATGGGCGCCTAGCGGCATCACCATGTTGACCTCACATCCGATGCCCTCAACCAGGCGGCGGATTTCGGCGAGGTCGGAGGGCATGTTGAAGGTGCCGTACATCGGCCCGAGGATATTCACGCGGGGTGGGCTACCCTCTTCGCGTTTCTTCTCCTTCGGCATCCGGCCCTTGGTCATGCCGAATTCAGTGAAGATCCACGTCATCGCGCGGTCGGCGCTTTCCCATTGGTCTTCGT
The DNA here is from genome assembly GCA_947491935.1 of uncultured Roseicyclus sp. Classification (GTDB taxonomy): domain Bacteria; phylum Pseudomonadota; class Alphaproteobacteria; order Rhodobacterales; family Rhodobacteraceae; genus Gymnodinialimonas. The sequence goes on from CANLLF010000004.1 coordinate 131,380, forward strand.
CAATCGTGCGCGGCAGGAAGCGCTGGATATTGGTGCCCATCGGCGTCACGCCACCGCCGATCATCTCGGCAATCGAACCGGTCACGACCACGGCGGGAAGGGCCGGATCCAGCGTACCCCAGGCGCGCTTCATCGCGCCCTCGGTGCCATCGCGGCCCAACTCCTCTTCGCCCAATCCCGTCACCACGATGGGCAATTCATGGGGCGGCAGGCCGTCGGTGTAATGCAGGACCGAGGTGACAGGCAGGTTTTCACATCCGACGGGTCCATCAATGATGCATTGGAGGCCTTTGACCGCGGTGAACGCGTAGACGCTTCCCCAGTAGCCGCCTGCCCTATCGTGGTCCTGGATCAGCATTTCACACCGCCATTCGCGGCCAAACGGGCCTTTTCGGCACGTTCCAGCTTTTTCAGGTTCTGGGCGCGGAATTCGGGGCGCAGGTTCGGGGCGCCTTCCCAGACGCCTGCCGTATCTTCGGAGCCGACGCCTTCGAAGAACTCGCGCATGTGAGACATGCGGTCCTTGTTGGCCATGGCGGCATTGACGACCTGCCCCAAGGAGCCTGCTCCGGCGGGACCCATAAGGGGGCGAGCCGAGATCAGGTTGGTGAAGTAAAGGCTTGGAATTCCAAGCTCTTTGCCCTTCTGCACCACGGGCGTCGTGCCGATGGCGAGGTCGGGCCTGATGCCTTCCATCGCGGCGCAATCATCTTCGAGGGAGGCGCGGAATTTGACCTTCACGCCGCGGGACTCGAGCCATTCGAGATCGGGCGCGGACCAAGGCGTCTTGGCGCAGGCGGTACCGACATAGGGCACATTGGCACCGGATTCGATCAGGAGGCGGGCAACCAGCAATTCCGAGCCCTCGTAGCCCGACAGCGTGATCGTGCCGTTGATTGGCACAGACGCCAACGCGCCCTTGATCGCGGGCAGGAACGCGTTTTGCGCCTCAGCCACTTTGTCGGCGGGGACATTGTAAGCATCGCCAATCGCGGCGAGCCAGGCGGCGGTGCCATCGTGGCCCACGGGCGCGGAGCCAACCACGGTGCGACCCGCGGCTTGGAATTCACGCACGGCGCTGGTGTAGAAGGGGTGGATCGCGGCCACCACCTCACTGTCCAACGCGGAATAGAGCTCACGCCACTCACGGCAGGGAACGACCGGACCTGCCGCCAGACCGAGTGGCGCGAGCATCCCTGCGATTCCCAAGGGATCCGCAGGGAACATTTCGCCCAACAGCGTAACTGTTGGACGGTCTGAAACGCCCGAGACAGGAGCCATAACTGGACCGGCCTCCACTTCCTGTCGGGCATAATTGAGCATCGCCCCGGCGAGGACATCTTTCGCCTCCGCATGGGTCGGTACTCCGAAGCCCGGAACGTCGATACCGACGATCCGGACCCCATTGATTTCGTCGGGCAGCAGCCGCAACGGAACTCCGGACGCCGTGGGCACGCAGAGGTTGGTGACCACAATGGCGTCGTAACGCTCGGGGTCGGCCATCTCGTGCACGGCGTCTCTGATGTCTTCAAACAACTTGCCGGTGACAAGCGATTCAGAATTGAACGGAACGTACCCCACCGACCGGCGGGCGCCGTAGAAATGGGACACGAAGGTCAGGCCATACACACAGCAGGCCGATCCCGACAGGATCGTCGCTACTCGGCGCATCCTGAGGCCCACACGGAGCGAGCCAAAAGCCGGGCACATCGATTGCGGCTTGTCGTGGGGGCCTTGCGGGTAGTCCTTGGCGAATTGATCCAAAATCTCGGATTTGCCTGCGCTGCGCGCGGCGGCCTCCATCTCGCCCGCACCGGCGTGACAGCCCATACCGTCACCACCGGAAGGCGCTCCTGTTTCGACGGCCTCACCTTCGATCACCTCCACCTCAGCGGTGGCGTCGTATGTCATCTCGGCGCTCACGACTTGGCTACCGCCTTTGCCATGCGCTTCTCAACCGCATCGAGGAATGCGATGCTATTGGCGCAATCCTCCTTGGCCTCAGCGGTCTTTCGGCGCGATTCCATGGCCGTTTCCAACATCTGCTTGTTTTCGGCGAGCACCTTGTCGTTGAACGTCCGCATCTTCTGAAGTTCGTCACGAATCGTCATAGATCACCTCCAACGATTCCTTCACGACTGCGTTGCTTCCGCGCATGTCGGTATCTGTAGCAGGTTCCAGAACCACGCCAGCGCCGGTATCAGACCCGTCAAACAGCGCGAGCAATTCATCTTGTGTCAGTGCGGCAGGCCGCATGGGCGGGGCGACGGCGACGTTGTCGCCCAGGGCCGCAAACAAGCCGCCCCACTGGCTCTCGCCGGTGCCGACAATCTGGTAATTCGCGGATTTCTTGCGCAGATCGTCGTCTTGCGGGATCGACGCGAGGACAGGGATATCGACGGATTTCGCAAAGGCCTGTGCCTCGCCCGAGCCATCGTCCTTGTTGATGACCAGCCCGGCCACGCCGACATTGCCGCCCATCTTGCGGAAATACTCGACGGCGGAGCAGACGTTGTTGGCGACGTAGAGCGACTGAAGATCATTGGAGGCGACCAGGATCACCTTCTGCGCCATGTCACGGGCGATCGGCAGGCCGAAGCCGCCACACACAACATCACCCAGGAAATCGAGCAGGACGTAGTCGAAGTCCCAATCGTGGAAGCCGAGTTTTTCTAGTAACTCGAAGCCGTGGATAATGCCTCGACCTCCACAACCGCGACCCACTTCGGGGCCACCAAGCTCCATGGCGAAAACGCCACCTCGCTTAAAGCAGACATCACCGATCTTGACCTCTTCTCCAGCGAGCTTCTTCTGGGTCGAGGTCTCGATAATGGTAGGGCAAGCTTTGCCCCCGAATAATAGCGAAGTTGTGTCGGACTTAGGGTCACATCCGATCAAAAGTACGCGCTTCCCCTGTTCCGCCATCATGTGGCTGAGATTGGCCAGCGTGAAGGATTTGCCGATGCCGCCCTTGCCGTAAATCGCGATGATCTGGGTCTTCTTGGTTGGCTCGCCCTGGGGCACTTCCAGGGTTGGTTCGGCGGCTTCGTCGCGCAGCGCGGCGTCGTAGTCCCGCAGGTTCGGGGGCGTGTCGAGGCTCATGCAGCGGTCTCCCAATTCAGGATCATCTTCAGGCACGCGGCATCTTCGAACGCGGTCTGATAGGCCTCGGCGGCTTGGTCCGCCGGGCGGGTATGTGTAATCAGGCCATCAAGGCTCAGGGCGCCGTGGTCGATCAGGTCACGCGTCGCCACAAGGTCATCCCGGGTCCATTCGGCGGCAATGCGCAGGCGCGCCTCGCGCATGAAGGCGGGCGGGAAGGCGAAGGACAGCGGCTCCGGATAGAACCCCGCCAGGACAATCTCACCACCCTTGGCCAGACGCCCGATCAGGGTATTGAGAAGGTCGGACTGGCCGCTTGCATCATAGATGCAGCCATAGTCGCGACGCTCATCCGCATCGGGATGAACGACCTCGTATCCCTCGGCACCCATGGCGCGATCAGCATCGATCTCCCAGACGGTGGGGGCTTTTCCACCCGCCGCCAGGGTAAGCCGCGCCAGAAGGCGGCCAAAGACACCATGGCCGACGATCAGATCCGGCAAGCATTTGTCGAGCCCGGCCATGGCATGACGCGCCGTTGCCGCAAGCGCCAGAAGCGCGCCTTCGGCCTTCAGGGCAGGATCGATTTTCACCACGCGGTCGGCGGATGTCACGAGGCGGTTGGATGCGCCGCCAAAGAGGCCCTTCACGTCGCCATAACAATTCGCGCCCGGCACGAACACGCGGTCACCAGGCTTGAAGCCGGTGCCAACGGGGGCATCAACCACCTCACCCGCGGCCTCATATCCCGGCACCAGCGGATATCCCATCCCCGGAAAGGGCGGCATGTCACCGGACCAGAAGAGCTTCTCGGTGCCCGTGGAAATCCCGGAATAATGGATGTCGATGACCAGATCCGCGTCACCTGGATCGCTGAGCGCGACGCGTCCGAGAGACAACGTCCGGGGCGCTTCCAATATGACAGCCGTGCTATGCAAACTGGCCAACTCCCTCTAGGCGAACGCTCTGCGGCGGAGCTGGATTATCGAGAATCCCCGGCTGCGCGGCAGTATCTTGAGTGTCAGTCTAACCTGACACTTTCACATGTCAATTATAATAGACATTGTAAGTGAAACGTCTGGCGGGCGATTACGCCTTGTTTCCAAGGACTAGCCCGGTGACGAAGGGGCGGCTTGTTTTCACGCTCTTGGTTTGCGTGAACCCGACAGCATCCAGATGGGCGCGAATCTCGTCCGCGCTGCGCGCCCGTCCGGTCTGCATCGCCATGCAGTAGATCCCGAAATAGGCGTCTCCCGGCCGGGTAGGCGTTGCGCCACCAGACATCGGTTCGGCCACAATGATACGGCCGCCATCGGGCAGCGCCGCGTGCACCTTGGCGAGCAGCATGCGCACCGTTTCATCCGAATGGTCATAGAGCACCCGAACGAGGCTGATCACATCAGCCCCGCGCGGCAGCGAGTCGGTTCGAAACGATCCACTGGTGATCTGACTTCGTGCGGTCAGGCCGTCACGATCGAACCGCGCGGCGGCGGGCGCTACAACTTCCGGCAGGTCAAACAGATGAAGATTGAGGTTGCGGTAAGCCGCGCCGGTCGCTGCAAGAAACACACCTGTGCCACCGCCGATATCAAGCAGCGTGTCGGCATCACTCAGATCCAGATGAGCCAGGGCCTCCTCAGCCACAAGCGTTTGGCTGTCGGCCATCAGGTCGGAATAGGTCGCGGCCACATCCGGATCGACGCCCCCTTGCGCGCCAAAGACATAGGGCCAGAACGCGGCAAGCTCGGTGTTTGACCCGTCCCGGAAAAACGCGACCGGATCCGACAGATCGCGGTAGAGCACGTCATGGTGGCAGATCATTTGCATGACGCCCGGAATGCCCGGCAAGGCCGCACCCAAGCGCCCGAGCGCGTAACGCCCATCCCGTCGCCGCACCATCAGGCCAAGCGCGCTTGCGCCTTGGGCAAGGACTCGCATCCGCGCTTCGGGGATTCCAGTCAGACGGGCGAGTTCGCCGAGATCACGGGGCCGATGCGCCAGATGGTCGGGCAGGTCCAGCGCCACAAACGCCATCAAAATCTGGCTATGCACAAACCCGGCCACCAGATCGAACAATGCTTCGCCGTCTTTCCGGGCAATCTGGGCGGCAAGGGGCAAACGGGCCGCACGTTTCTGGAACGCGCGTGACCCGATCAGTGCAGTGCGCCAGGCGTAGAGCCGGTCGCGTAGCGGGACGCGGTCGGGGGCCTGCCGATCCGCCAGCGCCATACCTATTCGGCCGCCTGGATGGTTGGGAGAACCGGCGTCAGCCGTTCAGCTGTCTTTCGCACCATCTCGGCCAGCATCGCCTCGCCCGGACAGGACGGTATGGAGGAGATCGCGCCGGACAGGATATCTTCGAGCCGTTTGATCGCCCCGCGTACGCCGAGTTCGGACACGGCATTGGGGCGGCCGTTGATTTCATCCTGATGGGCGGGTTTGCCCAAGACGCTCTCGTCATAAAGCGCGTCGCGCAGATCATCGGCGACCTGGAAGGCCTCACCGATGCGCGCGCCAAGCTCCGTCCAGGGCGCAGGATCGTGGCCTGCGGCAGCGGCACCCATACGTGTGGCGGCCGTGAACAAAGCACCGGTCTTGGCGCGGTGGTAGGCCGACAGGTCGATCTTCTCTTCACTCTCCCAACCCTGCCCCGCGCAAATGCCACCGGGCATACCGGTGGATTGGCCAAGCACACGGATCAGCTCGATCGCACGTTTCGGGTCGCGATCGGCCACGCGGGCCAACGCTTCGAACGACGCAATGATCAGAGAGTCGCCGGTCAGAAGCGCAAGCGCTTCGCCATAGGCCTTGTGCACGGAGGGCTTGCCCCGGCGCGTATCCGCATTGTCAAAACACGGCATGTCGTCATGGACGAGGCTGGCGCAGTGAATCAACTCGATCGAGGTTGCAGCGGCATCGGCGATGTCGGGCTGATCGTCGCCACAGGCGAGCGCAACCGACAGGCAGATCGTCGGCCTGATCCGCGCACCGCCCGGGTTGACGGCATAATCAAGCGCGCTTGCCAGCTTGGGCGGCGCATCGGCGCCCTGCCCCGCCGCAATCGCTGCGGTTATCGCCCGTTCGATACGAGACTTCAGGGGCATGTGTGGCACCTCCGCCAAAGATTCGGTCCAACAGCTGGACGGGCAATATGTAAATCAGACTGGACATATATCGGAATGCTGTCAACATAAGCTGACACATTGGAGATCGCCCGCTGACCCAAAAGCAGACCCGTGTCGTTGTTATTGGCGCCGGTATCGGCGGGCTTTCGGCTGCGTTACGGCTGGCTGCACAAGGCTGCGCGGTCAGCGTGATCGAGATGGCAGATGGGCCGGGTGGCAAGATGCGTACGGCCCCCTCGGTCGCCGGGCCGGTTGATATCGGACCGACTGTATTGACGATGCGGCCCGTTTTTGAGGATCTGTTCGCCGATCTCGGCGAGCAGCTGACGGATCACGTCACGCTGCACCGCGATCCGATCCTGGCGCGGCATCGGTGGCGGGATGGATCGAGCCTCGATCTCCACGACGATGTGGCTGCGAGCGCCGACGCGATACAATCCTTTGCAGGCAGCCGGGCGCGGCGGGACTTTCTAAAGTTTTCTGATTCCGCGAAGCGTTTGTTCGAGGCCTTCGACAAGCCGATCATGCAATCCGAAAAGCCGGAATTAGGCGGGCTGACCGCCCACGTTTTGAGCAATCCGGGGCTGATCCCCGCCATGGCGCCGGGCCTGACGCTGTCGCAAAATCTGAAGCTGCGTTTCAAAGACGCGCGATTGCAGCAGCTCTTCGGGCGCTACGCGACCTATGTTGGTGGCTCTCCCTACGCCAGCCCTGCCGTGCTGGGGCTGATCTGGCACTCGGAAGCGCAAGGCGTCTGGTCAGTGGAGGGCGGCATGCATGCCCTTGCCGCTGCGATGCACGACCTGGCCGTTACGAAGGGTGTCGCGTTTTCGTGTGGCCAGCGGGTCCACCGGATCACACGCCAAGGCGACCGGGTAAGTGGGATCGAACTGGCGGATGGCAGCCAGTTCGCGGCCGATATTGTCGTGTTCAACGGAGATCCCAAGGCGCTCCGAACCGGGCTCCTGGGACATGACGTCGCCGCCTCCGTTCCCGCATCTGGCACCGAACCTCGCAGCTTGTCGGCCTTTGTTTGGGGGTTTGCGGCGGAGCCGAGTGGTGTCGATCTGGCCCATCACAACGTCTTTTTCTGCAACGACCCGAAGGTGGAATTCGGCGACTTGGCCAGGGGTCGCATGCCACGCGACGCAACCCTGTATGTCTGCGCACAGGACCGTGGCGTCGATCGGCCCAATGGGCCGGAACGGTTCGAGATCATCATGAATGGTCCACCCGGCCATCAGACGACCGATGAGGAGAGAAAAACATGTCGAACACGCACGTTCGAGACGCTTCAGATGATGGGTTTGACCTTCTCTCCGACACCTCCGATCAGCGCATTGACCACACCGCTGGACTTCGACAGGGCCTTTCCCGCATCGGACGGTTCCCTTTACGGGAGGAGCCCGCACGGAATGGCGGCGACGTTCCAGAGACCGACAGCGCGAACGGCGATCCCGGGTCTCTATCTGGCCGGCGGCGGAGCCCATCCGGGGGCGGGCGTCCCGATGGCCTGCCTCTCCGGCAAGCACGCGGCCGCGGCGATCATGCGCGACCTTGCTTCGACATCGAGGTTCCGCCGGACGGTTACGCCTGGTGGTATGTCGACGGGATCAGCGACGATGGCGACCGCGCCATCTCCATCATCGGCTTCATAGGGTCGGTTTTCAGCCCGTGGTACAGATGGTCGGGACGCAAAAACCCCGCCAATCACTGCTGCCTGAACGTGGTGACGTATGGGCGCGGCGGGCGTTGGACGATGACGGATCGGGGGGAAGACGCCTTGGGCCTGTCCCGGGACCGGCTACAGATCGGACCCAGTGCAATGGTCTGGAAGGGCGACCGGCTGGAAGTGCAGATCGACGAGATATCGACACCCCATGCCCAAAAGGTCACCGGGACGGTGACGATCCGCCCCTCCGCCCTGACCGACCAGGAACTGCCGCTGACGGACGATGGCGCCCATGTCTGGCGCCCTTTCGCCCCAACCGCGCGCATCGACGTCGACCTGAACCGGCCCGGTTGGACATGGACCGGCCATGGCTATTTCGATGCGAATTTCGGGACGCGCGCCTTGGAGGCGGATTTCAACTATTGGACGTGGGGACGGTTTCCGCTGGCCGATGGATCAGCGTGCTTTTACGACCTTGAACGGCGGGACGGATCGATCATGGCGACAGGCATGGGGTTCGCGGCCGATGGAACGCCCTATTCGATCAATCTGCCCCCGAAACAGAGACTAAACCGCCCGTTCTGGATGGTTCGACGGGACACGCGCGCCGACGCGGATTTTCGGCCTCATCAGGTCAAGGCGATGCTGGATGCACCGTTTTACAACCGCTCTGCCATCAAAACGAAGATCAATGGTGAGGAGACGGTAGGTGTCCACGAAGCGCTGGATCTGAACCGGTTTCGCGGGCCTTGGCTCATGCCGATGCTGGCCGTTCGCGTGCCAAGGCGAAGGCACTGGCCCGGCGCCTAGCTTGTCGCGCGGCGTGAGGCTGTCCATATAGGGCTTCAATGAATGGAGGCCCCGATGGCGCAAGACGAATTTCCCGGTTGGCATGGCACCACGATCATTGGCGTTCGCAAGGGCGGCAAGGTGGTTGTTGCCGGCGACGGACAGGTGAGCCTTGGGCAGACCGTGATCAAAGGCTCGGCCCGGAAGGTGCGGCGCCTGAACCCCGGCGGATATGACGTGGTCTGCGGATTTGCCGGATCCACGGCGGATGCCTTTACCTTGCTGGAACGGCTGGAATCAAAGCTGGAAGCCACGCCGGGGCAGCTTCAGCGCGCCTCTGTCGAGCTTGCCAAGGATTGGCGCACCGACAAATACCTGCAGAAGCTGGAAGCAATGCTGATCGTGACGGACGGGTCCGAGCTTTACATCATCACCGGGGCCGGTGACGTGCTGGAGCCTGAGCACGGGATCGCCGCCATCGGATCGGGCGGAAACTATGCCCTCGCCGCCGCGCGCGGAATGTTTGACAGCGACAGGGATGCCGAAGCCATCGCGCGCGACGCGATGCAGATTGCGGCGGATATCTGCGTCTACACCAATGGCAACCTGACGGTGGAAAGCATCAGCGGATGAGCGATGTGACCCGCGATGATCTGCGTGCTGCCGTCGGCGCGGGGTTGATGACGGAGGCCCAGGCGGCCTCCCTGATCAACCTGGCTGAAGAACGTGAAGGGGTGCGGGTCCGGCGAACCGGGCTGGACGAACCCTTCGAACTCTTCAAAGGGTTCAACGAGATCTTCATCGTCGTCGGGCTGTCGATCCTGTTTGCCGGTTGGCTCGGCCTTACGGGCCTAACGGTTTTTGGTGCCACGCAGGGCTTCATTCTTGGCATGGTTCTGTCCGCCGTTGCCATGTTGGCGCTGATCGGGCTCTCGCGCTACTTCACGTTGACCCGCCGGATGGTGGCTCCGTCGATTGCATTGGTCGTCATGTATGCGGCATCGGCCCTCCAATTCGGGCTGTCCTTTTCCGCGATGATGGATTTTCCGTTTCAAATCGCCTGGACCGTCGCCTCGGCGATGGGCGGGGTGCTGCTTTGCCTGCATTACTTTTTCTTCCGGGTGCCCTTCACCGTCGCCCTGATCGCGACCTCGGTTGTGATGACCACGTTCGGCATCGTCACGATTGGCGGAGCCTTCCCCGATAATACGCAGGACATCTTCCTTTTGTCGGCGGACGGCCCGTTTGCAATCCTGACCATCATTCTTGGGTTGATCGGCCTTGCCATCGCCATGGCCTTCGACATGTCCGACCCCCACCGGGTGACGCGCCGGGCGGCGTCGGGCTTCTGGCTGCACGTCATCGCCGCGCCGGCCATCGTGAACACGGTTGCGCTGACGCTGTTCCAAACCCCCGATGCGGGCGCGAAAGTGGCGCTGGTCGTGTTCATCGCGATCATGGCGCTTTTCGCGGTGATCATCGACCGTCGATCGTTCCTCGTCTCGGGCGTCGGCTATGTTGTCGCGCTCTCCATCTCTGTTGTGGAGGGTGAGGGCGCATTCTTCGTCATCTTGCTGCTTGGGGCGGGCCTTGTCCTGCTTGGCGCGCAATGGGAGGCGATGCGCGGCGCAATCATGCGTGCCCTTCCCGCCTTTCCCGGAAAATCCAAATTACCGCCCTGGAATGTAATCCCGGCGCAATCAGAGGTGTCGCAATGAGTGACCTGACCCCCCGTGAAATCGTCAGCGAGCTGGATCGCTTCATCATCGGCCAGAAAGACGCCAAACGCGCCGTGGCCGTGGCCCTGCGCAACCGGTGGCGGCGCAAGCAACTGGGTGATGATCTGCGGGATGAGGTTTATCCCAAGAATATCCTGATGATCGGGCCCACCGGCGTCGGCAAAACCGAAATCAGCCGCCGTTTGGCCAAGCTGGCAAAGGCGCCGTTCATCAAGGTGGAGGCCACCAAGTTCACCGAAGTCGGCTATGTCGGCCGTGACGTGGAGCAGATCGTGCGCGATCTGGTGGATGCAGCCCAGGTGATGATCCGCGAAAACATGCGCGAAGAGGTGAAGGCCAAGGCCCATAATGCCGCCGAAGAGCGTGTGATTGAAGCGCTCGCAGGCGACGGGGCGCGGGACCAGACCCGCGAGATGTTCCGCAAGAAACTGCGCTCGGGAGAGCTTGACGATACAATCATCGAGCTTGAGGTGACCGACAATTCCAACCCGCTTGGCGGCTTCGAAATTCCCGGCCAGCCCGGCGGCCTTGGCGGAATGGGCGGCGGGATGATGAACCTGGGCGATCTGTTCAAAGGCATGGGCGGCCGGAAAGTGAAGCGGCGGCTGAGCGTCGCGTCCAGCTACGAGATCCTGATCGATGAAGAAGCGGACAAGCTTCTTGATCCGGAACTGGTCACGAAAGAAGCGCTGCGCGCGGTGGAGCAGAATGGCATCGTGTTCATTGACGAGATCGACAAGGTCTGCGCCCGATCCGATGCGCGCGGCGCCGACGTGTCACGCGAGGGGGTGCAGCGTGATCTGCTTCCGCTGATCGAAGGCACGACCGTGTCGACCAAACATGGGCCGGTGAAAACCGACCATATCCTCTTTATCGCATCGGGTGCGTTTCACATCGCGAAACCCTCGGACCTTCTGCCCGAGCTTCAGGGGCGCCTGCCGATCCGGGTGAACCTGCGGGCGCTGACGGAGGAGGATTTCGTGCGCATCCTGACGGAAACCGACAACGCGCTCACTCGCCAATATACCGCACTGATGGCGACAGAAGAGGTGAGCGTGGATTTCACCGAAGACGGCATTGCCGCGCTCGCCCATATCGCGGCCCAGGTGAACGAAAGCGTCGAGAATATCGGGGCGCGGCGGCTCTATACCGTGCTGGAACGGGTCTTCGAGGAGTTGAGCTTTACTGCGCCGGATCGGCCTGGTGACGCGGTGACAGTGGACGCGGCCTTTGTTGAGGAGAACCTCGGCGAATTGACGCGCAGTACGGATCTTAGCCGCTACGTTCTGTAACGCATTGCTGCTAAAGCGGGGCATGTCCGTGTCGCACCATATCACGCGCCGCGCCCTTCTTTCGGGGGTCGCAACTCTGCCGCTGGCGGCATGCGGGCAGGTGCCTGACATCCTGATCCGTCCGGATGCGGCAGGCATGGGCCGTACCGAAACGGTTCTGGTGGCGAGCAATCGGATCTTCGCGGATGGCCGGTTTCAGGACACGCGACAGGAGCATCTGTCCTTCGCCCGGTTCGAGATATCGATCCCATCCGACCGGGAAAACGGCGCGGTCGAACCCGGCCGGACGCGGCGGGGCGGCCCGGACCCGACCACCGATTTCGTTGCTATCGCCGGAGATCATCTTGGCAGTGCCGAATCCTTTCGCACCGCCCTGCAAACAGAGGCAAACCGCGCCGGAGCCCGTGAAGTGATGGTGTTCATTCACGGCTTCAACAGCACGCTCGGCACCGGTCTCTATCGCACCGCCCAGATCCGGCACGATTTCCAGATCCCCGGCATCGCGGTGCATTATTCATGGCCAAGCGCCGGGCATCCGTTGGGCTACGCCTATGATCGGGATTCGGCCCTGTTCGCGCGGGACGGGTTGGAGGACTTGCTTTCGATCATCGCGGAGGCCGGTCTTGATATCGTGCTGATGGCGCATTCCCTGGGGTCCGGCGTTGTAATGGAGGCTCTGCGTCAACTTCGCATCGGGCGGCGGACGAATATCCTCGACCGGATCAACGGCATCATCCTGTTTTCACCCGATATCGACGTGGATGTGTTCCGCAGCCAGGCCCAACGGATCGGTGATCTCCCGCAGCCCTTTGTCATCTTCACGTCCCAACGAGATCGCGCGCTCAGGATCTCCGCCCGGATCACCGGGCTGCGGGAACGTGTCGGGAACCTTGCCACGCCGGATCAGGTATCGGAATTCGAAGTGACGTTGATTGATGTGTCGGCTTTCGAGGGCGGCGTGCGGGATCCGCTGAACCACTTCGCGGGCGCCACATCGCCAGCCGTTGTTCAGATCCTGCAGGATCTGGTGCAGGTCAACGCCGCATTTGAAGCCGACCGGACGCAGCAGGCAGGTTTGCTTCCCGGCACGATTCTGACGATTCAGAACGCGACCCAAGTGATGCTTAGCCCGCTGAACCTGCGCTAACGCTGCCGCTTGAGATAGACGTAGAACGCGCCGCCGCCGCCATGGCGCTGATGGGCTTCGCGGATATCAAGGATCATGGCGCTCAGAGGTGGCGTGGTCAGCCACGCGGGGACTTGATGGCGCAAAATACCGCGACGAATGGGGATGGGCCCGCCCGCATCCCGATCTTTGCCCTTGCCCGTGATGACCAGTACGAGCCGTTTCTGGGATTCATAGGCCTGAAAAATGAACTTGATCAGCGCTGGATGGGCCTCGGACAGCGTCATTCCATGGAGGTCGATCCGGCCTTCCGGTTTGAGCTTGCCCCGCGCCATCCGCTTGTGGGTCCCGTGATCCATGCGGATCGGTGGCGGAGGTGGTTTTTGGGAAGATGGCGGCCAGGCACTTGCCGTTTTCGTGGCGTTCTCGCCAATACGAAACGCAGGAGTAGGTGCGGGTGCTTTTTCGGGCGTCGGGTGCTGGGGTTTTGCAGGGGGTGGCTTTGAAGACTCCAGAATGGTCGGGGCGCCGCGTCGATCCATCGGATTGGCCGTCGCGGCCACACGATTCCAGAGGGCCTTGTCCTCATCGGTGAGGCCGCGCTTTCCCCGCTTCGCCATCTTTCACGCGTCCGGGATCAGCTGGTGCGCACGTTCGATGGGCAATAGCACCATCATTCGGCCTGGATCACGGATCACGCCGGCCGCTTCACCGGCCTCATCGCCAAACCCAAAGAAAATGTCCGCCCGTTGCGCCCCCTGGATCGCGCCACCGGTATCCTGCGCAATCATCAATCTGCGGATCGGGCCGTCGCCATCCTTCTCGATCCAGACCGGCGCGCCAAGCGGCGTGAAATCCGGGTCCACGGCGATCGTGCGATGGGGGGTGATGTTCCTGTTCATCGCGCCAAGCGGCCCAAGGTCAGGATCGGTGATCTCGACTTCCCGAAAGAACACGTAGCTGGGATTGTGGTGGAGCAGATCCCGACCGGCCGTGGGGTTTCGGCGGACCCAGGATTGGATCACCTGTGCCGACACCTGGTGGGGTTGATACACTCCGCGCCGCACAAGTTCCTGCCCGACGGATCGGTATTCGTGGCCATTCCGCCCGCCATAGCCCACTCGCAGGAATTCACCATCCGAAAGGCGGATGCGACCTGAGCCCTGAATTTGCAGAAAGAAGAGCTCCACCGGATCATCGACCCAGGCGATTTCCAATCCACGGCCTTCCAGAACGCCGCTTTCTTCGATTTGCTGGCGGGAGAGCCAACGGCCCGTAACCTCGGGCGGCAATCGATAGAGCGGAAACCGATAACGTGGCGTTCGCCGCAGTGATCCATCCAGTTCCGGCTCGTAATACCCCGTGAAGAGCGCGGGGCTTTCACCGCCGATCAGGACAGGGCGAAAGAACAGCTCAAAGAAAGTCCGGGCATCCGGCGCAGTTTCCGCAACGGCACAAAGCGCCTCCCAGTCGGCGCCGTCCAGATCCATGCAGGTGTTGCGAAACACGGCGAGGGCCGCGGCGTGATCATCCTCGGCCCAGCCGTCGAGATCATCGAACTCAAGAAGCTGCACGGGTTCGTCCGCGGAGACCGGCATCGCAGCGAGGGCCAGAACGAAGGCGAACGCACGCAGCGCCATGGATCATCCGTCGGTTGCCACCAGCGCCCAGTTGGGATCTTCCGACCCCATTGTGCGGGCAAATGTCCAGACGTCGCGCTGACGTTTGATCGCGCTGGCATCGCCTTCGATCACCTCACCATCGGCGTTCTTCACAACGCTTGTCAGCTCACCCACGAACCGCACCGTAATCTCGGCCTCTGAGCTGTCACGATCAAACGTTGCCTCTTGCAGGGCGATATCGCGAACGCCAACGAATTCGGCGTCGATGGTAAGGCCCTGGGCGTTGCGTTCCTGAATGACGCTTTCGAAGGTTTCCATCACGTCATCGGCGAGAAACGGGCGCAATCCGTCGACGTCGCCCCGTTCGAACGACATGAGGATCATTTCATAGGCCTGGCGGGACCCTTGAAGGAATTCGCCGACGCGGAAGCCGGGCTCTGCCATCTTCATGGCGGCGAGCGCCTTGGCGCTGTCGGATCCATCATCGACATGGTCGATAATGTCATTATCCGGACCGCCTTCGATGACTTCGAAATCGCGGCGCGGATCGGCGCCGGCCGGACCTTGCCGTGCAGGCGGCTTTTCAAAGCCTTCGCGGGTGCCCAGCACCGAACGCAAGCGCAGAATCAGGAAAATCGCGATCCCGGCGAGGACCAGCAAGGAGAGAAGAGAGGAGTTCATGGCACCTCGGCAGGGCGAGTGGGTTCATTTTGGCTTGGTTGGCACATATGTAGGGCAGGGGTTGGATCAAGTCCATCACACCAAAGGGTGTATGGCCCGAATCCGGCCAATGCGACGCATTCGTCGCGGCAAAAGGAGGATTGCGGGCCATGTGGTTGTTGATTCTGTTCATCGCCGTGCCGTTGATCGAGATCGGTTTGTTTATCCAAGTGGGTGGCTGGCTTGGCTTGTGGCCCACGCTGGCCATCGTTCTGGTCACCGCAATTGCGGGAACCGCCCTGGTCCGCAGCCAGGGGGCACAGGCCCTGGCGCAGTTGCGCACCAGCTTTGATGATTTGCGCGATCCGACGGAACCGCTTGCCCATGGTGCGATGATCCTGTTTTCCGGCGCGCTTCTGTTGACGCCGGGCTTTTTCACCGACGCTGTCGGCTTTGCGCTTCTGATCCCGGGGGTCCGTCGCCTGGTCCTGTCTGAAATCAGGAAGCGCGTGACAGTTCGGACCGTGCGGCGCGATGCCGGATGGCAACCGCAGGACGATTCGATCATCGAAGGCACCTATACCGAGGACGAGACCAACAGGCCATCGGGCCCGTCGGGGTGGACCCGGCATTGAGGCCGGGCCGTGCGCCTGCTATGGCAACGCCGACCTCGAATTAAGGAGACGACCCATGTCCGACGCCACGGCAAACGGCGACGCAACCGAAGGCGCCGCAGAAGCGGCTGCCCAACTTCCGAAAATGCAGATCCTCGGCCAGTTCATCCGGGACCTGTCATTTGAAAACGCCGCCGTCCAGAATGCCGTTGTGGCCCAGGGGCAGCCCGACATTCAGGTGCAGGTGGCGCTTGATGCGCGCAAGAGGTCGACGGAAAACCAGTACGACATCATCATGAAGCTCAAGGTCGACAGCAAGACCAAGGAAGACGATCCAAAGTCGATCTTCCTGATCGAGCTTGAATATGGCGGCGTTTTTCACATCGAGAACATTGCCGAGCAGCAGCTTCATCCGTTTCTGATGATCGAATGCCCCCGGATGCTGTTCCCGTTTGTGCGCCGCATTATCTCGGACGTGACGCGGGATGGCGGCTATCCGCCCCTGAACCTCGATCAGATCGATTTCGTGGCGTTGTACCGTCAGCAACTGGCCGCGCGCCAGGCGCAACAAGCCCCAGCTGGCACTGCCTGATCAGTTGAAACGCGACCAGATCGCGTCATCCCCCAACTTCTCGACAAAGGCCGCGTGAGCGGCCTTTTCCTTGTCCGTCAATCGAGGGCTTAGCGGGGCAGGGCGCGGAGAGGGGCGCCAATTCGCATCCTGCGCCCCTTGACTCTGGTGGGTCTGAACCTGGGCCAGGGCGAAATCCGGCTGCTTGCCGCCAGTAAGCTCCAGATACACTTCCGCCAAGATCTCGGAATCGAGAAGCGCCCCGTGTTTTTCACGGGCGGAATTGTCGATCCCGAACCGGCGGCACAAAGCATCGAGCGATGCGGGAGATCCGGGGAATCGCCGGCGCGCGATCTTCAGCGTATCAAGCGCCTGGTCATTCGGCAGGGTTCGGTGCGACGCCCATTCAAGCTCCGCGTTCAAAAACCGCATATCGAACTCGGCATTGTGGATCACCATCTTGGCGTCGCCCACGAAGTCGAGAAATGCCTGGGCAATCTGCGCAAAAACCGGTTTGTCCGCGAGGAACTCATTGCCAATCCCGTGCACTTCGAAGGCTTCGTTGGGCATGTCCCGTTCGGGGTTGATATATTGATGGTAGGTCTTGCCTGTAGGCACCTGGTTCCACAGCTCGACCGCGCCGATTTCCACAATGCGGTGACGCGGCGTGTCGTGGGGGTTGAGGCCCGTGGTTTCGGTATCAAGAACGATTTCACGCATTATTCGGTGCCCTTGGTTAGCCGAGATACCAAATCTGCCACAGCTTTACGGGTGTCGTCCAGCGTATCTGTTTGGATGACATAGGTTGCGCGGGCTCGCTTTTCAGCATCGGGCATCTGGCGGGTGAGAAGATCCTGGAAGGCCTTGGACTCGGTCCCCCGTTCCAACACACGCCGACGTTGCTCCTCGGGATCGGTGCTCACAACCAGGGTCGCGTCACACGCCCCGTCCCCACCCGTTTCGAACAGAAGCGGGATATCGAAAACGATTAATGGTGCCGTGTCATACTCCGCGCGAAACGCAGCCCGATCAGCGGCCACCAATGGGTGTACGATTGTCTCTATTTGGCCCAACAGAGACGGATTCTCAGCGATCAACCGACGAAGGATAGATCGATCAACAGCGCCGGATTCCGTCGCATCAGGCACGATGTTCGAAAGCGGGGCGACAGCTTCGCCGGACGGGCCATAGAGCTTGTGAACGCTTGCATCCGCATCCCATACCGGAACTCCCAGATCGCGAAACATTTGGGCCGTCGTACTTTTGCCCATCCCGATAGAGCCCGTCAGGCCAAGGATAAACGTCATGAGCCCAGAACGGCCGCGCGCAGACCGTCATCCACGAGCGGTGTGTAACTGAACCAGCGCTCGAACCCGGGGACAGCTTGATGGAGCAGCATGCCGAGCCCGTCGACCGTTTCGCAGCCACGAAGGGCGGCATCCCGCAACAGCTCCGTCTGCAACGGGGAATACACAATGTCGGCAACAATTGTGGGGGGAGTCAGCCGCGACAGGTCGATGTTCAGCGGGGCCTGACCCGTCATTCCCAGCGACGTCGTGTTTACCAGCAAGGCGCTATCGGCGATAAGCTCCGGGATTTGCGTCCAATCCCGCGGGGAGACACGCGCCCCGAATTGCTCCCGCAGCGCATCGGCCCGGGCCCTCGTCCGGTTCGCGACATAAACCGTCGGGGCACCATCGGAAATCAGCGCAGATACAATTGCCTTTGCCGCACCACCTGATCCTAAAACCAAAGACGGCCCTGCGCTTGCTGACCATCCTGGAAGGGTCTGTCGGATATTCGACAGGAATCCCATGCCGTCCGTGTTGTCAGCCTGGATCTGGCCATTCGCCGTGAAGGTCAGCGTGTTGGCCGCCCCGATCAGGGCGGCGCGATCCGTCACGATATCTGCCAGCCTCAAGGCTTGCTCCTTATGAGGCAGGGTGATGTTGACACCCACAAAACCCATTCTGGGCAAAACGCCGAGAACTTCCGGCAGGTCTGAATGATTGACATGGAGCGGAATGTAATGCCCCGGCAGGCCGTAGCGGGACAACCAATGGCCGTGCAGCCGCGGCGACAGGGAATGTGCCACGGGATCGCCAATGACACCGGCAAGCGGGATCGTGTCTTTTGTCATGGTGTCATGACTCCCCGCAATCGAAGATAGGACAAGAGTTCCAGGAGCGGTAACCCAAGCACAGAGAACCAATCGCCGTCTATGCGTGAAAAGAGCCGGGCGCCAAGGGCTTCAGCCTGGTAGGCGCCCACGCATCCGGCCACATTCGGCCAGGCCAGGTCGAGATAGTCCTCGATCTCCGCATCGGAAAGCGGGTGCATCGTCATCCGAGCCGTGCCGACAAATCGCCAGACCGGTTTCGCATCTTCATAGATGACAGCGGCCGAGAACAACTCGTGCGTCGCGCCGGAAAGCTTACGCAGATGCTGTGCTGCATCCGCACGGTCAGTTGGTTTAGAGAAGACGTCATGATCCAGCGACAGGATCTGGTCGCCGCCAAGAACAAGGCCTCCGTTGGCTCGTTCGGAGGCCTTGCGGGCTTTGAACTCCGCGAGGGTATCGGCCATGTCGCGCGGCCGGGCACCATCTGTCACCAACGCATTGCGGATCGCGTCTTCGTCGATTCTGACGGGCAGCAAGTCGAAGGAAAGCCCAACATTTTCTAGCATTTGTTTGCGGATTTCAGATGATGAGGCAAGATAAAGCGCTGTCATGTCAAAAAACCTGCGGGACGAATCTGTGGGAAAGCTGAGTGGGAATCGAGGGACAGACTTTGGCAAGTGGGCGAAGTCTGGGGTTGGCCCGTATGATGGCGCGTTATCAGATAAAACACCAAGCGGTTTTCCCCGGGCGCAGATTTGGTGTGGAGCTCCATGGGATCACCATCCTGTGCTGGCTTGTTCAGCAAAAATCCACAGCTTTTTCTGGAGTCGCTTTATAATAAAATATTGATATGTAATGATTTTTGACCTTTCCTGGATATTCAAAGTCAATCTGGCAGGTCACTATATTCCGGAGCGAAACTGTGGATTAAGGCCGCAGAACTGACTTCTTCGGGAAATCCACTGCCCTACAAACAACTACAAGAATCTTTCTTTCTTTCTTATTATTAGTTGGTTGATCGGCCCTGAGTTGACTCACCACGACAGAGTCCTTAACTCCATCCTTGCGATCCGTCCGGACCCGCACCTTCATCTTCATAGAACTAGCCGAACGTCGCGGTGCGTCGTCGGTGTTTGCCTTGGACATCCCCATGACAATTGAAACGCTGGGTCTAGCAGACCTGAAAGCGAAATCTCCCAAAGATCTTCTTGCGATGGCGGAAGAGCTTGAGATCGAGAACGCCTCGACCATGCGCAAAGGCGACATGATGTTCGAGATCCTGCGCGAGCGGGCGGATGAGGGTTGGGAGATATCGGGTGATGGTGTGCTGGAGGTTCTCCAGGACGGGTTTGGCTTTTTACGAAGCCCGGAGGCGAATTACCTTCCGGGTCCTGATGATATTTATGTCTCGCCCGACATGATCCGCCAGCATTCGCTGCGGACCGGTGATACGGTTGAGGGTGTGATTAACGCCCCGCGTGAAAACGAGCGCTATTTCTGCCTTGTGAAGGTGGCGCAGATCAACTTCGAGGATCCTCAGAGTGCACGCCATAAGGTGGCTTTTGACAACCTCACGCCACTCTATCCCGATGAACGCCTGAACATGGAGATCGAGGATCCGACCATCAAGGATCGCTCGGCCCGGATCATCGATTTGGTTTCGCCTATCGGGAAGGGACAGCGAAGCTTGATCGTGGCGCCGCCGCGGACTGGCAAGACCGTACTTCTCCAAAACATCGCGCATTCGATCGAGACCAATCATCCGGAATGCTATCTGATCGTTCTGCTGATCGACGAGCGGCCAGAAGAGGTCACTGACATGCAGCGGTCAGTCAAAGGGGAAGTGATCTCCTCGACCTTCGATGAGCCCGCGACGCGGCACGTTGCTGTGTCCGAAATGGTGATCGAGAAAGCCAAACGCCTGGTGGAGCACAAGCGGGACGTCGTGATTTTGCTCGATTCCATCACCCGCCTGGGTCGGGCGTTCAACACGGTCGTGCCATCGTCAGGCAAAGTTCTGACCGGTGGTGTGGACGCAAACGCCCTGCAACGGCCCAAGCGGTTCTTCGGCGCAGCCCGGAACATCGAAGAGGGCGGGTCCTTGACCATCATTGCGACGGCTCTGATCGATACCGGCAGCCGTATGGACGAAGTGATCTTCGAAGAATTCAAAGGCACCGGTAACAGCGAAATTGTTCTGGATCGGAAAATCGCGGACAAGCGCGTCTATCCGGCCATGGATATATTGAAGTCTGGCACGCGGAAGGAAGACCTGCTTGTCGACAAGGGCGATTTGCAGAAGACGTTTGTATTGCGGCGAATTCTGAACCCGATGGGGACGACGGATGCGATCGAGTTCCTGATCTCCAAGCTGAAGCAGACGAAGACGAATGCGGAATTCTTTGATTCGATGAACACCTGAACGGGCCTGATGATGCACACGATTTTCGCCCAGGCTACCGCCCGGGGGAAAGCGGGCGTTGCAATCATCCGGATCTCCGGACCTGATGCGGTGAGTGTCGGGTGTGCCATTGCTGGCAATTTGCCCGATGCGGGGAATTCAGCATTGCGATTGCTGCGTGACCAATCGGGAATGATCCTGGATCAGGCGCTTGTCTTGTTTTTTGAAGGTCCGGCCAGTTTTACCGGTGAAGACGTGGTTGAGCTGCAGCTCCATGGAAGCGTCGCGATCACCAAGGCGGTTGAGGCTGCCATTCTTGCCACAGGCTTGGCCCGGATGGCGGAAGCCGGAGAGTTCACACAGCGCGCACTGCTCAACGACAGGCTGGACCTAGCGCAAGTAGAAGGTCTTGGTAATCTGATCGAAGCGGAAACTGAAGCGCAGCGGCAACAGGCTTTCGCGGTGTTTTCGGGCGCGGTTTCGGAGAAAACCGAACGCTGGCGCGCCGATTTGTTGCGTGCAGCCGCGCTGCTGGAGGCGTCGATCGACTTCGTGGATGAAGATGTTCCCGTCGACGTGGTGCCGGAGGTGAAGGCGCTGTTTCATCGTGTGGATTTTGAGTTGGGCGAAGAGATCACGGGCTCGCATGTTGCCGAGCGGCTGCGAGACGGGTTCGAAGTAGCGATACTCGGTGCGCCAAACGCCGGAAAATCTACGTTAATCAATGCCTTAGCCGGTCGCGATATCGCGATTACCTCTGAAGTAGCGGGAACGACGCGTGATGTGATCGAGGCGCGGCTTGATGTGGATGGCCTTCCGGTCACGTTCCTGGATACGGCTGGCCTGAGGGCGACAGAGGATCGTATCGAGCGGGTTGGAGTAGAGCGAGCGATCGAGCGGGCATTGGGTGCTGATCTGCGGATACTCTTGGAAACGCCCGATTGGGTTCCGCCAAGTGCCCTGACCGACCGAATTGATATCGCGTTCCGTGCCAAGGCTGACCTCTTTGGAGGTGAAGGGGTTTCGGGCGCGACGGGGCAGGGCATCGACGATCTCCTTGCGTTTGTAGGTGGTGCGTTGGCTGATCGGATGAGTTCGATCAGGACGATTGTGTCGGATCGCCAGCGAGAAGGTCTGGGTCGGGCGCGCGCGGATCTGATCCTGGCAATGGATTTATTGAATCGCGATGCCGAGCTGGAGATTGTTGCGGAGCATGCCCGATTGGCGATGCGTTCGCTTGACTCGATGATCGGGCGTGTGGATGTAGAAGACGTTCTTGGAGAGATCTTTTCTCGGTTTTGTATCGGCAAATAGGAGTGTTTCACGTGAAACATTCAGACTTTGATGTCATCGTCGTTGGTGGCGGTCATGCGGGCGTGGAAGCGGCCGCTGCGGCATGTCGCGTTGGTGCCCGGACGGCACTCGTGACGATGAGAAAATCTGACCTGGGTGTCATGTCATGCAATCCGGCGATTGGTGGCCTCGGAAAAGGCCACCTTGTCCGTGAAATTGATGCGCTTGGCGGCGTCATGGCTAGGGCAGCGGACGTGTCCGGAATACAGTATCGCCTGCTTAACCGGAAAAAGGGCGCCGCCGTCCAGGGCCCGCGCACGCAATCTGATCGGGCGCTTTATCGCAAGGCTATCCAAGACCACGTGGCGACCGTTCCCAATCTTACAATTGTCGAAGGTGAGGTTGCCGATCTGCTGGAAAGCAGTGGACGCGTTGCCGGTGTTCGGTTGTCCGACGACAGTGAAATTCGCAGCCAAACGGTTGTGCTGACGACTGGCACCTTTCTTCGCGGAGTCATCCATATTGGGGATCGTCAGGTCGCCGGCGGTCGGATTGGAGCGCTGCCATCGCAGCTTTTGGCTGATCGAATGATGGCCATGGATTTACCCCTTGGCCGGCTGAAAACTGGTACGCCGCCCAGATTGTCCGCGGCATCGATCAACTGGGACGGTCTCGAACGGCAGCCTGCCGATGATGATCCCACGTTCTTTTCGTTCCTGACGACCCATGTTCAAGCGAGACAGATTTCCTGTGGGATCACACACACGAATGCAAACACGCACGAGATTATCTCGGAGAACCTGCATCGCTCTGCGATGTATGGCGGTCATATTGAAGGGGTAGGCCCGCGATATTGCCCATCGATAGAGGATAAGGTCGTGCGGTTCGCGGACAAATCCTCGCATCAGATCTTCCTCGAGCCGGAGAGTCTTACGTCTGATGTCGTTTATCCAAACGGAATTTCGACATCCCTACCTGAGGACATCCAGACGCGTTACGTGCACAGCATTGCAGGCCTGGAGGCAGCAAAGATCTTGCAGCCCGGCTACGCGATTGAATATGACTACATTGATCCGACATCGCTGAAAGATACTCTGGAGCTCCAACGCAAACCTGGCCTGTTTTTGGCAGGTCAGATCAATGGGACAACCGGGTATGAAGAGGCGGCAGCGCAAGGCTTGGTCGCCGGTTTGAATGCCGCACAGCTCGCATTGAACAAGGACCCGGTTCGGTTCTCGCGGCGCGAGAGTTACATCGGCGTGTTGATTGATGACCTTGTGACACGCGGAGTCACAGAGCCGTATCGTATGTTTACCTCGAGAGCGGAGTATCGGTTGTCGCTGCGGGCGGACAACGCCGACCAAAGGCTTACACCGAAAGGCATGTCTCTCGGAATCATATCTAATGAGCGTGCGAGCATATTTTTGGACAAGATGGAGCGGTTGGGCGCGGCGCGGACGGCTATTGAAGGTGTCGTGTTGTCCCCGCGCGACGCAGTGAAAGCGGGCCTGCCCGTAAATCAGGACGGGAAGAAGCGGACCGGTATGGAACTGTTAGCGTTCCCAGATATCTCCATCACGGATCTTCTGCCGCTTTGTCCCGACATCGCGGACTTGGACTCGGTCATCAAGAAGCAGATTGAGATCGAAGCAACCTACGCCACCTATATTCAGCGCCAAAATCGAGACGCAGCGGCTCTGCAACGAGACGAGGCAAAACAGATCCCGGCCGACTTCACGTATGATGCTGTTGTTGGCCTGTCCAATGAGCTGAGATCAAAACTAACACGGATCCGGCCTGGATCGATCGGACAAGCCAGCCGTATCGACGGCATGACGTCTGCTGGTCTTGCTCTTATTCTGACCAGACTACGTATGAACGAGCGGAACTCGGCGTGATCGTCGAAGATGGGCATGCATGGCTTGAGGATCGTGTTTCACGTGAAACAATGGAACGGCTCGAAATCTTCCATAGCCTTCTTCTGAAGTGGCAAAGGACGATCAATCTGGTCGCACCATCTACAATAGCGACAGCATGGAAACGGCATTTTGCTGATGGCGCACAGCTTTGGGACCTATCTCAGAAGCCCGTAGATCGTTGGCTGGATTTGGGCTCAGGCGGTGGATTTCCAGGCTTGGTGATCGCCGCTATTGCCAAGGAACAAAGCCCAGATCTACAGATGACCCTTGTCGAAAGCGATATCAGGAAGTGCAGTTTCATGCGGGAGGCTGCCCGGAAAATGGGACTTCGTGTCGGCATCGTGACGCGCCGGATCGAGGACTTACCGCCTCAAGGAGCCGACGTCATCACGGCGCGCGCTCTGACGTCGCTGGATCGCTTGGTTAAGTTGGCCCGGCCGCACTTAGCCGAAGATGGAATTCTCCTGTTTCCAAAGGGCGCCTCATATCAGGCGGAGCTTGAAACCCTCGCGCCGGAATGGCAAAGCTCGACCGAAACCCTAGCGAGTCTGACGGATCCAGCAGCAGTAATTCTGCGGATAATGGATCCCAAACCGAGTGAGCCCGCCTGACATGCGCATCATTGCGATCACCAACCAAAAAGGCGGTGTCGGCAAGACGACCACTGCAATCAACTTGGGCGCGACACTTGCATCAATGTCATTCAGGGTTCTGATCGTCGATCTGGATCCGCAGGGAAATGCCTCAACGGGCCTCGGTATTGAACCGGCAGCCCGTGCGAAGACCACCTACGATCTTCTTCTCGACGCAGCGGCTTTAGCTGACGTTGCGGTGCCGACAAATGTGAAGAACCTGTCGATCGCACCGGCGACGACAGATCTAAGCTCGACAGATTTGGAACTTAGCCAGCGCGATAATCGCGTTTTCCTCCTGAAGGAGGCGCTTCAGGTCGAGCGGTCAAACTACGACTACGTCCTCATTGATTGCCCACCTTCGCTCAGTTTGCTTACGGTAAACGCACTCGTGGCGGCGCATACCGTTCTTGTCCCGCTTCAAGCGGAGTTCTTTGCGTTGGAGGGCCTGTCTCAGCTGATGCTGACCATTCGTGAAGTCCGCGAAACAGCGAATCCAAGCCTGCGGATCGAAGGCGTTGTTCTGACGATGCATGACGCCCGGAACAATCTAAGCCGTCAGGTCGAGGAAGATACGCGGGCCACGCTCGGCGATCTTGTTTTTCGAACCAAGGTCCCAAGAAATGTACGTTTGAGCGAAGCCCCATCGTTCGCACTGCCCGTGATTGCTTATGATCCGGCGTCGAAAGGCAGCCAGGCATATGTAGATCTCGCAGAAGAGCTCCTTGAACGTCATTCACCTAAACTGGAGGGCGTGTAATGGCGCGGAATCCTGAAAAACGTGGTCTTGGGCGCGGCCTCTCCGCTCTGATGGCGGATATCGAGCCAGATACGTCTGGCGAGGCGTCTGCCAGAGCTGCCGAAAATCAGCCACGTGCTGAGCGGTTCATCCCCATCGATCAGGTATCTGCGAACCCCGATCAGCCTCGCCGTAGCTTTGCGCCGGAGGCATTGGATGATCTTGCGGCATCAATCCGCGAGAAAGGCATCATCCAACCGCTGATCCTGAGGCTCGATCCGGCGGATTCGTCTCGCTATCAGATCGTCGCGGGTGAGCGCCGGTGGCGTGCGGCGCAAATGGCGCAACTACACGAAGTTCCTGCCATCGTCCGCGATCTGAACGACACGGAAGTTCTTGAAGTTGCCATTATCGAGAATATCCAACGCGCAGACCTGAACGCGATTGAAGAGGCGCACGGCTACAGACAACTGATGGAGCGGTTTGGGCATACGCAGCAACAGCTATCTCAGGCCATGGGTAAGAGCCGCAGCCATTTGGCGAATACCATGCGTCTGTTACAACTGCCTGATGAAATTCAGACGTTGGTTGCAGACGGCCAATTGTCATCTGGTCACGCCCGGGCTTTGATTACCGCGGATGATCCCATCGCCCTGGCTCGGCGTGCCGTGTCGCAAGGTCTTTCGGTGCGGGAGGTCGAGAAGGCTGCAAAATCAAAACAGGGTGCGACGCCCAAAGGTCGTTCACATCGACAACCCGAGAAAGATGCCGATACGCGTGTATTGGAAAGTGACCTGTCCGCAATCCTCGGAATGGCCGTCATCATTGACCACGATCAGGAAGCGGGTGGTGGAAAATTAACAATTAGATACAAAGACTTAGGACAACTTGATGACCTGATGCGTGTTCTCAACACACCCTGATCTTCACGCCAGCAGATCCCGCAAGATCCCGTTCAGAACTGAACGCCCGGTTGGTGTGGCGCTAAGTCGCCGATCTGAGTATTCGACCAGGTCCAATTCCAACAAATCCATGATCCGCCGTATCGGTAGGCCCCGTCCAGCCAGCGCCTCAAACCGGGCCAGATCTGTGCCCTCGGACAGACGCAGCGACATCATAAGGTATTCTTCCGCTCGCTCACGATCACTGAGTTCGGACCGGATGGATTCCCCGCTACCGGTCTCTTCCACGGCTTTCAGCCAAGTGTTGGGCTGTAAATGTGTTTCCGTGGCATGACGCCGCTCACCCAGTGTAAGCCTGCCGTGCGCTCCTGGGCCGATGCCCACATAATCGCCGCCCCGCCAGTAAATCAGATTGTGTCGCGATGCCGCCATGTCGGTCGCATGATTGGAAATCTCATAGGCCGGCAGACCCGCCGCAGCGCACAAATCCTGCGTCAGGGCGTACATATCCGCCCCCAAATCGTCGTCGGGCAATCCACGCAATCCACCCTTGGCGTGGCGTGCGGCAAAGGGTGTGCCCGGCTCGATCGTCAACTGGTAAAGTGACAAATGATCAACACCCAAGCTCAACGATTCAGTCAGTTCTGCCGACCAATCCGCCAAGGTCTGATCTTGCCGCGCGTAGATCAGGTCAAAACTGACCCGTTCAAAGCAGGACTGCGCCACCTCGATTGCGCGAAACGCCTCCGATGACGAATGCAGACGCCCCAGACGGCGCAAATCATTGTCGTTCAGTGCCTGCACCCCGATAGACACCCGGTTCACGCCAGCCTCCCGAAATCCCTGAAACCGCGCCGTTTCCACCGATGACGGGTTTGCCTCAAGTGTCACTTCCAGATCGTTGGCCACGGGCCAATGGGATCGGACGGCCCTCAGGATCGCTTTCACGGTCTCCGGCGCCATCAAGGATGGCGTGCCGCCTCCGAAGAACACGCTGTTCAACGTGCGCCCGGGCGTTTCCGCGGCGGCGCGATCAAGTTCTTGCAGATAGGCGTTCAACCACGCGTCCTGATCGATCGATGCCGCCACGTGGCTGTTGAAATCGCAATAGGGGCATTTGGCTTCGCAGAACGGCCAATGAATGTAGAGGCCAAAGCCCCCCGCCATCCAATCATCCATCGCCGAAAATCTGGACAAGCTGCGCGACGGCGGCGGCGCGGTGGCTGATCTTGTTCTTCTCCCACCGGTCCATTTCGCCAAAGGTGATATCATACCCGTCGGGCTGGAAGATCGGGTCATATCCATGGCCCTGATCGCCGCGCATCGGCCAGACGACCTGGCCGTTCATGATGCCCGGAAAAACTTCATCATGTCCGTCGGGCCAGGCCAGGACGAGGGTGCAGCAAAATCGTGCGATGCGCGGATGTGGGGCGCCACGGGTTTCCAGCTCATCATGGGTGCGTCGCATGGCCAGCTCGAAATCCCGACCTGTCGGGGTCTCGGCCCAATCGGCCGTATAGACACCAGGCGCGCCGTCCAAGGCGTCGATCTCGATCCCGCTATCATCGCTCAGCGCAGGTAGGCCGGTGGCGGATGCAGCGGCGTGGGCCTTGATCCGGGCGTTTTCCACGAACGTCGTGCCGGTTTCCTCCGGCTCGGGCAGGTCGTGATCCTTCGCGCCACTGATCGCTATACCGAAAGGCTCGAGCAAATGGCGCATTTCGTCGAGCTTGCCCTGATTATGTGTCGCGACCAGCAGGTGATCCCCGGTGAAGCGCCGCATCAGGAGGTGGCCGCCGCCTGCGCTGCTACAAGTTCCGCCATACCCTTTTCTGCAAGGCCGTAAAGCGCATCGAACTCGGTTCGCGAAAACGTGGCTCCTTCGGCGCTTGCTTGAAGTTCGACAACCTGTCCCGCGCCGGTCATAACAAAGTTGCCATCGGTGCCGGCCTCGGAATCCTCCAGATAATCCAGATCAAGCACCGGCTGCCCGGCGTAGATTCCGCAAGAAACGGCGGCGATGTGGTCGGTGATCGGATCCGTCACAAGATCACCTGCTTTCAGCAACTTGTTGACTGCGAGCCGCAGGGCAACCCACCCGCCTGTGATCGACGCACACCGCGTGCCACCATCGGCTTGGATCACGTCGCAATCGACGGTGATCTGCCGTTCCCCCAGCGCAGAGCGATCGATACCCGCGCGCAGCGACCGTCCGATCAGGCGTTGGATTTCCTGCGTCCGGCCGGATTGCTTGCCCGCCGCGGATTCGCGACGCATCCGGGTATGGGTGGCACGCGGCAGCATGCCATATTCCGCCGTCACCCAGCCGAGGCCCGAATTCTTCAGAAATGGTGGCACGCGCTCTTCCAGCGTTGCGGTACAAAGCACATGCGTATCCCCGCATCGGATCAAACAAGACCCCTCCGCATGGCGCGTCACACCGGTTTCGATGGAAATCGGGCGCATTTCGTCTAGGTTTCGGCCGGAAGGGCGCATAAATATCTCCTGATATTTTGTTGTGCGGCACTGTCGGGGATAATCCGCCCGGACCACGGCCCGCAACCCCGAATGGGTGAAACAGGCATCAAACGCGCATGACCGAGCAAGGTAAGATCCTGGATGAACTGAACGACCGTTCACGCGAAGTATTTCGCCGCGTCGTGGAAGGCTATCTGGATACCGGTGCGCCCGTCGGCTCCCGGACCCTGACGCGCGGGATGACCGAACAGGTTTCGGCCGCCACGGTGCGGAACGTGATGCAGGATCTGGAATATCTTGGCCTGCTCGACAGCCCGCATATCTCTGCCGGTCGTATCCCGACACAGCTTGGATTGCGGATGTTTGTGGACGGATTCCTTGAGGTCGGCGATCTGTCGGAGAATGACAAGCAGGCACTGGACGACACGTTGGGCGCGAATGCATCGGATGTCTCAACATTGCTGGATCGCGTGGGGTCGGCCCTGTCGACGGCGACCCATGGCGCCAGCCTTGTCCTGACGCCAAAGCATGAGGCGCCGATCCAGCATATCGAGTTTGTCTCCCTGTCGCAGACGCAGGCTCTCGTTGTTCTCGTCTTTTCGGACGGGCACGTGGAAAACCGCCTGTTCACACCATCCCCCGGCACCACCCCCAGCGCGATGCGCGAGGCCGCGAATTTCCTGAACGCCCGCATCGAGGGGCAAACCGTCACGTCGATCCGTCAGCAGATGGTGGCGGAAATGGAGACCCGGCGGCGCGAGATCGATGAGCTTGCATCCGGGCTGATCGATTCGGGCATGGCCGTCTGGGACGAGGGGGATGAACAAAACGGACGCCTGATCGTCAGAGGCCGCTCCAATCTGTTGTCCGATACACAGGAAGCCGACGATCTTGAACGTATCCGGCAGCTCTTTGACGACCTTGAACGCAAGCGCGACATTGCAGAATTCCTTGAATTGACTGAAGGCGGCGATGGTGTGCGCATTTTCATTGGCTCAGAGAACAAGTTGTTCTCACTTTCGGGTTCCTCTGTGGTGGTCTCTCCCTATATGAACGCTGATCGAAAGATTGTCGGTGCTGTGGGGGTGATCGGACCCACGCGCCTGAATTATGGACGCATTGTCCCGATCGTGGATTATACAGCGCAGCTGGTTGGCAAACTCATCTCCGATCGCGCGTAAGAGGGTAACATGGGCGAACCGAACGAAGAGCAGTTTTACGAAGACGAACACGCAGAAGAGCAGGCGAACATGGAAGAGACGGCTGGTGCTGACGCCGTCATCGCCGCGCTTGAAGCCGAGCGGGACGAAATCCGCGACAGGATGCTGCGCGCCTTGGCTGAGGCCGAGAATATGCGCAAGCGCGCCGACCGGGACCGCCGGGAGGCCGAGCAATATGGCGGCTCCAAATTGTCGCGCGATCTTCTGCCCGTATACGACAACTTGCGCCGTGCCCTGGATGCCGCCGAAGACGCGACCGAGGATTCGGCCGCCGGCCTTGTGGAAGGTGTTCAACTGACACTGAAAGAGCTGCTCAGCGTGTTCGGAAAACACGGCGTCACGCCCGTGGCCCCTGAAGTGGGGGAGAGGTTCGACCCCCAGCTGCACCAGGCGATGTTCGAGGCGCCGGTTCCGGGCACTAAGGCGGGCGATATCATCCAGGTGATGGCGGAAGGTTTTCTGCTGCATGACCGCCTTTTGCGCCCGGCGCAGGTTGGCGTTTCTTCCACGCCCGCTAGCTAAGCTTCGCCTTCAACTCGTAGAGCAGGTTCAACGCCTCGCGCGCCGTCATCTCGTCGGGATGTACGGCGCGCAGGCGCTCTTCCACCTCTGACGGCTTGGATGGCATCGGTGCGGGCGTGTGTGACACGCTGAACAACGGCAGATCGTCGATCACCGCCTTGCGCTCTCCACCTTCCCGCTCACCCTTTTCCAGGGCATCGAGGACAATTTGCGCCCGCGCGATCACTGTATCGGGCAACCCGGCAAGTTTCGCCACCTGCACGCCGTAGGATCGGTCAGCGGCCCCGTCGCGTACCTCGTGGAGGAAGATCACCTCGCCCTCCCACTCCTTCACGGCCATCGTTGCGTTGCTGAGCCCGTCGAGCTTTGCCGCCAGCGACGTCATCTCGTGATAATGGGTGGCAAACAGCGCACGGCAGAGATTGGCTTCATGCAGATGCTCCAGCGTCGCCCAGGCAATGGAAAGACCGTCGTAAGTTGCGGTTCCGCGGCCGATCTCATCAAGGATCACCAGCGCCCGATCATCGGCCTGGTTCAGGATCGTCGCGGTTTCGACCATTTCCACCATGAAGGTCGACCGGCCCCGCGCCAGATCGTCCGACGCCCCCACGCGGCTGAACACCTGGCTGACCACGCCGATACGCGCCCTGGTCGCGGGAACGAAGCTGCCACACTGGGCCAGGATGGCGATCAAAGCGTTCTGCCGAAGATAGGTCGATTTACCGGCCATGTTTGGCCCGGTCAGAAGCGTGATGGCGGCGCCATTGCTTGCCGACAGCTTACAGTCGTTCGCCACGAACGGCGCCCCATCACGGGCCAGCGCGGCTTCGACGACCGGATGGCGACCGCCTTCAATCTCGAACGCGCGATCCTCGGACATGTCCGGGCGGGCCCAATCCCCCTCCCGCGCGCGCCGCGCCAAGGCAGCGGCCAGATCAAGCTCAGCCAGGCCGCGCGCGGTGTGCCCAATTTTGTCCTGCGCCTCCAACACGGCCTCGCGCAGGGATTGAAACAGTTGGCGCTCGATCTCCAACGCCCTGTTACCGGCATTCAGGATCTTGGTTTCCAGCTCCGACAATTCAACAGTCGTGAACCGCACGGCATTTGCTGTCGTTTGCCGGTGAATGAATCGCTCCGACAGGGGTGGGCTCAACATCTTTTCGGCGTGGGTGGCGGTTGTTTCGATGAAGTAGCCCAGCACGTTGTTGTGCTTGATCTTGAGCGATTGCACGCCGGTGACTTCGGTGAAGTCGGCCTGCATCGTCGCGATCACACCGCGCCCCTCATCGCGCAACGTCCGGGCCTCATCGAGTTCGGCGTGGTATCCCGATGCAATCAAACCCCCGTCGCGCAACTGAACCGGCGGTTCGGCAACCAGCGCCGCATCCAGCAATGCGGACAGGCCGTCATGCCCCTCCAACGCGTTGGCGGCGTCACGTAGTAGTGCGGGGAGGTCGATTGTTGCGAGCTTGCCGGACAATTGGGACGCGCCGATCAACCCGTCGCGGATAGCCGCCAAATCACGTGGGCCGCCTCGGTCCAATGCAAGGCGCGACAGGGCGCGGTCAAGATCGGGTATTCGGCGCAAATCCGCTTCGAATACGTCTCTAACCACGGTGTCAGAGACAAAAAAATCCACCGCATCATGCCGGTTGCGGATTACGTCAAGATCCGTGGATGGGCCGGTCAATCGGCGCTCCAGGAGGCGCGCGCCGCCGGCTGTCAGGGTTCGATCAAGCACGGACAGAAGCGAATTGGCCCGACCGCCAGATAACGCATGGGTCAGTTCAAGATTGCGCCGCGTGGCGGTATCGATCTGCAGCAGCCGATCTGCCGATTGTTGTCGGGGCGGGCGAAGCAGCGGCAACGCGCCCTTCTGAGTCAGCTCCAGATAGTCGATCAACGCGCCCATGGCAGATACCTCGGCGCGCGCGAAGGATCCAAACCCCTCCAGGGTGGCCACGCCAAAGAGTTGCGTAAGGCGCTTCTCAGCCGACGCGCTGTCGAAGGACCCCGGGGACAAGGGCGTGACTGCCGCGCCCAGTTCCGTGATTGCGTCTTGCCGCGCCGTGTCCAAGCCGTCCGAGATCAACACCTCCTTTGGCATCAGACGCGCCAATTCTGGGCCAAGCCGAACCGCGGGGCAGGGCATCACCCGAAAATCACCCGTGGAGATATCGCACCAGGCCATCGCGCAATCGCCCCGAACATCGGCATAGGCGGCCAGGTAATTGTGCCGTCGCGCATCCAGCAGCGTATCTTCCGTCAGGGTGCCAGGGGTCACCAAACGGACGACCTCGCGCCGGACAACAGCCTTGGAGCCGCCGCGTTTCTTGGCGGCTGCGGGATCCTCCATCTGTTCGCAGATCGCGACGCGAAAGCCCTTCCGGATCAGGGTGAGCAGGTAGCTTTCCGCCGAATGGGCGGGAACGCCGCACATGGCGATGTCGTCCCCGTCATGCTTGCCGCGCTTCGTCAGCGCGATGTCGAGCGCTTCGGCTGCGGCGACGGCATCGTCAAAGAACATCTCGTAGAAATCGCCCATGCGATAGAACAGGAGCGCATCGGGATGCTGCGCCTTGATTTCCAGATATTGCGCCATCATGGGCGTGACTTGCGCGTTCATACTCTCATTCCCCCGCTAGCGAATCTACGAAAGCCCGCACCGGGATTGAAGCGCAATCGGTTGCCCCCGGCGCATTGCCTCGTTTAACTCGGCCGGACCGAGGGCGGAGGGACAGCAAATGGCCGGAAAACAGAAGATCACCCGCGAGGAGGCGTTGGCCTATCATCTGGAGCCGCGCCCGGGGAAGATCGACATCAACGCGTCCACCCCCATGGCAACCCAACGTGACCTGTCCCTGGCCTATTCCCCCGGGGTCGCCGTGCCATGTGAGGTGATCGCAGAGAACCCGGAAACCGCCTACGACTACACCACCAAGGGCAACATGGTGGCCGTGATCTCGAACGGAACCGCTGTTCTGGGGCTGGGAAATCTGGGCGCGCTGGCCTCCAAACCGGTGATGGAAGGCAAGGCCGTGCTGTTTAAGCGGTTCGCAGACGTGAACTCCATCGATATCGAGTTGGATACCGAGGACGTCACCGAATTCGTGAATGCCGTCAAGCTGATGGGGCCATCCTTTGGCGGCATCAACCTTGAGGATATCAAGGCGCCGGAATGCTTCATGATTGAGCAGCAACTCAAGGAAGTGATGGATATTCCCGTTTTCCATGATGATCAGCATGGGACGGCCGTGATCTGCGCCGCGGGCCTGATCAACGCGCTGCATCTGAGCGGCAAGAAGATCGAGGATTGCCGGATCGTCCTGAATGGCGCGGGCGCGGCGGGGATTGCCTGTATCGAATTGCTAAAGAGCATGGGTGCGCGCCACGAAAACTGCATCGTCTGCGACACCAAGGGCGTCATTTATCAGGGCCGCACCGATGGTATGAACCAATGGAAATCCGCCCATGCGATCTCGACCGATTTGCGGTCCTTGGAAGGGGCGATGGAAGGGGCGGACGTGTTTCTGGGCGTGTCCGTCAAAGGGGCCGTCACGTCCGACATGGTGCGGAGCATGGCCGATAATCCCGTGATTTTCGCGATGGCCAACCCGGATCCGGAGATCACGCCGGAAGATGCCCACGCGATCCGGGCTGATGCCATCGTCGCGACGGGCCGGTCGGATTATCCCAATCAGGTCAACAACGTACTGGGCTTTCCCTACCTGTTCCGGGGCGCGCTGGACGTTCATGCCAGGGCGATCAATGACGAGATGAAGATCGCTTGCGCCCGCGCCCTGGCCGAGCTTGCCCGCGAAGACGTGCCCGATGAGGTGGCCATGGCTTATGGGCGGAAATTGAGCTTCGGGCGCGATTACATCATCCCGACGCCATTTGACCCGCGGCTGATTTATACCATCCCGCCGGCCGTGGCGCAGGCTGGCATGGATACGGGGGCCGCGCGGCGACCGATCATTGATTTGGATGGATATGCCAAGGAGTTGCAGGCGCGGATGGATCCGACATCTTCGATCCTTCAGGGCGTGTATGCCCGGGCCCGGAATGCGCAGGCGCGTATGATCTTTGCCGAGGGCGATGATCCGCGCGTGTTGCGCGCGGCGGTGGCATATCAACGGCAGGGTCTGGGACGCGCGCTGGTGGTCGGGCGGGAGCCGGAGGTGAAGGACAAGCTCGACAGCGTCGGCCTGGGGGACGCGGCACGGGAGCTGGAAATCGTGAACGCCGCCAACACGCGGCATCTGGATACCTACAAGGAATTCCTCTACGCCCGGCTCCAGCGTAAAGGGTTCGATCGGCAGGATATTCACCGCCTCGCCGCGCGGGACAGGCACGTGTTCGCGTCTCTCATGCTGGCCCATGGCCATGGGGATGGGTTGTTGACCGGCGCCACGCGGAAATCGGCGCAGGTGCTTGAAATGGTGGGGAAAGTTTTCGATGCGAGCGCGGAGGACGGGGCTGTTGGCGTCACGGCCTTGCTCCACAAGGGAAGGATCATCCTGGTCGGCGATACGCTTGTAAACGAATGGCCCGATGACAGGGATCTCGCCCTGATCGCGGAGCGTGGGGCGCAGGTGGCGCGGGGCCTGGGTCTTGAGCCGCGGGTCGCCTTTGTCAGCTTCTCGACCTTTGGCTATCCGATCAGTGAACGGGCCGAAAAAATGCAGATGGCGCCGCGCGTGTTGGACGAAAAAGGCGTGGATTTTGAATATGATGGCGAGATGACGGTGGATGTCGCGCTGAACCCGGCTGTGATGGAGCAATACCCGTTTACACGTCTGTCCGGCCCCGCCAACGTGTTGGTCGTTCCGGCGCGGCATTCGGCCAGCATCTCGGTCAAGCTGATGCAGGAAATGGCCGGGGCGACGGTGATCGGCCCGATCCTGACGGGGCTGGATCATCCGGTTCAGATCGCCTCAACCGTCAGCACGGCGAACGACATTCTCAACATGGCCGTGATGGCCGCATGTGAGATCGGGCGCGGCTGATCCCGGATCACACCCTGTGCACAGATCGTACACCGCGCAACGCACGAACATGAAAAAGCCCCGGTGCGGAACCGCGGCTTTTAAACGTGGATTTGGGGAGGGTCAGTCCTTGATCGAATCCCAGAAGGTTTTGACCTTGTCGAAGAAACCGGTCGCGTTCGGATTGTTCGTCTTCTTGCAGCTCTCTTCGAATTGACGCAGCAAGTCCTGCTGATCGCCGGTCAGATTCACCGGTGTCTCAACCATCAGCTCGATATACATGTCGCCTTGGCCCGGCCCGCGTAACGCGGGCATGCCTTTGGACCGCAGCCGCATCTGTCGACCGGATTGGGAGCCTTCGGGCACCCGCACACGGGACCGGCCGCCATCGATCGTGGGTACTTCGATCTCACCGCCCAGAGCGGCTGAGACCATCGAAACCGGCACCCGGCAGAAGAGATCCATCCCGTCACGCTGAAACAGCGGGTGATCGGCCACTTCCACGAAGATATAAAGATCGCCGGTGGGCCCGCCGCGCAGGCCCGCCTCGCCCTCTCCCGACAGCCGGATGCGCGTGCCGGTTTCGACGCCGGCGGGAATATTGACCGAAAGCGCACGTTCCTTTTCCTGGCGCCCGGACCCGCCACAGGTGTGGCAGGGGTTCTTGACGATCTGGCCGATACCGGAACAGGTCGGGCAGGTTCGCTCGACGGTGAAGAAACCTTGCTGCGCGCGGACCTTGCCCATGCCGGAACAGGTCGGGCAGGTTGTCGGCTCCGCGCCCGCTTCGGACCCGGTGCCATCGCAGGAGGAACACGCGACCGAGGACGGCACGGTGATCTGTTTGGTCAGCCCGTTAAAGGCGTCTTCCAGCGAAATCTTGAGATTGTAGCGCAGGTCGGAGCCGCGGGTGGCGCGGCTGCCCGCTCCGCCACGCTGGCCGCCACGCTGGCCGCCCATGAAATCCCCGAAGAGATCTTCGAATACGTCAGAAAATGCCGAAGCGAAATCGCCCTGGCCCTGTCCGCCGCCAAAACCGCCCGCACGCGGGCCGCCCGCCATGCCACCATCGAACGCCGCATGACCAAACCGGTCATACGCCGCCTTCTTGTCGGCATCCCGCAGGACGTCGTAGGCCTCGTTGGCCTCCTTGAACTGGGCTTCGGCGTCGGGATTGTCTGCGTTACGGTCGGGGTGAAGCTCTTTCGCTTTCTTGCGATAGGCCTTCTTCAGCTCGTCCGCGGACGCACCCTTGGAGACCCCGAGCACCTCGTAATAGTCGCGCTTTGCCATGGGTGTCCCTTCCCAAAACACATGAACCGGCCGGGGTTGCCCCCAGCCGGTGCATGGGGTTCACGTCACGCGATCAGCCGCGCTTGCGCTCATCGTCGTCGAGGTCTTCGAAATCGGCATCCACGATGTCTTCGTCGACACCGCGCTGCTCATCGCTATCCTCGGCATCGTCGGAGGCGCTTTCGGCTTTCTCCTGCTCGGCCTTGTAGATGGCCTCGCCCAGACGCATGGCCGCTTCGGTCACGTTCTGGATGCCGCCTTTGATCTTGGCCGCATCGTCGGTTTCGAGCGTTTCCTTCAGCGCGTTCACAGCCAGCTCTATCGCTTCCACTGTGGAGGCGTCGACCTTGTCGCCATGCTCTTCCAGCGACTTTTCGGTGCCGTGGATAAGCGACTCGGCCTGGTTGCGGGTTTCGACAAGCTCTTTGCGATCCTTGTCGGCTTCCGCGTTCTCCTCGGCTTCGCGAACCATCTTTTCGATGTCCTCGTCGCTGAGACCACCCGACGCCTGGATCGTGATCTGCTGCTCCTTGCCAGTGCCCTTGTCCTTGGCGCCCACGGACACGATGCCGTTTGCGTCGATGTCGAACGTCACCTCGATCTGCGGCACGCCGCGCGGGGCGGGCGGAATGTTTTCGAGGTTGAACTGGCCGAGCATCTTGTTGTCGGCGGCCATCTCACGCTCACCCTGGAACACACGGATCGTCACGGC
The DNA here is from genome assembly GCA_947491935.1 of uncultured Roseicyclus sp. Lineage (GTDB taxonomy): Bacteria > Pseudomonadota > Alphaproteobacteria > Rhodobacterales > Rhodobacteraceae > Gymnodinialimonas. Next base: position 168,913 of record CANLLF010000004.1, read on the forward strand.
GTTCTGGTTGTCTTCCGCGGTGGAGAAGATCTGCGACTTCTTCGTCGGGATCGTCGTGTTGCGATCGATCAGGCGGGTGAAGACACCGCCCAGCGTTTCGATGCCGAGCGAGAGCGGCGTGACGTCGAGCAAGACGACATCCTTCACGTCACCTTGCAGAACACCGGCCTGAATGGCGGCGCCCATGGCGACCACTTCGTCCGGGTTCACACCTTTATGCGGCTCTTTGCCGAAGAAGTTCGTCACTTCCTCGATCACCTTGGGCATCCGGGTCATACCGCCAACGAGGACAACCTCATCGATGTCACCTTTGGCGAGACCCGCATCTTTCAACGCTGCGGCACAGGGCTTCATGGAGGCTTTAATCAGGTCCGAGACCAGCGATTCCAGCTTGGCACGGGTCAGCTTCATGACCATGTGCAGCGGCTGGCCGTTGGAGCCCATGGAGATGAACGGCTGGTTGATCTCGGTCTGGGTGGAGGACGACAGCTCGATCTTGGCTTTTTCCGCCGCTTCTTTCAGGCGCTGGAGCGCCATCTTGTCGGAAGTCAGGTCAACCCCATGCTCTTTTTTGAACTCCTCGGCGAGGTAGTTCACGATCCGCATGTCGAAATCTTCACCACCCAGGAACGTGTCGCCGTTGGTGGATTTCACCTCGAAAAGGCCATCGTCGATTTCCAGGATCGTCACATCGAACGTACCGCCGCCAAGGTCATAGACGGCAATCGTGCGCGTCTCTTTCTTGTCGAGGCCATAGGCCAGCGCGGCGGCCGTCGGCTCGTTGATGATGCGCAGCACTTCGAGGCCCGCGATCTTGCCGGCGTCCTTGGTGGCCTGACGCTGGGCGTCGTTGAAATAGGCGGGCACGGTGATGACGGCCTGCGTGACCTCTTCCCCGAGATAGCTTTCGGCGGTTTCCTTCATCTTCTGAAGGATGAAGGCGCTGATCTGCGAGGGGCTGTATTTTTCGCCCTTGGCTTCGACCCAGGCGTCGCCGTTTCCGCCGTCGATCACGTTGAACGGCAGGTTCTTCTTGTCCTTGTCGAGATGTTCGTCATCGATCCGGCGACCGATCAGGCGCTTGACGCCGAAGATCGTGTTTTCCGGGTTCGTGACCGCCTGGCGCTTGGCCGACTGGCCTGCGAGGCGTTCATCGTCGGTGAACGCGACGATGGACGGCGTGGTGCGTGCACCTTCCGAGTTTTCGATCACCCGCGGTTGCGAGCCATCCATAATGGCAACGCACGAGTTCGTGGTGCCGAGGTCGATACCAATGACTTTAGCCATCTGTGTGTCCCTTTCTTACAAGCGAACAGGCGGGAGCGGGTCCGGGTTGCGGCCCCCGCGCCGCCGATACATTGACTGAAACGAGCACCTGAGGTGCCCATGTGAGTTCGGACGGTATATAAGAAGCGTGTTTTGGGCCTGCAAGCGCCCGAGCCCATCGGAATCGCGAGGAATCTGCATTGAGCGTCGAAGTCGGTGGGATTGTTGTGCATCAGGAACACCTGGATGCGTCAGATCAGGCCGAATTGGTGGAACAGGTTCGCCGTGTCGTACGGGCCGCGCCGCTCTATCGGCCCGAAACGCGCACCGGTCGGAAAATGTCGGTGCGGATGACGTCGGCGGGCACGTTCGGCTGGATCAGCGACCGGTCCGGCTATCGCTATGATCGGGAGCATCCCGACGGGATGGCATGGCCGCCGATGCCGCCCCTGGCGCTGGATATCTGGCGGTCGGTCGCGAACGTGCCGCGTGACCCGCAATCGTGTCTGATCAATTTCTACGATGCCAATGCCAAGATGGGGATGCATCAGGACCGGGACGAGGCCGATTTCGAGATGCCCGTGGTCTCGATCTCGCTGGGCGATGACGCGCGGTTTCGCGTGGGCGGCCCGGAACGCGGCGGAAAGACGGAGTCGCTCTGGCTGAAATCCGGCGACGTCGCCGTGATGGGCGGCGCGGCGCGAATGAATTTCCACGGAATCGACAAGATCCGCGCCGGATCCTCAAGCCTGCTGCCCAATGGTGGGCGGATCAACCTGACCCTGCGCGTTGTCGATTAGCGCTTGGCATCCCAACTTGCCGAGGCGTGTTTGCGGGTATTATGCTCCAGCATCATCCCGATCAGGAGCGCCGCCAAGGTGAAGTAGAGCGGATAGGAGCCGCTGGTGACATGGGGGAAGTAGTTGACGAAGATATGCCCGCGCGTCTGATCGATGACGTGGAACAGCGGGTTCCATTCGAACATCGGCAGCATGATTGACGGCATCATGTTGGCCACGAACATCTTGCCCGAGAAGATCATGTTGGCGCGGATATAAATCATCGAAATGATCTGCACGGCATCCGGCGCCCAGGGCCGCACGGCCATGAAGATGATCCCAAGCGCCACGCCCGATCCCCAAGCCAGTAGGAACATCCGAAACGCGCCTTCCCAATTGTGGATCTCCACCGGTTCGATCATCACGTGGATCAGAAGGACGATGCACAGCATCGAAATGGTCTGGATATAGAGCACCGACATCGCCGTTGAGACGATCGAGACCAGCGTGTTCATCGGCCCGTGTTGCATCATCGGACTGGTCGGGCCCTCAGCCATCATCAGGCCGCGCACGGTTTGGATATGGGTCAGGTACATGAAGATCCCCGACATCAGGTACATCATGAAGTTGCCGCGGATCGCGGCGCCCTGTGTGCCGAGCACACTGAACATGAAGTAGAAGGCGGCGATGAAAATGAGGCTTTGCGCAATCGAGAGCAGGATCGACAGAACCGCGTTGCCGTGGTTCTTGCGCACCTTCCGCGCGGTTGCGTGAAAGGTGACCTCGAAGAAGCTGAACACCAACGCGAGATTTGAGCGCGATCTGGAGCCGGAATGTTCGAACATATGCGCGCCCTTGCCTGTTGGCGGTTTGTCCCGCCGGCGTGGTTGGCCCTTGTTTTGTGCCCAGCCCGAAGGCCGCGCTTGCCGTTCCCACGTCGGCAGACGATAACCCGGTAGGTGTTAATTATCAATTCAACGTCGGATGCAGCGATGGATCATCAAAAACTTGTGGCCGTGATGCGCGAGGCCGCGCTTGAGGCCGGGCAGGCCATCATGGAGGTCTACGATGCCGACGATTTCGACGTGAAGACGAAGTCCGACGACAGCCCGGTGACGGAGGCCGATGAACGGGCCGATGCGTTGATCTCGGCCCGGCTGCGGGCGGCGTTCCCCGATGTGGCGCTGGTCACGGAAGAGCAGGCCGACAGCCACGGCATCAGCGCGGGGCGCTTCTTGATCGTGGATCCGCTCGACGGCACCAAGGAGTTCATCAAGCGGCGCGGGGATTTCACCGTCAATATCGCTCTGGTCGATGACGGCGTGCCGGTCCGCGGGATCGTCTATGCGCCGGCCAAGGGGCGATTGTTTTACACCGATGCCGATGGGGTGAGCGTGGAGGAACAGGGGCCGTTCGAGCGTGAAGCGCCGAGTAGGGTCAAAAAACTGGCCGTCTCCGTGCCGGATAACGCGGCTTTGCGCGTTGTGGCGTCGAAATCCCACCGGGATCAGGCAACAGATGATTACATCAACAGATACGCCCATGCGGATATGAAAAGCGCCGGATCGTCGCTCAAGTTCTGCCTCGTCGCGACCGGGGAGGCCGATATCTATCCACGCCTTGGCCGGACGATGGAATGGGACACGGCCGCCGGCGATGCCGTCTTGCGCGGGGCCGGTGGCGCGATGGTGCGGTTCGAGGATCATGGGTCCTTCACCTATGGCAAGGACGGCTTCGCCAACGGGTTCTTCATCGCCTATGCGCCCGGCGTGGACCTCAAGCACCCATGAGCGTCGTTTGCGTTATCCCGGCGCGTTATGCGTCGTCCCGGTTTCCGGGTAAACCGCTGGCCCTGTTGCGGGGGGCCGACGGGGTGGAGCAGAGCCTGATCGAGCGGTCCTGGTGCGCGGCCCAGGGTGTTGCGGGCCTCGACGCGATCTATGTGGCAACAGATGACGACCGGATTGCAGATGCGGCCAGGGCGTTCGGGGCCGATGTCCTGATGACGTCATCTGATGCCCGCAACGGCACGGAACGCTGCGCCGAGGCGCTGGAAATTCTGGGCGATGTCGAGATGATCGTGAACCTGCAGGGAGACGCGCCGCTGACGCCGCCTTGGTTTCTGGAGGATCTGATCGCAGGGCTTCGGGCCGATACCCAGGCCGCGCTGGCCACGCCGATCCTGCGCTGTGATGGCGAGACGCTGGCGGCGTTAAAGGCGGATCGCGCGGCGGGGCGGGTCGGTGGCACCACGGCGGTGGCCGATAGCAAGATGCGCGCGCTCTACTTTTCCAAGGAAGTCGTGCCATTCACGGCCCAAAGCTACGCCCCCGACGATGGGACGCCGGTGTTCCACCATGTCGGCGTATATGCTTACCGGCCCTGGGCGCTTCGTGCCTATCCGCATTGGTCTATTGGCCCGTTAGAGACGCTTGAGGGCCTGGAACAGCTGCGGTTTCTCGAGGCCGGGCATCCGGTGTTGTGCGTTGAAGTGGATGCGCGCGGGTCCAAGTTCTGGGAGCTGAACAACCCGGAGGACATTCCCCGCATCGAGGCAATGATGCGTGAGATGGGAACGGTTTGAGCGGCCTTCGGCTGAGCGTTGTGGTTGTCAGTGCCGGTCGCCCGGACGCCTTGCGCCGCTGCCTTCTGGGCCTCTCGCAGCTTGCAGATGCCGGGGTGGAGGTGGTTGTGGTTGCCGATGGGCCGGGCCTTGAGGCGGCCAATACGCTGCCCTTCGCCGTGGGGCTGAAGGCGTATCGTCAGGCTGCGCCCAACATTGCACGCGCGCGTAACATCGGGATCCGGGCGGCCGCCGGGGACGTGATTGCTTTTCTCGATGACGATGCCGTGCCGGAGCCCACCTGGGGCCGCGCTATTCTGGCCGCATTCGAGGATCCCGACCTCGCCGCCGCCACCGGCCCGGTTTTGGGACGGAACGGGATTTCGGTGCAATGGGGGCCGCTCGCGGTAAACGGTTTGGCGCAGGACAGGCCAGTCGATCCCGACGAGCCATTTACGGACGGTTTCGTGCGCAAGTTGCAGGGCACGAATATGGCCTTTCGACGGGCGACGCTCGAAGATCTGGGCGGCTTTGACGAGGGCTTTGCCTTCTATCTGGACGATACCGATATGGCGCTGCGGGTCGGACGGGCCGGATTGCGGACGCGGTGGGTGCCGGGCGCGGTGGTTCACCACGGTTTTGCGGCCAGTGTTCGGCGGAATGCCGCGCGCGTGCCGTTGAGTCTGGCGGATATCGGCACGTCTTCAACACTCTTCTTGCGCAAGCATGCCGAGCGTGCGGAGCGCGCCACCGCCTTACATGAATTGGAGGCCAGCCAAAGCGCCCGTTTGTTGCGGCTGGCGAAGGCCCGCAAGATCGATGCCCACAAGATGCGCACGCTGATGGAGACGTTGCGGGAGGGCATTAAGGCCGGGGAAGACCGCGACAGCATCGAGCCCGGAATCGAGCCTGTACAGGGGATTTTTGAGCCTTTGAGTAACCAGCCCCCCCCCCCGACACCACGTGTTCTTTCAGGCTGGCCCCATCAGCTTGCCCGGCTCCGCGCCCAGGCCGCGGATCTGGTCAAATCTGGCCAGCCGGTCAGCTTGTTCTGTTTCGGCCCGACACCTCGCAAACACGTGGTCCGATTCGCCGATGGGGGGTGGTGGGAACAGACCGGCGGCCTTTATGGCCCATCGGATCGGGACGGTCCGCGTTTGCGATTCACCACCTATCACGCAAGATTGTCCGCGGAGCGAAGTCGCATTTCTGCCACGCGCGGTTTATAGGCTATGGGGAGAATGAAAGTTCGTTTCCCGGTGCGAGATATTTCGTTAGGGTTTAGGCCATAACAAAGAATGCGGATCGCGGTAAGACGGCACTGCGCAGACGAGGCAAGGCATGAAGAAGAAAGTAACGAAGGCGATCTTTCCGGTCGCGGGTCTTGGGACCCGTTTCCTTCCGGCGACCAAGTCGATCCCGAAGGAAATCATGACGCTGGTGGATCGGCCTTTGATCCAATACGCGATTGATGAGGCGCGCGCTGCCGGTATCAAGGAGTTCATCTTCGTGACCAGCCGCGGGAAATCCGCGCTTGAAGATTACTTTGACCATTTGCCGGAGCTTGAGAACACGCTGCGCAAGAAGAAGCGGACCGATCTTCTCAAGACGCTGAAAGACACCAACATGGATAGCGGCGCGATTGCCTATATCCGGCAACACCGTGCGCTGGGCCTTGGCCATGCTGTGTGGTGCGCGCGCAGGCTTCTGTCCAATGAGCCCTTCGCCGTGATCCTGCCCGATGATGTGATCGCGGCGGAAACGCCCTGCCTGCAGCAGATGGTCGAAGCTCATGCCGAAATCGGCGGCAACATGGTCGCGGCCATGGATGTGCCCGATGACAAGACATCGTCTTACGGGATCCTGGACATCAAGGAAGATATGGGATCGGTCGTGTCGGTGAAGGGCATGGTCGAGAAACCGCCCATCGGCAATGCGCCCTCAAACCTGGCCGTGATTGGCCGGTACATCCTGTCACCGGACGTGATGGGCCACCTGAACCGGATCAAGACCGGGGCCGGTGGCGAAATCCAGTTGACCGATGCGATTGCGCAGGAGATCGCGGGCCCGGACAACGTGTATGGCTATCGCTTCAAGGGTCAGCGCTTTGATTGCGGATCCAAGGCGGGCTTCTTGCAGGCCACGGTGGCGTTTGGCCTAGGCCGCGAAGACCTACGTGATGAGTTCCGCGATTACCTGGCCGACATGATGTCGGCGCGCAGCGCGGCGCAGTGACGCCAGAAGGGCAAGGCCTCGCCCGGCTGGGCGGGCCTGTCTGGCTGGATGTGACGCGCCTTCTGACCCGCGTGGGCCGTGGGGCTTTGTCCGGCATCGACCGGGTGGAACTGGCCTATCTCGATCATCTCGTGTCCCGCGTGCCGGGCGCCCTGTTCCTGTGCAGAACGACGCGGGGCTATCTGCTGTTGGGGCCAACCGGCGCGGAACGCCTGTCTGACATGGTGCGGGGAAAGGCTTTGCCCGAACGGGCCGACATGTTTTCGGTTCTGACCTTCCGGGGCGGGGTGTGGCGACACCGGGCCGAAGGCGCCTTGCGACCGCTCGCACTTGCGCGGTGTCGGCATGGCAAACTCACGGATCTGGTCAAGCGGGAGGGCCCGCCCCGGATCTACCTCAACACCGGCCATTCAAGCCTGACCCCGCAAACCCTGGCCGCCTTCGGCGATATACCGGTCGCTGTGCTGATCCACGATCTGATCCCGATCACCCATCCGGAGCTGGTTCCCAAGGAACAGCCGACCACGTTTTCCGCCAAGTTAGAGACGGTTCGGCAGAATGCAGCGCTGGTCATTGCCAATTCCAGCGCCACTGCCGAGACGTTGAGCGCGCATTGGGAAGCGACCGCCCCGCCGATCATGACCGCGCCACTGGGTATCGACCTGCCGGACCGGCCCCCGCGCGACAAAGACCCGAAGATGTTTGTGATGATCGGCACCATCGAGCCGCGTAAGAACCACGACGTGATCCTTCGCGCGTGGGACCTGATGGCCGACAGCTTGGCCGATGCCGACATGCCGCACCTTCACATTATCGGCGCACCCGGATGGCATGGCGGGCCGATCCTTGATCGCATCCGGGCCCACCCGCAATACGGCACGGCGATAACCTATCACGGTCCGTTGCCGGATGGTGCGGCGTCCGGCTACCTCGCCGAGGCCTCTGCGCTGCTTTACCCGTCGCTTGCCGAGGGCCTTGGCCTGCCGCCCTTTGAAGCGGTGAGCTATGGCGCGCGACCGATATGTTCCGATCTACCGGTTCTTCGGCGCGGCCTTGGGCCACATGCCGTTTACGTGGACCCAACCGACGCTTATGCTTGGATGGAAACGATTAAACAACAACTTGCAGGTAATCTTCCGACGCCGGATGACGCCCCGCAGGTGCCGTCATGGCAGGAACACTTCGATGTGGTGGCAGAGGCTCTATTGGATGTCACCCCACGGCCCGGGCAGAAAGGTTGAGGGATGAAAGCGATCAAGCGCTATGGTTTGCGCCTTGAACGCAAGCGATTCCTCGTGCGCGGGTGGCGAAAATCCCGTGCAGTGGAGGAAATCGCCAATCGGACCGATGCGATCAGGGAGGGTGATATCCTGGCCTTCTGCACGCTTCGGAACGAGAAGATCCGGCTGAAATACTTTCTCGATTACTACCGCGATCGGGGCGTTGATCATTTCCTGTTCGTGGACAATGACAGCGGGGATGGCACCCGCGAATACCTGACGGAGCAGCCCGATTGTTCGGTCTGGTGGACCGATGCCAGCTACAAGCGGGCGCGGTTCGGGATGGATTGGATCAACCGCCTGCTGCGGCTTTACGGGCATAAGCATTGGTGCCTCACCGTCGATCCCGATGAATTCCTAGTCTACCCGTTCTCTGATACGCGCCCAATCCCGGCGCTGACCGATTGGCTCGACGCGTCTTCGATCAAATCCTTCGGGGCGATGTTGCTGGATATGTATCCGAAAGGGTCCATCACCGAGCAGCCGTACCGGGACGGCCAGAACCCGTTCGAGATCGCCTGCTGGTTCGATGCCGGGAACTACGCCATCAATCGCAACTGGGATTACGGGAATCTCTGGATTCAGGGCGGCCCTCGGGCCCGTGCGTTTTTCCCCGACAATCCGGCGCGCGCGCCTGCGCTCAACAAGATCCCGCTGGTGCGGTGGCAGAAGCACTATGCCTATGCATCCTCCACCCACATGCTGCTGCCCCGCGGCCTGAACCTCATTTACGACGAATGGGGGGGTGAGAAGGCATCGGGGGTGCTGCTTCACGCAAAATTCCTCGATACGTTCACGACCAAGGCCGCGGAGGAGCTGGAGCGGCGCCAGCATTACGCGGCCTCAGCCGAATATCGGGCCTATGCCGATGTGCTGCGCGAAAATCCGGATTTCTGGACGAAATGGTCCGAGAAATACATCAATTGGCGTCAGCTGGAGATCCTTGGCCTGATGTCCAAGGGCAATTGGGCATGAGCACGCTTGGCTTCATCATGATGTGCCACACGGCGCTGGATCGCGCGGCCGAGGTGGCGCGCCATTGGGCGGATCGTGACAGCCCGGTTGTGATCCATCTCGACAAGCGGGTGGAGCGCGCGCAGTTCGACTGGCTGAAGCGCGAGCTGGCTGACCTTGAAAATGTGAAGTTCTGCAAGCGGCGCAAATGCGAATGGGGCACGTGGAGCCTTGTGGAGGCCAGCCAGACAGCCAGCGAGGTGATGTTGCAGGAATTTCCGGGTGTCCGGCACGTCTACCTGGCCTCGGGCTCCTGCCTGCCGCTGCGCCCGGTCGATGAATTGCGCGCCTATCTGGCCGCCCGCCCGATGACCGATTTCATCGAAAGCGTCACGATCCGCGATGTCGACTGGACGATTGACGGGCTGAACACCGAACGCTTCCACCTCCGCTTCCCGTTTTCATGGAAGCGGCACCGGTTCCTGTTTGACCGCTACGTGGAGTTTCAGCGGCGGTTCGGGCTCAAACGCAAGACGCCCGACGGCTTGCAGCCGCATCTGGGGAGCCAGTGGTGGTGCCTGTCGCGCCAGACCCTGAGCGCCATTCTGCATGATCGGCGTCGACGGGAGTTTGATCGGTACTTCCAGCTCGTCTGGATCCCGGACGAAAGCTATTATCAGACATTGGTGCGGAACTATTCGCGCAACATCGAGAGTCGGTCGCTTACCCTGTCCAAGTTCGATTTCCAGGGCAAACCGCATGTGTTCTACGATGATCACCTGCATCTTCTGCGGCGATCCGATTGCTTCGTGGCGCGCAAGATCTGGCCACGGGCGGATCGCCTGTACCGCACGTTCCTGAATGAAGAGAACAACAGCGCCCGCCGCGCGGAACCGACCCCCGGCAAGATCGACCGCGTCTTTGCGAAAGCGTTAGAGCGCCGGACCCGCGGGCGGCCGGGGCTTTACATGCAGAGCCGGTTTCCCAACAGCGATTGGGAAAATGGCAAGACGGCCGCGCCCTATTCGGTGTTTCAGGGTTTTAACGACCTGTTCCGCGATTTCGAACCCTGGCTGTCTCGGCGGCTTGGCGCGCCGGTGCACGGCAACCTGTTCGATCCCAAGCGCGTGCGGTTTGCCGGCGATGCCGACACCTTCGCCGGGTGCTTGTCCGCCGCGCCGGGCCTGCGGGATCACAACCCCGAACGGTTCTTGACCAACCTGATCTGGAACACGCGGGGCGAGCGGCAGGTTTTCATGTTCGGCCCGCAGGACAATCAACGCCCCAGCCGATTTATCGCGTCGGATTCGAATGCGCAGATTTCGGTGATCACGGGGGCCTGGGCTGTGCGGCTGTTCACCGCCAACCGGAATTTCAAGGATATCCGCACCGAGGCCGCGCGTTTGCAGCGGCGCGAGGTGGAGTTCGTGAACACGTTGCGCCATGTGCGCAGCCGTGCCGAGATCCGCATCTGGTCCCTGGCGGAATTCATCGAGGAGCCAATGGAAAATCTGCAGCGTATCCTGGATGCGATGGATGGCGCGCAATCCAACCGGCTGACCGAGGCACCCCGCATGGCAAACCTCGAAGGGTTGCCGATGTTCCTGCAGAACCTGAAAAACCAGGGCATGAACCCGTTCGCGGTGGGAGACTTTCCGCAAGAGGGCGTGGCGCCCTTACCCTCCGGCGCCAACAGCCGCCCCTATCTGGTGAAGTAACCCATGGCTCGCCGTTTCGACGCGTTTGTTCTGTTTGCTGAAATGCGGACTGGATCGAATTATCTGGAAGACTCGTTGAATGGTTTTCCCGACATCAATTGCCTGGGCGAAGTCTACAATCCCACCTTTCTGGGCCACCACAACACGTTCGAGATGTTGGGCTACGACATGGACCGGCGCGAGCGGGATCCGCTGGGTCTGTTGGATACGATCCTGAAGGAAACCGACGGCCTGCCCGGGTTCCGCCTGTTTCATGACCATGATGACCGTGTGGTGGAGCGGATCTTGCCCGATCCACGGATCGCCAAGGTGATCCTGACGCGCAATCCCCTCGACAGTTATGTCAGCCGGAAGATTGCAAGCGCCACGGGCCAATGGCGCCTGACGGATATGAAGCACGCCAGAACGGCGCAGATCCGGTTCGATCCGCCCGAGTTTTCCGATTTGCTGGACCGGCTTCTGGCATTTCAGGGCCGCTTGCGGCGGGGGCTGCAAACCAGCGGGCAGGCACCGTTTGTGATCCGGTATGAAGACATCAACGACGCCGACGTCCTGAACGGGCTTGCGGCCTTCCTTGGCTCCGATCACCGGGTTGAGAAGGCGTCGAAGAAGCTGAAAAAGCAAAACCCCAGCGCGTTGCGGGACAAGGTTGAAAACTACGACGAGATGGTTGCAGCGATCGGCGATCTGGACCGGTTTGGATTGGAGAAATCCCCTGAGCTGGAACCGGAACGGTCCGCCCAGGTTCGGAATTTCGTGGCCCACCCGACGCTGGGTCTGCTGTTTTGCCCGATCAAGGGCGCGCCGGAAAATGCGGTTCTGGAGTGGATGGGCGCGCTTGACGGCGTCGGCCCCGCGGCGCTGCTGCGCAAGATGAACCAGAAACAGTTGCGCCAATGGATGAAGGACCATCCGGGATTTCGCAGCTTCACGGTTCTGCGGCATCCGGTGGCGCGCGCCTACACTGCGTTCAACCGGTTCATCCTGCCCGATGACAGGCCCGCCTATGCCGACCCGCGCAAGATCCTGCGCCAGCGCTACAAGGTGCCGATCCCGGGGAAAGCCCCCGATGAGACGTGGTCGGAAGAGGATCAGAAGGCCGCATTTCTGGGCTTCATCGGTTTCCTGAAAGGCAATCTGGACGGGCAGACCAGCGTGCGGGTGGATCAGGCCTGGGCCACGCAGACGGCGATCCTGCAAGGCATCGCGCAGGTCGTCCTGCCGCAAGCCGTGATCCAAGAAGAACGGATGGGGGATGCACTGCCCGCGCTGGCCCGGGAGATCGGTGTGGACGCGGTTCCGGACGTGACGGAGGAAACCCTGCCGGGGCCGTATCCGCTCAAGGCGATTTACGATGGAAAGATCGAGCAGCAGCTGATCGATGGCTATCGGCGGGACTATATCGGGTTCGGATTTCCGAGGTGGAACCGGCGTTAGGCCGCCTGGGTTGCCTGGCTTTCGGTGAGCAGCGTGTAGAGCGTGACCGGATCGTTATTGGCGCGCAGTTTCGCGCAGAGCGACGGATCCCGAAAGGTGCGCGACACAAGCGCCAGCGCCTTGAGATGGTCGACCCCGGAATCCACAGGGGCGAGCAGCGTGAAGATCAGGTCCACCGGCTGCCGGTCGGCCGCATCGAACGCGATCGGGCGGTCCAGCCGCGTGAACACGCCTTTCACGCCATCCATGTTTTCCAGGCGCGCATGGGGTAGGGCAATGCCGTTGCCCACGCCGGTGGGCCCAAGGCTTTCACGTTCCTGCAGCGCTTCGAAAATTTGGGCGGCGGGGATATCGACCTGGGTCTCGGCCAGATCGGCAATCGCCTGCATCAACCGCTTCTTGCTGCTAACGTCGCTCACGACTTTCACGGCCTGCGGTGCAAGCAAAGTTGAGAAGTGCATCAAACAAGTCCCCTATTCGCGCGTGCCGCGCCGGATAAGCACCCGATGCGGCACGGGTCCGTTCAGGTCAGGTCATTCACTTTTTGCCGGATCGATCCAGCCCACATTGCCGTCATCGCGGCGGTAGACCACATTCACCCGGTCGTGCCCCTCGTTGCGAAACACCAGAAGCGGCGCTCCGGCAATCTCCATCTGCATCACCGCTTCCCCGACGGACAGGGATGGAATGCGTGTTTCCATCTCGGCCACGATGATGGGCTGGAGACTTTCGGGTTCGGCGTCGTCTTCGGTCACCTCAGACGAGGCCAGGATATAGGAGGAGCCGCCATAGACATCAATGGGCTGCGCGCGGTCGCGGTGGTGATCCTTCAGGCGGCGCTTGTAGCGGCGCAACTGCTTTTCCAGCTTCTCGGCGGTCGTCTCGAACGCGGCATAGATTTCGTGGGCATGGCCCTTGGCCGAGGCGGTCAGTCCGGTGGACAGATGAACGGTGGTTTCACAAACGAATTCGGAACCGGATCTGGAGAAGACGATTGTCGCATCGGTCGGCCGTTCCGCGTATTTTTCGGCGATGCTCCCAAGATTATCCTGCACGTGGGTTTGTAGGGATTGCCCGATTTCGATCTGTTTTCCGCTGATCTGATACCGCATGAAACCTCCGGGATTATGGATGCACGGCGCGTTGGCCGTAACGGGGGACGTGTTGTTTTTGGATGTAGACGATCAGGCGCCGGGTCAGGCGGGCGGACCGCTTGCCGGGCGAGGCCATCAGGGATGAAGCATACGCAACCATCGGGTGTATTTGGCGACGAGTCGGCACTCCGTGTCAACGTAAAGAGCGTTAACTGATGCGGAACGATTGCCCCAGATAGACCCGGCGTACGTTTTCATCCCGCACTACCTCGTCTGCTGTGCCAGACATGATGATGGCACCGTCATGCAAGATGTAGGCGCGGTCCACGATGGCCAGCGTCTCCTGCACGTTGTGGTCGGTGATCAGCACGCCGATGCCGCGCGTCTTCAGCTCGGCGACCAGAGCGCGAATGTCACCTACGGCAATGGGATCAACGCCCGCAAAGGGCTCATCCAGCAGGACATATCGCGGGTTCGATGCTAGGCAGCGTGCGATTTCCACGCGGCGTCGTTCCCCGCCTGACAGCGACAGCGCGGGCGCGCGGCGCAGATGTTCGATTGAGAATTCGGACAGCAATTCCTCCAGCCGGTCGCGCCGCGTCTTGCGCTTGGGCTCCACCACTTCAAGGATCGCCATGATGTTGTCTTCAACGCTCAGGCCGCGAAAGATAGACATTTCCTGGGGAAGATAACCAACGCCCGCCCGCGCCCGGCGATACATCGGGAACAGCGTGACGTCCTGCCCATCGATGCTCACCCGCCCGCCATCGGGCGTGATCAGGCCTGCGATGCAATAGAACGATGTGGTTTTGCCCGACCCGTTGGGGCCCAGCAGCGCCACAACTTCCCCCCGGTTGAGTTCAAGCGAGACGTCACGGATCACCGGGCGGCGGCGGTAGCTTTTCCGTAACCGATCCACCCGTAACCCGGCAGACCCTTCTGTGACATCCAGCGCCATTCAGTCGCCACCTCCCAGAACCGTGCGCACACGGCCATCGACGGACCCGTTTCCGGTGCGCATGTCGACGCTCATCCGATCACCCGCAATGGCGGTGGGGCCCTGCGTGACCAGAACGTTTCCTGTCAGCGTCAGGAGGGCGGAGGCCACATCAAACCGGGCCTGGGATCCTTCGGCGGCATCGCTGCCGCGGGTGACCAGAACACCACCGGTGGCGATCACTTCGCGGACGTCCTGATTGGCCCCCTCCGTGGCATAGAGAACACGCACATTGCCTGCGGCCATACGCAGATCACCCTGGATGACGATGACATTGCCGGTGAATACGGCCTCGCCGGTGGATTGATCCAGCGTGAGGCTGTCGGAGGTTACTTCAACAGGCTGCCGGTTGTCGTAGGCCACACCGCCAAAGCCGATCTCGACCTGCGCGGAGGCAGGGGCGGCGACCAGAAGGATCAGGGCCAGGAGGGCGAAGAAACGATACATGGAAATCCTTTAACTCTGCGGCTCATATAGCATCCGCACCGCCCCGTTGAAACGGAGGATTGTCTCCCCGTTCGGCCCGACCATTTCCATCGAATCCGCCGTCAGATCCAGACCCGGCCCGGTGATGTGTACGGCGCCTGGCGCGCGAAGCTCCACACGGTCGAGCGCCATGACCAGTTCGGCGCTGTCCAGCTGGTAGCCCTGCGATGATTGCACCATCACCCCATCGCTTAACGTGGCGCGCTGGCGGGCCATGTCGAAATTGCCCAGTGCGGCCTCAACGGTCAGAAACGCTTCGGCGCTCAGATCCATGCGACCTTCGATGGTCTGGGCCCGGATCTGTTCGGTTTGCCCCGCGTCGGCGGTGACCGCATCGGCCACAAAGATCAGTTCCTGGCCCTCCGCCAGAACGCCCGCAAAACGCGGCTCTGTCACGCGCTGTTCGCGGGCGATCTGGTCGATATCGACCTCGGCATAGGGCAGGGCGGCGTCGGGGTCGGGCGTGCCGGCCAGCAAGAACAGGCTCGACAACAGGCCAAGCGCGATCAGGGGAAGGGTAACCTTCACCCAAACCACGGCCTTTGAATAGATGTTGTCGCGCGCCATGGCGGCGTCCCCTCGATCCCCTAATGGGAGAAGATGTCGATCTCCGGCCATCCGGCCAGGTCGAGTGTCGCACGGGTGGGCAGAAACTCAAAACACGCCTGCGCGATGTCGGTGCGTCCCTCGCGCGCCAGCATGATATCAAGCTTGTCTTTCACCCGGTGCAGGTAGAGCACATCGGACGCGGCATAGGTTTTCTGCGCCTCGGTCAGGGCGTCCGCGCCCCAGTCCGAGCTTTG
This sequence comes from uncultured Roseicyclus sp., assembly GCA_947491935.1. Lineage (GTDB taxonomy): Bacteria > Pseudomonadota > Alphaproteobacteria > Rhodobacterales > Rhodobacteraceae > Gymnodinialimonas. Next base: position 184,525 of record CANLLF010000004.1, read on the forward strand.
CTGCTGCTTGGAAATGTCGATCTCCAGCAATTCCTGCAGCAGGTTCTTCAACCCGTGGCGATCCGTGTAGGTCCGCACCAGTTTCGAGGCGATCTTGGTGCAATAGACCGGCGCGGTCAGCGCCCCGAAGGCGTGATACATGACCGCGATATCGAAGCGCCCGAAATGGAACAGTTTCAGCGTCTCGGGATCCTCCAGAAGGCGCGCGAGGTTCGGAGCTTCCGTCTGGCCCTTGGCGATCTGGATCAGATGGGCGTGTCCGTCGCCATCGGAGAGCTGCACCACACACAGCCGGTCCCGATGCGGGTTGAGGCCCATGGTCTCGCAATCAATCGCGACGGCAGGGCCCAGCACGAGGTCATCTGGCAGGTCGTTTTGGTAATAATGGATGGTCATCGGCGTGATCCCTCCGTCGGGAAATGGTCTATCGAAACGGCGGAGTGATGCGCCTTTTCGTCCTCAAAGTGCCCAAAGGGCGGCAGGACAAAAAGAAGTGGTGCCCAGGAGAGGACTCGAACCTCCACGTCCATACAGACACCAGCACCTGAAGCTGGCGCGTCTACCAATTCCGCCACCTGGGCAGGTGTCGTGAGAGCGGCTGATATATCCGGTTTGCAGGGCCGTCAATAGTCCTGCTCGAAGAAGATGCCGATGCTGGACCCGCCATCCGATCCGACCGAGCCGCGCGCGGTGATATTCGGCGTCAGATCGATGTTCAGGGACAGGTCCGCGTCGCCCTCGGCATTGATCGTGACATCGGTGTAGATGTTTTCCGACAGGTAGCGCCCGGCGGTGACAGCCGCGTTGCCCTCGGAATCGGTGCTCAGGTCCAGATCGTCAAGCCCGAGGCCGTCGCGCAGTCCGGCGATGAAGCCGGAATTGGTGCTGCCTCCGGCAAGCGATGTGGCGGCATCGGCCAATTGCAGAAGTTGCAGCGGTGACAGGCCCGACACGGACCGCCCGAAGAGGAGCTGCGCCAGAACCTCATCCTCCGGCAGGGACGGATCGGATGAAAAAGTGATATCCGGGCTCGACGCTGATCCGACCACGCCGATGGTGACTTGATATCCGCTGGCCCGGCTAGTGGCCGCGAGGCGCAGGAATGGATCGAAGCTGCCTTGCAGCGTCGCCGATCCTTCCGTGAAGTCCAGCCGGGTGCCCAGGATCGAAAGGCGCCCGCGGATCAGGTTGAACTGACCGGTCGGGATCATGTTTGCCGTTGTGCCGAACAGGCGGATCGATCCGCCGAATTCGGCATCGATCCCGCGTCCGCGCAGAAAGATCCGCCCCGGCGCATTGATAGTGATGTCGAGACCTGTCGTGGCGCTTCCGCCGGCGCCCCCGTTCGAGCGGCCCAGAAGGCCCGCAAACTGGCGCGTCAGCCGCTCATCGGGGGATTCGCCCAGATGGCGGATATCTGGAATGGCCGCACTGCCGCCAAGGCTTGCCTCGGGTACCCGGATCTCGGTTTCCCCAAGATTGACCTCACCCGAGATTTGCGGGCCGCGCGCGAGGGGGCCGGATATCGACAAATCGGCACTGGTGATCCGGGCCTCGTACAAGGTGGGATCGACAAGCCGCGCGTTGCGCAGGCCCAGGCTGATCTGGCTGTCGATCCCGGGGCTGCCCAGATTGATCGCGCCCTGGGCGTCGATGTCCCCCCCGGTGGACAGCGTACCATTTGCCGTCACGTTCAACCGCCCGCCGGACAATTGGCCGTTCAGGCCCAGGTTTTCGATGGCCAGCGCGTATCTGGGCAGCGCCACCCGGGCATCGCCGCTTCGCAGAGTTCCGGAAAGTGATCCAAGCCCGGGCTGACCGCGCATCGCAAGATCAAAGCTCAACGTTCCGCGAATGGAGCGGGGACGTATAAAGCGGTTGGCAAGCGCCAGCGGAGCCTGCCCGCTGGCGGTGAGATCCACCGCATTATCGGGCAGACCGACGCGGCCATTCACGGCGGCGCGCATCCCACCCGGGCCGCCGAGATCGGCGCTGATCTGCCACGGGTCATCACCGGTTCGGGTGATCGACGCATCGGTCGTGACGGGGCCCGACAGGGCGTCGGTAAAGAGGCCCACATTCGCCAGACGGGCGCTGATATCGGCGCGGCTTGTCTCCGGTCCCACGCTGGCATCGCCCGTCAGGGTCAATTCGCGGTTGTTCAGGGACAGATCCGACAAGGTGAGGGTGCCATCCGTTCGGGCAGCAGTTGCGGACAGGTTCGTTTGCCCGGCAAGAAGCTGCTGCGGCACGGCATCGCCCAAATCCACATCGCGGGCCGAGGCCGTCAGGTCGAGGGCAAAATCCGTGGTTTCCGCATCGAATTGGCCGTCGACACTCACGTCGATCTCATTGGGACCAGTCAGGTTGGCCGTCACGTCGAACGGTGCGATGCCGATGCGGGCCAGTTCGGCCTCGATGGTGACCGGGCCAGACAGGATATCGGTGAACAGCCCCACATCCTGCAATTGGAACCGGGTTGTGGCATTGGTATCGCCGGACGACAGGGACGCGGTGCCTGTCAGGCTCAATTCTGCGTTTTCGAGCCGCAATTCCTCCACGCGGAGACCGTCCGTGTCCCGGATGGCGCGGGCCGACAGCTCTGTCGCGCCTGCAAAGATCTGTTCAGGAACGGCGTCGATGACACGCAGGTCCTGCGCCGTGCCGGAGAGGGCCAGATCGAAGGCACGTGAGAGCGCCTCGATCTGGCCCGCAACGCCAAGTTCAACCGATCCTTCGAGGGGCTGACCCGCCAAAGCCGCAAAACGCGACAGGTCGGCGACCTCAGCCATGATGTCGAGGCCGACATCTAACCGCCCCTCGCCGGTCTGCGCCGATGCGCCGCCGCGCAGGGCCATATCACCGGCCAGGACGTTCAGATCGGACAGGATGACCGGCGCGCCAGCCACCCAGGATATCTGCGCATCGATGCCAAGCGTTTCGCCAAGGGCTCGCCCAAGTGCCGGATCGGAATGGGCCACCCCGTTAAGTGCGGCGTTGAAATTCGCCGTTGCGGCCTCGATCCCACTTGCCGTCAGCGCAAGCGCGCCCTCCAACGTCAGGGCGGCACCATCGATGGTCAGGTCATCGACCCGCAGCTGATCCAGATCGGCGGTCAGCGTGTAGGCATCCCCCTCGGCCCGATCATAGGTCAGATCCAGCGACGCGGCGGAGATCAGGGCCTCGACACCCCCGGCGGGCAGGCGAACGTCTCCGCCCTCTGGCGGCGTGATCTGGCCGGTAAGCGCAACGCGTTCCGGCAGGCCCTGTGCGTCGATTGCCAGATCGCCTTGCAGCTGCAACGCGGCAGAGCTGAGGCGCAGCGCCTCCAATTCGGTTGCCCCGTCCGGCGTTTGGCGCACTTGCGCCTGCAATTGCACATAGGTGCCGAAAAACTCCCGGTATTCGGGGATCAGGAGCGGAGAGATGTCGCCACCGATATCCGCGACAACCAGTTGCTCGCCACCATCGCCACGGGACGACACCACGGTGCCGGTGATCCGATCCTCGCCGCCCGTCGCAAGGGCGATATCTGCGGTGAAGTCGTCCAGCGGGCCGTCGCCTTCGACAGAGAGGCGCAGGTCAGGGCGGTCGGGCAGGCCGATCAATTCGGCGACAAGGCCGTTTTCGGCTTCCTCCAACAGCAGGTTCAGCCCCAGATTGCGGGTTGCGTTGTCGTATTGTGCCTGAAGCGCAAAGGTGCCCGTCGGCCCATCGAGGCGCTGCAGTGAGATATCGGCCGAACCGGTGCCGCCCGACAGCCGCGCCGATCCTGAAATGCTCAGGCGGGCCGGCAGCCCGATCAGGCTTTCGTCCAGGACCACTTCGGCGATGGAAACCTCGCCGATTTCGATACTGACCGGCAGGTCAGGCAAGGAAAATGGCTGCGCTTCTGCTGGTGGAAGGTCCGCGCCCTCGGTGGGTAATGGCGGGCGGAGGATTTCCAGCCGTTCCGCCGTCAGCGACTCGACTTGCAGCGCACCGCGGAGCAGGGCGGACCGCGTCCAGTCCAGCGACGCGTTTTCCAGGATCAGCCAGACGCCATCGGCATCCGCGATGGTCAACCGATCCAGTTGCGCTTCCGACGACAATGCGCCGCGAAACCCTGTGATCGAGACCTGCCTTGAGCCGTCATCGGACAATTGCTCCTCAAGCAGCCGGGTCAGCCGCGACCGGTCATCTTCCTGCGCCCAGGCGATGGCCGGCAGCAGGCTGAGGCACAGGATCAGGAGCCAGCGCATCAGAATGAATGCCCGATACCGATATAGATGAACAGATCTTCGCCCACACCCGCACCGCGCACCGGCGTCGCAAGATCCACGCGGATCGGGCCGAACGGGGTGTCATAGCGGACACCAAGCCCGGCCCCCGCATGCCAATCGCCGGAGCCGCCCAACGCATCTGCACCCACATACCCGGCATCGGCAAAAGCCACGAGGCCGAATGCCGTATCGCCGATATCTTGCCGATATTCGGTGGATAGCCCGAGGAAGCTACGGCCCCCAGCGTCCAGGCCCATCTGGGTGGCGCCGAGGGATTGGAATTCCTGCCCCCGCACGGTGCCTGCACCGCCGGAGAAGAAGAGGAAGTTCGGCGGGATCTCGGTGATGTCGCCGCCAAAGACACTCCCGGCCTGGACGCGCGCGGCAATCCGGGCGGCACGATCCTCGCCAAAGCCGAAATACACGCGGCCGTCCACATAGGCGCGCGCTCCGCCGCTGCCTTGATCCGTCAGGAAAGGGGTGGCGCTTGTTTCAAGAAAGAACAGCCGCCGGGCATCGAGCGGATCGTCGCGGCGATCCCATGTCAGCGCAACGGGAACGGACAATAGCGTTAGCTGCCGGTCACCGAACTGGTCCTCGATATCGTAATACGTGACCCCGAGGCCGAGCGAGCCGGTCAAAAGCCGTGTGAACCGGTGCTCCACCCCAACTTCTGCGCCAATCGTCGATAGGGAGAAGGCGGGTTCATCGAGGTATTCGGCACCAAGCTCCGTATAAAACGTCGTGTCGGGGGTGAACGTGGCGGGCCGGGAATAGCGCAGGCCGAGGGAGGCATCGATGCCCTCGACCTCCTCGGTGGAGAGCCCCTCGGATCCGATCCCGCTGATCTCACCCTCGATCCGCAGGCGTTCGGCCCCGCCGAACAGATTGCGATGCAGCCAATAGGCGCTGAGTGCGGCCCCGTCATCGGTGGATATCTCGGCCCCGAACCCGACCCGACGCGGCTCACTTTCAACAAGCGTTGCGGTGATATCCATCTGCCCGTCGGGCCCGACTTCACCTTCCTCCAGCGCGATGGCCGAAAAGACGCCGGTATCCTGCAGGCGGCCCTCCACCCGGTCCAGCGTGTCGGGCGAAAACACCGCGCCTTCCGGTAGGCCCGCGATAGCAAGGATGCGATCGGGGCGCATCCGGTCCTGTCCTTGCGGGCGCAGTTGCCCGAAGCGGACGACCTGGCCCGGCTCGATCCGGACGCGGACGTCCAGAACCGCTTCGCCATTGCGCGCCGTGATCTGTTGATCGGCAACCTCGGCGGTGGCGTAGCCCGCGTCCCGCCATCCTTCGATCCCCGCCCGCGCGGTGTCCCGCAGAAGCGGCGTGGTGGCGGCGCCCCCGGGACGAAACTCATCAGGCAATTCGGTGTTGGTTGCCAATGGCGCGATGTCAGCGGTGCCAAGCTGGAAGACGGGGCCAGGATCAACCGAGATGTTGATCCGTGAGATGCTGCGCGGCGCGCCGAAGGGCGGGATACGGGCAGCCTCGCGGCCATCGACACTGATCCGCACGACGGGTGAGAAATGGCCGGCATCGTAAAGCGCTGCAACCAACCGGCCATAATCCGCGCGGGCTGCCGCTATCAGATCCTGGGCGGTGCGATCTTCCTCGGTATCCTGCAGCAGAAGCGACGCGGCGCGGAGGCGATCGGTCAGATCATCATCGACGCCGGGCGCCGAAAGCTGGATGTCCTGCGCACCAGATGTGGTGGCAAAGGCAAAAAAGACGAATACAAAAGGTGTCAGTCGACCGGCACGCATAGTCTTCTCGATAATTGGCTTCATATCGGAACGCCAGCGTAATAAGACCGGTTCCCCCTTTAGAGCGAAAAGTTGAGACCTTTTGCGCCTTGCCGCAAAACCTAGTGCCACGTATCACCACGTCCAGAATGCGACCAAGGGAGCCGTTCGATGGCCAAACTCGTCACCATATTCGGGGGATCCGGTTTTGTGGGCCGCTACATTGCCCGTCGCATGGCCAAGGAAGGCTGGCGCGTGCGGGTGGCCGTGCGTCGCCCTAACGAAGCCTTGTTCGTGAGGCCCTACGGTGTTGTCGGCCAGGTTGAGCCGGTTCTGGCCAACATCCGCGATGACGCCAGCGTGCGCGCCGCAATCCATGGGGCCGATGCGGTGGTGAACTGCGTGGGCACGTTCGATGCAGGTGGCAAAAACAGCTTTCAGGCGGTGCAAAACGAAGGTGCGGCCCGGATCGCGCGGATCGCTGCGGAAGAAGGGGCCGAAACCATGGTTCACCTTTCCGCAATCGGCGCGGATCCGGACGGCGAGAGCCTCTATGCCCAGAGCAAAGCCGAAGGCGAAGTGGCGGTGCTGGAGGCCATGCCCGGTGCGATGATCCTACGCCCCTCCGTTGTTTTCGGGCCCGAGGATAATTTCTTCAACCGCTTCGCCGCGATGACGCGGCTGGGGCCGATCCTGCCCGTGGCGGGGGCAGACACCCGGTTTCAGCCGGTTTACGTGGATGATGTGGCGCAGGCCGCCGTCAAAGGCGTTCTGGGTCGCGCCCATGGCGTGTATGAGCTTGGCGGGCCGGACGTCGAAACATTCCGAGGCCTGATGAAGCGGATGCTGAAAGTGATCCGCAGGCGCCGCCTTGTGTTCAACATGCCGTTCTTTGCAGCGCGGATCATGGCGTTTGTTCTGGACGGATTGCAGACCGTCACAGGTGGCCTTTTCCACAACGGCATCCTGACCCGCGATCAGCTGCGCAGCCTTCGATCCGACAATGTGGTGGCGGAGGATGCAAAGACACTGAGCGATCTTGGGATCGAGCCGACGTCGATGGATGTGGTGCTTGAGGAATACCTGTGGCCGTTCCGTCCGTCGGGCCAGTATTCCCAGATCAAGGAAAGTGCCCGGAACCTGCGCGAAAGTTAGGTGTAGGCGATCCAGAGCAGGATGATGCCCAGCGCCACGCGGTAGATGACGTAGGGCGTGAAGCTCACGCTTTTCAGCAGTTTGAACATCAGTGTCAGGGCTGCCAGTGCGGCAAGGAAACTCAGGCCAGCCGCAATTGCGCCGTCGCGCGCTGCTTGTGCGTCGGCATCCGCGATCACTTCGGCACCCGCGAAGACGCCCGACGCAATGATGGTCGGGATCGACATCAACATGCTCAGCCGCGCGGCGTTTTCGCGATCGTAGCCAAGGAAGCGCCCGGCCGTGATCGTGATGCCGGATCGTGATGTGCCCGGGATCAAGGCGATGGCCTGCCAGAGGCCCATGATGATCGCATCGCGCGTCGTCCAATCATCGCCGCCTTTGTCCTCCGCGCCGGATTGGTCGGCCCAGTAGAGGACGAGGCCGAAAATCAGCATGGTCCATCCGATCACGGTGATCGACCGAAGGTGATCGTAGAGGCCGGTGATTTCGAGAAAGAGGCCGAACAGGATGACCGGGATCGTCGAGATCAGGAGCAGGAAGGCCAGCTTTGCGCCTGCTGTATCCAGCCGACCCGTCAACATCCGGGGTGTACCGACCAGGGCCGCTTTCACATCTGACCAGAAGTAGAGGATGACGGCGCCAAGAGTGCCCACGTGGACGGCGACGTCGATGACTTGCCCCTGATCCTCAGCGCCGGTGAGATTTGGGAGAAGAATCAGGTGCCCTGATGACGAAATCGGCAAGAATTCGGTGATGCCCTGGATCAGCGCGAGGAGGAAGAGGTGGAGAAGGCTCATTGCGGTGTATTCCGCAAGTTATCTAATACAATGACAACAAATGCATTTTTCGAAAATAGGTAAATCATACTGTCTTATTTCGAGCTCGGAAACCGCATTTTTGTGGCGTTGTCATCACAACACCAACAAGTATGTCAGTATTGCTGTCTTTTTATCCGCTCACGACGCCGCTATACGGGCGCTTCAAGGATGGGAGATATGGTGTGGCTAAGCAACCCATGTTGAAGTTTGTGACCGTGGGTAAGGAGATGCCCGAAAAGCGGCTCGCGGACCAGCGGAAAGAGGATTTCGCCGAGATCTATGGCGAGTATGCCCGCGAAAAGGCGGCGGAGCAGGCGGGGCGGTGCAGCCAATGTGGCGTGCCGTATTGCCAGAGCCATTGCCCGCTCCACAACAACATCCCCGATTGGCTGAAGCTGACGGCGGAGGGGCGCCTGCGCGAGGCATACGACTTGAGCCAGGCCACCAATACCTTCCCGGAAATCTGCGGCCGCATCTGCCCGCAGGATCGGTTGTGCGAGGGCAATTGCGTGATCGAGAAATCGGGCCACGGAACCGTCACCATCGGCTCGGTCGAGAAATACATCACGGATACGGCGTTCGATCAGGGCTGGGTGATGCCGATCGCCCCCTCGGTTGACCGCGCGGAATCTGTCGGGATCATCGGCGCGGGCCCCGGCGGGTTGGCAGCGGCAGACATGCTGCGCCGCGCCGGCCTGCAGGTGACCGTTTATGACCGCTATGACCGGTCCGGCGGACTGATGGTTTATGGCATTCCCGGCTTCAAGCTGGAGAAAGACGTCGTCATGCGGCGCAACAAACAGCTGGCCGATGGCGGCGTCACGTTCGAGCTGAACTGTGACGTGGGCCAGGACATTACGTTGGAGGAAATCCGCGAGGAGCATGATTACGTGATTATCGCCACCGGCGTCTACAAATCCCGGGAATTGCCCGGGCCGGGTGCGGGTGCGGACGGGATCGTGCGGGCGATTGATTACCTGACCGCCTCAAACCGCAAATCCTTTGGCGACAAGGTGCCGGAGTTTGACAGCGGTGAACTGAATGCCGCGGGAAAGCGGGTGGTGGTGATCGGTGGCGGTGACACGGCGATGGATTGCGTGCGCACGGCCACGCGTCAGGGCGCCACAAGCGTGAAATGCCTCTACCGGCGCGACCGGGCGAACATGCCGGGGTCTCAGCGGGAAGTTCAGAACGCCGAGGAGGAAGGCGTCGAATTCGTCTGGTTATCGGCCCCAAAGGGCTTCACGGGTGAACGTGTCGATGGTGTCATGGTTCAGAAAATGCGTCTTGGTGCGCCGGATGTGACGGGGCGGCAGAGCCCGGAAGTCATTGACGGGGCGGATTACATCGAAGGCGCTGATCTGGTGATCAAGGCGCTGGGTTTTGAACCCGAGGATCTTCCCACGCTGTGGCAGACGCCCGAATTGGAAGTAACCCGATGGGGCACGATCAAGACCAATCACCGGACCCATGAAACCGCGTTGGAAAACGTCTTTGCCGTAGGCGACATCGTGCGCGGTGCGTCCCTTGTGGTGTGGGCGATCCGTGACGGGCGTGAGGCGGCAGAGGCCATTCTTGAGCGGGTGGCAACGCAGGGACGTGTCGCTGCCGAATAACCTCGAACCACCCGGGCTGGGCAAGCTTGGCAGGGCCCAAAGTATATCAATGCTAGATCAATTGCGCCCAGACGGGCGATTTTGGGAAAACATAGGAAGACTGACCTGATGCCGTTCTTTCGCACAAAGACCCTAACTGTACTTCTGGGCGTTGCTTTCGCCAGTGCGGGCCCCGGCACAGTTCAGGCGCAATCGCCCACCGCCAGGCAGTTTCAGGTGCCCGATGGCTGCACGGCATTCCTGACGGTGCAATCCCGGTCCTGCCTTGTGGCACACCATTGGCGGTGCGATGCGGATCCGGCGGGCAGCCATTGGCGCGTGACGCTGGATCAGGACGGGGCCTTCTATCTGAATTACACCGATAACGAATTTCGCTGGCTTCGGTCCTTCGATCTGCGTGACGGCTCCCGCGATATCCTGATCGAGCCAGAGGATGACCCGGCCAGCATGAGTGAGCTTCTGGAAACCGGACGCGACACGATGGTGTTCTCGGTCCGCGAAGAATCGAGCATCGGGACATTTCAACGGGACTACACGGGATATGACAGCCTGACCGGGCAGTATTTCACGATCGATGGCCATGAGCTTGAGATGACCGAGTTCGCCTATCAATGGGAAACCGGCGGCGGACCTCGCTCGACCGAGGGCAATCAGTTCATCAGCCGGGAATGGGGCATGTTTTTCGGCGGGTTAGAGACGGTTACGCTGCCCGGTGGTGACTCAATCGAAGGCAATTACAGCCCCGTGGAATTCGCCGAGCCCGGCGAGGACGGATTCCTTGCGCTGCAGCCACAATACGATTGCGGTGATATCATGAGCGCGCTGCCGGGGGCCCCGATACGGCGGGTGAGCCAATGAGCGGCGATCTGCGTGATCCCTACCGGCGGACCGGTCAGCTACGCGGGCACTGCCTGTGTGGGGCCGTCACCATTGAGGTGGATGGCGACTACGTGGCCGCCGTGGGCGCATGCCATTGCACCATGTGTCAGCAAAGCAATGGCGTTTTATTCGCCGCCTTCGAGGCCGCGCCTGACGCAGTCACAACGCACGGGCCCGCGCAACGCTATGCGTCCTCGCATTTTGCGGAACGGGCGTTTTGCAGCACGTGCGGTAGCGCGTTGTGGCTGCGCGATATAGGCAATCAAAGTGCGGGATACGAATTGATGCCGGGGCTGTTCGCGGACGCCGCCGACTTCCCGCTGATCTCGGAAATCTATCACGACAAGGCGCCGGCCTACCTGCCGCTTGCGGGCGACCACAGGCGCGGGACACGCGCCGAATACGAAGCAAAGAACCCCCATATCGAGGGAGATATCCAATGACCCACTTCGACACCGCCTGGGCCGCCGCCGAAGAGGCAAAGCGCAAATGGATGGAAGAGAACGGCATGTTCCGCGAGGCGGATGAGCATTCGTCCTGCGGTGTGGGGCTGGTTGTGTCGATTGACGGCACACAATCGCGGCAGGTTGTGGAAAACGGGATCAACGCGCTCAAGGCGATTTGGCACCGGGGCGCTGTGGATGCCGACGGCAAGACCGGGGACGGCGCGGGCATTCATGTGCAGATCCCCTACAAGTTCTTCGGTGAGCAGATCGAGCGGACCGGCCACACGGTGCGGGATGAGCTTTTGGCCGTGGGCCAGGTTTTTCTGCCGCGTAATGATTTCGGGGCGCAGGAGACCTGCCGGACCATCGTGGAATCCGAAGTGCTGCGGATGGGCTATTACAGCTATGGCTGGCGCCATGTGCCCGTCGATATCTCCGTTCTGGGCGAGAAGGCCAACGCGACGCGGCCCGAGATCGAGCAAATCCTGATCTCCAACGCCAAGGGTGTGGATGAGGAGACGTTTGAGCGGGAGCTTTACGTTATTCGTCGGCGGATCGAGAAGGCCGCGGCGGCTGCGGGTGTTGGGCAGCTTTACCTCTGTTCGCTGTCGTGCCGCTCGATCATCTACAAGGGCATGATGCTGGCCGAGCAGGTGGCGGAGTTTTACCCCGATCTGCTGGATGATCGGTTCGAGAGCGCGTTTGCGATCTATCACCAGCGCTATTCGACCAACACGTTTCCGCAATGGTGGCTGGCCCAACCGTTCCGCATGCTGGCCCATAACGGCGAAATCAACACGCTGAAGGGCAACCTGAACTGGATGAAGAGCCATGAGATCCGCATGGCATCATCGTTCTTTGGGGAGATGGCCGAGGACATCAAGCCGATTGTCGCCGGGGGGTCATCGGATTCCGCCGCTTTGGATTCGGTGTTCGAGGTGCTGGTGCGGGCCGGGCGGAATGCGCCGATGGCCAAGACGATGCTGGTGCCTGAAGCCTGGAGCCAGACCGCGACGGAACTCCCGCAGGCCTGGCAGGACATGTATTCCTACTGCAACTCGGTCATGGAGCCGTGGGACGGCCCCGCTGCATTGGCAATGACCGATGGCCGCTGGGTCTGTGCCGGGCTCGACCGGAACGGGCTGCGCCCGATGCGCTACGTAGTGACGGGGGATGGCCTGCTGATCGCGGGATCCGAGACCGGAATGGTGCCGGTGGATGAGGCGTCGGTTGTGGAGAAGGGCGCGCTGGGCCCGGGGCAGATGATTGCCGTCGATATGCAGGAACAGACCCTGTTCCATGACACCGAGATCAAGGATGCGCTGTCGGCCAGCCGGGATTTCGGCGATTGGGTGGGCAAGATCACCAACCTCGAGGAAGAGACCGCCGGGATCAGCGAGGTCGCGTATTTTTCCGGCGCGGATCTGCGCAAGCGGCAGATCGCGGCGGGTTATTCGATTGAGGAGCTGGAACAGATCCTTGCGCCGATGGCGGAAGATGGCAAAGAAGCACTCGCCAGTATGGGCGACGACACGCCCAGTGCCGTGCTGAGCAGCCAGTACAGGCCGCTTAGTCACTATTTCCGGCAGAATTTCAGCCAGGTGACGAACCCGCCCATCGACAGCCTGCGCGAATACCGGGTGATGAGCCTGAAGACGCGGTTCGGCAACCTCAAGAACGTGCTGGATGAGGATGGCAGCCAGACTGAGATTCTGGTGCTCGACAGCCCGTTCGTGGGCAATGCGCAGTTCGCCAAGATGGTGAGTTACTTCCAGGACAGCGTGATCGAGATCGATTGTACGTTCGATGCGGGGGCGGAGGCCGGTGCGCTGCGCAAGGGGCTTGAGCGGATCCGGGCCGAGGCGGAAGATGCCGTGCGCTCCGGCGCCGGGCATATCGTCCTGACCGATCAGGGGCAGGGCGACGGGCGGGTGGCGATGCCGATGATCCTTGCCACGTCTGCGGTGCATTCGTGGCTGACGCGCAAGGGCCTGCGGACGTTCTGTTCGCTGAACGTGCGGGCGGCGGAGTGTATTGATCCGCATTATTTCGCCGTGCTGATCGGCTGCGGCGCGACCACGGTGAACGCCTATCTGGCGCAGGACAGTATCGCGGATCGGATCGATCGCGGGTTGATTGACGGCTCGCTCACCGAAGCGATGGCGCGGTATCGCAATGCGATCAATCAGGGCCTTCTGAAGATCATGGCGAAGATGGGCATCAGCGTGATTTCGAGCTATCGCGGTGGTTTGAACTTCGAGGCCGTAGGCCTGAGCCGCGCGATGGTGGCGGAATATTTCCCCGGTATGCTGAGCCGGATCAGCGGCATCGGCGTTAGCGGGCTGCAAAAGGCCGTGGAAGAGGCGCATGGCCGCGGCTGGTTGGGTGGGCGTGACGTGCTGCCCATTGGCGGCTTCTACAAGGCGCGCCGCTCGGGGGAGACCCATGCCTGGGCTGCTACGACGATGCACATGATGCAGGCGGCCTGCGATCGGGCGTCCTTCTCGCTCTGGAAGCAATACTCCGCGAAGATGCGGAGCAATCCGCCGATCCATTTGCGCGACCTTCTGGACATCAAGCCGATGGGCAACCCGGTGCCGATTGAGGAGGTGGAAAGCATCACCTCGATCCGCAAACGGTTCGTGACGCCGGGCATGTCGCTGGGCGCGCTGTCGCCCGAAGCGCACAAGACGTTGAACGTGGCGATGAACCGGATCGGCGCAAAGTCTGACAGCGGCGAGGGTGGCGAAGATCCGGCGCATTTTGTGCCGGAATCCAACGGCGACAACCCGTCTGCGAAGATCAAGCAGGTGGCAAGCGGGCGTTTTGGCGTGACGGCGGAGTACCTGAACCAATGTGAAGAGCTGGAGATCAAGGTTGCCCAGGGCGCCAAGCCCGGAGAAGGTGGTCAGCTGCCCGGCATGAAGGTGACGGAACTGATCGCACGGCTGCGGCATTCGACGCCGGGGGTGATGCTGATCTCCCCGCCGCCGCACCATGATATCTATTCCATCGAGGATCTGGCGCAGCTGATCTATGACCTTAAGCAGATCAACCCGCGTGCCAAGGTGACGGTGAAACTGGTGGCGTCCAGCGGTGTCGGCACGATTGCTGCCGGTGTGGCCAAGGCGAAGGCCGATGTAATCCTGATTTCCGGCCATAATGGCGGGACGGGCGCCAGCCCCGCGACCAGTATCAAATATGCCGGTCTGCCGTGGGAGATGGGCCTCACCGAGGCGCATCAGGTTCTGGCAATGAACAACCTTCGGTCGCGTGTGACACTGAGGACCGATGGCGGATTGCGCACGGGCCGGGACATCGTGATGGCGGCAATGATGGGCGCCGAGGAATACGGGATCGGCACCGCAGCACTGATCGCCATGGGCTGCATCATGGTGCGCCAGTGCCAGTCCAACACCTGCCCTGTGGGTGTGTGTACGCAGGACGAAGACCTCCGCGCGAAGTTCACCGGGAATGCCGACAAGGTGGTGAACTTGATCACCTTCTACGCCGAAGAGGTGCGGGAGATTCTGGCCTCCATCGGCGCGCGGTCGCTTGATGATGTGATCGGGCGTGCCGATCTGTTGAGCCAGGTCAGCCGCGGGGCTGCGCATCTGGACGATCTGGATCTGAACCCGCTTCTGATCACAGTCGATGGCGCGGACCGCATCGTTTACAATCGCGAGCGGGAACGGAATGCCGTGCCTGATACGCTGGATGCGCAGATCGTGGCGGATGCCGACCGGTTCCTGAAAGACGGCGAAAAGATGCAGCTGTCTTATGCGGTGCAGAACACGTTGCGCACGATCGGCACACGCACCAGCAGCCATATCGTTCAGCGCTTCGGGATGCGGAACGGCCTGCAGCCGGATCACCTGACGGTGAAGCTGAAGGGCTCAGCCGGGCAATCATTGGGCGCGTTTTCCGCGCCGGGCCTGAAGCTGGAAGTGTCGGGCGACGCCAACGATTACGTCGGCAAGGGTCTGTCGGGGGGCACCGTGGTGGTGCGCCCACCGATGGCTTCGCCGCTCGTGGCGGCGGACAACGTGATCATCGGCAACACGGTGCTTTATGGTGCGACCGATGGGCATCTCTTTGCCGCTGGCCGGGCCGGGGAGCGGTTCGCGGTGCGCAATTCCGGCGCGAAGGTGGTGATCGAGGGCTGCGGCTCCAACGGGTGTGAATACATGACCGGCGGCGTGGCGGTGATCCTCGGCTCCATCGGCGCGAACTTCGGGGCCGGCATGACAGGCGGGATGGCGTATCTGTACGATCCCGCTGGCGACGCGCTGGTGAACATGAACCTTGAGACGCTGGTGACCTGCCCCGTGACGGTCGACCATTGGGAGGCGCAGTTGCGCGGCCTGGTCGAGCGCCACGCCGAGGAAACTGGCAGCATGAAGGCGCGAGACATCTTGCAGCATTGGGAAACCGAGAGGGCGCATTTCCTGCAGGTCTGTCCGAAAGAGATGCTCAACAAGATTCCTGTCGGATTGGGGATCGAGGAGACGGCGGTTCCGGCGGAGTAACTTTACCGGACGACCTCAACAGATTGGCGAAACCTTGAACAGACTGTCAGGCTCTATGTAGGGTGTTAGAGCCTGACTCATCGTCTTTGCCTTTGCTGAATTCATTCAACCTCTAAGGCGTCACGAAATCCGTTTTCGCGTAGCCCTGAATGAACAGGAGCGCCGTCAGGTCGCCGTGGTTGATGCGGATCTTCGCTTGTTCCTGCACCGTTGGTTTGGCGTGAAGGGCCACGCCCGTTCCCGCCATTTGCAGCATGCCGAGATCATTGGCGCCGTCGCCTACGGCCAGCACATCGGCCGGTTTCAGGTCGCGTTGCGCGGCGATACGGGTCAGCGCCTCGACCTTCGCGTCGCGCCCCAGGATCGGGGTGGCGACCTGCCCCGTCAGCGCCCCGTGCTCCGCGAGAAGCGTGTTGGCGTGGTGTTCGTCAAAGCCGAGCTTTTCGGCGATGGCGGCGGTGAACGCGGTGAACCCGCCGGAGACAAGCACGCAATGGGCCCCGTTCGCCTTCATCGTGGCCAGCAGGGTCGGGCCGCCGGGCATCAAGGTGATGCGTTTGTCCAGAACCTTGGCAATCGTCGCCTCGGGCAGGCCCTGCAACAGGCCGACGCGTTTCCTGAGCGCGGCTTCAAACTCCAACTCGCCATTCATGGCGCGCGCGGTAATGGCGGCGACCTGTTCGCCGAAACCGGCCTCGGCCGCCAATTCGTCGATGCATTCCTGCTGGATCATCGTGCTGTCCATATCGGCCAGCAGTATCTTCTTGCGGCGGTTCCCTGCCTTTTGCACCACCAGGTCCACGCCCTCGGCGCTGAGGCTTTCCCAAACGGTTCCGATATTTCGTGGAATCTTGGGCGCATCGAACTCCGCGCAATGGTTCGGATCGAGCCAAAGGGCATCACCGCCCCCCATCGCGTTGCGGAGATTCTTGACGAGGCTCGGATCCAGATACATGGCCGAGTTGGTCAGAAGGGTTACGGTGAACATGTTTCGCGCTTTCGGGATCTTGCCGACAAAACCATAGGTCGTGGGGCCGGGCAGGGCCAGTGCATTGGCGACCGGCATGTGGTGCGCTATGTCGCGCGTCATGGCAGGACGGATCGGGACATGGGCCTTTGCGGCGGTGGCGGTTTTGGCGCTTGGTCTGGGTATAGCGCTTCTGGAGCGTGCGCGGGCAGGTGTTGAAATCAGCCATGATGTGGTCGGACGGACGCCCGTAACCGTTACGCGTGTCCCCGATGCGGAGGCGCCGGTCGTGGTGATTGCCCATGGCTTCGCGGGATCCCGCCAGATGATGTCGGCCTGGGCGCTGTCGGCGGCTCGGGCGGGATACATCGCCGTGACCTATGATTTGGAGGGGCATGGCCGCAATCCGGTGCCGATGTCGGGTGATGTGACCGAGCTGGACGGCACAACACGCATCCTTCTGGAAGAGATGGCGCGTGTTGTTGCGTTTGCGGTGTCGTTGCCCGGCGCGGATCAGCGTGTGGCGCTGGTGGGGCATTCCATGGCATCCGATCTGATCGTGCGGCAGGGCCTTGTGGATGAACGGGTTGAGGCAATCGTGGGGATTTCCCTGTTCTCCCGGGCTGTCACGGCGTCGGAACCCCGGAACCTTCTGATCCTGAATGGTCAGTTCGAGGGGACATTGCGGGCTGAGGCGCAGCGCGTGATGGCGGAGATTGGTGGCCTGGAAGGTGAGATCGTGGGCGAGCCTGGCGAAGGGTTCGCAAGATATGCGGTGGCCGTGCCCTGGGCGGAGCATGCCAGCATTTTATGGGCGCCCACGGGCTTGGAGAATATGGTGACCTGGCTGGACGCGACGTTTGACCGGGAAAGCGACCGCGGGATCGTCCGGCTGGGTTGGGGCATCATCTTGATGCTGGCCGGTGCAGTCATGTTGGCGCGGCCCCTCGCCGCAATCTTGCCGGGCGGGCCGGAGCCGGAGGGCCCGCCGCGACGTGCGTTTTGGATCCTGTCGCTCGCCCCCATCGTTGTTGTGCCACCTATCGCTGTATCCATCGAGGTCGGCGTATTGCCGGTGCTGGTGGCCGACTATCTGGCGGTTCATCTGGCACTTTACGGCCTCATCGTCTTGCTTGGCGCGGTCGTGTCGGGGTGGCGGCCTGACTTGCGCGGAGCATTTTGGGGCCTGTTGTTGGCGGTCTTTGGCATCGCCTTGTTCGGGATGTTGATGGATCGCTATGTGGCGTCGTTCGTCCCCCATGCGGGCCGCATTCCGATCATGCTGGCAATCGTGCCGGGCGCCATACTGGCGATGTGGGCCGATGCGGTGCTGACACGGGCGACAGGCGCCGCGGTCTGGCAAAGGATCGTTGTCCGCGGCGGGTTCCTGGCATCCCTATCTGTCGCCGTTGCGCTCGACTTCGAGCGTTTGTTCTTCCTCGTCCTGATCTTCCCGGTGATCGTGTTGTTCTATGCCAGTTTCGGGATGATGGGCCGCTGGGTGGGGCGGCAGACGGGATCGACGTTTGCGGTTGGCGTCGGGCTGGGCATTTTGCTGGGCTGGGCGCTGGGCGTCAGCTTTCCGATGTATGTGGCCGGGGGCTGATACGCCGTTTTTGCTAGGGTGCGATCCAGGCCCCGGTCCAGTTGGTCTCCGATCTGTAACGGGCGCGGATATGCGTTTCCCCCAGGTGCAGCACGTCAATTTCCGTCAGGTGACACAGAAGGCGGCCGAAGCGAGGCGCAGCGTCCGGCGGGTTTGCCGTCAGTGGCGTGCCGGGGATGAGGCCGGTGTAATTGGATTGAGCCTCGGTCGGCAGAGATGCGAAGAGCTTGGCATCACCAGTGTGGAGGACGGCGCTGGCTTTGGCGCGGATCTGCAGGCGCGCCTTGGGAATCCAGACATGGATCGCAACGGCCGGGTTCGCGTTGATCTGCTTCGCCTTGGGGGAGGCAACATCGGTGTGAAACTCAAGACACTCGTCGTCGCGCGACGCGGCGCGCAGCACGAGGGTTCGAAGCTCCGGCCCATGCGGCCCGAGACTGGCCAGCGTCGGATGACGTGCGGGGTGAGTCCGGTCCTCTGTTCCATGCATCAGGTGCTGCCAAACCGTCTCGAACAGGCTGATCAGGCTCTGATCATTCATACCCTGTCATCTCCAGATATCCGATCCCCTCATGGCTTCCCGTGAAGGCAATCGGACCCTCCCAATAGCCGAAGCTGGTCTCCATCCAGGATTGCGCATTCAGCGGCGTCGTGACGATATCGACCGCCCTCTCCGGGAAGGTCAGGCGCCATTCGGTTGGAATAGTGCGGCCCGCAACTTCGGTTGTGGCCTGAGGCGTAAGGATCACATGACCATCGCCATAGCTCTGTGTTGTTCCATCCGCGTCGATCCAAGTGGCGGAGGTGAAGCTGCCGCCCTGCCGGTCGCGCAGGCCAAAGGCCATCATCCGCGCGCCGTCGGACAGTTGAAGCGAGAACCAATCCCACCCCGCCTGATCGTCGCTGAGCGGTTGCGATGACCATTCGCGATCCAGCCACGCCGTGCCGGTGACGGGCACGGGTCCATCCGGCAGTTCCAGAACTCCCGCGACGTCGTAGAATGGTTGGGAGTAGTAGTAGCTCGCCTGACCCTCGGCGCTTTTGACCGAGTAGCCCCCATCACCGTGAAAGATGACCGGCCCGGTGGCCTCGAGCGCCAAATCATAAGCAAAATTCGCCCCACGCGCCGTGAGGGTAAGGGCATTAAGCGCATCCCCCCCATCGGCCGTGGACGTCATGTGCCAATCATCGATGAATGCGCGAAATGGGTCCGCAATCACACCAGCCTGCCCGATGCCACCGCGCGCGAGGCGTTCGGCGCTGTAATGGGCAGCTGGCGTGGTGAGCCCCGCATGACCCATGAAAAGCTGCGGCGTGTCCCATCCATCGGCCTCGACGGGGGCAAGGGCACTCCGAAACAACGTCCATTGAATGCCGTAGCGGGTGCCATCCGCGCCTTGCAGCGTCGCGGTCAGATACCACCATTCGATCCGGTAGTCCGGATGCGGGCCGTGATCGTCGGGGAATGTGAAGGTTGGGTCGGGTCCTGGCACCGCAAAGCCGGGGGCGTCAGTTCCAAGGCCAGCGAAGCCCTGCGGATAGGCTGGAGTGGCCAGAAGTAGAGAGATGACGAGATAGCGCAGCATCAGCGTTCCTGTGCAAAAACCTGGGTCAGCCGCGCAGGCGGCATCCGCGCAAGGCGAAGGGTGGGGCCAAGGGCGGCGAGGCCTGCCGCCAGAAGCGCCAGCGCCAGAAGGAGGAGCCAATCCGCCGGAAATACCTGCATTGGCAGGCGCCAGCCGAACGCCTCCACATTCACGAACGCCAGAAGGATCCATGCCAGCGCCAAACCCACGGGGAGCGCGAAGACAAAGGTGATCGCGGCCAGTGCGAGGGAGCGCGCCATTTCGACCTTGGCGAGGGTCGCGCGCGAGGCGCCGATGGCCCAGATCGGCGCCAGTTGAGGTAGGCGCAGATCGGCCAGTGTGAGCAGGCTGGTCAGGAGCGCGATGCCCGCCACACCGAGGGTCAGGACGTTGAGGGCGCCCGTCACACGGAAGGTCTGCTCGAACACGTCAACGGAAAACGCCTTGACCTGCGCCTGATTCGTCACGGCGTCGGCGGGCAAGCCGAATTCGGTGCGCAGGCGGGTGGCCAGCGCCGGGGTATCCTCCGGTGCGATGCGAATGGCGAAGCGACGCGGGCGATCTTCTGGAAACGTCTCTGCAAAGCGGGTCAGGGACACAATAGCTTGACCATTCGGGTTGCCGTAGTCGGTGTAGATGCCAACGATGGGAAGGCCGTCCGCCAGAGGAACCACATCGCCAAGAGAGAGCGCTTCACGGCGGAACAACTGCTCATTCACCAGAATACCGGTGCCGTTCGCCACCCGATCCCAAGCGTCCTGCGTCGCGGCGAGGAACGGCCACGCCTGCCGGTAGGTTGGGTGATCGACCACGCCAAACACATCGGCGGGCCGGTCGAACAGACGGGTTGGGGCCGAGACGATCGGCAGAATGGCGTCAACGTCCGGAGCCAATGCCTGCATAAGCTCCTCGGCCTCATCAGGCGTGGCGGCGGTAACGTAGAGCTCCGACGCCAAACGTTGATCAAGCCAGCCCAGAAACGTGGTGCGGAACGAACCGACCATTGTCGAGACACCGATATTTGCCGCAAGCGCCAGAAGCAGTGCCATCAAGGCGAGTGAAAGGCCGGGGATTTGTTGGCGTGTGTCGGCGACGATCCACTCAGTGAAGGCCCCTTTTGGCCGGACCAGGGAGAGAAGAGACGTCATCACCGCGGGTAGGGCCAGCGCCGCACCGATCAGCAATGCGCCAAGGCAGGCGAAGGCCGCATAGAGACCCGTGCCGAAGACGGCGAGGGCCGCCGCGAGGGTGAACAGCGCGATGGCGGCCAGGGTCTGCAGCCGAAGTGCGCGGCCGGAGGCCTGTGCCCAGGCGCGCGGCATGGCAGGGGCCAGAAGCGGCATTTGTGCCGTTCGAACCATAGCCTGTGCGGCAGCAACGGCGGTGCCAAGAAGTGTGATGGCCAGGGCGGCGATGGCCCAATCGGGGTTGAAGCGCAAAACGCCTTCGATCTCAGCGCCGTAGAGGCCGCGCAGGGTGCCGGCGACACCGGGCATAAGGCTTGCCGCAATGACGTAGCCGAGAAGGATACCGATTAATCCGGCGAGCGCGGCAATGGCGGCAAGTTCGAGACCCAGCGCCAGAAGGATCGTCCGCAACGGTGTTCCAAGGGCCCGGAGGGTACGGATCGTGGCACGGCGTTGTTCGAAGGCAAGGCCAATGGCGGCGTGTACGATGAAAAGGCCGACACCAAAGGAGAGGAGGCCGAACGCCGTCAGATTCAGGTGAAAGCTGTCGGTCAGGCGCGCGATATCGGACCCGACTTCGGGGGATCGCAGCGTCAGGTTGGTGGCATCGGTGATCGGCGCGAGGCCAAAAGGCTGATCTGGTGCAATCAGAAGGTAGGAGGGGTCCCGCTGATCCAGCAGGCGGGCGGCGGTGGAGATATCGGTGATCGCGGCGGCGGGCGGAACGTTTTCGGCGATGCGCAGGGGCGGAAGGCCCAGAGGCAGATCACCGTCGGCGGTGGCTTGAGACACAAGCAGCAGACCGGGTGCGGTGAAGAAATCCGCGATGTCGGTATCACCGGTGAGCGTCGGGCTCTGCGTCTCGGTTGGCGCGGTGAGGGGATCGATGCCGAGCAGCCGCAGGCGGGCGCCGCCCTCTCGCAGCTCTCCTGAAATGACCGGGGAGACGAGATAACCCGCCGCACGCAAAGCGAGGAATTCAGCGGTCGGCACGGGTTGCCCATCGGATTGTTCAAGGCGCGAGAGTTGATCTTGCCCAAGGGTGGCCGCGGCGCGGTCATAAGCGGCGCGGGCCTCCGCATTGATGGCCTGCACACCGGACCAGAGCGCGGTGGCCAGGGCAAGACCAAGGGCCAGCATCACGAGTTGCCCAGGGTGCCGGCGCCAGTGAGAGGAAAGGCTCTGCAATGCGGCATAGAGCATGATCAAATGCCTTCCAATCGACCACGCGACAGGTTCGCGTGACGTGACAGGCGACTGGCGAGACGAGGAGAATGGGTGACCATCAAAAGGCCGGCACCGGTTTCGGTGACAAGCTCCAGAAGCAGGGTCAGGACGGCATCCCCAGTCTCTTCATCGAGGTTGCCGGTGGGTTCATCGGCCAGGATAAGTGCGGGCCGGTGCGCCAGGGCACGCGCGATGGCAACCCGCTGCTGCTGACCGCCCGAGAGCTGTTCGGGATAGCGCGATAACATCTCGGATAGGCCCAGGCGCGCGGCAAGCTCGGCGCAGAACGCGGCGTCGTGGCGACCTGCAAGGCGCGCCTGGAGCGCAATGTTGGCAGCGATGATCAGGGACGGGACCAGGTTGAACTGCTGGAAGATCAACCCGATCCGGTCGCGCCGCACCAGTGCACGCGCGGCATCGTCCAGCGTACCGATATCCTGCCCATTCAGGCGCACCTGCCCGGCATCGGGTTGGTCAAGGCCGCCTGCCAGATGCAGCAGCGTGGATTTTCCGGATCCGCTTTCCCCCGTCAGCGCCACGGTCTCTCCCGCATCCAGTTTCAGCGACACGCCATCGAGGATGGTCAGTGTCTTGCCGTCGGAGGGATAGGTTTTGCGGATATTGCGCAGATCGAGAAGGGAGGCTGTCATGGGCCGGATGTAGCAGGTGGGGCCGGGCAAGAAACCCCTGCGACGATTTTGGCGCACCTATTGGAACGTCAGCGGCACCGAGAAACTGTAGCTGGCATCGGTTAGCTGGCGCGGCGCGCGGGGAAACCGCCCGGCCCGTTGCACTGCACTGAGTGCGGCTTGATCCACGGCGGAATTGCCGGAGGATCGGGCGATACCGAGGCCCACGAGCCGACCATTGGGTGCAACGGAGAGGCGAACAATGGCGCGGCCGGTGCCATTCACGCTGGGGCGGCTACGCGCAATGCGGGCCTGAATCTGGCCGCCCCATTGGGCCACGAGGCTTTGAATCTGCCCCGGCGAGAGGCTGGGTTGGGGAGCTGGCGTCGGAGCCGCACCCTGCGTCTCGTCGCCGCCCGTGCCTGCTGCGGTCCGATCGGGGGCCGGGGTCGCGGGCTGTTGCGGCGCGGCGGGCTGAGCTGTGGCGGCGGGCGCCGACGGCTGCGGAGCCAGATCATCGGGTCGCGGGCCCGGGCGCGGGGAACGGTCCGTCGCAAGGGTGGTGGACCCCTCGAAATGAGGACGGTCGTCGGGCGACGGCGGTTGGCTGATGGCATCGGGTACGGCAAGTTCCGGGGCGCTCATCGTGGGGCGCGTGTCAGATGGTGTGTTCGGTGCGGCGGCATCGTCGGGAAGTGTTGGAGGAACAAGCGTGGGAGCGGCAATCGGTGGCACGACGGACAGGTTTGGTACCGGTGCAGAGCTTATTTGGGGGTTAGGGGTGGTTTCGGGGTAAGCGGCGGTGATTGCGGGCGAGTGCTGTCTTTCGATCGGCGATTCCGGCGTGATATTCGGCGTATCTCCGGCGGAAAGGTCGGGTATGGAAAGCGCTGGTTGTGGAGCGGTGTCCGGCGCGCGATCCCACGTATCGATAAGGGTGGAGAAGGCAGCGGCGCTTGCCGTGAGCGTCAAAGCATCCTCGCCACCTGAGCCCTGATCATCGGTGCCGCCTTCGGGCAAGCTCACCAAAATGCCTGCATGGACGGCCAGGGATAGGCTCAGAAACAAAACAAAGCCCCAAGCTCCCCTCATGGCCGCACCGTCAGCAAGCGGGTTTCGACAATGCCGACCTCCGCCAGATCCGCGAGAAGATTGGCAAGATCACCCGCAGCGTAGTTGGCATCGACCCGCAGGGGCAGAGGGCCATCGTGGCGCGCGAGCGGCCCCCAAATGTCCTGCCCCAGCGCGTCGGAATAGGCCAACTGACCGGCGGCATCGACATGAAGGGTGCCGGGCTGAGGGTCTGTCTCCGCCCCGTCAGCGGTTGGGGGGGTGACGTCGAGGGGTTGGGGAGGCGCCAATGTGGCGCTCATCAGGAAGAAGATCAGCAGCAAGAAGACGACGTTGATCATCGGGACGATGGCGCGGTCCTGTGTGGTGCGGCGCGGGGATGTCGGCGGACCAAGGATCATGGTTGCACAAGAACAAGATTGTTGAACCCATCGGCCTGTAGAACAGCCATGACGTCGATCAGGCGTTGGGTAGTCACCCCATTGGCAGGACGAAGCAAAATCGGGTCTGATTCTGTCTCTACAAGGCGGATCAGAGACGGCGCCATGGCATCGACTCCGGTAGACACGCCGTTCAGACGCAGTGTGTCCGCCCCGATATCAACCAGACGGGGCGGGCCGGTCCAATCGCCGGGGCCGCCGGTAGCCGTGGTGAGTGTAATCTCGGCATCCTGACCGAACCGGGCGGCCAGCATGAAAAAGACCAGCAGCAGGAAGACGACGTCGATCATTGGCGTCAGGCTGGGCCGCCGTCGCGGCGTGGATGGGGCGAAATTGAAACTCATGGGCCAGCCGGGCCCTTGGCGAAGATACGGGTGGCGTCACCCTCCATCTGCGCTTGCATCCTATCGGCGATGCTGTCGAACCATGTCAACGCAAGCGAGGCCGGGATTGCTACGCCCATTCCGGCGGCAGTCGTCAGCAGCGCCTCCCAGATGCCGCCGGCCAGAGTGGCTGGATCGGCCTGCACTCCGGCCTCCTGCAGTGCCTGAAACGCTGCGATCATACCAAGGACCGTTCCAAGCAGGCCCAGAAGCGGCGCGATTGTAACGATCAGATCGAGGGCACGCAGACCTGTGCGGGCCTCGGCCAGAAGCTGACGCGCGGTGATCTGGGTTTCTTCGCGGGCGGCGGTACCGGACAAGCCGGGATCGAGGCGCGCCTGCATCGCGGCGCGCGCAAGACGGGCGCGCAGGCCGGTGCCAAGCGGCGCCGCAGCGTTTGGATCGCCGGACTGCCAGGCGGCAATCGCCTCGGTCACGTGAACATTCGCTCGGAAGGCACCCAAGGCCGTGAGCCGCGAGAGTTTCCACAGTATCAGGGCCAGAGTGATTACGGACAGCCCCGCGATCAGCCACAGAACGGCGCCGCCATTTTGCAAAATCTCAGGCATTCTGGTGGCCCCCCTCGGTTGTCATCCAATCGCGCGTGCCATCCGCGACGCTATCGTAAACGGCACGGCCGATGGCCACACCCACGTCGGTGTGCAGCCCGGCATAGGATAAATCGCCCGCGGGCGCCGCGACGACAATGCAATCGGTTCCCGTACCTGTGGCGGGCCCTTGGGGGAGATCCGGTCCATGATCCATCACGGCGGAGGTACGCGCCTGCGTCGCGATGGAGAGCGCCTCGATCAGCGCGGTATCGGACAGCGGCGCGGAGGTGGCGGCGAGACAATTGATCGTACCGACGGGGGCCGCGCCGGCCTGACGCTGCCCCACCCGTTCGGCATTCGAGAGGCCGACTGTCGCAAGGCACGCGGCCTGAATCAGGCCCGAACGAGCGGTCTTGAGACTGTTCTGGGCAATATCTCGAGATGTCAGCATACCGATGGAGTCTGCATCAACCTGCGCCTGCATCTCGGCCGCGAACCACGCAATCGCGTCGAAATTCTTGGACAGATCGGCGTTGCGTACCTCACGCCAGACCACCCGATCCGTGACTTGGAAGCCCCCGCGATAAGGGGCCCAGGATAGGCAGCGCATGGGCTGTGGCAGCGTGGCGATCAGCCATGGATGGTTCAGGGTGATGTCGATCATCGGACCACCTCAAGCGGCTGGAAGATGAGACCGTTCGGTCCGCTGGCGAGGTGCGCGGAGATGCCGAACGTGCCGTGAAGATTGTCGGTCGTCAGGACGGATTCGGGCGCGCCATCGGCGATGATGCGGCCCCGGTCCATCAGGATCAAGCGGTCGCAATGGCGTGCTGCGAGGCCCAGATCGTGGAGAGAGACGAGGGTGGACGTGCCAGTTCGGGCAAGCCTGCGGAAGGCCCGCATCGTAGCGATCTGATGGCCGGGATCGAGTCCGGCGACGGGTTCGTCGGCCAGGATCAGTGGCGTGGCCTGTGCCAGGGCGCGGGCGATCAAGACGCGGGCCTGTTCACCGCCGGACAGATCCGTTGCGGCCCGGTCGCGAAAGGCGGTGAGGTCCATGGTGTGAAGCGCGGCGGCCACGGCCTCCCGGTCGGCGTCCGTGATGCACGCCCCTGCGGCAAGGTGCGGGACGCGGCCGAGGGTGACGAGCGTTTCGACGGAGACAGGCCACGCGATTTCGCGGGCTTGGGGCAACCACGCGACGTGTCTGGCCCGATCCCGGACGGGCATATCGGTGAGGGAGCATTGGCCACTATGGGGCAGGAGCCCGAGCGCGCCGCGCATCAGCGTCGTCTTTCCTGCCCCGTTGGGGCCGATGAGGCCGACAACTTCTCCGGCTTCAACCGTCAGTGTCGCGGCATCGACGACGGGGCATTCGCCGCGCCGAACCGTCAGAGCTTGAAGACGGAGGTTCGTCATGAGCTTTGCGCCCGCGTCTTGTAGATTAGATGAAGGAAGAGCGGCGCGCCGACGATGGCCATCAACACCCCAAGCTTCAGGTCACGTTCCGGCAGGATCAGGCGGGTTGCGATATCCGCAGCAAGCACAAGGGCCGCGCCGCCAAGCGCGGACGCTGGCAGGAGCCGGCTGGGCCGGGCGCCGACGAACGGTCGCAGAATATGGGGCACGACGAGGCCCACAAATCCGACGGCGCCTGCAACGGCCGTGGCCGCTCCAACGGCGGCGGCCACACCCAGTACAAGGCTCAAACGTGCGCGTTCGAGACGTATGCCGAGGCTTGCGGCCGCATCTTCGCCCAAAGTCAGCGCGTCAAGTGATCGACCAAGCGAAAGGAGCAGGCCCCAACCGACCGCCATGAACGGCAATGCAATCCAGACATGGGTAAATGAGCGGTCCGCGAGGCTACCAAGCATCCAGAACACCGTTTCGGAGACGGCGAAGGGATTGGGAGACAGGTTAAGTACGAGGGACAACATGGCTGAGGCAAGGGTCGAGATTGCGATCCCTGCAAGGATGAGTGTCATGGAGCCGCCGTGAGGCCCGGCCAGCAGCAAAATGAGGAGGGTTGCGGCCAGCGCCCCTGCCAAGGCGGCCAGCGGTAACGCAAGCGCGAAGCTGGCCGCGATCCCGGTCTGCAGGGCGATGACTGCGCCAAGCGCGGCCGAGCCCGACACGCCGATCAGGCCCGGCTCGGCGAGGGGGTTTCTGAGATATCCTTGCAGGGCCGCGCCAGCGATGCCGAGAGATACGCCTACCAAAACGGCAAGAATTGCCCGAGGCAGACGAATTTCCCGCATCACGAGAGTTACCGCATCGCCCTGGCCCGAGATCAAAGCGCGGATGCTTTCGCCTGGCCCGAACCCTGCGGGGCCGGTCAGCAGCGAGACAACGAAGAGGACGGCCATAAGGGCCAGCAGGGTAGGGATGACTGCGCGGTTCATCGCGTCATCTCCGCCCGGAGCGCTGTGAGATCCCGAAGCGCCGTAAGGATGGCGGGGGTCCCACAGACCCATTCCGCCCCGCTCTCATACCCGTTTCCCGCGGCGATCAGGGCGCGCAGGGCCGGATGGCGCAGGATGTCCTCCGACCGCGATGCGCCGGGATAGGTCTGGGTGCCGATCACCAGTTCGGGCGCGGCAGTGATCAGAAGTTCAAGTGCCAGGCGCCCGGAAGCGGAGCGCTGAAGCTCTTCAGCGATATGGGTGAAGCCCGCCCGGGTCACCACATCATGGGCCAGCGATCCGGTGCCGAGCGTGTAACCGTTGGGGTAGTAGAATGCAGCCCGCGGCCCACCCCGTCGCTGCGTCAGGGCGGCGAGATCCGCTTCGAATTGGACGATCAGGTTCTGAGCCCGCTCCTCCTGCCCCAGAAGCGCGCCCATCCGGGCCAATTGCGGCGCGATATCGGACAGCTCATCTTCCAACTCGAATTGTTCAACCCGCACGCCCAGGCGACGAAGCAGGGAAATCACTGCGGGATCGGACCATATCCCGGCAAGGACGAGGTCGGGACTCAGTAGGAAGATCTCTTCCGCGGAGCCGTAATTGGCCGCGTAATTCGAGGCTTCCTCCGCCATTGGCGACACAAGCGGGTCGGAGGCGATGGAGGACACGGAAATCAGCTGCCCGGGCGCCGCAAGATGCATTGCGAATTGATCGGTGCAGAGGTTCATAGAGACGACCCGCCGGGGCGCGTCCGCACTGACCCCCGCCGCGAGGGAGACCCAGGCGGCGAGGGTGAGGGATATGAGCCTAGAAGGACGCACGAAGTCCGACATAGAAAGCGCGGTCGGACGTCCCGTAGCCGGGAACAGTCTGATAGGCTTCGTCCAAAAGATTGTCCGCGCGCACGTAGAGGTCGATATCGTCGGTCAAACCGAAAGCGAGCGTCGCATCGAATGTGGTGAAGTCATCGAGGCCGGGCCGGCCTGCCTGATGCGTCCCCGTCACGAACAGGGATAAATCGGGCCGAATATCACCCCCGACCGTCGCTGAGATCGCGTGCTGCGGCACGGCGACCGCCCAGCCGGAGCTGTCGATCGTCACATTCGCGCGGCTATCCGTGAAGGTATAAGACCCCTCAACGCTAAGCCCGCTGTTGAAACCCCAACCACCGGCCAGTTCAACCCCTTGCCTTGTGGCCGTGCCTTCCCGTTGCACGTAGTTGAAGGAGGTAAACGAGTAATCGATGATGTCTTCCGCCTCGATCCAGAACACGGTGGCGCTGACGAAACCACGATCCGCGAAACGCTGCTCGATCCCCAGATCGAAGCTGACGGAGGTTTCCGGCTGCAGGGTCGCGTCGCCTGCAAAGCCGTCATAAAGCTCGTAATTCGACGGGGCGCGGTAGCCATTGGCGAGGTTGGCACGGATGATCAAATCGTCCTGCGGGCGGTAGGCGGCTGACAATCGACCTGTGACGAAATCGCCGAACTGGGAGTGATCGTCGTAGCGAATGGTGGCCGCGATATCGAGCATTTCTGACGGCGCAAAGCTGTACTCAGCGAATGCTGATGTGATCGTGGTCTCGAAGCTTTGCGTTGTGACCGGCGGGAAATCCGTTTCGATCCTGTCAGAGTAGCTTTCGATGACCTGTTCGAGGCCCAGAACCAGCGTGCCGTTGCCGCCCAGATCGCCGATGGCGCGGTAGCCGAATTGATGGCGCTCGCCCTCGTACCTGAAGTCGAAGCCTCCGAAGGCGTTGGAGCCGCTAAGTCGGCGGTCAGACAGGAAATACGAGACTTCGCCCACATGATCCCACGTACCTGTGTCGTATGTCAGTGCAAGGCGTGCTCCGGTCTGGTCGCGTTCGGTCACGTCATCGGGGGAGCCATCGCAGACGGTCGCGCTTGCGGCCGGGCAGCTTTGGGTTTCGTCGTAGTCAAACTCGGCTTGATCAAGGAATGCGCTGGCCTCAAGCACCAGTGCATCGCCGATGTCGTAGCGTCCCGAAAAACTGATCCGGCTGGAGGTGAAACCATCGGCTTCGGTATTGCCATTGTCTTCATCGGCAGCGGAGAAGCCGTCGCTGGAGACGTGGCTGAGCGTCACGTTCGTCTCATGGCCCGCGCCCCGGTTCGAGAAGCTGTAAGAGCCGCTGACCGTGTTGTAGCTGCCATATTCTGCGGTGACCGAATTGGTCATGCCATCGGCTGTGGCGCGGCGCGTGGTGATATCGATTACACCGCCAATCGCCTCGGATCCGTATAGGGCGGATTGGGAGCCGCGGATGATTTCGATCCGGGAGATATCGCTCGTGGTCAGACCACCAAAGTCATAGGCGACCTGCGTGCCGGACGGGTCAGAGACATCGATGCCGTCAATCCGGACCGCGATGTTTTGCTGACTGATGCCGCGGACGGTCAGAGCCGCTTGCGTCCCCAGCGGACCGTTTGTGCGGATACTCACACCCGGCACACGGCGCAGAAGATCGACCACGCGGATGTCTTCCGTCGCTTCAAGTTCTGCTTCGGTGATCACGGTGGCGGATGCGCCGGACCGGTCGGCTTCGACTTGTGTGAGGTTGCCGCTGAAGATGATCTCATCCAGCTCGAACACGTTTTGTGCCATGGCAGGCGCGGTCAGAAGCGCTGTTATGGCTGTCGCGCCCGATAGGGCGCGGATGGCGGGCTTGGCCGCAAGAATATGGGTCATGGTTGATCCCCCTTCCGTCAGGCCGGTTGGTCCGGCCGGATTCCGTGATGTCGTTGGAAGGGTGTCCTCCCGCAGACGGTGCTTTGTGCCACCGCTACGGACAGGTCCGTTGCCCCCACGCCCTCCGCGCGGGAAACAGGGTGATCACCTCGGCAGGTCTCCTGACTTGCGGGTCTTCGTTTGGCCGGGCCTTCCCGGGGAACCCCCCAGTGGCATGATCCAGCCGCACTCGCCGCTTACAGTTGCGGGGGCAGTCGCGGAGTTGAACCGCGTTCCCTTTTACCCGGACAGCGAAACCGCCCGGACCGAAGCACGTTCCGAATACGCCCCGGGCCCTGAGTCGCACAAGGGGCGGGTGCGACGGATTGCGGGCCGTTACCGAAATGCCGCAGGGTGCGGGTGGGGAGGATTGCCGATGCCGATCACGGATTGGGACGATGCCTATGCCAACGGCGCCTATATAGATGGTGCCGATGAGATTGTGGCGGGCTGGGCCGCGCAGGCGGAGGCTTTGCGTTCAAGAGTGTCGCCGAAGCGGGTTCAGGTGGGTGGCCACCCGCGTCAGTTTCTTGACCTCTACAGGCCCGAACATGCCGTGCAGGGCCTGACACTCATCGTGCATGGTGGATATTGGATGGCATTTTCCGCCGCGGATTTTGCACATCTGGCTGCCGGGCCCCTGGCGCGCAGGCAGGCCGTAGCGATGGTGAATTATACATTGGCTCCGGACGCGCGGATTGCCGAGATCACTGAAGAGGTCAGACGTGCGGTATGTGCCGCAGCTGACATTGTCGATGGCCCGATCCGGCTGGTCGGCCATTCCGCCGGGGGGCATTTGGTCAGCCGGATGATCTGCGAAGATGTCCTGCCTGACGCGGTAGCCGACCGGATCGCCCATGTCCTATCCGTCTCAGGGGTTCATGATCTACGGCCACTCCTGCAGACCGGCAAGAACGAGACATTGAAGCTGACCGAGGTGGAAGCGGCAGCTGAAAGCCCGGCCCTTTTGAAACCCCGGATCGGCGCGCGCGTGACGTGTGTGGTGGGCGCGGAGGAGCGGCCTGAATTCCGGCGGCAAAATGCGCTGCTGGCGAATATCTGGCGCGGCCTTGGCGCCGATACGGCGTCCGTCGAGGTTCCCGGCGAAAACCATTTCAGTATCATCGCAGGGTTGGAGCAGCCGGACGGCCCCCTGACAAGTTTACTGCTGGATTAGTGGATCAGAGCTTTTCGAACAGCCCGCTGATGGCCGTTTTCAGCTGCGCGCGATCTTCGGGGCCAAGCGCATCGAGCATCTTGCTTTCGGCCGCATGGGCCGCGGATTTCAGACGCATCACCTCGACATTTCCCTTGTCCGACAGCTTCACCACCAGCCGACGGCGGTCTGATTTGTCCCGGATGACCGAAATCATATCGAGATCCTCCAACCGACGCTGCGCGCGGCTGACCCGGGCGGCATCCATCGCCGTAAGGATGCACAAATCGTGGGACGAGCAGGGTTGGTTTGACGGAAGCGCCATCATGATGCGCCATTCCGGTACCTGGAACCCGGCGTCTTCCATGACGCGACCGAACAGGCGGGACGAGATCACCGACATCTGAAATGGCAGAAAATCGGCAAGGTCAAACGATAGGGATTGGGCCTGATCTTTCACGTCATCCTCGCGCTTTGTGTATTCGGACTGGAAATACAACTAGAAGGTTAGCGTCACTGTGCGGACTCGCGCAAGATAATTGTCAACTTCACTAGACAGGCGGATCATCGCGCCCTGTTGGCGGATGGTCGCGGTGCGAAAGCGTCAAGTTTCCTATCGGGAACAGTCGCCGCCCGTTTTCCGCCGATCCGCGACTTTGCGACCATATTCTGTCTTGTCCGCGTCATGTCCCCGGAATATCCCCGTCCGTGGGACACCCCTCCCCAACGAGGGGCGCATATCTGTGAGGATATCCAGTGATGGTTATTGATACTCCGACCGCGCAGTCGGTCACGAAGCCTGTCGTTACTCCAGCGAATCCGCGTTTCTCGTCTGGCCCCTGCGCCAAACCCCCCACATGGACACCCGACGCGCTGAAACAGGCGCCCCTTGGCCGGTCGCACCGCGCGCCTGTGGGCAAGGGTCTGCTGACGTCAGTCATCGACAAGACCGCTGAAATCCTTGGCGTGCCTGACGGCTACAAGGTCGGCATCGTGCCCGCATCCGATACCGGCGCGGTTGAAATGGCGATGTGGTCGATGCTTGGGCCGCGCCCCTGCACCATGCTGGCCTGGGAAAGCTTCGGCGCGGGCTGGGTGACTGATGTGGTCAAGCAGCTGAAGCTCGACGCGACGGTTATAACGGCCGAGTATGGTGAACTCCCAGATCTGGCCGCCGTGGATTGGAACGATGACGTCGTGTTCACATGGAATGGCACCACCTCCGGCGTTCGCGTGCCGAATGGGGATGCGATCCCGGCGGACCGCGCGGGCCTGACGATCTGCGATGCCACCAGCGCGGCCTTCGCTCAGGATTTGCCATGGGACAAGCTCGATGTCGTGACGTTCAGCTGGCAGAAGGTGATGGGCGGCGAGGCGGCTCATGGCATGTTGGTGCTCAGCCCCCGTGCTGTCGAACGGTTGGAGAGCTACACGCCCGCCTGGCCCTTGCCCAAGATCTTTCGCCTGACGAAGGGCGGCAAACTGATCGATGGCATTTTCACCGGTGCAACGATCAACACGCCGTCGATGCTCTGCGTTGAGGACTACGCCTTTGCGCTCAAATGGGCCGAGAGCGTTGGCGGGCTTAAGGGCCTGATGGCGCGCGCCGATGCCAATGCACAGGCGGTCTGGGATTTCTGCGAACAGCGCGATTGGATCGAAAACCTCGCCGAAGATCCGGCCACGCGCTCGAACACGTCCGTCTGCCTCAAATTCACCGATCCCCGTATCAAGGATGGGGCCATTTTCGCCAAAGCCGTCGCCAAACGCATGGAAACCGAACATGCCGCGTGGGACATCGGCGCCTATCGCGATGCGCCTCCGGGTCTTCGCATCTGGTGCGGCGCCACCATCGAGACATCGGATATCGAAGCGATGTTGCCCTGGCTCGATTGGGCGTTCCACGTGGAGATCGAGGCGCAGTCCGAAGCGGCCTGATCCCCATTTCTTTGTTCCAAAAATATGCAAATCCCCGGTCTGCCTAATGCGCAGACCTCCGAAAATGAGGAGCGCCGCAGATGGCCCCCAAAGTACTCGTATCCGACAAGCTTTCGGAAACCGCCGTCCAGATCTTTCGCGACCGCGGCATCGACGTCACGTTCGACCCGTCCATCGGTAAGGATAAGGAGAAGCTGCTGTCCGTGATCGACCAGTATGATGGCCTTGCCATCCGGTCCGCGACGAAAGTTACCGAAAAGATCATTGCGGCGGCGACGAACCTGAAGGTGGTGGGCCGTGCCGGTATCGGCGTCGATAATGTGGACATCCCCGCCGCATCCAAGAAGGGCATCATCGTGATGAACACGCCCTTCGGAAACTCCATCACAACAGCCGAACATGCCATTGCGATGATGTTCGCCGTCGCCCGCCAGATCCCCGAGGCCAGCGCGTCCACCCATGACGGCAAATGGGAAAAGTCCCGCTTCATGGGCGTTGAACTGACGGGCAAGACCCTGGGCGTGATCGGCGCCGGGAATATCGGGTCCATCGTGATTTCCCGCGCGCTTGGCCTGAAAATGAAGGTGCTGGCCTATGATCCGTTTCTCAGCGAGGAACGCGCGAAGGAGATTGGCTGCACCAAGGTAGGGCTCGACGAGCTGCTGCCGCGGGCCGATTTCATCACCATGCACGTGCCCTTCACCGAGAAGACCGCGAATATCCTGAGCGCCGAAAACCTCGCCAAGACCAAGAAGGGCGTCCGCATCATCAACTGCGCGCGCGGCGGTCTGGTGGATGAGGCTGCCTTGGCGGAGCTTCTGAAATCGGGTCACGTCGCAGGCGCGGCCTTTGACGTGTTTGCGAAGGAGCCCGCGAACGAGAACCCCCTGTTCCACCTGCCCAATGTTGTCGTCACGCCGCATCTTGGCGCCGCCACAACCGAAGCGCAGGAAAACGTGGCGTTGCAGGTGGCGGAGCAGATGTCCGATTACCTGTTGACCGGCGCGGTGTCCAACGCGCTGAACATGCCGTCGGTCACGGCGAAAGAGGCCGCGATCATGGGGCCTTGGGTGAAGCTGGCCGAACATTTGGGCGCCTTTGTGGGTCAGCTCACCGAGGAGCCGATCCAGAGCATCGACGTGGTCTATAACGGCGTCGTCACAGGCATGAACCTCAAGGCGCTCGATTGTGCGGCGATTGCCGGTGTCATGAAGGCGACGAACCCCGATGTGAACATGGTCTCCGCGCCCGTGATTGCCAAGGAGCGCGGGATCGAACTGAGCCAGACCACGCAAGACAAGACGGGCGTGTTCGACGGGTATATCCGGCTGGTGGTGAAAACGGACACGCGCGAGCGGTCCATTGCGGGCACGTGTTTCAGCGATGGCAAACCGCGGTTTATCCAGATCAAGGGCATCAATATCGACGCCGAAATCGGCGAACACATGCTCTACACCACTAACGAAGACGTACCGGGCATTATCGGTACGTTGGGGCAGACCATGGGCGAGAACGGCGTGAATATCGCCAACTTCACCCTTGGCCGCTCCGGCCCGAAAGGCGAAGCGATTGCGCTGCTCTATCTTGACGCACAGCCGCCCGCCGCGGTTCTGGACAAGCTGATGGCCACGGGTCTGTTCCAGCAGGTCAAGCCGCTGCAATTCGACGCGGCCTGATCCGGTGCGCGGTCTGGGCGGTGCCCCGATCCCGCGCCGATACGACGTTCGGAGCGCGCTGTGGCATGCGCGCCCGATCACCATCGCTGTTCTGTCCGATCTGCATGTCTGCGATCCGTGGAGCCCGCTGTGGGCCTTGGACGATGTGGTGGATCAGGTTCAGGCCGAAGCGCCCGACCTGATCCTATTGGCTGGTGACTTTCTGGCGCGAAATGTGATCCCGTCGCGCTTCATTGCGATTGAACCGATTGCCACGGTTTTGGCCCGGCTCCGTGCCCCGCTGGGTGTTTATGCCAGCTTGGGCAATCACGATTGGCGCGATTGCCCCGTCGCGCGGGAAAACGGCCATATCTCAAACGGTGTCGAGCCTGCATTTGAGGCGCTCGGTATCCCGGTTTTGTCAAATCGCTCGGTGCAACTGGACGGCTCTATATGCCTGGTTGGGCTCGATTCCCAGCAAGGCACGGGCGGACCGAAGCGGCCTGACCCGCGCCACGATGTCGAGGCGGCCTTTTCCGCGGTCCCTGAGAGCGCCAGCACAATTCTGATGGCCCATGAGCCCGATATTTTTCTTGATCGCGACCTGCCGGTCGCCCTGCAAGTCAGCGGGCATACCCATACCGGGCAGATCAGTTTGTTCGGCTGGCGGCCCGCCACACCGTCACGTTATGGTGGACGGCTCGCCCATGGTCTGCATTCTGTAGGGGAACGGCACCTGATCGTGTCGGCGGGTCTGGGTTATACCGGCTTGCCGATCCGTGTGAATGCCCCGCCGGAAATCGTTCACATAATGCTTTCGGCGAGCGAATGATTAAGGGAGGGAGCACCCATGGACGAGATCGTAATTCTATCCGGCGCACGCACCGCCATCGGCACCTTTGGCGGTAGTCTTGCAGGTACCGCTCCGATTGACACCGGCACCGTCGCGGCAAAGGCCGCATTGGACCGCGCCGGGGTTGAGGGCGCACAGATCGGCCACGTCGCCTTTGGCCATGTAATCAACACCGAGCCGCGCGATATGTATCTCAGCCGGGTCGCAGCGATCCAGGCTGGTATCCCCGATACCACCCCCGCGATGAACGTGAACCGCCTCTGCGGGTCGGGTGCGCAGGCCATCGTGTCGGTGATCCAGTCACTGGCGATGGGCGATGCCGATTACGGCCTTGCCGGTGGCGCCGAAAGCATGAGCCGGTCGCCCTATATCAACCCGTCCGAGCGGTGGGGCCAGAAAATGGGCGATATCCGGACGCTCGACATGATGCTGGGCGCGCTCAACTGCCCGTTCGGCACGGGGCATATGGGGGTGACCGCAGAAAACGTGGCCGACGAGCATGACGTGACGCGGGAGCAGATGGATGGTTTCGCCATGGCCTCGCAGGAGCGCGCGGCACGCGCCATTGCCGAGGGGCGCTTTGCCGAGCAGATCGTACCGGTCGAGGTGAAGGTGAAGCGCGACATGGTGCCGTTCGAAGTGGACGAACACCCCAAGGCGACATCGATGGAGAAACTTGGTGGGCTGCGTGCGGTATTCAAGAAGGATGGGCGCGTGACGGCCGGCAATGCCTCGGGCATCAATGACGGTGCGGCGGCGCTGGTACTGGCGCGGGCTGAAGCGGCAGAAGCTGCGGGTCTGACGCCCCGCGCAAGGGTTCTGGGCTATGCCCATGCCGGGGTGCGGCCCGAGGTGATGGGGATCGGCCCGGTGCCGGCGGTGGAGAACCTGCTGGCAAAAACGGGCCTGACCATCGGGGATTTCGACGTGATCGAATCCAACGAGGCCTTCGCCGCGCAGGCCCTTGCAGTGAACAAGGGGCTGGGGCTGGACCCGGAGAAGGTGAACCCGAATGGCGGGGCCATCGCATTGGGTCATCCGGTGGGCGCAACGGGCGCGATCATCACTGTGAAGGCCATGTATGAGCTGGAGCGGATTGGCGGCAGCAAGGCCCTGATCACCATGTGTATCGGCGGCGGGCAGGGGATCGCGCTGGCGATTGAACGGGTCTGAATAAGCGCGCTGATCGCTGATAGATAGGCTCGACGCGGAACGGTTGCTTACTCCGCCACCTCCACCGACCGGCTTTCGGCGCGGCCTGCCGCATCGATCACTGTGAGCTCTCCAAAGCCCCTCCCGACATCCAAGGCGACTTCGCGGTCTTGCCAGCCGACAGCTACTGGCGCACCGTTCCAGAGCCAGGTGAAGGGCGGTTGCCCTTCTGCGACGCGCGCCATGACGGGCAGGTCCGGCTGATAGGCCAGCACGGCCCCTTCGGGCGGAAAGGTGATTGCGGGTCCGCCCGCGTTTACCACATTCGCGGCAGGTTCGAATCGGCGAAGTGTGTCGGGTAATTGTGCATTGGAGAGGGTCAGCGCGCCGGGTGGCGGCGCGACGCGGGGGCTGATCCGTTCATCGATACGGGAAAAGGCCTCGAACAGAAGCGGGGCCGATATCTCCGCCCCGAAGGCCCCGGGCACCGAGGCCCCATCGGCCCGGCCCATCCAGACACCGACCACATGCTGGCCGTCAAAGCCAAACGCCCAGGCATCGCGGTGCCCGTAACTGGTGCCGGTCTTGAAGCTGAGTCCGATGCGTGGGGCATTGGCGGGCGGGATCACATCCGCCAAGACATCACCAAGATACCACGCCGCAGTCTCGGACAGGATGCGCTGGCCTTCACCCGGTGCCTCCCCCGCACGCCAATGCATCGGCGCGGCAACACCGCCGCGCGCGATTCCGGCGTAAAGGCGCATCAGGTCCTCCATCCGGGTTCCAAGGCCTCCGAGAGCAATGGCGAGGCCCGGCTCCTCCCCCTCGGGCAGGGTGACTTCCATATCGGCGCGGCCCATCGCGGTCAGCATCCGGTGTGGCCCAAGTTCGTTGAGTAGCATCACGGCAGGGATGTTGAGGGACAGTTGAAGTGCGTCTGACGCCGTGACCTCGCCCCGGAACACGTCATCGAAATTCTGTGGCGCATATCCCGCAATGGAGATCGGACGGTCGCTGACCAGCGTTTCGGGATGCAGGATGCCGGCATCAAAGGCGAGGCCGTAGATGAGCGGCTTCAGGGTCGACCCGGGCGAGCGGACCGCTTGGGTCATATCCACGAACCCGTCGCGTATGCGATCAGTGTAATCGGGAGAACCGACGGAGGCGAGGATCTCGCCGGTTTCGTGGTCCATCACCATGATGGCCGCGCTCATCTGCGGGCCCAGATCGCTGACGGCGCGGGCGGTGAGGCGTTCCATCTGGCCTTGCAGGTCAGCCTCCAGCGTCAGGTGATGTGTGCCTTGGGTCGGGCGGTCAAGGATGGCGCGGTCTGCCAGATGCGCGGCAAGGGTAGGAAAATCACGGCGGGTCGTGGGGATGGGTTCGTTCCTGGCCCAGGCGATTTGGGCCTCGGTCAGGCCGGTATAGGTCACCGCGCGGGTCAGGACACGGTTGCGGGCAATCTCGGCGGCTTCAGGGAACCGGTCTGGGCGGCGAGACGTGGGCGCCTGCGGCAAGGCCACCAACAGGGCGGATTGTGCAGCCGTGAGGCGGTGTGGCTCCGTTCCGAACCACGTGAGCGTGGCGGCGCGGATCCCCTCGATATTGCCGCCATACGGCGCGAGGTGGAAATAGAGGGTGAGGATATCTTCCTTGCTCAACTGCCGCTCCAGCGCCAGCGCCAGCCGGATCTGCCGGATCTTGCCCGCCCATGCGCCGGTGCCGGACTCCTCCAACAAGCGCGCGACCTGCATCGTCAGGGTCGATCCGCCCGAGATCACCCGGCCCGTCGTCACCCGTTGCCAAGCCGCGCGGGCAAAACTGCGCAGATCAACGCCGGGATGGCTCCAGAACCGACGATCCTCATAAGCCACCAACATTTCGACAAAGCCGGGATCG
Organism: uncultured Roseicyclus sp.; assembly: GCA_947491935.1. Taxonomy (GTDB): domain Bacteria; phylum Pseudomonadota; class Alphaproteobacteria; order Rhodobacterales; family Rhodobacteraceae; genus Gymnodinialimonas. Next base: position 223,440 of record CANLLF010000004.1, read on the forward strand.
ACGGCATCATAGCTGACAGGCAGGCGCCAACGGCCATTCTCGACGGTGTAGGCCCGCAACAGATCCCCGTCGCGGTCCAGCACCTCGACACCCGTTTCAAGCGTCAGGGGCGGGATCACCGTCTCGTCAATCCACCGGTCCACCCAAAGCGCGACACCCGCCACCAGCAGGACGCAGAGAAGCGCGAGCGTGGTGGCGATCTGTCGGATCATTCCACAACCGTCACCCGGCCCGAGGCCGTCTGCGCCCGATAGATGGGGCGGTACATGTCTTCGACGGATGCGGCCGGGTGGTGGAAGTTACCCGGCGTGACAGCCCGGATGATGTAGGCCAGCCGGATGCGATCGCCGCCACCACGCATATCGACGGCCGACAGGAAGCGCTCGGCCCGGAATTCCGACATTTGCGGTGTGTAGGGGAACTCCACCCCCTGAAGCGCACGGACATCGCCGGATTGCAGGAGGTTCGGATTGTCGATCTCGAAGCCCGCGGGCAGTGGATCATTGATCATCAGGCGCCCGTCCGGTGCACCTGTGTTGAAGATCGTGACGAAGGCGACAAGGCGCGTGCCCTGGCTTACCTCTGCCGGGTCGACCGGATCGCCGTCGAGCGTCAGGTAGGCGCGTTCGATCCTGTAGCCGTTGCCGAAGGCCTCGGTTGGGCCGTCCGGTCTGCCGAACCGGGTCAGTGTCACAACTTCGTCCCGCGTGCCGGTGTTCTCGACCACGCGGGTCAGGCCCGGTTCGCCATCCAGAACCTGCACGAACGGCCCTGTGATCGGATCGCCGTCAAGCGTCAGGCCCTGGGCCGTCGGATTGTCGATCAACGCCTGGGCAGCCAGGAGCGTCCAGACAGCCTCCTGGGTGGAGGCCTCATCCACCGGGGCCACGATATCCGGCGCATAGGCGGGCACGTTGACCGTCTCGGATCCCGCGCCGGCGGCAAGGGCCACAAGGCCGGCCGCATCCCTGCGACGACTCCCGTAATCGATCCGCCAGCTGCGTGTGTCTTCGTTAAGGCCGGGGAGGGTCAGCCGCCCAAACCCGGCAGTGAACATGGCATCCGCGCGCGGCTGATCGCCATACATGGCGAGCGCTGCGCCCAATTGCCCCAGCGCCAGCGGAGTGGCGAAGTCCGCGGCCTTCACATCCGCGTAGTACCGCAGATCCCCCATGGAGGCCTGCCCCTCGCGGGCCAAGACCATCAGGGCGTAGGCCAACCCCTCGCCGCCATCTTCGAAATCGGGGTGAGAGGCGACGGAATTGGCCAGATTGTCGAGCGCACTTTGGAACGGAATATCAGGTACTGTGTGCCCTTCCGACCGGGCGCGGGACAGGAAGTCGGTCACGTAGGCGTCCAGCCAGAGGTCGCCCGACGATGCGCGCCAGAGGCCAAAGCCCCCGTTGGTCGATTGGTTCGTCAGGACAGAACTGATCGCATCGGCGATGCGGATGTTCAGATCATCGGCGGTGCCAAGATCCAGCACTTCCGCGATGGATGACATGTAGAGAAGCGGCAGGGCGCGGCTGGTGATCTGCTCGGTACAGCCATAGGGGTAGCGGTCCAGCCGTTGAAGAAGGCCCGCTACGTCGAACCGGGCAAGTGGCCCTGCGGACAGGATCGCGCGAACCGATGAGGGGTGGAACCCGGCATAGGCGGCGCTGTCGATTGTGAAAACCTCGCCGGGTGCGAGAACGACGCGAGTCGTTTCGGCCACGGTCGGATCGTTGGCCTGCACAGGAACGGGCAGATCGCGGGTCAGGATCGAGCCATCGGGCATCGTAAGGGCGATGGAAATCTCCCCCACACCTGTTTCGTCCCGGGCGCGAATGGGTACCCCGACGCGAAGGCTTTCCGCCTCGGCCAAATCGATGAGCGGCGGTTCGGCCTCCATCTGCAATTCGGGTGAGGTGGTCAGGACAAGCGGCATTTCTCCTGTAGGTCCTTCGGTATGGGTGATTTCCAGCAGGATGCGCGCGGTGTCGCCGGGCGCAAGGAAGCGCGGTGCACTGGCCGTCACGACAACCGGATCACGCACGATCACATCTGCCTCGGCCTGGCCCACGCCGGCGTCACTCCATGCGGTGGCCATCACGCGGATCGTGCCGTTGAAGGCCGGAATATCGAAACTTGCACGGGCATAGCCGTCGTCCCCAACTGTGAGCGGGCCGGAGAACAGGGCAACAAGCTCCTCCGTCGGAGCGTTTGCGTTGGCGCGCAGGCCCGCGGCAGCATCGCCGCCCTGGCGGATACGCCCCTCGGCGCCATCGCGGCTGTCAATCAGGCGGCCATAGATGTCGCGGAAGGCCACGCCAAGGCGACGCTGGCCAAAATAGTGCCCCTGCGGGTCAGGGGAGGTGAAGGAGGTGAGGTTGAGGATCCCCAGATCCACGGCGGCGATGGTCGCGTGGACCGTATCGCCGGGCATGCCCCCATCGACGCGCAAGGCGACATCAAGGGGGCCGCGCGGCCGCATCGTATCGGGCACCTCAAGGCGCGCCGCAAGCGCGCGATCGCCCGGCTCGACCGATGCATGGGCCAGGCCAAGCGCCCTAGCCGGAACGGGGCCCGACACGGTGTCTAGCGGGCGGATCAGGCTCGCCGTGACATAGGCCCCGGCCCCCCATTCATCGGTGACGGGCAAGGCGATTTCGAGCGGATCATTTCCCACCTCGACAATCTGCAAGTCGATCAGCCGGTCGGATACGACCTGCACAACGGCAAGGCCGCCCTCGCGTGGCACGATCCGCAAGGTGGCCGTCTCGCCCGGCGCGTAGCGCTCGGCATCCAAAGAGACATCCAGCGCATCGGGCGTGTCGCTTCCGTCATCGGCGCCGTACCAACCCGCGTCAAAACCAATGGAGCTGATCGTGAAGCCGCCCTGATCGCTTTCCACGCGTAGCTCATAGCTGCCCCAGTCGACGGGCAGATCCAGACGGTGCGGTTCGGCCTCGAGTGTGACCTCGCCATTGGCGATGCGCTGGCGGGTTGTGACCGGTTCCCATGTCCAATTGCCGCCTTGGCGATACCATTGGTAGCGCCGTTCCACGCGGTTGAGGGTCCAACGAACCGGCAGTTCGCTGGCACCGGCGACGATCAGATCGAAGCTCGCCTCTGTGCCTTCGGGCAGCACGCCGTCGAAGAGCGGCCGGATACCGATGATGGGTTCGGCGGGAACGACGGTTACGGTTTCGCTCCGCTCCACCGGGCGGCCCGACCCTTCGGTGATCTGGGCGGTGATGGTCAACCGGCCGATATGAGGCACGCCCTCGAATTCAGGGAATTCCAGCCCCATGGCCGTGCGTCCCTGTCCATCCGTTTCAATCGGGCCGAAATTGGCGAAGTTGGCCTCCGGTAGGGCATCGTAGCGCCCGAACCGATATCCGGGATGGTTCGGGTGGGCGTCGATGGGTCGAAGGGCCATGCGTCCGGTGATCGGCAGATCGGCGGCTGGTGCCCCGAACAGGTAACGCGCGCGGAAATCCGCGATCCGTGTGGCGCCGGAAGCGAACAGGTCCGAAGGCAGATCAATTGCAAGGTCGAGCCGTTCCGGTAGAAAATCTTCCACCAGCAGGCGGGTTTCGCGCAGGGGGCGTGCATCGGGGTCGGCGTGGATTGCCAGCCGCCACGTGCCGCGGGGCACATCCGCACCGAGGTTGAAGGAAAAGACATACCCGCCCGCGCCCTCGTCTTGCAGGAGTTGGCGCGTGTATTCCACGCCATCGGCGCGGGTCAGGATCGCGGTAAGCGGGAGATCCGGCAGTGCGGCGGCCTGCGGATCGCGGGCCAGCGCAGTGGCATGGATCGTTTCGCCCGCGCGATAGGCCCCGCGATCGGTTGTCAGGAAGATATCGATGGGGCCCGCAGGTTCACGGCCATCGACGCCCCGATCCGACAGGTCGAACTCGGCATCCCTAAGCGAGAGGAACGCCAGATCATCGCCGCCCCGGCGCAGCGTCAGAAGCGCGGGGGATGCGCCGTCTTCACCCGCGGCCAGACCGGATGGAAAATGGACATATCCGTTCGTATCCGTCTCCAGGCTGGCCAGAACACGGTTCGATTCCGAGATCAGATCGACGGCAACTCCGTCATAGGCATCGGTAGTTGCCAGGGAGCGGACCAGAACGTGCACGCCGTCTGACCCGCTCATCGCGGTCACGCCAAGATCACTGACGAGGAACCATTGCGTCGCCCCGCCATCACTCTCGCCGGAGCCGCCCACGCGGGCCTCCAGCGCGTAAAGGCCGGGTGCGCGGCCTTCCAGAACCTCTCCGATGGGCAGCCGCGTTGTGACACCGCGATTCTGTGCCGTGGCGACGTCGGCTTCGCCCTGCCAGACTGCCTCGCCGATCTCATCGGCGAAGCGGTCAACCTGCCATTCGGCCAGCGGACGACCGAAATATTGCTCCTGCAAGGTGCGCAGGATGTTCCTGTCGGAGACGTGGAACAGGCGCAGATCGACAAGATCGGTATTCACGGCCACAAGCGGGATGGTACCGCCCGCGCTGGCCGGCAGGATGTAAGCGCGGCCCGCAAATCGGACGGATGGCGCGCGGTCACGCACGTATTGGCGGAGCGTCGTGGGGGCGTGGAGGACCTCACCCGAGGCGGCGGGCAAACCGGCACGCAGGGTGAATTCATAACGCTGCCCATGACGCACGCCCGACAGGCACAATTGCCGTCCGTCGGCTTCAACGGCCAGACCGGATGTTGTTGATTGCACGAAGTCATCGTAGGTCACGCCACCGGCAGCCAAAGGCTCGGAGAACGTCGCGCAGATGCGGGGGAAGTCCGCCTCGACATCGACGCGGGTATCGGTGACCCGAAAGCCGTAGAGGCCCAGTACACGGTCCAGCGCATCCTGGCGGGGGCCCGTATCCTCGTTCGCCAGCGCAAGGCGCAGGGCCGGGATCGTATCGCGCCCCCGCCCGCGGCGTTCCAGGGCTTCTGCCAGAACGTCCAGCGCGCGGGCCAGCTCTGCGCCAGGCTCGGCGCGCAGGGCGGCGTTGGTGGCGGCTTGCAGGGCGCGGACCTCGAATTGCCGCCGCTCTCCGCTGTTGTCGGTTTCAATGGCGAGCATGTAGCGGGCGTAGTCGATCCAGTCCGTTGCCAGATCGCCACGTGTCACTGCGGCGCCCATCAGGCGCATGGCGCTGATGGTATTCCCGTCCGTAAAGGCGGCCTGGGCCGAACTTCGCCACTCCGCGGCATCGAAGAGCCCACCGTAATGGGCCAAATTCAGGCCTGTGGCCTGAGTGAACGCCGCGTCGATATCCGATTGGCGCAGGAATCCTAGTTCGGCGCGACGAGCCGCGGCACGGGCCAGAATGTCGGGATCGGTTGGTTGGTACACACCCGACAGCGCGCCGTCATAGGCCTCCCCCTCACCTGCGGCGGTCTTCGGGAAACAGGTGCCGTTGCGGCTGTTGAAGGTGAACGCGGCGCAATCGGGGTCGGCCCGGCATGCAGCATCACAATCGTTCAGCGTCGTGTCGAAGATCGGGCGCATATCGTTGCCGGGCAGATCGGTGTTCCGGATGATCGAGCCAAAGCGCTCCGGCACGATCTCTTGCGCGGCGACGGGACCCGCACTCGCAAATACGGTGACGCCCAGGATCAAGGCAATGATGCGCTGCATGGCACCCCCAATGAAATGACTTGAAGTAAAATGCCCGCTCAGGGTGCCACGGCGCGGAGTGGGCTGTCTACGATTCCTCCTGTCAAGGTATGGGTTAACGCAATATTCAGTGCGATCGCGCAGAACGGTCCGGTCCTTTTGAAACCCCGTCCTAGGGTCAGGCGCACATGGCTGCGACAAGTATTGATCACCGTTTGGCGCAAGAACGCCGCGCCCGGTTGCAGGCCGAGCAACTGCTCGCCTTGCGGTCGGAAGAACTGTATTCCGCCAATCGTAAGCTCGCTGAGCATGCCAATGAGCTTTCAAGCCAAGTCATTGAACAACGTGAAGAAAATGAACTCCTGAAGGGTCAGACATCACAGACCCAGGCGCAATTGCAGGTGGCCACTGAACGGGCCGTGACCGCGCAGCGCCGGCTATGGGATGCGCTCACGGCCACCGAAGATGGCTTCGCGATCTTTGACCGCGATTGGCGTTTGGTCGCCGCGAATCCCGCCTTTTTCGAGGTGTTCGATGGAATAACCGATGTTTCCGAAGGTGCCAGTTACGAGGCGATTCTCCGCGTTGCGGTCGACGAAGGTGTCGTCGATTTGCAGGGCGAAGACCCCGATGAATGGGTCGACCGGATGATTGCACGCTGGGAGATGACGCCGATCCCGCGCGTCGAAATCAAGCTGTGGGATGGTGGCTATGTGCGTCTGAACGACAAGCAGACGCCGCAGGGCGATTTCGTGTCTATGGCGCTCGATATCACGCCCGATATCCGGCGCGAGCGTAAGATGCGCGCCGCGCGCGACGCCGCCATGGCCGCCAGCCGCGCAAAATCCAAGTTCCTTGCCAATATGAGCCACGAGATTCGCACACCGATGAACGGCGTGGTGTCGATGGCGGAATTGCTGCGCGAAACCGATCTGGATGAGGATCAACAACTATACGCCGATACGATCCGCAATTCCGGCGAGGCATTGCTCGTCATCATCAACGACATCCTCGATTTTTCCAAGATTGAGGCGGGCAAGCTGGAGCTTCATGAAGACAGCTTTGACCTGAATGCGACCGTGCGAGAGATCTTCCGCTTGTTGCAACCGGGGATCGAGCACAAGGAACTGGAGCTGCGGCTGGATTACGATATCTTTCTGCCGGAACGGGTGATCGGCGATCGCGGCCGCGTGCGGCAGGTATTGACGAACCTGATCGGGAATGCCGTGAAATTCACGGAGGACGGGCATGTGACCGTGCGTGTTCTTGCCGGGCCCCCCGGTGACGATCTGGACGACCTCAATATCAACATCGTTGTCGAGGATACCGGCGTCGGGATCAGCGACGAACAGCAGGCCCACGTCTTTGGTGAGTTCAACCAGGTGGAAGACGAGGCCAACCGTCGCCATGACGGCACCGGGCTTGGCCTTGCAATATCACGCAAGCTCGTGACGCTGATGGGCGGCGAAATGTGGCTTGACTCGAAGCCGGGGCGCGGATCGGCCTTTGGCTTTGTAATCCGCCTGAAATCCGATCCCGAGGCGAGCCTTGATCCCGTGGCGGGCCTTCCCGCCGGGCAATCCCGCGTGCTTTTGGTCGGCCATAGCAGTGATCGCGAAGAACAGGTGATGGATGCCTTGAGCCGGTTGCATGCCGAGACATCGCTGGTGCGTCGCCCACCCACCGTGCGGGATCTGGAGGGGACGCAAGCCGTGATCCTGTGTGACGACGGGGTAGCCCCCGAGGCCGTTGTAAAGGCTCTGGACGAGGCGAAATTCTCTGGGCCGCGCCTTGCCTATCTGAACGGCAATGCGCGATTGGACGGCTTCGAAGCCTGCGTCGTGGATCAGGGCTTGGCCGCATTTCGAGCGCAACTGGTAACGACACAGCCCGAGCCGGAACCTGCGCCGAAACCACAGCCCGAGACGGCCCCTGAACCGTCTGTGGTGGCCGAACCCGAGGTGATTGCCGAAACACCACAGGCACAGGCATCAAAGCCGGAGGCCGCAACCGCCCCTCCCAAAGGTGCGTCCGTCGACTCACCGAAGCAGCGTCCGCGCCTGCTGGCGGCGGAGGACAACAAGACCAATCAACTGGTCTTCAAAACCATGCTCAAGGGCCTCGATCTGGATATCGAGATCGCCAATAACGGTGTGGAATTGGTGGAGGCTTACAAACGGGAACGTCCAGATCTGGTAATGACGGACATTTCCATGCCCGAGATGGACGGACTGCAGGCGTCCGGCGAAATCCGGGCCCATGAAACCGCATCTGGCCTTCCCCGCGCACGCATCATCGCGATGACGGCTCATGCGCTTGAGGGCGACAAGGAGCGTATCCTGGAAGCGGGGCTGGATGACTACGTGACCAAGCCCCTGAAAAAGGCGGTGATCCACGGCATGATCACCGAGGCTCTGGGGGATCGGCTCAAGTCTGCCTAAAGCGTCCAGCTGGCAAGTGTATCGGCGATCCTGTAATGCCCGGTTTCGATGCCACGCCAATTGGTGATTGGCCCATGGCTGAAGGCGCGGGCTTCCGGATGCTCCGGATCCAGCACACCCAAAGCGGAAAGGATCCGCGTGATGGCGGCTTCGGATCCGCGCGTGGCGCCATCGGCAATCTTCAGGGCTACACCGATCTTGTGTTCCGGCACGATGGCGATGAACACACCTTCGGCCCCCGTCTTGATTGCCGCGCGCCCGTTCATGGCGCGCATCAGACGGGTGCAGGCCCGGCCCTCACCCGCCACCAGCTCCGGGCGGCGCATCATCGCCTCCCGCAAACGCACCATCGCGGCCTGCCGGACGCCGCCATCCGGCCGCGCCGCCGCGAAGGCAGCCATGGCGCGGGCCAGACCTGACAGGCGGGTTGCGAAATTCGGTGCGGAGCATCCGTCAATGGCGTAGTCGGGGTTTGCATCATCAGTGACGTCGTCCCACGTCTCTCTGATGGCCTGTTGAAGCGGGTGGGACATGTCGAGGTATTCCGGTCCGGCGCCGAGATGTTTGGTAAGCGTCAGGAAGCCCGTATGTTTGCCCGAGCAGTTGTTGTGCCGTTGATCCGGGCCGGTGTGATGGCAAATCAAGTCGTCGCGGGCTGGTAGGTCATTGGGCCATTGCACGCCACACCGCAGGGCATCTTCGGCCAGATCAAGGTCTGACAGCCAGCGGGTAACCCGGTCGGTATGGATCGCTGCACCCTGATGTGAGGCACAGGCCAGGGCAAGGTGTTCGTCACTCAGCCCGAATGCGTCCGCGGCACCGCTTTCCACAAGCGGAAGCGCCTGGATCATCTTGGACGACGACCGGGGGAGAATCCGCCCCTCCGCGTCGCCCCAGGATGCGATCATCCCTTCCCCGTGGCGCCAGATCACCGCATGTCCGCGATGTTCGCATTCCAGAATCGGGCCGCGGTGAACCTCGACCAACCGCTCAGCTGCTTTCCCTGCCATGATAATTCCGTCCCAATCCCTTCACATCCCGGCGAATTTCCGCCATCGGGGCTTTTTTCAACGAAGTGTTTAAGCTAGGTTGCCGCCCAATAACGGTCGGACGCCCTTCATTTACATGACCCATAAAACGGGTGCCGACCAGAGGCAGAGAAGGGGCTGGAGGCTCTGAAACTCATGAAGACATATCTTGCTGGTATTCTGGCGGGCGCCTTGGCCATTTCCGGGACCGTTGCGTTTGCCCAGGACGGAGAAGAATCAACGAACCGCGTGAATGCCGAGACCGATTGGTCGGTATTCGTGGAGGATGACCCGACGCAATGCTGGGTCGTGTCCACGCCGTCGGAGACGGTGAACACCCGCGATGGGCGCGTCGTATCGGTGAGGCGCGGCGAAATCCTGATGTTCGTGTCGTTCTGGCCGGGCCAGGACAGGTTGGGTGAGGTGAGCTTCACCGGCGGTTATCCGTTTGCGGATGGATCGACCGTGACCATGGAAATCAGCGGCACCTCGTTTGAGCTGTTCACCGAGGGTGAAATGGCCTGGGCCGCGTCCGCGCAGGACGATGACCGGATCATCACCGCGATGAAGCGCGGCGCGGAGGCTGTTCTGACCGCGCGGTCGAGCCGTGGCACGCAGACGCAAGACACGTTCAGCCTGCTGGGCTTTACAGCGGCTGTTGAGGATGCCGAGACGCGCTGCGGGAGCTGATGCTTCCGTTTCTTGCTTTTACCCCCCGGCCAATGAGGGCCCATGACACGTTTTTATTCAGGTCTGCTGACGGCATCCCTGCTGCTTTCCGGCGCAGGTGCCTTTGCGCAAGGCGCAGAAGAATCCACGAATCTTGTGAATTCTGAAACCGATTGGTCGGTGTTCGTCGAAGACGATCCGACACAATGCTGGGTCGTCTCAACACCCGCCTCATGGCAGGCGACACGTGACGGGCAGGACGTCACGCAAGACGTGAACCGCGGTGAGATCATGATGTTTGTCACGTTCTGGCCCAGTCAGGATCGGTTGGGCGAAGTCAGCTTCACGGGGGGCTATCCGTTTGCTGACGGCTCCACGGTTCAGGTGGCAATCGGATCGTCCACCTTCGATCTGTTCACCGAAGGGGAGATGGCCTGGGCCTTATCGGTTCAGGACGACAATCGCATTATCACCGCGATGAGGGGTGGTGCGGAAGCAGTTCTGACAGCGGAATCAAGCCGCGGCACGCAAACGCAGGACACGTTCAGCCTATTGGGCTTCACGGCGGCTGTTGAGGATGCCGAAGTGCGGTGCGGCAGCTAAGAACCTTACGTGAGAGATAGTCCGGACCGGTGGCGCTCCTCGGGTTTGCGTGACCGCGTCTGCTCCTATATGTGACGCGGGTCTCCCAAGGAACAGAGCCATGACCGCCAACGCCCCTGTCACGCAGGACGTCCATACCATTCCCCGCAAGCTGCCTGACGGGCCGGTTAACCTGATCGGGCTGACCCGTGATGGCCTGCGCGCCGCGTTGATTGAAGCTGGTACGCCCGAGAAGCAGGCAAAGATGCGGACCGGGCAGATCTGGCAATGGCTGTATCAGAAGGGCATCCGTGATTTTGCGGCAATGACGAACCTCAGCAAGGACTACCGTGCGATGCTGGCAGAGACGTTTGTGGCTGATCTGCCGGAGGTCGTGACCAAGCAGGTCAGCGCCGACGGCACCCGCAAGTATCTGGTTCGGATCGCGGGCGGGCACGAGGTTGAAGTTGTCTATATCCCCGAGGTCGATCGCGGGACGCTGTGCATCTCCAGCCAGGTCGGTTGCACGCTGACCTGTTCCTTCTGCCATACCGGCACGCAGAAGCTGGTGCGTAACCTGACCGCCGGTGAGATCATCGGGCAGGTGATGTTGGCCCGCGATGATCTGGATGAATGGACGGCGGTTGGCGAAGGCAGTGACGCCAAGCCGCGTCTGGTATCGAACATCGTGCTGATGGGCATGGGTGAGCCGCTTTACAATTTCGACAACGTCCGCGACGCCATGAGGATCGCGATGGATCCGGAGGGAATCTCGCTCAGCCGTCGCCGGATTACACTCAGCACGTCCGGTGTTGTGCCGGAGATCGCCAAAACGGCGGAAGAGATTGGCTGCCAGTTGGCCGTGAGTTTCCATGCCACCACCGATGAGGTGCGTGACAAGCTGGTGCCGATCAACAAGCGCTGGCCGATTGCGGATTTGTTGGACGCGCTACGTGTTTACCCGAAGGCGTCGAACAGCGAGCGGATCACATTCGAATACGTGATGTTGAAGGACGTGAATGACAGCGACGAAGACGCACGGCGACTGGTGCAGTTGATCAAGGGCATCCCCGCCAAGATCAATCTGATTCCCTTCAACGAATGGCCCGACGCGCCATATGAGCGGTCGGATTGGGAGCGGATCGAACGGTTTGCCGACATCGTTTACAAGGCGGGTTACGCCTCTCCGATCCGCACCCCCCGGGGCGAGGACATCATGGCCGCTTGTGGTCAGCTGAAATCGGCCACAGAGCGCGCGCGCAAGTCGCGCAAGCAGATCGAGGCCGAGGCCGGGCTGTAAACCGGCGTCGCGGTTTTCTTTTTTCAGAAGCGGAACTTATTCGGGCGCAACACGTTCAGGGGCGTCGCCCTGCCAATATGTCAAAAGAAAAGGCGCCACCCGAAGGCAGCGCCCAATCAATGTCGTCAACAGATCCGAAGATCAGTTGTGGTGCAGTGCCAGAACCAGCAGGAGCACGGCGATGGCGGGCACCAAGATGCCGCCGGCCGAGGAGCCGGTATCTTCAACGATGACGACCGGCTCAATGTGAGCAGGTTCAACGTAGCCGCCTGCAAATGCGCCAGTGGCGACAACAGACAGAGCAGCAGCGAGAGCAAGTTTCTTCATAATATCCTCCAAGATACGCCCCTTTTGCGCACAATGCACAGGTTAGGGCACCCAAGACTGTACCTCGTGACAATCTTTAACCGCCAACGCCCTCGGATTGCAATGGGAGTGAATTTGCACCTGCAGCAGGAAATCGGCTGTGTCGTCAAATAAGCAACACTTCTGGGCAGGTTGGGGTTTGGGGCACCGGATTGTGGCGGAAATCGGTGCCGTTCGCCCCCCGGATGCCACCATCCGATTCGGATGATCCGTCTGAAAATCAACGGCTTCGCAACTGATTCTCACCAAAGCCTAGGGATAGATCACGATCATGGTTCCATTCTCGACCATCGCGTAGATCTGGCGCATTTCCGCATTCGTCACGGCGATACATCCGACGGTCCAATCATCGATGCGCCGGAACGGGCGGGGCGTGCCATGGATGAAGATGTCGCCGCCCGGGCTGACGCCGGCCTCCTCCGCAAGGGCGCGGTCTTCTTCATTGGGATAGCTGATGCCAATCGACAGATACCACTCGCTGTTGGGATTGCGGCGGTCGATGAAGTATTCGCCTTCCGGCGTGCGCCCGTCACCTTCACGCTGCTTGTGGCCCTCCGGCGCGAATCCCAGCTCGATCTCGTAGGTCTCAAGCACTTCGTCGTGGTGATAGAGCAGCATGAGCCGCTCATCCTTGAAGACATCGATCCGCGTCACTTCAGGCCCGTCATATTCGATGAATCGCGAGCATCCGGTGAGGGTTGCGATAGCCAGGAGGGCGATGAAAAGAAGGCGCATGATCTGTCCGCTCGATATTTTTCTGCAAGGATATACCGGTTTGTCCCGCTGAGGCGAGAGATTTAGCCGCCCTGTTCAGCGGAAAGGAGCTGTGCCAGGCCACTGCGATAATCCGGATAGAGCAGTTGGACGCCCAACTCCTCCTTGATGCGCGCATTCGAGACACGTTTCGATTCGGCATAGAAGCTGCGCCCCATCGGCGACATGTCGGCCTCGTCAAACGGGATGGCGGGCGGGATCGGTAGGCCAAGCAAGTCCGCGGCATGGGCGATCACGTCCTGCGGAGGGGCGGGATCATCATCGCACACGTTGTAGGCGGCGCCGGGATTCGGGCGCTCCATCGATGCCAGAAGCACTTGCGTGATATCGGCCACATGGGTGCGGCTGAACACCTGCCCTTGTTTGATGATCCGCCGCGCCGTGCCGTTGCGCACCTTGGCGAACGGCCCGCGCCCCGGCCCGTAGATCCCGGCGAGCCGGAAGATATGGATGGGCAGGCCGTGTTTGCCGTGCAGATCCATCCATTCCCTTTCCGCGGCCACCCGCGCGCGGCCCCGGTCGGTCGATGGTGTCAGCGGCGTATCCTCTGTCACCCAACCACCACTGTGGTCGCCGTACACACCGGTGGTCGACAGGTAGCCGACCCACTCCAGATGATCCGCTTCGGCGAAGGTATCGCGGAGATGGGCCATAACCGGATCGTGCCCCTCGTCAGGGCCCGCGGAAATCAGGACATGGCTCGCGGCGGCGATTGCGTCGCTCAGGTCGTTTCCGGGGAAAAGTTGCGCCACAATTCCGGCATCGCGCAGCCGTTCTGCCTTGTCCGCGCTTCGCGTTGTTGCGGTGATAGCGCCCGGCGGCATCGGTTGCATCGCCTCCACCAGCGCGGCTGAGGTATAGCCCATCCCGAAAATCAAAAGGTTCATGCCAATCTCTCCACAGCCCACCGCGCTGCATCGGCCACCGCCGGATCTGCGTCCTCTGCCAGGGCCGCTGCGACGCCTGCCAGCCGGGCCTCACCGGAATTGCCGATGGCATAGAGCACGTTGCGCACGAATCGATCCCGTCCGATACGTTTGATCGGAGAACCCGAGAACATGGCGCGAAACCCGGCGTCATCCAGCACGACCAGATCCTCCAGTGGTGGGGACTGAAGGCCGACGCGCGGCTCGTACCGCATATCGCGGGCCGTTTGCGCGAACTTGTTCCACGGGCAGATCGCCAGGCAATCGTCGCAGCCATAGATCCGGTTGCCCATCTTGGCGCGCAGATCCGGCGCAACCGGCCCCTTATGCTCGATTGTCAGATAGGAAATGCAGCGCCGTGCATCGAGTTGGAAGGGCGCGGGGAAGGCATCGGTAGGGCAGATATCAAGGCAGGCGGTGCAACTGCCGCAATGCTCCTCTGCGGGCTCATCCACCGGCAGGTCCACGGTGGTGAAGATCGCGCCAAGGAACGCCCAATTGCCCAGATCGCGCGCCAGAAGATTGGTGTGCTTGCCTTGCCATCCCAGCCCCGCCGCCTGCGCCAGCGGCTTTTCCATCACCGGGGCGGTATCGACGAACACCTTGATTGCCTCCCCCGGTGCTTGGTCCAGCAGCCACCGACCCACCCGCTTGAGGCGCTTTTTCACCAAGTCGTGGTAGTCCCGCCCCTGGGCATAGACGCTGATCGTAGCGCGGTCGCGCCGCGTCAGTGCCTCGAGCGGGTCGGTATCCGGCGCATAGGGTTCGGCCAACATGATAATCGACCGTGCTTCGGGCCAAAGGGCCGCAGGATCACCGCGCCAATGCATACGCTCGGCCATCCAACCCATCTGGCCGTGAAAGCCTGCCTCCACGAATGCGTCCAGCCGCTCGGCCAGGTCGGGCACGCCATCGGGCCGACATACGCCCATTTTCGCAAACCCGGCCGCTTGGGCCTCCTGCCACAGCGCGTCCTTCAGGTCACTCAAAAGTCGAGATTCGCGTAGTGGGGCGGTTGCGGGAAGCCGAAGATCTGATCGGCGAGGATCGACCGGAAGGCAGGGCGTGACTTCATCGTCGCGTACCAATCCTTGACCGGGGCGCTCAGGGACCAATCCACATCCGAGATGTAATCAAGGCAACTCAGCTGCGCGGCGGCTGCAAAATCCGCCATCGTCATCTTGTCGCCCGCCAGCCAGCGACGGTGATCGAGCAGCCAATCCATGTAGCGGATGTGAAATTTGATGTTCTGCGCGCCCGTCTTTATCGCGCGCCCGTCCGGATATCCGCCGCGCATCAGTTTCTTGTGAACCCGTTCGTGCACCAGGTTGCTTGTCACATCGTGATAGAACTTGTCATCGAACCACGCCACAAGCCGTCGCACCTCGGCGCGTTGGGCCGCGTCGCGGGGCATCAGGACGGGCTCCGGTACGGTTTCCTCGATGTATTCGCAGATCGCATTGGAATCACTCAGCGTCATGCCGTCGATCTTCAGGACCGGCACTTTGCCGGCCGGATTGCGGCGCAGGAATTCCGTGGACGGCTCCCAGTATTTCTCGTCCACCAACTCCACCTCGATCTTCTTCTCCGCAAGGACCAGACGGACCTTCCGGCAGAATGGGGAGAGCGCAAAATGGTAAAGGCGGTTCATGGGGCTGCTCGTGTCACTGCCCCATGTCTTTGCAAGGCGCGCACGGAAAAATCAATTCGCAAAGCACGCGTCGCGTCCATCGGCGCGGATGGTTGCCGCCCCGTCCGCGATGGAGCGGGCCCGACGGCTCACGAAATCGGAAGGGGCGCTGGCGTTGCGGTCGGCGGGATTGGGCAAAGCGGCGGCCAGAAGCGCGGCCTGCCGCTGCGTCAGATCAGAGGCGGAGATCCCGAAATGATGCCGTGCGGCGGCTTCCGCCCCGAAGACGCCGGGCGCAAACTCGGCGACGTTCAGGTAAACCTCCAACACGCGTCGCTTGCTCCAGATCAGTTCGACGACCGGTGTAATCGCCGCCTCCAGCGCTTTGCGAACCCAGGACCGGCCATGCCACAAAAAGGCGTTCTTCACGGTCTGTTGGCTGATCGTGGATCCGCCCCGCGCCGCGCCAGCGGCGATGGCGTCGCGGATTGCGGCCATGTCGAACCCCCAATGCAGGCAGAAATTGGCATCCTCCGCCGCCACAACGGCGCGCGCCAGATTGAGTGAGATGTCTTCCATCGGGACCCAATCGCGCTCGATCCCGCCTAGCCGGGCGCGCTCCTGCAGTATGTAGGGTGTCGTGGGCACCGGCAGAACGGCATAGGCGAGGATCCAGACCAGCAGGAACGCCGCCGCGCCAACCGCGCCACGCAACAGCCACGTACGAAAGGCACGCGCCCATCGGCGGGGGCGAGACACCTTTGCCTTCTTTCGCGTTGTTGTCTTGCGCTTGGCCAAGCTGCTCTCGCCATTCTCGTGCGTCGTTGCCCCAGACCTATCCCCGGCCGGGGCTCCTGCGCTAGCCCTGCGCGCAACATCCGCTTGAAGACGCGACCCATCCGCCGCACCCTGTGGCGATGACCCATGGATATGACAGCGGCCGCCTGAACCTGCCCTTCGTCGGCATCGCGACCTTCGGCAAATACGATTACGTCCCCGATTGGGGCGCAATCGACGCGGATGTGGCCGTGCTCGGTGCGCCGTTTGATTTTGGTACGCAATGGCGGCCGGGGGCGCGGTTCGGGCCGCGCGCGATACGTGAGGCTTCGACGCTGTTCGCGTTCGGCCATGCCGGCGCCTATGACCACGAGGATGACGTCACCTATCTCGGTCCCGGCACCCGGATCGTGGATATGGGGGATGCCGATATCATCCATACGGACACCGAGGCGTCGCATGCCAATATCGAGGTTGGGGTCCGGGTTGCGTTGGCGGCGGGCGCGATACCGGTGGTTCTGGGCGGCGATCATTCGATCAACATCCCCTGCATCCGGGCGTTCGCCGAACAGGGCCCGATCCATATCGTGCAGATCGATGCGCATCTGGATTTCGTCGATGAACGCCATGGTGTTCGGCACGGCCACGGCAATCCCATGCGCCGCGCGGCAGAGCAGGATCATGTGACGGGCCTGAGCCAGTTCGGCATTCGCAATGTCAGCTCAACTGCGAAGGAAGGCTATGACGATGCGCGCCGCTTCGGATCGGACATCCAATCCGTCCGCCAGATCCGGGCGATGGGGGCGGAGGCCGCGGCGGCCCGGGTGCCGGACGACGTGAACCTTTATATCACCATCGACATCGATGCGTTCGATCCGTCCATCGCGCCGGGCACCGGCACGCCGTCCCATGGTGGGTTTCTCTATTATGAGGTGCTGGAGTTCCTCGCGATCCTGGCCAAGCGGAACCGGATCGTTGGCGTCGATCTGGTGGAAGTGGCGCCGGATTACGACCGTGATGGGACAACCGCGATCCTGGCGGCGCAGGTGCTTTTGAACCTGATCGGCCGTATCCTTCACGCGCCGGGCTGACGCGTTATCCGATCAGGGCCATCACCGCGCGTTCGGCCTTGCGCAGGCGCGTGGGTGTGCTGGCCTCCGCCAATCTCAGCCGCGCGTCATGGTCACGCTCGCCCAGGGCGATGACGTCAGGATGGATGTAGCTGTTGCGCGCGATGGTGGGCGTGTTGTTCAGCCGCTCCGCTGCCGCATCGGCCATTGCCGTTATCGTCGGCTCCGGGTCGCGAAGTGCCACCTCCATCGCGGCGACGGTGCCGTTCCAGGTGCGGAAGGTCTTGGGTGTCAGCCCCTCTTCCCCCGTGATCGTCGCCAGATATGCGCCAAGCATGTCCGGCGTTACTTGCCGCACCTCCCCCTCCTCCACCCATGTGGCCAGCGGTGCGCCGGGCAGATCGTCCAACCGATGCAGCGCGCGGGCCAGCCGCCTGTCGGACAATTCCTCGGTCACCGTGATTCCGCCCTTGGCACGGAATTGCAGGATCGTGCCATCGTCGGACGCGGTAAGGTGTTTTGATCGCAAGGTGGTTGCGCCATAGCTGCCATTGGCTTCGGTGTAATCCGGGTGGCCCGGGCGGAGCGACAGGCGATCAATCAGGCCAAGCACGGCAGAGAGTGCAAAGATGCGGTCGCCCGGCTCCGCCTCCAACCCATCCTTGATCGCGGCGCGGATGCGCGGCAGGGCCAGACCAAATCGGGGCAAGTCATCATATTTCTTCTGGGAGCGAAAGGCGCTCCAATCAGCGTGGTAGCGGTATTGCTTGCGCGCTGCCGCATCGCGCCCCGTCGCCTGAAGGTGCCCCGAGTGTCGCGGCGTGATCCACACATTCGTATAAGCGGGCGGCACCGCCAGCGCCTCGATCCGCGCACGCTCGGTTCTATCGTCGATGCGCGTGCCATCGGGCGCGACGTAACTGAACCCACGGCCAGCCCTGTGGCGCGAAATGCCAGGCCGGTCATCTGGATAGTAGGTCAGGTTGTCGGGTGTCATGGAGGGGCAACCCCACAAGTACCCCGCGGGTTCCCGTTTTGCTACTGTGCATAGTCGGCACCTTCCGCGTCCAGAACCGCGCGCATTCCGTTCAGAATATCCGCCTCAGCCGCGGCATCCCCCTCCAATTGACTGGCGGTCAGCTCTGCCACGTCGTCGGGCAGTATCCGCAAGGGGCGCCCGGTTTGAAGCGCAAGGATGTAGGTCCGGGCGGCGCGCTCGAAATAATACATCCGCGTGAACGTCTCCGCGACGGTTTCGCCGATGAACAACACGCCATGATTGCCCATGATCATGGTACGGATGCTGGGATCCTGGAACAGGCGAGCGCAGCGTTCGCCTTCTTCCTCCAGGGCAAGGCCGCCGTAACTCTCATCAACCACCTGCCGATTGTGGAACATCGCCGAGTTCTGATCGATGGCGGGCAGGCGGGAGTCGGCCAGCGACGCCAGAACCGTGGCATAGGTGGAATGCACATGCATTGCGCAGCGCGCATGGGGGACGTGGCGGTGCAGCGCGGCATGCAGGCCCCACGCAGTCGGGTCCGGTGCGTTCTCACCGGCGGCGGATGTGGGATCGTTGGCGTTAATCACCCATAGATCAGATGCGCGCATAAGGCTGAAATGTGTCTTGGGATTGATGAGGAACTCGGTACCGTCGTCGTTCACGGTGAGCGAGAAGTGGTTTGCCACCCCTTCATGCATGTCTTCCCGGGCCGTCAGGCGAAAGGCCGCCGCCATTTCCTTGCGTGCATTGGCGTGGTTCATGATGCCCCCTTACGTCAGATATCGGACGCTAGTGCCCCCGGCCCACCGCTGCAATCGTAAACCAAGGATTAACGTCTGTTGCGGTGCCATGAACGATCCCCGGAAAGATCGTGGTTTGGTCAGCGCGCGATCCCAATTGCGCCCCAATTGTCGGCGAAAACTCGCTCAGTTAGTTGAAAGTAGGTCAGTATGGATCGTCTCACGGAAATGGAAGCTTTCGCCACTGTTGTGGATCAAGGGGGTTTCACCGATGCAGCCAAGAAAATGGGGATTTCCAAATCCGCCGTTTCCAAACATGTCTCTTCGCTCGAGGCACGTCTTGGCGCTCGCCTCCTTAATCGCACGACCCGGCGCGTCAGCCCCACGGAGATCGGCCTTGCCTACTACGATCGCGCCCGGCGCGTCCTGAACGATGCCGGGGAGGCCGACGCGCTTGTCACGGCTATGCAATCTGCCCCGTCAGGTACGTTGCGGGTATCGATCGCGACGGATTTCGGGGTGAACCACGTATCGCCGATCCTGGGCGAATTTCTGCATAATTTCCCCGATATCACCGTCAACATGGTGCTAAATAACCGGTATGTTGAGCTGATTTCCGAAGGTTTCGATATGGCCATCCGCGTGGGGGAACTGGAAGACAGCTCTCTGATGGCACGCAAGATCTGTGAGACACAGCGCCGGATGATCGCTGCCCCGTCCTATTTTGAGGAATATGGGCGCCCTGAGCGGATCGACGACCTCAACGAACACAAATTACTGCATTACTCGAATTCCTCCTCCGGCAATGTCTGGAAGCTGACTGCGCCCTCGGGTGAACTGCGCCAGGTGCGCACCGCCGGGTGGTTGACTGTGAATGACGGGCAAAGCCTGCTGAACGCGGCCATCGGCGGCCTCGGCATCGCTTATCTGCCCAGTTTCCTTTACGCAGATCCTCTGCGCGACGGCTTGCTTGAAGATGCCATGCCCGACCTTCCGGTCGATGTGCAGGGTGTTTACGCCGTCTATCCGCCGGGCCGCTACATTCAGCCCAAGGTCCGGTCCTTCATTGATTTTCTTGTGGAAAACTTCCGCGATAAGGGCCCGACGGACTGGTGATTCCCTGACCTGACTTGCCGTGCCTGTGACAGGAGCGTTGCGCCCCGTCACATGCCTACCTCGTCCCGGGCCGGAGCGCAGATGCTCCGCCCGGGATTTTTTTTGGTCAGCACCAAGGCGCGGGGCCTGAATAGGTCTCCAACATGCGGGAGAGAGACAAAACTACAACGTGTTAGGCATTGAATGTGCTGTCAGCCGGGATCGGCCAGCACCACCTCAACCCGCCTGTTGGCCTCCCGCCCATCCGCGGTTGCATTTGAGGCCCGCGGCGACAGAAACCCGATGCCTTCCGCCTCGATCTGCGCCGCGCTGACGCCCATTTCCCGGGTTAGAAAGCTGCGGACAGCCACGGCGCGCGCCTCCGAAAGGGCTATATTCCCGTCAAGCGACCCCATCGCGTCGGTGTGCCCGACCAAGACGACGCGGCGCGCCGGGTTTTCGGCAAGGAACTCCGAAAGCGCAACCAGCGAGGCGTAACGCTCCCCGCTCAACCGTGACGCCCCGGTTTCAAACTGCAAATCATCCAGCGTGGCCGACCCTGTCGCCATCAATTGCGCTATCAGGTCATCGGTTGCCGGATCAGGTGCCACCACGGCAGGTTCGTCATCCAGATCGGGGGAGCGGCTGGATTGAACCACGGGCGGGGTCTCGGACCCCGCCGGTTGGACCAGCGCCAGATGCACAAACCCGGTGGCCCCGCCCTGGCTCACCATCAGGGCCGCATATGCTTCTCCGTCTTCACGGCTCGCAACAGCGCTCAGATAGTGGAAATTCCCGAGATCCACATGCATGTCCGGGGCATTTCCCACGGGCAATGCGTGGCGAAAGTCAAACCCGCCGCACGCCTCCGCCGCGCAGGAATAGGCGATTTCAAAGCCCTGCGCCTGTAATTGATCCCGTAACACCGACAGCAACGTCATCGTGCTGATATCGGGTCCGGTGACCTCCCAGATGAATTCCTGCACCATCCCTTCCGCCGCGATCACAGACATGCCGTCGGTGGTCCATGGGCCGGTTGCCATCGGATGTTGGGAAAGACCAGCGGACTGCGAAACGGTCAATTCGGCACGGCCCGGAAACTCCAGATCCAGTGCGCTTGCGCTCGCTGGCAGGCAAAGGGGCAGTGCACACAGAAATACTGCGCCGCAAATCTGCTGCGTCCCTCTGGTACTCACTGGGCCATTCCGCCTTCTTTCTCTCGATACATATACGATCCCACAGGTTTCATCCCCAAGGAAGCATAAAGCCGCTGGGCGCCTTCGTTTTGCTGCGTCACGAGGACACAAAGCCACGTGGCCCCGTTTTCGACGGCCCATTGCGCCGCGGCGCACATCATGTAAACGGCCAGCCCTTTGCGCCGGACGGCCTGCGCCACTTCGAGCGCGTGGAGCATTGCGATGTCGTTGTGCAGGGCGATGAAGGCGGCCCCGGCGGGCTGGTCCGCGATCCGCCCGAAGAGCGACGTCTTGGGCCTGGAAACCCGGTTCATCACGTCACGCCGGGCCAGATCGACGCCGCCCGCATTCCAGATATCCGCCTGAACGGCCAGGGGCGGCCAGATGTCGAAGACCGTGACGGGGGGCGGGGGGGCCGCGATTTCTTCTGCCGGGATCAGCAGTATATCCGTGTGGTCCCGCGCGATGTATCCCCGTTGGTCGAACGCCGATTGCAGGCCGGATTGCGTGTCGAGCACCTGAAAGAGCGGCGCGCGGCCCTGATCCGCCATCCCCTGCTCCGCTGACGCGATCTCATCCTCCAGAGCCGTAGTCACATGCGGGTCCGCAAGGCGGGCCGCACTCACCCGATTGCCGCCCTTATCCCGCGCGGGCACCAGAAATGGCCCGATGGTTTGCACACCGATCGGCGGCCAGGTTGCCGCGATCACGGGAAACACGTCCGCGCCTGTCATGTCGCTTCGGGAAACAGTTTTGACAGCGCAACCATTATGCGATCAACCGCCACTCCGTCTTGGGACCGGACGACGATGTTGGACCCATGCACACCGTTTTGGTGAAACGGGTAGGAGCCAATGGACACCTCCGGATGGGCGGCCGCCAATTCACCCAAGGGGCCGGCAATGTCGCCCTCGCCCCGCTCCACCCGCAGGCTTTGCGACAGCATCGGCTCCGCCCCTGTCAGCGTCGGCAAGACGCTGGCCAGCATTGCCTCAAAAATGCGCGGAACACCGGCCATCACATGCACATTGCCAAGGGTGAATCCGGGCGCGGCGCTGATCGGGTTGTCGATTAAGGTCGCCCCGTCAGGGATCCGCGCCATGCGCAGCCGCGCCTCGTTCAGCTCTTGGCCCGAACGGTCGTAATGCGCCCGTAGGATCGCACGCGCATCGTCGCGGATCCCGCAGACTGCGCCCATCGCATCCGCCACGGCCTCGGCGGTGATGTCGTCATGGGTTGGGCCGATCCCGCCCGAGGTAAAGACATGGTCATAGGCCTCTGACAATTCCCGCACATGCCGGGCGATCAGCGCGTGATCGTCACTGATCATGCGGGCCTCAGTGAGCGCGATGCCATGTTCCGTCAGCGCCTTCGCAAGGTAGTTCATATTCGAATCGCGGGTCCGCCCCGACAGGATTTCATCCCCGATCACAATCATGGCGGCACTGGGCGTTTGCATCGCGGGAACTCCTTGGATGGCGCTTCGCTACGGTATAGGTCCCACCCCATGCGCTTTCCAACCCCGCTTGTCCCCGCCCGCCTGATCCGCCGCTACAAGCGCTTCCTTGCCGATTGTGTGCTGGAGGACGGGACGGAGGTCACGGCCCATTGCCCCAATCCCGGCGCAATGCTGGGCCTCAAGGACGATGGCGCGCGGATCTGGCTGCTGCCGAACGATGATCCGAAGAAGAAGCTGAACTACGGCTGGCGCCTGGTGGAGCTGGATGATGGCCATTTCGCGGGCATCGATGCGGGCCTGCCGAACGCTTTGGTCAAAGAGGCACTGGCCGAGGGCGGGATCGAGGCGCTCAGCGGCTACGGCACGATCCGTCCGGAGCAACGCTATGGTGATGAGAAAAGCCGGATCGATTTTCTGTTGTCCGAGCCAGGCCGGGCGGATGCCTTTGTGGAGATCAAGAATTGCCATCTGCGTCGTGACGATGACTGGGCCGAATTCCCCGATTGTGTGACGGATCGCGGCGCCAAGCACCTGCGGGAGCTGACGCGGATCGCCCAAAACGGCGGCCGGGCGGTTATGCTTTATGTTGTGCAGCGCACCGATTGCGCCCGGTTCCGCCTCGCCCCCGATCTCGATCCGGCCTATGCCCGCGCCTTCGATGTGGCGCGGGAGGCTGGGGTGGAGATGCTCTGCCACGGCACGCGGATCAGCCCGGAGGGCATCACGCTGACCGGGCCACTGCCCGTTGATCCCAAGCCGCAGGCACCCGCATCGTAACGTCATCAGACCGTCACTGGAAATTCCGCACGCAAGGGCGTAAACATCTATGGCTTCCCACCCGGAGACCAAAGCTTTGGACGATTTCAAAGGCCACCTGACAAAGGACGGCATCCGCATCCACAACCCCGATGACTTCGCCGGAATGCGCCGCGCGGGCGCGCTGGCGGCCGACATTCTCGACCGGATCGCACCGATGGTGGTGCCCGGCGTCACGACCGGTGCGCTTGATGATCAGATCGAGGCCTGGGTGCTGGACGCCGGCGCGACGTCGGCCACCAAGGGCTATCGCGGCTATAAGCACGCCAGTTGTATCAGCGTGAACCACGTGGTCTGCCACGGCATCCCGAGTGACAAACGGCTCAAGGATGGCGATATCCTGAACATCGACGTCACAGTGATCGTTGATGGCTGGTTTGGCGACAATTCGCGGATGTATGCGGCGGGCAGCATTTCCCGCAAGGCCGAGCGTCTGGTGCAGGTTACCCATGACGCGCTTTTCAAGGGCATCGAGGCCGTGAAACCCGGCAACACGTTCGGGGATATCGGCCATGCGATTCAGGCCTATGCTGAAGCGCATCGGATGAGCATCGTGCGCGATTTCTGTGGCCACGGCCTGGGGCAGGTTTTTCATGCACCGCCCAACGTGCTGCATTACGGGCGCAGAGGCACCGGCCCGGTTCTGGAAGAAGGCATGTTCTTTACGATTGAGCCGATGGTCAATCTGGGCCGCCCGGAAACCAAGGTGCTCGCCGATGACTGGACCGCCGTGACGCGGGACAAGAGCCTCAGCGCCCAGTTCGAGCATTCCATTGGCGTGACGGCGGACGGATTCGAGATATTCACGCCCTCGCCTGCCGGAAAATTCCACCCAACCTGGGGCTGATGCAATTGGCGACTGCCGCGTGAACCCGCACCATTGCGCGTTAGTTATGTCGGATAATCGTAAGGTACCTGAACTTCCCCTTCATCTTGGCAGAAAAACTCCGGGGTCCGGGGCAGCGCCCCGGTCGGTCGGTGCGCGAAGCGCGGCGAAACGTGTTAATCGAGCCAGACCTCCACGCGACGGTTCACCGCCCGGCCCCAGTCGCTGTCGTCGCAGGCCATCGGCATCGCTTCCCCCATGCCTTCGATCACCATTTCTACCCGGTCGGGCGCCGTGGCATCCGTGGCCGCCAGTAGCGCATCTCGAACCACGCCGGCCCGCCGTAGCGACAGGCGGGCGTTTATGGTCGCGGGGCCGTTGCCGTCCGAAAATCCAACGAAGATCAAACGCCGTCCGTCGAACGCGCCACGTTCAACCGCGGTGGCAAGTCGCGCGATGGAGGTGCGCGATTGCACGTCAAGCTCCGTCCCGCCGGGATTGAACCGCAATGTGGTCGACAGCCGCTCGGCCCCGCCCAGGGTTTCGATAACTTCCTGAAGGTCCGCCAGATCCACGTCTTCCCCGGCGGCGCGGATGGCATTGGTCAGGCGTTCGCCCTGCAGGGCAAGCGGCGTGCGCGTCAGGGTCTGGTCCACGAACCCCGCCTCGCGCACTCGACGTTCGGCATCGTCGGTTTCGGTGAAGGCCAGGAATTGTCGCACCAGAAGCGGGAGGCGCCGCGGCGCGAGATACATGTAGACCGGCGCGGTCAACGGGTAGTCCTCCGCCTTCACGGCATCGACAGACGCCGTTTGCGCAAAGCCGCAGGTGCCGATCAACGGCAGCGCGCGCGCCATCCCCTCACCGGACCGCGCCGTGATCCCGACGGCATAGGCATCCGCGGCAACGGCGGCGGCCAAATCCTCTGCGCTGGTGTGGCGCGTGATCCGGTCCGCCAGCCCCGCATCGGACGGCAGAAGGACACGTGCCGCAAAAGCCTGCGCCAAGCCCAATCCCGGCGAGAGCAGATGCAGCGCCACGGGTGCATCCGGGCCACCCAGATCCTGCCAGTTCTGCACCTCTCCCGAAAACAACCGCGCCACATCGGGCAGCGACAGCGCATCAATCGGGTTTTCCGGGGAGACGACGGGCACCAGTGCATCGAGTGCCAAAACACGCACGCGGTCGTCCAGCGGCGGATCGTCCGGGCTGACGGTTTCGGCGGCGCGAATCTCGGCCACCGATGGCTCGCGCAGGGCCAGTGCGATATCGGCCTCGCCATTCAGCAGCGCGAGAAAGCCATTATCCGTGGTGCCGGGCGAGACGATGAAGCGCGCGGCGGGCGATCCATCGGCCCGCCGCAAGAGGTAGATCAGTCCGTCCTCCCCGGCTGCCACATCTGCCGACATGCCCTGGGTCTCGGCAAAGGCCGCCAGCAGCGCGGGAAGAAGCCCCTCGGCCACCGTCGCCGCCCCCGCCACGCGGGCTTCTGCCACGAAGGTCGCCAGATCCGGGCAACCCGGCCCCGCGCAGGAGACACCTTCGGCGGATACCGTCAGGGGGCCGTAGACCGTGTCCAACCGGTAGAACGCCCCGTCATAGGACAGAAGGTTTCCCTCCAGCTCGACCGTTCCGTCGAGTGAGCGCAATTCGACATCCTGCGCGGCCGCGCTGCTGACGTGACACATGAAAAGGGCGGCTCCGATGGCCGCCCCGATCCCCTTGCGCATGCAAGTTCCGATTGCTGAGCCTCAATTGGAGGCGAGTCTCAGGTCGTCCAGAAGGTTTTGCAAGACCAGAACGTCACCCACCGCGTCGCAGGATGGCACCCTGAAGTTCAGTTCTGTCACGTCTACCGGACCGGCCCCTTCCGCGCGCAGGGTGCGGGCAAGCACGGTTTGGGTGCAGTTTGCAGGTGTCACCGGGGCATCAATGGACAGACGCACACTTTCGCCCTCCCGCAGAGTTGCGCGGGGCAGGGTATAGATCTGAGCGAAACTGTCGCCCGCGTTCACGATGGTCAGGAATCCACCCGTACCGGCAATCGCGGCATCGGCATGGGATGGGGTGGCCTGCCAGACGTGTCCCTCTTCGCCGAAGCGCGCACCGAATTCCATCGCGTGCAGTTCAAGGCCCATATCGCCGATCCAGGCCAATCCGATCCGGTCGAAGTCGCCCAGATCCGGCAGGTCGACCAGCGCGGTCTCCTCGGTTCCGTCAGCGAAGCCAACCTCGAAGAAGGCGGGCGTTTCGAAGGCCGGGATATCGAGCGTCAGAAGGCCCAGCGCATCGGTTTCCGCAGTCAAGCTCAGGCCGGAATGACGGATCGAAACCTCTGTATTGCCGCGGCACGGGGCCATCACATCCAACGCCACCACCGCCGCAGGCATCGCCGTCGCGGAGACGGAAATCGTGCAGGGCAGTCCCAGATCGCTCAGTGGCGTGGCTTCGGTCATTGGGATATCCGCCACCTCGATGATCTCACGGGTGAAGCTGGCCGGAACCACCATCGCCTCAGGCGATACCGGGACGGCCGCCGAAGGTAGGCGCACATCAGCGGTCTGGGGAATTTCGGGTAGCACGAGGCCGTGCAAGGAGGCGCGCGACGAAGATGAATGTGTTTCTTCCAGGGCGGTATCGGTTGCGGCATTTGCGCCGCCGAGCCTTTGCAAGATACCGGATTGAGCGATGTAAAGAAGGCAACCCGTCAATAATATGATCGCCGCAGACACGCGGATCACGATGGTGTTCAAGGTCATGGGGCACACTCCGCCTACCGTTTCAAACGATAGTATCGCGAAGGAATTGGGCGTGATTGTGCCCGAATTGGAGGAAAAAGACGGCGCTTTCGCCTTACTGTTCCCAATCTCGGATCAGCGGATCAGCTCAATCGACCATGGCAATGCTTGAACTTCTTGCCGGATCCGCAGGGGCAGATGTCGTTGCGCCCGGGGTTGCCCCAGGTGCTGGCATCGTCCTCCACAAAGCCGGGCGCGGGATCGCCCGCAGCGGCAGCGTCTGCGGTGGCCGGCGTGGCGCCCGCGGTGGCTCCGTCCACTTGCGCCTTGGCGGCCTCTTGCTGTTGTTGCAACTGGCGCATCAGGGCTTCCTGCTGCTCCGGGCTCAGCGGTTGAATGCGCGCCAGCTTTTCGGTCACGTCGGCGCGCAGACCGTCGAGCATGCTTTCAAACAGCTGGAAGCTTTCGGTCTTGTATTCGTTCAGGGGATCCCGCTGGGCGTAGCCCCGGAAGCCCACGACCGAGCGCAGATGCTCCAGCGTCAGCAGATGCTCCTGCCATTTCTGGTCGATGGTTTGCAGAAGCAGCTGCTTTTCGATGTTGCGCATCTGCTCGGGCCCGAATTGCGCCGCTTTTGAGGCCATGTATTCATCCGCCGCCTTCTCCAGGCGTTCGGTGGCAACCTCTTGGTCGACGCCGTCTTCGTCAGCCCAGGTCTCGATCGGCAGGTCCACACCAAGGGCGGTTTTCGCGGCCTCTTTCAGGCCCTCCACATCCCATTGGTCGGCGTAGGATTTTGGCGGCATGTAGGCATCCACCATGTCCTCGATCACCTGGTGGCGCATGTCCTTGGCGACTTCGGCGATATCCTCGGCCCCCATGATATCGCGGCGCTGGCCAAAGACGACCTTTCGCTGATCGTTCATGACGTCGTCGAATTTCAGAAGCTGCTTGCGGATGTCGAAGTTGCGGCCTTCCACCTTCGCCTGCGCGCGTTCCAGCGATTTGTTCACCCAGGGGTGCACAATCGCCTCGCCCTCCTTCATGCCCAGCGTATTGAGCATCTTGTCCAGCCGTTCGGAGCCGAAGATCCGCATCAGGTCGTCTTCCAGCGACAGGAAGAACGAGGATTTGCCGGGGTCGCCCTGACGGCCGGAGCGGCCACGGAGCTGGTTGTCGATCCGCCGCGATTCGTGGCGTTCGGTGGCCAGCACGTAAAGGCCGCCCGCATCCTTCACCGCCTGCTCATCGGCTTTGTGCTGTTCTTCTATCTGCGTGCGGATCGCTTCGGGGTCGCCGTCGGGATCGGCGGCGATGGCCTCCATGATCTTGAATTCCACATTGCCGCCCAGTTTGATGTCGGTCCCGCGGCCCGCCATGTTGGTGGCGATGGTGATCGCGCCCAGCTTGCCGGCATCGGCGACGATCTGCGCCTCCTGCTCATGCTGGCGGGCGTTGAGGATGTTGTGCGGCAGCTTGGCCTTGGTCAGCATCTGGCCCAGCATCTCGGATTTCTCGATGGAGGTTGTGCCGACCAGAACCGGCTGACCCTTCTCGTGGGCTTCGGCAATCGCCTCGACGATGGCGTTGTATTTCTCCACGCCGGTGCGGAACACGGCGTCGTCTTCATCGATGCGCGCGATGGGGCGGTTGGTGGGGATCTCCACCACGCCCAAACCGTAGATAGAGCCAAATTCCTCGGCCTCGGTCGCCGCGGTGCCGGTCATGCCGCCCAGCTTGTTGTAAAGGCGGAAGTAATTCTGGAACGTCACCGAGGCGAGTGTCACGTTCTCAGGCTGTATCTTGCAGCTTTCCTTGGCCTCGATGGCTTGGTGCAGCCCCTCGGACAGGCGGCGGCCCGCCATCATGCGGCCGGTGAATTCGTCGACCAGAACCACTTCGCCGTCGCGAACGATGTATTCCTTGTCTTTGTGGAACACCTTGTGGGCGCGGAGCGCGTTCGTCACGTGGTGCACGATCGTGGTGCTTTCGGGATCGTAGAGCGACTGGCCGTCGGGCAGGATACCCTCTTCGTGCAGGACATCTTCCAGAAAATCGTTGCCTTCATCGGTGAAGGTTGCCTGACGGGTCTTTTCGTCCAGCGTGTAATGTTGGTCTTCGACGCGCGGGATGATCTTGTCGATGGAGATATAGAGATCCGACCGATCCTGTGTCGGCCCCGAGATAATCAGCGGCGTCCGTGCTTCGTCGATCAGGATCGAGTCGACCTCATCCACAATCGCGAAGTTGTGGCCCCGCTGCGCCATCTCCTTGATCGACCCGCGCATGTTGTCGCGCAGATAGTCGAATCCCAACTCGTTGTTGGTCGCGTAGGTCACGTCGGCCTGGTAGGCCTGCCGCTTCTCGTTGTCGGGCTGGCGGGGATAGACGGCGCCGGTCGTCATGCCAAGCGCGGTGAAGACGTTGCCCATCCAATCCGCGTCACGCCGAACGAGGTAATCGTTCACGGTCACCACATGCACGCCCTTGCCTGTCAAGGCGTTCAAATAAGCGGGGAACGTGGCGACAAGTGTCTTGCCCTCCCCGGTCTTCATCTCGGCGATATTGCCCTGATGCATGAAGAGCCCGCCCATAAGCTGGACATCGAAGGCCCGCAGGCCCAGGGCGCGTTTGGCGGCTTCCCTACAATTGGCAAAGGCCTCGGGCAGCAGATCGTCCAGGCTTTCGCCATTCTGGGCGCGGTTGCGGAATTCCGCGGTCTTGGCGATCAGGCCGGCATCGTCGAGGGCTTCGAACTCAGACTCCAGCGCGTTGATCTGGTCGATGATCGGGCGGACCGACTTTACCTTGCGGTCGTTCGGCGATCCGAAGACCTTTTTCGCAATCGTTCCCAGTCCGAGCATATCGTCTCAACCTTGTGTCACGGCCCGCCTGTTGGGCCAAATCTTGCGTCATCGGCCCATTTCCGCGGACCGGCAGCGTCTTGAACAATTCGTGTGGGGTTGCCGGGTTGTTCGGCCCTTCGCGGCGGTCTAACTATTGCGCGAATGGCCAAGGCCCCGGGAGTGAAACCCGTAAGCGAGATAAGGGGCGGCCCAAGGATAGTCAACGTAAGGCAACCCTGTCACCGGGGCGCCTGCCGACCTACAAAGGAATTTCCCCGATGAAGATGCTTTTTGCTTCGGTCGCCATGGCCGCAACCCTCGCTGTTCCGGCCTTCGCCGATGGCCACGTCTCTGCGGATACGGTGCTGGCCACGGTGAACGGAGAAGAGATCACGCTGGGCCACCTGATCGCCATGCGCCAGATGTTGCCCGCCGAATACCAGCAGCTGCCCGATGAGGTGCTGTTCGATGGCATGCTGGAGCAGTTGGTTCAGCAGCAGGTTCTGGCCGATGCCGCCGAGGCCGAAGAGGTGACGCGCCAGATGCAGCTTGGCCTCGAAAACGAGCGTCGCGCGTTCCTCGCTGCGATGTATATGGATGATGTCGCCATGGCGGATCTGTCCGAGGAAGAGCTTCAGGCCGAATATGACGCGGTCTACGGCGCGACGGATCCGGTGGTGGAATTCAACGCGGCGCATATCCTTTTGGAAACCGAAGAAGAAGCGCAGGCGATGATCGATCAGCTTGCCGAAGGTGCCGACTTCGCCGAACTGGCCGCCGAGCATTCGATCGGGCCATCGGGCCCCAATGGCGGCGCGCTGGGTTGGTTCACCGCCGGGATGATGGTGCCGGAATTCGAAGAAGCCGTCTTTGCTCTGGAACCCGGCGAAGTCTCTGCTCCGGTACAAACGCAATTTGGCTGGCATATTGTTTTGCTCAACGAAACCCGCGATCAGGCCGCCCCGACCCTTGAGGAAGTGGGTGCCGAGCTTGAGGAAGGTCTGCGCCGCGCGCGTGTTGACGCCCGGCTTGAAGCCCTGACCGCCGAGGCAGACATCGACCGGCCCGAGCTTGACATTCCTGCCGAGCTGATCCGCAATCTCGACCTGATCGCGGAATAAGCAGCGCAGCTGCGTCGGGAGGGGCCGTTGGCGAAGGACAAGAAGAAAAAGAAGGCGGGTAAGTCCGCCGACGCAAAAGCAAAAAAGGGAAAGGCGGCGAAGGCCGCTAACCCGAAATCCGACAAGCAGAAACCGGCGAAGCTACAATCCAAACTCGCGGTTGCGACAGGTGGATCGAAATACAAGGTCTCATCGCTTGCCCCGGAGGGCTTCCCCGATCTTCCGGTGATCGACGGCGTGCGCTTCGCGGCTGATGCCGTGGGGGTGCGCTACAAGAACCGCGCCGATGTGATGCTGGCCCATTTGGCCGCCGGGTCGACCATCGCAGGTGTCTTCACAACCTCCGCCACGCGGTCGGCCAATGTGCTGGATTGTCAGGCCAAGCTTGCGCGGCTGGGCGAGGATGTCTCCGACGGGTTCGCCATCGTGGTCAATTCCGGCAATGCCAATACCTTCACCGGCCAGCGCGGCGTGTCGGACGTGGATGCCATTACCAAGGCCGCCGCAAAGGCCCTGAAACTGCCGGAAGACAATATCCTCACCTCCGCCACGGGGGTGATTGGGGAACCTCTGCCCGCCCACAAGATCACCGATGCCTTGCCAGCGCTGGCCAAGGCGCTTGATGCGGCGGCCGCAGAAACGGCTGCCCGCGCGATCATGACCACGGATACCTTTGCCAAGGGATCCGTCGCGACCTGCGAGATTGGCGGCACCCCCGTTACGATCATGGGGTTTGCCAAGGGCTCCGGCATGATCGCGCCCGATATGGCGACGATGCTGGGCTACATTTTCACCGACGCCGCCATCACCCAAGACGGGCTGCACGCCATGCTCAGTGCCGCGACCAAGGGCAGCTTCAATGCCGTTACGGTAGATAGCGACACGTCCACCTCCGACACAGTTCTGATAGCGGCGACGGGCGCGGCAGGCAACGTGCCGCTGGCCTCGGGCCGATCTGCTGAGGGTAAGGCGTTTGTCGCAGCATTGGACAAGGTG
This sequence comes from uncultured Roseicyclus sp., assembly GCA_947491935.1. Lineage (GTDB taxonomy): Bacteria > Pseudomonadota > Alphaproteobacteria > Rhodobacterales > Rhodobacteraceae > Gymnodinialimonas. Next base: position 255,456 of record CANLLF010000004.1, read on the forward strand.
ATGCTCGACCTCGCTCACCAGATCGTCCGTGATGGCGAGGGCGCCACAAAGTTCGTGGAAGTGCGGGTGACCGGGGCCAAATCCGCGCGGGATGCCGACAAGGTCGCCCGCTCCATCGCCAATTCACCTCTGGTGAAGACGGCGATCGCAGGGGAGGATCCCAATTGGGGCCGCATCGTCATGGCGGTCGGCAAGTCCGGTGCCACCGCGGATCGCGACCGTCTGACGATCCGCTTCGGCGATATCCTGGTGGCCGAAAACGGCTGGATCGCCGAGGGATATGAAGAAGATGACGCTGCTGCCTATATGAAGGCACAGGAGCTGCTGATCGACGTCGATATGGGCCTTGGGCGCGGCACCGCGACTGTATGGACCTGCGATCTGACCCATGCCTACATCGACATCAACGCGGATTACCGCTCGTGAAAACCCTTTTGGTGTCTGCCGTCGCCCTGATCGATGCCGATGGGCGCATCCTTCTGGCGCAACGGCCCGAGGGAAAATCCATGGCGGGCCTTTGGGAGTTTCCCGGCGGCAAGGTGGAAGATGGCGAGACACCCGAAATCGCCCTGATCCGCGAATTACAGGAGGAATTGGGGATCGATACCTGGAAAAGCTGTCTCGCGCCGCTGACCTTTGCCAGCCATTCCTACAAGGATTTTCACCTTCTCATGCCACTTTTCGCGTGCCGGAAATGGCAGGGCATGCCGCAATCCAAGGAGGGCCAGGCCCTGAAATGGGCCCGTGCCAATGAACTGCGCGATTATCCCATGCCGCCCGCCGATATCCCGCTGATCCCCATCCTTCGAGACTGGCTTTGAGGCCACAGTTTCGGAGTTCCTGAATCAATTATTCTGAAAAACGACATCAATCTTCATTTTTCGCGTGATTTGTTAACAAAACTGAGTAGCATCGCCCAAAGCAGAGGCGTCTGGGGGGATGAAACTGTGCTCACTACCGTTCTTATCGGAACTTGCGTGTCGGTTCAGGGGATCTTCGTGCAAAAGCTGACCAATGGTCTTGTGACCGTCCGGGTGGGGGAAAAGCTCTTCACTGGCCGGCCAGTCTCGGCCCTCGCGGTCGCCTAGTCGAGCCACCCTTTCAGATTTTCTTCCACTACCGTCGCCAAGGCGCGCATATGGGCGTCGTCGTCGTTCAAGCACGGGATGTAGGTGAAGCTCTCGCCACCCGCCTCCTCGAAGCTTTCGCGGATCTCTTCGTTAATCTCTTCGAGCGTCTCGATGCAATCGGCCGAAAAGGCGGGCGCGCAGACGGCGATCCGTTTCTTGCCCTGCTCGGCCAGCTTGGCGACTTCTTCTACGGTGTAGGGCTGCAACCATTCCTCGGGGCCGAATCGGCTTTGGAACGTTGTGACGATATCCGTATCACCCCAACCCAGCCGCTCCTTCAGCAGACGTGACGTCTTCTGGCATTGGCAGTGGTAGGGATCGCCCTCCATCAGGTAGCGTTTCGGCACGCCGTGGTAGCTCGCCACGAGAACGTCCGGCCGTTGCTCTAACTGCCCGTAGGCGCGCTCGATCGATTGCGCGAGCGCTTCGATGTAAAGCGGATGGGCGAAGTATGGCTCCACCGTGCGGGCCTGCGGCTGCCACTTGATGTTTTCGAGGCTGCGGAAGAACTGATCGCAGGCCGTGGCCGAGGTTGCGCCCGCATATTGCGGGTAAAGCGGAAAGAACAGGATCTTGGTGCATCCCTGCGCCACCAGCTCATCCACCTTGGATTTGGTCGATGGATTGCCGTAGCGCATACAGAAATCCACGATCACATCGTCGCCGTAACGCTCGGCCATCAGCGCCTTTATCTTGGCGGTCTGATCCTTGGTGATCGTCATCAGCGGGCTTTCCCCCGCCTCGTGGTTCCAGATCGATTTATACGCCGCGCCGGAGCTGAAGGGCCGTTTCGACAGGATGATCAACTGCAGCAACGGTTGCCAGATCCAAGGGCTGTAATCGATCACGCGCTTGTCGCTCAGGAACTCGTTCAGATACCGGCGCATCGACCAGTAATCATAATTGTCCGGCGTCCCGAGATTGGCCAGAAGCACGCCCACCTTCCCCATTTTCACGGGCGGATGATCGGCGGGGGCGTGAGAGAGCGCTGGCGCGGGTGCGGCTTGCATCATGTTCATTTGCTGTCTGGGCTTTCGTCGTCGGGCCGGTCATGGACCGGATTGGAAGCTTCGTCAAACGTCGCGTCCGAAGGCGCGGGGAATTCGGGAACGTTCAGCGCATCGGCCAAACGGGAGGTTGCGGTACCGGGCCGCAGGGGTTGCTGCTGGCTGTCATGGGGCGCCCATCCTGTAAGGAATACGAACTCGAACGTCGCCTGGATGCGATTTTCTTCCGCCGGATGCCGATTGGCGTAGATCTGGGCCGCACGGGCGAATAGGGCGCGGGGCGGGGTTGCGCGATGTCGGTCGGCCAGCGCATTGGTTTCGCCCATCGCCCGCAAATCCCGCATCAGCGCAAGGGCATCGCGGTAGGTAACCCTTCGACGCAGGGCATCGGCCACCGGCAAGGCCAGACCGGCGCGTTGCAACAGCGCGCCCATATCGCGGATTTCGGCCATCGGCGCGATCCGAGGGCTGATTCCGCCCAGAACTTCCGCCTCTGCCTCCGCCAGCGCGCCGCGAAGCTCCACCAGCGTGTCCCCACCGAAGCCGACGGCCAGAAACAGGCCATCGGGGCGCAGTGACCGGCGGCATTGCACGATCTGTCCCACCGGATCATCGGCCCAATGCAGTGCCATCGCATGGACCACCAGATCATGGGCGTCTGCTTCAAGGTCCAGAAGGTCCTGCGGCGGCACGATCCGCGCGCCCGGTATCAATTTGGCCCAAATTTCTGGAAAAGCCGTCACAATCGCCGGTGCCGTAAACGTTCTGTTAACGTCCTGCAGTCTTTCCTGAAGCTCGAAGAGGGCGTCCTCATGGAGAAACCCGGCCTCATCTATCCGGGCCCGCGCGCGGTGGGCGGCCAAGGATGCGGCATCCGTCAAACGGGGCTGTGTCTGGGCGGGCATAGTGCATCCGGGGCTGAGGCTGGCTCGCTGAAAAATAGGAGTGGCGTTTGAGATTGCAATCGATGTTGCATGCGGTGTTTCCGCCCGAATGCCTGAATTGCAGTGCCAGGGTGGAAGATGCCTTTGCCATCTGCGGGGAATGCTGGGCCGACACCCCCTTCATCCTCGGATCCGCCTGCGATGCGTGTGGCACCGGCCTGCCCGGTCAGACCCCAGCCCTCGGTGAGGCGTTGATTTGCCGTGAATGCAACCGTGTGCCCCGGCCCTGGTCCCGGGGTCGCGCGGTGTTCGGCTATGACGGTATCGGCCGCAAGATGGTGCTGGCCCTGAAACATGGCGATCGGGCGGACATTGCCCGGGCCGCCGGCCTTTGGCTGGCACGCGCGGCGGCGGATCTGCTGGAGGACGACCCGCTTATCGTGCCGATACCCCTGCACTGGACGCGTCTGGCGCGGCGGCAGTTCAATCAATCTGCTCTGCTGGCGCAGTCCCTGTCCCGCCAATCTGGATGCGAGGTGGAGACAATGGCGCTGCTGCGCCTTCGGCAGACCCCGACCCAGGAAGGCCGCGACAGGGACGCGCGTTACCGCAATGTCGATGAGGCGATCATCCCGCATCATCGCCATGGCGCCGCGATCAAGGGACGCCACGTCTTGCTGATCGACGACGTCATGACGTCAGGCGCCACATTTTCCGCGGCCACCGCGGCCTGCCACAAGGCCGGTGCCGAAAACGTGTCTGTCCTGGCTCTGGCGCGCGTGGGGGATGACACCTAAATTGACGCGAACGCACAAGGACACGAGGCCCGCGGGATATGCCCCAGATTGAAATCTACACCTCGCCGCTTTGCGGCTATTGCCACGCAGCCAAGCGGATGCTTGTCGATAAGGGCGTCAGCTACTCCGAAATCGACGTCGCCGCCGATCCCGCCAAGCGGCAAGAGATGATGGGCCGCGCCGGTGGCCGCCACACCGTTCCGCAGATTTTCATCTCTGATCGCCACATCGGCGGCTACGACGACATGGCCGCCCTGGAGCGGACCGGCAAGCTCGACCCGCTGCTCGCGGCGGAGTGACCCTGCGGCGCGGTTGACCCTTGCGTCAGGCCGCGCTGCACCGTTTGATCCGGCCATGGCCGACTCCAACGATCCCCTCTCCATTGCGCTGTTCAGCGAAGTCTTCATGGTTGATCAGCTCACTCGTGCACGCCTGTCCAAGGCGCTGCCGAAAGGGATGGAGCTGAGCCATTTCAGCGTGTTGAACCACCTGGCCGCTGGCAACGAAGAGAAATCGCCGGCCCAACTCGCGCGCGTGTTTCACCTGACGCGGGGGGCCATGACCAATACGCTCAACCGATTGGAATGGGCGGGCCATATCCATGTGCGGCCCGATTGGGACGATGCGCGCCGCAAGATGATTTCGATCAGCCCGGCAGGCCGCCGCGCCCGCGATGCGGCGGTGTCGGCCATCGCGCCGATCCTGTCGGATACCGTGGCAGAGGTTGGCGCGGAACAGGTGCGTTCGATCCTCCCCGTGCTGCGCACGATGCGCAAGCGTCTGGAGCAGGACGATTAGGCCCGCTTCACCGATGCGGTGACGTAATTCACGCTCAGATCCCGGTCGCTCAGTCCCCAGGTCCACAAGACCGGATTGAAGATGAACCCCTTGCGATCCACGGGGTCGAGGCCCGCCTGTCGGATCAACTCGAAAAGCTCATCTGGCGTGATGAATTTCGACCATTCATGGGTGCCTTTCGGCAGCCACCGCATCACATGCTCCGCCCCGATGATTGCCATCAGGTAGCTCTTGGGATTGCGGTTCAGGGTTGAGCAGACCATCAGGCCGCCGGGTTTCAGAAGCTGTTGGCACGCCGTCAGATAGGCCAACGGATCGGCCACGTGCTCCACCACCTCCATGTTCAGGACAACGTCGAATTGTTCGCCATCGGCGGCCATCGCCTCCGCCGTCGTGTGGCGATAGTCGATCTCGAGGCCCGATTGCTCGGCATGGAGCTGCGCCACCGGTATGTTGCGCTCTGCCGCATCGGCCCCCACCACGTCGGCCCCCAGCCGCGCCATCGGTTCGGCCAGCAACCCGCCGCCGCACCCGATATCGAGGATCCGCAACCCGGCAAAGGGCGCTTCACCCTTCAGATCGCGCCCGAACTCCGCGGCGATCTGGCTGGTGATGTAATCGAGCCGCGTCGGGTTGAGCATATGGAGTGGCTTGAACTTGCCGTTCACGTCCCACCACTCGGCGGCCATGGCCTCGAACTTCGCAACCTCTGCGGCGTCAACGGTGCTTGCAGCTGCAGCGCTCATGGACATCCCCTCAATCTCTTGCAAATCTCAACGTGCCGATCCTGGCTCATCGGTCTATATAGGACGGGCATGGATAAGTTCTCCGGTCAAAAGCGCGCAAGCTCGCATTTGTTCCCGCCGATCGACCCGTTTGATCAGCGCATGCTTGATGTGGGTGATGGCCATCACATCTATGTGGAACAATGCGGTAACCCTCGCGGTGCGCCGGTTGTGGTGCTCCATGGCGGTCCCGGTGGCGGGTGCAGCCCCGCGATGCGGCGGTACTTCGATCCGTCGATCTGGCGGATCATCCTGTTCGACCAACGTGGCTGCGGCCGGTCGCGGCCCCATGCCTCCACCCGCGCCAACACGACCTGGCACTTGGTCGCGGATATCGAGCGCATCCGCCACACTCTTGGCATTGATCGCTGGGCCGTCTTTGGCGGATCCTGGGGTGCAACGCTTGGCTTGATCTACGCGGAAACGCACCCCGATGCGGTAGCCTATCTGGCGCTGCGCGGCGTGTTCCTGTCGATGCAGCGCGAGTTGGATTGGTTCTACGGCGGCGGGGCTGGGCAGTTCTGGCCCGATCAGTGGAACCGTTTCCTGAGCCTCGTGCCCGAGGAAGAGCGGGGCGACGTGATCGCCGCCTATAACCGGCGTCTGTTTTCCGGTGACCTGATGGTCGAAACCCGCTTTGCCCGTGCCTGGGCCGCGTGGGAGAATGCGCTGGCCTCGATGGACAGCGACGGCCATGGTGGCGAAAGCCCGGCCGATTATGCCCGCGCCTTCGCCCGGCTCGAGAACCACTATTTCGTCAACAAGGGCTTCCTCGAGGAAGATGGCCAGATCCTGCGCGATCTGCACCGTATCGCCCATATCCCCGGCGCTATCGTGCAGGGGCGCTATGACATGATCTGCCCGCCCATTTCGGCCCATCGCCTGGCCAAGGGATGGGCCGCCGGACGCCTCCACATGGTGCGCGGCGCGGGCCACGCGCTCAGCGAGTCCGGGATCAGTATGGAGCTTGTCCGCATCATGCGCGGCGTCGGCGACAAGCGCACGAAATACGGGCTTTAGCCTTACCCCTTCGAACCTCGGCGCAAACTCAATTGCTATAGGATTGATATATCGATCTCCGCGACGGGTATGGTTAACAGATGCTATTCGCCGGGCCGACCCTCATCCTTGCGTGGCGTCAAACCGTATCGCTCGACCACCCGCCAGACGTGATCCGGAACCATATTCTTGACCCGCGCCGGGTAGGTGCGCCGCAGGTGAAGGATTGTCTCGATTGCCTTCATCTCCACCCGAGCGCGCGCAAACTCCAGACCCCGCGGCCCGATGCGTGGTTGCAGGAACGACACGACCGGGCGCAGCCAGTCGGGCATCGATCTGAGCGGCAATCCACCGGCAGCGCGCTCGGTATTCGCCAGGAATCCCTTGACCGCACCTTCGCGTTTTCCTTTGTCGGTCAGCGGTTTGGTGACCAGTCTGTCACCAAGCATATCCAGCATCTCTGCGCCGCGATCGTTACGCGCAATCACCCACTGATCCCCGTCGCCTCCCATATAGCCCACGGTGATATCGGCCAGCCGATTGGTGTAATCCACGCAGGTCTTGCAGGTCATCGGAAAGAAATCCGGTGGCAGTTTGGAGATCGGCAGCTTCAGGAACGGGATCACGCGGTCCGGTCGGCCATCGTCAAAGCGCAGTTCCACGCGGTAGTCGGCACGGAATTCCAGATAGTTGATCGCGTCGGCGCGATCATCCAAGAGTCTGAGAAAACTATGAAAATTCTCGGTGCTGGTATTGTCGGAGCAGGGCGTTCCTATGACATAAAGCCGCTCAAGCCCCAGCTCCGCCTCGATCTGTCTGAGGGCGTAGACCTGACACGGGATGCCGACAACCGCGATCCTTGTATGCCCATGCACCATCGCCGGCGTCAGGGCGGCGAGCGTCGGAGCGTATCCCATGCGCATCCCACGGCACTGCGCCATATCCTCAGGGTCGGTCACGATCACCGGCATCGGTTTCCAGCGATCATTCGGGTCCGGAGCGACGGCCAGAACCGCGGTAACAGCGCCCCTGCGCAACAATTCCGTGGCCAGTTCGGTGGTCAGCCCTGTCCATTGCGCGCCGGGGGCGGCAGGGCTCAGCCGCGCCCGCAGCATCGACTGGGTCACACCGAAAAACGCTTCCTCTCCCAGATCCGGATCGGCCGCCCGGCCGTGGATCCGCCGTTCCGATCCCGGGTAGTCGGGCTGGATGAACTGGCAGGCCCGCCCACAAGCCTTGCCATCCCCCATCCGGCTGATGCCGCAATCGGTACACAGGCCCGGGCGCGGCTCGCCCCCGATATGGGGCACCACGATGCCGGATCGGCCAGTATCTTTCGCCATGGCGCAGATCTCCAACGGAGGGTTCACTATCTGGAGTGCGAGGAATTGAGTCAATAAAACCGCATGGCTATGGTGCCGGTTGCCGTTTCGGACCGCCCGAGAACCTGGACCGTATCGCGATCCGACCACGGGAGACCCCTGGCGACCCCGGCAGGATTCGAACCTGCAACCTGCCCCTTAGGAGGGGGCTGCTCTATCCAGTTGAGCCACGGGGCCACGCTGTCTTGTTGTCCGTGATTTGTGCCGATCCCGCAAGCGCTTGCGAAGGGACGCGCGGCAAGCGTATCAAGAGGCAGGCGCACACGACCAAAGGACGCAGCCTTGCGCGGACGCAATCCATTTGACGGCAAACCCCAGATGACCCTCCGGGACGTGGCCGATGCCGCCGGTGTCAGCGAAATGACCGTCAGCCGTGTTCTTCGCAATCGTGGCGACGTGTCGGACCGCACGCGGGAACGGGTGTTTGAAGCCGCGCGCGCGCTTGGATATGTGCCCAACAAGATTGCTGGGGCTCTGGCCTCGAACCGGGTGAACCTTGTGGGTGTGGTGATCCCGTCGCTCAGCAACATGGTGTTCCCCGATGTGCTGCACGGCATCGGTGCGGTTCTGGACGATACGCCCCTCCAGCCGGTGATCGGGACGTCGAAATACGATCGCGACCGCGAGGAGAAGGTGATTTACGAGATGCTGTCGTGGCGTCCGTCGGGCCTGATCGTTGCGGGGCTGGAGCATTCCGAGGCCGCCCGCGCCATGATGCGGAATGCAGGCGTGCCGGTGGTCGAGGTCATGGACGTGGACGGCGATCCGGTTGCCGCCGCCGTGGGGATCAGCCACCAGGCTGCGGGCCGCGCGATGGCCTCCGAGATCGTGGCGCGTAGCTATAGCCGCATCGGGTATCTTGGTTCCTCCTCCATCGCGGATGCCCGGGCGCAGAAGCGATATCGCGGATTCAAGGCAGGTCTGTCAGAGGCTGGATTGGAGTTGGCCGACGAGATCTTTTATGATGGTGCCTCCGGGTTCGGCACCGGGCGTGGTATGACCCAAGCCCTGATGGAGCGGACCTCCGATTTAGATTTTCTGTACTATAATACGGATATGAATGCTGCGGGTGGGCTTCTGTATTGTTTGGAAAAAGGCCTCGATATCCCTGGTGAGATCGGCCTGGCCGGATTCAATTCCTTTGAAGTGCTCGATGGGCTGCCGATGCGGATCGCAACCATGGACAGCCAGCGGGACCAGATCGGTCGGAAGGCGGCGGAGTTGATGGTCGCCAATGAGCTGACAACCGAAGTCGTGCGGTTGGAGCCAGAGTTCCTGCCCGGCGATACGGTCCGTGCGAAGGCTTGATTTGTGCATCACCCGCCGCGTCCACCGGAGGGATAGGGCACCACGATCTCCCGTGAAGACGGACTTGACGGCCATCGCACGGATCTTTCCCAATTCCGTGCGCGACATGGCCGTCTCGTTTCGACCGAAGGCCACGATGGCTGGACGTCGTTCCGTCAGTCAAAGGCGTCGGTTGTCCAATACGACCACACCGTCTTTGCGACGGATCGGTGGGCGATTGTGGTGACGTTGCCGGGATAGGCCAGCGCATCGTCTTCAGCATTCCGGCAAGTTCACGGCTAGCCCGCCCTGGCTGGTTTCCTTGTACCTTGTCGACATGTCGATGCCGGTCTGGCGCATCGCCTCGATGCAATTGTCCAGCGGCATGAAGTGTGTGCCGTCGCCGCGCAGGGCCAGCGATGCGGCGGACACGGCCTTGATCGCGCCCAACCCGTTGCGTTCGATGCAGGGCACCTGCACCAGCCCGCCCACCGGATCACACGTCATGCCAAGGTGATGTTCCAGCGCGATTTCAGCGGCGTTTTCAACCTGCTCATTTGTCCCGCCCAAGGCGGCGCAGAGGCCGGCAGCGGCCATGGCAGAGGCGCTGCCAACCTCCCCCTGACAGCCCACTTCAGCTCCCGAGATCGACGCGTTGTGCTTGATCAGCCCGCCAATTGCGGCGGCGGTCATCAGGAAGGTGCGGCGGCCTTCTTCCGTGGCCCCGATGCAGTGGTCGCGGTAGTAGCGCAGGACGGCGGGCACCACACCCGCCGCGCCATTGGTGGGTGAGGTCACGACGCGCCCACCTGCGGCGTTTTCCTCATTCACGGCCATCGCGTAGACCGAGAGCCAGTCGTTGGCGACATGGGGCTGCGCCTGATTGGTTCCGGCCTCGGCCTTCAGCTGATCAAGGATGTGCTTGGCGCGGCGTTTCACGCGCAGGCCGCCAGGAAGTTCGCCATCCATGCGCAGGCCCCGGTCGATGCAATCGTCCATCGCGGCCCAGATCGCATCGACGCGGCTCTGCACCTCAGTGCGGGGGGCGAGGGCGGCCTCGTTTTCCCATTTCATCTGCGCGATGGATTTGCCAGTGGTGCGCCCCATCGACAGCATTTCCTGGGCGGATCCAAAGGGGTGCGGGAATCCTTCGGCCTCCTTCTCCTGGTGGAAGGCATCGGCCCCGCCTTGGTTTTGCGCCTCCAACTCCCGCGCGGTCAGGACGAAGCCACCGCCAATGGAGTAATAGGTCTCCTCCAGATAGAGGTGTCCCACCGTGTCGAAGGCGCGCAGCACCATGCCGTTTGCGTGGCCCGGCAGCACCGTGTCGTAGTCGAAGATCAGGTCTCGATCCGGGGCGAACTGCAGGGGCGGCAGCCCCGGCGGGCTCACCACACCTTCGGTGCGGATCTCGGCCTCAAGCTCTTCGGCGCGGTCGGGATCAAGCGTGGCGGGCTCGAACCCCGCAAACCCCAGGATAACGGCGCGATCCGTCGCATGCCCCTTGCCGGTAAAGGCCAGTGAGCCATGCAGGGAACAGCCCAGCGCCGCCAGCTCGCCGGCCCCCGGCTCCTTCTCTCGCCCGGTTCGCAAGTCCTCCAGAAACCGCGCGGCGGCGCTCATCGGGCCCATCGTGTGAGACGAGGATGGGCCGACGCCGATTTTGAAGATATCGAAGATGCTGAGAAACATGGCCCGCCCTGCGCATTGGTTTGCAGCGGACCATAGGCGATTGGCGCGGACGCCCAAAGCGGGAAACGACGCCGCGCGCACCGTGGCCGACGCGGTCAGCTGTCGGTGCCGCCGCGCCGTCATTGGAGCGTTTACCAGTTGATAGGGCTTCTCTGATCTTTTCACGGCGTTTTTTGGGGCTTGGTCATATGGACGAATCACTGCGCGCGGGCCGCGTCGACGGCGTTTTCTGGTTTGAATCGGAGGATGGTTTGGCGGTTGCGGGGATGAGTCCGTGACCATCCGCGGCAACGGTCGGGCGGCGGTATCGATACGTTTCGTCGGAGCCACCGCCAATCGGGCGCGCCCGGGATCGGCCCAAACAAAGGACGTGTCCGATGGCCAAAGTCGCTGATTGGCTGGCAGGGCCGACCCGATCAATCTTTGCGCGTGCGGCGGCGATGTCGGCGGTCTCGACGCTTATCGTGGCCGTGGCCGCGATCGGCTTGTCGGTGTGGCAAACCACCCAAGTTGCGCGCGACGGCGTGCGAAACATGGCGGACATCGCCACCAGCAACTCGGCCGAACATCTCGCGGTTTACCTGCGCTTCGACAACAGGACGGCGGTGCAGGCCGAGCTGGATACATACGCCGAATTGGCCGGGGGCTACCTGCTGTCGGCATGGGTGTGGGATGCGTCGGGACATGTCGTTGCAGGCACGAATGTGCCGATCGGCGAGGATCTTGCAGACATCCACACCTTGCGCGACGCCGCCCTGGCGGATGGCCTGAGGCACAGCCCTGACGGGTTCCTGATCGCCGAGCCGGTGATGTTCAATGGCACCGCAGCACCTGTCGGCGTGTTGGTCGTGCGCTGGTCACCGGGCGTGGTTCTGGACAAGCTGGTTGGTCAATGGATCATCGGGGTTGTCGCATTGACCCTGTTGTTTGGGGGGCTGACCCTGATTTCCGTTCGCCGCCTGCAAGCGACCGTCGGGCAGCCGATCCACGCGGCGGAACAGGCCATGATCCGGGTGGCGGCTGGCGACTATGATCGCGCTGTTCCCATGCAGGACCGCGAAGATGAGGTCGGCTCGATCGCGCGCACGCTTGAAACCCTTCGGGCGCGTCTGTCCGAGGTGCGGCGAAGTGATGAGCAGCGTGAAGAAGCTCGCGCCATTCAGGCATCGGTGGTGAAGCGGCTGGCCGATGCCCTGGCGGCCCTGGCCCAAGGGGACTTGACGCATCGGATCGATGACGATCTCACCGAGAGCTACAATCGCCTGCGAACGGATTACAACATCGCGGTTCAGCATCTTGCGATTATGGTGGACGAGGTGTCGCGCAGTGTTGCCTCGGTCAGCGATGGTGCGGGTGCGATCCTGAAAAGCTCCGACGATCTGTCGCACCGCACTGAACGTCAGGCCTCGACTCTCGAAGAAACCGCCGCGGCGGTCGCCGAATTGACGGGATCAGTGCAAAGCGCGGCGGAGGGCGCGCAGGATGTGGAATCCGTAGTGCTGGAAGCCTGTGCGTCAGCCGAAACGAGTGGCGTGGTGGTGCAATCGGCCATGGAGGCGATGACGGATATCGAGAAATCGTCGGCGCAGGTGGCCCAGATCGTAGGGTTGATCGACGAAATCGCGTTTCAAACCAACCTCTTGGCGCTGAACGCTGGCGTGGAGGCGGCCCGCGCGGGCGACGCGGGCCGGGGGTTCGCCGTCGTCGCCTCAGAGGTACGCGCCCTTGCGCAGCGGGCGTCGGACGCCGCGATGGAGATCAAATCCCTGATCGATCAATCGACGCAGCAGGTGCAGACTGGGGTCGATCTGGTTGGCCGGGCGGGGACTGCTTTGTCGGCGATCTCGACCAAGGTCGGATCGATCTCGACCCATGTGTCGAAAATCGTCCAGGAGACGGTCGGTCAGGCCAACGGTCTTGGTGAAGTAAATGACGCTGTCAGCAGCCTTGATCGCGTCACGCAAAAGAATGCGGCGATGGTCGAGGAGAGCAATGCCGCGGTGCAAGCGTTGACTGTTGAGACGGATCGCATGTCCGATCTCGTCGCCCATTTCCGGGTTAATCTTCAGGCCACAACGGTATCGGAGACAGACATGGACGCCCAAGGCGCGGCCTAGGACCGCGATTCGACAGCGAGCTCCGTCGGCCGCGACGGGGCGGAATACCGGACGCTATTCAGCCGCTATGTGACGTTCAACCGGTGTGGGCCAGGCATATCCGTCCCGCGTCTGCGGGGTTTTGATGCCCAAAACAGATCCGGCGATTTGGGTTCGCAGGATCTGGGCCGTGCCACCGCCGATGGTGAACATCCGCACATCACGATACATGCGTTCCAGTGGCTCACGGTCGCTGTAGCCTCGCGCACCGAACATCTGGAGCGCGTCGTTCACCACCTTGATGCCCATTTCGGACGCAAAAAGCTTGGCCCGCGCCGCCATGGTCATATCGGGAAACCGGCTGCCGTTCGGGCCACGGGACCGCGCGGCCTCGTGCAGAAGAAGACGCCCGGCATGGATCTGTGTATCCATGTCGGCCAGCATCCATTGAAGGCCCTGGAATTCAGCCAATGGGCGCCCGAATTGCTGTCGCTCCAACAGATAGGATGTCGCGCGCTCATGGGCGCCCGCCGCGACGCCCAGGGCAATGGTGCCGGCCCCCACGCGCTGGGAATTGTAGGCGTTCATCAGATCCGCGAAGCCGCGTTTCAGGCCGGACGGTGGGGTCAGGAGCCACTTTTCGTCGACCACCAAATCATTGAACCGTAGCTCGGCCTCGGGCATGCCGCAGAGCCCCAGCGTGTGTTCCCGCCCAACGACTTCGAAGCCGTCCGGGATGTCTCCATTCATGGGATCGGCAAAGACAATGAACCCGCCGATGCCCTGCTCATAACCCGCCTCGTCCAGCACACGCGCGAAAATGAGGTGGAGCTTCGACACACCACCCCCGGTGATCCAGTGCTTGCACCCGTTCAGCACGTAGGCATTTCCGCGTTTCCGGGCCGTTGTGCGCATCTCGGTCGCGGCGCTTCCGGCGTCGGGTTCCGTGATGCAAATCGCAGGCTTGTCGCCAGCCAGAACATGAGGCGCACAAAACGCCTTCTGTTCGTCGGTTCCATAGGCCATCACGGCGCTGATACCGCCCATATTCGCCTCCACGACCACGCGGGCGGTCAAGGTGCAAGCCTTGGCGATCTCTTCCACGACCATGACAACATCCAGAAAACTGGCGCCTTGGCCGCCCAGTTCCGTGGGGATCGACATGCCCATGATACCGGCATCCGCGAGGTCCTGAACGTTGCTCCAGCAATAGCTGCGCGACCTGTCCCAATGGGCGGCTCGGCTGGCAAAAGCAGGGGCGAGGTCTTTGGCGGCGGCGACAAGCGGATGCGTCATGATTGATGTGCTTTCGGATGCGATGTTCACAAAAGAGTGATGACCATCACCCTACAGGTCCTGTAATCCACTTCCATCGAATAAGATTTGATCTTAAATTCATCAAAGCTGAAGTTATGCAAACGCGATCCCTGAGAACACTTGTAAAGATCTCGAAGGTTGGGTCCTTTGTCCAAGCAGCGGACCAGTTGGGCATGACGCTTTCGGCGCTTTCAATGCAGATGAAGGCCCTTGAGGCCGAACTGGGCGTGGCCCTGTTTGACCGCACCGTCCGGCCCCCGCGCCTGACGCCCGTTGGGCATTCGGTGATCGATGAGGCAATCCCCTTGTTGCGGCGCGAGGACAGCTTGCTGGACATGTGTCGCCCTGGTGATGAATTGGTGGGCCGGTTCAAACTTGGCTTCGTGACAACCGCGGCCGTCCGAGTCCTCCCGCACGTCCTGAAGGCCGCGCAGACATTGGCGCCGCGGGCGACGTTCGAGGTTGAAACAGGCCTGTCCGCTGGGCTTCAGGACAAGGTTCTGAATGGTCAGATCGACATCGCGGTGGTGACAGATGCCGATGGGCTGCCGGGACAACTCTCCACACGCCGTCTGCGCCGGGAACCGTTTGTTTTTGCCGCTCACAGGGGGCTTCTCGAGGACGGGCTGGCCGGGCTTCTGAATAACCAGACATTCTTCCACTTCATGCCGGATACAGGGATCGGCAAACTGATCGCGCATGCAATGGCCGATCAAGCCCGCCCGCGTGACGCCAACACGATTGTCCTGGATAACCTCGAGGCGATCATGGAATGTGTCGCGGCGGGCCTTGGCTTCACGCTTCTTCCCGTGCCGGACGTGGACAGATACCTGACCGCCGATATCGAAAAGCTCGCGGCACCATCCTCGCTCCGCCGCAATCTCGTGCTGGCGACATTGCGGGACGGAACAATGGCACGGCGCGAAGAGGCAATCGCGGCGCTGTTTTCGGTGGAGTGAGAAAACCGGGAAGGCCGCAAATTGTGCGTATCGGCTCGACTTTGGGAAACCGTTCAAGCCGCAGATGACCCAGCCACATTTCGAATTGGAAAATGGTGAGCCCGACAGGATTCGAACCTGTGACCAATTGATTAAAAGTCAACTGCTCTACCAACTGAGCTACGGGCCCACTCAGGGGCCGTTACCTATGGCCGCGCCTCAGGTCCGTCAAGCGAAAATCCCTGGCCTGTCGCCAAGGGGTCTTTGAACCGCGTCCGTGTTCTCGTATATGCGCCCAATGCCCGATCAGGACACATATCCCGGCCTGCCTTTTCTGAAGATGCATGGCCTTGGCAACGACTTTGTCGTGATCGACGCCCGCGGCGGACCGCGGACGATAACGCCCGCCTTGGCGCAGGCGCTGGGGGACCGACACAGGGGCGTGGGATTCGATCAGCTGGCCGTGGTGGAAACCGGCGACGACAGTGATCTGACGCTGACCTTCTGGAACACGGATGGCTCCTCGTCCGGGGCCTGCGGGAACGCGACGCGCTGCATCGCCCGGCGCGAGATGGAATTGACCGGCAGGCATCGCATCACGCTGCGCACGGAACGCGGCTTGCTGGAGGCGGTTGATGCCGGCAATGGGCTGACCTCGGTGAATATGGGGCAGCCGGTGATGTCGTGGCAGGGCATTCCCCTGAAGGGCGCGTGCGATACGCTGAGCCTGCCCATCGACGGTGCGCCGGTGGCCACTGGCATGGGCAACCCGCACTGCACGTTTTTTGTGGAGGATGCAGATGCCGTCGATCTTGAAACGCTCGGTGCGAAATACGAGCGTCACCCGCTCTTCCCCGAACGGACGAATGTGCAGTTTGCCCATGTGATCGACGAAAACCACCTGCGCATGCGGGTATGGGAACGGGGTGTGGGTGTGACGCTTGCCTCCGGCTCGTCGTCCTGTGCGGTTACCGTGGCTGCGGCCCGCCGGGGGTTGACCGGTCGCAAGGTGCGCCTTGCGCTTGACGGGGGCGAGATCGCGGTGGAGTGGCGCGACGACGGTGTCTGGATGACGGGCCCAACGGCACATGTGTTCTCGGGCGAATTGACGCCCGCCTTCCTGGATGGATTGGTGTGATGGACGCCAAGGCCCCCGTTTTCCACACGCTGGGTTGCAGGCTCAACGCCTATGAGACCGAAGCGATGCGCGAGATGAGTGCCGCGGCCGGCGTGCAGGATGCGGTGATCGTGAATACCTGCGCCGTGACGGGGGAAGCCGTGCGCAAGGCGCGGCAGGAGATCCGCAAACTGCATCGCGACAACCCGAACGCCAAGCTGATCGTGACCGGCTGCGCCGCCCAGACGGAGCCCGAAACGTTCCAGGCCATGGAGGAGGTTGATCTTGTCCTTGGCAATTCTGAAAAGATGAACCCGGCCACGTGGCAGGCCCTTCCCGCTGATTTCATTGGCGAAACCGAAAAGGTGCGGGTCAATGACATCATGTCGGTTCGCGAAACGGCGGAGCATCTGATCGACGGGTTCGGCACGCGGTCCCGCGCCTATGTGCAGGTCCAGAATGGCTGCGATCACCGCTGCACGTTCTGCATCATCCCCTTTGGGCGCGGCAATTCGCGGTCTGTCCCCGCGGGCGTTGTGGTGGAGCAGATCAAGCGCCTGGTGGATCGCGGCTATAATGAGGTGGTGCTGACGGGCGTCGATATGACGTCCTGGGGTGCGGATTTGCCCGGTGAGCCGAAACTGGGCGATCTGGTAATGCGGATCCTCAAACTGGTGCCGGATCTGCCGCGCCTGCGCATCTCCTCCATCGATTCCATCGAGGTGGACGAGAACCTGATGCAGGCCATCGCGACCGAGCCACGCCTTATGCCGCATCTGCATCTGAGCCTGCAGCATGGCGATGACCTGATCCTGAAGCGGATGAAGCGCCGCCATCTGCGCGATGACGCGATCGCGTTCTGCGAAGAGGCCCGGCGCCTGCGTCCCGACATCACCTTCGGGGCCGATATCATTGCAGGCTTTCCGACGGAAACAGACGCGCATTTCGAGAACTCGCTGAGGCTCGTCGGCGACTGCGATCTGACGTGGCTGCATGTCTTCCCCTATAGCCCGCGCCGTGGCACGCCTGCGGCCCGGATGCCCCAGGTCGATGGGCCCACGATCAAAGCCCGCGCGAAGCAATTACGCGAAGCGGGAGACGCGGCTGTGATCCGCCACCTTTCCGAACAGCGGGGGCGCGTGCACGAGGTCCTGTTGGAAAATCCGCGCATGGGGCGGACGGAACACTTCGCCGAAGTGACCTTTGACGAGGATCAGGATGTGGGTGCGGTCGTGACGGCGGACATCACCGGCCACGATACCCGCCGTCTTCTTGGGTCGGTCGCCAACAGACCCCAGCAAATGCAAAGCCATGGATGAGAGTGCCCGCCTGCGGCAGGGATTTGGATTCACGGAAGATGAACTGTCCCTCAACAAGCGGGGGGAGTTGTCGCCGAACCAGTTGAAACAGGTCAAGGCCCGGCGGCGCTTGCAGGGGAAAGCCGGTCGCGTCGCCGTGCTGGTTTTCACGATGATGGCCACCGGGTTCACGATTTTCGCAGTGATGCTTGACGGCAGCGGGAGTGAGCAGGCCCGGCCGTTTTTGTTGGGATTTGCAGGGTTCATGTGGATTGTTCTCGGCGTGGTCGCCCTGCTTCAACATGCGGGCACCAAAGATCTGAAGGCGGCGCGTGTGAGCGTGCTGGAAGGCCCCGTCCGGTTGCGCAAGAAAACGGTTCGAACGCCTGAAACCAAGCTCGGGACGGCGTTTATCGTTTCGGTCGCACGAACGCGCTTTCAGTTGGAAACGCCGGAGCAATTCGATGCATTGCAAGACGGGGCGGCGTATCGGTTCCATCTGGTGCGCAACGCGCGCGTACCCTTGATCCTGTCGGTCGAATGTATGTCGTGAAGGCCGGGTTGCTTACGCCCTATTTTGGAGATCAATGGCGCCCTTGATATCCGTCGCGCGTCAACAATACGAAGACGTGGGGCCTGTTGCCCTCTCCCTTGCCGTCGCGATCACCTGTCCAAACAGATAGGGCAAATGCACAACATTCTTGGGGAAAACCCGCGCATGGGGCGGGCGGAACAATTCACCGAGGTTGCATTTGCAAGCGATCAGCCGGAAGGCCAGATTGTTAGCGCACGTATCGTTGGACAGGATGGGCGGCCAATGCACGCTTGAAGCTCCGGCGGACGATCAGACGCGGAGAGTAACGATGCACCCCAATCCCGCCTTTCGCAACGAACCGGAATTCACGAACCTCGCGCTGTGTCGCAAACGGGGCTTTGGCATGTTGTGCCTGAATGCGGACCAGGCCCCGCTGATCAGCCACGTCCCGTTTTTTCTAGACGATGCGGGGAAGACCGCCGAATTGCATCTGGTCCGGTCCAACCCCATCGCGCGAATGGTGACGAAGGCCACGCCGTGCGTGATCGCCGTAAGCGGGCCCGATGGCTACGTCTCTCCGGATTGGTACGATACGCCCGACCAGGTTCCGACGTGGAACTATGTGGCTGTGCATTTGCGGGGCGTCCTGCATCCGATGGATGGTGGGTTGATGCGCGAGCATCTGGATCGTCTGTCCAACCATTTTGAAGGGCGGTTGGCGCCCAAACCGGTCTGGACCACAAACAAGATGTCGGACGATGCGCTGGAGCGGATGATGCGTCAGATCGTTCCGTTCCGGTTCGAGGTGCAGGAGGTCGACGGCACCTGGAAGCTGAACCAGAACAAAACCGATGCTGCGCGCGCCGGTGCGGCGGAGGCGATCAAGCAAAGCCCCATTGGCCATGAGGTCGATACCCTGGGCGCATTGATGACCGGTGGCGTGCCATCGATAGACAAGGGCGCCCCGCTTACCTACATCTGAGGGGACGCTCTTCGATGGAGGACGACCCGGATGGCCCTACAGATGACCCCACTTGCGTGGCTGGCGCTGCGATACGGCGCGATGGCGGCCGCCGGTTTCGCCATGGCCCGGTTTGCGCCCCATGGCCGGTTTTCCGGCGCGGTGGAACAGCAGATGGACGCCGCCCCGAGGGGACTGCGCCTGCGCAAGGCGCGGGGGCAGATATCGGCATCGGTGCGGGCGACACGGAATTGGCGGATCGGCCGGTTTGGCCCGAAGTTTCAGATTGATGGTACGGCGCTGGCGCGCTTGAAGGTAAGGCGAGTGACATGATACAATTGCTGGGTTCGGACGCGTCCCCGTTTGTTCGCAAAGCACGGGTGCTGATTGCGGAGGCGGGCATCAAGGATGTGCCCTATGTTGTGGTCACGGCCACGCCAATGGGCGGTGACGATCAGATCAACGCGGCCAATCCACTGGGCAAGATTCCGGCGCTGGTGCGGGAGAGCGGGCCGACGATCTATGACAGTAACGTGGTCTGCCGGTTCCTTGATGAGCGCGCCGGGGCCGGGTTCTATCCCGCTGCACGCCTGTGGGAAACGCTGACGCTGGAGGCCACCGGTGACGGCATCATGGAAGCCGCGGTGGGCATCGTCTACGAGAAGCGCCTGCGCCCGGAAGAGCTGTGGTGGAACGATTGGTTTAACGCGCAATGGGTGAAGGTCACCCGATCGCTGGATGCGATTGAGCGGCAGTGGATGAGCCACCTTTACGGGCCGCTCGACATGGGCCAGATCTCAGTTGCCTGTGCATTGGGTTATCTGGATTTGCGCCACGGGGATCGCGATTGGCGCTCGGGCCGGGACGCGCTGGCGGCGTGGTACAAGATCTTCAGCGCCCGCCCCTCGATGGTGGAGACAGCGCCCGCGTGATCATTCGACGTGTTGCCGACGATGCCGCGCGTCAGGCCTGTTTCGACATCCGCCGCGCGGTTTTCATCGATGAACAGAAGATCCCCGAGGCCGAAGAATGGGACGCGTATGATGCAACCTGCGTGCATTACCTGGCCGAGGATGATGCAGGCCCGGCAGGCACTGCGCGCCTGATCGCGCGCGGCAGCAGCGCCAAGATCGGGCGTGTGGCCGTCCTGAAACCCCATCGCGGCACCGGTCTGGGCGCCCGGATCATGCGGGCTGTGATGGATGATGCGGCGAAACACGGGTTCACCCATGCCGAGCTGGAAGCACAGGTTTACGCCCTCGCATTCTACGAGCGTCTGGGGTTTGTGGCGGAAGGACCGGACTTTGATGACGGTTCCGGCATTCTGCACCGGGTGATGCGCACAAAGCTCTAGTTCGATAAATTTGTTCGTGTTACGTTCTTCTGAAATCAGAAGGATTCTGCCATGCCCTTTGGCCCTCGCCTGAACCGGACGTTGCGTGCGTTCATCGAACGCCAGAAGCTGTTTTTTGTGGCAACGGCCGCACCGGATGGTCAGGTGAACCTGTCGCCCAAAGGCGCCGACAGCCTGCGGATCATCAGCGATACACATATCCGGTGGCTGAACCTGTCGGGCAGCGGCAACGAGACCGCCGGGCATCTGCGCAAATCCCCGCGAATGACCCTGATGTTCTGCGCGTTCGAGGGCGACGCCTTGATCTTGCGGGTGTATGGCAGTGCGACCACGTTGCATCCGCGTGATCTCGGATGGGCCGCGGCGGCTGCGGACTTCCCCGACATGGCGGGGACCCGGCAGATTTTTGACCTGACCATTGATCGAGTCCAGACGTCGTGCGGGACGGGCGTGCCGGTGATGGCGTTTCAGGGTGACCGGGTCGATACCGAACTCGTGCCGTATTTCGAGGATTTGGGCCCGGACGGGGTCAATGCCTTTTGGCGCCGCAAGAACACCGAAACCATCGATGGCTTCCCCACCGGATTGTTCGAGGATTGAGGCCGCGATTCAATCAAAGCGGTTGCGGCGGCGTTAACCTTCGCGTCCATGGCGTAAGAATCTGGGATATCTGCGACATTTCGGCATAGATGCGCGCGTTTGTCCGCTGGACGCCTATAACCTCAGTCAGTAACAGCAGTTCAAGCTGGGCGCACGGGGGATTCCGTGGCCCGCATTTCGTTTTCTTCAGCGCGCGGAGACGTCCGCGCCCGAGAGCAAGAAGGGATGAACCCCGTGTCACACGCAGAGGACCCGTCGGGCGAACGCCGCGACTTCCTGTACTACGCCACCGCCGGTTTCGGCGCGATCGCCGCTGGCGCCGCCGCCTGGCCGTTGGTCAACTCGATGAATCCCTCGGCTGATACCCGCGCCGCAAGCCAGATGCGCGTTGACGTATCCGGCGTGTCCGAAGGCACGCAGCTGACGGTTTTGTTCCTGGGCAAGCCGATCTTTATCCGACGTGCGACGCCGGACGAGATCGAGGCGGCGCAGGCCGTTGAACTGGGCGAGCTTCCTGATCAGATCGCACGCAATGAGAACATCTCGGGCGACGTAGAGGCAACGGTGGAGAACCGCTTCCTGCCGCCATTTGGCGGCGACGAAGGTGGCGGTGCTGCTGCCGGTGGCTGGCTCGTGATGCAGGGCGTCTGTACGCACCTGGGCTGCGTGCCGCTCGGCGATGGCGCCGGTGATTTCGGCGGCTGGTTCTGCCCCTGCCACGGCTCACACTATGATACCGCTGGCCGTATTCGTCGCGGCCCCGCGCCCGAGAACCTGCCGATCCCGGCGGCAGAGTTCATCGACGACACAACAATTTTGCTCGGTTAAGGGAGGAACGACTTATGGGTGGTATTCCCCACGACCATTACGAACCGAACTCACGCGGCGAGAAGTGGCTCCACCGCCGCTTGCCGATCGTGGGTTTGATGTACGACACGCTGATGATCCCCACACCCAAGAACCTCAACTGGATGTGGATCTTCGGCATCGTGCTCGTCTTCTGCCTGGTGATGCAGATCATCACCGGCGTTCTTCTGGTGATGCACTACACGCCGCATGTCGACATGGCCTTTGCCTCGGTCGAGCACATCATGCGCAACGTGAACGGGGGTTGGGCGATCCGCTACATCCACCAGAACGGCGCCTCGCTGTTCTTCATCGCCGTTTATCTGCACATCTTCCGCGGCCTCTACTACGGGTCCTATAAAGCGCCCCGCGAGGTCACGTGGATCATCGGGATGCTGATCTATGTGCTGATGATGGCCACGGCGTTCATGGGCTACGTTCTGCCCTGGGGTCAGATGTCCTTCTGGGGTGCCACGGTGATCACCGGCCTCTTCGGCGCTATTCCCTTCATCGGCGAAGGTATCCAGACTTGGCTTCTGGGCGGCCCGGCCGTGGACAATGCCACGCTGAACCGGTTCCTGTCGCTGCACTACCTGCTGCCCTTCCTGATCCTGGGTCTCGTGATCGTGCATATCTGGGCCTTCCACACCACGGGCAACAACAACCCCACAGGTGTTGAAGTGCGCCGCACCTCGAAGAAAGAAGCCGAGGCCGACACGCTTCCGTTCTGGCCCTACTTCGTAATCAAGGACCTGTTCGCCCTGGCCGTGATCCTGGTGATCTTCTTCGCCATCGTGGGCTTCATGCCGAACTATCTGGGCCACCCCGACAACTATATCGAGGCGAACCCGCTGGCGACGCCTGCACACATCGTGCCCGAATGGTACTTCTTGCCGTTCTACGCGATCCTGCGCGCCTTCGATCAAGAGGTCTGGGTTGTGATCGCGGCCGATTTCCTCACAGGCGGCATCGTCGATGCGAAGTTCTTCGGTGTAATCGCGATGTTCGGTGCCATGCTGGTGATGGCGCTTGCCCCGTGGCTGGATACGTCCAGCGTGCGGTCCGGTCGGTATCGTCCGATGTTTAAGTGGTGGTTCTGGGTCTTCGCGTTCAACTTCGTCGTCCTGACGTGGGTTGGTGCGCGCCCGGCGGAGGGCATCTATCCCTACATCGCGCTGATCGCCTCGGCCTATTGGTTCGCGTATTTCCTGGTGATCCTGCCCCTTCTGGGCGTCATCGAGAAACCGCTGCCGCAGCCCGACACGATCGAGGACGATTTCAACGAACACTATAGCGGCGATGACGGCACGCCCGGTTCCGGCACGGCGGCTGCGCCGTCCCCGGCAGAGTGAGAGAGAGGATACTGACAATGCTCAGGAAACTTGCAATCAGCACCACCGCGGCGCTGGCCCTCTCCACCGGGGGCGCCATGGCCGCAGGCGGCTCCGGCTACGTTGAAAACTATGCCTTCTCGTTCGAAGGGCCGTTCGGCACCTTTGATCAGGATCAGCTTCAGCGTGGCCTCCAGGTCTTCACCGAAGTTTGTGCGGGCTGTCATGGCCTGCAATATGTCCCCCTCCGCACGTTGGCGGATGAAGGCGGCATCGGCTGGACCGAAGATGAAGTGCGCGCCTATATCGACGAGAACTTCATCGAGATCTTCGATGACGATCTTCAGGATTTCCGGATGGCGACGCCGAACGACAATTTCCCGGCCAATACCGGGGTCGGCGCACCGGATCTCAGCCTGATGGCGAAGGCGCGCGCAGGCTTCCACGGCCCGGTCGGGCTTGGCATCAACCAGTTCCTCTACGGGATCGGTGGGCCGGAATATATCGCGTCGCTTCTGACCCACTACACCGGCGAAGATGTCGAGCAGTTCGGGACGATCCTCTATGAGAACGAGACCTTCGAGGGCGGCTTGATCTCCATGGCACCCCCGCTTTGGGAGGATGCCGTGGAATATGCCGATGGCA
The DNA here is from genome assembly GCA_947491935.1 of uncultured Roseicyclus sp. Lineage (GTDB taxonomy): Bacteria > Pseudomonadota > Alphaproteobacteria > Rhodobacterales > Rhodobacteraceae > Gymnodinialimonas. The sequence continues at coordinate 279,255 of CANLLF010000004.1, forward strand.
CGCCGGCAACCGTCGAACAGATGGCTTTGGACGTGTCCGCATTCCTGATGTGGACGGCGGAGCCGCATATGATGGCGCGCAAGCAAATGGGCATCGTCGCGGTCATCGTGCTCGGCATTTTCTCGGTGCTGCTATACCTCAGCAACAAGCGCCTTTGGGCACCCGTCAAGGCCGCGGCCAAGAACCGACGCCCGGCTGAATAATCGCCGTCACCGTCTGAACCAGCGAACGCGCCCTCCGGGGCGCGTTTTGCGTTTCCAAGGGCGGCTTCCGCCCTACATCCACGGCGCCAGAATGGGTGCCTCGGTGGCAACAGCCTCCCGCAGCGGCATATCAAGCGCCACCGCCCCATCCTCCAGCAACAGCACCCGGTCGCATAGCTGTTCCGCGTCGCGCAGATCATGGGTCGCCATCAGGAGTGTCTGGCCAGTCTCGTCGCACAGCGTGCGCACCAGCATCAGCATCTCGCGGCGCAGGCCGGGGTCGAGCGCGGCGAACGGCTCATCCAGCAGCGTCAGAGGCCGGTCGCGCAGCAGCATCCGCGCCAGCGCAACGCGGCTCTGCTGCCCACCAGATAACTCCGCCGGTTTCCGCCCCGCCATGTCGGGCAGGCCGACGCGATCCAGCGATGCGGCGACTCGCGCCCGATCTTCGTCCCGCAGGTTCAGGTTGGGGTCGATCCCAAGCGCCACATTGTCGAAGACGGTCAGGTGCGGAAACAGGTTGCCGTCCTGAAACAGGATTGACAGCGGCCGACTGGCGACCGGCGCGCGGGAGACGTCCCGATCTTCGATCCAAACGCGACCGTTATCGGGCCAGATGAACCCCGCAATCAGCGACAGAAGCGTCGATTTTCCGCTGCCGGACGCACCCATCACGGCCACACGTGCGCCCGCCGGGATCGTCAGATCGGCTTGCAGGCAGAACGTGCCTTGCTGAACGCGCATCTCTTCAAAGCGAAGCATTCACACGCCCTCCCCGGTCGAACAGCCAGAACAAACCCAGCGACAACGCCATCAGGAGAACGGCTGCCCCCTGCGCGTCATTGGTGCGATAGGATCCGAACAGGCGGTACATCTCCAACGGCAATGTCTCCTGCCCCGGGGCGGAGAAGAGCGCGATAACCCCCAGATCGCCCATGGAAAATGCCGCTGCCAGGCCCGCACCGAACCCCAACGGGCGGCGCAGGCGAGGCAGGATCGCATGGCGCAGGCGGGCCGTGCCGTGCAGGCCCAGCGCGTCGGCCAATCGGCCCTGCGTTGCCTCGGCCTCCGCCGCGGCCGGGATCAGGGCGCGCAGAAGGAAGGGCAGGGCCACCAATGCGTTGACGAGGCCCGTGATCTGCAGGCTCAGCGCAATGGGATCGGCCACCGGAAAGACGATCAGAAACAGGCCCGTGCCGATCACCAGCGGTGAGACCGCGATGGATAGGAGGCCCACGCCTTCCAATCCGGCGCGGGCCGCGCGCCCCGCGATCAACAGCGCAATGGGCAGGGCGAGTGTCACCGAGAGTGCCGTGGATCCCAGCGCCACGAAGATCGATCGCAACGCCGCCTGCCACGTGGAGGCGGGCAGGCCCGCAATGGCCCCGATGCCTTCTGCTGTGACAGCCACAAGCGGCACGACGATGAAGAGGCCAGCCACGAGCAGTACGGCGATATCCCAAAGGCGCGCCGTCCGCGTATCGCCGGGCCAGGCCATCGCTGGCCGATCCAGCCCACCGCCGAAGCCCGACGCTCCGGCCAGACGCCAGGCCAAGAGGCCCGCGACAACGCAGATCGCCACCTGGATGACCCCTAACAAGGCAGCCCGGCCCAGGTCGAAATCGAAGCGGAACGCCTGGTAGATCGCAAGCTCCACCGTGGTGGCGGACGGCCCCCCACCCAGGATCAGGGCAACCGCGAAACTCGTTGTGCAGATCAGGAAAATCACCAGGGCAGCGCCGGGCAGGGTCGCGCGGAGAAGCGGCCATTCGAAATGCCGCCGCGTGGCACGTCCGTCGAAATTCAGTGCATGGGCCAGCCGGACCCGTTCGGCGGGAATGGCAAGCCACGCCTGCAGAAGCAGCCGGGTGGCGAGCGGCAGGTTGAGGAAGACATGGGCCAGCACCACGCCGAAGAGGCCGTAGATTTCAATTGTCCCCGCGCCGATCCCGGTCAGGGCGGCATTCAGCCACCCGGCGCGGCCAAACACGGCCAGAAGGCCAAGCACCGCAACGATCACCGGCAGGATGAACGGGGCACCCATCAGGGCCACGTAGGCCCCGCGCCCACGAAACCGACGCCGCGCCAGGGCGCGCGCAACCGGGATTGCGGCAAGGCACGACACCACGGCCGAAAGGGCCGCCTGCACCAGGGTGAACCGGATCGCGGCCCAGTCCGAGGACCGCAACCCGGCAAAGCCCTCGGCCCGCAGCACCACGGCGACAAGCGGGCCAAGGATCATCAGAACGACCAGCAGGATGAAGGCCCCGCCGATCGCCTGAACCCCGCTTATTGGCTGAGCGCGGCTTGCCATGTTGCCAATGCCTCATCGCGGATCGCGGCAGCCTCTTCCGCAGAATAGATCAGCGCAACATTCGGCACAGTCAGGGTTTCGAACCCGTCCGGCAGGGCCTCGGGCGCAAGCGCGGCGGGGTACATCCAGTTGGTGGTCGGGATCACCTCCTGGAAGGCGGGCGTCAGCATGAAGGTCAGGAACCGGCCCGCCAGACCGACATCATCCGCCGTGTTCAGAATCCCGGCTACTTCGATCTGAAGGTAGTGCCCTTCGTCGAATTCGGCGGCGGCAAAGCCTGCATCCTCTTCTGCAATCAGGTGATAGGCGGGCGAGGTCGTGTAGCTCAGCACCATGTCGGCCTCGTCTTCCAGGAACAGGCCATAGGCCTCCGACCAGCCGGGCGTCACGGTCACGACATTGTCGGCCAACCCCTCCCAGATCTCCGCTGCGCCATCGCCATAGACATGCTGCACCCACATCAGAAGGCCCAGACCGGGGGTGGACGAGCGCGGGTCTTGGATCACGATGCGGGTGTCTGAAGCCGCCAGTTCGCCGAAGGTCGACGGCACGTTTTCCATGTCGGCCCGGTGGACGAAGGCGAAATAGCCCCAGTCGAATGGCAGGAAGTTGGGATCGGTCCAGACCACCGGCAGCGTCAGGTCGTTGGCCATGATGTTGTGCTCGGCCATCAGGCCGGCCTCAACTGCCGCAGCCGTCAGGTTGGTATCCAGGCCCAGCACGATGTCGGCGTCCGAGCGTTCCCCTTCGAGCCGCAATCGCGACAGGACGGCAGCGCCGTCGCCTGCACCCACAAATTGCAGATCGCAGCCACAGGTGGCCTCGAACGCCTCTTCGATTGCGGGGCCGGGGCCCCAATCGGTTACGAAGCTGTCATAGGTATAGACCGTCAGAACGGGCGCATCCTGCGCATGCGCAGCCCCGACCATGGCAATCATTCCCGCAGCGATGATGGTGGATTTCATATCTCACTCCTCCAAAAACTGTGGGCGAAGTGAAGTCCGGGTATCCCGAGAAACCTTCCCTCCGCCGGTTCTAACCGGTTCAGGTTCAACGGGTCAGCTTGCGCAATCTCAGCCATGGGTGTCGTCAGACGCCCGGGCCCCCCGAGGTAGGGCAACACGTAAGTCAAACCGGGGGTGGCGGCAAGCGGCTTGGCATTTGTGCCGCACCCGGCTAACCCGTGGCGCTATGAGCATGAATTCTTTTGGCCACCTGTTCCGCGTCACCACCTGGGGCGAAAGCCACGGGCCCGCCCTGGGCGCGACGGTGGATGGCTGCCCGCCCGGTATCCCCGTCGATGCGGCCGGGATCCAGCAGTGGATGGACCGCCGCAAGCCCGGCCAGAACAAGTATACGACCCAGCGGCGGGAAGCCGATGAGGTTGAAATCCTGTCGGGCGTGTTCGAGGGGCAATCGACCGGCACACCGATCCAGCTGATGATCCGCAACACCGATCAGCGGTCCAAGGATTACGGTGACATTGCCGAGAAGTTCCGGCCCGGCCATGCCGATATCACCTATTGGCAGAAATACGGCATCCGCGATTATCGCGGCGGCGGCCGATCCTCGGCGCGCGAAACAGCGGCGCGGGTGGCGGCGGGCGGCGTGGCGCGGGCGGCCCTGGCGCAGATGCTGCCCGATCTGCGGATCACCGGTTACATGGTGCAGATGGGCCCCCACGGGATCGACCGGAACCGGTTCGATCTGGCGCAGGTGGAGCAGAACCCGTTCTGGGTGCCCGATGCGCAGGCGGCAGAGGACTGGGGCACGTATCTCGATGGCCTGCGCAAATCCGGTGACAGTGTCGGCGCGGTGATCGAACTGCGCGCCAGCGGGATGCCCGCCGGTCTCGGCGCGCCGATCTATGGCAAGCTGGATACCGATCTGGCCGCCGCGATGATGAGCATCAATGCCGTGAAAGGGGTTGAGATCGGCGACGGGATGGCCGCCGCCGCGCTGACCGGATCGGCGAATGCCGACGAGATCCATATGGGTGCGAATGGCCCGGAATATTCGTCCAACCATGCCGGTGGGATCCTGGGCGGCATTTCGACAGGTCAGGACGTGATCATCCGGTTTGCGGTGAAGCCGACCTCGTCCATCCTGACCCCGCGCGCCACGATCACCAAGTCGGGCGAGGCGGCCGAGATCGTCACCAAGGGCCGCCATGATCCCTGCGTCGGTATCCGCGCCGTCCCGGTGGGCGAGGCGATGATGGCCTGTGTTTTGCTGGATCATATCCTGCTTCATCGCGGTCAGATCGGTGACGGCAATGGCGGCCAGATCGGGTAAGAATTTTTTAAACCTTTAGCGGTCTAACTCTCGGTATGAGTAGTTTTTCCGGACTCGGTCCAATCCACGCGCAAAGCGGCAAATCAATACAAGATGTGCCATTTTCTTGCCCCATTTCACCTAAATATGGTGGTATCGGGGTTTCGGATCTGGATGTCTGATGGGGCAGTATTCACATACGGCCGCGCCGCAGCGCGGGATGGTCACGATCGATTGGATGCTGGCCAGCGTCGGCGGAATTGCCCTGCTGCTGTTCGTCGGCTCGATGATCCGGACGAACCTTGAAACGGACCCGACGCGCGATGTCGGCGGCTTTCGCATTCTGGCGGACGGTGACGAATTGTTGGCCTTTCAGGATTTCAGCTTCGGCGCCGCCGGATGGAACCTGAGCGAGACGACAACGGATCTTCCCGGCCTCGGCCCCGTCCTTGGCCCGAACGGCGCGGCGCCCGTCAACCGGTCCTTCTCGGTCCCGGATGGCACCGATAATGTGCACTTGTCGTTCGATCTTCACCTGATCGGCGACTGGGCCGGAGATATCCATATCGCCCTTGACCAGGTGGATGTTCTGGCTCTCACGCGGCCCGATCCGGCGGGCGATGTGCCGGGCCTGACAGCATCACGCGTCGGTGGCCATCTTGCGGCCGCGCAACCCGTAGAAGTCACGCCCACTACTGCCGACGGCACGCCGCCCGGATCAGCAGATGGATTCACAACCTACAGTGTGCTCCTCCACGTGGCCGATCCCGGCGACGGCTTCATGCTGCGCTTCTGGACGGAGGCAAGTGTGGGCCCCGAAGCGTCCTGGGCCCTCGACAATGTAACCGCGATCGGGATCGCCGATCAGGCCGTCGACCGCGACCAGGTGGCCCGTTAAAGGCCCGCATCCAGCAGCGCCCGAATCTCCGCCTCGCGCGTTCCGGCGACGATGCGGCCCACCTCCTGCCCATCGCGGAACAACACCAGCGTGGACCGGCGCGGGATATTGAGGTTGCTGGCCAGCTCTCCGCGCCCATAGACGTCCCAATCGACGCGGTAGAACGTCATCGCCGCATCATAGGCCGGGTTGGCGGCGCGCAAGGCGTTGATCGTCCGCTCCTGGCTGCGGCAGGTGGAACACCAATCCGCCGCGAAATCGATGAACACCGTCTCCCCGGCGGCAATTTGCGATTCGGCGGCGCCGGGCGCGTAATCGATCGTCTGCGCCTGCGCCAGAACGGGTGAGATCGCCATGGCGGCGGCGGCAAGGATCAGGGTGCGACGGTTCATGGGAAACCTCCTTTTGAGGGGTCAGAGAGCAACGGACAGGTCCTGGAGCCAGATCGGCATACGATCCAGGATCCAGATTTCGGCGATCAGATGCCAGCGCATGTAGATCGCCAGACCAACCAGAAAGAACACCGCGCCGAGGATCGGGCGGGAGGATGCAGCGAATTTGCGCAACGCGCCCATGCGCCTTTGCAGGGCCGCGCGGGCGCCGTATCCCAGCGCGACAATCACGGAGCCGATGCCGAACGCGAAGGCCACCATGATGAAGAAGGCGCGCAGCAATTCCTCCCCCTGGGAGGCCAGCGAAATGGCAGAGCCAAGCACCGGCCCCACGCACGGGCTCCAGACCGCGCCGAGCAGCAGGCCGCCCAGGAACTGCCCCTGCCAGCCATCGGTCTGCATATCGCGCATGCCGTCATCGGCCCGCGCCGCAATCCCGCCCGTGGCAGTGGCAAACCGCGCCGAGAGTTGCGGGATCATCAGGACGGCGCCGAAGATCATCATAATGATCGCACCGGCCTGGGCCACGGTTTCCTCCCGCAGACCCACAAGATGGCCCGCGGCGATGACGCCAAAGCCCAGGGTGATGAAAGCCAGCCCCATCCCACCGGCCAGCGCCAGCGGGCCATAACGGCTCGATTGTAGCGATCCTGCCAGCACGATCGGCAGAACCGGCAAGACGCAGGGGTTGATCAGGGTCAGCAGCCCCGCGGCATAGGCGAGCAGAAATTCCATTGCGCGGGCATGCCCCAGACGGCGGCCCAAGTCACATGAAAGATGCGTGAACGATCAGGCTTTGATCCGCGCGCGCTGCACCGCAAGGATACCCCCGGCAATCACCGCAACGCCAAGGGCATCGATCCAGCTCAGATGTTCCGAGAGCAGAACAAAGGCAATCGCCACTCCGAAGACGGGGTTCAGGAAGTGATAGGTGGCCGCGCGTGTGGGCCCGATGCGGCCCACAAGCAGGAACCAGATCAGCGTCGCGGCCAGGCCGGGCATCAGCGTGGTGTAGACAAAGGCGATGATGAACGGCGTGGTCCAGTCGACGGCGAATGTCTCCAGCAGCAGGGCCGGAGGCAGGAGGGCGACCGAGCCCACAAGCATCTGCAGGCCCACGATCATCAGAAGGTTGCCGCCATCCGACGATGCGCTCTTGACGGTCAGCGTGGCGGCGGCCAGGGCGACGGCCCCGATCAGACACAGAACGATCCCCAGCGGATCCGCCCCGCCGCCAAATCGCTGCACCATGATGATCGCGACACCAGCAAAACCCGCGATCAGGCCAAGAACCCCCATCATCGGCAGCTTTTCGCGAAAGATCGTCCAATTCGCCAGCGCCACGAGAAGCGGCATGGTCGAGGCGATCACGGCGGCAAACGACGCCTCGATCCACTGCATGGCGACGAAATTCAAGCCCAGATAGATCGCGTTCTGGCAAATCCCGAACACCACAACGGCGCGCCATTGCGCGCGCGACAGGCGAAAGGATTGCCCCAGCGCTAGCGCGATCCCGATGCCGATCAGCCCCGAGATCGCGAAGCGGGCCGATAGCGAATAGAGCGGCGGCGCGGCCTCGACGATGATCCGGGCCGAGGTGAAGGCCGATGACCAGATCAACGCGAATGTCAGGCCCATGGCCAGCGCGCGAAAATCCATTCGGGTGTCGGTCAAAGCGAAGCGCCCTTCTCAAAGCAAAAGGGCCGCGACCCCGTGGGCGCGACCCTTTCATGTTCATTCGCGAGGGGCAATCTGCCCAAACGCGTTAGCCGTTGACGCTGTCTTTCAGGGCCTTCGCAACGGTGACTTTCACCTGCTTGTCGGCTTCTTTCTTGATCTGCTCGCCCGTGGCGGGATTGCGGACCATGCGCTCGGGGCGCTCGCGGCAATACACTTTGCCGATACCGGGAAGGGTTACTGCGCCGCCATTGGCGACTTCTTTGGTGACAACCGAGGTCACGGCGTCCAGCGCTGCGCTCGCGGCTTTTTTGTCTGCGCCCATCTCTTCGGCCAGTGCCGCGACGAGTTGGGTCTTGGTCATGGGTTTGGTTGCCATGTGCTTATTCTCCTGCTGTCTATCCCCCGAGCCCTTGGGCCGGTTGCGGGGAAGCTAACCGAATATGGTGGGGCCACACAACGCTTCGTGTGCGGTTTTCGCTGAAAAACATGGGTCTTGAGCGAAAATCGCCACTCTAAAGGAAGGCTGTTTCCTCGAATGAGCGCAATTTCCGGCTGTGAAGGCGCTCCAACGGCATTTTTTGCAGGTTTTCCATGGCCCGAATACCGATCAGCAAATGGCGCGACACCTGCGATTTGTAGAAGTCCGATGCCATGCCGGGCAGCTTCAGTTCCCCGTGGAGCGGTTTGTCGGACACACACAGAAGCGTGCCGTAGGGCACCCGGAACCGGAATCCGTTGGCCGCAATCGTGGCGCTTTCCATGTCCAACGCCACCGCGCGGGATTGGCTCAACCGCTGAACCGGTCCGGATTGATCGCGTAACTCCCAGTTTCTGTTGTCAAAACTGGCCACTGTGCCGGTGCGCATGATACGCTTGAGTTCGAACCCTTCCAATTCCGTCACATTGGCAACCGCCGTCTCCAGTGCCACCTGAATTTCCGCCAGAGCCGGGACGGGCACCCAGACCGGAAGGTCATCATCCAGCACCTTGTCTTCGCGCAGATAGGCATGGGCGAGTACGAAATCCCCCAGTCGCTGCGAATTCCGCAGGCCGGCGCAATGGCCAACCATGATCCACGCATGGGGGCGCAGGACGGCGATATGGTCGGTTGCCGTCTTGGCGTTGGACGGCCCAACACCGATATTCACAAGCGTAATTCCGCTGCCGTCTTCCCTTTTCAGGTGATAAGTCGGCATCTGCGGCATCTTGGCCGGGGGTACAATGGCGGTCTCGGGGTCGGTGATCTCGACATTCCCGGTTGCCACAAAGCTGGTGTAGCCGCTTTTGGCATCGGCCAATTGCGCCCGGGCATAGGCCTCGAATTCATCCACGTAGAACTGGTAATTGGTGAACAGAACATGGTTCTGGAAATGCGCGGGATCGGTTGCGGTGTAATGGCTGAGCCGGGCGAGCGAATAATCGATCCGCTGGGCGGTAAACGGGGCGAGCGGCAGGGCACCGTCCTCATAGGTGAAACCCACGCCGTTGACGATATCGTCGTTGGTCGTCGCCAGATCCGGCACATCGAAGACGTCGCGCAGGGTAAACTCACCGGCGCCCTCTTGCGGAACAGATATGGCCGTGTCGTTGGCCACCGCGAAATGCACCGGCATCGGCGTCATCGACGGCCCGATGGCCACGCCCACACCGTGGTTCTTCAGCAACAGGCCAATCTGCTGGAACAGGTAATTCTCGAACAGGTCCGGCCGGGTGATCGTCGTGGCATACATGCCGGGCTCGGATACATGGCCAAAGCTCAACCGGCTATCGACGGCGGCAAAGGTAGAGGTCGTCAGCCGGATCTCGGGATAATAGGCGCGGAACCGGGTCGCATCGGGCGCCCCGGATGCGAGCGTGTCCGAGAAGCGCGCGCAGAGGAACTCGCTGGCTTCCGTATAGAGATGCTGCAAATGCGCCACGGCCCCCGCGGCATCGGTGAAGGGCATATGTGTGCCCTGATCGGGGGAGTGGATATGATTGGTCGGTTGCGTGTTCATAAGGCCTCAATCGAATTGCGCGTTCTGCGCGCATATGGAAATCTTGCGAGCGTCATCATGGGATGATCACATCGGTCAGCTGAAAAGTGCGGACATCCACCAGCCCGAGGTCCGAGATCCGAAGATCCGGGATCACCACAAGGGCCAGCAGTGAATGTTGCATATAGGCATTGTTGAGCGTGCAGCCCGCCGCCTCCATCGCATTGACAAGTTTGGTGACCTTTGCGGCAACTTCCGTGGCGGGGCTGTCGGACATCAGGCCCGCAATGGGCAGTTCCACCAGCGCCTTTTCCTCACCGTCTTGCCATAGGGTCACGCCGCCGCCAACCTCCCCCAGCCGCATAGCCGCTTTCGCCATCATGGCGCGGTCGGTGCCCACAACAATCATGTGGTGGCTGTCATGGGCCACGGTGGAGGCCATGGCCATGCCTGGGCCGTAGCCAAACCCGCTGACGAAGGCATTGGTCACGCCGCCGGTGCCGCGATGGCGCTCCACCAGGGCGATCTGCGCGATCCCATCGGGCTCAACGATCCCGTCCCGCACGGGAAGCGTCGCCGTCAGCGCCTTGGTCGGTGCCTGGTTTTCGACCACACCGATCACATTGGCGGTCACCTCATCCCCATCGGCGCGGATCTCGAAATCCGCCGCGTTCAGGTCGCGGCCCAGATGGACCGAGGTGCGGGTATCCTCCGGCCAGTCCAGATGCGGGCAATCCACAAGGCAGGTGCCGAATTGCGCAACCCGCGCTCCGCGGGCAAAGACCACCTCGATCGGCAACTCTCGCAGATCCCGCGTCACGATCATGTCCGCGCGCCTGCCGGGCGCGATCTGGCCGATCTCGCGCTCCAGCCCGAAATGTGTGGCCGTGTTGATCGTCGCCATTTGCAGGGCGATCAGCGGGTCACACCCACATTCGATGGCGTGGCGCACGGCGCGGTTCATGTGGCCGTCGTCCACCAGTGTCTTGGCAAAGCAATCATCGGTGCAGATGATCATGTTGCGCGGATCTAACCCGCGTTCCGTGATCGCGGTGATCTGGCTTTCGATATCGTACCAGGCGGATCCGAGCCGGATCATCGCCCGCATGCCTTGCCGCATCCGGGCCATCGCATCGGTCTCGGAGGTGCCTTCATGGTCGTCCGCCGGCCCCCCGGCGGCATAGGCGTGAAACGCCGGGCCAAGGTCTGGCGATGCGTAATGGCCGCCCACGGTCTTGCCCGCCGCCTGGGTCGCGGCAATCTCGGCCAGCATCTGTTGCGATCCGTTCACCACGCCGGGGAAATTCATCATCTCGCCCAAGCCAATGATGCCGGGCCAGCCCATCGCTTCGGCCACGTCGTCCGGCCCGATCTCATACCCCGTCGTCTCAAGCCCCGGCGCGGAGGGCGCGCAAGACGGCATCTGCGTCCAGATATTCACCGGCTGCATCAGCGCCTCGTCATGCATCAGCCGCACACCGCGCAGGCCGAAGACATTGGCGATCTCATGGGGGTCGGTGAACATGGAGGTGGTGCCATGGGGGATCACCGCCCGGGCGAATTCCGCCGGGGTCAGCATGCCGCTTTCGATATGCATATGCCCGTCGCACAGGCCGGGGATCAGGCAATGGCCGCCCAGTTCCTCGATCTGCGTCTCCGGGCCGATGCAATGGCTGGCATCCGGGCCGACATAGGCAAAGCGGCCATGCTTTACGGCCACCTGCCAGCCCTCCATCACTTCGCGGGTCTGAACCAGCACGATCCGGCCACCGCGCAGCACCAGATCAGCGGGCGCGCGGCCCGCGGCCACGGCAACCAGATCGCTTGCAACGTCCTGCCATGTGGGGATTTGGGGGGTGTTCGCTTCCATGTCCCAATTTGGCAAAGCCGCAAGGGGCCTGCAAGAGACGTTTCCATGACAGCGCGATTATGGGCGCAGGCGCGCCGCGTGCATCGCATCGTACACCGGCAGGGCCGCATCAAGCAGATCGCGATGGGCGTCCTCAACATCCGGCAAAGGGCCCTCCGCCCCGGCAAACCCGGTGGAGCGGTGCACGGCATCGTACCAATGCGGGCCCCACACACCGTCAAACGGTTTCGGTCCCGCAGACCAGTGCAGCATGGCAGACTCGAAGGGCAGGCCGATGGCGTCACATAAAAGGCGCAGCAGGGCGGCCGGGTCGGCACGAATGTCAGCGCTGTCGATCACCGGCCCGGGCAGCGCTTCGTAGATCCGCGCCGCCTGCCCGAAACCGATATCATCAAGCGTCAGGTCCGGCGTTTCCCGTTTTGCCGTATAGCTTGCGATGACGCGGGCGGGATGGCGGATCAGGTGGATATTGTGGCAACCGATGGCCCAATCCAGCTGAAAGTCCGCCAACATGTGGTGCGTCATCAGCTTGAGGTATTGGACAGGCCGATCCGTTGGCTGCTCGATCTGGGTAATCACGGTCGCGGAATCGTGGGGTTGTGCGGCCAGAATCTCGGAGCGCATCGGGTGGGTGATACCCGTCTGCGACAGGTAAGCGGCGTAGAACGGTTCATCCCACGCCGTGCAATCCGCCCGGTTGCCAAACGCATACATCATCGCCGTCGACAGGTTGCGCGGCCCCGACCACATCGCAATTCGCATCAGCACCTCCCTTCATTTCCGCGTGAGAACACATCGCCGACGCTTGCAATGCAAGCCCTGCATGGGTGAGCCTTCCTGCATCACATCGGAGGGTCCCATGCCCAGACATCCCATTCGCGACACGATCAAGGTGTTTGCCCTGTCGCTGGCGATCCTTGCGGGCCTGACCCTGCACACTGGCCGCGCGCAGGCCGAAGACATTCGCACCGCCGTTGTGGCGGGCGGCTGTTTCTGGTGCGTCGAAAGCGATTTCGAACGGGTCGACGGCGTGGTCGAGGTGGTGTCTGGCTTCGCGGGCGGCGACGTCGCCAACCCCAGCTACCGCGATGTCGTGCGCGGCGGCACCGGCCATCTTGAGGTGGTCGAGATCACCTATGATGCCGACGTGCTGCCCTATGCCGGGCTCCTGCGGCTGTTCCTGCGCTCCATCGATCCGCTCGATGCGGGCGGGCAATTCTGTGATCGCGGCGAAAGCTATACGACAGCGATTTTCGTGGCGGATGCGCGCGAGCGCGACATTGCCGAGGGCGCGATCCTCGAGGCGGAGGGGGCGTTGGGCCAATCCATCGTCACCCCGATCCGCGACGCGGCCCCGTTCTATCCGGCAGAGGCCTATCATCAGGATTATTACCGGTCGAACGAGTTGATTCTCACCCGCTTCGGCCCGCGCCGGAAGTCGGTCGCCTACGACCTCTATCGGACGGCCTGCGGGCGTGATCAGAGGGTTCTGGATATCTGGGGGCAGGAGGCGGCTTTCGCTGCCGATCACCTGAATTGATATAGAATTGATCTACCGGATCAGAGGAACAGCGCCACGTTGTTGCGCAAGATGATCTCGACCACGTAGAGGCCCAGGATCACGATCAGCGGGGCCAGGTCCAGCCCGCCCATATTGGGCAGGATGCGCCGGATCGGGTCGTAGATCGGCTGAAGCAGGCGGTTCAGCCCGTCCCAGATCTGCGCCACGATCTGCTGGTTCATGTTCAGAACCCCGAAATTGATCAGCCAGCTCATGATGATGTGGACGACAACGATGAAGAACGCGACATCGATCAGGAGCATCAGGATCTGGAATAGGGACGTCATGGGCGTGTTTCCGCTTGGCTGAGTGTGTGGTGCAGATAGGCAGGTACGGGCCGGGCTGCAAGCGATGGCTGAAACTGGCCCGACGATTTGTCGACTTGCAGTTATGGGCGGGCATTTCGAATGATTGGCGCGCAAATGACGTGACGGCGCGGTTGCACAGGCGCGGCCGCCATAGAAACTGCGGCGCATGTATCCTTTTGCCCGCTTCGCCACTCTGCTTCTGAACGAACACCGCAAGCCGCCGCTTGGCCGGTTCGATACCCATGTCCTGCCGATGACATGCTGGCCCGTCGATATCGACATGTTCCTTGAGATGAACAATGGCCGGATCCTGACGCTTTACGATCTCGGGCGCTTTGGCCTCTCGGTGCGCGTCGGTTTGATGGATGTGCTGAAGCGCGAGCGCTGGGGCCTTGTCGTGGCCGGGTCCACGGTGCGCTACCGCTCCCGGATCACGCCGTTTCAACGGTTTGAGCTGCGGACGCGGTTTCTGGGCTGGGATGATCGGTTCTTCTATCTGGAACAGGCGATGTGGCGCGGCGAGACCTGCTGCAACCACGCGCTGTTGCGCACCGGTGTGACGAAAGGCGGGCGTCTGGCTCCGGTGGAGGATGTGGCGAACGCCATGAATGTCGCTGATGCATCCCCCGCTTTGCCCGATTGGGTGCAGGCCTGGGCTGCGGCGGATGCGACACGCCCTTGGCCCCCTGAGGTCTGAGGCCGGGCTTCCAAGTGGACATGGGGGCGTCGGGGGTGCAGGCTCCGCCCCATGAAAACCATCGCTGCCCGCCGCCCGTTGCCCCCCTACGATTCCGCCTCGCCCGAGGGGAAGCGCTGCATCTGGGGATGGTGGGCGTTTGACTGGGCCAGCCAGCCGTATTTCACCCTTGGCCTGACATTCGTGTTCGGCCCCTACTTCGCAGCGGTTGCGGCCGAGTACTACTTGGGCACCGGCCTCGATGAGCAGGCCGCCGATGCCCAGGCGCAGAGCCTGTGGTCCCTTGGGCAGACGCTGACCGGGATCGTGATCGCGATCTGCGCGCCCATTCTGGGTGCCCTGGCCGACAATGCCGGCAAACGCATGCCGTGGGTTGTCGCATTTTCCCTGTTTTACATCCTGGGGTCCGCGGGCCTGTGGTTCCTGATGCCCGACGGCGCGTTCTTGACCTGGGCCTTGATCGTCTTCGGGATCGGCCTGATCGGGGCGGAGTTCACCACCATCTTCACCAATTCGCTCCTGCCCGAGCTTGGGACCAAGGATGAGATCGGGCGCATCTCCGGATCGGGCTATGCCTGGGGCTATGCCGGTGGCGTGACGGCCCTGTTCATCATGCTGCTTTTATTCGTGGAACAGGAAGGCGGGCGCACGCTGATCGGCTTTGCGCCGCCCTTTGGCCTCGACCCCGACACGCGGGAGGGCACCCGGTTTGTCGGGCCGTTCATGGCGCTTTGGTACGTGGTCTTCATGATCCCCTTCGCGATGTGGGTGCGCGAGGCCCCGCGGGAGGCCAAACCCGGCGGCGCGCGGCGCGCGATGAGCGATCTTTGGGCGACGATCCGAAGCCTTCCGGGGCGCACGAGCCTTCTGGCCTATCTGGGCGGGTCGATGTTCTATCGCGATGCGCTGGTGGCCCTTTACACGTTCGGCGGCACCTATGCGACGCTGGTGTTGAACTGGTCGATCACGCAAGTCGGCATTTTCGGCATCATTGCCGCGATCACATCTGCGATCTCGACGTGGGTCGGGGGGCGTGTGGATGATCGCACCGGGCCCAAACCCCTGATCATCGTGATGATCCTTGTCCTGATGGCGGTGTGCCTGTTCATTGTCGGCATGACGCGGGAGAGCATCTGGGGCATCAGCCTCACCGAAGGCTCCGGCTTGCCCGACATTTCGTTCTTCATCTGCGGTGCCGTGATCGGCGGTGCGGGCGGCATCCTGCAGGCCTCGTCTCGCACCTTGATGGTGCGCCACGCGTTACCCGACAAGCCGACCGAGGCGTTTGGCCTCTATGCCCTGTCCGGCAAGGCCACCTCGTTCCTCGGCCCCGCCCTGATTTTCCTGACGACATCCACGCTGGGGGATGCACGCCTCGGCATGTTGCCGTTGATTTTTCTGTTCGGTCTTGGGTTAATCATCTTATTCTGGGTTGATCCCGAGGGGACGACCGACCCGTAGGAGATTTGCAATGAAACGTCTGTTTCCGTTCGCGATGCTGTTTCTGGCCGCCTGTGCATCGGGTGGCGGCTCGACCGTTCGTCTGGACGCGACGCAATCCTCCAGCGAGGCGCGGCAATATTTCGGCGCCCAGACATCGGCAAGCGGCGGCGCGGCCGAAGCGATTGGGTTCTATTCCAACGGGTGCCTGGCGGGCGGGGTCGAGCTGGCCGAAACCGGCCCCCACTGGCAGGCCATGCGCCTGAGCCGCAACCGCAATTGGGGCCACCCGGAACTGATAGATTACCTGCAGGGGCTGTCGGCCAGCGTGACGCGCAACACGTCCTGGGCCGGGCTCTATATCGGCGATCTCAGTCAGCCGCGCGGCGGGCCGATGCTGACGGGCCATGCCAGTCATCAGGTGGGGCTCGACGCCGACATCTGGATGTATCCGCCCGAGCGTCTCGATCTGACCCGGCAGGAGCGCGAGGAGCTGTCGTCGATCTCCGTGCGCGCGCAACGCGGCGCGTCGGTGAATGGCAACTGGACAGCCGACCATGCCGAGGTGCTCCGCCTGGCCGCGACCGATCCGCGGGTCGAGCGGATCTTCGTGACCACCGGGGTGAAGGTCTGGCTGTGCCAAAACGTGACGGGGGATCGGTCGTGGCTGAGCCATATCCGTCCCGCCAACGGCCATCACTACCATTTCCACGTTCGTCTGCGCTGCCCGGCGGGGGACAGGGATTGCGTGAACCAGGCGCCGCCGCAGGGGGATGGCTGTCAGGAAGCCTA
Organism: uncultured Roseicyclus sp.; assembly: GCA_947491935.1. Lineage (GTDB taxonomy): Bacteria > Pseudomonadota > Alphaproteobacteria > Rhodobacterales > Rhodobacteraceae > Gymnodinialimonas. The sequence goes on from CANLLF010000004.1 coordinate 295,660, forward strand.
CGACCGTGCGGCGCGCATCCTGAACCCGCCGCCGCCCGGCCCGCCCAACACCGATCCGCCGGTGGATCGCCCGCCGCGCGGCATGCGCGTGGCCTTGGGTGAGGTGCCGCAGCAATGTCTGCCGCTGATTTCCGGCGGGTTGAATTAGTCCACGACATAGGGGCTGTGACGTCCCCGCAACAGATGGCCGGTTGCGCACAGATCGGGGGCGCAAATCCCCACGGGCGGCGGTATCATGCGGGCACGACATTGAGGCTTGTCGAGCACATAACGGAGTTCAAAAATGAACCGCTTTATCCTGCCATTGATTGCAATGGCATTCACGTCCCCTGTCCATGCACAAAGTAGCGTCACCGGCGGCGGCTCCGGCTGGGCCGGAGGTTATCTTGGCTTTCAATATGGTTTTGCCGCGGACAGTTCCTTCATCCGCGATGCCTTTCCCGGTATCGAATTGGGACTGGAAGGTTCGATCGGCGGTGGCCAGGTCGGTTTCTGGCGCCAGAATGATGCCTTCGTCTATGGCGGCGAGCTGGAATTCCTCGTCGGCGAACAGGCGATTACGCAACCGGGTTTCGCGGATGTGGATGTCCGCGTAACAACCACGCGCCTCGGTGGTCAGGCCGGGTATGACCTCGGCCGTTTCATGCCCTATGGCACCTTGGGCATTGCCCGGATGACGTTTCAGGACACGGTTGGCTTCGGCGATACGTCGTCATTCGGCACGTTTGCGGGCCTGGGCGTTGCCTACCAGCTGGGTCAATCCACCTCGATTGGGTTTGAGGCGGTCAGACAGAGCTTCAGCAACTTCAATGAAGGCAGCGATGCAAATGTCGAGCAGACAAACCTGAGTGTGCAGATCAACTTCCACTATTGATCATGCGGGGTAGCGGTGCCGCCGTCAGTTCTTGAAACGGTGACTCGTGGTACCGGGGCCGAGTAGGGGATTCCTCCAAGACGCCCGGACGATCATCCGTGTATAGTGGGTCTCACCATATCATATCGGTGAGACCCCCATGATCCGCACTGTCCTGACCGCCATAGCCGTCCTTGCCGCTGCTCCTGCCTTTGCGGGTGGCGACGTGCCCAACCCTGCCCCGCCGCCAGTGATCGTGCCCCTTGCGGCCGACCAGGATTGGACCGGGTTCTATGCCGGCGGGCAGCTGGACTATATCGCCAATGCCGAAAACAGCGCCGCGCCCATCGGCTTCCTCACCTCCTTTACCGGCCATCTCACGGGTGTTTTCGCGGGCTATCGGTACGATTTCGGTGATATCGTCCTGGGCGGCGAGATCGACTACATGGTCGGCACCTACGACGTGGACCGCATTTCTCCGAACATCCTTCTTCTGTCACCCACCCAGGAGGTTGAGCTGCTGCGCGTGGGCGGTGAACTCGGCTACGATTTCGGCGATGTGCTGGTCTATGGCACTGCGGGGTATGCCCATATCACGATGGATACCGGCGCGGGCATCAATGACGGGCCGGGCATGTTCTACGGGCTGGGCGTCGACTACCGGGTGAGTGACCGGGTCACGGTCGGAGCCGAGTTTCTCCAGCACCATTTCAGCGATTTCCCCACGGCAACCGCACTGAATCATGATCTGCTGACCTTTGGCGTGAATTTCGCCATTACATTCTGATCGGTCCCGCTAGCGCCCGGGGATCTCCCCGCGTTTGCCCGACAGCGTCCAGCCGTCGATCACATCCAGCGCGTCCTGCGCCGTTTCCACGAAGCGAAAAAGGTTCAGGTCGTCGGCCGAAATGGTCCCGGCGCGCACAAGCGCATCCCAGTTCACCACCTCGCGCCAGAACGCTTCGCCAAACAGGAGCACCGGCACCTGTTCCATCCGGCCGGTCTGGATCAGCGTGAGCGCCTCGAACAACTCGTCCATGGTGCCGAACCCGCCGGGAAACACGGCAATCGCCTTGGCACGCAGCAGGAAGTGCATCTTGCGGATGCCGAAATAGTGGAAGTTGAAGCACAGTTCCGGCGTGACGTAGTGGTTCGGTTCCTGCTCATGGGGCAATACGATGTTGAGCCCGATGGAGCATCCGCCCGCATCCATCGCGCCCCGGTTGCCGGCCTCCATCACACCCGGCCCGCCCCCTGTCACCACGACATTCTCGGTGCAATCCGTCTCCACGCTGCGCTCGGTGATCACACGGGCGAATTCGCGCGCCTCTTCATAATATTTTGACATGTCCCGCAGGGTATCGCTGCGCGCGCCATCGCGGTCTTCGGGGCGCGGGATGCGGGCCCCGCCGAAGAGCACGATCGTTGACGTGATGCCGCGCTCATCCAGCCCCAATTGCGGTTTCAGCAATTCCAGTTGCAGCCGCACCGGGCGCAACTCGTCCCGACACAGGAAATCGGGATCGGCGAAGGCAAGGCGATAGGCGGGCGATTGGGCCTGCGGGGTGTTGGGAAGGTGCTGCGCATATTCGATGTCCTGATGGGCGTTTCGAAATGGCTTGCGGTCGTCTTTCATAGGGGCGCGCTCCGGGCGTTGGTTCATGGGACCCTAGCCCGCCGCCGCCGCCCTGACCACGCGAAAAGGCCCGCCCCGGCAACGGGATGGGCCCGCAATATGCAGGGCTGAACCGTCAGGTGGCGCGGCGGCGCAACTGGGCCAATTCACCACGACCCGCCGGCAACAGCGGAAGGCCCGCGGAACGCGGCACAGGCGATGGATCCGCCACACGCGGATCGATCCAGCGGCTGGGACTCCCGGCAAACCGAAGCCGTTGAAATCCGCGACGTCAGACCTGCTGGTCACGTTGCCGACGGCGGCGCGCCCGGCCAAGCCACAGCGCCTTCCGAACGGCTTCTGGTCGTGCGCCCGCCCCCCGGGGGTGCCGAAACGGCCGGTTCGCGTCATACTGCATATGCGGTAGGACGGTCGTTAACGCGGAGTGCTAAGGTGGCTCACACCTCAACAAAGCCCATTGGGCGGCGGTTCATGTCCGACAAACTGAATGCCGTGGTTGAGGCCGCGGCCTCCGATCCTTTCAAGTTCGATGAGCTTGTTGCCACGTGGAACCACGTCTTCGAAAATGAATCCCTCGCCGCCGTGACGCCCGAGCTGGATCGCGCTGTCGACACTGCCTTGATGGCGATCAATTCGGCCGAGGACAGCGACGTGATCGGCCCCCGCCTGCGCCAATTGCTCAACGCCATGCCCCATTCCAGTTTTGCGGTGCGCGCCGACGGGATCGTCACGGCGATGAACGAGATGGCGATGGGGCGGCTCGATTTCGATCCGGGCGATCATGTCGATACGATTGGCTACGGGCTGGATCGCGCCGAACCGCTGGGGGCCGTCATCCGGCGCGCGCTGGATCCGCGCAACAACGCAGGCGGCGAGGTTGCGCTCCACAAGGCCGTGCATCTGGACACCGACCGCTCCGCCACGCTCGCGGTGATCCCGTCGATGGATGGCGATGAGGGTGCGCGCAGTGCCCTGGTGTTCATCATCGATCCGGTCTGGCGTGCCGATGTGGCCGCTTTGATGATGCGGGCCTACCAGTTGACGGAGGCGGAGGCGGAAGTTCTGGCCGCCTTTCTGGAAGGGTATGACCTGCGGGAGATCGCGGCCATGCGCGAAAGGTCCCCTGCGACGGTCCGCACCCAGTTCCAGACCATCATGAACAAGGCCGGGGCCTCGTCACAGGCCGAGCTGATGCGCAACACGCTCGCGATTTCGCAATTCTTTCAGGATGTCGAGCCGGTGGCCCAGGTCGCCAGCCACCCCTACCGCAAACGGTTCGACCTCCTCGGCGCAGGCGGCCGCGGGATCGACGTCACGCTGGCCGGAGATCTGTCGGGCCGGTTGGTCGTCTACATCCCCGACACGACGCAATGCCTGTTCCCCGCCGCCGTGGAGGCGCGGTTTCACGCCGCGGGCCTCTGCGTCGCCAGCCTGTGCCGCCCCGGATGCGGCCGCACGGATCCGCCAGCTTCCGGGCAGGATTACAATGCCTGCCTCGCTGCAGATATCCGGACGCTGCAAAACCAGTTGGGCAGCGACCGTGCGGTTCTCTGGGCGCACAACACCTCCTCGACCTTCGCCTATGCCGTGGGCGGGCTGATCCCCGACCACCTGAGCCGGATCGTCATCCAGTCCACCCTGGTGCCCGCGCCGTTCTTCGATGCCACCAAGGTCCGCTCGCCTTGGGTTGCCGCGCTGATGCGGGCGATCCACAAGTCACCGGGCATGTACCGGCTGGTGATCCGTGCCGCGATCCGCGCCTGGAAGGCGATGGGCACGCGGCGGCTCTTTGCGATGCAATTGCGCGGGCATGAGCCCGATGTGACCACCGCCACGACGGCGGAAAACGTGGCCGAATTCGACCATGCCGTGCGGACGTGCCTGGCCCAGGGGTTCGATTATGCGGTTGTGGCCTTCGATCATGCGATGCGGGATTGGTCCGATTGGGTGCACGCCTGCCCCGTGCCCATCGAGTTGATCCAGGGCCGTCACGACGGCATCTCGAATATCGAGACCGCGCGCGCCTTTGCGGCGGCGTTCCCGAAGAAACTGACGCTGACCGAGATCCACGATGGCGGCTATCTCACGATCCTCACCCATACGGATATCGTTCTGGAATGCCTTGGGCGCGCCGCCGCGCCCAAGGCGACCGAGCCTGCGCTCAGGCCGGTGGCACCAGCTTGATCTTCAGGTCGACCATCGGCACCAGAACCTCCATCGGGCCGGTCATCCCGCCGCTCTCTTGCTCGACCTCGACCCTGTAGCCCAGCGCCACGGCCAAGAGGATCGCCACGCCCAGCGTCATCAGGAAGACGCTGGCGGCAAACGCCATGGGCGCCGCCACGAACAGGATGAATATGATGGCGACATTCGCGATCAGCACCTCGACGGCCGGGTTCACCTGGAGGGTTTCGCTATTCGGATCAATGCCGATCATGCTGCAAGCGATCTCGCGCATCGCAGCATAATCGAGCGCGCCGTTCTTGAACGGCATCTTCGCGCCCGCCGGAAAGGCATCGGAAAACCGGATGGTGATGGCCGTGCCGGCCTCAGCGAGATCCTTGATCTTGGTCCAGATCTCATCGGGGCTGTCATTCAGGCGGATCGACGTGCCGTTGATGTTCATGATCTCCGGAAGGGCCGGGGCGGCGCCTTGCCACGGCACCACCAGCGGCACCTCGACCGCGTCACTGACATAGGGAAACGGGCCGGTCATGGTCTGGCCAGTGGCCGGGTCCTCGATGCTCATCATGAATATGGGCAGGTCGGTCGGGTCGGGTGTGGTCACGCGGCCGCCGAACGGCAGACGCACGGTCTTGGTATCCTGCCAGTCCTTCGCCGCGCGGCGGTTGAAACGCCCGGCGGAATTGGCGGTTGTGGAGACAAGCGTATCATCGCCCGACACGTCGTCGTCCCAGATGCGTATCTTCGCACCGGCGACGGGCTGATTGGCACCGCCGGGGCCGGGAACATAGGTCACACGACCACGGAAACGGGGTTTTGGGGGAATAGCCATTGGGAAAATCCTCTTTGAGTAATGAAAACGCGCGATGAAAAAGGAAGGGGTCGCGCCCTGGCAGGGTCACTCAAGCCCGGCGCGGGCGCATACTGTATTTGCAGTATGCGCGGCAGATTGTTGCCTCACCCCGCGTCAGGGCCTATAGGCGGGCAAACACGCGCCAGACAGGGGAACACAGATGTCCAACGCCGCACTCGAGTCCGCCATCGAAGCCGCGTGGGAGGCCCGCGATACGATTACCCCGGCCACCAAAGGGGAGACCCGCGACGCCATCGAAGACACGCTGAACGCGCTGGATGGCGGCGCGCTGCGCGTCGCGGAGCGTCAGGACAGTGGCGCGTGGCACGTCAACCAATGGGCCAAGAAGGCCGTGCTACTGGGCTTCCGGCTCAAGGACATGGAAATGCAGGGCGGCTCGGCCCAGGGCGGCAGCTGGTGGGACAAGGTCGATAGCAAATGGAAGGGCTGGGGCGTGAATGAATGGGGCGCCGCGGGCTTTCGCGCCGTGCCCAACTGCATCGTCCGCCGGTCCGCCTATATCGCGCCCGGCGTGGTGCTGATGCCGTCTTTCGTGAACCTTGGCGCCTATGTCGACAGTGGCACGATGGTCGACACATGGGCCACCGTCGGCTCCTGCGCGCAGATCGGCAAGAACGTGCATCTGTCGGGCGGCGTCGGCATCGGCGGCGTGTTGGAGCCGATGCAGGCGGGCCCCACCATCATCGAAGACAATTGCTTTATCGGCGCGCGCTCCGAGGTGGTCGAAGGCTGCATTGTCCGCGAAGGCTCCGTGCTGGGTATGGGGGTGTTCATCGGTCAATCCACCAAGATCGTGGACCGTGAGACGGGTGAGGTCATGTATGGCGAGGTGCCGTCGGGCTCCGTTGTCGTGGCAGGCTCGATGCCGTCGAAGAACGGAGTCAACCTCTACTGCGCGGTGATCGTGAAGCGGGTGGATGAGCGGACCCGGTCAAAGACGTCGATCAACGAGTTGTTGCGCGACTGACCTGCCTCGGGCCGTTGATCGCAACGGCTCGCCACCCCAACTTTATCGCCGCTGACGCCCACGCCGCGATGTTCCCCTTGCGGAGGATGCGGGACTCGTCCGATCCTCCGGGCAATGACAGGAGAATGAATATGCAAGGTCTTGGGTTGTTGGCCGCCATCATCGTCGGTGGCCTTGCGGGGTGGATCGGCTCCCGCATCATGGGTGCGAATACGGGGCTTTTCGTGAATATCGGTCTCGGGATACTCGGCGCGGTGGTTGCCAACTTCCTGCTGCGCCTCATCGGCATCAGTGCCTCACCCACCTGGATCGCGCAGGGCGCGGTCGGGTTGCTCGGGGCCTGTATCCTGATCGCGGGCTGGCGGATGATCCGCGGCAAGTAGCCGGGGCTGGCCCGTCACCGTGGCCTTGACACGGCAGGGCCTCCTGCGCCATCCGCGCTCCATGACCCGATCAAAAGAAAAACGCGCATCCGCCGTCTACACGCTGCTTGTCCAGGTGGGCCGCAAGGCCGATGACGGATTGCCCGATGGCGCCACCGGCGCGGGCCTGTTGTGCTTCGCCGCCGGCGTGGATGAGGCCGAGGCCGTCCGCGAAACCGTGGCCGTCCTGAAACAGGCCGATCTCGCGCCGCTCGATGTCACCGGATATGGCACGTTGGAGGAGCGCGTGGCGCAGGGGGATGAGATCAGCGACGAAGAGCGCGGCCTCATGGACCGCGCGCGGGCCGAAAACGCCGTTATCGTGGTGCAGATGACGCCGTTCTTCGATGATGGCGCGGCAAACGCCGCTACGCCGCCCGCGACGCAGCCGTAACCAGCGCCCGGGCCGTGGCCCGGTCCAGAAGCGGCAGGGACGGCGACAGGTCCCGCGCCACCGGTGCGGCCGTCCGGCTGATCCGCGGCCCGCCCTGGGCCAGCACATCGCCCAGATGCGCGGTTTCGATGGGACAGCGTTCCACCCGGATACAAGTCGGGTCGTCCAGCATCATGTGGTAGAACACGCGCATCGGTTCGGTACGGTCGCGCTGCACGGCACGCCCCGTCATCAGATCGACGGCTTTGGCCAGAACCGCCTCCGTGCCGCACAAGTAATCCACCACCGGGCCGGTCTGCAAAAGCCGCGTCTGCGGCGTGACCACAAGGTTGCGGGCCAGCCCGAAATAGGGCGCGCGCAGCCGGATCGGGGCCATGCGCCCAAGGCTCAGCCGCGGCCGCGCCTCGATCCAGCGCAGCGGATGGGCGTCACCCTCGGCATCCAGGATCAGGTCACCGGGTCGCAGGACATCGACAGGGCGGGGCCCCTCGGGCGTGTCGACCAATGCGCCGCTTTCAACACCGGGCAGATCGGCCGCAGGCACGGCGGAGGACGCAACGGCGGCCACATGGGCGATGGACAGGAACCCGCTGACCCGTGGCAAGGCTTCGGCCAGCGTCGCGATCCGGGCGAGGCCGGAATGCAGGATCTCCGTCCGATCCTGATCGTAATTGGTAACCTCGAACACCTCCGCGCGCCCTTCCGAGCAGCAGATGTAGCGAATGCCGACCGTCTCGCCGGGGCGCATCATCTGTGGCCCGGTGATCAGGTCGATCTCGCCGTGCACCAGCCGCAGCGCGCCACCCGGCATCAGGTACAGGCCAATCCCCTCGCCGCCATCGGATCCGCCCTGCCAGAGGCGCAGCGGGATCTCCCGCAACGGCAGGCCGCGCCCGCGCTTGGGGACCGGGCGCTGCGGCCCCATCACTTCGAGCTTCAGGGTCAGCGCGCGAAGCGGCGCATTGCAGGCCGTCGGTGGCGCCCGATGCGTGCGCCCGTCACTCCAGATCGCTTGCCATGTCATCGTCCGTGCCCCGTCAATGCAGCATTGCGCGGGCCTCATAGGCGCGCAGCGGCATACGGGCGGCGGGCCCATAGCCTTGTTTCGTATCGGGGTCGATCTCCGGGAACAGAGTCAGAACCTCGTCGCGAACCGCCTCGTCCAGATCGTTGAGAACCGTGGGGCCGGGCAGGAAGCTCTCGGTTGCGAGACCTTCGGAAAAGACAAGCTGGTGCTGATCGAACAGGACGTGGAAATAATCGACATCCCCGCCGCTCAGCACCCGAACCGAGCAATCGTTGACCAGGTCCTTGGCCGCCACCAGAACCTCCTCTTCGCCGAACATCAGTTCCGCCATCCAATGGGTCAGCAACACGCGATGCTGCGGCGAGACTACAAGGCGGCGATGCATCCCGAACGTGCCCGCTTCGATCGCCACCGGTGCAAACCGCCCATCGGCCGGCACCGTCCGCGACCCGATCCAGCGGATCGGCTGCAAGCCGTTGTCGCGGGTCTCGATCAGATCACCCGCCCGCAACTCCTCCACCGGCCTTTCGCCCCGCTCGGTCAGGATCATCGTGCCGCGCACGAAACACGGGATCGCGGTGATGGTGACAAAGGCCGTGTCGGTGATCCCGGTTCCGTCATCGGCGGTATAGGTGAAGTTGATGGTTTCCGGTTCGGTCAGGTTGGTCTGGCTGGCCGGCGCGACCACCTGAAGCTCGCCGTTCGGCAACAGGGTGATCTCGTGCCCCGAACTGAGCGTCACCGTGTCGTTGGGGTTCACCTCGATCCCGTTGACATGGGTGATGAACGCCACCCCGCCCGAGGTCGGATCATTGGCCAGCACGTCAATCGCGGTGACGAAACCCTCGTAATAGGTGTGCACGTCGTCTTGGGCGATAAACTCGCCCTGAATGGAATCCGCCGCGATCAGAACGGCGGAATCGTAGGAGCTGTCGCCGACATCGGCGATGCCGATCTGGATGTTGTTCTCTATCCCCGCATTCACCGGCATCACCAGGGTGAGCGTCACGGTGAAGCCGTCCATCTCGGTGTTGTAATCGTCGTTCGTGTTGTTGTTGAACAGCGTCTCGTTTTCGTCTTGGTTGACCGAGTTGATCTGCGTGACGTTCACCACCGGCGATGTCACCAACTGGCCATTTACCCAGACGCCGAAGATGTCGTTGTAGATGGAACCGGTATATTCCGGGTATTCCTCCGATGCGAAGGTGAACTGCATCGTGATGAAGTCGGTTGTCGGGATGAAATCGATGTCGAGGTAGCTGGCATCATAGGTATTGGTGCCCGCCGCCGCGTTGAAATCCGCGTTGTTGTTCTGCCCCGACGTATTGGTCGAGGTGCCGGTGGATCGGTTCGGATCACCGTTTGATTGGGTGATGTGGCTGGCGCGGCCGGTGGACAGGATCACACCGGTATCCGACGGCGTCAGGCTGCCCGCAACGGCGTCGCCATTGGTGTAGACGCCCGAGGATTGGCTCCACCCCGAATAGCTGGCATCGGTCACCGTCACCCCGGGACCGAAGATCGTGTTGGCCATCAGCAGCGCTGAGGCGCCTTCATTGATTGGTAGTTCGTCACCCGTCGCCGGCATAGCGTCGCATCACCCGTTCGGGCCGAGGCTCAGCATGGCGGCGACAATGACGGTCTCGCACGGCCGCGCACAGCGCTTGCGCGCCTGCGGGTCTTCGCGGGACTGTTCTCGTTACTCTGCTCGATGCGGCGCATTTTTGCGTCCGCTGCCTGCCTCGGCGTTATTATTGATCCCGTCGTTAACATATGTCCGGGCCAGTCCATCCCATTTTCGGCAGGCCCGTGTCGTGTTCTTGCCACATTGTGATCCATCGGCCACGCCGCTAACGTGCTGCTTTCACTCGAACTTGAGGTTTTCATGCCCGCACATCCCGTTGATCCCGTCGCGTTGACTGCCGATCTTGTCCGCTGCAATTCGGTGACCCCGCTGGAAGGCGGCGCCCTGGTTTTGCTGCAAGATGTGTTGTCTGCGGCGGGGTTCGACTGCACCCGGGTGGACCGCAACGGGATCGCGAACCTCTATGCCCGCTGGGGCACGCGCGGCAACGGCAAGGCGTTCGGCTTCAACGGCCATACTGATGTGGTGCCGGTGGGCGATGAAGCCGCCTGGACCCATCCGCCCTTCGGCGCCGAGGTGGACGGCGACTGGCTCTATGGTCGGGGCGCGACCGACATGAAATCCGGCGTTGCGGCCTTTGCCGCGGCGGCCATTGATTTTGTGCAGGACACGCCCCCCGACGGTGCCGTGATCCTGGCCATCACCGGCGATGAGGAGGGCGAGAGCACCGATGGCACCACCGCGCTGCTCGATTGGATGGCCGAGACGGGCGAGCGTATGGATGTCTGCATCGTGGGGGAGCCGACCTGCCCCGAACAGATGGGCGACATGATCAAGATCGGCCGCCGCGGCGCGCTCACCGCGTTTTTCGAGGTGATCGGCAAGCAGGGCCATTCCGCCTATCTGCACAAGGTCATCAACCCGATGCCCGCCGTGGCGCTTCTGGGCCATCGGCTCTCAAGCCATGTGTTGGACGAGGGCAACGATCATTTCGATCCGTCCACCTGTGCCATAACCACCATCGATACCGGCAATCCGGCGGGCAACGTCATCCCTGCACGCACCAAGATGACCGTCAACCTGCGCTTCAACGATCTCCATACCGGCGACAGCCTCACCGCATGGTTGCGGGAGGAGGCCGACAAGGTCGCCGCGGAAACCGGCACCCGCATCGAGATGACGACCAAGCTCAGCGGTGAATCCTTCCTGACCCCGCCCGGCGATCTGTCGACCCTTGTGTCAAACGCGGTTGCGGCGGAAACCGGGCTCACCCCCACGCTTTCCACCACGGGCGGCACATCCGACGCCCGGTTCGTGAAAAACCACTGCCCGGTCGTGGAGTTCGGCCTCGTGGGGCACCGCATGCATCAGGTCGATGAACGAGTCCGCATCCGCGACATCCACGACCTCAAGCGCATCTATACCCGCGTGCTCACCGACTATTTCGCGTCCTAGCCGCCCGGTTCCCACAATTCGGTGTCGGGGTGGAATTGCGACCAGGCGAACCAGAACGCCTGATGGCTGCCCAGATCCTCGCCCTCCGGCCCGACCGCGCGAATGCCGCCCGCATCCAGTTCCAGCCGCACGTCTTCTACCGCGATCTCCGCGCCCGAGAGTAGGGCCGCCATCGCAGTGCTGCGCTGAAAGGCGATGGGCGTGCCCGACGCGGTCACAACGCCGATGATGTCCTCCTGCACCGGAAGGCGCGGATCGACATCACCGATGGGAAAGATCGGGCCATCCGCATCGCGCCCGTTGCGGAAGTCGAAATCACGGCCAAGGGCCAGCGCCTCCACCAGGACGGTCGTCTCGGGATGCGCCTCGCGCCAGGACGCCCAATCGGTCGTCACAACACTGGCCTGGTCCAATTGCAACCCGATCTCGGCCAGCGGTCCGGTCACGGCGCGGCCCAGGAACGTATCGAACACGGAATAGGTGGTGATGTCATACATCACCTTGTTCGACCGGATCAGCAGGCCCGATGTGCGCAGGATCGGGCGCTCCACGCCGGGCGGCATATTGTCGGTGAAATAGGCCTGTGCCGCGCCGCACAGGGTGCAATAGGGAATGCCCAGATGCCGCCCACCCAACGTGTCGTTGACCATTTCGCGCACTTCCATGATCTGGCGCGGATAGGCACGATATTCGCCGTTCACCTCGATCCCGAAAACGATGTCATCATCGTCGAGCCATGTCGCCTCTTCCGCCGTCTCGATCTCGGGATTGTCGGCCGCGGGGATGCAATTGCACGGCGTGTCGGTGGTGTCATAGGGCCGGTCATCGATCAGGACCCCGCCCCAGGACACCATGCGCCAATCGATGTCACCCTCCACAAAGATGCGCTCCCATCCCGGGACGAACGCGGTATAGATCCTGCGCTTGGCCTCAAGATAACTCGGAAAATCCGGGATCTCCCACGCCATCAGATGGTTGGTGATCTCCTCCTGCGGATTGCCCGCGCCCGGTTCGATCTGCAGCAGGGCGGCACCGGCCTCAGCCATCGCCTGATCAAACGACATCCGGAAGCTGAAGCGCATCATGTCGCTGATCAGCCAGGCGAGGCGCGGATCGCCGGAGGCCGCAATGGTTTCCAGCGCGGCATCCTGTTCCGCCGTCCAGGCCCCCTGATCGAACACCTGTACGAAGGTCACGCGCACCGCCTCGGCCAGATCATCCGGCAAAGGGCCCTCGGGGATGGCGGGCGGGGTGCCGAATTCCTCGATCACGTAATCGGGCAGGTCCACCTCCTGTTGCGCGATGGCGCCCGCGCCGGGGAGAAGCCCGAGCAGAAGCAGCGGGGCGGCAAACAGAAACCGAAACGGGAGTTTGGATTTGATCATCATGGGCAACCTTGGGGATATGTCACGAGGGGCGGTTGGGATGTCACAAAGCATTCCGGGAATCCGTGATCCGCACCAATCACGTTTGCTTTAGACGGGCCTGTCGCCATTTCCGCGATGACGCCCGGCCACCCCCATGTTAGGGCAGCGTCATGAGCAAACTCCCCTCCAAAGACCAGCTGCTGAAATGGATCGCCGACAATCCCGGTGCACAATCCAAGCGCGACATCGCCAAGGCGTTCGGCATCAAGGGCGCGGCCCGGATCGACCTCAAGAAGCTGCTCAAGGAGCTGGAGGCCGACGGCCATCTGGAAAAGAAGCGCCGCACCTATCGCGACCCCGAAAAACTGCCGCCCGTCACCATCCTGTCGGTGCAGGCGCCTGATGATAGCGGCGATCTTTTTGCGCGGCCCCTGGAATGGCATGGCGACGGGCCAGAGCCCCGGGTGCTCTACACGCCGCGCAATGCGGATCCGGCGCTGGGAGAGGGGGACCGGATCCTCGCCAAGCTCTTTGAGGCGCGCGGCGAGGATCACCAATACACCGCCAGACTGATCCGCAAGATCGGGACCAACCCCCGGAAAATCCTCGGAATTTTCCGAAGTGGGGCCGAAGGCGGGCGGATCATCCCGATCTCCAAAGGCTCAGACAAGGAATGGCAGGTGCGCGGCGGCGATACCCACGGCGCAAAGGATGGTGAACTGGTCGAGGGGGAGCTTGCCGGCCCCAAATCCCGCATGGGCGCGCCGCGGGCGCGCATCACCAGCCGTCTGGGCGATCCCGGCGCACCCCGCGCGGTGTCGCTGATTGCGATCCACGAACACGGCATCCCCGATGCCTTCCCCGATGCGGTGATGGCGCAGGCCGACGCGGCCAAGCCTGCAGGCCTGAAGGGCCGCGAGGATCTCCGCAACATGCCGCTGGTCACCATCGATCCGGCTGACGCGCGCGACCATGACGATGCCTGCTATGCCCATGCCGATGACGACCCCAAGAACAAGGGCGGCCATGTCATCTGGGTCGCTATCGCCGACGTCGCCCACTATGTCACACCCGGATCGGCGCTGGATCGTGAGGCGCGCAAGCGGGGCAATTCGACCTATTTCCCCGATCGCGTCGTGCCGATGCTGCCGGATCGCCTGTCGGGTGATCTCTGTTCGCTCCATGAAGGCGTGCCCCGCGCCGTGATTGCCGTGCGCATGGTCATCGATGCCGAGGGGCGGAAGATCGCGCACAGCTTCCATCGCGGCCTGATGCAATCGGCTGCGTCGCTGCATTACGAGGAGGTTCAGGCCGCCCGGGACGGCGCGCCGAATGACAAGACCGGCCCGCTCTTGGAGCCGGTGATCCAGCCGCTCTACGCCGCCTATGAGGCGCTCCTGACCGCACGCAGCAAACGGCAACCGCTGGAGCTGGACCTACCGGAACGGCGGATCGAGCTGGCCGAGGACGGCACGGTGACATCGGTGGCCTTCAAGGACCGGCTGGATGCCCATCGGCTGATCGAGGAATTCATGGTGCTGGCCAATGTGGCGGCGGCGGAAACCCTGATCGCCAAACGCACACCGCTTCTGTTCCGGGTTCATGAAGAACCCTCCCCGGAAAAACTCGATGCCCTGCGCGAGGTGGCCGAGGCATCCGGCCTTGTGCTCGCCAAGGGGCAGGTCCTGCAAACCCGGCACCTCAACGCGCTCCTGAAAGGCGCGGTCGATAGCGGGCAATCCGAGTTGATCTCCCTCTCCACCCTGCGCTCGATGCAGCAGGCCTATTACAACCCCGAGAATTTCGGGCATTTCGGGCTGGCGCTGAAATCCTACGCGCATTTCACCTCCCCCATCCGGCGCTATGCGGATCTGGTCGTGCACCGCGCGCTGATCTCTGCCCATGGTTGGGGGAAGGACGGCCTGGCGCCTGATGAGATCGAGAGGCTGGAAGAGACCGCGAAGCTGATCTCCGACACCGAACGCCGCTCGATGGTGGCCGAGCGCGACACGTCCGACCGCTACCTCGCCGCCTACCTCTCGGACCGCGTCGGCGCGGAATTTGGCGGCCGTATCTCCGGCATCGCCCGGTTCGGCGTGTTCGTGAAGCTCGATGAAACGGGTGCCGACGGGCTGCTGCCGATGCGGGCGCTGGGGCAGGAATATTTCCACTACGACGCCGAAAGCCAGACCCTGATGGGCGCCGATACCGGCATCATCATCGGCGTCGGCGACCGGGTGCGCGTGAAGCTGGCCGAAGCGGTGCCGGTGACCGGTGGATTGACGCTGGAGCTTCTGGAACATGACGGGCAGGCGCGGCCGCAATCCCGGCGCAAGGGGCGGCGAAAACCACCCGCGCGGCGCAAGGTCGGCGGCACCAAGGCGCGGAACACCAAGCTGCGCAAGAAGGCCGCCCGCCGGTGACGATCCTCCGATCTTGGCCGGTTTCACGGCACGCTAACCGGCAGAACCCCGCGCATCGGTTGCGCAAAACCTGTTAGTCTTAACCAATTTTGCTGTATCGTAGCGCCGTCGAGCATAAGTGAGCCGTTGCACATGTCTGGCTTTGTCCGCGTATCCGTCCTGGCCCTGTCGATCGGGGCCGCCCCGGCCCTGGCCGCGCCACCGGCCAATTCGCCAATCCCGTCGCCACGCCCGGAACAGATCGCGTCGGCGGCCCCCCCCGCGGTCGAGATCACCCCAAGACGGGGTGTCGAGATCGAAGTGATCGCCGTGACGGCCATCGAGGAGGCCGAAGAGACCTCGGCCGACGGCGCTTCGGTGACCGGTCTCGTGACATCCGGAACAGATGCGGAGGAGGGGCCCAGCGCCCTTGCCGTCGAGGCGTCGCGCCGCCCCACGATGCGCGGCGAGGTTCCCGCGGAGTTTGCGGCGCGGGCTGAGGAGCTTAGGGACGCCGCCGAAGCCGCCGGGCGCGCCACCGAGACCTCCGATCCCGAATTCCGCGCCTGGATCGCGGCGTTTCAGGCCCGCGCGCTGGCGGCGGGCATCACGCGCGCCACGTTCGACCAAGCCTTCGAGGGTGTGCAGCTCAACACCCGCGTGCTGGAGCGGGACCGCAATCAGGCCGAATTTTCCCGCGCGCTCTGGGATTATCTGGATTCCGCCGTGTCGGCCACGCGGGTGGAAAACGGGCGCGCGCAATTGGCCGAATACCGGACGACCCTGGCCCGTATCGAAGAGCAATATCGGGTGGAGGCCGAAGTCGTGGCCGCCATCTGGGGCCTCGAAAGCGCCTATGGCGCGATGCGCGGCTCCACCGACATCATCGAGGCGATGGCCTCACTGGCCTATGATGGGCGGCGGCAGGACTTTTTCGAAGCGCAACTGATCGCGGCGCTGCAGATCCTGCAGGCGGGCGATACGCGGCCCCGCAACATGACCGGATCCTGGGCCGGGGCGATGGGCCATACCCAGTTCATGCCAACCTCCTATCTGGAATTCGCGCAGGATTTCACCGGCGACGGGCGCCGCGATATCTGGAGCGACAACCCCATCGACGCGCTGGCCTCCACCGCCCATTACCTGGCCGAGCACGGCTGGACCTATGGCCAGCCCTGGGGGATGGAAGTGACTCTGCCCGACGGGTTCGATTATGCGCTGGCAGGCGAACAGGAACGGATCGGCGTGGCGTTCTGGAACGGGCAGGGCGTGCGCCTGGTCAACGGCGATCCGATCCCCGACCATGGCCGCGCCTCGATCCTGCTGCCCGCCGGTCATAGCGGCGTCGCGCTGGTGGTGTTCAACAATTTCCGCGTGATCGAGCGCTATAACCCCGCGGATGCCTATGTGATCGCCGTCGGGCATCTGAGCGACCGGATCACCGGCGGCCCGGCCTTCGAGGCCGGCTGGCCGCGCGGCGACCGCGCACTCAGCTTCGATGAGCGACAGGAGATGCAGCGCCATCTGCAATCGGCGGGGCATTATTCGGGCCGGATCGACGGGCTGGTCGGCCCGATCACAATCGCCGCCGTGCGCAGCTATCAGACCGCCATTGGCGTCACGCCCGATGGCTACGCGTCCCTCTCGATCCTGGAGCGGCTCCGCAATTCCTGAGGCTGGGCGCGGCCATGGCTCCGCTATGACGGGGCGATGCCCGTTTGGGCGGGTGCGCGCGGGGCGGTTTCAAACCCCGTCGCCGATCCGGCCCATCAACGAAGCTGCCGTGAGCCAATCCCTCCACCGACCCGTTTGAACCCGAGGCCAAGATGACAGATGTCCCGTCCCCGCCCTTCCGCATCCGTGGCCTGGGCGAGATCGCCATCCGCTGCGATGATGTCGCCGCGATGGCGGCGTTTTACGAACACACGCTCGGCCTTGAGCGGATGCAGGGCAACGCCAATGATCGGATCGTCTTCTTCCGCATCGCCGAAGGCGTCGGCGGGCATACGCAGATCCTGGCCCTGTTCGACAAGGCGCTGTCGGGTCGGCCCGGCCTTCACCCCACCAGCACCCAAGCCCCGGAAACCGGCGCGCGGTCCTCGCTCCACCACATCGCGCTGTCCCTGCCCCATGCCGAACAGGACGCCGTGATGGCCTGGTACGACGCGCAGGATCGGCCCTATCGCGTGGAGCATTTTGGCTGGGTCGGATGGCGTGGGGTGTTCACCGAGGACCCGGAGGGAAACACCGTGGAACTGGTCGCTTATAACCCGGATTTGCTGGATCCTTAGCGCCCGCCTCGTTGCCAATACGGAAACGCTCTGTCCCGCGAAATGGGACGGGTTCGCAATTACGCCACATTTACAAGCTCGGCGGCCTCTCCGCATAGTGGGACATATTTTGTTATTAGTGCGAGCGTTGTTTTATGGAACTTGCCATATTGCTCCTGGTATTGGGCGCGGGGTTCGCCTTTTTGGGCGGTGATGACGACGCGGCCGAGGCGGAGACCGGCCAGCGCGACAGCAATCGCCTCGACGTCGAGGGCACCGAAACCGGCGATCTGCTCGAAGCCGTGGAGGCCAGCGTCGTCCGGGCGGGCGAGGGCGACGACACGATTGTGGGCTCCGACGGTGACGATGACATCTACGGCGAAGATGGCGATGACAGCATCCTGGGCGAGGCTGGCCGCGATTTCCTGTCCGGTGGGGATGGCGAGGATACGGTTCTGGGCGGCGCGGGCGACGACACGCTGCGCGGGCTCGATGATGATGATCAGCTTCTGGCCGAGGCGGGGGACGACGTGGTGTTCGGCGGCGCGGGCAACGATTTCATCGATGGCGGGCTGGGCAATGACCGTCTGGATGGCGGCGCGGGCAATGACACGATCATCGATTTCAACGGGTCGGGCACGCTGAACGGCGGCACCGGCGCCGACTTCCTCGATGCGGTGGCCGAGCCGCTTTATTCCGAGCCCGGGCAGAGCAGTACCGTGAGCGGCGGCTTCGGAAACGACTTCATTCGCGGCGACGATGGCGATGTCCTGACCGGCGGGCCGGGGGACGACGATTTCGAACTCTACACCAACGGCGCGCTGGACCCTGTCACAATCACGGATTTCGATCCGGCAGAAGAGGTCGTGGACATCTTTGCGGACCTTCCAGCCGACGTCATCGCAATGGGCGCATCGACCATATCAGTTTTGGTATCCCCGGATGGATCCGACCTTCACCTGGTCCTCAACATGCCCGATGGCAACGACTCCATCGTCGCCGTTCTGCAAGGTCTTGGCGGGCTGCCGCCCACGACCATCATGGGCCAACTGACCGTCCGGGCGGCCTAGACCGCCGCCTTGCGCATCTCGTCGAGGTAGATCTCGCGCAGGCGCGCGGCCACCTTGCCGGGCGTCCCGCTGCCCACCGGCGAGCCGTCGATTTCCACGACCGGCATCACGAAGGTGGAGGCCGACGTGACAAAGGCCTCATCAGCCGCCTTCGCCTCCTCCATGGTGAAGGGGCGCTCTTCCACCTTCATCTGGGCCTCCCGCGCCATCCGCAGCACGGCGGCCCGCGTGATGCCATGCAGGATCTCGTGGCCCAGATGCCGCGTGATGATCGTGTTGCCCTTCACGATATAGGCGTTGTTCGAGGTGCCCTCGGTCACGACACCGTCCTCCACCATCCACGCATCATGGGCCCCTGCGGCCTTCGCGGCCATCTTGCCCATCGACGGATACAGCAACTGCACCGTCTTGATATCGCGGCGGCCCCAGCGTTCGTCCGCGATGGAGATCACCTTCATCCCCGTCTTCGCCATCGGATTGTCCGCCAGCCCCGCCTTGGCCTGGGTGAACAGAACAATCGTCGGCGTCGCGTCGTCGGGATAGGCGAAATCCCGGTCCGCCGCCCCGCGCGTGACCTGCAGGTAGATCAGCCCCTCGGTCACGTTGTTGGCCCGCACCAGCTCCCGGTGGATCTCCAGCAATTCCTCCTCGGTCACCGGATTGGCCATCTCCAGCTCGTCGAGCGAGCGTTGCAGGCGCTTCGCATGGCCCGCGAAGTCGATCAGCTTGCCGTCGAGAACGCTTGTCACCTCGTAGACGCCATCGGCGAACAGGAAGCCGCGGTCGAAGATCGAGATCATGGCCTGATCCTCGGGCAGGTATTCTCCGTTGACGTAGACTGTGCGGGTCATTGATCGGCCTCCTTACCGGGTGTTGCGGCCCGGTCTAGAGCGCCGAAAGGATCTGTTCAATTGCCCATTCGACGCGGGTGGTGGAGTAGGAATGCCCGCCGTCGAACAGGCACAAAGCCAGCGCGCCCTCCGTCTCCCCCATGCTGACCATGCAGGCCTCGCCATGGGGGAAATCGATCGGCTCCGGGGCGGGCAGGCCACCATGGGCCGCATACATCTGAAAGGCCTGCATCACATTGCCCTGCCGTGTCTGCCCGATGGCGCGGCCTTCCAGCGGCACAACCTCGTCCTGCAGACCGTGGATATGGATCAGCAAAGCGGGCGGCGTCGGGCAGGTCTCGGGCACCGGGGCCCAGAACGTGCCGGAATAGGGCACGAAGCCCGCGAAGGCGTCGGACATGCCGCAGGCCAGTGTCCAGGTCATCATGCCGCCCGCGCTGAACCCGGTGGCAATCAGGCGGTCGCGGTCCAGATCGATGCGCGCGGCCACGTCCTCGATGACGGCTTCGACATAGGCGTATTCCCGTGCCTCGTCCTGCTCGGGCTCGCGCGGGCGGTGGGCCAGGTTCCAGTCCTCGGCATCGGCATTCATCGCGATGAACGCCATGTTCAGACGGTCGGCCATGGCGAAAAATGCCTGATTGTTCATCGCGCCACCGGCGCTGCCCCGGTATCCATGGGCATGGAAGATCGCGCCCACGGACGCGTCGGTGTCGGGCATGTAATAGCGATAGGTGCGGGTGCCATCCAGAACGGTGCAATCGCTATCGGGCCCGCAGGCCAGCGCGGGGGTGGCCAGAAGGCCGAGGAAAAGGGTGAGGATCAGGCGCATGGCAGGGGCTCCAAATGGCATGATCTGACCCTGATCCAGTTTGAAATCCGGTGCACAACACATCCGCGTGAAGCGAAGGGCCGTGGGGGTGGGAGCGAGGGGCCAGCCCCTCGCGCTCCCCGGCATATTTCCGGAACAAAGAGGGGCAGGAGGGCGCCTAACCCCAAAGGGCGGCGTCCGGTGGATAGATTGTCGAGCCGTCGAAACGCAGGGGCGGTACGCGATCTTCGGCCAGCAGGAGCGGGCCGTCGAGGTCCACGATCTCCGCGCCCTGGGCGACGAGCATCGCTGGCGCCATGGCCAGCGACGAGCCGACCATGCAGCCGACCATCACCGTGTAGCCCTCGGCCCGCGCCGCATCGCGCAGCGCCAGCGCCTCGGTCAGGCCGCCGGTCTTGTCGAGCTTGATGTTCACCATGTCATATTTGCCCTTCAGGCCGGGCAAGGACGCGCGATCATGGCAGCTTTCATCGGCGCAGACGGGCAGGGGCCGCGCGATCTCGGCCAGCATGTCGTCTTCACCCGCAGGCAGGGGCTGTTCGACCATCTGCACGCCGAGCCGCACCAGATGCGGGGCGAGGTCGGAATAGATCTCGGCGCTCCAGCCCTCATTCGCATCCACGATGATCGTGGCCTCCGGCGCGCCGGCGCGCACCGCCTCAAGCCGGGCCATGTCGTCGGGTGTGCCGAGTTTGATCTTCAGGAGCGGGCGGTGGCTGTTGCGGGCGGCGGCGGCGCGCATGTTCTCCGGTGTGTCGAGCGACAGGGTGAAGGCGCTGGTGACCGGCCGGGGCGCGGGGAGGTTGGCCAGATCCCAGGCGCGTTTGCCCAGGGCCTTGGCCTCCATATCCCAGATCGCGCAATCCAGCGCGTTGCGCGCGGCCCCGGCGGGCAGGGCCGTGACGTCGCCGTGGGACGCCTCCAGTTGCGCCGCCACGCTGTCGAGCGTCTCGCCATACCGCCCATAGGGCACACATTCGCCACGGCCGGTGACGCCGTTCCGCTCCATATGCACCGTCAGCACCTGCGCCTCCGTCCGCGACCCGCGGGAGATCGTGAACACCTCGGCCAGGCGAAAGCTGTCGCGCGTGATCCGGATCATAGCGCCTCCAGCGCGTCACACAGACGGCCCGCGCCCTGCCGGAACGGATCCGCCGTGGGCAGGCCCATGCGCTTCTCGATATCGGCCAGGCATTGCAGGGCCTCGTCCTCGCCCAAAGCCGCCGTGTTCACCGAGATGCCCACCACCTCGGCCTTCGGGTTGGCGATCCGGGCCAGGGGAAGCGCCATGTCGCGCAGCGCCTCCAGCGTCGGCAGGGCATAGCCGGGCAGGCCCCGCATATGCGTGCGCGTCGGTTCGTGGGACAGGATTAGCGCATCAGGCTGGCCGCCATGGACCAGCGCCATCGTCACCCCGGAATAGGAGACGTGGAACAGGCTGCCCTGCCCCTCGATCATGTCCCAGTGGTCGTCATCATTGTCGGGCGTCAGGTATTCGACGGCCCCGGCCATGAAATCGGCGATCACCGCATCCAGCGGCACGCCATCGCCGGTAATCAGGATACCGGTCTGCCCGGTGGCGCGGAACGAGGATTTCAGGCCGCGCGCCTTCATCTCCTTGTCCATCGCCAGCGCCGTGTACATTTTCCCGGCCGAACAATCGGTGCCCACGGCCAGGCATCGTTTGCCCGACCGCTTTTCACCATTGGCGATGGGATATTGCACCGAGGGGATGCGCACATCGTGCAGCTGGCGGCCATATTCATGGGCAACGGCCACCAGATCGGGCTCATCGCTCAGCAGGTTGTGCAGGCCCGAGGCGATGTCGAAGCCCTGGGCCAGCGCCTCGATCAGCACGCGTTTCCAGGCGCTCGAGATCACGCCGCCGCGGTTCGCCACACCGATCACCAGCGTCTTGGCGCCCGAGGCCTTGGCCGCGGCCAGATCCATGTCGGCCACTTTCACATCGGCGTTGCAGCCCTCCATGCGGAATTGACCGATGACATTTTCGGGCCGCCAGTCGCGGATCCCCTGGGCCACCTTCGCGCCAAGTTGGTCGGGCGCATCGCCCAGGAACAGAAGATACGGTGTTTCGATCATCGCAGGCCCCTCACAGATGTCAGACGTCGCGGCAGAGTATCCGCGCTAGGGCGCAATTACTGCGGAATATGCTGCATTGTTAAGGCCAGGTCTGAAAGATCATCGCGCCAGATCGCGGATCGGCGCGGGTTCCGTGCGTTTGCGGCTCAGGCCTTGGATAGCAGGCCGATGGGCCGGTCTGCCTCCATCTCGAAATCAAGCGCCGGTCGGGTGGAGGCGGCGGTGTTGCGTTTGAACTCGTACCGCATCGCGTCGCCGTCCTGCTCCGAGGCGATGATCAGCGCCTGGTAAAGGTGCCGCGGCCCTTCGAAGATATCGATTAGGCCGCGCAATCCGGGCGTCGTCGCGGCCTCCACCGAGAACCCGTCATCGGACATGTCGAGGATCGCAAACGCCTCGTCCCCGATATGCACGGAGCGGGTGGCGCGCTTGCGTTTGCGCGTGGTTTGCGCAGCCGCGAGTTGGTCGCGGATCTCTTTGGGCAGGTATTCGGACATCGGATCCTCCGACGCGGTTGGGGTCGTCCAAATGGTTAACTGACACGTATTAATGTCAGGTCAATGACGGAAGTTCGCCGATCCGGCGGCCTGGGCGCGACCAATCTGGACATCCGCACCTGAAATCAGGAGATTATCGGTTCCCGAAAGAACTGCAAAAACGCGGCATTCCGATCCACAAGAGGCAAGGTATTCAGATGGTCGCCAAAGGCCACAGGCAACAAAAACCCCCCGCCGATCACCCGTTTCTGGCCTTCGTGAATACCGTCGATGATGACGGGAAATCGCGCAATCAGAACCTGTTTTCCTCCGGCACCGAGCTTGTGGCGCTCCTGGTGGAGGCCGGCATGGATGTGCCCAAGAGCCCCCCGGGCGAGGCCCAGTTGCGCAGCGTTCTGGCGTTTCGCGAGGCCGCCTATGCCGTCTTGTCGGCCCGGGCCGCGCGCCGCGCGCCGCCGCGGGAAGAAAGCCTCGATCTGGAAACGGCGCTGAAATCGGCCCTGGCCGATAGCAGCTTTGATTTCGCGACCACCGGCCTGCGTCTGTCCACCGGCCCGCTGGGCGGGTTGCAGGATCATCTGGCGCTCCAGCTTTTCGATCTGACCACGTCGGAGGATTTTACGCGCCTGTCGGAATGCCGCCGCTGCACGCGGCTGTTCATCGACAGGGGCCGGGGGCGCGGGCGGCGCTGGTGCGACATGGCCCGCTGCGGAAACCGGGCCAAGGCCGAAAGCTTCCGGGCTCGCAAACGCGCGCTGAAGCCCGCCTGACGAGGGCCATGTGCGCTGATGCGGGGCCGCCCCTGCGCCGGTCGGCGTTTCCCATCTCGGATCCGGGCCCTATCTATCGCCGCAACGCAGTTACGGAGAGATCTCATGGGCCTGTTGATTGACGGCGAATGGCACGACAAATGGTACGACACCAAATCGTCTGACGGTGCGTTCAAGCGGCAGGAATCGCAGTTCCGCAACTGGATCACTGCCGATGGGTCTGCCGGGCCCAGCGGTGAGGGCGGGTTCAGGGCCGAAAGCGGGCGCTACCACCTCTATGTCAGCCATGCCTGCCCCTGGGCCAACCGCACCCTGATCTTCCGCGCGCTCAAGGGGCTTCAGGATCATATCGACGTCTCCGTCGTGCATCCCGACATGCTGGGCGACGGCTGGACCTTCGATACGGATTTCCCGGGCGCCACCGGCGATACGCTCCACAACCTGCCCTTCGCCCGCGACCTCTACGTCAAGGCGCAGCCCGACGTGACCACGCGCGTCACCGTGCCGATCCTGTGGGACAAAGAGCGCGAGACCATCGTGTCGAACGAATCCGCCGAGATCATCCGGATGTTCAACAGCGCCTTCAACGACATCACCGGCAACACGGATGATTACTACCCCGAGCCCCTTCGCGCGCGGATCGAGGAGATCAACGCCCGCGTCTACGATGAGGTCAACAACGGCGTCTACAAATCCGGCTTCGCCACCACGCAAGCCGCCTATGACAAGGCCGTCCACACCCTTTTCGACGCGCTGGATTGGCTGGAAGGTATCCTGAGCCAGAACCGCTACCTCACCGGCGACCGTATCACCGAAGCCGATTGGCGCCTCTTCACCACGCTCATCCGCTTCGATCCGGTCTACCACCTGCATTTCAAGTGTAACCGCGCGCGGATCGTGGATTACCCCAACCTCTGGGCATACACGCGCGAGCTGTACCAGCGCTCCGGCATCGCCGATCAGATCAACTTCGACCATATCGTGCGCCACTACCATTACAGCCACGAAAGCATTAACCCGCACCGCATCATCCCGATCAATCCCGTGATCGACTGGCATGAACCTCATGGTCGCGCGTCCTCGCGCGCTGCTTGAACCCGCGAGAGTCCTTGCGGGCCGCCTAGAAACCCGCTTCAACCGGGGCCATGGATGCCCGGGACCAGAAACGCGACCACGGCGGCGGTCTCGACGCCGCCATCGCCCATTATGGTGGGCAGCGGGCGGATTGGCTCGACCTCTCCACCGGCATCAATCCCGTGCCCTATCCGGTCGGCGATATCCCCGCCGATGCGTGGCAACGCCTCCCCGACGAGGCTGCGATGGAACGGCTCCTCACCACCGCCCGCGCCTTCTGGAACGTTCCCGACAGTGCAAGCGTCGTGGCCGCGCCCGGCGCATCGGCCCTGATCCGCGTCTTGTCCAGAACCCTATCCCATACCGACATGCCACATCTGCCCAAGCCGGACATCGAGGACAGAACCTATAACGAATGGGCCGCCGCGTTCGAATTGCCGGACTACATCCGCTACGACCCCGGCCCCGGCATCGTGATCCGCGTGCATCCCAACAATCCCGATGGGCGGCTGATGGATGCGGGCCTGATCGGGTCCACCCCCCTGACCGTCATCGACGAAAGCTTCTGCGATACCATCCCCGACCACAGCCATGTCGCCCGCACCGCGTCGCCCGGTGTGGTTGTCGTCAAGAGCTTCGGGAAATTCTGGGGTCTGGCCGGATTGCGCCTCGGCTTCCTGATCGGAGAGCCCAACACGCTCGGCCTGCGGGACGAGGCATCGTCGATCCTGCCCATCCACGGATACACCTCCGCCAGCACGAAAGACGCGCTCGGCCCCTGGCCCGTCTCCGGCCCTGCGTTGGAGATCGGCGCCCGCGCGCTGGCAGACCACGCTTGGGCCGACGCCACCCGCACACGCCTCACCCAAGACGCCGCTCGCATGGATGCGCTCATGCAAAAGACCGGGGCCACCCTCGTCGGCGGCACCAGCCTGTTCCGCACCTATGCCATGCCCGACCCCGCAGCCGACTGGCAGGCCAAACTCGCCCGCGCCCATGTCTGGACCCGTATCTTTCCCTATTCCACCACCTGGATGCGCTTCGGCCTGCCGGGAGCCGAGGCCTATTGGGCGCAACTCGAAGCCGCTTTATGACCGCCGCCATCCTCGCCGCCGCCATGGTCCTCGACGCCGCCTTGGGCGAACCGAAATGGCTCTGGTCCCGCGCGCCGCACCCCGCCGTTCTCATGGGCCGCCTCGTGGGCGTCTGCGACAAACGCCTCAATCGCGGCGAGGCCCGCAAACTCAAGGGCATCGCCGCCACCGCCACCCTCTCCGCCCTCGCCATCACCCTCGGCCTTCTGATCCAAAGCCTCCCCCTCGGCTGGCTCTGGTCCCTGATCCTCACCGCCATCCTCCTCGCCCAACGCAGCCTCGCCCAACACGTGACCGCCGTTGCAGACGCCCTCCGCCAATCCCTCCCCGAGGGCCGCCGCGCCGTGTCCATGATCGTCGGCCGTGACCCCGATCAACTGGATGAGCCTGCCGTCGCCCGCGCCGCCATCGAATCCGCCGCCGAGAACCTGTCGGATGGCGTCGTCGCCCCCGCCTTCTGGTTCCTCATCGCAGGCCTGCCCGGCATCCTCTTCTACAAGATCACCAACACCGCCGATTCCATGATCGGCCACCGGACCGAGCGCCACGCGCAATTCGGCTGGGCCGCCGCCCGCCTCGACGATGTGCTCAACTACATCCCCGCCCGCCTCACGGCGCTCCTGATCGCCCTCACGACGACCCCCCGTGCGATCAAAACCGCCGCCCGGGACGGCCCCAAACACCGCTCCGTCAACGCCGGCTGGCCCGAAGCCGCCATGGCCGCCGCCCTCGGCCTGTCTCTATCGGGCCCGCGCAGCTACGGCGGAGAATTGACGGATGATCCCCCGATGAACGCCGACGGCACGCGGGAGGCTACGGCGGGGGATATTACGGCGGCTGTGGGCGTGCTGTGGCGGGTATGGAGTGTGGGGCTGGGTATGATCGTGGTGTTCGCGCTATGCTGAGACGGTCATCGACGGCCTGGCCATCCAAGTCTCGGCGTGCCGGACCACCGGACCGTTCAGAGAAGCGACCCCGCCGCGAAGGCCGGCTCTGAGCCAATTGACCCAGATGCTGCGCTGCGATCCTATGTCCGCATTGGCTACATTTCCGCGGCTTTCTTGCAATCTGCTCACTGTAGGAATTTTGGAGGGACGTAGACCTCTTTGCTTCCATTCATCAACGTGCGGCAAACAATGCCCGCCAAGAACGACAGCCTTGTCTCAATTGACCGGGCTTCTTCTTGCTCGGTAAGCCAGCGACCGTATCTCCAGTGTTTCATCATGTAGCCCTCGGCCCAAGTTGCACGGTAATCAGACCGCCCTTCAATAAATGCTTTGAATTCCTCAGGGGCGTCATCCCATGTCACTGTACATAGGTTCCAAAGTTCATTTCGCACGTTTTCGTTCCAACCTCCCATGTTGGGGAGGAGGAAAAAATGATCGACTAAAGAAGGCCAAAGTGCTCGATGAACGACATGGTTTTCGTCCAGAAGCTGCATTTCTCTTAGAATTTTTGAAACGCCAAGATCGAACTCGGCGTACCTGAGGGGATCTGTCAGTTTGGGAACTGTTCCGTACTGACCAAGGAATTTAAGCAATACATCGAGAACGTCCGATAAAGCCGGAAGTTCGGAGATCCGAGCCCTCTCAATTTTCATCATAATGTCTTGCTCAGACACCTTGAGAACAATTGAGGATCCCTTCCATTCGATTGCCCCGAAATGTTCGAGGCATCTTCCCAAGGCTTGACCGGCAGACATAAAACGGTGATCGAACTCAGATCGGCCCGTGAAGCTTCTTTCTAACATAAGTCCAAGAAGTGAGCTCATGTGCTTCCTCTCAGTCTTCTCATCATAAGTTAGTAGACCTGCCATGCTCCGATCTCCCTAATCGGCGGCACTTTCACAAGTGGCGGAAAAGACTGCAATCTGATAGCGGCCATTGACATGGTTGCGGACTCAGGCCGCTCCGTCCGGAAAGCGGTCACAACAGGTTCTTTCCATATGCTCCGTCTGCTCGCCCGCGGACCCAAACCCTACGCGCCCGTAAGCTCATCGGAAAAGCCTACCCCTCCACCGGCGACACAGCCCGCCGATACAGATGCCACGTCGTGTGCCCAAGGATCGGCAGCGCAACAATCAGGCCCAGAAACGCCGGTACCAGCGACACCAGCATGGTAACGGAGATGATCGCCGCCCAGCCCAGCATGACCACGGGGTTCTCTTTAACGACCCGGATCGAGGTGATCATGGCGGACACGAAATTGGTGTCCCGGTCCAGAAGCATGGGCATCGCCACAACCGTAACTGCGAACAAGACCGCCGACAGAAGTGCGCCGACCACCGTGCCAACGGCAAGAAAGGTCCAGCCCTCCGATGTGAAGAACACGACGTTCAGGAATCCGTCAAAATCCGAGAAGGATGAATTCTGCAGGATGATCGCCAGCCAAAGCCGGATTTGGTAAGCCCAGACCCAGAAGATGAACAGGGTCACAAAGGCCATCCAACCCATTTCGCGGTTTCTCTGGTTGGCCATCACGGCAAGGATGTCCGACCAGCCAAAACTCTCACCTGTTTGCATCCGGCGCGACATTTCATAAAGCCCGGCGGCCGCGAACGGGGCGACCAGCGGAAAGCCCACGGCGGCGGGAAGGATCATCCAAAGCATCTCGAGCCAGATCAGGCACCAGACGAACAGGACGCCGAAGACCGCGTAGAACAGGCCGAAAAAGCCGCTCATCACCGGGCGGGTTAGAAAATCGGAAAACCCTGCTTTCAGCGATGCGGCAATATCGTCCGCCGTTACTTTGTTGATCTTGGGCGGAGCGTGCCCGTGCAGCGCCGGATGATCCGGTGAAGTGGAACTCGCGGTTTCGGGCATCGTGGCAACCCTTTCCAAAGCATGACGTCGCCTCGGTCCCATCGCCGAATGACCGGGCGGTGATACTGACATCGCGCTTCCGTGGGCAATCCTGCATCAGGTGGGTCGTCAGAACAAGGTTGGGCTAAGGTCTCCTGTTTCTGCAACGGGGCGTTTCACCCGCCCCCTTGCCTCACACCCCCCGCCCTGTATCTTCCCACCAACCACTTACCAACAGGGTCTTTTCACATGCGCCGTTTCCTCGTCTCGCTCGCTCTCGCCCTCACAATCGGCACCACCGCGACCGCCCAGCAATGCGGCGGCGATTTCGGGCAATTCGTGCAGGGCCTGCGGGCCGAGGCCGCGCAGCGCGGCCATTCGGCGGAGGTGATCGACGGCTTCTTCCGCCACGCGAACTACTATCAGCGCGCCCTCGATGCCGACCGCCGGCAGGGCATCTTCACCGTCCCCTTCACCGATTTCGCCCGCCGCCTGATCTCCCAGAACCGCATGGATGCCGGCCGCCGCAACGCCGAACGCCAGGCCGCCACCTTCAACGAGATCGAGCGCCGCTTCGGCGTCTCCCGTGGCATCCTGCTCGCCTTCTGGGCGTTCGAGACCGATTACGGCGCCTTCCAGGGCGATTACAACACGCTCGACAGCCTGGTGACCCTGGCCCACGATTGCCGCCGCCCCGAACTCTTCCGCCCCGAGGTGTTCGGCGCGCTGGAACTCTACGAAAACGGCGATTTCGACCCCGTGAACACGCAAGGCGCCTGGGCCGGAGAAATCGGCATGGTCCAGATGCTGCCCGAAGACATCGTCAACCACGGCATCGACGGCGATGGCGACGGCCACGTCTACCTGCAAACCTCCGCCCCCGATGCGCTGATGTCCGGCGCCAACATCCTCTCCTCGCTCGGCTGGCGCCCCAATGAACCCTGGCTCGTCGAAATCACCGTCCCCGACACTCTCGACTGGTATCAGACCGGCATCCACACCTCCCGCCCCGTCTCCGCCTGGCAGGCCGACGGCGTCGCCGCGCGCTCCGGCACCCTGCCGATGCAGAACGCCCAGGCCTCCGTGATCCTGCCCCAGGGCCGCAATGGCCCCGCCTTCCTCGCCTACCCGAACTTCAACGTCCTCTTCGAGTGGAACCAGTCCTTCACCTACGTGCTCACCGCCGCCTATTTCGCCACCCGCCTCGAAGGCGCGCCGGTCTTCGACGCCCGCAACCCCGAACCTGGCCTCGACGGCAACGGCATGCGCGCCCTGCAAACGGCCCTCGCCGCCCGGGGCCACGATGTCGGCCGGATCGATGGCATCCTCGGCGCCGGCACCCGCGCCGCCGTGCGCGAGGAACAGCGCCGCCTCGGCATGCCCGCCGATGCCTGGCCCACCCGCGCGCTCCTGAACGCGCTCTGACCTCCCACCGCGCGGTCGCTCACCCGGCCGCGCAACACCCCCACACCCGGCCTATCCTGTGCGCCCCTTCCGGCCACGGGATAGCCCATGACGCCCCAGATCCACCACATCGACCTCACCAATATCGACGCCGCCGCGCTCCCCCGCGACCGCCTCACGCTCGACGATACCGCGCTTCACGATCTCACCCTCTCCATCGCCGCCCACGGCCTGCGCCAGCCCGTCGAACTCTTCGCCTTCGATCCCCCGCCGGACACCGGCCCCCGCTACGGCCTCATCTCCGGCTTCCGCCGCCTCACCGCCACGCGCACGCTCGGCCACGCCAATATCCCCGCCTTCCTCCGCACCCCGTCCGACGGCGCCGAGGCCATGGCGTCCATGATCGAGGAAAACGAGATCCGCGCCGACATCGCCCCGTGGGAGCGCGCCAGCATCCTGCTCACCGCCATCGACGCCGGCCTCTTCGACACTATCGACCAGGCCATCCCCCGCCTCTTCCCCACCTACGACCGCTTCCGCCAAAACCGCCTCCGCGCCGTGGCCGAGGTTGTCCAGCATTTCGGCGACCACGTCTTGTCCGACCCGCGCAGCCTCTCCCAACAAAAACTCACCCGTATCGCCACCACCCTCCGCGCAGGCCTCGGCGACACCATGCTGGTCGCCCTGCGCGAGTCGTCCAACAAATCCCCCGCAACCCAATGGAGCCTCCTGCAAGCCATTATCGAAGACGCCGAGGCCGAGGCCAAAGCCCCGAAACTCCACTACAAACCCGGCCGCCCCCGCCACTACGCCCGCGTGCAGAACGACCTGACCGTGAGACGAGAGCGCACGAAAGACGGCTGGACCCTGCGGTTCACGGGACGGACAGCGAACGGCCCCCTGATGGAGGACATCATGGATTATGTGGAGGATATGTTCGGGCGTAGGCAAGGGTAGGCGAAGCCTGCCCGTGGTCCGGCAGGGGACTTTGCTTGCAAAGTCTCCCGAGCGCCCGCCCGCCCGTACCCCCCAACGCCCATTCAACGCACCTGGGCGGAATAGCAGCTTCAGCTGCCCGCCCATCGCCGGGCCGCCCCCCGGCACGGCGATTTGGCTGATCTTGGTGCGCCATTCATTCTGTGGGACGTGCTTTGCTACCATAAAGCGCCTTGGAACGACTGTCGGATCGCCGCGCCGCGGCCCGTCGATGGCGCCTCTATACTGGTTAGAATAAAAGCAAGGTTTTGTTGCGGTTTCGCTCGAAAAGGCTCGCACGAGCCTATAGGATGTTATCATGCGAAGCTATAGCCACAGCCATTTAGCGCACCGACTTAGGGACGTCGATGACATACCAGAGGATGATTCCGAATACGCTGAATGGGTCCATGCAAATCTGCACCTTCGATTTCTTGAGGAGAATGAGAGTGAAGATGAATTCCTTTTGTATGCGGGAGGTTCTCGCACCTACATTTCATCGGTGCTTCTCCCGAAGCAGAAACTAGACATCTCAGAAGATCACGATGACCTCTTGTCTTGGAATATTTATAGCCAATCGCATCGCAGCACGTACGCCACTCGAGACGGAGAAACCACATTAAAGAGAAACGACGCGGCCAATGGATGCGACACACTACATGGTTCGCAACACTTACTTTTTTGGAGAACCTTTGAGGGGTGGAAAGGAAAAGGATCGCGTTATCCAGAGTTGTTGCAGGAATTTGCCCACATTTCTGGGGTTCATTGGCGAGAGGAGTATGAAGCGTTTATCCGTTTCGACGAAACAGGGGAAATTGATCCTGTAGTTTCCATTTCAAGTAGTGGTGACGGTTTTGAGGCGATGACACTCGCGTCTGTCCAACGTGCCGCGCTGGATGATTTCGTCGCTACAGGCGACTACGTGCTCATTCGACTTTTCGACTTTACCCTCCTTCGACATAGTAGTTTCTCGACTTACGGCAATGCGCCGGAAGTGATCGGCGGCGTTGCACATCTAAGATACCGACAGAAAGTAAATGAAGGACATGCCTCCTATACGAGAGGCTATCAAGTCATCCGGCCTCGCTCCGGATATGATACCATTCGCTTAGAAATGTTCGATAGATGGGTGAATCGTCCAGAGCAGTTTGTCGAATTTACGATTTACGACTGGCGAAACAAAAAAGTCACTAAGGTTTCAACAGACCCTTCGTCGACAACGAACTATTTCGAATCAAATGGAAATAATCTCCCTTTTGAGGTGTCGCCAGCGTTTTTTAAGCCCGATGTTTTGTTAAAGTATCAGAGCGATCCTGAGAAATATACAATTGAAACCAGGAGGATTAGCTGCCGAGCAGCTTGGGAACTTAAGTCTTTTGACGTGAACGAAGCGGGGCAAGTCCACGCGTACATCTGCGACCTCCGAACGTTGCCTTATTCAGAGCAGCTACACTGGCTCAGTCATAATGAGGCCCCCAAGGCGTCGATTTCTGAACGCGCTTTCAGCGCTGACTTTATGGGCGAATTCCACGATAGCATTGATGCTCTTGACGCACTGAAGATGCAGCTTGGACAACTTGCCGAGAATAATGTCCAATGGTGGAAACCTGGGCGTGACGATGTCCTCGATCAAGTCTTCACCCCCCGTACTTCCGCTAAGAGCGATTGGGGAGAAGCATTCCTGAGGCTTGCAACACTTGTCAACGAAGGCCTCCTGATGAAGGAAATTCGCACCCGTCTTCAGAAGAACGGGGTAGCATTCGAAAAAGGAGACCTGACACTAAAACTCCTTGAACGTCTGTGGTCATCTGAAGCAGGAGAAAGCAAAAAGCTGACAGCTTTGCGCGAGATTCAAACCATACGATCAAAAGTCAAAAGCCACCGTCCTTCGGAGGAAGGTGATCGTATCGCTCGAAGAGCCCTCGCCGAATTCGGGAGCTACACAAAGCACTTTGAAGCGACCTGCCAAAGAGTTGCAGGTGAGCTCAAAATAATCGAGAGACTAATGCGAGATTGAGACGCCAGATGCACGAGACAACAGGCATGAGCAAAATAAGGTAGGCCTCTGATTTCCCTAACAAAACCCTAACACAAAACCGAAAACCCAACAATCCCAACGACTTAACCCCTGTGTGCAAGCTTGCACAGACCCCTCAGGCCACCAGGGCCTCGGCCTTTTTCAGGTCCACCGACACCAGCTGGCTCACCCCCTGCTCGCCCATCGTCACCCCGAACAGGCGGTCCATCCGGGCCATCGTGACCGCGTGGTGGGTGATCGTCAGGAACCGGGTATCCGTCTGGCGGGTCATCTCGTCGAGCATGTCGCAGAACCGGTTCACGTTGGCATCATCCAGCGGCGCGTCGACCTCGTCCAGCACACAGATCGGCGCCGGGTTCGCCAGGAACACCCCGAAGATCAGCGCCAGCGCCGTCAGCGTCTGCTCCCCCCCGCTCAGCAGCGACAGCGTCGAGAGTTTCTTGCCCGGCGGCTGGCACAGGATCTCCAGCCCCGCTTCCAGCGGATCGTCCGATTCCACCAGCACCAGCCGCGCTTCCCCGCCCCCGAACAGGTGCGTGAAGAGCCGCGCGAAGTTCACATTCACCTCGTCAAACGCCTTCAGCAGTCGTTCGCGCCCTTCCTTGTTCAGGCTAGCAATCCCCGTGCGCAGCTTGGCGATGGCGGCCTCAAGGTCGTTCTTCTCAGACGCCAGAGTGTCATGCTCCTCCTGCACCTCCCGCGCGTCCTCCTCCGCCCGCAGGTTCACCGCCCCCAGCGCATCCCGCTGACGACGCAGGCGCATCACATCGGCCTCGATCCGGTCGGCCGACGGCATCGGATCCGGCAAATCGCCGAGGTTCTCCAGCAGCGCCTCAGGCGTCATCTCCTGTTCTTCAGAGATCCGATCCGCAGCCGCCTGCACCGCCTCCATAGCGGCATCGCGCCGCGCCTCGGCCGCCGCTCGCCCTTCGCGCGCCTCAGACGCGGCGCGTTCGGTATCCCGCTCCGCCCCGCTGGCGGCCCGCAGATTCATCTCCCCCACCGACAACGCGTCAGCGGCGGCGGCCTTACGCGCTTCCGCCTCCGCGATCTGGGTCGCCAAAGCCTCCCGGCGCCGCGCGATTTCATCCGGTTTCTGGAGCGCACCGGCCAGGGACACCTCGGCCTCCCCCTTGCGCTTCTCCAGCTCCGCCAGACGAGACGCCGCATTCGTCAGGCGGCTTTGCCAGCTCGCCACTTCCTGCCCGATCTTCCCAATCCGCGACACACGATCCTCGCCGTCGCGCTTCACCTCATCAAACGCGGCCCGCTTGGCCAGCATCGTCATCCGGGCCGCCTCGACGGTGGTTTTCACATCCTCCAACCGGCCACGCACGGCGTCCAGATCGTCGAGCTCCGCCAGCGAATCCTGCGCGCGGACCAGTTCGGCGCGGGCACTCTCCGCCTCTTCCGCGTGGCGGGATGCGGTCAGGCGCAGGGTTTCCAGCTTGCCGTCCAGAACACTCAGGTCGGCCTCGGCGCGCGCTGCAGCCCGGCTCGCCTGGCTCAGCTGGGTTTCCGCGTCCCGACGGGCGATACGGGCGGATTTGTCCGCCTCGGTCAGCTGGGTCAGGCGCTCGGCCATTGTTTCGTGGGCGGCCTTCGCCTCATCTGCAACGGCCCGTGCGCGGACACGCTCGGCTTCCAGCTCGGTCAGGCGGTTGGCTTGTTCCAGCCGGCGCGCGGCGGTGGAGACGGCATCGGCGGCCGCCACGGCAAACCCATCCCAGCGCCAAAGATCACCCTCGCGGCTGACAAGGCGCTGACCGGGCCGGAGGCTCGGCTGCAATGCAGGGCCGTCGGCCGCATCGATAATTCCGATCTGCGACAGGCGACGGGCAAGAACAGTCGGGGCCTGCGCCACCTCCGTCGCCGGCTGCACACCGGACGGAAGGGCGATATCCGCATCGTAGCCGGGCAGATCCGTCCATCCGGTCGCGCCCGGCTGATCGGCGCGTGCCGCCTTCAGATCATCCGCCAACGCGGCGCCGATCGCAGCTTCGAAGCCGGGGGAAACCTTGATTTCATCAAGGATTTGGTCGCCATCGCCGCGATCCCGTTCCAGCACCCGCGCCAATGCCGTGACCTCGGCATCCAGTGTGCCCGCGCGGCCTTCCGCCTCCGACCGGGCGGAGCGCGCCTCGGCCTCGACCAATTGGGCGTCAGCGCGGGCGGTTTCGGTGTCCAGCAACGTTTCCTCAGCCCGCGCGGCCAGATCCGTCGCGCGGGTCAGCGCATCGGTTGCCTCTTCGACTTCGCGCTTGAGGTTGGTCAGGCGATCCGCGGCATCGGATGCCGCCACCTCCGCCGCCTGGGCATCCGCGCTGTTGCGGGCGACGGCTTTTTCCGCCTCTCCCATGCGACGTTCGATGGCCTGATGGCGCGCGGCCAAGGCTGCAGATTGTTCGGTGAGATCAGAGAGTTCCGCCTCCTGCCCCGCCAGAACGCTGCGCGCATCCGTTACCGCGTTCCGGGCTTCATCCAGGCGCTCGTCCTGGCCATCCTGCGCGGCTTGAAGCTCTGTCCGCTCTGTCCGCAGACGCTCGACCGTTTCACCGGCATCCGCATTCAGCGCCTCTTCCCGCTCCCGGTCGCGGTCAATCTGGGCAATGCGGTTCGTCAGCGTCTCAACCGCCGCTGCGGCGCGATCCGCCTCTGCTTGCAGACTGTCGCGTTCGACCAACAAACGTTGGAGGATGGCGGCGGCAATTGCGTCTTCCTCACGCAGGGGCGGGAGCGCTTCTTCGGCGGCTTCGCGGGCCTTCACGGCCTCCCGCGCGGCGGCTTCTGCCTGCGCGGCCCCGGCAAGACCGGCGCGCAACGCTTCCTCCGCGCGCAGGCGGGCGGCATCGGCATCGCGCCAGCGCAGGAACAGGAGCAGACCTTCTGCCAAACGCAGATCGGTGCCGATCTCGCGGTAACGTGCCGCCTGTTTTGCTTGCCTTGCCAATGTGTTGAGCTGCGAGGCGAGCTGTTCCAGCACGTCATCGGTCCGGGCCAGGTTGCCCTCCGCAGCCTTCAATTTCAGCTCGGCTTCATGGCGCCGCTGGTACAGGCCGGAGATGCCAGCGGCCTCTTCGAGCACGCGCCGCCGGGCCTTAGGGCGGGCATTGATCAATTCGGCAATCTGGCCCTGCCGGACCAGGGCGGGACTGTGCGCGCCAGTGGAGGCGTCGGCGAACAGCATCGATACGTCGCGGGCGCGGACGTCTTTTCCGTTGAGTTTATACGCACTTCCGGCATCGCGGGTGATGCGGCGAACGATGTCGATCTTGTCTTCATCGTTGAAGCCCGCAGGCGCGAGACGCTCTTCGTTGTCGATCTGGAGCGACACCTCGGCGAAGTTGCGCGCCGGGCGCGTGGCGGCACCGCCAAAGATCACATCCTCCATCCCCGAACCGCGCATCGCGGTGGGGCGGTTTTCACCCATCACCCAGCGCAACGCTTCGAGAAGATTGGATTTTCCGCAGCCGTTGGGCCCGACCACGCCGGTCAATCCATCGGCGATCACAAGGTCCGTGGGATCGACGAAAGACTTGAAGCCATTGAGTTTGAGCCGCGTGAAACGCACGTGATTTGCCCCGCTGAAAAGCGATTCCGTTGAGCGGGCAGTGTCCCGGCGCGGTGGCGTGGAGTCAACGGATATGGGGCGTATATCGCGTGTGTCGGCGGGTTATCCCCAAGATATGTGGCGCCATTCGAGATGTATGACGGCTGGCCCTAGCACACCCAAACGGCGTTCCGGCGGGACGCGAAACGGGTTGGACTAGCCGCTCAAGCTATATCAATGCCCCATCACTTCTCGACATCACGGTGTTCCACGGCCTCGAGAATATCCCCCGGCTGACAGTCCAGCGCCTCACAGATCCGCGACAGGGTCTCAAACCGGATGCCCTTCACCTTGCCGCTTTTCAGCAGGCTCAGATTCTGCTCGGAAATTCCGATTTCCGCCGCCAACTCCCGACTTTTCATCTTGCGCAGCGCCAGCATAACGTCGAGGCGAACGACGATGTCCATCAGACGAAGGCCCGGTTTTCATCGGCAATTCGTACCGCTTCCCGCATCACCCAGCCGATGACAGTGATCAACCCGCCCCCGAGGAAGAACCCGGCATCACCATCGGAGAACGTGAAGACAAGCGTGCGCTGCCCGGCCTCGTTCATCAGCGTCAGCAACAAGACGATGAGCGTATTCGACAAAAAACCGATGATCCCCACCGCAATCAATGCCTGGCCACACCGAAGGATCACGGCGGCGCAGCGGCTGCTGAGGATTTCACCGCGTTTGTAGAGCCCGAACAGGTTCCGCATCTGCCACAGGATGTAGAGCGTCAGCACAAAGCCGATCATCTGGATCGCGCGCACGGCCAGAACCGTTTCGACCGGGATCACCTCGGGCAGGACATAGTCGGCATAGGTTGATTGCAGGTTAGCCTCGCCAGCCTCGCCGATGACGGTGGTGTAGATCGCAAAGGCTGGCATCACAATCAGTGCGAGCGTGCAGGCGGCGTGAAGGACGCGGGCGAGCCGCTGCACACGGCCTACGTGCATTTCATTCATTTTTAGACTCCCAACATAATGATTTTCATGTTTTACGATAAATTACTGTTTCAGAAAAGAGGAATCACCGAAATGATGAAGAAAATCCTGGGCCTCTGGGCCGTCTCTACGTGTGTCTGCTGGCCTGCGCTTGCGACCGAACCTGATCCGATAACCGCGGATCCCGCGGCAGTTGCGGCCCATATTGCGCTGCCTGCCGGGGTTGCCATTCCGGATGGCGGTGCGGTGCTTGTCCTCTCGGCCACCCACGAGGCGTTGGGCGCGCGATCCCATGAAACGTATCGCCTTGTTGCCTTGCCGAATGCGAGCGGCTTCGCGCTTTCGCCGGCGGATCAGGTTCGCCTGACGCAGCAACAGGGCGTGATTACCGAGTGGATGAATGCTGGGATCGACGTGGATGGGTCGATGTCCTTTACCATCGATCCCTGTCTTACCGGCGAAGACGTGCCACGTCGTGCGAGGGTTACCATCGCGCTGCGTGCCGATCACGATAGCGGTTTTCAAACCGTAGTGGATGACATGCGCTTGCAACGCGTGCTTGGCCGTCCGGTGGCCGAGCTTGAGGCCTGCGCAGGCTGATACAGACCGATTGCGCGTCGCCTGGCCCCCGGCGGCATCGGCGGCGCGTGATGGGGGGATATGCGTCCGTGCGGGGGCGAACCGCCTGTCTGGCGATGTCATGGTTAATAGAGGGGTGCTGCAACACATGGCAGAGATGCGTTTGACGGAGTTGAGATGGCGCAATTGCAATGTTATCTTGTGAAAGAGCCCGGCGCCGGGGCCCTGCAGGCGCATCATGAAGGAGGACACAGTCCTGACCGGACTTAACCAAGCGGTGGCCAAGACCACCGCCGCACCTGCCAAGGCCGCTTATACCAGCGAAGAGCTGCTTGAGCGCGTCATCCAATCCCTCGACAGCGACAAAGCCGAAGACATCGTGCAGATCGATCTGCGCGGAAAGTCCTCGATTGGCGATTATATGGTCGTGGCCTCCGGCCGGTCCACGCGCCAGGTATCGGCGATGTCGGAAAAGCTGGTTGAAAAGCTGAAGGCGGATCTTGGCCTGATCTCGAAGATCGAAGGCAAGGATGCCGGCGATTGGGTGTTGATCGATACGGGCGATATCATCGTGCATATCTTCCGGCCCGAGGTGCGGGAGTTCTACCAGCTGGAAAAGATGTGGCAGCCCCCGGCGGACGCGGCGTCGTCCTGACGCCGGCCGCATGAGGGTACATCTTTGCGTTGTCGGCCGCCTGAGGGGCGGGCCGGAAAAGACGCTGATCGACGATTATCTGGGACGATTCGACAAGACGGGCCGGGGCCTGGGGCTTTCGCTTGGGCAGGTTCTGGAGGTTGAGGACCGCAAGGGTGGTGGCATGGCGGCGGAGGCCGCGCTGATCCGCAAGGCCTTGCCCGGCGCGATCTTCTGGGTGCTGGATGAACGGGGCCGCAAGATGACATCGCCGCAATTCGCCGATGCATTGGGTGCGCAGCGCGATGCCGGACAGGGCGATCTGGCGCTGGTGATCGGCGGGGCGGACGGGATCGATCCCGCGCTGCGGGCCGAGGCCGCGCTGGCGATTTCGCTGGGTCAGATGGTATGGCCCCACATCCTGGCCCGCGTGATGCTGTCCGAGCAGCTCTACCGCGCAGCCTCGATACTGGCCGGAAGCCCATATCACCGGGCCTAGCGCATCAGGATATCCTGCCGGAAGCGCCGGAGGAGGAGCAGGCCGAAAGCCAGCGGCACAAGCGCCCAGACCAGCACCAGGATGATCGACACGAATCCTGGCTCATACGTTGCGTAGATGCCTTGGCGGAACAGGCTGGTGGCGTGGATCCACGGCGTCCACCACATGATGTCCTGTACGTGGCCGGGCAAATCCTCCATCACGAAGAAGACACCTGCGACCACCATCAGCGGGCGGCTGACGATGGACCACAGCTGCACCCAGG
Organism: uncultured Roseicyclus sp.; assembly: GCA_947491935.1. Taxonomy (GTDB): domain Bacteria; phylum Pseudomonadota; class Alphaproteobacteria; order Rhodobacterales; family Rhodobacteraceae; genus Gymnodinialimonas. Next base: position 335,117 of record CANLLF010000004.1, read on the forward strand.
CCGGGAAGAGGCCGAACAGCAGGCAATTGAGCGTGCCGTGGCCCAGACCCAGAAGCGCCATCAACCCGACGGAGATCAAGAGCGGCCCGAGCTCCAGGATCGCGTTGGTTTCGGTGAACCGCAGAATCCCGAAAAGCACGATGCATGCCACCGCGATGGAAGTGAGCAGATTGAGCAAAAAGCGCGCGAGGATCGCGTCGATCCAGGAGACCACGGGATACATCAAGAGGGGGCGTGAATAGATCAGGGCCTGGGTGATGTTAGCCTGTAGCAGGTTGTAGATCAGAAACGGGATGTAGCCGGACGCGTAGAACAGCAGGAAGGAATTGCCGAGCGACGGCACCCGGATGATGAAGGACAGCGCCACTGCGATCACGACGATGGCGCCAATCGGCTCAAGCACCGCCCAGACATACCCACCGGGGGAGCGACCATAGCGCGCCGACATCTCGCGCAGCATCAAGGCGGTGATGCTGCGAATGCTGCGCCCGAATGTGCCGGTGCCCTGCGCGGGGCGTTGCGGACGGGGGACCGTGTAGGCGAGGGGTAGGGGGCGCAGCGTATCCTCCATTCATCAAGTCTTAAACAAAGTCGCTCTGTATGAGGGTCAAGACCGTTTCAACGTGTAGGGATCTTTGTGTTAGAAGCGTTAAAACCCAATGAACCGACCCGATTGCCGGGTCAGACTGCGCCATCCAGGGTGATTGAGGTGCAGGCCAGGGCGGGCCCCGCCCGGATCCGCCGGCGCCATTGGGGCCTGATGCTGTCGTTCGTGGTGCTGGTGGTCGCACCGCTTGTGGCGATCTTCGTCTACCTCACAGAATACGCAGCCCCGCAATATGCCTCGACCGCGGGGTTCACCGTGCGGCAGAACGAGCCCACCGGGCCGTCGGAATTGCTGGGCGGGATCACGCAATTGGCTGCCGGGCCCGCGACGGTGGATGGCGATATTCTATACGAATTCATCGAAAGCCAGGCGCTTGTGCAACGGCTGCAGGCACGCATGGACCTCACCGCGCATTATGCCGCGCCCCACGGGACAGACCCGATCTTCGCCCTTCCGCCCGACACCACAATCGAGGATTTCGTGGACCATTGGCAGCGCGTTGTCCGCATCAGCTACAACCAATCCAACGGCTTGATCGAGCTGCGTGTCCTCGCCTTTTCGCCCGAGATGGCGCAGGCGCTGGGTGAGGCGATCATCGAAGAGGGGCAGGTGCTGATAAACGCACTCAATGCCACGGTGCGCGAAGACACGATGCGCTATTCGCAGGCCGATCTGGACCTCGCGTCCGACAGGTTGCGGGAGGCGCGGGAGGCCTTGACGGCGTTTCGCACCCGCACGCAGATCGTCGATCCGGAAAGTGACCTTCAGGGGCGGTTGGGCGTGCTGAACAATCTGCAACAGCAACTGGCCGAAGTGTTGATCGAATATGATCTGCTTCTGGAGAACACCACCAATGCCAATGATCCGCGGGTGCGCCAGACGGGCCAGCGCATCGACGTGATCCGGGCCCGCATCGCCGAAGAACGGGAGAATTTCAATACGTTCGACTATGGCAATGGGGACGAGGATTACCCCTCACTGATGACGGAATACGAGGGGCTTTTGGTCGAACGGGAACTGGCGGAACAGGCCTATGGCTTGGCTGTTGCCGCGCTTGATCTGGCCCGCACAAACGCCGCGCGGCAAAGCCGCTATCTGGCCGTGTTCATCGCGCCGACGTTCCCGGAGACGGCCGAGTTTCCGCGGGTTGACGTGATCATGGCGCAGGCGGCGTTGTTTCTCCTGATCGGCTGGTCGATCCTGGCGTTGATCTACTACTCAATCCGCGACCGGCAATAAGCGGGGCGGTCAATGATCCGGTTCCACAACCTGACGAAGGGGTTCCTGGTCAACGGGCAGTACCGCCCGGTGATCGAGCGGTTGAACCTGACGATCCCGTCGGGGCGCTCGCTGGCGCTTCTGGGGCGCAACGGGGCGGGAAAATCTACCTTGATGCAGATCATCGCGGGCAATTTGCGCGCCGATGAAGGCCATGTCGATACCAAGGGCACGATCAGTTGGCCGGTCGGCTTTGCGGGGTCGTTCCACCCCGAATTGACTGGCGCCCAGAACACCCGCTTCATCGCGCGCATCTATTCGGTCGATACCGATGAGCTGTGCGATTTCGTGCAGGACTTCTCGGAACTGGGGGAGCATTTCTACATGCCCGTACGCACCTATTCCGGGGGGATGCGATCCCGCCTGACTTTCGGAATGTCGATGGGCATCGCGTTCGATACCTATCTGGTCGATGAGGTGACAAGCGCCGGGGATGCCGCGTTTCGCGAGAAAAGCCAGGCAGTCTTCCGCGAGAGGATGGCCCGATCCGGCGCGATCATGGTCAGCCACAACCTGACGGAACTGCGCGAATATTGCGACGCGGCGCTGGTGCTGGAAGGTGGGCGGCTAAGGTACTTTTCGGACATCGATGAGGCGATTGAGGTGCATCAGGATAACCTGCTGCAATAGCCCTGGGCGTTCGGCAAATGAATCTGACGATCCTGGCAGGCACATGTCGCGCCGTATTTTGATGCCGCGAAGCGCCCCGATGGGTCGCCTGCAGACGCCTCAGTCATAACCGAAATAGGACGCGTAATCCGATCGCATCAGGGCCGCCCTCAGGCGGACGCCTTCCTCCGACTCGAACGCCGCGTTGATCACACCGGCGAGGGGTTTTGTGTTGCTGGCATTCTCCACTCGCAGCCGGGGGCTGCTGCCGAAAGCCCAGGCGCAAAAATCCGGGAAGGCCGTGCCGAGGTCTTCATATCGCAAGATACCGACAAGCGCGTGTTCATCCTCATAACGCCAGATCGGCCCGTCACGGCTCAGATCTCCCAGCCGAAGCCCCAGGCCGCTGGACAGGTGCGGGCCGAACCAATCCGTGGTGAGCATCGCATTCATCATCAATTGGCGCTGCAAAAAGGGCCAATCCGCGATGTCCTCCCAGGCGTCGGGCTGCCGCGCGTGAAGCGCCTTGCGAAACGCGTCCACCGTTTCGAATTTCGAGATCTGGTCGGCGGCCATGCCGAGAAAGCGCGTCAGGCCCGCGCCGATCCGGGCGGCGCGGCGAAAACCGGCATCCTCTGGGGCGAGGCCTTCCAACAGGTCGGCCATGCCGTCGATGTCCTGCACGAGGCTGGAGCGAAACCAGGAATAGGGGTCCCGTGACAGGGACAGCACCACCAGCCTATAGGGATCTGCGCCTGCGCGGATCCGGTTGATCTGACGGGTATATTTGAGGTTTTGGGTCAGTTGGCCCAGTTGATGCTCGAAGAAATAGTCGTTGTTCATGGGCTCGACGGCCATGTGAACCACACGGCTCAGCGCGTCGGCCCCGAGGAAATGCGATTGCACGGCTGTCACACCCGGGAGCGTATCAAGCGCCGATGTGATTGCGGTGCTGGCCACCTTGCCCATCTGGAAAACCACAGCAAAGGTTTCGGTCATGGCCGTGCCTCCGGGGCATTGGCGGCAGGCGGCGCGTCGATCAGCGGATCAAGGACTCCGTTGTCGACCAGCCAATCGAAAAAGCCGTCCTCAACGCGGAATGGATCGCGGAAAGCGACCTGAAGATCGGCCCTGTCTCGGTACAGGCGCCGCGCGTGTCGGGGGATCGGTTGGCCGTTATCGAATTGGCCATAATGCCAGTAGCCGTCCGGCACGTTTGCATCATGGGCGGCAGCGACGGCGCGACGATACCACGCCCAGATCTCAAGCACTTCCGGATTATCGTGTGCGTAACGCCGGGTCATCTGGTCACCGACGGGCCCGAGCTTGGTGAAGTGGAAGAAGCGCAGGGGATGATCGTTCACCCTCGGCTCACCATCGGGATCGAAGGTGACCTTGCGCTGGCTGAGGTTCCAGCTTGCGACGTTGTAGCCAGGGTCGCGGATGATGCGCACATCGTCGAAAAAGCACGGCACCAGATTGCACCATTTCTGATCGGTGAAGAGGCCGCGGGGCAGATCATCCACGCAATGATCCATCAACCGGTCGCCCCACCATTGTGCAAAGCGCTTGGCTTCCGCGCCGTTGGACACGCCAACGAAGCCAAGGTTGAACACCCCGTGGTGCAGCGAGCAGATCTCGTTGTCGACGATCGCCATGACATTGCCTCGGTCATCGGGCGCGACCTGATGCGGCGTCAGGATGATCTGCGCTGTATCCAGCGCGTCCAGCAACGGGTTCAGCGGGGCGAAAATGGCGATGTCGGGATCGAAGAACAGGACCTTCTCCGCGTCGGGCTGATCCAGAAGGTGCTCCATCATGCGACCTTTGACGGCGGTGCAGGCCTCCACGATGTTGTGCCCGAAGATCCAGCCCTTGGTGGTGCCCGGCAAAGCGTCTCGCATCAGATCTTCGGTATTTATGACCATGTCAAAATCTGCCAGAAGATCATCCGCTTTCGCGCCGTCCGGCGGCAGATCGGTGATGATCGCGCAGAGCCGCCAGTCGGGGTGACGGCCCCGCAAAGTGCGGGCCAGAACGCGGGCGCGATCCAGGTAGGAATAGGTGAAAGAGGAGTAGGCGTAGATTGTCATGCGCGGCCCCCCATCGTGCGTTTCTTGGGGGCTGCGGATTGCGTGCGCTTGGTCCTCGGGCGATCCTTGATCACCGCGAAGCTGAGGTCACTGGGCTTGGCGCTAAGGGACGGGCGGCGGGATCGGCGGCGCGCGGTCGCTTGTGCGAGCGTCTCGGGATCAAAGAATGCATCCAGCGCCGCCAGATCGGGCAAGACGTGGCCGCGCCCGGTTTGCTTGACCAGGGCTGCGACATTTCCGGTGCGGGGGTGGGCGATCACGTCGGCCCCGGCCATCAGCGCCTCGTAGGTCGAGAACGAGAAGGTCTCTTCCAGATTGGCCCAGTGGATCACGAAATCCACACCCTCTGCGCGCAAGGCATCAATCATGGCGTCCGGCTCCTCCGGCGTGACGTTGACCGGGATCACCTCAAGACCGGCGTCGACATGGCTCTCCGCTCCAAAATACAAAAACCGCAGGTCTTTGCGGCCCAGATTGCGGCGCAGGATCTGCCGGAATTCCGGATAGCCCTTATGGCGGACGGGCGCGCCGACAAAGGCAACGGTGGTGGGTGCATTGGCCGGAACGGATTGGTGCCCCATGGGCCCATCGGAGAGCGTGAAATGGGGTAAGGTTTTGACGGACGCAAAGGAAAAGGTGCTCCGGCTTCGAACCATCTGCGCCGCCGCTTTGGACGGGGCAATGGCATGGATCGCGACCTCGTCCGCCAATTGATGCAAGCGGTTCAGGTGATCGATCCGCTCGGCCCCGAACAGGCACAGGCGGCATGCGGAGGAGCTTGGCTCAGGCCCACCGCAATAGGCGACGAGGTTTCGTTGCAGCGCAAAGTTGGGGCAGAGGAAGGTGGCATCGTGAAGCCACGCGAAGATCTTGGCCGACTTGGTGGCTTTGGCCAGTTGCACGATGTGCTCCGGCGCATGACCCAGAAGGGCGTGGATCACGATATCGATCTGATGGGATCGCGGGAGGCTGGTGATCGCCCCCACTACGCCCATCATCGTTATTGGCCCGATGCGGGTGCCGTTGATCACAGCGTAAAGATTGGTCGTGTCCGGATCGGGGGCGAGGCGGGGCCGCGGTACGGCGGGATAGAGGGCCAGATAATCGATCCCGCGTGTGGCGGCGAGGGTGGCTTCTTGCCCGACGCATAGTTGAACGCCGCCTCGATTGGTGCGGAAATCATCATGGGTGAAGGCGATGGTCATGCGATGCGACGATGCGTCGAACGCGGCACGAAGCTGTGCGGCGGCGACGTCGTCGGGCAGGACAGGGGCATCGTCATGACCCGCCATCCATTCCTGCTCCATGGCTGCGAGATCGGGCGTCGCGGCAAGGATCCGGGCGACGTCATCGACATCGTCCTGTGCAACGCGCCCCTCGGTGCGACCGGCGCGAACGTAATGCAGCAGGGGTGGCACCTTTGCCTCCGCGATATCGGGATAGTGGTTCAGATAGGCCTGGGTGGAGAAATCCGGATTGGGATCGAGGCCAAGGTGCCAACCGGTCTGAAGGTAATGCAGTGCCGCCGCCTCCGCAGTCGCGAAGCGCAGCCCGCTGACAACAGAGTAAAACCCAAGATCCACCTGGCCCGCGATGTCCGCCGCGTCGGCCTGCGTCGTGTCGCCATCCCCGTGCCTGGCTGCCATGGATGCGGCGACCAGGCCAGCCTTGGCCGACGGTGCCGTGGCGCGGTGTTCCGAACGGCCAAAATCGAGGTAGTGGAGGAGCGGGTTGATGCCCGCAGCCTTCACATCGGGATTGAGGGCCAGATACCCGTCGACGGAAAAAGCGGCGCTGGGATCGAGCCCGTCACGCCAGCCCATGGTGAGGAAATGGTTCAGCGGATCTGCCTTGCCGAGTTCCGGGCCGACCTGTGCAGCATAGAAGGCCGGGTCGAATGCCGCGCGCAAGGCCGATGGGTCGCTCAGGCCCGTACCGTGCTCGGCGGGCCGGAACAGGCCACCGAAATACCGGGAAATCATGCCCATCAATGTTGTGCCTTCCGTTCGCTTCACGTCGTTCGAAATCGACGCAAGGCCCCCGGTCAACGGAACTTTGGAATCGACTCAAACGATGGCGAAGTTAAAGTCGTCTCCTCCTAAAGTTCCGTTAAAATTCGCCAGGGTCAGAAGGTCGGCGTTGCCGATGACCAGCGAAATGTAGGTATGGGTGCCATCGCCGCTGATGGACAGATCCGCGAGTTCGTCCACGGCGCTGTGCGCGGAAAAATCCAGAATATCACCGGATTGAAAATCGGCGACAACATCGATGCCGAAAGCATCGTCGAAGATGAAATGGTCACTGCCGACGCCGCCAAGCAGGAAATCGTTCCCGGCCTCACCGGAAAGCGTGTCGTCACCCCCGCCGCCGATCAAGGCGTCATCGCCTGCGCCGCCCAGAACGAGATCCGCGTCGCTTCCGGCGTAGACGGTGTCGTTGCCGGCGCCGCCCGTCACCTGGTCGGGCCCGTTTCCGGAAGCGATGGTAAGGTTCTCTGTGCTGCCGGTCGCATCGATGGTGTCATTCCCGGTGAAACCCTCAATCCGTTCGACAGACACCCAGGCCCCGATATTGATCGAGATACCCGAGGCGTTGTTGACGATCGCGGTGTCGAAGCCTGACCCGCCATCGGCCACGAAATCCCCCGTCTCGCCGATGAAGAACTGATCGTTTCCTCCGCCACCGTCGAATGTATCGTTGCCCATGCCGCCCTGCATCGTGTCATCCCCAGCGCCGCCGCTGAGGGCATCGTTGCCGTCGCCACCAAGGAGGATGTCGGCCCGGGTGCCGCCGGTCAGATTGTCCGATCCGCCGGCGCCGAGCAGCACCTTGGCGTCGGTTGCGCCCGTGGCATCGATTGTGTCGTTGCCGGTAAATCCAACGATCCGCTCCACCGAAAGCCAGCCGCCAACGGCCAGGGACAGGCCGGAGCCCGCATTCACCAGCGCGCGGTCATAGCCGCCGCCGCCATCCACAATGCTGTCGCCATTGTCGGAGATGTAGAAGAGGTCGTTATTGGCCCCGCCGGTGAAGGTGTCGTCGCCGGTGCCGCCAAGCATCACGTTCTGGCCGTCGCAGCCGATCAGGGCGTCGGCCCCGGCACCACCCAGAAGGGTGTCATCCCCGGCACCGCCGGTGAGTCTGTCGGCGCCATCACTGCCGAACAGCACGAGGCTGGCGCTTTGGGTGCTTGCATCAATCGTATCGTCACCGAGATGACCGTTGACGCGCTCCACCCCGCCCCAGCCGGCCATGTCGAGATTTTGACCGGTGAGTTCCGTCACTTGTGCGCGGTCGTATCCGCTTGGGCCGGTATCGGTCACGATATCACCGGTCGTGACATAGAAGACATCGGATTCCGCGCCGCCATCCATTGTGTCAGCCCCCGCACCACCGATCAGGATATCGGTGCTGTCATCGCCATAAAGGACATCGTCCTGGGCGCCGCCGATCAGCGTGTCGGCCCCGGACCCGCCCCGCAACGTGTCTTGCCCATCGTCGCCGCGCAGGCTGTCGGCGCCCATGCCGCCCTCGATCGAATCGTTATCCGCCCCCCCGGCGATACTGTCGTTTCCGGCCCCCCCGAGAAGGGTGTCATCGCCCGCTTGCCCGTCCAGCGTGTCCTGCCCGCCATTGCCGGTGAGCGTGTTGGCCGCGGTATTGCCGATGACGAAATCATCACCGGACCCGGCCACGAACTCCTCGATCACCGAGCCGCGGGCAATCCACATATTGTCGTTGCGGCCCGATCCGTAGGCGTTGAACACGGTCGACAGGGTTTCATCCTTGAGCGACACGATCTGATCGTTCGTATCGGTGGAAAAGTCGATCTTGTCGCGCCCCCCGACATCGGTGATCGTGAAGGACATCGGCGTTGCGTCGAAGTAACTGTTCGGGTCGAGCCCGGTGGTGAGATAATCGAAGGCGGCGGCAAGGTAGCTGCCGTAATCGTTGATCTCCGTGCCTGCGAATGCGTTGGCGAAGGTGTGGCCCACACCGTAGATCGTATCGCCCGCTGTGGGGCTGGTGCCGGTATCCGCTGCACCGTAGAGCGCCTGCAGCGCGATCACGTCGATCACCATCGGGGAGATCGTGTTGGCAAAGCCCGCGCCGGTATAGAGGCTTTCATCCTGGTTGAAGTAGGACATCATCGACATCAGCCAGCTGTCGTTGGCGAACGTGTTGTCCACGCCGAAGGTCGCGTTGCCGTTATAGGCGCCCTGGTGTCCAAGGCCCAAGGCGTGCCCGATTTCGTGCAGATAGGTCTGAAACGCGTAGTCGTTGATCCCGGTGCCATTGTTGGCCAGCCAAGCCGTGCTGACGTTGATCCAGCTGCGCTGCGTGTCGCCCGAGCCGTTCGCGACGTAGCTGGCAAAAGCGCCGCTATCGTCATCGTAAAAGGTCATGTCGGCGAAATTGTAGGCGTTGAAGCCGGGCGCGTCGGGATCGAACGTGCCGGGCACGATCACCAGATCGAATTTGACATCGATAATCTGCTCGAAGGCCTGGAACGACCACATGGCCAGCTTCTGGCCCTCCACCGTGAGCCGCGAGATATCGACGGTTATGACGTTGCTGACCGACGTGTCAAAGGAATGGCGCGCCCCGCCGCGGCTGATCCAGAAGCCGTCCGTGAGGAAATCGGCCAGCTCATCATGGGTGCCGAAGGGCGCGGAGCCGCTATCGAGCATCGTGGTGAGGCGATAGCCGCCCGAGCCGCTGTCATTGTAGCTGCCAACATCGATGTAATAGGTGCCCGTCGTGCTGGCGGTGAAGCCAAGCGAGGCGTGAAACCCCGCGCTTGCATCGTCGTTGAGCGCAATGATCGTGCCATCGGCATCGCGGATCCGGATGATCGAATCGCTGAGCGCAGCAGACCCGTTGCCCGCGACGGTGAACACATAGGTGCTGCCCGCCGTCAGCTCGATGGCCACAAAGTCCCTGTCTCCGGCAGGCGACAGGTCGCCGATGAATGTATCAGCGACTTCGATTGCGTAGGCAGTCGACGTGTCGCTTGCCGCATCCGCGGTTTCGGAAATGCTTGCGTTGGACGTCACACGCGGGGGCGGTGACGCGGTTGTGTCGGCATCGGGAGGCACAAGCCCCAGGGCGCGATAGGTGCAATCATCGAGATAGGGCGCGAAGGCAGCACAAATTGTACACATATCTGCGGGGCCTCAACTGGTTGGGATCAGGTCGATCGGGGTTCGGTGATGTGGTTGGGGCGGCTGCCCGCGCCATATGTTCAAGGCGGAACGCGGACAGGTCTTGTCACCCAAGACGGGGCGATACGCGCCCAAACCCTCAAGTTCTGTCATCTCGTGATCCCCGCTATCCCGGCCCCAGCCCCAAGTGCCCACCCACCGTCACAACCGCCCCTCATGCGGCGGCGCCATCCGCGGCCGGACCCGGTTCTACCCAACAGGCGTTAATCAGCGTCTAACGTCGGCCCGGTGGCGCCCCGCAGGGGTGGGGTGCGGGCCCCGCGGGGCGTTTCCGTGGCGAAAACCCGGCCAAATCTTTGTCACTCCCTACAAAGCCTGATACCCATCGCGAACTATCGACGAGGCGAGCGGTTTTTGAGCATGAGCAATCCACCCAAACCTGTTGTCCTGTGCATCCTTGACGGTTGGGGCATTGGCACGACGGAGGCGGATAATGCGCCCTTGCAGGCGGCCACGCCGGTGATGGATCGGCTGATGGAGACCTGCCCCAACGCCACCCTTCTGACCCATGGCCGCGATGTTGGCCTGCCCGAGGGGCAGATGGGCAATTCCGAGGTGGGACACACCAATATCGGCGCGGGTCGGGTCGTGAAGATGGATCTGGTGGAGATCAACGATGCGATTGCCGAAGGCTCCTTCGCCACACGCCCGGCGCTGCTCGATTTTATCGAGACGCTGAAGGAGAGCGGCGGCACCGCCCATCTGATGGGTCTGGTCAGCGATGGCGGCGTGCATTCGCAGCTGACGCATCTGGAGGCGGCGGTGAAGGTGATCGCCGAGGCGGGTGTTCCGGTTGCGATCCATGCGATCACCGACGGGCGCGACGTGGCGCCGAAATCCGCGGCGGATTTCGTGACGGGCCTGCTGGAGCGGCTGCCCGATGGCGTGCGGGTGGCGACAGTGCTCGGCCGCTACTTTGCGATGGATCGCGACAATCGCTGGGATCGGGTGGAGCTTGCCTATGACGCCATGGTGCGCGGACAGGGCGAGGCGGCCACGGATGCGGATGCCGCGATCAAGGCGGCCTATGAGGCCGGGAAGACCGACGAGTTCATCCCACCTTGCGTGATTGATGATTATGCCGGGATGGCCGATGGCGACGGCCTTTACATGCTCAATTACCGCGCCGACCGCGCGCGCGAGATCCTTGCGGCGATGGGCGATCCGGATTTCGACAAGTTCGATATCGATGGGCGGCCAGATTTTGCCGCCAAGTTGGGGATGGTGGATTATTCCAAGGCCCATGACGCCTACATGACCACCGTCTTTCCCAAGCAGGAGATCGTGAACACGCTGGGAGAATGGGTCGCCAAGGCGGGGCTGCGACAGTTCCGGCTGGCCGAGACCGAGAAGTATCCCCATGTCACGTTCTTCCTGAACGGCGGCGTCGAGGTGCCGGAGGAGGGGGAGGATCGCTACATGCCGAAATCCCCCGACGTCGCCACCTACGATCTGCAGCCCGAGATGAGTGCCGGTGAAGTGACGGAGCATCTCGTGAGGGCGATCCGGGACGGCTATGACCTGATCGTGGTGAATTACGCCAACCCCGACATGGTGGGCCATACCGGGGATCTGGCCGCTGCCATGGCAGCTTGCGAAACGGTGGATCACGGCCTTGGCCGGGCCATCGACGCGTTGGATGACGTGGGGGGCGCGATGATCGTCTGCGCGGATCACGGCAATTGCGAAACCATGGTGGACCCGGAGACCGGCGGCCCCCACACGGCCCATACGACGAATCTGGTGCCGGTTATCCTGGTCGGTGGTGCGGAGGGCATGGGGCTGCGCGACGGGCGGCTGGCGGATCTGGCACCCAGCCTGTTGCAGCTGATGGGGCTCGATCAGCCAGAAGAGATGACCGGGCAGAGCCTTCTGACATGATCCGTGCGCTTGCCCTTCTGTTTACCTTTGCGGCCCCGCTTTCGGCGCAAACCGATCCGGGGCAGACGGCGCGCGATGCGATCCGGATGCTGGAGGTCGCCGCCACCGCCCTGACCGAGGCCGAGGGCGCGCGGGACCAGGTTGAGGCGCTGACCGCGACGGTGCAGGCCTATGAAAGCGGGCTCGACGCCCTGCGCGCCGGGATTCGCGACGCGGCGCTGCGTGAACGCACGATCCTGCTCGTGTTCGAAGCGGAGCGGGAGCGCCTGGCGCAATTGCTGGGGGTCTTGCAGCGCATCGAGGAGGCACCCGCGCCCGTAACGCTTCTGCATCCCGAGGGGCCGGTGGGCACGGCGCGGCTGGGTATGATCGTGGCCGATGTCACGCCCGCCGTGGCCCGGCAGGCCACGGGCCTGCGCGCACAGCTTGAAGAGCTTGCCGTTCTACGCGCCTTGCAAGACAGCGCGGTGGGGCAATTGGAGGCCGGATTGCAGGGCGTACAACGGGCGCGCACCGAGTTGAGCCAGGCGATCGCCGACCGGGTGGACCTGCCGGAGCGGTTCTCGCATGATGCCGCCGCGATGCAGCAGATTGTGCAAAGCGTCGACAATCTGGGCAGCTTTGTCGAGGTTTTGGGGGACACACCCGCCGAGATCAGCGCGGGCCTGCCGGATTTCGAGGCAGCGCGCGGGACGCTGGCGGTTCCTGCCCGTGGAACGCTTCTGCGCCGCTTCGATGAGGCCGATGCAGCGGGCATCGCCCGGCCCGGTATACTCTATGCCGTGTCGTCTCGCGCCCTGCTGACCGCGCCCTGGCCGGCATCCATCCGCTATGCCGGGCCGCTTCTGGATTACGGAAATGTCATTATCCTGGAGCCCGATGCGGATTATCTACTTATTCTGGCGGGGGCAGGTGATCTGTTTGTCACCGCCGGTGAACTGGTTCCGGCGGACGCGCCACTGGGCCTGATGCCGGGGGAAACCGACACCTTTGGCGCGGATTTGATCGTTTCCGATGCGCAAGGCGGTGGCGCCGGGCTGACGGAAACGCTTTATATAGAGTTGAGACAGGGCGGGAGCCCGGTGAACCCGCTGGACTGGTTCGCCGCGGAATAGGCCCCGCGATGGCAGATAGAGAGGACGACGATCGATGAAAAAACTGATGTATGCGGCCGTGGGCGGCATTATCGGCGGAGCGGTGTTGAGCACCCAGGTGGCCGGGCCGCTGCTGGCGCAGGAACAGGTGCGCAATGCGTCAGTCTATGAACAGCTCGATCTGTTCGGAGACATCTTTGAGCGAATCCGCCAGAATTACGTGGAAGAAGTGGATGAGGCCGAGCTGATCGAAGCGGCGATCAACGGGATGCTGATCTCGCTCGATCCGCATTCAAGCTACATCTCGGCCAATGACTTTGAAGACATGCAGGTGCAGACCCGCGGCGAATTCGGCGGCCTGGGCATCGAAGTGACCCAGGAAGACGGCTTCGTGCGCGTGATCACGCCGATGGATGACACGCCGGCGATGGACGCTGGCGTGGAGGCCGGCGACTTCATCACCCATGTCGATGGCGAAGCGCTTCTGGGTCTGACGCTGAGCGAGGCGGTGGATCTGATGCGTGGCCCCGTGGGCAGCGATATCCAGATCACCATCGTGCGCGAGGGTGCCGATGAGCCGTTTGATCTGATCATCACGCGGGACCGCATCCAGCTGACGGCGGTTCGCGCGCGGCTTGAGGGCAACACGGCGATCCTGCGGGTTTCCACCTTCAGCGATCAGACCTTCCCGAACCTGCGTGACGGGTTGGAGGAGTTGATCGAGGAACTGGGCGGGCTGGAGAACCTCAACGGTGTCGTTCTGGACCTGCGCAACAATCCCGGTGGCCTGCTGACCCAGGCGATCCGCGTTTCCGACGCGTTCCTGGAGCAGGGAGAGATCGTCTCGACCCGGGGCCGCGAGCCGCAGGATGGCGAGCGCTACAACGCCACGCCGGGTGACATGATCGAGGGCCTGCCGATGGTCGTGCTGATCAATGGCGGGTCGGCCTCGGCCTCCGAGATCGTGGCCGGTGCGTTGCAGGATCATCGCCGCGCGGTGATCGTGGGCACCAATTCCTTCGGCAAGGGCTCCGTTCAATCGGTGATGCCGCTCGCCGGTGCCGGGGCAATGCGCCTGACGACGTCGCTCTATTACACGCCATCGGGCCGGTCGATCCAGGCCTTGGGTGTGGCTCCTGATATCATCGTGGAACAGCGCGATCCCATCATCGAGGAAGAGGACGAAGATGGCCTTCCGGCGCGAACCGAGGCTAGCTTGCGCGGGGCGATTGAAAACTCGTCTCTCACCGAGGATGAACTGCGCCTGCTGGAAGAAGAGCGGGCCGCAGTGGAAGCCACGGCAGCGTTGCGCAACGAGGATTATCAGCTGGCCTATGCCATCGACATCCTGACCGGCCTGAACGCCCTTGGGCCGAACTGAGGCTTGGCTGAATTGACGCCTGAGGAGGCCGCAAAGCTTCCCTATCGCCCTTGCGTGGGGGTCGTTCTGACCAATGCGCAAGGGCGTATCTTTGCGGGCCAGCGGGCGGATATGGACACGCCCGCCTGGCAGATGCCCCAAGGCGGCGTGGACGACGGTGAAGACCCGCTCGATGCCGCCTATCGCGAGTTGGAGGAGGAGACGGGGGTGGCGCGCACCCATGTGTCTTTCGTTCGCCAGACCACCGATTGGCTGCACTACGACCTGCCGCTCGACGTGATCCCGCACCGCTGGAAAGGCCGGTTTCGTGGACAGGCGCAGATGTGGGTGCAGCTCCGCCTCGACGCGCCGGACGACGTCATCAACCTGACCCATCAGGATGAGGAATTCAGCGATTGGCGGTGGATGGAGGCGGCGGAGCTTCTGGATGCAATCGTGCCATTCAAACGCGATATCTACGCCGCCGTCCTGGCGGAGTTCGGGCTGTAGGCCCGCCGCGACCAATAGAGGCCTTCCTTACCCGACAAGCTGATGCAGTTCTGATAAGGTCATGGAACCTGTCCCTTTCCGGAGACCGCCCATGATCCGCCACACCGCCTTTGCCCTCGCCCTTATCGCCGCTGGCCCCGCCTCTGCACTCAGCTGCCTTGCCCCAAGCGTGGAGCAGACCTATGGCTTTGCGGCTGACAGCCCCGAGAATTATGTGGTCGCCGTCGGGTCCTTGTACGCCACCGGACCAAGCAATCCGCCGCAAGGCGCGGTGGCCCAAGGCGGCGATATCAACCAGATGGTCGGCTATACCCAGCCCGCGCGATTCGATGGCATGGTCTTTACCAGCAGCGGATTCACCAGCCCCTTCAATCAGCAGATCCTGGCGGATGTCACCTGTATCGCGGCGTGGTGCGGCGCTTACACTGATCAGGCCAATGCCCTGTTTTTCTTCCGCCAAAACGCCGATGGCAGCTATGTGCTTGAGATCAACGCTTGCCCCGGAAACGTGTTTCCGAATCCGACGCAGGCGCAACTGCAGCAAGTCTCGCAATGCTATCACGGCGGCAATTGCTGAACCGGATGGCGTGAGCGGCGGAATTGGGCGCTAAAGCACCTGCATCAGGCCCTCGCGCACCATACGGCGCGCCAGAACCATCTTGCCGGCATCGTCCAGGTCCCCGCCCATATCTCCGAGGCGGAACTCGCGATGGGTCAGGCAGAACTCCATCGCCTCCTTCGCGTGGAGCGGCAGGACAATCTCGGCGCCCTGGCAGACAAGGCGCACCTGTTCGTCTTCCTCGATCTCGTAAATCGCATAGATCAGGTGCGGGCGACCGCCCACGCGGCTGTCCATATCGAGCGTGCCGAGTGCAGCGATCTGGGCCATCTGACCCTCCACTCGCGGAGCACGGGCGGTGAGAAAGTCTTCGCGGAAGCCGGTCAGAAGTTTGCTGATCGGCGCGCCGCCCAGGAGGCCCACAAGCTCCATGAAAGTGTCATCATAGCCATCCAGATCCGAGCCATGATTGGCAAAGCCCGGCGGCAATGCGCGGCGCATGGCCGGTTCCCGATGGGCCTTGGCGATGACGGCTTCGGCCAGCACATCCGCCCAAGTGCGGAACATCAGCCCGGTGGTGATGTGAAGCGATGTCTCATCCGTGGCGACCGCATCATGAGCGACGCCACGGGGCAGGTAGAGCGTGTCTCCCGGCTCCAGCATGAAACGCATGGTCTCTTCACCCACATCCATGCCGCGCTCAAATCCCTGGTCACTCAGGGGCAGTTCAATCGGCGTACCGTAGACCCGCCATTCCTTGGTGCCGGAGACCTGCAGGACGAGCACATCGTGGCTGTCGTAATGGGGATTGAAGCCTTGGTTGCCCGGCGGCGTCATGTAGATATTGGTTTGCACGCGGGCCGACATCGCGGCCTCCATCGCGCGGCAATAGCGCGCCAGTTGCGGCAGGCGTTCATGCAGGCCCGACAGGATCACCGTGGCGCCATCGGCATGGAGCTGGTTGACGCGGACCGGGTCGATCTGGCCGGTTTCATAGGCGAAATCGGCGGGCGTGATGTGGCCATCGGATTTCGTCACGTTGATCTCGGGATGGGCCAGGCCCATGGTCGAGACGACGCGGTCGATGTCCCCATAGCTCAGCAGATCGGCGAAATAGCCGGGCTGGCCGCGCTTGATGAGCATCGGTTTCTTCTCGAAATACTCGGTTAGGAAGGTTTCGGGCGTCTCGGGCGCAATCGCCCAGTCAAAGCTGAAATCCTGGGTCATCGGGGCTCTATCCGCTTGAAATCCGGTCTCTTATACACAGATCACGGCGGGGCGTATTGTTCAATCTCTCTCAACCAATGAGGGATTCCACGCATTGACCGGTTGCATCGGATCGGTCAGGGTCCGCGCAATCGTAAGCCAGGCATTACAGCAGAGGAGCTTCGTCTCATGTCCAGCGATAAGAAGAAAAAGACACTGACCGATTCCGATATCATTACCGATCACCCCACGGGTCGCCGTGGTTTCATGGGCCTGATGGCTGCAGGCGGCGTGGCCGGTGCCACGGCAACGCTTGCCCCGCGCGCAGCCAGCGCCCAGAGCACCGATGCCGACAACGGCGCCTGGACCGATGCAGGCGGTTGTGGCCGCGGCGGTGGTGGCGTTGCCACCGGTGCCACCGATGCCGACAGCGGCAACATCACCGATGCAGCAGGTTGGGGCCGCGGCGCGCCATATTGCTGAGCGACGCGGTACGAAAGAGGAAATGACAGACGGGTCGGTGGCGCACACCGGCCCGTTTTCTATTGGCGCAGACGGGATTTCAGCGCGTCCGTGGCGCGGGCGAACGCCCGTTGCGCGATCGGCGCTTGGGCTCGAAAGCGCAGGAGACCATGGATCAACCCCTCGGCCCGGTGATACCACACATCCCCGCCAGCTGCGTTGAGAGCATTGGCCAGGGCTTCCCCCTCATCCACCAAAGGGTCGAGCGCGGCCGTGAGGATGAGTGCCGGAGGGAGACCGTTGAGGTCAGCGCGCGCGGGGGCCGCATAGGCGTCAGGCACCTGATCACCAAGGTATTCGGCCCAGAAGCGACGCATGAGGGCCGCGCTCAGGAATGGTGCGTCGGCATGGTCGGCATAAGACGGAAGGCTGCAATCCGGATCCGTGCAGGGATATACGAGAAAGAGACCGGCGATTGGTGCCAACCGATCGTCTCGCGCACGGAGTGCCGTGGCCAGTGCAAGGTTTCCCCCGGCGCTGTCCCCGCCCGCCCAGATATCACGCACCGGCCCAAGGGGCGTGGTCCACCGCAGAGGGCCGTCAAAGCGGCGAGGCATTCCTCCAGCGCGACAGGATAACGGTGTTCGGGGGAGAGAGCATAATCGATGCTGACCACCCGCAAGCCGGTTTCGGCCGCCAGGTCAGCGCAGACCTGGTCGTGGCCTTCGATGGAGCCGAGCATCCAGCCGCCGCCATGCATATAGAGCATCGCGTCGGACCCTGCGCCTTCCGGTAGATAAGCCCGCAGCCGCACTGGGCGTTTTGCGACCTCCATCACCCAATCCAGCGTTTCAAGCCCATCCGGGGGGATCATCGGGGCCTTTGCGGCTAACTCTTCCAACCGGTCGCGGAACACGCCGACCGGCAGGCTTTCTTGCGGTTCGGGGAAAGCCGCGTCGAGGCCGCGCACGATCTCCCAAAGCTCCGGATGCAGATCGGGATAGGGCGCGGCCATCAACCGCTCAGACCATCTTGATGACGTCTTTATCGATGGCGAGCATGTAGCCGCGCCGCGCGATATTCTTGACCAGAAGTTCCGACACCAGTTGGTTGCCGAGCGTATCGCGCAGGCGCTTGATGCGGGTGGCACCGGCAGCTTCGTCCACGTCGGATTCCAACTTGCCGGAGACCATCGCCTCGATCTGCGCACCGGTCAGGATGTCATCGTCCAGGCGGGCCTCGGCCAACACGCTGAGCGTTTCCATGGCGGCATCGGTGAGCTTGAATTCAAGGTTGTTGATCAGCACGACACGTTCCTCGCGCGACAGGATCAGCGACGACACCTGAATGCCCTGCCGCTCGATCTCTCCGATGCGGCGGTTCAGGGTGACGATGGTCACAAGGAACACCAAGCAAGCCACCAGAAGGGCGGTCGCAAAGATCATCAGAACGAAGATCACCGCGCGGTAGCTGGCCAGCACCTTGGCGAACGTTGTGCCGGATTGTGCCAAGACCTCCAACATCCGGATGGCATCGGGATTGCGGACATCGTTGACCTCGAACACCTGCACCACGGCCTCGTTGAAGGCATCGGCATCGGGGAGGTTCACGAAAAGCAGAACGGCGGTGGCCACCAGAACCGTGACCACCGCCAGAATACCAAGTTGAATAACGCGTGTTGACGCGATCCGTGTGTCAGAAACGGAGGAAGTATTGTCCGGCATCTGCTCTCCTTGAAGCGAGACCGGATTCGTCAAAGACCGAGCTCACCTGCACCAACGTCCAGCCTTGCGCCGCAAGACGACCGGCAACGAAGGAAGACGCGGCACCGACCGAACATGCGTTTTGAGGCACTTCGATCACACCGTAATGCAGACGCAGGGGGTTATCCATCCTTGCGCGGTACTCCGCATAACATGCGGCATGGAGGGGGCCGGCCAGCACGCTGAGCGCGAGGGCGGCAAGGAGGGGTTTCAAGAATCGTTTCATCAATTTGCTCGTTTCATTGCCAGAAGGGGGCAGCTTCACGAGGGACATTGGCTGATTTCCGCTCTGTCATTCAATTACGGAGGGGCTGTCACAGGCCTGTTATCGGATAGCGAAGGCCTGTTTTTGCCTTGCATTTTGGCCTTGGGCCAAGCTGACGCCACGGCAATTTTCGCCGAATACAAGATTATTTCACCAAAGGGGCCATTTCCGGCCCGCAGCAATTTTTACACACGAGATTTTCATGACCAAATCATTTTCCGCCCTGTTGGTGGCGCTTGTTGGTGCGGGCCTTGGCCACGCGACTGCCGCGCAAATCCTCCCCTCCGGCGACACGACCCAGTGGTGGTTCGACGATGTGACGACTGCGCCGGTCTTTGTTCCGTATGAGCGACGCACAACGCCCCAAGGCCAACGCCTGTTGGCCATCATTGGCCTTCCTTTGGGCCATACCGCCCCGCCACCCGCTTGGGTGTATGAAGTTGGCCACCCTGACGGCACCGTTGATCCCGAATTCATCGAAACGATGTTGGATCTGGCGACCCATCCGGAAGCCTGGGGTTCAGGCGCGGAACCATACCGGGTGTCCCTTCCCGGTCCGAGCTATGTCGGGCTGATCCCACGGCCGGTTCCGGAGTGCTGGGTGGTGACCAATCGCTGCCTGGAGTGGGACGACGGTTCCGCCAACGCAGAAAGCCCGCAAGGCGAATGCCATCTGTTCGAGATGCGACCCCTGCGGATCGAGGTCGAATCAACGGCCCGGGATTGAGCACGTTATCCGATAGCATCACAGGCCGTATCCAATAGCGCGGCCCCGTCATTGCATGGCGCGAGGGTCAAGGGGGAGGGTGATCCCACAAAGCGCCGAATGAGTGCGCCCCAACCAAAGATCCAAGACTGACAAGAACCCAAGATCCAAGACTGACAAGTAAGCAATTAAGGGAACAAGATGATGCTTCGCACCCTCTCTAAGACACTTACGGCCAGTGCGCTGGCCATCACCCTCGCCTTCACCGGCATCGCCGCCACCGCAACGCCCGCTGCAGCCAACGGACATCGCAACAATGGCGCCGAGGCGGCTGCCATTTTCGGCGGATTGCTGTTGCTCTACGGGCTGAGCCAGGCCAACCGGAACAATTCCGTCACCCGCCACGGCCACGTGCCCCGCGTGCAACCGGCACCGCAGCCCAATTACCGCGTCGCCCCGGCCCGGTGTTTTATCGAAGGCTACGACAATAACGGGCGTTACCGGGGCTACCGCGCCCGCTGCATGCAGAACCATGCCGCCTATCCGAACCTCTTGCCCGCCAATTGCCTGCGCCATGTCTGGACCGAGCGCGGCCAGCGCCGGATCTACGGCGCCCATTGCCTGCGCAACAACGGCTGGACCCGCGGGTAAGGCCGCGCGCGATCAAGCATAACCTCCGAGCAGTCAGAGGGGGCGGCGTGATCTTCGGATTGCGCCGCCTTTTTCTTTGGCCCATTGCAGGGGTATGGGACCGGACAATCAGATGGAAGCCGCCCTTGGCGGGCGCGTCGCCGGGGTGGACGAGGTCGGCCGCGGCCCGTGGGCTGGCCCGGTGACGGCCTGTGCCGTGGTGCTGGACCCGGCGTGCGTGCCAAGCGGCCTGAACGATTCCAAGAAGCTGACGGCGGCGCGGCGCGATGCGCTCGCGGACCGGATCCTGGAGGTTGCGGACGTGTCGCTGGGATGGGCCTCCGTCGAGGAGATTGACGCCATGAACATCCGGCAGGCGACATTTCTGGCCATGACCCGGGCGCTGGCCGGTCTTGCCCATGCCCCGACCCACGCCCTGATCGACGGCAACGCCATTCCACCCGGCCTTCCGTGCCCGGCCACCTGCGTCGTTCAGGGCGATGGCCGCTCCGTTTCCATCGCCGCGGCGTCAATTGTGGCGAAAGTACGGCGGGACGCCCTGATGAAAGACCTTGCCGTGATGCATCCCGGTTACGGTTGGGAGACGAATATGGGCTACGGCACCGCCAAACACGCGGCCGGGCTACACGATCTAGGGGTCACCCAACATCATCGGCGCAGCTTTGCCCCTATCCACAAGATATTGTGTGGATAAAATCGTAATCCGCTGATTCGAAACAAAATTGACCGATCCGCCCGGATGGGTGACTCTGCCTTCAATGGACATTGAACGCCCATAAGAGGCGTCCGTCAGAGGCAGAACATGACAATAAAAACCCAAACTGCGCGGGCCGCGGTCCCGTTGCCCTTGAACACCATCCTTCCCGGCGATTGCATCGACGTGATGAATAGCCTGCCGGAGGCGTCGATTGACCTGATCTTCGCCGACCCGCCCTACAATCTGCAACTGAAGGGGGATCTGCATCGCCCCAACAACACCAAGGTCGACGCCGTCGACGATGCGTGGGACCAGTTCGACAGCTTCAAGGCCTATGACGCCTTTACCCGCGCTTGGCTGGCAGCCGCCAAGCGCCTGTTGAAACCGGGCGGTGCGATCTGGGTGATCGGTTCCTACCACAACATCTTTCGCGTCGGCGCGGAGTTGCAGACCCAGGGCTACTGGATCCTCAACGATGTGGTCTGGCGCAAGTCCAACCCGATGCCGAATTTCCGGGGCAAACGCTTCACCAACGCCCACGAGACGATGATCTGGGCGTCGAAGGATGAAGGCGCGAAATACACCTTCAATTACGAGGCCCTGAAGGAGCTGAATGACGGCATCCAGATGCGGTCGGACTGGGTTCTGCCGATCTGCAATGGTGGCGAGCGGCTGAAAGACGAAAACGGCGACAAGGCGCATCCGACGCAAAAGCCCGAGGCGCTCCTGCACCGTGTATTGGTCGGCGCGACCAATCCCGGCGACGTGGTGCTCGATCCATTCTTCGGAACCGGCACCACCGGCGCGGTGGCCAAGATGCTCGGGCGCGATTTCATCGGCATCGAGCGCGAGGAGGCCTATCGCAAGGTCGCCGAGAGGCGCCTGACCAAGGTTCGCAAGTTCGACAAATCCGCGCTGGAGGTTACGCAATCCAAGCGCGCCGAGCCGCGTGTGCCTTTCGGCCAGCTTGTCGAACGCGGCATGTTGCGCCCTGGCGAGATGCTGACCAACCCGCGAGGGCAGCAGGCCAAGGTGCGGGCGGATGGCACGCTGATTGCCGATGATGTGAAGGGCTCCATCCACAAGGTGGGCGCCGAGTTGGAAGGCGCGCCGTCCTGCAACGGCTGGACCTATTGGCACTTCAAGCGCGATGGCCAAACCGTCTCCATCGACGTGCTGCGGCAGCAGATCCGGGCCGAAATGGCCCAGTAGCGGAATCCCGGAGCGCTGGCGCTCCGGATCCGAACCTTGCCGCCCGCGCGCTTTTTCAGGTGTGGCGCGGGCCACCTTCCCCCGCCGGTTCATCCCGGCGGGCTTTTTCGTGGGGGCGGGGTGATGGCGTTTTCCCCGTTGGAACGAATCCAATCCTTCCTATGTCTAGACGCAGGAGGTGCATGCCATGAAACTCGCAATTATCGGGGCAAGTCGCGGAATTGGCCGGAAGGTCGTGGATGAAGCGCTGGAGCGTGGCCACCAGGTGCGCGCCATGGCCCGCTCCGCCAGCAAGCTGGAAATTGTGGCCGACGGGTTCGAGGCCATGGATGGCGATGCCACCAACGCGGTCGATGTCTTCAATGCCATTGATGGGTGCGATGCGGTGATCCTCACCCTCGGTGTGCCGCGTGATCTTCGGGTGCTGAAATCTACTACCCTCTTTTCCGATGCCACCCGCGTCCTGATCGACCAGATGAACAAGGCGGGCATCAAGCGCCTGCTGACCGTTACCGGGTTCGGTGCGGGCGACTCGGTCGAAAAGCTCTCCACACCCGAACGGCTGACGCAAAAGGCGTTTCTGGGCCGCGCCTATGAGGACAAGGATATTCAGGAACAGCTTATCCGCGACAGCGATCTCGACTGGACCATCGCGCGGCCCGGTATCCTGTCGCACAACCGCAAAAGCGGCCAATACAAGGTGCTCACCGAAAAGTCCGAATGGCGCAACGGCCTGATTTCCCGCGCCGATGTCGCCGATTTTCTGGTCACCGCCGCCGAAGGCACCGAAATGATCGGCAAGACCCCTGCCCTTCAGCGCTGAAGCCCCTTCCATTTGTCCAAAATACCCCGGGGGGTGCGGGGGGTCGGCCCCGGCTTGATCGGCGCGCCAAAGGCGCGGCGAAACCCTATCGCGGCAGCGGATGCAGCCCCTTGTTGTAGGCCTGCCAGTCCGTGATCTCGGGATAATACATAGCCCGCCACCGCTTCACGCGCCGGTTCATGATGCGCTTCCACAGCGGCGGCACCATCGCTGCAGCCGTCATCACGGGGTAGCCATAGGGCAGCTGCGGTGCATCGGCTTCGGTGTAGTTCTGTAACAGCGGAAAGCGCCGGTCGGGCTTGTAGTGGTGATCGGAATGGCGCTGCAGATTGATCAGCAACCAGTTCGAGGCCTTATGGGCCGCATTCCAGGAATGGCGCGGCTGCACATGCTCATACTTGCCGCCGCCCAGATGTTTCCGGGTCAGGCCATAATGCTCAATGTAATTGGTCAGCTCCAACTGCCAGATTGCAACGAAAGCCTGGTTGAGGAACATCGCCAGCCCGATCCAGCCCCCGATCACAAAGGCCAGTGCCACGAAGCCCGCCTGTAACGCCAGATAGCGCCAGAACGGGTTCGACCCGTCCCAAACCGGCAGGCCCTTGCGCGCCAGCATCGCCTTTTCCGCGCCCCAGGCAGACATAAACGATTGCCTCAGAACCCTTGGGAAGAACTGGTGGAACCCCTCATTGTACCGCGCCGTCACCGGATCGCGGCGCGTGCCCACATAGCGATGATGGACCAGAAGGTGCTCCGACCGGAAATGGGAATAAAGAACACTCGCCAGAAGCAGATCCCCCAGCCACCGTTCCAGCTTCGATTTCTGGTGCATCAATTCGTGCGAGTAGTTGATCCCGATGGTTCCGCTCAAAACCCCGATCCCGAAGGACAGCGCCCAAAGCTCCACCGCGCCCAGATGATCGGCGCGGGTCGCGTACCAGATCAGGCCGAAGATCATCGCAAATTGCAGGGGAGGCCAAAGGAGCGTGATGGCGCGGTACCAGAACAGCTGATCCTCCGACGTCCCCGGATCCGCGTTTTCAAGCTCAAGCCCGGCGAAATGGTCGAGAACCGAGAACAGCCACCACGTGCTCAGCGGCATCAGAATCAGCCACCAGCTGCCCTGCGATGCCACGAAGAGGATCAACGGGATCAACATCAGCGACAGCCAGAAGGGCAGGGCGCGGTGGAGTTTCGCAACTGTGTCTGACCGGATCACGGGTCGTTCCCTCTCTTTCTCCTCATAAAGTCGGCCAAGCCCGCGCGCCCGTCAATCGTGACGCCACGCCCCCTGGGCCAGATCGAACGCCTTGCGCATCAGGGTGGGCAGGGACGATGGATTGAAGTGCGGCTTGGGCACGAATTCCCCGCGCTCTGGCACAAGGTCCAGCTGCGTGTTGGCCAGCCGAATCGCAAGGCGCAGGTGGAAATGGGTGAAGGTATGACGGACCTCAAGTTCCGGGTCGTGCCATTCGGCCTCGAAGGGCGGGGCCTCGCTCGGCGCGTCGGACCAGTCCGAGGTGGGAAATCCCAACATGCCGCCCAGAAGCCCCTTGTCGGGCCGGGTCTCCAACAGCATTGCCCCGTCCCCGCGCCGCGCCAGATACACGTAGCCCAAGCGCACAGGCTTGGCCTTTTTCGGCGCCTTCTTCGGGAGGTCCGCCGCGATCCCGGCCTTGCGCGCCGAGCAGGCGGCCACGAGGGGGCAAATCCCGCAGGCCGGGGATTTCGGCGTGCAGATCGTGGCGCCCAGATCCATCAGCGCCTGGGCATGATCACCGGGCCGCGTCTCAGGCGTCAGTCGTGTGGCATGGTCTTTTAGGATCGGCTTGCAGCCGGGCAGCGGCTCTTCCACCGCAAAAAGCCGCGCCATCACCCGCTCGATATTGCCGTCCATCACCGGGGCGGGTTGGTCGAACGCGATGGAGGCCACCGCCGCTGCCGTGTAAGGCCCGATCCCGGGCAGCGTCAGCAATTCGGCCTCCGTCCGGGGAAACGCCCCGCCATGCTCGGCCACCACGGCCCGCGCGCATTTCAGCAGGTTGCGCGCGCGCGCGTAATATCCCAGGCCCGCCCATTCCCCCATCACATCGGCATCATCCGCCGCCGCCAGATCCGCGACCGTCGGCCAAAGCGCGGTAAAGCGCTCGAAATACGCCCTCACGGCCGCCACGGTCGTTTGCTGCAGCATGATTTCGCTCAGCCAGACCCGGTAGGGATCAGCACGCTCGTCGCTTCCGGGCGGCACGCGCCATGGCAGTTGCCGGGCATTTGCGTCATACCACGCCAGAATCTCTGCCCCGATCGCCTCTTCACGCACCCGTTATCGCCTCCGGCCTGCTTGTTATTGGTTAGCATTCCCTGAACGCATAGAGTGCGCTGGACAAAAGGATCAACCCATGGCTCCGCGCCCGACCAAATCCGCCGCCCCGCCGACCCGCCGCAAGCGGGGCTTCGAGCGTGCAGTGACGCTGGTGGGCAAGGAGTTGCGCAGCCCGGCCGAGAAGCGCGGATTTGCGGAAACCAAGCTGCTCACCCATTGGGCCGAGATCGTGGGCCCCGACGTGGCCGATATGGCCGTGCCGGTGAAGGTTAAATACGGGCGCGGTTTCGGTGGCACGCTTATGCTGCTGACCACCGGGGCCAAGGCACCGATGCTGGAGATGCAAAAAGAGGTGATCATCACCCGTGTGAATGCGTGCTACGGCTATTCTGCGATCAAGGATGTGCAGGTGACGCAAACCGCGCCCACGGGGTTCGCCGATGGGCAGGTGGTCTTCGCGCCGCAAGCCCCCGCGCCCAAGCCGGTGCCGGACCCGGAGCGGCTGAAGGCTGCGACCAAACACCTCGACCAAATCCAAAGCCCCGTGCTCCGCGATGCCTTGCACCGCCTGGCCGGGAACATAGTTACCAACCGAACCGGTAAGGAGATCTGAGTGATGCAACGCAGGGCGATGTTGTTGGGGGGCGCCACGGGCGTTCTGGGTGCAGGGGCATATCTGCTCTGGCAGGGGCGCACGGCCCCTGTCGGGCCGCAATCGCAAGCCCCGCTGACGCCATTTGGCCAGGCCAATGCGCAGGAGACGACCGATCCCGCCGATCTGCCCGAAATCATCGAGATGACCAAAGGCAACCCCGACAGCGCCGTGACGCTGATCGAGTATGCCAGCTTCACCTGCCCCCATTGCCGGAACTTCCACCTCAACGTCTATCCGCAGCTCAATGCGAATTACCTTGAGACCGGCCTGATCAACTTCATTTACCGCGAGGTCTATTTCGACCGTTACGGCCTCTGGGCTGGGATGGTTGCGCGCTGCGGCGGCCCGCTGCGGTATTTCGGCATCGTTGATCTGCTCTACCAGCAACAGGCGGAATGGACGCAGGGCTCCCCCGCCGAGGTCGCTGAAAGCCTGCGTCGCATCGGCCGCACTGCGGGCCTCAGCAACGAAGAGCTTGATGCCTGCATGACCGACGCCGCCATGGCCGAAGCCATGATCGCCACCTACGAGGCGAACATCGCCGTGCACGACATTCCTGGCACGCCCGCTTTCGTGCTGAACGACGAATTGCACGGCAACATGAACTATGCGGAATTGCAGGGCCTATTGGACACGGCGCTCGAAGCGGCCGGTTGATCCGGACAGGTCGCGATGGCTGCTCGTGAACGTGTTCTTTGCAGTGGGCGGGTCTTTGCCAGCCATTACCAATTTGTGCTGTGCGAGGATCCTGAGCGCCCCCTGGCCGATGATGAAAACTGGACCGATGCCCTGCTGGTGCAGGGCTTCGCCGGGGCGCCAGAGTGGCGGATGATCGGCACGGATGCGGATCTGAACGACCACTGGATCGAACTCGCGCTGGGGGAGGCCGCCCCGGACGGCGATGATTGGCATCGCATCGTGTGTTGTGATTTCCAGACCAGGAGCGGCGCCGTCCATGTGATGGGCCTGATGGATGAAGACCCGGCAATATCTGCCCATGTGGCGCCAGGTCCGTATGCGGCCTATGTCTGCGTCCTCAACCCCGGTATCGATCAGCAGACCACCGGCGAACTGGAGGCTGGTGCGCCGCAGTTGAGCGATCAGGAGCTGGCCGCGCGGGATGATCTGGAGCGCTACCGAGTGGTTCTGGTGTCCGGTGCGCCGGTCCGTACGGGTGTCTTGAAGGAGGCCGATGGCGGCAGCACAGCGCTAGCGGGATAACAATCGGTCCAGCGCATCGTCGAGACGACTCCAATCCTCCAGCTCCAGGCGCACCGGCAAGGTCATCACCTGCGCGCGGTATTCGGGCGTCAGACGCACCGCGTCCTTTTCTGTCGTGATCACCTGAGCGCCACGCGCTTTCGCTTCGCGCAGGAGGCGGGTCATCAGGGCATCGCTGAGCGGTTGGTGATCGGCCAGCCCGTGGGCGGCGATCACGTCCGCCCCCATATGGCGCAGGGTCTGGAAGAACTTCTCGGGATGTCCGATCCCCGCAAAGGCCAGAACAGGCATGCCGGTCAGCGGAAGGCCCGTTGGCAACGGCTGCAACGCGCCTTCGACATGCGGACGGGTGATGCGATTGCCCCAGGCGGCTTGGAATCGCGCCTGCGCCGTCTCCGGGCCGATACTCAGAACGAGATCGGCGCGGGCGAGGCCGACTTCCACGGGCTCCCGCAGCGGTCCTGCGGGGATCACGCGGCCATTTCCGAAACCGCGCCAGGCATCGACCACGACAATCGACAGATCATAGGCGAGGCCCGGGTTTTGGAACCCGTCATCGAGGATCAGAACCTCCGCCCCCTCGGCCGCTGCGGTGCGGGCGCCCGCGGCCCGATCCTTGGCCACCCAGGTCGGCAGGAATGCTGCCAACAGGAGCGCTTCATCGCCCACCTGATCGGCCCCGTGGATACGCTCCTCCACCCGCACCGGCCCTTCCAGCGATCCGCCATATCCCCGTGTCACCGCATGGGCGATAACGCCACGGGCCGATAGGCGTTGGGCCAGAGCGATCGCGGTGGGCGTCTTGCCGGTGCCGCCCGCATTCAGGTTGCCCACGCAGATGACGGGCACGCCGACCCGCGCCCGTGGTCCGCGCGCCAACCGCCTTGCAGTGCCTGCGGCGTAGAGTGCGCCAAGCGGGCGCAGCAGGCCCGCCCTGATCCCCGGCGGCTCATGCCAGAACCCCGGCGCGCGCATCAGGGTTGCTCCGTCTTTTCCAGCGCATCGAGGATCATGGCCAGCGCCCGGTCGGTCACATCCGCGCCGTCCGAGATCACGCCCCAGGCAGCGGCGGCCATGGCGGCGGCATCCGCCGGGCTCAGCAACCGCGCCACATCCCCGGCCAGCTTCTCCGGCGACGGGACCAGCCGCGCGGCATCGGCTTCGGCAAGGCGCTGGTAGATATCCACGAAGTTGGAGACATAGGGGCCGTGCAGGATGGCCGAGCCAAGGGCGGCTGGCTCAAACGGGTTGTGGCCGCCAATGGCCACGAGGGACCCGCCCACGAAACTGATCGGGGCAAGGCGATACCACAGCCCCAGCTCGCCCATCGTGTCGGCGAGGTAGACGCTGGCCTCTTCGCTGGGGCCTTCGCCTGCGGCCCGTCGGGTGAAGCGCCAGCCCTCTTGTTGCAACATCGCGGCGATCTCGTCGCCGCGCTCCGGATGGCGCGGGACAATCACCAGCAACAGGCGCGGTGAGGACCGTGTCGCAAGGCGGTGCGCCTGCAGGATCATCCGCTCTTCCCCGTCATGGGTGGAGGCGGCAAGCCAGACCGGCCGCCCCGCCAGATCGGCGGCCATCGCGCTGCGTTCATCCTCATCACAGGGCAGGGCGGCGGCGCCCTCCTTGAGCGTCCCCAGAACCTTCATGCGTTCGCCGGGCATCCCAAGGCGGCGCAGATACCCCATCGTCAGGTCATCTTGCACAAGGGCGGCGTCAAACCGGCGCAGAAGGTCGCGGGCCATCCCGCGGGCAAAGCGCCACTTGTCGTGGCTCGCCTTGGACATCCGCGCATTGAGTATCAGCATCGGAATGCCGCGATCATCCACCTCCACAATCAGCGTTGGCCACAGCTCACTTTCCGTCCAGATCGCCACGTCCGGCTTCCAATGGTCCAGAAAGGCGGTGACGAAGGGCTTGGCGTCAAGCGGCGCGAACTGGTGCAGCGCCCCGTCCGGAAGGCGGTCCGCCATCAAGGCGGCCGAGGTGACTGTGCCGGTTGTGATCAGGATCGTCAGATCCTCACGCTCCTCCAAAAGGCGTCGGATCAATTCCAGAACCGCCAGGGATTCGCCGACCGAGGCCGCGTGGAACCAGATCAGCGGTCCGTCCGGGCGCGGCCGCACGGCGATGCCACGGCGCTCGTCCAGCCGCGCGGCGTCTTCCTTCCCTGCGGCCAGACGCTCGCGCAGCTTGCGTTCGGCAAAGGCGCGCGCGCCCCGGGCCGACCAGGCAAGATAGAGGCGAAGAAGGACCGATGATTGCGCCATGATCTGTCTTAGCTTCCAAGCTCTTCGGTGGGCGAGGCTTCGGCGCCTTCATCGCGCAGGCGATGAATATGGGCGATGAAATAGCGCATATGGGCATTGTCCACCGTGCGCTGCGCCTCGGATTTCCACGCGTCATAGGCCGATTGATAATCGGGGAACATGCCGACGACATGGATGTCTTCGGGGTTCTCGAACTCGGTCTTTTGCGGGTCTTTCAACTCACCACCAAAGACAAGGTGCAGGCGTTGGGGCATGGGGATCTCCGGGCAATGGATCTGGTCACGGATTGCGCGGGAACCCTTAAGGGGTGGGGCGGGGGCGTCAAGCGGCGACACCGCGTTTCGGCGGCCTGACGCGAATGTCAGGGTGGGGTTTCCCTGCATGGCGGCGGTGGGGAAGTGGGGGCATATTGATCCTACCGAAACGGAGGACCTCTTGATGATCACGTCTTTTTCAGTCTTCGTCGCAGTCTTGGCAATTTCCGCCACTCTTGTTGCTGTGACTACCTCCGTTTCGGCCTTCACCACCACCACCGGACGCCTGACGCGTATTGCGAACGGCGATCTCGGCTCTGGCCGCGTCTCCGGAAATGATCTCGGTTCCGGTCGGTAACCCCGACCGGCGCGCGAGGCGGCCTCGCTCTCTCCCTCCCCCACACTCTCCGTAGGGGCCGCCTCGCCAGATTTTCTGATTTCCCTGCTTCCCCAACGCCCGCTGCGATTTTCTCCGCAGCGGGCGTTGTCTGTTTGGCCCAAAGGTAAGGAGAGCCTTACTCGCGCGGGTTGGGGCACTCGCGTAGGTTGATCGGGCAAGCACGATGGACGGACACCGAATAAGGCCCCCGATTTTTTAAAGAACCGATAGCTGCCATGACCATTCGCATCTCCCTTCTCTTCCTGGCCACGCTTTTGTTCGTGATCGTGCTTGCGACCCTCTCAAATTCGGCGAATGCGCATTCCGACGATGCCATACTGGCGGATGATTTTTCCTCCAGCCGGATTCTCGCCACGGGACCCTTGAGTGTTGTCGTGTTCGAGGTCTCGCGCCGCTGATTTCACGGCTACGCAGACGCGCGCAATCCCACCAGATCTCCATGGACGGCTGAGGCCCCTGCGATCACGCCGTTCACCTGCGGGGTTGGGTTGTTGAAGCGCAGACCTGTGCCCTGACCGTCAGAGACAACGCCGCCAGCCTCTTCGATGATGAGCGTGCCCGCGGCGATGTCCCATTCCCATGTCGGCCTCAGGGTGATCATCGCATCGAACCGCCCCTCCCCCACAAGCGACATCCGGTAGGCCAGTGACGGGCGGTATGACCTGCCGAACCGAGGCACGCCGCGCGGCCAATGGTGCGGTTGCAGATTGCCCCTGGTCGTGAGAATCGTCGCATCCTTGAGGTCCGCGGGCGGGGTAACGCGCAGGGGGGTGTCGTTCATGGTGGCGCCCGCCCCCGAGGCGGCGGCATAGAGCTTGTCTCGCATCGGCAGAAACACGGCTGCCGCCGTCACCACGCCGTTGCGCGCCACGGCCAGCGAATGGGAAAAGCTGCGCCCGCCTTCGATAAATGCGCGGGTGCCGTCGATCGGATCGCATATAAACACATGCTCTTGCGCCAGGCGCGCGGCGCTGTCTTCGGTTTCCTCGCTCAGCCAGCCGTAATCGGGCCGCGCGCCCAGAAGGACCTCATGCAGCATGGCGTCGATGGCCAGATCGGCCTCCGTCACCGGCCCTTCATCGCCCTTGTCGAAAACGTCCGGGTTCTTCCCAAAATGGCTCCGCGCGATGTCTCCGGCGCGCAGGGCGGCCTCGATCAGAAGCGCGCGATCCTCCTCAGGCCCCGGCAATCGTCAGCCCCTCGACCAGGAGCGAGGGGACCACGCGGCTCAGATGGCCGCGCGCGTCATTGGCGGGGACGAGGCCGCGCAGCATGTCGCGCAGGTTACCCGCGACGGTGCATTCGTTGACCGGATAGGCAATCTCGCCGTTCTCCACCCAGAAGCCCGCCGCCCCGCGCGAGTAATCGCCCGTGGTGGCGTTGATTGACGATCCGATCATCGACGTGATCAGGAGGCCCGTGCCCATCTGTGCCAGCAGCCCGTCGCGATCCACATCCCCCGCCGTCAGCCTCGCATTGCCGACGGTGGGCGAGGGTGGCGCACCGGTGCCGCGGGCTGCCGATGCGGTGGAGGGCATCGACAGTTTGCGCCCGGTGGCGAGGTCCAGCGTCCATCCCGTCAGGATCCCGTCTTTCACGATGTCCCGATCCGCCGTGGGCAGGCCTTCGCCATCGAACGGGCGGCTGGCCGAGGTGCGCGGGCGGTGCGGTTCCTCGATCAGGCTCAGACCCTTGGGCAACACCTGTTCGCCCAACAGCTCCCGCGCCCAGGACGCACCGCGCGCGATGGAGGTTCCGTTGGTGGCCGACAGAAGGTGCCCGATCAGCGCCGATGAAATCCGTTCGTCATAGACAACCGGATAGGCGCCGGTGGGGGGCTTGCGCGCGCCAGCCCGGGCTACGGCGCGTTCCGCCGCAAGGCGGCCGACCTCCTCGGGCGCCATCAGGTCGGACAGGTGATTGCGCGCATCGCCATAATAGTCCCGCTCCATCCCGGTGCCCTCGCCGGTGATCGCTACGCAGTGGACGCCGAAATCCGACCGTCCATAACCGCCTGCAAAGCCGTTCGTGGCCGCCAGATAGATGCGGCGGCGCGAAAAGCCCGCGCCTGCGGTCGAGACCTGGCTGATGCCATCGATCTTCAGGGCCGCGGCTTCGGCCTCCAGCGCCATCGCTTCCATACGCGCCGGGTCCGGATCCTCGCCCGGATCCTCCATGTCGAGTGCTGCGCCATCACGCACGTCGCTCAGTTGGTCGGGATCGGCCAGCCCGGCATAGGGATCCTCGGGGGCCAGGCGCGCCATGGCGACGGCTCTGTCGGCCATTTCCATGAGCGTTGCTGCCTCGGTGTCGGAGGCCGAGACACAGGCCTGCCGCTGCCCAACCAAAACCCGGAGGCCCAGTTCGATCCCCTCCGAGCGTTCGGCCTGTTCCAGCGTGCCGTTCAACACACCGATGGACATCGACGTGCCATCAACCACAAGCGCATCCGCGGCGTCCGCCCCGGCGCGCGTCGCGGCCTCAAGAAGAGCCTGGGCAAAGGGGGCGAGGGCAGTGTCGGTCATGTTCTGATCCTTGGGCGCATCGGTTCGGTTGGAGGTAGGGCGCTGCGCGGGAGGGTGCAAGCAAAACGGCCCGCGTGGGGATCACGCGGGCCGCTGCAATCGCGTGGTCTGGCTGCTATTGAAGCGGCAGGCCATTGGCCGTGATCGACCCGTCCGCGCCAAATTCAATGGTGCTCTCGAGCGTATCCGGCGTCGCGCCGGGCCGCGCGAATGCATTGGCCGCGCCGCGGACAAAGGCACCTTGTTCAGCGGGCACAAGGCCACCCGCGATCAGCGCATCCAGCAGCGCATTGCCACCGGACAATTGCAGGTCGGCGGAGCCCACGGGCATTGGCATGGGCTGGTTCGGGGCAAAGGTCATGTCGGCGGTTCCCGTCAACTCGGCCCCGCCCAAGGCCACGCGCATTTCGTTGACCGTCAGCGCCCGCAATTCGCCCGGAGGGGCCGTCATGGCTTCGGGATCGAGCCCCAGGAGATCGACCAACACCAGCACCTGCCCGGTCGCGTCCAGTATGACTGAGGCCGGATCCCGCGGGATCGCCCCGCCGGGATCGAACATGCCCCAGATCGCATCCGACATCGTCATATCCTGATAGGCGATACGCGCCGTGACATCCTGTGGCGCGTCATCGGCGGCAAGCGGCACCCTGAATTGCAATTCGCTGGACCCGACGGATACATCAATCGGCACCGGCAGATCCGCGGCGGAAATGCGCGTCCGCATGCCGGTGGCCGCGATGTCGTAGCTGAGCGAGGTCTCCGAGAAGTCAAAGCCGATGCGCCCGCCATCGTTCGAATAGGCGACCGCGAAGTTCTCGCTTGGATCTTCGAACGCCATCTCGAAGGCGACGCCGTCATAACTTGTGGTGCCGGAGAGCTCCAGGCCCGGTGGCACCTGTCCTTCAAGCTGATTCAAGGCCGCCAGCGACAGGATCGTTCCGGCGGATGTGCCCTCAATCCCGGTTGCGGTCATGCCGGCCTTCAGGCGGCCCTCCTCCCCGGGGGGCGGGAGGACGTCGAGGACCATGGAAAACTGCTCCGCGCTTCCGGTGGAGGAAAACCGCATCACGTCGTCCTCCGCCCCGGTGCCGGTAATGTCGTAGGTCGAGGCGAGGCCCGTCATCTCTATCTCGAGGTCAATGGTCGGCGGCGGGCCGTCCCCGCCCCAGATCCGTCCGTCGGTGACCAAGATCCGGTCGGCAGTATACACATAACTGCGCGCTCCGGCATCGCCGGACACGGTCACATCGAGGTTCTCGTGCTCCATCAGCAGCTCGATATTGGCGCGCGGGTCGTTGAGGCCGACCTCGAAGCTGATCACCATGGAATAAAGCTCGGAGAACGCAACGCTCAGCGTTCCATCGGCATTCTCGACCATCTCGATCCGGTCCATGATGCCCTGAACCATCACGTCCTCTTCCTCGAAAGTGGTCGTGAAGTTGGTCAAGACAAGGCCGGTATCTGTCGGCGTGGCGGTTGCCGTCACGGTCTGGCCGGACAGGGTGGCCTGGGCCTGCCATTCCTCCCAGATCTCGGCGGCCAGGGTATCTGAGGCGGCGGGAAGCGCGCCGGCGACCAGAAGGGCAAGAGTGGAAAGACCAAAAGAAATGCGCTGCATCGGAGGTAGGCTCCATCAAACGGTGATTTATCGTGCAATCGTCTAGGGGCACCGCCGGGGCGTCAAGTGCCGATAGCCGGAATGTGGCTGGCCTCCGCCCGTCCGCGGCGCTACCTCTGGGGCAGATCACCCTCGGGGGAAAGGACCGGATCATGACCCATATGCTGAACGGAAAAGTTGTTGCGATTACCGGGGCCAGCCGCGGTATCGGGGCGGCCACAGCTCGTGAATTTGCCGACCTCGGGGCCAAGGTTGTGCTGCTGGCGCGCAGCCGGGACGCGATTGCCGCCTTGGCCGGAGAGATCGGCGATGCCGCCTTGGCGGTGCCGTGCGACGTGATGCGATTTTGGGAGGTGGAGGCCGCGCTTAATGCCGCCGCCGAGACCTTCGGGAGCCTCGACGTGTTGATCAACAATGCAGGCGTGATCGAGCCGGTGGCCCGGTTGGAAGATGCCGATCCCGATGGCTGGTCGCAGGCCATCGATATCAACCTCAAGGGCACGTTCAACGGCATTCGCGCGGCGTTGCCGCTGATGGAGGGCCGGGGCGGTACAATCATCGGCATCTCATCGGGTGCGGCCACAAGCGCGCTTGAGGGATGGTCGCATTATTGCACGTCCAAGGCGGCGGCGCTGATGCTGACGCGGTGCCTGCACAAGGAGATGGGGGATCGCGGGATCCGCGCGCTGGGGTTGAGCCCCGGAACCGTGGCCACGCAGATGCAGGTTGAGATCAAGGCCTCGGGCGTGAACCCCGTGGCGCAACTCGACTGGTCCGATCACATTCCGCCGGAATGGCCCGCCAAGGCGCTGGCCTGGATGTGCACGCCCGATGCCGATGAGTATCTGGGCGGTGACATCTCGCTCCGCGATGAAGGCGTGCGAGCCAAGGTGGGCCTCGCGTGATCGAGACGTCCGAGGATGGCGGTGTCCTCACCATAACGCTCAACCGCCCGGACAAAGCCAATTCACTCACCGAAGCGATGCTGCGGGATCTGGTGCAGATCTTCAGGCGCGCGCGGGATGCCCGTGCCGTGATCCTGACCGGGGCGGGCGACAAGGTGTTTTCAGCGGGTGCCGATCTGGAGGAGGCGCGGGCGGGGCTCGCCACATCGCCGGTTTGGGAAGACGCGTCGGGCGCCTTGGCGGACTTGCCGTGCCCGACAATCGCCGCGCTGAACGGAACCTTGGCGGGCGGCGCCTTTGGCATGGCTTTGGCGTGCGATCTGCGGATCTCGGTGCCCCAGGCGAGCTTCTTCTATCCGGTCGCGAAGTTGGGGTTCCTGCCGCAACCCTCCGATCCAGGACGGCTGCGCGCGCTGATCGGGCCCGCGCGCGCCAAGCTGATCCTTGTGGTCGGGGCGCGGATTTCTGCGGAGGAGGCGTTGCAATTCGGCCTGATCGACAGGCTCTGCGGGCCAGAGGAGCTGATGGGCGAAGCCGACGCGCTGACCCAGACCGCACGGGATGGCGACCCGGCAAACCTTAGGCAGATCAAGACCATGATCCGTCAAGCCTAGGCCAATAATGGTGCCGCAACGTCAGTGTCCGCCTCCTTCTTTGGCGACGCCAAACGCGTCGGCGGAGCCGGCACCTCGCCCTGCGGGCATCGGTGCCGGGTCGCTGCGCTGTCCGGATGTTGCATGTTGCACGGCATCAGGGGCGTTATCGCCGTTTCCATCCGCGCCGCCCGCCCGGCGTTTTGGAATGAAACTCATCCGGCCGTTTGCGGACCCAATCCACGAAGCGCGCAATCCGGGGATGGCTCCGCAGTGCGTCGACATTGTTGTAGGCCCGCGCAAGCTCGGCCTCGGACAGCGTCGCATGAATCTCGTTATGACAGATCTGGTGCAGGAGCACGGTCGGCCCACCTTTCCCTCCGCGCAACTTGGGTATCAGATGGTGCAGGCTTTGTTTGGCGTCCGGCGGGATCGGGCGCTGGCAGAGCGGGCAGATGGGAGTGTCGTCCATGGCTGAAAAGAATGGCGCGGCGGGCGCGCCCGGCAAGGCAGAGGCCATCGATGCGCTGGTGATCGGGTCGGGCCCGGCGGGGTTGATGGCGGCAGAAACGCTTGCACAAGCCGGGCGGCGCGTCACGATCGTAGAGGCCAAGCCGTCGGCGGGGCGGAAATTCCTGATGGCGGGAAAATCCGGCCTGAACCTGACCAAAGATGAGCCGAGTGGCGCATTTCTGGCCGCTTATGGACGCGACGCGGATTGGCTTGCGCCGATGATTGCGCACATGGATCCGGTCGAGGTCATGGCCTTCGCCGAAGATCTGGGGCAGCCGATCTTCACGGGTTCGACGGGGCGCGTTTTTCCACGGGCGATGAAGGCCTCACCGCTTCTGCGCGCATGGCTGAACCGGATTGACGCCCGGATGTATCTGCGGTGGCGTTGGACCGGGTTCGAGGGCGACGCGTTGCGGTTCGAGACGCCGGAGGGGCCGCGGCTGCTCGCCCCAACGGTCACGGTTCTGGCGCTCGGCGGCGCGAGTTGGTCCCGGCTGGGATCGGACGGGGCATGGGCGCCATGGCTGGCCGAACAGGGCGTGGACATTGCGCCGTTCAAGCCCGCCAATATGGGGTTCGTTGTGCCCTGGTCGGCCCATATGGAACCGTATTTCGGCCACCCGCTGAAGAATATCGCGCTTCTCGCCGATGGGCGACCGACCCGGGGGGAGGCGGTGATCTCGTCACGCGGATTGGAGGGCGGCGGGATCTATGCGGTCTCGGGCGCGGTTCGGGATGGCGCGGATTTGGCCATCGATCTGATGCCGGATCGCGACAAGACCGCCCTGACCAAACGACTGAAAAAGCGGCCAACGAAGCAGACGCTGACCAAGGCGCTCACCAACCTGGGCCTTGACCCGGCCAGGCGCGCCCTTTTGCAGGAATTCGCACGGCCCCTGCCCGATGATCCGACCGCCTTGGCCGCCCTGA
This sequence comes from uncultured Roseicyclus sp., assembly GCA_947491935.1. Lineage (GTDB taxonomy): Bacteria > Pseudomonadota > Alphaproteobacteria > Rhodobacterales > Rhodobacteraceae > Gymnodinialimonas. Next base: position 372,325 of record CANLLF010000004.1, read on the forward strand.
TCAAGCATCTGCCCGTTGCCCATGAAGGCCCGCGCCCGATGGACGAAGCGATATCGACCGCCGGTGGCGTCGGCCGCGCGGCTCTGAGCCCCGGCCTGATGCTCAAGGCGCTGCCCGGTGTTTTCGTGGCCGGTGAAATGCTGGATTGGGAGGCGCCCACCGGCGGCTACCTGATCACCGCGTGTCTTGCGACGGGCAAATGGGCGGGCGAACACGCTGCGCGGTATTCCTGACCCATTCGCAGGTGGCTGGGTTTGCCGCGTCAGGCCCCACGCGCTACGGCGGCCTTGAAGGCAGGCCGCGCCTTCATCATCGCGTCGTGGGCCAGGAGGCGTTCATTCGTGACCTCGAACTTCGCGTTCCGGGCCCACCCCACGCAATGGGACAAAAGGATATCGGCCAGCGACATCGCTTCACCCGCCACAAACGGGCCATCGGGTGCCATGCGCGCGGCGATGGCGTCCTGGTTCCGGGCAAATTCCCAGCGCAGGCTGTCCTTCACGGCGGGCACCCGGTGGTCTTCGGGCAGGATGAAGGAATGGCGCGCCGCTGCCCAGAGGATCGCGTCGATCTCATCATTTACGGCTTGCACGAAGGCATCCTGATGCGCGCGGGCCAATGTGCCGGGCGTGGCCGTCAACGCGCCATGCTTGTCGGCCAGATAGGTCATGATCGCGACCGAATCCGGGATAGGATCGCCATCCACCACCAGAACTGGGACCTTGCCCGTCGGGTTCATCGCACGCACCTCGTCGGACCGGGGGCTCGCGGCGACGAGCTCGAAGTCCTGCCGCAATTCCTCCAGCATCCAGATCACCCGCATCGCGCGGCTGCGCAGGCCGCCGAAGACCACGTATTTGCTCATCGTCTTGCCCCTCTGCCCGGCAGCATCGCCAACCGGATCAATGTGCGTTCCATCACAGCCATCTGCGGGGCCGCCCCGCCCGACCGCAGCGTCAGATCGGTGTCCACAAGCATGGAAAGCGCGGTTTCCAGCGCGTCGCGGCCCCAGCGCCCGGCCTGCCGTGCCATGCGGTCCCGGCGCGGTCCGAAAACGGGCGGGCGCATCGCCTGTAAACCGGCCGCCGCCCCGTTCGGGTGGCTTGCCGCCATGTGCAGCGCGCGGAAATGGCGGAGGGCCGAGATGCAAAGCGTCACCGGGGCGACGCCCTGTTGCGACAGGCGTATCAGGATCGGGCCAATAGCGCCGGTCTCGGCTTCTGCGGTGGCGTGAAGGATATCGTCGAGCTCCGCGTCGCGGGTCAGGGGTGCCGTGGCTTCGATATCCGCAGGGCTGACGGGCGTGGCGTCGCCGCGCTTATAGAGCCCGAGCTTCTCGATGGTCTGGCGGAGATCGCCCGGCCCCAACGATCGCGCCAATGCTTCGAGGTCACCCATGGCGTTGGGGTCCGTTGCGGTGATGCCCGCCTCCTTGAGCCAGTCTTCGATCTCGGCCCGGCCGGGCGGATCGTCGTAGATCGCCGCCGCATAGGCCAGCTTCGATCCCTCAAACACCTTGCGCAGGGCGGATTTGGCAGTCAGCCGCCCGGCGGTGGCGATGATCTGCGCGTCGCCTGCGGCCCAATCGGCAAAGGCCGCCGCAAAGACCTTGGACAGCCCATCGGTTGCCCCATCCACCAGCACGGCGCGGGGCCCCGGAAAGAACCCCACCGCCTTCACCGCATCCAGAAGGATCGCCGGATCGGATCTGAGCTCCGCCCCGGTCACCCGCGTCAGGCGCATCTCTTCTTCGGCGCTCTCGCCCAAGAGCGCGGCCATCAGGTCCTGCCGCTTCAACGCGACGCGCATGGTGTCGTCGCCGAAGATCAGGCACCCTGCGACACTGGTATCGGGGCGTTTGAAATAGGCGTTGGCGTCGCGGGTCGAAAGCTTCATGACCAGCCGGGGGCACCCGCGATCAGCCGGCTGACCAATTGATCGGCCAGCACCACGGCCAAACGGTCTTCCGCATCGCGGCGGGCCGATGCCGTGGCAACGGGCGACGCAGTGGTGGCATAGGCGGTGAAGCTGGAGACGTCGCCAGTCTCCACCACCCGGCCCGTCGCGGCCTCGGTCACGGTGAAGGCCAGGCTCCCGACCACGTTGATCCGGTCGACATTCTCTGCCCCGTCAATTGCGATGTTCCGTTGCGATGTGTCGAGGGCGTAGGACAGGTCATAGACCGCACCGATACCGAGCCGGTCTTCCAGGCGGGCGACCAATTCGAATTCCAGGCGCGTATCGGGGGCCGCCACCCGGATCTGGTTGCGGATCACACGCCCAGACCCGCCCGGGCCATAGACCGGCGTGAAATTGCACGCCCCCAGCGGCAGGGCGGCGAGGGTGGCGATCAGGGTTCTGCGATTAAACGACGACATTCACGATCCGGCCGGGCACAACGATGAGTTTCTTCGGCGCATTCCCGGCAAGCGCCTTCACCACAGCGTCGTCTGCAAGCGCGATCTTTTCAACCTCTTCCTTGCTCGCCTCCTTGGCGACGACGATTTCGGACTTGCGCTTGCCGTTGATCTGGATCGGCATGGTGATTGTATCCTCCACCAGCATCGCCTCATCCGCCACCGGCCAGGGGGCGTTGGCAATCAGGCCCTCTCCGCCCTGATGGGCCCACATATCTTCGGCCAGATGCGGCGTCATCGGGGCCATCAACTGCGCCAGCACCATGACGGCCTCACGCTGCGTTGCATAGGAGGCGTTGGACTTTTGCACCGTGTTGGTGAAGGCATAAAGCTTTGCGATGGCGGCGTTGAAGCCAAAGCTCTCGACCCCGTTGGTGACATCGAAGATCGTCTTGTGCATCGCGCGCAGCAAATCTTCGTCGCCCTCCCCGGCGGCGTTGCGGTCCATCTCGCCGATCCGATCACAGAGCGACCAGACGCGGCCCAGATGCTTGTATGCGGCCTCGGCGCCGGAGGCCGTCCACTCCACGTCGCGCTCGGGCGGCGAATCGGACAGGACGAACCAACGGGCTGTATCGGCGCCGTATCGCTCGATGATGGCAATCGGGTCGACGACGTTGTTCTTGGATTTCGACATCTTGGCCGAAGGGATGATCTCTACCTGCGTGCCGTCCGCCAGGAAGCCTCTACCGTCGCGCAGCTCCACCGTCTCGGGGTAGTGATAGACCGGGCGGCCATTGTTGTCGGTGGTTTTGTATATGGCATGGGTTACCATGCCCTGCGTGAACAGCGCGTCGAACGGCTCGATGGCTTTGGCGGGCAGGTGGCCAGTGATGTGCATCGCGCGGGCGAAGAAGCGGGAATAGAGCAGGTGCAGGATCGCGTGCTCGATCCCGCCGATATATTGATCTACGTTCATCCAGTATTCGGCTTCGGCCTTGGACGTCGGCGTCTCCGCGTGCGGCGCCGTGAAGCGGGCGAAATACCAGCTGGAATCGACGAACGTGTCCATAGTGTCCGTCTCGCGCTTGGCGGGTTTGCCACAGGCAGGGCAGGGCACGTCGCGCCAGGTCGGATGCCGGTCCAGCGGGTTGCCGGGGATGTCGAACGTGACGTCGTAGGGCAGTTCGACCGGCAGGTTTTCCTTCTTCTCCGGCACCACACCACAGGCATCGCAATGGACCACCGGGATCGGGCACCCCCAGTAGCGCTGCCGGGACAAACCCCAATCGCGCAGGCGGAACTTCGTGACACCTTGGCCCACGCCCTGCGCCTCGCAAAACGCGATGGCCGCATCGATGGCGTCCGATCCGGTCTGAACCTCGTCGCCCGCAAAACCCGCCACGTAGCGCACGGGATCCGGCTTGGCTGGGACAAAGGCCTCGCCCCCATCCTCGGGGCGCGTGAAACCCTCCTCACCTGCTTCCGGCACATAGGTTGAAATCACCGGCAGGTCGTATTTGCGGGCGAATTCCAGGTCGCGCGCATCATGGGCGGGGCAACCGAAGATCGCGCCGGTGCCGTACTCCATCAAGATGAAATTGGCGATGTAGACGGGCAGTTGCGCTGCGGTGTCGAACGGATGGCGCACTTTCAGGCCGGTGTCGAAGCCCATCTTTTCGGCCTTTTCCAGGGCCTCAGCGGTGGTGCCGCCCTTGCGGCACTCGGCACAGAACGCGGCTACGGCTTCATCCTTCGCTTCCAACTCCTTGGCCAGCGGATGATCAGGCGAAATCCCGACGAAGCTTGCGCCCAACAGGGTGTCAGGGCGAGTCGTATAAACTTCGACCCGATCATGGCCGCCCACGGCGTCCACCAGACCGAACGCAAATTGCAGCCCGCGTGATTTGCCGATCCAGTTCGCCTGCATCAGCTTCACCTTGGCGGGCCAGTCATCGAGGCTGTCCAGCGCCTCCAGCAGCTCATCGGAATAATCGGAGATCTTGAAGAACCACTGCGTCAGTTCCTTGCGCTCCACCTCCGCGCCGGACCGCCAGCCTTTGCCGTCCTCCACCTGCTCATTGGCGAGAACCGTCATATCGACCGGATCCCAGTTCACCACGGCATTCTTGCGGTCGATCAGACCGGCCCCCATCATGTCGATGAACAGCGCCTGCTGCTGGCCGTAATACTCGGGATCGCAGGTGGCGAGGTCACGAGACCAGTCGATGCTGAACCCCAGCGGACGCATCTGGTCGCGCATGTCGTCCATGTTCTTGTAGGTCCAGTCCTTGGGGTGAATACCCCGATCCATGGCGGCGTTTTCTGCCGCCAGACCAAACGCATCGAACCCCATCGGGTGCAGCACGTTATGCCCGGTCGCCAGCTTGTAGCGCGCGATCACGTCACCCATCGTGTAGTTGCGTACATGCCCGATATGGATGCGACCCGAGGGGTAGGGGAACATCTCCAGCACGTAATATTTCGGCTTGTCGCCCTCCATCGTGGCAAGAAACGTCCCGGCCTCATCCCAGGCTTTCTGCCATTTTGGCTCAATCGTGGATGGGTCGTAGCGGGACATCTGTTCGTTCCTTGAGGAGAAGACATGAAAACGCCGGGCGCAGGGCCCGGCGATGTGTTTAGAAACCTCTAGCGCACGGGTCTAGAGGCGACCATCGGCAACCCGGAGCTGACGCGCCCGCGTCAGGATGGCATCTTCGACCTGACGCGCGGTCTCGCGGCTGACGGCGGTGCCATTGCGGCCCTGCAAGGCAACACGAAGGCTGCGTGCCTCCAGCGCGGGGTCGGTCACGTAGACGGTGGCGCGATAGGCGCGGCTGCCACCCGGCGGCGTCGCATAGCCGAATGCCATGATACCGGTAAACGGATCAGCGGCCTCCAGCGGCATGAAATCGAGGATCTCCAGCGAGGCGCGCCACAGATACCGGTTCACCTCAACCGTAACGGAGGGGTCGTCGTTGTTGCCGAACAGATCCCAGATCGACTCGCGGTCGGGGTCTCGCACCAGGCCTTGATCAATCAGGCGCTGGTTCTGTGCCTCGGTGTCGTTGGCAAAGTTTCTGGTGCCGTTGCATGCCACAAGGGCTCCGCTCAGCAGAACCATACACACGAGGGTTGTGGCGCGTCTCAACATGTTAGTTACCCTGCTCAAATTGCCCGGCCACGTTTACAGAAGCGCCCCCGCACCGGCAAGGGGCGCTGTCGCGTGCCAGAGAATGCCTGACATCGTCATATCAGTGCCCGTGCCGCATGTGCCCGACTGCACCGGATTGCGCGCCGGACCCGCCGACATCATACACGTGTCGGCGAGCGCCCGTGCGGCAATGACGGGCGGCGGGAACGTAAGGCTCGATTTTCCTAGGAACGCCGGTCGGCGTGCCGGGGTTGCGCAGGTCGACCCATGGCCTAGGCACTCCACCCGACTCGAGGGATCACGCCGCAAACCGCCCGATGCCCGCGTTCATCTTGCCGCCAGTGCAGGGCATACGTCCGGGTGGACGCTGGTCGGCACCAGCAGGTTTCAACGAATGCGTTCAGGCCAACGGTGAAGGGCTCACATCGGAACGGATGTTAGACGTGTCGTTGGATGCCCGACGGCGGCCGATTCTGTGCCAGACGATTCGATGTCGGTGTTGCGACGGCATCGGGTAGGCACGGTGCCTCTGAACCGCGAAAAGGATGCGATTTCCCTTGTTCCACAGGATTCCTGGGGTATTTGTGGCATGTCGCCCCGCGAAACTGTGGCATGTCTGCACCAGCCTCGGTGCAACCGAACCTTCCCCCCGGCGGCTTCCTTGCAATCAAAGTGGTGACGGGCGAGAGAAGGTCATACCCAATTCCGATGTTTGGTTTTGGGGTGCACCTTCTAAGTGAACACGAGGGAATAAACCATGAAAAAGGTTCTCTTCGCCACGACCGCGCTTGTCGCGACCGCCGGCGTAGCATCGGCCGACGTTGCCATCACTGGCTCGGCTGAAATGGGTGTTGTCGGCGGGTCCGGCAGCACTATCACGCAATTCCACCAGGATATCGACGTCACCTTCACCATGTCCGGTGAAACAGACGGCGGCATCACCTTTGGTGCAGCTGTTGATCTGGACGAAAGCACGATTGCTGACTCCGACGATGACGATGGCGCCGCAACTCCGACGAACATCAATGGCGCGTTTGATCCGCGTGATGATGGTGGTGTTTCGATCTTCATCTCGGGTGACTTCGGCACTCTGACGATGGGTGACACAGATGGCGGCTTCGATGCCGGCATGCAGGAAGTCAACATCGGTTCGCCGGGTTCGATCGACGACGCCGAAACCACGCACGCTGGTTACACCGGCAACAATGGCCTCGACGGCCGCGTGTATGACGGTCAGGTTCTGTCCTACAGCTACTCCGTGTCCGGCTTCACGATCACCGGCTCGGTCGAGATGGACGATGACCGTTCGACTGCTGCACCCTTCGGTGTACCGGCAATTACTGCAGGCGATGGCCTGACGGGTGATGCGGTGTACGGCATTGGTGCTAGCTATGCTGGCACGTTCGGTGGCGGTTCTTACACCATCGGCGGTGGCTATCAGGTTTCTGGTGACACGCACGCTGCGGTTGCCGGCGCTCAGGAGCTTTCGGTTGTTGGTATCTCGGCAACTGTTGCACTCGACAACGGCCTGTCCGGTGGTGTGAACTACTCGCAGTACGACTATGCCGGTGGCGGCGCATTCGCCGACTTCTCCGGTACGCACACTGCAATCGGCGTGAGCTACACGTTCGACATGATCACCGTTCACGCCAACTACGGGATGTTCGACTGGGATGCAGCCGCGACTGTGGAAGACTCGTCCGGCTACGGCCTGGCGGCGTCCTACGACCTCGGCGGCGGTCTGACCGCACACCTGGGTTATGGCAACAGCGAATACGGCGACTTGAACGCCGCCGCTGCAGCCACCGCGGACAGCTCGCAGTGGTCGCTGGGTCTGGCAATGTCCTTCTGATCCTCACGGATTATCGGATACGGAAAGAGCGGGCCTTGCGCCCGCTCTTTTCTTTTGGCCTAACAGCTTCATGTCCCTGTCCGAGATCACCGCCCGTATCACCGCCACCGCGCAGGCCAAGGGCCGCGATCCGGCGGATATCACCCTGATCGCCGTGTCCAAGGTACAGCCTGCCGAAAGGGTTGAGGCCGTGCTGCAGGACGGCCACCGCATCTTTGGGGAGAATCGGGTGCAGGAGGCGCAGGGGCGCTGGCCCGAGTTCCAGTCCCGCTTCGACGGCATCGACCTCCATCTGATCGGCCCGCTCCAAACCAACAAGGCCCGTCAGGCCGTGGAGATTTTCAGCGCCATCCACACGCTTGACCGCCCCAAACTCGCGAAACGCTTCGCCGACCTCGCACAGGAACGCGGCACAAGCCCCGACCTGTTCATTCAGATCAATACCGGGGAAGAGCCGCAGAAGGCCGGATGCCTCCCCGCCGATGCCGACGCCTTCATTGCCGAGGCCCGGTCCATGGATCTGCCGCTCAAAGGCCTGATGTGCATCCCGCCGGTCGAGGAAGAACCCGCGCTCCATTTCGCGCTTCTGGCCAAGATCGCCGCCCGAAACGGCCTCACGGGCCTCTCCATGGGCATGTCCTCGGATTTCGAAACCGCCATCGGGCAGGGGGCCACGCATATCCGCGTGGGCTCCGCCATCTTCGGCGAACGGGCCTACGACTAGCGCGGCCTCCCACAGACCCGGCATCAACCTAACCTGTTGTTAAGGTTAACGGCCCGGCCTGTCATCTTGGCCAAAAACTCTGGGGGGTCAGGGGGGCTAGCCCCCCTGCGCGGTCACCCTGTCAGGGCCTCCGGCACGATCAACCGCGTCGCATAGGAGATGCGCGGCACGATCCAGCGCAGATGGTCCGGCCTCACGCCGACACACCCTTCAGTCGATTGCCCGGGCCCGCGCCATCGATGGATGAAAATCGCCGATCCGCGGCCGCGCTCCGCATAGGGCCAATTCCAGTTCGTCACCAGAACAATGTCATACAGCCGATCACCGCGCGCCAATCGCTCTGCTGACCCGCGATACGGCGCGCGGACCATCAGGTTGTAATCCTCATCCGTCGCATCGTCCGACCACAAATCACCAGGCCCGATGGGAACAGCCCAATCGCAGGGCCGTGCCAGCCGATCCGCACGATAGAGGCATCCGACAATCCCGTGCACTCCGACCGGCGTGCCGCCATCCCCCTCGCGCTTGTCCCGCACGATCCCGCCGCGCCCAACCACAAAGGGCAAACGCGCGCCCCAGAATCGCAGCCCCGATGGCGTCAGGACGATATCCTCGGGTGATGCCCTCATGGGTCCGGCAGGCCGTCAAAAGCTGGAATGTCATCAGGGATCTGCTGATATGGCTGCATCTCGGCAGTATAGATGGCCGCGCGAGGCCCTCGGTAAGCCGACGGGTCATCCAGGGTACCGATCTTTAGGATTGCCGCGTCCAACCCTGGCCGACGCGTCACGATATGGGTGCCACATTCCCCACAAAACTCGCGGGTCACCGGTGTGTTCAGATCGCTCCGCGTGAAGCTCTTGGGCACTCCCGCCACATAGGCAAACCCGGCAGATGGGATTGTCATGAAGTAATTTGGGCCACCCCCCGATACATGGCTGCAGGCCCGGCAGTGGCACTGCGCCTTGAAGATCGGTTTGGCCGTCACCTCGTATCGCAGCGCGCCGCAATAGCAGCCGCCAGTCAATGGCTCGCTCATAACAAATGCCCCGACTTGTCGCGTTTCACATCCAGGTAATGGGCATTGAAGCGGTTGGTCGGCGTCACCAGCGGCACCCGTTCGACCACCTCGATCCCTTCTTCACCCATCATCTCGACCTTGCGGGGATTGTTCGTCATCAACCGCACGGCGCCAAACCCCATCCGTTTCAGCAAATCGGCCCCGATCCGAAAGTCCCGTTCATCGTCCTCGAACCCCAGCCGATGGTTGGCTTCGACGGTGTCGAATCCCTGATCCTGCAACGCATAGGCCCGCATCTTGTTGGCCAGCCCGATCCCACGCCCCTCCTGGTTGAGGTAGAGCAGTACGCCTTCACCCGCCTTGCCCATCTCCTGCAGCGCCGTGCGCAATTGCGGGCCGCAATCGCATTTCATCGATCCAAGCACATCGCCGGTGAAACAGGCCGAATGGAGTCGTGCCAGCACCGGTTGCGCGCGGTCTGGCCGCCCGATCTCGATCGCGTAGTGTTCGATTTCCGCATTGTCGGGGCGGAAGATGTGCAGCCGCCCGGCCTCGGCCAGCTCCATCGGCAGCTGCGCGGTTGCGACGGCGGCCATTGGTGCATGCCCGGCAAGGTCCTCGGCGGCGGCTTCCGCAGGCAGGGCCGTCAGGCCCTCCGGCACTTGCGACACCGAAACCGCCGCAACGGCCGGCAGAAGTTGCGCCGATTTCGCCAGAACAAGCGCCAGACGGTGCAGACTGGCATCTCCCTCACGCTCTTCACGGAACGGCCCCCGCAGCGGCGCACCCAGATCGCAGGCCGGGTCGGCCAGCTCACACAACCACCGCGCGCCTGCATCTGCCGGCATCCGGATCCGGGCGATATCGCCATCATAGATCCGCACCTTCAAGGTTTCCGCGCGCCATCCGGTGATCGCCGCGACAACCGGGCCCAGGGCGCGCAGCCCCCCCAATCGCGTGTCCGATGCCGTCTCGCATGCCATGACCACCAGCGCGTGATCGCTCGCTTTCAGCGCCACGGGTAATCCCACCCGCAGGTCACTGCGGGCGCGGGCCACAAGGTCGGAAATGGTGGGCTGAAGGCTCATGGGTCAAACCCTTACCGCGCCCTGCAGGGAAATTGAAACATTCCCTCACACACTCACACACGCCCGTGAGGCATGGTTACATCCGTAGACAAACCGCACCCCACGCGGTCATGTCATCGCAACGGAACACGAAAGACGGGAGGCCACGCATATGGCAAACCTCAAGAAAATCCTTCTGGTCGACGACGATGATGACCTGCGCGAAGCGCTGAGCGAACAGCTTGTGATGACCGAGGACTTCGACGTGTTCGAGGCCGCCAACGGATCGCAGGCGATGGACCGCGCCAAGGAAGGCATCTACGACCTCGTGATCCTCGATGTGGGCCTGCCCGATACCGATGGCCGCGAATTGTGCCGCCTGATGCGCAAACAGGGCGTGAAATGCCCGGTTCTGATGCTGACGGGCCACGACAGCGACGCCGACACGATCCTGGGCCTGGACGCCGGGGCCAACGACTACGTAACGAAACCGTTCCGCTTCCCGGTTCTGCTGGCCCGCATCCGCGCGCAACTGCGCCAGCATGAGCAATCCGAGGATGCCGTCTTCCAACTGGGGCCGTACACCTTCAAGCCGGCCATGAAGATGCTGATCACCGAGGACGAGCGGAAGATCCGCCTGACCGAGAAAGAGACCAACATCCTCAAATTCCTCTACCGCGCGCAGGATGGTGTCGTGGCCCGCGATGTGCTGCTGCACGAGGTCTGGGGCTATAATGCCGGTGTCACCACCCACACGCTGGAGACGCATATTTACCGCCTGCGCCAGAAAATCGAACCAGATCCGTCAAATGCCCGCCTTCTTGTGACCGAATCCGGCGGCTATCGTCTGGTTGCGTGACGGACAAGATTCCCCGGTACCGGGATCCCGACCTCCCTCGGGAATGGTATCACTCTCCCTGTTGGACTTGGCCCGGACGTTCGCGTCCGGGTCTTTTTTATGCGGGAGACGCCGGGATTGACCCACATCAAATCGCGCCACGCATTGGCGGTTTATGCCCAATGGCACAACCTCCCTGTTGTCTGGCCCGGACCATCGCGTCCGGGTTTTTTTTGCCGCGCGGCGCGGCTAGGCTATCGGTATGCTCTGCTTACTCCGTCGCTGCCTTGGCCCCGCCCTGATTTGCCTCCTTCCCGCACCGGCCTTGGCCGATAGCCATGAGGTCGTTGATTCGTTCTGGATGGATGGTGGCCTGCCGCCCACCGGGCGGTGGTCCTCCTTCGCGCCCGGGTTTTCTCCCGGCTTCGTGTCGGTTGCGCGCCATGATGGCGTGTCCGGCACCGTGATGATGAGCTGCGGGACAGGCGCGGATCTCGAAGGGCTCGGCCTGGGCCTGAACTTCGCGGTTCCCCCGGACATCGACCCCGATGAGGGCGCGTTTTTCGTGCAGGTGGGTGATCTGGTACTCCCGGCGGGTGGTGAGCCGCAGGTGGTCGATGGCCAATTCGTCGGCATCGGCGTTCCGAGTGTGCAGGGCGGCTATCCCAACCCGTACTGGCCCGGCCAGATTGCCCTCTTGCGTGCGCTGGCGGGGGAGGCCCGGATCGGGGCCCTTCATGCCGCCGACGGGGTGCAAGACAACGCGGTTCCCGTCTGGTCCATGACCACGCAAGGGGCCGATGGCCTGAGCGCCCTGCGCGAGAATTGCGGGGATCTTTCCCCGCTGGCAGATCGGGAACCGGCAGAGGCTCCGGCTCCGGCTCCTGCGCCGTCCGGGGCGGCTGCCTGGGTTTTTGTCCCCTCCGATCGGCCCGCCTTTTACGACCGCGCCGACTTCATGCGCGGGGATACGTTCGGCCTCACCCTCTACTGCGATCCGCGATATGACGGGATCGGCTACGGGATCGATACCGAGGTCATGCAGGCCTCCGGGTTCGAATGGGGAGATACCCTGCTTCTGGTCGTGGATGGCGAGGAGGTGCCGATGCCGCTTGCAGCCACCGATGTGGGCTATGTCTCGGCGGAGGGCGCAGCCTATGCGCCTTGGATCGGTGGCCCTGAAGCGATGACGGCACTTCTGGGTGCCGGGCAAGCTGCCCTGGTGCGGGTTGCCGCCGCGGATGGCGCGCGGACCGAAATTTTCGACTTGACCACCGATCAGGTCGACGGCCTGCGCCCCGTGGTCGAGGTCTGTGGCGCTAGCGCTGTGTTGGAGGCCCCCGAGACACCGGCAAATGACGGCGAGGCTCAGCCGGAACCGTCCGCCCTAACGACAGCCGAACCCGAACCCGCGGCTCAGCCCGAGCAGGCTGCGCCAACTGGCCCGGCCTTTGCCGAGACGCCGATCCCGCCGGATGTCACCCTTGGACCCACCGCCGTTTCCGGCCCAGGCGGCGCGTCGTGGGAATTGACGGCCGGAACGGACCGCTGGTCCACCCTGACGGGGCGCCAGACGGACCCTGATACCGGAATCGAATTAGGTGCGGCCTGCGCCGAGACAGGGCCGGTCTTCTACCTGCGGCTGACAGGCCCTGCGGAGCCCCGCGACGATGTCAGCCTGCTGGTGGATGATGATCAGCAATTCTTCGTCGATGGGGGTGGATTCGATAACCTGCTGTTCTTCGAGCCCGCCCCCGGCCTTATCGACGCGTTGAGCCTGGGCGCGAACGTGGACGTGTTCGGCAGCTTTCCACCGGCGCGATTCCATCTGCGCGGCTCCATGCGGGCGCTGGATGCCGCGCTTGCGGCTTGCCGGGATCAGCGGCCAAGCGATGCCGGCACGGCGGAGGACCAATTCCTGACCGACCTTCTGGAGCGTGTTGTGCAATCGTGCAGCAATATCGGCTCCACCGGCGGGGCCTTGGGCGAAGGCGCGGTGAGCTTTTCGGAGGCCGGGGCGGAAGTCGACTACAGGAATATCCGCTGTGAGGGCACGGGATCTGCAGCTAGTATAGGGGCGGGATTCTGTGGTGCGCGCGGCTGCCTTGTCGAGACCTGGATGCGGGATGAAGAGGGCTTCGCCTTGACCGATCAGACGATGCGCTAAGCCGATTTTGGCAGCCTCAACCGCGCCACGCCGTATAGGAAGAGCGCCCCGAACACACCGGCCCCCACCAGAAACACCAGCCGGAGCGCGTCTTCGCGGCCCATCCCCGGTTCGGCAAGCGCCATGATCCACCCGCCTGCCAGGGCGCCCACCGGCATCATGCCCCAGCCGAAGAATCGGTAGATCGAGTTGACCCGGCCCAGAAGCGCATCGGGGATCATCCGCTGCCGGAACGACACCGTGACCACGTTCCACAGGACCGCGACGAAGGTTTCGAGGAACAGAAGGCCAACTGCGATCCAGACGGAACTTGTGGCATAGAGCCCCAAAAACGGCAGTGGCATCAGCGCCAGCGCCACCCACAGGCTGCGTTCCGATCCCAGCCGTTTCGCCAAGGCCGGGCAGAGCAACCCGCCCGCCACACCGCCCGCTGCACCCGCCGTCAGCAACATGCCATGGCCCACGGCGCCAAGGCCCAGAACCTCCTGGCTGTAGAGAACCAGTACGGTGAACCCGGCCATATGGGCCGCATTCAATCCGCCCAGGATCAAGGCCAGTTGCAGGATCACCTTGTGTTGCCTGAGCCAATCCCACCCCGCCCGCATTTCCCGCCAGAAGCTCTCGCGCGCCGCCTGTGCGCCCCGGGGCGGAAAGGTAATCGCCCAGACGGCAAAGGCCGCCAGTGCAAACCCTATCGCCTCGAACACGAAGGGCGCGGGCACGGCCATGGCGATCAACAGACCGGCCAGGGGCGGCCCCACGAATTGGCCCATCACCTGCTCAACCGACCAGATCTGCCCGTTGGCTTCTTCCAGCCGGTCCTTGGCCACCACGGAGGGGAGCGCCGTTTGCGCCGCATTGTCCCGGAATACCTCCGCCGTGCCCATCAGGAAGGCCAGACCTGCAAGGCCACCGATCATCCACGCGATTTCCGTGCCGCTGGCCTCCCGCGGCCCCGCCACGATCAGAGCGACAACGGCCAGCGCCAGCGCCATTCGGGCCAGATCGGCGCGCACCATCATCTTTTGCCGGTCCGCCCGGTCGGTCCAGACGCCCACGGGCAGGGCCCACAGGAACCACGGCAGTCGCGTTGCAAAGGCCACGATGGCCAAGGCGCGCGGGTCCGTCGTGATCAGCGTCGCCATCCAAGGAAAGGCCAGCGCCCCGATCCCGTCCGACAGGTTCGCCAGGCCAGCGCCTGACATCAACAGGCGGAAGTTTCGGTTTTCGCGGATCAGGGCGGCCATGGCGCTCTCCTTTGCGAGCCACCTTGCCTCTCCCCGGCAGACAAGCACAATGGCCCCCATGCGTTTCCTTGCCCGCCTGATCCTCGCCCTCCTGCTGATCGCCATCATTGCCCTCACCGGGTTCCGTATCGCGGCCCATCTGCGGGAGACGGAGGCACCGGCCGATCTGGCCCCCGATGACGGGCAACTCATGCCGACGGCTCTGGGGGGTATCTTCGCCATCGAACGCGGCCCGGCGGACGGCCCGCCGGTCTTGCTGATCCACGGCTCCGTGGGCTGGTCGGGAAGCTGGCGGCACACGCTCGACGCTCTGGCAGCAGAGGGGTACCGCGCCGTGGCGATCGATCTGCCGCCCATGGGCTTTTCGGATCGGGATCCGGCCGGCGATTACAGCCGCGCCACAACGGCGGCCCGCATCCTGGCCTTTGTCGAAGCCTCCGGCGCACGGCCGCACATCGTGGCCCATTCCTTCGGCGCGGGCGCGGCGGTGGAGGCTGTGATGCAGAGCCCCGATGCGTTCGCGTCGCTTACCATTGTCAATGGCGCCCTGCCGCTCGATGCCACGGGCGATGAGGCCCTGCCGCTCCCCCTTCGTCCGCTCTGGGTGCGCGAGCTGTTCATGGCATCGACGGTAACCAACCCGCTGGTCTCCCGCCCGCTTCTGCAGAATTTCCTGCACCGCAAGGAGGCAGCCACCGATGACGTGCTGGAGGTGCTGGCCCGCCCCAGCCAACTCGACGGCGCGACGGAGGCGCTGGCCCTGTGGTTGCCCGCGGGCCTCGTGCCACCCGCTGGTCTCCCGTCCGTGTCTTCGGCGGCCTATGCCGATATAGGCGTCCCCACGGCGATCATCTGGGGCGCGGAGGATACCACTACGCCGCTGCCCCAGGGCGAAAACCTGCATGCCCTGATCCCCGACAGCACCCTGATCGTCTTGCCGGATATCGGCCATATCCCCATGATCGAGAACCCCGAAGGCTTTGATGCGGCCTTAATAGGCGTACTTTTTCATCTATCTGATTAAACTAGTTAAAATCATTGCTGACGATGGGGTGTTATGGGCTGTCTTCCTGATCGCCAATTCCCCATTGACCAATGATTACGCTGGACGACTCTCTTTTAATTGGGCGCAATCAAACCCGCGATGTCTACCTGCATCCAAATCACCCCGATCGTGTGCTGAAGATCGAGGCCCGAGAGCTGCCGGGCCGTGAGCGCTGGTATGAACGACCACCCAAAATTGAATCGTCGCTCAGTCGTGAGTTGTATGGCTATGCCAATGTTCTGGTCCGGCTTGGTCGACATCACCCGTTTATCGCGCGGATTTACGGATTGGAGGAAACTGATCTTGGCCCTGCAATCATGGCCGAGCATGTGTCGTTTGGCGCAGATCGCGCAGGCCTGTTGGGGCGAGTCATTAACGATCCGATACCGAGCGAATTTACGCGCGACGAGATCGCTTGGGCGCGTACAGCCTACAAGGAATTGGGGGATTTGCTTTGCGAGAAAAAGGCCTTCACCCACGGTATTCGTGCCGAAAACCTGATGCTTGCCGATAAGGATGGGGCGCTTGCACTGCGCATGTTCGACTTCAAGACCATCGTCTATAGACAGTTGATTTCGCCACGCCTAGTTCCGGGCGCGGAAGCATATGAATTCAGGCGCAAGATGGCAGAAGTGGATGTCAGATTCCAAAAAGCGCTCGACATGCTGGATGCTGTAGCGGCCTAGGTGCTGGCCAGTATGCCATGACGTGCCCTCCGTCCCGTGCTAGGCAGGGCAATGAAAACTGATTTTGATCCCCAGCATGTCCTGGATTTCTGGTTCCCGGATAATGACCATTGGACCGCACCCGAGAGCCATATCGCGTTCTGGGATGAGCGGATGCGCGGCGGCATGGATGCCACGATCTGCGCGCACTTCGCGGAGTTGACCAACGCGGCGGCCCGCGGCGTGCTTGACCATTGGGCCGAGACCCCGCGGGGGCGGCTGGCGCTGATCATCGCGCTGGATCAATTCCCCCGGTCGCTCTCGCGCGACACGCCCGCGGCTTTCGCGCAGGACATAAAGGCCTGCCGCCTGTGCCTGGAGGGGATCGATAATGGCCACTACGCCACGCTGGACAACATGTGGGAGCGCCAGTTCTACGTGATCTCCATCTCGCATTGCGAAGGCCCCGACCATCTGGCGCGTATGGATCTGTGCGGCGAACTGACCGCGGCGGATGTCGAGACGCTGCCGCCCGAGATTGCCGCCATGGGCCCCATGGCGATGGAGCAGAACAAGCGGGTACGGGCCAATATCGAACGCTTCGGGCGGCATCCCCACCGCAACGATGTTCTCGGCCGCCCCTCTTCTCCGGAGGAGCAGAGCTATATCGACACCGGTGATTTTCCGCACCAGCGCAAGATCGAGGACCTGGCCTAGCCTTGGACAAAAGGCGGCATGGGCCGCCCGCCCCCTCTCCCACACGAACGCGCTATCTTCTTGAGCGCAGCCCACGCCGCAACGCACGGCCTCTGGACACGCCCGCCCTATCCCCTATCCTCCGCCGCTCACCCAGATCGGAGCCTCAGCCCATGCCTTTCACCCTCGCCACCTGGAACATCAATTCGGTCCGCCTGCGGCAGGGCATCGTGGCACAGTTGATGACCGAGGAGGCGCCGGACGTTCTGTGCCTTCAGGAATGCAAAAGCCCGGTCGACAAGATCCCGGCGGATGTGTTCCACGCGCTTGGCTACACCCACATGGTGGCACGGGGGCAGAAGGGGTACAACGGTGTTGCGATCTTCTCCAAGATCCCGATGGAGGAGGCGGGGTCCCACGAATTCGCGGGCCTCGACCACGCCCGCCATATCGCCGGAACGCTCGAAAACGGCGTCACGATCCACAACTTCTACGTGCCCGCAGGGGGCGACATTCCGGATCGGGAGCTGAACATCAAGTTTGGCCAGAAGCTCGACTACCTCACCGACATGCGTGACTGGGCCCGCAAGGACAAACCGCAAAAGAGCATCCTTGTCGGCGATCTGAACATCGCGCCGCGCGAAGACGATGTGTGGTCTCACAAGCAACTGCTGAAGGTCGTCTCCCACACGCCGATCGAGGTTGAGCACCTCGCCGAAACTCAGGACGCGGGGAAGTGGGTCGACATCACCCGCAAGGACATCCCCGATGGCCCGCTGTTCAGCTGGTGGTCCTATCGCTCACCGGATTGGGATGCGGCGGACAAGGGCCGACGGCTCGATCACGTCTGGGCCACCCCCGACATCGCCAATGCCGGGCGTTCCTCGCGCGTCGCCCGCCATGTGCGGGGATGGGAAAAACCCTCCGATCATGCGCCGGTCTTCGCAACATTCGACCTCTGACCCCTTGGCGCGCCCGGCCCCCGCCCGCATATAGGGGCCAACAACGCCAATAGACGGAGCCTATGATGCTCGAATTCGGAACCTCCCCCGCCGATGCACCTGCGGATGTGATCAAGGACACCACCGATGCCACCTTCATGGCCGATGTGGTGGAGGCCAGCAGCCAGACGCCCGTGATCGTCGATTTCTGGGCGCCCTGGTGCGGGCCCTGCAAAACGCTCGGGCCGCAGCTTGAAGCCGCCGTGACCGCCGCCAAGGGCCGCGTGAAAATGGTGAAGGTCAACGTGGACGAGAACCAGCAGATCGCCGCGCAACTCCGCGTGCAGTCGATCCCGACCGTCTATGCCTTCCATAATGGCCAGCCCGTCGATGGCTTCCAGGGCGCCGTGCCCGAAAGTCAGATCAAGGAGTTCGTCTCCAAACTGGCGGATCTGTCTGGCGATGATGGCGGCCTGGGCGAAGCCATCGAGGCGGCAGAGGAAATGCTGGCCCAGGGCGAGGTGGCCGATGCCGCCCAGACCTTCGCCGCCATCCTTGGCGAAGAGCCGGAAAACGCCGCCGCCATGGGCGGCCTCGCCCGCGCGCATCTGGCGCTGGGTCAGATTGATCAGGCCGAGGCCTTGCTCAGCACCGCACCTGACGCGATCTTCAATGCGCCCGAGCTGGAAGCCGCCCGCGCCCAGATCGCGCTGGCCCGTCAGGCCGCCGATGCGGGGCCGCTGGCCGAATTGAAGGCCGCGATGGAAGCCGACCCCGATGATCTGCAGGCCCGGTTCGATTACGCCCAGGCGCTCCATGCCGATGGCAATATCGAAGCCGCCGTCGACCAATTGCTCGATCTGTTCCAGCGCGACCGGGAATGGAACGACAGCGCCGCCAAAACACAGCTTTTCACCATCTTCGATGCGCTCAAGCCGCAAGATCCGATTGCTCTGAACGGCCGCCGCCGCCTCAGCTCGATGATATTTGCCTAAGACAAGGATCATCCTAGGTCATTCGGAATGAGATTGCCTGCCGACCTCCCGGATACGATTCCGGTTTTCCCTCTGCCCGGGGCGCTTTTGTTGCCACGGGCGCGGCTGCCGCTTCATATCTTCGAGCCGCGTTATCTGCAGATGATCGATGATACGCTCAAGACGGCCCATCGCCTGATCGGCATGGTGCAGCCCTACGAAGTGCCGGGCACCCAGGAAAAGCGCCTGCACACGATCGGCTGCGCGGGCCGCCTGACGCAGTTTTCCGAGACCGAAGATGGCCGCTACATGATCACGCTGGCGGGCATGTCCCGCTTTCGTGTGCAGCAGGAGGTGACGGGGTTCACACCCTACCGCCGCTGCGACGTGACATGGGACGGGTTCAGCGCCGATCTCGGCGCGACCGAGGAAGACAAGACCTTCGAGCGCGACGCCTTTCTCGACGTCCTCGGCCGGTACTTCGAGACGATGGACCTGTCGACCGATTGGGACAGCCTGAAGGAAGCGGATGACGAATTGCTGATCAATTCCCTGTCCATGCTTTGCCCCTTCGACCCCGAGGAAAAGCAGGCCCTGCTGGAGGCACCATCACTGACCACCCGTCGCGAAACCCTTGTCACGTTGCTGGAATTCGCGATGCGCGCCACGTCCGATGAAGAGCGGATGCAATGAGCGAGCCGGAGGAAGCGGCGCAGCCGTCGATCGATCGCCGTATGCTGGAAGCGCTGGTCTGCCCGGTGACACAGGCCCCGCTCAGCTACGACGCCCAGGCGCAGGAGCTGATCTCCAAAGCGGCGCATCTGGCCTACCCGATCCGGGGCGGTATTCCGATCATGTTGGAAGAAGAAGCCCGCAAGCTCGATTAGTGGTCGCGCGATGTGCGGCGATGCATCAGCCCGCCGACGATCATCAGAATGAGCCCGCACACCACCCCGACCCCAACCATGCTCCATCCCATGGCTTGATCGGCCTCGAATGTGTCGAGGCGACGGGTGAACTCCGCCTCGTCGGCGATGCTGTAGAGGAAATCGTTGAAGAAGGCCTGCATCCCGGCCAGCGGCGCCGTGAAGGCCGCAGCTCCGATGGCGATGATGCCCCGCGCCCTTGCCCGACGGTCGGTCCCCGCGACCCAGATCAAGGCACCCGCCATCGCGGCCAGCACAAGGCCCGCGGCAATCGCGCGAAAGGGTGTCGTGACGGCGCTGATCGTGAACCAACAGATCGTCACGATGATGATGCAGGCGAATGTAAGCGTCAGGGCGCGGGAGAGCGTCATTTGATCAATTTGCCCCGGTATCACTGGTGCGGGGCGCGCGATGCATCAAGGCGCCGATCAGGATCAGAATGGCCCCGACCACCATGCCAAAGACCAGCCCGGCCGAGGCCAGGATCGAGGTGATGGCAAGGCTGCTGGCCGCGTCGTCGCTCAGGCCCTCGGCACTTTCCAGCGCGACAAGGGCAGTTTCCGCAATCTGCTCACCCCACGCGCTCAGGCCCGCCACGGGGACGAAAACGAAGACGGCCCCAAGCGCGAGAAATCCGCGTGCGAAGGCGCGTTTTCCGGTCTCCGCGAACCAGATCAACGCGCACGTCGCCGCCGCCGAAACCAAACCGGTGAGCGTGGCCGTCATGGCGGAGGTCAGGCCGATCACGAACAGGAACGCGAAGAGGAACGACAGGATCCCGAACAGGATCAGCGCGGTCAGTTTTGGGCCGGTCATCAGGGCACCTCGGCATATTGGAGTTGCATCATGTTACAGGCCCGGCGCACAGGCGGCCAAGGTGGGGCAAACCGGCGGTCTGCCTTCGGATTGATAGAGTATTGATATACCCGGATCCAGTTGGCGAGGCGTTTTCGGGGCGCTCGGACGGGGCAGGATCAGAGCGCGCGGCCCTGCATCAGGCGCGGCAGGTCGCCCGTCAGACCAGCGGCCTCGCGAATGAAGGTCCGCCGCAGGCCGGGCAGTGCACCAACAACGCTCATCCCGATATCCCGCGCCGCGCGAAGGGCAGAATTGTCATTCGAGAACAGCTTGTTGAACGTATCCGTGGCAATCGCAAGGCTGGCCGTATCGAACCGGCGCCATTGCTGATACCGCGCCAGCACGTTGCTGGCCGCAATATCCTCACCCCGGCGTTTCGCATCTGCGAGCACTTCCGCCAGCGCGCCGACATCCCGCAATCCAAGGTTCAGGCCCTGCCCCGCAATCGGGTGAATCCCATGGGCCGCATCGCCCACAAGTGCCAGCTTTTCGGCCACAAACGCGCTGGCGAGGCTGAGCGAGAGGGGATAGCTATATCGCTGACCGGACAGGGAAATATCGCCCAGGAAATCCCCAAAGGCCGGGCGCAACGTATCCAGGAACGTGGCGTCATCCGCCGTCGCCAGTTCGCCTGCGCGCGGCTCCTTCTCGGACCACACGATGGAGGAGCGATTGCCCGGAAGCGGCAGGATCGCCAACGGCCCGCCCGGCATGAAAAACTGCTGCGCCACGCCGTTATGGGGCCGCTCGTGATCCACCGCGCAGACCAGCGCCGTCTGCCCGTATCCCCATCCATTTCGCTTGATCCCGGCCCGGTCCGCCACACCGGATCGCCGACCATCGGCCCCGACCAGAAGCCGCCCGCGCAACACGTCCCCACCTTCAAGCGTTACAGATGCCAACCCGCTGGTATCTTGCGACAAAACTCGCGCATCGGCCCGATGTGTGATCAGCGGTTCGTGCTCCATCGCCGCCAGCAGGGCGCGGCGCAAATAACGGTCCTCCAGCATGTGGCCCATCGGGCCTTCTTCGATCTCGGCATGGTCGAAATGCAGGAAAAAGGGCGCGGCCCCCTCACCGGCGCGCCCGTCAGAGGCCTTGATCTCGAGGATCGGCTGCGCATGATCGGCGACCTCCACCCAGATCCCCAGCGCGTCCAGCATCCGTACCGACGCCAGCGCCAGCGCATAGGCCCGCCCGTCAAAGCCCGCATCGGCGCGGGTTACAGCAGGCAGGGCGTCCAGAACCACGCTCGACAGGCCCGCCTGCGCGCAGGCCAGCGCCAGGCCAGGGCCGTTTAACCCCCCGCCAACAATCAGAATTTCCGCATCCATTTTGCTCATGCCCCTGAGTATGGGGCGCGTGTGGGGATTGTCCATGCGGCGCGGCGTCGTTAGCGTTTCCCGGCGGACCTTGGGGGGATGAATGTATGGATTGGCTCTGGAAAAGCGCGTGTGACATCGGGCGCGGCATTGGCGCCGGGGATGTCGATCCCGTCGACCTGACAGAAGCCTATCTGGAGGCCGCCAGCGATCACCCCTACGCCACCCGGATCTACGCTCGATTCACCCGCGAACGGGCGTTGAATGAGGCGATCGCCGCCCATGATCGGGCCCGCCATGGCATCCGCCGTGGGCTACTGGATGGCGTGCCGATCAGCTGGAAGGATCTGTTCGATACGGCCGGTGTCAAAACGGAAGCCGGATCGAAGCTTCTGGAGGGCCGCGTCCCGGCGCAGGATGCCGAGGTTCTGTCGAATGCAACGCGCGCGGGCCTTGTTTGCCTGGGCAAAACCCACATGACGGAGCTGGCGTTTTCCGGGCTTGGGGTGAATCCCTCCACCGCGACGCCGCCCAATTTCAACGATCCCGAGCTTGCGCCCGGCGGCTCCTCGTCTGGTGCTGCCACCTCCGTCGCCTACGGGTTGGCGGCGGCGGGCATCGGCTCGGATACCGGAGGATCGGTGCGTCTGCCCTCGGCGTGGAATGACCTTGTGGGCTTCAAGCCCACCCATGGCGCGCTGTCGCTTGCGGGTGTCGTCCCGCTGGTGGAGCGGTTCGATACGGTCGGGCCGCTGTGCCGTAGTGTCGAGGATTGTGCCGAGCTGTTCGCGGTGATGGGCCATCGCGCCGCCCCGGACCTGCGCGAAGCCTCGCTCAGCGGCACCCGTCTTATGGTTCTGAATCCCTATGCCAGCGATGTCCGCGACGCGGCGGGGGCGGCGTTCCAATCGGCGGTGGAGCGGCTCAGCGCCGCGGGCGCGCAGATCGATACTGCTGAAAGTGCTGCGGTCGATGAGGCCATGCAGACCACGCTTTCCCTTTATACCGCAGAGGCTTACGGCATATGGGGCAAGGTGATCGAGGCCGATCCGGACAAGATGTTTCACCGCGTCCGCGACCGGTTCCGGCAAGGTGCCGATGTGAAAGCCGCCGATTTCGTCGCACTCTGGCAACGGCTCCGCGTGCTTCGGTCGACATTCTGGGAACAGGCCGCCGCCTATGATGCCGTGATCATTCCGAGCGCCGCCAACACCCCGCCCAATGTCGAACGCCTCGACAGCGATGACGATTATTTCGTCACGGAAAACCTGCTGACCCTGCGCAATACGCGGGTCGGAAACCTGATGGGGGCCTGCGCGATATCGCTGCCCACGGGCGTTCCGTCAACGGGGATCATGTTCATGGGCACCCCGGGGCAGGATGATCGATTGCTGCGTCTGGCGGCGGGGGCCGAGGCGGCATTGTCGTGACAGGACAGGTGCCACATGTCCTGAAGGCCACACCCGCCTGATTCTGCGCCCGTTTTTCTGGACCCGGCCGCCCCGCTTCGCTATCCTTCGGTCAAACAGGGCGAAAACGACCCTGATCTTGAGGCAGCAAAGCAGGTCCCATGGCCTTTCCGGAGCGGTTTTCGAACCTCCCAGACTACGCATTTCCGCGTTTGCGGACATTGCTTGATGTGCATGAGCCGGGCGGCGAGCCCGTGCTGATGACCATTGGTGAGCCGCGCCACGCCTTCCCGCCCTGGATCGGCGACGTGATTACCACGCATCTGCAAGGCTTTGGCCGGTATCCCGAGAATGATGGAACGATGGCCCTGCGCGTGGCGCAGGCCGATTGGCTGGGGCGTCGGTTCGGCATCGATGTGGCGGCCGATACGCAGATCCTGACGCTGAACGGGACGCGCGAAGGGCTCTACAATGCCTGCATGGCGCTCTGCCCGGAGCACAAGAATGGCAAGCAGCCCGTCGTGCTGACGCCCAACCCGTTCTACCAGGTCTATGCCGTTGCCGCGCTGTCGGTCGGGGCGGAGCCGGTCTACCTGCCTGCAACCTCCGAGATAGGCGATCTGCCGGATTTCCACGCTGTCGATCCCGCGATCCTCGACCGGACCGCCATCGCCTACATTTGTTCCCCCGCGAACCCGCAAGGCGCCGTGGCGTCCGAGGCCTATTGGGAGACCCTGATCACGCTGGCTGAACAGCACGATTTCAAGATCTTCGCGGATGAGTGCTATTCCGAGATCTACCGCGATGCGGCCCCTGTCAGCGCACTTGGCGTCGCCCAACGCATGGGCGCGGACCCGGAGCGGGTGATGATCTTCCACTCGCTCTCCAAACGCTCCAACCTGCCCGGCCTGCGCTCCGGCTTCTGCGCGGGCGGCCCGGAAAGCATTGCCCGCATGAAACAGCTGCGCGCCTATTCCGGTGCGCCCCTGCCGATGCCGTTGCAGGCAGTGGCCGAAACCGTCTGGGCGGACGAGGCGCATGTCGATGAAAACCGCGCGCTTTACCAACAGAAATACACCATCGCGGATGAGATCTTCGCCGATGTCGCCGGATACCAGGGCCCCAAGGCGGGTTTTTTCCTGTGGCTTCCTGTCGATGATGCCGAGGCCGCAACGCTGAAGCTCTGGCGCGAGACGGGGGTGCGGGTTCTGCCCGGCCACTACCTTGCGCGGGAAGTGGATGGCGTCACGCCCGGCCAGGACCGGATCCGCGTGGCGATGGTGGCAGAACAAGAAGAAATGCGCCGGGGGCTGATGATGCTCCACAAGGCGCTATACTAGTGAGGTAAGACCAAATGGCCTATCAGACCCGACAGCGTGAGCCGCTTCTGGACGGACATATGCACGAGGTGCTGATGCGCCGCGGGCAGGAGATGTTCGGCATGGCGTTGATGGGCGTCGGTGTGGCCCTGGCCGCGCTATTGTGGAGCTACGTGCCGGAGGATCCGAACTGGATGGCCGCCACCGATGCGACGCCCGAAAACCTGCTGGGGCGGGGCGGGGCGTCGATTGCCGCTGTCCTGATCATGATCATGGGCTTCGCGGCCTGGGTTCTGCCGGTTGCGGCCCTGGTCTGGGGAGTGCGGTTCTTGATTCATCGCAGCCATGAGCGGGCGCTTGGTCGCGTTCTGTTTTTACCGATCGCGATTGCGCTGGCGGCGATTTATGCGGCAAGCCATGTGCCGCCTGCCGATTGGCCCCATTCCTTTGGGGCGGGCGGGTTGTTTGGCGATACGATCCTTGGCGCGGTCCTGAACGCCCTGCCGCTTGCGCCGCAATTCGGCATCAGGATCGCGGCCTTCGCCGCCTTCCTTGCCACGGTTGCGATGCTGGTCTTCGTGCTTGGGATGACCCGGCGCGATATCGGCCTGACGCTTCGGTTCCTCCTGATCGGCCTGATGGCGACGGGGTCTGCCGTTGCGCGCATTCTGCAATCGCTGGGCCGCCGGGCCGGGGCCACGGCGCAGGCCGTGCAGGCCCGTCGCGCCGCCGCCCGGGCCGAAGGCGCGCAGCGCGTTGCCGTGGCCGAGCCGCGGGTGCGCCGTGCGGATGTATCCGTTGAACCGGCGATGGATGCCGGAGATCCGGACGCGGATACGGCGCAGCCCACCGGCCTTTTCGGCCGGATGCCGCGGCTTTTGCGCGATCCCGAGCCGCAATTGGAAGGTCCCTTGCCCGAGGCCGATCCGGTGCTTGTCGAAGGTCTGGATTACGGCCAGCCGCCGGGTGATGATCGCGTTCGGTCCCGCATTTCCGAAGCGATCCGCGCCCGTGTGCGCCAGCCCAACACGATCACTGACGTGGCCGCCCGCGCCCGCGTCACGCCCGGAACACCGTCACGCGTGCCGCAGCTGAACCGGATCGAGCCGCCCCTGACCGCCAGCGATGTCCCTGCAGAGGCCCCCATGGCGAGTGTCGAACCGGTGGATCTCTATGATGACGCGCCGGAGCCCGCTCCCGCCCCCCTCCCGCAGGCGCAGCCCGCCTTGCAGCGGCGCGTGGTGCAGCAACCCACCCGCAAGGCCCCGGCGCAATCGCGGCAGGCCAAGGCCGACAGCCAGCCCTCGCTGCCATTGACCGAGCCGGAGCCCTATGAATTCCCGCCCCTGACGCTGCTGACCAATCCTGTCACAATTGAACGCCATCACCTGAGTGATGAGGCGCTCGAAGAAAATGCGCGGATGCTGGAGAACGTGCTCGATGATTATGGCGTGAAGGGCGAGATCGTGTCGGTCCGGCCAGGCCCCGTTGTCACCATGTATGAGCTGGAACCCGCACCGGGCCTCAAGGCCAGCCGCGTGATCGGCCTTGCCGATGATATCGCCCGCTCGATGTCGGCGCTGTCGGCCCGTGTGTCGACCGTCCCCGGGCGCACCGTGATCGGCATCGAACTGCCCAACCAGAACCGCGAGATGGTGGTTCTGCGCGAAATGCTGTCGCACCGGGATTTCGGCGACGGCTCGCACAAGTTGCCGCTGGCGCTTGGCAAGGACATTGGCGGTGATCCGATCATCGCAAACCTCGCCAAGATGCCTCACCTGCTGATCGCGGGTACGACGGGCTCGGGCAAATCCGTGGCCATCAATACGATGATCCTGTCGCTTCTCTACAAGATGAAGCCGGAGGATTGCCGGATGATCATGATCGACCCGAAGATGCTGGAACTCTCCGTCTATGACGGCATCCCGCACCTGCTCTCGCCCGTTGTGACGGACCCGAAGAAGGCTGTTGTGGCGCTGAAGTGGACCGTGGGCGAAATGGAGGAGCGTTACCGTAAGATGTCCAAGATGGGCGTGCGGAACATCGATGGCTACAACAGCCGCGTGAAGGACGCGCTGGACAAGGGCGAGATGTTCTCTCGCACGTTCCAGACCGGGTTTGACGATGAGACGGGTGAACCGGTGTTCGAGACCGAAGAATACCTGCCCGAAAAGATGCCCTACATCGTCGTCATCGTCGACGAGATGGCGGACCTGATGATGGTTGCGGGCAAAGAGATCGAAGCGTGCATCCAGCGTCTGGCGCAGATGGCGCGGGCATCGGGCATCCACATCATCATGGCAACGCAGCGTCCCTCCGTGGACGTCATCACCGGCACGATCAAGGCGAACTTCCCGACGCGGATTTCCTTCCACGTGACGTCCAAGGTCGACAGCCGTACGATCCTGGGGGAAATGGGGGCCGAACAGCTTCTGGGCATGGGCGACATGCTCTACATGGCGGGCGGGGCCAAGATCACCCGTGTGCACGGGCCGTTCTGCTCCGACGAGGAAGTCGAGGAAATCGTCCGCCACCTCAAGAGCTTCGGCCCGCCGGATTACGCCTCCAGCGTGCTGGAAGGGCCCGATGAGGACAAGGAAAGCGATATCGACGCGGTTCTGGGCCTCGCCACCGGCGGCAATACCGGCGGGGAAGACGCGCTCTACGATCAGGCGGTGGCCGTCGTACTGAAGGACCGCAAATGCTCGACCTCCTACATCCAGCGCAAGCTGGGCATCGGCTACAACAAGGCCGCGCGTCTGGTGGAACAGATGGAGGATAACAGCCTCGTGTCGAGCGCCAACCATGTGGGCAAGCGCGAGATCCTGGTGCCGGAGCAGGATTGAAAACGGAGATACGCAGTTTCGCGTATCTCCCGCAGTTTCTTGGGAAGGGCCGACCCGACCGACCGCTTTAACGCCCCAGTGCCTCGACAACCTTTTCCGCAGCCGCGGCGCCGGAGAATTGCTGCTGTCCCGTGATCAGATTACCGTCGCGCACGGCGAAGGCCTTGAACATGCTGTCGGTGATGAAATTGGTGCCGTCGATCTTGCGGGCCTCCTCCTCAATCCAGAAGGGCTGGATCTTCTGCCCCACGAAATCGTCGGCGAACTTCTCTTCGGCATCGGCGAAGCCGGTCCATGTCTTGCCGTTGACCAGCAGATCACCATTCGACAGCTTCGTTTTCAGCAAGATGCAAGTGCCGTGGCAGACCACGGCGACGATCTTGTCCGCCTCGTAGGCGCGCGCCACGAAGGCGTGCAGGTCGGTATCGTCGATCATGGTGACCATGGGCGATTGGCCCCCGGCGAGGAAGATCGCGTCGTAATCGTCCATGGCCACATCCGCGATGGACTTGGTGCCTTGCAGCATTGCCGCGTGGGTGGCGGATGTCTTGAAGCCCAGAGACAGGATGTCATGGGCGGAATACTGGCTGTCATCCTCGGGGTCCGAGAACCCGTCGGCCATCAGATCGCCGCCCTTGGGGCTGACGATTTCAACCTCATACCCGGCCTCCGTGAAGGCCCAGTAAGGGTGGGTCAGTTCCGCCCACCAGAATCCGACGGGCCAGCCGGTTGTGGGTGACGTGCCGGGATTGGCGGCGATCATCAGGATGCGTTTGGTGCCGTGCGTGTCGATGGCTGCGGACATGGGGATGATCCTTTCCTAGGGTTTGGTTTGGGTTGTGGGGTAAATCCAGCGAGACAGCGCCCGGGTCAGGCGCGGCATGATCACGTAGGTCATCAGGCCGACTTGAAGCGTGACGGTCAGCAGGAGCCGTACGGCAAGGGGCCAATTGCCGATCAACGGGCCAAGCGCGAGGTTCAGCCCAAGGACAAGGCCGAAGACCACCGCGATCAGCAGCAGCGCCATGCGGTGGGGCGACGGCTGGGGCACCTTTGTGCCAGCGGGCGGGTCGAACCAGAATTCCAGGCCTGTCATGCGGTCCCAGATTGCATCGGCCTGCACCAGCGGCGCGGCCTCCGCCAGGAACCGCGCGCGCAGGTCCGAGGTTTCAAACGCCTCCAGCGCGGCGAGGCTGTCGAACCGGACGACGCTGGTATAGGTCTGGTCGCCCGTCGCGGGCCGGTGAAACTCGGCCCCGACATAGCCGTCGAGCGATTTTGCGGCCTCGGTCAGGCGGGTCAGCCAATCCTCATAGGCGGCCGCCGCCCCCGGCTTGACGGCGCGCCGGATCACGATGGTGACCGGATCTGTCGTTGCGTCAGACATCGGGCACCGCTTGTACGGTCAAGGCCCAGTCGCGGCCCTTGCCCTGCGCCAGCGCCTGATTGATCCAGACCAGCGCAAAAGGCTCCAGCAGGCGTGCTTTGGACAGATCGCCCGCATCCAGCGGATCGAAGCCCAGATCTTGCAGCAATGCGCCGACCACGTCCTTGGCCGCCGCATCGTCAGCGGCCATGAACATGACCGGCGGAATGGGGAGCGTGCGGGCACGGCCCATCACCTCGGCCCCGACCTGATTGAGGGTCTTGACGAGGCGCGCTTGCGGAACCAACGCGGCCAGTTCTTCCGCGCCGGATGTCGTGTGGCCAAGCAGCAGGCCAAAACGGCCATCAACGGGACCTAGAGGATTGGTGCAATCGATCACGATCTTGCCGGTCAGATCGCCCAGACCCGCAAGAACGCTGTGCGCGGCGGCCCAGGGTGTGGCCAGCACGATCACATCGGCCTGACCCACCTCGGCCGGACTGACGACGCTCGCCCGGGTCGCGGCGGCAAGATCTCGCGCCTTGGCCGGGTAGCGGGCGCCGAGGATGATCCGGTGTCCGGCCTCCGCCCATCCCTTGGCCAACGCGCTGCCGACCTTGCCCGTCCCGATAATCCCGATCTCCATTTGATCCCCGCTTGATCGCTGTCGGGGCGAGTGCTAGCGGATGGGTTACTTCAACGAAAACGAATTGAATTCATGTCTGATTTCGATGAAATGAAACTCCGCCGGCTGGATCTGACCGTTCTGCTGATCTTTCTGGGGCTGATGCGGCATCGCAAAGGGATTGCCGTTGCCGATGAGATGGGGCTGACGCAATCCTCGATCAGCCATGCGCTGGGACGTTTGCGCGACGTGTTCGACGATCCGCTGTTTCTGCGCCAGCCCCATGGGTTTGAGCCGACGGCGGTGGCCGTCGCGATGGAACCGCAGATCCGCGAGGCGGTGGAGCGCATCTCCGCCGCGCTTGAGGGACCGGCCCCGTTCGATCCCGCCCGCGCGACGGGGATATTCCGGATCGGGGCTTATGACAGCGAGTTGGCAACCCTGATCCCCGGCCTGTTGGGCCGGTTGGATCGCACGGCTCCGAACCTGCGCCTGTCCACACGGGCCGCAAGCCGAGCGGCCGCGCTCGATCTGATCGAGCATCGGCAGCTGGATATGGCGCTTGGGTTCTTCTGGGACCTGCCGGACCAGTTTTTGAAGACGCATCTCTACGATGAAACCTATGTCGTCGTCGGGCACGAGGATCACCCACTCCTGCGAGAAGAACTGACGCTGGAGGCCTATGCGGCGGCCACCCATCTGATCGTGTCGCCCAAGGGGGATCTGACCGGCGTTGTCGATGACACCCTGCGCCGTCTCGGCCATACCCGAGACGTCCGGGCCGCCGTGCCTCTGTTCTTTCCGGCGCTGGCGTCACTCGCTCAAAGCCGCATGATCGCAACGCTGCCCAAACGTATGGCGGAGACGTTCGCACCCGGCTTCGGATTGCGCATGCAAGCCGCCCCGCTTGAGATCAGGTCCTTCGATGTGGGCGCCGTCATTCACCTGCGCGATCAGAGGAACCCGATGCGCGCCTGGTTCATTGAGCAGATCAAGGCGGATAGCTGAGGGGCTCGCGGACCCCCCGGCCGACATACGGTCAGGCAAGGCGAACGACAGCAGAATCCGCGGAGCTGTCATTTGGGCTTTGTCCCAGCGGGTTCACAGCGGCGGAACCGCCCCGCCATCGTCCGCCTTCATCCATCCCCCGTCATCCGGCCCGCGCACCCGCCCCGAATCGGTGTCGGCTCGGCGATCACCGGCCTTTGATTGCGGGTTTTCCGGGGCTGTTATCGTATAGCGGCACGGCTATGCCTATATCTTCGGTAAGCATTTCGAATCGGAGAGAAAATCCCATGCCGATCACCCGCCGTGCCCTTTTGGGGACCAGCGCCGCCGTTATTCTCGCCCCCTCCGCGGCGTTCGCCAATGCGATCCCGCTTGCGGATCTGTCGCGCTATCTCAACAGCCTCGACACGGCCGAAAGCCCGTTCACGCAGATCAATTCCGACGGCACCGTATCGACCGGTACCGTGTTCATCCACCGCCCCGGGCGGGTGCGGTTCGAATATGACGATGACGATCTGCTGGTGATGGCCGGTGGCGGGCAGGTGGCGATTTTCGATGGTCGCGCCTCGGGCCCGCCGGAGCAATACCCGCTGCGTGAAACGCCGCTGCGTATCATCTTGCAGCAAAACGTGAATCTGGGCCAATCGGGCATGGTGAGCGAGCATTCGTTCGACGGGACCTCCACCCGCGTCGTGGCGCGGGATCCGGAGCGGCCCAATATCGGGTCGATCACGCTGGTCTTCACGCCCAACCCGATCGAATTGCGCCAGTGGATCATCACAGACGAGGGCGGGTCGCAGACCACCGTGATCCTCGGTGCGCTGGAGGTCGGCGGGCGCATCCCCGCGCGCTACTTCTCGATCCCGCAGGAAACCAATGCCCGCAACGGCGGCTGACGCCTAGCAGCTGGCCAATTGCATCCGGTAGATCTCGGCGCGCTGTTCCACCCGCGTCGCAACCTCCAGCAGCCACGGCTTGGAATTGTGGCTGCCCCGGGCATAGCCGGTATGGCCCTCGTGATAGGCGAGATACTGGTTGCGCGTGTCATGCAGCGGGATGCCGTTCCGCTCCAGCGTCAGGTTCATGTACCAGCCCATGAAATCGGTTGCGTCGTCAATATCGGTGCGCCGGGCACGGCGATTTCCGGTGTCCTGCTGATACTCTTCCCAGGTGCCGTCGAGCGCCTGGGAATAGCCGATGGCGGAGCTCTGCCGCCCCATCGGGATCACGCCAAGCGCGAAGCGGAAGGGGGGGCGGATATCGCCGTCGAACCGGCTTTCCTGATGGATGGTGGCCATCTGCACGTGTACGGGTACGTTCCAGCGCCGTTCTGTCCGGCGCATGGCACGCATGTAATTGGGCCGTTCCCTGCCCAATGCGCATGCATCATCCAGATTTCGGGGGCTGTCGAATTCCCGCGATCCACATGCCGCGAGAGAGGCCAGAAGGCCTGTCAAAAGGGTGCGTCTATACATTGGCCTGCTCTGCCTCTGGGTGCCGCGTTTTCACGGCTTGGGGCAGAGTATAGGCCAAAATGCTGCGCATGAAAACTGGTGGATTGCCTCACCCGGGCAGAAGGAACGACAGTGTGATCGGCAGGGCGGCGATGGCCAGAAGCGTGGAGACGACGACAAGGCCTGCAACCGCCTCGGCCTCGGCCTGGTAGCGCTCGGCCAGAAGGTAGGAGGTGACGCCAACGGGCGTGACCAATTGCAGGATCAGCACACTGAGTGCCAGCTGGTCGAGGCCGAGCGCCAGCCCCACGGCCAGGCCCGCGCCCAGGCCGATGGTCAGCTTTATCACCGATAATCCCAGGGCGGGCAGGGCGCGTTCGGGCCTGAGGCGGGCGACGGCGGCCCCAAGCGTCAGCAGCATCAGGGGAATGCCAAGCTGCCCCATCAGGCCGATGCCGGTCATCGCCACCTCGGGCGGCGTCCAGCCAAGGGCGAGGCAGGCCACGCCCAGGACGGAGGCCCAGACCATCGGCTCTTTCAGGACCCGGGCGGGGTTTTGCACACCCGCGACCATCCACAGACCGAGCGTGAACATGATGATCGCCATCACCGCGAAGACGACGATGGCAAGTCCAAGGCCGGTCTCGCCGAAGGCGAAGAGCGCCAGCGGCAGGCCCAGATTGCCGGTATTGCCGAAGGTCAACGGGGCAAGATGGCCGCGCAGGTTCAACCCCAGCCCCCGAACGATGCTCCAGGTCACAAGTGCGACGAGGCCATAGGCGATGGCGGCGGCCAGGCTTAGGCTCGCCAGGGCCGCGGGCGCGATCTCGGCCTGCACCAGCGTGGCGAAGATCAGGCAAGGCACGGCATAGGTCATGGCCAACCGGGTAACGAATTCGGTCGGGTAGTCGTGCCCGAACCGCACCCAGGCAAATCCGGCCGCGCCCAGGAAAAACACCGGCGCGGTGATCTCGAGCACTGTCAGGGTCAGGTTCACAGACTGTTTCCCTTGAAATCGGCCCGCCAGCATGGACAAACCGGGGCTGCCTTCGGTAACAAATATCTGGGAACCCAGGGGCTAGCCATGCTTGAGACTCATGCCAAATACAATATCGGACAGGTTGTGCGGCACCGCAAACACCCGTTTCGGGGTGTTGTCTTTGACATCGATCCGGAGTTCTCGAACACCGACGAATGGTATGACGCCATCCCCGAAGAGGCGCGCCCCCGCAAGGAGCAGCCGTTCTACCACCTGTTGGCGGAGAACGATCAGACCTATTACGTGGCCTATGTATCGGAGCAGAACCTTGTTCCCGACTATACCGGCGAGCCGGTGAGCCACCCGGATCTGCCGGACCTGTTCGGCGAGTTTCAGGACGGGCATTACCCGTTGGAATATCAGCTGAACTAGCGGCGTTTCGGGCCGGGCCCGAGGCCATGACCTTGCCGGTTGCGGGGCCTCAGCCGAGCGTGCGCAGGTGCTGCGTCAGCGCGTCGATATTGCCGCCGCGCGCTTCCAGCATCGCGCCGATTTCCGTGCGTTCCGAGATCATCAGGTTCACACCCGCGATGATCAGGTTGAAGAAAAGCGGTCGCCCCGACCCGTCCGAGACCAGCCAGCGCAGCTCGAACGGCGCCTCGTTGCGCATGTTGACGGTGGTGATGACCTCGAAGAACGACCGTACCGGGCGCGCATCGTTCACGGCGATGGAGCCGCCGATGAATTCACGGAACCGGCGGCCGTATTTCGCCGAGAAGTAATCCTGAAACGCCTCGGTGAAGGCGCGCATCTGGGCGCGGGACGCGGAGCGAGCGGGCGGCCCGAGGACCGAGCGCGCGATGGTCGGCACATCGGCATAGGTGCGGAAAATGCGCTCCATTTCCGGCAGGACAACCGCCTCCGATCCGCCGGCCCCGATCACCCGGTTCACATCCGCCACGGCGGCCTCGACAAGGGCGCGGGCCTGCCCCGCGGTCAGGGCCTGGGCCGGACGCGGCAGGAACGGGAGCGTGGCGCCCGCGAGCAGGGATGACAGAACGGCACGGCGGCGGAAGCTGAGGAGGTTATTGCGCATAGGGATCAAAATACGGGTCCGAGTAAGGGTCATAATTCGGGTCTGCGGCAACGGCGGCGGCGGCCGCCGCCGGATCTTCGTTGGCATAGGGATCTTCATATGCCAGGTCCGCACCCCCCAGTTCAAAACGGCGCTGTTGCAGGTAGAGCGAGCGGAGCTGCGCGTAGCTGTCAGCGCTTTCGTACAGGATGGAATCGATGGTCGTATCGAATTGATACCGTGAATCGAGCCCCGATGCGACGCTTGTCGCCATCAGATACGTGCTTTCCGGCGTATCGACGAGATGACGGATCGGATTCAGGGCGAAATCCACCACCATACCGACCGTATCGCGCGTGGTGGACGGGCCAAGCACGGGATGGACCACATAGTCGCCCTCGCCGAACCCGTAGATATGCATCGTCTCGCCGAAATCGGTGGGCTCTTCGGGGATCCCCATGGCGCTGGCCGGGTCCAGCAGGCCGCCAAGCCCGATGGTGGTGTTGATGGCGAACCGCAGGGTGTTCTGCGCCGCATCCCCCAACCGCAATTGCAGCAGGTTGTTGAGAACATGGCTCGGCTGGTTCAGGTTCGACGCGAAGTTGGAGACACCCTGGCGCACGGGTTCGGGGATACTGTTGCCATAGGCATCCGAGGACGGGCCAAGCACGGCGCGATCCAGCGCAAGGTTGAATTCATGGGCGGCGCGGTTGCGCGTCTCGTGCTCATCGGCGATCTGGTCGCCCGGCGGCAGGGTGGCAGGGCCACAGGCCACAAGCGTCAGAACCACGCCAATTGTAGCGAGGTGTCGTATCGTCCGTCCGACTGGCAGCGTCGTGTGAGCGTGCAATTCAATTCCCTCGCATCTGGCCGATTTGCAACATGTTGGCTGCGGAACTCTTTCGAAAGAGTATCGTGCAACTATGCAGGGCGGCACCCCCTTGCTACTTCGTCTGCGCAGCTTGAGAGTGTCAAGACGTGCACCGTTCACAACCGCGCGCCGGAGGGCATTTGGCGAAGATGAGCCGACAACGCCGACCCCACCTGGATGAGCTGGCCGAGTTCCGGCGGCGCAATGCGTGGATCCTCTGGTCCGTTCTGCTGTTCTCGATGTTCGTCAACGTCCTGATGATGACAGGGCCGCTCTACATGCTGCAAGTGTATGAACGTGTCCTGGGCTCGGGCAGCGAAGAGACGTTGCTGGCCCTGTCGATCCTTGTGGTGTTCCTGTTCGCGATGATGGGAATCCTCGATTTTGCGCGCGCCCGGCTGGCGGCGCGATACGGCGCCCGCCTGCAAGAGGCCTTCGATGCCCGCGTGTTCCGCGCCGCCATGGCGCGCGCGCAACGCACCGGTCAGGCGCAGACGGCGCTGGGCGATCTGGCCTCGGTCCAGCGGCTCACATCCTCCCCCGTCTTCATGGCGATCTTCGATCTGCCCTTCACGCCGCTCTTCATTCTGGCGATCTTCACCTTCCATGCCTGGCTCGGCTGGATGGCCGTGGGCGGTGCAATCCTGCTCATCATCGTGACGTTTCTGAACCGCGCTCGAACCGCCTTGCCTCTCACCGAAGCGGCGGAAACCAGCCGAATGGCCGACCGGATGGCCGGTGAGATGCAGTCGGAGGCGGAAATCATCCGATCGCTGGGGATGCAGGGCGCCGCCTTCAACCGGTGGCACCGCCAACGCGAACAGGCGCTCGACCTGTCGATGCGCGCGGCCGACCGGGTGGGCGGCTATTCGACCCTGTCGAAATCACTGCGCATGTTCCTGCAATCGGCGATCCTTGGCCTTGCGGCCTATCTGGTGTTGCAAGGCGATTTGCGCGCCGGTGCGATGATCGCGGGCTCGATCCTCATGGGCCGCGCTTTGGCACCGATTGATCTGGCGATCGGCCAATGGTCGATGATTTCGGAGGCGCTGCGCGGCTGGGGCCGCCTGCGCACCCTGTTGAAGGACGAGGTGGAAGAACCCGAGCGTCTGAGCCTGCCGCGCCCGGCCGCCGCGTTGGAGGTTGCCGGCCTGACCGTGGCGCCCCCAGGCGAAAGCAAGCCGTCCCTGCGCGGTGTGTCGTTCCGGCTGGAGCCCGGCGAAGCCATCGGCGTGATCGGGCCCTCGGGGTCGGGCAAATCCACATTGGCCCGCGCCGTCACCGGCGTCTGGCCGCCGGGGGGCGGATCGATCCGCCTGGATCGCGCAACGCTCGATCAATACGATCCCGACACGTTGGGCAAGCTGATCGGATACCTGCCGCAATCCGTCACCCTGTTCGATGGCACCGTGGCCGAAAACATCGCCCGCCTCGATCCCGCGCCCGACGGGGCCGCGGTGACAGCGGCCGCCACCGCGGCGGCGGCTGATACGATGATCCGGGCCCTGCCTGACGGCTACGATACGCAGGTATCCGGCCTTGGCCCGCGTCTGTCGGGCGGGCAGATCCAGCGGGTCGGTCTGGCCCGGGCGCTCTACGGCGATCCGGTCCTGCTGGTGCTGGATGAGCCCAACTCGGCGCTCGACCACGAAGGGTCGGAGGCGTTGAACCGCGCGGTCGAGGGCATGAAGAAGCGGGGCCTTGGGGTGTTGATCATGGCGCATCGTCCAAACGCGATCCAGCAATGCGACAAGCTTCTGGTGTTGAAGGATGGCATGGTGCAGGCCTTCGGCCCGCGGGATGAGATTCTCGCCAAGGTCCTCACCAACAGCGCCGATGTGCAGCGTGTCGCGCAGGCCCGCGCGGCCGGGGGCCTGACATGAGCGGCGCGCGCCCTTCCTGGTCCGTCGGTGGCCCGCTCACGGTCGGCGTGCTGGCGCTTGTCGTCCTGGTCGTCGGGTTTGGCGGCTGGTCCGTCATGACAACCCTGTCCGGTGCCGTTGTCGCTTCCGGGCAGATCGAGGTGGATCGCAACCGCCAGGCTATTCAGCACCCCGAAGGGGGCGTGGTGGCGGAATTGCTGGTGGATGAAGGCGACCGCGTCGATGAAGCCGAGGTTCTGGTCCGGCTCGATCCCGCCGAACTGGCCACGGAATTGACCGTTACGCAGGCCCGGCTTGGCGAAATCCGCGCCCGCCGCGCCCGCCTTGAGGCCGAGCGCGACGGGGCCGATGAGATCGTGTTTCCCGAATCCCTGCTTGCGCTGAGCGAGACCGACCCCGAGGTGGAGGATCTTCTGCGCGGGCAAAACAACCTGTTCGCGGCGCGCGCCGATACGCTGGCGCGCGAAGCCGAGCAATTGGGGGGCCGGATCACGCAGGTCGAGGCGCAGGTAACCGCACTTCAGGCGCAGGAAGACGCGCTGAGCGAACAGATCGCGCTGGTCGAGGAAGAGCTGGCGCGCCGTCAGGACCTGCTGGACAGGGGCTCCGGCACGCGGGAACCGGTGGTGCGGCTGCAGCAGGAGCTTGTGCAGCTGCGCGGCGCTGCGGGCGAGGTTGCGGCGGGCCGGGCCGAGGCCGCGGAGCGGATCATTGAAAGCGAATTGGCGATCCTGCAGCTGACCACCCAACGCCGCGAGCAGGCCATCGCCGAATTGCGCGAGATCCGGGTGTCGGAACAGGAGCTGTCGGAGCGCGCCGCAAACCTGTCGCTCCGGATCAGCCGGCTGGAGCTGCGCGCGCCCGTGGCGGGCCGGATCCACGGGCTGACGATTTTCGGGCCGCGCTCCGTGCTGCGCCCCGCCGATCCGTTCGCCTATATCGTGCCCGATGGTCGCCCGCTGGTGATCTCGGTGCGAGTGCCGGCGATCGACATCGATCAGGTGTTTGTGGGGCAGGTCACATCGCTCCTGTTCCCCGCCTTCGATCAGCGGGAGATGCCCGAGGTGGTGGGCGAGGTCAGCCAGGTGTCGGCCGATGCCTTCACCGACGAGGTCAACGGCGCCAGCTTCTACCGCGCCGAGATTGTGATGGCCGAGGATCAGGCGGCCCTCTTGGGCACCCGCGTTCTGGTGCCGGGCATGCCGGTCGATGCGTTCATTCGCACCGAGGACCGCACGCCGCTGACCTACCTGCTTGAGCCGTTCACTGCCTATTTCAACCGCGCCTTCCGCGAGTCCTAAGCGGGGCTTTCCCTTTGCGCGGACCGCCACTAGGCTCCGCTGCGAAATGCAAATCAGGGGAGGCTCGGCTATGGGCGGACAGATCGAAGCGCGGCTGGCGGAACTGGGTGTGACCCTCGGGGAGGCGACGGCGCCCGCGGCCAATTACGTGCCGTTCGTGCAGGTGGGCGAGACGCTCTTCGTCTCGGGCCAGATCTCCATGGAAAACGGCCAGATGATCACCGGCAAGGTCGGCGCCGATATGTCGGTGGAGGATGGGGCCGCCGCCGCGAAGGTCTGCGCCATCAACCTGCTGGCGCAGGTCAAGGCCGCCTGCGGCGGTGATCTCGACAAGTTGGTGCGTGTGGTGAAGTTGACCGGCTTCGTGAATTCCACGCCGGATTTCACCGAACAGCCCAAGGTCATCAACGGGTGCTCCGATTTCCTGGTCGAGGCGCTGGGCGAGCGCGGACGGCATTCCCGTTCGGCGGTCAGCGCCGGCGCGTTGCCGTTCAACGTCGCCGTCGAGATCGAAGGCATCTTCCAGATCGCCCCATGAACCCTCATCTGCCGCCGCAATTCCTTGGCCGCCCGCTGGCCCATCGCGGCCTGCATGATCGCGCCAAAGGTGTGATCGAGAACAGCGCCGGGGCCGTGCGCGCCGCCGTGGCGGCGGGCTACGGGATCGAGATCGATGTGCAGCTGGCCTCGGACGGCGCCGCGATGGTGTTTCACGATGATCGGCTGGACCGGCTGACCCTCGAAAGCGGCCCGATCCGGGGCTGGGCCTCGCGCGATCTGGTGAAGGTGCAACTGACCGGCTCAGACGAAACCGTGCCGACCCTGCCGGAGGTGCTGGAGATCGTCGCTGGCAAGGTTTCGCTTCTGATCGAGTTGAAGGACCAATCGGGCGGCACCGGCTCCGCCCCCGATGATCTGGAACGCGCCGTCGCGGCGGCGCTCATGGGCTATGACGGCCCCGTCGCCGTGATGTCCTTCAACCCCCACATGGTCGCCAATCTGCAAAAGCGTGCACCCAGCGTGCCGCGCGGCATCACAACCGATGGCTATAACGAAAAGGAATGGCCCGACCTGTCGTCGGACAGCCTCCACTTCCTGCGCGAGATCGGGGCGTTCGACGCCGTGGGCGCCAGTTTCATCAGCCACGATTGGCACGATCTGACCGCCCCGCGGGTGACGGATCTGAAGGCCAGGGGCGTGCCGATCCTGTGCTGGACCGTCAAAAGCGCCGAGGATGAGGCGATCGCCCGCCGCGTCGCCGACAACATCACCTTCGAGGGCTATACGCCCGCCGATTGACCGCTGCGTGATGCGCCCCATCTATGGCTCACACCCCCTGCGGAGATCCCGATGGACGGCGAAGCCCAGATCAGCATCGATGTTCTGACCAGCCTGTCGCAGATCGAGGCGGCGGAGTGGGATGCCTGTGCCTGCCCCGAAGGCGAAACCGGCCGCCCGCGCGATCCGTTTACCACGCACCGGTTTCTACACGCCCTGGAGGCGTCCGGCTCCGTGGGCCCCGGCACCGGCTGGCAGCCGCGCTATCTGGTGGCGCGCCACGAGGATCAGGCCATCGCCTGCGCGCCGCTTTATGCGAAGGGCCACAGCCAGGGCGAATACATCTTCGATCACAACTGGGCCCATGCCTATGAGAATGCAGGGGGTGAGTATTACCCGAAATTACAGCTCGCCGTGCCCTTCACGCCCGCCACGGGCCGCCGGTTCCTGACCCGCCCGGGATGGGACGCCACCGGCATCGCGGCGCTTTTGCAAGGTTCCGTTCAACTGGCGG
This sequence comes from uncultured Roseicyclus sp., assembly GCA_947491935.1. Taxonomy (GTDB): domain Bacteria; phylum Pseudomonadota; class Alphaproteobacteria; order Rhodobacterales; family Rhodobacteraceae; genus Gymnodinialimonas. The sequence goes on from CANLLF010000004.1 coordinate 412,107, forward strand.
TCGACAACGAATTGTCCTCGCTGCACGTCACCTTCTGCACCGAGGATGAGGCGATTGCCGGGGAGAAGATCGGCCTGATGCGGCGTTGGTCGCAGCAATTCCATTGGCAGAACCACGATTACGCCGATTTCGACGCGTTCCTGGCCACGCTGTCCAGCCGCAAGCGCAAGAATATCCGCAAGGAACGCACACGCGCGCAGGCCTTCGGCGGCGATATTGTCAGCCTCAGCGGCGATGCCATCCAACCGGAACACTGGGACGCCTTCTGGCACTTCTATCAGGATACCGGTGCGCGCAAATGGGGCACGCCGTACCTGACCCGCGCCTTCTTCGACATCGCGCAAGACACGCTGGCTGATGACATGCTGCTCTGCCTCGCGATCCGCGACGGGCATCCTGTCGCCGGTGCGCTGAACTTCATCGGGGCCGAAACGCTCTTCGGCCGCTACTGGGGCTGCGTGGAAGATCACCCCTGCCTGCATTTCGAGCTGTGTTACTATCAGGCCATCGACTACGCGATTGCCCGGGGCATGGCGCGGGTGGAGGCGGGCGCGCAGGGCAGCCACAAACTGGCCCGCGGCTACATGCCGGTGGCCACCCATTCCCTCCATTGGGTGCGGGATGCGGGCTTTGCCGAGGCGATTGGCCGTTATCTGCAGGCCGAGCGCGCCGCGGTGGATGAAGAGATCGAAGTGCTGACGAAATACGGCCCCTTCAAGCGGGCCCATGTGGAGGAACAGGAATGACAAACCCCGTGAAACTGGAGGGTGACGATCGCGACAAGGCCTTGGCCGCCTTGGCCGATCACGGCTGGAGCATCGCCGATGGGCGCGATGCCATCTCCAAAACCTTCACCTTCTCGGATTTCAACGAAGCCTTCGGATGGATGACCCGCGTGGCGCTGGTGGCCGAGCATATGAACCATCATCCGGAATGGTCCAATGTCTACAAGACTGTGGAGGTCACGCTGAGCACCCATGATGTTGGCGGGCTGTCGCAGCTTGATGCGGCCATGGCCTCCAAGATGGACCGCCTGGCGGGCTGACAAAAGGGGCGCGCCGCCCGAAAGCCGCGCGCCTCATCGCTTTCAAGCGAAGCTCAGATCGCCGCGATCAGCGTCTCACCGGCGGACACTTCGCACACGCCGGGGCCTTCCTCGACATTCAGCACCTTCACAACACCGTCTTCCGCATACATCGCGTAGCGGCGCGAGCGATCGTAGAAGCCCACCGGCTCCGCCGTCCAGTTCATACCGATGGCCTTGGTGAACTCCGCCGATGCGTCACCCAGAAGCGTGATGCCCGCATTCTTGCCACCCGTTGCGTCGCCCCAGGCGTCCATCACGAACGGATCGTTCACCGACACGCAGATCACCTCGTCCACGCCTTTGGCGTCGAACTCGTCCTTGGTGCGGATGAAACTGGGCATATGGGCGGAGGTGCAGGTGCCGGTATAGGCGCCCGGCAACCCGAAGATCACAACCTTGCGGCCTTTGGTCAGGCTTGCCATCTCTACCTGCTCGGGGCCGTCGGCGCCGATCCGAAGCAGCGTTGCATTGGGCAATGTGTCGCCTGTGGAAAGTGTCATCAATCTCGCTCCTGCGCTTGTCCTGTCGTTGACCTCGCATATAGGGTCCGCCGCGATAAGGCCAAGCAGGAAGAACATTATGGATCGGATCGTTGTTGTCGGCGCCGGACAGGCCGGCGCGTCTTGTGTGGCCAAGTTGCGGGCCGAAGGGTTCGGGGGCGCGATCACCCTGATCGGGGAAGAACCCGTGCCGCCCTATCAGCGTCCGCCCTTGTCCAAGGCGTATCTGCTGGGGGATATGGCGCTGGAGCGCCTCTTTCTCCGGCCCGAGGCCTGGTACGCCGAACACGATGTGGATCTGCGACTGGGCCAGCCGGTGACGGATGTCGATGCCACTTCCAAAACGGTGACGCTCGGCGATGATGTTCTCCCCTATGACGCGCTGGTGCTGGCCACCGGCTCCACGCCGCGCCGCCTGCCCGACACGATCGGCGGCGATCTGCGCGGTGTCCATGTCGTGCGGACGCTGGCCGATGTCGACGCGATGGAGCCAGGCATGACTGAGGATCGCCGCGCGCTGATCGTGGGCGGCGGTTATATCGGACTGGAGGCGGCGGCCGTTGCCCGCAAACGTGGGATGGACGTCACCCTGATCGAAGCCGCCCCGCGCATTCTTGGCCGCGTCGCTGCGCCCGAGACGGCGGATTACATGCGCGCGCTGCACCAATCCCATGGGGTCAAGATCCTGGAAGGGGTCGGGCTGACCTGCCTGAACGGCGTCGATGGGCGCGTGGTGGGCGCGATCCTGGCGAACGGGGAAGAGCATCCTTATGACATCGTGATCGTCGGCATCGGCATCACCCCCAATGACGCGCTGGCGCGGATGGCGGGTGTCACCCTCGACAACGGGATCGCCACCGATCTTCACGGCCGCACCAGCGACCCGCATATCTGGGCCGCCGGCGATTGCGCCTCGCTGCCGTTCCGCGGCGAACGCATCCGGCTTGAAAGCGTGCAGAACGCCATTGATCAGGCCGAGGCGGTAGCGAAAAATGTCCTGGGGGCGGGGGAGTGTTATGTTCCGAGGCCGTGGTTCTGGTCTGATCAATATGACCTCAAGTTGCAGATTGCGGGTTTGAACACCGGTTATGACAAGGTCGCTGTCCGCGATGGCGGCGCGGCGCGGTCGCATTGGTATTACGCGGGCGATACGCTTCTGGCCGTCGATGCCATGAACGACCCGCGCGGCTACATGATCGGCAAGCGGATGATCGAGGCGGGCAAATCCCCGCCGCCCGACGTCGTGGCCGACCCGGAGAGCGACCTCAAGGCCCTGCTCAAGGCATGAGGATCGTCGGTGGCCGTCTGCGCGGCAAGAGGCTCGCTGATCTCGGCGACGGCGATGCTGCCGCCCATCTGCGCCCCACCACCGACCGCGTGCGCGAGAGCCTGTTCAACCTGCTGACCAATGGCCGCAACGGCGATCTGGTCACCGGCACCCGTGTGCTCGACCTCTTCGCGGGCACCGGCGCGTTGGGGCTGGAGGCGCTCAGCCGCGGCGCGATCCACGCCACCTTCGTCGATAACGGAACCGCCGCCCGGGCACTCCTGCGCGAGAACATCGCGGCCTGTTCCGCGCAAGGCATCACCAAGGTGTTCCGCAAGGACGCGGCGCAGATCGGCCCGGCGAAATCCCCCGTCGATCTGGTGTTTCTCGACCCGCCCTATGGCAAGGGCCTCGGCGAGACGGCCCTCGACGCACTGCTGCAAAACGGCTGGCTCGCCCCCGGCGCCACCGTGGTCTGGGAAGAGGCCAGCCCCCCGATCATGCCCGCGCCGTTCGAGACGCTTGACCACCGCAGCTACGGCCAAACCACCATCACACTACTGAGGCACCCATGATCCCCGATCTCGTCATCTTCGATTGCGACGGCGTGCTGGTCGACTCCGAGCCGATCTCCAACCGGGCGCTGACGGCCAACCTGTCCCGCCATGGCCTGTCGCTCAGCGTCGAGGCCGCCATGGACCACTTCATCGGCGGTTCGATGGACACCGTCGCCCGCAAGGCTCGCGATATGGGGGCGACCCTCCCCGACGGGTGGATCGAAGAGATGTATGGCGAGATGTACGCCGCCCTCCGACAAGGCGTGGAGCCGATCCTCGGCGTGATCGCCGTGCTGGATCGCCTCGACAGCGCGGGCCTGCCCTATTGCGTCGCCTCCAACGGCTCGGACGAGAAGATGGATATCACCCTTGGCGCAACCGGCCTGATGGACCGGTTCGCGGGCAAACGCTTCTCCGCCCACACGCTCGGCGTGTCCAAACCCGACCCGGAGCTGTTCCTGATCGCGGCCCGGCATTTCGGTGCCGATCCCGCCCGCGCCGTGGTGATCGAAGACAGCCTCTCGGGTGCCTTGGCCGCGCAGCGCGCCGGGATGCCGTGCTTTGGCTACGCCCCGGAAGGCCATGGCGCCACGCTTGCGGATGTGGGGGCGAAGATATTCACAGATATGGCCGACCTGCCCGGCATCCTGCACCTGCTGGATTAATCCACAGAAACCACATCCTGTGGGTCTTGTTTACCGAATCTCAATATGGGACGATCTCAAGATAACGAGCAATTCTAAACAAACCTGACAGGCTGCCCCCGAACACGATGTTGGTCGAACACCCCGACACATCTGCATTGCTGAAATCCACCTTCGGCTTTGATGCTTTCCGCCCCGGTCAGGCGGAGATTGTGGAGGCTGTGGCCTCGGGCAAGAACGTGCTGGCGATCATGCCGACCGGTGGCGGCAAGTCCCTGTGTTTTCAGCTTCCGGCCCTCCTGCGGGACGGTGTGACGGTGGTGATCTCCCCGCTCATCGCGCTCATGCGCGATCAGGTGCGCGGCCTGCGCGAAGCGGGAGTGGAGGCGGGCGCGCTGACGTCGGGCAACACGCCGGAAGAAACCGACGCGGTCTGGGCGGGGCTTGAGGCGGGCGCGCTGAAACTCCTCTACATCGCGCCCGAACGCCTTGCCTCGTCGGGCACCGAACGTATGCTGAGCCGCGCGGGCGTGTCGATGATCGCCGTGGACGAGGCCCATTGCGTCAGCCAATGGGGCCACGATTTCCGCCCCGATTACCTGCGTCTGGGTGCGCTGCGCCGTGCGCTCAACGTGCCGCTAGCCGCCTTCACCGCCACGGCCGATGCCGAAACCCGGGCCGAGATCTGCCATCGTCTCTTCGATGATGAACCACCCGAGACGTTCCTGCATGGCTTCGACCGTCCCAACCTGACGCTGGCCTTCGAGGTCAAGAACCAGCCGCGCCAGCAGATCCTCAGCTTCGCCGCCGCACGCAAGGGCCAGTCCGGCATCGTCTATACCGGCACCCGCGCCAAGACCGAAACCCTCGCCCAGGCGTTGCGGCAGGACGGCCACAATGCCTGTCACTACCACGCCGGGATGGATGTCGATGACCGCCGGATCGTGGAACACCGCTTCAACACCGAGGACGGGTTGATCGTCTGCGCCACGGTCGCCTTCGGGATGGGCGTCGACAAGCCCGATATCCGCTGGGTCGCCCATGCCGATCTGCCCAAAAGCATCGAAGGCTATTATCAGGAAATCGGCCGCGCGGGGCGCGATGGTGCACCCGCCGACACGCTCACGCTCTATGGCCCCGACGATATCCGCTTTCGCCGCCAGCAGATCGATGAAGGCCTCGCACCGCCGGAACGAAAATCCGCCGACCACGCCCGCCTGAACGCGCTTCTGGGTCTGGCCGAGGCGCAGGGCTGCCGCCGCGAGGTTCTGCTTGGCTACTTCGGCGATGATGCCAGCGATTGCGGCAATTGCGATCTATGTGAAAAGCCGCCCGAATTGTTCGATGCCTCCGTCGCCGTGCAAAAGGCGCTCAGCGTGATCCTGCGGACCGGTGAATCGTTTGGCGCGGGCCATCTGATCGATGTGCTGATCGGCGCGCAAAACGACAAGATCCGCCAGCGCGGCCATGATCGCCTGCCGACCTACGGGATCGGAACCGAGTTTGACAAACGCGGCTGGCAGGCCGTGTTCCGCCAGATGATGGGTCGCGATCTGATCCGCCCCGATCCTGAACGCCATGGCGCCTTCCGGATGACCCCGGCGGCGCGCCCGATCCTGCGGGGCGAGGCCGGGATCACGCTGCGCAAGGACACCATCACCAAGGCCCCCCGCCGCCCCGCCGTGAAGGCGCTGGTGAGTGAGGAGGACGCGCCGCTTCTCTCGGCCCTCAAGGCCAAGCGCCGGGCCCTGGCGGAAGAGGCCCGCGTGCCCGCTTACGTGATCTTCACCGACAAGACGTTGATCGAAATGGCCGAAACCCGGCCCATGACGCTGGACGACATGGCGCGGATTTCCGGGGTCGGCGCCACCAAGCTTGACCGCTACGGCGATGCCTTCCTGACCGTGATCACCGGCGAGGCGACGGAGGCCGTCCACCCGATGCGCCGCGCCATTGCCGGGCGCGGCGAGGCGGAGATTTTCGATCGGCTGATGGAGGCGCAGCAGGTTCTGATGCGCGGCGATGACGGGACCGGCAAGTATCTAAGTGTCACCCATTCGACCCTGCGCAAGATCGCCGAACGCAAGCCCGGATCGCTGGGGGATATGGCGCGGATTGCCGGGATGGGCGACCAGAAGGTGGACCGGTTCGGCGAGGCGTTCCTCGAAATCCTGCGCGAGGCTGGATAAGCCCGCCCGCCCGATTACATGTTGCCCAGGACTGCCAGAGGAGCCGCCAGATGCTGACCGTGATTTCCCCCGCCAAGCGCCTCGACTGGTCCGCCCGCGATACTGCCACCACCACGCCCGATTTTCAGGACGATGCCGTGAAGCTCTCCCGCGTCGCCGGGCGGCTCAGCCAGCGGGATCTGGGCAAGCTGATGGATATCAGCCCCGATCTGGCCAAGCTGAATGCCGGGCGTTTCAAGGATTTCGAGGTCACGCCCGACGACGTCCGCCCCGCCGCCCTGGCCTTCGCGGGCGACACCTATATGGGTCTTGAGGCCGGGACGCTGGACGCTGATACCATGGCCTATGCGCAGGACCATCTGCGCATCCTGTCGGGGCTCTACGGTCTCCTGCGCCCCCTCGATGCGATCCGCCCTTACCGGCTGGAAATGGGCAGCCGCCTGAAGACAAGAAAGGGCGCCAACCTCTACAGCTACTGGGGCAGGCGGATTTCCGACGCACTGAACGCGCGGGCGGCGGCGGTTGGGGCAGAGACCCTGATCAACTGCGCGTCCATCGAGTATTTCAGCGCCGTCGACACCGACGCCCTCGATCTTCAGATCGTCACGCCGCAGTTTTTCGAGGATAAGCCCGGCGGCCCCAGGATCGTCAGCTTCTTCGCCAAGAAGGCGCGCGGCGCGATGGCCCGGTTCGTCATGGAACACCGCCTGACCGCGCCGGATCAAGTCCTGGATTTCGACAGCGGCGGGTACGTCCACGTGCCGGAGTTGAGCACACCCGAGAAGCCGGCTTTCCTGAGGTCCGAGGCCGCCGCGGCGGCTGCTGCCTGATCCGACATCCTTGCCGTTCGGGGACTCTAGATATCGCGGGGAGTCGCGCCCCTGAAAAAGCGAAAACGTGGTTACGGAAACGTTAACGATTTCTCGCTATCGGCTATAAATCAAAGGCTTAACCCGCGTTATCAACCTTGATAACCCCGGCGCAGGTCGGATTAGTGATCCGGCTTGTTGACCTCGAAGGCCGCCTTCTGGTCGGCGCTCGCCTCGGTCTGATATTTCGCCTTCCACTCCGAATATGGCATCCCGTAGACCACCTCCCGCGCGGTCTCCTTGTCCATCTCCACACCCCGCGCTTCTGCCTCTTCCTGATACCACCGGCTCAGGCAATTCCGGCAAAACCCGGTCAGGTTCATCATGTCGATATTCTGCACGTCCTTGCGGTCGTCCAGATGGGCCAGCAGGCGCCGGAAGGCGGCGGCCTCAAGCTCGGTCTGGGTTGGTTCACTCATCGAAAACTCCCTCCTGATATCCCTTACAGCTCGGCACTGACCCGCGTCGCGTCAAGCAGCTGCGCCAATCGGCGCCCCCATCCGGCCTGCGTCTCGGGTGTTTCGATCAGGTCGTTGCGGATCTCGATCAAGGCATGCAGCCGTCCGGGCTGCACCCCGTGGCGGTCCATCGCATCGCCCGGCAGGTGGCCGGAATAGGGCTCGTTATCGCCGACGCACAGATCCGGCTCGTCATTCAGGCGCGCCAGAAGCGGGTAGGCCAGACGGGTGTCCCCGGAATACAGCACCGCCACATCCCAAGGTCGCGGAGGGCGGCCCTGAAAGGCGGGCGTGAAGCTGTGGATGGCGATGATGATCGGGTTGTTCCGCGCTGCGATCACGTCGGCGACCGCGCGGTGATAGGGCCTGTGATACCGCTCCAGCCGCCGCTCGATCTCGGCCGCGTCCACCCCGCGATTGGCCGGAATGATCGAGCCGTCATAGATCTGCATCAGAAGCGTCGGGTCATCCTCATCCCGGTTCGGGTCGATCACCAGCCGCGAGAATTTCGACAGGATCACGGGCGCATCCAGCTCCACGCCCAGGGCGCGCGCCACCCCTTCCGCGCCGATGTCAAAGGCGATGTGGCGGTTCATATCCGCCTCCGACACGCCCAGATCGCCTCCGGCCACGTCGTCCGGCACGCGGTTGGAGGCGTGATCGCAGGTGATCACCCACCGCGACGCCCGATCCGCGCCGATCACTTCGACCGCATCCGATCCCGTGCCCGTCATGCCTCTGTCACCTTTACCTGTTTGCACACGCGTAAAACGCTCCGCCGCCGAACGCCAGAGCAACGCCCGGTTGTTTGCCCACGATTTTTGCGCCAATACAAACGCGGCGCCGCCGGGTGGTAGCGCAAACATCGCCGGATCATTGGGCGAGACACGGGACAAGAAGGATACAGCAAGCCATGAAACGCGACCGCAACGTCAAGATCGTTGCCACCCTCGGACCTGCCTCGAACGATTACGACATGATCCGCGCGCTGCATCAGGCCGGTGCCGATGTGTTCCGCCTGAACATGTCCCACGGCGATCATGCCGAGATTGCGGCCCGCCACGCGATCATTCGCCAGATCGAGGTTGATCTGGGCCGCCCCATCGCGATCCTCGCCGATCTTCAGGGCCCGAAACTGCGCTGCGGTGTGTTTGCCAATGATGATGGCCATGATCTCGAAAACGGCGCGGCGTTCCGGTTCGATCTTGATGATGCGCCCGGCGACACGACCCGGGTGCAGCTGCCCCATAAGGAGATCTTCGATGCGCTGGAGGTTGGCTCGACGTTGTTGGTGAATGACGGGAAGATCCGGGTGAAGGTCCTCGAATGCGGGGCGGATTTCGCGAATTGTGAGGTTCTGGCCGGCGGGCGTATCTCAAACCGCAAGGGCGTGAATGTGCCCGACGTGGTGCTGCCGCTGGCGGCCCTGTCCGAGAAAGACCGCAAGGATCTGGAATTCGTGTGTGAGTTGGGCGTCGACTGGCTGGCGCTCAGCTTCGTGCAGCGCCCCGAAGATGTGCAGGAGGCCCGCGACCTTTCCAAGGGCCGCGCCGCGATCCTGTCGAAGATCGAAAAGCCCGCCGCCGTGAAAAACTTCGATGCGATCCTTGAGGCGTCGGACGGTATCATGGTGGCGCGTGGCGATCTGGGCGTGGAACTGCCCGTCCAGAACGTTCCCCCGATCCAGAAACGTCTGGTCCGTAAGTGCCGCAATGCGGCCAAGCCCGTGATCGTGGCCACCCAGATGCTGGAAAGCATGATCGAGTCGCCGATGCCGACGCGGGCCGAGGTCTCGGATGTGGCCGCCGCCATCTATGAGGGCGCCGATGCCGTCATGCTTAGCGCGGAATCCGCGGCGGGCGATTACCCGATCGAAGCGGTCACAACGATGAACAACGTGGCACTGGAGGTGGAGCGCGACCCCACCTATCGCAATATCATCGAAGCTAGCCGCGGCGGCGACAAGGACACGGTTGCCGATGCCATCGTGTCCGCCGCCCGCGAGATAGCGGAGACGACCAATATCCGGCTCATCTGCTGCTTCTCAGAATCCGGGTCTACGGCGGCCCTGACCGCGCGGGAACGGCCCAACGTGCCGATCCTCGCGCTTACCTCCCGCCAAGCCACCGCGCGGCGCCTGTGCCTGACCTGGGGCTGCCATTGCGTGAAGGTCGGAAGTGTGGGGCGCTTCAAGGAAGCCGTGGTCAGCGCGGTTCGCGCCGCCACCGAAGAGGGCCTGGCCGACAAGACCGATCTGATCGTTGTGACGGCGGGTGTGCCGTTCGGCCAGTCGGGCTCCACCAATATTCTGCGGATCGCGCCGTGTGATGAGCGGCTGATTTTCGCCTCCGAACTGTAGCGCGCGGCGCGTGCAGATCAGCGCCGATATCCTTCTGGTGATCGCAACGATCGTGGGCATCTTCTCGGTGTCGTCGATCATCGGCGCCTGGACCATCCGGCGCTGGCCCGTGCTTTCGGTGGTGTCCCTTGCCATCGCGGTGGGGCTGTTCGCTTACGTCCATCTTGCGGCGGGTGGGCTGGAGCTGCTCGATGTGCCGAATGCCTTCATTTCGGTCGCCGCACGTTTGCTGAACTGACGCGCGGCGACCGTCAGAACACGCCCGCTACCAGCCAGGCAAGCACCCCGTAGGGCAGCAAACCGATCAGGATGACGACGCCGTCACGTGCCAGCATGCCAAGCGTTAGGACCGCGACCCCAACGCCGACCACCGATGATGAAAACGGCACGAATTCCAGAAACGGCATGATCAATCCGGAGATCAGGCAGATCAGCTGCGGCACGAATATGAGGGGACGATGAAAGAAGATGCGGAACCGCTGCGCCGTGCGCCGGTCGATCCAGACCGCGACGGGCCGTATCCGGGCAAAGGCCTGCCCCAGCACGTGGCCCTTGATCTGGCGGAACAGGATCCAGTTTGGCAGCCAAAGGTGCCTTCTTCGCGCCAGCATCTGCGCGGCGACCAGAGCGATCAGGATACCCATCAGCGATGAGAAAAGCGGGATGCCACTCAGCGGCGTGGCAACGGCCATGGCGGGGAGCAGCAGCGCCGGGGTAAAGCTGGCGCGGCCGAAGGAGCGCAGGATCGTGCGGATATCCGTCGTCTCGGCCTGCGCCGCCGCCAGCACACGGTCGATGATCTCGGGCAAACTGGCCGGGGGTACCTGCATCTGGTCGGTCATCGCGTTCGCCCCGGGGGCCGTGCAACGTCATGTTGCCGGTTCAGCGGCGGAGGTAATCCGCCCGGGCCCCCGCATCAAGGCCATGCGGCCCGCTCGCACCCTCTTGCAAGGGCGCGGAAAACCAACTATGCGGCACGTCTCGAACGGTGCGTCCGGCCAAAAACGGCATGCCGCTACGCGCCTGAACCACTCGATAGACAGGAGTTGGAAATGCCGAAGATGAAGACGAAGTCGAGCGCCAAGAAGCGCTTTAAAGTGACGGGCACCGGCAAGGTGCTCGCGGGCCAGGCCGGCAAGCGGCATGGGATGATCAAGCGGAGCAACAAGTTCCTCCGCAACGCGCGCGGGATGACGGAATTGTCGGCCCCCGATGCGAAGATCATCAAATCCTTCATGCCCTACGACCGTTAAGGAGGCCCGGATATGTCCCGTACCAAAGGTGGAACCGTCACCCATCGCCGCCACAAGAAGGTTCTTGACGCGGCCAAAGGCTTTTACGGCGCGCGGTCGCGGAATTTCCGCACGGCCACGCAGGCCGTCGACAAGGCCAACCAATACGCCACCCGTGACCGGAAGGCGCGTAAGCGTCAGTTCCGCGCGCTGTGGATCCAGCGGATCAACGCCGCCGTGCGGGCCCATGACGAAGCGCTGACCTACAGCCGCTTCATCAACGGCCTGGCGAAGGCCGGGATCGAGGTGGACCGCAAGGTGCTCGCCGATCTGGCCGTGCATGAGCCCGACGCGTTTGGGGCCATCGTCGATCAGGCGAAGGCCGCGCTGTAATTCAGGCACATTGCCGTTGAGTTTAAGGTGCGCGTCCCTTCGCCGGGGCGCGCATTCTTGTTTGCAGTCACGCCACCTGCCGCCCGCTTGCATTCAGGGCATCCTGTGGTAGCTGCTACGAGGCTGATTTTTGAGGGGCTTGGGCCATGGATAGTTTGGACAACCTGCGCGGCGCGTGGCTGGAACGGATCGGCGGCGCCTCCGATGAAGCCGCATTGGAAGACATTCGCGTATCCGCCCTCGGCAAGAAGGGGGAGATCAGCCTGAAGATGCGCGAATTGGGCAAGATGACGCCCGAGGAACGCCAGGTGGCGGGCCCGGCGCTCAATGCGCTGAAGGACGAGGTGAACTCCGCCATCATTGCCAAGAAGGCCGGTCTGGCCGATGCCGCGCTTGATGAACGCCTCAAGGCCGAATGGCTCGACGTGACCTTACCCGCGCGCCATCGCCGGCAGGGCAGCATCCATCCCGTCAGCCAGGTGACCGAAGAGGTCACCGCGATCTTCGCCGATATGGGCTTCTCCGTCGCCGAAGGGCCGCAGATCGAGACCGATTTCTACAATTTCGACGCGCTGAACATTCCCGGCCACCACCCCGCCCGGGCCGAGATGGACACGTTCTATACCCATAGGCGCGAGGGTGATAACCGCCCGCCCCACGTGCTGCGCACCCATACCTCGCCGGTGCAGATCCGCCATATGGAGGCCCATGGCGCGCCTTGCCGCATCATTGCGCCGGGGCGTGTCTACCGCGCCGATTACGACCAGACCCACACGCCGATGTTCCACCAGGTCGAAGGCCTCGCGCTCGACCGCGACATCTCCATGGCGAACCTGAAATGGGTGCTGGAGGAATTCTATTCCGCCTTCTTTGGCACAAAGGTCAAAACCCGCTTCCGCGCGTCCCACTTTCCATTCGTGGAACCGGGCGCCGAGGTCGACATTCAGTGCAGCTTCGAGGGTGGCACCGTGAAGGTCGGCGACGGTAACGATTGGTTGGAGATTTTGGGCTCCGGCATGGTGCATCCGAAGGTGCTGGAAGCGGGCAAGATCGATCCGAACGAGTTCCAGGGCTTCGCCTTCGGTATGGGCATCGACCGAATTGCCATGCTGAAATACGGCATCCCCGATCTGCGGGACTTCTTCGCCAGCGATTTACGGTGGCTGCGCCACTACGGCTTTGCATCGCTGCAAATGCCAAGCGTGCATGCGGGGGTTTGAGGGGTGAAGCGGGATCGAGACCGGATTCGACGGCTACTCCTTAAACTTGAGGATGCTAGCGATGGCGAAATCTTCGTTGGTGGCGTCGCAGGAGCTGACCAAGATGAAATAGCTGACGAGTATCATCTCCATTTGATGTCGGATGAGGGTTTGGTGCTGCAGATTGACACTGGGCTGTGGCGGCTTACCGCTGCGGGCCATGACTCTGTTGAGGCCATCAACGATGTAGAGGTCTGGGAAAGGCTTAAGGTAGCTGGTCCCAAAGAGGCTTACGGAATTATTAAGGGCGTTGGTTCATCGGTCGCGGTGTCAGCTCTCTCAAAGTTAATGGGTTGGGGATAAGCAATGAAATTCACCCTCTCCTGGTTGAAAGATCACCTGGACACCGAGGCGAGCCTCGATGACATCCTCGATACCCTCACCGATCTCGGCCTTGAGGTGGAGGAGGTCGAAGACCGGGCCGCGCGGTTGAAGGATTTCACCCTCGCCAAGGTCAAATCCGCCGAGCAGCACCCGGATGCGGATCGTTTGCGGGTCTGTCAGGTGGAGACCGACGAGGGGGTTCAGCAGATCATCTGCGGCGCGCCCAATGCACGTGAAGGCATCACCGTGGTTCTGGCCAAACCCGGCACCTATGTGCCCGGCATCGACACGACGATTGGCGTTGGCAAGATCCGGGGCATCGAGAGTTACGGGATGATGGCCTCCGAGCGCGAACTGGAGCTGTCCGAGGAACATGACGGCATCATCGAATTACCGTCGGGCGAGGTCGGTGACCGGTTTGTCGATTGGCTGGCCGAGCATGATCCGGCCAAGGTTGACCCCGTGATCGACATCGCGATCACGCCCAACCGGCAGGATGCCCTTGGCATCCACGGCATCGCGCGCGATCTGGCGGCGCGGGGCATCGGCACGCTCAAGACCGTCGAGCCGAAGGTGATTGCGGGCAGCTTCAAATCCCCGATCAACGTGACGATTGACGCCGACACGCTCGACACCGCGCCGCATTTCACCGGGCGTCTGATCAAGGGCGTCAAAAACGGCCCCAGCCCCGATTGGCTGCAGGACCGGTTGCGCGCCATCGGGTTGCGCCCGATCTCGGCGCTGGTGGATATCACCAACTTCTTCACCTTCGATCAGAACCGGCCCCTGCACGTGTTCGACGCTGACAAGGTGGCGGGTGATCTGCGGGTGCACCGCGCCAAGGGTGGCGAAGAGATCCTGGCGCTCGATGAGAAGACCTACACGCTCGGCGCCGGCCACATGGCGATTTCCGATGACAATGGCGTGGAAAGCATTGCCGGTGTCATGGGTGGCGCGGCGTCCGGCTGCACCGAGGAGACGGTGAATGTGTTCCTTGAATCGGCCTGGTGGGATCCGATCCAGATCGCCTATACGGGCCGGGATCTGAAGATCCATTCCGATGCGCGCTACCGGTTCGAACGCGGGGTGGACCCCGACTATACGTTGCCGGGCCTCCATGCGGCGACGCAGATGGTGCTGGACCTCTGCGGCGGTGAGCCGTCGGAGGTGGTGGAGGCCGGGGCGCCCATGCAGACCGCGCGGAGCTATCCGCTGGACCCGGCGCGGGTCGGCAGCCTTGTGGGTATGGAGATTGCTCGCGACGAGCAGGTGTGCATCCTCACGGCGCTTGGCTTCTCGGCCAGCGGGTCGGGTGACACGCTGGAGGTCTGGGTGCCGTCCTGGCGGCGCGATGTGCAGGGGGAGGCCGATCTTGTAGAAGAAGTTGCGCGGGTGGCGTCACTCACCAAGCTGGAGCCGAAGCCGATGCCGCGCCTGCGCGACGGTGTGGCGGCACCGGTCCTGACGCCCATGCAATTGCGCGAACGCGCCGCCCGCCGGACCGCGGCGGCACTGGGCTACAACGAATGCGTGACCTATTCCTTCATCGACAGGGCGGCGGCGGAGCTGTTCGGCGGCGGATCCGATGACGTGATGCTGGAAAACCCGATCAGCTCGGAAATGTCGCATATGCGGCCCGCGCTCTTGCCTGGCCTGTTGCAGGCGGCGGCGCGCAATCAGGCGCGGGGTATGATGGACATGGCGCTCTTCGAAGTGGGCGCGGCCTTCCATGGCGGGGAACCAGGGGAGCAGCATCTGCTGGTCTCGGGCCTGTTGGTCGGGCAGACCGGCCCGCGCGATCCCCATGGCGCGCGGCGGGCGGTGGACGTGTTCGACGTTAAGGCCGATGCGGAGGCTGTTCTGGCCACCATCGGCGCACCCGCCAAGGCGCAGATCCTGCGCGGTGCACGGGAGTGGTGGCATCCGGGCCGTCACGGGATGATCTGCCTTGGCCCCAAAAAGGTGCTGGGGATCTTCGGCGAGGTGCATCCCAAGGTTCTGGCGACGATGGATGTGAAAGGCCCCGCCATGGCCTTCACGATCTTCCCCGAAGAGGTGCCGATGCCGCGCAGCAGCTCGACCAGCCGGGGCGCTGTGACGATGCCCGACCTTCAGGCGGTGGAGCGGGATTTTGCCTTTGTCGTGGATGCGGAGGTTGCCGCGCTGGATCTGGTGAACGCGGCCGCCGGGGCGGACAAGGCCCTGATCGAAGAGGTCCGCGTGTTCGATGAGTTCATCGGCGGGTCTTTGGGTGAGGGGCAGAAATCGCTCGCGATCACGGTGCGGCTGCAGCCCAGGGACAAGACCCTGACCGAGGACGAGATCGAGGCGGTGGCGGGCAAGATCGTGGAGAAGGTTGGCAAGGCGACCGGCGGCAGCCTGCGCGGCTGACCAAAGGATTCCGCCCGCTGACGCGGTCGCCCGGCGCAAAGTCTTCTGCGAAGACTTTGCGGGGGTCGGTGGTGGGCGATGTGCTTGAACGGGCTAGGTTCCGGTTTGCGGTTGAGGGCTGCCGTTTTGGGTATTTTGAACCAGTGGAAGGGGCATGGGATGGCGCTTAAGGTTTATCTGTCGGGTGAAATTCATACCGATTGGCGGCAGCGGATCGTGGACGGGTCCAGCGACCTTGAGGTGACGTTTTCGGCGCCGGTGACGGATCACGATGCCAGCGACGATTGCGGCGTGGCGATCTTGGGGGAAGAGCCCAAGAAGTATTGGCATGACCACAAGGGTGCGATGGTCAACGCGATCCGGACCCGGCATGGGATCGAGACGGCCGATGTGGTCGTCGTGC
Organism: uncultured Roseicyclus sp.; assembly: GCA_947491935.1. GTDB lineage: Bacteria > Pseudomonadota > Alphaproteobacteria > Rhodobacterales > Rhodobacteraceae > Gymnodinialimonas. The sequence goes on from CANLLF010000004.1 coordinate 428,039, forward strand.
GCTTTGGCGAGAAGTACAAGCAGTGGAACGCCGCCTTTGATGCGGGCTACGCCAGTGCGTTGGGCAAGCCGTTGATCGTCTTGTCGATGCCGGAGCATCAGCATCCACTGAAGGAGGTTCATGCCGCGGCGCTGGCGGTGGCCGAGCAGCCGGAGCAGGTGGTGGAGATCCTGCGCTATGTGCTGACGGGCAAGTTGCCCGGTTGACGCGACGTATCGTTTCCGGCGCGCGCGGTCTGCGATACCGTGGCGGCTATGGAATTCGACTACATCATCGTGGGCGGCGGATCGGCCGGGTGTGTTCTGGCCGCGCGGCTGTCCGAGGACCCGGATATTCAGGTCTGTCTGATTGAAGCGGGTGGCGCCGGGCGGGGGGTCCTGGTGCGCGCGCCTGCCTTGGTTGCGGCGATGGTGTCGGGCAGGCCCCGGATCAACAATTGGGCGTTTCACACCGAGCCCCAACCCGGCCTGAATGGGCGACGCGGGTTTCAGCCGCGGGGCAAGGCGCTTGGCGGCTCCTCCGCGATCAACGCGATGCTATATGTGCGTGGGCATCCCTCGGATTACGACGCATGGGCCGATCTGGGATGTGACGGCTGGGACTGGGAGAGCCTGCGCCCGTATTTCCGGAAGTCCGAAGGGTTTCAGGGCGGGGATGGCCCCTATCATGCGGCGGATGGCCCGCTGCAGGTGCGCAACCAGACCGGGCCCCAGGATATCTCGCATGCGTTTCTGGAGGCCTGCGATGCCGCGCAGATCCCGCGCAACGCCGATTTCAACGGCGAGGTGCAGGACGGCGCGGGGTTCTATCACGTGACGCAGTTCCATGATGGCCCGCAGGCCGGTGAGCGGTGTTCCGCGGAGGCGGCCTACCTGCATCCGGTGATGGCGCGGCCCAACCTGCGCGTGTTGACCCGCGCCCTGGTGGAGCGGGTTGTGATCGAGGACAAACGCGCAACGGGCGTGCGTATCCGCGAAGGCTCGGTTCCCTCCACGATCCGCGCTCGGCGCGAGGTGATCCTGAGCGCCGGGGCCTTTGGTTCCCCGCAGCTCCTGTTGCTTTCTGGGATCGGGCCCGAGGACGAACTCGCCGCCCATGGCATCACCCCCACCCATGTGCTGCCCGGCGTGGGCCGGAACCTGCAGGACCATCTGGATTACGTGATCTCCTATCGCTCCAGACGCAATGACGTCGTGGGGCTTGGGCCAAAAGGCCTGTTGCGATTGGCCAAGGCCGGTCTGGCCTGGCGCAAGACGGGGGAGGGGCTTTTCGCGTCGCCCATGGCGGAGGCGGGGGCATTCCTGCGCAGCGATCCCACCCGAAGCCGCCCGGATCTACAGATCCATTTCGTGATCGGGATTGTTGATGACCACATGCGCAAGATGCATTTCTACGATGGCTATTCCAGCCATGTCTGCGTGCTCAGGCCCCATTCCGTGGGTCATGTGGGCCTGCAAGGCGCCGATCCCAAGGCGCCGCCCCGGATCGACCCCGCCTATCTGAGCGATCCGCGTGACCTTCAGATCCTGATGCGCGGGGCGCGGATCATGGACCAAATCCTTGATTCGGAGGCGCTTGGACCGTGGCGGGGCGCGCCTCTCTACCCCCATGACGGCAGCGACGGGGCGCTGGAGGCAGATATCCGCGCACGGGCCGACACGATCTATCACCCGGTGGGAACCTGCAAGATGGGCGTGGATGACATGGCCGTGGTCGACCCCAAAACGCGGCTGCGGGGGATCGACGGATTGCGCGTTGTGGATGCCTCGATCATGCCGAAGATAATTGGTGGGAACACGAATGCCCCCACCATTGCGATGGCCGAAAAGGCGGCCGATCTGATCCGGGGTTGAGGGCCTCAGCCCTCGCGCGGGGGCGTAACGCGGCCCTTCTGCACCGCGGGCCGGGCCAGGAACCGGTCGAGATAGGCCGGCACGTTCTTCAGATCGTTCCAGCCGACGACATCTTTGGTGCCGTAGAAATCGAGCGCGCCGAGCCAGGGGCCGATGGCGATATCTGCGATGGAATATTCTCCGGCGATCCAGTCCTTGCCGTCGAGTTCTTTCTCAAGAACGGCAAGCAGGCGCTTGGCCTCATCCACATAGCGTTGTTTCGGGCGAGGATCTTCGATGTCCGCCCCGGCGAATTTGGCGAAGAAGCCAAGCTGGCCGAACATCGGGCCGATGCCGCCCATCTGGAACATCACCCATTTGATGACCTGATATTTGTCGGCCTCGGTCTTGCCGATCAGCTTGCCGGTCTTCTCGGCCAGGTAGATCAGGATCGCCCCGGATTCCCAGAGCTCGATCGGGGCGCCGCCCGGACCGTCGGGGTCGATGATGGCGGGGATCTTGTTGTTGGGGTTCAGGCTCAGGAATTCAGCGCTTTTGACATCGGCATCCGAAAGCGTCACCCGGTGCGCCTCGTAGGGGAGGCCAAGCTCTTCCAGTGCGATGGAGGCCTTCACGCCGTTGGGCGTGGGGAAGGCGTAAAGCTGGATCACGGATGGATCTTCGGCGGGCCAGCGATTGTTGATCGGGTGGTCGGTGATGGCGGTCATGTCTGTCCCTCAATTAGTATTTCTTCACCAAGCAAATATGTCCCCTTGCCATAGTTAACTAGGGCTGGCTTCCTACACTGGCGATAGGGGCGTTTGTGCACGTGCGCACCAAGACAAGGCCGCCCTGAAAAACGAACAGGACAAGGTGGACAAACCACATGATAAACGAATTCAAGGACTTCATCGCCAAGGGCAATGTCATGGACATGGCCGTCGGCATCATCATCGGCGCGGCATTCACGGCAATTGTCACGTCTCTCGTGGGCGATCTGATCAATCCGATCATCGCCCTCTTCACCGGCGGGATCGATTTCTCGGGCTGGTTCTACGTGCTGGGTGAGGGCGAATGCGCCTCGGTCGACGCCTGCGCGGAGGCTGGCATTTCCGTGTTTGCCATCGGCAATTTCCTCATGGCGGTGATCAACTTCCTGATTGTGGCCTGGGTGGTCTTCATGCTGGTCAAGATGGTCAATCGCGTGAAAGCGGCGGCTGAGAAGCCCGATGAAGTGGAGCCCGAAGTCGAGTCCGGCCCGAGCGAGCTGGACATCCTGATCGAGATCCGGGACGCGATGAAAGCGCAGTCCTGATCCGAAAGGGACCTGATGTTTGCGGCCCGTTTCCATGCAGGAAGCGGGCCGTTTCTATTGTAGGATGGCCGATGTGAGAGAGGATACCGAACCAGCCGGAGGACCATGCATGCCCACACCAGAAGCCCGGATCAACGCCCTTGGCCTGACACTGCCGCCATCATTGACCATTCCCAGCGGGCTGCATCTGCCGTTTTCCTTCGTGAATGTCCGGGGGGATCGGGCCATGTTTTCGGGTCACCCGAGGCACGGCCTCGACGGTGCCATCGACGGGCCCTTCGGGACGCTTGGGGAGGAGATTTCAACCCAGGATGGCTACGACGCGGCCCGGGGAGTGGCGCTGTCTGTGCTGGCCAATCTGAAGGCGGAGATCGGGGATCTGAACCGGATCATCGGCTGGGTGCGTGTGTTCGGCATGGTCACGTCTACTGCGGATTACACGGAGCAGCATCTGGTCGTGAACGGGTTCAGCGACCTGATCCTCGAGGTCTTCGGGCCGGATGTGGGCCGCCACGCCCGATCCGCAATCGGCGTGGCGGCCCTGCCCATGGGCTTTGCCATGGAGATCGAGGGCGAGGTTCTGATCGGCCCCTGACGCGCTCCGCCTTCAGCCTTTCACGGCGAGGGCCGCGGACAGCACATTGATCCCCAGCGCCTTGCCGACCGCGTAGTTGGTCAACTGGCCGGCATGGGTGTTCAGCCCTTCCAGCAGATGCGGATCATCGGCGCAGGCCTGTTGCCAGCCCTTGTCAGCCAAGGCCAGCATGAAGGGCATCGTGGCATTGCCGAGCGCCAGCGTGGAGGTCCGCGCCACGGCGCCCGGCATGTTGGCGACGCAGTAATGCACCACGCCATCGACCTCGTAGATCGGGTCCTGGTGGGTGGTGGCCTTGGACGTTTCGAAACAGCCGCCCTGGTCGATGGCGACATCCACGATCACCGAACCCGGTTTCATCGTTGAGAGTTGCGCCTTGGTCACCAGCTTGGGCGCGGCGGCGCCTGGGATCAGGACCGCGCCGATCACCATATCTGCACTGGTGATCAGCTGCGCGGTTGCATCGGCGCTGGCGTAGCGGGTCTTGAACGCGCCGCGATACGCGTCGTCGAGATAGCGCAGGCGGGGCAGCGAGCGATCAAGGATCGTCACATCCGCACCCATGCCCGCGGCCACGCGCGCGGCCTGGGTGCCGACCACACCGCCGCCGATCACCACAACCTCCGCCGGGCCGACGCCGGGCACACCTCCCATCAGAACGCCGCGCCCGCCGTTGGCCTTTTGCAGCGCCCACGACCCGACCTGCGGCGCCAGACGCCCGGCCACTTCGGACATCGGCGCCAGCAAGGGCAGGCCACCATTGCGATCCGTCACGGTTTCATAGGCAATCGCCGTCACGCCGCTTTTGAGCAGGTCGTGGGTCTGATCGGGATCGGGGGCGAGGTGCAGGTAGGTGAAGAGGATCTGGCCTTCACGCAGCTGCGCGCGCTCTCCCGCCTGCGGTTCCTTCACCTTCACCACCATCTCGGCCTCGGCGAAGATCGCCTCTGCACTGTCGGCAATCTCGGCCCCGACGGCGCGATAATCATCGTCGGTGAAACCTGCGCCATTGCCCGCACCGGCCTGCATGGTCACCCGGTGGCCATGAACAATCGCCTCCCGAGCGGCGGCGGGGGTCAGGCCAACGCGGAATTCCTGCGGCTTGATCTCTGTTGGGCATCCGATGTGCATGATGGTCCTCCCTGATGCAGAATGTCTCCCTGTTGTGGGGAATACGCCTGCAAGAGCGGAATTACTTTGATATTTCACCCGACACGGATCACAAACGCGCGCGAAATGTGCGCGGAGGGATCACATGGCACGAGAAATCATGCACCAGGTTGAGCTCGACGACATGGATGTCTCGATTCTGCGCCAATTGCAGCGGCGCGGGCGGATGACCCATGCGGAGCTGTCCGACCATGTGAACCTGTCCCCCTCGGCCTGTCACCGGCGGGTGCAACGGCTGGAGGCTTCGGGTGTGATCCGGGATTATGTTGCCTTGGTCAGTCCCCGGGCCGTGGGGCGTGTGACGACCGTCTTTGTCGAGATCAAGCTGCAAAGCCAGTCGGAGGATATCCTTGATGCCTTCGAGAAATCCGTCGCGCGGGTGCCGGATGTTCTGGAATGCCATTTGATGGCCGGTAGCGCCGATTACCTGCTGAAGATCGTCGCGCGCGATTCCGAGGATTTCGCCCGCATCCACCGCGAGCACCTGTCCCGCTTGCCGGGCGTCGCGCAGATGCAATCCAGCTTCGCCCTGAAGACCGTGTTCAAGACAACGGCCCTGCCTCTCTAGACCAGCCCGCGCAGGATCACGAACGTGGCCATCCCCGCGACGGCGCCAACCACCGCATTCTTGCGCCAATATCCTGCGGCCATCGTCGCGCAGGCCGCCAGTATGTGTGCCGCGCTGATCTGCCCGCCGGTGGCGTCGGGCCAGAGGATTGCGGGGGTGACCAGTGCGGGCAGGATCGCCACGGGCGTGTATCGCAGATGCCGCAACAGCCAGTCGGGCAATTGCCGGTCCCCGATCAGGCCAAGGAACGAGAACCGGATCGCGTAGGTTGCCACACCCAGGGCGATGATGATCCCCCAGATCTCAAGGTTGCTCCACCCGGTCATCGCGGGCCCATCCGGCGTTCCACTTCCGCGCCGACGATCATCGCGCCGATGCCTGCGGGCAACAGGCCAAGGTTGTAAGGCAGACCGACAAACGCGATGGCCAGCAGGATCGACGCGCCCGCCGCCGCGATGTGCGCCATTGTCCGCAGGGCCGGAGCCACGAGGGCGAGAAACGCGATGGGCACGGCGAATTCCAGCCCCCAATTGCTCGGGATGCTCTGCCCCAGAAGCGCACCCGCAAGCGTGGCGACGTACCAGACCGGCAGGACCGGCACGCAGGACCCGAAGAAATACCCGACCCGCTCCGCGATCGTCATCTCCGGGCGGCGTTCATATTCCAGAACCGAGATGGCGTAGGTCTGATCGACATTCATGTAGGCCAGAAGCGCCCGTTTCCACAGCGGCGCGTCGCCGAGATAGGCCGCGAGTGAGGCTGAATACATCGCCATGCGCAGGTTCACCGCAATGGCCGACAGCAGCACAACAAGTGTCGGGGCCTGATCCAGCATCAATTGCAGGGCGGTGAATTGTGCCGCGCCTGCGATCACCACGACGGAAAATCCCATCACCTGCGCGATGTTCAGGCCCGCCTCCGTCCCGACCACACCGAACAGGGCGCCAAAGGGTGCGACGACGAGAACGAACGGGCCGCAATCGCGGGCCCCGCGCCAAAAGGCGGATCTGGGGGAGGTGGCAGTGTTCATGGGGTTTCGCTATTGCCGTAGGACAAGCCATCGGTAGACGGGAGAGGCGGCGGATGCAATCAGGCGACACGAACGTGCCAGGCGTGATCCTTGCCGGCGGGGCGGGGCGGCGCATCGGTGGGGCCAAGGCCCATGTGCCGTTGGCGGGCCGCCCGCTCTGGTCCTACGTCGCCGGGCGGATCTCGCCGCAGGTCAGCGCCCTGGCGGCCAACGGCACGGGCAATTTCGGCTATCTTCCCAGCGTTGTCGATCTGCGCGCTGGTATGGGGCCGCTTGCGGGGATTGTCGCCGCGATGGAATGGGCCGCCAGCCTCAGGGCCAGCCGCGTGCTGACTGTTGCCGTGGATACGCCCTTCCTGCCCGATGATCTGGTCAAGCGCCTGTTGTCCGCGGACGGGCCGATTGTGATGGCCCGCACGGCCGATGGGCTGCATGGCACCACGGCCATCTGGGATGTCGCCCTGGCCAACATGCTGGCCAACGCGCTGGGTGAAGGTGCGCGCAAGGTCACGGATTGGGCAGAAACGATTGGCATCACGCCTGTCGACTTTCCTGATCAGACACCGCCGCTGTTCTTCAATATCAACACGCCGGAGGATCTGGCCCAGGCCGAGGCATGGCTGGAATGACCGGGTTCGACACCATCGTGATGGTCGACTGGTCGGCACGCTCCGCACCGTCGCCCGCCAAACGGACCAAGGACGCGATTTTCATCGGCATGGCACGGGACGGCTACCTGGCAACAAGCTATCAGCGTACCCGCCACGCGGCGATGCGGTTCCTGACCGGCCTCCTGGATGGCGAACGCCGCGCCGGGCGCCGCGCGTTGGTCGGGTTTGATTTCCCGTTTGGATATCCGCGCGGCTTTGCGCGCGTCGTCGCCGGGTCCGACAACCCGCTGGACCTCTGGGCGCATCTGGCGCGGGTGATCGAGGATGATGACCGTAATCGCAACAATCGGTGGAACGTGGCAGAGGCCCTGAACGGGTTGCTCCCTGGCATCGGCCCCTTCTGGGGCTGCCCGGCGGCCCGCGCGACGGAGGCGCTGCCCGCCAGGGGGACGCTCCGCCACGGCCATGGCCTGCCGGAGAAGCGGCGCATAGAACAACAACTTCGCCGCGCGCAGCCGTGTTGGAAGCTGTTCACCACCGGATCCGTGGGCTCACAGGTCCTGCTCGGTCTCCCGCATTTGCATGCCCTGCGGCAGCGCTACGGCGCGGACCTGTCGGTGAGCCCCTTCCAGCCGCCCGATACCCCGATTGTGCTGGCGGAGATCTATCCCGGCCTGATCGACGCGCCGATCAAGGCGCGGGTGCGGCCGAACGAGATCCTCGACGCCGCGCAGGTGCGGCTGGTGGCGCGGGCTTTTTCACGCCTCGACGCCGCGCATCTGAGTGCGATGCTGCAAGAGGGGGATGTGGAGGAGGGGTGGATCCTCGGCTTTGGCCATGAGGATGCCCTGATCGCGGGCCTTGACTGATCCATGCAACGCCCCGCCGCGTTCGGCCTGATCCTTGCCACCCTCGGCGCGCTGGCGCTGACGCCCGATGCGATGCTGATGCGCCTGTCGGGGATGGACGGCATTCAGATGCTCGGCTGGCGGTCGACCATCATGGGTGCTGTTCTGATCGCCGCATGGGCTTTGACGCGGACCGGTCACTGGCGCGCTGATCTGGCGCTGCTGTTCACTGGCGGCGGGATGGCTATTGCCGCCTGCCAGGCGGTGAACGGCGCGTTTTTCACTTTCGGGATCGTCGGCTCCCCGGTGACGATCGTGCTGCTGGGTGTGGCAACAGTGCCCGTCTTCGCGGCGCTCCTGTCATGGTTGTTGATGGGCGAGGCGACGGGCCGCGCCACCTGGATCACGATTGTTTTCGTGCTGGCGGGGATCGGGTTGGCCATTTTCGGCAAGGCAGAGGCAAATGCGCCGTGGGATGCCGCGGCCCTGCGCGGGGCGCTCTACGGATTGGGTGTGGCGATCTGTCTGGCGCTGTCGTTTGTTCTGATCCGAAAACACGGCACCGTGCCGATCCTGCCGTCGGTGGGGCTCGGCGCGCTGATGGCGGGCGTGACGGGCATCGTCCTGACCGGCCCGCAGCAGATGGTCGGCGAGGCGATCCTGTGGCCGATCCTTGTGACCGGCGGGATCGTCTTGCCGGTCAGCTTCTTCTGCCTTTCGCTCGCATCGCGCCATACGGCGGCGGCCAATGTCAGCCTGCTCCTGCTGCTGGAAACGGTCCTGGGCCCACTCTGGGTCTGGCTGGCGATCGGGGAGGCGCCGACTGCCCTGATGCTGATCGGCGGGGCCATTGTGGTGGGCAGCCTTGCCACCTACCTGATCTGGTCCCGCCGATAAGTGTTATTGCAGATCGCCGAACGCGGCCTGCATCCGGGCCACGGCCTCTTCGATCACGGCGCGCGGGGCGGCGATGTTGAAGCGCAGAAAACTGTCGCCGCCGGTGCCGAAGGTGGGGCCGTAATTGGGGGCGATCTTGGCGATGCTGGTGACGCGGTCGGTGAATTCGTCGCGCGCCATGCCGGTGCCCGCGAAATCGACCCAGGCCAGGTAGGTGGATTCGAGCGCCATGGATTTGAGGCCGGGGATCGCATTGATGCCCGCGTCGAACACGCGCGCATTTTCAGCGAGGTAGCCGCGCAACTCATCGACCCAGGCCGCCCCCTCCGGCGAATAGGCGGCCGTGACCATGAAGAGACCGAAGGAATTGGGCGACATCCCAAGCGCCGCCATGCGGGCCGCGAACCGGGCGCGCAGCGTGTCATCGGCGATGATGACATTCCCGATATGGGAGCCCGCGATACTGAACGTCTTGGTGGCCGCTGTCATCATCACCAGCCGATCCTCGATCCCGTCGATTTTGGCCATCGGGATATGGGTTTGGCCCGGCATCAGCAGGTCGTGATGGATCTCGTCGGAGACAAGGATCAGGTCATGGCGTTTGCAGAACGCCGCGACGCCTTCCAGCTCAGCCTGCGTCCAGACACGGCCCCCGGGATTGTGGGGGGAACAGAGGACCAGCATCGTCTCGTGCCCCTTCATCTGGGCATCGAACGCGTCGAAATCGAGGACGTATTTGCCGTCCTCCTGCGGCATTTCCAGCTGACACAGGTCGCGCTTGGCGGCGGTGATGACCTTGGCGAAGGCATGATATACGGGGGTGAAGAGCACCACGCCATCGCCTTCCCGTGTAAAGGCGTCAAGGCACATGGCGGTGCCGTTCACAAGGCCATGGGTGGAGAAGATGTGGGCCGGATCGACACGCCATCCATGGCGGTTTTCCATCCACCAGCAGATTGCGGCGCGGTATTTGCTGTCATCGCCGAAATAGCCATAGAAGCCGTGATCGACCATGGCCTGCACGGCATCCTGCACGCATTGGGGCGGGCGGAAATCCATATCCGCGACCCACATTGAGATCCCGTCCTGCGGCGAGACGCCGTAAAGCGGCTCCATCATGTCCCATTTCACGCAATGGGTGCCGCGACGGTCGATGATCTCATCAAATGACATGGATGCCTCCGGGACGGTTGGTTGGGTCGGACCCTAGCGCTTGGCAGGCTGGCCGCAAGAGCCCCGGGCCTGAAACAGGCCCGGCCGGGCCGACGCGGCCGCTGGCCGTTGGCCAGGTGCCGCGTCGGCGGGTGCGCCCGGACGAGCGCGGGGTGCGGATGTCCGAAGGGGGGACGCCTTCGGCGAGGGTATTTGGCACCAGTGGACCGGACGGGTTTGGGGCGGCGCCCCCCTTTTCCCGGCGGGATGTTTCGCTTACATCAACGGCCATGATACGCCCGATCCTGATCCATCCCGACCCGCGCCTGAAGAAGGTGGCCGCCCCCGTGACGGACATCACCGATGAATTGCGGGTGCTGGCCGACGATATGTTGTCGTCGATGTATGACGCGCCGGGCATCGGGCTGGCCGCACCGCAGGTGGGGGTGAGTGCGCGATTGATCGTGCTGGATTGCGTCAAGGAGGAGGGCGCCGCGCCCCGGCCGCTGGCCATGTTCAACCCTGCGATCACCGCGGCGTCCGATGAGGTGAACACTTATGAAGAGGGGTGTCTGTCGATCCCCGATATCTATGCCGACGTGACCCGGCCCGAGGCCGTGACGGTGCGGTGGATGGATGTGAACGGGGCTGAGCAGGAGGAGACGTTTGACGGGCTCTGGGCGACCTGTGTGCAGCATGAAATCGACCATCTCGAGGGCAAGCTCTTCATCGATTACCTCAGCGGGCTGAAGCGGCAATTGATCACGCGCAAGATGGTGAAGCTGAAGCGGGACCGCGCGCGGGAAAGCGTGTGAGCGTTCGCGACATCGTGCTGTGGCCGGATCCGCGCCTGTCGCACGTTTGCGCCCCGGCCTTGCTTGATGATCCGGATCTCCCGCCGCTGATCGCGGACCTCTTCGACACGATGTATGCCGCCAGGGGCCGAGGCCTTGCCGCGCCGCAGATTGGTGTGATGCGGCGGGTCTTTGTGGTGGACGTGACGTGGAAAGAGGCGGCGCGAACGCCTATGGCGTTTATCAATCCGGTGGTAAGGACCGCGCCCGGCGCGGGGCGGCATATTGCCGATGAGCAATGCCTGTCGATCCCCGATCTGCCGATGCCGGTGGAGCGGCCTGACCTCGTGGAAGTGCGCTTCGTGACGCCGGATGGGCAGGATGTGACGGCCCGATATACTGGCAATGAAGCGCGATGCATCCAGCATGAGATGGACCACCTGGAGGGGCGCGTGATCTTCGATCACCAACCCCCAGACCGCCGCGCCCGGTTGGAGGCGGCTTATGGCGGTTAGGCCCTTCATCCCCTGGCCCGACAAGCGGCTGCGCAGCGTGGCGGCGGATGTCGGCACGGTCACCGACGATCATCGCGCGATCTGGGACGACATGATCGACACGATGGAGGCGATGCCGGGTGTCGGCCTCGCCGCGCCGCAGATCGGCGTCATGCTGCGCTTGGCCGTGGTCGATGCCAGCGACGATCGCGGCCATGCGATCCAGATGGCGGATCCGGAGATCGTGACCGCGTCCGATGATCTGAACACACATCCCGAAGGCAGCCCCAACCTGCCCGGGGTCAATGCCAAGATCACCCGGCCCGCCGGGGTGACGATCGCTTTCACCGATCACATGGGCCTGAGGGTCCGGCAGGATTTCGTGGGCCTCTGGGCCACGTCGGTGCAGCATCAGATCGACCATCTGGCCGGGCGGATGTATTTCGACAATCTGTCCAAGACGAAGCGGGACATGCTGTTGAAGAAAGCAAGGAAGGCCCGGTGATGCGTGTGATCTTCATGGGAACGCCCGACTTTTCGGTGCTGGTGCTCGATGCGCTGGTGGCGGCGGGCCATGAAATTGCGGCGGTCTACACGCAGCCGCCGCGCCCGGCGGGGCGGGGCAAGAAGGAGCGTCCGACAGCGGTGCATGCCCGGGCGGAAGAACTTGGCCTGCCGGTGCGCCACCCCCTCCGCCTGAAAGGGCCGGAGGAGCAGGCGGAATTCGCGGCGCTCAAGGCGGATGTAGCGGTTGTGGTGGCGTATGGCCTGATCCTACCGCAGGCGATACTGGATGCGCCCGCGCGCGGATGCCTGAACATCCATGCCTCGCTTCTGCCCCGGTGGCGCGGGGCGGCGCCGATCCAGCGGGCAATCATGGCCGGCGATGCGGAAACCGGCGTGTGCATCATGCAGATGGAAGCGGGGCTGGATACCGGGCCCGTCCTGATGCGCCGGACCATTCCGATTGCCGCCGATGAGACCGCGGCGACGCTCCATGATGCGCTGTCTGCGCTGGGGGCGGAGGCGATCATTGAGGCGCTTGCAAGGATCGATGACCTGACGCCCGTGCCGCAGCCAGAGGGTGGCGTCACCTACGCCGAAAAGATCGACAAATCCGAAGCAAAGGTGGATTGGACCGCCCCCGCCCCCCATATCGACCGCATGATCCGGGGCCTGTCGCCGTTTCCCGGGGCCTGGACCATCGCGAATGGCAAGCGGTTGAAATTGCTGCAGAGCCGGGTGGGTGCGGGCAGCGGCGCGCCGGGCACAGTGCTGGAGGGCCTGACGATTGCCTGCGGGGACGGCGCCGTGGAGATCCTGCGCGTTCAGCCGGAGGGCAAGGGCGCGATGGATACAAAAGACTGGCTTTTGGGCGCACGTATCGCGCCGGGAACCTGTTTGGGGTAAACCGGGCCAAGGCCCAGATGTTGGAGATCGCTTATGATCCTGTTCTCGTTTTTCGGCTCGCTGATGATCGCCGGCTTGGTGGCGTTCCTGTTCGAGAAATGGGGCTGGACCCATAACGGCATCCTGCCCTCGGTGTTCATTGCCTGGGGGGCGGTGCTGGTGCTGTTCTTCATCCGCTCGCTTTTTGGCTTCAGCCTCGGCTCGCCCGGAATCGACGCCATTGTCGGATCGGCGGCGGCGCTGATCCTGATCCCGACGGAATACGCGAACAACCGGCGCAAGCGGAACCGCCGCGACCGCTGAATTCTGCGCTGCGGCACTTGTGTGCGGTGACGCAATAAATTACCCCTCACGCAAACGTTGACGCAACTTCCTTTCGTGAGGGCCCCATGAGCTTCCGCACCCAACCCGCCCCCGTCGCCCGCCCCAACCGTTGCCAGCTCTTCGGGCCGGGGTCGAACACCAAGCTGTTTGCGAAGATGGCCGCGTCCGGTGCCGATGTGATCAACCTCGACCTTGAGGATTCCGTGGCCCCCGATGACAAGGTTCAGGCCCGTGCCAATATTATCGAGGCTATTCAGACGGTTGATTGGAGTTCCAAAACCCTGAGCGTGCGGATCAACGGCCTCGACACACCCTATTGGTACCGCGATGTGGTAGATCTGCTGGAGGCCGATACGCCGCGGCTCGACATCATCATGATCCCCAAGGTCGGCTGTGCGTCCGACATCTACGCGGTCGATGCACTGGTGTCGGCGATCGAGGCCGCGACCGGCCGCAGCAAACCCATCGGGTTCGAGGTGATCATCGAATCCGCCGCCGGGATCGCCCATGTGGAGGAGATCGCCGCGGCGTCGCCGCGGATGCAGGCGATGAGCCTGGGGGCGGCTGATTTTGCAGCCTCCATGGGAATGCAGACCACCGGCATCGGCGGCACGCAGGAGAATTACTACATGCTCCACGAGGGCCAGAAACACTGGTCCGACCCGTGGCATTGGGCCCAGACGGCGATTGTCGCGGCCTGCCGGACCCATGGCGTTTTGCCCGTAGACGGGCCCTTTGGCGATTTCTCCGACGATGATGGCTATCGCGCCCAGGCGCGACGCTCAGCGACGCTCGGCATGGTCGGAAAATGGGCGATCCACCCCAAACAAATCGCGCTGGCCAACGAGGTGTTCACACCGTCAGAGCAGGCCGTTGCCGAGGCCCGTGAGATTCTCGCCGCGATGGAAAAGGCCAAGGCCGAAGGCGCGGGTGCAACCGTCTACAAGGGGCGTTTGGTTGATATTGCGTCAATAAAACAGGCTGAAGTTATCGTAAAACAATCAGAGATGATCGCCGGGTAAACCCTCCCGTTAAGGCATTGGAAATCCTCGATCCTGTACCAGTATCGCAGCTGTATACAGGCACGGGGGCCCAATGTACTTCACCATCTTGATCGATTTCGCGGCCAGCTTGGCCATCATGGCAATGCTGGCGGAAAGCTATGGCGTCGTGCGCCGACGGCTGGTGGGCGCGGCCCTTGCACCGGTGCTTCTGGGCGTTCTCTTCGGCCTGATCGCCATGGTCGAGATGTTTCGGCCGCTTGAGCCTTTCGACGGCCTCATCGTCGATATGCGCAACGTGCCGATTGCGCTGGCCGGTGCGTTCCTGGGTTGGCGCGGCCTGATCCCATGTTTGATCATCGCCGCATCAGCGCGGATCGGCATCGGCGGTGTAGGTGTCCAGGCGGGGCTGATTGCCATGGTCATTGCTGGTCTGGCCGGGATGATCTGGGCGCAGAAAACCGCCCATCTGAAACGGCGTGGCATCGGACAGCTGCTTGGTCTGGCTTGCGCGATGTCGTTGCATCTGTCAGCGGCGTTTGTCCTGCCTCACGAGATGGCGGCATGGTTCTTTGGCGTCGCCGCGGGCCCGATATTCCTGCTGAATCTGATCTCCATCACACTTGTCGGCGCATTTCTGGAGCGCGAAAACCGGCGTATCCTTGGCGAAAACCAGCTTCTGGCAGCGGCCACGCGGCACCCGGTATCGGGCCTGCTGACCGCGCCGGCCTTCACACGTGACGTGTCGAATGCCCTTGAGGCGCGGCCTCTCGGAACGTTTGCGGGCCTCATGATTGTTTCGGCCGAGCACCACCCATTGCGTGGTCTGTTGATGCGATCCGGGGCCATCACGCAAAACGTGGCCGTCGATCGCCACCACATCGCGGATTTCGTCACCCATGCCGATCTTGTGGGGCAATCCTCCGATGGGCGCATCCTGATCCCGCTCACCAAGGAGGAGTTGTTGAACTCCGATCAGCTTGCGGCCGATCTGCGACGCAATTCCCGGGGCCTGGCCAATCAAACTGAGGGTCGCCAGGGATCCGCGCAGCTTGCTTTTGAAGTTCTGCCCACGCCGGACCCCGCCGTATTCCTGAGTGCCGTCGAAAGCGCGCCCCTGGCCGCGCAACCATCCTGGCTGAAGGTGAAAGCGTCCGAAGACGCCGCTCCGCACCGTTCCAAACTGCGGAGTGCCGCACGCCGCGCCCGCCTGTTCGACCCGGCAGAGCATGACGCCCTGTTTCTGAAGGCTGATTTCCTGATCAACCGAAGCCGGACCAACTAGGCGGCGCCGCCTGCCGAGTTGCATCCGCCCATTCGCACCGTCATATACCTTCGCAGGGCCTTTTGGCGGCGGAGGGACGCGCAATGAACTATCTCGATTTTGAAAAGCCATTGGCGGAGATCGAAGGCAAGGCAGAAGAATTGCGCGCCATGGCCCGCCGCGAAGAGGGCATGGATGTCGAAGATCAGGCCGCCGCGCTCGACAAGAAGGCCGCCGACATGCTGCGCGACCTCTACACAGACCTCACGCCCTGGCGGAAATGCCAGGTGGCCCGCCATCCCAACCGCCCCCATTGCCAGGAATATATCGAGGCGCTGTTCACCGAGTACACGCCGCTCGCAGGGGACCGGAACTTTGCCGATGACCATGCGGTCATGGGTGGGTTGGCGCGGTTCGAGGATAAACCCGTCGTCGTGATCGGCCACGAAAAGGGCCACGATACCAAAACACGGATCGAGCGGAATTTCGGCATGGCGCGGCCCGAAGGCTACCGCAAGGCCGTGCGCCTGATGGATCTGGCGGATCGGTTCAATCTGCCCGTGATCACGTTGGTCGACACGCCCGGCGCCTATCCCGGCAAGGGCGCGGAAGAACGCGGGCAGTCCGAGGCCATTGCGCGGTCCACCGAGAAATGCCTGCAAATCGGCGTGCCGATTCTGTCGGTCATCATCGGCGAGGGCGGATCGGGCGGCGCGGTTGCCTTCGCCACGGCAGACCGGTTGGCCATGCTGGAGCATTCGATCTACTCGGTCATCAGCCCCGAGGGCTGCGCATCGATCCTGTGGAAGGATGCCGAAAAGATGCGCGAAGCGGCCGAGGCGCTACGGCTCACCGCGCAGGATCTGCACAAGCTTGGCGTTTGCGACGTTGTCATCCGCGAGCCCCTTGGCGGCGCGCAGCGGGACAAACCGGCCACCATTGCGGAAGTTGGCCGTGCGATCTCATCCATGCTGGCGGGCTTCGGCGAGGCGGACCGGGCCGACCTGATCGCCAGCCGCCGCCGGAAATTCCTCGATATGGGGACCAAGGGCCTTGCCGCTTGATCACCCGACGCGGCGCGGTATTTGCGCTCGGCGCCGTTGCTGCCGTGGCCCCTTTGCCAGCCCGTAGTGAAGGAAGGTCGATGCAGCCCGTCATGGATTTCGATTGGCGCTTCGCCGCGGACACCGTCATGGGCGGTGTGTCGGAGGGGCATGGATCGGTTGAAGACGGGATCTTGCGCCTCACCGGTACTGTCTCCACGGCCAATAACGGCGGCTTCATTCAGGTTCGTACAGATTTACCCGACGGTGCCCCTCCGGGGAGCGGCGCCATTCATCTGCGCGTGCGCGGGAACGGGGAGCGCTACTTCGTGCATCTGCGTTCGGTGCATAGTCAGCGGCCCTGGCAATCCTACCGCGCAGGGTTCGAGCCATCGGCCGATTGGTCGGATGTGACCTTGCCCCTGACCGCCTTCGCCCCGTCCCGCGATAGCTTGCCGCCGCAGATTGTGGCCGCGGATATCCGGTCCCTCGGGCTTGTCGCCTATGGGCGCGATCACACGGCGGATCTGTCGGTCTCTCACATCGGTTTCGGTCCGGCCTAGCGGCGGACCATCACCAGACCCGCCGCAATCATAATCAGCGAGGCGATCAGACCGCAGCCGCCCAATACGATGACGCTGACCGCGTCCGAGCATTGCGCGGCACCGGGGCATCGACCCAACCAATCGTTGATTGCTGCGAACAACAGAAAGCCGGTGGCGACGGTGCCCAGGAGGCCCGCAAGGACCACGATCCAGCCAAGCGCCCTTACCACAGACGCCCCTTCGCGTAGTCCGGATAGCCGGAATCGTAGCTCTCGGCGTCGAAGGCCGCATCGCGTTCTTTCACGAACTGGCCGGCCGTCGGCAGACCCTCGGCATCCTCGCGGTTCCAAAGATCGGACCGCATCAAGGCCTTGGCACATTGAAAATAGACTTCGTCGGGGCGGATCACGATGATCGTCTTGGGGTGCCGCCCGCGTTGCTCAAACGTGCTGGTCAAGGCCGGATCATCGCTCAGCACGGCGCGCCCATTCACGCGCACCACATTCAGCGCCCCAGGCACCATGAACATCAGCGACACGCGCCCGTCTCGCACGATGTTGCGCAGGTTGTCGATCCGATTGTTGCCACGCCAATCTGGCAACCAGATTGTCCGGTCATCGATAATGCGCACCACCGGCCCGTCATCCCCCCGCGGGCTGGCATCGGTTCCCTCCGGTCCGACCGTCGAAAGGATCAGGAATCGTGATGTTTCGATCCATTCACGATAGAGCGGCGTGATCTTTTGCGTGACCTTGGTGAGAGAGGCCGGAACCGGCGCATCGTAGAGCGCCTCCAACGCGGTGATGTCATCGATGGTTTTCATGGCGTGCCTCGCTCAAACCCAACCTCATCCAGAAGCGCGTTGCTGGCAGTTTCGATATCCGCCTCAAGCCGCGCCATGAACGCCTCCTTGCTCAGGCCCGGCTCAATGCGCGGCAGAAACTCGATCACGGCCACGCCCGGCATCCGGGTGATCCCGCGCTTGGGCCAGAAGACGCCGACATTGGTTGCAACGGGCACGCAGGGCTGACCAAGCTGTTCGTAAAGCGCGCCTGTGCCAGCCTTGTAAGGCCGGTCTACGCCGGGCGCCACGCGGGTGCCCTGGGGGTAGATGATGAGCTGCCCGCCTTGCTGTTTCCCGCTGCGTACATCCTCCAACATCTTCTTGATCGCCGCGCCGCGTTTGCCACGGTTCACGGGCACACAACCGATCCGCAGGCCGTATTGCCCGATCAGCGGCGCGTACATCAGCTGACGCTTCATGATGAATTTGCCGCGCGGCATGGCGTTGTAGATGGCGAGGATATCAAGGAAACTCTGGTGTTTCGCGGGGACCATCACATCATCCGTGGGAGGCGTTCCGCGCACCTCGACCCGCAGGCCCACCATCCAGCGCATCGTCCAGAACACCCACCGGCAATAGGCATGGCAGGCCGCATGGGCCCCCGCGGCGCTGACCACGGCGAAGGGAAAGTAGACAACCGCGATGACGAGCATCGCGACATACATCTGAATGATGAACAGAAGGGAGCGGATCCATTGCATCATTTCAGGCCTTTCAGGGTACGGAAGGCGGCCACCCGTGTGGCCACGAATGCGGTCGCGGCCGCAAGTGGCGGGATGATCAGCGGCCAGAGCCACGACGCGCCCGAGAAGCTGAGACCCGTCAGAAGCGCCGCCGTGTCGCGGGCGGAGGGGAGCATGGCCACGGCCAGCAGGCCGAGCAATGTGCCGACGCCCGCCCCGGTCAGGGCGCGAATGGTGAAGCGGCGCACGAAGGCGCTGGCGATGTAGCTGTCGCGCGCGCCCACAAGGCGCATGACCCGCACCACCTGTTCATTGGCCGACAGGGCCGATTGCGCGGCGAGCGTCACCATCGCAGCGGTTGCACCGAGGATCAGGACGAGGGCCAGGCCGCCCAACAGGCGCAGCCGACCGGCGGCCTCGGCCAAGGGGCGGCGCCAACGGTCGTGATCGTCCAGAACGGCGCCGGGCGCTTCGGCGGCGAGCCGTTGGCGCAGGCCGTCGCTGTCGTAGCCTTCGGGCGTTTCGACGATTTCGACCAGCCGGGGGATCGGCAGGTCATCCAGCGGCAGATCCGGGCCGAACCACGGCGCCAGCAGCGCCTGTTGATCCTCATCGCTAAGCGCGCGGGCGCTTTGGACGCCCGGCGTTTGCTCCAGCAGTGTCAGAACCGCCCAGGTCTGCGCCTCCACCTCGGCGGCGGGGGCGGAAATGCGGATCGTGGAGGATTGCGCCAACGCGTCGGACCAGCGGTCGGCAAGCCGCCCGGAGGCGGTCGACAGCGCCATGGCAAAGACCGCCAGAAAGGCCATCGCTGCTGCGGTAGCCAGGGTCAACCGGGCGGATTGGCCACTGCGGGGCACCACGCGGTCGGCCTGCCCATCGCCGCGCACCAGCGCCAGAAGGTTGCCCCGAATGCTCATAGATCGGCCCCGGCTGCCATGATCTGGCCGCCTTGAATCCGCAAAACACGCGCCTGCACCTTTTGCTTGGCAGCCCGGATCAGGGCGAGATCATGGGTCGCGATGACCACCGTCTTGCCGAGTCTGTTCAGCTCCACCAGCAGGTTCAGAAGCCTCAGCGACATCTCCCAATCCACGTTGCCGGTGGGCTCATCAGCCAGGATCAGGTCGGGGTCCATGATGATGGCACGGGCGAGCGCGGCGCGTTGCCGTTCCCCGCCCGACAACTCAGGCGGCAAGGCATTGGCGCGGGCCGACAGGCCAACCCAGCCCACAAGCTCGGCGAGATTAGCGTCCTGCACCAGCCCGCCCTTCGCCGATACGGTGAGGGGGAGCGCGATATTTTCGTGCAATGGCAGATGGTCCAGAAACCGGCAATCCTGATGCACGACGCCGATGCGCTGCCGCAGATCCGCGATCCCGTCGCGCGACAGGCCGGTGGCGGTGTGCCCGAACAGGCTCACCGACCCGCAGGTTGGCAGAAGCTCGGCGTAGCAGAGTTTGAGGAACGTGGTTTTCCCGGCCCCGGACGGTCCGGTGAGGAAGTGGAAGGAGCCAGGCGGCAGGTGCATCGACAGGCCGGACAAAAGCGGCTCGGCTCCGTAGCCGTAAGCGGCGTCCTGCATCTCGATCATCTGCGCGTCGCGTCCCTGGGCCGTTCGTCGTGACTGTGTTGCACCCTTGGCGGGCAGTTGCAATTGCGCCCCGCCGGACCTGTCGAAGATTGGCGCAAGTGAGCAACGGGTAATCACCTGAAAAGACAGTGGGATTGGAATGGTCTTGTGAGATTGTTAATATTTGCCGATACAATAGGGATGACGGGCCGCGATTGTTCTGCAGTCGGACGGTCAACCGCCGCGTCAGCGCGGTGAACAAGAGCACCGGGGACACATGCGGCTTACCTGCCCGAATTGCAGCGCCCGATACGAGGTGGATGAAAGCATGATCCCGGCGGCCGGTCGGGATGTGCAATGCTCCAATTGTTCGACGACGTGGTTCCAGCCGGGGCCGCGGGCGGACGAACCCGAGGCCGCCAAGGAGGCGAGCGCCGATGGTGCGCCGACCCCGCCCGCGCCACCCGCTCCGGACCCTGAACCGGATCCCGATCGTCAGCCCGAGCCCCCCGATCCCGCGCCGGAGCCGGACGCTGTAGAGGCCGCCGAACCAGAGGCGCGGCCGGACCCTGAGCCGGAAGCCGAGGCAGAGCCCGAGATCGACCCGGACCCGGAGGATGAGCCAGACTCCGAGGCTACCGCGGAAACGGAAACAGACCCGGAACCAGAGGCGGCGCCGGAGCCTACTGAACCGGACGAGGAAGATGGGCCCGAGGCGTCCGATAGCATTGCAGATACCGACGCGGAGGCGGAGGCGGAGGCCGAAGCGGAGGCTCCGTCAACCCCGCAGCGTCGCGAGGTGGATTCCGCAGTGGCCGGGATCTTGCGGGAGGAAGCCGAGCGCGAGGCACGATTGCGCCGCGCCGAGGCCGAGCCCGAACGGGTTGAAACGCAAGACGAAATGCCCCTTGAGAGCGCATCCGGGACGGCGCGGAGCCGACGGCTCGCCGATCTTGAGGCGGCGGAAGATGCGTTTGACACCAGCCAGATCGAGGCCGCCGTTGCGACGGCCGCTGCTGCATCCCGCCGCGAATTGCTGCCCGATATCGAAGAGATCAATTCCTCCCTGCGCGCCACGGGCGACCGCCGGGAAGGTGAGGAAGACGCGACCGATGCCGATACGGTGGGGTCCGGCGCACGGCGCAGGTCACAATCCCGGCGTGGCTTCATCATTGTGCTTCTGCTCGTGGCGATTGCGACGCTGGCCTATGTCTACGCCGCTGATATCGCGGAGGCCGTGCCGCAAGTGGCGCCGTATCTGGAACGCTATGTCGAGGCGATCAACAACGCGCGGTTCTGGCTGGATGATATGGCGCGATCCCTTGCCGGTGAAACCGCCGAATAGCGCCGCCGCGGCGGATCAGAACTGATCCAGCAGACGCCGCAGATACTCCCGTTCCAATTCAGGACGCTGCTGTTCGGCCGCGCGATCGCGTAGTAGATTCAGGAGTTCCTGCGCACGTTCACTATCATCGATCGTGCCATTGAGCATCTCGTCCGATCCGAAGGCGCCATTGTTGCCCGCCTGTCGCCCCAGTGGGTCCTGAAGCGGGCGGCTTTCGGCCATGTTGCCCTCGGCCTGGCCTTGTCCAGGCTCAGCGCCCTGCTCCTGCGCCAATGCCTCGCCCAGTTGCGTCATGCCTTCGCGAATGGCCTCCATGGCCTCCGATTGCAGGTCGAGCGCTTCGGCGATGTCACCCCGTTCCAGGGCGTCTGCGGCGTCTTCCATGGCGCGTCCGGCGCCATCGAGCTGGTCCAGCGCCTCATCCCCGGCCTCGGTGCCCGTGCCGGGCAGGCGGCGGGCCTGTTCCTCAAGCTGGCGGCGGAGCGCCTCCTGACGGTCGGCGAGGGAGCCTGCACTTTCCTCGTTGTCGCCGCCCTGTCCCTGGCCAGGGTTTTCCCCCTCCTGACCGGGCTGGTTGCCTCGCGGGGCCTGGCCCTGCTGCTCACCGGGTTGGCCCGGACGGTTGGGGTTGAACTGATCTTGCAGTTCCTGAAAGCTGTCATCGCTCAGGCCCTGTTGGCCGCGCAGCGTGTCCTGCAGGCCTTCCATGGCTTCCTGCCCCGGCGTCTGCGGGCCGTCGCCACCCTCACCGCCCTGGGTGATCTCCATGTTTTCCAGCATTTGCTGAAGCGCTTGCAGCATTTCCATGGCTTCGGCCATGCGGCCTTCCTGCATCAGCTCTTCGATGCGTTGCAGCATCTCTTCGAGGTCGGACATGGACATTTCCATGTTCTCGCCCTCGCCCTGATCGGGCTGGTCCGTCTGGTCGCCGAACTCGGTATTGTCGGCCAGCTCCTGCATGTAATCGTTCATCGCCTCGCGCATTTCCTGCATCAGTTGGGCGATTTCCTCATCGCTGGCGCCTTGGCGCATGGCCTCGGCCAAGCGCTCCTGCGCCCGTTGCAGGCGCTCCAAGGCGCTGTCGAGATCGCCGATTTCCAGCTCGAGCGCGGCCTCCCACAGGATCGCGGCCACGTCTTCCTGGGTTTCGATGGAGATCAGGTCAATCGCACTTTCCAGCCGTTGGATGGCGGAGCGGAGTTGCAGATATACGCCCTGATCCAAGCCCTCTTCGGGCCGGTGCGTCATGGCGCGCAGAAGCTGCGCGGTCCGTTCGGCATTGTCGCGGTTCCACAGGATATCGCGGCGCAATTCGATGATGCCATTGGCCATCGGATCGAAGAACCGCCGCCCGGGAAGGCGCTGAACGTCGTAGGACACCGTGGCGATCTGGCCCGCATCGTCGGTGACGGTCAGTGTCATGGAGACGGGCAGGTTGGCGAAGGGATGCTCGCTCAGATCCTCCAGCACCACTTCGCTGAACTCGGCCCGATCACCGCGGAACGGCATTGGCAGATCAAGCACCACGGGTTCGCGAGGCTCGGGGTTGATGGCAAGACCATAACGGCGATCCGCGGCATCGGCGTTCAGGCGGATCGTGGCGGTGCCGGAGCGGATGCCGTAATCATCGCTGGCCGTGAAGCCGAACTGCATCGCGCCGGGGGGCTCGCCTTCAACCTCTCCGTCAAGCGCGACGTTGGGTGGATTATCGGGCCGGACGGAGACCTGCCATTCCCGCCCGCCGGGCCCGTCCACGGCTAGCGTTCCAGCGCGCTCCATCGTGACGGTCTGGGCATAGGCGTTTGGGTCGGGTTCGGGGAGCGGGCCGATATCTGTCCGCAGCGTGATCTCACCCGGCGCCCCATAGGCGCGCAGCGTGACATCGGAGCCGAGCGGCGCGTCGAAACCCTCCGCCGTGATGTCATTGAGGTAAAGCGACGGCAGGCCGGTATAGAGCGGCGGTTCCACCCAGCCTTCCCAAGAAGGCCCGGCCGACGCCGTGGCGGGCCCGGCCCCAAGCGGAACGTTGCCGACATCCGCCACACGGCCAAATGCGCCGAAGAGAAGCGCCATGGCAATCGCGGTCGCGCCGACATAGCGCAGCGCGTAAGGGTCGCGTGACGAGAGCCGCAGATCCGGTTCCGGCGCCCGGGCCCCGGCGGCACGGGCGGCCATGCGAGATACGTGGGTGGCCCAGACGGATCGGCTTGCCGGATCGTGGCCACCGACGGCGGGCGTATCGAGAAGCGTGGTGATCGGGCGGCCCGGCATCGTGGCATCCAGACGCTCCAAGGCCTCGGCGTGGGTGGGCATACGGAATCGAATGAGGCCAAGGATCAGGAAGGCCAGAATAACCAATCCTGCAAGGCCCAACGCCCCCCATGCATAGATACCGGGGAGCAGTGTGCCCGCCCCGAAGGCGAGGGCGGCAAGCAGCAGGATCACAAAAGTCCATGCCGGCCAGAAGGCCTGCGCGGCGCGCTCGGCGACCATGCCAAGGCGCGTCAGCCGCAAGGGCCAGATCAGGCGCTTCAGCGCGCCCTCCTTCGGGGGGGTCTGCTCGGTCATCATCCCTTTCGCGGGCACATCCTGCCCGTCGGGGTCCTATACCCACTCAGGGAGTGTATCGCGGTTTATCATGTCGTCAAATGTCGGACGGGCCCGGATGACGGCGAATTGATCGCCTTTGACCAGAACTTCGGGGATCAGGGGGCGGCTGTTGTATTCACTGCTCATCACCGCGCCATAGGCCCCGGCGGAGCGGAACGCGATCAGGTCGCCCTCGGCCAACGCAGTGAGATTACGCTGTTTGGCGAAGGTATCGCCGGATTCGCAGACCGGCCCGACGATGTCATAGGGCGTCTGTTCCGCGCCAGGGGCGGGTTCGATGACAGGGACGATATCATGCCACGCGCCATACATGGCGGGGCGGATCAGATCGTTCATGGCGGCATCGAGGATCAGGAAATCGCGGCCCTCGCCGTGTTTCACATAGATCGTGGAGGCAACCAGCAGGCCCGCATTGCCCGAAATCAGACGGCCCGGCTCAATCTCGATCTCGCAGCCCAGATCCCCGACAGTGCGCTTGATGACCTCGCCATATTCGATGGGCAAGGGCGGCGCGGTGTTGGAGCGCTGATAGGGGATGCCAAGCCCGCCGCCCAGATCAAGGCGGCTGATCGTGTGGCCGTCCGAGCGGAGTTGATGGGTGAGTTCGGCGACTTTATTATAAGCGATTTCAAAGGGTTCAAGGTCGGTCAGCTGGCTGCCGATATGGACATCGATGCCGATTACCCGCAAACCGGGCAATGCGGCGGCCAGCGCATAAACCTCCCGCGCGCGGGCGATCGGAATGCCGAATTTGTCCTCGGACCGTCCGGTGGAGATCTTGGCGTGGGTTTTGGCATCCACATCCGGATTCACGCGGATGGTGATGGAGGCCGTCTTGCCCATTTCGCTGGCAACGCGGGACAGACGCTCCATCTCCGGCTCGGATTCGACGTTGAATTGCCGGATGCCGCCGTCGAGTGCGAGGCGCATCTCCGCCTTAGTCTTGCCGACGCCGGAAAACACGATCCTGTCGCCGGGCACGCCAGCCGCCTTGGCGCGCAGGTATTCGCCGCCCGACACCACGTCCATCCCCGCGCCGAGCGACGCCATATGCTTGATAACGGCCTGATTGGAATTGCTTTTCATCGCAAAGCAGATCAGGTGCGGCAGGCCGTCCAACGCTTCGGCGAACAGATCGAAGTGACGCGTCAGCGTTGCCGTGGAATAGACGTAGAAGGGCGTACCGACACTGGCTGCAATCTCGGGCAGCGGCACGTCCTCGGCGTGCAGAATGCCGTTTTGATACAGGAAATGATCCATCGCGCGCGCCTTATCCGTCTTGTCAGCGGCGACGTAGCATCTATCCAATTGGGTTCAAAGCAATTCGGAGGGACGCAGATGGCGAAGACAGCGATTATCGAGGCCCATGGCGGCCCGGAGCAATTCCGGATTGTGGATCGGGATGTGGGGGATCCGGGGCCGGGCGAGATCCGCATCCGTCACCATGCCTGTGGGCTGAACTTCATCGATGTGTATCAGCGCACCGGGCTGTATCCGATGGAGCTTCCCCATGCGTTGGGCATGGAAGCGGCGGGTGTGGTTGAGGCCGTGGGGGAGGGCGTGACGCATCTCAAACCCGGTGATCGGGCCGCCTATGCCTGCACGCCGCCGGGCGCCTATTGCGAGGCGCGCGTAATGCCCGCGGCGCAGGTCTGCCCGCTCCCGGATGAGATTTCGTTTGAGGACGGCGCGGCGATGATGCTGAAGGGGCTGACAACTCATTACCTGTTCCGCCGCACAACGCCGATTGTCAAAGGTGACACGGTCCTGTTTCACGCGGCGGCCGGTGGTGTGGGCCTGATTGCGTGCCAATGGGCGGCGAGTGAGGGGATCCGCCTGATCGGCACGGCCGGAACGGACGAGAAATGTGCGCTGGCCCGCGACCATGGCGCGGCGGAATGCATCAATTACCGGACGGAGGATTGGGTTGCGCGCGTGCGGGAGCTGACCGACGGCAAGGGCGTCGATGTGGTGATGGATGCGGTTGGCGCCGACACGTTCGATGGCTCGCTGGATTGCCTGCGCCCGCTTGGCTTCATGATCTCCTTCGGCAATGCCTCCGGGCCTGTGCCGCCCTTTGCCCTGGCAATTTTGGGGCAGAAGGGATCGCTGAAGATCACACGGCCGACACTGTTCGCTCATATCGCGGAGCACGAGTCCTGCCAGCAGATGGCGGCGGAGCTGTTTGAGAAAGTCACGTCCGACGACGTGAAGATCCGTATCGGCCAGAGGTTTCCGTTAGAGGATGTCGCCGAGGCGCACCGCGCGTTGGAGGCGCGGAAAACCACCGGGCAGACGGTTCTGACGATCTGAGATGCGCACCCGCCATGTGATCCACACCGTTTCTGCCCATGCCGAGGGGGAGGTTGGCGACGTCATCACCGGCGGCGTTACGCCGCCGCCCGGCGACACGCTGTGGGCGCAGCGGCGCTGGCTGGCCGAAGACGGAACCTTGCGCGCGATTGTCCTGAACGAGCCGCGCGGGGGCGTGTTCCGGCACGTGAACCTGCTGGTTCCGCCCAAGGATCCGCGCGCTGATGCGGCCTTCCTGATCATGGAGCCGGAAGATACGCCGCCGATGTCGGGGTCGAACACGATCTGCGTGGCGACCGTGTTGTTGGAGACCGGCATCTTGCCGATAACGGAACCGGAAACGCGACTGACGCTTGAAGTGCCCGCCGGGCTTGTCGCAATCCGCGCCACCTGCGCAAGCGGCAAGGTGGAGCGGGTCGCATTCGAGAATGTGCCGAGCTTCGTGACCGGGTTGGACGTGCCTTTGGACGTTCCTGGCCTGGGCGGCATACGTGTTGATACGGCGTTCGGGGGCGACTCGGTTGTTCTGATCGATGCGGGCGCAGCGGGGGTGACGTTGGATCGCGACAAAGCCCGCGAAATTGTCGAGCTTGGCACTCGCATCACCAATGCGGCCAATGCCCAATTGACGTTTGCGCATCCCGAACGGCCCGATTGGAGCCATTATTCGTTTTGCATGTTCAACACGCCGGTTGAGCGGCGCGACACCGAGCTGACCTCCGCCACGGCGGTTACGATCCAGCCCGGCAAGATCGACCGCTCGCCCACCGGCACAGCGCAAAGCGCTCGGCTGGCGGTGCTTCATGCGCGGGGGCAGATGGGTATGGGTGAGACGCTGATTGCTCGGTCGATCATCGGCTCGGAGTTCCGCTGCCGGATCCTTGGGGAAACTGCCGTAGGGGATGTGCCTGCGATCCGGCCGGAAATCAGCGGGCGCGCCTGGATCACCGGTACGCATCAACACATGGTCGATGCGGATGATCCGTGGCCCGAAGGCTACAAGCTGTCCGACACCTGGCCGCGCATCCGCTAGACGGTCCGCGCGCGTTGAAGGGTCAGGAATAACAGCGCCAGCGGCAGACCCGCGGAAACGCCGATCCCGAAGGTCGCGGGGATGACCAGTAGCCACCACCATTCCCGGCGGGTCACGAACTCCACCACAACCCACACGCACAGCGCGATGGCCGAGATCGTGAGGTCCCATGTGAGGCCGGTTGTCGCCTCGTTCACGTACCAGGCGTCGATCATCGGGCCGAGATCCCAGCCGTTCTGGTCGAACCAGGCGTAGAAATGGCGCCAGGGATAGTAGATCCCGGCGAAAAATAGGGCGAGGTAGATGTAGCGCATGTGGCAAACCTCCGGGTGCGTTTGAGCGTGACGTAGTGCCGGAAGACGGGGCAGTCCACGCGGCGCCTGCGGCATTAATGATGCTGCGTCACAATTGACGCCTGCGTCACCTCCGCGCTAGGCCTCCCGGAACGCCATTTCCGGGCTAGGATTCCTGGTCTGACGACAGCCTGAGGGGACGACAAAGATGTCCGAGATCGAACGCGAGAGCATGGAATACGACGTGGTGATCGTCGGTGCGGGGCCAGCGGGCCTGAGCGCCGCGATCCGCTTGAAGCAGCTGGATGCGGATCTGAACGTCGTGGTTCTGGAAAAGGGCTCGGAAGTGGGCGCGCATATCCTGTCGGGCGCGGTGCTGGACCCGGCAGGGCTTGATGCCCTGATCCCGGATTGGAAAGAAAAGGGCGCGCCGCTGAACGTACCGGTGAAAAGCGATGCCTTTTACATGCTCGGCGAGGCAGGGGGCATTCGTATCCCCAATTTCCCGATGCCGCCGCTGATGAACAATCACGGCAACTACATCGTGTCGATGGGCAATGTCTGCCGCTGGATGGCGGAGCAGGCCGAGGAACTGGGTGTAGAGATCTTCCCGGGCATGGCCTGTTCCGAGCTTGTCTATGGCGAGACCGGCGAGGTGCGGGGCGTCGTGGCCGGGGTCTTCGGCCTCGAAGAAGATGGCTCCATCGGCGAGAACACCGAGCCGGGGATGGAGCTGCTTGGAAAATACGTGTTCCTGAGCGAGGGCGTGCGCGGGAGCCTCTCGAAAGAGGTGATCGAGAAGTTTCAGTTGGATACCGACAGTGAGCCGCAGAAATATGGGCTCGGCATGAAGGAGATATGGGAGATCGACCCCGACAAGCACAAGGAAGGCTCTGTCTTTCACTCGCTTGGCTGGCCCTTGGGCAAGAACGCAGCGGGCGGTTCGTTTGTCTATCACGCCGAAAACAACCAGGTGTTCATCGGCCTGGTGACCGCACTGAACTATCAGAACCCGCATCTCTATCCCTACATGGAGTTCCAGCGCTTCAAGCACCATCCGATGATCGCGAAGCTGCTGGAGGGCGGCAAACGCGTGGCCTACGGCGCACGGGCGATCGCGCAGGGTGGCTGGCAGTCGATGCCCAAGGCCTGTTTCCCCGGGGGCGCTTTGCTGGGTTGCTCGGTTGGTCTGGTGAACGTGCCTCGGATCAAGGGCAACCATAACGCGATGCTGTCCGGGATTGCCGCCGCCGAAGCTGCCTTTGCCGCGATTGGTGACGGACGCGGTAGCGATGAGTTGACCGAGTACAACACCGCGCTGCGCGAGGGGCCGGTGGGCCGGGACCTTTACAAAGTGCGCAACGTCAAACCGTTCCAATCCAACAACGGCGTGTTGGGTGCGCTCGGTCTGGGCGGGTTCGACATGTGGACGAACACGCTTGGTTTTTCGATCTTCGGCACCAAGGGTCACGGGAAGTCCGATGCGGACGCGACGCAGAAGGCCGCGCGGTGGAACCCGATCGACTATCCCAAGCCCGATGGCAAGCTGAGCTTCGATCGGCTGACCAATGTCAGCTACTCCTTCACCAACCACGAAGAAAGCCAGCCCGCGCATCTGAAGCTGAAGGATCCCAGCATTCCGATTGCGGTGAATCTGCCGGAATATGCAGAACCGGCGCAGCGTTATTGCCCGGCGGGCGTGTATGAAGTGGTGGAGGAAGACGGCAAGGATCCGCGCTTTGTCATCAACTTCCAGAACTGCGTGCATTGCAAAACCTGCGATATCAAGGATCCGTCCCAGAACATCCACTGGACGGTACCGCAGGGTGGTGACGGGCCGAATTACCCCAACATGTGAGCGCCCCGCGACAACGTGAGGGGCGAGTGATTGCCCTTCCCCGAGGCGCGCCCTAGACTCTGCTCCAAGAGCGCTTGGAGGAGAGCTGAATGCCCCTGAACAGACCTTTGTTTGCCCTTGCGATTGTGGCTGGATTGGCCGCCCCCGCCTTGGCGTCCGCCGACGGATTGGCGGGGTCTTATCTGGCCGCTCGCTCGGCGGCGATCACCGGCAACCACGCCGCCGCGGCCACCTATTTTGATCGTGCCCTGGCGCTTGATCCGGGTAATCCGTTCCTGATCAGCAACGCGATCTTTGCCAATGCATCATTGGGAAATTGGGAGCGGGCCGCCGAGGTAGCCGACGCCTTGCCGCCCGATGCGGACGGACAGGAACTGGCCCATCTGGTGCGCTTCGTGCGGCAGGTGAATTCCGGAGAACTGGTCGAGGCGCAGGCGCTGATCGAGGCGGGGCAAGGGCCGGGGCCCCTGGCTGACGGTCTGGCGCTGGCTTGGTTGAGCTTCGGGCAGGGCGACATGTCGGGCGCCGTTGCGCAGTTCGAGGCCTTGGGGCGCGAGCGAGGGCTGGAAGAACTGGCCGCGCTGCATCTGGCCCTGGCGCGCGCCGCGGTCGGCGATTTCGAGGCGGCCCACGAGATCCTGTCTGGCGGGACGGGCGTGAGCATCACCAATACGGAGCGGGTGGTCCGCGCGCGGGCCGAGATCATGGTGCAGCTTGGCCAGCGGGCCGAGGCGCTGGACCTGCTTGACGGGTATACCCAAGCGGTTCCTGATCCGGGCCTTTTGGCCTTGCAGGCGCAGATCGGTGCCGGTGCGGAAGAGCCCTATGGCTTTGTGATCGATGTGCAGGACGGCGTGGCCGAAGTGTTCTTCACCACCGCGCAGTTGCTGTCCGGTGACCGGAACCGGTCGCTTCCGCTCTTGATGGCGCAGGCGGCCCGGGGCGTGGATGCCGAACACACCGACGCGATCTTGCTGGCCGGGGAATTGATGACGGAAGATGGCCAGATCGAGCTAGCCGCGACCACGTTCAGCGCGGTGCCCCAGGGTGATGCGAATTACATCGAGGCCCAGATGGGGCGCGCCGAAGCGTTGGCGGAGATGGGCCAGAGCGAAGAGGCGATCACCATCCTGTCGGATCTCGTGGCCGCCCGGCCCGAACTTGCCTCCTTGCAGGCGGCCTACGGCGATATCCTGCGGCAGAACGAGATGTTCGAAGAGGCCATCGTGGCTTATTCGGCCGTGCTTGATCTGGTCGATGCGGATCTGCCGCGTTACTGGTTCATCCACTATGCCCGTGCGATCTGTTACCATCAGTTGGATGATTGGCCGCCCGCCGAAGCCGATTTCCGCCGCGCCCTGGAGCTGAATCCCGAACAGCCCAACGTATTGAATTACCTTGGCTATTCCCTGGTGGAGCAGCGCCGGAATTTTGACGAAGCCCTTGATATGATCCAGCGCGCCGTCGCCGCCCGCCCGGAGAGCGGGTATATCACCGACAGCCTTGGCTGGGTGCTCTACCGGTTGGGCCGCTTCGAGGAAGCCGTCGCGCCGATGGAACGCGCGGTAGAGCTGGAGCCCAATGACAGCATCGTCAACGATCACCTCGGCGACGTATACTGGATGGTGGGCCGTTACCGCGAGGCGGAGTTCCAATGGCACCGCGCCCTGTCCTTCGACCCGGACCCGGAAGAGGCCGAGCGCATTCGCCTGAAGCTTGATGTCGGACTTTACGAGGTGCTGGAGCAGGAAGGCGGCGTGGGCGCCCTTGAGGAAGAGTGAGGCTGTCCGCGCCCGCGAAGGTCAATCTGGCACTTCACGTGACGAGCAAGCGGGCGGATGGCTATCACCTGCTGGATTCGCTGGTTGTGTTTGCGGATGTGGGTGATTGGCTTGAGATAGCGCCCTCCGATGCCCTGACCCTGACCGTCACAGGACCAAAGGCGGCAGGCGTGCCAGACGATGCGCGCAACCTTGTCTGGCGTGCGGCGGAGTTTCTGGCGCCGGGGCGTGGCGCCGCGATCACCCTTGAAAAACACCTGCCCCATGCCGGCGGGATTGGTGGCGGTTCGGCGGATGCGGCGGCGGCTCTGCGCGGATTGTCCGAGATGTGGGGGATCGCGGTGCCAGACGGCACGTACGCACTTGGCGCGGATGTGCCTGCATGCCTTGGCAGCACGCCCTGCCGCACGCGTGGGATTGGCGATCTGCTGGACGTTGTGCCGCCGTTGCCAGAGTTGTGGATCGTGTTGGTGAACCCCGGCGTTGAGGTGCCGACAGGGGCCGTGTTTAACGCGCTCGATGCGGTGGATAACGCGCCGTTGCCTGAGCCGGTCTGGGACGGATTGGAGGGCTTTTCCGCATGGCTTGCGGTGACAAGAAACGATCTGGAAGCGCCCGCGATGGAGGCTCAGCCTGTGATCGGGAGGGTGCTGGAGGCCCTGGCGCGGACAGAGAATTGCCTGCTGGCCCGCATGAGTGGCTCCGGGGCGACGTGTTTTGGCCTCTACTCGGATGAAGTGGCTGCAATTGCCGCCGCCGCGGCGATGCCCGATGGATGGTGGGCCAAGGCTGCGCGGCTGCTGGTTTAACGGCCGAACAATTTTAGTTTAATCGTTCAACCACATAATCCGCAAGGTCGTGCATCATGTCGCGCAACGGGTGATCGGGCAGCGCGCCAAGGGCGGCCTTGGCCTGGTCGGCATAGCTGTTGGCCGCCACGCGGGTCTGCTCCAAGGTGCCATGTTTCCCTAGAAGGCCAAGGGCTGTCTCCAGATCGCCATCGTGCTGATCGCCCTTGCCGATGGTGCGCGCCCAGAAGGCGCGCTCGTCGGCATCGGCCAACGCAATCGCCCGAATCACGGGCAGGGTCAGCTTCCGTTCCCGGAAATCGTCACCGATATTCTTGCCGATGGCGCCGGACGTGCCGCCCCAATCGAGTAAATCATCGGCCATCTGGAACGCGATGCCCAACCCGTCGCCGTAAGAAGCCAGCGCCTCCACGATGCTATCGTCGCGGCCCGCGATCACGCCGCCAACCTCGCAGGCTGCCTCGAACAACGCGGCGGTCTTACCCCGGATCACCTGCAGATAGGTGGCTTCGGTGGTCTCGATATTCATTGCGGCGCTCAGTTGCAGCACTTCGCCCTCCGCAATCGTGGCGGCGGCATTGGACAGAATGTCGAGCACCTGCAGGCTTTCGGTTTCAACCATCAACTGGAACGCGCGGGCAAAGAGGTAATCACCCACCAGGATCGAAGACTTGTTGTCCCACAGAAGGTTCGCCGTGGGGCGCCCGCGCCGCTTCGATGATTCATCAACCACATCGTCGTGTAACAGCGTCGCGGTGTGAATGAACTCAACCGTCGCCGCCAGCTTCACATGGGCGTCGCCGTCGTAGCCACAGAGCCGCGCCGCCGCGAGCGTCAGCATCGGGCGAATCCGCTTGCCTCCGGCCTCAACCAGATGGGCGGTCACCTCGGGGATACGGGGCGCATGCTCGGAGGCCATGCGGTCGCGGATCAGGACATTGACGGCCGTCAGATCCTCGTCCAACGCGTCGCGCAGGCGGTCGTGGGGCTTGGCGATGGGTGTATCCAGGCTCATGCAGATTATCCCCTGTCTCGACTTCGGCGCGCGGGCACCATACCTGTTTGGTATGCTTGAAGTTCTCCGCAGCAATGATCCGACAATAATTGCCTTCGCGTCCGCCCTTCTGTCCGGCGAGGATATAGAGGTGTTCGTAATGGACGTCCATATGAGCGCCCTTGAGGGAAGCATCGGCATATTGCCGCGCCGGATGCTGGTGCATCGCGATGCGGCCGACGATGCGCGGGCGGTTTTGCGGGACAACGACCTTCCGGTTTCCGAGTGAGCGAGGCGGGCCTGACACGGGATGGGTTCCTGGGGGGCCGGGTTCAGGTCTGGCAACCCGCGCGCGGGTATCGCGCCGCGACGGATCCCGTGTTTCTGGCGGCGGCCTGCCCCGCGCGCCCTGGTGAAACGGTGTTGGAGCTTGGCTGCGGCGTTGGTGTCGCGGCCCTGTGCCTTGCCGCCCGGGTCCCCGGTGTTCAGGTGACCGGCGTAGAGCGGCAAGCCGATTATGCCGATTTGGCGCGGCGCAACGGCGTGGACGTGGTGAATGCGGATCTGTCCGCGCTTCCCGACGATTTACGAGCGCGGAGCTTTGATCATGTCATCTGCAACCCGCCCTATTTCGTGCCGGGCGCTGGGACCGGGGCGGGGGATGCGGGGCGCGAAGCCGCCTTGCGGGAGGACACGCCACTGGCCGATTGGCTGTCGACAGCCCGCGCCCGGTTGAAGCCCCAGGGCTGGATGACGATGATCTATCTCGCGGAACGGCTGCCCGATATTCTGGTCGGCTTGGACGGGTTCGGATCGATCGCGGTCCTGCCACTGGCCGCGCGCGAGGGGCGAGCCGCCGGGCGTATCGTCCTTCGGGCGCGCAAAGGTGCGCGCGGGGCATTTTCCCTTCTCGCGCCAGTTCTTATACATGAAGGTGCAACCCATGCGGGTGATGGCGATGACTATTCTGCAACAACCCGTGCCATCTTGCGCGATGGGGCGCCGCTGCCTTTCGGGTAACAGCCCAAATACGCTGCATTTTAGGCGTTAACTCTGTTCTGCGTGACATAAGCCGAAACTTATGGTGCACTCGAATTGTAACATCCACACAACGAGAGGAGACACATATGTCGCTTGGCGCCCATCTTCAGGAACTCAAGAAGAAGCACGCCCACCTTTCGGCCAAGGTCGAGGAAGAACAACGCAGCCCCGGTGTAGATGAGCTTGCCATCCGCGAGCTGAAGAAAGAAAAGCTCCGCCTCAAGGAAGAAATTTCCCGGCTCGCGAACTAAACCGATCCTGCCGCGCGAGGGGCTGGATCAGACCTGAACCTCAGCGGCATCAACAAATGTCATACCGTCCCGGTACGCCTTGAGGCTGGAGATCTCGGCCTCAAGCCACTCCAGATACGCGCGAACCTGCGGGCGGTTTTGTGTGCCCTCGGGGCAGACGAAGCTGTATCGGGCCTGCGTCGTCAACGCGATCGTATAGGGTGCAACAAGGCGTCCTTCCCGCAGGTCGCGCTCGGCAAGAGACAATCTCCCCAGTACAACCCCGCCTTCCGCAACTGCCGCATCAAGTGCGTGATCGGCCTGGCTAAATCGCGCGCCTGACGCAAAACGCGGCGGCAAGCCCGCGGCGCGGAACCATGCGGGCCAGTCGAAAGCGGGCTCGAAATTGCGCGTATCGTCCTGATGCAGCAACGGCGCGCGGGCCAGGTCGGCCGGGTTCGGGAACTGCTCGGCCAGCGCGGGTGTCATCATCGGTGTCATCCATTCGCTGATGATGGGCTTGGAAAACAGCCCCTCCTCCTGCTTCGGAAAGCCGAATCGGATGGCGACGTCGATATCGTCGCGGGCGAAATCCATGATTTTCAGCGTGGCCGAGAACCGTAGCTCGATGTCCGGATGGGCCTGGGCGAAATGAAACATGCGCGGCGCCAGCCATTTGGCGGTGAAGGCGGGCCCCGCCGTGACGGTGAGGCTGGTCTGATCCACGCTGCGCCGTGCCGCCCGCCATGCGGCGCCAAGCGCCGTGAAGCCATCGGAGGCGCCAGGCGCCAACGCGCGGCCCGCATCGGTCAACTCCACGGCGCGGTTGAGGCGGCGGAACAGTGGCGCTTCCAGATGCTCCTCAAGCGACTTGATCTGGAACGACAACGCGGCGGGCGTCACGTTCAATTCTGCGGCGGCCTTGGAGAAGGACATATGCCGGGCGGCGGCATCAAATGCACGCAGGGCGGTGAGGGGAGGAAGACGATCAGACATGCACACTTAAGTATCGCTTAACTGAAGGCATGGAAAGTCTCGTTTGTGAGAAAAAGGGGAAAGGTCCATATCGGATGCAACACGACGTATCAATGAAAGGTCACTCCCATGTTTTTCTACAACACGATCAATCCCGCCACCCGCAACGCCGTTCTGAAGGCCCGTGCCGAGCGCGGCAAAGCCTTGGGTGAGTTCTGGGGGTTTCTGACGGGCCGCTCCTGATAGCGAGACGGTCAGGCGGGATGCGGAGTTGCGCAGATAGCAATACTCTCATCCGCCCAAGTCCCTTATCTGTTAGGCGTATTCAAAGAAACAAATGAGATGCGCCATGATGGACGAATATGCTGATCCCAAACTCCGCCAGATCATGCTTGCGGCCCGCGCCGAGCGCAGCAGGCAGGTTGCACGCCTCTTTGCCCGCCTGTTTCACCGCACTCCGCCGGGCGTTGCGCCCCGCGGGTAACGGATATTCCAATTAAGCAATTGGCTTTGGCGGGGCGGCATCATAAGTGGATGTTACGCCCCGTCAGGGCCGGTTCTATCAAAGGTCAGTTAAAATGTTCTTTTTCTTTGCGCCGCGTCGTTTGCCCCGCTCCATCCTGGTAGCGCGCTCCAATGATGCCATGGATCGCGCCCGCCTGATGGGCTATCTGAACGCCCTGCACTAAGCGCGGGACGACCCGAGGGCCGCAAGGCCTGCCCCGCCCGCAATCAGGGCGGCGGCCAGAAGCAGGGACATCGTCGGCTCGGCGATGCCCACCAGGACAAGCACGAGCGTCGATAAAAGTGGCGCAGCATAGCTTGCCGTGCCCAGAAGCTGAATATCGCCGCGCTTCACCCCCAGATCCCACACGAAAAACGCCAACCCTACCGGCCCGAGGCCCAAGGCCAGAACCGACATCCATTGGGATGCGGTACCGGGCCAGATCGTGTCCTCGAACGCCATGTGGGCCGGAAGCGACAGGAGGGCCGTGGCAACGCAGAAGATGGCGACGGTCTGCGTCGGCATCCTGCCCATCCGCCGTGACAGCACCGAATAGCCCGACCATGTCAGCGCGCAGAGAAACGCCAGCGCCAAGCCCACGCCCCCGGTGAACCCATCGGCCCCCGGCGCCACGATCAGGGCCGCGCCCAGAAACGCGATCAACGCACCGATGACGTGGAGCCGCCCGAGGCGTTCGCCGGGCAGAAGGCCGGAAAACAGCACGATGAAGAGCGGCCAGAGATAGGCAATCAGACTGGCCTCGGCCGGGGACGCGAGGCGCAGGGCGGAAAAGTAGAGCGCGTGGTAGCCGAACAACCCAAGCGTCCCGAAAACATAGACGCCGATTGGCACCGCCCGCAATTGCGGCCAACCGCCCGTCGCCGTGACCCAGACGAGGCCAAGCGCTCCACCGATGGTGAACGTCATGGCGTTGAGCTGAAACGGCGGCACCGGTGCCGCACCGATGGTAAACAGCGCTAGCAAAGCCCAGAGAAGGACGGCGATGAAGCCTATGGCGGTGGCGGTCTGGCGAGTCATGCCCGCTTCTTTAGGGCAGCTTGGTGAGCGCCGATAGCCCACCTGGCGATGCGTGTTTTTGCATGCGTCGTTAAGGGATCATCTTTGGTGTTGTGTCAGCGAGAACAGCGCAGCGCACCAAAAAGGGCCCCCGCATGGCGGAGGCCCGTGGGCGTTGAAACGAAGATGCTGTCAGACGAAGAATTGCGCGCCGTTGGCCGAGATCGTGGAGCCGTTGATGAACCCCGAATCGTCGGAGGCCAGGAAACAGACGCAGCGGGCGATTTCTTCCGGCTCCCCAAGGCGGCCTGCGGGGATCTGCGGGATGATCTTGGAGTTCAGCACATCCTCGGGGATCGCGCGGACCATTTCGGTGCCGATATAGCCGGGGCAGATGGCGTTGGCGGTGATGCCCGCGCGCGCGCCTTCTTGGGCCAGCGATTTGACGATCCCCAGATCGCCCGCCTTGGTGGCAGCATAGTTGACCTGACCGGCCTGACCCTTCTGGCCGTTGATCGACGAGATCACGATGACACGGCCGAATTTGCGCTCGCGCATGCCAGGCCAGACGGGGTGCACGGTGTTGAAGACGCCGGTGAGGTTCGTGGCGATGACTTCATTCCATTGTTCGGGCGTCATGCGGTGGAACATGGCGTCGCGGGTGATGCCGGCATTGGCGACCACAACTTCGATGGGCCCGAGATCGGCTTCGACCTTGGCGATGCCATCGGCGGAGCTTTGATAATCGCCGACATTCCATTTGTAGGTCTTGATGCCGGTTTCATCGGTGAACTTGGCCGCGGCCTCGTCATTTCCGGCATAGGTCGCAGCGACCTCGTAACCGTCGGCCTTCAGGGCCTTGGAAATGGCTTCGCCTATGCCACGGCTGCCGCCGGTGACCAATGCTACACGTCCCATATGTCTCTCTCCTTGGTGAAGTTGTGGTATTATATGTCGGATTGGGTGTGACGGTCGAGCCAGGCTTGGCCGTCGCGTTCACCAAGATCCCAGGCGGCGTGAAGCGCGTCGGGATTGGTGAAATCGATCTTGTTGCCGGCCACGGCTTCAGAGGGGCCATCGTGCCAGATGCGGGCAGTGTCTTCGGGCCGGTCGCGGTAGTCGCGGGTCATCAGGACAAGCGTAGCACCCTCGTCCGGATCCGGGTGGGGGATCTGGTTGATCAGGCCGCCATCCATGACCGGCTGACCGTCCCATTCGGGGATGCGGAAGATCGGTGGGATGGTGGCGGCGGCCTTCACCAGTTGGGCGAGGCGCCCATCGCGCGCGGCTTGCCGGGCATCGACCAATTGACCCGTGAGACCGACTTTTTCGGCCCATTCGCCATCGGGGCGGGATTTGACCATCTTCTCGATCTGATAGGCCGCGCCCGCGACCAGGGCTTTCAGCGTGTCGGGCAGGCGGGACGTGGGATGTGGCAGCAGGATCTGGAAGGCCGGGCCATCCGCGATCCGGGCCTCGGCCGTCGCATCGAGGACCTGATCCACAACCTCGGAATAGATGCGTTGATGCGGGGTCAGGCCGTCGTCGCGGTCCAGATCGTGCAGGCTGACATTGTAGTCATTGTGCGAAAAGGCGTGCGCCATGGTGTTCAGTAGGTCCGCCTCGCGCCCGGCGATCCAGGCCGATGCCGACATCGCGCCACCGGACACCCCCGTCACCCGGTCGGGGGTCAGCGAGAGCGCCGCCCCCGCCACCTTCATCCAGCCACCGTGCCAGAAGCAGCGGATGCCACCGCCGGAAAACACGAGTTGGCGGAAATCGGGAAGGGGAGGCGTCGACATGACAAGCGAACGCAGGCGCGACGCGTTTGGTTTCCCGCCGCGCCGCGCCCGTGGTCAGATCAGTCGCGCTCGACGCAAAGCGCAACGCCCATGCCGCCACCGATGCAAAGCGTGGCGAGGCCTTTCTTGGCATCGCGGCGCTGCATCTCGAAGAGCAGCGTGTTCAACACGCGGCAGCCGGAGGCGCCGATCGGGTGACCGATGGCGATGGCGCCACCGTTCACGTTCACAATGGCCGGATCCCAGCCCATGTCCTTGTTCACGGCACAGGCCTGGGCGGCGAAGGCTTCGTTGGCTTCCACGAGGTCGAGGTCTTCGACCTTCCAGCCCGCTTTTTCCAGCGCCTTGCGCGAGGCGTAGATCGGGCCGACGCCCATGATCGACGGGTCCAGACCCGCGGTGGCGTAAGAGGCGATGCGCGCGAGCGGCTGGATGCCGCGCTTCTCCGCATCGTCGGCGGACATCAGAAGCGTCGCGGCGGCGCCGTCGTTCAAGCCAGACGCGTTGGCGGCGGTTACGGAGCCGTCTTTGGTGAAGGCGGGGCGAAGTTTCTGCATAGCCTCCATCGTGGCGCCGTGGCGGATGTATTCATCCTGATCGACGGTGATGTCACCCTTGCGGTTTGGCACGATGACGGCGGTGATTTCGTCAGCGAACTTGCCAGCCTTCTGAGCGGCCTCGGCCTTGTTTTGCGACGCGACGGCAAACTCGTCTTGTTGCTCGCGGGAGATCTGCCATTTCTCGGCCACGTTCTCGGCCGTCTGGCCCATGTGATAGCCGTTGAACGCATCCCACAATCCGTCACGGATCATCGTGTCGATATACTTCATGTCGCCCATCTTCTGGCCTTGACGCAGCGTGGCCGCATGGGGGGACATGGACATGTTTTCCTGACCACCAGCGACGACGATAGAGGCGTCCCCCAGCATGATATGCTGTGCACCCAATGCCACGGCGCGCAAGCCCGAGCCGCAGACCTGGTTGATGCCCCAAGCGGCGGCTTCCTGTGGCAGACCTGCATTGATGTGGGCCTGGCGGGCGGGATTCTGGCCTTGGGCGGCAGTCAGCACCTGCCCCAGAATCGTTTCGGACACTTCGGATTTGTCGACACCGGCGCGTTCCACGACGGCTTCGATCACGGTTTTGCCAAGGTCATGGGCGGCAGTGTTGGCGAAGGAGCCGAGGAAGCTGCCGACCGGCGTGCGGGCTGCGGAAGCGATGACGACGTTGGTCATTGAGAAGTGTCCTTTCCTGTGTGGACGGACCTGGAAATCGGCCCGATCCCGTCTCTGTGTCGTGGATGTATTGGGCCGGGTGATAGTGCGCGACGCGGGGTAAAGGCAACGGGCACGGTGTCTCAGGCTACCACGGACAGGCGGATATCCGTCAGATGCAAGGCACCGGGCTAGCAGGAAACAGGTTTTGGAAAGGCTCCGCGGGCCAGTCGTTCAGGCAGACCGTTCCATCACGCGGGTATCGTCCTGGGGCAGTTTCATCTTTGGCGCGCCATAGTAATAGCCTTGTAGGCAATCGACACCGGCCCGGCTGAGCCACTGCGCCTCAGCCGCCGTTTCGACAGATTCGGCCACGACGAGCATGTCGAAATGACGCGCCAGCGAGATGAGTGCCTCCGTCAGCACCTGATTGTCGGCATCCTCCGACACATTACGGGAGAATTGCCCGTCGATCTTCAGGATATCAAAGTAGAAGGTCTTGAAGTGCCGGAAGGCAGTGTAGCCCGCGCCGAAATCATCCAGCGCGAAGGTGATGCCCTTATCTTGCAGATCCTCCATGAAGATGGCCACGATCTCCGGCATCATCATGACGGAGCTTTCGGTAATCTCGAGGATCAGCCGCTCCACAACCATCGGATCGTCGCGCAGGCAGGTGCGCAGGATCTGCATCCAACGCGGATAGCCGACGGAGCGGGCCGACATGTTCACCGACAGGCGCAACCACGGATATTGCTTCAGCATCTGCAAGCCGATCTTCAGCGCCGCGCAATCGATCTGACGGCCGATATCGCTGTCTTCCACGGCCCCCATGAAATCGCGGGCCGGAATGACACGGCCGGTTTCATCGAGAATACGGATAAGGCCCTCGTAGAACGCGATTCCCTTGCCATCGGCCCGGATGATCGGCTGGAACGCAAGCCGCGCGTCGCCACGGCCAAGGGCCTGTTGGACCATGGACAAGGTGCCGCGATCGCGTTGCGCGACGGCAGCGTCCAGCGGGCTTTCCAACCCTGGCTCCATCAGCTCCGGCCCCTTGTCGCGCATCGTCCGACTCCACACTCACGATCATCTGGCATTGATGCGCGGGCAGGGTTTAAGGAAGGGTGAAAGCTGGCATTTGCCACGAATGAGCGGGAGTTTTGCGATGATCGAAGATCCGGGTGGGCGCTGCGGCTGGTGCGGGAGCGACCCGGTCTACGTTGCCTATCACGACACCGAATGGGGCTTTCCAGAATATGACAGCCGCGCCCTTTGGGAGAAGCTGGTGCTCGATGGGTTTCAGGCGGGCCTGGCTTGGATCACGATCCTACGGAAGCGGGAGGCGTTTCGCGCCGCGTTCGGGGGATTCGAACCGGAGGTCATCGCCAGTTGGGGGGAGACGGAGGTGGCGCGGTTGCTGAGCGATCCGGGGATTGTCAGGCACCGGGGCAAGATCGAGGCTACGATCGGGAATGCGCAGGCTTGGGTCGCGATGGAGGAACGCGGCGGATTTGATGCATTTGTCTGGGATTACGTCGATGGCTTACCGGTACAGAACCAGTGGGAGACGATGACCGATGTGCCCGCGGCGACCGAGCTATCCACCCGGATGTCGAAGGATCTGAAGAAAGCGGGATTCCGATTCTGCGGGCCGACGATTGTCTATGCCTGGCTCCAGGCGACCGGCGTGATCAACGACCATCTGGTCGGCTGTTTTCGCCACGCGGAGGTGAAGAGCCTGGCGCGATAGCCAAAGGTGTTGAAGTTGGGAGGGCCCGCCCTCCCACCCCTTTTGGGGGCGCTGCCCCCGTCCTGCGGACTCCCCCGGCATATTCAGGGAACAAAGATGAGATGGGTTGTCAGCCGCCGACCTCGGCGCCGATGAGCGCTTCGATCACGGCGACGGCCTCGGGGCTCGACCAATTCGCATCGCCGCGCAGCCGGGCGATCTCGTTGCCGTCGGGATCCAGGATCACCGTGATTGGCAGGCCGAAGATCCCCATTTCGCGCGCGATCTGCTGGTTGATGTCCCGGTGCTGGGGCAGGGACGTGATACCTTCCTCCTCGAAGAACCGCCGGATCGCCTGGGGTGGATTGCGTCCGGTGGCCAGTGTCACAACCTGAAAGGACTCCCCGCCCAGTTGATTCTGCAGCGTCTGAAGCGATGGCATTTCCTCGCGGCAGGGCGCGCACCATGTGGCCCAGAAATTCAGCAACACGTGCTGGCCGGCATAGTCGGACAGGGCGCCTTCGGTCTCGTCTTCCATGAGAAATGCGGCAGCGGAGGCCTCGGTCGGGGTGCCATGGACAACCAGCCCGCGCATATCGCCCGTCAGCAGGTCCGACACGTCCTGGGCCATGGCGCTATTTGCACCGAGGCCAAGGGCGAGGTAAGCGGCGGTAGCTATGATTTTGCGGACCATCGGGTTCCCTTCCGAAAGGCGATAGATATGAGCGATACGGGCTCCTCCGACGATACGGCCTCGTCTGCCAACACCATGTGGGGTGGCCGGTTTGCCGCTGGTCCGGATGCGATCATGGAGGCAATCAATGCCTCGATCTCGTTTGACCAGCGTATGGCGCGCCAGGATATCGAAGGCTCCCGTGCCCATGCGGCTATGCTGGCCGCCACAGGCATCGTCAGGGATAGCGATGTGGAGGCGATCCGGGAAGGGCTGCTCACGGTCTTGTCAGAGATCGAGGGCCGGGACTTCGCCTTTTCGACCGCGCTGGAAGACATCCACATGAACGTGGAGGCCCGATTGACCGAGCTGGTCGGCCCTGCTGCGGGCCGCTTGCACACGGCGCGGTCGCGAAACGATCAGGTGGCGACGGACTTCAAGCTGTGGGTCCGTGACCAGATGAACGCGGCGATCACCGGGCTGGAGGCGCTGATGCGAGCGCTTGTCGCCCAAGCCGATGCTGGCGCCGATTGGGTGATGCCCGGCTTCACACACCTGCAAACGGCGCAGCCCGTTACGTGGGGCCATCATATGCTGGCCTATGTGGAGATGTTCGCGCGCGACCGGGGGCGCTTTGCCGATGCCTATCACCGCATGAATGAATGCCCACTCGGGGCAGCTGCCTTGGCCGGCACGTCTTTCCCGATTGACCGGGAGATGACGGCGAAGGCCCTTGGCTTTGACCGACCGGCCGCCAATTCGCTGGATGCGGTCTCGGACCGGGATTTCGCGCTGGAGTTCCTCTCTGGCGCGTCGATCTGCGCCATGCATCTGTCGCGCCTTGCCGAGGAGTTGGTGATCTGGTCGTCGGCCCAGTTTCGCTTCGTGTCCCTGTCGGACCGGTTCTCCACCGGGTCCTCGATCATGCCTCAGAAGAAGAACCCCGATGCGGCGGAGCTGATCCGCGCCAAGATCGGGCGGATCTTCGGGGCGAATGTGGCCCTGATGACCGTCATGAAGGGCCTGCCGCTCGCCTATTCCAAGGATATGCAGGAAGACAAGGAACAGGTCTTCGACGCCGCTGACAACCTGATGCTGGCTTTGGCCGCGATGGAAGGCATGGTGGGCGACATGCAGGCGCGTGTGCCCGAGCTGGAGGCCGCGGCGGCCAGCGGATTTTCGACCGCGACGGACCTCGCCGATTGGCTGGTGCGCGCGCTCGACATGCCGTTCCGCGACGCCCACCACGTCACCGGCAGCCTCGTGAAACTGGCCGAGGACAAGGGCTGCGACCTGCCTGATCTTTCGCTGGACGATATGCAATCGGTCCACGGCGCGATCACGGACGATGTTTTCGGCGTGCTGGGTGTCCATAACTCCGTTGCGTCGCGCACGTCCTATGGCGGCACGGCGCCGGTGCGGGTGCGCGAGCAGGTGGCGCGGTGGCAAAAGCTGCTTGGGTAGAGCCGTCCGGGATCAGTGGTGGGCATGGGCCGGTGCCAAGCGGGGTTGTGGCCTTTGGCAAGCCGGGTCAGACTGGCGGTGACAGGAGGTGCCCCATGGCAAAGTCTCGCATCGCTCTCACGCTGATCATGGCGCTTGCCCTCGCGGCCTGCGGCGCGGACGGAGAGCCTGAGCGCCCGGATCGCGCGGCGGCGCCCGGCCTTTCGATCACGGGCAGTGTGGAGGTCGGCGTGACGGGATCGCACTGAGCGTCGCCGATGGGCAGAAAACCCTGCGCAATGCCAGTTGATCCTGCCCGCATTCGCGCCTAACTTCGTATCTTCCCGGCTGGCACCTGCCACGGCCGGGCTTTTATTTGTTCTCGCTGTCGCAAGGTGTCGACCGATGGAAAAGATCCCGATGACCCCCAAGGGCCTCCACGCCCTGAACGACGAACTCAAGCAGCTCAAGAGCGTTGAGCGGCCCGCGATCATCAAGGCGATTGCCGAGGCGCGCGAGCATGGTGATCTGTCGGAAAATGCCGAGTACCATTCGGCCAAGGAAAAGCAGTCCTTCATCGAGGGGCGGGTCAAGGAACTCGAAAGCATGATCAGCCTGGCCCAGGTGATCGATCCCAAGACCCTCTCAGGCCCGATCAAGTTCGGCGCGACGGTGGATCTGGTCGATGAGAACACCGAGGAAGAGAAGACCTACATGATCGTCGGGGAAGCCGAGGCCGATATCGAAAAGGGCCTTCTGAACATCAAATCCCCGCTGGCCCGTGCCTTGATCGGCAAGGAAGAGGGCGATAGCGTCGAGGTACGCACGCCGGGCGGGTCCAAGGACTACGAGATCGTCAAGGTGTCCTACGTCTGATGGGGCGTCGGCGCGCGACGTTGCCGGATAAACATGAGGCAGCCGATGGCGCCCTCTGACCCGCCGCAGCCTGCTGTGGCCCACACTACGCCAACTGCATTGGACCTCGGGCTTTATGCCCGGGGGGATACCGGACCGCGGATCACGGCGATCGAGGTTGTGGCGCTGATCGTGTCGATCCTCTGGATCGGGGCGGTGGTGTTTCTGGGCTTTGGCAGTGGCGAGGGAGAATCTGCGCGCAGCGGGCTCAGCATGCTGTTGTCGATCCTCGCCGTGGTGTTGCCGCTGGCCCTAATCTGGGTGGCCGCCATGGCCGCGCGTACGGCCCGCGCATTGCGCCACGAGGCCGCGCGGCTTCAGGCCTCCATCGATGCGATGCGCGCGGCCTATGTCGAGCAGCAGCAGCGCCAGTCGATGGAGATGAAGCCGGAACTGGCCCAGAAGCTGGATGATCTGGTGGC
The DNA here is from genome assembly GCA_947491935.1 of uncultured Roseicyclus sp. Taxonomy (GTDB): domain Bacteria; phylum Pseudomonadota; class Alphaproteobacteria; order Rhodobacterales; family Rhodobacteraceae; genus Gymnodinialimonas. The sequence continues at coordinate 473,034 of CANLLF010000004.1, forward strand.
CGCCCAACAGGCCGCTGATACGAAGCTGGCCACCTTCACCTCCCTGCGTGCCGTCGATCCCGGCGAAATGCGCGCCGTTGTTCCGCCCGCCACCATGGACGCGGCCACACCGCAGCCCGCCCTGGCCCTCGCCCAGGAGATCGAGCACGAGCCGATTTCGATCAGTGATTTTATTAAAGCTCTGAATTTTCCGGAAAACGAGCATGACAAGGAAGGGTTCCGCACCCTGCGCCGGGCGCTGGAAGACCGCGCGACGGAACGCCTGATCCGCGCCAGTCAGGATGTGCTGACCCTGCTGTCACAAGATGGGATCTACATGGACGATCTGCGCCCGGATCGGGCGCGCCCCGATGTCTGGCGGCGCTTTGCTAAAGGTGACCGGGGGCGGCCCATTGCGGCGCTGGGGGGCATTCACGACCGCTCGTCTCTGGTGCTGGCCGCGGGGCGGATGCGGAAAGATCCGGTGTTCCGCGACGCGGTCCACCACTTCCTGCGCCATTTCGACCGGACGTTCATGGAGTTTGAAAAGAACGCCAGCGACGCGGAAATCGCCGGGCTGGCGGACACGCGCACCGCGCGTGCCTTCATGTTGCTGGGTCGGGTGACCGGGACCTTCGACTAGAGGCCCGCGACGGGGGTGCGGCAGGGCGATGTTTGGCTACGAGTCCAAATGAGACCTTCGCCGAAGCGCCGCGAATGGCGAATGTGAATGCTCAATTCAAACTGTTTCGTGGCTTGTAGAATTGCGCGTGAACATATCGACTGCCAATGGATGACACGATGAGACGCCCCCTTGCGCTTTCAAATCCGGAGTTGAGAAAGCTCTTATCTGCTCAGGTGCCAGCGGATTTTGCCGATTGGCTCGACTTTGTGGCAATTGGTGCCGTGTTGGCCTTTAGCTGGAACGCAGAACCGATTGTCTTTGCGGTACTCGCGGTCAGCATGGGGCTTCCCTATCTTCTTCTTGGGCCCTTCGCGGGTGTGTTGGTGGATCGCATCAACATCCGCGCGGTTCTGATCTGGAGCAATATCGGTCGAGGTCTGTTCACGGCGTCCTTCTTCCTGGCTCCGGACTGGGTCATTCTGATGGGTCTGATTGCGGCCAGAAGCTCAGTCGACACCTTCTTCACGCCCGCCAAGCAATCAGCGATCCAAGCTTTGACACGCAAGGCTGAGAGGACAAGCGCCAACGGGCTGAGCCACGCGATCAATCAGGCCTCGAAGATTGTTGCCCCGGCGGCGGGCGGAGGGCTGTTGATCTGGATCGCACCGCAGAGCGTGTTCTTGCTGAACGCCGCTGTTTCTATCCTCGCGGCCCTGATCCTGCTCAGGCTTGGTAACCTGCCGCGAGGCGCCTCGGATGCGGAGGAACATCCCCCGGGCATGTTTCAGGAGGTCAGAACCGGGCTCCGCGATGTGACCATCCATCCAGTGCTGCGCCCCGCAATCCTGATGGTTGCGGCCAGCTTTTTTGCAATGTTCTTCTATGACACACTGATTGCTCCGCTGACGCGTGATCTTGGGTTCACGCAAACCCACCTGGGTCTGGCATTGGCGGCTGTCGGGGCGGGGGGTGTTATCAGCGCTGTCGTGTTGAGCTATCTTCCCGACTTGCGGCGCCCCTTCCTTTGGATCGCGGTCGGCTCGTTCATCGGCGGCTCCGCGGTTGCGTTTCTAGGGCTGACGGAAATGCGCGATGAGACCATCGGCCTGATCGTCTTCATATCCCTGTTTGGGTTGCTCGGCGTAACCTCCGCAATGAAGATTGTCCCCTTTAGAACGATTATGCAAAACTCGGTGCCGCCAAACCGCATAGGGCGTGTCACCGCATTGAGTGAAGCGGCCAATACCATCGCGCTTCTGTTTGCGCCTTTCATTGGCGCGGCAATCGCATCGGCGACATCGATTGGTACGGCCTTTGTATGCGGCGGTGCTGTGATGCTCCTGGTTGCAATCAAGGCATTAACGATGCGCAATCATCGATAGCGAACGGGCTGTCCGCAAGCAGACACCAACCAAACGTCCGCCGTGTCCGCACAGCTGCAAATCCAACTGTCCTGCCGCCGCAGCGCCCGCTGCCGTTCCCTGCTGGCCGGGGTCCGGGCCGTGCAGACCTTAACTTCGCGGCGGGCGGGATTTGTAGACCGGCAGGCTCCATCCGAACAGAAGCGATCCGGCACGCAGGGCGAAGGTTGTGGCGATGCAGGCCAAAGGCGGGGCCAGCGGGTGGGGCAGGACGGCCGCCGCGATCAGGGCGGCGCCCGCGCCCGCGACGGCCGTTGTCACATAAAGCTCGCCCTGTTTGAGAACCAGCGGAACCTCGTTAGCCACAACGTCGCGCATCAGCCCGCCGAAGGTGCCCGTGGCGATCCCCATCACGACAACCACCGGCATGCTGGCGTCCATACTACGGGCCACGGCGACGCCTGCGGCCACGGCAATGGCCAGCGCCGCCGCATCAAGCCAGATCAGCCACTTCAGACGACTTTCCAGCAGATGCGCCGTGAAGAAGACAAGCACCGCCGCGGCCGCCGCGATACCAAGCGGCGTTGGGTCGGCCATCCAGAAGACCGGGTCCCGGTCCAGCAGCAGATCGCGCAAGGTGCCACCGCCCACCGCTGTCAGGCTCGCGAAGAAGATGAAGCCCACAATGTCGAGCTGCGCGCGTGAGGCGGCAAGCGCCCCGGTCAGCGCGAAGATCAGGACCGAGCCGTAATCGAGGGCGAGCGCGGTGCTCATTTGAACGGCGCCATCCCGGCGCGGGCCAGTTCATCTGCGCGTTCATTTTCGGGATGGCCCGCATGGCCCTTGACCCATTCCCACGTCACGTCATGGCGGGCTTGCGCCTCATCCAGGCGTTGCCAGAGGTCGACATTCTTGACAGGCTTCTTGGTCGAGGTTTTCCAGCCGTTTCGCTTCCATCCATGGAGCCACCCGGTGATGCCATTCTTCACATAGGCACTGTCGGTGATGATCGTCAGTTTCGACGGCCGCTCCAGCGCCTCCAGCGCCGAGATCGCGGCCAGAAGCTCCATCCGGTTGTTGGTGGTGTCGGCCTCGCCGCCCTTCAATTCCCGCTCCTTCAGGATCGTATCGCCGTCCTTGGCCAGCATCAGCGCGCCCCAGCCGCCGGGGCCGGGATTGCCGGAGCAGGCGCCATCGGTATAGGCGAACAGATCAGGCATGGGTCGGTTTCACCGCATGGAGCAGGATGAACGGATCGACGGAGCCGGAAAAACCGGCCTCCTTGCCGGTTTCGCGGTGGGTGATGCACAGGCCCAGATCGGTCAGCATCGCTTCGAATTCCGCATCGGTGAAGTAGCTGTAGCGCCGCCCCAGATCGTCACGTTCCTCCCCGCTGCCGGTTTTCATGCCGAGAAAGAAAGCACCGCCCGGTTTCAGCGCGTGGGCGAGGGCCGCAAGGTGGCGCGGGATATCCGCGCGCGGGGCGTGGAGCAGGCTGAAACTGGCCCAGATGCCGTCATAGAGCGCCTCTCCCGCGATATCGTCGAAAGTAGCGAGCCGGGCGGGCACGCCCCTGCCGCGGGCCGCGTCAACAAAGGCCTGCGTCGCATCGATCGCGTCGACATTGTGCCCTTCGGCCATCATCGCGGCCGCATGGAGGCCCGGGCCGCACCCCACATCAAGCATATAGGCCTGGTCGGGCAGGGCCGAGAGGAATGTTTCTATCGCCCGCGCCTGGGTCGGCGAGATGCCGAGATCGGCGTAGCCTTCGGCCTTGGATTGATAAACGGCGATGGTCTCACGATCTGTCATGGCAAAAAGAGGAACCCTATGACGAGGCAAAACACAACCACACCGGTCAGGAGCAAACGCAGGGGCATCCACCAGCCCGGCGCGATGCCGCGACGCGCGCAGATGTAGTCGATCAGGAGAAGGCCGAGGAATCCGCCGATCAGTGTGAGGATTTGGACTCTGTCCGGGTGCGCCGTGAAGAAGAAGATCCACAATGCGGGTGTGACGGAGAGCGCAAGGCCAATCGGCATCCACGGCCCGCCCGCCCTGGCGGCGAAGCCCCAGATCACACCGGCCATAAAGCTGAGGATGATCGTGCCGTAGGTGATCAGCAGAGGCGGGCCGACAAAGGCCGGATCGAGTGCCGGAACCGGCATGTACTCCAGCAATAGGCTGGCCGAACTGGATGCGCCCCACAGGAAGGGGATCAGGCCCGCAAGGCCAAGGATCAGGGCGGATGTGGGGATGCGTGTCATGGGCGACTATGTGGCGCGGTCCGTGCGGATCGGCAAGGGCTCTGACATGGACGCGCTTCGGCGATCCGGTCTGCCTGTTGCGCCGACATTCGGGTGGTGTGTAATGGGTGGACGGGCCGGGTTGGGGCGAAGCTGAATGATCGGTAACAGAGCTGCCGGTCAGGCGCGTTCCAGGGCGAGGCGTCCGGCCAGCAGGGCGAAGATGGCCGCGAAGGAGCGGTTCATCCAGGCCATGATGCGCGCCGAGCCGAGGATCCAGTCCCGCGCCTGGGCGGCAAAGAGGCCGTACAGAACAAAGACCGCAAATGTCATCGCCATGAAGATCCCGCCGAGGATGAGTGTTTCCTGTGTGACGGTGGCGGGATTGCCGCTCAGGAACGGCGTCAGCAACGACAGAAAGAAGATCGAGAGCTTGGGGTTTAGGATGTTGATCAGCGCGCCGCGCCGCGCGATGGCGATGCCGGGCTCCTGCCGGGTGCTTGGCTCCACATTCAGGGCGCCGCCGGATTTCAGCGCAGAATAGGCGAGGTAAAGCAGGTAGGCCACGCCGAGGAACTTTACGATATTGAACAGGAGTGCGGATGTATGAAGCACCGCGGCCAGGCCCAATGTCGCCGCCAGAAGGTGTGGAACGATGCCGAAGGTGCAGCCCAGAGCCGCCCATAACGCTGCCCTACGCCCACGCCCCAGGCCGAGAGCGAGCGTGTAGAGGACACCGGTGCCGGGCGCGATCACCACGACCAGGGCCGTCAGAAGAAACTGGGCAGAAATCATGGGATCGGCCTTTCGGGCTTGGCCAGCGCGGGGCCGGTACGGAAGAAGCTGACATCGTTGGTGAAAATCGATGCGGGTGCAAGGCGGATCAGTCGCCCGTCCGGATCGTCGACGCGCGCGACGGTTTCGACGAACCAGCTGTTTTGCTGATCATCCGGGCCCAGATAGCGGCGCAGCAGACGGCGGAAGAGCGCGGTATCCATTGGCTCGACGCTGGCCGCGCCGCGCAGGCCGACATGGCGCAGGATACCCGCTGCATTGTCGTAGTCGACGATTTCCACGGCGACCTGCGGGTTTTTGGCGATCCGCTTCGCACTACTGGACCCAGCATCTGACAGCATCCAGAGCACATTGGCCTCCCACGCAAACCAGACCGGCGCGTTGCGGGGCTCCCCCTGCGCGCTGATTGTTGCAAGGTTCGCCATGAGGGGACGGGAGAGAACAATCCCGGGATCGAATTTGGTGGGCATGGGGCACCTTTAGATTGAAGCGGGGGGTTACGGCGTGACGGCGCCAATCATTCGACAAATCGTGTCATGCCGGGCCCGAGTTGGTTCGTCGGGCGTGGCGTGAACCCTGCTGATATGTAGAGGTCTTCAGCGCCTTTGGCAGCCATCAGGCCGATTGTGGCCCCCGGCGCGGCCAAGGGGGCGATCTCGAACAGCAGCCGATCGACAATCGTGCGCCCGATACCTTGGCGGCGAAACTCAGGCGCGACGATGATGTCCTGAAGGTAGAAGTAGAGCGCGCCGTCCCCGACGACACGGCCCACCGCCACAAGGGTATCTCCGTGGTGGCCAGTGACCATGGCCGTCGACGTGGCAAGGGCGCGGCGGGCGGTCTCAACGGGAATGGTGCCCCAACCACATGCGGCGCGCAGGGCGACAAACGCGTGGGGATCCGGGGCCAGATTGGTCAGCCGGATCATGCGCCGCACCGGTGATGGGAGGGCACGCTGATCGGCGGTTGACGGGAGATTAGGCAGACGTGCATTCCGGCAGAATTGGCCGGGAGGGACGAGAGGCGCAAGTGAGGTATGCGGTGAGGCCCGAACATGGTCAAACATGCCGTGACTGTGTTGCCGCATCTTGGGCCTCGTCCACGTCCCGTATCTGGTGAGAAAACCGCATACAAGAGTGATTGGACATCGGTGTTTTCGGGACAAGACAGAGACCGGCGGCGGAGCCGCAGTGATGGCGGCCGTCGGGATTGCCATCAAAACGTACCAAAAAGGCGGAACCTCTGCCCGGTTTACGGGTTTCCTTACCTAAATGTGATTGGAATCGGGGCTTTGGGGACTTGTCCACAGGCACCCCAACGCAAACAATGACACAAGCCGATTCTATTCGGTGAACCAGCGCGCAGATCGCGCGGCCACCGAATTGACCGAAGACGATCCGAAGGACGACAGATATGCTCAGCCGCCGCCATTTTATTATCACGACTGCCACGATGTTCTCGGCCCCGCTGGCGACATCTGCGCTGGCGCAGGATGCCGTGGGTATCGAATTCGACGAGGCCATTGAACAGGCCACGCCCGGCGGGAACAACCCGTGGGGTCTGCATTCGCGCTTCATGCCGCAGCGTGTGGCCCACAATCCCGGCCTCACCCCCGGTAATATTCACGTGGATCCGACGGCACGTTATCTTTACCACATCGGCTCGGATGGAACCGCGATGCGCTATGGCGTGGCCGTGGGCCGTGCGGGTCTCTACCAGCCCGGCAATTTCCGCATTCAGCGTGTGGTCGAATGGCCGTCCTGGACGCCGACCGCCAACATGATCGCCCGGGAACCGCACATCTACGCCCAATATGCGGGCGGTGTTCCCGGTGGTCCGGACAATCCGCTCGGCGCGCGGGCTCTCTACCTCTACGCCGGGGGTCGCGATACGTATCTGCGGATCCACGGCACGCCGCAGCCGTGGTCGATCGGCACCTCCGCCTCGTCGGGTTGTGTGCGCCTGGTCAACGACCACGTGATCCAGCTGGCGGCGCAAGTGAACCCCGGCAGCCGCGCGATCCTGCACAGCTGAACTTACCGACCCCCAGCATTTCCAGACCCCTGCGCCACCGGCGTGGGGGTTTATTTTTGCCCGAAATCCAGCCAGGTGCCATTCAACTCCGCGACCTCATCCAGGCATCGCAGGCAAATCAGCCGCGGGCCACCGGCTGTCCGTTTTTGAAATTCCTCGATATCGGCTTGCCAGCAGGCGTCGCAAAAGGCCTGGATGTCGCCATCATCTTCCTCGAACCACGTCAGGCCAACGGCGCGGCGCGTCGTCAGCGACGTGAAGATATGGTCGCACACGAAGGCGGGGCCCTGTGCGCCGTGGCGGTCGCAGATGACATCCTTGGGCATGGCGGCCCCTCCAATCGGCTGGCCGGAACGTGCCCAAGGAAATTGGCAAGAGTGAGGCGGAGTGCTCAGCCCGGGAGCTTGGCCATCCGCAGGTAGGGCAGCTTCGTGTCGATGGAGCCATATTTGGCGATAGCGTCCTCGTCCGACACGGCCACCGGCACAACGACATCCTCACCCGGAACCCAATTGGCCGGGGTCGCGACATTCTCTTTCGCTGCTGTCTGCAACCCGTCCAGCGCGCGCAAAACTTCGGCAAAGTTGCGGCCCACATTCATCGGATACGTCATGGTCAGCTTCAGCTGCTTGTCGGGCCCGATGATGAAAACCGAGCGCACCGTGGCGGTATCGGCAGGGGTGCGACCATCGGGCAGATAGGCCTCGGCCGGAAGCATGTCGAACGCCTTGGAAATCTCAAGCCCAGTATCGGCAACGATGGGGAAGCCCGCCTTGGCGCCGCCCACGGCCTCGATATCGGCCTTCCACTTCACATGATCTTCCACACCGTCCACGGAGACGCCAAGAACCTTGGTGTTGCGCGCGGCCCATTCATCGGCCAGCTGCGCCACGGCGCCGAACTCGGTCGTGCAGACGGGGGTGAAGTCCTTGGGGTGGGAGAACAGGATCATCCAGCTATCGCCGATGAAGTCGTGCAGCGTCATGGTGCCCTGATCGGTTTCGACCGTCAGGTTCGGGATCGTGTCATTGATGCGGAGGGCCATGGGAATTGTCCTTTCGATGGTCAGTCCAGTCGGAGCCAACATAGGCATGCGACGGGTCTGCGCAAAGTGCCATCACTTGCGATAAGGCGCCACGTCCGGCGGCCCTTGGGTCGCGTGAACGTCCGTTTCGGTGCGGATCGCTGCCGCGAACGCGGGGCCTTGCGAAGCGACGCGGCCCCTGTCACGGTCCCGCGCGAAACGCGCACCGGGAGGCTGTCATGCAAAACGCGAAGAACTTCTATATTGATGGAAAATGGGTGGCTCCGGCCAAGGCGCGCGACCTCGCCGTGATCGATCCGTCGACCGAGGAAATCTGCGAAACCATCTCGCTCGGCGATCAGGCCGACACCGATGCGGCCGTCGCCGCCGCGAAGCGCGCCTTCGAGAGCTGGGGCTGGAGCGACCCCGCGGAGCGGATCGCCTTGGCGGAGAAGCTGCTGGAGATCTACAACGCGCGCGCCGAAGAGATGGCGCAGGCCATCAGCCTTGAAATGGGCGCCCCGCAGGATCTGGCGCGGGCGCAGCAGGTTGGCGCGGGCTCGTGGCATCTGGAGGGGTTCATTCGCGCCGCCAAGGATTTCGTCTGGGATCATCCCCTGGGCGACTGGGCGCCGAATGAGCGCACGGTTTACGAGCCCATCGGCGTGTGCGCGCTGATCACGCCGTGGAACTGGCCGATGAACCAGATCGTCCTGAAGGTTGTGCCCGCGCTGCTGGCCGGGTGTACGATGGTGCTGAAACCGTCCGAGATCGCGCCGCTTTCGAGCCTTTTGTTCAGCGAGTTCATGGATGAGGCGGGCGTGCCCGCGGGCGTTTACAACATGCTCAATGGCGATGGGCCCGGCGTGGGATCGCAATTGTCGGCCCATGGCGATGTGGACATGGTCAGCTTCACCGGCTCCACCCGGGCCGGGCGGCTGATCTCCATCGCCGGAGCGGATACGATCAAGCGCGTCTCGCTGGAACTGGGGGGCAAAGGTGCGAACATCATCTTTGCCGACGCCGATGAGAAGGCGGTGAAGCAAGGTGTCATCCGCTGCTTCCGCAACACCGGGCAGAGTTGCAATGCGCCGACGCGGATGCTGGTAGAGCGCTCGCGCTATGACGAGGCTGTCGAGCAGGCCGCCGAGACCGCCGCGAAGGTCACAGTTGGCCCCGCCAGCGAGGAGGGGCGCCATATCGGCCCCGCGGTCAGCGAGCTGCAATTCGATAAGATCCAGAACCTGATCCAGGTGGGGATCAACGAAGGTGCGCGCCTGATTGCCGGTGGCACGGGGCGCCCCGAGACAATCAATCGCGGCTACTACATCCGCCCGACCGTCTTCGCCGATGTGACGCCGGATATGACGATTTATCGGGAAGAGATCTTCGGGCCCGTCCTGTCGATCCTGCCATTCGATGATGAGGATCACGCCGTCGCTATCGCCAATGACACCGATTACGGCCTGACGAACTACGTCCAGACGGGGGATGTCGACAAGCTGCGCCGGGTCGCGCGGCGGCTGCGCTCGGGCATGGTCGAAGGCAACGGTCAGGGGTTTGGCCAAGGCTCCCCCTTTGGCGGTTACAAGCAATCCGGCAACGGGCGTGAAGGTGGCCGGTTCGGCCTGCACGAGTTCCTTGAGACCAAGGCCGTCAGCGGCTGGGGCTAGGTCAGGGCACACCGACGAGGCGCTTGAACGGTGGGTTCCGGAAACGGACCCGCCGTTTTTTTGACTGGGCGTCCGGCTTTGCGCCGCTATCTCGCCGGGAAGATCGCGCCGGACGGGCGCCAAACGACCGGATGCAACGGCCATGGCCCACTCCAAGACCTCCGTGCTGATCATCGGCAGCGGGCCGAATGCTGTTCTGGCGCGGGATTGGGATCGCGGCGCCTACACACATATCGTGGCCATCAACAACGCCTGGCGGGTACGACCGGATTGGGACATCTCCATTTTCCCCGAAGATTTTCCTCCGGAGCAACAGCCGGAATGCCTCGGACAACAACGTCGCGTCAGTGCGGCGGATTATGTCCCGGTGCAGAATCGCTACGGCGGGTTTGTCTATGCCGGTGGCACGATGGCGTTCACCGCCGGGTACTGGGCGCTTGGGGCATTGAAGCCTGATGTGATGGCCTTCATTGGATGCGATATGGTCTATCCGGCTAACGGAAATACGCACTTCTATGGAACGGGCGCGGCGGATCCGCTGAGAGAAGATGTGACGCTACAATCACTCGAGGCGAAATCGGCGCGCCTGGCCCTTCTGGCGGCTGAGGCGGAGTGCGTTTGCGTGAATCTCTCGGCCGATTCCAGCCGGTTGGTTTTTCCACGGAATGAGAAGGCGCTGGTGCCGGAGGAGGCGAGCCTGAGGGCCGCGTTGGCGCGCGAGGCGGAGCTTGGCTACATGGTCCCATCCGGCCGCTATTGGGAGGTTCAGCAAAGCTTCGATGCGGCGGCCTTGCGGGATCTCGATGGGCTCTGGCTCGCGGCCTATGCCGCCGCGACTTAGAACGGCACCGGCGCGCGGAACAGCATCCCCTTGCCGCCATCGGGATGGCGCAGCTTCAGGCTTTCGGCGTGGAGCATCAGGCGGGGATAGTCTCGCGCGGGGCCGGTGGCGTAGAACGGATCGCCCAGGATCGGATGCCCAATCTCACGCATATGAACGCGCAATTGGTGGGACCTGCCCGTCTTGGGGAACAGCCGCATCCGCGTGGTGCCATCTTCGATCTTCATCCGCCGCCAATCGGTCCGGGCGGGTTTGCCGGCCTCGAAATTCACGTGTTGCAGCGGGCGGTTCGGCCAATCGACGATAAGCGGCAGGTCGATATGGCCCTCCTTCTCCGCCACCGCGCCCCAGACGCGGGCGACGTAAGATTTTTTCATGTGCCGTTTCTCGAATTGCAGCCCCAGATGGCGCTGCGCCGATGGTGTTCGGGCAAAGACCATCACGCCCGACGTGTCCATATCCAACCGGTGAACCAGAAGTGCCTCGGGATAGGACGCTTGCAGCCGTGCCATCAGGCAATCGGCCAGATGCTCGCCCTTGCCGGGTACCGAGAGGAGCCCCGCCGGTTTGTTGACAAGAATCAGCTCGTGATCGTCATGGATGATGTCCAGCGGGACATCCGGTGGTGCGTAGATGAACTCAGCCATCAGCCGCCGCGGGCGGCAAGAACGTCGATCGCGATCATGGTGATCAACACGAAGGTCAGGAAAAACAGCGTCTTGCGATCGTTGCGATCCTCTTCGCTGCTCAACCAGAACTTCAGCTGCGCGATGAACCCGCCGGTGGACGGGAACGGTCCGCCGGTCTGGTCGGCGTCACGACCGCGGATCGTGAACAGCATCCGGTACATCATGAAGGCCCAGGCGATGAAAACCAGGGCTTGCAGGACAAGGCGGATGGTTTGGCCGGTCGTCATGGCTGTGGTCCTTTCCAGAGGCGCCAGGCGGAATGTAGGGCCGAGCCGGCAAAGAATGCGCCACCGAAGAGCGCGATTTCAAGGGACGCGATGCCACCGATGCCGTTGGTGGCATAGGCGCCGGTCAGAAGGGCAAGGCCGCAAAGGCTGATGACAAGGCGCAATTTCAGCTCGCCGCGGGTCGGACCAAACCTGTTCATACATCCGTGGCCTTCATGGCCTTGATGTACCATCCCGGCGCTGAGGACCAGACGGTTTGTCCGCGCCGTCCGGAATAGGCGCCTGCGCTGCCAAACCTTACACGCGCTTCCAGTATGTCAAGCGCCGCGGCCGCGGTCTCTACAAGGCCACGGACAAGCTTATCGCCCCGACCCTTGATGAGAAGAGCGGACGTTCGTCGCCCGAAGACAAGAGGCAATAGGCTGACCTCTTCATAGCCAAGCCCGGCTAGCGTCGCCGCCCACCAGCTTGGTGTGTGACGGTTGAAGTCATCGGGGTGGCCGTGAACGGGGTACATCCAAGGGACGATGATATGAAGCGCTCCGCCGGGTTTCAGAACCCGGGTTATATCCGCCAGCGAGCCTCGGTCATCGTAGATGTGTTCCAGCGTGTTGAATGTGACGACGGCGTCGAACCGGGAATCTTCGAACGGGATTGGATCATCGACAGCAACAAGATCGGTAGGGCTGAATTCCTCGGAGATGTTGACCGAGCGGAGGGTGAGGTCTTGAGGAAGATACCGCCGATAATTCGCGGTTTCCCCGCCCCCGAAGTCCAGAACCTCCCCACTCAGGTCAAGCTTTGAGATCAGATCGATTTCCATCCGGCGCAGCATCGTCAACTTGCCGCCGTAGCGCCTCAGGTAGCGGAACTGTGCGAAGCTGGGGAGCGGGGGATCAAGGATCGTAAAGGGCATTTGGGGCCGATCAGCAGGTGAATGCCTTTTCGGTCGCGCAATTTCCCAACACTTGCAAGGGTGTGCCCAGCCGATAGCTCAAAAGAAAACGCCGTGCGGGGGCGGCACGGCGTTGTGTGTTCTATGGTCGCGTAAGCGTCAAATGCCGACGAAAGGCTGCGCCAATCTGGGCAGCAGGCCTTGGAATTTCAGCTTTGCATCGGTGGCAACAAGGCAGATGCAGTCCTCGCCCGGCTCGGCAATCGGTTGGTGATTGATCTCGGTATCGGCCACCTCGATATCGCCGCGGGCGAACACACCATCTTCGTCACGGAAAGCGCCTTTGAGGACCAATGTCATTTCCGTGCCATGGTGACTGTGGGCAGGCATGGCACGACCGGCGGGGATCAGCAGAAGACGCGCTGTGCCATCCTCATCGGAATGCAGCACACATTGCTTGACGCCCCGCCCGACCGAGCGCCAGCGCACGGCGTCCTCGTCGCCGCCAACAGTATCCTGCAGCGGTGTCGGGAACACGCCGGAGGCCGATACCGGGCGTCTGATCGGATCCATGCCGCCGATTTTCGCAAGGGTCTGTTGCAGGCTGTCATCGGCAATATCGGCAGTACCGGCATCTTCCAGCACGGCCCCGCCAATCGCTTCGAGGCTTTCCAGCCGGGCGCGGGACTCATCGCTCAGAGACACATGCGATGCGACCACGAGGTCGAAGGCCCGGGGCAATACACCGGTCGCGTAGCCCATGAGGATATCATCGGGCAGGTTGTGTTTAATGTCGGTCATCTGGTCGTCTTCTGTTTGGTCGTAATGGTCTGTGTTCAGCTCATCGAATGTCGCAACCGTTCCAGCGCCAACCTAATCCGGGACTTGATCGTGCCAAGGGGCAGACCGGTCTCAGCCGCGATCTCGGAATGGGTGAGATCGCCGAAATAGGCGCGTTGAATCAGCATACGTTGCTTCTCAGGAAGCTTACCGATGGCTTCGGCAAGGCGGGTCGAATCCTGTTGCAGGGCGATGACATCAGCCTGGTCGGGCGCCGCTTCGGGCCCCCATGGCAGCTCTTCCGGTTCCGGTCTGGCATAGCGCCGCAAGAGATCGATCTTGCGGTTCCGCGCAATCGTGAAGATCCACGTGGCCACGGAGGCACGCGACGGATCATACAAATGCGATTTGTGCCAAAGCGTGGCCATGACGTCCTGCATACATTCTTCAGCGAGGCTTTCATCGGCCCCGGATTTCATCAGAAACGCCTTCACCCTTGGGGCAAAATGCCGAAACAATTCGGCAAAGGCCTTCCGATCTTGATCCTGCGCGATCGCCGCCATTCTGGTGACCCATCGCGCGTCTGTTCTCTCATATGCCGTCACGGTCTTCCCACGCGGTTCGGGATTCCCTATGGCCGCCATCATCTGGCTGCCGAGGTGCTGCCCATGGCTTTGGTCTGCGTGGTCGTTCGCGACAAGCATACAGGTCTTACGGGTCCAAGCCCAGAACGGATCACATTAAGATATCGCCTGAAAAGCTTTCATCTGAAGGGGTTCGGGTGCCGGGACTTTGTTTGATCTGCTTGGGGTTGCACGCCGTAACCCGTTCGATCAGATATCGCAGGGGATAGGGGACCACATGCCATTTGAGACGCCGCAAACTGCGCCCAAGAAGATTGCCGTGATTGGCGCAGGCATTTCGGGAATGGCGGGGGCATACCACCTGGCGACCGACCATCACATGACATTGATCGAAGCCGAATCGCGCTTGGGCGGCCATGCACGGACCATTGTGGCGGGCAAGAATGGCGATCAACCGGTGGATACCGGGTTCATCGTGTTCAACCGGGTGAATTACCCCAATCTTGTGCGCCTTTTTGAAGAGCTCGACGTGCCTGTGGCGTTGTCCGACATGTCATTCGCGGCCTCCATCGGCGGCGGACGGATCGAATACGGGTTGCGCAACCTGCGCGCGCTGTTTGCACAGCCACAGAACATGGCCAGGCCCGGATATCTGCGGATGATCCGCGATCTTTTGCGCTTCAATGATCAGGCTATGGGCCTCGCGACCGACAGCACGATCACGCTGGGGGAGTTGATGGACCAGATGCAGATGGGCCGCTGGTTCCGCGACTATTACCTCACGCCGATTTCCGGCGCGATCTGGTCGACCCCGAAAGAGGAGATCATGGATTTCCCGGCCCAGGCGCTGGTGCGGTTTTTCCAGAACCATCACCTACTGCAATCGACCGGCCAGCACCAATGGCACACGGTTCAGGGCGGATCGATTGAATATGTCACCCGGCTGGAAAGCGCGATGCGGGCCCGCGGGGTGGAGATCCGACTGGGGCATGGTGTGCAAAAGGTACGCCGGACGCCAATCGGCGTAGAGGTGCAGCAGGGCGGACATTGGGAGACGTTTGATGAGGTGGTCTTTGCCACCCATTCCGATGACAGCCTCGCCATGCTGGCCGACCCCACCCCTGCGGAACACGCCGCCCTTTCGGCCGTGCGCTACCAGTCCAACACAGCAATCCTACACGCCGATGCCCGCGCCATGCCCAACCGCCGCGCGACGTGGTCGAGCTGGAATTACACCGAACGGCCCGGCCACGAAGGCGGGCCGATTGACCTGACCTACTGGATGAATTGTCTGCAGCCGATCCCGGAAAGCGACCCGCTCTTCGTGACACTCAACAGCCGCGCGCCGATTGACGAGGCGCTGATCTATGACGAGGCGCAATTCCGCCATCCGGTTTACGATCTGGCGGCGCTCGCCGCGCAATCCACGATCCGCGATCTGAACGGTGACAATTCCACCTGGTTCTGTGGGGCCTGGATGAAGAACGGGTTCCACGAGGATGGTTATGCCAGCGCGATGGATGTGGTGACGGCGATCAAAGCGCGCGATCCGGGTATACTGGCCGCATGAGCGAGACCATCGATCATATCGCGGGCGAGACGTTCCATGGCCGCAAAGGTGCGGTTGAGAACGCGTTCCGCTACGGGATCGACTACGTGATGCTGGATGCCGAAGGTGACGCACGGGGCCCGGCATTGTTCGGGCGCAACCGGGCGGGGTTCTTTTCGCTCTGGGATCGCGACCATGGCGGTGTTCCCAAAGAAGGCAGCGGCGCGCCCTGGGCGCGGGAGGTTCTGGCGGCCCACGGATTGACCGATGTGGCAGATGGCAAGCTGATGCTGCTGGCGCAACCGCGGGTATTGGGGCACGTTTTCAACCCGGTGTCCTTCTGGCTGGCGCAGGATCGGCAGGGTCGCTTGCGGGCGGTTATTGCGGAAGTGTCCAACACGTTCGGCGACCGGCATTCCTACCTCTGCGCCCATCACGATCATCGGCCCATAAGCCGGGAAGACACGCTGACCGCACAGAAGATCTTCCACGTCTCGCCGTTCCAACCCATCGAAGGCGGCTATGCCTTCCGGTTCGATATCCGCCCGGATCGCGTTGGCATCTGGATCCAGTTCACGACTGGCAATGAGGGCCTCTACGCCACGCTGACCGGCCCGCGGGTGGAGCTGACGACCAGCTCGATGATGCGCGCCGCGCTGAAACGTCCGTTTGGATCACGGCGTGTATTGGGCCTGATCCACTGGCAGGCGGTGAAGCTCTGGTGGAAAGGCGCGCGCTATCGCGTCCGGCCAGAGCCACCGGCGGAAGACGTCTCGCGGTGAGCCGCGCCAAGCCGTCGCTGCCCGGATACGCCGTCTTTGCCGCCATGCTCGCCAGCGCGGGGCTCCCGATCTACATCCATGCGCCGAAATTCTACGTTGATACATATGGTGTCAGCCTGACGGCGCTGGCCGCGGTCCTGTTCGGCCTGCGCTTGTTCGACGTGGTGCAGGACCCGGTGTTGGGATGGCTGGTGGGCCGGTTGCGATCCAGGCGTAAGGCGGCGGTTATCGGTGGCGGTTTCCTGATCGCCGCGTCGATGCTTGGCCTCTTCGCCATCGCCCCGCCCCTGTCGCCGCTTGTGTGGTTCACGCTGAACATGATTGGCCTCTTCTCCGCCTTCTCATTCCTGACCATCGCGATGTATTCCGAAGGTGTCACCGCCGCCGGACGGATCGGAGAGAGTGGTCACCTGAAGCTGGCGGCCTGGCGGGAGACGGGCGCGCTCTTGGGGGTCTGCGTCGCCTCCATCGCGCCGTTTGTCCTTGGGTTTGCGGGCTTCGCCTTATCCTTTGCGGTTCTCGTGGCGCTGGCCGTCTGGCTGATGCGCGCGGAATGGGGTGCGGGTACTCCGTCGCAGGGGGGTGGGTTCGGCCCCGTGCTGCGGGACCCGCTGGCGCGGCGCTTGCTGCTGATTGCGTTGTTGAATGCGGCGCCGGTGGCGGTGTCGTCCACCCTGTTCCTGTTCTACGTCGAAAGTGTTCTGGAGGCAGCGGATTGGGCCGGGCCGTTCCTGATCCTGTTTTTCGTGATGGCGGCCCTCTCCGCGCCGATCTGGAGCAGGCTGGCCAGAAGCTATGGCAGCCGTCGCATGCTCTTCGCGGCGATGATTCTGGCCATACTCGGCTTTTCAGGCGCACTGGCGCTGGGGCCGGGTGACACGCTCCTCTTCGCCATCGTCTGCGTCATCACCGGCTTCGCCCTGGGTGCGGACTTCGCTCTGCTGCCCGCCGCCTTCGCCGCACGGATGGAAGACGTGGCGTCGGAGGCGGGCGAAGGCTTTGGGCTCTGGGCGTTCGTCTCCAAGGCAACATTGGCACTGGCGGCAATCACGCTACTTCCAACACTGGAAGCGATGGGCTTCCGCGCAGGCGGCACGTCGCCCGACAGTGCAATTACGATGCTCACACACCTATATGCGGGCGTGCCCTGCGTGTTGAAGCTCGGAGCGATGGCTTTGTTGGCCGTCACGCCCTTGCCGGGCGATGAAGCATTGGTGCCCCGCCGGGGCGATTGAGGAAAGGACATTTGATGCGGGATTGGAGCGGGAAACGATATTGGCTGGTGGGTGCGTCCGAAGGATTGGGGCGCAGCCTCGCCCATTGCCTCAGCCGGTCGGGCGTGGAGCTGGTGCTGTCTGCCCGTTCCGCCGATCGTCTGCAGGACCTGGTCGATGAACTGCCGGGAACCGCCAGAGCAGTGACCATGGACATCGCCGATCGCGCATCGGTCGAGGCAGCGGCCGCCGAGGTGGGTGACGTCGACGGCGTCGTGTTCCTTGCCGGTTTGGCCACGCTGATCAAAGCGACCGAATGGGATGCCGACAAGGTCGAGCAAATGTTCGACGTCAACCTGACGGGGGCGGCCCGGGTGATCGGGCAGGTAATTGGCCCGATGGTCGCGCGAAATACCGGGCATATCGTGATGATCGGTAGCCTGTCGGCCTATCGTGGATTGCCGGGATCCATCGGATATTCCGCGTCCAAGGCCGGTTTGATGGCGCTGGCCGAGTCGATGCATGGCGATCTGAAGGGCACGAACGTCTTGGTTCAACTGGTCAATCCCGGCTACATCTCCACACGGATGCAGGACGATAATCCGCATCCCAAGCCCTTCATGATGACCCCTGATGTCGCCGCCAAGGAGGTGTTCGAACACATGAACACTGACGGGTTCCACAAGGCATTCCCGTTCGGCTTCAGCCTTCTGTTCCGTTTTTCGCGGTTCCTGCCGACCCCAGTTTACGAATGGATATTCTTCCGGCGATAGCTTGATCCCTGTCAAAGTGGTCGGCTTGTGGATGTGGTGATGTTACTCTCGTGAACAGGGAGGATCGGATATGGAGATCTCTACACGCATTGTCGCCCAGGTGATCTTGATGGGCCACGAGCTGGAGCGCGCCGAGGGCGAGCTTCGTGCCTTCATCGAACGGATGGGGGAAGAAGAGCAGGCCGAGCTGGTCGCGCTGTTCTGGATCGGACGCGGCAGCTTCGAGGCCGAGGACTTTGCCGAAGCCAAGGCCACGGCGCAGCAGGAGGCCACCGTGCCGACCGCGGATTACCTGTTTGGCAGCCCGCATTTTGCCGACCATCTGGAAGCCGGGGCCGAGGCCATGGGCCTCGATGTGATGACCGACGAGGAAGATCTGCTCTGATCCATCAGATCGCGGCGCGGTAGGTTTCAGCCGCCCGCGCCCAGACGCCGTGGTCAATCTGCGGCAAGGCCAGCAGATGCGGCAGGAGTTGATCGGCGAAATCCTCCGAGCTTTCCAGCGGCAGAAGCGACGGCAGATTATCTATGGCCATGACGTCCAGCGGTGGCGTTTGCGCCACGCGCAGCACCGGATCGCTCCATGACGTCACACGATCATACACCTTCACCGGTGAAAAATCCGAATCCGGATCGCAGGCGATGTCCCCGATGACCGTCAGGCGGCGTTCTGCGACCAATGCGGATCGCGGCACGAAGACCGGCACGCCGGGCATGGCGAGGATGCAATTCAGGAAGATGTCATGGGTCAGGATCTCCGGGAACGGGCCGCCATGGGCCGTTTCCGCCATATCCCAGCCGGTGGGCGCGATACCCATCACGTCGCACAGTGCCTTCGCGCCCGATCCGGTGCGCCCCAACGCCCCGATGATGAGCGCCGTGGGGCGGGCATGCCCCACCTTGGCGAGCCGCTCCGTCAGGTCGAGGATCAGCGCCTCTTTCCGCCGCCAGTCGGTGACAGGTGGCATTACCTCCCCGGCCTGTTGCGCCGCCCAGGCCGCCACGCTCAGCGCGGCGCCGACATAGCCGGCCCAGAACCCGAAGGCCGCGACGCGACGACCAGTGTCATCCACCAGGTATTCCAGATCAAGCAGCGCCCCGCCGCCCGCCTTGAACCGGTCGAGCAGATCGACGCCCGAAGGTTGGCCTTTGAACGCATGACCGAACAGGATGTGGCGATGGACCAGCGGCCCGGTATCGTCGGGCAATTCCTTCAGCCCGAATATGATCGCGTCGGTCGGTGCAGCGCGCCACTGACCGGCCTGTGCGATCTGCGCCCCGGCGCTTTGATATTCGGCTGTCGGAATGATCCGCGTTGCGCTGTCTTCGACCGTCACCTGCAACCCGGCCGCCAGTAACTCCTTCACGCCAGCGGGCGTCACACCCACCCGGCGTTCATTGGCGCGTTCTTCTGCGCGGACCCACAGATGCGTCATTGATGACCGCTCCCCTTGCTGTGCGAGTGAGGGCGCGTACTGGATCGCGGCACCGTTTCTTGCATGGGCGGAATGCTACCAGCCAAATGCGCGACGTGGAACCGATACCGTCCGTCGCGGGTTTCCTAGGCGGAAGACAAACTGACCCACACCTGACGGAGGTTCCCATGTCCACCCAATCCGCTCCCTATCCGCCGACCCCGCCGGTCGATAACCCGGACCCGAACGCTGATATCGACGCCGTACAGAAGGTCCTGACGCGCACGCTCGATGCGCTCGCGGGATATGACAAGATGCTGCCGGAGGCAGAACCCGATGTCGCGCCGGTGTTGCGGAAACTGCGTGAAACGCACCACTCCCATGCTGGCCAGCTCGGCGCCATGATCTCCGCGATGGGGGGCACACCCGATACGGATGGGTCCATCATGAGCACGGTCAACAAGGCAGTCGTCTCCCTGCGTGCCATGTTCGATGAGATAGATGATGACGCGCTGGAACGCGCCATCGAGGGTGAGGAATACGTCACGGAAGCGTTCGGCGAAGCGATGGCGGACGTCTCCGACGAGCGCCATCGCGAGGGGCTATCCGCGCTCCGCTCGGAACTTGAAGACGTGCTGAAGGAAGCCCGCGCCATCGCGGACTAGGACCAGCGCACATCCCCCAGAAAGATGTAGCCCGCGCCGTAGATCGTCTTGATCAGGCGCGGGTTTTTCGGGTCTTCCCGCAGCTTTGTCCGCAAACGCGAGATGCGGACATCCATGGCCCGGTCAAAGCTCTCCCCCGCCGCCCCACCCAGGCTTTCCTGCATCTGCTGGCGGGAAATCAGGCGCTTGGGCGCCTCAAGAAACAGGCGCAGAACCTCACCCTCCGCATGGGAAAACGGCGTTTCCGATCCGTCCTCCGCGCTCAGAACGTAACGGTCGAAAAAGGCCGTCCAGCCGTTGAACTGCGCTGTGTTCTGCGCGCGTTCGGGGGCTTTGGGGCTACGCAGGCGGGCGCGGACCCGGGCCACAACCTCCACCGGATCAAAGGGTTTGATGATGTAGTCATCGGCCCCCAGCTCCAGCCCCGTCACCCGGTCCTGCACTTGCGCCCGGCCCGAGATGATGATGATCGATGAACCGCTTTCAAGCGCCAGCCGGTGGACCAGCGCCAGCCCGTCCCGATCCGGCAGGCCCAGATCGACAAGGCAGACATCCGGTGTGGTTCGGCGGAGCGCGGCCTCGAATTCCGTGGCGCGGGCGAAGGTGAGGGTGCGAAACCCCGCATCGTTCAGGGCCTCCGACAACATTGCGCGGATCTGTGGTTCGTCGTCGAGGATTGTGACCAGCGGCGCAATCATGCGGCGACCTCCTGCGTCAGAAGGGCGTGGAGCGCGGTGGCGTCTACGGGTTTGGTGAGCACAGGCCAGCGCGCGGCCCCGTCTTGGCGCAGCGGATCGCCGGGGGGCAGCGATGTCATCAGCGCAAGGCGCAGCGCCGGATGCCGATCCGCAATCCCTCTCAGAAGCGCCACGCCGTCCTTGCCCCCAAGGCGGATATCGGAGATCACCCAGTCGAGCCCCGGTAGATCGGCCAGATCTTCGGCCTCCTCGGCGGAGGCGGCTTCCAGCACCTGATGGCCCTGCGCGATCAAACCCTCGCGGACCTGGGCGCGGATATCGTCCATATCATCCACCAGCAGGATCAAGCGCGGTCGGGCCAGCGCCTCCGCCGGGCGGAGCGGCAGGCGCAGGATGACGCGCGCGCCGTCATCCGTGTTGCCGATCCGGATCGTGCCGCCGGCCAGCTTCACCTGGTCATAGACCATGGTCAGCCCAAGGCCCGACCCATCCTGCCCCTTGGTGGTGAAGAAGGGATTGAGCGCGTTGTCCAACGCCTCTTGCGAAAACCCCGCGCCGGTATCGTCGACGCAAATCTCCAGCCACGTTTCCTTGACGTCGCGCAGGCTCAGCGTGATCTGGCCAGCCCCGCCGATCGCGTCGCGGGCGTTCAGGACAAGGTTCAACAGCCCGTCCTGCAAGGATCCGGGATCCAGCATTAGGGCCGGGTGGCGCAGATCCGCTTCGATGTTGAGCGTGATGCCTTCCGGCAACGTGGCGCGGGCCAGCGGCGTGAACGCGTTCAGGAAATCGGCCATGACAACCGGGGCCGTCTGGACGTTCCGGGCGCCCGTCATGTCCGCGATCTTGTCGAGCAGAAGCCCGCCGCGCCGCACCGCGTGCCGTGTGGCGGAGGTCAATTCGTGGGCCCCGATTGGCAGGGGCATCTTTTCCAGCCGGGTCTGAAGGCCAAGGATGATGGTGAGCAGATTGGCAAAATCATGGGCCAAGCCAGAGGTCAGCTGCGCCGCCAGCTCGCGTTTATGGGTCTGTTCCAACGCGGCGCGGGCCTGGGTTTCCTCGGTCACGTCGGTGGACAGCAGATAAACCCCGCCATCCCCCCGTTCGTCAGGTGTAAATGCCGAGCGGATGCGGCGGCCCGATGTGGGATCCGTGAACTCCATCAAGGCGGGTTCGCCAGCCGCGGCGCGGTCAAGCGTGTCGCGCAGGATCGTGGCCGTGTCCGGCCCCAGCGCCTCCTCAAACGACAGCCCGACGATATCGCTTTGCCGACCGGGCAGAAGCGAGGACAGGCGGCGATTGGTGAACGTGTAGATCCCCTCCGCATCGACATGGGCGATATGGGCGGGCGTCATCTCGGTCACAAGACGGGTGCGGGCCTCCATTTCCGTCAGGGCGGCCTTGGCCTCCTGCAGCTGCGCGATGGTGGCCTCAAGCTGGCGGTTGGTGCGGGCCAGTTCCTCGGAATGGGAGAGAACCTGATCGGACAGCTCCTCGGATCGCGCGCGCAGGAGCGCCTCTTGCCGCTTGGCGGGGGTGATATCCGTGTAGACCGTTACCCAGCCGCCGTCGGGCAGGGGGGAACCCTCGACGCTGATCGTATGACCATTGGCGCGGGTCCGTTCCATGTAGTGGGGGACGAAGGCACGGGCTTGCTCCACCCGCGTTGTCACAAACTCCTCGGGGTCGTCGACGGCGCCATATTCTCCCGCCTCGACAAGAAACCGGATCGTCTCGTCAAACGGGGCACCGGGGGTCACCAGCCATTCCGGCAGACCGAACATGGTCTGGAACGGGCGGTTGCACACCGCCAGCCGCAAGTCCGCGTCATAGATCGACAGCGCCTGCTGGATCAGGTTGAGACCGGCCCTGGTGAAGGCCGCATTCGTGCGTTGATCCGCACGCGATTGGCTGTTGGCTGGACGCTCGTCTGGCATGGCCATTCCCCTCCCGGTCCCCCATGGCTAGCTTGCCGTCAGGCGCGCGCCAAGGCTTCACCGGGCCCTGTTACAATTCGTAAGGATTGCGAAAAAGTTAGGTAAGGCTTGACCGCCAAGGCTTCTGTGGCACGTTAAGGGGTACGATCAGCGCCCCGCCCAGTCCAGAGGGCGCGATTGTGCACACCGGCGGGAGAGCCGGTGAATGGGAGGATATCTTGGCTGAACTGTCACCGCCTTCGGGCGCGCCGCAATCCGTGCCTGCCTTGTTGCGTCGCAACGTCACCCAGTTCGGGTCCCGCGATGCGTATCGCGAAAAGGAATTCGGGATCTGGCAAAGCTGGACCTGGGCCGAGACCGCCGATGAGATCGAAGCGCTTGCCCTGGGGCTGCTGGCCCTCGGGTTGGACCGGGGCGACTATGTTGCCGTGATCGGGCGCAATCGCCCGGCGCTCTATTGGTCGATGGTGGCCGTGCAGATGGCCGGTGGTGTGCCCGTGCCGCTCTACCAGGATGCGGTGACGGAAGAGATGACCTACGTGCTGGAGCACTGCGGCGCCCGGTTCGTGGTGGCCGGAGATCAGGAGCAGGTCGACAAGGTTATCGAGGCGCAGGAAACCCTGCATGGTATCGAGCATATCATCTATGCCGAAGCCCGTGGGATGCGGAAATACGACCATTCCAAACTGCACGCGTTGACCGATGTGCAGACCGAAGGGCGCGCCGCCCATGAACGGTTGGAAAGCGAGCTTCGGGCCCGCGAGGCGGAGCTGGACTACGACAGCACCTGCGTGATGCTTTACACGTCCGGCACCACCGGCAAGCCCAAGGGTGTGGTCCTGTCGAACCGCAATATCATCGAGGCCTCGCGCTCTTCGTCGGAATTCGACGATCTGCGCAAGGAAGATGAGGTTCTGGCCTATCTGCCGATGGCGTGGGTGGGGGATTTCATCTTCTCCATCGGGCAGGCCTACTGGACCGGCTTTTGCGTGAATTGCCCCGAAAGTGCGGACACGATGATGACCGATCTGCGAGAGATCGGGCCGACCTATTTCTTCGCGCCACCCCGTGTGTTCGAGACGTTGCTAACGTCGGTCATGATCCGGATGGAGGATGCGGGGAAGGTCAAGAAAGGCCTTTTTGATCGCGCCATGGCACGGGCCAAAGTGATCGGGCCGAAGATGCTTGATGGAAAACCGGTGACCGCGGGCGAGCGGTTGGCCTATGCGATAGACAATGCCTTGGTGATCGGGCCGCTGAAAAACACCTTGGGCATGAGCCGGATACGCGTGGGTTACACGGCGGGCGAGGCGATTGGGCCGGAGATCTTCGATTTCTACCGCGCGCTTGGGATCAATCTCAAGCAGCTCTACGGCCAGACGGAGGCCTCCGTCTTCATCACCCAGCAACCCGACAGCGAAGTGCGCCCGGATACGGTCGGCGTGCCGTCACCCGGTGTGGAGCTGAAGATTGGTGAGAACGGCGAGGTCTTCTACCGCTCCCCCGGCACGTTTGTGGAGTATTTCAAGAACCCGGAATCGACGGCGAGCACAAAGGATGCCGAGGGCTGGGTCGCGACGGGCGATGCCGGGTTCATCGAAGAGGATACCGGCCATCTGCGGATTCTGGACCGGGCGAAGGATGTGGGCAAAACCGCCGCGGGCGGTCTCTTCGCGCCGAAATACGTGGAAAACAAGCTCAAGTTCTATCCCGATATTCTGGAAGCGGTCGTTTTCGGGAACGAGCGGGACTATTGCACGGCGTTCATCAATATCGATTTGAGCGCGGTGGGGAACTGGGCGGAGCGCAACAACATCGCTTATGCGTCCTATCAGGAGCTTGCCGGGCATCCGCAGGTTCTGGCCTCGATCCAAAGCCATGTGGAAGCGGTCAACCGGTCGGTCGCGGAGGATCCGATGCTGGCCCATTGCCAGATTGCGCGGTTCCTGGTGCTGCACAAGGAGTTGGACGCCGATGACGGGGAACTGACCCGCACGCGGAAAGTGCGGCGGCGTATCATCGAGGAGAAATTCGCGGATCTTCTGGACGCACTCTATTCCGAAAAGACCTCCCAATACACCGAAACGGAAGTCACCTACGAGGATGGGCGGAAGGGCAAGATTTCCGCCACGATCGAGATCCGCGATGCCGCGACCGTAGCCGTGGATAGCGCCCGGATGGCGGCGGAATGACGGGTGGACGCGCGTGCAGGCACGGCGCCCCACCCGCCATCCCGCGGGGGCGTTGCCCATGACCTTGACCGCGGTTGGGTTGTTTTTGCTGGGGTTTGCGGCGTCCTGGGTCGCCGGACGGTATGTCGAAAAGGGCGCATCGATCATTCAGGGTGGGGCCGTGGGGATTTGCGGTGTGGCCGCACTTTTCATCGGGATGGCCGAGGTGGTGGAGAACAACTTCGTCTGGGCGCTGATGGCGCTGCTGATTTACGGACTGATCGGTGCATTGATATTCAGATCGGCGCAAGCCGTGCGAGAGAAGGCAGACTAAATGCTTGATAATGCAGCAGAAGGATACGTCACGGCGGACGGTCGGCAGATCGGGCCGGTGGTGATGGAGATGCGCAATATCACGCTGCGGTTTGGCGGGGTTGAGGCGATCAAGAACATCTCGTTCGATGTGCGCGAGGGGGAGATCCGCGCGATCATCGGGCCGAACGGGGCGGGCAAATCCTCGATGCTCAACGTGATCAGCGGCTTCTATCATCCGCAAGACGGCGAAGTGTTCTATCGCGGCTCCAAACGACCGCCGATGAAGCCGTTTCAGGTGGCCCGCCAAGGCATCGCCCGGACCTTTCAGAACATCGCTCTGTTCGAGGGGATGAGCGTGCTCGACAACGTCATGACGGGGCGCCTGAACCACATGAAAGCGGGCTTTCTGAGCCAGGCGTTTTGGTGGGGCAAGGCCCAGGACGAGGAAACGATCAACCGCCAGAAGGCCGAGGAAGTTATTGATTTTCTTGAGATTCAGGCAATCCGCAAGACGCCGGTGGGGCGCTTGCCCTATGGCCTGAAAAAGCG
The DNA here is from genome assembly GCA_947491935.1 of uncultured Roseicyclus sp. Lineage (GTDB taxonomy): Bacteria > Pseudomonadota > Alphaproteobacteria > Rhodobacterales > Rhodobacteraceae > Gymnodinialimonas. The sequence goes on from CANLLF010000004.1 coordinate 498,855, forward strand.
CGTGGAGCTGGCCCGCGCGCTGGCCGCCGAGCCGCAGATCCTACTGCTGGATGAACCTATGGCGGGCATGAACGTGGAGGAGAAGGAAGACATGTCGCGCTTCATCCTTGACGTGAATGACGAGTTCGGCACCACCATCGTTCTGATCGAGCACGACATGGGTGTTGTGATGGACTTGTCCGACCGCGTGGTCGTGATGGATTACGGCAAGAAGATCGGCGACGGGACGCCCGATGAGGTGCGCTCGAACCAGGAAGTCATCGACGCCTATCTGGGGGTCGCCCATGACTGAATCGGGCAGATATCTGCAGTATATCCCCGGTATATCGGCGGTATATCTGTGTGCCGGTCTGGCCGCGCCTGCCTCGGCCCAGATCGGGGATACATTCGCCCAGTTTCAGGCGCGGTGCCTGACGCCGATGGCGGAGGTGCGGGAGAGCGATACCCAGGGCCTCACCCTGATGGCCTCGGACGCTCACCGCGAGATGTGGATGGCGGATTTTCGGGACTGGCAGATGGTCGTCTCGACGCCCGATGCGGTTGTCCAGTTCTGCGCGATCTACGGGGCGTTCGGGGCGGAGGTGGACGATTGGGTGCGGCAGGTGCTGGCAGACGGCACTTACATTCCCGTGCCCCGCGCCGATCCGGCCGACGGCGTGGCACCGCAGACCTTGCAATCGACCACGTGGCGGGAGCCGCGGATCGAGGTGGAGATCGACCGCACGAGCGAGCCGCGGAGCCTGACGGTTATCGAAACGGTTTTGGAGAGCTGAGGGATGGCAGACCACCGCACCATATTTCCGCGCAGATCGGCCGCGCTCGCCTCAGCCCCGCTTTCACCAAGGGAAGATCTGTCATGTTCGTAGACCAGTCCATCCTTCGGTCCGCCCTGGAAGAGATGTTCGAGGGGCGTGGTGTAGAAATCTCCCGGACGGCGCATATCCCAATTAACGCCTTCGATCTCAAACAGCTTGTCACGATCCATGACCATGAAGAGGCATTCATCCGGCGGACCTTCGAGCAGAGTGTCGATCAAGCCTATCGCGCACGGGTCGCTGAGGGGCGGGGTAGTGCGAAGGTGACATCGGCCGATGTCCGGACAGCGCTTATGATGCTGGGCGCGGCCATCGCGGCTGCACCAGAGACGGAGGTGTCCGCAGAAAACAAAGCGGTAGCCTCGCAGATCTGTCCGTATTGCTAGGAGACGAGATTGGATAAGATCATCGAATTCAACAAGTATACCCTCGGCGTTGCGGCTGCGCTGCTGCTATTCGCCCCGGCGGAATTCATGCCGCGCGAAACGACGCTTGGCCTGACCGTTGTGTACGGGATCGTGGCGCTTTCGCTGGCGTCGTGCATCGCGGGGATTCTTGTCTATTCGTCTGCCACTGCCGCGCTGTCACGCGGAGAGACTGATGCGCCCACTATCCTCAACACTTTCGGGCAATGCCATCTATGGTCCTTGATCTTTGCATTCAGCGCGTCAGCCGCTCTCTATGCGGAAAAATACCTTATCAATCCAAGTGGCGCTCCGCGGGACTGCGCGATCCAGTTGGCCGAGACAGGTGAATTGACAGTGTCCCCGGATTGCGCGGCCGCACTGGTAGGAGAGAATTGATGCCTGAACAACTCGTCTTCGCCATGGAAGTGACGCTCAACGGTCTGATGACCGGGGTGATGTATGCGCTGGTGGCCCTTGGCTTCGTGCTGATCTTCAAGGCGTCGGGGATCTTCAATTATGCCCAGGGGGTCATGGCGCTGTTCGCGGCGATGACGTTGGTGGGGATACAGCAGGGGCGGGTGCCGTTTGCCCATGTGATCAACGAGATCTTCGGGACCGATATCCACTATTTCGGGTGGGAGGTTCCGGCGCTGCTGGCGATCCTTCTGACCGTTATCGTGATGATCGCCTTTGCCTATCTGGTGCAGCGGTTCGTGTTCAAACATCTGGTGGGGCAGGAGCCGATCATCCTGTTCATGGCGACGATCGGTCTGGCCTATTTCCTGGAGGGCGTGAGCGACCTGATGTGGGGCTCGGAAATCCGCAATCTCGATGTGGGGTTGCCGCAGGGCATCAATGACTGGATCGATGTCACCACATTCGAGGCGCTGGGATATGGCTTCTTCATCGACAATCTGGATATCGCCGCGACGCTGATTGCCGCGATCCTTGTGATAGGGCTGATCGCCTATTCGCAATACACCAAGAACGGCCGCGCGATGCGGGCGGTGGCCGACGACCATCAGGCGGCTTTGTCGGTGGGCATCTCGCTCAACTACGTGTGGGTGCTGGTCTGGTCGCTGGCGGGGATTGTGGCGCTGGTCGCCGGGATCATGTGGGGCAGTAAGTCTGGCGTGCAGTTCTCCTTGTCGTTGATCGCGCTGAAGGCGCTGCCGGTGCTGATGCTGGGGGGCTTCACGTCGATCCCGGGCGCGATCATTGGCGGGCTGATCATCGGGGTGGGCGAGGCTTTGTTCGAATTCGCCATCGGCCCGATGATCGGCGGCGCGACGGAGAACTGGTTCGCCTATGTGCTGGCGCTGGTGTTCCTGGTGTTCCGCCCGCAGGGATTGTTCGGGGAGAAGATCATTGAGCGAGTATAACGAGGATGAGGGATGTCGCCTTGAACATCCTGTATCGTGCATCGGCGCTGTTCGGGATCTTTGTTGCAGTGCAGCTTCTCATATTGGCACCGGCACAGATTCAGAACGGCATAGAGGGTGGAATGCCGGCTTTCGGCTACATCGTCGTCGGCATTCTTATGACAATGGCCGTCTCGGTTGTGTTTCTAAGTGTTCGTCTCGGACGTTCGAGCGTTCGCAGGGTGGGGAAAAACAAGTTTTCCAAAGGCTTGTACTTCGTATCTTCGATGATTGTTGGCGCGTACTCATTGCGCTTCTTCTTCATTGGCGAACCGCTGCTCGAGTTCGGAATACCGGCTGCCGCCTGCGGAGTTTGTGGCGTGTTAGCCGCACTGCTCGATGTGGACGATCATTCCGAACCAACCGGAACAGGGGGTAATCGATGTTTTACCGTGAAGCGGGCGATTTCAAGACGTCCTATGCCGCCGACAACCAGACCTTCCCGATCCTGTTCGACCGGTATCGGTATTATTTCGTGCTGTTCGTGGGTGTGGCGATCATTCCCTTCATCATCAATGATTACTGGGCGAACTCGATCCTGATCCCGTTCCTGATCTACGCGATTGCCGCGATCGGGTTGAACATCCTGACCGGGTATTGCGGGCAGGTGTCGTTGGGCACTGGCGGGTTCATGGCGGTGGGCGCCTATACGTCCTACAAGCTGATGACGGCGTTTCCGGGGCTCGACATGATCTCCATCACGCTGCTCAGCGGCGCGATGACAGCGATGGTCGGCGTGGCGTTTGGTTTGCCGTCCCTGCGGATCAAGGGGTTTTACCTCGCCGTGGCGACGCTGGCGGCGCAGTTCTTTCTGATCTGGCTCTTCAACAAGGTGCCGTGGTTCTACAATTACTCGGCGTCTGGCCAGATCAGCGCGCCGGAGCGGGACTTCTTCTACTTTATCAACATCCCGGTGACGGGGCCGAATGCGGAGAGCTGGGCTAAATACCTCTTCTGCTTCCTGTTCGTATTCGTGCTGGCCTGGGTGGCGCGGAACCTGACGCGCGGCTCGGTGGGCCGACAATGGATGGCGATCCGCGACATGGACATTGCCGCCGAGATCATCGGGGTGAACCCGCTCAAGGCCAAGCTGACAGCCTTTGCGGCGTCGAGCTTCTATGTGGGGATCGCGGGGGCGCTTCTCTTCACCGTCTATCTGGGCGCGGTGGAGGTGGGGGAGGCTTACGGCATCACTAAGTCGTTCCTGGTGCTCTTCATGATCATCATCGGCGGGCTTGGCAGCATCTTCGGCAGCTTTGCGGGTGCGGCCTTCATGGTGATCCTACCGGTGGTTCTGCGCAACATCCTGACCGGAACGATGGGCTGGGACAGCGCGCTGGCGACCCATTTCGAATTCGTCATCGTGGGGGCCCTGATCATGTTCTTCCTGATCGTAGAGCCCCATGGCCTCGCCCGGCTCTGGGCGCTGGTGAAAGAGAAACTGAGATTGTGGCCGTTCCCGCATTGAGGGCGGCTGCGCATATCCCGGCGCTGGGAGGCCCGGGCAACCCAAATCGGACAAAATCCAAGGGAGGAATGACCCGATGAAGAAACTGGCATTTATTGCGGTAAGCGCGGCGATCGCTGCGGGAAGCCCCGCGGCGGCGGACCTTGTGTTCCCGTCGCTCAGCTACCGGACCGGGCCTTATGCGGCGGGTGGTATCCCGTTCGCGGATGGCTATGCGGATTACATGACGCTTCTGAACGAGCGGGATGGCGGCATCGGCGGCGTGATCACACGCGTGCCGGAATGTGAGACGGCCTATAACACCGAGCGGGGCGTGGAATGTTATGAGAGCACCCGCGGCGAAGGCGCGTTGGTCTATCAGCCGCTAAGCACGGGCATCACTTATCAGCTGATCCCGCGCACGACCGCCGATGGCATCCCGCTTCATACGATGGGCTATGGCCGGACCTCCGCCGCGAACGGCAACGTCTTCAGCCATGTCTTCAACTATCCCGGGAACTACTGGGATGCGGCCTCGGTGATCGTGAACCAGTTGCTGGAAGAGAATGACGGCAGCCTTGAGGGGCAGACCATCGCATTGCTCTACCACAACTCCGCCTATGGCCGGGAGCCGATCCGCACGTTGGAAACGCTGTCCGCTCAGCACGGGTTCGAGCTGACCCAACTGGCCGTGGACCATCCGGGCCAGGAGCAGGGCAACCAGTGGCTGCAGATCCGCCGCGAACGTCCCGATTACGTCGTGATGTGGGGCTGGGGCGTGATGAACCAGGTTGCCGTGCAGGAGGCCGTCAACATCCGTTACCCGATGGAGAATTTCATCGGCAACTGGTGGGCCGGGGCCGAGCATGACGTGGCTTCGGTGGGCGCGGATGCGGCGGGCTATCGCTCGCTGAACATGAACCGCCTGGGCGATATGCCTGTCTTCGCGGAAATCCAGGAGCACGTGATCGATGCGGGCCTGGCGGCCGGTGACGGCAGCAACCTGGGATCGGTGCTCTATACCCGTGGCATGTATGCGGCCTTCCTTGCGGCGGAAGCTGCGCGGACCGCCCAGGAGATCCATGGTGTGGCCGAGATCGATGCATCGATGATGCGGGACGGGATGGAAGCGCTCAACATCACCGACGAGGTGATGGAAGCGGCGGGGATGCCGGGCATCGGGCCGGAATTCACTGTGACCTGCGAAGATCACGGCGGCACCGGCATGGCGATCATGCAGCAATGGGACGGCGAAGCCTGGGTCACCCTGACCGACTTCATCGCACCCGATGACAGCGTGACGCAGCCTCTGGTCGAGGAAGATTCGGCCCAATATGCCGAAGAGAACGGCATCGAGCCGCAATGCGCCGAGAGCTGATCTGACACCTCCGGCGGCGGCGCGGATGCCGCCGCCGGAATTTGCATATTTTTGGAACAAAGATGGGCAGGGCTGCGCGCGACAGGCGGGCGCGCTGTTAACCTTAACCGGGGATGAACGGGATGCTGGATCAGGCGATTGATCAGAAAGTTGAGGCCGGGGCGGAGACGCTTCTGGAGGTCAACAATATCGAGGTGATCTACAACCACGTCATCCTGGTGCTGAAAGGTGTGTCGCTGAAGGTGCCCAAGGGCGGCATCACGGCGCTTCTGGGTGGCAACGGTGCGGGCAAGACGACGACGCTCAAGGCGATTTCGAACCTGCTCAAATCCGAGCGCGGCGAGGTGACCAAGGGGTCGATCAATTATCGTGGCGAGCGGGTGCAGCATCTGTTGCCCTCCGATCTGGTGGATCGCGGTGTGATCCAGGTGATGGAAGGCCGCCATTGTTTCGAGCATCTGACGGTGGAGGAAAACCTTCTGACCGGATCCTATTCGCGCAAGGACGGGCGCGGGGCCATCGCGGCGGATCTGGAGCTTGTCTATGATTATTTCCCGCGCCTGAAAGAGCGGCGCACGAGCCAGGCGGGCTATACCTCGGGCGGTGAACAGCAGATGTGCGCGATTGGCCGCGCCCTGATGTCGAAGCCCGAGACGATCTTGCTCGATGAGCCGAGCATGGGCCTGGCGCCGCAGTTGGTGGAACAGATTTTCGGGATCGTGAAGCGGTTGAACGAGGAGCAGGGCGTGACCTTCCTGCTGGCCGAGCAGAACACCAATGTGGCGCTGCGGTTCGCCCATTACGGCTACATCTTGGAGAGCGGGCGGGTGGTGATGGATGGCCCGGCCGCGGAGCTGCGCGAGAACCCGGATGTGAAGGAATTCTACCTCGGCATGTCCGAGGAAGGACGGAAGAGCTTTCGCGATGTGCGGTCCTATCGCCGCCGCAAGCGATGGCTGAGCTGACTATGAAACGGGAGAAATTGTGATGAAGATCTTGCTGGCAGGCGCGCTGCTCTGCGCGATGAGTGTTTCGGCCGGGGCGCAGGAGGCCTCCCGCGAGGAGCTTCGGCGCAGCCCTGTGCCGGGATCGGAGAGCATGGAAGTGGTGGTGAGCCGCTTGTCGGTGCCGCCGGGGGCGACCATCCCGCTGCACACCCATCCCGGTGATGAACATGCCGTGGTGATCACGCCGACCACCGCGCAGGCCCCCAATGGCGCCATCATCGAATTTGCCGTGGGCACGCCGCTCTACTTCCCCGAGGGGGAGGTGCATGGTGGCCTGACCAATGTGGGGGAGACCGACATGGTGGCGATCACCACCCATGTGCTGCGTGTGGGCGAACCGTTCAGCACGCTGGCGAATTGAGGGCCACGTCGGATGGGCATGGCCTATGCCATTGTCGGGTATCCCGGCGTTGGACGGAATGAGACGGCGCTGCGTGCTGCGGGGTTTATCGCCGGTGATGCCGATCCGGAGACCGCCTACACGAAGGATGTGCCGGTGTTCAGACCTGGCCCGGCGACGGGACTTGAGACCAAGGCATATGATCTGCCGGACGGGACCGTGATCAAGACCCCTAATGGCGTCGCGTTTTGCGGGCCCAGATACATCAACCACGGGCCCTTCATCGACACGCCGTCGTTTCGCTGCCCCTGCTGCGGCGCGCGGACCAAGCGCGATGACGGCCGGGCCGCGGCGCAAATGGAGCAATGCTTCGAGCTTTTTTCGACGTATTTTGAAGGTGATGATCCGTCGCGGTGTGTGACGTGTCTGATCTGCGAGGCGCGGATCGATGTGAACGATTTGATCGATGACGGCCCGCCGACCTTTGTACTGAGCGACGTGGCCGTCGAATTCTGGGAATGGCCGCCGGACACGGTGGCGCGGGCGGCCCAGGTTTTGGACGCCGCGATGGGGCAGGACCATCGCATGGGCTGGGTGAAGGTATGAGGAGCGCGACGATGCTGGATCAGAAGCAGGGATACTTTGACGCGCTTGAAACGCGCAGCGCCGATCAGCGGGCGGCAGAGCAATTGGCGGCGCTGAACACGCAATTGGAGCGGGTGCGCGCGGCAGACGGGAATTGTTTGCCGGGGAACGGGCCGCTTGGTGATCTGGCGGACTTGGCCGGGCTGCCGGTGCTGCGGAAATCCGATCTGGTGGCGTGGCAGGCGGAACAGCCGCCCTTTGGGGGGATGCTTGTCGGCAACGTCGCGCATGTGTTCCAGAGCCCCGGCCCGATCTACGAGCCCGGCGGTGTGACGCATGATTGGTGGCGCATGGGGCGGTTCCTGCATGCCGTGGGGATCGGCGCGGGTGACATCGTGCAGAACTGCTTTGGCTACCACCTGACGCCTGCGGGCATGATCTTTGAAAGTGGCGCGCGGGCCGTGGGGGCGGCGGTGCTGCCCGCAGGTGTCGGCCAGACCGAGCTTCAGGTGCGCGCGGCCAAGGATATCGGCTGCACCGCCTATGCCGGCACGCCCGATTACCTGAACGTGATCCTCGACAAGGCGGACGAGATGGGCGTGGCGCTTGGCTTCACGCGGGCGGCGGTGGGGGGCGGGGCGCTGTTCCCGAGCCTGCGGCAGGCCTATGCGGATCGGGGCATTGCGTGCCTGCAATGTTATGCCACCGCGGATCTGGGCAATATCGCCTATGAGAGCCCGGGGCCTGATTTTCCGGCACAGCCGCCCGAGGGGATGATCCTTGATGAGGGCGTGATCGTGGAGATCGTGCGCCCGGGCACCGGCGATCCGGTGGCGGACGGTGAGGTGGGCGAAGTCGTCGTCACGTCGCTCAACCCCGATTACCCGCTGATCCGGTTCGCGACCGGGGATCTGAGCGCCATTTTGCCGGGGCAGAGCCCGTGTGGGCGGACGAATACCCGCATCAGGGGGTGGATGGGGCGCGCCGATCAGACGACGAAGATCAAGGGCATGTTCGTGCGGCCCGAACAGGTGGCCGATCTGGTTGCGAAAACCGGTGTGGCGAAGGCGCGGGTGATTGCCGAGCGCGACGGGGAGATGGATGTGATGGTCGTCCGGATCGAAGCGGAGGGCGGTGACCCGGATGCCTTGTCGCAGGCCGTGTCCGAGACCCTGAAGCTGAAGGGCCGGGTGGAGGTCGTGGCGCCTGGCAGCCTGCCGAACGATGGCAAGGTCATCGACGATCAGCGCAGCTACGATTAACGGCCCGTCGGCTCATACCCGCCATCGGCGGCGCGGAGTTCGGCGGGTGTGGCGATGCCATCGCCGTTCGCGTCGACCTGGCGAAACGCGATCCGGTAGGCGCCGAAGCGCTGGATACGGATCGAGAGCGGCGCGCCGGCCGCGGCCATGTTCTGGATAAACACGCGAAACTCATCGAAGGTCAGGTATTCGTCGCCATCGGCGTCGGCCGCGAGAAACGAGGCGACGCCTGCATCCTCGAACTGGGCGGCGGCCGGGACGGGCGCGATCGCAAGCGCTCCGATCAATAGACATGCGGCTGATCTGTGGATCCGAGGGAACATGGGGCGTCCTTTCGTATCAGGTGCGGTGACATGAGCAGTGGGCCTTGCTCTTACTTAGGAACGCGGGCGCGGATTACCCGTTCCATCCGCATGGTTGAGCGGGATCGGTGGCGGCTTGCTGCCGATGGGCGCGCCGTCATCGGATGACCGGGCCGGGATGACCCTGCGTTATCCGTTAACGGGCGGTCCCCGTGCTAGTCAGGGGGTGACACCGATTCGAAGACGGAGCTATTTTCATGCGTTTCAACCTGATTGCCTTTGCCGCCGGAATGCTCTCCGGCCTCCTGCCTGCTGTGGCGGCCGCCGACACCGCCCTGTTGCTGGTCAACGACCGCTATTCCAACGCCCAGAACCTGCGCGAGGGACGCGCGATTGAACGGCTGGAGGACGACCTGAGCGCGGCGGGGTTTGACGTGATCACGGTGTCGGATGGCGACGGCGCGGATCTGCGCGAGGGGCTGGACCGCCTCCTGGATGCAGACGAAACCGCGCGTGTTCTGATCGCCGCCGTGGGCCATTTCGCGCGGTCCGATAGCGATAGCTGGCTGCTGGGCAGCCGGGTGGACGAACCGAGCCTTGCCTCGGTCAGCGGCGGCGGGCTGAGCCTTTCGGTGATGCTGGACGTGGCGGCAAGCGCGCCGGGGCGGTCGGTTGTGATGCTGGGGCTGGAGCGTCGACGGATCGAGCTGGGCAGCGGGCTTGGCGTCGGTGTCGGGCGGATCGAGGCGCCGCAGGGTGTGACGGTTCTGGCCGGATCGCCGGACGCGCTGGCCACGTTCACAACCGATGCACTGCTGGTGCCGGGCACCGATCTGAGCGCTGCGTTGTCGCAGACGCGGGATCTGCGCGCCTTTGGCTTTGTCTCGCCGACAGTGGCGTACTTCCCCGCGCGGGACGTGGCGGCGCCGCTGCCCGACATTTCGCAACCGCCGACCACCCAACCGGGCCAGGACGAGATCGCCCTGTGGGAGGCGGCTTTGGAACTGGATACGCCGGCGGCCTACCGCGCCTATCTGAACCGCTATCCGAACGGGGCCTTTGCGGAAGAGGCGCAGGCGCGGACCAGCAACATCGAAAACGACCCCATTGCCCTCGCCGAGGCCTCCGAGACCGCGCTGAACCTATCGCGTCAGCAGCGCCAGCAGATCCAGCGGGGCCTTTCGATTCTCGATTACGACACACGCGGGATTGACGGCATCTTCGGGTCGGGCACACGCAGCGCGATCCGGGGCTGGCAGACGGCCCAGGGCATTGCCGTGACCGGCTTTCTGGACGCGGCGCAGATCAACACGATCAGCCAGCAGGCCGCCGTCCGTGCCGCCGAACTGGAGGAAGAGGCCCGCCAGGCCGCGGAAGAGCGGGACCGGGCGGACCGCGCCTATTGGCAGGTGACGGGCCAGGGCGCGACGGAACAGGGATTGCGCGATTATCTCGACCGGTATCCCGACGGGATCTATTCCAACACCGCGGAATCGCTTCTGGATATCGCCGAGCGGCAGGCCCGCGCGCAGGCGGAGGCAGAGGATCGCGCGGCGTGGGATATCGCCCGCGGGAACGACACCGTGCCGGCTTATGGCGCCTACCTGGACGATTACCCGAACGGCGCCTTCCGCGATCAGGCGCAGGGGCGGATCAACCAATTGACCGGGGGTGGCGGCGGCTTCACCGGGCAGCAGATTGCCCAGTTCGAAGCGCGGGAAGCGGCGTTGAACCTGCCGCCGGTGACCCGGTCGCTGATCGAACAACGCCTTGATGCTCTCGGGCTGGAGCCGGGGCGGGTGGATGGACGGTTCGATGACCGTTCGCGCCGCGCGATCCGCCGCTACCAGGAATCGCGGGGATTGGATGTGACGGGATACCTCAATCAGCAAAGCGTTGTGCGCCTGTTGGCCGAAACGGTCGGCGGCATCATCCGGTTGGACGGGGTGAACCGCTGATGCGATCCATGGGGCTGGCCGCCATCGGCCTGACGCTCCTGCCCCTTGGGGCGGGGGCGGTGCAGGCGCAGGAGGCGGCGGAATTGGCAGCGGCGCGCGCGGTGCTGTTGCAGTTGCAGCCGCGCAGTTTCGCGGAGAATCTTGAATATTGCGGCTATATCGGGCGGATGCCCGGCGGCCAGCTTGCCGCCACCGAGGTGACGCGCGGCGATGCCTGGGGCTGCCTGAGCCGGGGTGATGAAAGCCGGTTTGTGGAGGTTGTGGCCAGCTTCCACACCCATGCCGCCTTCGACCGCGCCGCCGATAGCGAGGTTCCCTCCTCCGACGATGTGCGGGGCGACATGGAAGAGGGTGTGAACGGCTATGTCGCCACGCCCGGCGGGCGGCTGTGGTATATCGACGGGGCCCGCGGCGTGGCCAGTCAGGTCTGCGGGCTGGGATGTATGGGGCAGGATCCGGGGTTCATTCCGGGCGATTCCGGCCCGATTGCGCAAAGCTACACGCTGGGTGACCTGATCGCGCGGGAGCGGTGAGGCGCTTACGGGTCGAGGTTGATATCTGCGGGCGTCGCGCCACCGGGCGCGGGGCATGATTGCGTGGTGCTGTCGGGCGTGCAGGGGGCTTGGCCCCCGCTATCCTGCGCGATTGAGGGCAGGGCCGTCAGGACAAGCAGGGCAAGGGTGGTCGGAGCTAGGCGGCGGAGGAACATCGTGGCACGTCTTTCGGTTTGAATTGGGCGCCCGGGCAGAGCCGGTTGCCCAATCCTAGCGGGGATCGCCCCATAGCCGCGATGGAGGAGAACCGGCAGCGCCTGCGCCGTCACGTTTGTGTGTTCTTGCCCCCCAATCGCCGGTCCGCCCAGGCCAGGGCCGTCAGAACCAGGCCGAGGATCAGGAAGCTGAGCACGCGGGCCAGCCCCTCCAACCCGGACGCATCGATGAGCATCGCCTTGGCCATCGTCAGGCCGATCACGATCAGCCCGGCCCGGCGCACCAGATCGCGCAGGTTTGCCTGCACCAGCGTCGAGATCCAGATCGTGGCGGCGCCAAGGATCACCATCAGGACGGTATAGGTTGTCTGTTCGCCGGGCAGTATGGGCGCGCTGGCCATCGCGGGCCCTTGCCAGACATGCCGCGCGGTGAGGAAGATCCACGCCAGCGTCAGCATAAGGCTGAGCCCGCCGAGGCCGATCCGGAACAGATCGGTGTTCGGGGGTTTGGCGGCGGGTAGGATCCGAATAGCCGCCAGGAACAGCGCTGCGGGCGCCATATAGGTGATGGCAAGGCTGTTGAGCAGGATCGGGCCGCGGACCAGTTCGCCCGGCGCCACTAGCGGGGACAACATGGTGGCGGCGGCGAGCACGGTCAGAACACCCGCTGCCGCGATGATGAGGCAGGCGCCAAGGCGCAGGTTGGTTCCGAAATCGCTTGCCATCTGACGGGGGCGCAGGCCAAGGCCGGAGGCGAAGATCGCCATGCCCGCCAGCGCCAGGGACCAGTGGGAGGGACCGGGGAAAACCGCGGCGGGGCCCGCCTCGATTCGGAAGAGGACCAGGCAGAAGGTGGCCGGTACGAGGATGCCGAGGCCCACCATGGCCGTGTCGCGAAGCGTGGGTTTTTCCGCGCGGCGGGTCAGCAGGGTGATGGCGGCAAAGGCCGCAATCGTGCCGCCATAGGCCAGCGCAAGCTGGAGCCAGCTGGCCGACCACCCCCAATCGAGCCCGGGATAGAGGACCAGCCGCACCACGAGGCCGCCCACCGCCAACGCCGAGGCCTCGGCCACATAGGGCAGGCGCAGGCGGAGATTGAGGATCGCCGCCAGAACCAGCGTGATCGACAGGGCGATTGTGAGCGCGGCAGCGTCGAATGTGACGGTCAGGGCGAGTGCGATCAGGCCACCGGCTGCGATGGTGAAAAGGCCGGACGCCTCAAGCCTGCCGGTGATGGTCTTGGCCCAGGTGGCCCCGAACGTGGCGATGGCCGCCGCGCCCATCAGCGCCAAGGACCACGGATAGGCCCCGAGGGTTTCGGCGGGGCGCGTGGCGTATTCCAGCGTGCCAAAGGATCCACCGGTGACCAGCGCCGCCCAGAACGCCCACGCCACAGTGCCTCCGCGCGCCATGGTGCGGGTGGCGTAGATGATGGCCATCAGCGATGCGATCAGAAGAAGCGTGATCGCGCTCTGGCCGGGGCCGTCCTGGACCGCATGGCCCAGAACGAGAAGGAGGGCGGACATCAGGGGGAGCGCGGGCAGCTCGGCCAGCAGTTTCGTGCGCTCCTGTATGATCATCGCCAAGGCCGTGGCGGCCAGAAGAAGGCCGCCGGTGAGGGCAAGCTCGGCGAGGGCCAGAGAAACGACGATAAAGGCGAGATGGGTGACGGCGAGCACGATCAGGGTCGTGAACAAGGAGACGGATCGCTCCCATGCCTTTGCCGGGTCAGTGGCCTTGGCGGCCAGGCGGTCCGGTGCGAGGGGATGGATCAGCGCGCCGAGCCACGTGAAAGTGCCGATGACAAGAAAGAGGCCGAGGGCAGGCCAGTTGCCGCTTGATCCCGCCTGGGCGGGCAGGAAGCCGAGGCCAAGGGCCAGTGCCCCGGCCAGTGGCGTCAGGACATGCCAGCCGCGGAACCAGGCCAGCGCCACACCGATGATCGCCAGGGCCCCGTAATAGGCGGGCATCATCAGGTCCGATTGTGGGGTGCCGCCGACGATCCAGGGCGCGAACGCCGCTCCGATCAGGCCGAAGGCCGACAGGAACATCGCGTGCCGCCCGCCGAGCGCCAGGGAGATGGTAGCCACGCAGACCAAGAGGATCAGCGCGCCGGTTTCCGACAGGAACCCATAGAGCAGATCGGCGGCAGCCACGGTGCCGTAGAGCGTGACAAGCCCGGCCCCGGCCAGGATGGCTGGCACGATATCGTCGGGGAAGCGGGATGTGCGGCGGCGCAGCCATTCGCCCGCGCCGATCAGGGTACCGCCCAGAATAGCGGCCATGATGACCCGGACGGCGGGTGTGATGAAGCCCTGTTCGATCCCGTAGATCACCAGATAGATGCCCGCAAAGGCGAGCGACACGGCGGCGCCAACGGCAATCCAGTTGGCCGCCAGCCACGCCTTGAGCGGGCCCATCCGATCCGGGCGCGGGGTGGGTGGGACGGGCGGCGGGGGAGGCGTTGATTTACCGGTGGTTGCGGGCGCGGCGACCTTGGCGGCGGCGGTTTGCGGCGGTGTATTCGCGGGGGTGACCGGATCGGTCGTGTTGCCGGACCACGCGCGCCCCTTGGAGGTTGGACGCGTCTCGGCGGTAGGTTGTTGAACAGGTGGGGTGCTTGTCGCGGAGGGTTGCGTGGTTGCTGGCGCGATAGATCCAGAGGCGGATCCGAGCGCCTTCAGTTCACGTTCCAGCCGATTTGCCTTGGTGAGGGCCACAAGGGCGACAATCGGCGTTCCGATGGCCCAAGCCAGACCCAGGATAATCAGAATGCCAAAATCCATGACCGCGTCCCCTTCCGAATGCCCCGACATCACCAGATGTGATCGGGCCGAGAGGTTTTGAACCTACGGGTTTCCGTAGGTCGACAATGTGGCAGATATTTGGATTGCCGGTCTGACGTTGCGTCAAAACTCCCGCAAACGAAAAAAGCCGCCCCCGAAGGAGCGGCCTTTTCAATCCGGTGCTCGGTGGATCTCAGCCCTGGCGGGCTTTGAACCGGCGCTGCGTCTTGTTGATCACATAGACGCGGCCCTTACGGCGCACAACGCGGCAATCGCGATGGCGGTTCTTGAGCGAGCGGAGCGAGTTCTTGACCTTCATGGGTCTTCTCCTTCATCGCGGCGCGTCATTTGCGCCTGGTTGATCCTGAGGCGCGGTGTGCGCCCGGCGAAATCTCGTGGCCCGTGGCCGGGCTTGCTTTCGGGACCGCCGCTGCGCGGTGACCCTGTCGCTCCGACATTTTGCGGACGCAAAATATCGGTTGGTGGGCGATACTGGGATCGAACCAGTGACCCCTTCGATGTCAACGAAGTGCTCTACCGCTGAGCTAATCGCCCGTACTCCCCCTTTGGCCCGTCCGATCCGCATTTCAGACCCTGCCAAACGGCCATAGGTCCAGAACGCGGGGGCCGCGTGGGTGAGCGGTCGTATAAAAGGAGTTCCCCCTACGCGCAAGGGCTTTTGGCCGACACAAAAAACCGGCTATATCGTAAAGTATCATTTCGTGGTCGGAGCGCCAATGCACCCCGCTTTTCGTCTGGATCTGCCGCGTGAGCTTACCAGCTCGGTTATCGTGGCCTCGCCCCATTCCGGGCGCCATTACCCCCCGTCGTTTCTGCGCGCCTCGGTGCTGGATGAGCGTATGATCCGTTCGTCCGAGGATGCGTTCATTGACCGTCTGGTGGCTGCGGCGCCGTCCCTGGGTGCGCCGCTTCTGACGGCGGAATGGCCGCGCGCCTATCTGGACCTGAACCGGTCCTCCGATGAGCTGGACCCCGGGGTGATCGACGGCGTGGGCCGGGTGGTGCAGACGCCGCGGATCAATTCCGGCCTCGGCGTTGTGCCGCGCGTCGTGGCCAATGGGCGCGCGATCTATCGCGGCAAGCTGCCCCGGGCGGAGGCGGATGCGCGGATCAAGCAGATCTGGCGACCCTACCACGCCGAGCTGGAGAATCTGATGAGCCGCGCGAAGGCGCAGTTCGGCCAGGCGGTGCTTCTGGACTTTCACTCGATGCCCCATGAGGCGCTGGATACGGTCGCGCGGCCGGGCACGCCGCGCCCGCAAGTGGTGCTGGGGGATCGGTTCGGGGCCTCGGCCGGAAGTGAGGTCATCGACGTTCTGGAAGACGGATTTCTGCAGGCCGGCCTCGTCGTGAGCCGCAATGCGCCCTTTGCGGGGGCGTATATCACGCAACGCTACGGGCGCCCGACGATCGGGTTTCACGCGGTGCAGGTCGAGATCGACCGGAGGCTTTACATGGATGAGCGCACCGTGCGGCCCAATGCGGCCTTCGAAGAGACCAAGCGGATCGTCAGCCAGGTTCTGGCCCGCGTGATCGGCGCACTGCCCGGGCGCGTTCCGTTGGCCGCGGAGTAGGATTGGAGGGATGGGAGGGCCCGCCCTCCCACCCCTTTTGGGGGCGCTGCCCCCTTGCCCCTCGGGGTATTTAAAACCAGTGGAAGATAGGGGGGTGGCCGGGCGGCGGCTAGCGCAGAGCGCGGCCCTTGAGGATCGCATCGGCGCCGAACCGTTCGCGGATCGCGTCGGTGGCGCGCTCAGCCTTCAGGCGGGCGGCCTCCTGCGGGTCCAGCAGGTTGCCTTCCCGGTCTGCCTGATCGGCGGGGATGAGATCGGCCACGCCGACGCCCAGAAGGCGGTAGGGGGAGGGGTGGTCCATCCGGTCGAAGAGCGCGCGGGCGGTGTTGTAGATCCGGTCCGCGGTTTGCGTGGCATCAGGCAGGGTCGTGCGGCGGGTGATCAGTTTGAAATCGGCGCGTTTGAGTTTCAGCGTCACGGTGCGACCGGCGATGCCCTTGGCCTTCAGGCGGCCGGCAACCTTTTCGGACATGCGCCAGATATGGCCGTCGAGCAGATCAATGCTGGCGATATCGTCATGAAACGTGGTCTCGTTCGAGATGCCCTTGACGGCGCGGTCGCGTTTGACGGAGCGGTGATCTTCGCCGCGGGCCAGGTGCCAGAGCCGTTCGCCCATGGAGCCGAAGCGATCGTGCAGCGCCTCCCGTTCCCACCGTTGCAGATCCGAGAAGGTCTGGATGCCGGCCTTGTTGAGGGACGCCTGACCGACGGCGCCGATGCCCCAGATCAGGCGCACGGGCTTGTCGGAGAGAAAATCCAGCGTTTCCGCCGCGCCAATGACCGAGAACCCACGGGGTTTGTCGAGATCCGAGGCAATCTTGGCAAGGAACTTGTTGTGGCTGAGCCCGATGGAGCCGGTGATCCCGATCTCCTCGCGCATCCGTTTCACGAGGCGGGCGAGCATGATAGCGGGCGGGCGGCCATGGGCCCGCGCGGTGCCGGTGAGATCGAGGAACGCTTCATCCAGCGACAGCGGTTCGATGGACGGTGTCATCTCCTCCATCATCTGGCGGATCTGTTTGGAGACCTCCACATAGGTGTCCATCCGGCCGCGCACGACAACGGCTTCGGGGCAGAGCTTGAGGGCCTGGAACATCGGCATGGCCGAGCGCACGCCCTTGATGCGGGCGATATAGCAGGCGGTAGAGACGACGCCGCGCCGCCCGCCGCCGATGATGACGGGTTTGTCCCGCAGCTCCGGATTGTCGCGCTTTTCGACGCTGGCGTAGAACGCGTCGCAATCCATATGGGCGATGGACAGATCGAACAGCTCGGGATGTGAGGTGACACGCGGCGACCGGCAGACCGGGCAGCGGCGGCCTTCGTCAAACATCTCCAGACAATCGCGGCAGAGGGCGGGCATGGGCTAAGGATACGCCTATTCGCCGGGCACCAAAAGGTGGGAGCAGAAAGCGGTTGCCAGATTTGATAGGGTTGGCTGGGGAGGATTTGCCATGGCGAAGGATGAGATTGAGCGGGTGGCCTGCCGCACGCCGGTGGAGGGAAGGGATGGCACAAGCAACATTCCCGTATGGAAGTTCGATCTGCTGCGGGATGCGATCCTGAAGGTTGTCGGGGCAGCGGGCCCGGACGGGATGTTGAACAAGGATCTGCGCGATGCGGTGGGGGCGGAGCTTTCGCCCGAGGACTTGGAGCGGTTGGGCAAGCTTGGCTGGCACGTCGTGACGGTGAAGCTGGAGCTGGAAGTGCGCGGTGAGATTGCGCGGATGGACGTGAAGGGGCCGCTACGGATCCGGCTGGCCTAGGGGTTTTTCCATGTAGACACGGTTCAGGCCCCGTTCGGTGACGCGGTGGGTGATGGTGAAGCCTGCGCGCTGATAGAGCGCGATGTTGGCGGCCATCTTCTCGTGCGTGTAGAGGCGCAACCGGTCAAAGCCGGATTGCCGGGCGCGGGTCTCGGCCAGCCGCATCAGTTGCGCGCCATGGCCCTTGCCCTGCGCTTCGGGCGCGACGGCGACATTGTCGAGCAGCATCGCATCGGGCAGAGGAATCAGGACAAGGATCGCCTCTATCCCGCCTTGGCCGTCCAGAACCGTGACCTGCCCCGCCGCAATTGCCCGGGCGTAATTGTCCATCATCGGGCCGGGCCTGGCGCCGATCACTGATACCCACGGCTGGTAGGCGGCCTGCACCAGAGCCTCGACCGACGAGAGGTCGCCTGGCGTTGCGGGGCGGAGGAGCGGTGACGTCATGAAACACCTGAACCGGGAGTGGAGCTAAGGAATTCCCCCGTCGATTAGGGGTGGAGTCAAGGGCGCGTAGGCCGCATATCGTGTGCATATGAAGCTAGAAGACCAATTCAGAGGTATATTAGCCATGCTTGAAGACCTGATCGGCGGCGGCGGGTTCATCCTTGCCGTTGCCCTATTCATCATCCTTTGCATCTACCTGGGCATTCGGATCGTCCCCCAATCCGAAAAGCACGTGGTGGAGCGGTTCGGGCGCCTGCGCTCGGTCCTGGGGCCGGGGATCAACCTCATTGTGCCGTTCCTGGACCGGGTGGCGCACAAGGTGTCGGTGCTGGAACGCCAATTGCCCAATGCCGAGCAGGACGCGATCACCAAGGACAACGTGTTGGTGAAAATCGATACCTCCGTCTTCTACCGTATCCTTGAGCCGGAAAAGACCGTTTACCGCATTCGCGATGTCGACGGCGCCATTGCCACCACCGTGGCCGGTATCGTCCGGGCCGAGATGGGCAAGATGGACCTCGACGAGGTGCAATCGAACCGCTCCGCGTTGATCGGGCAGATCAAGATGCAGGTGGAGACCGCCGTTGACGATTGGGGGATTGAGGTGACACGGGCCGAAATTCTCGACGTGAACCTCGATCAGGCGACGCGCGACGCGATGTTGCAGCAGCTGAACGCGGAACGGGAACGCCGGGCCGCGGTGACCCGCGCAGAGGGCCAGCGCCGTGCGGTGGAGTTGCAATCGGACGCCGAGCTTTACGCCGCCCGGCAGGAGGCCGAGGCGCGCCGTGTGACCGCCGATGCCGAGGCCTACGCCACCGGCGTGGTGGCCGAGGCCATCGCCAAGGGCGGCCTGGAAGCGGTGCAATACAACATCGCATTGGAGCAGGTGAAGGGCATTTCCGCCATGGCAGCAGGTGAGGGCAACTCCACCATCATCGTGCCCGCCGACGCGGCCGATGCCTTCGGCAAGGCCTTCCAGATGCTGAAAGGGCGGGTCTGATGGATCCGCTCTGGGCCCAATGGTGGGTGTGGGGTATCGCCGCCGTCACACTCGCCGTGGGGGAGGTGTTGCTGCCGTCCTACGTGCTTCTGGGCTTCGGGATCGGGGCCGGCCTGGTGGCGGTGCTGTTGCTGATCGGGGTTCCGGTGGCGTCCTCATGGACGGTGCTGGCGCTGATCTTCGCCATCGCATCGCTGGCCTCATGGCTTGGGCTGCGGCGCTGGTTGGGCGTGCATCATGGGCAGGTGAAGACCTTCGATCACGATATCAATGACTAACCTTCCGGCCTATGCGCCGCTGTCCGAGCGGGTGGCGGCGCTGACGGATGAAGACGACCTGACCATCACGCCCGCCGACTTTCCGGATACGCTGGAGGATCGCACGCCGTTTGGCGGGCTCGTGATCGATACCGGGTTCGCGCGCCATATGGGATGGGCGGGCGGCCCGGAGAAACCATTTGAAGTCATGGATCGCAGCCTAGGGTTTGAAGGCTTTGCCGAGGCCGAAGGCTTCCGCCGCCTTGGCCTCTGGATGTTGCATGCCGTGTTCTCGGGCCGGGATTGGGCGGGCCTGACCCTGACGCATCCCACCAGCCGGGCGCAGGCATTCTACGTTGATATCCAGCGCCCAATGTTACGGACGCATAATCTGACGCTCGCGGAACCACCGCGCTATGCCTCCTATGAGTATTCTCCGCAGGAGGTGTGGCGTCATCCCTTCGCCAGCGCGGACATGGCCCCGGTGCATCGCGTCGACGAGGAGGACCGTCCGTTCTTCGCCTTCGGGTGGAGCAGCCCGGATGCCAACGATCTCTGGAACGTCGCCAAGGCAGATCAGATCATCCTGGAGGCGACGCCGGATGGCCTCGCGGCGATGGCATGCGTGCTGATGGATATGGCGCATCCCGTTCTGGGCCGGGAAGAGATCAATTTCGAACCGCCCATCGTCGGGTTCGCCGCCACCCAGCCTCGCAGCCTGGAGGCGCGATTCTGGCGTCCGGGCAGCCTCGCGTTTTATTGCGACACATTGGATGAGCTTGTTCTTCCGCCGATGCGGTAGTTCAGCAGGTGATGTCCGGCGCTACGGCGGCAGGTCGCCCCATGGCAACCCGCAGATTGCGGCGGATCAGGTTGTTCCAGATCAGGTTGGGGAAGCTGCGCAGAAAATCCGCGCCTGACCCGCGCCCGCCATTGCCAAGCGTGCGCAGGCTGATATGGGGCGGAACCGGTTTGAAGAGTGATCGGACATTGGCGGGTTTGCCAGCCTTCAACAGGCGTAGGGCGCGGCCCGTCGCGGCCGGATCGTTCCAATCGCTGGCCCAGACCACACAGCCGCTGCGATTGATGACGAAGACGGAATTGGGGTAGCCGCCATACCCTTCATGGGCGGTGCCAGACAGATCATCGATGAGGACACGTCGCCCTTCCCCCTCTGTCTGGACAAGGCGATGGGCGCAGGCAGCTTTGTCCTCGGCGCTTTGATGAGCGCCGATCTGCGCGCCGGGATGGGCCTCACGCACATAGAGAACGGCAAAGCTGACATCGGGAAATTCGGCATCAAGGCTGGTCATGCTTTTGCGGCGGCCCTGAAACAACGGGCAGGTCAGGCTGCCCATTTCCAGCACCAGAAACGCGCCGTCGAAATCGAGCAGGCGGACTGCTCTACCCTCTGTCGTTTGCAATTCGAAATCCGGCGCGGGCGTGCCGGGTTTGGGTCCGCGGAAGGTCGCCAGATCATAATGGGAGGCTTCGAAATTATCGTAATTGTAGGCCATTTCACGGCTCCTTTCTTGGAAGAGCGCCTGTTAGGTTTCCGGCGATCTGCGCCAAGGTGCGAGTGGTTGTGGTAAGGTCCTGGTGGGGCACGCCCTCGACGGAGCGTGCGATCAGGTTGCGGGCGATCTCGGACAAATTGCCGAACAAGACTTTGCCATCATCGCTGAGCGACAGGCGGATGCGACGTCGGTCGTTGGGGTCCGGCTGACGTTTCACAAGGCCCTTGGCGGCCAACTTGTCGATCATTCGGGTCGAGGTTGTCTTGTCGCGAAACGTCCGGTCGGAAAGCTCCGTGGTGGTCAGGCCGGGCGCATTGGCCAGTTGCAACAGGATCGCCCATTCCTCCGGGGTGACGTTGTGACAGTTGGCCGCGAACTCCCGGCTCAGGTGTTTGCGGATCAGAAAGCCGAGATGGTTGATCCAGTAGTGTGGGTAGGCTTCGGGTTTTTGCATAGATGTGCTATACATTAGATGTATTATACAATCAATAAGCGATAATCTACGGGCTTTGAATGTGAGTTTCGTGGCCTCACATGTCAGGGAAGTTCAGACAGAACCATCTGGGCCGCTGCGCGCGGGTCCTCGTGTTGCCAGATGGGGCGGCCGACGACGATGTGGTCGGCCCCGTCCTTGATGGCTTGCCCCGGCGTGGCGACGCGTTTCTGGTCGTTCACGGCGGCGCCGGTGGGCCGGACACCGGGTGTGACGATCAGCCGGCCCGCGGCCTCGGGCAGGGCGTGGATCATGGCGGCTTCATGGGGGGAGGCGATGACGCCATCGGCCCCGGCGTCGAACGCACGCCCGGCGCGGTCGACGACCAGATCGGGGACCGCGCCGTCGCGGATCAGGCAGGCGTCGAGATCCTCCCGATCGAGCGAGGTGAGCACCGTAACGGCAAGGATCCTCGTCTGGCTGCCCGCAGCCCCTTCCTTGGCGGCACGGACCACGTGAGGATCGCCGTGGACCGTCAGGAAATCGAGGTTGAACTGCGCGATGCCCCGCACGGCGGCCTCCACCGTCGCGCTGATATCGAACAGCTTCATATCGAGGAAAATGCGTTTGCCGTGGTCCTGCTTCAGCTCATTGGCCAGGGCGAGGCCCCCGCCGGTCAGCATTCCGAGCCCGATTTTGTAGAACGACACGGCGTCGCCGATCCGATCCGCCAGGGCCAGGCCCTGCACCACGTTCGGCACATCCAGTGCCACGATCAGACGGTCGTCAGACATTGCGCTTCCCCTTTTTCCAGCCGCGCCCTGATTAGGGGCGCCGGTGGGGGAAGTCCATCTTAGCCCTCAGCCTGCGGAGAGCGCCGCATCGCGCAGGCCGCTTGCGATCCGTTTAAATTCGGCTGTCGTGGGGCCGCGCCAGAGGATTGGACGGCGGTGAATGCCGCGGGCATCCACAATCTGCGCCTCCGCCCGGAAGGCGGCGGCGGTGGGGTCATAGGCGACACGATGCAGGCTGAGGCATGGGGTCGACATGGGCTTTGCTCCGTTTCTTTGAGCCGTGTGGCTACCATCTGTGGGGGTTATGTCGGAATACAACTCAACATGTCGAGATCAGGTTCCCCTTACCCATTGGGCAAAAAAAGTGGCCCGGACTGCTCAACACCAAAAAAGCAACCCGGGCCAACGCGCACAGAAATACGCGTGCGCGTATCTTGGGGGAGGGCCACGCCCTGAAGGGGGAGGGAGGCGTGGCCAGGGACAATACTCTGCGTCCCATGCTTTAGGATGTGGGGAGGCAGGCGGGCGCTTTCGCGGGGAAAACCCGGCGGATCTTCCCGTCAGGGACCGGGCGGGAAGGTGCGCGACGAGATGTTGAGGTCCCCCCAATCCGCCCGCGGGATGGGCACGGTGGGGGCGCGGGCATCGAACAGGGCCCAGGCGGTGCCGTCGAAATCCAAGCGTGCGGGATGGCAGACCTGCGGCGCGGCGGATCGGGCGCGCAGCGCGACGATCTGCCGGTCGCGGATCGCCTCGGCCAGCGCGATGACGTAGGGATCTGTCGCTGCCGGGGCGGACCGGACGGTGATGGCAGCGGCCATCGCCTCATGGGCGAGGCGGGACCGGTCCGGCAGGCTTTCGGCCAGCTTGGCGCGAGCGGTGTGAAACTCATCGATCAGCCCCAGCGCCTGCACCACCGGGCTCGGCGCGGCCAGTTGCACCGCCATCGCGCGCGCTTCGCCATCGGTCAGGCCGGTCAGCCGGGTGCGGTAATTGAACCCCAGCTCGACCCCGCCCTGATTGCCCTGATGCACGATGATCGGCAGCCCCGCTTCGGTCATGGCATCGACATCGCGCAGGATCGTCCGGGGCGCGCATTCCAGCTCTGCCGCCAATTGGCCAGCCGTCTGCCGCCCCCGGTTTTGCAGGATCAGCAGGATACGGAGAAGACGGGAGGCGCGCATGACCCCGATTTAAACATGACAGAAGATGTCATGTAAGGGGGGATAGGGAAGGCCGTGATGCATCGGAGGACCTATGCGATTTTATGAGGCAAAACGGGTGATTGCGGCCAGCCCGGAGCAGATTTGGCCAATCCTGACGGACGCCCGACGCCTGCAGGACGGCACGTTCAGTATCGTGAAGATCGAGGGCGACATTGTACAAGGGCGCAAGATAAAGCTGTGGTCGGAGGTTGATCCGTCCCGCGCGTTTTCGCTCCGGGTGGATCTGCTGGAGGAGCCCCGGGAAATGATCTGGTCCAGCGGCATGCCGCTTGGCCTGTTCCGGGGGACGCGGCGGTTTCGCCTGACCCCGGTGGCCGGTGGGACGGAATTTCATGTGCGCGAAGACTATACCGGGCCGATGGCCGGCATGATCTTCAAGCAGATCCCGGATATGACAGCATCAATGAAAAAATTCGCCGCGGCTTTGGCGAGGGAGGCAGAGGCATGATCACCTATGGCGATGGCACGGCGGAGGATCCGTGGCGGCTGAAGACCCCACCGGGGAGCAGCGAATATCAGGCTTGGCGCGACGATACCCGGGACCCGCCCGCTTTGGTTGTGCAGGTTGGCAAGACGCAGCTGAGCTATCAGTGGCGCGCGGTGGATGACGCGGCGGATATGCTGCGGGATCGGGGCGAATGGATCGATCTGGGGAATGCGGATGAGGGCAAGCCGGTGAAGGACGGCACGCTGGAGGCCTGGGCCCGGGATGAGGGCAACCCTGTCGGTGGCTATTACGGACTGCGCAAGGGCTATCGTGGACGGTTCGCGAATTACGTGGGCCCAGTGCTGGAATTGTTGGGCCTGGCGGAGTTGGAGCACAAGCCGCGCGGCAACCGGATCAGGGCGCGGGAATTCGGGTAAATCGCCCGGAATCAAGGCCGTCACGCCCCACGGTGGCGGCGATCTGTTTTTGTCGGGCAATGCGGCCCTGTCGGAGGGATGTGGAGGGCATTAAGTGGCTTAGCGTTGGAGCCAACGCGCTGCCCCAGTGTGACGGCGATGGACTGGCTTCGCACTTCGGGGCAAACTCTCTGCCATGCGCCAGCCCAAGGACATCGCCGCCGCCCTTGCGGCCTTCGACGGCAAACACACCGCGCCGCTCAAGGCGGCTCTCGCCGACGACCTCTCCCTCGAAGCGGAAGCCGCCCTGATCGCCGCCATTCCCGGCCCCGATGAAATCGCGGCCACTTGGCTGATCAAGGCGCTCGTCGAAAAGGGTCGGCTGGGGCAGCACCATCTGACCACCCTTTTCGACCGGCTTCCCCGGATCACCGAACCCGATGCCGTGCTGCACCTGTTGCAATGCGCGCAATATGCACCCGATGCGGCCAGGCTCCTGCGCCCGCACCTCACCCCGTTCTATGGCCACAAGAAGATCCTTCTGCGGGTCTGGGCGTTTGATGCCTATTGCAGGGGTGCGGACGCATCCGAAGACCTGAGCGAGCGGATCAGACAGGGGCTGGCCGACCGCTCCGCCGCGATGCGGGCGCGGTCAAAAACCCTGGCCAAGGAGTTCGGGATTGATCTTGAGAACGGCCCCTAGCCTCCCCATCTAACCCGGTGAGGCCCACAGGGCCGCGTGCCGCCAAGCGGGCGTGGACCATCCGGGCGCTTTGAGTGAGGAGAGACGATATGAACTTGGAGAAGTTCACAGATCGCGCACGCGGCTTCCTTCAGGCCGCGCAGACCATTGCGCAACGCGAGGATCACCAGAAGCTGGTGCCCGAGCATCTTTTGAAGGCCCTTCTGGACGATGACCAAGGCCTTGCCAGCACGCTGATCGGGCGCGCGGGCGGATCAGCGGCGCGGGTGCGTGAGGCGCTCGATGTGTCGATGGCGAAGCTGCCGAAAGTGACCGGTGACGGCGCGCAGGTCTATATGGACAAGCAGACTGCAAAGGTTCTCGATGAGGCCGAGAAGCTCGCCGAAAAGGCGGGTGACAGCTTTGTTGCCGTGGAGCGGTTGCTGACCGCTCTGGCGATGGTGAAATCGCCCGCCAAGGAGGCGCTGGATGCGGGGGCGGTGAATGCCCAGGCGCTCAACGCGGCGATCAACGATCTGCGCAAGGGCAAAACGGCGGACAGCGCGTCGGCGGAAGACAATTACGATGCGCTCAACAAATACGCCCGCGACCTGACCGAGGCTGCGCGGGAAGGCAAGATTGATCCCATCATCGGCCGCGACGAAGAAATTCGCCGTGCGATGCAGGTGTTGAGTCGCCGGACGAAGAACAACCCGGTTCTGATCGGGGAACCCGGCGTGGGTAAGACCGCGATTGCCGAGGGCCTCGCGCTGCGGATCGTGAACGGCGATGTGCCCGAGAGCCTGCGGAACAAGACGCTGATGGCGCTCGACATGGGCGCGCTGATTGCCGGGGCGAAGTATCGGGGTGAGTTCGAGGAACGCCTGAAAGCGGTTCTGGGCGAGATTTCAAATGCCGCGGGTGAGATCATCTTGTTCATCGATGAGATGCACACGCTTGTGGGTGCAGGCAAAACCGATGGTGCGATGGATGCGGCCAACCTGATCAAGCCGGCGCTTGCGCGGGGTGAACTACACTGCGTGGGGGCCACGACGCTCGATGAATATCGCAAATACGTGGAGAAGGACGCGGCCCTGGCGCGTCGGTTCCAGCCCCTTGTGGTGGAAGAGCCGACGGTGGAGGACACGATCTCCATCCTGCGCGGCATCAAGGAGAAGTATGAGCTTCACCACGGCGTGCGGATTTCCGACAGCGCGCTGGTCGCGGCGTCGACCTTGTCGCATCGCTATATCACCGACCGGTTCCTGCCCGACAAGGCCATCGACCTGATGGACGAGGCCGCCAGCCGGTTGCGGATGGAAGTCGACAGCAAACCCGAGGAGCTTGATGCGCTGGATCGGCAGATCCTGCAGATGCAGATTGAGGCCGAGGCGCTGCGCCGTGAGGAAGATGCGGCCTCCAAGGACCGGCTGGAAAAGCTCGAAAAGGAGCTTGGCGATCTGCAACAGCAAAGCGCCGAGATGACCGCCAAGTGGCAGGCCGAGCGGGATAAGCTGGAAAGCGCCCGTGGGCTGAAGGAGAAGTTGGACCATGCCCGCGCCGAGCTGGATCAGGCCAAGCGCAACGGCGATCTGGCCAAGGCCGGGGAGCTGTCTTACGGCGTGATCCCGCAGCTTGAAAAGCAACTGGCGGAGGCTGAAGAACAGGACAATGACGTCATGGTCGAAGAGGCCGTGCGCCCTGAGCAGATCGCGGAAGTGGTCGAGCGCTGGACGGGTGTGCCCGTGGCCAAGATGCTGGAAGGGGAACGCGAGAAACTGCTGCGTATGGAAGACGAGCTGGGCAAGCGGGTTATCGGGCAACATCAGGCGGTGAGCGCCGTGTCCCGCGCCGTGCGCCGGGCACGCGCTGGGTTGCAGGATGAGGGGCGGCCGTTGGGGTCGTTCCTGTTCCTCGGGCCCACCGGTGTTGGCAAGACCGAGCTGACCAAGGCGCTGGCCGAGTACCTGTTTGACGACGATCAGGCCATGGTGCGCATCGACATGTCGGAGTTCATGGAGAAGCATTCCGTGGCCCGCCTGATCGGCGCGCCCCCGGGTTATGTGGGGTATGATGAAGGTGGTGTGCTGACCGAAGCGGTTCGTCGACGCCCCTATCAGGTCATCCTGTTCGACGAGGTCGAAAAGGCGCATCCGGAGGTCTTCAACGTGCTGTTGCAGGTCCTGGACGATGGCCGCCTGACCGATGGTCAGGGGCGTCAGGTGGATTTCAAGCAGACCTTGATCGTGCTGACGTCGAATCTTGGCAGCCAGGCCCTGAGCCATCTGCCGGAAGGCGCCGATGCGGGGCAGGCCCGGTCGGACGTGATGGATGCCGTGCGCGCCCATTTCCGGCCTGAATTCCTGAACCGTCTGGACGATATGATCGTGTTCGACCGCCTGACGCGGGAGGATATGGATGGTATCGTCAAGATCCAGCTGAAGCGTCTGGAGCGGCGGCTGGCCGACCGGAAAATCCATCTGGAGCTGGAGGAAAGCGCCAGAACCTGGCTGGCGGACGAGGGGTATGACCCGGTCTTCGGGGCCCGTCCGCTCAAACGGGTGATCCAACGCAGCCTGCAGGACCAACTGGCCGAGATGATCCTGTCGGGTGACGTGATGGATGGCGATACGATCCCTGTGAGTGCCGGGGCCGATGGCCTGATCGTGGGCGACCGGGTTGCACCGTCGAACCGGCCCAAACCGGATGACGCCGTGGTGCACTGATGGCCTGATCAGGGGCCACATGCCCCAAGCGAGTAGATCAATACTATATCAATTCCCGTCCCGCCCTTCCCGGTGGGGCGGGATTTCCTTTTGGTGGATTCCCTCTAGGATGACCCCGACACCCCTATCCGCCAGCCAGGAGCCCGCCGATGACCAATCCGAAAATCACCCCCCGTGACGATGGACCGCTGATGGTCAGCAATCCGCCGATCCTGCGCCACAGGTCCGGCGCGGAGATCGAAACGAAGGATGTGGCGGCGCTGTGCCGGTGTGGGCTGTCGTCCAACAAACCGTTCTGCGACGGCTCCCATCGGGACACGTTCACCAGCGCGCCGGATAACACCAAGATCCGCAATGCAGAGCTGACTTATTCGGGTGAGGTCGAGGGCCAGGACGTGACCATCGCGTACACGCCGGTTCTGTGCTCCCATGCGGGGGAATGCTCCAAACGGGCCGCGTCGGTGTTCAAACCGAAGGAGAAGCCATGGGTGCAGCCGGAAAATGGCACGCTGGCGGAAATCCTGGAGGTGATGGCAGCGTGCCCGTCGGGAGCGCTGCGCGTGTCGGTTGCGGCGCGGACTGATCCGCAGCACCTGACGCGCGGTGAGGCCGAGATCGAGGTGGAGCCGCACGGGCCGTATTGGGTGAAGAACGTGGAGCTGGAGGCCGAGTTCAACGGTGTCGGCGCCAGCCGGGCGAAATACGTACTGTGCCGGTGTGGCCTGTCGAAGAACAAACCTTTTTGCGACGGGACGCATTACGACGCCGGTTGGCGGGATGATGCGGAATGAAGCTGACCTTGCTAATCCCGTCAAGGACATCGCACAACCCTGCCGGATGGAACCTGTACGCCTCATGAACCGATGATCATTCGCCCCGCCCACGAAGATGACGCAGCCGGTATTGCCGGTGTTCTCCATGATCTCGTCAAGGCGGGGAAGCGGACGAAACGGGCCGACTCCGAATTCGCGTTGACGCATTACATCGCACACCCCGACAAGATCGAATGCCATGTCTCGGAAGATGACGGGGGCCATATCATGGGGTTTCAATCCCTCAGATGGGCCGAGATTGGAAATGAATATGGCACGCCGGCAGGATGGGCTATGATCGGAACCCACATCAGTCCGAAAGCGGCGCGGCGCGGGATCGGCAAAGCACTCTTCGCGTCGACATTGCAGGCCGCCCGGACGTCAGGTGTTCCCGCGATTGAGGCATTCATCGGCGAGACCAATGTCGAGGGCCAGGCCTATTATGAGGCCATGGGCTTTGCCGACTACCGGCGCGCCGAGGGCGCAATCTGCAAGTCGCTCCACATACGTTAGGCGCTCAAAGTCCGATCAGTGTGCGACTTGGCCCGATCCGGTTGAACCACTTCGCTGGTTCCCCGGTCTTGCACCACAATGGGGCGCAGGCGGACACGCGATTCAGCGAATTCAGCCCATCATCGAAGGGGCCAAATTTGGCGTCGATGTGTTCGAATGCCGTGCTGCAGAACAGCATGAGCGGCATGGGCGCTGCGGATATGCGACCGGTGCGGCTCGGCAAGGCTCCGCGCACGCGTCGGTGGGTGAGCTTGCGGAACCGATCCCGATATGGGTCTCTTTGGCGCTGGCTTGTCGAGGAGTGGCCTATGACACGCGTGATCTTTTTTGCGAACGACATAGCCGAGGCTGCCCAGATCCGCCGCATTCAAGGGATCAGGGCGCTGGGCCATGAGGTGACCTCGATTTCGTTTCGCCGCGACAACATGAATGAAGCCTTCAATCCCGATTGGCGCGATGTGAATATCGGACGAACCCAGAACAACCGTCTCTTCCAACGCCTGCTGAAACTTGGCGTTGGCGTCGTGCGAACCTGTCGCGCCCGCCGCGTTCTGGACGGCAGCGATGTCTGGATCGCCCGTAATTTCGATATGCTGGCTATTGCCTGCGCGGTCCGGTTCCTGTTGGGCCGTCGCCGCGTCCGGCTGGTGTATGAATGCCTTGATATCCATGGGCTGTTCACGCGCAATGATGTCATCGGGCGCGCCATGCGATGGATGGAACGGCGATTGCTGACGCGAACGGCGCTGCTGGTGGTGTCGTCGCCGGGATTCCTTCGGGGCTATTTCACGCCTGTTCAGCACTATGTCGGCAAAACGGCCCTGATCGAGAACAAGCTGTGGCTTGGTGACAGGCCGGTGCCACGGCCAGCGCCTCCCGTGCTGCGTGACCCTGATGCACCGTTTGTTCTGGGATGGGTCGGATCGCTCAGATGCGCCGATAGCCTGTCGTTGCTTGCCGCGGCGGCGGAGGCGCTTGGTCCGCAGATCCGCATCGTCTTTCACGGGAACGTCCATCGAAACGCCGTGCCGGAATTCGACGGGATCGTGGCGCGGTTGCCGAACGTCGAATATGAAGGGCCGTATGCATATCCCGACGGGCTGGGGCGGATCTACGGGGGATGCGATCTGGTCTGGGCGCAGGATCTTTGGCAACGCGGTGCAAATAGCGACTGGTTGTTGCCGAACCGGATCTATGAAGCCAGTTTCTACGGCTGCCCATCTATTGCGGTTTCGGGAACCGAGACGGGCCGCCGGGTTGCGGCCACGGGGCTTGGCTTCGTGATTGCCGAGCCATCGGCCAAGGATCTTGTTGCACTCCTGAGATCATTGACACCGGATGAAATCGCTGCAGCCGCACAACGAATTTTGGCCAAGGAAGACCGCGAATTTCGACTGTTCCCGGATGAGTTACAAGACCACCTGTCGCCGGTTCTTTCACCGTGCGAGCGGCATGCAGCATGACGTGCATTTGGGCGCGGATGGGCGCTCCGGAACGTAGCCGAATCTGTGATATTCCAGAGCTCCGGTGAGCGCTACGGTGCTGAATCCCCCCACTTTTTACGCAAGACGCCCTTATTTGAAGCAGGATGCCCCTATGCATCGTTCAAGGGCAGGATGACGGCAAAACACAAGGTCTAGATACATCAGGCGGCGGAAGTCTACATGTTGAGAAAACTAATTTTCGGAGTGTGGGATTACGATGATTTCCGCTGATCCGGCCAGAAGGGATCGGCAGGATGACGCCGCAGCGCAGCACAGGCAAAAGAAAGGCCTGCTCTTCCGATCATTGCTTTGTCACTACTGGGGAACCTGACCGACATCGGAGATGCTGCCATGGCTATGAGCAACCAAACTGGTGATATCGAGTTCCAGCAAAGCGGGCGTTTTTCCGCACCGAGTTCGGCAAGCGCCGAGATCTTTTGGCCCCAGCCAACCGCCAAGGGTGGGCCGGCGAAACGTACCCTTGATGTTGTCGGCGCGCTGATCGCCCTGATGATCTTCTTGCCGCTCTTCGTTTTCGTCGCAATCGCGATCCGGCTGACAAGCCCCGGGCCGGTGTTCTACGGGCATCGGCGCGTCGGCTTCGGGCGACGCCCGTTCAAATGCTGGAAGTTTCGCTCCATGCGTACGGATGCCGACGCGGCCTTGCAGCGCTATTTGGATGAAAACCCCGAATTGCGGGAGGAATGGCGCGCGACACGCAAGCTGAAAAACGATCCGCGCGTGACGCCCCTGGGGCAGGTGCTGCGGGATTACAGCGTCGATGAGCTGCCGCAATTGATCAACGTCCTGCTTGGCGACATGAGCTTCGTCGGCCCCCGCCCGGTGGTGGACGAGGAGTTGGACCGCTACGGCGACGTCGCGCCGATCTACCTGTCGGCCCGGCCCGGTATCACCGGCCTTTGGCAAATCAGCGGGCGCTCCGACACGTCCTACGAGGAGCGGGTGCGCCTCGATCGCGACTACGTCACCAATTGGAGTATCGGGGCGGATGTCTCCATTCTTCTCAGAACAGTGCCGACCGTCATCGGCAAACATGG
The DNA here is from genome assembly GCA_947491935.1 of uncultured Roseicyclus sp. Taxonomy (GTDB): domain Bacteria; phylum Pseudomonadota; class Alphaproteobacteria; order Rhodobacterales; family Rhodobacteraceae; genus Gymnodinialimonas. The sequence continues at coordinate 530,428 of CANLLF010000004.1, forward strand.
CTCGTACTGAGACCTTCGCAGGCACGGCGATGGATCGCGCGCCCCTCCACCGCTGTCGGGCAGATTGTGACGGGCTGTCGCCGAAAGGTTGAGATGCAGGAATGACCGAGGCACACGCCATTCCAGCGCCGCCTGACAACGGGCTGAGCCAGAAAACCAGGGGATTGGCCCGCGCATCCATCACCGGCGTGGCCTGGAACCTTGGCAACATGTCGGCGTCGGTGATCCTGACCTTCGTGGTTTTCCTTGTGACATCGCGCGCGCTCGACCCGGCAGATTTCGGGGCGGTGGCGCTTGCCGCCGCGATCATCAGCATCGTGGCGACCGTCGTGCCGACGGCGTTTGGAGAGGCGCTGCTACAGCGCAAGGACCTTGCCCCGGCGCATCTGGATTCCGTGTTTTGGATGGCGCTCGGGATCGGAGGCCTGATGTTTGGCGGCATCGCGGCCCTTGCGGCGCCAATCGCGGCGTGGGTCGATGTTGTCGAGGTTCGAGCCATCCTGCCGGTCCTTGCGCTGAGGTTGATATTCGACGCGGTCGCGACGGTGCCCACCGCGCTCATCGCGCGACGTATGCAGTTCCGGTCCGTGGCGATCCGGACAACCCTGGCCAACGCCGTCGGGGCGGCGGTCTGCCTGATCATGATCGCGCAGGGTTATGCGCTTTGGGCCCTTGTCGTGTCGCAAGTCGTCAATTCCCTCATTGCCATGTCCGTCACCGCAATCGCCGCTAAGTGGCGGCCACGCGCTGCCTTTAGCCGTGAGGCCATATCCGACCTCGCACGCTTCGGCCTTTTCACGATGGGCGGTCGGGTTCTGAACCAGGCCCGATTCGACCAGTTTTTGCTCGGGCTCGTTCTTGGGGCTCCGGCGCTTGGGTTGTTCTATTTCGCGCGGCGGCTATTCACCGTTCTGCGCGATGCCACGGTGGGCGTGTTCAGCCCCGTGACCAACGCCCTGATGGCCAGCCTGCAAGCCAATGCCAACAAGCGGCGGGAGGCGTACCTGATCGCAAGCTTCGCCTCTGCAGGGCTGGCATTTCCCGTCTTTAGCGGCTTGTTCGCCATTGCCCCCATGGCGGTTCCCATCGCCTTCGGCCCGCAATGGACGGAGGCCGTCTTTGCCGTGCAATGCCTGTCGGTCATCGGCCTGATGGCGGCGCTTGGCATCATTCAAGCCTCCTCGATCCGCTACCTGGGCCGACCCGATTGGTGGTTCCGCTACCAAGCCGTCGTTCAGCTTTCCAGCATTCCAATCATTCTCGTACTTTACCCATTTGGACTGAACATCATCATGGTCGCCATGGCGGGGCGGACGCTGATCCTGTGGCCCTTGTCGGTGCGGATGGCCCAGATCCTGCTCGACATATCGCTGCCGACATACCTTCGAAGCCTGCGTGGGCCCGCTTTGGGGTCGATCGTCATGGTCGCGGCTGTCGTCGCGCTGCCTTACGGGGTGCAGGATCTTTCCGGTGGCGGCCTTGTGGCGCTTCAAATCGGTCTCGGGGCCACAATCTACGGGGGTGTTCTTGCCCTCCTGTCGCACCGTCAGATCATGGGGATCCTCGCCATGCTGCGCCAGCGGAGAGTGGCCTCGTGAAACTCACCTATTTCAGACACAGCCCGTCGAATTTTGGGGATGAAATCAACGCCACGATGTGGTCGCACCTGCTGCCAACGGGCTTTCTGGACGGCGATGACCGCGATTTGTTTTTGGGCGTCGGCTCAATCCTGTGGCCGCATCTGCCGAAATCCGCGATGAAACATGTGATCGGCTCGGGCTGGGGTGGCTATTCCGGCACGCCGGACGTGTCGGATGGTTCATGGAATTTCGTCTGGGTGCGCGGCCCGATTACCGCGCAGCAGCTTGGCCTTCCACCCGAGTGCGCCATCGCGGATGCCGCCGTTCTTCTACGTGAAACGCCTGTACCACCACCCAAGCCGGGCCAGCGACCGGCCTTCATGCCCCATTTCGAAAGCACCATGCGCGGCACATGGGAGCGTGCCTGCAAGCTGGCGGACATCACCTATCTCGACCCGTGCGCCGATCCGAGTGTTTTGCTTGGAGAGATCCGGGGCGCGCCGCTGATCATCACCGAGGCGATGCATGGCGCCATCATCGCGGATGCCTTTCGGATACCCTGGATCGGAATTGTGCCGTTCTTTCCTCAGCACCGCATGAAATGGACCGACTGGGCGCAGTCGCTTGATATCGAGTTGCGGCCCGTGACCCTGCCGCCGTCCTCCATGCTCGAAGCCTACACCTTGCTGACCGGCCGCCCGGGAAAAGGTGTAAAGTCGAACCGGATCTTGCGTGGGCGGGCCGCCGCGCCCGCCAATGCCGCACTGTCCTACTTGGCGGCCAATCGCCTTTCGAAACTGGCGAGGTCACATGAGCCGCAGCTCAGCAGCGATGCGGCGATTGAGCGGGCAACCGATCGATGCATGGAGGCGCTGCACCGGTTCGTCTTGCAGCACACGGCGCCGCGGCAACGCGGGGTTGGCCACTAGAATTGACGCGCGTCAGGGCGACGATCCACCATCACCGTGACAAAAAGGCCGGGCATCTTCAGCGGAAGCCACGGATCGAAGCGGAGCAGGCGGCGGAAGCACCTCAGGGGTGGCCGCTTCAGTTTGAGCATCATTCGGACGAACAAAAATGCGTAGGCGCGGCGCGATGTCCGCGCGCGATCGAGCGCAAAGGCCAGGCGCACCGGGTTCAGGGCCGGTTGACGCATGAGCTTTTCGGCGAACAACAACTGGCACCCAACCCGTTCTACAGTGGCGGGGGAATTCCAATCATAGGCCGAGAAAAACAGGTTCACGCCCCTGCCGCAGGTGACATTGCACGCCCACGATATCGCCACACGGGCCCCCGATAGCGCAACCGAGATCCAGAACATCCGATCTTCGCTCGCACTCCGCAGGTCGGCGTCAAACCGGATGTCGCGCACGGTATGTGCCCGCGCGACAACGGTGGAGGTGTGGCTGAGGTAGCTGGTCACGAACTGGTCGTCGAGTGCATGGGGTGCGAACCCAAGTTTCGGGCCCGCCGTGTCGTGCATCTGGGCACAGGCCACAAGCGCCTCGCCGCCGTTTCTCAAGACTGGCACGTCCTCGGAAAAGCGCTCGAACGACCCGGGCCGCGTGTTGTCGCAACAGTAGAAGTCATACCCGCGTTCAAGGAGCTCCAGCGCATCGGATAGATGTTGAGGCGCCCAGACATCGTCGGAATCCAGAAATGCCACGAAGTCGACATTTCCCGCCGCCTTTACAAGATCGAGGCCGCAATTGCGGGCCTGGCCGGGCCCGCCGTTTGACTGCTCCATGACCGTCAGCGACAGGGTCGGTGTCTCGGAAAACTGCGCCAACTCAACGGATGCGGGGTGCGGTGAGGCATCGTCGATCACGATGATCTGCACGAAGGTGTCCTGCGGCAACACCTGCGATGCGATGCTGTCGATGGCGCGGGACAGGATGCCCGCCTCGGTTTGGAAATACGGAATGATGACTGCGACGATCACGCTCGGCTCCGTGACCGGGCAATCGCCCGCTGAACGATCGCGAAAAAGACGTCGTATTGCTTGTCCGGGTCAAGCTCGGGTCGGCCCGCGAACATCCGAGCCGCGTCCGAATACAGCCTGTACTGTTCGGGATCGTCCCAAAGCCGGCGCAGCGTTTGAACCCATTGCTCGACCGGTGCCTTTGTATCGAGGGTAAAGCCACCCGGACCGATGGCTTCCGGCAGCCCCCCTTGGGTAGAGCCGATCACCGGGATGCCGCTGCAATACGCTTCCGATGCAACCCTTCCCCATGCCTCCGCCCAGACACTCGGCGCAAGGAGGATGCGGGTCCTGCCATAAACGGATCGGACATCGTCCGCTCTATGCTCGAAACGGATGTTCGGAAACGGGCGTATGGCGGCCTTCAAAGCCCGTAGATCGTCTGGCTGCAGCAACCAGCTTTCGACGAACAGAAATGGGATATCCGGACATCGGGCGGCAATTTCAATGGCGCGTTCAACCCCCTTCTCCGCGACCGGATTGATGAGGGTAACGCATTGACCGGTGGTTTCGGTTTGGAACAGGGATCTGTCTATCGTGGGTGGAATAACCGTCGATTCAATTCCAAATTCCGATTCATAGGTTCGTGCGGTGAATTCGGAATTCGAGATGAATTCTGCATCTCTCAAACGTCGCAAATCACCGCCAAGCTCCTTGAACTCAACATTTCGCAAGTAGATGATTAATGGAACGCCCCACGATTGGAATTTTTGCGAAATGGGAACCGTTCCATGGCACTGAACAACGGCGGCATCCGGTGAGGTTTCCTTGATGAAATCCGGCACCGCTCGATCCGGAAACCATGATCGATAAACTGGATAGCCGTGCACAATGTCTTTTACGACGGCGATGTGGCTGAATTTGAGCCGCGTCCGCGCGGCAATCCCGAACAGGCCACGGCCATATAGCGGCGCAAGTATGCTTGGCTTGTGACCGTTCGCCATCAGACGCCGCGCCAGATCGTCGGTACTGTTTTGCACCCCTCCGCTATCTTCCGGCGGGAAGCCATTGCCACCGGCGAACGCGACGTTGATGGCCTTGGTGCGCGCCTTTGGACGCACCTGCAATTCGCCCAAATCCCCGCTGCGCCGTCGCTCGAAAACCGGGTACATCAGCGCGATCTTCCGCCCAGAACGACACGCCGGACGCGGCCGCCGATCCGTCGGTGGACTGGCTGGCGGTGTTGCCGCTCATCCGCAAATCGCTCAACCCACTCATTCGTGCGCCCGGGTTGGCTTTGTCGCTTGGTTTGGGTCCTTACGCACAGGTTTTGATCGGGTCCGATCACACCCGCGAACCGGGCAATCGAGTTGATGACGGTCCCGATGTCCTGAACTGCGTCTTCATACGTTATTTCAAGCGGTTGAATACCACATTCTTTGAACAGGGACGTCCAGAGCGCGTTTTGAACGGCAATCTCTTCCAGGCAATCCGCGATCAGGCCACGGTCATATATCGCCGTGTCGGAGGTGGCCACTTGGCCATCGATCCACACACCCGTCTGGCGGGCAATCGCGAAGGAAATGGCCTGTCGCAGGACATCGGCACGCCGCAGATGCACGACCCGAACGTTTGGCAGTGCGGCGATCAGGTTGTCCGCACCGCCCAGAACCGCCCCATGCTCATAATGGCACTTGATTCCAAAGATACCATTGGCCGTACTGCGCCGCGCCATCAGGGCCGCCAGGGTTGCTTCGGGCGTGTCCTGTTCCAGGCGCCGCATCCATTCGGCCATGTTGGCCCGGTTGCAATATTCGAAGGGAACGCCAAGCTGCCCCGTGCGCATCATCGCGTGGCCCACCATATGGCTGCCGCATCGCGGGGTCGAAGCGATCAACAATGTGCGCACCTCGCCCTGTGGCGTCGGTTGGTCGTGGATATCGAGGAATTGCGACTCGTAAAGGTTCATATGCTCAGTATACAGATTGAGCTGACCAACTCAGCACGTCGATTATTTCAGAGACCATTCCCGGCGAGTTTCGGCGAGGTCTTGCCCATACCTGATTTGAACGTGCGAGATAGTGGGAATCATGTCAAACCAGTGGGCAAATATAGAAGCGTTCAGCGCAGGTGAATTACCTATGTCAGTGGACCAGCTCCAAACTGCCTCGGACCCGGCGCATGATCTGAAATCCAGGCAGGGCGTGTGCGTCATTATTGCCGCGATGAATGCGGAGAACACTATTGCGGATGCGGTCCTATCCGCCCTGCGCCAGCGCGAGGTTCAGGAGGTTGTTGTGGTCGACGACGCCTCCACCGACGATACCGCGAAAGCGGCCAAGCACGCGGCGTCGGGCGACCCACGGCTCCGGATCATCCGAGTGGACAGAAATGCAGGGCCCGCCGCCGCCCGTAACCTTGCGATTGCACAGTCCACCGCCCCCCTTATCGCGGTGCTGGATGCGGACGATGTGCTTTTGGAAGACCGATTTCGCCATCTTCTGGCCGAAGAGCATTGGGATCTGATCGCCGACAACATCGTTTTTGTCGAGGACGCCGCTTGGGCAGACCTGACCGTTCCGGCCGGTTTGAGGGGTGCGAAGGAATCCCGAGCGCTTGATCTGAGCGAATTTGTCAGGGGCAATCTATCCCGCAAGGGCCGACAACGTGGAGAGCTTGGGTTTGTGAAGCCGATCCTGCGGCGGGCATTCCTCGACCGCCATGATCTGGCCTATGATCCCGGGCTTCGCTTGGGTGAGGATTACGACCTCTACGTCAGAGCCCTTGCCAAGGGCGCGCGTTTTCGCATCTTGGCAGATGTCGGTTACGCCGCTCGCGTCCGGGCGGGGTCATTGAGCAGCCGACATGAAACGTCTGATCTCCGAGCCCTGCTGGAGGCAGCCGACCGGCATGTCGTTGAGGCAGCGACGGATCCTGACAGCACTCGTGCGCTGCAGGCGCTTCGGGCACAGGTGCGAGGGCGCTATTTGTTGCGCGCTGCCCTCGACAAGAAATCCCGATCCGGAATAGTGGCGGCGCTGTCTTTTGCATTGAACCCGCCCTCCAATGCGTTGCCGATCCTGACGGGCGTCTTGTCCGACAAGATGGCGGCTCTGCGTCAGCCTCAAACCAATCAACCGACCGCGCGCTACCTGTTTCCGCTGCCCGACGAGGGCAAAACCAGCGCGCCGTCCTGACCCTTAGTCCGTCTGGGCCCTCCGCCTTGGTCGGCCATAGATGATGGACGATATCATGATGACACTTGGCAGGCTGAGCTGGAAGAACACATGCGTGTCGATCCCGCTGAGTGAAACGATCATGATCACGAGAGCTGCAAGGATGGCCGACGCCCGATCACGTCCGATGATCGCCGCCCGCAGGGACAGGCCCAGGGCAGCGGCAATGAGGGCGATCTGGATCGCGACGCCCAGAAGGCCGATTTCAACGGCGTTCGACAGATAGGTGTTGTGGAAGCTGAACCCGGATTGGCTCTCGATTCCGAACCGGTACCAGATCGATTGGGCAAGTGCGTTTTGCGGCACCCAGAATGCCTGATATCCGGCCCCCAGGATCGGCCTCTCCTCGATCAGATCAAGCGCGATCACCCAAAGCTCGGTTCGGCCCGTCAGCGTGACGTCCTTCCCTGTCGCGCGCAGCACTGTGTCGCTCAATGCCTCGAAATTGGTCAGGACAAGTAGGCCTCCAAGGGCGATCAGCAGGCCAACGAACAGGCCGACAACACTGCATTTAATGAGGCTCGATTGACGAAAAAGACCGATCGCTGCGAGCGAAAGCACACCCACCAGAAAAGCCAGCACTGCGCTCACCGATTGCGAGAGATAGACCCCGCTCAAGCCGACAGCAGCACCCAGACCAGCAAGCAATGTGAGCGGCTTTCGCCAGGACCGAACATCGATTGTGCCGATGGCAATCAGTGCGAGGAACGCGGCCGCCAGGCCGATCGCGTTCTTGCTCGCATAGAGCCCGGTCAATGCGCCCGTGTCGCTTCGGTAACTGCCGAACAGGATGCTGGCGCCGACGCTGCCCAGCAGGGCGATCATCAGCGCCACAAGATAGACTTGCGCCGGAAGACGCCGCGCGGCGATCACGGCAACGACGACAGTCACCCCCAGTTGCAGGCCGAACCGCAGGGAGGCCGCCGGTACGTCGGACCAGAGCGTGCTGGCGACGCAGAAGGCCGGCAGGATCAGCAGCGCCTTGAACGACATCAGGTCCGACGCGGCCGCCAACGGACGTAATGCAATCAGCGATAGCGCCGCCGCGAGGAACGCCAGCGCCGCCAATGTGCCGATGATCGGGATTGCGACAAGTGCGGACAGCACGCAGACGCCGAGGCAGGCATCGGCATTCACGCTCTGGCCGTGGAAGCGGCCAAACCCGGTGGCGGATGCACTCACGTCATCGTTCCGAGCATAGGATCGATTGCGGAAATGCGCATGGTTCCCCGAGCCGCGTGAAGGCGATCCAGTCGATCTCAAGCTGCATCGGCACGACCTCCGCATCGAACGGACCCAGCCAATCGTTGAAGGTATCGCTGGCCCAAAGGCTGGCGTAGATCTTTTGTTCCTCGGACGGGCGCGGCGTGCCGTCGACCGTCCGATGCACTTCCAGGCCATTGACGAACCAGCGAATTCCCGCGTCGTCCCACGTGAACGCGTAATGCTGGAAGTCGGTGCTCCGGCCGCCGTTCAGATCTGATCCGCCGCCGTTTTCGGGCGCGCCGTCGACATAGGTGTTGAATGTTACGCGGCCCGAGTCGCGCAGCAGTACTTCGACGTCGATCTCGTCATGCGGCTTGTCATGAACCGGCCCGATATAGGTGAAAAAGGCGGCGTTGAACCCCGACCCCTCCATGGTGCGCATCCGCACTTCGTAGGTGCCGTATCCAAAGGTCTGGCGCGTCTGGACCTCGCCGCACAGATATCCCGTATCCGGATCGGAAGCCGCCAAGTAACTCAGGCGCAGCATTCCATCCCTGACCGCAACCGCATCCCGCGACCAGGTGCAGTTCATCCAATCCCCGTTGGACCAGCCGTCCGAGATGAACCACCGATCCCGATCCAGAGCATCAAATGGATCAAAAAAAGAGGCGCCCGTTTCCGCAAGCGCGGGCATCGGGGCCAGCCCCGCAAAGAGGATCAAAAGAAGTCGCTCAAGGCTTGTGGAATGAATTTCCAATGGTTCCATCCATGATGCTTGCGAAAAGCATGACTGAAAATGCTGCAGTGCAACACGGATGGACCTAAAACAGCGCTGGATCGGCGGTTCGTCGCGCGTGATCTGCCGCAGTGCAGAAAGCCGTGGACTCACGGAGCGAGCCGGGCAACCTGTTTGTGATCGGCAAGCGGCGCAAACCGCGCGTTTCAAAGGGTGTCGGCCCGTTCCTTCGAGGGTTTTGCGACGATGACAGATGCGCAGAACACAAACGGATCCGCGCCGGTCGTCTCGGTCATCATGGCGTTTCACAATGCGGGCCGGTATCTCGAAGATGCCATGGCATCCGTATTGGCGCAAAGCCTCCAGACGCTTGAATTGATCCTGGTAGACGATGCATCGACGGATGGCAGCTTGGCGCTGGCAAACCAGGCGGCGGCGCGTGATACGCGCGTCCGCGTTCTGATAAGTGACACCCGAGGCGGCGTCGCCCGGGCGCGCAACCGGGCCCTCGATGCGGCGCGCGGAGACTGGATCGCGATCGTGGATGCGGACGATCTGCTGCACCCCCGACGCCTCGAGCGGCTGACCGCCCGGGCAACGTCGCTCTCGGTTGATATGGTCGCCGACGATTTGATCTGCTTCGGAAGCGAAAACGGCATTTCACTGCTGCACCGCCTCGCGCTTGTCCGGCCCTGGTTGCCGGAGTCCGCCGATCTTCTCCGGGCGGAAACGTCATCCCCGTCGGTGCCGGTCGGATACCTCAAGCCATTGATCCGCAGACAGGCCTTGGGATCGCTTCGATATCGCCCCTACCTGAGCGTCGGGGAGGATTTTGATCTGCTGTTGCGATTGCGTCTTTCAGGCGCGCGCCTCGCCGTTCTGCCCGACGCATATTATCTTTATCGGCGTCACGCGGCCTCACTGTCTCATCGGCTGCCGGAAGCCGCCGCACGCAATATGATCAGAGCCTTGGATGAGTTGGAGGACAGCTTGGAGTGTCTGCCAAATGCAACGCGGGAGCTTCTGACCCGGCGTCGGATCGCCTTGACGCGGGCGGCGCAGTTTGCCCGCCTCGTCACGACGCTGAAGGACAAAGCCTACGCCGGTGCAAGTGCGCTCCTCCTGTGCAACCCGCACCTGATCCGCCCTCTGACTAGGTCGATTTGGGAACACGTGACCCGGCGGTTTGCATTTCATCGCAGATCCGATCCGCCCGCCTGTCTGATGTTGATGCCCGATGACGTGGACCATGCCTCATCCGGGGCCTTCTCGCGGATTGCGGTTCCAAGCGTTCTGTCGGATTGGACAGCCGCGAGGGCCACGGCGGTCGCCGCACTGGCCGGAGCCGGGAACGCGCGGATCCGTGCCGTCGATCGCGCTGGCTTGGAGGCGCTTGGCTACATTCCGGGATGGTCGGAGGCCGAGTTGGTCGCCCCACCCGACCGATGGTCAGATCAGGAGAAGCGCATGGTCGCGGCCCTGCCATGGCCGGTGCGCGAGGTTCCTGCGGCCGACGGCCCGCATTAGCGTTAGCGCCCGGGATCGCCGGATCCAGTCCTGGCGGCTGTGGCCGACTTGATACCGGCCTCATCAGTGGAATTGCTGGTGTGGCCCGCGGCGTTCTCGTCGGTCTTGTTCGAGGGAAGCCGGGAAATTGCGAACAACCACACGACATAGGCCAGTTGCAGACTGATCAGAACAGCCGCAACCCGTAGAACAATCGTACCGGCATTGTGGCCCTGCAGGAATGTCAGCACACCGCATATGGCCGTCACCAGGACGTTGATAAAAAAGAACAGCAATAAACGCATACGGCAAATATTTCCGGAAAATCGGTTTCGGACAAGCCAATCGTAATGGTCGGGTTATGCCGTCCGCCCGGTCACGCCGTCAATGTCCGGGTCTGATTATCCACTTCAGGCTGGTACAAGTTCCGCCGTGGAAAGTGGCACGCCATAGCGCGGCAACCGCCGAAGATCCGTTTCGGTCAACACAACGCCAAGCACGCGGTTACGGATGTCGGGCTCGTTGGCCAAGTAGGTCGCGACCAGCTGACGGGGCATCGCCCCCCAGCGCGTCACGACGATTGTATGGTCGGCCACGTGAACAAGGCGCTTGGTTTCCGGCAAAAGGTTCATTGGTGGCAAAGCTATGAAAACAAGGTCGTAATGGGGCCGCAGCGCGGCGGTGACATCGTCGAGGTGGTCGAGATTGGGTGGTGGAGCGCCGACCCTGCCATTCGACGATCGGCCCAACGGGAGGAAGTGCATCCCATGCACGGTCGTGTCTCTGCCGGCGACCGACCGCGATGTCACCCCTTGCAGCGCATCCAGCAGGCCCGGGCCGTCCTCGGCATCGAAGCGCTTCGACAATTCTGCGCCCATGAGATCCCCGTCGACAAGCAGCGTGCGTTTGCTCGCCCTTGCCGCCGCCGCCGCCATGTTCGAGGCCAGATGACCGCCGCTTTTGGCCTCGTTCAATCCGCCCACGGCAACGATGCGGCCCGCTGTGGGCACGCCCCCGGGATCAATCGCCGTCAGGATTTTTCGAAAGGCCCGATCGGCAGACGACCCGCCAGCCACCGTTGAGACAGCCAGATCAAGCGGTGCAGTCAGCGGCGGTTGGTGGCTGGTGTCCGGCGGCACCGGGCCCCCACGCGCAAGATCTGGCGGCAAGGTTGCGGGCTCGGCCTGGCCCGCCCGCTTGGATGCAAATTGCGGCGACAGGGATGGTTGGCGCGGCAGGCGCTTCTGCGATCGTCGCAGCATCCGCGCGCTGATCGGGGGAACATACCCCAGAAACGGCAGGTTCAACGTGCGAACAACGTCCTGCGCCGTCCGAAATCCGGTTTCGCGGCCTTCCCGGCGCACCGCAACGACAAGCCCGCCCATCAGACCCAGCAGCAATCCTGCCCCCAAGAGCTGCACGGCACTGGGATAGGCCGGATTGCTGGGCGGCAAGGCGCGCGACAGGATACGCCCGTTCAAAACCGGAAATGTGCCCTCGATGGCGATTTCCTGATACCGCTGCTCAAAGGTCGACAATAACTCGTTCAGCGCAGCCGCGCGGTTTTCACGTTCACGCTGACCTTGCTGATCAAAGACGCTGGTCTCCGACCGGAACGCCACGACGCTTTCGGCGGCCTCGCGGGCGGCCTGGCGCAATTGTTCCACCTGGGTCTGCATCCATTCGGCCGTGCGGCTTGATGCCTCCACATTCGCCCGCGTTCCATCGGCAAGATAGGCTTCGGCATAGGCATTCACGATGTCCGTCGCCAAGACCGGATCGTGGGAGACATAGCTGATCTCCACCACAAAACTGCGCCCCACGCGTTCGAACTGTGTCCGCGTCCGGAGCAGAGCGGCCGCTTCCGACAGGGCGCGATCCGGCCCCGCTGCGTCACTTGAGGCTCCCGCGGCCTCGGGTGGCGCAGGGGTTGGCAACAGGGACCGAAGCCATGACTTGGCGACGCCCACTTGGCCGCCAATGAACGAAGACGGATTGGCGTGAAAGGCCTCGCTTTCCGCCAGATTAAGCGTATTTGCCACCTCTTCGGCCAGTGTCAGGGATTGCAGGATCTGGATCTGGTTCATGACACTCGAGTCGCTGCGCGCTGTCGGCATCGCGGCGGCGATCTCCTGGTCCAGATCGATCTGCCGCTCTTCGATCAGGATGGTCGACACGGCCACGAATTCGCGCGGGCTGGTGGCGTAGTGAAAGATGCCGAGGCAAAGCCCCAAGACCGCGCAGATGGCGATGGGCCAGGCTTGGCGACGTGCCGCGAGGAAAAGCTCGGACAGATCGCTCGGCTCCGTCGGAGGGATCGGCGGTGGTTTGACCATCTGCTCGACATGGGCCATCCGCGTATTCATGCGTGCCCCCCGCCCGGCACCTGGTCGGATCCGTAAAGCGTCAGCGGCGCGTACCCCACCAGACCCGCGATCACGCCCGCATGCAGGCAGGCGCGCAGGACGGACATATTCCGCCGTCGGTTGTCAGGCAGCGTGATCGCCGCCGAAATCAGGCAAAAACAGACCTTTGCGGCGGCCACCGGAAGCGACAGCCACCGCTTTGCACCGGGTTGTCGCATGAGCCCGCGGGCATGGGTCTGTCCCATTCGAAACCGACGGCGTGCAAGCCACGCGAAGGAGAGGCGCTCAGGTGTGACCGGTTCAAAGATCAGGGCTTCGGGCGCGTAGGCGATCCTGCCCCCGGTCCCAACGATCCGGCTGAAAAAATCTGTGTCCTCGCCGCCGGTCCGGCCCAATGCCAGATCGAACCGCATTTCGCGGATTTCCGGCGATCGTCTATCGACAAGTGCATTGCTGGTGTACCCCGTGCGGATTACACCGCCTGCCCAAACGGGCCGGGTGGAATGTACATGGGCCCGGCGCATCCACTCGGGTGCGTCGGCCGGGTACACGGCATCCACCGGGCCGATCACGCCCTGCGCACCGCTGGCCCTGTGTTCGTGAATCAAGGCCGACAGCCACATCGGGCTGGCCAGTTCGTCGTCGTCGATAAAGGCCACAAATTCGGCCGCAGACGCCTCGAGACAGGCGTTCCGGGCTGCGGAGATGTTGCGCCCGGGGTGGTGGATGTAGGTCACCTGCAACGGCCCCTGTTTCGCCACGGCCACAACGCGGTGCCGCGCGCTCGGCTGGTCATCGTTATCCACGACGATGATTTCCGCCTCGACGCCATCGGGGATTTCAGTTGCCATCAGCGACCTCAACGTGTCGGAGACACTGTCCCGTTGGAAGGTGCAAAGGCATATGTCCAGCGTCGTCATGTCCGCACCGCGCGTCGGGACGGGAGGGCTTGCGACAAAACCATACCCCAGAAGCCGAGCGACCAGGACAGATGCATGATCAGAGCGATCAGGCCCGACATCAGGTAGTAGGCCGACCCCTGTGCCACCGCCAGCTTTAGGCCCCCTGCGAGGATCGTGGCCAACCACGCCAGCGCTGGTCCGGCAAACGCAAGATGGACCGGCCCAAGAAGCGCCAGGCCAACCACCGGGGCGACGGCGATCACAACCGCCTGGCGCAGTTTCGGCCACATGCGGTGTTTCAGGAAGTTCTTGGCCCGGCCGCGTCCGAAATTGAAGTATTGCCGGGCAATCGAGGCCAGATCACCGCGCGGAAAGTAGCTGATGCAGGTGCGGTCCGTCAGCCAGATCCTGTGTCCCGCCTGGGTCAGCCGATGGTCAAGCTCGGCATCCTCGTTATGGGAGAACGCCGGATCATATCCGCCGACCGCCCGGAATGCCTCCATGCGGATCAAGGCATGATGGCCATGCTCCACAAATTCTCCGCCGCCCCGGCGCCGATGTTTGGATCCGCCATTTCCAAGGGCGGAATTCTGTGTCGCGGCGTTGAGCCTCTGGATCGGCCCATTGCCCTGCGCGATCATGCCCACTACCACGGATGACGCCCCGGACCGGCTGGCATCTTCCAAAAGGATCGCTATGAAATCATCGGGATAGGCACTATGTGCATCAATGCGTACAAGGTCGCTGAACCCGTCGCCAAACGTGGCTACGGCGGCATTGACACCGGAACTTTGTAATCTGGCGCTGTTCTCCAGTAGACTGACGGACGCGTGGGTTCCCGCAAGTTGGGCGGCAATCTGCCATGTACCATCGGTGCTGCCGCCATCGACGATGACGATGTGGCCACCAAAGGGCGCGACGCCCCGCACCATCTGGTCGGTGAGACGCCGGATATGTTCCGCTTCGTTCAAACACGGGATAACGACCAGCGGTTTGGGGGAACACGCCACGTCCGCATCGGGATCCATTTGCCAGACTCCTTCGCAACTGAATAATCGCCGCGCCGTCGATCCGGCGAGCGAGACTGCAATCGTCCCCATGCAAGACCAAGTGCTGACGCATGCTGCAGGTGCAAACAATCGGTGTGGCCGTTGGGGTGAGACAATCGGCAGTAAGGCGCTTGCCGGAGCCGGACGTTGGCGGATTTGCACCGCCCACCGCTGATTTTTTCGGCGTAACGCGGATGGGGGCGGCGGCCACGGCTCTGGCGAGATTAGCGCATCAATGTCAGCGCTGGGCAGTGTGTGCCTGCTCTCACCCGTCTGCCTCCAGCGGAAGAAATGCGAGAGGTCAGGTGGCCCGCCACACTTGCGCTGTTTGCGGAAACCTTACTCGGCAAAAATCATAGACAGGCGCGTAGTGCTGGCGGATGGCCGCGCCCAGATCGGCGTCCAGCGCGTCGGACTTGGGCGAAGCATTGACCCGCCGGGTCGCCATTGTCACATCGGGCGATATCCCGAAAAAAGCTGAGACCCGGCAGATTTCCGGCTCCGTAAACATGTCTTCGAACAGCCCGTAGTAGATATCGGGTGCGTCGAAGACGGCTTCTATGGCAGCAATCGTTTCATGGTAATTGGTCCGCAACTCAAAGATCGGGCTGTCGAACGATTGAGCCAGATGCGCCCTCTCGCTTTCGCTGGCCATGTTGCCGAGGCCGTCGATCCGCCGGGTCATCCGAACGGAGCTCCAACACCGCTCCACCGGATCACGCATCAAAAACACCACTTTCACCGCGAACCCGGCCTGTTCCAGCCGTGCCCTGATGTCCCGAAGCTGCGGCGCGCGCAGGGCCGAGTAGCTCGGGCTGATATCGCCGGTCAGCTTTATGGGCCCCTGCGCGAGCGCTGCGAAGTAGCGCTCGTAGGCGCCGGCTAAGCGCTGCATCTTGAGGCGAAGCCACTGCTCGCGCCGCGAAAAGTGGCCGGGTTCGGACCGGGCGCGCAGCAGGTCTACCCCGCGGGCGCGATAGAACGCAAACTCGGGCACCAGCGCGCCATCCCAGATGTGGTATTCCTTCAGACGACCCATATCGCAGGACGGTGCCGCGTTCAGGTATTTCTGGAGCCATGTCGTTCCGCATTTTTGAGCGCCGAGCCCAAGGACGAACGTGGGGCGGGATGACATGTTTCGATGCTCCTTCTTGTCGTGACGAGGTGGGTGGCAGATCGGGCGCTGAACAACCCGTGCCACATTGCAGGCATGGCCTCCGCTTGATTTTTGCTGTTGGCGGAGAACCGGCACCTTACTGCCAGCTTGGCGAGTCGGAATTCATGCGCAGATCGTGGCCCAAAGGTGGCCACTGGCTAAATGCGTCGCAATCCAATTGACAGAAAGTGCATCCTAATCAGTATCTTACATCGTCTGACAGTTGCCATGCCGCAGTTGAAGGTCGCCGCTTTACATAACAGCGATAACCGGTGCGACGGTCCGCCGATCGAGGATTGTCATGTCCTCAACGCAGGAAGGCCGATCCCCGTTGCCGCGAATCCGCCGTCGACGGCGAGGTTCTGGCCGGTGATGTAGCTGGCCTTGTCAGAACACAGGAACGCGATGGCGTTGGCAAGCTCCTCCTCGGTGCCATAGCGATTGAGCGGGAGCGCATCATGGTAGGCGGCGATGATGTCCGGGGTGTGGACGGCCATGGCGAGCTTGGTGCGGACCGGGCCGGGGCAGATCGAATTGGCGCGGATGCCGTACTCGCCAAGCTCCACGGCCTGCTGCTGGGTCAGCGCGATGATGGCGGCCTTGGAGGTGCCATAAGCCACCCGCAACGTGGAAGCGCGGAGGCCAGAGATGGACGCGATGTTGACGATGGCGCCCTTGGTTTCCTTCAATGCGGGTGTCGCGGCCTGGGATATCAAAAAGGTCCCGTCGAGGTTGACGGACATGACCTGCCGCCAGCGGGCAAAATCCGTCTGCTCGATCGGCCCGAAATCAGCGATACCGGCATTGTTCACCAGCGCGTCGATGCGCCCGAATTCCGCCAGCGTTTCGGAAATGATCGGGCCGGCATCCTGCGGGTTCGAGATATCGCGCGGGATTGCCAACGTACGGTGGCGTGCGGCGGCGACCGACAGCAATTCGTCTTTGTCCCAGTCGACCATGGCCACATTCCAGCCATTGGCCAGAAAGGCATCGGTGGTGGCCAAGCCAATGCCGCGCGCGGCGCCTGTGACTAGGGCGGTTTTCTGGGGTAGTTCGGACATCGTGACCTCGATTTTTTGGAACAATTCAGCCTTGGTGTTCCGCACGGTTGTCGTCAACAGCACGTGGTCGTTGCGTCTGCGAGTCTTCGCCTCATCCGGTTTCGACTGACCTATCGCGCCGATCAATTAATGATTGTCATCGTTATTGGTCTGGTTGGAATAGATCCTGGTAGATCTGACCATAGGTTTGGCTGTGGATGCGGGCGCGGCTGCCCCCCGTGCGCCGCACCTTCAATGCGGCAGATATTTTCCGTAGTACGGTTCCGACTTGGCTGTTGAGGCGCCGCTAGGCAATGCCAAGGGTGTCGAGGACAAAATCCGCGCGCTGTGAGACCGGGGCTTTCGGGAGGTGGCTCGTGGCGTAGCCAAGCTCAGCGAAAGCGATGGTCAACCGTTCGAATTCGCCTATCGCAGAAGCCATATCGTGGCGGCGGGCGGCGTCCTGCCGAAAGATCTCGGGCCATGGGGGCGCCAAAAAGATGGGGTCTGCATAGGGACGATCCGGCCTGAGTGTGGTGGCCAGGGGCACATTGTCTGCATGGGCCAGCGCGACGGCGGCATCGATCAGGCCCCGGTCAAAGAAGACCGGGCCCGGAAGATGGTCTGTCTGCTGTATGTCATCCCGCGACCTATCGAGCGCCCGTTGTGCGAAGCGTGCCATGTCGACCCAGGGCAAGGCGGTACCGGCGCCGTTGCGTTCCTCATCGACGATCCGCCGCCCGGGTTCTTCAACGACGGCGTAGCCGCGCGCCGCCAGCTCGGCCAGCAAGGTGGATTTGCCCCCGCCCGAGCAACCGGAAATCAAGACGCGGTGGGTCATGTCGCGTGCCTTTCCCATGATACGATTGTGCCGATGGCCACAGGTTACAAGAAACCGACCCGTCGAAAAGCCCCGCACCGGTGGGACAACCGGCACGGGGCGAACCGCTTCCTGAAGGGATGTCACTGACTGATCGTGTTTAAGCCGCGATTAGAAACGCCAGGTGACTCAGTGCGGCAGAAGGACGGCGTCGATGATGTGCACGACGCCGTTCGACGCGAAGACATCAGCCGTGGTCACGCGGACATTGCCGTTGAGGTGCACGCTGCCGGATCGCCCGTCGACGCGGATAGGGGACCCCTGAACGGTGCGATGTACGGCGCCGTATTGGCCCACGAATTGCGAGGCCGGGTAGTAATCCGGCGACACGTGATAAGTCAGCACGTTGGTCAGGGCGGGGATATCGGCAAGAAGGCCATCGAGCACGCCGTGGGGCAGATGCTCGAATGCGCGGTTGGTGGGGGCGAAGACGGTGAAGTTGCCGGGGGCGGACAGCGTATTGACAAGACCGGCGGCTTGAACGGCGGTGACAAGCGTGGAGAGGTCCGGCGTGGCGGCGGCAAGTTCCACAATGGTGCTGGAACCGGTGACGGCAGCGGCCTGAGTTGCAGCGAGGCCCGCGAAGGGCAGGGCGCTGACGAGGCCAGCGGAGCGGGTGATGAATTGACGACGGTCCATGGAATAGGTCCCCTCTTTTTCTGTTTATGGTGTTTGAAAGTGCAGAAGGGGCGACCAATTTGGTCGCCCCCGAGGTTTGTTGCGGCTTACATCGGCGGCAGGATGACCGCGTCGATCACGTGAATGACGCCGTTGGACGCCTCGATATCAGCGGCCACGACGTTGGCGTCGTTGACCATCACGCCTTCACCGATCGTCACGGTGATGTCAGCGCCGTTCACGGTGGTGGCCGTCATGCCGTCGGACAGGTCGGTGGACATCACCGCGCCCGGCACAACGTGGTAGGTGAGCACCGACGTGAGTGCCTCGGTATCGGCCAACAGGCCTTCGACGGTGCCTTCGGGAAGCGCCGCGAACGCCTCATCCGTGGGAGCGAAAACGGTCAGTGGGCCTTCACCCGACAGGGTTTCAACAAGGCCTGCGGCCTCGGCTGCGGCCAGGAGCGTGGTGAACGTGCCAGCCTCGGTTGCGGTTTCGACGATGTTCATACCGTGGCCGTCGGCGAAGGCCGGAGCGGCCAGGACGGTCGAAGCGGCGAGTGCAAGAAGTGCCTTACGCATGATGTGTCTCTCTTTCATGGTCGGTCTCGGGGTCGGACGTGCCGGGATGCAGCACGCCAAGTCAGAAACTGCTGTCTGACGAAGGCCGAAATGCTCCGGTGGTCTATCCTTTCAAGTGAAGCGAATTTCCGCGCAGCTGCTTGACGCAGAGGGCAAGCCGCCTAAGCCGCGCGGGTTCGAACCTTCCACTCACATTGCCGTGAAATCATGTGACCGGACGTTATGTTTTGTTGCGCAATCCGCCGCTCCGACGGCGTTGTTTCTTGCGGTTCCGCGGCGGTGGAGGCCAAGGTGCCCGAGGCTGATTTTGGACAAGGAGCGGGCCTAACATGGATATGCCGACGATGGAGACGGTGTCGTGGTATCTGGAAGCGATGGCGTTTGCCTTCTGGCTGGTCATCGGCCTTGCCGCGCTGGCGGCGGTGATCCTGTTCGTTCTGGATCGATTCCAGACCAGCGATGCGATCCGGCGCAATTACCCGGTGCTGGGGCGTTTCCGGGGATTGTTCAGTTCTCTGGGCGAGTTCTTCCGGCAGTATTTCTTCGCGATGGACCGCGAGGAGCTGCCGTTCAACCGCGCGCAGAGAGAATGGGTGAAACATGCGGGGAAGGGCAAATCCTCAACCCTGCCGTTCGGATCCACGCGGAACATCACCGTGGTCGGCACGCCCTTGTTCGTGCCCTCGGCTTTTCCGCCGCTGGATGACCAATTCGCAAGTTCGGAACCGTTGGTGATCGGGCCATTCTCCGACACACCTTATATGGCGGGCAGTTTCTTCAACCTGTCGGGTATGTCCTACGGGGCGATTTCCAAGCCCGCCGTGCGGGCCCTGTCGCGCGGATGCAAAATGGCGGGCTGTTGGATGAATACCGGCGAGGGCGGCCTGAGCCCCTATCATCTGGAAGGGGGCTGCGATATCGTCTTTCAGATCGGCACCGCCAAATACGGCGTGCGGGAAGCGGACGGGGACCTGGATGAGGGTAAGCTGGCGGAGGTCGCCGCGAAGCCTCAGATCAAGATGTTCGAGCTGAAGCTGGCGCAGGGCGCCAAGCCCGGCAAGGGCGGCATCCTGCCCGCGGCCAAGATCACTGATGAGATTGCCGAGATCCGGGGCCTGCCAAAGGGCCGCGACGGGATCAGCCCGAATCGGCACCGAGAGGCTGGGAATGTCGCGGAGTTGTTGGACCTGATCGAACGGATCCGGCGGGTGACGGGCAAGCCGGTGGGGATCAAGGCGGTGATGGGCGATCCGGCCTTTTTCGTGGATTTGTTCACGGCGGTGAATGCGCGAGGTGAGGCCTCCGCGCCGGATTTCATCACGCTGGACGGCGGCGAGGGCGGCACTGGCGCGGCTCCGATGCCCTTGATGGATCTGGTGGGCATGTCGATCCGCGAGGCGTTGCCGATCCTGACGGATGTGCGAAACAAGGCCGGGCTGAAAGAGCGGGTGCGGATCGTGGCTTCGGGCAAGTTGGTGAACCCCGGCGACGTGGCCTGGGCCCTGGCCGCGGGCGCGGATTTCGTGACCTCCGCACGCGGGTTCATGTTTGCGCTGGGCTGTATCCAGGCGCTGAAGTGCCACAAGAACACCTGCCCAACTGGCATCACGACCCACAACCCGAGATTCCAGGAGGGGCTGGTGGTGGAGGACAAGGACCGGCGCGTGGCCAATTACGCCAAGGCCATGGTGAAAGAGGTGGAGGTGATCGCCCATTCCGTCGGCGTGAGCGAGCCGCGCCGGATGCGGCGGAGCCATGTGCGCCTGGTGCAGCCCGACGGGAGCAGCCTACCGATGGATCGGTTGTTCCCGATGGGCTGAGATCCTGTCCATCGCCGGTCTGTCTGCACGGAGCGGCGATCCGGTGGGGTCGGACGCCGACAATGAAACTTGGGCGAGTTTTGCAGGCATACAGTGATTGCAAAGACCGTTCAGATCACCAACCCGCAGGTCGTCAATGGACCGGCCAAAGCGCGCAACGAACCCAATCACGCCTCTTAACCGTTCCGTGATATTGCATGTCAGCCCTTGGGAGATTGCACATCTATGGTGCATCAAGGCTCCAACTGAAGGACGAGGAGACAGCCTTATGGCCCGCCGCTATCAATCCAAGCTGACGTGGGACGACGTCACGCCGGAACATCTGTTCCTGAACCGCCGCCAGATCATGGCCGGGACGGGGGCCCTTTTGGGCGCGGGCCTGATCGGCGGCACCGCGCAGGCGCAGGACGCGCTGGAGCCCAATACCTGGGAAGAGATCACGACGTACAACAACTACTACGAATTCGGCACCGGCAAGACCGACCCGTCCGAGAACGCCCATACGCTCACGACCTCGCCCTGGGCGGTGGAGATCGATGGGATGGTCGACAACCCCGGCACCTATTCCTTCGAGGACATCATGGCCGGCGTCGAGGTGGAGGAGCGCATATATCGCTTCCGCTGCGTGGAGGCGTGGTCGATGGTGATCCCGTGGAACGGGTTTGAGCTGGCCGACCTGCTGACCCGGGTCGGCGTGCAGGATGGTGCGCAGTATGTCGCGTTCGAAACGGCGCTGCGCCCCGACGAAATGCCGGGCGTGCGTGTGCCGGTTCTGGATTGGCCGTATCGCGAGGGTCTGCGCCTTGACGAGGCAATGCATCCGCTGACGATCATGGCAACGGGCATCTATGGCCGCGACATCCCGAACCAGAACGGTGCACCGATGCGGTTGGTCGTGCCGTGGAAGTATGGCTTCAAGTCGATCAAATCGATTGTCCGGATTACCCTGACCGATGAAGAGCCGCCCACGAGCTGGAACATGGCGAACGCGCGCGAATATGGCTTCTATAGTAATGTGAACCCCAACGTGCCGCATCGCCGCTGGAGCCAAGACAGCGAACGCCGCATCGGCGGGGGCTTGTTTGCCCGCCGCGTCCCAACGTTGATGTTCAACGGGTATGAGGACGACGTCGCTTCACTCTACGACGGCATGGACCTCTCGGAGAACTACTAAGCCCATGTCCGCGGCCCAGACCATAAATACAGCGGTTCGCCGCGTGCCGGGTTGGGCCCTCTATATAGTCGGGGCGGCCTATGGTGCCTGGCTGTTCTATCTGGGAGCGACCGGCGGGCTGGGCGTGGAACCAATCGAGGCGTTGGAACACCGCTACGGCAAGATCGCGTTTCAGCTTCTCCTCGTGGGTCTCGCCGTCACGCCGCTGCGCCAGCATGTCGGGCTGAACCTCCTGTGCTGGCGCCGGGCGCTTGGGGTGCTCGCCTTCTTCTTCGTGCTGGCTCATTTCCTGGTCTGGGCTGTGCTGGATGTGCAGCGACTGGCGGCGATCTGGGCCGACATTGTCGAGCGGCCCTATGTGACGATCGGGATGGCTGGCTTCCTGTGCCTGATCCCGCTGGCAATCACCTCCAACAACCTCGCGGTACGCAAGATGGGCGCCGCGTCTTGGCGCAAGCTCCATAAGCTGGCCTATCCCGCTGCTGTGCTGGGGGCGGTCCACTACGTCTGGCTGGTGAAGGGCTTCCAGTTGGAGCCCTTGATCTATCTGGCGATCACTTTGGCGCTTTTGGCGACTCGATTCCGCCCGACCAAGGCGCGAGTCGCCTGAATCAGGGGTGAGTCCATGCGGGAATCCCCGCAAAGGGGCCTACATCTGGGGATAGATCGGTGGATAAGCACAAGTTTCCCTGAGTGAGTCCCCAAAACCTCCTGCTGAGTTGTCTATGTTAGCCCCCAAAAATCGCAAAATGGACCGTTTGGACAACTTTTTGGTGAGCGTAATGCGTTGAAAAATATGCAAAATCGGAAAATGTGGCGAAAAAAGCCATCTTTCTGCAAAAAACCCCTTGCGACCCCCGGCACCAAACCGTAGATACCCCCTCACCGGCGGCGCAGAGATGCTCCAACGGGACGCCAAACGGGCCAGAGGCTGCAAAGCAAACGGTGCGGGAGGCAAAAAAACAGAGGCAGTTTGAAGCGGGCCGCGTTCAAAAGTTAGAACGCAGTCGGTGGATTTTTGTCTCTCGCTCTTTGACATTGATGGTTTTCGAAGAGATATGCGGGCGGTTTGGTTCATTCGATGGATCAACGTCTGTATATCGCGCTCTTAGGCTTCGGCCGATGATGGAGTGTCAGCTTCACTGTTTGGACGGCTTTCGGTTTCTATGAAACCCGAAGCACAACAAACAGAGACTGTCCCATTTGAACAATGGGACGATGTGCAGAGGTTCGAACGTCAAGGTTAGATCAGCAATGATCTTTCAACTTGAGAGTTTGATCCTGGCTCAGAACGAACGCTGGCGGCACGCCTAACACATGCAAGTCGAGCGCTCACTTCGGTGGGAGCGGCGGACGGGTTAGTAACGCGTGGGAACATACCCTTTTCTACGGAATAGCCTCGGGAAACTGAGAGTAATACCGTATACGCCCCTCGGGGGAAAGATTTATCGGTGAAGGATTGGCCCGCGTTGGATTAGATAGTTGGTGGGGTAATGGCCTACCAAGTCGACGATCCATAGCTGGTTTGAGAGGATGATCAGCAACACTGGGACTGAGACACGGCCCAGACTCCTACGGGAGGCAGCAGTGGGGAATCTTAGACAATGGGCGAAAGCCTGATCTAGCGATGCCGCGTGAGTGATGAAGGTCTTAGGATCGTAAAGCTCTTTCGCCAGGGATGATAATGACAGTACCTGGTAAAGAAACCCCGGCTAACTCCGTGCCAGCAGCCGCGGTAATACGGAGGGGGTTAGCGTTGTTCGGAATTACTGGGCGTAAAGCGCGCGTAGGCGGACTAGTAAGTCAGAGGTGAAATCCCAGGGCTCAACCCTGGAACTGCCTTTGATACTGCTAGTCTTGAGTTCGAGAGAGGTGAGTGGAATTCCGAGTGTAGAGGTGAAATTCGTAGATATTCGGAGGAACACCAGTGGCGAAGGCGGCTCACTGGCTCGATACTGACGCTGAGGTGCGAAAGCATGGGGAGCAAACAGGATTAGATACCCTGGTAGTCCATGCCGTAAACGATGAATGCCAGTCGTCAGAGAGCTTGCTCTTTGGTGACACACCTAACGGATTAAGCATTCCGCCTGGGGAGTACGGTCGCAAGATTAAAACTCAAAGGAATTGACGGGGGCCCGCACAAGCGGTGGAGCATGTGGTTTAATTCGAAGCAACGCGCAGAACCTTACCAACCCTTGACATCCTGATCGCGGTTACCAGAGACGGTATCCTTCAGTTCGGCTGGATCAGTGACAGGTGCTGCATGGCTGTCGTCAGCTCGTGTCGTGAGATGTTCGGTTAAGTCCGGCAACGAGCGCAACCCACATCTTTAGTTGCCAGCAGTTCGGCTGGGCACTCTAGAGAAACTGCCCGTGATAAGCGGGAGGAAGGTGTGGATGACGTCAAGTCCTCATGGCCCTTACGGGTTGGGCTACACACGTGCTACAATGGCATCTACAGTGAGTTAATCTCCAAAAGATGTCTCAGTTCGGATTGGGGTCTGCAACTCGACCCCATGAAGTCGGAATCGCTAGTAATCGCGGAACAGCATGCCGCGGTGAATACGTTCCCGGGCCTTGTACACACCGCCCGTCACACCATGGGAGTTGGTTCTACCTGACGGCCGTGCGCTAACCTTCGGGAGGCAGCGGACCACGGTAGGATCAGCGACTGGGGTGAAGTCGTAACAAGGTAGCCGTAGGGGAACCTGCGGCTGGATCACCTCCTTTCTAAGGATTTCTCTAGTATCTTGAGCTTGCTCTTGATCGTGAGAAACTTAGCAGCTTCGCAAGAAGCATAGTCCTTCGGGACAACCGGACCGAACCGTCCTCATATCTCTTCGAAACATAGTAGTCATCGGGTTACCGCCCGTGTCTGGGTCGGTAGCTCAGGTGGTTAGAGCGCACGCCTGATAAGCGTGAGGTCGGAGGTTCAAGTCCTCCTCGACCCACCATTCCCTGGTTGGGAATTCATTGGGGCCTTAGCTCAGCTGGGAGAGCGCCTGATTTGCATTCAGGAGGTCAGCGGTTCGATCCCGCTAGGCTCCACCAATCCTCCGATTTGACCGTCAAGAACCTTCGGGTTTTTCACCGTCCAATCGGACGCGCAACGGCTTCGGCCGTTTTGATATCGTTTAGAGAGATACAAACATCAGTTTTATGATGATCCGGGCAGTGCGCCCAGGATCGCGGATCTGATCTTCGGATCAGTGAGGCAAATCATAATTCTATCCAAGTCAAGTACACTAACCAAAGTTGGATCCGCACGGATCCGGCGAATGTTCCAACCTTACCCAGGTTGGAGCGGGAAATGTGATGCTTTTGGTTCAGAGTAAGACCACAGGGTGAACCAGCCTGAGGTCGCGGTAGGCTCGATCTCCTCATGTAGCCGCAAGGCGATAGGAGTTGATCACACAAGCCTGTCTTTCTCTGGATCAAATCAAGCGCGAGAAGGGCGTTTGGTGAATGCCTTGGCAGTAAGAGGCGATGAAGGACGTGATACTCTGCGATAAGCTAGGGGGAGCCGAGAATAGGCTTTGATCCCTGGATTTCCGAATGGGGCAACCCACCTGAATATCTTCTGTTGTTCTACCACTTCGTTACTTGAGAACTTCGGTTCGACGGTGATGCGGGGATAGGATCATCAGACGGTATGACCAGGTATTTTTGACCTGAATATATAGGGTTAAAAAAGCAAACCCGGGGAACTGAAACATCTAAGTACCCGGAGGAAAGGACAGCAATAGCGACTTCCCTAGTAGCGGCGAGCGAACGGGAACCAGCCGAGCCATGAATGTGATCAGAAGGACCTGGAAAGGTCCGCCATAGTGGGTGACAGCCCCGTATGAGAAGCATGATTGGACGTATCAAGTA
The DNA here is from genome assembly GCA_947491935.1 of uncultured Roseicyclus sp. Classification (GTDB taxonomy): domain Bacteria; phylum Pseudomonadota; class Alphaproteobacteria; order Rhodobacterales; family Rhodobacteraceae; genus Gymnodinialimonas. The sequence goes on from CANLLF010000004.1 coordinate 556,071, forward strand.
GGGCGGAACACGTGAAATTCTGTCTGAAGATCGGAGGACCACCTTCGAAGGCTAAGTACTCCTTACTGACCGATAGTGAACCAGTACCGTGAGGGAAAGGTGAAAAGCACCCCGACGAGGGGAGTGAAAAAGTACCTGAAACCGAACGCCTACAAGCAGTCGGAGGCTCCTTGCGAGCTGACGGCGTACCTTTTGTATAATGGGTCATCGACTTGGTCTCACGAGCAAGCTTAAGCCGTTAGGTGTAGGCGCAGCGAAAGCGAGTCTTAATAGGGCGTTGAGTTCGTGGGATCAGACCCGAAACCGAGTGATCTAGGCATGTCCAGGATGAAGGTAAGGTAACACTTACTGGAGGTCCGAACCCACACCTGTTGAAAAAGGTCGGGATGAGGTGTGCCTAGGGGTGAAAGGCCAATCAAACTCGGAGATAGCTGGTTCTCCGCGAAATCTATTTAGGTAGAGCGTCATCCGAATACCCCGGGGGGTAGAGCACTGGATGGGTAATGGGGCCCCACAGGCTTACTGATCCTAACCAAACTCCGAATACCCGGGAGTACTAGATGGCAGACACACGGCGGATGCTAACGTCCGTCGTGGAGAGGGAAACAACCCTGACCTCCAGCTAAGGCCCCTAATTCATGGCTAAGTGGGAAAGCAGGTGGGACGACCAAAACAACCAGGAGGTTGGCTTAGAAGCAGCCATCCTTTAAAGATAGCGTAACAGCTCACTGGTCTAAATAAGTTGTCCTGCGGCGAAGATGTATCGGGGCTCAAGCCATGAGCCGAAGCTGAGGATGCACATAGTGCATGGTAGCGGAGCGTAGTGTAATTAAACCAATCTCTCTTTAGCGGGTTCGCCCGTTCCGGAGAGAAGGGTTTTTCTGTGAAGCCGGCGCGTGAGCGATCCGGTGGAGAGATCACTAGTGAGAATGATGACATGAGTAGCGACAAACAGGGTGAGAGACCCTGTCGCCGAAAGTCCAAGGGTTCCTGCTTAAAGCTAATCTGAGCAGGGTAAGCCGACCCCTAAGGCGAGGCCGAAAGGCGTAGTCGATGGGAACCAGGTTAATATTCCTGGGCCAGGAAGTAGTGACGGTTCGAGAAGATTGTTCACCCTTATCGGATTGGGTGGGCCGTTAATCGGATCCTGGAAATAGCTCTTCCGTAAGATCGTACCCTAAACCGACACAGGTGGACTGGTAGAGAATACCAAGGCGCTTGAGAGAACGATGTTGAAGGAACTCGGCAAAATACCTCCGTAAGTTCGCGAGAAGGAGGCCCAGTTTCTACGCAAGTATTGACTGGGGGCACAAACCAGGGGGTGGCGACTGTTTACTAAAAACACAGGGCTCTGCGAAGTCGCAAGACGACGTATAGGGTCTGACGCCTGCCCGGTGCCTGAAGGTTAAAAGGAGGAGTGCAAGCTCCGAATTGAAGCCCAGGTAAACGGCGGCCGTAACTATAACGGTCCTAAGGTAGCGAAATTCCTTGTCGGGTAAGTTCCGACCTGCACGAATGGCGTAACGACTTCCCCGCTGTCTCCAACATCGACTCAGCGAAATTGAATTGCCTGTCAAGATGCAGGCTTCCCGCGGTTAGACGGAAAGACCCCGTGCACCTTTACTACAGCTTCAGACTGGTAACAGGACTGGGATGTGCAGGATAGGTGGTAGGCTTTGAACCAGGAACGCCAGTTTCTGGGGAGCCACCCTTGAGATACCACCCTTCGCATTCTTGTTATCTAACCGCGGTCCGTTATCCGGATCCGGGACCCTCTGTGGCGGGTAGTTTGACTGGGGCGGTCGCCTCCTAAAGAGTAACGGAGGCGCGCGAAGGTTGGCTCAGAGCGGTCGGAAATCGCTCGTTGAGTGCAATGGCAGAAGCCAGCCTGACTGCGAGACTGACAAGTCGAGCAGAGTCGAAAGACGGCCATAGTGATCCGGTGGTCCCGAGTGGAAGGGCCATCGCTCAACGGATAAAAGGTACGCCGGGGATAACAGGCTGATGGTGCCCAAGAGTCCATATCGACGGCACCGTTTGGCACCTCGATGTCGGCTCATCTCATCCTGGGGCTGGAGCAGGTCCCAAGGGTATGGCTGTTCGCCATTTAAAGAGGTACGTGAGCTGGGTTTAGAACGTCGTGAGACAGTTCGGTCCCTATCTGCCGTGGGTGTAGGATACTTGAGAGGAGTTGCCCCTAGTACGAGAGGACCGGGGTGAACGATCCACTGGTGGACCAGTTGTCATGCCAATGGCAGTGCTGGGTAGCTATGATCGGAAAGGATAACCGCTGAAGGCATCTAAGCGGGAAGCCCCCCTCAAAACAAGGTATCCCTGAGAACCGAGGTAGACCACCTCGTCGATAGGCCGGAGATGTAAGCGCAGCAATGCGTTCAGTTGACCGGTACTAATTGTTCGATAGGCTTGATTTGATCCAGTGACAGACAGGAAACTGTCCAAACTTGATCCTGAAAGCATCACACCAACACCACAACAGTGTTAGATTGGATAGCAGGCCTTCGGGCCAGCTGATGTTTGTATGTCTTTCTTGGTTTGGTGGTCATAGCACGAGCAAAACACCCGGCTCCATTCCGAACCCGGCCGTTAAGTGCCGTTGCGCCGATGGTACTGCGTCTTAAGGCGTGGGAGAGTAGGTCACCGCCAAACCTAGTAAGACATACGAACCGTATCTCTCGAAACGATGTGCCTCACTCATACGATCCGAGGCGCAAAATTGGCGCGGGATGGAGCAGCCCGGTAGCTCGTCAGGCTCATAACCTGAAGGTCGTAGGTTCAAATCCTACTCCCGCAACCAACAATACTCGATATTTTCGTCATCAAAAGCCGCCCGAATTGGGCGGCTTTTGGCGTATTGGGCATCGCATTGGCAGAGGCGACCGGTTCGGCGCATGCAGCGTGCTTCAAAGGCCGCCAATGCAGGTGTACTTCGTTTCGAGACAATCGTTGATGCCCTGCCACGAACCTTCCTTGCCCAGGCCGGATTCCTTGAGGCCGCCAAACGGGATTTCGGGCATCACGATCAGCACTTCGTTGATGCCGATCAGGCCGTATTCCAACTGATCCTGTAGGCGGAACATGCGGGCAAGATCACGCGTGAAGGCGTAGCAGGCGAGGCCGTACTCGGTGTCGTTGGCCGAAGCAATCACATCGGCCTCCTCCTCAAACCGGTAGATCGGTGCGACGGGGCCGAAGATCTCCTCCCGCGTCACCCGCATATCAGGCGTGGCGTCTGCGATGACCGTTGGTTGGTAGAACAAGCCGCCACGGGCATGGGGCGCACCGCCGGTCACAAGTTGGCCACCTTTGGCAAGCGCGTCTGCAACAAGCGCCTCGATCTTGTCCAAGGCCTGTGGATCCACCAGCGGGCCTTGTTCGGCGCCGTCTTCATGGCCCGGTGCGACCTTCAGCGACGCGACGCGGGCCGCGAAGGCTTCCACGAAGCGATCGTAAATCCCGGCCTGAACGAACAGACGGTTGGTGCAGATACAGGTTTGGCCGGCGTTGCGGAATTTGGCGATGATCGCACCATCGACAGCAGCCTCCAGATCGGCGTCGTCGAAGACGAGAAAGGGCGCGTTGCCTCCCAATTCCATCGACATGCGTTTCACGGAGCCGGAGGCTTCGGCGAGGAGTTGCTTCCCGATTTCAGTGGAACCGGTAAAGGTGATCTTGCGGACCTTGGGGTTTGACGTGATCTCGGCCCCAATGGCGCGGGCGCTGCCGGTGACGATATTCACGACGCCCGGAGGAAAGCCGCATTGCTCGGCCAGATGGCCCCAGACGAGGGCGGAGAGGGGCGTCGCGCTGGCCGGTTTCACAACGACGGTACATCCGGCAGCCAACGCTGGCCCGAGTTTGCGCGCCAGCATGGAAGACGGGAAATTCCACGGCGTGATTGCCGCCACCACGCCAACAGGATGCCGCGTGGTCATCAGCTTTCGCCCGGCGATGGGGGACGGGATCACCGCCCCATCGGTGCGGCGCGCTTCTTCGGCGAACCACAGGGCGTAGGCGGCCGAGGAGGCAACTTCGGCCCGGGCCTCGGTGAGGGGTTTGCCCTGCTCGGCCGTCATCATGGCCGCCATCGGCTCCAGATTGTCAAGGATCGCATCGTGAAGCTTGCGCATCAGCCCCACACGTTGCCCGAGCGGCATGGTGGAATAGGCCGGGAAGGCGGCGTGGGCGGCCTCGATCGCGCGGCGGGTTTCCCCCGCGCCCGCGTTCGGGACGGTGGCAATGACCTCGCCGGTGGCGGGATCGGTCACGTTGAGGGTGGAACTGTCGTCGGCTGCGACCCAGTCCCCGTCAATCAGGTTGTGCTGACGGATCAAACTCGCGAACCCCGCATCGGCGGGGCGAAGGGAGACGTTCATAACAGCACCTCATGGGTTGCGGCGCGGAGTGCCTTGGCAACGATATCGATTTCGTCGCGGGTGATGCAGAGCGGTGGTGCAAAGCCTACGATATTGCCCTCGGGCATGGCGCGGGCGATGACACCCATACGGGTCATCGCATCCGAGATCTGTGGGCCGACGCTCATGGACGGGAACCATGTTCCATCGGCGGGGTTCGCCATGAATTCGACGGCAACCATCAGGCCGACGCCCCGGATTTCGGCGACGTTGGGATGGTCGCCAACGGCGTCTTTTAGGGCTTCCAGCAGATAAGGGCCGTTATCACGCGCGTTCGCCACAAGGCCCAGATCGTCGACCAGCTTCAGGGTTGCAATGCCCGCAGCAGCGCCAATCGGATGGGCCGAATAGGTCCAGCCATGGGCCAGTGGCCCGAAATCGTCCGCCCCCTGCATCAGCACATCGAAGATTCGCTGCGATATGATCGAGCCCGAGAGCGGCGCGTAGGCCGAGGTCAAGCCCTTGGCAATGGTCATGAAATCCGGGCGCAGCCCGTAATGGTCGGAGCCGAACATGGAGCCGGTGCGGCCAAAGCCGGTCACAACTTCATCCGCGATAAGCAGGATATCGTGCCGGTCCAGCACCTCTTGCACCCGCGCCCAGTAGCCGTCAGGCGGTGGGATCAATCCGCCTGTGCCCATGGCCGGTTCGCCGATAAAGGCGCAGATCGTCTCGGGGCCCTCGGCTTCAATCATTCCCTCAAGTTCTTCTATCAGAAAGTCGAGGAATTGCGCTTGCGTCATGTCCGGATCCGGGCGACGCAGGTAGTGGGGGCAACCGGTATGTAGGAAGCCGTCAAGCGGCAGGTGGAAGCGCGCGTGATAGGCGGCAAGGCCGGTGAGCGAGCCGGACACGAGGCCCGAGCCGTGATAGGCGCGCCAACGGCTGATGATCTTCCTCTTCTCGGGCTTGCCGCGCAGGATGTTGTAGTGCCACGCGAGTTTGACATTGGTCTCATTCGCGTCGGAGCCGGAGAGGCCGAAATAGACCCGCGCCATATGGTCCGGCGCGCGATCCATCACCATTTTCGCCAGCGTGATCGCGGGCTCATTTCCGTGGCCTGCGAAGGCATGGAAATAGGCCAGTTTGTGCGCCTGTTCGGACATCGCGTCGGCAATCTCGGTCCGCCCGTAACCCGCGTTTACGCAGTAAAGCGCGGCAAAAGCATCGAGCAGCTTGTTCCCATCCCGGTCAGTGATGTAGACGCCCTTGCCGCCGGTGATGATCCGCCCCGGCGCAGTGCCGCGCGCGTGGTTCGACGTGTGGGTCGTCGGGTGCAACAGATGATCTCGATCCCATGAGGCAAGTTCATCGTTCAGGCGGGGATCAAGTGTCATATCAGGCTCTCATAGCGGGTATTGGCGATCAGCTCGGGTACGCTGGCCTGATTGGGCAGGGCCAGCAGCATGGTGACGAGGCCTGCGACGGTGTCGGGCGGCAGGCGATCCGCCTTCGGCGTGGCGCCGGGAACGCCCGCGATCAGATCCGTGTCGATGGCACCGGGGCAAAGCGCTGTCGCGCGGACGCCGTCATCATAGCCAGCCGCACGCACGGCTTGGGTGATAGCCAAAACCGCATGTTTACTCATGGAATAGCCGAGCGACGTGCCCTCCCGGAAGCGTTTGCCGTCGGTCGAGGCAATGTTGACGACCCGCCCCTCGCCACAAGCGCGCAGGTGGGGCAAGGCGGCGCGGATCAGGCGGAAGGGCGCTTTGACATTGATCGACCACATGTCGTCGAGGTCGTCTTCTGAACCGCTCTCGAAATCGACCATCTTCATGATGCCCGCGTTGTTCACCAATGCATTCAGATGGCCGTGTTGCGCAATCGTCGCGTTGACCCAGGCAGGGGCGGAGGCGGGATCGGTGGCATCGAACGGATGCCTGGATACCGCATCGCCGAACGATTCCGCCTGGCTCAGGTCCCGCAGTCCGAGCGATACGGTCCAACCTTCGTGGATCAGGGCCGTGGTGATCGCGGCCCCAAGGCCACGTCCGCCGCCAGAGACCATCACCACCTTTGTCATCAGAACAGCCCCTGATAGACGCCGCCATCGTTGACGATGTTCTGGCCGGACATGAAGCCCGCCTGACTGGAGCAGAGATAGGCGATCAGGTCACCGCATTCGGACGGATCGGCGAACCGGCCCGCAGGGCAGGTTTCGATTCGGTTTTGAACGATCGCCTCATAGGTCGTATTTCCACGTTTGGCGTGGCCGTGCAGATTCGTGTGCAGCGCATCGGTATCGAACAGGCCGGGGCAAACCGTGTTGATGGTCACGTTATGGCCAATCAACTCGCGCGTCATTGCCGCTGTGGCACCGGACAGGGCCAGCCGCGCGGCATGGCTGTGGGCGAAGCCCACCTGCGGGAATTTGATGAAGCTGACGGACATGTTCACGATCCGCCCGAAGTTCTGCGCCTTCATGGCGGGGGCGACGGCCTGGATCATCTCCACCGAGGACATGAAATGCACCTCCATCCAGTAGCGCCAGTCCTCCGCCGTGATCTGATCGTAGGGCGTGGGCACCTGCCGAACACCCGGATTGTTCACGAGGATGTCGCAGGCCCCATCTGCGGCCTCCAGCAGCGCTCCGCGGCCTTCCTTGCTGTTGAAATCGGCGGGAACGGCGATGGCGTCCACCCCGAACTCATCGCGGATCGCTTGTGCGGCTTCCTCCAAAGGGCCTTCGCTGCGGGCGTTCATGATCACCGATACGCCTTCGCGGGCGAGGGAGCGGGCGGTGGCAAGGCCAAGGCCGCGGCTGGCGGCTGCAACAATGGCTTTGCGCCCGGTCAATCCAAGATCCATTCGTTCAACTCCTTCGATGCGGTGCGCGGCTCAGGCGACGCGCTTTTTGTCGGCAACCAACCGGTGCATTCCGGCCATCAGATCGGCGAGGGATGCGCCATCAAGCGGTCGTAGGGGCGGGCGAAGTGCGCCACCACCGGGGAACCCGAACTCATTCATCACGGCCTTGGTTGATGGGTAAAGGGTACGGCCCTCGGCCGTGAACAGGTCGGTCATCGCCACGCCGGTGGCCTGTAGGGCCCATGCCTCATCCATGCGGCCTTCGGCGGTTGCGTGCCAGAGCGACATGCAATCGGTCCAGACGTTCGGGAAGCAATCGATATGCCCATCCGCACCGGCCAGAGACGCCGGCACCCCAAATGCAGAGGATGGCCCGCAAAAGACGCGGATGCGATTCCTGACCATGTTCAGCGTGCGGTGAAAGTTGCTCCAGCTGCCGCTGCTTTCCTTGATGGCGACCACGTGATCAAGATCGGCCAAACGGTCGGCGATCTCGGGTGTAATAGCGTTCCCGGCATTGCCGGGAATGTTGTAGAGCACGATCGGCAGGCTGGATTTGGCATCCACAGCCTCGAAATGTGCGATAATCTCGGCCTCGGTCAGATGCGCGAAATAGGGCGGCAGGACCAGCACGGCATCGGCCCCAGCGACGCGCGCGGCGTCGATCTGTTCGATCACTTCGCCTTCGGTGATCGCGCCGGTGCCGATGATGGCCGGGCTACGCCCCTTGCATGCGGCGGCGGTCAGTTCCGCCAGTCGGGCGCGTTCCGCAAACGACAACGTCCAGAATTCGCCGGTGCATCCGGCCGCGACGATGCCAGTTGCGCCAGCATCGAGCAGGCGGGTCATATTGGCAGTGAAGCCCTCTTCATCCAGCGAGAAATCGGGCCGGAACGCGGTTGTGACGGCCGGCATCGGCCCGGTCCAATTGATGCTGTCTCTGTTCATGCTCGGCCTCCTGTGAGGGGTGCCTTAGTTGGCGGCGGATTTGAGATCTGGGGTGGCGATGTTGCTGGGCAGGTTCAGCCTTGGGCCATGGGGGCCGGGGCCGAAGATGTGGGCCTGTTCGGCGTCCAGCGACAGCTGCACGTTTTCCCCGATGGACCAGCTTTGCGGTGCGGGCACGCGGCCCGTCAGGCGTTGGCCACCCTCCAGCCCGATGATCACGATGTTTTCGTGCCCGGTTTTTTCGACGACCTGGATGGTGCCATTGATCGACCCTTGGCCGATGGACACATGTTCGGGGCGAACGCCCAGACAAGCCCCGCCCGGTTCCGCCCGGTCGTTCAGCGCGCCAACATCCATCGAGATGCCGGGCGCGTCAAAGCGCCAGGTGCCACCTTGCTTGCTTAGCTCGCCATCCATCAGGGTCATCCCGGGCGTGCCGATGAAGCTGGCGACAAAGCGGTTGGCGGGGGCGGCATAGACTTCCGCGGGCGGGGCGAATTGCTGCAGCACGCCACCTTCCATCACCGCGATGCGGTCGGACATCGTCATCGCCTCCAATTGGTCATGGGTGACGTAGACCATGGTGCGGCCAAGGCGGCGGTGAAGCTCCACCAGCTCCACCCGCATATAGCCGCGCAGCTTCGCGTCGAGGTTCGAGAGTGGCTCGTCCAGCAAAAACACTTTCGGATCCCGCACCAGGGCGCGGCCGAGGGCGACGCGTTGCTGTTGCCCGCCGGACAGCTGCCGGGGTTTACGCTTGAGTAGCTCGGTCAGTTGCAGAAGCTCGGCGGTTTTGGCGACGGCAATATCGCGATCCGCCCTGCCGACACCGCGTTTCTTGAGCGGGTAGGCGATATTGTCGGCCACGCTCATATGCGGGTAGAGCGCATAGGATTGGAACACCATCGCGATGTCGCGCTGACCGGGAGGAATGTCGTTGACGACCCGGTCACCGATCTGGATGTCGCCGGATGTCGGAAATTCGAGGCCCGCAAGCATCCGCAGTGTCGTGGTCTTGCCGCAGCCCGATGGGCCCAGAAGCGACACGAATTCCCCCTCTTTGATGTGCAGGTCCAGCCCATGCACGGCGGTGAACGTGCCGAAGGCTTTCTTGACTTGGGAGAAGACCACTTCGGCCATGGATTACCCTTTCACGCCGCCGGCACCGAAGCCGCGGGTCAGATAGCTTTGCAGGAAGGCGAAGACGATGATCAGCGGCACCGACATCATGACGGAGGCCGCCATCAGCAGCGACCATTCAATATTGAAGCTGGAGATCAACATGTTCATGACACCCGTGGTCAGAGGCCGAGAGCTATCGGAATTCACTAGCACAAGCGCGTAGAGATATTCGTTCCAACTCAGGATGAACGTGAAGAGCGCCGTGGAAATGATGCCGGGCAGAAGTTGCGGTAGAATGATGTCGCGAAAGGCCCCCATCCGCGTGGCCCCGTCACAGAGCGCCGCACTCTCCAGGTCTTCCGGAATGCCCGCCATGAAGGACCGTAGGAGCCAGAGTGCGTAGGGCAGCGCAAAGGTGGTATAGGCGATGACAAGGCTGAAGATCGTGTTCGACACACCCAGTTGTACCAGCAGCAGGTAGAGCGGAATGATCAGCACCACGGACGGCAGTAGGTAGGTGAAGAGCACCAGAAACGCGAGGCTTTCGCGACCCCGGTATTTGAAACGCACGAGGCTGTAGGCCCCGAGGGTTGCCACCGCCACCACAAGCAATGTCGTGGCGGATGACAAGATCACGGAATTGCGGAAATAGACGAGGAAGTTCGTGTCGGCCAGGAGCGTCCAGTAGTGCTCGAATGTCCAGGTTTCGGGCAGGATCGTGGGCGGGCGGCGGAACAGTTCGAATTGCGGTTTGACGGACGTGACCAGCATCCAGAAAAGCGGGAAGGCGACGGCCAGAACAATACTCCAGGCCATCAGGTTGAATAGGATCTTGCGAAGATGTGCCATCAGCTGCCCTCCTCACTTCTGGTGCGGCGGATATAGACGATCATGAAGACCAGCATGATCGCCATCATCACCACGGCATAGGCCGAAGCCCGTCCCATATCGTTCAAGGCAAAGGCTTCCTGATAGACCAGAAGGGGCAGGGTCTGGGTATCATTAATCGGGCCGCCACCGGTCAGCAGGAAGATCAGGTCGAATTCCTTGAAGTCCCAGATGGCGCGCAGAAGGATGATGACGACCAGCACTTCGCGCAGTTGCGGCAAGGTTACATCGAAGAACCGCGCGATGGGGCCTGCGCCGTCGATCTTGGCGGCCTCGTAAAGCGCATCGGGAATGCTTTGCAGCCGGGCCAGCACGGCGATCACCACGAAGGGGAAGTATTTCCATGCGCCCACCAGGATCACAGAGACCATCGCGTTGGGCATCGTGCCAAGGAAATCCATCGGGAAGTCGATGATACCGGCGGAGATCAGAAGGTGGTTCATGATCCCGTAGAGATCATTGAAGAGCCACTTCCAGACTAGCACCGCGACCACTGTGGAGATGAAGTAGGGAAACAGGATCAGCGAGCGTGCGAGGCTGCGGAACCATATGTTTTGGTGCAGCACCAGCGCCATCGCGATGCCGAATATGATCTGAAGGCTGAGTGTCCCGACCGTCCAGATCAGGGTGTTGCCGAGGGCGGACCAGAACTGGCCGGTCTGCAAAAGCTCCGTGTAATTGCTCAGACCCACCCACTCGCCTTCCAGCGTCGGGGTGAAGATGTTGAAGAATGACAGGTAGATGGCCGAGACGAGCGGGTAGATGATCACCGCACAGAACACCAGAACGGTCGGCGCGATCAGCATCAAACCGAGCGCGGCGTAGCGCCGTTCCAACAGCGTGTTTGAAGAAGACATGCGAAGCTTTCATTGGTCGGCCGCCCCGAATGTAGGGGCGACCGGGATCACATTGTGAACAAATCCAAGCGGGTGTGTCAGCCCTGCATGATACCTTCGATGGTGGCCGACGCGGCCCCCAGCGCTTCGTCGACATTATCGCCGTTCAAGACGACGCGCTGCACCAGCTCGGAAATCACGTTGGAGCCGATGATCTCGCCGGCCTTTTCGTTCGAGGCGTGATCAGCGCTCTCGTAACCGAGATTGTAGCCACCTGCCGCGGACGCAGCCATCAGTTCCACCTCGGGGGCGTATTTCTGAATGATGTCGTTGTCCTGATAGAGCGGGCTGTTGTTGATCGACTGAAGCACCGGCAGGACGTGGCCGGGGGCCGCGTGGAGCTGCTGGATGTAACCCTCGGGATCGAAGAGGAAGGCAGCGAAGAGCTTTGCTGCGTCCTTCTGCTGCGACTGCGCCGGAATGAAGACCGACGGAAAGTCATTGAAAGTCCACGGTGCGATATCTTCGGACATGCGCGGGTAGGTTACACACGTGATGTGATCGGCAATCGACGGGTTCTGGTCACGCACATTGGCCAGAACGCGGCCGGTATAGATGCCGGTTGCTGTGGCGCCGGATACGAACGCCGTCAGGCTTTCACCCCACGAATAGTTGGTGGCGCCGGGCGGGCAGAATTCGCGCATCTCGCGGTAGAATTCCAACGCATTGCGCGTCCCTTCATTGTCGATGGCGACCTCGAGATCGGGGCTGAACACCTGGCCCCCGGCCTGATGGATGAAGCCGATGAAGATCAGCGACGTCATCGAATTCGCGCCGTAGGGCAGAGGCGCGCCGTAGAGGCCGCCGGTCTGCATCGCAGTTACCGCGGTGCGCATCTCGTCCCACGTGGTGGGCGCGCTTTCGATGCCGGCCTGCTCCATCAGATCCTTGCGGAGCCACATCATATTGGCTGCGGAGTTGCCGATTCCGGTGCCGCAATAGTTGCCATCGGCGGCTTGGAACACGTCGTTCGCGCCGGGGAAGTAATCGTCGGCCCCGATGGCTTCGATAACATCGTTGAAGGGCTCAATCAGACCATTGGCATAGTAGGACTGAACCGCGAAAGAGGGCAGGTGCGTAACGATGTCGGGCACCTCGCCGGACGAGAACGCGGCGGCGAGCTGCGGCGCGTAGCCTTCGTCTGACGTTGTCTCGAACACCACCGTGATTTCGGGGTGGAGCGCCTGGAACTGGGCGATCTGAAATTCATAGGCCGCGACCTGCGCGGGTGACGCCTGTGGGGACCACCAGCGGATCGTTGCATTGGACTGCGCGCGCGCGCGGATCGGCATGGCTGCCAGCGCCGTGGTCGCCGTCAGGCCCTGCAGGGCCGTGCGGCGCGAAATGCTATTCGCAAGAATCGAACGTTTGGTCACCGTAATCTCCCACCAGTTTATGTTTGTTCACATAGCGAACGATTGTGCGATAATTCACCCTTCGCTTGAGTTGTGCAAGTATTATTACGAAATCTGCGGATGTAGCGGCGGCGTGTCCTGTGATAGGAAGATGCAAATCAATAAGTTTCCTTCCCGGTATCGGGGTGGGGCACCAGGTAAATTCAGGGGGATGCCATGGCGAAGCCGCCCGGCACCGCAAACCGCGAAACACCATCAAAGGGCGGTAGCCGCACCGGTTTGATGACGGCGGCCCCGGATGATATCGACGAGAGCGCTGGCGACACTGCCAATTCGCGAGACTACGTCAGCTCGCTTGCGCGGGGTCTGGACGTGTTGCGGGCCTTCAATCGCACGCGGCGCAAGATGACCCTGTCGGAGGTGGCCGCGGAGACCGGCAATACCCGGGCCGGCGCGCGCCGGATCCTGTTGACGCTTGTGCGCGAGGGCTACGCCGTCGCGGATGGCCGCCTGTTCGACCTGACGCCGAAGGTGCTGGAGCTTGGGTTCTCGGTTCTGTCCTCCAAAGGTACCTGGGATATTGCGCGTCCGTTCATCGAGCATCTGTCGGAAGAGATCCGCGAAAGCGTATCGGCCGCCGTGCTGGACGAATACAGTGTCGTCTATGTCAGCGGCACGCAGTTCCACCGCGTCATCAGCGTGGGTATCACGGTTGGGCGCCGGTTCCCCGCCCATTGCACCGCGACTGGCCGGGTGCTTCTGGCGGCCCTGCCCGACGCGCAATGGCCGAACATGCTTGCCTCCATCCAGTTGACGCGCATGAACGAGCGTACGGTGACCGACCGCGATGAGTTTCGGGCGATCCTGGAAGACGTGCGGGCCAAGGGATGGTCGCTGGTCAATCAGGAATTGGAGATTGGCCTGATGTCGATCGCGGTGCCGGTTGCGCTGTCGTCTGGGGCGATCATCGGTGCCGTCAATGTCGGCATCCCGACCCTACGTATGACGCCGGAGGGTATGGTTGAGGAGATCCTGCCCAAACTCCAGACCACGGTCGAAAACATCACGCAGGCGCTGAAGCGCTAAACCGCGAAGCGGACGGGGGAGAATCGCTCGGAGTCAAACCCGGTCTGAGCGCCAAGAGCGATTGATGCGGCCATCTGCCCGACCATCGGCCCCAGCGTGTAGCCCGCATCCCCCGGGATCGCCATGACGATGCGCTCTGCGCCGGGCAAAGCCCCTATGACGGAGGCGCCGTCGATGGTGGTGTTCATCCCGGCCCAAGTCCGGATCACCTTCAGGCCCGAGATAGCGGGCGCAAGCTTTGCTGCCAGCGCCACGTTGCCGAGAAGCGACGCGGGCCGGACCAGCGGCGGCTGGGTCTGGCCACGATAGGTCGCGGGCCAACCGCCCCCGATCACGATCTGGCCGGATCCGAATTGCTTCAATGTGATGGACCGTTCCGCATGCTGAACGAGGTGATTGATCGACGGCGCCCCCGGCTCCGTGATGTTCATATGCAGTGGCTCGGCCCGGGTGGGAATGCTCACGCCGAACCCGTCTGCCAAACGGCCTGCCCCCCAGGCCGCCGCAACGATGACCTGATCGGCCTGCAGCGGTCCCTCTGCCGTGGTTGCTTCCACGCCGCGCGCCGTCAAGGCCAAGCCGTCGACCTTCCCGGTGATCCGCGCGACTCCGGCAGCTTCGGCCCGGCCGCGCAACAGGCGGTTGGCAAGAAGGGGGTTCAGCTTTCCCTCGTCGCGGCATAATTCAGCCCCGATGATGTTGGGCCCAAGCCAAGGCGCGATCTGGTCAAGCGCGGTGCGGTCGAGGACCTCAACGGAGAGGCCCTGCGCGGCCTCGCGGTCCGCCTTGTGTTCAAGAAACGCCAGCTGGTCCGGGGTTTCGGCCAGCATCAAGCCGCCGTTGCGAACCAATTCCACGCCCCCAAGCACCGCGTCCAGCCGCACCCATTCCTCCGCCGCGGCCCGGTAGAACGGCAACGACGCTTCCACATTGGGCACCTGATCGGGGTAAAGCCGCATGAAGCGGCTTTGCATCTGCACATGCAGCGACCCCGCATTCGCGTCGGACCCGGCATTCACGCCCGCATCGATCAATGTCACCGAAGCGCCCGCATCCGCCAAGGTGATCGCGGCGAGCGTTCCGGTCACCCCGCCCCCGATCACGAGCACATCAGCCCTCGCCATCAAGCGCCTCTTCCGCCGCGAGGATGCAGGAGATCGCCACCGGCTTGATAGGCACGCGGGGCGCGAAGAAGCTGAGATCCTCGATGGGTTTGCCGGTGGCCTCTGCCACCATCCGGGCGGCCACCGGCCCGCAATAGCGCCCTTGGCACCGCCCCATGCCGACGCGGGTGGACCGCTTCAACGTGCCCGCATGGCCGGGTCTGCCCTCCAGACCGCCGCGCAGGTCGCCGATGGTCAGTTCCTCACACCGGCAGACAAGTGTGTCGTCCGGCATCGTCGCGGCGTTCCTTGGGGCAATGTCATAGAGTGCCCAGAGGCAGGATTGAAACCGGCGATGGCGGGCAAGGGCGCGGCGTGCTGCAAACAGGTCATAAGCATCGCCATGGCCTGTTGCAGTTGCGGCATGGGCGCCGGCGATGATCCCTTCTTGGCGCGCCGCGGGGGCACCGCCGAGGCCTTTGCAATCCCCAACAGCGTAAAGCCCCGACACATTGGTGTGCATCGTATCGTCGGTGTGGCAGCGCAGGGTGCCCATCTCCGGATCATAACGCATCTCCGCCCCAAGAAGGCGCAGGATCTCGTTTTGCGGCTCGAACCCGGAATTCATGCACAGGGCGTCCACGCCGATGGTGTCCTCGACCCCCGCCGCGCTGCGGAACGTGGCAAGAAGCTCCGATCCACTTTGCGTCACGCCCACCAGCTCGCAGGCATTGCGCATATCGATCCCGCGGCGGCGCAGGGCCAATTCCATCGTCACGCCTTTGGCCGTCTGGCTCGCGCCGGCGGCGCCCATCTTCAGCGATGCGAAGGGCCGCTTCAAAGGATGCGGAGCCCGTTCCGCAAGGCGCACGATATCGGCCCCGCCCCGCGCCAGCTCCAGCGCGACCTGGAGGTTGAGCGGCCCCGACCCGCAGACAGCAATCCGTTTGCCTGGCAAGGTACCGTAGCTGCGCCAAAGGGTCTGCGCCGCGCCGGTTGTCATCACGCCGGGAAGTGTCCAGCCGGGGACCATCACGGGGCGTTCATAGGCGCCGGTGGCCACGATTGCCGTCTTGGGCCGTGCGACGATGGCCGTGTCGCCCTGCTGTGCGAGGAAGAGGAGGGGGTCGAAGGCGCCCCACAGCTCAACGCCAGAAAGGATCTCGGCCCCTGAGGCGCGCGCTGCGGCGAGCAGCTCCGCCCCTTCCTGCTGTTGAGCATCCAATATGGAGCCGTCGGCAGATTGTTTGTAGTATTGCCCGCCCGCAACTTTGCGCTCGTCCAGAACCACCACGTCTGCCCCGGCCCGGGCGGCAGTGATGGCAGCCGACAATCCGCCCGCCCCGCCGCCGATCACCAATACGTCGGGTGAGAGATGCTTCGATGCAGATGACTCGACATGCGCCCCGGAGAATTCCGGGAATGGGGCCTGCTTGGCGACGACCATGCCATTGCGCACGGGCGACATGCAGGCCCGCAGATTTGGCATGCCATCGACGCTGACAAGGCATTCCTGACAAACACCCATGCCGCAAAACATGCCGCGATCGGCAGATTTGGCGGTTTCCCGAAATGCGCGGTGGCCTGCCTCGGTCAGGGCGGCGGCAAGGCTCTGCCCTTCGCGCGCGGTGATCTTGTGCCCGTCGAAGGTGAAGGTGATCTCAGTCATCATCCGCCTGCGTCATCAACCCGTCCCGCGCAGCCACAAGCCGGGCAACGGCCTCCGCGCGCCACGCAACGCGTTTCGGTATGTCCGCCTCGGCCAGGATCTCCCGCCGCGCGGCGGTGACCTGCGCCACCAATTCGTCGCTCCAATCGACGTGTTCGCCGCGTCCCTCGCCGATCTGTTTGTAGGCGGGGCCCATCCGGGCGGCATGGGCCGCAATCCCGCCGGGCGTATTGAGTTCCGCGGTTTCAAACGGGCCGGACAGCGCCCATCGAGGCCCAAGGCCCATGCGCATTACAGCATCAATACCCGCCACATCCGTGATACCCTCATCCACAAGCCGATAGGCCTCGCGCAGAACCGCGCTTTGCAACCGGTTCAGAACGAAGCCTTCGATTTCCTGCCCCAGCACGATGGCGGCGAACCCGGCGGCTCCGAACAGAGCTTGCGCCTTGGCAGAAAAGTTCGCGTCTGTGCCGGGTGCGGGCACCAATTCGATCACTCGCAAGACCGAGGGGGGGTTCACTGGATGAGCCACAAGGCAGCGGCATTGCTGGGCCACGTCCGGCACGATCCGGGACATCGGGATGGCCGAGGATGCGGTAGCGAGTATGGTCTCCGGCTCGGCTTCCTCCAGAAGTCGCGAGAAGATATCTTGCTTGATCGCCAGATCTTCCGGCCCGCATTCCAGAACCATCACGGCATCCGCCAGATCATTGGTTGCCTGCGCGGCCACATCTACCCTGCCACGCGCCGTACCTGAGAGGCCTGCGGTCGCGATCACCTGATGTTGATGGGCCAAAGCGCCGGGCACCGAGGCCCGCCTATCAGCGTCGGGATCAACAAGCGTAACCTGCGCGCCCGCCTCGCAAAACGTCGCCGCGAAGGCCACGCCAATCGAGCCCGCCCCAAGGATGACGATCCGCACGCGATTAACGGGAGGTAGCGGTTTTTCTTGCATGTGTTCACATAACGCACAACTGTGCGGCCCTAGCAATCGGTAAAGTAAACCCTAGGCGGAGGGCTGGACGATGACAAAGGATGTCTCACTGAGCGGACGGGTCGCCGTTGTTACGGGGGCCGCGCGGGGCCTTGGCCGCGCCATTGCCAATCGCCTGGCTGCGGGCGGCGCGACGATCATCGCGGTGGATCGCCCGGCTGCGCTGAGTGATGCACCGGCGGGCTGGCAGGTGGCAGAAATCGATTTGGCGGACGATACCACCGACAAGGCCCTGGCGGATTTGGCTCGGACACTGGGGGTCGTGGATATCGTCGTGGCGAATGCCGGTGTGGTGCCGCCATGGCGCGGCATGGACGCGTTGGACCGGGCGGAATGGGACCGGGTGATGCGCATCAACACGTGGGGTGTCGCGGCGACAATCGGGGCCTTCGCGGAGGCCTTGGAGCAATCCGGGCACGGGTCCGTTGTGGCCATGGCATCGATCAACGGCTACCGCGCGCATCCCAAGCAGGTCCTCTACACGGCTTCAAAACACGCGGTGATCGGCATCGTGCGCGCCGCCGCGCTGGACCTCGGGCCGCGCCATATTCGCGTCAACGGCCTGGCCCCCGGCCCGATTGCAACCGACGCCCTGCTGTCGCGTCTTGAGACGCGCCACGCCCAGGGTGAGCCGCAGCCGGTTGTCGCCCTTCAGGAACTGGCCAACGGATCGGCGCTGGGCCGGCTTGCCACGCCAGAAGACGTCGCCAACGCAGCGCATTTTCTTGCATCCGATGCCTCGGCAGGGATGACGGGAACGATCTTGCCGGTCGAGGCTGGCCTCACCTAGGTCAGCCGCGTCCCTTCCAGCCATTGGCAGCGAGGATGTCGTGGCTCGCCTTTATATCCCCGTCCGGGTCCGCGCCGGGGGCCAGGGCGTCGGTGATGATCTCCAGCACCGTCACACCATCATAACCGATGTCCTGCAAAGCCTGCGCGGACGGCTCGGGATCGACGATGCCGGTGCCAAGACGCTCGTGTTTGAAATCGTCATAGCCTGAATCCGAGATATGCACGTTCTTCACCAGATCGCCCAACATGCGGATGGCCTCGGCCGGGTCCTCCTTGATGAAGGCGCTGTTGCAGACATCGAAATTCACGCCGACCTCCGGCCCGATCAGGGCCGCGGTATCGGCGATGTCCTTGGCGGTCGGCAGATATGTGAACGGCACGTTTTCCAGCAGGAGCTGCACGCCGGTTCCCTTGGAATAGGCCAGAAGCTCCTGCATGCCTTCGACAAACCAGTTGAGCATCCAGTCATGGGGTGGGTTGATCAGGCTGTTCACCGGACCCGGGATCGCCACGACATAGGGGCATTCCCATTCCGCGGACAGATCAATCGCCTCCTTGTAGCGGTCGAGCGTGTAGGCCCGCATCAGGCGGTCGACGCCGTTGGGGTTGTTGTCGAGCAGCGGATAGCAAAAGCTGCTGATCCGGCCGCCTTCCCCGTTCAGCCAGGCCTTATACTCGCGACGGTCCTTCACCGTAAGCTCCCGCGGCCAGCAATGGGGCGGGAAAATCATCATCTCATATGTGTCAAACCCCAAAGTTTTCAGATGCTTCAGCGCATCAATGCCGCTGTGCGAATAGAGGAAGGGAAAGGTGCTGGCAGCGACGTCAAGTTGGGGCATTGTGGGGCTTTCTGCTTGTCAGGGTTACAGGGCCGTGTTCAGATAACGCACAAACGTTACCATACCGCACGCACTATACCGGCAGGGCAACGCGGATCAATCGCATTCTCGGAAGGTGTTTTCCGCCCATGACCAGCCAGTTGTTTTCCGAATTCGATCTGGGGGGGCTGCCCCTGCCCAATCGGATCGTGGTGTCACCAATGTGCCAATACGCGGCGCGTGATGGCGTGCCGGGGCCATGGCACCATGCACATCTGGGGCAGTTCGCGATGTCCGGTCCCGGCCTGATCTTCGTGGAGGCGACGGGGGTGGAGCCCGAGGGGCGGATCACCCCCGGATGCACTGGGCTCTACGACGACGGGACAGAGGCGGCGTTTGCCGAGATCGTCGGGTTCATAAAATCGATTGGAGACAGCCGCGTTGGCATTCAGCTGAGCCATTCGGGCCGCAAGGGCAGCACGGTTGCGCCGTGGGAGGGTGGTGGGTTGATCGAAGGCGACGGCGCATGGATCACCGATGCGCCGTCCGCCGTGGAATACCTGCCCGGCTGGCCTAAGCCGCGGGCGATGGACGATGCGGCGCTGACGCGGGTGAAGGACGCTTTTGCGGACAGCGCCCGCCGGGCGGCCCGTGCAGGCTTTGATCTGGTGGAAGTGCATGCCGCCCACGGATATCTGCTGCATCAATTCCTATCGCCCATCACCAACACTCGGACGGACCAATACGGCGGATCACTTGAAAATCGCATGCGATATCCATTGGAGATTTTCGCCGCTGTGCGGGAAGCGTTCCCGGCGGATCGTCCGGTGATGCTGCGCCTGTCGGCAACCGACTGGATCGAGGGCGGCTGGGATATGGACAGCTCTGTGACGTTTGCGGCGGCGTTGAAGGATCTCGGCTGTGCTGCTGTGGACGTCACATCGGGCGGGCTGGACCAACGACAGGTGATCACCACCGGGCCGGGTTATCAGGTGGGCTTTGCCGAGACGATCCGGCGTGAGACAGGCCTGCCGGTCATGGCCGTCGGGCAGATCACCGATCCGGTTCAGGCCGAAACCATCATCGCCACCGGACAGGCCGATCTGGTCGCCCTGGCGCGGGGCATGTTGTGGGACCCGCGCTGGACCTGGAAGGCGGCGCTAGCCTTGGGCGCAGAAATCTCGCTGCCCGCGCCTTATGCGCGCTGCAACCCGGCGCTGGCCGCCAAACCCTTCGTCACGAGGAGCTGAGCCATGGGTGAACTGACCGGAAAGACCGTCATTGTCACTGGCGCCTCCAAGGGGATCGGTGCGGCGACGGCCACGGCAATGGTGGCCGCCGGGGCCAATGTAATCGCGCATTATGGCGGCGACAGGGCCGGCGCAGAGGCTGCGACGGGCGGCCACGCGCATCTGATTCAGGCTGATTTTCGCGATATGGCCGCGGTCGATGCCTTTTGGAGGGAGGCGGCAGAATTCGCCAGCGGTCAGATCGATGTGCTTGTGAACAATGCCGGGATCATGCGGCAAACCGGCGGCATAGAAGATCCTGTAGAAGAATGGGATAGGGTCTGGACCGAGGCCATGGCCGTCAACGTCACCGCCCCGGCACGCTTGTTGCGCCATGCCGTCCGGTCCTGGTTGGAGGCCGAGGTGCATGGTGCGATCATCGGGATCGGATCGTGGGTGTCGACCCGTGGCACAGCCAATCCCGGCGCGATTGCCTATGCCGCCTCAAAGGCCGCGATCTCAGCCGCCACGAAGACCGTCGCGCGTAACTACGCCGCTCAGGGTATCCTGGCCTACGTCATTGCGCCGGGCGTAGTGCGCACGCAGATGTCGGTTGATAGCGCAGCCAAAACTGGCGGTGAGGCCGCCGTGACCGCGACCTTGCCCATGGCCGAATGGGTGCCGCCATCCGATATTGCCGAAACCGCTGTGTTTCTGGCCAGTGGCCGGGCCCGCCACCTGACTGGCGCGACCATAGACCTGAACGGCGCGGCCTATATCAGATGAGCCTATTCGGCGGCGGCGCTGTGGCGCCCTTCGATTTCATCGACGATCCGGTCGAGCTTGGCCATCAGTTGCCCCATCTGCGCCACCCGGTCCGTTCCCTCCGCCCCAAGCGACGCAAAGGTTGTGATCGGCGCGCGCACGTCTCCCACCGGGTATCCAGCCGCCGCCGCCAACGCCTTGGAATAGCATTGATGCCCGTAGAGCGGATGGCCCGCCGTGATGATGGCGTCGAATTCGGAAATCACCGATTGCACCGCCTGCACATCGTCCCACCGCCCTTGTTCGGCCCAATCCACGAACTTGACCGAGGCGCGGGGGATGTAGTTGCCATAGGGGTTCACATAGCCTTTTGCGCCCATCTTGTAGCTTTCCAGCACCCGCTGCCCGGCCCAGACATTCATCAACCCGTCGCTTTCGACGATGATGTCATGGATGCGTTCGATCCGTTGACTGGCCTCCTTGATGTAGCGGATTTGCTCGAAGGTCTTGGTCAGCTTGCCAACCAACTTGGCGCTCATATCCACGCGGGACGTGAACGGGTTGTTGTAGAGCATGATCGGAAGGTCACAGCCCTCACAGATCGCCTTGTAGTAATTGAAGATCTCGTCTTCGGTCGGCGTGTAGTAGTAAGGCGGGATGATCATCAGCCCGTCCGCGCCAAGCTCTTCCGCCTGTTTCGAATAGCGCACGGCGTTTGGGGTGTAGGCGTTCATCGTGCCGACCATGACCGGGATACGCCGTGCAATGTGTTTGACGGTGGCGTCAACGAATTCCTCGCGTTCAGCATCGGTGATGGTCAGGAACTCCCCGGTTGTGCCAAGGATGATGATGCCCGGCACGCCGGAGGCCAGTTGCCAATCAAGGTAGCGTTCCCAGGCCGGGTAATCGATGGCCTCGCCGCCTTCAGTGAACGGTGTAATCGTGACAGTATAGCTGCCGGAGAAGGGCGTATGGGTCATGGGGTGATCCTTTGGCGGGTCGGGCAATGAAAACGGCGGATGTAGTGATCATCGGCGGCGGCATCACCGGGCTGATGACGGCGTGGAACCTGGCCGAGGCCGGGGCCGATGTCGTGTTGCTGGAAGCGGGCGATCTGGGCGCTCAGGCGTCGGGCGCCAATGCGGGCAGTCTGCATTTGCAGATCCAGTATCCCGAATTCGTCAAATACGGGGCGGATTGGGCGCGCGCCTATGGGCCGTGCCTCGGGTTCCTGAAACAGTCGCTGGCCCTGTGGCAGGATCTGCCGGGGCGTTCCGGTGTGGATCTGGATGTAAGGCTGGGCGGCGGGATCGTCGTGGCGCAGGACGATGCGCAGATGGCTCAGATCGAAGCCAAGGCGCGGATCGAAGCCGAGTATGGCGTTGAGACGGAAATGTTGGACCGCGACGCGTTGCGGGCAATTGCACCATACCTGTCCGACAAAGCCATAGGCGGCGGGTTTTGTGCGATGGAGGGCAAGGCCAATCCGTTGCGCGTGATACCTGCGGTACGGGTGGCGCTGCAACGGCTCGGCGTGACGGTATTGCGAGAAACACCGGTGACGGCGATCGTTTCGGAAGATGGTGGATACACGGTGATGACGAAAGATCGTGCAGTTCATGGGCGCCGGGTGGTCAACGCTGCCGGAGCGTCCGCCGGTAAAGTCGCCGCCATGCTTGGCCTGCACATCGAGATTGACGGGTTCCCGCTGCAGGTCACGGTGACAGAGCCGGTGGCCCCGCTGATCCCGCATCTGATCTATTCCGCGGCGGGCAAGCTGTCGTTGAAACAGGCTCCGAACGGGGGATGCATCATTGGCGGGGGGTGGCCGTCTGCCGAAAGACCGGATGGCACCCTTGCGACCGATCCGCAAAGCCTGACCGGCAACATGGCCATCGCGGCGGATGTGGTGCCCCGTCTGGGCCAGATGCGTGCGTTGCGCAGTTGGACGGCCTGGGTGAACGGCACGCCCGATTGGCGGCCGATCCTTGGCGAAATGCCGGGCCAACCCGGTTTCTTTCTGGCGCTGTTCCCATGGGTGGGGTTCAGCGCGGCGCCGATGACGGCCAAGGTGGCCGCCGAACTGGTGCTGGGTCAACGCAGCACGGTGTCCCTCAAGGGAATCTCCGTTCTCGCGGATTGACGCCGGCCTGACCATTTCAAGCGACGCCGCGATTGGCCCCGTCACCCTCGGCCTTCTTGCGCTTGTAGGCACGCCACGTCATCGCCCATTTCGCAGGGTCCTCGAACACGTCGCCCTTGAGTTGGGACACCGGCTGATTGTGAGGGGCGGATTTGACCATTTCCGGGTCTGTCCGGGCCTCCTCCACGATCTTGGCCACCACGTCGATCCATAGGTCGATATCTTCCTTCGACCACAGCTCACCGGCTTCCGGTGTGAAGGGCTCCGCTACGATCCACGGCTCATGGCTCATCCACCATGGATCAATCCCGTAATCGGCCATGCGGTTGGCGAAATCGACGGTGCTGATACCGGTTTCTTCGAACAGCGGGCCAAGAGACCAACGGGTCATTTCCATGCGATGGGCTTTGATCTCGGGGTTGGAGATTTCCAAACCGGGGATCTTCGACAGGCGCATATCCATGTAATTGTTGGCGACGACTGAGATGTCCGAGGCCAATTCGATCCCCTCCGCGCCCATGCCTCTTGCCCAGGCATAGGCCTTCACCACTTGGGGGATGTTGCCCCAGTATTCCCGAACCTTGCCCGCGGATTTAGGGCGATCTTCGTCCAAGATATAGCGGTCCCCATCCTTCACGACGACGGGGCAGGGCAGATACGGGGCGAGCTCGTCCGAGCATCCGAACGCGCCGACGGCGGGGCCGCCGCCAGCCTTCGGCGCGCCGAAGGTTTTGTGCAGCATGAACATGCAGGCATCGAACCCAAGCTCCCTCGCGGAGAGTTTGCCCATGACGCCGTTGAAATTCGCATGGTCATAGAAGCAAAGCGCGCCGGCCTCTTTCGCGATGCGGACCCATTCTTTGATCTCCGGGTTGTAGATACCCATGTCGTCGGGATTGTTGATCATGATCAGGGCGGTCTTGTCGCTGACCGCCGCTTTCAGCGCCTCAAGCGAGGGATATCCATTTTCCTCCAGCGGCAGGTTCACCACCTTGAATCCGGCGGCGGCGGCCGTCGCCGGGTTGCACGGATGGGCCTGCACGGATGTGACCATCTCGGTGCGCTGCCCCAGCATACCGCGATCGGCCCAATAGGCACGCGCCACGATGGCCATGGTGTAGGCCGCATCCGCCCCGCCACCGGCTTGGAAAATGAACTGATCCATGCCCGACAGCGAGCGCAGGATGCCATCGAAATCATGGATGATGCTGAGCACCCCCTGCAGGGTATCGGGGTGTTGATAGGGGTGCACCTCGGCCAGTTCGGGCCGCAGGGTCGCGTATTCGGACGTTTTGGAATTGTACTTCATGGTGCAGGTGCCAAAGAGGCTCACACCCATCATGCCCAACGTCATCTGGCTCAGATGCAGATAATGGCGCTGCGCCTCGAATTCCGTGATCTCGGGCAGGTCCGGGCGATCCTTGCGCGCCATGGTGGAGGGGATCAGATTGGTGCCGACTGCGTCGGTGACGTCCGCTTCGGGCGCGGGGAAGATCTGCCCCCGACCACCGGGGCGACCCATTTCCATGACAACGGGTTCGTCCCATTTGGCGGCGTGAAACTCGGGCAGACGGGTCATTGGAGGATCTCCTTCAACGTATCGGCAAGGCGGCGGATATCAGCGGCGGAATGCATCTCGGTCACGCAGTAAAGCGCGGATTGGCCGAGGTTCAGGCCCTCGTCCGAGATATCCTTGCCACCAAAGATGCCATGGGCACGCAGGGCGTCGTTGATCTCGGAAACACTCCTGCCCGTCCCATCGAAATTCACCACGAATTCCTTGAACTGAGTGTCGGGCCAGACCACACGAACGCCTGGTACGTCGTCCAACAGCTTCGCAGCATAGCGCGCCCGTGACACGATCAGCTGACCCAACTCGCGGAAACCTTCGGGGCCAAGCAGGCTCATGTAGACGGCGCCGGCAATCGCCCAAAGATAGGTCGAATTGCCGGTCCAGTCGTTCCCGTCTTCGCGCATCCCGTAGGAATTCTGGTGCGGGCAGGCGAGGCCGAAGCCGACCTCCCCCTCGGTCAGCGTCTCCGCGATGGAGACCAGAAAGCCGTTATACGTCCGCACGTAGCGTTCTTCGTCGCGCGACGCGATGAAACCGCCCGCGCCACCGCCGCATTGCATATGCACGCCAAGGGGTTGTACCGGGCCGGTCACGATATCCGCGCCGTAATCTCCCGGCGCTGTCATCACGCCAAGGCTGGCGGGGTCGACCCCCACGATGGTTTCCGCGCCCGCCGCACGGGCGAGTTTTGCGATCCCCGCGGCCCCCGTTTCGATTGTCCCGAGATAGGTCGGGTTTTCAAAATAGACGGCCGCCACATCGTCACCGAGCTTGGATTTCAGATCGCCCAGATCCAGTCTGCCGGAGGTGGGATCAGCAGCGACAAGGACAACCTCGAGGCTGCCCTCCATCTCGCTCGGCTGGCAATAGGTGCGGATCACCGACAGGCGCTCAGGGTCGGACAACTGCGGCACCACCACCTTGGACCGGCCCGTTATCCGCGCCGCCATTCGCATCGCATGCCCAATTGCGCAGCCCCAGGAATAGACCGGCAATTGCACGACATCGAGGTTCAGCAGTGCGCCCAGTTGCGATGAAAACTCGAACCAGGCCTGATTGCGGCCATGGTCGGACTGGTAGCTGCCCCAGACGTTGGTGGCGAATTCGGTGCGCCCGACGATCTCATCCACAATGGCGGGCACGTGGTGCTGCCAGACGCCAGCGCCGAGGAAGCTGAGGTTGGCCTCGCAATCTTCGTTGCGCTTCAGCCGCGTGACAAGATCGCGGCGCAGTTCCATCTCGGAGGTCAGGGCCGGGGGCAGATCCAGCGGTGCCTTGCGAAAATGGTCGTCCGGGATCTGCTCGAACACATCGGCGACGGAGGACGCGCCGATCTCGGCCAGCATCGCATCGATCGCGCCGGGGGCGGATAGGGCCATCCAAGGGTGTGATCTGGTATCGGTGGGCATCAGCGGGCCTCCTCATATCCGTGCCGGTCGTGTGCTGCGGCAGAGTTGATTCTGATATTTGCGCAAGAATTGCACAAAAGTTCGCATAACGCACACATCGATTCAGCCTGCGGACAGACGCATCATGGTTTCTCGTCCGCGCCCGGTACGAACGCGCAGGTAGCCCGACAATTCCGCGTCCAGATCAGGCTCACCGCTATCGACCCAGAGTGTGGGCTGTGCGAGGCGGGCGAGTTTGTCTTCCGACGCCAGCACGATGAGGCCGTCCTTCCCCGCGCGGCGCAGGGTATCGGGGCCGATCTGCTGGTTCCCGCGCCCGATCAGAAACCCCTGCTGTCCCGTTACCCCCAAGATGATCCTGACCGGTCGTTGACCCGCAAGCGCGATAAGCTCCGTCGCGCCCAGATCGCGCCCGACTACCGCGCCGTCGCGCATCGCATCGGTGCCCAGGATCGTCGGCGCGTGTCCGGCGGCGCGCATCACGGCGCCCGCGCTTGTTCCGGGGCCGATCACGTAGAGCGTTCCCGGCTCCATCTCCGCCACGATCTGTGTAGCAGCGGCGGACAGTGCCGTGCCCCAATCCACCCGCGGTCCACCTTTGGACGCCTGCATCCGGTTGCGCAGAATTGGCACGCGGGCGTGGCCGTAGAGTTTCGGCGCGATGTGGCCGGCACGAAGCGCAGCCTCGTCGATATCCATGACTTCGGCGTCATCAGTCCAGCTGATCCGGTCGGGTGCAGCCACGATGTCGGCGATCAGGGCGCCGGCCGCTTCCGGGGAGATCGCAAAGACGCCGGAGTGCATTTTGACACCGCAGGGAATCCCGAGGATCGCCTGGTTTGGCGCGATGTCGGCGCAGACGTCGCGGGCCGTTCCGTCCCCCCCCGCAAAGACGATCAGGTTGCAATCGGCCATCTGTGCAACCGCGGCCCGCGTGTCCCGCGCCGATCCGGTGAGCGGCATCGGGCGGATGTCGAGATCAAGATTGAGACCCTCGGCCACATCTGCCCCAAGGACCCCGGGGGCGAGGGTGATCTTGGTTCCGGGCAGCCGGTCCGCAAGGCGCTGCAGGGCACGACGTGCCCGCGTGCCGGATTGCGGGGCGGCCCCACGCGCGAGGGCGTCGGCGACGATGCCCGGGCCATCCGTGCCTTTCAGCCCGACACGTCCACCAAGGCCCGCAATCGGGTTCACGATCAGTCCGATCCGCACGGTGTTTTTTTCCTCCTGCCGCAATCCCGCTTGCAGCTCTGTTCATTATCCGCACACTTGTGCGCGAATTGGAGAGTGCCATGAGTGTGATGCCAGAGAAAGCCACCATCGGGCGAAACGTCCCCTTGCGCCGTCTTGTCACCGGCCTGTGGCAGATGGCCGATCAGGAGCGGGACGGGAAGCCGTTCGATCTGGACACCGCTGCAGAGGCACTGGTGGGGTATGCGCGTGACGGGTTCGACAGCTTTGATATGGCGGACCATTACGGCAGCGCTGAGATCGTGGCCGGCATGGCGCACAAGGCGCTGCGTGAGGCGGGGGAGGCCCCGCCGACGATCCTGACGAAATGGTGCCCGGAGCCCGGCGCGATGGATTTGGCCACCGTCCGGGCAGGCGTTGAAACCGCGCTGCAACGGCTTGACCTGCCGGTTGTCGATGTCATGCAATTTCATTGGTGGCGGTACGAGCAGCCGGAATATCTGGAGGCACTCAATAACCTCATGCGGCTGCGGGAGGAGGGGTTGATCCGCGAGATCGGGTTGACGAATTTCGATGCCGCACATCTGCATCTCGCGCTGAGTGAAGGAGTCGACATCGCCTCGAACCAGGTGTGTTTCTCGCTATTGGATCGACGGGCCGCCGGTGCGATGAGCGAGGTGGCCCGTGCGAAAGGCGTTGCCATCCTGGCGTTCGGCACACTCTGCGGTGGGTTTCTGTCGGACAAGTGGTTGGGTCAGGATGAACCAGCCGAGATCCCCGATTGGAGCCGGATGAAGTACAAGCGGTTCATTGATGCAAACGGGGGCTGGACGCGGTTTCAGGCGCTTCTGGCGACGCTGGGCGAGGTTGCGGGCAAACACGACGTGTCGATCAGCAACGTCGCCACCGCATGGGCGTTGAGCCACCCGGCCATCACCGCCACGATCATCGGAGCGCGCCTGGGGGAAGGGCAGCACCGGCAGGACAACAAGCGCGCACTGGACCTTGCACTGGATGCCGATGACCGGGCCGAAATTGCCGCCGTGCTGAATGAGATGGAAACGATCCCAGGCGATTGCGGGGACGAGTATCGAAAGCCGCCCTTCCTGACGGCGTCAGGAGATCTGAGCCACCATCTGGATGCCCTGCCGCCCGTCTTTCCCATTGTGGAGAGTGCCGTGCGTCCGGGACGGGTGCGGGCCGACAGCGGATCGATCTGGGAAGAGAAGGCCGGGTTTGCCCGCGCAATCCGTAGCGGGGACCGCGTTCTTGTCAGCGGAACCACCGCCACTGGGCCGGATGGAAACGCAATCGGGCAGGGCGATGCCGCGGCGCAAGCCACCTACATTCTGGACAAGATTTCCGCGTCTCTGGACGCGCTCGGCGGTACGCTTGAGGATGTGGTGCGCACCCGGATCTACCTGCGAAACGAGGCGGATTGGGAAGCGGTCTCGGCCATCCATGCCCGCTATTTCGGAGCGGTTCGGCCAGCGAACACGTTGATCGCGGGGGTCGCACTGATCGGCGGTTACGACGTGGAAATCGAAGCAGAAGCCGACGTTGCAGATCGCGCGGGGCAAGCCGGGGATTGACAGAATCCCAAAGCGACGTCCATCTTACGCACGAAAGTTCGCAATGCGCACAAGAACGGATGCGGTCTTTCCAGCCTTGGCGCGAGGTATGCCCGCGCCACCCAACTTTGGAGGAAGATGAATGTTCAAGCGCACTTTCCTGGCCGCCCTCGGCGGGCTTGCCTTGCTGGCCACACCCTTTGCCGCCGCAGAGGCGCGCACGCTCGATGAAATCCTGTCCGAGGGGGTTCTTCGCGTGGGGATCAACCCGAATTTCCCGAATATGAGCACCCGGAACGATGCTGGTGATTGGGAAGGCTTTGACATCGACATCGCCAATGCGCTGGCGGCAGGTCTGGGCGTCGAGGTGGAATGGGTGCCGACGGAAACCCCGCAGCGCGTGCCGTTTCTTGTCTCCGACCGGATCGACATTTCGCTGGGCGCGCTGACGCGGAACGCGGAACGCGCGATGCTGATCGATTATACCGTTCCGCTCCACACCGAAGTGCTGGCCGTTCTGGCGACCGATGAGATCGAAGGCGACAGCTGGGAAGACTTCAACCTCGACAGCGTGACGCTGGCCAATATGCGCGGCAACTGGACCGTCGGCTGGATCGAAGAGAACATGCCCGAAGTTGAGTTGGAGCTGGTCGACAGCCTCGCCGATACTGTGCGCCTTGTTGCACAGGGCCGCGCCGACGCGATTGTCGAGAATATCGACTTCTTCATGGCCTTCACCGAGAACTACCCTGACGTGAACTGGCGCGTGGTTGAGACACCGATCTTCGTGGCTTATTGCGCCATCGGCGTGGCGCAGGGAAATGACAACCTGACAGAAGTGCTGAACGTCATCCTCTACAACCTGCACTCATCCGGCATGGTGAACGAGACCTGGCAGGCCCATTACGGCGCGCCGATGCTGCGCGAGGTTGAGCCGACACCGTACTTCTGATCCACCCTTTGCTGCGCCCCGTCGAGCCCGCCGGTTCGGCGGGGCGTTCAGGTGCCCGGACCATACATGGACTATAATTTCCAATACGGCGTGGTCTGGGACAATTTCGGTGCCCTGATGGAAGGCGCGTGGCTGACCTTTCAGCTGGGCGTCTTCGCGTTTGCAGGCGGTGTGCTGATCGGTCTTCTGGGGGCCTCGATCAAAACCTACGGGCCATGGCCCCTGCGGTTTCTGGTCGATTGCTATGTCGTCTTCATCACCAACACGCCCGCCCTGATCCAGATCTATTTTCTCTATTTTGGTCTGCCGGAGCTTGGCGTGCGATGGTCGAACGAGACCTGCGTTCTGATCGGCCTCGTCCTGAATGCCGGTGCGTATCTGACGATGATCCTGCGGGCCGGGTTCCTGTCTGTGCGCAAGACGGAGCTTGAGGCGGGCCAAACGCTGGGATTCTCCCTCGTGCAACAGATCCGCTACATCGTGGTGCCCCATATCGCCAAGACCGTGTATCCCGCGCTCGCCAATTTCTTTATTGTGGTTCTGGTCATGGGCACGTCCATCGGCGCGCTGATCGGGGTGGATGATTTGACCGGACAGGCGATCAACCTGTCGTCGATCAATTATCGCTGGCTGGAATACTTCTCGGTCGTGGCCGTGATCTACGTGGTACTCACCTTCGTGGCCTCCATCGGGCTTGCGCTGCTGGGCCGGTGGGCATTCCGTGTGCGGGCGAGGATCTTCTGATGGAGCGTATCCTTGAACAGATCCCGCGCTTTTTCACCGCGGATAATATGGCACTTTTGCTTCAATCGGCAGGGCTGACGCTGGCGATGACGCTGACGGGCTGCCTGATCGGGTTTGGGCTGGCCTTCATTCTGGTTTTTCTGCGGCAGACGCCGGGCCTCTGGGCCCTGCCGCTCCGTGTCGTGTGCATCACCTATGTTGAGGTGTTCCGGCGGATCCCCTTCATCGTGGTGATCTACCTTGTCCTGTTCTTCATCCAGACAGTTGCAAGTGATGCGTCGCTCTTCACCATCGCGGTCATATCCATCTGCATCTACGCGATCGCCTATACCGCCGACATCATCCGTGGCGGGCTGGAATCAGTGCCTGTCACCCAGACGGAGGCTGCGCGGGCGATGAATTTCGGGCGGCTGCGCACCTTGGTCACGGTGACCTTGCCACAGGCCTGGCCGGTCATTTTGCCGCCTGCCATCGCCTTTGCCGTCAGCTTCATCAAGGATACCGCTCTGGTCAGTCAGATCGGTGTGTTTGAACTGACGTTCCGGGGCAAGGAGCTGAACAATCAGGGCTATTCGGGCATCCTCGTCTTTGGCACGATCGCGATGTGCTATTTCCTCATGTCCTTCCCGCTCAGCATGCTGGGCCAATATCTGGAGAAACGGCTTGCCACACCTCGCGGTGAACGATCTGCGCGCAAAATACGGCGCGCTTGAGGTTCTGAAAGGCGTCAGCTTTTCGATGGAGAAAGGGCAGGTCGTGGCCCTTGTCGGGCCGTCGGGATCGGGCAAATCCACGGTGCTGCGCACGCTGGTGGGCCTGACGCCGGTATCCGGCGGATCGGTCACGATCCATGGTGACGAGATCCGCTATTCCAATGCCGCCTCTGTGCGGCGAGCCCGGGATCAGATGGCCATCGTGTTCCAGCAATACAATCTGTTCCAGAACATGCGCATCATCGACAACGTCACGGTTGCCCCCACCAAGATAAAGAAACGCCCCAAGGCCGAGGCACGGGCCGACGCCGAACGCCTCCTTGCCATGGTCGGGCTCGCCGACAAGCTGAACGCGTTTCCCGACCAGCTTTCCGGCGGGCAGCAACAACGCGTCGCCATTGCCCGGGCGCTGGCGCTTCACCCCGAAATCCTTCTGCTCGATGAGGTGACGTCTGCGCTGGACCCCGAACTGGTCAACGAAGTACTGGATACCATCCGCAGGCTCGCCACTGAGGGGATGACGATGATCCTCGTGAGCCATGAGATGGCCTTTGTCCGGGAGGTCGCGGACAAGGTTATTTTCATGGATAGCGGTGCGGTGGTGGAAGAGGGCCTGCCCGAGCAGTTGTTCGATGCGCCCAAGACCGACCGCGCGCGCGAATTTTTCGGGAAGATCCTGCGCCATTGATTGCCCCGCCGATACCCGCGATCCAATCGTGCCTTAGCCGAAAAAGGGGCGTCCCATGGCCAAACTGATCGTTCCGGCAGAGGCGGACGGGCCCATCCTGGCCTTGACGGAGGGGCTAAGCTTCTGGGGTGGGGTGGATTCCAAGACCGGCACAATCATTGACGCGTTCCATCAGCGGCACGGACAGTCATTGGCCGGCAAGATTGTGATGATGCCAACAACACGCGGGTCGTGTTCCGGCAGTGGTGGTTTGTTGGAACTGGCGATGAACGGGTGCGGACCCGCGGCGTTGATCTTTCGCGAGGATGAGGATGTCGTGACGCTCGGCGCCCTGGTCGCCACGCGGATGTTTGACCGCCCGGTTGCGGTTCTGCGGCTTCCGCCGCATGAGTATGCCGCTGTGGCCGCCAAACCGCACGCGCAGGTCAACGACACCCACCTGATCGCCGGAGATATCGCCCTTCCGCTAGACACGCTTGCGCTGGACGATTTGGCGTTGACCGATACCGATCGCGCGATGTTGAACGGCAGGGATGGCGCGGCGGTGCGATTGGCGATGGAGATGCTTTGCACCATGGCCGTGTTGCAAGGCGCAGAGCGGTTCGTGGATGTCACCCGTGCCCATATCGATGGCTGCATATACGGTGGCCGCGCCAATTTGGGGTTCGCGGAGCGGATGGCCGATATGGGCGGGCGGGTTCGCATCCCCACGACGATGAACGCGATCTCGGTTGATCATGCGAATTGGCGCAGCCAAGGCGTCCCGCCCGATTTCGGACTGCCCGCCAGCCGTCTGGCGGATGCCTATCTCAAGATGGGGGCCCGCTCGAATTTCACCTGCGCCCCATATTACGCCGAAGATGCGCCAGGGGAGGCCGAAAACATCGGCTGGTCGGAATCCAACGCGGTGATCTTCGCCAATTCTGCTCTGGGCGCGCGGACCACGAAACACCCCGACTTCATGGATCTGTTCATCGCCCTGACAGGGCGCGCGCCATTGGCCGGGGTTTACCTGCCGGAAAACCGTATCGCGCGCCGTGTGATCGATGTGGATGTGCCCAAGGGATATGACGATGCGCTTTGGCCGTTGTTGGGGTGGCTCGCCGGAAAGATCGCACCGGATCGAATTCCGATACTGACGGGTCTGCAAGGGGCAGAGCCGGTGGAAGATGATCTGAGAGCAGTTTGCGCCGCGTTCGGCACTACGTCGGCGGCGCCCATGCTGCACGTGGCGGGCATCACGCCGGAAGGCGATAACCCACCGGCCGCTGATGCAGGCCGGCACCGCGTCACACGCGCCGATCTCGCAGCCGCCTGGCGGCAGTTCAACACCGGGCCGGACCGCGTCGACCTTGTGGCGCTGGGCAGCCCCCACTTTTCGCTCGATGAAACGCGCATTTTTGCGGGGCTGATGGCAGGCAAGCCACGACATGCCGCAACATCCGTGATCGTCACGCTGGGCCGTGACGTGCGTGCGCAGGCGGACGATGAGGGTCTTGTGGCGCAACTGGAAGAGGCGGGCGTGCAGATGATCCCGGACATTTGCTGGTGTTCAATC
This sequence comes from uncultured Roseicyclus sp., assembly GCA_947491935.1. GTDB lineage: Bacteria > Pseudomonadota > Alphaproteobacteria > Rhodobacterales > Rhodobacteraceae > Gymnodinialimonas. The sequence continues at coordinate 589,525 of CANLLF010000004.1, forward strand.
ACCGAGCCGGTGTTTCCGTCGGACGCCAGAACGATCATGACGAATTCCGGAAAATACGCCCACTACGCGCCGGGCCTGAGCGGGCGGGCGGTGCGGTTCGGTGGATTACGCGCCTGTGCGGAGGCTGCGCAATCCGGCTTCGCCCCGGCGGAGCTTCCGGACTGGTTGCAATAGAGTCGTGAGCCGCGCGCCCGGATCAAGGGTATCGCCTCCTAAGCGGTTTCGGCCTCCAGATGCTGGTCCGGCTCCTTCGCGCCGGTCATGTAGGCCACCGCATCCGACATTGAATGCGATTTCGGATCGATGACGCAAAGGCGCCTGCCAAGGCGATGCACGTGGATCCGATCCGCAACCTCGAACACGTGGGGCATGTTGTGGCTGATCAGAATGATTGGAATGCCCCGCGACTTCACATCCTGGATCAATTCGAGGACCTTTCGGCTCTCCTTGACGCCCAGGGCTGCGGTCGGTTCATCCAGAATGATCACCTTGGATCCAAACGCCGCCGCGCGTGCCACCGCCACGCCTTGACGCTGGCCGCCGGACAGGGTCTCGACCGCCTGATTGATGTTCTGGATCGTCATCAGGCCCAATTCGCTGAGCTTGTCGCGGGCGAATTTTTCCATGGCGGGCCGGTCGAGCTTGCGAAAGACCGACCCCATGATACCGGGCCTGCGAAGCTCGCGCCCCATGAACATGTTGTCCGCAATCGACAGCGCCGGCGACATAGCAAGAGTTTGGTAAACGGTCTCTACGCCCGCTTCCCGCGCCTCGGTCGGTGAGCGGAAATTGACGCGCTTGCCTTCCATCCAGACCTCGCCGCTATCGGGCACGACAGCCCCGGAGACGGCCTTGATCAGTGTCGATTTCCCGGCGCCATTGTCGCCGATCACGGCCAGGATCTCACCGGGATAAAGGTCGAAATCGCAGTGATCCAATGCGGTGACACGGCCATACCGCTTCACAAGGTTGCGCCCCTTCAGGATAGGTTCTTGCGAGTTCATGCCGATACCTTTCTGATCCATTGATCAACGGCCACCGCCGCAATGATAAGCACGCCGATCAGCAGATAGGTCCATTGCGCATCCGCCCCGGCCAGACGCAGGCCAAGCGTGAATACCCCCACGATCAAGGCGCCGAACAACGTGCCGAGGATGGATCCGCGCCCCCCGAAGAGCGAGATACCCCCGATCACGACGGCGGTGATGCTTTCGATATTGGCGAACTGCCCGGATGTCGGCGAGACGGAACCGATCCGTCCGATCAGCGCCCATCCGGCAAAGGCACAGATGATGCCTGCCAGCATGTAGACTGAAATGATCGTGCCCCTGACATTCACGCCGGACAGGGCCGCGGCTTCGGGATCGTCCCCCACCGCATAAACATGGCGCCCCCAGGCGGTGTGTTTCAGCACATACGCCATGATCACAAACAGGATCAGCATGAAGATAACGCCATAGGTGAACACCGCGCCCCCGCGCCCCGCCTCGTCCGCGCCGATGCGGAAGGTACTGCCGAAGAACTGCAGGATCGGCGCGTCTGCCTCGATGTCTTGGGATCGTATCGTCTCATTGGCCGAATAAAGGAAATTCGTTGCAAGAACGATCTGCCACATTCCCAGGGTCACGATGAAAGGCGGCAGCTTGAGGACGGCGACGAGGAAGCCGTTGATGAAGCCCATAAGCGTGCCACAGGCCAGCCCGAGGATGATCGAAAGCTCCGGGGGCAGGCCGTAGCGGAAGGTGAATTGCCCCATCACGACGCTCGACAGGACCATGATCGCGCCCACGCTCAGGTCGATCCCGGCCGTCAGGATCACCAGCGATTGCGCCACCGCGACAATACCCACGATCTGTACCTGTTGCAGGATCAGCGTCAGCGCGAAGGGGCTGAGAAAGCGATCGCCCAACAGCAGGGCAAACACGATCGTAGCCGAGATCAGGACGATCAGGGGCACCAAAGCGGGTGTGACGTGGAGCGCATGTTGCAGGGAGTGGACCGCGCCACGCCTCTGGCTGTCAAACTCGGCAACACGTGTGCTGGCACCATCGACCGCGGACTCGTAATTGTCCTGGCTGCTCATGGCAGGTCCTCCCCTGGGCGTGCGATTGAAGGAAAGCGTAGCATGATCGGGGCGGATGTCTGCCACCGCCCCGATCAAATGTCATATCGCGGGTGTTAGCCCCAGCAGAGGTCGAGACCTTCAGCCACAGAGATCGACTCGATTCCATCCGCCGGTTGGTCCGTGACAAGCGCCACGCCGGTGTTGAAGAAATCGAGGCCTTCGGAGGGCTGCGGAACGGTGCCGTCCGCGGCGAATTGCGCAATCGCCTCGATCCCGAGCGACGCCATCAGCAGCGGATATTGCTGCGCCGTGGCACCGATCACGCCGTCAGCGATGTTCTGCACGCCGGGGCAACCGCCGTCGACCGAGACGATCAGCACGTCATTCTCACGGCCGATGGAGCGCAGCGCCTCGTAGGCACCCGCAGCGGCGGGCTCATTGATGGTATAGACGACGTTGATCGTCGGATCGATGGCCAGAAGCTCCTCCATTGCGCGGCGGCCGCCTTCTTCGTTCCCGGCCGTCACGGAATGGCCCACGATCCGGGGATCGTCTTCATCGCCCCAGCGGGACGGATCGGCGATGTCGATGCCAAATCCTTCCATGAAGCCCTGGTCGCGCAACACGCCGACGGAGGGCTGGCTGACGGCTAGGTCGAGCATGGCAATGCGGGCATCGGCGGCGGCGTCACCCATGGTTGCCGCGGCCCATGCCCCGATCAGGCGACCGGCCTCGAAATTGTCGGTGGCGAAGGTCGCATCGGCCGCGTCGATCGGCTCAAGCGGTGTGTCGAGCGCAATCACCAAAAGCCCGGCGTCGCGCGCCTGCTGCACCGCCGAGACGATGGACGATGTGTCGGAGGCCGTGATCAGAATACCCGCCGCCCCGTCGGCGATGCAGGTTTCGATGGCCGCGACTTGGGTTTCATGGTCGCCGTCGATCTGGCCGGCATAGGAATTCAGAGTGATCCCAAGCTCTTCCGCGGCTGCTGTCGCGCCCTCGCGCATCATCACGAAAAACGGGTTTGTGTCGGTTTTGGTGATCAGGCAGGCCGAAACGCCGTGTCCGTCGGCCATGGCCGCTCCGGTAGTTGTCATCAGGCCGAGCGCCGTGCAGGTGAGCAGTTTTTTCATCCAGAAATCCTCCCAAAAGGCGGGGCCGCGATGGACGTCTCCCGCGTCGTGTATTCGACTCGCTCTCCCAAGCGAGACCCTACCACCAAACATGAAGCCTTCCCTTGGGTCAATAAATAAATCAACTTGATTTATAAATGCACCGTGGCAGACTCCGGAGCGGAATCACGGCAGGGCCAACATGCTTACACCCCGGCAGATGGAGCGCATTCGGCGTGGCAACAGCATCGCGCTGTTCGACCGTTCAGCCAATGAGCGCATGATTCTGTCGATTATCCAAAATATCGGCCCGCTGCCCTCGGTTGAAATTGCGCGAAGGACGCAGCTTTCGGCGCAATCGGCCTCGGTCATTACCCGATCGCTTGAGGCTGATGGCCTGCTTCTCAAGGGCGATCCGGTACGTGGCAAGGTTGGCAAGCCCCTGACGCCGTTCCTGTTGAACGAGGACGGTGCGTTTTCGCTCGGGCTACGGATCGGTCGACGATCGGCCGATATGGTTCTGCTCGATTTCGTGGGCGGCGTGCGCGGGCACATCGCCTCCAGTTTCGCGTATCCGACCCCGCAGCGGATCACCGACATCGCACTGACGGGCATGACGGAATTGATGTCGAAGCTTCCCCCCGATCAGCAGGCCCGCATCGCCGGATTTGGCGTCGCCGCGCCTTTCGAGTTGTGGAAATGGCTCGATGCCACCGCTATTCCAAAGGCCGACATGATGGCGTGGCGGGATTTTGATTTTGCCGAAGCGTTCAGTGCCTTCACCGCGTTGCCGGTGGTGACGGGCAATGACGGGTCGCTGGCCTGCATGGGTGAGCATGCATTTGGCAGCGCAACGGGTTTTTCCGACTTCGTGTATTTTTACGTTGGCTCCTTCATCGGGGGCGGGGTTGTGACCAACAACCATCTTCACTTGGGCGCGCGGGGAAATGCCGGCGCATTCGGGTCGCTTCCCGTTCGGGGACCGGGCGGACAATGGCGGCAACTGATCTCCCATGCCTCGGTCGTTCAGCTTGAGGCAAAACTGGACGGCCGATGGCCAGGCGCGGCGCAGGACCTTCTGAAACAGCCGGATTGGGCGGGGTTCGATGACCTTCTGGAAGACTGGATGGCAGATACGAGTGAACATCTGGGTTATGCCGCCATAACCGCCGCCGCCGCGTTCGATGTGCCCCATGTGGTGGTGGATTGCGGCGCGCCACAGGCCGTCAAACGCGACCTGATCGCGCGCATGAATAGGGTCGTTGCCCAAGCCGATTGCCGCGGCATCGAACGGCCGGTTTTGGTCGAGGGGCGGCTGGGCCCAATGGCCGGCGCGTTGGGGGCGGCGTATCAACCCATTGTCGGGCGGCTGCTCCGGAAATGAGCCGTTGCGTTTTGGCCCGTTTGCCGGTGGATTTCGAGCTAGACCAATTCGACAGCAACGGACCGCGCCATAACGCGTTCTTCATCGGTCGGGATCACAAGGATCGGTGTGGCGCCGTCGCCGACAGAGATTGCGTTCGCAGCATTCGCCTCGGGTGCGATCCGAAGGCCGAGATAATCCATTCCCACGGTTGCGCGCGCCCGGATTTCAGCGGCGTTCTCGCCGATGCCGCCACAGAAGACCAGGCCATCAAGCCCGCCCAGGATAGCGGACATCGCGCCAAGTTCACGCCGGATCCGGAACACGTAATAATCGATGGCCTCCGCCGCCTCCGGAGTATCGCTTCCAAGCAAGGTGCGCATGTCATGGCTGATGCCGGACAGGCCCTTCAGGCCGCTTTCCTCGTAAAGCATCGTCTTGATCTGGCTGGCTGACAGCCCGCGATCCATCAGATAAAGCACCGCGCCTGGGTCAAGCTGCCCGCAGCGGGTCCCCATCGGCAGACCGTCGAGCGCCGACAAGCCCATAGTGGAGCCAATGCTTTTCCCGCCTCTTATCGCGCACATCGATGCGCCATTGCCCAGATGCGCCACCACGACCCGTCCGGCATGGAGCGCGGGCCAATCCCATGCCAACACGCCTGAAATGTAGTCGTAGGACAAGCCGTGAAACCCGTAGCGCCGCACGCCCTCGTCGTAGAACCGGCGGGGCAGGGCGAAGGTATCGTTCACCCAAGGGTGTCCACGGTGAAACGCGGTATCGAAACAGCCGATCTGCAACGCATCCGGGAATGCGGCAAGGGCGGTGTCCACCATCGACAGGTTGTGGGGCTGGTGAAGCGGGGCAAGCGGTGCCAAGGCCGCCAGGCGTTGCAGGACATCGGGCGTCAGTCGGGCAGGCGCGTCGAACTCGGTGCCGCCATGGACGATCCGATGGCCGACGCCGACGATCTGGCGCCCCTCGGCGATGGCATCAACGGCCCGCAGGATCGCGGTAAGCGCGGCCGCGTGGTCAGCGGCCCCGATCTCGACCGCCGGATCGTCCCCCAGCATCAGTCGCGCGGCGGGGCCCAAGTTTTCGACCTGCCCCTCAACCAGCAGATCCGGTTCGGTCGCCGCGCCGTAGAGCCCGAATTTGATTGATGAGCTGCCTGCATTGAGGGTGAGGATCAAGGCCACATCAGGCTCCTTCAGTCATTCATCTGTTGCCGTCAGGATGGGCCGTGGCTTGGTCCGCGCGGAATGCGGCATAGGCACCCGGCTTGAGCGTACGTGATCAGGTTTGGTGGCCGAGGTTGCGGCCACCCCTGTCGCAGGATGTCCTGGCTCTACCGCGGCCCCGCGATCAGCGGGTTACAAGGTAATCGAGGAATTTCATCCAGCGGATGACGAACGGCAGCCCCATGACCTTGAGATTGCGCAGCGGGATGGCCGCCACATCCGTCACCGGGAACGGTAACGCGTCAGGCTCCGCGCCCAATATGCGTTCCGCCATGACGCGGCCCATGACGTTCGACATCGCCACGCCCCGCCCATTATAGCCAAGCCCCACGATCAGGCCCTTCTGTGGCTCGTGCAGGTGCGGCAGATGATCGTCAGTGATTGCGATCCGCCCGCCCCAGCGGAACGACCAGTTCACGCCTTTCAACTGCGGAAAGACGCGCTCGGCATCCTGTTTCAACCACTGGAACCCGGCCAGATCGCCATTCCTGTCCGGCTGGCCGTGGCCTCCATAGACCATTCGGTTGTCGGGCTCCCGTCGCGCATACATGATGACCCGCCGACTGTCGGAAATCGTGTGGCCATTGGGCAGGACCTCACCAATGATATCATCGGGCAGCGGATCGGTTGCGATCTGGATCGGTGTTATGGGAATGACGGACCGGGCAAGTTCGGGCACGAGGTCGTCCGAATATCCGTTGGTTGCAACCACAACCCAATCGGACGTGATCCGCCCGCCCGCGGTGCCGATGGCCCAACCTTTGTCTGTCTTTTTCAACGACTCCACGGCGCTTTGGCCGAAGATCTGCACGCCCCGGCTTTTGGCGGCATTTGCCAGCCCGCGGGCAAACATCAGGGGCTGCAATGCGCCGCCGCGTGGGTTCACCATGCCGGATCGATAGGCGCGGCTGCCCGATAGCGAGACAACATCGCCGGCCCCGACAATCGACATCTCGGCGCCGATCGCGTTCCAGTTCCGAATATCGGCTTCGGATTTCCGATGCGCCGCCCTATTGTGGTGGACCCGCAGCCATCCCTTTTGGCGGGCCTGGCATTCGATCTGGTAGGTCTTGATCAGGTCAAAGATCTCATCCGCCGAATTCAGCGATGCCTCCGCCAGCCGATCAAACGTTTTGCCGCCCACGATTTGCCTGATCCTGTCGGGCGAATTGAACGGCATCATCGGGTTGACCTGCCCACCCGTCCGCCCTGACGCACCCGCCCCGACATCGCCCGCATCCACCACCGCCACACGCGTCCCGGCCTCGGCCAGGGCAAGGGCCGCCCGAAGGCCCGTATATCCCGCGCCGATCACCGCAACATCGACATTCAGATCGCCCGCCAGCGGCGGATTGGCAGCTTCATCCGGTGCGGTGTGCATCCAGAGCGAGGCGGGCTTTACCGTCGCTGAGGCTGTGGGGGCATTCATATAGGTCTCGCAATACGGAACACACCTCTTATTTTGTGAGAGACCTCCGCCGTCGGTCAAGCCCCTTACTGCAGGGTCGCGTCCCATCCATTGAGCGATGAGATATCCGATGCGGCACGGATCAGATGCGGCGCATAGCGCTCCACCTGCTCTGGCGTGGCATTGTCCGTGATTGTCCAGACGGACAGGCAGGCCGACACATCGCCCTGGGCATCCCGGATCGGGGCGGCCATGCCGATCACGTGGAGATATTCCTCGCAGATGGCCAAGGCATACCCGCGCGCACGGATGTCGGGCATTTCGGCTTCGAGATCCGCCGCTTCGGTTTTCGTGAATTCGGTGAATTTCGCAAGCTTCATCGTCGCCAGCATTTCGGCCCGGCGTTTGTCGGTCATGTAGGCCAGAAACACCTTGCCCGCAGCGGTGTTGTGGAGGGGCGCCCGATCACCGGCGCGGGCGGCCAGACGAAGCGACAAGCGATCGGAGGTCCGCAGGTACAAAATGAACTCATCGTCGTGGATCGACAGGGCCGCATTCATCCCGGTGATCTCGCTCAGCGCATCCATGGCGGGCACGGCGATGTCCTGGATGTCCGTGCGATGCCAACTGGCCCGCGCCCAGAGCTTCAGACGGGGGCCGGTGAAGTAGGTGCGGCTATGTTCATCATAGCTGATCATGTCTTCGCTTTTGAGCACCGCCAGGATGCGGTGGCAGGAGCTTTTGACGAAGCCGGTGCGCGCCACGATTTCGGAAAACGGAAGTGGTTTTCGCGCCATGCTGATCACGTCCATGATCATTGCGCATTTCGTGACGATGGAGCTTTCCGTCGTGCGGGCCAATGTGTTGTCTCCCGGGTTCGGCCACTTTGCGCGGATCGACACGCTCCTGCGCGCGCTTCACTCCGCGTTCCACCATAAGAAAAAGGTTGACGCATAGTCCGCTTTGGATAGCCTTGCTATACGGAACGCGAGTTCCGCAATGCAGGAGTCTAAGGCGCGAATCAAAAAAAGCAACTGCAGTCGAAAAAGGGCTGTCGACACACTGCCAAAACAAATCAGACCTTCTCAACAGGAGAGTAATATGAAGAAGACAATCGCCACGTTGCTGGCCGGAACCGCTATCCTCGCCAGCGGCCAGGCTGCATTGGCCGATGGCCACATCGAAGAGATCACCGTGGCCTACTTCCTTGAATGGCCGCTGCCCTTGTACGAAGCCTGGGCCAATGGCGAATTCGAAGAAGCCATGGGGATCGATTTGAACTGGGTTTCGTTTGAAACCGGGACCGCAATGTCGGCGGCCATGGCGTCCGGTGACGTCCAGATCGCCGTGTCGCAAGGTCTTCCGCCCTTCGTGGTTGCCGCATCCGCGGGCCAGGACCTGCAGGTCGTCGACGTGGCCGTGACCTATGCCGACAACGACAACTGCGTCGTGCGCTCGGATCTGGAAATCGATGCCGACAACGCCTCCGAGTTGTCCGGTCGCCGCGTTGCCGTACCGCTGGGCACCGCCGCCCATTACGGCTTCCTGCGCCAGATGGAGCATTTCGGCGTTGATCTCGCGAGCCTCGACATTGTTGACATGGCTCCGCCCGAAGGCGCCGCCGCTCTGTCGCAGGGTGCGGTTGATTTCGCATGCGGCTATGGCGGTGGTCTGACCCGTATGCTGGAATACGGCAACGTGCTGCTGACAGGTGACGAAAAGACGGAGCTGGGCATCCTGGTGTTCGACGTGATCTCGGCGCCCGCCGAGTTCGTAGCGGAAAACCCCGATCTCGTGGCGCAGTTCGTGGCCGTCGGCCAGGCCGCAAACGAGCGCTGGAATTCCGGAGAAGGCGGCGACGAGATGCTGGCCGTGATCGCCGAACGTGCCGGTATGGACCTTGAAGGGGCCCGTGCCGCGATCTCCACCATGGGCTTCCCCGATGCGGACACCGTGTTGGGTGAAACGTGGATGGGCGGCGGCATGTCCGAGTTCATGCTGGGCGTGGCGAACGTGTTCGTGGAAGCAGGCTCGATCGACAGCGCGCTGTCGAGCTACGAGGACGCGGTGAACCCCGGGCCTCTGAGCGCCGCGGCCAACTGATCAGGTTCCCGAAGGGGCCCGGTGTTCCGGGCCCCTTCTTCTTTTCCCTCTTTTCGTCTTTACGAGACAGGAGTGCCACGCATGACCGGCTTGGCTATCAGAAATGTCTCCATGCGCTTCGACCTGCCGGGTGGCGGGGCCGTGCAAGCGCTGGAAAATGTGTCGCTCGACATCAAACAGGGCGAAATCCTGAGCGTCCTGGGGCCGTCCGGATGCGGCAAGACCACGCTTCTCAATATCGTGGCGGGCTTTCTTGCCCCGACGGAGGGCGTGATCGAGTTGAACGGGCACGAAGTGCACGGGCCGGATGCCGAACGCGGCATGGTGTTCCAGAAAGGCGCCCTGTTCGAATGGATGAGCGTCCGCGAGAATGTCAGCTTTGGGCCGAGGATGAAGGGCCAGCGTGCGGCGCAATATGCCGAGAACGTAGATCACCTGCTGGATGTCGTGGGTCTGCAGGATTTCAAGGAAAAGGCGATTTATGAGCTGTCTGGCGGCATGCAGCAGCGTGTGGCTTTGGCCCGCTGCCTGGCCAATGATCCGGACGTCATCTTGATGGACGAACCGCTTGGCGCGCTTGATGCGCTGACGCGCGAGAAGATGCAAAGCCTTGTGCTGAAGCTCTGGAAAGAGACTGGCAAGACGATCATCCTGATCACCCACTCCGTCGAAGAAGCGCTGCTTCTGGGCGAGCGGTTGATCGTGATGGCCCCGCGCCCCGGTCGTATCCACAAGGAATACAACCTCCCCTTTGCGGATGAAGGCGTTGATGCCGATCTGCGCGAAGTGAAGAAGAACCCCAAATTCGCGGAGGTGCGCGAGGAAATCCTCGGCATGATCTGGGATATGGAAGAAGAGATTATGGGCAGAACGGAGGCCGCACAATGATCCCCCTTCTGATCTATGTCGGCATCTTCGTTGTCGCCTTCTTCGCGGTGCGCGCCGTCGCTGGCGGCATTGCGCGCACCGGGTTCTCGTCGCTGAAAACGGTCACGTTCGGGGACGAAAGCGCTGTTACGCCGGACCGGCGCGCATCGGTGATCTCGATCCTGACGCTGTTCTTTTTGTGGGCCACCTTTACCGGATCGGCCCTGATCCCGTCCTTCCTGCACATGCCCGGCCCGCCCTTGGGTCTGCATACGTTCGAGCACACGGTGCAGAACGCCGAGGGCGAGACGGATACCGCAACCGTGACTTTCCTGCTGTTCGAGACCGAACAGGACGCGGAGGGCAACGATTTGCCCGACCCAGAGCCGCCCGTCGTGGAGCCGGGCGATGGCTTTGCGCTCAACGACAGCCTGATCATCGAGGCCTACGGCTCGGAACTGGCGCGCCTGCAGGATAACGATGAGCTGACCCGCGATGACGGCACCACCATCGTCGCCGTGAACGGGCAACCGATCAGCCCGGGCGACCGGCTTGATTTCGGCTTCGGGACGATCTCGATGTCGACGCGCGGCTCGCTCAACATCCTGCCCGACCAAGGCTGGCAGATGGAGCCAATCTGGCTCCCCGCGCCCGAATCGGTGGCCGTGCGGTTCTGGGACATCCTGTGGAACGGGTTCCGTAACTTCTCGCTGGCCGAACATCTGGGCTATTCGCTGTTCCGGGTTGTCGTCGGTTTCGTTCTGGGGGCCTTAGTCGGTATCCCGCTGGGCTACGCGATGGGGCTGAGCAACTGGTTCCGGGGCTGGTTCGACCCGATCGTCGAGTTCATGCGCCCAGTTCCACCCTTGGCGCTGATCCCGCTGGTCATCATCTGGGCGGGCATCGGCGAGACCGGCAAGATCGTACTCCTCTTCCTCGCGGCCTTATGGATCATGGCCATTGCCGCGCGGGCGGGCGTGTCGGGGGTGAACATCTCCAAGGTACACGCGGCCTATTCGCTTGGTGCCAGCAAGTGGCAGATCATGCGCCACGTCATCATGCCCAACTCGCTACCGGAGATCTTCACCGGTGCCCGCGTGGCCATGGGCGTGTGTTGGGGCACGGTGGTTGCCGCGGAACTTGTGGCTGCGGAACAGGGCGCGGGCATGATGATCATGGTCGCATCGCGGTTCCAGAACACTGATATCGTGATCCTCGGCATTATCCTGATCGGGATCATCGGCTTCGGCATCGACATCCTGATGCGCTGGGCCGAGCGGATCCTGGTGCCCTGGAAAGGCCGCAGCTGATCCCGCCTGATCGGATGTGAATTGAAAACGCACCGGCCTGATGGGTCGGTGCGTTTTGCGTTGATGCTAGCAGTCCAGAAGCCGATAGGGGCCTCGGATCACATCGCCGATCCCTGCCATCCGGCCCATGTGCCATGCCAGCGCAAGGTTGCTTCCGAAGACGGGGATATCCAACTCAGCCTCCAGATCCGTGATCACATCAAGCGTCCGCAAATTTGTGCAGGAGAGGAAGATCCCGTCGATATCCGCCGCCCCGGCCAGATTGCGCGCCGCATCGGCGATGGAGGCCGGATCGATACGCGCCACATTGGCCTCCACCTCCTCTCCAAAGCTGACGGTTCGCGCCACCGGCGTCCCCGCCGCCACAAAGGCCTCGGCCAGCACATTGGCAATGTCGGACGTATAGGGCGACACGATCCCAAGGCGCTTGATGCCCAATTGGGTGCAGGCCATCCTTGCCGCATCAAGGGGGTTGCAGACGTGCCGCGTTGCGCAGGCGCCTTTCACCAACCTCTCCACCTCGCTCGGTCCGATCAGCGTGGTGCCCGACGTGCATCCGTAACCCACAGCATCGAACTGCGCCGCGCGTGGAAGCAAGCGCGCCGCGGCGGGCAGGTCCACGCCCATCTGCGCGATCATCTCGGGCGTCAACTCCGCGCCCGACGGGATACGCGTGATGTAAAGGGCAATGCCCGGATCAGATAGCAGGCGGCGAAAGTCCTGCTCGATCGTCTCATCCGTTTGCAACACGATCAGGCCCAGGGTTGCCGTTGTCCCGATAGATCCGATCAGGTCGTAGGGGGCATGTGTCACAGGGTGATCTCCGGCATCTCGGCGGGCGCGCGGGCTGACAGAAGCTCCGGCCCCTCCGGGCGCAACAAGATGTTTTCCTCATGCACAAGAATGCGCCCCGGTGCGATTTCGGCCGATGGCTCGAATGTCAGAACCATACCGTCGCGCAACTCGGTTCGATCCTTCGGTGTGAAGGACGGCCATTCGGTTAGTGTCACGCCAAGGCCGTGGCCGAACCGCCCGTTGCACGGCCGAACGCCGCTCTCCGCGAGGGATGTGCTCATGATCCGGTGCGCCTCGCTGGCCAGCATGCCAGGGCGGAGCGTGTCGAGCGCCGCATCCACCGCTTGGTGAAGCGCGGCGTGACTGCGCCGGACATCATCGGCGGGCGGTCCAATCGAGAAGTTGCGATCAAAGTCGCAGAAATACCCATCCTTCACTGCGCCCGTATCGAGCATGAGGACATCGCCGGTTTGGAGGCTTACGTCATCCGCCGGAGAGATCACATCGCCAGATCCGCCCGGCCCCGCGCCGCCCGCAATGTAGCTGACCCAATCCGCGCCTTCGTCCAGAAGCGCCATTTGAAACCGCCGGAAGACATGATCGAGGCGCGGCGCGTGCTGCACGATCTCGGGCACACGGGTGAAGGCGGCGTCACCGATCCGGCAGGCCGCGCGGATCTTGTCGATTTCGTGCTCGGATTTCACCTCTCGCACGCGCTGCACCACGTCCGTGCCGTCGATCAGGCGCGCGGGTCCAAGGTGTCCGATCAACGCATGATAGTCAGCAAGCGGCATTCGTAGGTGCGTTTCAAGCCCCATCGGTGTCCCGATCAGGCCGATGTCGCCCGCAACCTCGCGCAGTGTATTGGCCAGCAGGCTCACGCCATCATCCACGGGATCGGGGGCATCCCATGTCCGGATATCCGCCACCCATGTCCGGGCCATCAGGTCACGCCCGATGGAGGGGATAACGGCGATGGGTTTTCCGTGGGACGGTACAATCACGAACCATGGGCGCGCGGGGCTCTCCCAGAACCGCGTGAGGAAGCCGGTGGTGTAGAAGATGTCGGCAGCGGTAGTGAGCAGAAGGGCCGATAGCCCTGCGGCCTCCATCCGGGTTTGCAATGCTTCAATCCGGCGTTCGTATTCAGCCGCCGGAAAGATCAGAGATCCCTCACCCATCTTCGGGCCCTTCGCTCAACACGGCCAAGATGCGGGCGTCGGGCGGCAAGTCCAATCCTCCCGCCATCGCGGCGCACAGACCGGCAGTGCCGGACGGCGTTGATGCGATCCCCATGGCGGCAAGCCTCGCCGTGCCCTCCTCGGCCTCCGCTTCGGTGATCGTGGCGAAGATATCCGCATCCCGCGACAAGGACGCCAACGCCACCATGGAGGGAGTTTTGCAATCGAGCCGCCCCATGTTTGATACCGGCCCCCCCGTCGTCAGCAAGGCACCCGCACGGATGCTTTCGATCAGGGCGGGTGCCACCTCCGGTTCGACCACCATGATGATGGGGTCATCGCCCCAAACATACCTTGCATGGGCGGCCAAGGCCGCAGCCATACCGCCGACACCGGCTTGCAACAGGATATGGGTTGGCGGTGCAGGGACCTGCTTCACCGCCTCCTGGGCCATCTGAAGGTAGCCCTCCATCACGTTCATCGCCGGGTCGATGTAGCCCTCCCACGTGCTGTCGGACAAAAGGGTCCACCCATGATCGCGCGCCGCGGCCTCGGCGGCCTCCATGCTCTCTTCGTAAGTGGCACCGGCACGCACGACGTCAGCGCCCTTGGCGCGCAGCTTGGCGGCGAAGGCCTCCGGCACCGTATCCGACAGATAGATCACGGCGCGCGCGCCGAAAACGCGCGCACCCGCCGCAACAGACAGGCCGTGGTTGCCGGCGCTGGCCGCAACATAGGTTCTGCCATTCAGTGCCGATGTTATAGCGGCCGGATCATCGACGGCGGCGGCTGCATCTTTGGCCACCGCGAAGGCTGCGCCCAGGGCCTTGAAGCTGCCCAACCCCATACGGGCGCGTTCATCTTTGATGTGGATCGAGCTGACATTGCATTCCCGGGCCAGCTCCACGGCATCGATCAGCGGGGTGACATCATGCTTGGGGCAATCCGCGAGAAGTGCTGTGACGGCGTCGGACGTCGCGCGCGTGCGGGGCGCGTCGGAGAGCAAGCCCTTGCCCCGATGGGGATTGAGAAGAATATCCATTGAGGGGCGCCCCGCGTTGCTTTTGACATGCGAACAAGACGATGGATGGCACGCCATCGCAATCCCGTTTGCGACACCAGCTGTTCGGGCGCCCCATGGCGATCCGGGGCCAGGTTATCGGCAGGTCTGCCGGTTTCGTATGTGATCTGCCCGCTGTTCGGCGCATAGTCCGACCACGGGCCATCTGAATAATGGCCCAAACGGAATGGGATAAGGCCGCGATGAATGTCGGATGATCGATTTCCTCTGCTCCGATCCCTCGGCGTGGACGGATACCTTGTCACCTTCGATGCGGAGCTGAGTGAACCGGCCAACCGGGCGGCGCTCGCCTTGCGCAGCGCGATTGAGCGCGCTGGGTGGGATGGGGTTGAGGAAAGCACGACCTCGCTCATCTCAACCTACCTCCGGTTCGACGCGCTGTCGGTCGATCACGCCATGATCCGCGGTCAGCTTCAGGCCTTGCTGGAGAGCCAGGATTGGTTCGCCGCCGACCTGCCCGAGGGTCGCCGATTGTGGCGCATTCCAACCGTGTTCGGCGGCGATCGTTGTCCGCAACTGGATGCGGCGGCGGAGTTGGCGGGGTTGTCGCCCGAGGCCGCAATCGCCCAGATCGCCGCGACGAAGGTGCGGGTCCAGACCATCGGGTTCGCGCCGGGGATGCCGTATCTTGGGGAATTGCCGGCGGCCTGGAACATCCCGCGCCAGACGGAGCTGACCAAATCCGTGCCGGTCGGTGCGCTTGCCGTGGCGATCCGGCAATTGGTTTTGTTCCCTGTGACCTCAACAACCGGCTGGCGGCATATCGGGCAAACGGCGTTTCGCCCGTTCCAGCCCGAAGCGGAGCGTCCCTTTGTTCTGAACCCTGGCGACGAAGTGCTTTTCGAGCCGGTGGACCGGGCCACCTTTGAAGCGATGCGGACCTCCGCCCCCAATGGCGGCGCAACCTTTGAGGTGCTGCCGTGAGCCCGCGTTTTCTCGTCCATCAGGCCGGTCCCGGAGTGACGGTGCAGGATCTCGGCCGCCCGGGATACATGGCGCTTGGCTTGTCGCGCGGCGGTGCGGCCGACCGTTTGGCCCTTGCCGAAGGCGCGGCCCTTCTGGGACAGGCACCTGGCCTCGCCGCACTTGAGATGGCGGGAATGGGTGGCCGGTTCGAGGTGACGCAGGACACCCGGATCGCCCTGACCGGGGCCGAGATGCGGGCGTCGATCGATGGCGCGGCGGTTGCCTGGAATGCATCCCATCTGCTGCCCGCGGGGGCTCAGCTGGTCATCGGCCCGGCGATACAGGGTGTCTACGGCTACCTCAGCGTGTCCGGGGGTATCGCCACCGATCCGCAATTGGGCGCACGCGCCGCCCATCTTGTGGCGTCTTTGGGGGACGTCTTGCAGCCGGGGCAGGAACTTCCGCTTGGCATCGATGCTTCGAGGGCCGAGGCGGGCTTGATCCTGCCGCGCGATGACAGGTTCAGCGGCGGCGCGGTGCGCTTCGTTCCCGGACCGCAGACCAACCTATTCGCGCAGGCCGATCAGGAGCGGTTTCAGTCAATCCCCTTCACCCGGGATACCCGCGGCAACCGCATGGGCGTGCGCCTGATCCCGGAATCCGGCGGGTTCGAAAGCGAGGCGGGCCTGTCGGTTCTGTCGGAAATCGTCGTGCCCGGCGATATCCAGATTACAGGCGACGGCACCCCCTTCGTGTTGTTGGCCGAATGTCAGACGACGGGCGGATATCCCCGGATCGGATCCGTCCTGCCCAGTGACCTGCCCCGCATCGTGCAGGCCGCACCCGGCACTGTCTTGCGATTTCAGATGGTGGGCCTGGAGGAAGGGGTCGCCATCGAACGCCGCGCGGCCGAGGCGCGCAGAACGCTCGCCTCTCGCCGCACCCCCCTTGTCCGCAACCCCCACGACATGCGCGATCTTCTCGCCTATCAATTGATCAGCGGCGTCGTTTCCGGCGACCCACAGGAGGAGCCCTGAACATGCAGAAGAGTGTCGATCTGAACGCGGATATGGGCGAAGGGTTCGGCCCATGGCCAATGGGCGCCGACGAAGCTCTGCTTCAGGTGATCAGCTCGGCCAATATCGCGTGCGGGTTCCATGCGGGCGACGCGGACGTGATGGCGAATGTCATGGCGCAGGCGGTCGAGGCCAAGGTCGGCATCGGCGCGCATCCGGGCTTCCCCGATTTGCAGGGCTTTGGGCGCCGGCGCATGTCTCTGCCCGCCGAAAGCGCCGGAAATCTCGTGCGGTATCAGCTGGGTGCGGCACAGGGCATGGCCCGCGCGGCGGGCGGCACTGTCCGGCACCTGAAGTTGCACGGGGCGCTGGCCAACATGGCGGCGGAGGACAAGGCGCTGGCCACGGCCTGTTATCGGGCCGCCCTTTCCGTCGATCCCGACATCATCATCATGGTTCTGGCCGGAACCGCACAGCAGGACGCGGCGCAGGAGCTGAACGCGCGTCTGGCTTGCGAGATCTTCGCGGATCGGGCCTACAACGATGATTGTACACTGGTTGATCGGTCCTTACCCGGCGCGGTCATCCATGATGCCGATCGGGCCGCGCCGCGCATTCTGGAGATGTTGAAGGCGGGCGCGATCATTTCCGAAAGTGGCCGCCACATCCCGTCGCGCATCGATACGATCTGCCTGCACGGTGACACGCCGGAGGCCGTGGAGATCGCGCGCGCCCTGCGACGTGATCTGACCGCTGCGGGGCTTGCCATCGCGCCGTTTTCTGGCGAGCGGGCGGGCTGACACGAATTGGTTGTTTTTGTAACCAACCGTTGATAGGCCTGCGCCCATGACGCGCGACACTTCCTTTCATCTGCCCCATTTCCTGCCCTATCTGCTCAATCAGGCGGCCGAGGCGGCCAGCCAGGATTTTCAGACCTATTATCGGGAGCGGTACGGGATGCTCCGAACCGAATGGCGCGTGCTGTTCCATCTTGGCTGCTACGGCGATCTGTCGGCCAGGGAGATCTGCCAGAAGGCCTCGATCCACAAAACCAAGGTAAGCCGGGCTGTCGCGGCCCTTGAGAAGAAACGGTATCTCAACCGGCTGGAAATGCCCCATGACCGACGTGTTGAGACACTGGGCCTGACGCCGCAGGGCGCGCGGGTCTTCCGTGATCTGAGCGCAACAGCGGAACGGTTCGAGCGGGACCTGATCGGCGGGCTTGACCGGTCCGAGGTTGAGAGTCTGCGGCGAAGCCTCCTCAAGCTTGCGGATCTTCCGGCCTAGCGCCCGTTCGATTCGTGGAAAAGCTGGCTTTGCGGCGCCTTCAGCGGATGGTTGCGACGGATTTACAGGTAAATCGCGGGCTTTTCGGCGTGCTGAACATGTCGGGCCTGATGCCGAACGGCTCCTGTCCCATATCTGCTCCAAACGCGTGTGTTGGTTGGGATTGATCTAGGTCTGGGCCCTCCGCGCGCACCTGCCTGCCGCATGAACAAGGGGCTGACACCAGCCCTGGAGGCCCCGGCCCATTCCCGGCGCGCAACGGCTCGTTTCCGAATTGCTATAGGGTTGGGGCCGCATCCCAGGCAGGCCGAATGCGGCGATCCCGGTGCCTCCTCTCCGATTCCCGTTGATCTGTCCGACATGCCCGCGAGGCCGTGTGCGATAACCTGTGGACGGGGCTGGCACTTGTTTTTATCGTTTCAGAAAAATCCATGGGAGGATCTGATGACAAAACTGCAAACCCTGCGGCTGACCTGTGCCGCGACCGCTCTGATGGCCGCTGGTGCGGCCTCGGCGGATGAAGTGAATTTCCTGTGCTACCAGAACGGCAATGAATGCGATGTTCTGGGCGCGCTGGCCGAGGATTTTGCGGCCGCATCCGGCCACACGATCGCCATGGAGGTCGTGGGATATGAAATCGTCCGCGATCAGCTGGAAAACCAGCTTCAGACCGATGCGGCCCCCGACGTGGCCCGTGTGACGAACCTCGGCGGTCTGAACCAGTATTACCTCGACCTGACGCCTTATGTGGATGCCGACTACATGGAGAGCGCCTATGGCGCAGTCCTGGGCTGGTATCGCGCGCCGGGCGGCGAGGATATGGGCATCTACGGCTGGCCGACCGAGCTGACCGTGACCGGCCCCTACATCAACGTCACGATGTTCGATGATGCAGGCGTGGACATCCCCGGTGATGGCGCCACGTGGGACGACTGGGCCACGGCACTGGGCGAGGTACAGGAAACGCTGGGCCTCGACGCGGCGTTTGCAATGGACCGCACTGCGCATCGGTGGGCGGGCCCCGCCTTCTCCTACGGCGCGGCGTTCTTCGATGATGCGGGTGAGCCAATCCTCGTCGACGATGGCTTCCGCACCTATGCCGAGACCTTTGTGGGCTGGCACGAAAGCGGCCTGATGCCCGCCGATGGCTGGCCCGCCGGCACCGGCACCGCCTATCGCAACGCGGCTCCGCTGTTCCTGTCGGGTTCCGTGGCCATGCACATGTCCGGCTCGTGGATGATCGGCAACTATGCCGAGAACATCACCGATTTCGAATGGCGTGCGGTTCCTGCGCCCTGTGGGCCGGGCGGCTGCGGCGCCATGCCAGGCGGTGCAGGCATCGTAGCGTTCGAGTCCACCGACGTGCCCGAAGCGGCCGCGGCTTGGATCGCCTTCCTTGCGGAAGAGGAAAATGCCGCGCGTTATGCGGCCGAGACCCGGTCGATCACGGCCCATGCGGGGCTTCAGGCCTCCGGCGTGGATTACGGCGACGCCTCGCCCGCCGTGGCGCAGGCGCTGTCGACCTTCGCCGCCTCCATCGGCAATGCGGCCGAATCCACGCCCCAGGCCTTCACCTTCCAGGGCTATCCCCAGAACTTCGTGATCTACGGCGTTGTGCCGGACTACATCACGCAGGTCATCACGGGTGAAATGAGCCTCGATGACGCGCTGGCGGCCATCGACGCGGATGTCGCCGCACAGATCGCGGAATAAGGACCGGGCGGCGGGGCCGGGCGCATGTGGACGGCGGTTGAAAACGCCTTCGCAGGGTCGGCCTGGCCGCTAGGGTTCCTTGTCTATCTCATCGTTGGGGCGGTCGTTGCCCGCCCCACCGGCACCTTCGGCTCTCGCGCCATGGCCGTGCTCGGCTGGCCGCTTGAGCTGGCGCAGAAGATGGGGGGCCACGGGCCGCTGCCCTACCTCTTCCTTCTGCCCAACCTTCTTGTTTTCGGTATTTTCACCTTCGCGCCGCTGTTCATCAATGTGGGCTTCAGCGTCACTGAGGGCCAAAGCATCAACTTCTCGGACCGCCCCTTCGCGGGAACGGAGAACTGGCAGCGCCTGCTGGCGGAGACCCAGATCGACACCGGCGCGCCGAACCTTGAAGACGATCAATTCTACCGCGCCGTGATGGACACCTCCGTCTTCGTGATCTTCCAGGTTCCGATCATGGTGCTGTTTTCACTGATCACCGCGCTGGTCTTGAACCGCGATATCGTGGCTCGGGGCCTCTGGCGGTCGATCTTCTTCTACCCCGTCATGCTATCACCAGTCGTTGTCGGTTTCCTCTGGACCCTGATCCTGAAACGGCAGGGCCTGATGTCCCTGACCCTGATGCAATGGGGATGGATCGATGAGCCGATCCAATGGCTCGTCGATCCGAACTGGACGATGTTCTGGTCCATCTTCGTCTACACTTGGGCGCATCTGGGCTTTTACATGCTGATCCTCCTGGCGGGTCTGCAAGCGATCCCCGGCGACCTCTACGAGGCGGCGGAAATGGACGGCGCGTCGCCCTGGCGGGTGCTCACCAAGATCACCCTGCCGCTGCTGATGCCCACGCTTCTAGTCGTGACCATCCTGTCGCTGATCAAGGCGTTCCAGGCATTCGAGGAGCTTTACGCGATGCAGGTCGGCTGGATCTCCATCGTCGCCTACATCTTCGAGACCGCCGGTTTGCGCGGCAATCCCACACCCAACGGCCTCGGCATAGCGGCCACCGCGTCGCTGATCATCGCGGGCGTATTGGCGCTGCTCTCCATCGTGCAGATCTTCTTGAGCGGACGGAACGCGCGATGAATGGGGTTTGGGATTTCTTCACCCGGACGCAGGGAAGGGGGCGGCTGACCCTCACCGACTGGCTCTCCTACGCGTATCTGCTGCTCGGGTTCCTGATTATCCTCGTGCCGGTCCTGTGGCTCGGCCTGAACTCCGTCAAAACCCAGTTCCAGATCGAAAGCCAGGATCTGTCGCTCTTGCCCGGCGATTTCGAGAGGGTGGCGCGCGCCACCGTCAACGGCCCCGATGGGAGGGAGATTTTCGTAATCGCCGACCTGCCGGACTGGGTACTCAACTGGTCCGACCTGTCAGCGCAGGAACAGGCCGATCGCGATGTCGGGGCGTTCCTTGCGGATTACGAGGGCAACACGCTCTACGCGCTGCGGTCGCATCTGGGGCAGGTCTCCAACGCCGCCCGCGCCGTCATCGCGGCAGAGGGCCTGCCGGTCTGGCTCAACCGCTACGGCGCGCTGACTCCGTCCGCGCGCGAGGCGTTCGATCTGGACGCCGTCGTGGCCACCCTGGCGCCGGAACAGGAACGCCTGATCCTCGAATACCTCGGCGTGGAGCCGTACCAGCCCAACCGCATCGTGACGCAAGCGCTGGTCACCGCGCCCCACCCCGATACCGGGGTGGTGATGGAATGGGCCGTCCCAAACCCCAACGCGACGTCCGAATTCCTGCCGGGCCGCGCCGTGGACGGCGCCATCGAAGGGGTTGTGCGCCTGCCGCGCGAGACGGTTGTGACCGAACGCAATATCGCGCCCGATTGGGGCAATTATATCGAGCCGCTGACCGGCACCGCCTATGGCGTGAACGTCGATTTCGCGACCTGCATTACCAATTCCGTCCTCGTGACCGTGATCGCCACACTGATGACGCTGCTGATCAATTCCATGGCTGCCTTCGCGCTCTCGAAATACACGTTCCGGGGGCAGACCTTCTTCCTGGTGATGATCCTCGCCACCCTCATGGTGCCCGCGACGATCACGCTTGTGGGCGTCTTCAAGGCGATCAACGCCACCGGCCTGTCGGGCTCCATCTGGGGCGTCATCATCCCAGGCGCGGCAACCCCTGCGGGCGTGTTCCTGCTGCGCCAATACATGCTGACCATCCCCGATGAATTGCTGGAGGCCGCGCGGATGGATTCCGCCTCGGAATGGAAAGTCTATTGGCGCATCGTCCTGCCCTTGGCCCTGCCTGCCATCGCGGCCCTTGGTATCCTCAGCGTCATCTGGCGCTGGAACGACCTGATCATCCCCATGGTCGCCATCGCCACGAACACCGAAGCCTACACGATCCAGCTTTGCCTTCTGGAATTCCGGGGTGAGCATATCAGCCAGGAACATTATCGCCTTGCGATGACAGTCGTATCCCTGATCCCCACGACGCTCGTCTTCGTCTTCCTGCAAAAATACATCACCACCGGTATCGCCAATACCGGCATGAAATAAGCGCGCTCAAGTAGCGAAGCGATAGCGCATAAGGAACACTTCCATGGCCCTGTTAGAGCTCCGCAACGTCAAGAAAGCCTACGGCCCGGTGGAGGTGATCCACGGCGTCGACATCACCGTGAAATCGGGCGAATTCTGCGTGTTTGTCGGCCCGTCCGGCTGCGGTAAATCCACGCTATTGCGGATGATTGCCGGGCTGGAAAAGATAACCTCCGGTGAGATCGCGATAGATGACGAGGTTCTGAACGACGTCACCGCCTCAGAGCGCGGGCTGGCGATGGTGTTCCAGAGCTACGCGCTTTACCCCCACATGTCGGTGCGCAACAACCTCAGCTTCGGGCTGGAGAATATCGGGATGCCGCGGGCGGAGATCGATGATCGCGTGAACGAGGCTGCGCGTATGCTGCAGATCGACGACTACCTCGATCGTCGCCCCGGCCAACTCTCGGGCGGTCAGCGCCAGCGCGTCGCGATCGGTCGCGCCGTGGTCCGCGAACCGCGGGTGTTCCTGTTCGATGAGCCGCTGTCGAACCTTGATGCCGAATTGCGCGTCGCCACACGCGGCGAGATTTCCGCGCTCCACAAGCGCCTTGGCAACACGATGGTCTACGTGACCCACGATCAGGTCGAGGCCATGACTATGGCCGACAAGATCGCGGTGTTGCGCGCGGGCAAGCTGGAGCAGTTCGGCCCACCGCTCGAGCTGTTCAACGCGCCCGCAAACCGGTTCGTCGCCGGGTTCATCGGATCGCCCAAGATGAATTTCATCAAGGGCACGATGGGGGAGGCAGGCAAATTCGTCTCCGAAGGTGGGGCGGAGGTTCAACTGGACGCAGCCCGATTCAAAACGCGCCCCAACCAGGCGGTGGAATTGGGCGTCCGCCCCAGCCATACCAGCCCGGCGGACGGGGCGGGCGTGCCGCTGAAGGTGCGCGCGGTGGAGCAGCTTGGGACAGAGACCTTCGTTTACGGTGCCGTCGACGGCGCCGAGGATTTCGCCATGCAATTGTCGGGACAGGTCGATATCCAGCCCGACACGGTGCAGCAGGTCGCCATCGACGCGACCGCCGCGCATTTGTTCGACCTCGACAGCGGGCTAAGCTGCGCCGCGGGCTGACCCGCGATCTCCCGTTGACTCCGCTTGTGGAACGTTCCAAAACAGATACCAATAGGAACGTTCCAATTCGGCGGAGACTGCACATGCGTTGGGGATTGATCGGTGCCAGCACCATCGCGTCCGAGCATATGATCGGGGCGATCCGTGCCTCGAGTGGGCATATCGCGAGCATCATGTCGTCCAGCCCCGACCGCGCCGCAAGCTACGCCGCGGACCACGGCATCGACGCCGGTGTCACCGATCTCGACGCGGCGATGGAAGGCGTGGATGCCGTTTACATTTCCACCACCAACGAAAAGCATCTGCCGCAGGCCATGGCCGCCATCGCGGCGGGCAAGCATGTGCTGTGTGAGAAACCACTGGCGATGAACGTGTCCGATGCCGTTTCCATGGTGCGGGCGGCTGAGGCGGCGGACGTCACCTTCGCCACCAACCACCACCTCCGCAACGCAGGCAGCCACCTCGTGATTCGCGACGTGATCGCGGCGGAGCGTCTGGGCGACATCCTCTCCGTCCGGGTCTTCCACGCCGTCCACCTGCCACCGCATCTGCAAGGCTGGCGGATCGACAACCCCGGCGCGGGCGGTGGCGTGATCCCCGACATCACCGTTCATGATGCCGATACCGTTCGCTTTCATCTCGGCGAGGACCCCGTCGATGTCGTTGCCATGAAAACGGCCAGCGGCATGGGGCAGGGGGTGGAGGACAGCGCGATGTCGCTCTGGTCCATGCCCTCGGGCGCAATGGTGCAGACCCATGAAAGCTTCACCCATGCCCATGCCGGGACGGGGATCGAGGTCCACGGCACCAAGGGCTCCATCTTCGCGCACGGCGTGATGACCCAGGCGCCCACCGGCACCGTGATGCTCCGCAGCGACGCGGGGGAGGAAGCGCTCAGCTATTCCACCCACGGCCTCTATGACCGTGCCGTAAGCCTCTTCGCCAAAGCCTGCGCAGGCGAAGGCCGCCCTGCCGCCGATGGCGTGGACGGGGTGAAATCCCTGGCCGTGGCCGCCGCCGTCAGCGAAGCGGCTGATACCGGCCAGCGCATCACCATTGACTATGGCGGGATCTGAGATGTCGAAGATCGTCTCCGCGTCCGACGCCGTCGCCCGCATCAAGGACAATGCGGTTGTGACGGTCTCCAGTTCCTCCGCGCTTGGCTGCCCGGATGCCGTCTTGCAGGCGCTTGGCGAGCGGTTCGACGCGGAGGGCGCACCGCGAAACCTCACCACGATCCATCCCATCGCGGCAGGCGACATGTATGGCGTGAAGGGCGTGGACCACATTGCCAAGGACGGTTTGCTGGCGCGGATCATCGGCGGCTCCTACCCCTCCGGCCCGTCTTCCTTGCCCATGCCCGCGATCTGGCAAATGGTCGTGGAGGATCGTGTGGCGGCGTATAACGTGCCCTCCGGCATTCTCTTCGACATGCACCGCGACGTGGCCGCCCGCCGCCCCGGTGTGCTGACCCAAGTGGGCTTGGAGACCTTCGTGGACCCCGTCCGAGAGGGTTGCGCGATGAACGACAGCGCGGCCAAGGCCCCCATCGTTCACCGCACCGAATTCGCGGGCGACACATGGCTCCACTTCCCGAACATCGTGCCGGACGTCGCCATCATCCGCGCGACCACCGCCGATGAGAACGGCAACCTGACCTACGAACATGAGGGCGCGTATCTGGGCGGCCTCGATCAGGCAATCGCCACCCGCAATCACGGCGGGCTGGTGATTGCGCAGGTCAAACGCGTGACAGCTGCGGGAAGCCTCCGCCCCCATGACGTGCATGTGCCGGGTCACCTCGTGGACCTCATCGTCGTCGCGCCGGACCAGAAGCAGACGACCGAAACACCCTATGACCCCGCGATCAGCGGCGAAGTCATGCGGCCATGGTCCTCCTTCTCGCTGGCGGATTACGGCGTCGAGAAGATCATCGCCCGCCGCGCGGCGATGGAGCTCAAGCGGGGCCAAACCGCCAATCTGGGCTTCGGCATCTCCGCCATGGTGCCGCGTATTCTTTTAGAAGAAGATGCCCATGACGCCGTGACCTGGGCCATCGAACAAGGCGCCGTTGGGGGCATGCCGCTCACCGGTTTCGCCTTCGGCTGTGCGTCGAACGCCGACGCCTTCGTGCCGTCCCCCAACCAGTTCGCCTACTTCCAGGGCGGCGGGTTCGACGTGTCGTTCCTGTCCTTCATGGAGGTCGACGTGGACGGCAACGTGAACGTGTCCAAGCTCGGAAAAAAACCCTACCTGACCGCCGGTTGCGGCGGCTTCGTAGACATCACCGCACACGCGAAAAAGATTGTCTTCAGCGGATATTTCGAGGCCGGCGCGCAGCTCGACATCACCCCTGATGGCCTGCACGTCACCAGACCCGGTAAGTTCACCAAGATGGTCGACGCGGTGGAGCATGTCACCTTCGCGGGCCGCCGCGCGAAAGCCCGCGACGCGGACGTCCTCTATATCACCGAACGCTGCGTGATGCGCTTGGGTGAAAACGGCCTTGTCGCGCACGAGATTATGCCGGGCATCGACCCGGAGCGGGACATCGTTGCGGCGAGCGACGGGCGGGTCAGCATGGCCAGCGACGCAACCACGATGCCGCTCGCCCTGCTCCAGGATGCGCCAATGGGACTGCGGCTATGAGTGCCGTTCACCTGAACATCGACGGACCCATCGCCCGCATCAAGCTCGACAATCCGTCCAAGCTCAACGCCCTGACGGTCGGCATGTTGCAGCAGTTGGAGGAGGCCTGCGCGACCCTCGAACACAGCCCCGATATCCGTGCGGTAATCCTGACTGGCGAAGGCGACCGCGCATTTTGCGCCGGGGCCGACATCACCGGTTGGGGCGGCCTGACGCCCGCCGATTTCGCCCGCAACTGGGTCCGCGAAGGGCACAGGATCTATGACCGGTTCGCCCGGCTGTCCAAGCCCACCATTGCCGTGATCCACGCCCACGCCTTCGGCGGCGGCCTTGAACTCGCCGCCTGCGCCGACATCCGGGTCATGGCCCCTGATGCCACGCTGGCGCTGCCCGAAGCGCAGGTCGGGATCGTGCCGGGCTGGGGCGGCAATACGCGGCTCCTGCGCCTTTTGTCTGAGTCGGTGGTCAAGGAAATGGCCCTGTTCGGGCGCCGCCTCAGCGCTGACCGCGCGCTGGCCTTGGGCTTCGTGGCCGACGTGTCCGATACTCCTCTGGCCACAGCAAAGGCGATAGCGGAACAGGCCATGGCAGCCTCCCCCCGCGCTCATGAAGTGGCGAAGTACCAGATCCACGCCGCCGTGGGCGAAGACCGTGCCGCGATGATCGAGGCGCTCGGCGGCGGCATGATCGGAGCCACGGGTGATCGGGCCGAGGGCGTCGCCGCCTTCAAAGAGAAACGCAAACCTGACTTTTCCGGGGATTGATCCATGACCGAGCTGACCATCATCCCCGCCGCCGGAATCGCGCTCCCCACTGCGTTTTCCAGCCGCCACCTGATCAACGGCGCGTGGACGGACAGCGCCGATGGCGCCACGTCTGACCGCCACTCCCCCGCCCACGGCATACTGGTCAGCTCTGCGGCCAAGGGTGGCGCGGCCGAAGCGGAGGCTGCGATTGCCGCCGCCCGCGCGAGTTTCGATGCAGCCGATTGGTCATTTTCCAGCGGCGCATCGCGCGCGGCGATCCTGCTGAAGGTCGCGGACCTGATCGAAGAACATCTCGACCGAATCGCCCTTCTGGAAACGCTTGAATCCGGCAAGCCGATCAGCCAGGCGAAGGCCGAAATCGGTGGCGCGGCCGACCTCTGGCGTTATGCCGCCAGCCTCGCGCGGATGATCCATGGGGACAGCCACAACAGCCTCGGCCCTGACATGCTCGGTGTCGTTCTGAAAGAGCCCATCGGCGTTGTCTCCATCATCTGCCCGTGGAACTTCCCCTTCCTGATCGTCTCGCAAAAACTGCCCTTCGCGCTCGCCGCTGGCTGCACGGCGGTGATCAAACCATCGGAACTGACGCCCTCCACCACCTGCATCCTGGGCGAATTGTTGATCGAGGCAGGCCTGCCCGCTGGCGTTGCCAATATTGTCTTGGGCTTCGGCGATCCGGTGGGCGAGATCCTCTCCACCGATCCGCGCGTTGACATGGTCTCCTTCACCGGCTCCACCGGCGTCGGCAAACGGATTTCGGCTGCGGCCAGCGGCACGCTCAAGAAGGTGTCGCTTGAGCTTGGCGGCAAGAACCCCCAAGTCATCTTCCCCGATGCCGATCTGGATCAGGCCGCCGATGCCATCACCTTTGGCGTCTATTTCAACGCGGGTGAATGCTGCAATTCGGGCTCCCGCATCATCGTGCATGAGGACGTGGCCGAGGCGCTGACCGAGAAGGTCGTGGCCCTGTCGCGCAAGGTCCCCTTCGGCGATCCGCTGGATCCCAAAACGCAAGTCGGCGCGATCATCTCGCCCGAGCACATGGCCAAGATCGACGGCTATGTGCAGGATGCCGTGGCAGATGGCGCAACGGTTGCGATCGGTGGCGCGGCGTTGGAGGTCGATGGTGTCGGTCCGCAATTCTACCAGCCCACGGTGGTCACGAACCTGCGCCCCGACATGGCCATCGCGCGGGACGAGGTCTTCGGCCCAGTCCTGTCGGTGCTGACCTTTCGCACAATGGAAGAGGCGCTGAGCCTCACGAATGATGCGGCTTATGGCCTGAGCGCTGGTGTCTGGTCACGCGACATATCCACCTGCCTGACGTTTGCGCGCCGCGCGCAGGCCGGCACGATCTGGACGAATACCTGGATGGATGGCTTCCCCGAAATGCCCTTCGGAGGCGTCAAGGAAAGCGGGCAGGGGCGGGAGCTTGGGCGCTATGGCCTAGAGGAATTCCTCGAGGTCAAAACCGTGCAGATGCGCATCGGTGACACGCGGCAGCCCTGGGTGGCTCAGGAATGATGCAACCGCTCGAAATCCGGCATCAGGATATGGGTCAGCCCCTCCGGCTTGTCCCCCGCCATCCGGCGCAGGAGCATCTCGGCCATCTTGTGGCCGGTCTCGCGCAGGTCTTCGTAGACCGTCTCGATGCGCGGGCGAATATTGTCGAAAATCGGCGAGGCGCGCTTGGCGAAGATGTCGGCGTCCCGCCCCAGCACCGCGCCCGAATCGGCCAGCGCCGACAGCGTCACCAACGCGGTAACCTCGCCCACGCAAACGTATCCATCGGGTGGCGTATCCGACGACCGGCCGTCGCGCATGGCGGTGGCGATCTCGGCGGCGGAACTGTCGAGCGTTACGCCGGCCACGATCTCATGGTCAACGCCCGCCTCTCGCGCTGCGCTGAGGAAGCCGTAGCGCAGATGTTGGGTGAAGGTGAACCGATCCTCGGGCAGGATCAGCGACAGGCGGTTGCGCCCCCGTTCGACCAAACGGGCAACGGCGATCCGCGCAAAAGCCTCGTTGTCGAAATCGACGTAAGGATGCGGCGTGGTGAATTCCGTGCGGCCGTGGCTGACGAAGGGAAAATCGTTCTCCATCAGCAGCCTGACGCGGGGGTCAAAGGCCTCGGTTCGGGTGAACAGGATGCCGTCGGCCAGATGATTCCGCAGGATGTTGCGCACCGGTTGCAAGCGGTCTTCGCCGACATGGTCGGGGACGACATTGACGGAATACCCGGTGCCGCGCAGGGCCTCGGTAATGCCGCTGAGGAATTCATGTGTGAAGCCCAGAAACTCGTGTTCGGTGTTCAGAAGAAGCGTCACAACCTGCGTGCGTCCGGTCCGCAATCGCCGCGCCGCGCGGTCGGGAACGTAGCCCGCCGCCGCCGCGGCCGCCGCCACCTTGGCGCGGGTTTTCGTGGCGATTCGCGGATCATCGGCCAGCGCCCGGCTGATTGTCGCGATCGAGAATCCGGTCGCTTCCGCCAACGAGCGAAGCGTCGGTTTGTCGCCGTTTGGCGCGGGGCTGGTATCAAGGATCTCGCGGGTCATGGCGCTTTGTCGCCCTTAGGTTGTGCCGCGCCTAATATTGCGCGAGATTTCAAACGTTTCAATAGCGCTGTTTTCGCGGCCGATCTTTCTGCGCTGCGGAAAAATCACAATGAAACATGCTGTTCTGCAGAGATGCGTGCGATCACAATGAACAATTTCTGGTTGACTTCAACCGGATTTATAACGTTTTAATTCTGTCAGCCCCGGCAAGGGGATCGGTCAATTGGGAGGAAAACGAATGACCATGATGAAAAAACTCTACACCGGCGCGGCGGTTGTCGCCCTGTCAACGACGGCAGTTGCCGCGCAGGAAGTCGAGGTTCTGCACTGGTGGACCTCGGGCGGAGAAGCGGCCGCTCTGAACGTCCTGCGTGAAGATCTCGCCGGTGGCGGCGTCGGCTGGACCGATATGCCCGTGGCCGGTGGCGGCGGCTCCGACGCCATGACTGTTCTGCGCGCCCGTGTCACCGCCGGTGACCCGCCGACCGCCGTGCAGATGCTGGGCTTCGCGATCCAGAACTGGGCCGAGGAAGGCGCATTGGCCGACCTGAACGCCCTCGCCGAAGAGCAGAACTGGAACGAGGTCGTCCCCGAGGCGCTTCAGCGGTTCTCCACCTACGAAGGCAACTGGGTTGCGGCACCGGTCAACGTGCACTCCACCAACTGGGTCTGGGCCAACACCGCCCTGATGGAAGAGCTTGGCATCGAACAGCCCACCAGCTGGGAAGAGTTCGTGGCCGCGATGCAAACCGCCCAGGATGCCGGTTACACCGCGCTCGCCCATGGCGGCCAGGCCTGGCAGGACGCCACGATCTTCGATTCGATCGCAATGGGCGCCGGTGGCCCGGAATTCTACCAGGCGGCCTTCGTCGATCTGGACCCCGAGGCGCTTGGCGGTGCCGAGATGGTTGAAGCGTTCAACCGCATGGACACCTTGCGCGGCTTCGTGGATGACAACTTCTCCGGTCGCGACTGGAACCTCGCCACGGCGATGGTCATCAACGGCGAAGCCCTATTCCAGATCATGGGCGATTGGGCCAAGGGTGAATTCGTCAATGCGGGTCTGACCGCGGGCGAAGAATTCCAGTGCTTCCGCGTTCCCGGATCCGAAGGCACGGTAACCTTCAACTCCGACCAGTTCGCGATGTTCAACGTCGAAGACGAAACCGACCAGGAATCGCAGGTTGCCATGGCGTCCGCCGTTATGAGCCCGGAATTCCAGATCGCGTTTAACCTCGTCAAAGGCTCCGCGCCCGCGCGGACCGACATCGACCCGTCCTCGTTCGATGCCTGCGGCCAGGCGGCTATGGCGGACCTCGCGGCGGCTGGCGAAGGCGGCACACTCTTCGGCTCCATGGCCCACGGCCACGCCAACCCGCCCTCCGTCCAGAATGCGATGTATGACGTGATCACCGCGCATTTCAACGGTGAGTACGACGCCGAGACCGCGGCGGCCGAAATGGTCACCGCCGTCGAACTGGCACAGTAACGTCCTCCCGGATCGGCCCTCTCTTGGGGCCGGTCCACCCCCCGTGCGGTCCTGCCCGCACCTGACCAACCCCGAGTGAAGGAGAGGCCCGATGGCCGCACCTGACCCCATGCTTGCCGGGGGCGCGGATTTCCGAACGCGCCTTCAAACCTGGCTGCCGAAGATCGTCCTCGCGCCGTCTTTCGCGATCATGGTCATCTTCGTCTACGGTTTCATCGCCTTCACCGTCTATCTCAGCTTCACCGGAAGCCGCATGTTGCCGAGCTTCGATCTGGTGGGCTGGCAGAATTACGACCGCCTGTTCCGCATCCGCGAATGGGATATCGCGGTCTCCAACCTCTTCGTCTTCGCCTCGCTCTACATCGTGATCTCCACGATCATCGGGCTGATGCTGGCGATCTTCCTCGACCAGAAAATCCGCGGCGAAGGTATCCTGCGCCCGATCTTCCTTTATCCCATGGCGCTCAGCTTCATCGTGACGGGCACGGCGTGGAAATGGTTCCTCGACCCCGGCATCGGGATCGAACATTCCATGCACCTCTGGGGGTTCGAGAATTTCGAATTCGACTGGATCAAGGACCGCGACATGGCGGTCTACACCATCGTCATCGCCGCCGTCTGGCAATCGTCGGGCTTCGTGATGGCGATGTTTCTGGCCGGCCTCCGCGGGATCGACAACGAGATCCTGAAAGCGGCCCAGATGGACGGCGCGTCGAACTTCCAGATGTATCGCCGGATCATCCTGCCGCAGCTTCGCCCGGCCTTCCTCAGCGCCTTCGTGATCCTCAGCCACCTCGCGATCAAGTCCTATGACCTTGTGATCGCGCTGACCGGCGGCGGGCCCGGCAATGCCACGGCGATGCCCGCGACCTTCATGTATTCCTACACCTTCACGCGCGACCAGATGGGCATCGGCGCGGCCTCTGCCGTCATCATGTTGATGACCATCGCCGCGATCATGGTGCCCTACCTCTATGCCGAATTGCGGGAGAAGAAGTGATGGCCATTGCCTCCAACGATTCCGCGATGCGCTCGTCCAACGTCACGCGGATGTTCATCTACCTCGTGCTGCTGCTCTTCGCGCTGTTCTACCTGCTGCCCTTCGGGATCATGCTGGTGAATTCGCTGAAACCCCTGTCCGAGATCACCGAAGGCAACATGATTGCGCTGCCCCGCGAATGGACGATCGAGCCTTGGCTCAGTGCCTGGTCCACCGCCCAGATCGGGGTGGAGCCCACGGGCCTGCGTCCCTATTTCATCAACTCCATCGCCATGGCCGTGCCTGCGGTCGCGATCTCCACCGTACTCGGGGCATTGAACGGATATGTTCTGACCAAGTGGCACTTCCGGGGCGCGACCTGGATCTTCGGCCTGCTGCTGTTTTCGTGCTTCATCCCGTTCCAGATCGTCCTGATCCCGATGGCCCGGATCCTCGGAATTCTGGACATTGCGGGTACGACCTACGGCCTGATCCTCGTCCACGTCGTCTATGGCATCGGCTTCTCCACCCTCTATTTCCGCAACTACTATGCCGCCTTCCCCACGGAGCTTGTGCGCGCTGCTCAGATCGACGGGGCCGGGTTCTTCCAGATCTTCTGGCGCATCATGCTGCCCTCATCCGGGCCGATCATTGCGGTCTGCTGCATCTGGCAGTTCACCAATATCTGGAACGACTTCCTGTTCGGCGCGTCCTTTGCCTCCGGTGGCGCGGCCCCGATGACGGTGGCTTTGAACAACCTCGTCAACTCCTCCACCGGCGTGCGGGAATACAACGTCCATTTCGCTGGCGCCATCATGGCCGCCGGTCCCACACTTCTCGTCTACATCGTCGCGGGCCGCTATTTCGTGCGCGGTCTGATGGCTGGCAGCGTAAAAGGATAAGCCCCATGGGATTTCTCGACATCAACAACGTCACCAAATCCTACGGCGCGGTGGAGGTCCTGCATAAGGTCGACATCCAGGTGCAGGAAGGCGAGTTCCTCGTCCTTGTCGGCCCGTCCGGCTGCGGCAAGTCCACGCTCCTGAACATGATCGCGGGGCTTGAGGGGATTTCTTCGGGTGAGATCGCGATCAAGGACCGGGTCGTGAACAACATCGCCCCCGCCAAGCGCAACATCGCCATGGTGTTCCAGTCCTATGCCCTCTACCCCAACATGACCGTGGGCAAGAACATCACCTTCGGCCTCGAAATGCAGGGCACCCCCAAGGCGGAGCGGGACAGGGCCATGGCCGATGTCGCCCAACTCCTCCAGATCGAAAACCTGCTGGATCGCAAGCCAGGCCAGCTCTCGGGCGGTCAACGTCAGCGCGTCGCCATGGGCCGCGCTTTGGTCCGTGACCCCGACGTGTTCCTCTTCGATGAGCCGCTCTCGAACCTCGACGCCAAGCTGCGCGTCGATATGCGGACCGAAATCAAGAAACTGCACCAGAAACTCGGCACCACTATCGTCTACGTGACCCACGACCAGATCGAGGCGATGACGCTCTCCACCCGCATCGCGGTCATGTATGACGGCTACGTCCAGCAGCTCGGCACGCCGAAGGAGATCTACGACAACCCCGCGAACCTCTTTGTTGCGACCTTCATGGGCAGCCCCGCGATGAACGTGCTCTCCTCCAAACTGGTGGAGATGAACGGCGCGATCCATGCCCAGATCACGGGGGCCGAGGGGCAGGACCAACACCTGCGCATCGAAAACGCGCCCGACGCCTACCGCGCCTACCTCAACAAGGAGGTGATGCTCGGCATCCGGCCCGAGGCGATCACCGATCCCGAAGGGGCGGACCGCAACGCGCGCAACATCCAGATGCTGACCAACACCGTCAGCGTGACGGAGCCCGCCGGCGCCGACACCTTCGTCAGCACCACGCTCTCGGGCAAGGATTGCATCGCCCGGATGCGCGCCGATGCCGATGTCCACCCGAACCAACCCTTTGAATTTGCGGTGAACATGGACAAGGCGGTTCTGTTCGATCCCAAGACGGAAGACCGCATCGCCTGACCATCGGCCCGGGCGTGCCAGCGTCCGGGCACATTTTTCACTTGGAATTGGAACGTTCCAGACATACGAAGAGGGGGTTATGAGCGACGCCGATATCATCATCGTCGGCTCCGGCATGGGGGGCGCAACGCTGGCCGCAGGGCTGGCGGGATCGGGCCTGCGCGTGCTGATCATTGAGCGCGGCCAGCTTCTGCAAGACAGCCCGGAGGCGCGAGACCCCGAGGCGATCTTCCGTGACGGCCATTTCCGCCCGGACGAGACTTGGCTGACCCCCGACGGCACCCGCTTCAACCCCGGCAATTACGCCTGTGTCGGCGGCAATTCCAAGTTCTACGGCGCGGTGATGATGCGCTACCGCGAGGCTGATTTCGCCCCGATCCAACATATCGGCGGCATAACGCCCGGCTGGCCCATCGACCACGCCACGCTCTCCCCGTTCTACGCCCGGGCCGAGGCGCTCTATCAGGTGCGCGGTGACGCGAGCGCCGATCCGTCCGAGCCGCCCCATGACAGCGCCTACCCCCACCCCCCCGTCCCCCACGAACCCGATATCGCCAGCCTCGCCACCCGTCTGACCCGCGCCGGTCTGACGCCATCGCCCCTCCCGCTCGCCGTCGATCTGGACCGCTGGCTCAGCCACGCGCAGACCCCTTGGGATGCCTTCCCCGACACGAACGGCGGCAAGCTGGACGCCGAAAGCGCGGCCCTGGTGGCGGCGCTGGCCGATCCGAACATCACACTCCGCACCGGCGTCACAGTGCGCAAAGTCGAGGTTGACGGCGCCCGCGTCACCGGCCTCCTTACCTCCGCCGGTCGCCTGACTGCCCCGCGCATCGTGCTGGCGGCAGGCGCGGTTCATACGGCCGCCCTGCTTCTGCGCTCCGCCGATGAAGACCATCCCAACGGCCTCGCCAACCGCTCCGATCAGGTGGGCCGCAACTTCATGAACCACAACGCCAGCGCGGTTCTGGCGCTCAGCCATCGGCGCAACCGGTCGGTCTATCAAAAGACCCTTCAGATCAACGATTGGTATCTGGGCACGGGGGAGGAGCCGCCCCTTGGCAATATCCAACTCCTCGGCCGCGTCTCCACCCCCATCCTCGCCGCGCAGACCGGCCTGCCAAGGCCCCTCGCGGCCCTGATCGCCAACCACGCCATCGATTTCTACGCCATGTCCGAGGATCTGCCCGATCCCGAAAGCCGCGTAACGGTCCAAGGCGATGACATCGTGCTCGATTGGAAGCGCTCCAACTGGGATGCGCACCTGGCCCTTGTCGCCAAGCTGAAAGCCACCCTCAAGCGCGCAGGCTTCCCCATCGTCCTGTCCAAAGCCTTCGACCGCCGCACGCCATCGCATCAATGCGGCACGGCGCGGTTGGGGGCCGATCCGGCAACCTCCGTCTGTGATCCGCTTGGAAAGGCGCATGACCTCGACAATCTCTATATCTGCGACGCCTCGCTCCTGCCCACCTCGGCGGCCGTAAATCCGTCGCTGACCATCGCGGCGCTTGCGCTGCGGCAGGCGGATTATCTCAAAGAGTCCTCAAGCAGCGAAGCGATAGGACAAAAGGAATTCGTGCAATGAAAGCGCTCATCACAGGCGGCCAGCAAGGCATCGGCCTTGGCATCGCGCAGGCGCTCCACGCGGCGGGGTGGGAGATTGCCGTGGCCTCCGAACAACCCGAGGCCGCTATGCCGTTCCCCGCCACTTACCACCAGCACGACGTCACGAACATCGACGCGATCCCCGTTTTGCTCGACGCCGTTGGCCCGATAACAACCTTCGTCTCCAACGCTGGTGTCGGTGCGATGCAGCGGGGCGATCTGCTCGACATGAACCCGGACAGTTTCGATCGCTGCATGGCCGTCAACACCCGCGGCGCGTTCTTTCTTGCACAAGAAGCCGCCCGCCGAATGCTCGACCAACCCGCCGAACCGTTTCGCTCCATCACGTTCATCACGTCGGTCAGCGCGTCCATGACTAACCATGATCGCGCGGAATACTGCGCCTCCAAGGCTGCCACAGCGTCTCTTGCACAGGCCTTCGCCATGCGCCTCGCGCCTGAGGGGATCGGTGTCTACGACATCCGTCCCGGTATCATCGAAACGCCGATGACCGCCCCCGTGGCGGACCGCTACAACCCGCGCATTCCGGAATTGATCCCGCAAGGCCGGTGGGGGCAGCCGAAAGATATCGGCACCGTCATGGTCCCCCTCGCGCGGGGGGATTTCGCCTATTCGACGGGGGCCGTGATCCCCGTCGATGGCGGCTTGTCCATCCACCGGTTTTGAGCGGGGCAGCATGAGCGAATCCTACGATTTCATCGTGATCGGCGGCGGGTCTGCAGGCTCGGTCATCGCCGCGCGCCTGTCGGAAAACCCGGACGTGTCCGTGTGTCTGCTGGAGGCCGGCGGCTCCGACCGGCACCCGTTCTTCCACCTCCCCGCAGGCTTCGCCAAGATGACCAAGGGCATCGCGTCCTGGGGATGGTCGACGGTTCCGCAAAAACATATGCAGAACAAGGCGTTCACCTATACCCAAGCCAAGGTTATCGGCGGCGGGTCGGCCATCAACGCACAGATCTACACGCGCGGCCACCCGCTTGATTACGACGAATGGCGACAGCTTGGCTGCGACGGCTGGAGCTATGAAGACGTCCTGCCCTATTTCCGAAAGTCCGAGGATAACGACACGTATTCAGGGCGCTATCACGGGCAGGACGGCCCCCTTGGCGTCTCCAAACCCGCCGCCCCCCTGCCGATCTGCGAGGCTTACTTCGAGGCGGCCAAGGCGGTGGGTATTCCCTTCAACGAGGATGTGACGGGCGAGGTGCAGGCGGGCGCCGCGTACTACCAACTCACTCAGAAAAACGCCCGTCGCTCCTCCGCCGCGATGGCCTTCCTGCACCCCAACAAAAGCCGCCCGAACCTGACCGTGAAACTCCGCGCCAATGTCCGGCGGATCCTGGTGGAAAACGGCGTGACCAAGGGGGTGGAGATGCTCGACCGTTCCCTCATCCATGCCCAGGCCGAGGTCATCCTCAGCAGCGGCGCCATCGGCTCCCCCCGCCTCCTGCAACTCTCCGGCATCGGCCCCCCCGATCATCTACAAGAACTCGGCATCGACGTGGTGCTCGACCAGCCCCAGGTGGGCAGCAACCTGCAAGACCACCTGGACCTCTACTGCATCGCCGAGGTTTCCGGCCCCCACACCTACGACCGCTTTGCCAAGCCGCATCTGAGCGTGCTGGCGGGCTTGCAATACCTCTTCACCAAGACAGGCCCCGTGGCGAGCAGCCTCTTCGAGACTGGCGGCTTCTGGTATGCCGACGAAAATGCCCGTTCACCCGATCTGCAATTCCATCTGGGCCTAGGCACGGGCATTGAGGCCGGGGTGGCCGCGATGCCGGAAGGCGGCGTCACGCTGAATTCCTGCTACCTCCGCCCCCGGTCACGCGGCAGCGTACGCCTGCAATCGGCCGACCCGACCAAATCGCCCCTCATCGACCCCAATTACTGCGCCGATCCGCAGGACCGCGCCATGTCGATCCGTGGTCTCAAGCTGACGCAGGAGATTCTGTCCCAGGACCCGCTGAAGCCCTTCATCAAGGCCGAACGCCTCCCCGGCCCGGACGTGCAAACCGACGACGATTACTTCAACTTCATTTGCCAGCATTCCAAAACCTCCCACCATTGCGCGGGCACCTGCGCCATGGGGCCGGGCGACAGCGCCGTGGTCACCCCGCGTCTGCGCTTTAACGGCATCGAAAACCTCCGCGTGGCCGACGCCTCGATCATGCCCAATGTCGTCTCCTCCAACACCAACGCGCCTACGATCATGATCGGTGAAAAAGCCGCTGACATGATCCGCGAAGATCACGGGATATAGACCATGCGATTGCCCACCTATGCCGGAACGCTGGAAGACTACGCGCTTGTGGGCGACCCGCTGATCCCCCGCGCGCCAAAGGTCTCGCTCACCCGCACCGCCTTCGCCGCCGCCCATGTTGTCAGCGACCCGCTGGCCGAGCGTGATCCGTGGCAGGGCCGCCCGGCAGTCGATTGGGACGCAACCCTGCGGTTTCGCGAAAGCCTCTGGGATCAAGGCCTTGGTCTGGCCGAAGCGATGGACACGGCCCAACGGGGCATGGGCGTGGATTGGGACACCGCCCGCGAGTTGATCGACCGCACGATGGCCGCCGCCAAGGCCCATCCCATGACCCCCCGCGTCGCCTGCGGGGCGGGCACCGACCACGTCCCGCTCGAGGACCTGACCGACCCCGTTCGCATCAAATCCGCCTATTCCGAACAGATGGAGGCGATCGAATCCGCCGGTGGCCAGCTCATCCTCATGGCCACCCGCGCGCTCCCCGCCATCGGCGCCGGGCCCGACACCTATGCCCGCGTCTACGACGAGCTCATCACCCAGGCCGCGCAGCCGGTGATCCTGCACTGGCTCGGCGACATGTTCGACCCCCCGCTCAAGGGCTATTGGGGTGGCGCCTCAATCGATGAGGCCAACGCCATCGTGCTCGACCTCATCACCCGTAACGCGGCCAAGATCGACGGCATCAAGATTTCCCTCCTCGACCAAGGCCACGAGGAAACCTTCCGCGCCAAACTACCCGAATCCGTCCGCCTCTACACAGGTGACGATTTCAACTATGCCATGCTGATTGAAGGCGACGGCCCCCACTATTCCCACGCGCTTCTGGGTATCTTCGCCGCCATCGCCCCCGCTGCGGCCCAAGCCCTCGAAGCCCTCGCGCAAGATGACCGCAAAACCTATCATGCGCTCCTCGCGCCGACCGTTCCGCTCAGCCGCGAAATCTTCAAGGCACCGACCCAATTCTACAAGGCGGGCATCGCGTTTCTCGCCTGGCTCAACGGCCACCAGAGCCACTTCATCATGCCCGCAGGCTTTCAATCCTCCCGCGAGATCACCCACTACGCACAGGTCTTCCGCCTCGCCGATCAGGCCCGGCTCCTTGCCAATCCCGACCGCGCCACGCACCGTATGGGCCAATTGCTGGCGCTTCACGGGATCGACGGGTAACACCGAAACATGAACCGCCGCCCCACCATCCTCGATGTCGCCGCCAAGGCGGGCGTTTCGAAATCCACCGTCTCACTCGTCCTGCAAAACTCCAAGCAAGTGAAGGAGGAGACGCGGGACGCCGTGCGCGCCGCGATGGCCGAGATCGGGTATGTCTACAACCGCGCCGCGGCCCAGATGCGCTCCCAATCGGCGGGCCTTGTCGGCCTTGTCATCAACGACCTCCGCAACCCGTTCTTCACGGAATTCGCGACCGTTCTGCAAATGACCCTCGCGGCGAAAGGCTACGCCACCGTCATCGCCAACAGCGACGAAGACGCTGATCTTCAGGCCAAACTCGTCGGCTCCATGATCGAACACGGCGTCTCCGCGCTTGTCGTGTCGCCCGCCTATGGCGATGGCGGCGCCGCGTTTGACCAGATCGAACGCGCGGGCCTTCCCGCCATCCAGGTCCTGCGCAAGACTGATCCGCGCACCGGCCTCTTCCCCTTCGCCAGCTTCGACTACGCCGCAGGTTCCGCCCGCGCGACACGGCACCTGATGAACCAGGGCGGCGAACGGATCGCCTTTGTCGGCGGCATCGAGGGCCGCGAGATCACCGAAGAACGCAAATCGGGTTATCTGGCCGAGATGAAGCGCGCGGGCGCCGATCCCGTCACGCTGCACGGGCGCAGCACACGGGCCTTCGGAGTCGAGGCCGCGCAGGACCTGATCGAACTCGGCGTGGATTCCGTCATCTGCTTCAATGATCTGGTCGCGCTTGGCCTGCATGCGGGCTTTGCCCGCGCGGGCGTGGATGTGGGCCAGGACGTGCGCATCGTGGGCTTCGATGACATCGAGGATTGCGCGCTCGTTTGGCCGCAACTCTCCTCTGTCGCCTGCGATATCGACGGGTTCGCGCGCGCCACCGCGGATCGCCTTCTGGCGTGGATGCAAGACGCCGAAACGCCGCCCCCCGAACATCGCGCGCCCGTCGAATTGGTCGCGCGAACCTCCAGCACCGGACGCATTTCATGAGCGCTGACGCTTTC
This sequence comes from uncultured Roseicyclus sp., assembly GCA_947491935.1. Taxonomy (GTDB): domain Bacteria; phylum Pseudomonadota; class Alphaproteobacteria; order Rhodobacterales; family Rhodobacteraceae; genus Gymnodinialimonas. Next base: position 629,158 of record CANLLF010000004.1, read on the forward strand.
CTCCGATCCCTCTTCGCCCGCGCGGTGGAGGTGGCGGATCCGATGCAATCGCTTGCCGCCGCCCTGCCGCCCAAACCCGCGGGCCGGGTGCTGGTAATCGGCGCGGGCAAGGCCAGCGCCCGCATGGCCGAGGCGGTGGAGGCCGAATGGGGCCCGTGCGACGGCCTCGTCATCACCCGCTACGGCTATGCCCGCCCCTGCCAAGGCATCGAGATTGTCGAAGCCGCCCACCCTGTTCCCGACGCGGCAGGGGAGACGGCGACCAAGCGGATGCTGGCCCTGCTCGACACGGTGGGCGAGGGCGATTTCGTCCTCGCGCTGATCTCCGGCGGCGGCTCCGCGCTCCTGACGGGCCCTGCGGGCGACATCACCTTGGCGGAGAAGCAAAAGCTCACGCAGGACCTTCTGGCTTCCGGCGCGCCGATCGGAGAGATCAACGGCATCCGCAAGCAGATCTCCGCAGTGAAGGGCGGGAAACTGGCGGCGGCGGCCTATCCGGCACAGATGCTGGCCCTGATGATTTCCGATGTCCCGGGGGACGATCCGGGCGACATCGCCAGTGGCCCGACGGTGGGCCATGCGGGCGACGCCGCGCGCGCATTGCAAGCGTTGAAGACGTGGAACGTTACACCCGCGCCGTCTATCGCGGCTTACCTGGACCGTGGCGGCGATCCCGTTGCGCCGTCTGACCCGCGCCTTGGCCGTGTGACGAACGTGATCTATGCCGCACCGTCACAATCCCTGTCGGCGGCGGCCGAACTGGGGCGGTCCGCCGGATATGCGGTGGCGCTTCTGGGAGATTCCATCGAGGGCGAGGCGCGTGACGTCGCCGCAGACCACGCCCGGATTGCCAAGGCGTCCTCCCCCGGCACCCTAATCCTCTCGGGCGGTGAACTCACCGTGACGCGGCGGGGCGAGGGTGTGGGCGGGCCCAACGCGGAATATGCCCTCGGGCTTGCCCTTGCCCTGAAAGGTGCGCCGAACATCCACGCCATCGCCTGCGATACCGATGGCGTTGACGGCGCGGCGGAAGTGGCCGGCGCGGTGATCGGGCCCGATACGCTGTCCAGGGCGCGGGCCCGCGGCGTTGATCCGCAAGCCGCGCTCGACCGGAACGACGCACACAGCTTCTTTGGCCAAATCGGCGATCAGGTCGTTCCCGGCCCTACATTGACGAATGTGAACGACTTTCGCGCAATCCTCGTCCTGTAAAGCAGGGCGCACCCACATCGACGCCTCTCGGGCGGCAATAACCGGAGATATCCATTGATCCTGCACGTCGTACTTCTTGATCCCGCCAATGATCCTGCGCTTGCCCAGATCAAGGCAGCGATGAATATTCTGACGGATCTGACCAACGTGATCCCCGGTTTCCTGATCTTCCGGCACGGGCCGAACCGCGATTTCGAGGCGAAGTCCGAACGCTATACCTACGGGTTTGCCTGCACCTTCGCGAACCGCAAGGCGTTGGACGCCTACGCGGCACATCCCGACCATCAGCGGGCGGGTGGCATGCTGGTGATGGCGTGCCGCGACGGGCATGACGGGATTTTCGTGGCGGATCTTGAGGTCTAGCCGCGCCATCCCTTTCCGGGCAAAGTGATGCCAGAGCAGCCACAACGGATCAAACCCGTGTCCGATCCCCGATCCCTTGCCCTCTTTTTCGTTGCCGACGGCCCGCGGCTTGAGGAGCAATCGTGGCTGTTGTCCATGTCCCTCGCGCGGGCGCATGAGGGCGACAAGCGGATCAGGCTGATCGCTTATGTCGGTGAGGCGCACCGGCCCAGGATCGGGGCGATGACCCATGCCATCTACGAGGCCTGCGGCGTGGAGCTCCGCACCTTGCCCGACCCGCCCAAGTGGAAGGGCGACTATCCCCACGGCAACAAGATGGTCGCCGCGCGGGATGACAGGGGCGCCACGCATTCGATCTTTCTCGATACCGATATCGCCTGCACCGCCAGCCTCGCGGAGTTCATGGATCTGCCCGACACCACGATTGCAGCCGCCCCGGAAGGCCGCCCGACCTGGGGCGCCAAGAACGACCGTTGGACGCGGGCCTACGCGCATTTCGGGCTGCCCGTCCCGTCCCAGCGGGTGCGGCTCCTGCGCGGGCGCCGCCACGATTTCGTGCCGTATTTCAACGCGGGCTTCGTCGCCTTCCCCGAGACGCCCCACGCCGATGGCGGCAAGCGATTTGCGGAGCATTGGATCGACACCGCGCTTGCGTTCGATTTCGGCTGCGCGATCGCCAACAAACGCCCCTGGCTCGATCAGATAACGCTGCCGCTGACCGTGGCGCGGTTCAACTATCAGGTGCGCGTGCTGGACGAGATGCACAATTACTCCCTGTCCCATCGCGGCGATTATTCGAAGACGCCCGATGCCACGATCCTGCACTACCACCGCCAGCGCTTCCTCTACCCGGCCCCGCAATGGCCAGCGCTCCGCGACATGATGCGGGATATGGCGCCGGCCGGATTCCACGATCAGATCGAGGCGCATATCGCGGCCTTCGAGACGTCGCTGGAGCGGGCAGACGCGGCGCCCGGCTAGAGCAGCGCGTCGATCTCGGGCCGTTTCGGCATCGCGGGCGCCGTGCCGTGTTTGGTGACGGACAAGGCCGCCGTCGCCGTCGCGAAGCGCAGGGTCTCCCCGATGTCCCGGCCTTCGGCCAGCGCGGTTGCGAGGCCGCCGTTGAACGCGTCCCCCGCGCCCGTGGTATCGACGACGGCGCCTGCCGAGAGGGGCGGTATGTGGATCGCCTCGGACCCGTCCCAATAGAGCGATCCGTTTTCGCCCAGGGTGATCACCGCTCCCTTCCGCACGCCAAGATCCATCAGGGCCCGGGCAGCCGGCACCGCATCCTCCGGGCCGGTCACGGGCAACCCCGTCAGTTCCTGCGCTTCAGTTTCGTTCGGCGTGACATAGTCGCAAAGCGCCAACAGGCCCTCGGGCAGCTCGGCCGCGGGGGCCGGGTTCAGGATCGTCGTCACACCCGCCTCCGCTGCAATCTCAAGGAACCGGGCGGCGGCGTCGATCGGCTGTTCCAGCTGGGTCATGGCAACCCTGGCCTTGGCAATATCCGCGGCCCATGTCTCGACATCCGCTGCGCTCAAAGTGCCGGCCGCGCCGGGCACGACGACGATCGAATTCCTGCCCGAAGCCTCTTCGATGAAAATCCCCGCCGATCCCGTGGGATGCGCGGTATCCTCGATCACCAGGGAGGAGTGGACCCCGGCCTCCGCCCAGATTTCGCGTCCCATCGCGCCGAACGTATCCGCGCCGATCCGGCTCAGGAAGGCCACGTCGCCGCCGGCCTTGGCAGCGGCCACCGCCTGGTTCGATCCCTTCCCGCCGGGGCCAAGCTGAAACCCCGTACCAAGCCGCGTTTCGCCCACTACGGGCATCTGCCCGACACGATAGGCGGCATCCGTCACGTAGACGCCTAGGATCACGATATCTGCCATGGCGGCCCCTTTCACTTCCACCGATACATCAGCATGATGCGCGGCAGACACGCAAGGGAGGGCAGGCGCATGAAGCTGGTCAGGTGGGGCGGGGCCGGGCAGGAACGGCCCGGTGTTCTGGACAGGTCGGGCCGTGTGCGGGATCTGTCGGGCGTGGTCGCGGATATCGACGGCGCGGCGCTCTCCAACCTGCCCGAGATCACCCCCGAAACCCTGCCCGAGGTGGGGGATGTGCGATTGGGCCCCTGTGTCGGCCATGTCGGCAAGCTGGTCTGCGTCGGCCTGAATTATGCCGACCACGCCGCGGAAGGCGGCTGGGATGTGCCAACGGAACCTGTCGTCTTCATGAAGGCCACAACCTGCATTTCCGGCCCCAACGATCCCGTCATCCTGCCCCCCGGCAGCACGAAAACGGATTGGGAGGTGGAGCTTGGTTTTGCCATCGGCAAGCGCGCGAAAAACGTGCCCGAAGGGTCGGGTGCCGACCATATTGCGGGCTATTGCATCGTCAACGATGTCAGCGAACGCGCCTTTCAGCAGGAGATGGGCGGCCAGTGGACCAAGGGCAAATCCTGCGACACGTTCGGGCCGTTGGGTCCCTGGCTTGTCACCGCCGATGAGGTGCCCAACCCCGAAAACCTCCACATCTGGCTGGAGGTCGATGGGCAGCGGATGCAGGATGGCAATACGGGCACGATGGTGTTCGGCCCATCCTTTCTGGTGGAATATATCAGCCGGTTCATGACGTTGGAGCCGGGGGACGTTGTCTCAACGGGCACGCCACCGGGCGTCGGCATGGGCCGGTCGCCGCAAGTCTTCCTGCGCGCCGGTCAGACGATGCGGCTGGGCATCGACGGGCTCGGGGAACAGAACCTGCCGGTGCAGGCCTCGTGAATATCGCCGCCTGGCTCGCGCGCACGGCGTCCGTATCGGGTGATGCACCGGCCCTGATGGTGGGGGCGGAGATCGTCGCGGATTATGCCCAATTCGCCGACCGTGCCGCCCGTCTGGCGGGTGGATTACAGGCGCGGGGCGTCGGGCCCGGTGATCGGGTCGGCATATTTGCCGGGAACAGTCCCGATTACCTGATAGCCATGTTTGGCATCTGGTGGGCCGGTGCGGTTGCCGTGCCGGTGAATGCGAAACTGCATCCCAGGGAGGCCGCGTGGATCCTGTCCGATGCCGGGGCGACCTCATGTTTCGCCAGCGACGCGCAGAAGGTGCCTGGCGCAATCACCGTCGCCTCTGTCGATGGTCCGCCCGCCCCGTTGGCCGCCAAGGCCGCCGCGGACCTTGCATGGCTATTCTACACGTCCGGCACCACGGGTAAGCCCAAAGGGGTGCAGATCACCCACGGGATGATCGCCGCAACCTCCGTGTGTTACCCGATCGATGTGGATCCGGTAACGCCGGAAGATGCCGCGCTTTACGCCGCCCCGATGAGCCACGGGGCAGGCATCTACGCGCCGATCCATGTGCGGATGGCGGCGCGCCACATCGTCCCGCCATCGGGCGGGTTCGATGCGCGCGAGGTGCTGGATCTGTCGGAAACCCTCGGCCCGACATCCATGTTCATGGCGCCCACGATGGTTCGGCGGTTGGTGGATGAAGCCAAAGCACAGGGCAGGCGCGGCGACGGGATCAGGACAATCGTCTATGGGGGTGGGCCGATGTACCGCGCCGATATCGAAGAGGCCGTCGCCACAATGGGTCCGCGCTTCGTCCAGATCTACGGCCAGGGCGAGTGCCCCATGGCGATCACCGCGCTCAGCCGGGCAGATGTCGCCGACAGAACGCATCCTCGATGGCAGGACAGGCTGGCCAGCGTTGGGCGGGCGCAAAGCCTCGTGGAGGTTGCCGTCGATGCGCCGCCCGGGGAAACCGGCGAGATCATGGTGCGCGGCGCGCCGGTGATGCCCGGCTATTGGAAGAACGCGGAGGCGACCGCGTCGACCATAAGGGAGGGCTGGTTGATGACGGGTGATATGGGCAGGCTCGATGAAGACGGCTACCTCACGCTTCAGGACCGCTCCAAAGACGTCATCATCTCCGGCGGAACGAACATCTACCCACGCGAGGTTGAGGAGGTCCTGCTGACCCATTCCAGCGTGCATGAAGTCTCCGTGGTCGGGCGGTTTTCGCCGGAATGGGGGGAGGATGTCGTGGCGTTCATCGTGCCCGCGCCGGGCTGCGTAATCGACGAGGCCGCCCTCGGTGCGCATTGCCGCGCCCATATCGCGGCGTTCAAAAGACCCAAAGCCTATGTCAGCCTGTGATCCCTGCCCAAGAACAATTATGGCAAGGTGTTGAAGACAGAGCTGCGCAAGTCGTTGCAGGAGGGCGGGTAACATCCGCAACAGCCCCGGCGAAAAGCGCGCCCGTCGCCTTGTTGCCACGTGCTTAGCGGCCTACATCGCGTGACATGAAGCGTTTCATTCCCTTTCTTGATAAAGATCCCAGGGTTTCCGTTATCCGGCTGCAAGGCGCCATCGCCGCGGGCGGCCGGGGGCAGGGCATCAATGATGCCACCTATGCGCCGGTGATCGAAAAGGCGTTTGCCAAGGGCAAGCCCGTGGCCGTTGCGTTGGCGATCAATTCGCCCGGCGGCAGCCCGGTGCAATCCGCGCTTGTGGCGTCCCGTATTCGCCGTCTGGCGGAGGAAAAGGACATCCCCGTCTATGCCTTCGTCGAAGATGTCGCCGCGTCGGGTGGCTATTGGCTGGCCTGTGCCGCCGATGAGATCTGGGTGGATCACAGTTCTATCGTCGGCTCCATCGGGGTGATTTCGGCTACGTTCGGCTTTGTCGAAGCGTTGCAGAAAATCGGGGTGGAGCGTCGCGTCTATACCGCCGGTGAGGACAAATCGATCCTCGATCCGTTCCGTCCCGAACGGGCTGAGGATGTGGAGCGCCTGATGGACATCCAGCGCGATATCCACGGTGCCTTCATCGAGCATGTGAAAACCCGCCGCGGGGATCGCCTGACGGATGATAAGGATCTGTTCACCGGCGCTTTCTGGACCGGTGTCGCCAGCGTCGATCTCGGCCTCGCCGACGGGGTGGGGCATCTGGTGCCCAAGATGAAAGAGGTCTTTGGCGACAAGGTGAAGTTCAGCGCCTATGGGCCCAAAAAAGGCCTTCTGCCGCGGCTGGGGGCCCAGGTGATGGCCGATCTGGATCACGGGCTGGAAGAGCGGATGCTCTACGCCCGCTTCGGCCTGAACTGATGATCAAGATCGTCTCTCTTTTCCTGATCGGGATGGTCGTGCTGGCCATGTTCGGACGGCTCCGCTGGCCCGGCAGCAAGCCCCGTATCGGCAAGCAGGGGCAGAGCGGCCCGCTGCCCAAACCGCGCACCTGCCCCACCTGTGGGCGCATGAACCTGCGAGGCGGGGAATGCCGCATGTGCCGCGAGGGCGGGAATGGCTGACGAGTTCGGCTTTGCAATCCTCGGCCTCGTCATCTTGTTGCTGGCCGGGGACGTTCTGGTCAAAGGCGCGGTGAACCTTGCCCTGCGGCTGGGCATCCCCGCGCTGATCGTGTCGCTCACGGTCGTGGCGTTCGGCACCTCGGCACCGGAATTGCTCATCTCCATCCAATCGGTGCTGGAAGGCGTACCCGGCCTGGCGCTTGGCAACGTGGTCGGGTCCAACACCGCCAACATCCTGCTTGTGCTGGGTGTGCCCGCCCTGATGGCTGGCCTCGCGGCCACCAGCGATACCCGGCGCGAATACATGTTCATGATCGCGGCGAGCTTTCTGTTCATCATCCTGTGCTTCATCGGCCCGCTGACCTGGTGGCACGGGCTTATCCTGCTGCTGGGTCTGGCCCTCGTCCTGGGGGACGCCGTGCGCAAGGCCCGCGCCCATCGCAAGGCCCAGAACGGCGCGGATGACGTCGACGACCTCGAAGAGGCCGACCCCGACATGCCGTGGTGGAACATCGGCATCTACCTGGCGCTGGGGCTGGTCGGGCTTCCCCTTGGTGCAAGCCTCCTGATCGACAGCGCCACCGCGATTGCGACCGAATACGGCGTCAGCGACACTGTGATCGGCCTGACCCTCGTGGCCGTCGGCACCTCGCTGCCGGAACTGGCCACCACCGTCATGGCCGCGTTTCGCCGTCAGGCCGACGTGGCCATCGGCAATGTCATCGGGTCCAACGTGTTCAACCTGCTGGCGATCATCGGCATCGCCGTGCTGGTCGGCCCGATCCCGGTCGATCCCGAGCTGCTGCGATTTGATCTCTGGGTGATGCTGGCGGCGTCGATCATCATTGCCCCCTTCGTCTTCTTGCGCTGGCCGATGGGCCGCGCCGTCGGTCTGGCCTTTTCGGCGCTCTATGTGGGCTATATCGTCCTCCTTCTGATGTAAGGGAGAGACCGGGCAATGACAGCATTGGTAACAGGGGCCGCCCGGCGGCTGGGCCGCGCCATGGCGCTGGAACTGGCCGCGCAGGGCCACGATGTCGCGATCCACTACAACGGCAGTGCCGATGCCGCCGAAGAGGCCGCAGAGGAGGTTCGCCGCCTTGGGCGGCAGGCCGTCGCGTTGCAGGCCGACCTTCTGGACGAAGACGCCGTCGCGGGCTTGCTGCCACGGGCCGCCGAGGCGCTGGGGCCAATCACCGTGCTCGTCAACAACGCCTCGATCTTCGAGTACGACAACCTCGAAAGCGCCACGCGGCAAAGCTGGGATCGTCATATCGGCTCGAACCTGCGCGCGCCCTTTGTCCTCACCCAGGCGCTGGCCGATCAGATCCCGGATCCCGAGATGGACGAGACCGGCGAAAAGGTGGCGCGCGGCCTTGTCGTCAACATGATCGATCAGCGCGTGCGGAAACTGACGCCCGAATTCATGACCTACACGATTGCCAAGATGGGCCTGTGGGCCTTCACCCGCACCGCCGCACAGGCGCTGGGCTCCCGCGTAAGGGTCAACGCGATCGGTCCAGGCCCGACGATGCAGGGTGGCCGCCAGAGCGCGGAACACTTCGCCAGGCAGCGCGCCGCCACGATTCTGGAGCGCGGCGCGGATGCCGATGGGATCTGCGGTGCCTTGCGCTACCTGTTGGACGCGCGGGCGGTCACGGGGCAGCTTATCTGCGTTGACGGGGGCCAACATCTGGGGTGGGAAACGCCCGACGTCCTGGGGGTCGAATGACGCAAGGGAACGTGATTCTCCACCGGCGTGTGAAACCGTTCACCTTTGTAAAGATTGTATGACAGCAACAGTTTGCAGCTGAAAGTGTATGTTTTATATAAGCGAAAACAATAGCTTAGGTATGTGCCCAAAAAATAGGCAAATCGCAGAACCCTGCCGAAAACAAAGGAAAATTCGGTATGCCAAAGAGTTCTCCGCAAGGTTATCCACAGAAACGGTGGAAAGCTAACCCCTTGATCCGCCCCTCTCCGCGTTGCAGCCGGACATAGAATCACAGATGCGCGAGTCGTGATGAAAAATGAGACCGAAAATGCCCCCGAAACGGGCCATGAGGTAATCCAGGCGTATCTCAAGACGCTGGATAACTCGCCGGGCGTGTACCGCATGCTCGATGCGCAGTCGCGGGTGCTTTACGTGGGCAAGGCGCGGGCCCTGAAGCGCCGGGTATCGAGTTATGCCAAGCCGTCCGGGCATTCCGCGCGCATCGCCCGCATGATCCGTGAAACCGCTTCGATGATGTTCCTGACCACGCGGACGGAAACCGAGGCGCTGCTTCTCGAACAGAACCTGATCAAGCAGTTGAAGCCGAAATTCAACGTGCTGCTGCGTGATGACAAATCGTTTCCGAACATCCTCGTCAGCCGCGAACACGCCTTCCCGCAGATCAAGAAGCATCGTGGCGCGAAGAAGGAGAAGGGCGAGTATTTTGGCCCCTTCGCCAGCGCCGGCGCGGTGAACCGGACGCTGAACCAGCTTCAGAAAGTCTTCCTTCTGCGCAATTGCACCGATGCCACGTTCGAGACGCGGACGCGCCCCTGCCTCCTCTACCAGATCAAGCGCTGTTCCGGGCCGTGCGTGGGCTATATCAACGAGGCGGACTATGCCGCTTCGGTTGCCGATGCCGTGCGGTTCCTCAAGGGCGACAGCACCGAGCTTCAGGCACAATTGGCCGATGGCATGGCGGAGGCCAGCGCGGCGATGGAGTTCGAACGCGCCGCGGCTTTGCGCGACCGGATCCGCGCCCTGACCAACGTGCAAAGCGCCCAGGGCATCAACCCGCGCGGCGTGCGCGAGGCGGACGTGATCGCGCTTCACATGGAAGGCGGGCAGGCCTGTGTGCAGGTCTTCTTCATCCGCGCCAACCAGAACTGGGGCAACCGCGATTTCTATCCGCGTGTGGGTCCGGACATTGACGAGCCCGAAGTGCTCGAGGCGTTCATGGGCCAGTTCTACGATCAGAAGGAGCCGCCCCGGCAGATCATCCTCTCCCACCCGGTCGAGAATATGGACCTGATGGCCGATGCCTTGGCGCAGAAGCGGGGCACCAAGGTTGAAATCCTTGTCCCGCAGCGCGGAGAAAAGGCCGAGCTTGTCGACGGCGCGCGGCGCAATGCCCGCGAAAGCCTCGGGCGGCGGATGGCCGAGAACCAGGCCCAGGGCAAGTTGCTGACCGGGCTGGCCGAGGCGTTCGGGCTCGATGGCCCGCCCAAGCGCGTTGAAGTCTACGATAACTCGCATATCCAGGGGGCCCATGCCGTGGGCGCGATGATCGTGGCCGGGCCGGACGGCTTCGTGAAATCGCAATACCGCAAGTTCAACATTCGCGGCGACAGCCTGACGCCCGGGGATGATTTCGGGATGATGAAAGAGGTTCTCACGCGCCGGTTCTCGCGACTTCTCAAGGAAGATCCGGATCGCGAGACCGAGGCCTGGCCCGACCTTCTGCTAATCGATGGCGGGGCCGGGCAAATCTCCGCGGTCAAGGAGATCATGGATGATCTGGGGGTTGAGGATGTGCCCTTCATCGGCGTCGCGAAGGGCATTGATCGCGATCAGGGCAAGGAGGAATTCTACCGCCCCGGCAAGTCGGTCTTTGCCCTGCAACGCAATGATCCGGTTCTCTATTTCGTGCAGCGTATGCGGGACGAGGCGCACCGCTTCGCCATCGGCGCGCACCGGCAGAAACGCTCCAAGGCCGTCACCGCCACGCCGCTCGACGATGTGCCGGGCGTGGGAGCCGCCCGGAAGCGTGCGCTGCTGGCGCATTTCGGGTCAGCCAAGGCCGTGACGCGGGCGAATTTGGCGGACCTGAAGGCCGTGGAGGGTGTCAGCGAGGGTCTCGCGCAGAAAATCTACGATCATTTTCATGAGGGGGGGTGAGGGGCAAGAAACGGTCCCGACATCGGCAACCTCACACGAGCCCCGCTAACGACGGGCCGGGGACTGTCGACCCAACGCCGCTTCTGCGCGCTTTATCGCTGCCAAGTCAGGAAGACCTCAGATCGGTGTACCAACATCACCAAATCGACAGGCCGCCGGACGGCCCGTCGATAGCGGGGCGGCTCCGCCGCTGTTAACCCGCTGGGGGAGAAGCTCACACCGTGGCTTCATGGGACACACTCACTTGGAAAAAGGAAGATGTGCATGCCCCATCCCTGAGCGCCGATGCAGGTCGCATCCAACGGCCATCTCCACCGCTAGTCGTTGCGAGGAAATGGACAGAAGGGTATTTTTGTTCGTCAAATTTGCCGACTGCCGACAAGGAAAAATCCATGCGCTCATTATATCTCGCGGCCTTCCTGCTCAGCGGCCTCTTCGGCTGTGGTCCCGATGAATTCGACTGGAACCAGCGGCTTACAGTGACGGTGCAAACACCGGACGGTCCCGTGACTGGCAGCACCGTCTACCGCATGTTCGCAACGCTCTACGGCCCAGACGGGCACGCCATCACCGGGTCGACCGCGCGCTACGGGTATCGCGGGGAAAACGCTGTCGTCGATCTTGGCGAGGGGCGGTTCATCTTCGTCGATCTGCTGATCTCCGGCGATACGCTCTACTCTCTTGATCCCAACCGTTACCCTGGGCTGAGCATTCAGGATCGCGCCGAATGGCTGCCGATGGCTTTGGAGGCCCGTGAGCCGTTTGTGGTGCCCGAAGACCGCTATCCGCGCTTGGTGACGTTTGGCGACATCACCGATCCACTCACCGCCGATATTTTCGAGGTGGGCGAGATGGATACGGTCTTCGGCGAGGGCTATGGGATTACGTCGATGGAATGGCAAGTCGTCGATGATGCGCCAGCGTCCGGTCGGGTGCTCGAAGTGATGCCGTGGTTGCTTGATGTCCTAGGAGACCAACTAGACGGCGACCCTGTAATTAGATCGAACGCCGAGTTTCCTGATGCGAATCGACTGAGTGCCTTCTCGTTTTCAAACGAGTTGACAGATTTAGTTGGAGAAGACTGAATGCCTGATCATCTGACTATGTCCATTCTCGCAATGGATTCCTGCAATCGAGGTTATGATCAAGGAATAGCGGGCTTTTCCGGATTTCCCTTATTGGCGAAGTTCTTGCCCAGTCAGCTATTGCCGACGGCGAAAGCGAAGTCGAAGCTGGCTTCTACGCTATCGCGTACCAATTTGGCCCCGACGCTCCGGCCGGTCTCGCAAACAAAGTCGTCTCTTCCGACCGAGGCACTGACAATATCTTTGGGTTGCCTGAGCAAGTTTAGGTTGGGTGCAACCCACCTTCCCACACTGCCGCCAGACAAACTCGGGCCGTCGTGGGTTGCATCATGGGTTTTGGGAGCATCAAACCACCCCCCCAACCCCTTAGCAAAACCTTAACAAGATCCACAATTTCGTTCCCTTTCAGACCTTTAACCCCCTTGTGCACGCTTGCACAGCCTTGCACACACCCACCCCCTCTGGCCCCGGACCCGCATCCCGGCTAACAAGGGCCCATGCGCTGGACCCTGCCCAATATCCTGACCCTCGTGCGCCTCATCGCAGCACCTATGGTGGGATTCGTGTTCCTTCTGCTGCCGCGCCCCTTCGCGGATTGGGTGGCGGTCATCTTGTTCATGTCGGCATCGCTGACGGACTATCTCGATGGTGTCCTCGCACGCAAATGGGGGCAGGAAACACGGTTCGGCGCGATGCTCGACCCGATCGCGGACAAGGCGATGGTGGTGATCGCGCTGATGGTCCTGCTGGCGCTTTACGGTGTGAATTATCTGTCCGGCAGCCTGAGTTTCAACGCCACGTTCCTGATCCCCATCACGGTGATCCTGTTTCGCGAGATCTTCGTGTCGGGCCTGCGCGAGTTTCTGGGCGCCCAGGCCGGGACGCTGAAAGTCACGAAGCTGGCGAAATGGAAAACCACGGTTCAGATGGTGGCGATCGGCCTGCTGTTCTGCTGGGGCCTGTTCGCCCACTATCTGTGGGCCCTGACCATCGGAATGGACGGCGCGCTGATCGAAAGCATCCTTGCGGGTGACGTGCCCGACGAATTCAACCTTGGCTGGATCTTGTTCGGCTATCAGTGGAGCGAACTGATTGGCGTCGGCCTGTTGTGGTTGGCTGCCGTCCTGACCGCCGTCACCGGGTGGGATTACTTTCGCAAGGCCCGCCCCTACCTGACTGAGGAGGGCCCGTGATGGACCTGCGCTATTTCGCCTGGCTGCGCGAACGGATCGGAACCGGTCATGAGGTGATCGAGACCGAGGCGCTGACCGTTCGGGATCTGATCGAGGAGTTGAAGCAGCAATCCGAGGCGCACGCGTTTGCGTTCTCCGATCTCGGGTCGATCCGCGCGGCCGTCGATCAAGATCTGGTCGAGTTCGACGCGCCGCTCACCGGGGCCCGCGAGGTCGCGTTCTTTCCGCCGATGACCGGGGGCTAAGCGCGTGGAGCGGGTCCGTGTTCAGGAAGCCGCCTTCGATATGGGACTGGAGCTGAATCGGTTTGCACGCCACGTCGCCGGGGCCGGGGCCATCGTCAGCTTCTCCGGTATCACACGGGATGTGGCGAGCGGCGATCTGGAGGCGATGGTGATCGAGCATTATCCCGGCATGACCGAACGCGCGCTGACCCGGATCCGCGACGAAGCGATGGGCCGGTTTTCATTGGTTGACGCTATGATCGTGCACCGGTTTGGCCGTCTCCCGCCCGGCGAGGTGATCATGATGGTGGCCACGGCGACCCCCCACCGGGCCGATGCGTTTGCGGGGGCGGAATTCCTGCTGGATTTCCTGAAATCGCGCGCGCCGTTCTGGAAACAGGAAATCACCGCCGATGGGCGCGAATGGGTCGCTGCCAAGTCGGATGATGAAGACGCCTTGAAGCGCTGGTGAACTCACCTTGCAGCGCGTCGCGCTTGGAGTTCAGGCGGGCGTCCGGCCAATCCGTCTTGAAGGCCCGCCGCCGCTCGATCAGCTGTTCTGATCGGAGGATTCCATGTAGGCCCGCAGCTCTTCCGCATCGGTCCGGGCTTCCCGCAATCCGTCCATCGCGGCGCGTAGTTCCGCTTCGGTCTGGCTGAGCTGGCTGGTCAGTTCCGTTTCGCGTTGCTGCAGATATGCAATCGCTTGATCCCGGGTTTCTTCGGCATCGTGAAGCGCACGCGCCAGGTTCTCCATCTCGCCCAGATCCGCGGAGGAAACCTGATTGAACCGGGTGACGAGCCAATGGGCGAGCCATCCGAGCGCGAAGGCCACGAACAGGATGACGGCGATGGCGATGATGAATTCGAGGCGGTTCATGGGGCGGGGGCTTTCTGTCGCTAGTTTCCGTCCGGGGCAATCGGACGGGGCAGGGGGCGGATCTCGAATGGCCAGTCGGCGATGTCACCCCGGGCAAGAATACCGGCCGTGGTGCGCGGTTGATCGTCTGCCGCCGCGGCAAGTTCGGCAACCTCCGCCGTGGCAAGCAGGCGGAATTCGATGCGGCGATTTTGTTCGCGGCCCTCTTCGGTTTCGTTGCTGGCGATGGGTTGGCTTTCACCATAGCCCTGAGCCGTCAGGTTCGAGATGAGAACGCCGCGCGCAAGGATGCCGTTCAACACGGCATCGGCACGGGCCTGGCTGAGGTTCAGGTTCATTCCTTCGCCGCCCTGCGCATCGGTATGGCCGCCGATTTCCATGCGCACATGCAGGCAATCGGGGAGGATCTCGACAATCCGGTCAAGTACCTCGCCCGCCGCGTCGTTGATTTCGGTCGATCCGGGATCGAAGGTGATCTTGGTGACATCCTGGATGTCGCGGATGCGCGCCTCGCATTGCTCCGGCGTGGGTTGCGAGGCCACGGGATCAAGAGCCTCGTCATAGCGGACATCCAGTTGGAAATTCGCCCCGGGCCCGAGTTCTTCCGATAGGAGGCGGGTGAGTTGCGAAACCGTGTCTTCATTGCCGGTGCGTCCGGTCAGGCGCAGGGTGTCGGGCTCCACAATCAATTGCCCCTCGTTCAATTCGGCCAGTGCCGTGAGGCCGGCCATGACCCGGACCGACCAGCCGGACGGCAGATCCGCGACTTCCCGGGTTGCCACATCCGTGCGGTCGGCGCCAAACAAGGCGGTTGCGAAGGTCTGCACGGATTGGCCGATGGCGCCACGGGGCAAGCGACCACGCAGACGCGCGCCGTTTTCGTTGTTGTAGGACGCGGTGAATCGGGAGGGCCCCGCACTGGCCAGCGTTTCGGGTTCGGGAAGAACCGCTTGCAGGGAGAAGACATCGGGCAGAGCCGCATCCAGTTCGCCGACGACGGTATCGAACCGGTCCTGCGGCGTGCCTTCGGCGGCGATCAGCGTCACGTCCGCATCGGACAGCGTAACGCTGCCAGCGCCGAGTTCCGCCAGCGCGACAAGCGTGGTTTCCACGGCCTCGCCCCAGGACGGCGACGGCACGCCGAGCCCGATGGTGCAGGGGATGACCCCGGTCGCCCCGGCTGCAAGGCCCGCGGCAACAATCCGGTCGCGCGCTTGCGGCGTGTCAGCGGTGCAGGTCTCGAACCGGCCGTCCCCGCCTTCTGCATCGATGACGAAACGGAGCGTGAAGGGTGTGATGACGGGGCGCGGGGCCGAGATATCGAGCACCACCTGAACGCCGCTTGGCTGATCCTGCTGCAGCAGTGCGATGAATTCCGCGCGTTCTTCGCGGGTTTCGCCCACGGCTTCCACTTCCACCCGGTCGGCGAGGACGGTCACCTTGGAGCGTGGCAGGGTTTGCAGCGCCCGCAATCCGTAGGCGAGTGCGGCCTCCCACGTCTCTGGCGCTTCGAAATCCGCGCTTTCGATCATATTCACAACGTCGGCCTCCCCCGCGATATCCGCGATGGACTCGGCGATGGCGAAGGCTTCGTCGCCGTCCGGGCCGGGGATCAGACCGATGAGTTGGATTCCGTCGCCATTGCGCAGCATATCGAGCGAGAAGCGCGGCGGCTCGGATGTATCGGCGGCGGCGACGTCGAGGCGGTTGATCACCCGATCCGCGTCCACAATCGCGGCCGCCCCGCTTTGGGCCCGGAAGCGGGAGGCTTCATCGGGTGCGGTGCCGTCGAGGAAGATTTGCAGACCGTTGGCGGAGACCTCCACCCAGGTGATCCCATCCGCCTCCAGCGACGTGACGACATCTTCGATGGAGCGGCGCTCGATCGTGATTGCGGCCACAACGGCGGTGACGACGGCCAAGACAGCGGCCACCGCGAACGAGGCGGGGCCGACCAATGCGGAGATGCGTTCGGATATCGACATGGGGTTTGTTACCCGTTGTTCCCTGCTCGGGGACTTATGCTACCGCACTATCCTGTCCCGCGCCCGCTTTCAATCAGACCAGAAGCGTAGCGGCGAAAAACAGCACGGGGATCAATCCGGCGTCCCGGTTCGAGCGGAAGATGCGCATACAAAGCTCCGGATCGTCGATGTCGAGGCGCAGGAGTTGCCACGACAGATGCCACCCCATCGCCCAGACCCCGCCCAATGCCAGAACCAGCGCAAGAATGTTGCCATTGGGCACCAGCGCCACCAGCACGCCCGCACCGATCAGGCCAACGGTGCCCACCATGAAGCCGCGCAGCCACTTTTTTGTATTTTCGCCGAACAGGCGCGCCGTGGACTTGATGCCGATCAACGCGTCGTCCTCCCGGTCCTGGTGGGCGTAGATCGTGTCATAAAAGAGCGTCCAGCAGATTCCGCCGAGATAGAGCAGAACCGGGGCCAGGCTGAGGCTTCCGGTGTGGGCCGTCCACGCCAGAAGGGCGCCCCAGTTGAATGCAAGGCCGAGAAAGATCTGCGGCCACCAGGTGATCCGCTTGGCGAAGGGATAGATGCAGACGGGCAGGAGCGAGACGATGCCGAGAATGATGGTGGGCAGGTTGAACGTCAGCAGGATGCCGAAGGCGATCAGCGATTGGATGATGACCCAGGCCATCGCCTGCTTCACGCTGACCTGACCAGATGGAAGGGGCCGCGAGGCTGTGCGTGCAACGGACCCGTCAAAATCCCGGTCGGTGATGTCATTCCACGTGCAGCCCGCGCCGCGCATCAGGAACGCGCCGATGGCGCAGCCGACGAAGATCCACAGATCGAACGGATTTGCGCCCGCCGGATCGGCCGCCGCTGCAAGCGTAACACCCCACCAACACGGAAGGAGCAGCAGCCAGGTGCCGATGGGCCGGTCCGCCCGGCTCAGCCGTAGGTAGGGGCGCGACCGTGAGGGGGCGAAACGGTCAACCCAATTGCCGCGCACGGCATCGGCAACCTGCCCGTCTTCCGAGGCCTCTGGCATTTCATCTGTCCCGCTCATACGTTCTCGTCCATGTCCGCGCGCCCCAAGATACGGCTCTATGTAGATCACCCCTTGGAGGCGGGGCAAAGCGTTCCCGTGTCGCGGGAGCAAGCGAACTACCTGTTCAATGTGATGCGTCTGCGGGCCGGGGCCGAGATTGCCCTGTTCAACGGGCGCGACGGCGAATGGCGGGCGAAGGTTGCGAAGGCCGCAAAGCGCGGCGGCGTGCTTGTCTGTGAGGCGCAGACCGCGCCGCAGATATTGCCGCCTGACCTGTGGCTGCTTTTCGCGCCGATCAAGAAGGCGCGGACGGATTTCATCGTGGAAAAGGCGACCGAGATGGGCGCGGCACGGATCTGTCCCGTCCAGACAGACTACACCAATTCCGACAGGATCCGGCAGGACCGGTTGCAAGCCCACGCGGTGGAAGCCGCCGAGCAATGCGGCGGCACCTATGTCCCGCCAGTTGATGATCTGCGCCCGCTGGTCCGCGTGCTGGACGATTGGCCAGAGGACCGCGCCTTGATATTCGCGGATGAAGGTCTTGCGGGGCAGGCATCCGCGCCCCTCCCACCATCGCCCGCGGCAATTCTGATCGGGCCGGAGGGTGGGTTCTCGGACGGGGAACGCGCGCGGCTCAGCGCGCTGCCTTTCGTCGCGACGATCCCGCTTGGGCCACGCATCCTGCGGGCTGATACGGCGGCGGTTGCCGCGCTGACATTGTGGCAATCGGCCAGCGGAGATTGGTCATGACCAGCCGCCCGCCACCCCGCCTGCACGTGATACCGGCAACTAGCTGCAACAAGGCGCTTGTGCTGCGACGTGGTCCGACGATGCATGTCGCCTCGTGCCTTTGGGATCGCGTGACAGGCGAAGTAGAGCTTGGCCAGTGGTTGAAGGCGCGGATATTCGAACATCGCTCGGATCTGTCGCCGGATGGGCGACACATGATCATCTTCGCCCGCCGTGGCGGTAAGGCCTGGACCGCGATCAGCCAGGCCCCTTGGCTGACCGCGTTGGCCTATTACCCACAGGACGGCACCTGGTTCGGGGGCGGTGCGTTCACGCCGGAAGGGGACGTGTTTCTGAACGGTAGCAGTCAGCACGATGCTATGCCGGGTGGTCTGCGAATAGCGCCGCCGGATGCCTATCCCTCCGGCACGGACGGGTTCCATATGGGCGGCTTCTTTCCCGCCATGATGCAGGCGCGCGGATGGCAACATGACAGCGGCACACGGTATGACGTGAAATTGAGCAAAGAGGTTTCGCGCGGGTGGCGCCTGCATCTCCGGTTCGAGCATGGGTTTCGCTCGGCACGGAGCGTGCTGGATCATGTCTACACGCTGGAACGAGAGGGCCAGACGATCCGCTGCGACGGTTGGGAATGGGCGGAGCGTTGGAAAACCGGCCTACAGGTCGCCGCGAAGGGCGCCCTGTGGTTTGTGCCATTCACCAAGCCCGGGTTGGGGGAGCCACAAATGATCCACGACTTCAATGACATGACGTTTGAAAGCCGTGAGGCGCCCTATGAGGGGATCCATCAATGAGCGTGTTTTTCCGCCCCGAAGCCGTGGCCGCCGTGGCCCGTTGGCGGGAAGTGATTTTCGCCGCTGGCATCGCCGCCCTTGGCCTTTGGATCGCGCTGCGTCCCGGTGGCATGGTCATGACCGGGTTTGGCTACGTGTTGATACTGGTTGCGGCGGTGATCTTGATCCCGGCGCTGCGCCGCGCGCGTTTTGCGACCGGTGGCGGCCAGGGGCCGGGTGTAGTTCAGGTCGACGAAGGGCGCATCCTTTACATGGGGCCGGTCACGGGCGGCTCCATGGCCCTGGATGACCTGCGCGTTCTTTCCGTGCGGCGCGATGGCTCGGATCAAAGCACATGGGTTCTGGCAGATGACGCTCAACTTCTGGTGATCCCGGTGGATGCGGCGGGCGCCGACGCGCTTTTTGATGCCTTCGCGGCGCTGCCCGGCCTCAATATCGACAGGCTGATCCATGCTGTGCAAAGCCGCACAAAGGGGTCGCAGCGGCTCTGGGTGCGGGACCGCGCACCGGCCTTGACACCCTGACATGTCCGGGCCACGCCTAACGCTCTGACGGCGACGCGAAGGAAGCCCTCCCATGTCCATCCCCCAATCCGGCGGCGGCCCGATCGAACGGCACGAGCAATTGGCCGAGTATCTGGCCGACGGCTGCAAACCCAAAGCCGATTGGCGCATCGGGACCGAGCATGAGAAGTTTGGCTTCTGCCGCGACACGTTACAGCCGATCCCCTATGAGGGCGACCGGTCCGTCAAAGCCGTGCTGGAGGGCCTGCGTGACCGTTTCGCGTGGTCGCCGGTCATGGAAGGCGGCAACATCATCGGGCTGGAGAAGGACGGCGCGAATGTCTCGCTGGAACCCGGCGGGCAGTTGGAGTTGTCCGGCGCACCCTTGGAGACCATTCACCAGACCTGTGACGAGGTGAACGAACACCTGCGACAGGTGCGCGAAGTGGCCGACATCATCGGCGTGGATTTCATCGGCCTCGGCGCGGCCCCGATCTGGCGGCACGAGGATATGCCGCTGATGCCCAAGGGGCGCTACAAGCTGATGGACGCCTATATGCAGAAGGTCGGCACCATGGGCCGGACCATGATGCGGCGAACCTGCACTGTGCAAGTAAACCTCGATTTCGGGTCCGAGGCGGACATGGTTCAGAAGATGCGCGTGGCGATCGCGCTGCAGCCTGTGGCGACAGCGCTTTTTGCTAATTCTCCGTTTCTGGATGGGACGCCCAACGGGCACAAATCCTGGCGCAGCCGCGTCTGGCGCGACCTGGATCCGGATCGCACTGGCACGGTGCCGTTTGTGTTCGAGGACGGCTTCGGGTTCGAGCGTTGGGTCGAATACGCGCTCGATGTGCCGATGTATTTTGTCTATCGCGACGGCGTTTATCACGACGCGTTGGGCATGAGTTTCCGCGATTTTCTGAAGGGTGAGCTCCCCGCACTTCCCGGTGAGATGCCCACGCTCAGCGATTGGGCAGATCATCTGACGACGATCTTCCCTGAAGCGCGCGTCAAGAAGTTTATCGAAATGCGCGGGGCAGATGGCGGCCCTTGGCGCAGGCTCTGCGCGCTGCCCGCTTTGTGGGTGGGGCTGATGTATGATCAGGGCGCACTCGATGCGGCCTGGGATCTATGCAAGGGCTTCGACGCGGAAACCCGCGATGACATGCGGGTTCAGGCCTCTGTGCGCGGTCTGGATGCGGTCGTGGGCAGCTACAAGATGATTGATCTCGCCCGAGAGGTTCTGGCCATCGCCGAAATGGGCCTGAAGGCGCGTGGCATGCCCGGCGCGGGGGGCCTTGTGCCGGATGAGACGCATTTCCTCAACGCGCTGAAAGACAGTGTCGAGACGGGCCAGGTGCCCGCCGACGAGTTGCTTGAGAAATACCGGGGCGAATGGGCCGGTGATCTGAGCCGCATCTACGCGGAGTTTTCGTATTGATGCGCTGACCCGGTGCGGGCCCGGATGGCTTACGCGCCTTCCGGGCGTTGGATCGAAGGCAGGACGTGGCGCTTGTAGTAATCGCGCGCCGCAGCCTTACGGGCCTCATCCGAGCGATCCCGCTGCGCGCCCATGACGGGTGCTGCGAAGGCCGGGTGGGATGGCTCAACCTCTTTGCGGTTTTTGATCGGATCCCCCCCAAACCGGTTCGGACCGTGGGTGCCAGGCAGGCAGAGCCAGACGAAAAACCAGATCGATGCAATAAGGACCGGAACGATTGTCACGGCCATGGACACCATGGCGCCGCCAGCGCTCCCCGAGGCTGCGGAGGCCCCCATCAGAACACCGCCGCCAAACCCGGATACAAGCCCGACCAGCGACGGCATGAAGATCCGCCAGCCGCTCCGGTCCGTATCGTGCAGGCGACGGACGGTGAGGGAGAGGTTCGGAAGAACGATCAGAAGCAGATACCCGACAAGAATTGGGAGTTCGTATCCTGCAATCAGCGTCCGGAAATAGGCTTCTGCCGCAACCGGGTCTTGCAAGCTCCGGGCGAAGGCGGGATCAGCCTCCGCCATCCGGGCAAGCTGCGCGCCCGCCCAACCGCCGACGCCAATGCCAATTGCCATCTGCCACAGCGAGAACCACCAGAACTCCGCGCGCCGCGAGCGGCCGGAGAAATTGAACATCCTGAAATAGCCGAGCGCGACTGCCTTTATTGGCCCCATGATCCCATCATTCCTTTCTGGCGGTTGCAACGTGATGGAAGGCACACTCGCTCGAAATTGCGCCATGGATGCGGCGATAGCGGGACGAACTCGGGAGAATTTGCGGCAAAAATAAAACGGCCTGCCGCATTGGGCAGGCCGTTCCAGTTTCAGATATGGATGGCGATCAGGCCATGGACGGCGCGTCGTAGGGGTCTGCGCCGTATTCGTTGGGGCCCACGGTGCCGCGCTGAACAAACCAGTAGATGAACAGGATGAAGCCGACGAGTGGGATCAAAAAGATCAAGATCCACCAGCCCGACCGGCCAGTGTCGTGCATGCGACGAACGGAGACGGCGAGCGACGGGATGATCAGGCCCAGCATGACGACAGCGGTCAGGATCGGGATGCCGATGGCAGCATCCACGATCGACGCCACCACATAGCAGATCATCGTGAACAGATAAAACCACCAATACTCCGAGCGGCGCGCGCGGCCGGAGAAATTGGCGTAATTCGCAAAGACATGCTTAACAGCCGTCATGAAATCCATAAGAAGTGTCCTTTCAGGGTCCGGTATTATCGTGTGACGGGGACGCGTTTGTCCGGCGCTGAAACAGCGCACTTGGCCTCCGTTCGGGCACACATTCGCGTGAGGGCATAGGGAAATCAACGAAATTAACGTTGGGGTAAGGAAACCCCGACCGTCACTGTGGCATCAGCTTTTTGCGCCAATTCGCGGTTCCTCGCCCTTCATGAGACGAGAAATGTTTTCGTGATGTCGGGCGAGGATCAGGACGGCCAAAGCAATGCAGAACAGCGTGGCATCCGGTCGGCCCAGAAGGATTGCGGCGACGGGGCTCAGGATTGCCGCGACCAGCGCCGCCAGCGATGAGATGCGAAAGAGCGCTGCTGTCACCGCCCATGTCGCGCAGGCCGCAAGGCCGAGGGGCCAGGCAAGGGCCAGCAAGGTGCCCAGGAACGTCGCCACGCCTTTGCCGCCCTTGAACCGCAGGTAGATCGGGTAGCAATGGCCCAGGAAGGCGGCCACGCCCGCCACCTGCGCCGCGTCCTCCGCCAGCAGAGCCCGTGCCATCAGCACCGCAATCGCACCCTTGCCCGCGTCCAGGACCAGCGTCAGGAACGCGGCCGGCTTGTTACCGGTGCGCAACACGTTGGTGGCCCCGATATTGCCCGAGCCCACTTGCCGCAGGTCGCCCAAGCCAAAGGCCCGCGCCATCACGATCCCGAACGGAATGGAGCCGAGCGCGTACGCCGCAATTGCCGTCAGCGCCAGAAGCGGCCAAGCAGTTTCGATGACGGGGATCATGGCGCGCCTCCGTAGATGCGTTCACCGCCCACCCAGGTTCCCAGAACCCGTCCCTGCATTCGCGCCAGATCGAAGGGCGTGTTCTTCGATTTCGATTGCAGCTTGGCGCGGTCCAGAACGAAGGGCGCGTCGGGATCGAACAGCACAAGGTCGGCGGGGGCGCCGGGTGCCAATCGGCCCGAGGCCTGGCCAAACCGCCTTGCGGGGTTCAGGGACATGGCGCGAAACAGGTCCGCGAGGCTGAGCTGCCCGGAATGGAACAGACGCAGGGCGGCCGGAAGCAACGTCTCCAAGCCGACCGCGCCGCTCGCCGCCGCCTCGAATGGCAAGCGCTTGCTTTCCTCGTCCTGCGGCGTGTGCATCGAACAGATCACGTCAATCGTGCCGTCACGCACAGCCTCGACCATGGCTTGGCGATCATCTTCAGACCGAAGCGGGGGCTTCAGCTTGAAGAAGGTCCGGTAATCGCCGACATCCAACTCATTCAACGTAAGATGATGGATCGACACGCCCGCCGTCACATCCAGCCCGCTCGATGTCGCACGCGCCAAGGGGGGCAGCGCCGCCGCGGTCGAGATCTGATCGGCGTGGTAGGCCACGCCCGTCATCTCTGCCAAAGCCAGATCCCGCTCCAGCCCCATCCGCTCCGCCATCGGCGAGACCGCCGGAAGCCCCCGAAGCGAGGCGAATTTGCCGGATGTGACAGTTGCGCCGGCGCTTAAGATCGATTCCTGCGGGTGGCCCACGATCAAAGCACCGAGGGACCGCGCGTAGGTCATGCAGCGGCTCAGCACCTTGGTGTCACCCAGAACGGCATCCCCATCCGAGAAAGCCACCGCACCGGCATCGCGCAGAAACCCGATCTCGACCATTTCGCGGCCTTCCCGCGCCTTGGTCAGCGCGGCCATCGGCGCGACCCGCACCTGCGCATGGTCGCGCGCGCGGCGGGTGACGAATTCCAGAACTTCGGGCGTGTCGATGGGGGTGGTCGTGTCGGGCCGAGTGATGATTGTGGTCACACCGCCCGCGGCCGCCGCCAGCCCTGCGGTGCGGAAGCTTTCCTTATGCCGCTCGCCCGGTTCGCCCACCTTTACTCCGACATCCACGATGCCCGGAGCAAGGCAGGCGCCGCTGCAATCCAATCCACCGGCGCGCGAGCCTTCGCCGATTTCTGCGATCATCCCGCCTTCCACCCGGATCCAACCAAGCGTCTCGGTGCCTGCTTCGGGGTCGATCAGGCGGGCGTTGTGCAGCAGAGCGTTTGTCATGCCTCACCCCTGTCCTGCCGATCCTGAAAATTCAAGGCCCCACGTGCCTCTCGGATCTTGGCAAAAACCTGCCGCGCTTGTGGGATGGCAACAAATCCGATGCGCCGGGGCACATGAGCGCCCTTTCCGGCTGGGGTCGGATGTTCTCCAAACCAGATGCTGCCGGTCGGTGTATCTTCCAGCTCCAGAAACGGCATGTTGCGGATCGGATAGGCGGCCAGCTTGCGGTGCCCGAAGGTGTTGCTTGCGATGAAGGCGGTGCGGTCGGTCAACGTGTACCAGGAGGTGGAGCGCATATAGGCGTCCATGATCACGTGCCCGACAAGCAGGTAGATCCCGATCAGCAGGAAGGGCAGCCCGAAGAATGGGAACAGGTTGAACGGAAACACAAATCCGGGCCCCGAGCCGATGATCGATGACGCGATGGACATCCAGATAATGGCAAAGCCGGTGATGATCAGGCCGAATACCCCCTGAAAGCCCACGACGTTACGCCAAACCACGCGGCCGTCCGGGCGCCCCTGCCAGAGGATGGTTTCGCCCTCGTCCAGAAGGCCGTCCCACCCATCATTCGCCGTCAC
Organism: uncultured Roseicyclus sp.; assembly: GCA_947491935.1. Classification (GTDB taxonomy): domain Bacteria; phylum Pseudomonadota; class Alphaproteobacteria; order Rhodobacterales; family Rhodobacteraceae; genus Gymnodinialimonas. The sequence goes on from CANLLF010000004.1 coordinate 653,729, forward strand.
GACCGCGCATCCTCGATGGCGGCGGATGTGCGATCCGTCGTGGCCTGGTTCTTGATCAGGTTTTTGTCGCCGCCTTTGGTGATGATCTGCACCATCGACCAGATCGTCCGCACCTCGGCGATCTCATGCAGGTCTATCGCCCGCCCGCCGGGACCCAGCAGCCGCTGATCCGTCAGATCCCACCGCTGTTTCAGCTCGTCCGACGCCAGATAGAACGCCCGTACCGCGATGGCGAACAGCCCGCCGATGGCACCGGTCCAGACATGGGGGTTCCCGATCACCCACAGGATCGCCATGCCCGCCGCCATGGCAATGGCCGCCAGCCACGCATTCATCCGCCAGTATGTCGGCGGATCCGCGTGGAATTCCGTGATCACGCGTTCATCATCGCGTAACGGCGTGGTCGGCGTAGGGGCGGTGTATGTGCCCGTCGGGTCCATCAGGCCCAACCGATGAAGATCGCCAATACGGCAAAGATCATAACGGCCAGAAGGGCAAAGAAGGCGATGGGCGGCGTACCCTCGCGCTCTGCCGGAAGAGGTGTCTTCGCGGGCGGGGCCGGTGTGGTGTCGGCCTTGGGCAAGGAGGCCACATGGTCGGCCTGCGCCAGGGCAATTGTGGCCACCGAGGTCAGCTGCGCGCCCGGGCTCGGCTGCGCTGGCATGGCCATGTCGGGCACCAGCAAGACCGAACCTTCGAGCGCGTCCAATCGCCCCTGCACATCCCTAGGAATCGCCTCGTCGGGGGAGAACGCCAGTTGAATATAATCGGAAAGTGCCATCCCCCCCAGATCGGAGAGCGGGAACAGCTCGATCCCGTCGGTGTCCAAGCTCTCGACTCCCAACCACTCCGCCAAGGGTGGCAGATCCGGCGCTTCGCCCTGTTGGCGGGTCAGGTTGGTGTGGGAGATTGCAACGGGTTCGTTGACGGCGAAGACGTGGAGGTGGGTCATGCCGCCGCCCGCCGTTCCCGCAGGTTCTCCGCCAGCAACTCCATCGCGGCCATCCGCACTGCCACGCCCATTTCGACCTGCTCCTGAATGACGCTCCGGTTGATGTCGTCTGCCAGCACGCCGTCGATCTCCACGCCCCTATTCATGGGCCCCGGATGCATAATGATCGCGTCATCCTTGGCTGCGCTCAACTTCTGCGCATCCAGCCCGTAGCGATGGTAGTACTCCCGTTCTGACGGGATAAACGCGCCATCCATCCGCTCTTTCTGGAGCCGCAGCATCATGACGACGTCGCAGCCTTCAAGGCCCTCTGACATATCGTCGTAAACCTCAACACCCCAGTCGGCCACGCCCGATGGCATCAGGGTTGGCGGCCCGATCAGGCGGATGCGGTTTTCCATCTTGCCGAGTAGAAGGATGTTGGACCGCGCGACGCGGGAATGGGCGATGTCACCGCAGATCGCGATGTTCAGGCGATGGAGGCGCCCCTTGGCGCGGCGGATCGTGAGCGCATCCAGCAGCGCCTGCGTGGGATGCTCGTGCCGCCCGTCGCCCGCATTCAGAACGGCGCAATTCACCTTTTCAGCCAGCAGCTTCACCGCCCCGGATTGCGGGTGGCGCACCACCAAAAGATCGGGATGCATCGCGTTGAGGGTCAGGGCCGTGTCGATCAGCGTCTCGCCCTTCTTCACCGAAGATGTCTGCATCGCCATGTTCATCACATCCGCGCCGAGCCGCTTGCCGGCGATCTCGAAACTCGCCTGGGTTCGCGTCGAATTCTCGAAGAACATGTTGATCTGGGTGAGGCCCTTGAGCGGCTCCCCGTGGACGCGATCCCCGCGCTCCGCCTCCGCGTGGATATTTGCCCGGTCCAGCAACGTCGTGATCTCAGGCGGCGACAGCTCTTCAATGCCCAGAAGATGCGGTTGATCGAATGCCATTGGCGCGCCCTTTCGATGGTCCCCGGTATATAGGTCCGCAGGGTTGAAGGCGGCAAGGCTTAGGGCTTGGTGATCCACGCGGTGATCTCCAGCGCATCGCGATTGCGATGGCGATAGGTGTAAAGGTGGCGGGCAACGCGCACCATGTAAGGCGTCAGCAGGCCGCTATTGATTATGATCCGGTCGGTCCAGATGCAGCCTTCCGGGGCCGGTTCCACCGTTAAGGTGTGATCCCATTGCTGGATCGCGCGGCCCTGCTCGCGGCTCAGCATCAGGCGCTCGGCGGGATCAAGACGCTCCACGTGAATGCGGTAATGGGGGTTATGCATCCAGCCCCAGACCGTCACGTAAGTCTCGTAGGTTTCGCCTTCCTCAAACGATCCGCTGGGAAGGCCCTTGTAGGTAGCGAGCCCTTCGGTCGCCTCAACCATCGCGTCGAAATCAATGGCTTCGGCAAAGACCGTATCGGGGTCTTTGGGGAATGAGGCTGCAACGGTCAGGACGCGGGTAAAAGGCATATTTCTCAGATGACAGGAACGGTTTCGTCGGGCAAGACTTACTGCCGCTCGATCCGGACCATGATGTCGCGCGTCCGCCACCTGTGATGCCCGGCATTTCGGATGGAGTTGGTGATCCTCAGGGCAATACGCCCCGGAGGCTGGTCGGTTCTCGGGCGTCCGTTGCCGTCTTCAATAACGCGTCAGGTCGCGAGCAGTGGTTGTCATCACGATGATGGCCCGGGCATGCCGCCCCTTTTCGCCGCTGCCAATCCCGCCTAGCTTGGCGCCGATGGGTGATGAGCTGACATATGACGACGCGCTGGCCGCCCTGGCCTGGCAGGTGGAGCTTGGGGCCGATGAGGCCTTGCTGGATGTTTCCGTTGACCGGTTCGATCTGCCCGCGCCCAAGCCCGTCGCCAAACCGGCGCCCGCCCCAATTACCGCTGCCGCACCGGTGCAACGCGCCGTGCCGGATGTGGATGCCGTTGCCATCGCCCGACAGCTTGCGGAAGGCGCCGGCTCGCTTGAGACGTTGCAGGCCGCGATGGAAGGGTTCGAGCATTGCGATCTGAAGCGCGGGGCGCGGAATTTCGTGTTCTGCGATGGCCATGCCTCGGCCCGCGTCATGGTTGTGGGTGAAGCGCCCGGACGGGATGAGGATCAGCAAGGCAAGCCTTTCGTGGGCCGCGCCGGGCAGCTTCTCGACAAGATGTTCGCGGCCATCGGGTTGGATCGGCAGGTGGAGGGCGCGGACGGCCTTTACATCACCAACATGCTGCCTTGGCGTCCGCCCCAGAACCGCGATCCGAAACCGGAAGAAATGGCGATGCTGACGCCCTTTGTCCGGCGCCATATCGAGCTGGCCGAGCCGGAGATTGTCGTGCTGATGGGCAACCACGCTTGCGCCGGGTTGCTCGGGCGCCGTGGGATCACCCGGATGCGCGGCCATTGGGAAGACGTTCTCGGCCGCCCTGCCATGCCGATGTTCCACCCCGCTTATCTGCTCCGTAACCCGGCGGCGAAACGCGACGCCTGGGCTGATCTGCTCGCCATCAAGGCACGCCTGTGATGCGGGCGATGGTGCTGGCGGCCCCCCTGGTCTGCCCGGCGCAAACGGACCCTTTGGGTGTCGTTGAGCTTTCGGTTCTCATCCTGCAGGCCGAGCTCCAAGGCCCAGTCTCGCGCTCCGATGGGACAGTACAGTTCCGGGATCAAGATGGGGACATTTCCCTGTGTGACTCGGCGCGCAGCCCGAACCTGGCGGAGATGGTGATCGAGTTGCAGATGGCGCAGACCGTGCTGCTGGCCTGCCCCGGCCTGTCGAATGCGGCGCGCCGGGCGCAGGTGCAGGACCTACGCAGGCTTGTTCTGCCACGTTACGCCGACCGCGCCGGTGTGGATACAGATACGGTGCGCGCCGCGTTCCTGGCCCGAGCCAATGGCGAGATTGAACTTGTGACCCGTTGCGGTGTGACCGCCAACGATATCGCCTCCGAGGCCACCGATCCCTGGTTTGAGACTCGCATTCGGGAAGCGATGGAGGCCGACAGGCTTCCCGCTCGCGCCTGCCCGCCCGGGCTCTGATGCGCCGGGTTATCGCAGCCGTGTGTCTGGCCCTGTCATTACCTGCGCAGGCCGATCCCCTTGGGCTCTTGGACCTTTCGACACTCGCGGAGCGGGCCGGTCCGTTTGAGCCGCGCATCGGCCAGCAACAGGTCGGGCCGTTGCCCGATGGCACCTTGGTACAGATCACATCGGCGGGCGACATCTCTGTCTGCGATCCCGGGCCGGAGCCGGCCTTTGGCGGGCTGGTAGTGGACATCCTGCAAGGCGAGATGCTGATCCGCGAATGCCCTGAATTGCACAGCGATCGTGGCGTGGCGCGCCTCGGCGCCCTGCGCGATCTGGCTCTGCCACGCTACGCGGAACGGGTGGGCCGGCAGCTGCCCGACGTGCAGCGCGCCTATGATGCCGCTCTTGCGGCCATGCCCCACGCCCCGGTCCTGTGCAATGCCATGCTCGAAATCACCCTTCGCAACTGGACCTCCGCCGAATTCGAGGCCAATCTGCGCCGCGCGATGGTGCCTGACCGTCTTCCCGCTTATGCCTGCACATGGAGTGCCTTTGAGCCGCCTTGATCCCACCCGCGAGTTCATCCCCTGTTGCATCGCCGTTCTGGCGGTGAGTGACACCCGTAGCCTTGCCGAAGACAAATCGGGTGACGTGCTTGTGCAGCGGCTCACCGATGCGGGGCATATCCTCGCCGCCCGCCATATCCTGCGCGATGATCGAGCCGATATCGCTGAGCAACTCCGCCGATGGTGCGCGGATCCAGAGATTGACGTGATCCTCACCACCGGCGGCACTGGCCTGACGGGCCGCGACGTGACGGTCGAGGCCCACCGTGACGTCTACGAGAAAGAGATCGAGGCGTTCGGAACGATCTTTACTCACGTTTCCATGGCCAAGATCGGCACGTCCGCGGTGCAATCCCGCGCGACGGGCGGTGTGTCCAACGGCACATATCTGTTCGCGCTGCCCGGCAGCAGCGGGGCGTGTAAGGACGCGTGGGACGAAATCCTGTCAATACAGCTCGATTATCGGCACATGCCGTGCAATTTCATCGAAATCATGCCCCGCCTCGACGAACACAAGCGACGGAAATAACCCACGCAGCCGTGATACCTCTGACTTGGACGTTTCAAGGCGGCCCGCTACATATGCTTAACGCTTCACAACCCACGGATACTCGATGCGGTTCTTAGGTCGTGCATTGATCGGATTATTCCTGACGGCTTTGACCGTCGGATTGCTGGCCGTGGCCGGATACACGACCTATGGCGCGCTACAGGCGCGCTGGGCCGATGAGGGCCGCCCGCCGACCGGCCGCGAACGGGTCTTTGCCGCCGAGGTTGCGCCGCTGGTCTTCGGGGAAGAACGGCCCGTTCTGACGGCGTTCGGTGAAATCCGCTCGCGCCGAACCCTGGAATTGCGCGCGCCCGCTGAAGGAACCGTGATCGAGCTGGCCGACATATTCGAGGACGGTGGCGCGGTGAGTACAGGCCAGCTCCTCCTGCGCATTGATCCGGCGGAGGCACAATCGGCGCGCGATACGGCCGCGGCGGATTTACAGGATGCAGAAAACGAATTGGCCGAGGCCACCCGGGCCCTGGAATTGGCTGGGGAAGAGGTCGCCGCCGCGCGGATGCAGGCGGAGCTGCGCAGCCGGGCATTGGAGCGGGCCGAAGATCTCGCGGAACGCGGGGTCGGATCAACCGCCGCCGTGGAGACCGCCGAACTGGCCGAAGCCACGGCCAACCAGCAGATCCTGGCCCAACGCCGTGCATTGGCGCTGGCGGAAGCGCGGGTGGACAATGCCGGGACCGCGCTCGACCGGCGCAGGATCGCCCTGGCCGAAGCCGAACGGCGGCTGGCGCAAACGGAATTGCGCGCTGAGTTTGATGGCGTGCTGACCGAGGTTGATGTGGCTGCCGGGCGCCTTGTGAACCGCAACGAACGCCTTGCGTCGCTGATCGATGCTGATGATCTTGAGGTCGCGTTTCGCATCTCGACGGCTCAATATATCCGCCTGCTGGATGACGACGGTGCGCTGCCGCAGCGGCCCGTTCATGTAATCTTGGATGTCTTCGGTCTCGACGTGCAGTCCGAGGCCACGCTCACCCGCGAATCCGGCGCGGTGGAGGACGGACAATCCGGCCGCCTGCTTTTCGCGCGCATCGCCACGCCACGCGGCCTGCGTGTGGGCGATTTCGTGCGGGTTGAGCTTGAAGAACCTCTGCTGCCCTTCGTGGCCCGCCTGCCGGCGGCGGCTCTGGGATCGGATGGGCAGATCCTCCTGCTGGGTGAAGATAATGTGCTTGAAGCGGCCGACGTCGAGCTGGTACGCCGCCAGGGTGACGATGTGCTGATCCGAGGCGAAGGCCTGCGGGATCGGGAGGTTGTGCTGGCCCGGACCCCGGTTCTGGGTGAGGGTATTCGCATCAATCCGATCCGCCCCGAAGCCGCCGATGCGCCCGAGGAGCCGGACACCATCGCGTTGGAGCCGGATCGCCGCGCGCGCCTGATCGCCTTCGTGGAGAGCAACAGCTTCATCCCCGCCGATGTTCGGGAGCGCCTCTTGCGGCAGTTGAACGAAGACGAGGTGCCTGCGCGCATGGTGGCCCGCCTCGAAGCGCGGATGGGCAGCTGAGATGCGGACGCTCTCTCCCGCAGCGGGTGGCATCCTGAGTTACTTCACGCGCCACCGGACGGCGGCGAATCTGCTTCTGGTGATGATGGTCGTCGCGGGCCTTGCCGCGTTCCCGCAGATGCGGGCGCAGTTCTTTCCCGACGTGGTCTCCGACGACATCGATGTTGTGATGACATGGGAAGGGGCCGGGGCCGAGGATGTCGACACGGCCATCGTCGCGGTTCTCGAACCCGCACTCCTGCTGGTTCCCGGTGTTGTGGCGTCCGAAGCCACAAGCCGCGAAGGCCGCGCAGATATCTCGCTCGAATTCGAGCCCGGCTGGGATATGTCGCGCGCCGCCGACGAAGTGCAGCAGGCGCTTGACGCGGTGACGGACCTTCCGGAAGAGGCCGAGGAAGGCTCCGTCCGGCGCGGCAACTGGTTCGACAGCGTGACCGACGTGGTGATCACCGGCCCCGTCGCGCCGGCGCAACTGGGGCGTTTCGCCGACGAGTTGGTCGCCCGCCTTTTCGATGTCGGGGTGACCAACACGACCATTCGCGGCGTCGCTGCCCCCGAAACGCTGGTCGAAGTCCCGTCGGCCAATCTGATCCGCTACGACATTTCGATGTCCGAGATCGCGGCAGTCATCAACGCTGCCGCTGCCACCGCCCCGGCGGGGGATGTCGATGCCGCCAATGCGCGCGTCCGGACCGGATCCGAGGCGCGGACGGCTGAAGATATCGCGGCCCTGACATTGCGCATCAACGAGGACGGATCGGCGCTGACCATCGGTGATGTGGCGGTGATCGAAGTGAACGGCATCGACCGTGATCGCGCTTACTTCGTGGGAGATAACCCAGCTATCGCTATCCGTGTGGACCGGAGTGAAGACGGCGATGCCATCGCCATTCAGGAACAGGTCGAAGATGCCGCCGCCGCTCTGGAAGCCACGCTGCCCGCGGGTACGTCCATCGACCTTATCAATACGCGGGCCGAGGCCATTTCCGGCCGCCTGAACATCTTGCTTGATAACGCACTTCTGGGCCTTGGCCTCGTTGTGGCGCTCCTGTTCCTGTTCCTGAATGCCCGCACCGCGTTCTGGGTGGCGATGGGCATCCCGGTGGCGATGACGGCGGCAATCGCGCTGATGTTCCTGGCCGGTCTGACGATCAACATGATCTCACTTTTTGCCCTGATCATCACGTTGGGGATCGTGGTGGATGACGCCATCGTGGTTGGCGAGCACGCCGATTATCGGGCGAGAAACCTTGGCGAGCCGCCGGTGGAGGCCGCCGAAAACGCGGCGCGGCGCATGGCGGCCCCGGTCTTCAGCGCCACGATCACCACTGTGCTGGCCTTCGCGGGGCTGGTCGCCATCGGTGGCAGGTTCGGTGATCTGATTGCCGATATCCCCTTCACCGTGATCGTCGTTCTGGTGGCAAGCCTTGTGGAATGCTTCCTGATCTTGCCGAACCATATGGCCCACGCCCTGGCCCATTCCGCGAAGACCCATTGGTATGACATGCCGTCCCGGGTCGTGAACCGAGGGTTCGACTGGGTAAAGGCGCACCTCTTCCGGCCACTCATGCGGTTTGTCGTGTGGGCGCGCTACCCGGTCATCGCGGCCGTGATCGTGATCCTGTCGACCCAGACCGCGCAGTTCATCCGCGGTGACGTCGTCTTTCGCTTCTTCAATGCGCCCGAAACCGGATCGGTCACTGGCAATTTCGCGATGGTTGATGGGGCGAGCCGTGAAGAGTCGCTCCAGCAAATGGCGGAGTTGCAACGCGCGGCCGAAGCCGTCGGCGCGCAGTTCGAGGCGGAGCATGGCGTGAACCCGCTGGCCTATGTTCTGGCGCAGGTTGGCGGCAATACTGGGCGCGGGTTAGCCGGTACGGACAACAAGGACACCGACCTTCTGGGTTCGCTCGATATCGAGTTGATCAGTGCCGATCTTCGCCCGTATTCCAGCTTTGCCTTCGCCTCTGCCTTGCAGGACGAAGTACGCCAGTTGCCCCTCACTGAAACGCTCAGCTTCCGCGGCTGGCGCGGCGGCCCCGGCGGCGATTCCATCGATGTGCAGATCTTCGGTGCGGAGACGGAGACGCTGAAGGCCGCCTCCGAGGCGCTTCAATCGGCTCTTTCGATCTACCCGGAGGTTACGGGCCTGCAAGACAGCATGGCTTATGACCGCGAAGAGCTGAGCCTGGAACTGACGCCCCAGGGGGAGGCGTTGGGCTTCGAGATTGCCGAGTTGGGCAGCACGCTTAGAAACCGGCTTGGCGGGATCGAGGCGGCAACCTTCCCGGATGGTCCGCGAACTGCGTCAATCCGCGTGGAATTGCCCAGTGATGAGTTGACCGCCGACTTCCTCGACCGCACGCTGCTGCGCGCCGATAGCGGCCAATACGTGCCGCTGGCCGACATCGTGACCGTCACATCGCGGCAGGGCTTCTCCACCATTCAGCGGGAAAACGGCATCCGCCTGATCTCCGTCACCGGTGATCTGGGTGAGGATGACCCCGCCCGCGCGGAAGCCGTCATGACCGAATTGCGTGAGATCATTATCCCGCAGATCGAAGAAACCTATGGTGTCGCCACCCGCCTGTCGGGCCTGGCCGAGCAGGAACAGGCCTTCCTCACCGATGCGTTCACCGGGTTCATCCTGTGCCTTGTGGGCATCTATCTTGTGCTGGCTTGGATCTTCGCCAGTTGGATGCGGCCCATGGTTGTGATGGCGATCATTCCCTTCGGCCTTGTCGGCACCATCTTCGGCCATGTCGCGTGGGACGTGCCGCTTTCGATGTTCACGGTTGTGGGCCTGATCGGGATGACCGGCATCATCATCAACGATTCCATCGTGCTGGTGACCACGGTTGATGAATACGCCGAAAACCGGGGGCTTTTCCCGGCGATTGTCGATGCCGCCTGCGACCGTCTGCGTCCGGTCCTGCTCACCACCCTCACCACCGTTCTCGGCCTGATGCCGCTCCTCTACGAAGGCAGCCAGGACGCGCAGTTCCTCAAGCCCACAGTGATCACGCTGGTTTACGGGTTGGGCTTCGGGATGGTGATCGTGCTTCTGGTTGTGCCCGCGCTTCTGGCCATCGGGCAGGATTTCGGCCAGCAGATGCGGGGTTTCCGCCGCGCGCTGCGCCCCTCTGGCCCGCGACCGGGTTTTGCCATCGGGATCGGTGCCGCGAGCCTGGCCACGGCGGCGCTGTTTGCGGCGACGTTGGGCGCGCAGATGGTCCGCGGCGACATGCTGGCACCCTTCAGTGCGCTTGGCGAAACCGCGGCCGTGGCCTTCGGCGCCTTCGCCTTGGGCACGGCCGCGATCTGCCTGCTGGGGTGGATCGGCGTCGCCCTGTTCAGCGTGCTGAACAACAGTCCCGCTGCGCGCAGGACGAGCTAGGGGCGGGTACACCCCGCCCGATCATCGTTCAAAAATTGTTGCCTGCGATATGTGGCGCTGGAAGCGGATCAGCCCGTGCAATCCGCCAATTCAACCGCCATCCGGCTGCCGATCAACGTGATCCGCAGATCGGATCGGTTCATCGCAAACGGCCCGTGATCCGCTGGCACCACATCGGCCACAGCCGTGATCCAGTTGCCCTGCCGTTCGGTCATCGCTTCGGAGACCCAGATCATCGGGTCGCGATGTTCGACCACCAGTGTCTCGTCGTTACCGGCATCGGGCACCTCGGCGCGCACGGTCACGCGCAGCCCATCGCTGATCGGCTCCACCGCACAGGTTATGGCACCCGCACCCGCCTCCGCCGCGCTCAGCGGGCGGTCCGACAATGCAGCTGCGATCGCCCCGTCGCGCGCCGACTGATCCGGCAGAATCCCGGCCAGATCGACTGAGATCGGCATGCACACATCGAGGCAGACGCCCAGGTTCAGATGGCCAGACACGGCCGCCTCACCCGACGTCGACAATGCGAATTCTAGCGGCAGGATCACATCGCCTTCATATCCGATGGACCGCAATCCGTTTGTGAAGAATACGCTGGGGCGTGGCCAATGGATTGCCATGCCGTCCACGCCATGCGCCTCCGTCAGGCGCAGAACCGTTGGCACCCCGCCTTCGCCCGGCGCACGCCAATAGGTCTTCCAGCCGGGCGCCAGCCGGATGCGGATGGCGGCCATATGCCGATCGCCGTCCAGTCGATAACCCGGCAACAGGCTCACCTCGACCACTTCATCGGCCGAGAAATACTGGGCCGAGGCGGGCAGAGCGGTCAGCAGGCCAAGGGCCAGAGCGCCGAAGGTGCGGGCAAGAAAGGTCATCGAATCCGACCTAAGAAGTTGCGAACGAAAATGAAAGTCACGATTCCGAGACGTCCGTTCACCAGATGGCGATTGATTGAAACCTGCAACACGCCCATGCTGGTACCATGACCATGCCCGACCTGTCCGTTGACCTGACTGGCAAGCTCCTGCTCGCGATGCCGGGGTTGGAAGACCCGCGTTTTGCCGGGGCGGTGGTGTTCCTGTGTGTGCATTCGCCGTCAAATTCGATGGGTCTGATCATCAACAAGCCGATGGATGAGATCACATTCGCCGAGATGATGGAGCAGCTTGAGATCGCCAAACGCGGCACCGCGCCGGAATTGCCGATCTGTTACGGCGGGCCGGTGGAGTTGCGGCGCGGATTCGTGCTGCACACGTCCGATTACCGGGCCCGGGGCGAAGAAGGGATTCGCGTCGATCATCGGTTCTCCATGACCGGCACGCTGGACATCCTGGAAGATATCGCCGCCGCGCGTGGCCCGCGCCGGGCGCTTCTGGCGTTGGGATATGCGGGCTGGGGCGCGGGGCAGTTGGATGACGAAATCCAGCGCAACGATTGGCTCACCGCCGATGCCACGCCCGAACTGGTCTTCGACATGGCGATGGACCGCAAATGGGATGCGGGGCTGGAAAGTCTGGGGATCAACCCGCTGATGTTGTCATCAGAGGCCGGTCACGCCTAGCGCGTCGCGGCGCGCCTGAGCCGGTCATTGATGGCGCGGCCCAACCCGCTCTCGGGGATCTCTGCAACCCGGATGGCCGATGCCCCGCGTTGTTTCGCCAAGGCGTCTGCCTCATGCAGCACGGCAAACAGGCGGGCTGCGGCCTCCACCAGATCGCCACTTGGCGACAGGGACAGATCGCCGCCCGCCGGACCGAACCCGATCACGATCTCCCCGTCTAACGCCGCACCGCCCATCTCAAGCGGTGCCGCTGTCGCGTAGTGGCGCTCCATCTGCCCGGGCGCTTCCACCCGTCCCGGCGTCAGATCTACCGCGACGGGCGCGCCCAACACGGCCTCCACCTCCTCGCGCGCGATGCCACCTTCGCGCAGCAAACGCACCCCATCCGGTCCGGGAGCCAGAATTGTCGATTCCACGCCAACCGTGCAGGGCCCGCCATCCAAGACGGCGTCCACCCGCGCACCCAAGCCCGCCACCACATGGGCCGCCTTCGTCGGGCTGACCTGGCCGGAGAGGTTCGCGGATGGGGCCGCAATTGGACCACCAAATTCTTGCAGAACCGACTGTGCCAGCGGGTGAGCGGGCACACGCACGGCCACCGTTTGCAACCCGCCACTCACCAGATCCGCCACCACACCCCGGGAGGGGAGCACCAGCGTCATCGGGCCCGGCCAGAACGCCGCGGCCAGGCTGCGGGCCATTGGGGATAGCTCCGCTACGTCAGTCACCGCACTCAGATCGGCGACATGCACGATCAGCGGGTTGAACCGGGGCCGCCCCTTCGCTTCGAACACCCGCGCCACGGCCATTGGGTTCATGGCGTCAGCGGCGAGGCCATAGACCGTCTCTGTCGGCAGGGCGACAACGCCACCGGCGCGCAGGATCTCTGCCGCGCGCGCAACGCCGCTGACATCCTCATGCAATATTTGGGGGTGAGAAGCGGCCATCCGTGACGTAACGTTGAAGTTGCGTGAACCTGCACCACGACCCTAGGTCAGGTGCAACAAGACGTTGGCCCTAGCGCGAAACGTGCCCATGCGCAAATGGTCCAAGCCCAGGGAGACCCAGACCCATGCCTTACCGTGCACCCGTATCTGATATAACATTCTGCCTCGACCACGTGGTTGGGTTTGACCGCGTGCAGGCCCTTCCGGCGTTCGAGGACGCAACGTCGGACGTGGTGCAGGCCATCCTGACCGAGGCGGGCCGGATCTGCGAAGATGTACTTGCGCCGCTCAATCGCGCGGGGGACCTGCACCCGGCGCGCCTTGAAAACGGTGTTGTGCGCACCTCGCCCGGCTATGCGGACGGGTATCGCGCAATTGCAGAGGCCGGGTTTGTCGCGATTTCGGCCGACCCGGAATATGGTGGGCTTGGCCTGCCCCAGACGGTGACGACGGCCGTGAATGACATGATGGGTGGTGCGTGCCTGTCGCTTGAACTGAACCCCTTGATGACGCAGGGCCAGATTGAAGCGCTGGAGCATCATGCCAGCGACGAGATCAAGGCATTGTACCTGCCCAAGCTGACCTCCGGCGAGTGGTGCGGCACGATGAACCTGACCGAACCGCAGGCCGGATCGGATGTGGGCGCGCTGACATCCAAGGCCGAACCGAATGGCGACGGCACCTATGCGGTCAGCGGCCAGAAGATTTACATCTCCTGGGGCGACAACGACTTCACCGACAACGTTGTCCACCTTGTCCTTGCGCGGCTTCCCGGCGCGCCGAACGGCACCAAGGGCATCAGCCTTTTCCTTGTGCCGCGCAACATTCCCGACGCGGATGGCAATCCCAGTGTGGCCAACAGCCTCAAGGTTGTGAGCCTTGAGCATAAGCTCGGCCTCCACGGCTCGCCCACCTGCGTCATGCAATATGACGGCGCCACCGGCTGGCTGATCGGCGAAGAAAACAAGGGCATGGCCGCGATGTTCACGATGATGAACAACGCCCGCCTTGGCGTGGGCGTTCAAGGCGTCAGCGTTGCTGATGCCGCATACCAACACGCGCTGGGTTACGCACTTGAACGCAAACAGGGCCGTCCGCCCGTCAGCGACGGCACCGGCACCATCCTCGACCACGCCGATGTGCGCCGGATGCTGATGGAGATGAAAGCCGAGGTGTTTGCCGCTCGCGCCATGTGCATGGATCTCGCCGTGTCGATCGATCTTGGCAATGCCGGCGATGCCGCCGCCACGGCTCGTGCCGCGTTCCTGACACCCATCGCGAAGGTCTATGGCAGTGAAACGGGCATCAAGGTGTCCAACCTCGGGGTTCAGGTCCATGGCGGGATGGGTTTTGTCGAGGAAACCGGCGCCGCGCAATTCGTGCGCGATGTGCGCGTGACGGCGATCTATGAGGGCACGACCGGCATTCAGGCGATGGATCTTGCGGGGCGCAAACTGATGGATGGCGGCGACGCGGCCTTCGCGCTGCTCGATGAGGTTGAAGCCGCGGGTGATCCCGCCGTGGCCGCCGCCGCACAAGCCTTGCGCCAAACAACGACAGATATCCTCGCCCTCGACATGGCGGATCGCTTTGGCGGTGCCGTCCCGTACCTGATGGCCTTCGCCCGTGTGCTCGGCGCCCATTACCACGCAAAGGCGGCGGCCAGCGGTGACGCGGCGCGGCAGGCTTTGGCCCGCTACTACATCACCCGTCTTCTGCCCGAGGCTCACGCGGCCATGGCGCAGGCGCGCTGCGGGGCGACCGGGCTCTACGATCTGTCGCCGGACGATCTGGCTTCCTGAGGGATGGCGGATCTCGGCTTCACCTGGGAGACACGGAAAACCGGCGAGGTGCTGGTTTTCCATCGCGGAAAGCGCGCGACCACCTTGCGGGGCGGCAGAGCGACCGATTTTCTGGACCTTGTCGAAACCGGCGACACCAACGCGATCCAGCAGGAGCTGGCCCGCCTGACAGGAAACTACAAGCGCGGCAATGAACGCCTCGCAAAGGGGCACCCACGCAATGCCTGACGGCGCCAACCCGATCCGAACGCCATTTCCGGACATACCGGTTGAGGGAGAGGCCATTGAAGTCGCTCCGGATGTTCTGTGGGTCCGTATCCCGCTGCCCATGGCGCTGGACCATGTGAATGCCTATGCCCTGCGCGATGAAGATGGGTGGACAATCATCGACACCGGCCTGAATTCCCGCCGAACGATTGCGTTGTGGGAAAAGATTATCGCGGGCCCGCTGGCCGGCGCGCCGATCAAACGGTTGGTCGTGACCCACCATCACCCCGATCACGTCGGGCTCGCCGGATGGTTTCAGGGGCAAGGCGCCGAGTTGCTGATGACGCGCACCGCCTGGCTCTTCTCACGGATGCTGACGCTGGATGAGCAGTCCGCACCGACAGACGAACAGGTGCAGTTCTGGGTCGATGCGGGGATGGCCCCGGAGGTTCTGGCCGCCCGCCGCGCCGAGCGTCCGTTCAACTTCGCCGATATCGTCTACCCGATGCCGCTTGGCTTCACACGGCTACGGGAGGGCGGCACGATCACCATGGGTGGGCGTGTCTGGGACATTCGCTTTGGCCATGGCCACGCCCCGGATCATGCCACGTTCTGGAGCCGCGATGGCGATCTGGTCATCGGTGGCGACCAATTGCTGGCCACGATCTCCCCCAATATCGGCGTCTACGCGACGGAGCCTGAGGCCGATCCTGTCGGTGAATGGATGACGGCCTGCGAGACGCTGCAACCCCACGCGTTGGAAAGCCAGTTGGTGCTGCCCGGCCACAAGCTGCCCTTCACCGGCCTGCCCGCGCGCATGCGGCAGCTGATCGATAATCACCACGGCGCGTTGGAGCGGTTGCGGGCCCATATCGCCAAGGGGCCGTGCACGGCGGCCGAGTGTTTCCCGCCGCTCTTCAAGCGCAAGATCGATGACGGAACCTACGGGCTGGCCCTCGTGGAGGCGGTGGCGCATGTGAACCATTTGTATCATCTGGGCGAGGTCACACGGCAGCGCCGCGCGGACGGGGCGTGGGAATACCGGATCGCGCCCTAGCGGCTTGACGCCGCGCTCATGCGGGGCTGACACCTGCGGTTTTCTGCGGTATCCCGGCGCAAAGCAATTCAACCGGACCAGAGGACACGACCATGGCCGACCAGGACGACTATAAGCACGGCGAGATGGATATCTCGACCCAGGAAAAGACATTTGGGGGCTTCATCAAGTTCTCCACGAATGTTGCCATTGTCTGCATCGTGATCGTCATTGGCCTGGCGATTTTCGCCACATGATCCGCGCACTTCGTTTTGCGGCCGCGGGCCTTGTGGCGCTTGCCGTGGCAGGCTGCGCCGGTGAATCCGTCTGGGCGCCGGACGAGTTCGTGTCGCGTTCGACTTACGTGCCGCAAGGGCCGACGACGGTGACGCTGATCACCTCGATCAATACGCGCAACAATTCCGGCGCGCATTCCGCGCTGCTGATCGACGGGGCGCAACGGCTGCTCTTCGATCCGGCGGGCAGCTGGCATAATCCGGGCATCCCCGAACGCAACGACGTGCTGTTCGGCATGTCGCCGGGTTACATGGATCTTTACCTGGCTTTTCAGTCGAACGGCGTGTTCGAGGTTCGGACGCAGACCGTCGACGTCTCGCCGCAGGTCGCGGCACAGCTCAGTCAGGCGGTTCAGGCCTATGGGGCCGTTCCTGCGGCCTATTGTTCCCGCTCGATCACCGATATTCTGTCCCAGACCCCGGGGTTCGAGAGCATCAGCCAGACCTTCTTTCCGATCAACACGATGGAGCAGTTCGGCGCGCTTCCGGGCGTGAGGACGGAAACCATCATCGGCACGATCGGTGACGAAGATGATGGCAGCGACGCGGTACTGGCCGAACAGGTGGCCAACGCGGGCTGATATCGGCGCGGCGCACACAAAACAAAACCCCCGCGGCGAGGCCTCGGGGGTTTTTTGATTCTTTCGTTTCGCGGATGCGATCCGGACGGAAGCAATGCTCAGAGCATCCCTTCGCGCTGCGCCTTCTTGCGCGCCAGCTTGCGGGCACGACGGATAGCTTCCGCCTTCTCGCGTGCGCGCTTCTCCGACGGCTTTTCGTAATGCTGCTTGAGCTTCATCTCACGAAAAACGCCTTCACGCTGAAGTTTCTTCTTCAGAGCACGGAGCGCCTGATCGACATTATTGTCGCGAACACTGACCTGCATGTGGTGTCACCACCTTTCTAGGTTAGAATTGATCGGAATTGCAGGAAGTGGCCGTATAGCAAAGGCCCCCTATCTTGTCCAGCAAGCGGTGATTGGAGATGCGGCATGAATGATGCAAGCGACCGGATGCTTGATGCGGCCTTGATGCATGTGCCGTTTGACGGCTGGTCAGAGGCCAGTTTCGTGGCTGCGGCGGCGGATGCCGAGCTATCGCTTGCCGAGGCGCGCGCGCTGTTTCCGCGCGGGGCAGTGGATCTGGCCGTGGCCTTCCATCGGCGCGGCGACCGGGCGCTGGCAGAGGCTCTGGCCTCTACCGATCTGGGGGCGATGCGGTTTCGCGATAAAGTGGCCCATGCGGTCCGCCTGCGGTTGGAGATGGTCGAAGATGACAAGGAGACCGTGCGGCGGGGCGCCACGCTCTTTGCCTTGCCGATCTACGCACCGGACGGCGCGAAGCTGGTTTGGGAAACGGCGGACGTGATCTGGACCGGGCTCGGGGATACATCGGACGACCTGAACTGGTACACCAAACGCGCCACGCTGTCCGGCGTGTATTCGGCGGTCGCGCTCTACTGGCTCGGGGACAATTCCGAGCGGCATTCGGCGAGCTGGGCTTTCCTCGACCGTCGGATCGAAGACGTGATGCGGATCGAAAAGTTGAAGGCATCCGCCCGGTCCAACGCCCTCCTGAAGCCCCTGACACAGGGGTTTGAGCGGTTCGCGTCGATGGTGAAAGCGCCCAAGGCGTCGGCCCGGGATGATCTTCCCGGCCATTGGCCCCGCACCTGAACCTCATCTCGAACCAATCAGGCCCGTCCGCTACCAGAGGCGCCTCCGGTTCGGCGGTGGTGGTAGCTTCGCTACCTGCTGTATCGCACCTGCGATCGCCGGATGTGACGCGCAATCTGTGGAGCCTCCATCGAGCAAGGACGGTGTTGGAATGCTTGTCTTCTGGCCGCGTTCTCGTATGTGGTGGGCGCGTCAGACAACGGAGGGTGAGGCATGGCTGAAATGATGCGCGCGGTAGAGATTGCCAAACCCGGGGGGCCCGAGGTGCTGCGCCTGTGTGAGCGGCCCGTACCGTCGCCCGGCGCCGAGCAGATTCTGATCCGGATCGACCATGCCGGGGTGAACCGGCCCGATGCGTTGCAGCGCGCGGGATCCTATGCGCCGCCCAAGGGCGCGTCGGACCTGCCGGGGCTGGAAGCGGCGGGGCTGATCGAAGCAGTCGGGCCGGGCGTCACGCGTTGGTCGGTGGGGGACGCGGTCTACGCCCTGTTGCCCGGTGGGGGCTATGCCGAGTTCGCCGTGACGCATCAGGATCATGCACTTGCGGTCCCAAAAGGCCTCTCGATGGCGGAGGCGGCCGGATTGCCTGAAACCTGTTTCACGGTCTGGAGCAATGTCTTCATGCGCGCTGGTTTGCGTGCGGGGCAACGGTTCCTTGTTCATGGCGGATCCAGCGGTATCGGCACGACCGCGATCCAGCTGGCGCGAGCCTTCGGCGCACGGGTGTTTGCGACGGCCGGATCGGCGGAGAAATGCGCCGCCTGTGTGGAGCTCGGGGCGGAGCGGGCGATCAATTACCGGGAGGAAGATTTCGTCGATGTTTTGCGGGCTGTCGGTGGCGCCGATGTGATCCTCGATATGGTGGGGGGCTCTTATCTGCCGCGCAACGTCAAGGCGCTGGCCGACGATGGTCGCCTGCAACAGATCGCGTTTTTGCAAGGCCCGAAGGTGGAGCTGAACTTCGCCCAGTTGATGGTGCGGCGGCTTACGATCTCGGGCTCGACCCTTCGGCCGCAATCCGATGCGGCGAAGGCCGGGATCGCATCAGAGCTTCGGGTCCATGTCTGGCCGATGATCGCGTCGGGCCGCGTCGCGCCCGTCATGGATCAGACCTTTGCTCTGGGGGATGCGGCCAAGGCCCATACCCGGATGGAAACAAGCCAGCATATCGGGAAGATGGTGTTGAAGGTTTAGCCCGCGCTCGAGTCGCCCGCCGGGCGGTCGCGCGAAGAGACTTAGTCCTGCCCGAATACGTGCCACCCGGCCACGCACCGGGTGAGCGCCGTGATCAGGCATACAATCGTAAACATCCACGCGATCCACGGGAACGCCGCCGGGAACAGGCAGAACGCCGCGAAGACCGCGATGGTCTCGGCGCCTTCAGCCAGTCCGCCGAGGTAGTAGATGCCCTTGGTCGGATAATCCTCCGCCGTCAGGCCGCGCCGTTCCGCGATCACCGAAAAGGCCAGAAACGAGGTGCCCGTCAGGATGAAGCTGGCGATCAGGGCGGCGCCCGGCAGGCCGTTCGTGGCGGGATCGGCAAAGACGAACCCCACCGGGAAGGCCGCGTAAAAGACGAAATCAAGCGCGATGTCGAGAAAGGCGCCGCGATCGGTGGGCCGGGTCATCCGTGCCACGGCCCCGTCGAGCCCATCCGCCAACCGGTTGAGCGCCAGCCCAAGCAAGGCCAGCCCGTATAGCTCCAGCGCCGCCGCCAGTGCCGCCAGAAGGCCAATTGCCAGACCGGCGAGAGTGATCTGATCGGCCCGCATGCCGCAGGCCACCAGGAACCGGGCGGGCGGCTCCATCATGGCGCGTTGCAGGGGCAAAAGGCGGGAATCGATCATGGGCGCAGGTCTTGGCTTGGGCCATGCGCGGCGTCAATGCACGGGGTGGTGAGCGAGCCTGCGGTCACGGGAATGTGGCCCATGGGCCGCGCATGTTACCCTTCGATCTCGGCGACGAAGGCCATCACACCGCTCAGATCCGGCATTTCACGATAGCGGGGATGCCCTGTCGGGGCTTTGGCTTCTTCCAGAGCCCAGGTCAGGCCATGGGGCACGTAGGCGGCCCAGGCCCCGGCCTCCAGCGCCGGAACCACGTCGGATTTCATCGAATTGCCGATCATCATGGCGCGGTCCGGCCCGGCTCCATGCTGCCCAAAGGCGCGCATATACGTCGCCGGATGCTTTTCCGAGACAATCTCCACACCAGCAAACAGATCCCCCAGACCCGACGCCGCCAGTTTTTGCTCCTGATGCAGCAGATCGCCTTTGGTGATCAGAACCAGCGGATGCGTGTCCGACAAGGCGCCCAACACGTTTTCCACATGGGGCAGAAGCTCAATCGGGTGTCCCAGCATCTCCTGGCCCATTTCAAGGATTTGTCCGATCACCCTTGAGGGAACCCGCCGTTCGGTCACCTCAATCGCTGTTTCGATCATCGACAACATGAAGCCTTTGATGCCGAACCCGTAATGGCCGATATTGCGCCGCTCGGCCTCCAGAAGGCGCTCCATCAGGTGGTCGCCCTCGACGAAATCTTCGAGCAGTTCGGCGAATTTCTCTTCCGTCATGCGGAAGAAGCTTTCGTTCTGCCAAAGGGTGTCATCGGCGTCGAATCCGATCACGGTTAACCTTTCACCCATTGGTGCCTCTTTTCTGAATCGGTTACACGCTTATATAGTGCGACCTCTATCGACGCGCGATGAAACCGGGGCAAGGTGTCCATGATTCAACACTGGCAGATGATGGCAGACGATCTAGAGACCCCCGAGGGGGGTGATAGCGATACGTCAATCCTGACCAAGACAAAGCCGAAAACGCAGCGCCCACCGATGTATAAGGTGCTGCTTTTGAACGACGATTACACGCCGATGGAATTCGTGGTGCATGTGCTGGAGCGGTTTTTCGGCATCACCCACAGCCAGGCGGTCGAGATCATGTTGACCGTCCACAAGAAGGGTGTGGCGGTGGTTGGCGTGTTTTCCCACGAGATCGCGGAAACCAAGGTGGCGCAGGTGATGGATTTCGCCCGCCGCAATCAGCATCCCCTGCAATGCACAATGGAGAAAGAGGAGTAATCCTCGCCTCCCATGACCCCTGACAGATGGACCCTTGCAATCGAGGGCGGTGAATTCGAGCCGCCCGACGGCCCCGTGCTGGTAATGCACGCGCGGGCCGACAGCGATTTCGTGTCGCTGGGGCAGGTAACCTGCGTGCAGGGTTTCGCGCCGGATTACGACAGGCTGGCGGCCCGCGGTGAGACCGTGATGGTGGAGCCCGAGGGCAGCTATGCCGCCGCGCTTGTGCAAATCACCAAATCGCGCGCGGGCACGTTGTCCGCCATTGCCGAGGCGTTGGGCCACATCCCGCCCGGTGGCCTCCTGATGGTCGACGGCCAGAAGGACGAAGGGATCGAAGCCATCGTGAAACAGCTCCGGCTGGTCTTCGAGGTCGACGGCGTCATGTCAAAATCCCACGGCAAGCTTGCCTGGCTCCGCCGCCCGGCTGACATGCCGCAGCAGGTTGTCAACTGGATCGTCGCTCCCGAGCCGGGCATGCATGGCTACCTGACGATCCCCGGCGGCTTTTCCGTCGATGGGCCGGATCGCGGGTCGGAACTCCTGGTTGCCCTGCTGCCGGAACTGAAAGGCCGCGTCGCCGATTGGGGCGCGGGCTGGGGCTATATCGCCGGGGAGATCCTGGCGGAGCAGGAGACGATCGACAGCCTTGACCTGATCGAGGCCGATCACGGGATGCTCGAGGCCGCGAAGATCAACATCGATGATCCGCGCGCCACATTTCACTGGGCCGATGTCACCCGATTCACGCCGGATGCGCCCTATGACGCGATCCTGTGCAACCCGCCCTTCCATACCGGCCGCCGGGCCGATCCGGGGCTGGGGCGGGCGTTCATCCAGTCCGCCGCGCGGAACCTCGCGTCAAAGGGGCGGTTTTTCATGGTGGCCAACCGCCATCTGCCTTATGAGGACACCCTCAAAGCGGTCTTCGGAACGGGCCGCATGTTGGGTGAGCTTGAGGGCTACAAAATCTACGAAGCGGCCAGACCGAAAAAGGCCGGCCGCTAGAGCGTCCACAATCCAAGGATCAGACAGATGGGCCTATCCATCCAGGGCAAGACCGCCATTGTCACCGGTGCCGCCAACGGCGTCGGGCTGGCCATTGCGCGCCATTTCATCGACCGCGGGGCCAACGTGATGTTCGCCGACCGCGACAAGGACCGCCTCAAAGACGAATGTGGCGAGATCGATGGTGAAGACGATCAGATCAAGTATTTCTCGGGCGATCTGCGGGAACGGCTGACGATTGAAAACCTGATCTCGGCGACGATCGACGCATATGACCGCGTCGATATTCTGGTCAATGCCAGCCGCCAGATCCTCACAACCGATCCGCTGGATCCGACCGATAGCTCGGTTGAGGCGATGCTGGAGCAAAACACCTACCCCGCCCTGCGCCTCAGCCAGGCCGTGGCCAAGCGCATGATCGCCCAGGCCGAAGCGGCCGGGCTGGAGGAGGGGCCTTTGGGCTCCATCGTCAATATCTCCTCCATCGCGGCGCGGCGTACCCATCCCGATCTGATGGGCTATTCCATTGCGACCGCCGCGCTGGATCAGGTCACCCGTAGCCTTGCCGTGGCGCTAGCCCCGCATCGCATCCGGGTGAACGGTGTCGCGTTCGGCTCCGTGATGTCCGCCAGCCTGAAGGACAGCCTGAATGAAACGGACGGCCTGCGTCAGGAAATCCGTGAATGCACGCCAATGGGCCGGATCGCATCGGCCCGCGAAGTGACGGCGGCGGTGCAGTTCCTGGCCTCCGACGGAGCCGGCTTCGTGACCG
The DNA here is from genome assembly GCA_947491935.1 of uncultured Roseicyclus sp. Taxonomy (GTDB): domain Bacteria; phylum Pseudomonadota; class Alphaproteobacteria; order Rhodobacterales; family Rhodobacteraceae; genus Gymnodinialimonas. The sequence goes on from CANLLF010000004.1 coordinate 676,118, forward strand.
GTGAGGTGATGACCGTCGATGGCGGCCGCACCCTTCTCGACAGTGTCACAACCGCCGCCCATTAGGCGCGGCGCTACCCCGCAACCTGATCACAATTCGCTCCGCTGATATCAACGCCGGTGAACCAGCCGGTGGTAACCACATCGCCCGCCGGGCCCGTCACGATGTCGCCAAAGACCCACCCGTTCGGGCTGCCGAAATAGGTGGTGACGACCGATTGACCGGTCTGTGCCGTCCCCACGACGGGGGATTGCGGCGACGTGCTGGCGTGCAAGTTGAAAGCTGGCCCCCGATAGCCCCAACAGGCATATCCGCCGATATGATCCGGTGCCGGCAGGTCGATGAATTGTGCAAACCGGTTGCGCACCTCCCACATCGCCGCACTGGGCGGTTGGGCTGTGTTGATCTGGCACCCAACAAAGGTTTCGCCGTCGCGGATGAGCGCGACGGTTTCCGCCAGATCGGGCGGCGGCGTCGGGCCGGAGCCGGTGCAGTCGGAATTATCGAACAAGGCCTGACCGGCCGCGGAGCTGAAGCAATGGCCAAGCCGGTCAAAGATCATATTCCGCACCACCCAGGCTTCGGTGCAGAAATCCACGCCTTGGGCCGTGGCAGGCAAGGGAATGATGCCTAGCCACAGGGCAAGGACGAGTTTGGCATGACGCATGGGGTGGTCTCCGGGGCAGCGGCTTCAGTGACCGAATGCTAACCAGGTATCTGCATTTGACCAACCCCGGAAAGCGGGGGTGAACCGGGCAAGCCGCCCCTGGAGCTTCCCCAAATGAAAACGGCGCCGGAAGATCCGACGCCGCCCGTTCTCTCATTCAGGCAAGGCGCTGGATTACTTGCCCTCATCCTCTTCGTCATCGTCATCGCTGTCCCCGGCGGGGAGATTGAAGAAGCTCTCGGCGCTGCGGCTGACATCGTGGGGCGCTTCGGTCTCTTCATCCTCGACGGTTCCGGAGAGCGAGAACGTCTCAAGCCCGGCAATGGCCGTTGGCACGCTCGGCTCGGGATCCATCCCCAGCGAGGTTTCCGTCGATACCAGCTTGCGTCGCTCATCATCGCTCATCACGCCGCCTTCCGCCGCCTTCTTGGCGTTGGCCTTCTGAACCGCCGCATCAAGCTCGGATTGCTTGCAGAGGCCGAGCGCCACGGGATCAATCGGCTGAATGTTCGAGATGTTCCAATGGGTCCGCTCGCGGATCGCCTGAATGGTCGGCTTGGTTGTGCCCACCAGCTTGGAGATCTGGCCATCGGTCAGTTCGGGATGGAATTTCACCAGCCAAAGGATGGAAGCCGGGCGGTCCTGCCGCTTCGACAGCGGCGTGTAGCGCGGGCCACGGCGCTTTTCCTCACCCACGGCGGCCGGGTTGTGCTTGAGCTTCAGCTTGTGATTGACGTCCTTCTCGGCGGCGTCGATCTCCTCCTGGGTCAGCTGATTGTTGACGATCGGGTCGAAGCCTTTCACGCCGGTGGCCACGTCGCCATCGGCGATGCCCTGCACTTCCAGTTCGTGCAGGCCACAGAAATCGCCGATCTGCTTGAAGCTCAGCGTCGTGTTGTCAACCAGCCAGACAGCGGTGGCTTTGGTCATGATCGGTTTGTTCATCTTCGGGTCCCTCCGGGTCCAATGATACGAGGAAAGAGGCCGGTGGAAGCGGCTTGCGGGCGGATGCCTCGCAGATCCTCGATTTCGGGGAAATCGCAGCGTATATAGGCCCGGAATCGCCGGGAGGGAAGGCCTAATGAAACGACTGATCCTGGCAATGATCTGCGTGGCCGGTCTGGCGCAGGCCGAGGGCGAGCAGGCGGGCACGTTCGATTACTACGTTTTGGCGCTCAGCTGGACACCCACATGGTGCGCGCTGGAAGGCGATGATCGCGACAGCCCGCAATGCGAGGGCGGCCGGGGATACGGGTTCACCCTGCACGGGCTGTGGCCGCAATACGAAACCGGTTGGCCCAGTTTCTGCCCCACGACGTTTCGCGCTCCGTCTCGCGGAATGACCGGTGAGATGACCGATATCATGGGAAGCGCGGGCCTCGCCTGGCATCAATGGCGTAAACATGGCGTCTGCACGGGGCTCGAAGCGCTGGATTACTATGCGTTGTCCCGACTGGCCTATGACAGCGTCGCCCGCCCCGATCTGCTGCGCCGTCTCGATGAAGAAGTCCGCCTGCCGGCGGCGGTAATCGAAGAGGCGTTTCTGGAAGTGAACCCACAGCTTGAGCCCGACATGCTCACCGTGACCTGTCGCGCCAACCGCATCCAGGAAGTCCGCATCTGCCTGACCCGCGGCCTGGAACCACGCATATGTGGCTCTGACGTGATCCGCGATTGCACATCCCCCGACGCGCTCTTTTCGCCGATGCGGTAGGGGCCACTGCCCTTCATACGCTGGCATCTGTGGTACATTTGACGGCTCAGGGGGGCTGTCTGCCCCCCGCCTTCGGCTCCCCCCGAGAGTTTTGCGACCAAGATGAAGGGGGCGTTTACCACCCATTAAGGTTAACGCGACAAGCTGAGCGGGCGTCGATGGGTGGAGACCGACTCGGCGTCCAAGGTGAAACCCCATCCGACGGGAAAGCTGGCCAAGGTGAGGACCCGACCGCCGGATGGGGCGCTTGTCAGATGACATCCGGGCGCGCCGTTTCATCTTGGCAAGAAAACTCCCGCCGGAAGCCCCACTCTCACAGCTTGTGCCACCGGTTCAAGACGGCATGGCCAGTTCACGCCACGCGCCAACCGCGCCGCAGGCGCGCAGGCGAATGCAGCGCAGCTGCGCAATTGGATTGGGATCACATAGATTTCCTGGCATGCAGGGCCGCCGAGATTGTACCGTCATCGAGGTAATCCAGCTCACCGCCGATGGGCACGCCCTGGGCCAGCGATGTCAGGCTCACACCGGTCATGGCCAGTTCGTCGGCGATGTAATGGGCCGTGGTTTGCCCGTCGACCGTGGCATTCAGCGCGAGGATCACTTCGGTGATCCCTTCATCGGCCATACGCGAGATCAGGCGCGGGATCCGCAGGTCCTCGGGGCCCACATCGTCGAGCGCTGACAATGTCCCACCCAGTACGTGGTAGCGCCCCTTGAAGGCGCCGCCCCGCTCCATGGCCCACAAATCGGCGACGTCTTCCACAACACATAATTCACCGGTGGCGCGGCCCACATCCGTGCAGATCCCGCACAAATCGCCGGTCCCGATGTTTCCGCAATTCACGCATTCCCGCGCCGTCTCGGCCACCCGGCCCATCATCTCAGCCAGGGGGCGCATCAGAGCGCCACGCTTCTTGATCAGCGTTAGGACCGCGCGGCGGGCGGAACGGGGGCCAAGGCCTGGCAGGCGGGCCATGATCCCGATCAGCTCTTCGATATCCTTGGGCGTATCAGCCACGTCTTGTTCCGCGGATCAGAATGGCATCTTGACGCCGGGGGGCAGGCCCATCTCTTCGGTCAAGCGCCCCATTTCTTCGTTGTTCTTCTCTTGCGCCTTGGATTGTGCATCCTTGATGGCGGCAAGGATCAGGTCCTCAACGACCTCCTTATCATCCTCGTTGAAGATCGACGGGTCGATATCCAGCGCCGTCAACTCGCCCTTAGCCGTCGCGGTTGCCTTCACCAGGCCTGCGCCGGATTCTCCGGTGACGGTCATGGTCGCGAGGTTTTCCTGCATCTCGGCCATCTTGCCCTGCAGTTCCTGCGCCTGTTTCATCATCTTGGCCATGTCGCCAAGATTGCCCAATCCCTTCAACATCTCGCATTCTCCTGTTGTGTTATCGCTTTAGATACGGGCAGGGCGGCAGGGCGGCAAGGTGATCGCACCTTGTTTCCAGCTGCCAGCCCGGTGAGGTTCGCCCGCGCCTATCCCAAAACCTTGGAATAGTGGTGCCTCAGGGGGGCCATTCCAGCGGCTTCGAACATGCGATGGGCGTCATGGTTCGCCGCCCAGGTATTCAGCGTCAGGGTGGTGCATCCAAGGGATCTTGCCTGTGTTTCGGCGGTGTCCAGCAACGCGCGGCCAATGCCCTCGCACTGGCGTTCCGGCAGAACGGCGATGTGTTCGACATGAAGGTCCGGCTGAGACATGCCATAAGGCGTCTCTTTGCCCGGACGGTGGCGGGCAAAGAGGTAGCCACACTCCTCCGCGGTGATCCAGATGAGGCAATCCTCCTCCGCCAACATCCGCGCGAAAAAGGCGCGCATCTCGGTCGCATCGACATCTGCCTTGAACCGATCAGGATACGCCGCGGCGTGCCAGCTCTGCACCACGGCATTCAAGCGCAGCAAGGCGTCCAGATCATTCTCCGTCGCGCGGCGGATCTCGATCATTCGTCTTCGAACGGATCCCAATCATCCGCTTCTTCCGGGATCTCTTCCAGCGCCGTGGCCGCCGCCTCCTGCTCCAGATCCGCGTGGGACCGGATTTCGGCAATTCGCGCCTTTGGAAACCGCGACAGGACCGCCTGCATCAGCGGATGTTGGGATACTTCATCTTCGACGGCGCGGCGTTTGGCCTGCTCCTGTTCCTCAATCGTCAGGCCGCCGCCCGAAGAGGCAACGGTGATCCCCCACCGCGCTCCCGTGGCCGTCTGCAACAGGCGCCCGAGCCGTTGGATCAGATCGCGCGGCGCGGCGTCTGTCACCTCCACTTCCAGCCGTCCCGGGCTGTAGGAGACAAGCCGCAGTGCGGTTTTCACCTCGATCAGCAGCTTGATGTCCCGCGCGGATTCGACCAGCGCGACAATACTGTCGAAGGTTGGGTAAAGCGACAGGTCCGGCCCGGCCTGTGGTGCGAGGGCGGCCTGCGGGCCTCCCCCGCCGCCCGACGGTGCAGGCCCGGTTGTGCGTGCCACGGGGCCGGGGCCAAGGGGCGCGGAGCCTCCGGGCGCGGGCGCGCCAGCGGACGGGCGCGGCATTTCCGACAGCTTCTTGACGAGATCGCCCGGGGTCGGCAGTTCAGCCACATGGGTCAGGCGGATCACCGCCATTTCCGCGGCCATCATCGCGTTCGGGGCCATGGAAACCTCTTCGAGCGCTTTCAGCAACATCTGCCACATCCGCGTCAGCACCCGCATCGGCAGTTTCTCGGCCAGGGCCAGCCCGCGGGTGCGTTCATCGGGCGCAATCGTCGGATCTTCGGCGGCCTCGGGCGTGATCGAAATCACGCTCAGCCAATGGGTGATTTCCGCCAGATCGCGCAACACGGCGACCGGATCGGCGCCGTCGGCATATTGCGCGCCCAGTTCATCCAGCGCCTTGGCAGCCTCTCCGGCCATGATCGCCTCGAACAGGTCCAGCACACGGCCCCGGTCGGCCAGCCCCAGCATCGCGCGCACCTGATCCGCCGTCGTCTCTCCCGCGCCGTGGGCAATCGCCTGATCCAGCAGGCTCATCGCGTCCCGCACGGAGCCTTCGGCGGCTCGTGTGATCAGCGCCAGGGCATCTTCGGCGATCTCGGCACTTTCCAGCCCTGCGATCCGCGACAGATGCGCGATCATCACTTCCGGCTCGATCCGGCGCAGGTCAAATCGCTGGCAGCGCGACAGCACCGTCACCGGCACCTTGCGGATCTCGGTCGTCGCGAACAGAAACTTCACATGGGCGGGCGGCTCTTCCAGTGTCTTCAGAAGCGCGTTGAACGCACTTGTCGACAGCATGTGAACCTCGTCGATGATGAAGATCTTGTAGCGGGCCTGTGCCGCGCGGTAGCTGACCGTTTCGATGATCGCGTCGCGGATGTTCTGCACGCCGGTATTCGACGCCGCGTCCATCTCCATCACATCCACATGGCGGCCCTCGGCAATCGCCACGCAATTCTGGCACACGCCGCAGGGGTCGGTTGTCGGGCCGCCTTCGCCGTCCGCCCCAATGCAGTTCAGCCCCTTGGCGATGATCCGCGCCGTGGTCGTCTTGCCGGTGCCACGGATGCCCGTCAGCATGAAGGCCTGCGCGATGCGGTCGGCGTCAAACGCGTTCTTCAACGTGCGCACCATCGCCTCCTGCCCGATCAGGTCGGCAAACGTGGCGGGGCGATATTTCCGGGCAAGGACCTGGTAGCCGGGCTCAGTGGTGCTGGTCATGGGGACTCATTCAAACGGATCAGCGTCAAAGGTATGCGCCGGGCCGGGCCGCGTCCACCGGATTAGAGGCTCCAGAGGATCGCGCCGGTCAGAACGGTGCCAGCGGTCAGGATAACCGCCAGGGCGGTGAAGGAGCGTGATGGCTGCGCCTCCGCGTCGGTCTGCTGCAGGCGGCGATAGGTTTTCAGCGCCTGGTTTCGTGCCGACCAGAAAATGAAGATCGCCCCGGTCAGGAAAATGGTGGACACCGCCTTCGCGGCCCAGGTCGGATCGAAGGCGCCGAACACGGCTTTCAGGCCGATGGCCACGCCGATCGCCGCCATGCCCGTGCCCATCCACGACGCAAAGGTGCGTTCATTGGCCAGGATGGTCCGGTCCTCGGCCCATTCGGTGCGGTCTTCGGCGAGCTTGTTGCGATCACTCATGGGCCGGTAGCCTAGTGCGCTGCTGCGCCCAAGGCCAGTCGGGCCGTTGACGAATGCAGCGCAATATCCTCGAATCTCGCGCCGGGCGCTGCGCAGCCCTCGCGGATGCTCCATTGCGTTCGGCCCCGTGCCCCCCGATAACGCGGCGCGTGGCCGGATCGCCACGATGCGGAGCAGGCGGAAATGCAGCTGACACCTATCCAGATGGCGATGGCCGCCGCCGTATTGACTATGTCGGCCCTGGCCGCGGCGTTCTGGGGCGCGGCACTTCTGGCGGGTGGCCCACGGGCGGTGATTGCAGCGTTGCCTATCACCGCGATGGCGCTGTTCACCATGGCCCATCTGCCCACGATGGCCGCCGCGATTTTGCTCTGGCGGGCCGGCGTTGCACAGAGCTGGCCACTGTTGCGATGGGGTCTCTTCGTCGCGATGATCTACTTTTCCGCCGCCTGCATTCTGTCGGTCTTCGGCAACTTTCTCGCCGCGTCCGTCCTTGGTCTGATCGGCTGAACCGCCTGTATGCGACTATTTTCACTTGAAATGAAAACCCGGTGCGCTACGTTCTGGTTTGTTGACGTAGGGGCAGCATCCAGATCCGCGGACAGCCGTCATCGGCACCCCTGACAGAGCAAACGACAGACACGATTTCGGTGTCTCTCATGCCCTCCCTAGCGGATCGGTGGGCGAATACGAGGGATCCGATGACCAAATCAATCGACCAACTGCGCCGTGATGCAACGGCGTTGAAGAAGGCGTTTAAAGGGGGAACCCAGGACGCCATCAGACGTGTTCAGGATTACCGCCCCCGCCCGGAGGGGGCGGGTCTGACCCACGCAGACTTTCTCCATGTAATCGCCCGCGAACAAGGCTTTGCCTCCTGGCCGCACCTGAAGCTTTCGGCCGAGACCGAGGGGATGGACCGCGCACAAAAGCAACAACGCCTCGGCCTCGCGCTGAAGAACGGGCAGGATCATGTCGTGCGCCAGATGCTCGATGCGGATCCGGATTTGCCCAATGGCAATCTGGCGTTGTCCTGTCTGCTCTACCATCTGGAGGACGTGGCCGGGATGATCGCCGCGGATCCGTCCCGGGCAACCAAACCCAGCCCGCTGGCCCCGCCGCTCACCGTTCTGGCGCAATCCAGGGCCATTCACCTCTATCCCGACCGCGAAGCCGATATGCTCGCCATTGCGGATCTCCTGTTGGCCCACGGCGCGGATGTGAACCATGGCGTTCCCTTGGGGTTCGGAGATGATCACCGGCTGTCGACGCTCTATTTCGCCATCGGCCATGCCGACAACATGGCGCTTGCGGAATGGTTTCTCGATCACGGGGCCGATCCCAATGACGGCGAGTCGCTCTATCACGCAACCGAGCTTGGGCATCACGGCGGCCTGCGCCTGCTGCTGGCCCATGGGGCCGATCCCAAGGGCACCAATGCACTGCTGCGGGCAATGGATTTCCATGATGTGGAGGCCGTCAGGATGTTGCTGGAGGCTGGGGCCGATGCCGATGAGTTCAACGCCGCCGAGGTGGGGGGAGAGGCGCCCTGGGTCATTCCGGCCCTGCACCAGGCCGCCCGGCGGATGAGCCCGCCGGAAATGGTCACGCTTCTGCTCGATCAAGGCGCGGACCCGACGCGTGCCCATGACGGGCTGACGCCCTACGCCTATGCGCGGATCTTTGGAAATACCGACCTTGCGGATCTTCTGGCCGATCGGGGGCACGCCACCCCGCTCGATCCCACCGAAACCCTCCTGGCTCAGGTGGCCGACGGGGAAGTGCCAACAGGCACCTATATCGACACCGCCAAGATACCGCCCGCCGCCCGTAACATCGTGCGGCTGATCGTGCACCTTCCCGGCAAGCTCGACCATATCAGACGGCTGGTGGCCATCGGCGTGGAATATGACCGCCCCGATACCGAAGGTTTGACGCCGGTTCAGGTTGCCGGGTGGGAGGGCCTGCCGGAGGTGATGGAGTATCTCCTGCGGCTCAAGCCGGATCTCGGGCATATCAACGGCTATGGCGGCACGCTCTTTTCCACGATCCTGCATGGGGCCGAGAACAATCCCAACCGCGAGGGGCGGGATTATGTCACCTGTCTGCGTCTGGCATTGGACGAAGGTGTGGCGCTGCCCCGTGCGGCTCCGGACCGGGTGGCCGATCCGGAAATCGCGGAGTTTCTGCGCGATTGGGCCACCGCCCATCCGGGCCAGGTTGTGGAGCATGGCCCGGTCTGATCATGCAACGCCCGGCGGTGGGTTGACCTCCGCCGGGCAATTCCGGACCCTATGGCGGGTAATCGAAGGGCCTGCTGCCAATGTCCGACCCTTACAATCAGCGCCTGACCCGCGCGATGGCGGAGCTTGACGGCTCCGGTATCAAACGGCTCAACTACGCGCCGCCTGTCTTTCGCGTCGCCCGCCGTCTCGGGCTGCGCCCGCGTCCGCCCCATTACATGAGTTTCCTGCGCGCCACGTTGCTGATGGGCCCGGCCTTCGGTCTGCTCTGGGGGTCGGTGATGTGGTTGCTCAGTTGGCGCGGCGGGGATCTTCCGATCAGCGTCGCACTGATCGCCTCGCTCCTTGCGGGGATGCTCTTTGGCCTCCTCATGGCCACCTATTATCGCTGGGCGGGTGGGGAGGCCGGCCTCACCCGCTGGGAAGACCTGTGACACGGTCCGCGCTGATATGGGGTGCGATGGCCCTTTGGGCGGTGGTAATGGGGGCCTCCATCGTGGCGCTGAACGCCGAACCCACCGGCGACGGCTTCGTGCGCGGCATGAACCGGGTGACCGGCTTTCTGCTCTGGCAATTGGCCGCGGCGATGATCGCCACGGCCCTTTGGATCAGCTCGTCGGCATTGCCCAAAGGCTCGCTGATGCGCTGGGTGGTGCGGGTGCCCGGCTGGTGGTGCGTGGCCTTTGTGGTGCTGTTCGTGGGCTTCGTGACGTTGCTGTTTCTGTGGCCCACAGCCGCCGCGCCCTAGAGCCTTTTGTTGCGCCGTGCCCCGCTTTGCGTGCTACGATACATCTTGTGCAGATCCCGTTGCCGGGCCCGCGCCTCGTGCACGGTTTCGATGTTGAGCGCATCTTCCCGCATCAATTTTCGGAACCGTTTCAGCCTGTCGGCGTCCAGATCACCTGCTGCAATCGCGGCCTGAACCGCGCATCCCGGCTCCGCCTCATGGGCGCAGTCGCGGAACTTGCAGGTCTCGGCCAGCGCCTCGATATCGGCGAAAACCGCGCCAATGCCATCGGCTGCCTCGTTCAGGCGCAGGGCACGCATCCCCGGTGTGTCGATCAGCCAGCCGCCGAACCGCGTGCGTGACAATCCCCGCGACGTGGTCGTGTGGCGGCCTTTGGCGTCATCCTCGCGGATCCCCGCCGTTGCGGCCTCGGCCCCGGTCAGCGCATTGGCCAACGTGGTTTTCCCCACACCGGATGAGCCGACCAGCGCCAGTGTCTGGCCGTTCTTCGCCCACGGCTCAAGCACCTCCGCCGCGTCATCGGCGGTGGCATCGAGCGTGATGGCCGTCACCATCGGTGACAGGCGCTCGGCCCTGCGGGCATAGTCGCGCGGGTCATCGCACATGTCGGCCTTGGTCAGCACGATCAGCGGCAGGCACCCGGCCGAGGCCGCCATCGCCAGATACCGTTCCAGGCGGGCTTCGTTGAAATCCGCGTTGCACGAGGTGACGATGCCAAGCGTGTCCACATTGGCCGCGATCAACTGCGTCTCGACGCCGGTGCCCGCTGCGCGACGGGACAGGAGCGTATCCCGTTCCAGCCGCCGCACCACATGGGTCTGGGCCGCGTCGGTCAGCACCCAATCGCCAGTTACGTAATCGCCGGTGCTCTCGTCGCTACCGGCCAGCAGGTGCAAGGGCCCATGCGCGGACAGCGCATCCAGACGGCTGCGCGCGACCGAGCTGATGCGGGCCGGGGTGAGGGTTTCGAATTCGTCGGTGGAGAGTTGCGCCATATGGCGCGCCGACCATCCAAGGTCGGCAAGAGAATAAGTGGTCAATGGAGGTGTCCCGATTGGTCATGACAAAGGGGCGCGGGCAACGGCCCTGCGCGGTCAGAACATCGGGCGCGGTCTGGTATCAGACGCGGGCCCGGAGGGCGGATACAATCTCCATGAAGCCTCCGGTTGAGATGTGGCGCCATGTGGCGCTTCGGGTTCCTGGCAGCCCCGCTGCGCAAGAATGGTCAGTTGGTGCGACCAACCTTGCTGGGCAAGATCGGTCCATTGGTGAGAGGCTGGACAACGACCCAAGCGGGAATCGTTACGGCTGCTTCCTTCCGGATCTGACCGGGTTGGCGAAGTGCTTGCCCGCGCCAACCTCTCGATCCGTCAGATAATCGTCCATCCGTCGAATCGCAAGACGTTTGGACCGGAACCGGGCTAAGCTCGAGCGCGTTATCTTTGTTTGAGCCGTCCGAGGAGGCCCCCCATGCGCCTGCGCAATACCCGTTCCAGCCGCAACGTGATTGATCGCCGCCGCAGTCGCGGTGCGGGCGGCGGGCGGGGCCGCTCCGCCGGGGTAGGGGGCCTCGGTGTGATCGCCATCGTGGTGATCGGCTATTTCCTCGGGGTCGATCTGACCCCCCTGCTGAACGGGCAATCGGCCCCGCAGCAGCAGACAAGCTCTGCCCCCACCGGTCCGCTCAGTGCCGAGGAACAGGCAGCGGGCGAGTTCGCCTCGCGCGTTCTGGCCACCACCGAAGATGTCTGGGCCGAGGTCTATCCAGCCGCGTTCGGGGAAGCCTATCAGCCACCGTCGCTGGTGCTCTTCTCCGGGACCACGCAATCGGGCTGCGGCGGGGCGCAGGCCGCGACGGGGCCGTTCTACTGCCCCGCCGATCAACGCGCCTATCTCGATACGGCGTTTTTTGCCTACATGTCCGACCGGCTTGGCGCGGGTGGTGATTTCGCCGCCGCCTACGTGATCGCCCACGAGGTGGCACACCATGTCCAGAACCGTCTGGGTATCCTGGGCGAGGTCTCCCGCCAGCGGGCGGCGGCGTCTCAGACCGTGTCCAACCGGCTGTCGGTGATGACGGAATTGCAGGCCGATTGCTTCTCCGGTGTGTGGGCCAGCAGGCTCGATGGCCTTCTGGAGCCGGGTGATCTGGAAGAGGCGTTGAACGCCGCCGCGCGCATCGGCGACGATTATCTGCAAGCCCAGGCGGGCCGCGCGGTGAACCCCCACACGTTCACCCACGGCTCGTCGGCGCAGCGGCAACGCTGGTTCACCATCGGCTATGAAACCGGTGATCCGAACCAATGCGATACGTTCGGCGCCCAAAGGCTCTGATCCGGCGCAACTGGGCCAAGACACGCCCACGGCTCGCAAATTCTGTTTCATCCGAAACGATTTGACGCTATGCATGCAAAGGCATGCAGACACGTGAACGACGCTGATGACACAGATCGCCTTGCCAGCCGATCCGCCCTTCGCAGATGCGGCGTCGGTATCCGAACTTCTTCTAGAAGAAACGCGCGTGGCTTATCAGAACCGCGATTTCGAGGCGCTGGCCTGCCGCTTTTCCCTGCCGCAATCCATGGGCACCTTTGATGGGGAGCGGATGATCTCTACGCGTGAGGAATTGAAGGCCATCTTCGATGCCATGTGTGATTATTTCGAGTCGCTCGGCGTGCTGGATCTACAGCGCAAAACCATCGCGGCCCGCTTCATCAATCCCGATCGTATCCAGGCCACTTTCGTGTCGCAGCATGTCTTGCCGGGCTATCTGCTGAGCGATGAGGTGATCGCGCATCGCGTGCTGATCCGGGTGGAGGGGCGATGGCTGATTGCCGACGGCCACTACGCGACCGACATGCCAGGTGTGCGCCGGGCCATGGCCGCCATGCCAGCGCCCGATGCCCCCCGTCCGAAGGCGTTGGCCTGAGCCAGGCGGTGCCACGCCGCCTCTGCCTTGCCGCCGCCGATCAACGGGCGTAGGCCATGGGCATGCCGACACAAGACGCCCCCCCGCAAAACCCGCTGCGCGGTATCACGCTGAAGATCGCGTCAGTCTGCGTGTTCGTCTCCATGGCCAGCCTGATCAAGGCCACGGCCGACGCGATCCCGCCGGGCCAGGCCGTGTTCTTCCGCTCCTTCTTCGCGATCCCGGTCATCCTCGCCTGGCTGATGATCCGCCACGACCTGGCCCATGGGCTGGAGACGAAGAACCCGATGGGGCACCTGTGGCGCGGCCTTGTGGGGACCTGCGCCATGGGGCTTGGTTTTGCTGGTCTCGGCCTCTTGCCCCTGCCCGAAGTGACGGCCATCGGCTATGCCGCGCCGATCCTCGTGGTTGTCTTTGCCGCGATGTTTCTGGGCGAGGAGGTGCGGATCTTCCGCCTGTCGATGGTGGCGCTTGGCATGGGCGGCGTGCTGATCGTCCTGACGCCGCGCTTCAATGTCGATCCCGAAACCGCCGACAGCGCGCAGGCGCTGGGCGCCATGCTGGTGCTGATGGGCGCGATCTGCGCTGCGCTGGCGCAGGTGTTCGTGCGCAAACTGGTGCAGGTGGAGCGGACCGCCGCCATCGTCTTCTGGTTTTCGATCACCGCCAGTTGCCTCAGCCTGCTGACACTCCCCTGGGGTTGGGCGTGGCCGACGCCGGGCCAATTCGTCATGCTGATCGCGGCGGGCCTTGCGGGCGGGGTGGGCCAGATCCTGCTGACATCCTCCTACCGCCACGCCGATGCGTCCCTGATCGCGCCGTTTGAATACACCTCGATGCTGCTGGCGATTATCGTGGGCTACACTGTGTTCGGCGAGGTGCCGACCATGTCGATGATCCTCGGCGCCACCCTGATTGTGATCGCGGGCATCGCCATCATCTGGCGCGAGCGCCAGTTGGGGATCAAACGCGGCGCACGGCGCGCGGGCACGCCGCAACCCTAACGCCCTTCTGTTTCCTTGCGAAACCGATCTGCCCAGTTGCGGTTCGTCGCGTTGGCCAGTTTTGCAACCGGCGGCGCAATGCCCTGCGCCAAGGCCGGGTCCCGGCCCAGGGCGCGCAGGATCATGGCCAATGTGCCTGTAGGGTCCTGCGCCAGCCCGTCATACGTCAAAATAAGCGGGTCGATCCCCGCCTCCGCGAACCACGCCTCCCATGCGGCCTCCAGAGCCGACAATTCGTCCAGGTGCCGGGCGATGGCGTCCCGGTCGTAGACCAGAGGCTGTGCAGGCGCGACCCGCTCCAGTTCCGTGCCGTCCGCCGCTTTGTGCCACAACCCCGTCTGCTCCGCCTTCAGCCGCGAAATCGCCTGGTCCAGCTTGTCCGCGCGGCTCAGATGCAGGAACAACATCGGGCCAAAGGCGGCCTCCAATCGGCTTCGATCATCGCGGCATTCGGGATGCAGCCGCCCCACCTGTTCGATGAAAAACGGGAAACTGCCGCGCTGCATCCGCAGGCCGAACATGCCCGTTTCATCGCGCCCCCGTTTGCGCGCCGCGTCGAATATCGCGGCCAGCTTCTCTCGCTCCGATGCGAAGGCAACTTCCGTGAGCGCATAGACCTCCCGCCATCGGTCAAGGTCGGGCGTATGGAAATGTGATCCCGGTCGCCCGGCCGCCCCCGTCGCCTCAAGCAGTGAGCACAGCAGGGTCGAGCCGCTCCGTGGGGTCGTGCAGATCATGTAGGAGGAATAGGGCCGCGGTGGGCTGGTCGGTGACGTCACAGTCACGCCCGCGCGCGCCGGTAATCCTCTTCGGCGAGATTACCTTGCCGGGCCTGCAGGCCTTGCAGGCGCTGCATCACCCGGCCACGCGCCAGCTTCAGGGTCTGCAGCGCCAGGCGGGCCGAGAGCGTGCTGGCCGACAGGTCCATCACGATCTGCACACGCGTCATATCCGGGCGCAGTTCCAGGAACGTGATCTCGTAAACGGCCTCCATGCCGCCGATGGTCGTTTGGATCTCGCAGCGCTGCGGAGGCAGGAACTCCGCGATCTCGGCGGTAATCGGGCGGCTCCGGCCGCGAATCTTCACCGTGCCGCGCCACGCGCAGCCCTGTGCAGGCGCATGCCAGTTGGCCACCCGCGACAACGTGGCACCCCGGCCCAGGGCCTCGGCCTCCACGCCGCGAAAATCGGTGAACCGGGCGAAGGTGACATCTGCGGGCGCATCCACATCTTCGGAGACTTTGAACTTCATCACATGTGGTCCCTTGCTGCGCCCTGACATCCGTTTGAAAGTGCGGGCCGCACGCGTCAAGGCTTCACCCTTGTCAATCCAGCGTATCGGCCAGCCAGTGTTGCAAAAGGAAATGCGCAATCGCGCCCTTGCGGGCAGGTAACATGCCGTCGCTGTTGCCGGCAAAAACCTCCAGCATCTCGGATCGGGTGACCCAGCGGGCATCTTCGATTTCCTCGGGGTCGATGTCGATCTCGGTGGAAAGCGCCTCTCCCCGGCAGCCGAACATCAGCGAGGCCGGGAATGGCCAGGGTTGGCTGGCAAGGTATTCCACATCGCCGACATAAACGCCGGATTCCTCGAACACTTCGCGGCGCACCGCGGCCTCGATGGTTTCACCGGGTTCCACGAAACCCGCCAGCAGGGAATACATCCCCTCGGGCCAACCGGGCGACCGGCCCACCAGAACCGCATCGCCATGGGTGATCAGCATGATCACAACCGGGTCGGTGCGCGGGAAATGCTTGCCGTCGCAGGCCGGGCAATCGCGCATCCACCCGGCCTCGGCCTGGCCGGTCTTCGCACCGCATTTGGCACAGAATTGATGGGTGGAATGCCAGGTCAGCACCGCGCGGGCCGTGGCCGCGATCTCGGCATCGCGGCGCGACAGGTGGCTCATCAGGCCGCGCAATTCGCGAAAGCCCGCACCCGCCACGCGTTCCGCCGGGTGCACCTGAACCGACGGGTCCGCAAACGCCGTCACCGCGGCTTCGTCCACCTGCTTTGGGGTCCAGGCCGAGATGTCGAGCGCGAAAACCGGCGCCTCGCCGGCCTCATCCAGGCCGAGCATCACGGGGGTTTCGTCGGCCTTGGAAAGCACCAGATCGCCGATTTTGCGAAAGGCCAGTGCCATGTCGCCGCTTTCTGGCGTTCCCGTCACCATCGGTTTGCCGCGCCACATCGGCAAGACCGGCGCGCCATCGGCCAATGCGGCGGCCAGCCGTTGTGTGTCGCGGCGCAATGCACCTGCCCTGTCTAGGCCCGAAGTCCCGAACGTCACCTGTTCCGCGTTGCGCATGTTCTGTCCCTTCCGCGTCCCCGAAGCCCAAGGCTATGGCCCTCAGGCAACAGTGCAAACGCTAATTCACGTCAGGCGGGAGCCTGCCCCCCTTGCCACGGCTGCAATAGGGCAAGACTCTGGCTCATGCGAACACTTAATCCGGGGCGAACATGACCTTCGCGCGGCCGTCGGCGCCCGACCAGTCCTCGGACGCCTCCTCATCCATACGCCTTCGGATTCTGGCCACGTCGGATCTGCACGCCAACCTTTTGCCGTTCGACTATTTCACCGATAGCCGCGCGCCCGATGTCGGGTTGGCGCGGCTGGCCGGCGCCATTGCCCGGGCAAGGGCCGAGGTGCCGAACCTCGTGCTGGTCGATAATGGCGATACGCTTCAGGGCACGCCTTTGGCCGATGCGGCGGTGGCTGAGATCGTGCCGTCCGGGCGGATGCACCCGATGATCGCCGCGATGAACGCGCTTCGGTTCGATGCGGCCACCATGGGCAATCACGACTTCGATTTCGGCCTCCCGCATCTTGAGGCCGTGCTGGCCGGTGCCGCCTTTCCCGTTGTCTGCGCCAATGCCGATCACACCGATGGCAGCAGCTTCTTTCCCCGGTCGTGCCTGTTGTACCGCGAGGTGGTGGACGGCTCGGGGCGGAGCCATGCGATCAAGATCGGTATCACCGGTTGCCTTCCGCCGCAGGTCGCCGCTTGGAACAGGCCGTTCGTGCAGGGACGCATGGTGTTTGCCGATATGCTCTGCCGCGTGACCGAGGCCACGGTCGATCTGCGGTCGCGCGGGGCGGATGTCGTGATCGTGCTCGCCCATAGCGGAATGGGCAACCTCAAGGCCGCCCCGGGCTCGGAGAACATGGCCCTCACGATTGCCGAGATCGAGGGCGTGGATGCCGTGATTGCGGGCCACACCCACCGGGTCATCCCGGCAACGCCGCCGCAACCGGTGGTGGGCACCCCGATCGTGCAGCCCGGCGCCTATGGCTCCCATCTAGGGTGCATCGATCTGACACTCACGCCCGCGGCTCCGACCGCGCCGGACGAGGCCTACACCATCGCCCGCGCCGAATGCGGCACCATGGCCGCGCTTCTGCCCGGCCCTGAAAACCGGCGGTACATGCGGCGCATGATCCGCGATTATCCCGATCTGCATACCGGCCTGTCCCGCGATCACCGGTCGACGCGAAGCTTTGTCTCCCGCCCTCTGGGCGAGACCGCGGTGCAGCTCGAAACGTATTTCTCCGCCCTGGCACCCTGCGCCGCCACGCAGCTTGTGGCCGATGCCCAGTTCGCCGTCGCCGCGCCCGTCATCGAACAAAACCCGGATCTTGCCGATCTGCCGCTCCTGTCGGCGGTGGCCCCCTTCAAGGCCGGGGGCCATGCGGGCGCGTCCAGCTACACCGATATTCCCGTCGGCCCCCTGAAACTACGCCACGCCGCCGATCTCTATATCTACCCCAACATGCTGTGTGTCCTGCGGATCACCGGGCGCGGCATCCGGGATTGGCTGGAACGCGCGGCCTCGCTGTTCAACTGGATCGCGCCCGACGCCACGGGGCCACAACCCCTGATCGACCACGATTTCGCCCCCTACAATTTTGACCGTCTCGTGGGGCTTCGCTACCAGATCGACGTGTCGCATCCTCCACGCACCAATGCCGAAGGCGATGAAATCTACGCCACACCCGGCCGGATCGTGGATCTGCGGTTTGCCGATGGTCGTCCCGTCCAACCGGAGGATGAGGCGCTGGTCGTCACCAATTCCTACCGCGCGGCGGGCGGCGGGCATATGCGCGCCGCTGCCGAGGCGCAGGAAATCCGCACCCCGTCGATCAGCGTCCGCGACGCGGTTGCGCGGTACGTGTCCGACGCCCGGGAACCGGTCGCCCCGGTGGTCGACCCGACATGGTCCTTCAAACCGCTCGGTGGCGTGCCGCTGGTCTTCGATACTGGCCCCGGTGCGCTTCGCTGCGAGGCAAGACTGGCGGAGTTGGGCCTGACGGCCGCCTCCGCCTATCCCGGCCCGTCCGGGCGGGGGTTTCAGCCCTTCCACCTCACGCTTTAGTCCACACGCGGCCTTTGCACAAAATTCTGGCAAACTGCCTTGAAATCGCGCAACCTGCCTGCCGACGTGTCCCGACAGACGGATGCGCGATTGACGCCGCCACAGGCAAACGCCCCTCTGTCGGGCGCCCGCCTGAGACCTGGCGCACAACAAGGAGAGTTTCACGTGTTCACCCGTATGCTGCCCGCGTTGGCCGGTGCATTGCTTGTTGCGATGCCCCTTGCCGCGCCTGTTCAAGCCCAAGAGACCGATATCGCCTTCGCGCTCGATTGGCGCTTTGAGGGTCCGTCCGCCCCCTATTTCATGGCCATCGACAATGGCTACTTCGCCGAGGCCGGCCTGAACGTGGAGGTCACGGCAGGCCAGGGATCGCTCGATGCGCTGCCCAAGGTCGCCTCCGGCGCCTTTCCCATCGGATTTGCCGACATCAACAGCCTGATCCGCTTCCTCGATCAGAACCCGGGCGCGCCCGTGACCGCCGTAATGATGGTCTACGATAGCCCGCCCTTCTCCATTGTGGGCCGCGTCAGCCAGGGCATTTCCGGCATTGAAGACCTCGAAGGGTCCATTCTTGGCGCGCCGCCCCCCGATGGTGCCTGGGCGCAGTTCCCGATCCTTGCGGAGGTGAACGGCATCGACGTCTCGACAATCACCGTGGAACCGGTGGGCTTCCCCACCCGCGAACCGATGCTGGCCGAAGGCAATGTGGATAGCGTGACAGGCTTCAACTTCTCATCCTACCTGTCGCTCGCGCGTCTTGGTGTGCCCGAGGATGACATCACCACGATCATGTTCGCCGACCACGGGGTGGAGCTGTACGGCAACGCTATCATCGTCAATACCGACTTCGCCGAGGCCAATCCCGAAATCGTAACCGCGTTTCTGGGCGCTGTGGCCCAGGGCTGGTCGGCCGCCATCGCTGATCCGGCCGCAGGCGCGGCGGCGGTGATCGACCGCAACCCCGCCGGTGATGTCGAGCTGGAGCAGCGCCGCCTTGAGCTTGCCATCGAAGGCAACGTGCTGACCGAATACGTGATGGAAAACGGCATGGGCGGCATCGACGCCGACCGCTTTGATCGCGCCATCGAACAGCTGCGCCTGACCTACGAATTCCAGGCAGAGCCCGACGCGAGCCTCTACTTCACCGATGCGTATCTGCCCGAAGGTGATGTCCTGATGATCGGGGCCGAGTGATTGGCGATTGATCTACTATTGATATAGCCCGATCCGGCCCCCTTTGATTGGGCCGGGTCGGAAAGTATCTCGTCGGGATATACCGAAGATATACGTCAGATATACCGGTTCTATCCGCCGTTGCTGGACATCGCATTAACCACGACATGTTCAAAACCCGACAATTTACCGGGTCCGTTACCGGCCCGTTAACCATTTGCCTCCTGAAAGCCAGCCCATGACCACCGCCAACCCGATGATCGAACTGAAATCGGTCACACATGCCTATAAAACAAAGGCCGGGCCGCTGCCGGTGCTTGATGCGCTGACGCTCCAGATCCCCGAAAATTCGTTCTGTGCGGTGGTCGGCCCTTCGGGCTGTGGCAAGTCCACCCTGACGCGGTTGGTGTCTGGCCTGATGAAACCCAATGAGGGGGAGGTTTGGCTTCACGATCAAAAGGTTACATCGCCGCGCCCAACGGTGGGCATGGCGTTCCAGAACCCTGTCTTGCTGGAATGGCGCACAATTCTACAGAACGTCATGCTGCCCTTCGAGATCGTCAAAAGCCCGATGTCCAAGGCCGAGGCCCATGACCGCGCCATGCACCTGCTTGATCTTGTCGGATTGGCGGGGTTCGAGGGCAAACGCCCGTCCGAGCTGTCGGGCGGTATGCGCCAACGCGCCAGCCTGTGCCGCTCCATCATCCACAAGCCCGACGTCCTGATCCTTGATGAGCCGTTCGGCGCGCTTGATGCTTTCACCCGGGAGGACCTCTGGTGCACCATGCATGACCTGCGCGAGGCTGAGCCGTTTACCTGCCTTCTGATCACCCATGATCTTCGGGAATCGGTGTTTCTGGCCGACCAGGTCATTGTTTTGTCAGGCAGACCGGCCCATGCTCAATATGTGCTGGATGTCGATATCACCGGCAAGCGGACCCTGGATGACCTCTACACGCCCAAGGCGGCAGAGATGCTTGCCACGCTCCGCCACCAGATCCAGGTCGCCCAGGGTCGCGCAACGGATGCGGATGCGCCGCTCGATGGGCACCCCACCAAGGCGGAGGGCGCGGCATGAATGAGACCGCGCGCAAGATCCTTGCCCCCATCGTTTTCATCGTCGGCATCCTCGCGCTTTGGGAATTTGCTGTCTGGTACAATCAGTTACCGGATTTCCGCATGGCCAGCCCGTCGGACCTGTTTCCCCATTATGCGGAATTCGCGGACCTTTTCATCGTCAAGAGCTGGGAAACGCTTTGGCGCACGGTTGTGGGCCTGGCGCTGGCCGTTGTGGTGGGCACCCTGATCGGCATGCTGATGGGCTTTTCGCGGTTCGCGCGCGACGGGCTGTATCCGATCCTCGTGGGCTTCAACGCGATCCCCAAGGCCACCGTGGTTCCCATCGTCGCGCTGATGTTCGTGGGTCAGCACGATTTCAACACGATCCTGATCGCTTTCATGATCAGCTTCTTTCCAATCGCCGTCTCGGTGTCCATCGGTCTGAGCACGCTGGAGCCGGAATATCGCGATATCCTGCGGTCTCTAGGGGCCTCGAATACAACGATTTTCTGGAAAATCGCGCTGCCCAAGACCCTGCCGGAGTTTTTCGGCGCCCTGAAGGTTGCGGTGACCCTTGCCTTCATCGGCACCAACCTGATGGAGATCGTCTCGCCCCATGGGCGCGGCTTGGGGGACCTGTTCGACAGCGCCCGGATCAGCAGCGATTATCCCCTGATGTTTGCCGTCCTTTTCGCCATGGCGGCGCTTGGGATCGTGCTGTTCTACATTGTGGTGTTCTTGGAACGTATCTTTGCCGGATGGGCCGAACGGGCACCGAGTTAATCGCCCTTTTCGCCAAAACTCCCCACCGCCGCCATGAAGTCAGCGCAATCTAACGGCATCTCTTCTCGTCCATATTGGAACAGGAAGGTGTCGGAATGCAGGTGATCCGTCTGCTGATCGTGGGGATTGGGCTTGTCATGATTTTGAGTGCCGGTGGCGCTTATGGCCTGCGTCACCTGCAGGTGGATCTGCCCTTTGCGGGCCTATTGTCGGATGCGGTGCGCGATGAAGGGGCAGTCGACGCTGCGCAGCCGCGCCGTCCGGATCTTCCGGCCAGCTATACAGCGCTCGAACGCAACGATCTTCGCCCGCCTCTCCCCGTTGACGTGAGCTACAGTCCCGTGGTGCGGCACGTGACAAGTTACCGGATGGTCGAAGGCCTCACCACCGTGCGTCGGGCCAGCATCTATGACGGCGGAACCGGTACCGAGCCTCGCCCCGTTGTCGTGCTTCTACATGGTGCGAACCGCGATGAACTCAGCATGATCGACATGTGGGACGATACCGCTGACGCCCACGGGCTGCTTCTTGTGTCGCTGAAATCCGACGGCGCGCGGTGGGATCCGAACAACGACGATAGCGGCCTGATTGCCCGCGCACTGGATCTGGCGGCCGAGGATTACCCGATCGACCGGGAGCGGGTTTTCATGTTCGGCCACTCCTCCGGCTCGATCTATGCGCAGCTTCTGGCCAATCGTTACGATGGGCCGTGGGTCGCCGTTGCGGGCCATGCAGGGTTCGTGCCAGAGGGCTGGCTGATCCCGCAGGACAATGCCCCCGCGATCCGCCACTACCTGGGTTCGTTTGATCGCTTGTTCCCCCTCGCGGATGCGCGCCAATCGGGGCAGGCTCTGGCCGATATGGGTCATTTCACCGAACTGGTCGTGATCCAGGGCCACACTCATTGGTTCTATGAGGGCGGACCGCAGATTGCCGAGGATGCCTGGCTCTGGTTCGCGGATCTCGTTGCGGAGCCCGCAGGGTAAACGGGCGGCCTAGTCCCGCGCGTGATCGGCAGGGTAAGTGCCCAAAACCTTCAGAACGCTGGTGAAATACGACAGCTCCTCCAGCGCGAGGCGCACGTTGCGGTCATCCGGGTGGCCTTCGATATCCGCGTAGAACTGCGTCGCGGTGAACGAGCCGTCGACCATGTAGCTTTCCAGCTTGGTCATGTTCACGCCATTGGTCGCAAAACCGCCCATCGCCTTGTAGAGCGCGGCCGGGATGTTGCGGACGCGGAAGACGAAGGTTGTCATCATCCGCTCGGCCCGGCGGTTCAGGTCCACCTCGGGCGCCATCACAAGGAAACGCGTGGTGTTGGAATCGCTGTCCTCGATATGGCGGGCCAGCATATCCAGGCCGTAGATCTCACCGGCCAGTTCCGAGGCCAGCGCCGCCTTGGAGCGATCGCCCCATTCCGCCACATCCCGCGCGGCGCGGGCATTGTCGGGGCTGACCCGGCCCTGGATGCCGTGTTCGCGCAGGAACCTGCTGCACTGGGGCAGCAAGACAAGGTGGCTATAGGCCTCCTTCACGTCGCTGACAGACACGCCGGGCACTGCTAGAAGGTTGATATGCACCCGCACGAACGCCTCATCCACGATATGCAGGCCGCTTTCGGGCAGCAGGCGGTGGATGTCGGCCACGCGACCATAAGTGGAGTTCTCGATCGGCAACATGGCCTGCGTGGCCGCCCCGCTATGGACCGCGTCGATCACATCCTCGAAGGTTGCGCAGGGCAGCGGCTCCAGCTCGGGGCGCGCCTCGCGGCAGGCTTCGTGGGAATAGGCCCCAGGCTCTCCCTGGAAGGCGATACGGTCCGTCATTGAAAAATCCACAGCAAAATGGTCGTTTCGTCGCGCTCTCTACACCTTGCCATGGACCAAAGGAACACCATACATAACCGCGACACCGACATCTGACGGAGCCGACATGTTCGACACGATGACCATCACCAAGGCCGCAGGCTCGATCTGCGTGGCACTTCTTGTGTTCCTTCTGGCGGGTTGGGCCGCAGAGGGCCTCTACAACGTCGACAATCATGACGAAGATCACGTCAGCGGCTATCGTATCGCGATCCCCGAAGAGGGCGCCGTGGCCGAAGTGGAGGCCGAGCCTGAAATCCCGTTTGAGGAAGTCTACGCCTCCGCCGATGCAGGCGCAGGTGAGCGCCTGTGGCGTCAATGCTCCGCCTGCCACGCGCTGAATGCGGGCCAGAACGGTGTTGGTCCCTACCTGTCAGGGATCGTGGATCGACCCAAGCACTCGGCGGAAGGGTTCGACTATTCCGACGCGCTGCTGTCTCAGGACGGGGCCTGGACGCCTGAAAACCTCTCCGCATTCCTCGAGAACCCGCGCGAATACGCGCCCGGCACGGCCATGTCCTATGGTGGTATGGATGATGTTGAAGACCGCGCCAATCTGATCGCCTATCTGGCCACGCAGTAAGACGCACACCACCGCGACAATATGGGCCGCCCGGAAGATGGGCGGCTTTTTTCATGGAAATCGTCCGAAATTCTTGCGGGTGCAAGCCAGGAACGCTCGCTTGGCAAGCCGTTTGGGGATACGGCGCCGGATTGGGTGCGGATCACTTCGATGCGCCCATATCCGCAAGAAATGGGCGTTATCACCGTCTGATCACGTAATCTCAACTTGAATACAGGGCCGACTGGTCTCTAACCTCTACCGACCCATAATATAATGGTAGCGCGATCCGAGATCGCGTCCAGTTGCTACGAAAAGCCGGGGAGATGCAGATGCAGGCCCAACAGACACCACAGGTTGCCGAAAACGTCCGCGATGAGGGTCGGGATACCCGGCGATGCCAGACGGCCGCGCTGCCGCTGGTCGGTGCTGCCCTGATCCTCGGGTTGGCCGCCTTGGGCGCGACGGCCCAGGAGGTTGGCGAAGATGGCCTGATCCGGACATATGGTGACTCCACGTTCGGCGAGTTGCGCTATTCCCCCGACAGCCCGCATCTGGATTACGTGAACCCCGATGCGCCGCAAGGGGGCGAATTATCGTTCGCGTGGTCGTCAGGCTCTTTCGACTCCATGCACCCCTATACGCGCGTGGGTCGCCCGGCGGTTCTGTCGTCGGTTTTCTTCGAATCCATGCTGACGGGGACGGCGGATGAGATTGGCTCGGCCTATTGCCTGTTATGCGAAGAAATCGCCTATCCCGAGGACCGCTCCTACGTGATCTTTACCCTGCGCGAAGGGATCACTTTCTCGGACGGCACGCCGATGACGGCGCAGGACGTCCTGTTCTCCTACCAGATCCTGCGAGATGAAGGCCTCCCCTCGTTTCGCGCGTCTATCCCGCTGACGATCCAGGACGCCGAAATCCTCGACGACCGCCGTATTCGCTACAATTTCAACCCCGATGCCCCCCTGCGTGACCGTATCCAGTCTGCCGGTGGTCTGCCGGTGTTCTCCGAGGCCAGCCACATCGCCAGCGGCCTCGATTTCGAGGATAGCCGGTTGGAGCCGCTGGTGGGGTCCGGGCCTTATGTGCTTGGAGAGGTCGACCCGGGCAACCGTGTCGTCTTCGTGCGCGACCGCGATTATTGGGGCGAAGACCTGTGGATCAATCAGGGCCGTGACAATTACGACAGTATCCGCATCGAATATTATGGCGACAGTCTCGCGGCCTTTGAGGGCTTCACGGCCGGCAACTACACGTTCCGCCAGGAAAGCAGCAGCCAGGCCTGGGCCAACAACTATGATTTTCCGGCGCTGGATGCGGGCACCGTGGTTCGCGAAGAACTGCCCGACGGCACCATCGCCTCCGGCCAGTCCTTCATGATCAATCTGCGCCGCCCGCAGTTTCAGGATGTTCGCGTGCGCAGCGCCATCGCGCATATGTTCAACTTCGAATGGACGAACGAAACGCTGTTCTATGGCCTGTATGAACCGGTCGTCAGCTTCTGGGAAAACACGTGGATGGCGGCCGAGGGGATGCCCTCGGAGGCTGAACTCGCGCTGTTGGAACCGCTGCGCGATCAACTGCCCGAGACGGTGTTCACCCAAGAGGTCTATGCCGTGCCCGCCTCCAACCCGGACCGCGCGTTGGATCGTCGCCAATCCCGCCGCGCCACGGCGCTTCTGGAGGAGGCGGGGTGGACCCCCGGCAATGACGGAATGCTGCGCAACGAGGCGGGCCAGACGCTGGACGTCGAATTCCTCAACTCGTCGCCGCTATTCGAGCGGATCATCAACCCCTACGTGGAAAACCTGCGCGCGATCGGCATCAATGCCTCGCTCAACCGGGTCGACAACGCGCAGCTGCAACAGCGCCAGCGCGACGGTGATTTTGACATGATCACCGACCATTTCCCGATGGGCTACGAACCCGGCTCCAGCCTGCGGCAGTATTTCGGCTCCCTCGGGGCGGATGAGAGCCTGTTCAACGTGCCCGGCCTTGCCGATGAAGGCATCGATCAGCTTCTGGAGATCGTGGTGAACGCCGAAACCCGGGAGGAGTTGGACGTTGCCGTCACCGCGCTCGACCGGGTCCTGCGTGACAGGGTGATCCGCGTCGGGCAATGGTACAACGATGCCCACTGGGTCGCGTATTACGACATGTATCGCTACCCGGAAGAGCTTCCGCCCTATTCGCTTGGTTTCCTGGATTTCTGGTGGATCGACCCCGAGGCCGAACAGGCCTTGCGTGATCAGGGCGCGTTCTAAGGCCATCTGATGGGAGCCTACATCCTCAGACGATTGCTGCTCGTGATCCCGACCTTGATCGGGGTCATGATCGTCAATTTCATGCTGACGCAGCTGGTGCCCGGCGGCCCGGTCGATCAGGTCATCGCGCAGTTGGAAGGCGATGGGGATGTCTTCGCCGGGATCTCCGGTGGCGGATCCGAGGCCATCGGCGACAGCGACATCGACACCGGATATCAGGGCGCGCGCGGCCTGCCGCCGCAATTTCTCGACAGTTTGCGGATCGAGTTCAACTTCGCCCGCATCGTATGCGAGGACGGCTTCACCGGTGAGCCGGATCTGGATGCCGAGGAATGCGTGGCCGAAGATATCCCGGTCTGGGAACGCTTCGGCCTGATGATGTATAACTACCTGCGGTTCGATTTCGGCGAGAGTTACTTTCGCTCGATATCGGTCGTTGATCTGGTGATCGAGAAGCTGCCCGTCTCCGTCACCCTGGGCCTGTGGTCCACGCTGATCGCCTATCTGATCTCCATCCCGCTTGGCATTCGCAAGGCAGTCAAGGACGGCACCACATTCGATAGCGTCACATCAGGGATCATCATCGTGGCCTACGCGATCCCGGGTTTCCTGTTTGCGATCCTGCTTCTGGTTCTCTTCGCGGGTGGGCGGTATTTTCAGTTTTTCCCACTGCGCGGCCTGACGTCGGACGGGTTCGAGGATATGAACCTGATCCAGCAGATCGGCGATTATTTCTGGCACATCACCCTGCCGGTCATGGCGTCGACCATATCGGCTTTCGCCACACTGACCCTGCTGACGAAGAACAGCTTTCTCGATGAGATCAAGAAGCAATACGTGATGACCGCCAAGGCCAAGGGCCTTCCGGAACGCAAGGTCCTTTATGGCCACGTGTTTCGCAACGCGATGCTGATTGTGATCGCAGGCTTTCCGGCGGTGTTTGTCGGGGTGTTCTTCGGCGGGTCCCTGATTATCGAGACAATTTTCTCGCTCGACGGTCTGGGGCGGCTGGCCTTCGAAGCGGCGGTCAGCCGGGACTATCCCGTTATCTTCGGCACGCTCTATGTGTTCGGCCTGATCGGCCTCGCCGTCGGTATCATTTCCGACCTGATGTATGTGTGGATCGATCCGCGCATCGATTTTGGAACGCGGGAAGGGTGAGCTGAACCATGGCCATGCCCTCCGCCCCCCCGCCCTTGCCCGATCCCGCCTCCCCGGGTCCGATCCGTGATGGCGCTTTCTCGGAAAACCGGCGCAGCTGGCTCAGCCCCCTGAACCAGCGTCGCTGGCGCAACTTCAAGGCCAATCGCCGCGCGCTGTGGTCGCTCTGGATTTTCTCGATCCTCTACGGGTTCAGCATGTTTGCCCCGTTCCTCGCCAATGATCGCCCGCTTCTGGTGCGCTATGACGGCGCCTATTACACGCCGATCTTCAACTTCTATCCCGAAACCCAGTTCGGTGGCGATTTCCGGACCGAAGCCGTTTATCGCGATATCGAGGTTCAATGCCTGATCGTCTCGGGCGGGCTGGAAGAGTGCTGGGACGATCCCGATGCCGTGATCGAGGAGGTGCAGGAGACTGGCAGCTTCGCGGGCGCCGAGGTGAACGAGGGCTGGCTGATGTGGCCGCTTGTGCCCTATTCCTTCGATACGATCGTCGATCGGCCCGGCACCGCGCCCGGCCCGCCGGACGTGATCGGCCGCTACGCGCTTCCGGCGCTGGATGCCGATGGCGCGCCGATCCTGGACGAGGCCGGGCTGCCCGTTGTGGAAAGCCATTGGGGCCTGCTGCCCGAAGACATTCGGGGCGCGAATGTTCTGGGTACCGATGACACGTCCCGCGATGTGATGGCGCGGGTAATCTACGGCTTCCGCCTGTCGGTGAGCTTCGCACTGATCGTGACGTTCTTTGCCAGCCTCATCGGCATCTTCATGGGGGCCATTCAGGGCTTCTTCGGCGGCTGGGTCGATCTGCTCCTGCAGCGCCTGATCGAGATCTGGAACGCCACACCCAGCCTCTACATCATCATCATCGTGGCCACGATTTTCAGTATGAACTTCTGGTTGCTTGTGGCGCTGATGGTCGCCTTCGGCTGGCCCGGCCTCGTGGGTGTCGTGCGCGCTGAATTCCTGCGGGCGCGGAACTTCGAATATGTCCGCGCCGCCCGCGCGCTTGGCGTCGGCAACCTCACGATCATGTATCGCCATGTCCTGCCCAACGCGATGGTGGCCACGCTGACGCTTTTGCCCTTCATCGTCACAAGCACAATCGGGGGATTGGCCAGCCTTGATTTTCTGGGCTTCGGCCTGCCCTCGTCCGAGCCGTCATTGGGCGAGATGACCTTGCAGGCCAAGAACAACCTCCAGGCCCCGTGGCTCGGGTTCACGGCGTTCTTCACCTTCGCCATCATGCTGTCGCTTCTGGTCTTCGTTTTCGAAGGCGTTCGCGACGCATTCGATCCCAGAAAGACGTTCTCATGAGCCGCGTTCTGGACGTCAAAAACCTGTCGGTTGATTTCAGTCAGGACGGTCACGTCGTCCACGCGGTCCGCGGTGTGTCATTCCATGTCGACAAGGGCGAAACCGTCGCTCTTGTGGGCGAGAGTGGCTCGGGGAAATCCGTCACGGCGCTTTCGGCGGTGGAGCTTTTGCCGCCATCGGCCACGATCACCGGCTCCGTCACCTATAACGGCAAGGAAATGATCGGTGCGCCGGAGGCCGATCTGCGCGCCGTGCGCGGCAACGATATCAGCTTCATCTTTCAGGAGCCGATGACGTCGCTCAACCCGCTGCATACGCTCGAAAAACAGATCGCCGAAAGCCTGGCCCTGCACCAGAAGCTGACAGGCGATGCGGCGCGACGACGGATCATCGAGTTGCTGACCAAAGTGGGCATCCGCGACCCTGAAACGCGTTTGGGCGCCTATCCCCACCAATTGTCGGGCGGGCAACGCCAACGCGTGATGATCGCCATGGCGCTGGCCAACGGGCCGGATTTGCTGATTGCCGATGAGCCCACAACGGCGCTCGATGTCACGATCCAGGCGCAGATTCTTGAGCTGCTGGCCGATCTGAAGCGCAAAGAGGGGATGAGCCTTCTGTTCATCACCCACGATCTGGGGATTGTCCGCCGCATCGCCGACCGGGTCTGCGTGATGCAGGGCGGGGAAATTGTCGAACAGGGCAAGACCGAGGAGATTTTCGAAAATCCGCAGCATCCCTATACGCGCAAGCTCCTGGGTGCCGAACAAACGGGGCAGCCTGACCCCGTCCCGGCGGGCGCCGAGGAGATTCTGAACACGAAGGATCTGCGCATCTGGTTCCCGATCCACCGCGGCCTGCTGCGCCGGACGGTGGGCCATGTGAAGGCCGTGAATGCGGCCAGCATTTCGGTGCGGCAGGGGGAGACGCTGGGGATCGTGGGCGAAAGCGGGTCGGGCAAGACGACATTGGCGCTTGCCATCATGCGGCTGATCAAATCGGAGGGACCCATCGGCTTTCTGGGCCAGGATCTGCATTCCGCGCCCCGGTCGCAATTGCGCGGCATCCGCAAGGATATGCAGATCGTGTTTCAGGATCCGTTCGGGTCCCTCAGCCCGCGGATGACCATCGAACAGATCGTGTCGGAGGGGCTGCAGGTGCAGGGCTTCGAGAAGGCCTATCGACGGCGGCGCGTGGCCGAGATTCTGGACGAGGTGGGTCTGGATCCGTCGATGATGCACCGCTACCCACACGAGTTCTCCGGCGGGCAGAGGCAGCGGATCGCGATTGCACGCGCAATGATCCTGCGCCCGAAACTGGTGGTGCTGGACGAACCGACAAGTGCGCTCGACATGACGGTACAGGTGCAGATTGTGGAGCTTCTGCGCCGGTTGCAGGCCGACCATCAGCTCGCCTACCTGTTCATATCGCACGATCTGAAGGTTGTGCGCGCGCTGAGCCACAAGGTGATGGTGATGCGGCAGGGCGACGTGGTTGAGACCGGCGAGACGCAGGCGCTGTTTGACAACCCACGGACGGAGTATACGCGCGAATTGATGCGGGCGGCGTTCGGAGACATCAAGGGCAGCGCGGCCTGACAGCCTTTGCGGGCCTCCGGGACAAGAACCGTCTTTCAGATCGCCGAGGAATGACCCGAGGCTTCGATCTCGTAGGCATCGAATTGCCGGGCGATGAGACGGGCCAGCGGCCACGCGCTTTTCTCAACATTGAGCCCCGTCGTATCGGCGCTGACCAGATCAGGGAATTGGTCGGCCGCCTGGCCTAGAATATCGGCGATTTTTTTGGTCGGCCCGAGCCCTTCGGCCCTTAGTGTCGCGATATCGACCCGGAAATCACACATCAGCATTTCGATCATCCGTGCACGGAGCACGTCATCACCCGTGAAGGCATGGCCCCGTCCGGTGGGCAGCGCACCGGCGCGGACGGCTTTTTGGTAGGCCGCGGTGCCGGCTGCATTTTGCACGAAGCCCTGCGGGAAGCGCGAAATCGCGGAGGCGCCGAGCCCGATAAGCACATCGCAGGTATCATCGGTGTAACCCTGGAAATTCCGCCGCAGCCGCCCCTCGTCGGCAGCGACGCCAAGGCTGTCGGTCGGGCGGGCGAAATGATCGATGCCGATCTGGCGGTAGCCATCCCATAACAGGTGCTTCTGGGCCGTCTCGAAGAGACCCAGGCGCGCTTCGGGGCCGGGCAATTCATCGGTCGGGATCATCGATTGGCGCTTGGCCATCCAGGGCACATGGGCGTAGCCATAGAGCGCCACCCGGTCCGGGCTGAGCGACAGAAGCATCTGGATCGAACTGGCGATCCGGGCGCGGGATTGCTTGGGTAGCCCATACAGCAGATCGGTGTTCAGGGATGTGATCCCGCGGGCACGCAAGGCTTCGATCGCGTCGCGGGTCACTTCGTAGCTTTGCTCCCGTCCGATGATTTTCTGGATCTCGGGATCGAAATCCTGCACGCCGATGGAGGCGCGCGTCATGCCCATCGCGGCCAGCGCATCCATGCGCGGCTCATCGATCTCGTTCGGATCGATCTCAACCGAGATTTCCGAGGTGTCCGATTGCACGAACGTTTCGCGCAAAGCGGCGGCCAGGCGCGCGATGTCTTCGGGCGGCAACAGGGTCGGCGTGCCGCCGCCCCAATGGATACGCGCGGCTTCGACGCCGTCGGGCAGGATACCTTTCATCGCCCGGATCTCGGTGATCAGCGTGTCGACATAGGCCGAGACCGGCGCCAGCGTTCGTGTCCCCTGGGTGCGGCAGGCGCAGAACCAGCAAAGCCGTCTGCAAAACGGCACGTGAAGGTAGACCGACACGCGCGCACCGGGCGTGATGGCGCGGATCCAATCGCGATGCAGCGGTTCGGCCACGTCATTGCTGAATTTCGAGGCAGGGGGGTAGGACGTGTAGCGCGGCACATTCGCGTCAAACAGGCCAAACCGCCGCAGTTGAGAATAGGTGTCCATGGGTTTAAGCTTAAAAACAGACCGGACTCTCTACTTTGATATGGATCAAATCCGAAGTCCGTGGTTCGAGCACGCAGGAGCCACGACATGCAGCAAAAGCCGCTGACCCTTAAGGACATGGATTGTGGCGATTGTCCAATCCGCCACCGTGCCGTTTGCGCGCGGTGCGAGACCGATGAGTTAGAGCAGCTCGAGGCCATCAAATTCTATCGCAAATACACGGCCGGTGAGGTCATAGTGTGGGCTGGCGACAAGATGGATTTCGTGGCCTCTGTCGTGGCGGGCGTTGCGACACTGACCCAGACGATGGAAGACGGCCGCCGCCAGATGGTGGGGCTGTTGCTGGCGTCGGATTTTATCGGGCGCCCGAATCGTGACAGCGTGGCGTACGATGTTACGGCCACAACCGATGTCACCCTGTGCTGTTTCCGCCGTAAGCCATTCCACGAGATGATCAAGACGACACCCAATATCAGCCAACGCCTGTTGGACATGACGTTGGATGAATTGGATGCCGCCCGCGAGTGGATGCTGCTTCTGGGGCGCAAGACAGCGCGTGAGAAAATCGCCAGCTTCCTGTCGATCATCGCGCGCCGCGAGGCAAGCGCCTTGGGCGGTGTGCCTGGCAAAGATGTGGCATTCGAGCTGCCGCTGACGCGCGAGGCGATGGCCGATTACCTGGGCCTCACCCTCGAGACCGTCAGCCGCCAGATGTCGGCCCTGAAACGTGATCAGGTTATTCAGCTGGAAGGTAAACGGCGCATTGTGGTGGCCGATTTCGATCTACTGATGGACGAAACCGGGGATGACGCCGATGGCGGTGTTCTGATCTAGGCGGCCACCTTCCATTTGAAGACAGCGGAAAAACGCCCCGGCTTGCGCGGGGCGTTTCCTGTTGACCAC
Organism: uncultured Roseicyclus sp.; assembly: GCA_947491935.1. GTDB lineage: Bacteria > Pseudomonadota > Alphaproteobacteria > Rhodobacterales > Rhodobacteraceae > Gymnodinialimonas. Next base: position 708,011 of record CANLLF010000004.1, read on the forward strand.
CAAAATGGGCGGCCTACCGCGCGAGAAACGTCGCCAACGGCGCGTTCTCCAGAAGGTTGCGGGTGGCCCCACCCAGGATGGCTTCGCGCAGGCGGGAATGGCCATACGCCCCCATCACCAGCAGATCGGCACCGATATCGGTGGCATGGCGCGCCAGAACCTCCGATACGCGCGGCAACGTTTGTGCCACGATCGAGACCTGCGCCGGAGCGCCATGGCGCACCAACAGCTTGCTCATCTCCGATCCCGGGTCGGTTGTGCCCGAAGGATGACGCGACGGGGCGACCATGCAGATATCGACCAGATCCGCATTTGTCAGAAGTGGCAGGGCAGACCGGATCGCGGCCAGCGCCTCATCGGCCTCGTTCCACGCCACGACGATGCGTGTCGGTGTAGCGATGTCCTGCGGGCCCGGGGGCAGCACGAGGACCGGCGCATGCCCGGGGAAAAGCGCGGATTCAACAACCACGGCCTCGTCATTGGCGCGTGTCGGGCCATAGGGTTGCGGCAGGATGACGATATCGGCAAACCGGGCCCGGCGCGCCACCAGATCGGTCAAGCCGACCGGTTGGGCCACGACAGCCTCGATCCCCCAGGCAATGCCGGAGCCATCGAGGGCTCCACGGGCCTTGGCCTCAATCTCTTTCGCCTCCTGGCTGGCGCGTTCAGCGCCCGCCGTTTGCACAATGGCCGTGGCGCCAGCGAAGTAATATCCTGTCTGGGTGCCGTCGATCCCAAAGCACAATACATCCAGATGCGCCCCCTGCGCGGCGGCGAATCCAATCGCGGCCCCAAGCAGATCAACGGCATCGTCGGGTTGGGTCAAAACAGTCAAAACGGATTTGTAGGCCATCGTCTCCTCCATCACCGGAAGCGGTCGCAACACCCTAACAGCGGTGGAGTGATGCCGCTTTGACCTGCCTCAACCAGATCCCGCGCATCGTTTGACACAGATCAAGGCCGTTCCTGCGGCGATCAACCATCACGGAGGCAGATGGAACACCTCCGGGCGGCCAATGGATTCGGCCATCACGATACCCGGGGCAAGTGAAGGGACGATCGATGCTTGATTATGTGAAGCTTCCGATACTTGGCCTGATCGCGGTTGGGGCCGCGATTGCCGCCAATTACGGGCTGGATCTGGCTTACAAGATCCACGCAATCATCATCATGCTTGTGGCTGGGGGGCTGTTCTTGTGGCAGCTGCGCCGCACGGGGGAACCGGCAGTTCCGGTGCCCGCGGGTGAGTATATGGATGGGCCGGTCAAGGCCGCGGCGATCGCCACGGTATTCTGGGGCGTCACCGGATTTCTGGTGGGCGTGTGGATCGCGTTCCAACTGGCGTTTCCGGCGCTCAACTTCGAATGGGCGCAACCCTACCTGAACTTCGGGCGTCTCCGGCCTCTCCACACCTCGGCGGTGATCTTTGCTTTCGGCGGCAATGCTCTGATCGCAGCCACCTTCTACATCGGCCAGCGCACCTGCGCGGTGCGCATGTGGGGCGGCAACCTCAGCTGGTTCGTGTTCTGGGGCTACCAGCTTTTCATCGTGCTGGCCGCGACCGGCTATCTGTTGGGCGCGACACAATCCCTCGAATACGCCGAGCCGGAATGGTACGTAGACCTTTGGCTGACCATCGTCTGGGTGGCCTTCCTCGCGGTCTATCTGGGCACGATACTGACCCGGAAAGAGCCGCATATCTACGTGGCCAACTGGTTCCTTCTTTCATTCATCGTTACCGTGGCGATGCTGCACCTGGTCAACAACATGGCGGTGCCCGTATCGATCTGGGGCTCCCGCTCGGTACAGGTCATGTCGGGTGTGCAAAGCGCCATGACGCAATGGTGGTACGGCCACAACGCCGTGGGCTTCTTCCTGACCGCCGGCTTCCTCGGCATGATGTACTATTTCGTGCCGAAGCAGGCCGAACGCCCGGTTTATTCCTACAAGCTCTCCATCATCCACTTCTGGGCGCTGATCTTCCTGTATATCTGGGCGGGTCCCCACCACCTGCACTACACCGCGCTGCCGGATTGGGCCTCGACCCTCGGCATGGTGTTCTCGGTCGTGCTGTGGATGCCGTCCTGGGGTGGCATGATCAACGGCCTGATGACCCTGCAAGGCGCATGGGACAAGCTGCGGACCGACCCGATCCTGCGGATGATGGTGACCTCGCTCGCCTTCTACGGGATGTCGACCTTCGAGGGTCCGATGATGTCGATCCGTGCGGTCAATTCGCTCAGCCACTACACCGACTGGACCATTGGCCACGTGCATTCCGGTGCACTCGGCTGGAACGGGCTGGTGACCTTCGGGATGCTCTACTACCTGTTCCCGAAGCTCTGGAACCGGAAGGCGCTCTATTCCATACGGGCCGTCTCCTGGCACTTCTGGCTCGCGACGATCGGCATCGTTCTCTACGCCTCTTCGATGTGGGTGACGGGGATCATGGAAGGCCTGATGTGGCGCGAAGTCGATGCGCAAGGCTTCCTGGTGAACTCGTTTGCGGACACCGTGGATGCGAAACTGCCGATGTATGTGGTCCGTGGCCTGGGTGGGGTGATGTTCCTCTCCGGTGCGCTGATCATGGCATGGAACTTGTGGATGACTGTTCGGAAGGGTGAGGCAATTGCCGATACCCACTCCGCAGTTCCCGCAGAATAAGGAGGGCTGGACAGATGGGAATTCTTGACAGTCACAAGAAGATCGAGACCAACGCGACGCTGCTTCTGGCGCTGAGCTTCCTGGTCGTCACCGTCGGCGGTATCGTCGAGATCGCACCGCTCTTCTACCTGGAGAACACCATTGAGGATGTGGAGGGCATGCGCCCCTATTCCCCGCTGGAGCTTGCCGGACGGGAGATCTACATCCGCGAAGGATGCTATGTCTGCCACAGCCAGATGATCCGCCCGATGCGCGATGAGGTGGAGCGCTATGGCCATTACAGCCTTGCCGCGGAATCGCAATACGACCACCCGTTCCAGTGGGGGTCCAAGCGGACCGGCCCGGACCTGGCCCGGGTTGGCGGGCGGTATTCGGACGGGTGGCATTATGACCACCTGGTCGACCCGCAGGCGGTGGTGCCTGAATCCATCATGCCGTCCTACGCGTTCCTTGCGGATGTCGATCTGGACGGGGCACGGATCGGCGATCTGATGGCCACTCATGCCTTCGTCGGCGTGCCCTATACCGAAGAGATGATCGAAAACGCGCGGTTCGACTTCGTCCAACAGGCAACTGATTTCGGGGATACCGGCGTCGTGGATCGCTATCCGGGTGCGCAGCAGCGCGACTTTGATGGCAACCCTGACGTGACCGAGATGGACGCGCTGATCGCTTATCTCCAGATGCTCGGCACGCTGGTCGATTTCTCGACCTTCACGCCAGAAGAAAGCCGCTGAGGGGGAGGGCCAGATCATGCAAGATTATACGTTCCTCCGCGAATTGTCGGGCAGTATCGGCACCGTCTTTCTGGTGCTCAGCTTCTTCGGCTTCGTCCTTTTCGCTTTCCGGCCGGGATCGCGACGGATCCATGAGGATTCGGCTGAGATCCCCTTCCGCCACGATGACAAACCTGCCCCCGACCTCAGCGTGTCTGCGGCCCGTACCGAGGAGGCCAGCCAATGACCGACCACGAACACTCCAACCTGCATCCTGACGATCCGGATACCACCGGTCACAGCTGGGATGGCATCCAGGAATTCAACAACCCCCTGCCGCGCTGGTGGCTGTGGTGCTTCTACGCGACCATCGTCTGGGGGATCGTCTACACCGTGATGTATCCGGCCTGGCCGATGATTTCGGGGGCAACGCCTGGGGTGCTTGGCTATTCCACCCGCGCCGAGGTTGCCGAAGAAATCGACCGGTTCGACGCGCTGAATGCCGATCTCCGGACCCAGATCACCGAAGTCGAACTGGCCTCGGTCAACCGCGAAGATACGCCCGAGCTCTACAATTACTCGATCCAGGCAGGCGCCTCGACCTTTGCGACATGGTGTTCGCAATGCCACGGGCGCGGGGCCGCAGGGGTGCAGGCCTCGGGCTATCCGAACCTTCTGGACGATGATTGGCTCTGGGGCGGTACGGTGGAGGAGATCCACGACACGATTGCCCACGGCATCCGCAACGAGGATGACCCCGACGCTCGCTGGTCCGAGATGACGGCCTTCGACGACATCCTGACTGATGAAGAGATCGGGCAGGTGGTCAACTACGTCCTCGATATCTCCGATCAGGAGGCCGATGCGACGCTCGCCAGCGCTGGTGAAACCGTATTCCTCGACAATTGTGCCGCTTGCCATGGTGACGAGGGGATGGGGGACCGCGTCCTGGGGGCCCCCAATCTGACCGACCGGATCTGGCTCTATGGCGGAACCCCGGAGGCCATCGAGGAAACCGTGCGCCATTCCCGCTTCGGCGTCATGCCCTCCTGGTCCGGTCGCCTGAGTGAGGCCGACATCCGCGCCACGGCGATTTATGTTCACGGCCTGGGGGGCGGCGAATAGGCCGCGCCCCACGTCCACAAGACAACCGGCACCCTAAATACAACGCCGGTTTGGCACCAGCCCCATGTTCCTGTTCGCGCTTTTTTCGTGGGGCTGGTGTCCACTTCTTCACCTCGGACCGGACGCGCCCCGATCAGGGGCTTTGTCGGTTCGGATCAACTTGATCCACGTCAAGGCAGATCACCCGCCGCCCGCCTATCCATGAGGGGCGAACAGAAACGATTCCACAGGACAATTGCGACATGGCCTCAACCGACGCCGCGCCGAAGCTCTACGCCGCGCAAGAGCCGGTCTTCCCCAAGCGCGTTTCCGGCCGCTACCGGAACCTCAAATGGATCATCATGATCATCACGCTGGGGATCTACTACATCACTCCATGGATTCGCTGGGATCGTGGCCCGAACCTGCCGGATCAGGCCGTGCTCGTGGATCTGGGCGGGCGGCGGTTCTTCTTCTTCTGGATCGAGATCTGGCCCCACGAATTCTACTTCGTCGCCGGTCTTCTGATCATGGCGGGCCTTGGCCTGTTCTTGTTCACCTCGGCCCTGGGCCGGGTCTGGTGTGGCTATTCCTGCCCGCAGACCGTCTGGACCGACCTGTTTTTCATGGTCGAACGCTGGATCGAAGGAGACCGCAACGCCCGCCTGCGCCTGTGGAAACAGAAATGGGATTTCACCAAGTGGCGCCTGCGCGTGACCAAGTGGATTGTGTGGCTGTTGATCGCAATCGCCACGGGCGGCGCATGGGTGTTCTACTTCGCCGATGCGCCCACCTTGCTGGTGGATCTGTTTACCGGGCAGGCGGCGTTCGTGGCCTATGCCACCGTGGCTATCCTGACGGCGACCACATTCATCTTTGGTGGCTTCGCCCGTGAACAGGTCTGCATCTATATGTGCCCCTGGCCGCGTATCCAGGCCGCGATGATGGACGAACACACCATCACCGTCGCCTACCGGGATTGGCGGGGGGAGCCGCGGGGCAAGGGCAAGAAACGCCGTGCCTCGGCTGAGGCCGCCATTGCCTCCTCCCGGCTGGCGGGCCCCACGATCATCGGGCAGGAGCCCGGCTCAACCTCCAAGGCGATGCCGGAAGACCAGCCGTTGGGCGATTGCATCGATTGCATGGCCTGCGTGAATGTCTGCCCGGTTGGCATCGACATCCGCGACGGCCAGCAGATGGAATGCATTACCTGCGCGCTCTGCATCGATGCCTGTGACGAGATCATGGGCAAGGTCGGAATGGAACGTGGCCTGATCGATTACGTCGCCCTGACCGATGAGAAAAATGAACGGGCGGGAAACCAGAAGGTGCCGATCTGGCGCCATATCCTGCGCCCGCGCACGTTGATCTATACGGCGCTGTGGTCCACCATCGGCGTTGCGCTGATCGTGGCGTTGTTCATCCGTTCGGAGCTCGACATCACCGTCGCCGCCGTGCGCAACCCGCAATTCGTGACGTTGTCCGATGGCTCGGTGCGCAACACCTATGATGTGCGGATCCGGAACATGACGGCGGAGGATTCCACCTTCCGCATCTCGCTTACGTCAGAGGAGGCATTGCGCGTCGGATTGGAGGGCACGCCCACACTCATGGTTGACGTGCCCGCCGATGAGACGCAGCTTCAACGGGTCTATGTCACGGCGGCCCCGGACAGCCCCGCCGCCGAAGGCGACCGCACCGATTTGCGGATCTGGGTGGAGCAGGTGGGCGAAACCCTGCGCGCCCATGAAGACACCACGTTTATCGGACGGGGAGGATCCTGAACATGCAGCCTGAACCCGATACGACACAGGGCCGCGTGCTGACCGGCTGGCACGTTCTTGGCCTGTTCGGTGGCGCGTTTGCGATCATCATCGGCGTCAACCTCTTCATGGCCTACCGGGCGGTGTCGACCTTTCCGGGGCTTGAAGTGTCATCCAGCTATGCCGACAGCCAGACCTTCGATGTCCGCAGGACCGCGCAATTGGCGCTTGGGTGGGAGGCTTCCGTGGAAGCCACGCAGGATCAGATCGCTTTGACCCTTGTCGACGACGCGGGCCGCCCGGTCTATCCGGCTGAGCTTGAAGCGCTGCTGACCCGGCCCACGACGCGGGCCGATGATCAGCTTCTGGACCTCACCCGCGGGCCCAACGGCGTGCTGATGGCGCCGGCAGTGCTGGCCGACGGGCGCTGGCGCCTGCGGTTGACGGGCACCGCCCGCGACGGCACTGATTACCGCCACAACATCACCTTTACGTTTGACGCCGAATGACGGCTTTCGCGGATCCCCAACGCCCCTCGGCCTGTCCGGCCTGCGATGCGGCCCCGCTGGCGGAAGAGATTGCGGCGCGCGCTGCGCCCAAGGATGCGCGCCTGATGCTGGCATTGCCGGGCATCCATTGCGCGGGTTGTATCTCCGGGGTGGAACGGATCCTGACCGGCTTGCCCGGGGTACGGGATGCGCGGGTGAACCTGACGCTGCGCCGTGCGGCGGTGGAGGCCGGGCCTGAGGTTGAGGCCGAGGCGCTCTGCGCCGCGCTGAATGAGGCGGGTTATGAGGCCCATGAGCTTGATCCCGGCGTTCTGGCGTCAACCGAGATCGATGCGCGGGGACGCGCGCTCCTGATGGGTCTGGCCGTCGCGGTCTTCGCGATGATGAACGTGATGCTTCTGTCCGTGGCCGTCTGGTCCGGGGCCGAGGGCGTGACCCGCGACATGATGCATTGGATCAGCGCCGCCATCGCGATCCCCGCAGTAATCTTCTGTGGTCAACCGTTCTATACCTCCGCCTTCACGGCCCTGCGGGGCGGGCGGCTCAACATGGATGTACCGATTACGTTGGCGATCGCGTTGGCCGTTGGCACCTCGCTTTACGAGACGATGCTGTCGGGCGACCACGCTTATTTCGACGCCGCCATCGCTCTGTGCACCTTTCTTCTCGCGGGCCGGTATCTCGATCACCGCACCCGCGCCAATGCGCGATCTGCGGCGCAGGAACTGGCCGCGTTGGAGGTTCCGCGCGCGCTTCGGCTGACGGGACAGGGGACGGAAACCGTCGCCGCCGCCGATCTGCGCCCCGGAGATCTGGTAAGGGTTCTGCCGGGTGGACGCATCCCCGTTGATGGCAGGGTCACGGATGGGCACACGGAGCTTGACCGTTCGGTGATGACCGGCGAAACGCTGCCCGCCGTTGCCGCCCCCGGCGACGCCGTCCATGCCGGTGAAGCGAACCTGACCGGCCCGATCACTGTCGAGGTCCAGGCTGCGGGCCGGGATACGGAGCTCGCGCGGATTGCCGATCTGATCGCTGTGGCCGAGGCCGGGCGGAACAACTATACCTCGCTCGCCGATGCCGCCGCCAAGCTTTACGCGCCGGGTGTCCACATCATCGCGGTGCTTGCCGCCGCGGGGTGGTGGCTGGCAACAATGGATGTGCGTGTGGCCCTGAATATCGCCGCCGCTGTCCTGATCATCACCTGCCCCTGCGCCCTCGGGCTGGCCGTGCCTGCGGTGACCACTGCTGCCTCCGGGCGCCTGTTTCGCAAAGGCCTTCTGATCAAGAAAGGTACCGCGCTGGAACGTCTGGCCGAGGTCGACACGGTGGTGTTCGACAAGACCGGGACGCTGACCGACGGCGCGCCGGAGCCCCTGGGGCTTGACCAATTGGACGAGGCGTCCAGCCGCGTCGCACTGGCCCTGTCCCAAGGCTCCGCCCACCCGCTCGCCCAAGCGATGGCCAGGGGCCTTGCCGCGCGCGGCATCACTGCCGCGCGGGTGGACTGCGTGGTGGAACAGCCGGGCTTCGGCGTCGAAGGGACATGGCGGGGCAAACCCGTTCGCCTGGGCCGCGCCGGTTGGGTCGGCGGTGGGGATGCCGTGGCCACAACGGCCACGTATCTGCGGATCGCAGACGCCCCGGCACAGGCGATCCGCTTCGCCGATACGCTGCGCGACGGCGCGGCGGAACTGGTGGCCGATTTGCAGGCTGAGGGCAAACGGGTGGTTCTGCTATCCGGGGATGTAGAGGCCGCAGTGGCAGCCTTCGCCACGCGGATCGGCATCACCGAGGTTATCTCCGAGGCCCGGCCAGAGGCCAAGGCGAACGCGATTTCGGCACTCGCTTCGAACGGTGCGAAGGTGCTGATGGTCGGTGACGGCATGAATGACACGGCGGCGCTGACCGCGGCCCATGTGTCCATCTCCCCCGCCTCAGCCCTGGAGGCCGCCCGGTCGGCGTCGGACATGGTATTGACGGGGCAGAGCCTCGCACCGATCCTCGATGCAATGACAACGGCGCGCTCCGCCCGGTCCCGGATCAAGGAGAATTTCACCATCGCGTCGGTCTATAACGTTCTGGCCGTGCCGCTTGCCGTCGCGGGGCTCTGTTCGCCCCTGATCGCGGCGCTGGCGATGTCGTCTTCCTCGCTGACGGTGTCGCTCAATGCTCTGAGGCTGCGCTGACATGGACGTGCTCGGCATCCTGATCCCGGCGAGCCTGTTATTGGGCGGCGTGGGGTTGGCGGCATTCTGGTGGATGCTGCGTAAAGGGCAGTTCGACGATCCCGACGGCGACGCGCACCGCATTCTGCGCGAGGATTACGACGACAAACCGAAACGCTGAGAGGCGGGCCCTCCCGTGCTGAACGCGATGCCCAAGGGCATCGGTTTGCGCTTTGGGCCGGGCGCGCCGGGGGCCGTTGGCCCGTCGGCGCGGTGGCGCCTGTGGCGGACCGGTAGAATCCCATCCGCCGATTGCTCGAATGCTAGCGGATCAGTGAGTTTTTTTACCAAGATGAAAGGCGCGGGGTGCGTTTTGGGGCGCGGTGCGTCGTGTCTATGGGCCGAAGGTTTCGCAATTCACGTTGCGGGCAGAGAGGCGCGCGCAGGCGCGGGTGGCCTGCTCCTCCGTCATCCCGGCAAAGCGGGCATCGAAGCCGCGGCCGGTTGAGACCACTCGACGCAGGGCCGTATCGAAGGTGCCCAGTTCGGCAAGGGCGGTGCGCAGGAGCAACCGCTCGGCGGAATGGTGTGAGACCTGAGGCCCCAGCGATACGCCGAAAAGGCGTGATCCGGTTGAAGACGCCCGGGTGACGACCTCGGGCTCAGGCGCGGGGCGCGGTGGGACAACCGGCACCGGGTCCGGCTCGGGCGCAAGGCGGGCTTGCGGCTCGGGGCGCTGCACGGGTTCCGTGATAGCTGAGCCCGGATCAAGGGCGCCGGATGCGGATTGCAGCGCGGCCTCCGCTTCCGGATCCGTGTCCTGAATGCCAGTCAGTGCCTGACCGACGGCTTCGGAAATCGCCGACATCAGTTCAGGATCCGGGCTTGCACCGGGCCGCATGATGGGCCGCATCGAGCGTGTGACGGCCCGTTGCCCGGGTGGCGCGCCGCTTGTGCCGGCGACAACTTCGGGCAAGCCGTCATAGGTGGGCAACGCCGGTGTGCGGAGCGCCACGGAAGTCGGCGCGCGCTCGAACCCCATATCCAGAAGCTCCATTACCCGTTGGTTTCGCCACGCCGAACTTCGCCCGCCAAAGACGGTTGCGATAATCCGTTCCTCACCCCGTTGGGCGGAGGCCACGAGATTGAAACCCGCCGCTCGGGTATAGCCCGTCTTGATGCCATCGGCCCCGCGATAGGTGTTGAGGACTGCGCGGTTGGTGTTGCGCACCTGGGCGATCCCCGCATCGGCGGTGATCCGGGAGAAGATGTTGTAATATTGGGGGTAATCGTAGATCAGGCGCCGACCCAGCATTGTCATATCTCGTGCCGTGCTCAGGTGGCCATCCTCTGTGAGGCCGTGCGGATTGCGGAACGTCGTTCGGGTCATCCCCAGGGCCGTGGCGGTGCGGTTCATGCGGCGGGCGAAGGCGGCCTCTGACCCGCTGATGGCCTCGGCAATGGCCGCGGCCCCGTCGTTGGACGAGCGAACGGCCGCCGCGCGGATCAGGTAGCGCAGACGCACGCGACTGCCAGCCTGAAAGCCGAGCGCATATTCGGTGGAGGCGGCCGCACGGGAAATGGTCACTTCGGTGTCGAGCGCGATCTCGCCAAGGCGAATGGCCTCGAACGCGATGTAGAGCGTCATCATCTTGGTCAGGGACGCGGGATGCAGACGCGTGTCGGCGTTGCGGGAATGCAGCACCTCGCCATTGCGCGCATCCATGACCATTGCGGCATAGGGCGCGGCTTGCCCGGGTGAAATGGACCAGAACGCCAAAGCGGCACCCAAAAGGGCGACGTAAAAAAACCTAACGAACATGAGCTGCTCTATCTGCCTCAGATGCCGTCTGATGCGGCCATTGCATCGATTCTAGGATAAACGCGCACTGAAATCCATGCCCACATTCGGAAATTTCCAATAGCTGCAAGGAATTGGCAGATGTGGTTCTATGGGCAACACTTTGGCCAAGATGTGCCGTATCAGCGGGTCTCTGACCAATGGCGGCGCGGTCGGGGCTCTGCTACAACCGCAGCGAGTGTTGCAGAAGGACCGCCTCGGCCATGAAAGACCTGATCGACGATCGTAAATCCCGCGCCTCCACCTGGTTTCGCAGCCTGCGCGACGAGATCGTCGCCGCGTTCGAAAACGTTGAGGAGACGCAGGGCGGCGACACTCCCGCTGGTACGTTCGAAGTGACGGAAACCAAGCGCGGCTCGGATGACGGTTCTGATGCGGGCGGCGGATTGATGAGCGTGATGCGCGGCGGCCGTGTGTTTGAGAAGGTCGGCGTCAACGTCTCCGCTGTTTACGGGACGTTGGGCGAGCGGGCGCAGAAGGCGATGGCGGCACGCGGTGTGCCGGGGATGGAAGATGATCCGCGGTTCTGGGCGTCGGGCATTAGCCTTGTGGCCCATATGCAGAACCCGCGTGTGCCTGCGGTTCACATGAACACACGCATGTTCTGGACGCCCGGCGCGTGGTGGTTCGGCGGCGGATCGGACCTGAACCCGGCCATTGAATATGAGGACGACACGGCGTTTTTTCATCAGACGTTGAAGGAACACTGTGACCGTCATGATCCTGAATATTACGACCGCTTCAAAGCCTGGGCCGATGAGTATTTCTACGTCCCCCACCGCAATCGTGCGCGGGGCGTCGGCGGCATCTTCTACGACGATCTGAACACCGGTGATTGGGAGGCGGATTTTGCCTTCACTCAGGATGTCGGCCGGGCGTTCCTGCCTGCCTTCCTCGGTTGCGTTGAGAGGCGTCGGCATGAGCCTTTCACCGACGCAGATCGTGAGGCGCAGCTGGTGCATCGCGGCCTCTATGCCGAATACAACCTCGTCTATGATCGCGGCACCAAGTTCGGGCTGGAAACCGGCCATGATGCCAACGCGGTCCTGATGTCCCTGCCTCCGATTGCGAAGTGGACCTGAGGCGCGGCCTCTGGCACTAGGCCGATCATGGACCTGCGCCCTGACCCTGCCACGCTTGACGTACTGGTGCCGAATTTCAAACGGCGCCTCAGCGGTGTGACCTCCACCATCGTGCGGTTGGTGCCCCTGCAGGCGCAGGAAATGGCCTTGGCGGCGGTGGCCCCGGATCTGCCATTTATCTTGCCGCAAATCCGCCCGGTGCAGTTGATCACCATGCCCCGGCGAGGCCCGTCCGGTGCGCGCGTGTGGCATGCGCGGCGCAATACGGAGATGTTGGCTGGCCTCGCCCTCAAACACATCCTGCGCAAGCGGTTGAAACTGCTCTTCACCTCCGCCTCGCAGCGCAAACACACGGGCTACACCAAGTGGCTGATCGGCCAGATGGATCACGTGATCGCCACATCGCAAAAGACGGCGGGATATCTGGACCGCCCCGCCGATGTGATCCTGCACGGGATCGATGTGGCGCAATTCACGCCAGCGGAAGATCGCGCCGCCCTGCGCGCAAAGCTGACCCTGCCCGACAGCGTTCTGGTCGGCTGTTATGGCCGGATCCGCGCCCAGAAGGGCACGGGGGATTTCGTTGAAGCGATGATCCCGCTGATGCAAGAGCGGCCGGACGTCCACGGCCTGATCATGGGCCGCGCCACCGAAAGACATGTGGACTACGAAAAGGCCCTGCGCGCGCAGATCGCCGAGGCAGGCCTGACAGATCGCCTGCATATCCTGCCCGAAGTGCCGGTGCATGAAATGGCCGATTGGTACCGTGTGCTCGACCTGTTCGTCGCCCCGCAACGCTGGGAAGGCTTCGGCCTGACTCCGCTTGAGGCGATGGCCTGCGGCGTGCCGGTGATCGCCACAACCGTCGGCGCATTTCCGGAATTGATCTCCGATCAAACCGGCACTTTGGTCCCGCCCCAGGATACGCCCGTCATGGAGACCGCCATTGCGCGCTACCTCGATGATCCGGCCCTAAGGGCCATACGAGGCACCGCCGCCCGCGCCCATATCGAACAGAACTTCCGTATTGAAGGGGAGGCGGAGGCGATTATGACTATCTATCGCCGCCTTCTGACGCAGCCCTGACGCCCCTTTCCCCCCGGGCTCAGGTTCGCTAAACGAAACCGCCCCGACCTTCGAGAGCGTTCCATGGCCGATCCATTCCGCAACATCCGCCGCCAATGGCATCTGTCGCTTGGAACCAGGCGCTACGACCATTGGGGTGTGGCCCTGAACACGGGCCCCGATGATCTGCCGGAATCGGTACGAAGCCACATCTTCAAAGGCGGATATGAGGCCGTCGAGGCCGAGCTTGTCAGCGATATCGTGCGACCCGGGGATCGCGTGCTAGAGGTCGGCACCGGGATCGGGTTCGTCTCGATCCTCTGCACCAAACTGGCGGGGCAGGGGCGCGTGACATCTTACGAGGCCAACCCGAAACTGGAGCCGACGATCCGCGCCAATTACGCTCTGAACGCGTTGCAACCTGATCTTCGCATGAAGGCCGTCACGGTGGATGGCACTCAGATCAGCTTCTTTGCCAACGACAACATCTTGTCCTCGTCGCTGATCGACCGGAACCTGTCGGCCACCGAAATCACCGTTGAAACCGACGCTATGGCGGATGTCATGGCGGAGGTGCAGCCGGATGTCATCGTCATGGATGTGGAAGGGGCCGAGACCGAATTGCTGCCTGCCGCCGATCTGTCCGGCGTACGGGCCCTGATCATTGAAGTGCATCCCCATATCATCGGTGCGGAGGCCATCGAGAGGATGGATTTCGCCTTGGCCGATCAGGGCTTTTTACCTACGCAAACACGGCACAAGACCGTTCTATATGCCCGCGCAGGATCATGACGGCTGCTGTCTGGCCCTCCTACGTCATCAACTTGGCGGACAACACGGCCCGAATGGACAACGCCCGCGCGCAACTCGCCACGCAGGGGCTGCCCTTTGAGCGCATTGATGCCGTCAACGGCTGGCAATTGCCCGAAGCTGAGATCACACGCGTCTACGATGCCGCGGCCAATGCCGCCCGTGCGCGACATGACCTCGTGCCCGCCGAGATCGGGTGCTACCTCAGCCATATAGGCGCATGGCGCGCCATTGCCGACGGCGACGCCCCGGGCGGATTTATCTTCGAGGATGATTTTCAGGCTGATGAAACGCTGGCCAACGTTCTGGCCGCACTTTCGGAGGATGGCGGGAGCGACTGGGACATGGTGAAGCTTTTCACCTTCGATCCCGACGCTAAGACCGTGGCGGAACGTGACCTCAAGCCGGGGCTTCGCCTCGTCGTCCCGTTCCGCGTGCCCACCTGCCTGATCGGTTATGGCCTGACCCGCGATGCTGCACGCCGCCTTGCGGATCGTGCCGTGCCCTTCTTCCGCCCCGTTGATGAGGACCAGAAGTATTTCTGGGAAACCGGCCTGCGCGTTGCGCTGACCTTGCCCGCACCGGTTATCGTTGGGGATCAGCAGACGGTCACGGGTACGATCGGTAGTGCCCGCAGAGAGGCGGCGCAGAGTGGCGTGGCGCGGCTATGGCGCGGATTGCGGACGCAGATCACCTATCAACTGGCTCTGCGCTGGCACCGGTTTCGGGGTGTGAAATGACCCGCCCGCCGCGCGTTCTGCATATCCATTTCGGTAAGGAAGGCGGGGCCGAACGGTTCTTCGTGAATCTTGCCAAGGCATTTGACCGGCGTGGGGTGGAGCAGCGCTTTGCAATCCGTCCGAACCGGTCATGGGAGGGGGAGATCGCGCCGCTTGGCCCCATCATCCGGGATAATTACCGCTACCTCTCGCTCAGCCGGTTCTGGCTGGAACGGAAGCTGCGCCAGACCTGCCGGACATGGCAACCCGACGCGATCCTGGCCTGGATGCCGCGCGCCGCCCGCGCGATCCCGGATTGGCCGGATGCCGTGAAGATGACGCGGTTAGGCGATTTTCCACAGCACCTAAACCATTTCCGCCGCTGTGATGCGCTGGTCGGCAATACGCCGGATATCATCACCCATTGTCAGGGTCTTGGATGGGACAAGCCCGGCCTTGTGATCAGCAATTTTGCCCGTCCCGTCGCGCCACGACCCGTCGATCGCGCTGCCCACGATACGCCCGCCGACGCGTTTCTGATCGCCGCCGCAGGACGCTTTGTGAACCGCAAGGGCCTCGACCTCGCGATTCGGGCCACGGCACGGATCGACGGCGCGTATCTGTGGCTCATCGGCGATGGTAAGGAGCGCCCGGCGTTGGAAGCCTTGACCGCTGAACAGGGTATCACCGACCGCACGCGGTTCATCGGCTGGGTGGATGAGCCGATCCATCACCTCGCGGCCGCCGATACACTTGCGTTTCCATCCCGCCATGAGCCGTTGGGCAATGTGATCCTGGATGCATGGCAGGCCCGCGTACCGGTTGTGTGCACGCGATCCGAAGGGCCGGGCTGGTTCTTCCGTGATGGCACCGATGGCATCATGGTGGAAATTGACGATCTGAACGGAATGACCGCGGGATTACAGAGACTTGTTGACGATCCTGCCCTCCGCGCGCGCTACGCCGCCGCCGGGCCTGCGCGACTGGCGGAGATGTTCAGCGAAGATGCTGTTGTCGATGCGTATCTGGCGGCGTTCCGGGGTGAGCTTGGGCGATGAAGGCGCTGGTCATCAACCTTGCGTCTGAAACGGCCCGGATGGCGTTCATGGCGACGCAACTGGATGAGTTGGGAGTGGCGTTTGAGCGGCTGGACGCAACGACGCCAGACACGCTCAGCCCGGATACGAAGGATCGCTATTGGAGCAAGTGGCAAAGGCCCCTGCGCACCACTGAAATGGCCGCCTTTGCCAGCCACCGCGCGGCGTGGCAGCGTGTGGCTGACGGCAACGCACCAATGCTGATCCTCGAAGATGATGCGGTTCTGATGCCCGGCGTCCCAGCGTTTTTGGCCGCCATTGAAGACCTGCCAGACGCTGAGCTTGTCACGCTTGAAACCCGAGGCCGCCGCAAGCTGATCGCGCGTGACCCGCACCCCTCCGCCCCGATGCATCGGCTGTGGCAAGACCGGACCGGCGCTGCTGCATATGTTTTGAGCCCCAGAGGCGCGCGGAAATTGCTGGCGCGGGTTGCCCGCGCGCCGGGCCTTGCGGATGGTGTTCTGTGCGCAGCCTACGAGATCCAAACCTGGCAGGCAGTACCTGCCGTGGCTTGTCAGTTGGACCGCTGTACCGCCGAAGGGATAGCGCTCCCAATTGAGACCGACAGCGCCATCGGGCGAGAGCCAAGGCCGAAGGTCGCGAAGTCCGCCGCGCAGACATTTCGACGGTTCGGGTCACAGTTCAGGATGGGTTTGCGCCGGATCAGACGCGCCATAGGATCAGAAAACGTGATCGTTCCACTGGCAAAGGATTAGGAAATCCGTTTATCCGCGGATCGCTTCCAACAGGTGATGCACGTTTTCAGGGTCTGCTTCGGGGGTGATCCCGTGGCCGAGGTTGAAGATATGCGGCCCACCTTTCAGCGCCGCGCAGATGCGCTTTGCCTCGGATTGAAGCGCCCGGCCCCCCGTCACCATCAGCTTGGGATCGAGGTTGCCCTGCACGCAGCCATCGACCTGCAGGTTTTCCGCCGCCCATGTCGCGTCCACCGACGTATCGATCGCCAGACAATCGGCGCCGACCTCCTTGGCGAAGCCGATATATTTGTCGCCCGCCTCACGGGGAAAGGCGATGATCGGCAGATCGGGATGGCGGGATTTGAGCTCGGCAATAATGCGTTTTGCGGGCGCAAGCGCGAAGCGGTCGAAGGCGTCGCTCTTCAACGATCCAGCCCAGGAATCGAACAGCTTCACAACCTCGGCGCCGGCCTTCACTTGCATGTCCAGATACTCGATGGTCGCGTCGGTGATCAGGTCGATCAATGCGCCGAACGTCTCGGGATCTTCCTCGCGCAGCTTGTGCGCCGGGGCCTGATCCGGCGTGCCGCGCCCGGCGATCATGTAGGTGGCCACCGTCCAGGGCGCACCGGCAAACCCGATCAGCGTCGTCTCCGCCGGAAGCTCACCCGACAGGATCTTGACCGTTTCGTAGATCGGCGACAGACGCTCGTGGATGTCGTCCTTGCCCTTCATCCGCGCCATGCCGGACGCATCGGTGATGGTGGACAGGCGCGGGCCTTCGCCGGTCACGAACCACAGATCCGCGCCAAGCGCCTGCGGAATAAGCAGGATATCAGCAAACAGGATCGCGGCATCGAACCCGTAGCGGCGGATTGGTTGCAGGGTGACCTCGGCTGCAAGCTCCGGATTGTAACACAGCGACAGGAAATCCCCGGCCTGCGCGCGGGTGGCGCGATATTCCGGCAGATAGCGCCCGGCCTGCCGCATCAACCAGACCGGCGGCACGTCCATGGCCTCCCCCGCCAGACTGCGGAGCAATTTCTTCTTGTCGGGCATGGAACTTATCCTCAGGGTCGTGTTGCGGGCCGGTCAACTCTCCTTAAAAGTGTCGAGCGTGCGCCCGTTGTCAACCCAAGTTGACACCGCTATGGAGGGATAATGACGACCGACCTGCCGACCCCCGCAAACCCCCTCCGCATCGGGACACGAGGCTCCCCCCTGGCGCTGGCCCAGGCGCGGGAAACGCGCAGCCGTTTGATGGCCGCGTTCGACCTGCCCGAGGACGCGTTTGAAATCGTCGTAATCAAGACGACCGGCGACGACCGGTCCTTGATCGATGCCGATGTGGCGTTGAAGGAATTGGGCGGTAAGGGGCTGTTCACAAAGGAAATTGAGGAGGACATGCTGTCGGGCAAGATCGACATCGCGGTCCATTCAATGAAGGATATGCCGACGCTGCAGCCCGATGGGTTGCTGCTCGATTGCTACCTGCCGCGCGAAGACGTGCGCGATGCATTTGTGGCGCTCAACCATGACAGTCTCGCAGCGCTTCCCGAGGGCGCAATCGTTGGGTCTTCATCCCTGCGCAGGCGGGCGCAATTGGCGGCGCGACGCCCCGATCTGAAGGTGGTCGAATTCCGTGGAAATGTGCAAACGCGGATGAAGAAACTTGGCGACGGCTTGGCGGATGCAACATTCCTCGCGATGGCCGGTTTGCGGCGGCTGGGGATGGAAGACGTCGTGAAATCCGCCATCGAAGTGGAGGACGTGTTACCCGCCGTGGCCCAAGGCGCCATCGGGATCGAACGACGCGCCGATGATATGGGGGCCGCGGCAATGCTGGAGGCCATCCACCACGGGCCCACCGGCCAGCGACTGGCAGCGGAACGGGCGTTTCTGAAGGGCCTCGACGGGTCCTGCCAGACGCCGATTGCGGCCTTGGCCGAGCTTGACGGCGGCACGCTGCGTCTGCGCGGCGAAATCCTGCGCCCAGATGGTTCGGAAGTGCTGAATGACGACCGAACCGCGCCGATCGAAGACGGTGCGGTGCTTGGTGCGGCTATGGCGCGGGATTTGCGCAGCCGCGCGGGTGAGGGATTCTTCGATTGGCTCGATACCTGAACGGACTGATCCCGCTCCGTTCCATTGCGAGGCCCGCTTGCCCGTGGCATGGTCCGCGCAAACGGCGGCATATCGGGCGTATCCATGGAACTCAAAGATACCGGTCTTCCTGGCCTTTTCGTTCTGACGCCGCCGCGTTTCGGGGATGATCGCGGCTTTTTCGCCGAGACCTACAATCAGGCGAAACTGGCCGAGCATGGGATCACCACCGCGTTCGTGCAGGATAACCATTCCCTGTCTGCTGAAACTGGAACCATCCGCGGCCTGCATTTTCAGGCCCCGCCCCGCGCGCAGGACAAGCTTGTGCGGTGTGGTCGCGGCTGCCTGTTCGATGTGGCGGTCGATATCCGCAAGGGCTCCCCCACCTTCGGCAATTGGTTCGGGATCGAGCTGACGTTCGAAAACGGGCATCAATTGCTGGTGCCTGCCGGATTTGCGCATGGGTTTGTGACACGCGCGCCGGGGACCGAGATTATCTACAAATGCTCGGAGTTCTACGCGCCCGAAACAGAGGGCGCGGTGGCGTGGGATGACCCGGATATCGGGATCGATTGGGGCCTGAGTGCTGATCCGATCCTGTCGGCCAAGGATGCGGCGGCGGGCCTGCTGGCTGATCTTGACAGCCCCTTTATCTACGAGGCCACGTCATGAAGATCCTGATCACGGGGGGCGCGGGGTTCATCGGCTCGGCGGTGGTGCGGTTGGCCGTGGCGCGCGGCCATGAGGTGATCAATCTCGATGCGCTGACCTATGCGGCCTGCCTCGACAACGTGGCGTCGGTGGCCTCGTCCAACCTCTACACGTTCGAAAAGGCCGATATCCGTGACCGCGCGGCGCTCGATACGGTGCTTGGCCGCCATAATCCCGATGCGATCCTGCATCTGGCTGCGGAAAGCCATGTGGACCGTTCCATCGATGGCCCCGGCACCTTTATCGAAACCAATGTCACCGGCACCTACACGTTGCTTGAGGCCGCCCGCGCGCATTGGGAGGGGCGGGGCCGCCCGGATGGGTTCCGCTTCCACCACGTGTCCACCGATGAAGTGTTCGGAACGTTGGGAGAGACCGGCCTCTTCACCGAAGACACGCCATACGCGCCCAATTCGCCCTATTCAGCCTCCAAAGCGTCGTCCGATCATCTGGTCCGGGCCTGGTACGAGACCTATGGCTTGCCAACGCTGATGACCAATTGCTCCAACAATTACGGGCCCTATCACTTCCCCGAAAAGCTGATCCCCGTGGTGATCCTGAAGGCGTTGGCCGGGGAGCCCATCCCCGTTTATGGCGTGGGCGAGAATGTGCGCGATTGGCTTTATGTGGAGGATCACGCGGACGCGTTGCTGACGGTTCTTGAGACGGGACAGGTGGGCCGGAGCTATAATATCGGCGGCCATAACGAGATGCGAAACATCGATCTGGTCCGCATCATTTGCGCCTTGCTGGATGAGCGCAGGCCCGATGCGGCGCCCCATGATCGGCTGATCACGTTCGTGACGGACCGTCCCGGCCACGATATGCGTTACGCCATCGATGCCACTCGCATTCAGGTGGAGCTGGGTTGGACGCCGTCGGTCACCGTTGAAGAGGGGCTGGCGCGGACGGTTGATTGGTTCCTGGGCAACGAGGCTTGGTGGCGCGCGTTGCAGGAGCGCGACGGGGTCGGAGAGCGGCTGGGGACAACGGTTTGAGGCTGCTGGCCTTCGGCAAGACGGGGCAGGTTGCCATCGAGCTTGCGCGCCTTGGGGTGCAGACCATCGGGCGCGATCAGGCGGATCTGACCGATCCGGACGCGTGTGCCACGGCCATCGCTGCGGTGGACGTCGAAGGCATCATCAACGCAGCTGCCTATACCGCCGTCGACCGCGCGGAGGAGGAGGAGGCGCTGGCCCATGTGGTCAACGCCGATGCGCCGGGGGCCATGGCGCGGGCCTGTGCGGCCAAGGGCATTCCCCTCGTGCAGATCTCGACGGATTACGTCTTCGACGGATCGGGCGATCAGGCGCGGGGGACGGACGCGCCGACGAATCCGCTTGGCGCCTATGGTCGCACGAAACTGGCCGGAGAGGATGCCGTTCGCGCGGCGGGTGGTGCCTATGGGATCCTGCGGACCAGCTGGGTTTTCTCGGCCCATGGTGCGAATTTCGTCAAGGCGATGCTGCGGCTTGGGGCCGAGCGGGACCAATTGGGCATTGTGGCCGATCAGCTGGGCGGCCCGACGCCTGCGCGCGCCATTGCGGCGGCCTGCGTGACGATGGCGGAGGCGCTGGCCGAGGACCCGTCCAGATCAGGTATCTACCACTTCTCCGGCGCGCCCGACGTCAGCTGGGCCGATTTCGCGCGAGCGATTTTCGCCGATGCCAAGCTAAACTGCGCCGTCGACGACATCCCGACCTCCGCCTATCCCACGCCGGCTGCTCGGCCGCTGAATTCCCGCCTCGATTGCAGCGCAACGGAGGCCGTCTTCGGTATTGCGCGCCCCGATTGGCGCGCCGCGTTGCGCGATACCCTCCGCGAACTCCGCGAATCCTGAGCCGCTTCAGACGATCTTAACCAGTTTGAGGTGATGATCCGCGCCTGAGCCTGCCACATTGGCAAGCCTCGCCGAACAGGCTAGGGCGGGGCAACGTTCGCGAGATGGAGGCGCAAGAAATGGCGCGTAAAGGGATCATTTTGGCCGGCGGCTCAGGGACACGGCTCTACCCGGTGACGACGGGAGTATCCAAGCAACTCCTCCCGATCTACGACAAACCGATGATCTACTATCCGCTATCGGTCCTGATGCTGGCGGGTATCCGGGAAATCGCAGTGATCACGACGCCGCAGGATCAGGCGCAGTTTCAACGCACGTTGGGCGACGGCGGCCAATGGGGCGTGACGCTCACCTATATCGAGCAGCCGTCCCCCGACGGGCTGGCGCAGGCCTATCTGCTGGCGCGTGACTTTCTGGATGGGGCGCCCTCGGCCATGGTTCTGGGCGATAACATCTTTTTCGGCCATGGCCTGCCGAAGGCGTTGGCGGCGGCAGATGCGCGGTCTGAGGGCGGCACCGTTTTCGGCTACCGCGTGACGGATCCCGAGCGTTACGGCGTCGTCGATTTCGCGCCCGATGGCAGCGTTGCGGCGATTGTGGAGAAACCCGAGGTGCCGCCGTCCCCTTACGCTGTGACCGGACTCTATTTCCTGGACGGCACGGCGCCGGAACGCGCCGCGGCTGTGAAACCGTCCGACCGCGGCGAGCTGGAGATCACCAGCCTTCTGGAGAGCTATCTGGCCGATGGCACCTTGACGGTGGAGCGGATGGGGCGTGGTTATGCGTGGCTTGATACCGGCACCCATGAAAGCCTTCTGGATGCCGGAAATTTTGTTCGA
The DNA here is from genome assembly GCA_947491935.1 of uncultured Roseicyclus sp. Taxonomy (GTDB): domain Bacteria; phylum Pseudomonadota; class Alphaproteobacteria; order Rhodobacterales; family Rhodobacteraceae; genus Gymnodinialimonas. Next base: position 729,760 of record CANLLF010000004.1, read on the forward strand.
ACCCTGACACAACGGCAGGGGCTTCAGGTCGGGTCACCGGACGAGATCGCCTATGCCGCCGGTTGGATCAATGACGGCGCGCTGGCGGAGCGCAGTAACTTGTTCGGAAAGAGCGGTTATGGCGGCTACCTGGCGTCGCTTCTCAAGAGATGACCCAGCCCGCATGATCCGCCGCCTTCAGATGCTTTACCTGCGGTATGCGGCGGTCCATGGCGGCCATCTGCGCCGCGTGCCCCTGGGGCCGATCTGGCGCCGATGCGGGCAGATCGAGCAGGTGCACCGTACTCCGGACGGAGTGCGGATTGTCGGATGGGTGGACGCCCCCGAGGTTCGGCTGTCGTGGAAGGGTGGCGTGCACGTGATGGTGCCCGATATCCGTCGGCCGGATGTCGCTGCCTATCGGGGGGGTGATGCAACCGGGTTCGATGTTGATCTGCCGACTGAAGCGGCGCCGCTGACGCTCGAAATCCGACGACCGGGTCGTCGGCCATTGACTGTCGCCGTGCCCGATCCGGATGGTCGTCCCTCGCGGCTGGCGCGGGCGCGACTCTCCATTGCCTTTCTGCGCGACATGCTGCGCGCTGCGCCGTATTTTCTGCGCTACGCGGCCTGTCCGCAGGCGCGCGATGCCATGCGCCCGAAGATCAAACGCGCGCTGCGGATCGATGTGGCGGCCAGGGGCCATCTGCTGGATTCACGATGGTTTGGGCCCTCGTCCGCGAACGAAAGTCACGCGCAGGGGATCACCATCATCGTGCCGGTTCACAACGCGCTTGGCCTGCTGCGACGCTGCCTTGCGCGTGTCGAGGCGAACACTGATCTGCCCTGGCGGATGGTGCTGATCGAGGATGCCTCAACCGATCCTGCGCTGCGTCCTTGGGTGATGGCGTGGGCAGCGCCCCGCAAGGACCGTGTGTCGGTGATCTTGCATGACGAGAACATGGGCTTTGTTGGCGCGATAAACGCCGGATTGGACCAGGCGGCGATGCAGGGAAAGGGCGATCCGGTCGTCTTGCTCAATAGCGATGCGATGGTCCCACCGGGTTGGGCCAGCCGACTGATCGCACCATTCGACGATCCAAGCGTGGCCTCGGTCACACCGATGTCGAACGCGGCAGAGATCCTGTCGGTCCCGGCCATCGGTCCGGGCACGCACCTGCGCGACGGCGAAGGGGACGCCGTGGATGTTGTGGCACGGGGTTTGGGCCCGGCACCGCCACCTGAATTGCCGACGGGTGTCGGGTTCTGCATGGCGCTGTCGCGGGCCTGGCTGGCGCGGGTGCCGCGTTTCGATCCGGTCTTCGGGCGGGGCTACGGGGAAGAGGTTGATTGGTGCCAAAAGGTCCGCGCCATTGGCGGCCGGCACCTGTGTCAGCCGGGGCTTTTCGTAGAACATGTCGGTGGACAGAGCTTTGGCGCGGAGGAGAAGGCCCGGCGGGTTACGCAGGCGAACCGCCTGATCGCCGACCGTCATCCGCATTGCGATGCGGACGTGCAGAAGTTCATCGCAGATGATCCGTTGCAAACGCCAAGGCTGGTCCTGGGGATCGCCCTGGCGGCGCAGCGGGCCCCACGTTTGCCCGTCTACCTTGCCCATTCCATAGGCGGCGGGGCGGAGATGGCCCTGATGGCGGAGGTCGCGCGGCAATCGGCGGCGGTGATCCTGCGCGTCGGCGGGACAGAGCGTTGGCAAATTGAGCTACATATCGACGGCCAGCAGACGGCGGGGCGAACCGACGATATTGACATGGTCCGGCAATTACTGGCCCCGGCCGAAAACCTGCATCTGATCTATTCTTGCTGCGTTGGGGATCCCGATCCCGTCACATTGCCGAGTGCGTTCTTGTCGCTGCGCCCGGGCGGGCAGGGCAATCGGGTGAGCGTCCGCATTCATGACTACTTTCCGCTGTCCCCCTCCTACACCTTGCTGGACAGCGCAGGCACATATCGGGGTGTTCCGGCCACGGACGATCCGGACCCGGCCCATACGGCGCGGCGCCCGGACGGAACTTTTGTGACGCTCGCGGAGTGGCGATCGGCCTGGGGTGCGTTGATGGATGTGGCCGATGAGGTGACAGCGTTTTCCGGCGCGTCCGCGGAATTGATCCATGCGGCCTATCCCGACGCAAAGATGTGCATTCGTCCGCATGAGCCAACCAAACAGGTGCGGGCGGTTGCGTCGACCTTCAGCGGAACAATCGGCGTTTTGGGCAATCTGAATCTGCAGAAGGGCGCGGAGATCATGCAGCGGATTGCATGCACGCATCCGGATCAGCGCTTTGTGGTGTTCGGGAATGTCGACGCCCGGTTCGCTTTGCCGCGCAACGTGACGGTCCATGGCGGATATGAGGCGCACGAGATCACCGCCTTGGTGAAGCGATACCGTGTTATGGGCTGGCTCATGCCCGCGATCTGGCCGGAAACGTTCTCTTTCGCAACCCACGAGGCCCTGGCGACGGGCCTGCCGGTGGCGGGGTTTGCGCTTGGCGCACAAGGGGCCGCTTTGGCAACAGCGGAGACGGGCCGCATTGTGGCGCTTGACCCGCTCGCGACCGCGCCGGAGCGTTTGTTTGATGCCCTTGTCGCGCAGATCGGCGCGGGCGCCTATCCTCTGGCCATCGCGGCGGAATGAGCGACGGCGGGCACGGGCCCGCCACCTCGACCCCGATCAGCGCAGGCGCGCCTCGGTTTCCGCATCGAAGAAATACGCGTCCTCCACATCGAAATTGATCCCGATCGGTGTACCGGCGGGCGGCGCTTCCTGATCATGGGCTTCCACGACGATGCGCGATCCATCGGGCGCGTTGATGTAATGGTAGCTGACCCCGCCGAGGCGTTCGGACAGGTCGATCGTGTGGGTATCGCCGTCGGTGACGCTGATCTTGTTGGGGCGCACACCAACCGTTACCGCCCCGTTTTCCACCAGGCTCAACGGCGCGCGCACGGTGGCGCCGCCAAGGGCGGGCACCGTCACTGTGCCGGCCGAATGCACCCCCTCGAAGAAGTTCATTGCGGGGCTGCCGATGAAGCCTGCCACGAACTTGTTGTCGGGATCATTGTAGAGATGCAGCGGCGCGCCGACCTGTTCGATATAGCCCGCGCGCAGCACGACGATCTTGTCGGCCAGTGTCATGGCTTCGACCTGATCGTGAGTCACGTAGATCATCGTGGCGCCGATTTCCTTGTGCAGGCGCGCGATTTCAACCCGCATCTCGACGCGCAGTTCAGCGTCGAGGTTCGACAGCGGCTCATCGAACAGGAATACGTCCGGGCCGCGCACAATCGCGCGGCCGATGGCGACCCGCTGACGCTGGCCGCCCGAGAGCGCCTTGGGCTTGCGCTCAAGGTAATCGTCGAGCTTCAGGATCCGCGAAGCTTCGGCCACCTTCTGGGTGATCTCGGCCTTGGGATACCCGTTCATTTTCAGGCCGAAGCCCATATTGTCGGCGACGGTCATGTGGGGGTAGAGCGCGTAGGTCTGGAACACCATCGCGACGCCGCGCTCCGCCGGGTCGGCATGGGTCACGTCCCGCGCGCCGATATTGATCTGGCCTTCGGTCGTCTCCTCCAGTCCCGCGACCATGCGCAGAAGCGTGGACTTGCCGCAGCCGGATGGGCCGACGAACACGCAGAACTCACCATCCTCGATCTCAAGGTTGACCCCGTGGATAACCTGGGTCTGGCCGTAGCGTTTGATGACTTCGCTAAGTAGTAGCCCCGACATGTCGTGATCCTTTTCCGGTTATTCTGCTGCATCGGGAAAGCGCCAATCCTGCGCTTCCCCGGCGATAGATGAGACCGCGGCATGGATCCGCGGCAGGTGGGCGTCGAGCCCGGCGAGGCTCGTGCGTTCGGTAGATGAGGTGACGGACACCGCGCCCAATACACGACCTGCGCGCGTCAGGATCGGCACGGCGACGCAGATGATGCCGGGCTCGTGCTCCTCCCGGTCATAGGCATGGCCGCGGTCACGAATCGCTTCCAGCTCGGCGCAGAGCGCGGCGCGGTCTGAAAGCGTGGTGTCGGTGAAGGGGTGAAAACTCTGCTGTTGCAGGATCGGTTCCAGCTGTGCCTCGGGCAGGTGGGCGATCATCGCCTTGCCGACGCCGGTGCAGTAGACCGGGCCGACCTTGCCCGCCTGCGAATACATCTGAAGCGGATTGCGGGCGTTGATCTTGTCGACGTAAAGCACCTGCCCGCCGTCAAGCTGAGCCAGGTGGACGGTCTCGCCGACCTCGGCGGAGAGCGCATCGAGATAGGGCCGCGCGACGGGCGCGAGCGACGCGCTTTGCCAAGCCGCATGGGCCAGGCGCACAAGGCGCAGACCGGGGGCATAGGTCTGCCGGTCGCTGTCATAGACGAGCATGCTTTGCTTCGTCAGCACCTGCACAAGGCGATACAGCGTGGCCTTGGGGTAGGGGCTTTCGCTCAGCAACTCGCCGAACCTCACCGGCCGCCCGAACGCGGCCACGGCATCAAGAACGGCGAGGGCCTTGCCCACCGTGCCTTCGCCGCTTTCCGCGTTGCCCTGTGCCAAGGCGTCTCCTCCCTGTTCTTGACGGTTCGATGTCCTCCACATCGGGCCGTCCTTGCGCGGGTTTCGGCGGGCCGTCCCACGCTTTGCTGTTGACAAGACTAGGCCCATTCAGCGTAGGATTTCAATATAAGAAACCAGGTTTCACATAATGGAACCTTTTCCGATGGGATCACTAGGGAGGACACCATGCGATCCATTTTCAAAACCAGCGCCGCGGCGCTGGCTGCCGCGACCATGCTTTCGGGCGCAGCATATGCCGACGGCCACGGCGTATCCGGCCCCCTGCGCATTTTCTCGGACATGTCGAACCCGGCACCGCGCGCGGTGATGGAAGGCATGGTCGAACGCTTCACCGAAGCGAATCCCGGCGTCGAGGTTGAGCTGGTCATCACCGACCGCGAGGCCTGGAAAACGCAGATCCGCAACGTGCTGCAATCCGGCACCGCGGACATCGTGAACTGGTACGCCGGTAACCGCATGGCCCCCTATGTAGAGGCTGGCCTCTTCATGGATATCAGCGACCTCTGGGAAGAGGGTGGCTTGACCGAAACACTGGCCTCCACCCAGGGTTCCATGACCATGGACGACGGTATCTGGGGCGTGCCGTATACGTATTATCAGTGGGGCGTCTACTACCGTGAGGACATCTTCGCGGAGCTTGGCCTAGAAGCGCCCACCACGTGGGAAGAGGAACTGTCTAACTGTCAGGCGATCGTTGATAGCGGCCGCTCATGCTACACGATCGGCACGCAGTTCCTGTGGACCGCGGGCGGTTGGTTCGACTATCTGAACATGCGCACCAACGGCTATGACTTCCACATGGAGCTGACGGCCGGTGAGGTCCCGTGGACCGATGACCGTGTCCGCGCCACGTTTGAGAACTGGCAGACCCTGATCGACATGGGCGCCTTCATCGATGACCACCAGTCCTACTCCTGGCAGGAGGCGCTGCCCTTCATGGTCAACGGCGAAGCCACCGCGTATCTGATGGGCAACTTCGCCGTGGCGCCGCTGCGCGAAGCGGGCCTTTCGGACGATCAGCTGGGCTTCTACCAGTTCCCGCAGATCGACGCCTCCATCGAGCCGGGCGAAGATGCCCCGACCGATACGTTCCACATCGCGGCCAATGCCGAGAACGTGGAAGCAGCCGAAGCCTTCCTTCTGTTCGTGGCCTCGGCCGAGAACCAGACGCTGATCAACAATGGCGATAATCTGGGCCAGTTGCCGGTCAACTCCGAAGCAGGCGTGGACGACGACGAGTTCCTGAATGCGGGCTTCGACATGCTGTCGAACAATGCAGGCGGCGGCATTGCACAGTTCTTCGACCGCGATGCTCCGGCCGAAATGGCGCAGGTTGCCATGCAGGGCTTCCAGCAGTTCATGGTTGATCCCTCCACGCTCGACCAGGTTCTGCAGATCCTGGAAGGCGCGCGTCAGCGGATCTACTGATCCCACGGCACCTGGTGGCCCATAAGGCGCCGCCCGGACCGACCCAGACATTGCCCGGCCCGCACGTCTTGCGGGCCGGGCCCTCCCCTCAAAGCCGCGCGGGTTTCGCGCGCCACCGAATTCACAAGCTCGTAGAGGACTGGATCCATGGCCAGCGTCACGACCAACCCTCCGATCACCGCAGCCACGCCGACGCCACCGGCGCCCGGTCCGCGCCGGTTCAGCCAGCAGACAATTGCGCCCTGGCTGTTCCTGCTGCCCGCGTTCCTGTTTTTTGCGACCTACGTGCTCGTGCCGATCGTTCAGAGCTTCTACATCTCACTTTACGAATGGAACGGCCTCTATTCCCCCGAATATCGCGCCGTTGAAGGCTCCGGCCTAACGGACCAGGCCTGTGCCGAGTTGGGCAACCGGGCCGGTCGCGAGGAGGGCTGCGAGCTGACCGGCGACACCGTCTGGAATGCCGAATATGTGGGCATGGAGAACTACGCCAACCTCTATTCCGACCCGTTCTTCTGGACGTCGCTGAAGAACAACGTGATCTGGCTGCTGCTCTACTTCCTGGCCATTCCCGGCGGTTTGTTCATCGCGCTGTTCCTGAACCAGAAAGTGTTCGGGATGCGGCTCTATAAATCGCTGTTCTTCTTCCCCTTCGTGCTGAGCCAGGTTGTGGTGGGCCTTGTGTTTTCGTGGTTCATGCTGCCGGGTGCGGATGAGGGATTGCTGAACGTGATCCTGGGCTGGTTCGGCATGGGGCCGGTCAACATCCTCGGCAACAACACGACGGCCACCTACGGCATCATCGCCGCGGGCCTCTGGCCGCAGACGGCGTATTGTATGATCCTCTATCTCACCGGCCTGAACGCCGTGGACCCCGAACAGATCGAGGCCGCGCGGCTGGACGGCGCCAAGGGGCCGAAGATGCTCTGGTACGTCGTGCTGCCGCAGCTTTGGCCCGCGACATTTATCGCCATCGTCGTCACGGTGATCGGCGCGCTGCGGTCCTTCGACCTTATCACCATCATGACCAATGGGGGACCGGGCTTCTACAATACCTCGGTGCTGGCGTTCTACATGTACGACGTGGCGCTTTCCGAGTTCGGGTTCCGCATGGGCTATGGCTCGGCCATCGCCGTGATCCTGTTCCTGATCATGATGGTCTATATCGCCGGCTTCCTTTGGAAGATGTGGCGGGACGAGAAGGCATAGTCCGATGTTTCCACGCCCAATCCAGCAATACTCGCCCGCCGCCCGCATCGGCTATCAGGCCCTCCTGCCCTTCGCGCTTCTGGTGTGGTTGATCCCGCTCCTGGCGGTGATGTGGTTCTCGGTCAAATCCGGGGACGATTTCACGCAAGGCAATTACTGGGGCTGGCCGGAAGGTGGTCTCGAGGGCGTGACCAACTACTGGATGGTCTTCGCGGAATCCGACATGCCACGCTACCTGTGGAATTCGGTGGTGATCACCGTACCCACGATGATCGGCGCGGTGGCGCTGTCGTGCATGACCGGTTTCGCCTTGGGCGTATACAGGTTCAAGGGCAACCTGCTGATCTTTTTCATGTTCGTGGCGGGCAACTTCGTTCCGTTCCAGATCCTCATGGTTCCCGTACGCGACCTCACGGACCAAATGGGCCTCTATGACACACGCATGGGGCTGATCCTGTTTCACATCGCGTTCCAGACGGGGTTCTGCACGCTCTTCATGCGTAACTTCATCCGCGCCTTGCCGCGGGAGTTGATCGAGGCCGCGCGCGTGGAAGGCGTCAGCGAATACCGCATCTTCTGGTACGTGGTGCTGCCGCTCATGCGGCCCGCTATCGCGGCGCTTTGCGTGCTTATCTTCACCTTCATCTGGAACGATTTCTTTTGGGCGGTTGTCCTGACGCAAAGCCCGGAATCCCAACCGGTCACCGCAGGCATCACCGCCTTCAACGCGCAGTTCCGTGCGATGTATCACCTGATGAGTGCGGGCAGTATCGTGGCTGCCATCCCGCCGGTTGCGATGTTCTTCCTGATGCAGAAACATTTCATCGCCGGTCTCACCCTCGGTGCGGTGAAGTAAGAGGCGTTGACCATGGACGTGGTCCTGAACACAAGCGGCGCCGACGCATTGCCCGTTGGCGCGAAAGGGGCGAGCCCCGCAAGCCCTGTGCGCACCTGGCGGCTGGACGATGATGGCCGCCAGACCATGGTGTTGACCGCGACGGGCGACCGGCTTCCGCAGGTTGTCTACTGGGGGGCGCCGCTTTCGCCGGATGAAAACCTCGAAACGCTGCACCGGGCCCACGAACTGGACGTCACGGGCGGGATGTTGGACGAAAACCCCGACGTGTCGCTGTGCCCCGAGGCGGTGCGGACCTTTCCCGGCCAACCCGGCCTGATCCTGCGCGATGGCGATGGCACGCCGCTTTTGCCGAAATTCTGCTACGCGGACGAGGAGGCAGATCAGGACACATTGAACCTGCGCTACACGGATGAGGCCAATGGCCTGTCGCTGACCTTCCTGTTTCGAACCGACCCCTCAACCCGGATCATCACCGCGAAGACGCGGTTGGAGGCCACGCGGCCCGTGCACCTGCATTGGCTGGCGGCACCTGTCCTGCCCGCCCCGCAGCAATCCGACGAGATGATCGATTTCGCCGGGCGTTGGACGGGCGAATTTCAGACCAACCGCACCGCCTGGTCCGCCGGAATGCGCTATCGCGAGAACCGGACGGGCCGGACGGGGCACGAGCATTTCCCCGGCCTGCTGATCCCGTGCTCCGGCTGCACCAATACGCAAGGGGAGGCCTACGGGTTCCATTACGGCTGGTCCGGCGGACACAGGATGATTGCCGAAGAGCTGCCCGATGGCCGCCGCCAGATTCAGTTCGGCCATGCCGCCCGGATGGAGACGCAGGCCGCAACGAATTTCGAATCTGCCACGCTCTACGTCACCTATTCCCATGTCGGCCTGAACGGCTGCGCGGTCAGTTTCCAGCGCCACCTGCGCGACCGGATCGTGACATGGCCCGACAGGAACCGCCTGCGCCCGGTGCACTACAATTGCTGGGAAGCGGTCTATTTCGATCACAAATTGCATGTGCTGCAAGATATCGCGTCGCGGGCCGCCGACCTGGGAGCGGAGCGGTTTGTGCTCGACGATGGCTGGTTCGGGCAGCGCGATGACGACACCCGCTCGCTGAGCGATTGGGAGGTTGATCAGCGAAAGTATCCCGAAGGGCTCCACCCCCTGATCGATCACGTGCATTCCCTTGGGATGACCTTCGGCATCTGGTTCGAGCCAGAGATGATTAACCCCGACAGCGACATCCACCGCGCCCATCCCGATTGGGCCCTGGGCGGAGAAGACCAGACGCTTGGCCGCCAGCAAAAGGCGCTCAACATGGCGCTGCCGGAGGTGCGGGACTTCATCTATGGCCGTATGGCCGCCATCCTTCGGGATCATCCGATCGACTACATCAAATGGGATCACAACCGCGTTCTGCCGATGCCCGATGCGGATCAGACGCGTGGGTCCTACGCGTTGATTGACCGGCTGCGCGCCGATTTCCCCCATGTGGAGATCGAAAGCTGCGCGTCGGGCGGCGGCCGTATCGATTTCGGGATCATGCAACGGACCCAACGGGTCTGGCTCAGCGACAGCAACGATGCGCTGGAGCGCCTTCGCATTCAGCATGACGCCGCCCTGTTCCTTCCGATTGCCGTAACGGGCTCCCATGTTGGGCCGCGCCGGTGCCATACGTCGGGACGGGTCTTCGACATCTCGTTTCGCGCATGGGTCGCGGCGCAGCGGCATATGGGGTTCGAGATGGACCCGCGCGAGTTGGACGAGCGGGAGGCCGCGGTGCTGCGCGAAGTCACGAGTTGGTGGAAACATAACCGCAGCTGGATGCTTGGCGCGGATCTCCTGCGCCTCGACAGCGCCGATCCGGCGGTGATGGCGGAACAGCAGATGACGCGGGAGGGTGACAGGTTCGTGGTGTTTGCTGGCAAGGCGGCGACGTCTGATCACATCGCCCCACGCCCGCTGCGCCTGACGGCGTTGGATCCTGACGCGCGGTACCGTATCACGCTGATGAACCGTGGCACCGCCCCGGCGTTGAGCCGTGGGATGCCCGCGCTGAAGGACGGACCGATCGAAGTGTCGGGCGGGTGGTTGATGCATCACGGCCTGACCCTGCCGTGGAATTACCCCGATACGATGTGGGTTCTGGAGGGCGAACGCCTATGAGTGAGACGGCAATCTACCCAGACCTCGATGGAGCATCTGTGTTCATTACCGGCGGTGGATCCGGCATCGGGGCCAGCCTGACGGACGGCTTTTTGCGCCAAGGCGCGAAGGTGGCGTTTGTCCAGCGCTCCGATGCGTCTGCCTTCGCTGACGAGATGGAGGCGGCGACAGGCAACCGCCCGCTGAGCCTGATCTGCGACATCACGGATACCGCGCGCTTGCAGGCCTGCCTTGCAGAGGCCGCGTCGGCCCATGGCACGGTTACCGTGCTGGTGAACAATGCCGCGAATGACAAACGCCACGAGACGCTGGCCGTTGATGAAGACTTCTGGGATTGGTCGATGGCGATCAACCTCAAAGCCTATTTCTTTGGATGCCAGGCCGTGATCGAAGGCATGAAGGCGGCGGGCGGTGGCTCGATCATCAACATGTCGTCGATCAGCTACATGATGGGCAATGCGGGCTACCCGGCCTATACCACCGCAAATGGCGGCATCACCGCCATGACACGCAGCCTTGCGCGCGAGTTCGGCGCCGACAAGATCCGCGTCAATGCGCTCGCGCCCGGTTGGGTTCTGACGGAAAAGCAATTGGAAATGTGGGCTTCCCCCGAGGATCTTGCGGCCCATATGGAACGCATGTGCTTGAAGGACCACCTTGAGCCGCAGGATATCGTGGGCGGAACCTTGTTTCTCGCCTCCCGCGCGTCCAAGGCGATGACGGGCCAGACGATGGTGATCGATGGCGGCGTGGTGACCACGGGATGAGTGGTGCGGCGACATATGCCGATTGGATTGCTGTCGATTGGGGCACCACACATCTGCGCGCCTGGGCGATGGTGGGAGATCAGCCCAAGGCCGAGGCAACGTCCGCTGATGGCATGGGAACCCTGGCGCGAGACGCGTTCGAGCCTGCGCTGTTGCGGCTGATTGAGCCATGGCTGGGGCGCGGCGTGATGCAGGTTGTCGCCTGCGGTATGGTAGGCGCACGGCAGGGCTGGTGCGAGGCACCTTACGTGGGCGTCCCGACGCGGCCGGGGGATTTGAACCCGATCGACGCGCCGGCTCAGGATCACCGGATCAGCGTGAAGATCATCCCGGGCCTCAGCCAGGCCAGCCCCCCCGATGTAATGCGGGGGGAGGAGACGCAGATTGCCGGGTTTCTTGCCCGCGAGCCCGAGTTTGACGGGGTGCTGTGCCTGCCCGGAACCCACGCCAAGTGGGTGCGTATTTCTGCCGAGGAAGTCGTCAGTTTCCAGACCTCCATGACCGGGGAGCTGTTTCAACTCCTGTCCCAGAAATCCGTCCTGCGCCATTCCATTGGTGCACAGGATGAAGACCCGGAGGCCTTTGCCGAAGCGGTGTCCGACACGATCTCGCGCCCCGAGAAGCTGGCGCAGCGGCTGTTTTCGCTCCGCGCGGAAAATGTGCTGAATAATCTGTCGCTCCAGGCCGCCCGGGCGCGATTGTCGGGCTACCTGATCGGGGCGGAGCTTGCCTCGGCGCGGCCCTATTGGCTGGGGCAGGATGTGGCGATTGCCGGGAGCCCGAACCTGGGACAGGCCTATGCGACCGCGCTCAAGACCCAAGGAATGGAGCCGCGTGTGTTTGACGCTGGCCCGCTGACACGTGAAGGATTGGCCCGCGTGCATGCGTCATTGACGGAGTCTGCCTGACATGTCCCGACCCCTGATCGCGATCTTGCGTGGAATCACCCCCAAAGATGCTGTGCCGATTGCCGAGGCGTTGATCGCGGCGGGGATCGACCGGATCGAAGTGCCGCTCAATTCGCCCGACCCGCTCACGTCCATCGGTGCCATGGCGGAAGCCTGCGGCACACGCGCGCTGATCGGCGCGGGTACGGTGCTGACCCCGGCGGATGTGCGCGCGGTTGCCGGCGTGGGCGGCAAGCTGATCGTCTCGCCCAATGCGGACGTTTCGGTGATTTCCGAGACGAAGCGGCTGGGATTGCAGAGTTTTCCCGGTGTGTTGACCCCCACAGAGTGTTTTGCGGCCCTTCAGGCCGGGGCCGACGGGCTGAAGATCTTCCCGGCGAGCCTCGTGGGCCCGTCCGGGCTCAAGGCCATCCGTGCCATCCTGCCGCCAGGCACGCAGGTCTACGCTGTCGGCGGTGCGGGGCCCGAAAACTTTGATGAGTGGATCAAGGCCAGCGCTGACGGCTTTGGCATCGGATCGGCGCTTTACTCGCCGGGCATGCGGGTCGATGACGTCGCAGCCCGCGCAGCGAAGATGGTTGGCGCTTTCGACACGGCCACCAAGGGCGTGGCGGTATGACAGTCGAGGTGTTCGATGACCGCCCCTGCCTTTTGGGCGAGGGGCCGTTGTGGCATCCGGTGCGTGAGCAGCTATTCTGGTTCGACATCCTCGATTGCCGACTGATGACCCGCGATGCGGATGGCCCCAGAGATTGGCAATTTGACCGTGCCGTGTCCGCCGCGGGTTGGGTCGACCGGGATCGCCTCTTGATTGCGTCGGAGACGGATCTGTTTGTGTTCGACATCGGGTCAGGCACCCAAACCCGGCTTGTGGGCCTGGAAGCGGACAACCCGCTGACCCGGTCCAACGATGGGCGCGCCGATCCCCAGGGTGGGTTCTGGATCGGCACGATGGGGCATGGGGCGGAGCCCGGCGCGGGCGCGCTTTATCGCTATTTCAAAGGTGAATTGCGCCAATTAAGCGACAATGTCACGATCCCCAATGCCACCTGTTTCACGCCCGACGGACGTTACGCCTATTTCGCCGATACGGCGGAGCAGATTGTCTGGCGGTATGGGTTGGGTCGCGATGGATGGCCCATGGGGGAGGCGGAGGTGTTTCTGGACATGCGGAGCGACGACCTGAACCCTGACGGGGCGGTCGTTGGCGCGGACGGGACCTTCTACTGCGCACAATGGGGCGCGTCGCGTATCGCGTGTTACGCGCCAGATGCGAAACTTATAGAAGAATTTACCTTACCCGTCCCGCAACCGACCTGCCCCGCCTTTGGCGCTGGCGGCCTTTTCGTGACCACCGCCCGGCAGGGCCTTCCGGGCGAGGCACTGGACGCGGCGCCGCTGTCTGGCCAGACGTTGTTCATCCCGATGGAGACGGTCGGTCAGGCCGAACATCAGGTCATGTTATGAGTCTCAAGCGCACCCTCGGCACCTGCTACTATCCCGAGCATTGGCCAGAGGAGATCTGGGCCGAAGATGCCGCGCGGATGGCGGACCTTGGCCTGACATGGGTTCGGATCGGCGAATTTGCATGGTCCCGGCTGGAACCTTCGCCCGGTGATCTACAGTTTGACTGGCTCGACCGTGCGATCGATACGCTCACCGCTGCTGGCCTCAAGGTTGTCCTGGGCACGCCGACCGCTACGCCGCCGCGTTGGATGGTGGATAAGCATCCGGATATGTTGGCCGTGGACGTCGAAGGCCGCCCGCGCCGCTTTGGCTCAAGGCGGCATTATTGCTTTTCCCACGATGACTACCGCGAAGAATGCGTGCGCATCGCGACGTTGCTGGCCCAACGGTTCGGGGCCAAGGTCCATGCGTGGCAGACGGACAACGAATATGCCTGCCACGATACAGTGCTCAGTTACTCCGATGCCGCCCGCCATGGATTTCGCGATTGGCTTGCGCAACGCTACCAATCCACCGACGCGCTGAACCGCGCCTGGGGCAACGTATTCTGGTCGATGGAGTATGAGACCTTCGATCAGATCGATCTGCCTAATCTGACCGTGACGGAGCCGAACCCTTCTCACGCACTGGATTTCAGGCGATTTTCCTCGGATCAGGTGGCGCGGTTCAACGGCGCGCAGGTGGCGACGATCCGCAAACACTCGGACGCGCCGATCAGCCATAATTACATGGGCCGCACACTTGATTTCGATCATTTCGAGACTGGCCGCCAGATGGAAATCGCCACGTGGGACAGCTACCCGCTGGGGTTTCTGGAGGACCGCCTGGAGGATTCCGCAGAACACAAGCGCCACTATGCCCGGCAAGGCGACCCGGATTTTCAGGCGTTTCATCACGATCTGTACCGTGCGGTTGGTCAAGACGGGCGCTGGTGGGTCATGGAGCAACAGCCCGGCCCGGTGAACTGGGCGCCGCACAACCCCGCGCCTTTGCCGGGTATGGTCCGCTTCTGGACATGGGAGGCCTTTGCCCATGGCGCGGAATGCGTCGCCTATTTCCGTTGGCGCCAGGCGCCGTTCGCGCAGGAGCAATACCATGCGGGCCTTTTGAGACCCGACAGCGCGGAGGCGGAAGGCTTCGCCGAGGCCGCTGAGGTGGCGCGTGAACTGGCCGACATGCCGGAGGTGGAGCAGGCCCAGGCGCCTGTGGCGCTGGTCTTTGACTACGCGTCCGCCTGGTCATGGGCGGTGCAGCCACAGGGGCAGGGATGCGACTACTTCCGCCTGGTCTTCGAAATCTATCGCGGCTTGCGCAAACTCGGGCTGAGCGTTGACATCCTGCCGCCGGATTGCGCTGATCTGCACGGTTACGCGCTCGTCCTTGCGCCGGGTATCGTCACGTTGAGTGCCGCGCTGAAAGACGCGCTTGCACGATCAAAGGCGCAGCTCATCCTTGGTCCGCGCACCAATGCCAAGACAGCCGCGCTCAATATTCCCACGCCCCTACCTCCCGCAATCGATGGCCTTGCCGTCACCATCAGCCGGGTGGAGACCCTACGCCCGGATATGCCCGTCGACATGGCCGGTGGCGGCGCTGTGAAATTGTGGCGCGAACAGATCGAAAGCAGCGAAGAGGTGATCGAGAAGGATCTGAACGGCGCCCCAATCATGGTTCACTCCGGCCCGCTTTCGTATCTCGCGGGCTGGCCCGATGAGATGCTATTGGAACGCATCCTGACACGCGCCGCCATGGCAGCTGGCCTCGATCCGCAACCCTTGCCACAGGACATCCGCATCCGGAATACCGGAGCCACCCGGTTTGTTTTCAATCACGGGCCGGAGCCTGTCGAGTTCAACGGCCAGACGTTGCCACCGGCGGGTATCCTCTGGATCAAAAGCTAAACCGGTCCTTCCATTGGTCCGAAATACCCCGGGGGGTGCGGGGGGCTGGCCCCCCGCCGGGTCGCAGCGCCAAAGGCGTGGCGACATAACTCAAATCCCGTCGATGCAGACGTATTTGGTCTCGAGGTAGTCTTCCAGTCCCTGACTGCCGCCTTCTTTGCCAAGGCCACTTTCCTTCACGCCTCCGAAAGGCGCTTCAACCGTTGTGATCAGGCCGGAATTGATCCCGATCATCCCATATTGCAGCCCTTCGTTCAGGCGGAAGGCACGGCCGAGGTCCTGGGTATAGGCGTAGCTCGCCAGGCCGAAGACGGTGTCATTGGCCATGGCGATGACGTCCTCTTCGGTCTCGAACTTGAAGACAGGCGCAAGGGGCCCGAATATCTCGTCTTGGGCAAAGGCCATCTCCTGCGTCGCGCCGGTCACCACGGTGGGCTCATAAAACGAGCCTCCAAGTGCGTGCCGTGCGCCGCCGCAGGCCACATTGCCGCCCTTCGCCTTGGCATCCTCCAACAGCTCTTCCACCTTCTCCACCGCGTCCGCATCAATCAAGGGGCCCTGAACCACGCCGTCTTCGCGCCCATCGCCGACCTTCATCGCGCGGGTCTTTTCCACCAGCTTTTCGACAAACGCATCGTGGATGCCGGATTGCACATAAATGCGATTGGCACAGACGCAGGTCTGCCCGGAATTGCGGTATTTGGAGACCATCGCACCTTCGACCGCCGCGTCCAGATCGGCATCGTCGAAAACGATGAAGGGCGCGTTGCCCCCAAGCTCCATGGAGACTTTCTTGACCGTATCCGCCGATTGCCGGATCAGCTCCTTGCCCACTTCGGTGGAGCCGGTGAAGGTGATCTTGCGCACCTCTGGCCGCTCCATCATCGCGCCGGCGATTTTCCGGGCGGAGCCCGTCAACACATTGACGGTACCCGCAGGATATCCGACCTCTTCGGCCAGCGCCGCCCAGGCCAGGCCCGAATAGGGGGTGGCTGTCGCGGGTTTGGCAACAACCGGGCATCCCATCGCGAGTGCTGGCGCCACCTTGCGGGCCAGCATCGAGGATGGAAAATTCCAGGGGGTGATCATACCCACCACCCCGATCGGGTGTTTGGTCACCAGGATACGGCGTCCATTCACGCCGGCGGGTACGATCTCCCCTTTGGCTCGGCGCGCCTCCTCGGCGAACCAGCGTACATATTGCGCGCCGATGGCGATCTCGCCTTTTGCTTCAGCCAGCGGTTTGCCCATCTCCACGGTCAGAAGCTCGCCAAGCGCCTCCTGATTGTCCATCAGCGCATCGTGGAGTTTCCATAGCAGGCCCACGCGATCCATCAGGGACATCGCGGCAAAACCTGCAAATGCCTCCTGCGCGGCGTCGATGGCGCGGTGGGTCTCGGCCTCGCCGCAATTCGGGATCGTCCCGATCACATCCCCGGTCGCCGGGTTCGTCACATCGATCGTCTCGCCGCTATCGGCAGCGATCCATTGCCCCGCCACGCAGGCGGCTTCTTTCATCCACGATTGCCAGTTGGCCATCAGCTCGTCTCCCTCATTTGGGTTCCCATGATGCGCGCCACATCGAGCATCCGGCAGGAAAATCCCCATTCATTGTCGTACCACCCAAAGACACGCAACATGCCGCCTTTTGAGCGTTTGATTTCCGGCCCCGCCACGATCAGCGATTCCGGGCGGGCCCGCAGATCGGCGCTGACCAGCGGCTTATCGGTGAAGCCGATAATGCCGTCCGCCTGGCCTCGCAAAAACTCCGTTGCAGCTTCCGCACTCGGCTGGTCGCGGGTCATCACCGCGAGATCGACACAGGAGACGGAGGCCGATGGCACCCGCACGGCGGATCCCGTTACCCGCCCCGCCAGCGCCGGCAAGACAACATCAACCAGCGCTTCGGCCGACGTGGTTGTCGGCACCATACTAAGCGCGGCGGCCCGGCTGCGGGCTGGATCGCGCATGGGCATATCTACCGTCGGTTGGCTGCCGGTGTAGCAGTGGACCGTGGTCATCAACGCGCTATCGAGGCCCCAGGTTTCATCGATCAGCCGAACCAAAGGCGCGATCGCGTTCGTGGTGCACGACGCGTTGGAGACAATCCGGTGATCGGCCGCCAAGGCCTCATCATTCGCTCCGAGCACCATGGTCAGGTCCGGGTCCGGGGCTGGCCCGGAGATCAGCACCCGCCCCGCGCCCGCGGCAAGGGCGGCCTCGGCCACCTCCCGGCCGCCGCGCCCGGTGCATTCCATCAGGATGTCGATATCGGCCAGATCAAGCGCACCCGCGTCCCGTTCCATCGTCAGGCGGATCTTGCGCTCATCGAGGTAGAGGCATCCATCCTCAACGCGAACGTCCCCGGGAAACGGGCCGAAGACGCTATCGAATTCAAAGAGATAGGCGCAGGTTTCCGGTGGGGCGATATCATTGATTGCCACGATCTCGATCTCGGGCCAGTTGGGCCCCAACCGCCCGCCGCCAAGCGCCCAGGCGCGCAGCACGGATCGCCCGATGCGTCCAAAGCCGTTGATTGCCACGCGGATGGTCATGCAAGCTGTCCCTCTCCGGGCAGAGTGATGCACGGGGCCACCAAGGGGTGCAAGGGACCGGCGCATATGGACTGATGGGTTTTCTTGATTGGCTCCAGCAGGCACTGTGATGAAACCAGATGAAGGAGATGACTATGGCTGCCCTCACCCCACCTGTGTGCAACTTCGACTGGCCCGCGCCGGACTTTTCCCTGCCTGCGACCGATGGCAAGACCTACCGGTTACGCGACGTGGCCGGGCCCAATGGCACGCTCATCATGTTCATCTGTAATCACTGCCCGTTTGTCCTGGCCATTCTGGACCGGATGATCCGGGATGCGGCGGAGCTTCAGGAACTGGGGATCGGCGTGGCCGCCATCTGTTCCAATGATCCGGTGGCTTATCCGGCGGATAATTTTGAGAACATGGCGCGCATGGCGGAAAGCCGGGGCTTCCCGTTCCCCTATCTGCACGATGCCGATCAAAGCGTGGCGCGGGCTTATGATGCGGTTTGCACGCCGGATTTCTTTGGCTTCAACGCCGATCTGGGCCTGCAATATCGCGGCCAGCTTGATGCGTCCCGGATGCAGCCCGCCCCGCCGGACGCGCGGCGGGATCTGTTTGAGGCCATGGCAGAGGTGGCGCGCACGGGCCGTGGGCCAGCGGACCAGATCGCATCCATGGGCTGTTCGATCAAGTGGGCGGCCTAGGGCGTTATCGCCCAACTTTCCCAGCCGCCACAGGCAGGGGCAATCCTGCTTGATCCTGCATGATCTGCGCCAGGGCGGCGGACACGTCGGCGCTTGGGACGCATGTTTTGCGCGTGCCCAGATCGACATGCAGCAGAAGGCTTTCGACGGTGCAAACAAGCGTACCATCCCCGCGCATCAGCAGGTGGAACAGGTGCAGCGTCTTGCCTTCACCGCCCAGGATCCGGGTCTCGGCGCGCAGCCGGTCGCCTGCATGCACCTCATCAAGATAGCGCACGTGGCTTTCGACGGTGAAGTAGCTGAGTCCGCCTGCAACATACTCGGCATCCGCGCCGACCATCTCCATGAATCGATCCGTCGCCTTTGACCCGGCCTCCAGATAATGGGTCTCGTTCATATGGCCGTTATAGTCGGTCCAGCTATGCGGCACCTGCCGGTCAAGCGTGCAGGGCAGATCGCCGTTTACCGGCCAGATCAGCGTATCCTCATGGCGCCGGATCACACCACCCGCCCCACTTTTCGAGCGTTTCAGGGCTCGTAGGATGCCGACCAGATTATCGTCGCGCAGCCGTTCCAGCTCGCGGATCGACATATGCCCGGATTGGTCATCCGATTGTTCTGCTATCAGGGCCACCAGCTCATCGGTGAGGTCCGGCACATCCATCAACTTGGTCCAGGGCCATTTCAGGGCGGGTCCAAACTGGGCCATGAAGTGCTTCATGCCGGCCTCACCGCCGGCAACGCGGTAGGTCTCGAACAATCCCATTTGCGCCCATCTGAGGCCAAACCCCATCCGGATCGCATCATCGATTTCGGCGGTTGTAGCGATGCCGTCCTTTACCAACCAAAGCGCCTCGCGCCAGACGGCTTCAAGGAAGCGATCGGCAATGTGGGCGTCGATCTCCTTGCGCACATGGAGCGGATGAAGACCCACGCCGCGCAGGATGTCGGCGGCCCGGTCGCATTGCGCAGCATCGCCCACAAGCTCGATCAAGGGCAGCAGATAGACGGGATTGAACGGATGCGCGACGATCACGGGCGCGCCCTGCGCCGTCAGTTCCGAGGGTTTGAACCCGGAGGTGGAGGATCCGATGATTGCATGCGCGGGGGATAGGGCCGAAAGCTGTGCGTGGACCTTGTGCTTCAGGTCCAACCTCTCGGGTACGCTTTCCTGCACCCAATCGACCCCGGCGACGGCATCGCCCAGATCGTCGCAAAACCGAAGCGTGCCTTCCTTGGGCAATGCCTTGTCGTAGAGTGCGGGCAGGGCGCGGCGGGCATTGTCCAGAACCTCACCGATCTTGCGCTCGGCCTCAGGGTCTGGATCAAAGACGGCCACGTCCCATCCGTTGAGAAGGAACCGCGCTGCCCACCCGCCGCCGATCACGCCACCGCCGATGATAGCTGCTTTCGAATTTTTCATGGGAGCTGCCGTCATGACATTGAGGAAAAATTCAGCAGTGCGAGACCAAAAAACACCAAAAAGAAGGTCGAGAGTCCGAGAATAGAAACCGTCTTCATAACTTCAGCCCGTTTCCGAGACATTGCGCCAATGAGGCCGCCAGCGCTGACGATGAGTGCCGCGATGAGGGCAATGGCGATGGGAAGCCCCAAGAGCCCGACCGTCGCAGGATCAAGAAAAAGGAGCGCGAAAGCAGCCATGAATGCCAGCACAATTGGCATCCAAACCATGCGCCACCCCGAATCCCGATCCATTTCGAGCCAACATCCGATCATGGCCAGCCCGCTGGCCATGATGGCGTAGACGAAAAGAAACGTCATGGCGTCACGCTCCGCTGCAAAGGCCCAAGGTCATAGCCGTTAAAGTCCAGAACTTCCCGCGCCGCCGCGAGGCGATCCGGCGGGATGTCAGGATCGCGGTTCAAGATCCAACCGACGCGCCCATTCGGTGCGCCGACAACGGCGGTGCGGTAGCCTTCATCGACCCAGAGCACCCAATAGGGTGCGGGAACCGGCACGCCTTGCAGGCGGACCGAGAGGCGGCCAAGCCCCTCATCGGTCGCCGTCCCGGTGATCTCACCACTCGGCCGGCCATCGGCATCAAGGCAGATATTGCGCACCGTGATCTGGCCGGTGATTTCAGATGCGGCGTATTCCGCGATGGCGCCGGCGCAGTCGGATTGGAACGGATTGGGGTATCGGGCCACCTCATACCAACGGCCGAGATACCGGCTGGCGTCGAAATTCGCGCTCGAGGCTATGGTCACGTCTTGGTCGCGGTAACCGGGGCCGACAACGGCCCCGCAGGACGCCAGAAGGAAAAGCGCTGCCAGACCAGCTCTCATCAGACCGGTGCCCGCTTGGTCAGGCCCAGTTTTTCTCGCACCGCCGCAGGCCCGATTACCCGTGCGCCCATGCTTTCGATCACGCCCACCGCACGCTCCACCAATTGCGCGTTGGTCGCCAAGACGCCTTTCTCCAGCCACAGGTTATCCTCCAATCCCACGCGCACATTGCCGCCCGCCAGAACCGCCGCGGCGGCATAAGCCATCTGATTTCGTCCCAGCGCAAAGGCGGAAAACGTCCATTCTTCCGGCACGTTGTTGACCATCGCCATGAAGGTGTTCAGATCGTCCGGTGCGCCCCAGGGCACGCCCATGCATAATTGCACCAGCGCGGGGGCGTCCAGCACGCCTTCCTTCACCAGTTCTTTGGCAAACCAGAGATGCCCGGTATCAAACGCCTCGATCTCCGGCTTCACACCCAGATCCGTCATTATCCGCCCCATGGCGCGCAACATGCCGGGCGTGTTGGTCATCACGTAATCGGCTTCGGCGAAATTCATCGTGCCGCAGTCGAGCGTGCAGATTTCCGGCAAGCATTCGGCAATGTGGGCCACGCGCTCCGTCGCCCCGACCATGTCGGTGCCGTCCCGCACCGGAAGGGGCGCGTCAGTGGGGCCAAAAACGATGTCTCCCCCCATCCCGGCCGTCAGGTTCAGGACGACATCAACATCGGCATCCCGGATGCGCTCCGTTACCTCGCGATAGAGCGCCAGATCGCGGGAGGGGGCGCCGGTCTCCGGGTCCCGCACATGGCAATGCACAATCGCCGCGCCCGCCTTCGCGGCATCAATGGCGCTCTCGGCGATCTGCGTGGGGGATCGGGGCACATGGGGGCTGCGATCCTGCGTGCTGCCGGACCCGGTGACCGCGCAGGTGATGAAGACGTCCTTGTTCATGGCGAACGGCATCAATGATTTCCCTTGTGTTTGCGGGATGGTGGGCGGGGCGAGGTCCGCAGGGCCAGCGTCGGCTCCATCCTCACTTTCCTTTCCAAACTGGATCGCGTTTCTCGGCAAAGGCGCGCGCGCCTTCGAGCTGATCTTCCGACCGGTAAAGCCGTTCGACCGTTTCGAACTGGCTTTTGGTGATCTTGTTCAGCGCATCCTGAAACTTCATATCCTCCGCCTCGCGCACGATTTCCTTGATGGCCGCATTCACCAGTGGCGGGCCAGAGGCGATCAGGGCGGCCATGGTGCGGGCCTCTTCCATCAGGTCATCCGCGGCGACGATGCGGTTGATCAATCCCCAGCGCGCAGCTTCCTCGGCGTCCAGCCAGCGCCCGGTGAACAGCATCTCCATCGCGATATGGTACGGGATGCGTTTGGGCAGTTTGATCGAGGCTGCATCGGCCACGGTGCCGGATCGGATTTCTGGCAGGGCAAAGCTGGCATGATCCGCCGCGAGGATGATGTCCGCGCTCAAGGCCAGTTCCAGCCCGCCGCCGCAGCAGATCCCGTTCACCGCCGCGATCACCGGTTTGTTCAGCCCGCGCAACTCCTGCAGCCCGCCGAAGCCGCCAACGCCGTAATCGCCATCCACCGCGTCGCCGTCAGCGGCCGCCTTCAGATCCCAACCGGGGCAGAAGAATTTCTCCCCAGCGCCGGTGATCATCGCCACGCGCAGCTCCGGATCGTCGCGAAACTCGGTGAAGACGTCTCCCATGATCCGGCTGGTCTTGAGGTCAATTGCATTGGCCTTGGGGCGGTCCAGCGTCACCTCAAGCACATGGCCGTTGCGATGAGTTTTGATCGGCGTATCGGTCATCAGGTTTCCCTCAATCTGATCAGGGCGTCGGCAGCGACGGCGCGCGTGGGGGTGCAGATGAGCGGGTTCACTTCCACCTCGAATACTGCCCGGGCATGGGCCACGACATAGTCCTGCACGGCCAGCACGGCGCTGACAATTGCGGATCGGTCCACCGCCGGGGCGCCGCGATAGCCCTGAAGCTGCGGTGCGAGCCTCAGGCCATCCAACGCGGCGTTGATCTCGGCGGGATGGGTCGGCAACAGAAGGTGGGTCGTGTCATTCATGAGCTCCGCAAATGTGCCGCCGGCACCGAGCGTCAGAACAAAGCCGTGGGCTTCGTCCCGCACGACGCCGACCAGCAGCTCGACCACGCCGTCGCCAATCATTTCTTCTATCAGAAATGAGGCGGCCGCCATCGAGTGCACCGCGTCACACACCGCCGCATCGCCGGATACATTCACCTTCACGGCACCCACTTCGGTCTTGTGGGTGAGGCCTCTGCCCTTCACCACAACGGCCCCGCCGATGTCCCGCGCTGCAGTAGCGGCCTCAGATGCAGCGCTCACGGCACGGCCTTGGGGGATCGCAAGGCCAAAGGAGGCCAGATCCGATTTTGCGGTCGCTTCGTCGAGGATATGGGATGGCCCGTCGGGGCCGGGCACAAGCAAGGGCTCGGCTTCGACGCGCGGCTCCAGATCCGCCGCGATCCCGATGGCATCGATTGCATCGTTCAGGCCGGATAGAGGGACGATCCCGCGCGCAATCAGGCGCTCTGCGATCTCTTCGGGCAACGTCTCCGGCAGGCTCGACAGGATCGCGATGGGCCGCCCTTTGGCCGCCATGGCATCACCGACCGCTTCGATCACCAGGTTCCATTCCGGGGCCGTGCAGCGATCCGGACGCGGAAAATCCAGCACCACCAGGGCCAGGGCAATGTCATCATCCAGCATAGCCGCAAAACATGCGGCCATCGCGGCGCGATCCGCCCAGATATAGGTGTGATAATCCAGTGGATTGGCGAGGGCCACTTTCGGCCCAAGGGCCTCACGAAGCTGCTCAACCTGCCGTTCGTTGAGGGCCGGAAAGCTCACATCGCGCCCCACGGCCATATCCGCCATCAGGCTTGCCTCGCCGCCGGAACAGGACATCGATGCGATGCGATTTGACGGTAAGGGGCCCGTCACGTGCAGGAGCTTCAGAACCTCCAGAAAGGTCGACAGGCTTTCGACCTGACCGATCCCCAAGCGCTGCAGGAGTGCGCGCGCGCCTGCGTCACTTCCGGCAAGCGAAGCCGTGTGGGACACCGCCGCGATCCGCGCCTGATCCGATGCGCCGACTTTCAATGCAATGATCGGCTTGCCGAGGCGACGGGCTTCTGCCGCCAGAGCCTCGAACCGGCGCAGAGCGCCGATGCCTTCGATATGGAGCCCCAGGGCCGTGACCCTTGGATCGTTCAGCAGGGCCATCCCGATAGCCGCCAGATCGGTCTGGGCCTGGTTGCCCGCCGTCACCAGATAGGCCAGCGGCAATCCGCGGGTCTGCATGGTGAGGTTCAGGGCGATGTTGGAGGATTGGGTGACCACCGCCACGCCCCGATCCACCCGCACCATACCATGATGGTCGGGCCAGAGCGTGATGCCATCCAGACCGTTGATCAGGCCATAACAATTCGGCCCGAGAATGGGCATGTCACCGGCGGCTTGCAGCAGGGCCGCCTGCAGATCCGCGCCATCGTGCAGTTCGGCCACCGCCTCCTGAAACCCGGAGGCAAAACAGATCGCGCCGCCGCCCCCCCGGCGCGCGAGGGCGGTGATCACCTCAACCGTTGCGTGCCGGTTCACGCCGACAAAACTCGCGTCCGGCACGTCGGGAAGATCCTCAATTGAGGCAAAGGCGGGCAGGCCGCCCATCTCCGGCTTGGTGGGATGCACCGGCCATAGCGCACCGCCAAAGCCGATCTTGCGGCATTCGCGGATCACATTGGCACACCACGCGCCGCCGCCCACCACAGCGATGGATCGGGGTCGCAGGAGGCGGTCCAGCGCCATGTCAGGCGCCCAACGGGCGAAACAGATCGCGGCTGATGATGTGGCGCTGGATCTCGGACGTGCCATCCCAGATCCGCTCCACCCGCGCATCGCGCCAGAACCGCTCGATGGGGAAATCGTCCATCAACCCCATGCCGCCGAAGATCTGCAACGTGGTGTCGGTAACTCGTGCCAGCATTTCGGTCGCGTAGAGTTTTGCGCTTGCGATCTCCCGGTTCGCGGGCAGGCTCTGGTCCAGCCGCCATGCGCCTGCCAGCGTCAGCCAATCGGCGGCGTCAATCTCGGTGATCATGTCGGCGACCTGAAAGCTGACGCCCTGGAATTTGGCGATGGCCTGACCGAATTGCTTGCGGTCGGCTGCGTAATCCACGGCCATGTCGAAACACCGCCGCGCGCGACCGACGCTGAATGCGGCCACGGTCAAACGGGTGGCGTAGAGCCATTCGTTCATCACGTTAAACCCGCCATCGACCGCCCCCAGAACCTGTGCGTCCGGCAGGCGGCAATCGGTGAATTCAAGGATGCAGTTCTTGTATCCTCGGTGGCTGACGGAATTGTACCCGGCACGCACCTCAAAGCCCGGATGGCCGCGATCCACCAGAAAACAGGTGATGCGTTTCTTCGGGCCCTTAGGTGTCTCGTCCACCCCTGTGGCCACGAAAACGATGAAAAAGTCCGCGTGATCGGCGCCGGAGATGAAGTGCTTGGATCCGTTCACCACCCAATCCCCGCCGTCGCATATGGCGGAACACGCCATGCCGCGAACATCCGATCCCGCGCCCGGCTCCGTCATGGCCAGCGCATCCATTCGCTCCCCCCGCACGGCAGGGAGCAAGTAACGCTCCCGCTGCTCCCCTTCGCAGGCCATCAGGATGTTCTGTGGCCGACCGAAGAAATGCGTCAGCGCCATGGATCCGCGCCCAAGCTCCCGTTCCACCAGCGTGAAATCGAGATGGGACAGCCCGGCGCCTCCAACCTCTTCGGGGAAATTGCAGGCGTAAAAGCCGAGATCGATGACCTTCTGTTTGATCGAGTGCGCCAACTCGGTGGGAACCTCGCCGCTGTGCTCCACCTCCGCTTCGAACGGATAGATCTCATTCTCCACGAAGCTGCGCACAGTGGAGACAATCATCTCCTGTTCTTCACTCAACCCGAACTGCACGGCTCGGCCCTCCCTTGCCCATGCGCGATGTTAGCCATACCGTCGCCCAGAACCTTGCAGTATGCGGCAGGAAACGTGCAGAAAGCGAATACAACCGAAACCTTTGCACTGCTCCTGTTCGAGGGGTTTTCAAACCTGTGTCTTGCCAATGCTGTGGAGCCCTTGCGGGCCGCCAATGCGCTGGCTCGGCGGCCGCTTTACGATTGGTGCTTTCTTGCAATGCAGTCCGAAACCGTCGCGTCATCGAGTGGGGTTCCGGTTCAACCGCAGCCGCTCAATGCCGCGTCCCACGGCGATTACCTGTTCGTTTTGCCAAGTTACGGGTTTGAGGCACTGACAACCCCCGCGCATCTGCGCCGTCTGCGCGCCGCGTCCAAGCGGTATGGCACGCTGGTGGGGCTTGATACCGGTTCCTGGCTTCTGGGGGCGGCGGGGCTGTTGGATGGCTACCGCGCGACATCCCATTGGGACGTTCTTGGCGCCTTGTCAGAAGCCTTCCCCGAAATTACCGTCACCGAAGATCGTTTCGTGATCGACCGCGACCGGGCTAGCTGCGGCGGGGCCACCACGACGCTGGACCTGATGCTGGACCTGATCGAGCGTCGCCACGGCGCGCCACTGGCCTTGGAAGTGGCGGCTCTGTTCATGTATGGCGAGCGGGATCCAAAGACTGAACCCAACCGCCTGATCCCGGCCCATCGAACCTTGCGTGCGGCCGCGGCTTTGATGCGGCGCAATGTCGAAAACCCGCTGCCCATTGCCCGGATTGCCGCTGAATTGGGGGTCGGGCGGCGGGCCCTTGAGCAGGCGTTCCGATCCCATGGCAGCCAAAGCCCCGCGCGGCTTTATCGCGCCATCAGATTGTCGGAGGCGCGGCGGCGTCTGGAACAGACGCGGGACAGCGTGGCCGAGATTGCCTTGCGCTCGGGCTATCGCGATGCGACCGCTATGACACGCGCCTTCAAGGCGGAGTTCGGCCTGACGCCCTCCGCCGCACGGCGGGCGAGTGTGCAAAGAGGCTGATATGACGATGATGAGTGTGGGTGAGGCGTTGGTCGTGCTGTTGGAGCGGCGCGGCGTGGACATGGTGTTTGGTATTCCAGGTGTTCACACGGTGGAGCTCTATCGCGGGCTCAGGGCTTCGCCAATCCGCCACATCACTCCGCGCCACGAACAAAGCGCAGGGTTCATGGCCGATGGATATGCACGCGCGACCGGCAGGCCTGGCGTCTGCCTGCTGATCACCGGGCCGGGTGTAACGAACGCGATCACGCCCATGGCGCAGGCGCGGGCGGATTCCATTCCGATGTTGGTGATCTCAGGCGTCAATCGTGTGGCAACCCATGGGCACGAGGAGGGATTTCTGCATGAATTGCCCGATCAGGCAGCGACGATGCG
The DNA here is from genome assembly GCA_947491935.1 of uncultured Roseicyclus sp. Classification (GTDB taxonomy): domain Bacteria; phylum Pseudomonadota; class Alphaproteobacteria; order Rhodobacterales; family Rhodobacteraceae; genus Gymnodinialimonas. The sequence goes on from CANLLF010000004.1 coordinate 756,930, forward strand.
AACGGTTGCGATCTGGAGCCATACACTGCACTGCGCCGACGATTTGGAGCGTGTGATCGCGCGGGCGTTTACAACCATGACGGCCGGGCGCCCCGGGCCGGTTCATATCGAGATCCCACTGGATGTGATGGCTCAGAAGGTTACCCTTCCCGTCGAGCGCCCCGTGCATGATACCCGCCGTGCCCCGGATCCCGCGACGATTATCGAGGCCGCAAAACGCCTCGCGACGGCAAAGCGCCCGTTGGTCCTTGCCGGTGGCGGGGCCGTCGGGGCAGCGGCGGAGCTGGAGCAGCTGGCCGAACGCCTTGATGCGCCGGTTATCACCACCACGAATGGCCGTGGCATCCTTGGCAACCACGCCTTGCGCGTTCCGGCGAGCCCTTCCTTCCCGGTGATCCGGGAGGCCATGGCAGCGGCGGATCTTGTCCTTGCCATTGGCACCCAGATGGGCCGCACGGATTACGACGTCTACGATACGGGCGAGCGGCCCAAGCTTGCGCAATTGATCCGGATTGATTGCGATCCGGTGCAGATTGCGCGGGGTGCCATACCCGACCTGCCCCTGGTCGCAGATGCGCAACTGGCCTTGACGGCCCTGCTGGACGAAACACGCGACCTTAACCGGTCGGGCACGGGGATATCGCAGGCTGCAGCGCTCAGGACGGCGGCCCGGGACGCCTTGAGCGACGAGTACAAGGCCTGCATCTGGATGATCGATACGATCCGTGGTGCCATCCCGGGCGTCCGTGTTGTGGGCGACAGCACGCAAGCCGTTTACGCAGGCAACATGTACGCCGACATTGATCAGCCACGGGGCTGGTTCAATGCGGCAACGGGATATGGCGCGCTTGGGTTTGGGGCGCCAGCGGCCATTGGGGCCGCGCTTGGTGTGGCCGAAACGCCTGTGGTCTGCATCACGGGCGACGGTGGGTTCCAGTTTTGCCTGTCGGAAATCGGAACGGCGATAGACGAGGCCGCGCCGGTGATTTTCATCGTTTGGAACAATAACGGCTACCAAGAGATTGAGCGCTATATGGAAGCCAATGATATTTCGCCCGAAGGCGTCACGCCGTCCGCCCCGGATTTCGTGCAGGTCGCCGCCGCCTATGGCATGGCGGGCGAGGCGATTGAGGGGCTAGATGGCCTGGCAGAGGCATTGGAGCGCGCCCATGCCGCAGCCGCGCCGCGGCTGATCGAGATCAGAATGCCTTAGAGCGCAATTGTCTAAGCGTGTGACCGGTTTCAGGTTGGCTGCTCCATCGCCAGTCCGTCCAGGATCGGGCAATCGGGCCGATTATCCCCGGCACAGGCCGTGATCAGTGCGGCAAGGGTACGACGCATTTCGGACAGGTCACGGATCTTGGCGTCGATCTCATCCAGATGCCCGCGAGCGATTTCCTTCACCTCGGCGCTTGTCCGGCTGTCATCTTCATACAATTGCAGGAGATTGCGGCAATCGGCGATGGAAAACCCCAAGGCGCGCGCCCGTCCCAGAAACGCAAGCTTATGCAGATCCGTATCGCGGAAGGCGCGGTATCCATTGGCGCCACGCTGCGGGCGGATCAGGCCGATCTCTTCGTAATAGCGGATTGTCTTGGCGGGCAGGCCCGAGGCTTTGGCGACATCTCCGATATTCATGTTTCTGCTCCTATTCAGCGGGCGCTGTGCGGGGCGCGGCTGTGACTCCTTTGGCGGGTCGCTCATCCATCGCGGGCCGAATGCCCCTGAGCCGCAAGGCGTTGGTCAGGACCGACACCGACGACAAAGCCATCGCGCCGGCGGCGAAGATCGGTGACAAAAGAAGGCCCGTAAACGGGAACAAGACGCCAGCCGCCACCGGGATCAACGCCGTGTTATAGGCAAAGGCCCAAATCAGGTTCTGCCGGATATTGCTCATCGTCCGGTGCGACAGCTCAACGGCATTCACAATTCCGGCCAGATCGCCGGACATCAACACAACATCGGCGCTTTCGATTGCCACATCGGTTCCCGTGCCGATTGCGATGCCCACATCGGCTTCGGCGAGGGCCGGCGCATCATTGATGCCGTCACCCACGAATGCCACAGGCCCATGATCGGCGCGCAGGCTTTGGATAGCAGATACTTTGCCGTCCGGCAGGACATCGGCCAGCACGTGATCGATCCCCAGCTCCGCCGCGATCACGTCAGCCGTGGCGCGCTTGTCACCCGTGATCATCGCGACCTTCAGGCCGCGCGCGTGAAGCGCGGTGATCGCGGCTCTGCTACTGGCTTTCACGGGGTCTGATACCGCGATGACGGCCGCTGCCACGCCATCGATTGCCGCGAAGAGGGCGGTCCGCCCTCGTGCCGCCAGGCGCGCCTCGGCCTCAGCCAGAGGCCCCAGTGCAATGCCTTCTCGTTCGAGCAGGCGGGCCGCCCCCACCAGCACGTCACGCCCATCCACATTGGCCCGAACGCCGAAGCCTGGAAGAGCTTCAAACGCTGTCACCGGTGCGAGTGACACGCCATCTGCCCGCGCGGCGCGCAGAATCGCCTCGGCAATGGGATGTTCGGACGTGGCCTCCACCGCCGCGATCAGGGCAAGCACATCGGCCCGGTCCATGCCCTCGCCCACGATCAGGTCGGTCAGTTCCGGTCGCCCTTCAGTTACCGTCCCGGTCTTGTCCAGCGCCACAACCTGCGCGCTTTCCAACGCCTGCAACGCATCTCCCTTGCGGAAGAGAACGCCGAGTTCAGCGGCGCGGCCCGTGCCCACCATGATGGAGGTCGGCGTTGCAAGACCCATCGCGCAGGGACAGGCGATGATCAGGACGGATACACCGGCCACCAGTGCGAATGTGCCTGCCGGATCAGGCCCGACAAAAAGCCAGACAATTACCGTCAGCAGCGCCACGGCCATGACGGCGGGCACGAACCACAGCGTAACCTTGTCGACCAGTGCCTGAATCGGCAGTTTCGCGCCCTGTGCGTCCTGCACCATGCGTATGATCTGCGCCAACGTCGTGTCCGCGCCCACGCGGGTCGCCCGAAACCGGACCGCCCCCGCGCCGTTCACGGTGCCGCCTGTCACCTTGTCGCCTTGGGTCTTTTCCACCGGGACGGGCTCGCCGGTGATCATGCTTTCATCGATATAGCTGGTGCCTTCGATCACCTCACCATCGACCGCCAAACGCTCACCGGGGCGGACGATCACGACGTCTCCGACAACAATCTGATCGGTGGCGAGGTCCACGGCCTCACCATTGCGCAGCACACGAGCCGTCCGCGCCTGCAGGCCCAGAAGCGAGCGGATTGCGGCGCCCGTCCGTCCCTTGGCGCGCGCTTCCAGATATCGGCCCAAAAGGATCAGGGTCACGATGACGGCCGCGGCCTCAAAGTAAACCGCGCGGGCGATGTCGGGCAGGAGGCTTGGCAGGAAGGTTGCGACCACGGAATAGAGATAGGCGGCCGATGCGCCGACGGCGACAAGGCTGTTCATGTCCGGTGCGGCGCGGATCAGGGCGGGCACGCCCTTGGCGAAGAACACGCGCCCCGGCCCGGCCAGCACCAGCGTCGTCAAGACGAACTGGATGATCCAACTGGCCTGATGTCCGATCGTATTGCCGATCAGCATGTGGAGCGCCGGGACAAGGTGGCCGCCCATCTCCAACACAAACACCGGCAAGGTCAGGATTGCTGCAAGAGTGAACCGCTGCCAGGCTAACGTGGCCTCTCGCGCTTTTTCTGCCGCTTGATCGAGCGGTGCATCGGCCGCCGCCACCCTCGCGGCATAGCCTGCATCGGTGACGGCCGTCGCGATCTGGTCGGGTGTTACCGCATCCGCCAGATAGGTGACCTTCGCGGTTTCGGTGGCCAGATTGACAGCACCGCTAATCACGCCGGGGATCGCGGCAACGGCCTTGTCGACCCGCCCCACGCAGGACGCGCAAGACATGGAGGATATCGACAACGTGGCCTCTGCGCGCCGGGCCGGATAGCCAAGGTCGGACAGCACGCCGCTTGCGTGAGAGATCGCCGTGGCATCATCTGCCCGCATTTGCGCGCTTTCCGTTGCGAGGTTCACGGCCACATCGGTGATGCCGTCAACATCCGCCAAGGCACGCTCAACACGCCCGACGCAGGAGGCGCAACTCATCCCTTCGATTCGAAGGGTAATGGTGTTGGACAGGGGCGGCATTGGCATCTCCGGTATCGGCCGAGCCCTCTACATAAGGGTTCCAGTGACAGGAAGGTCAAGGATGTCTTGTGCCGCCAGCCATCGCCGGATTGGACCTGATGCGAGGCGACTTCTTTCAGCCGCTTGACGCAGGTGACAATATGCTGTGTGGAGCATGGCAAGTTGGATCGTGCGGTCGCTCGCTCAAGCCGACCACGGGGGCGCAGCCCTCGCTTTGTCGAACAAGTGCTGCTTGCAATGGCCAGCGAGCCAAGGCGTCCAGGGCCGAAAGCGCTTGGCGGCTCGAATCCGAAGGGTATCCTGACGATAGGCCTGAACGTCGTTTTGAGGAGTGGTGAGGATGCAAACACATGCCTTCGTCGGCGGTTGGAGCGCGCCAAACTGGTTGGCGCGCTACATCAGCTACGGGACCGAAGGCCTCAGCGGTCCGGACCTTCGCCAACGGCGTACCCTGAACGTGGTATCCGCCCTTATTCCCCTTTCGGGAATTTCCTATGCATCATTGTATTTGCTGACGGACGTTCAGGGCCTTTGGCCGGCTGCGGCGTCCGTTTCGCTTTTCTGCTTGTTTCTGTTTTGGCCAATGATCGCGGCCAGAAGCGAGTTGGCTGCCTGGATGTTTGGAGCAACGACCGCAGTCATCGTGCAGGCGCTTCTCGTGTGGCTTCTGGGGCGTGACTCCGGCCTGCACCTGTATTTCCTGAGCATCCCGGTCATAGCGATTGTTTGCTTTGGCACGAGACCCATCGGAGGGCTGGTGGGGCTTGCGGTGGTGTGCGCGGGAGCCATGGCCTTTGCAGAGCTTTTGCTGATTGGTCCGGCGCCGTTCATCCGGGTGGATGACAGCCTCCTGAATTTTCTGCAGATAAGTGCGTTTGCCGTTGTCACGGGGTTTGTCACGCTGGGGGTCTTTGTCGGCTTCTTGCATGCTGATACCGCAGAACGCGCCCTTGAGGTGGAATATGCGAGATCAGAGGATCTGCTATACAGCCTGCTGCCCCGACAGATTGCCGGACGTCTCAAGGCCGAACCCAACACGACCATCGCCGACAGTCTTCCCAATGTCGCAATTGTATTTGCGGACATTGCCAACTTCACGCCGTTGTCGGCCAAGCTTGACCCAAGGAAAGTGGTCGACCTGTTGAATGGCGTCTTCACAGAATTCGACAGCCTTGCGGACAAACATGAGTTGGAAAAGATCAAAACGATTGGCGACGCCTATATGGTGGCTGCGGGCATGCCGAATTCATGCGGCGACCCTGCGCACCGGGCGGCGGAGATGGCGCTCGATATGCTCGACGTGGCGCGCGCCTCGTCAACGGTGGTTCCGGAGGGGTTCGAAATCAGGATTGGCCTCCATGTCGGCCCGGTCGTTGCCGGTGTCATCGGAAATCGAAAGCTCTTCTACGACGTTTGGGGGGAAACCGTGAACACCGCCAGCCGCATGGAAAGCTACAGCGCGCCGGGGCGCATCCTCATCACGCCCGCCGCGAGGGAGCAACTGGGCGACGACTTCGCGTTTGAACCACGCGGTGAGATCGAGGTGAAGGGGATTGGTATCGTCGATACGTGGTGGCTGACCGGTCGGCGAGCGGCGCGCGCTCACTGACAGTTGGGACTATTGAAGTCGTCTGCTCACTGCATTGATGGACATGGTTGAGGGCCGCAGAGCGGAGATGGTTTCAACAGCTGTCCGCTGATCTGAAACGGCGCAGCGTGGGTTCGATTCAAAGTGCACCTGCTCGCGGGGGTGGACTGTCACGCGGGCTTCGTTACCAAGGGCGTATGAAGCCCTTTGCCGTCGACCCTTCCCGGTTCCTCCGCGACCTCCACACGCTTCGCGGCTTTGGCCAAGATGGCACCGGTGTCCGGCGTCGCGCATTTGCCCAGGCGGACCTCGACGCACGTGATTGGCTGGCCGAACGTATGGCGGATGCCGGGTTGGAGCCGCGCTTCGACCCCGTCGGAAACCTCTTCGGTCTCGTGCCGGGGCGGTCGTTGTTGCTTGGGTCTCACTCCGATAGTCAGCCCGAAGGCGGGTGGCTCGACGGCGCATTGGGTGTGATCGCAGCGCTCGAAATCGCACGTGCGAGCGCTGAGGCCGGTGGTCCGGCCCTTTCCGTGGTGAGCTTTCAGGATGAGGAAGGGCGCTTTGGCGCCCTGACCGGCAGTTCGGTGTGGTCCGGTAAACTGAGCCTGACGGAGGCCGACGCTTTGCTGGCGACGGATGGCACGCTTTTCGCCGATGCGCGCGCACGCCTTGGAGATCGACTGGGCGACTTCATCGACCCGGAGCGGTTTTCCGGCTTCCTCGAGATGCATATCGAACAGGGCCCGGTCCTCGATCAGGCCGATGAGACCATCGGAGTGGTCACCGGCATCGTCGGCCTGCGACAGTTCCAGATCACTGTGCAGGGAGAACAGAACCACGCAGGCACCACACCGATGGCCATGCGGCGCGATGCCTTCACAGCAGTCACACATATTGCGACGGCGCTGGAAGAGCGATTTGCAAATGTGGTTACCCCGCAATCGGTCTGGACCATCGGACATTTGCGGCTTGAACCGAACGCATCGTCGATCGTACCGGGCCGGGCGGTGTTCACCTTGCAATGGCGCGATGCGGACGACGACCGCCTTGCACGGATGGAGGGTGTGATCGTTGACACGCTTGAAGACGTGCGGCGCACGACGGGATGCTCCATCGCGGTGGACCGGCTTCGTCAGGATCTCGTGCCGACGCCCATGGATATCGCCATGCAAGACGCGCTGTCGCAGGCGGCCGAATTTGTGGCTCCGGGGCGTTGGAGATCAATGCCATCCGGCGCGCTCCATGACGCGTCGAACGTCGCGGCGCTGATGCCCGTCGGGATGCTTTTCGTGCCATCCATCAACGGCATTTCCCATGCATTTGAGGAAGACACGGCCGAGGCGGATCTAGTGACGGGGTTAGAGGTACTCGCGAACGCAGCGCGGCGTCTTGCCGGATAGCGATAGAAAAGGACACGCCTTGCAGCTTCATCATATTGCCCAGGACCAGAAGGCCGCCGATGAGGACCGCTTGGTCGTCGGTGTGGCCCAGATTGCGCCGGTTTGGCTGGATCGGGTGTCGACCCTGTCGAAGGTCGAGGCCGTCATTGAGACGGCGGCATCGCAGAGGTGTCGCCTTGTTACCTTTGGCGAAGCGCTCGTGCCCGGCTATCCGTTCTGGATTGAGCGGACGGACGGCGCGCGGTTCAACGATGATCGGCAGAAGCACCACTACGCCCGGTATCTCGATCAGGGCGTTGTGATTGAACGCGGTGATCTCGATGGCGTGAAGGCGCTTGCGCGCCAACATCAGATTGCAGTGTATCTTGGCGTGATGGAACGCGCCCCGGACCGGGGCAGCCACAGCCTGTATTGCAGCCTGGTCTACATTGACGCCGCCGGCACAATCCAATCCGTGCACCGCAAGCTGCATCCGACCTATGAAGAGAGGTTGGCGTGGGCGCAGGGCGACGGGCAGGGGCTGGTTGTTCATGATCTTGGCCCGTTCCGTGTGGGCGGATTGAACTGTTATGAAAACTGGCTGCCGTTGGCGCGGGCGGCGCTCTATGCGCAGGGGGAAAGCCTCCACGTGTCTGTATGGCCGGGCGGTTTGCACAACACGCACGATCTACCGGCCTTCATCGCCAAGGAAAGCCGCAGCTATGTCATTGCGTGCTCAGGCCTGATGCGCGCGCAGGATTTCCCGGCTGACACCCCTGATCTCGATCTCATTCTGTCTGATGGGGCTGATATCGTTGCCAATGGCGGCTCGACAATTGTTGCGCCCGACGGGACGTTTCTGATCGAGCCGGTGCTGGACGAAGAAGCCCTGATCGTGGCCGAGATTGATGCATCTGTGGTGCGGGGCGAACGCCAGAATTTGGATCAAGCCGGGCATTACTCGCGCCCGGACGTGCTGAGCTTGTCGGTTGATCGCCGTCGCCAACGTCAGGTGGACTTCCGGGATTGACCCATCTAGCCCGGTGCGCGGACACGCGACGCTCCCGGCAGTTGGGTAGATGGGTTAGTTACGGCGATCCCGGCGCAGCTTGCCGTCGACCATGACGAACCGCACCATCGTGGCGGAGTTCACAAAGACCGACAAGTCGCTCAGTGGATCGCCCTCTACCAAAATGAGGTCGGCCAGCGCGCCCGGCGTGATCTGACCAAGCTCGCCTGCACGCTGCACGATCTCGGCGTTGATCGATGTTGCCGAACGCAGGACATCTACGGGGCGCTGCACCTGTCCGCGCAAAAGCAGTTCGCGCCCCTGGGTCTGAAGAAAAATATCCCCATGCAGATCACAGCCCAGGCCCAGTTTCACCCCGGCCTTCGCGCAGGCCTCGATCGCGTCCAGCGTTCGCTTGTTGACGTCCCGCACCTTGTCCGTTGCAGAGGCAGGAAGCCCAAGCGCCTCGGCGTTTTCGGCAATCAACTCGCCGGCGGACAGCGTGGGCACAACGTAAGCGCCTGCCTCAGCGATGAGGGTGGCCGTCTCAGGCTCAATCAGGCTGCCGTGTTCGATGGTTCGAACACCCAATTCCAGGCACCGCCGCGCGCCCGCATCGGTATGGCAATGGGCCATGACGTAGGATCCGCGCCGCGCCGCTTCTTCGACCGCGACCAGGATTTCTGCGTCAGTGAAATGCGGCATTTCAAGCGGTGCAAGCTCGGTCGAAACGCCGCCCGATAAGAAGATCTTGATCTGGGTTGCGCCCTGCCGGAATCTTTGCCGCACGGCTTTGCGCATCTCGTGGGGGCCGTCCACCGCCTCGCAGATAACGCCGCTGTATTCCCCGCATCCGCACAGTTCCAACTCACCACGCCGCCGCATATCGCCATGCCCGCCGGTTTGCGTGAGCGCTTTGCCCGGATAGAAAAATCGTGGGCCATCGATCAGCCCGGCATCGAGCGATTGGGCCAGCCCGATATCGCCACCGCCCGCATCGCGGATCGTGGTGTAGCCCCGGTCAAGCGCCCCGGTCAAAAGCCGCATGGCGTGGGAGGCGAGCAGTGCGGGATGCATGCGATCGGTGCCGTAGAAATCGTAGCTTGGCGTATTCGCATGATAATGCGCATCGATCAGGCCGGGCATGAGGAAGAGGCCATCGCAATCAATCCGGTGCGCCTCACCGGTATATGTCACGTCAGCGCCCGCTTCGCGGATGCGCGTCCCCTCAACCACAACGGCGGCGTCTTCCAATGCCTCGTCAGACACACCATCCCAAAGCCGCGCGTTGTGAAAGAATGTGACGCCGGTTGCCCCTGTACCACTGGCCGCGTTCATATCGACATCCTTCCCAGCCTGTCGAGCAGAGCCGCGCCGGTGCGGATGCCATCATGAAACAGGGAGATTTCCAGGTTTTCGTTCGGAGCGTGGTTGGCCTCATCGGCGTTTGCATAAGGCGTGACGAAGGCCGGTAGCCCGAGCGTCTTGGTGAAGGCGTAGTCCGGCAGGCTGCCCCCCACGCTTGGGTAAAGATACGGCTCAACCCCGCGCGCCATGCGCACGGCGTCGACAATCGCAGGCGCGAATGGATTGTCCAGCGGGGTGCGTGACGGCAACATCCCACCGCAGCCGATCACCTCCACCTCACCTTCGGGTGCGTGCTTGGCCACATGGGCGCGGACGCAGTCGACCGCCTGTTCGGGCGTCATGTCCGGGACGAGGCGGATGTCGCATTTCGCGACCGCTTCCGCGGGTAACACGGTCTTCGTGCCCGGCCCGCCATAACCGCCATGGATGCCGTTGATCGTGAGCGTCGGGTGGAACATCACCCGGTCATGGAACGGCCTGTCGGCAGGTGCATCCAGCCGTCCAAGCCCCATATCGTCGAGGTATCCACGGATGTCGACTGGTAGCGCTGCAGCGGCGGCCCGCTCGGCATTGGTGGGAGGGCGTATCGGGTCGTGCAAGCCGTCGATGGTGATCCGACCCTCCGCATCCTTCATGGTGCCCAAGAGATGCACCAGGGTCCAAAGCGCATTTGGCATGGTGCCGCCATGATTGCCGGAATGGGCATCGGTCCGCCCCGTCTTCACAGACAGTTCAAACCCGGCCATACCGCGGACGCCAAACGTCACGATGGGCCGACCCGAGGGGTGCAAAGGCCCGTCGGCCGTCACCACCAGATCGGCCTTTAGCCGGTCGGCATGGGCCGCCACGAATTCTGCGATGCGGGGCGAGCCGATTTCCTCTTCGCCTTCCAACAGGAAGATCACGTTGCACGGCAACGTCCCGGTGACCTTCAGATGCGCCTCCAGCGCCAGAAGCTGCGCAAAATGCTGGCCCTTGTTATCGCCGATCCCGCGGGCATAGATCCGCCCGTCACGGATCGTCGGATCGAAGGGCGGGCTGATCCAAGCCTCAAGCGGGTCTGGCGGTTGTACGTCATAGTGCCCATATAGCAGGACGGTCGGTTTGCCCGGCGCGTCACTGCGATGGCCCAACACCATCGGATGGCCCGATGTCGGAACTGCCTCGGCCTCAAACCCAAGCCCTTCCAGATGATCGACCAGCATGGCTGCGACCTCGCGGATGCCGATGTCATGGGCGCTGATGGACGGATGTTTGACGTAGTCCATGACGCGGCGCAGATGGTCGTCACGATGATTGTCGATATGGGCAAACACGGCGGCCAGCGTATCGGTTATCTCGATGTCTTCGGTCATGGATTCGCTTTGGTCAGAATGAGGGCGCCCGTGGGCTGGACGGTGCCGGACCAGCCGGGCGCGATCAGGGTTGTGGTGTCGAGTTGGCTCACAATCGCGGGGCCTTCGATGATCGCACCGGCACCGAGCATAGACCGATCGAACAGCGGCACGTTTTCCCGGCCAGATGGCAAAGCGACCGGCACGTGGTCTACCGGCTGTGGCGGCACGCCCGGTGTCAGCGCGGACGGCGCCGGGGTTTGCATCGCCGCGCGCGCCTCCACCCGCAAGGTCACCAACTCAATCGGGGCGTTCAACTCAAAGCCGTAAAGGGCACGATGAGCGGCGACAAAGCCGGCCTCCAACGCTTCAGCATTCTCGGCCCAGGGCACGGCCAGTTCATTGCCCTGACCGACATAGCGCAGAAGCGCGACGCGATTGGTTTGCCGGTCGCCCTCGGCCACGCCCTCGACGTCGAACCAGGCGGCAGCATCGGCCTCAAGCTCCAAGCAGAGCTGTTCGGCTTCCGCCATATCGGGGGCGCCAGCACGCGGGCGCGCCCGGCTGAATTCGGATTTGAGGTCAGCCGCCATAAGTCCATCGGCGCACAGAATGCCGGGCGCGGGTACGATCAACACGCGGCGTGTCCCGATCAGATCGGCGAGGGCACATCCATGGAGCGGCCCTGCGCCGCCGAACGGCAGCAGGGTGAAATCGCGCGGGTCGAACCCCCGCTCGACAGAGACGACGCGCAAGGCACCGACCATCTTGTTATCCGCAATGGCAAGGAGGCCGCGTGCGGCGTCTTCGACCGCGATGCCAAGCGGCTTCGCGACGCCGTCCTCCAACGCACGGCGCGCGGCGACAACGTCAAGCGCCATGTCGCCGCCCAAAAGCCGTGCGGGCAGGTGCCCCAGCACCACGTGAGCATCCGTCACTGTCGCCTCGGACCCTCCGCGCCCATAAGCTGCGGGCCCTGGCGTGGCCCCGGCGCTTTCCGGCCCGACGGTCAACGCCCCATCGGCCACGCGCGCTATGGACCCGCCCCCCGCCCCGATTGTCACCATATCGACCATGGGCAGAGGCAGGGGCCAATCGCCCACCTGGCCTTGCTGGGTCAGCCCGATCTCACCGCCCGCGATGAGGCAGATATCCGCGCTTGTCCCGCCGATATCGACAGTGAGTATGTCGTCGACCCCGCAGGCCGCCGCTGCGGACCTTGCCCCCACAACGCCAGCCGCAGGACCCGACAGGGCCGTCAGCGCCGGCGCGGAACGGATCTTGCCCGCGCCCGCAACGCCGCCATTCGATTGCATCAAGAGAAGCGGCGCGGGAACGCCTTCGGCGGCGAGTTTCTCCTCGATCCGCCCTACATAATGCGTGACGCCTGGCATCACGACAGCGTTTAGCACCGAGGCCAGTGTCCGCTCGTATTCCCGGACAACGGGCAAAACGTCAGATGATGCCGTGATCGCAATACCGGGCAGAGCGGCGCGCAGGATCTCGGCCACGCGACGTTCATGATCTGGATTGGCAAAGGCGTGGAGCAGGCAGATGGCCACGGAATCCACCTCCATCTCGCGCAGAGCGTCAGCAGCACGTGCAACGCTGTCTTCGTCTAGGGCCTTGGCCACCGTGCCTCCGGGCAGAATACGTTCCGTTACCTCGACGATGCGTGAGGCGGGCACTGGGCGCTCCGGCTTGATCCAGTTGTAGAGGTTGGCCGCACGCGGAATGTCCTGTCTTCCGATCCCAAGCACATGGCGAAAGCCGCGGGTTGTGACCAAAGCGGCCCGTGCGCCCTTGCCTTCAAGGATCATATTCGTGGCGACGGTTGTGCCATGCAGGACCTGACGCAGATCTCCAGGTGCAGCACCCGCCGCGTCAAGCGCCAGCCGCAACCCAGTCAGGAACGCCTCCGATGGATCGTCGGGGCGGGACGGGGTTTTGGCCCGCCAGACTTGTCCGGTTGCGGTGTCTGCAAGGGCCACGTCCGTGAACGTGCCACCGATATCCACCGCAAGTGTCAGTGCCGCGGCCTGTGCATGTGCGGTCTCTGCACCATCAAAGGACATCGAGATACTCCTTGCGGTGGAAGGGTTTGACTTCGGGCCTTGTGGCTCTCAGCCGCGCGGTCTCTGCCTCATCCACGGACCGACCGGTCACGGCGACCCCGTATTCGCGTGCGGCGGCCTCGGTGCTCACCAATCCGGCAAGCACATCTTCCAGAACCTTGGCAGGCGGCCGATCAAACGGTTCTCCGTAGCCGCCGCCACCGCCCGTCTCGATGCGGACAATGTCACCTTTCTTGAGCATGGTCCCGTCCGACAAGGGCGGCAGCACCTTCTCCTCCGGCGTACCGGGATTGATCACGATCCGCCCGGGCGCTCCGGATTTACCACCCTTGATGCCCCAGGGCGGGTTCTCAACCCCATCAATGCGGATACCCAGCATCGCGCTGTCGGCGAGGATCTCGTATTCGCGTAGTATCCCCGTGCCGCCGCGAAACGCACCCGGCCCGCCGCTATCCATCACCATGCCGTAGGTCCGGAAGGATACGGGATAGCCAAGCTCGGTAAATTCGATCGGATAGTTTTCCTGCGCTACGAAATAGACCGCGTCCATGCCATCGGCGAACGCGCGTGCGCCGTAGCCGACACCGATTCCATCCGCGAGCAGGAACGGGGTCGCACTCCCATCCTCGGCGGTGTAGCTGCCGCGGATCAGGGCAACGACATAGGCGGCCTGCGCCGCGGGCGCTTGCCCGCCGGCCGCATTCACAAGACCGTTTAGCGTTGCCAGCACCCGCATCATTGTCAGGCCGCGCATGCCCAATGGCGCCGGCCATCGTGGCTTCACCAGCGACCCTTCGCGCAACCGCACCTCATCCAGCGCAAGGGGGCCGCCCGCGTTGCAAACCTGCCCCGGCTCCCCGCCCAGATAAAACAATCCCAGCGCCATACCGGGGATGGATCGGTTCATCAGGAGATTAACCGGTCCGGGCGCCTGATCATCGGTCTCGGTTGCATCGAAGATGAACCGGTCTGTCCCGTCCGAACCCTTCTCACGGATGATGGCAAAGCGCAGATGGAAGGGCCCGTTGCCATGGCCGTCGCTATCGATGGCGTCGGTGAAGCGATGTGTGCCGTAGTCGAACGTCTCTGCCAACCTGCGCCGGACAAGGCGGCGTGTCCGATCCAGAAGCTGCGCAAGCGCATCCTCAAGAACGGCCGGTCCGAACCGATCCGTTGCCTCCGCCATGCGCTGCACGCCAAGCCGAACGCTGGCCATCAGCGCGCTCATATCGCCCTCGCTTTGTGCGGGGAACCGAGAGTTTCGGTGAAAGATCGCGAGCGCCGCATCGTTCACCACACCGGCCTCGATCAGCTTTGTTGGGGGAATGATAATCCCCTCCTGCCAGATCTCGGTGGCGTCCGGGCTGATGGAGCCGGGGTGCATGCCGCCTATATCGGCAAAATGCGCCCAACTCATGACAAAGGCCACCCGGTGCCCGTTGTGGAACACTGGCGCCAGCAGAACCTGATCGTTGGAATGGCTCACCGCGCCGTAGGAGCCATAGCAATCGTTGTACCAGTAGAGGTCTCCCTCCTGCATCGTCTCAATCGGGAAATGCTCGAACACAGGCGTTGTGATGTCGCCGAAGATAGGCACCATCGACCCTACAGCCATCACGCCTTCGCGGTCGAATATCGCGGTGTAGAAGTCCTTCTTTTCGCGGATGAACGCCGAGATTGCGGTGCGTTCGATCAGCGCCTCCATCTCGCTTTGCGCGGCCTGGATTGCGCCTTGAATGATCTCAAGCGTGATCGGATCACAGATCGGCGCGGCGGTGATGTCGGGATCAGCGGCGTAGGTCATGGGTCACGTCTCCGGTGCATGGAGGTGGCAGTGGACGATGCGGTTCTGGATCCGCGTGGGACCGGGAGCTTCAACCGCGCAGCGGTCAAAGGCGCGCGGGCAGCGATCGCGGAAGGTGCAGCCCGAAGGCGGGTTGCGCGGGTCGGGGGCGCCGCGCCCGATGGGGAGCGGTTCATGGCTTTGATCCGGGTGCGGCACGGGCACCGCGGCGACAAGCGCCTGGGTGTAGGGGTGAAGAGGATTGGCCACGATGTCTTCGGTGGGGCCATCTTCGACGATCCGCCCGAGATACATCACAATGGTCCGTTCACAAACATAGCGCACCAGCGCCAGATCATGGCTGATGTAGATCGCCGTGATCCCCGTCTTTGCGCGCACGTCGCGGAACACATTCAGCACACCGGCGCGTACCGACACGTCGAGCATCGAGACAGGCTCATCCGCAACCACGAATTCCGGCTCAAGGATCAAAGCCCGTGCCATGACGATGCGCTGAAGCTGGCCGCCCGAAAGCTGGTGAGGATAGCGATCCATGAATTGCGCCGCGTCGCCGAGTTTCACCAGCGCCATGGCGCGTAGGATCCGACCCTCATGCTCCGTTTTGGGAATGCGCGCATTTTCCAGCGGTTCGGCAAGGACGTCGCGGATCGTGAAGCGCGGGTTCAGAGCCTCGAACGGGTTCTGAAAGATCAGTTGGACACGGCTACGAAAACGTTTCAGAGCATCTCCGCTCAACGCGCTGATGTCCTCTCCGTCAAACTCCACCCGGCCGCCGGTCGCCTTGTCCAGTCGCACCAGCATCCGGCCGGTCGAGGTCTTGCCACAGCCGCTTTCGCCAAGAAGGCCCACGCTTTCGCCCCGGCGGAGTTCGAATGTGACGCCGTCGACGGCTTTGACGACGGTGGATCGACCTTGCAGTTGCGCCAAAACCCCGCCGACGGGGAAGTGCAACTCGGCGGCCTCTAACTTGATGAGGGGCGGATCCTGGGTATCTCTCATGCCGGAACCTCCCAGGTCTCGGAGGCTACAGCGCGTGCCCTCAATGTCTCTGCCTCGGCAATTCGGTGACATGCGGCGAGGTGGTCGCCCTCATAAGGCAGCAGCTCTGGCACGTCCGTCCGGCAGCGCGCCTCAGCAAAGGGGCAGCGGGGCGCAAAGCGGCATCCGGCGGGCGGATTGGCGAGGTCTGGCGGCGACCCCTCAATGGGTGTCAACTCCCCCGCCGCACCCGCCAGATCGGGAAAGGCATTGCGCAGGCCCATGGTGTAGGGATGAGCGGGGGCGGTCAGGGTAGCAGCCATCGGGCCGGTTTCCACCACGCGTCCCGCATACATCACGACCACGCGGTCACAGACATAGGCCACCACCGAGATATCATGGGTCACGAGGATGACGGAGATCCCCAGCCGTTCCTTCAACTCACGCAGCTGGTCGAGTATCTGCCGCTGCACGATCACGTCGAGTGCGGTCACAGGTTCATCGGCGATGATCAGCTTCGGATCCAGCGCCAGCGCCAGCGCAATGGCCACGCGTTGCCGCATCCCGCCGGAAAACTGGTGCGGATAATCGCCAAGGCGGTTGGTCTCGATCCCCACCCATTCAAACAGCTCCTCGGATCGCTTTCGCGCCGCCGCGCGCGCCATACCTCCCCGGCGCGTCAGCACCTCGGCCAGTTGGGAGCCCACCGTATAGACTGGATCCAGTGAGTTCATGGCCGATTGCGGGATGAAGGCGATTTCGCGCCAGCGCAGCCCGTTCATCGCCCGTTCCGACAGGCCCACGATGTCTTGTCCGCAGAACACTGCCTTGCCCCCCGCGATCCGCGCATTCGCCGCCAGAACCCGCGTCAGGGACCGTGCGAGAGTGGTCTTGCCGCAGCCGCTTTCGCCCACCAAACCCACGATGCTGCCAGGTTGCACATCGAACGTCGCGCCCTCCACGGCAATGATGTCATGGGCACCCACCTTGTAGGCGATGGACAGGCCCTTGAGGGACAGAAGCGGCTCTGTCATCGGTCGAGCTTCGGGAACAGGATCTGCTCATACCCGCGGGAGATGAAGAACCCGGCGGAGACGATCAGGATGATGAGAAAGCCTGGCGGCACGAACCAGTAATAGGAGCCTTTGGAGAGCGCCTGCGAGGCAAACGCGTCTTGCAACATGTAGCCCCAGCTAATGGAGTCCGGATCTCCGAAGCCGAGGAAACTAATCGACGCTTCCGTCAGGATGGCCCATCCGATGGCGATGGAGCCATAGAGGAAGGACAGCGGCAGGACATTGGGCGCGATGTGGCGCAGGATGATCTTCAGATCGGATGAGCCGGAGACGCGCGCAGCCTCCACGTAGACCCGGTTTCGCAGGGTAAGCGTCTGGCTGCGGATCACTCGCCCCGTGTCGCGCCATAGCACCAGCGCCATGGCGATCACGACGTTCCAGATCGACGGCTCCAAAAAGGCGGCAAGCACGATGACGAAAGGCAGGAACGGAATGCCGAACGCGACATCCGCCAGTCTCATCAGGACCGTGTCGACCCAGCCGCCGAAGTAGCCGGCGACGATGCCGACGATGGAGCCGATCAGCGCAACCATGAACGCCGCCGTCAGCCCGATCAACAAGGCAGAGCGCGCGCCCCAGACGATTTGTGAGAAGATATCGCGGCCAAGGGTGGTTGTGCCGAGAATGTACCCCTCCGTCCCCGGTGTCAGGTCAGCGGCGAGCGCGAATTCCGAGGTGAACAGGATCTCATTGGGGTCATGAGTTGCGATGTAGGGTGCGAAGACCGCCATGAGGATAAAGAACAGGTAGATGCCGAGGCCGATAACCGCGAGTGGATCGTGCAGCGGCAGGCGGATTGAGCCAAGCGTGCGGCGAAGGCGCCCAAACCGGCCCGGTGGTTGGACTTTGGAGGTTACAGCGTCACTCACGAGTCACCCTTGGGTCGAGGGCGGCATAGAGCAGGTCTGCGACGAGGTTCATCAGGATCACGACCACCGCGATCATCAAGAACGCGCCCTGCGCCAGCGGGTAGTCTGCGGTAGAGACGGCGCGCACCAATTCACGGCCGAGGCCAGGCCAGGAGAACACCGTTTCCACGACCACGTTGCCCTGAATTTGGTAGCCAACCGCGATGGCAAAGGATGTCATCACCGGCAAGAGCGCGTTGCGTGCAGCGTGACGGATCACAACCGAAAATGTCGACAGACCCTTGATCCGCGCCATTGTCACGAAATCCTCGCGCATGACGTCCATCATATTGGAGCGCATCAGCAACAGCGGAAGACCCTGACTGTAGATCGCCAGTGTCAGGACTGGCAATGTCATGTGCCACCAGAAATCCGCTGAGGTGTAGAGCGCCCACAAGGTATCGTATTCGGCGCCCGGTGGCCGTGTGCCACCCGCCGGGAACCACCCCATGCCGAAGCTGAACACCGCAAGCAACAGCATGCCGAGCCAGAATTCAGGCATCGCGCGGGTCGTCAGGACCAGCGGCACACCGATCTGTTCCACGACCGACCCACGCTTCCACGCGAGGTAGGCACCGGCCAGCACGCCGAAGGCGTAAGCCACGATAAGGGAGGTAAAGGTCAGGATCAGGGTGTTTGGCAGAAGCGCGAGCACCCGTTCAGCGACAGGTTGGCGGTAAAAGAAGCTCTCGCCCAGATCGCCCTGCATCAGATTGCCGAGATAGATCAGATATTGCCGCCAAAGCGGCTGATCGAGGCCAAAGCGGGCCATCAACGCAGCCTGCTGCTCGGGCGTGAAGTTCGGGTCGATGTAGGCGGCCAGCGGGCTACCCGGCATCAACCGGAACATGAAGAACAGGATGGTGATCACCGCCAATAACACAAACGCTGTCTGCAACAGGCGTGCGCCAATGACGGTGATCGCCTTCACTCAACCAGCCCCTTTTTGTCCGGTTCTGTCAGGCTCATTCGCCCAATGTCTCGGACACACCTTCGGGGTAGTGCAACCGGCCGTCGACCACCTCATAGCCCGCATCTGCCAGCATCTGCTGGGCCAGTTCGATCCCGGCTTCCATGCCTTCGACCGTGGCCTCATTGTGCCAGAAGCCAAGCGCCGGAGAGACGACCGAATTCGACGGCACGGCGAACCCGCGGAAGGCGGCACCAACGATCAGGCGGCGATCAACCGAGGCCGACAATGCGCGGCGGAAGGCCGGGTCGTTGAAGGGCGGCCGACGGTGGTTGAAGGCGACATAACGGAAGCCGATGTCAACGGTCGAGACCGCGGTCAGATTCGGATCTTCCTCGGCGGCTGCTACCACAACGGTCGGATCACCGGGGAAATCGGACAGGAAGTTGATTTCGCCCGAGCGGAGCATGCCAAGTGCCGCTTCGACATTCGGCACAATACGCAGGATCCAGCGATCCGCGTTCGGGGCGGCCCAATGCTCGGCGTTGGCTTCCAGCACGACCTCCTCGTTCAGGGTCCAGCTTCCGAAACGGTAGGGACCGGACCCAATCGGGACCTCTTCCTGATAGGATTCCGCGTTGGTCTCAAGCGTCAATTGCTCCTCGATGACGGGCTCCCAGATATGCATCGGGATGAGGTTGATCTTGGACAGGCTTGCGGTGAGGAACGGTGCCGACGGCTCGGTCAGCGAGAAGGTGATGTCCATGCCGTCGATGGTGATATCGGCAATGCTGCCAACGAACGGGCCATACATCGGCGCCTCACCCGAGCCGGCGGCCTCAAACGAGAACGCGACATCTTCAGGCGTCACCGGCATGCCGTCATGCCACATCATCCCCTCGCGGAGCGTGACCCTGATCGTGGTGTCGTCGATCCACTCATAGCTTTCCGCCGCCCAGGGTTGCGGCAGACCATCGGGGCCGATCCGCATCAGGCGGTCATACACCAGTTCCGTGATCCAGCTATCGGTTCCGCCGGAAATATAGAGAGGATTGATCGCCGTCACGTTGTCCGACGAGTTGAGGATGATGTCGGTGACATCGCCCGCTGGCTCCAGCTGCAGGTAACTCCAGGTGTTGCGAATACCGATGCCGGATTGATCCACTACCGTATCCGGGTTCCAGACAGACGTATTGAACGCGTAGGTCGATTGCGGGTGCGCGAGCATCATGTTGGGTTGGTCTTCGGCCAACAACGCTTGCGCCGCGCGGACGATATCGCGTCGCTCGTCGGGGTCGAGTGCCACGCGCTGCTGTTCGACAAGCGCGTCATATTCGGGGTTGTTGTAGCCGATGAAGTTGAAGCCCTGTTCGGCCGTCGTCGAATGGAACAGGTTATAGACGATCTCGTCGGGGTCCGAGCGTTCGGGGCGGCCGACCATCTGCCAGGCCGTCGTGTCCCAATCATCGCGGCTGAACCAGATAGCCTGGATCATCTGCTCCCACGGCATCACCTCGACATTCACATCCAAGCCGAGCCTGCGCCATTCCTGCGCAATCAGCTGGGTAAACTGGAACTCGGCAGGCTGCGCGGCCTGCGGCCTTGTGACGATGTTGATAGTCCGGATTTCTTCAGCAATCGCAGGTGTCAGCACGGTAGCCGACAGCATGGCGGCAAGTACCGTTGGTCTAAATGGCAGTGTCATTATCAGTCTCCTGTTGGCGTCACATGGACGACGTTGGATGTGCGCGGCCTCAGGCAACGCGCATGTCTGAGGCGGTTTTGCCCGCCTTCATCTTCGCTGGCGTGGGCCATGCCTTTTTGGAATGGGCCAATCCCATGGAAACCAGCATCTCTGCGTGTTTCACGGCCGCGCGGCCTGCATTGACGACCGGCACGCCGACTTCCGCGCCGATCTCATCGCCCATGTCGAGGAAAGACATTGTCATGCAGCCAAACAGCAGGGCGTCGGCACGGTCCTCATCGACGCAGGCGCGGGCGACCTCGATCAGACGTGCCTTGGTGGCGTCCGGATCGTTCATCAACTCAAGCACCGGGATATTCGTGGGGCGGACCGAGGCCAGCTTCGCGCGGACGCCCGCGTGGACCGCCAGCATCTCCTGACCCGCGATCAGGCTGTCGAAAATCGTCAGAACGCTGAACTTGTGCCCAAGCCCCGCCGCCAGAAGCATCGCGCTTTCGCAGGGGCCGATCACGGGCATGGAGACCAACTCCCGCGCGGCCTCAAGCCCAGGGTCGCCGAAGCATCCGATGATCGCGGCATCATAGCCCTGTGTCTCGCATTCCATGATCAGATCGAGCGTTGGCGGGATGGCCAGCATCTCCTCGTAGGCGGACTCGATCGAGGCTGGTCCGGACGGCACATCAATGACGGAAACGTCGGTGCCATCGAAAGCCCAGCCATTCATCAGCGCTTCGCGGCGCTGCATTTCGGAGCGCCCCATCGGCCCTTTCGACATCGGCCCCGGCACAACATACGCTATTTTCATCGCTAACCCCCGCAAGAACGCTGTTTCACTTGGCGAAACAATGTTTTAAAGCAAGTATGCGGCAAAATGATCGCAAAGCAAGCCTCACGTAAATCGAGTAGAGCCACAAAATGTCCGAACCCCGAGATTACACCATCGCAGCCGTTGACCGCGCCCTGTTGGTATTGGAGGCCCTGGCAGGCCAGCCAAGGCAGGGTGTTACGGAGCTTGCCTCGCGTTTGGGACTGACCAAGACGATCGTCTTCCGGCTGTTGTCGACCTTGGAGGGCAGGGGGTTCGTTGTTCGCGAGGGCGACAAGGCCATCTATTCCCTCGGTTACCGGATGGGCGTTTTGGGTGAACAGGCGGGCGCGCAAAATACACTGCTGGCTGCCGCGCGCGAGGTGATGGAGCGCCTTCGCGAAGAAACGACGGAAACCATCAACCTGATCCTGCGCGAAGGGCACCGATCCCTCGTCCTGGCGACACTTCCGGGCCATCATGCCATGAGAATCTACGCCAATGCAGGGCGTTACGGCCCATTGCACGCCGGTGGTGGATCCATGCTGCTGCTCGCCCATGCTCCGCAGGACGTGCGTGAAAGTGTTTTGGCAGAGCCGTTGGAATCGTTCACCGCCGCCACCGCGACCGATCCCGATGACCTGCGCACGCGCCTCGACATGATCCGGGCGGATGGCTTCCACATCGCGATCAACGACCTTGACGAGGGGGCGTTTTCCATCGCTGCGCCGATCCGTGGTGCCTCCCATGAGGTGATAGCCGCCCTGTCGGTGGCGGGTGCGATGGCGCGATACGACGAACCCCGCCGCCGCCGTTATCTTGGGCTGGTTGAAAGGGCCGCTGCTGAAATCAGTGGCAAACTTGGTCTGGCGACCGCCGCCTGAGCGCGGCGTCATCCTGCGCTTGTCGAATCACACCCTGGCTGTCACGCTTCATTTGATGAAACTCTGTTTTGATGAATGAAACAATGGGGCGCGCCATGATGACTTCTGAAACCGCAATTCTCGACCAGGTAACGATGGACGAGCCCTGGGGGCTGGTGGAAAGCTTCGCTACTTTCAAACGCGAACACCCTGATGATGTGAACCGCGGAATGGACGAGGTTGTTGGGCGCCTGTCGCGCCATGGCGTCCCCGCGACTGTCCATAACCCATCGCTTTATCTGAGCTTGCCCGGCGCCGCACGGGTGGAGGCATCCGGGGTGACCTACCGCGCCAAACCACCGGCCTATGCCACGGATGCGCGTGGCGGAGTGACAGCCCCCCTTGTCTATCTCGGGGCCAATGCGGTGGATGATATCGACGACATGTTCGACCTCAAGATTGATGGTGCGGCGGGCATGGCGGGCCTTGCGAAAGGCGCTATCGTTGTCTCCGAGGGTTTCGCCAGCCCGGTCATGGTCCGCCAGTTTGAAGATCTGGGGGCCGTCGGCGTCATTGCGATCAACCCCGGCATCGACATCCACTGGGGTATCTGCACGACGATCTGGGGTGTCCCCGACCTTGACGATTTGCCGAGAAAGCCCTGTATCCCCGCCGTCGCGGTCAACAAGCCCGATGGAGAGGCACTGATTGCGCTGGCCAAGGCAGGCGGCGAGGGTGCGGTGTTCACCGAGATGGAGGAGGGGTGGTTCGACAGCAAACTGGTTGAGGTCGTGATCCCCGGCACAGAAGAACCCGACAAATACGTTCTCCTGCATGGCCACCTCGACAGTTGGGACGTCGGCGTGGGTGACAATGCCGTTGGCGATGCGTGCATGCTGGAAATCGCCCGCGTGCTTTGGGAAAACCGCGACAAGCTGCGCCGTTCGGTCAAGATCTGCTGGTGGCCCGGCCACTCCACAGGGCGCTATGCCGGGTCGACGTGGTATGCCGACGCGTTCGCGCTCGACCTCGACGAAAACTGTGTCGCGCAAGTGAATTGTGACAGTCCCGGCTGCCGTTGGGCGACCGAGTTCCTGAACCTGTCGCGCATGTCCGAAACGGACGATCTCATCAGTGACGTCATCGAGGAGATCGCGGGCAAAACCGCTGAGGGAGAGCGGCCGCACCGGGCGGGCGACTATTCCTTCAACAACATCGGCATCTCTGGCTACTTCATGCTGTCCTCGACGATGCCCACCGTGTTGCGGGAAGAGAAGGGGTACTACACGGTTGGCGGTTGTGGCGCCAATATCGCGTGGCATACCGAGAACGACACGCTTGAGATCGCTGAAAAGGACATCCTGGAACGCGACATCAAGGTGTACCTTTTGGCCATTCTACGTACGGCTAATTCTGGGATCCTACCGTTCGATTGGCGTGCGACGGCGCGAGAGTTTCAAGCGACGATTACGGAGTATCAGGCAGCCGCAGGGGAGCGTTTTGACCTTACACCCTCAGCGGAGGCGGCGCAGCATCTGCTGGAGACGCTTGACGCGTTTTACATTGCTGTCGAGGCTGGAACGGTCTCGGAAGACAAGGCGAACACGGTCATTCAAGACCTTGCCCGTATTCTCGTCCCGATCAATTTCTGTCGCGGGCCGCGTTTTCGCCACGACCCTGCGGCAACGATCCCGCCCTTGCCCACCATCCACACGGCGACCGAACTTGACCAACACGACGACACGCTTGGTTTTGCGCAAAACCAACTGGTGCGTGGACAAAACCGGCTGGTCGCGGCACTCAGGCAGGCCACGCGGCACATATCACTCGTTACCGCCTAATGCGCGCGATCCTCTATGAGAGGACGGGCCCGGCAGCGGACGTGCTGAGGGTCAGCGACGTTCCGGCACCGTCCGCAGCCCCTGGGGAGGTCCTGGTGCGCATCGCTGCCTCAGGCATCAACCCGGCGGACGTCAAACGCCGCGCCGGCTGGGGTGGCATGCAAATGGGACATCCCCGGATTATCCCGCATTGTGATGGCGCGGGGACGATCGAAGCGGTCGGTGCAGGTGTCAGCGCGGATCGGATAGGCCAGCGTGTCTGGCTGTGGAACGCGCAAGGGGGCTATGGGCAAGCCGGGCGAGCTTTCGGGACGGCGGCCGAGTATATCGCATTGCCTGCAGAGCAGGCCGTCCCATTGCCCGATCACTTCACCATGGCGCAAGGCGCTTGCCTTGGCGTGCCGGCCATGACCGCCCACCGATGCGTGCTGTCAGATGGCGCTGTCGGGGGCAAAACCATCCTTGTTCAAGGCGGCGCGGGCGCTGTCGGCTATCTCGCTGTCCAGATTGCGGGCAAGAGCGGCGCCCGTGTCATTGCGACGGTCAGTAGGCCAACGGATGCTGAACGCGTGCAGGCAGTCGGCGGTGAACCGATCAGCCGCTATGACCCAGACATCGTCGACACAGTCCTGGATCTGACCGATGGGGCAGGCGTCGACCGCATCATTGAAGTCGATTTCGCTGCCAATCAGGCCGTCGATGCACGGCTCATTAAGCCAAATGGCATCGTCGCCAGCTATTCGTGCACCTCAGATCCGACACCAATCCTCGACTACTACGCCTTCGCGTCCAGGGGCGCGAATGTTCGGTTCATTCAAGGCTTTGCTCTACCCGAGGATGCCCGGGCGCATGGTCAAGACTGGCTGGCGGCTCATGATATCGAAATCCCGATCGCAGCGACGTTTCCCCTCGATCGCTGCGCCGACGCGCATCTCCATGTCGAACAGGCGAACGCCTTTGGACAAACGGTGGTTACCCCTTAGCTAAGAAAACGGCGATTGTGGTAAATGCTTCGCGGCGCTGTTTTGCGCCCACGCTGAACCTCGCTTGGAATGCCTCCAAAAGCGTATAATGCCCGGTTCTCCGGGGCTTCGCCAAGGTGTACATCAATCGGTTGCTGAGCGTCCTACGTATTGGCGTCCGCAGCACCGGGGAGGGCACAAATCTACCGGACTTCGGCCAATGCCAGCCACCGCGCGCGCAAAAGCAAAGTCTCGCCGAGTGTGAATGTCAGCCTTTCCCTCGTGGGGTCAGGTCGCTGAAGGCGATACCCGTATCCGCTTCGTATTCCGCCTCATCCCAAAAACCGATCAGAATACCGGTTTTGGCGGCGGTTTTCTGGCGGGCCAGAACGGTGGGCGTGGCTGTGATGCGGGAATGATGTTGGAGGCCCCAGCTCAGCAGGGCCGCCTCCATCCGGGCGCGGACATCCACATGCGCCCCGGCATCGGACGTCCCGAGATCGACCAGTTCCCGAGGGTCTGTCTCAAGATCGAACAGGATCGGTTCGAAGCCCTCGCAACGGATGTATTTCCAACGGCCATCGAAGATCATCTTGGTATGGGCGTCCTCCTGCGGCACGCCCAGGTCTTGCGCCATGTCCGACCACTGATAATCGTGTTCACTGATGGCGTATTTGCGGGCGAACCCCTCGGTGCCGTGCAGGATCGGCGTCAGATCCCGGCCTTCGATGATGTGGGGCTTCGGATCGCAGCCAAGGGCTGCCATGAAAGTGGGCGCAAGGTCGATCATCTCCACCAGCGCATCCGATACATTCCCGCGCGTGCCAGCCGCTTCCGGCCGGGGATCAGCCAGGATCAGCGGCACTTTCACTGCCATCTCGTGGTAGAAATCCTTATCCCCCATCCAGTGATCGCCCATGTAATCGCCGTGGTCCGAGGTGAAGGCGATGATCGTGTTCTCGCTC
Source organism: uncultured Roseicyclus sp. (assembly GCA_947491935.1). Classification (GTDB taxonomy): domain Bacteria; phylum Pseudomonadota; class Alphaproteobacteria; order Rhodobacterales; family Rhodobacteraceae; genus Gymnodinialimonas. Next base: position 782,662 of record CANLLF010000004.1, read on the forward strand.
AGCCCCCTGTCGTCCATCCACGCGAACAGGCGTCCCAGATTGTCGTCGAGTTGCTTGATCAGGCCCATATAGGCGGGAATGACGTGTTCGCGGACGTGATCGCGCGCAAAGCTGCGGCAGACGCGCGCGTTGAGATAGGCGGACATCAGGGGGTGCGCCGTGTTGCGTTCGGCCTGCGAGCGCACCGGGTCGATGATGTGCCGGTCATCGTACATGTCGTGGTAGGGCGCGGGCACGATGTAGGGCCAGTGGGGCTTGATATAGCTCAGGTGGCACATCCAGGGGCGGCCGTCTTCCATCGCGTCTTCCATGAAATCCATGGCGCGGTTGGTCATGTAGGCGGTCTCGGAATGTTCTTCGGGCACATTGGCCGCAAGGCGGGAGTTCTTCAGAAGCCAGGCCGACAGCCGTTCTCCGTCTTCGTCCACGCCGGAATTCGCGAAATCGCCCCATGGGTTGTCACTGTCGTAGCCGTGGGCGACGAGATAGTCGTCATAGGCCGACCAGCCCTGCCGCGCGCTGTCAGGATGCAAGCCATCGTCGCGCTCGAACGGCTCGAACCCGCATTCGGACCGGCGAACGCCGATCTCGCTCGCCGGATCAATACCAAGCCACGCCATGCCTTCGGCGTCGGCGACCATATGGGTCTTGCCGACCAGAACCGCTCGCGCGCCCGCATCCCGCAGGTGATCGCCAAGCGTCGGTTCCCCCACCCGCAGGGGCATGCCGTTCCAGGTGGAGCCGTGGCTGCGCACATAGCGCCCGGTATAGGCCGACATGCGCGATGGGCCGCAGACCGGCGATTGCACGTAAGCATTCGTGAACCGCACCCCGCGCGCGGCCAGCGCATCGATATGGGGCGTGTGTAGATGCGGATGGCCGTAACAACTTAGGTAATCGAAGCGCAGTTGATCGGCCATGATCCACAGGACGTTGGGTCGGTCGGTCATGGGGTATCCTCAGAGGAGGGCTCGACGTCCACCGGGTGCTCGACAACGCGTTCGAAACGCTCCAGCAGATGGAGGAACGTGTCTAGTTCCTGCGGGGTGAATGCCTCGGCCAGGCTTTCGCGGCGCCGCTTCATCGTGGGCGCGGCGGCGGCAAGTACGGCGGTACCGGCCTTGGTCAGCTCCACGAGGGATTGGCGCTTGTCATCGCAATTGCGAACGGCCTTGACCCACCCCTTTTCGCTCATTTTGGGCAATGCGCGGCTGATCAGCGAATGATCGGTGCGCTGGATCGACGCGATATCCTGAATGCTCAACGGCCCCGCTTCGTTCAAGTCCCACAGGACCCGCCATTCCGTGACCGAAAGGCCCGCGGCCGATTTTAGAAGGCGTTGCGCCTGCCCGCGAGAGGCAATGGCGGCCGCGGACAAACGGCTGAAGAGGTTTGTGTCCTGCCTGGCCTTGCGTGCTGCCACGCGCTCGGCCCGGTTGTCTGTCTTCAAATCCATGGGCGCCTCCGACGATATCATTCAACACCACGAAAAATTACGTGACAAGTCATATAATTTTTGACAGCCTCTGCGTGTCTTTAAGCAATCAAGCAAAGCCACCGGACATCGGCGGCACTCGGGAGGACATCATGTTCAAAGCATCCATTGCGGGGGCTCTGCTGGCCGTACTGCCTGCCGCCTCTTACGCGCAGGCCACGTTGACCGCTGAAACCACGTCTCCGGGCTCGACCCCCCACTACATCGACACGACCCTTGCGGGCGTTCTGGAATCGGCGGGCGTGGCGACCCTTCAGATCACCGAAGGCGCGACGCTGACCAACTCTGTGCAGGCGGTGGCCGAAGGCCAACTGGACATGGCGCCTGCGCCGCTGATCTTGCCGTTCCTCCTGTCCCGCGGGATCGGGCCTTACTCCGGCGTCGGAGAGGAGCAGGGGGCCGAATTGGCCAGCAACCTGCGCGCCCTGTTCTTCACTGCCGCCTCCGCCCAGATATTCGGCCATTACGACAGCGGCGCGATCACCGATATCACCGAGCTAGAGGGGATGCGGATCTGGAACGGCCCGCCCCGGGGCGCGGCGCTGACATCGGGGCGCGCGGCGGTCCAGCTACTGGCGGGCCTTCAGGACGGCGAGGGTTATGAGGGCATCCAGTCGCCCTGGCCCGATACCGTCTCGACGATCACCGGGGGCGGTGCGGATGGCTGGACCATCCCCGAGGGCCTGCCATCGGGTCGCCAGATCGCCATCGCTGCGGCGGGCGCGACCACGATCTACGACATGCCGTCCGACCTGCTCAACAGCGCGCTTGGCCAGCAGATCACCAATGCGCCGGGCCATGCCCCCTATTCCGTGCCGGTCGAAGAATACCGCGCGGCCTATGCGGGCAATGACATCACCATCGTCACCGATGACGATACCTTCGACAGCTTTGCCACTGCCTTCGCCCAGATCGTGCCCGCCGGTATGGATGAGCAGCTGGCCTACGACATCACGGCGGCCTTCCTTGCGGGGCAGGACCGGTTTGAGACCGGCTCCCCCCGCGGGCCCTATCTGTTCCTGAGCTTCGGAGACATCGACGGCGTCAGCCAGGGTGTCTGCGGGGCCGTCACCATGTTGATGCATCCTGGTGCGATCCGCGCCTATGAAGATGCAGGCCACAGCGTTGCCGATTGCGTGCGTCCGTGACCTTGCCCTTACCGGGGGGCGGGTCGCCGCCCCCTGAACGCGCCGAGGCGTCCCTTGGATAGCAGCCTTCCCCGCGGCCGGCGCATCGCCCTTGTGCTGGCCTTGATCCTCGTGGTCATCGGCATGGCCAACACCATGCCCGAAATCCCAGGCCTGCAGGATTGGGCGCGGGACGTGACGGGCTTACGCTATTTCCGCGTGTCGAGCTTCCCGCCGGAATATCTCTACCCGCCGCTCTTTATCCTCATGATGGTGATCGTGGCGCTGGATGCGAGCGTCTATCGGGCCTGGCGCAAGGACAAGCCAGCACGGGCCTGGCTTGGCGGCCTGCTGGATGCGAGCCTTGTGCTTGCGGCTGTTCTCGGCGCCTTGGGTTTCCTGGTGGAGATCGACTCCATTTGCCTGATCGACCAGATCACCGGCGAGCGCGCACGCCTGATCGCCGACGCTATGGAGCGCTCCGCCGGTGTGATCCCCGGCATGACGCTGGAGGCCGAGGTGCCCGCCTGTCAGGCGCGCTTCGGCATTTGGATCATTCCGCTTCTCTTCACGATCATCACCTTGTTTTTCCTCTATATCATCCGTGTTTGGGGCGCGCCGCTCGTAGCCGTGGCCAGTGTCGTCGTCCTCTACACGGTCATCACCGCGCTCTTTTGGGTGTTCGACCTCAGCGACAATAACTTCCTGCTGACCAAACTGGGGGCCGATGGCGGCGATCCCATGGCCGCCGCGATCCAGAAGGCCACCAATGTCTTCATCACACCCGACGGGTTCATGGGCCGCTTCATGGATATCATCGTCAGCCAGGTCTTTCCGTACGTGATCCTCGGTGCGCTGTTCGGGACGTCGGCTGGGGGCACGTCACTCATCAAGTTGGCCGTTCGGCTAACCCGCAATCTGCGCGGCGGCCCGGCGCACGCGGCCATCGTGTCTTCGGCCATGTTCGGCACGATCACCGGCGGGCCGGTCACCAACGTGCTGTCCACCGGGCGGCTGACCATCCCGATGATGCGGCGCAACGGCTTCTCCCCCCAGTTCGCAGGTGGAGTGGAGGCGGCGGCGTCGTCCGGCGGGCAGATCATGCCACCGGTCATGGGCGTAGCGGCCTTCGTCCTCGTGGCGCTCACTGCCGTGCCCTATACCAAGGTGATCACCGCCGCATTCCTGCCTGCGATGGCCTTCTTCTTCTCCATTTTCCTCGCCGTGCTGTTCCAGGCCCGGCGCGAAAAGGTGCGGGCCATGCGCGAGATCCCCGAGGATCTGATGATGGAGCGGCAGGACTGGCTGAACCTGATCATCATCTTCGTGCCCATCCTGACCATTCTGTTCCTGCTTCTGGGCAACAAGGATGCCTTCGGTGAAAGCTTTGTCGCGGGCATCCTTCCCGCGGGCCTGACCCAGACGATCGTGAACGCTACGGGCGACGCCGTCTCGGCGGGCTGGTGGGCCGTGGTGGTCCTGCTTCCGCTTCTGTTCCTCGATCCCGCAACCCGCGCCAAGCCGTCGAAGGTATTGGTGTCACTTGGGGAAGGGGGCGTGTTGATCTCGCGCCTGTTCCTGTTGCTCTTCGCGGTGTCAATCATTTCGGCCTTTCTCAACGAAAGCGGCCTGACGGGTGAGTTGACGCGGTCAGTCACGGCCTGGCTGGAGACGGCGCAGGTTCTGCGGATCGCCGGGTGGGAAATCCAGATCACTGGCGGCGTCTACCTTATGCTGGCGCTGATCTGCGCGATGCTGTGCGCCATCGTCCTTGGGATGGGGATGCCGACGGTTCCGGCATACGTGAACGTCGCGCTGCTGCTCGGGCCACTGCTGGCCAATCTGGGTGTCAGTTTCTTCACGGCGAACATGTTCGTCTTCTACTTCGCCGTCGCCTCCGCCATCACACCCCCCGTCGCCATCGCCGCCTTCGCCGCCGCGTCGATCACTCAAACGGAGCCGATGCGCACCAGCATCTCCGCCGTTCGAGTCGGGATCGTCATGTTTACCATCCCCTTTGTCTTTGCGTGGTATCCAGAGCTACTCTTGATCGAAGAGGCGGTCACGATCACCGATGAGGCAGGGCGCAGCGTCCTAATCGAAGGGTATGATGGGCAAATTCACTGGCCGGGTCTGGCGGCGCTCTGCCTGCGGCTGATCCTTGCCCTCTATCTCGTCGCCTCAGCGCTTGCGCGGTTCGATCAAGGCCCCATCGGGCGTGCGGAAATGGGGCTTCGCCTGTTGATCGCGGTAATGGTACTTTGGAAAACACCCGTCGTCATGTGGGTCGGCATTGTGGCGGCGATACTCATGATCGTGGTTCATACGGTATGGCACTTCCGAAGGGTGCGAACCGAAGGTGCTCAATTGTCCCGCTGATATCGTGCGAACCTTCTTGAACGGTTTTTTTGACTTTGCCCCGGCCAATATGGTCCCAACGCACAGGGCTTTCAGATTCATGACGGAAAGGATGCTCGCCTCGACCTCCGTGCCCGTGCCGACGAGGCAGACGTCGCAGAGACCACCGTCTTCGTGCTCATCGAGAATACAGGCCTTGCACAACCCCCATGGTCATATTCCGTTGCATCCGAGATTTCATGCTGGCCACCGTCGGATTTGCATCTGCTCGCGCGTCCTTGCACCATCTGATCCAATTGTGGAGGGACGAATGATCTACGCAATCACCATCTATGGCGAGGCAGGTGTGTTTGAAGCGCTTCCCAAGGATCGCCAGGACGAAGTCATGTCGGGGCATGGCGCGCTACAAACTGCGCTGAAGGAGCGGGGGGAGTTCGTGTCGATGAAACTGATGCCGCCGACCTCGGCGGTCATGGTGGAGCCTGCGACGTCGGAAGGGAAACCGCCCCTCATCACCGACGGTCCGTTTGCCGACACCAAGGAGAACTTCCTGGGTTTTTACGCCGCTGACTTCAACGACCTTGACGAGGCGCTGACCTACGCGAAGCTGATTTCATCCCCGATCGCGCGGTTAGAGGTGCGGCCGGTGGCTTGGGCTGGGGGTGCAATTTCATCGGAATAGGCCATGTCTGACTGGCTGGAAGCCACTTTCACCCAACAGCGCCCGCGGGCCATCGCCGCCTTGACGCGGGTCTTTCGCGATATCGATACGGCGGAGGATGCCTTTGCGGACGCCTGCCTCAAGGCGCTGACTGTGTGGAAGCAAGATGGCGCGCCACGCGATCCATTGGCTTGGTTGCTGGCCACGGCCCGAAATGCCGGGATTGACAGTCTGCGCAAATCGCAGCGCCGCGCCGCCATCCTGTCGCGGCACAATGAGGAGTTTCAGCCAATGCTTGCGGAAACCCCCGACCCCGATGAAATGCGGGACGACGTCTTGCGGTTGCTCTTCATTTGTTGCCACCCGGAGCTGGATCGTCGCGACCAGATTGCCCTGGCGCTTCGCATTGTTGCCGGCCTCAGCGTCGAAGAGATCGCAAGCGGTTTTCTGGTCAAGCTCAAGGCGATGGAGCAGCGGATCACCCGCGCCAAGAAGAAGATCGCCAGCCATACTGTGGCCTTCGAGACCCCTAACCCGGAGGAGCGCGGTGCGCGGTTGGGCGAGGTTTCGTTGATGATTTATCTGATGTTCAACGAGGGATGGTCGACGTCTGCGGGGCCATCGCAAATAAACCTCACACTTTGTGAGGAAGCCATCCGTTTGGCGAGACTGCTTGTCGCGCTGTTCCCGGCCATGGGCGAGCAAGCGGCGCTTCTGGCACTCCTGTTGTTGCAGCATGCGCGGCGGGACGCACGGATCGACAGGCAAGGGAAGCTTGTCGCGCTTGATGATCAGGATCGTACCCTATGGAACCGAACTGACATCGCCGAGGCGACGGCATTTTTGCAGAAGGCGCAGCGTATCAACCATCGCGGTGCCTATGTTATCCAAGCGGCCATTGCCGCAGCACATGCGCGCGCACCATCGCCGGAAGACACTGATTGGGCCCTCATCGAGTCGCATTATGCAGCCCTCCACGCGCTTCAACCGACTCCCGTGGTCAGGCTCAATCAAATTGCTGCGCAGGCCCGGCTTCATGGCCCTCAATTCGCGCTTGAGGCAATGGAAAGCCTTTCGGAGGATCTTTCGAACTATCGCTGGTTTCACGCGATGCGTGGTGCCCTACTTCAAGACGTAGGTGACCACCGAGCGGCAATTGCAGCATTTGAGGCCGTCATGACGCTTGCGCCTACCGGGCCGGAATGTGTTGCGATCAAAGACAAAATCAGCAGCAGCAAAAAAGAATTGGGCCACCTGTAGGGAACCCGATCACTCATCCGTCCTTGGATCAGACCCGCATGTGGCGGGCATACACCAAGGGAGATGATTATGAGTATCCTTGAAATGACCGCCGTCGGCAATTCGGGTTGGATTGGACATTCCGGTCCGGATCAAGGGAAGGCCAAGGCTTTTTATCAGGACGTGTTGGGGTGGACGATCAATGACATGCCGATGCAGGACGGATCGAGCTATTCGGCCGCCGTTGTTGGTGAGACGGCCATTGGCGGGTTCTCTCCGATGCCTGAAGACAATGGAAGCTGGACCATCTTTTTCACGGTGGCCGACGTGGATGCGAGTGTCGCCAAGGCAGAAGCCAAAGGTGCCGCGATCATCCAACCGGCCATGGATATGCCCGGGGTCGGCCGGATGGCCACACTGACCGATCCGCAAGGCGCACGGTTCGCATTGATCACCTACGAAAGCATGGCGTCCTGAGCGGCCATCTGGAAGGAGGCATTTGATGGACGGTATCCCTCAAATCGCGCTTGGCGTGACAGCTTTGTTTGTTTTGATGAGCATCCCTATGGCGGTCGCCGTCGGAGTCAGACGCGCGAAGACCGGCATTTTGCTTTTGCATGGGGAGGATGAGAACCTATTGCGGCTCATGCGGGCACATGGGAACTTTGTTGAGTACGTGCCGCTCGCCCTGCTGGCGCTCGCCGGAGCGGAGATTGCGGGTGCCGCATCCTGGTTGGTGGCCGTTTGCGGTGCAGGACTGATCCTAGCGCGGCTTATCCACTACTTCGGCCTGCGCGCAGCAGCAGATAGCAAAGGCCGTGCGATCGGGGCAGGTCTGACGACAACAACGATGTTGGTACTCTCGCTCACCATCTTGTGGCAGCTTGGAACGGCCCCCTGATGCCCGTCGATGAAGGTCTCAACCAACGCATGCGCGACGTGCTCGCCGCGCATGCGGGCATTTCCGAGAAACGGATGATGGGCGGACTCTGCTTTTTCCTGAATGGGAACATGCTCTGCGGAGCGCGGCGCCATCACGATGGCGTTGGATGGTTCATGTTTCGGGTTGGCAAGGTCAACGAAGAATCCGCGCTGAGCGATCCAACGGCAAAGCAAGTGATCCACGGGAGCCGCAAACTAGGTGGGTTCATCCGCGTGGATGCCGGTGACTGTGACGAGACTGCCCTCCGTCGCTGGTTAAATCTCTGCCTGGACCATGCCGCGGCGCTTCCAGCCAAACCGTGAAGGGAGATTCCGATGGACGCCTTTGACTCTGTCTTAGCGGCGGTGCGCGTGGTCCTGAAAGGCTTCCAATCGAACCATGGGAAGAGCAGGCTCGCTGCAAACAAGGCGGCCTAGGCGTGCTCCCTCTTTCAGTGAGCTATCCTAAACGTATACCCCAAATGCCTTCGGCAGCCGTTTGCGAACGGAGATATCTGCCAACGCCTTGTCTTATAGTGAAGTGCCCTCGGCGAGGACTTTCTTGGCTGCCCGAAAGCATTCCAGTGCTTGTGGGACACCGCAGTAAATCGCGATGACATGAATAATGGCACGAATTTCTTCCGGGGAGACCCCATTATTGATGGCGCCGCGGCAGTGCAGTTCCCACTCGGTCATCTTTCCAAGCGCACCGATCATCGAAAGGTTCATCATTGAACGTGTCTTGGCATCAATGACATCGTCTCCCCAGCCGAAGCCCCAGCACCATGCCGTCACGGCCTCTTGAAAGGGCCGTGTGAAATTGTCAGCAGCGGCGAGGTTGCTTTCGACATATTCAGCGCCAAGCGTTGCCTTGCGCTGCTCCAAGCCTTTCAAGAAAAGATCTTCGTCAAAAATACTCATGGTCGGGTTTCCTGTTCATGTCTCACTCAGGCAGGCCTTCCACGATCGCAATCGTCGCCTTGCAGGCGGCCTCGCGCCTGGCGCGCGCCGTTTGATAGGCTTCGGAATTATAGCAGGCGAGCGCCTCTTCCTTGCTGTCAAATTCGATGACGACATGCCGCTCATAGGTGTCGCCCTCGAGCGACACAGCATCGTCGCCGCGCACCAAGAACCGGGCGTTAAATGCAGCAAACGCGACCGGGGCAAGCGCTTGATACCCTGCGTATCTTTCCGGGTCAGTCACCGTCACAAATGCAATCCAATAGCCCTTAGCCATCTTGCCCCGTTGTTTGTTTCGTCAAGTGGCGTTTCGCGGTGCTTGCCGCCTCGGCGATATGGTTTTCAACGGCCTGCCGCGCCTCTTGCGGGTTGCTGCCAAGGATGGCGTCATGGATGGCGTTCATATGGGTCATGCCGGACTGATCGTGATCGCGCGCTGCGATGGTCAAGGCCCGCAGTCGGCTGATGCGCCCGTTCAATCGTTGAACGATGCCCCATGCGATGTCATGTCCGGCTTCTTGGAAGATCAGTTCATAGAAGCGGGTCGTCGCACCGAGCAGGCCGCCCCATTCCGTATCATTCATCGTTGCCGCAACGTCTTGCAAAGCACGTGTGAGTTCGGTTTTGAATGCAATCGTATGTGACCCGGCGCAGGCTGCGGCAGCCGATCCTTCAAGCTGCTTGCGGATGTCGTAGATTTGCTTGGCCTGCTCCCAGTTGAGCCTCGCCACGATGGGCCCCTTGTTGGGGATGATTTCGACCAGCCCTTCGGCTTCGAGGTAGCGAATTGTCTCGCGAATTACAGTGCGGCTGACGCCAAGTTGTTCGCATAGGGGGCGTTCGACGAGCCGTTCGCCGGGCGCGAAATGCCCACTCACTATCGCCTCGTGCATCCGTGCCTGCACAATATCCCGCAGGGTTTGCGGGGCTCTATCAATCTTCAATAGGGCTGTTTTGCCAGAGGCCATGGAGTTGCGGATACCAGTTCGAACGGGGCGTCACAACGCATATTGACATATGGTATACCATCATACCAAAATGAATGCCAGCGCAGATAGAGGACGACAAATGCCGGCCGAGATTCGCAAAACCTTGCTGCATGTCGAGACCACACTGATCGAAGGCGGCAAAGCCGCCCAGGTGCCGCTGAAGATGATGGCGGCCATGGCGGTTATCCGAAATCCATGGGCCGAACAGGGGTTCGTGGATGATCTTGGCCCTGCGATCCGCGACTGTGCACCCGGCCTTGGCGCCCTGCTGACCGGGATGATCCTGGAGGCGACCGGGGGCGGGGACAAAGTCGAAGCCTATGGAAAGTCGGCGATTGTCGGACTTAACGGTGAGGTCGAGCATGCCTCTGCCCTGATCCACACACTGCAATTTGGCAATCACTACCGAAACGCCGTTGGTGCGAAGTCCTACTTGTCCTTCTGTAACACGCGGGGGCCCGCCAATGCGCCGTTGATGATCCCCTTGATGGATAAGCACGATGGCGGGCGACGTTCCCACTACCTGACCATTCAGACATCGGTGGCGGACGCGCCCGCGGCCGATGAAATTCTGATCGCCCTCGGCGCATCGATCGGCGGGCGCCCGCATTATCGCATTGGTGATCGCTATCAGGACCTCAAGGATCTTGGCCATGACGTCGACAACCCCGCTGCGATCTAGGCGGGGCCATTCAGTTGGTTTGCGCACTGCGGGGGTGGGTGAGCCGGTCATCCTGATCCATGGGGTCGGCTTGCAATCGGTCGCCTGGGCGCCGCAGATTGACGCTCTGGCCCACACTCACAGAGTGATTTCGGTGGATCTGCCGGGCCATGGACAGAGTGCGCCGCTGCCGATTGGGGCCGAACTGCCTGACTTCGTGGCCTGGCTTTTCGACGTGCTGGCGACCCTTGATTTCGGCCCCGTCAACATCGTCGGTCATTCGATGGGGGCTATGATCGCCGGTGGGTTTGCCGCCACACACCCCGAAATGACGCGCCGTGTGGCGCTTGTGAACGGCGTGTTTCGCCGCAGCCCGCTGGCGCGCCGTGCAGTGGAAGCCCGCGCCGGGGAAATAAGGGCAGGCAACATAGATCTCGAGGCACCGCTTACCCGCTGGTTCAGCGACAGCGAGGGGCAGAGTAAGGCGCGTGCGCGGGTTGCTGAATGGCTGCGTGCCGTTGATCCGTCTGGCTATGCGACCGCCTATGCGGCTTTTGCCAGGGGTGATGCGACCTATGCAGATGGGTTCGCCACCATTGACTGCCCCTTCCTCGCGCTGACGGCTGACGGAGATCTGAATTCAACACCGGCCATGTCGCAGGCGATGGCACGGATTGTGCAGGACGGACACGCGGTCACGATCCAAGGCCACCGTCATATGGTGAACCTGACCGCACCCGATCTCGTGTCATCGCATTTGTTAACCTGGCTGGGCCGGGCCCCAGCGCGAAAGGAGTTGTCATGACGTCCCTCGATCCCCGGGCCCTGCGCACCGCCTTTGGTACGTTTATGACTGGCGTCACGGTTGTCACCACGCAGGACAAGACCGATGCCCCGCTTGGATTTACGGCGAATTCGTTCACGTCGGTTTCTCTTGATCCGCCACTGGTATTGGTCTGTCTGGCGAAGGCGTCGCAAAACCATGATGCGCTGGTCCAGGCCGAGGGCTTCGCGGTGAATGTCCTTGCGGAGACGCAAACTGATATCTCCAACACCTTTGCCCGCCCGTCGGATGATCGTTTCGCTGGCGTGGCCTGGCGTAGAGGCCCGCGGGGATCCCCAGTAATCAGTGGAGTTTCGGCCTGGTTCGATTGTGCAATGCATGACACCGTGGATGCCGGAGATCATGTGATCTTGATTGGCGAAGTCAAAGCCTTCGATAGCTCGCCAAGCCCCGGCCTGGGATATGTGCGTGGCGTTTATGTCGTGCCGTCCACGTCAACGGACGCCCTGAAGACCAGCGCAAACCTGGTCATTTCAGCCGTGATCGTTCACGACGACGCCGTCCTCTTGGTGGATGACGGGATCGGCGGCCTCACCTTGCCGCAAACCATCGTCGGCACCGCAGAATTGCCGTCTTCCGCCTTGAATCGATTGATCGCATCAACGGGGCTGACGGCCGAACCGGGCTTCATCTATTCGGTCTTTGAGGACACAGGTCTTGAACGCCAGCACATCGCATTTTTGTGTCAATCCGCGGGCGGAATACCGCACGCCTCAGGCTTTGTTCCAATCTGCAAACACGCCTTTGACGATGTGTCTGATCCGGCCATCTTGACCATGTTGGAGCGTTACGCGGCAGAGGCGCGTATCGGCGCTTTTGGTATCTATTACGGCAATCAACGAGGCGGCGAAGTCCGCACGATCGTCTGAAAACGGAGGTCAGACCACATGCGCTTTTCGCTGTTCGTCCATATGGAACGCACGTCGCCGAATCAGGATCAGAAGGAGCTGTACGACAACTTTGTCGCGCTGGCCAGAATTGCAGATGGCGGCGGAATGCATGCCGTCTGGACGGGCGAACATCACGGGATGGATTTCACCATCGCGCCCAATCCCTTCCTGAACCTGGTTGATCTGGCACGGCATACGAAAAACGTTCGTTTGGGCACGGGAACCATCATAGCACCCTTTTGGCATCCCATCCGGCTGGCCGGTGAGGCCGCAATGGCCGATATGATCGTTGACGGCCGTCTTGATCTGGGGATCGCGCGGGGCGCTTACAGCTACGAATATGAACGTATGGTTCCCGGTATGGACGCGTGGGATGCAGGGCAGCGTATGCGCGAATTGATCCCTGCCCTGCAGGGGCTTTGGAAAGGGGATTATACCCAAGAAGGGACCTATCATTCCTTCCCGCCAACGACCTCCTCGCCCAAACCGTTGCAACGCGGGGGGCCGCCGATCTGGGTTGCGGCCCGCGACCCCAACAGCCATGAATTTGCGGTGTCAAACGGATGCCAAGTGCAGGTGACCCCCCTCTGGCAGGGGGACGTGGAAATTACGAAGCTGATGGAGACATTCAATGCGGCCTGCGCAAAGTTTCCAGATGTGTCCCGCCCGGAAATCATGTTGTTGAACCACACCTACATTGCCGAGGACGAGGCAGACATTCGGCAAGCGGCCGACGAGATCAACAGGTTCTACTGCTACTTTGGCGCTTGGTTCAAAAACGAACGCCCCGTGTCACAGGGGCTGATAATGCCGCTGACAGAAGAAGAGATTGCCGCACATCCCTTCTACACCCCGGACAACATGATCCGGGACAATGTGATCGCGACAGCGGATCAGGCCATCGATCGTATCAAAACATACGAAGCGCTTGGCTATGACGAATATGCATTCTGGATCGACAGCGGCATGAGCTTCGAGCGCAAGAAGGCCTCGCTTGAACGTTTCATCAAAGACGTGATGCCGGCCTTTGCCTGAGGGGAAGATGATGCAGACGTTTCAGCACTATATCGGCGGGCAGTTCCTGGACGGGGCGGCTGTGTTCGACAGCATTGACCCCGCGACGAACACGGTTTGGGCAAAAATGCCAGAGGCGCGGCGCGACGATGTGAATGCGGCAGTGGCCGCTGCCAAGGCGGCGTTCTACTCTGAGGATTGGGCGGGGATGACCGCCTCCGGTCGTGGCAAACTGCTGCTGAAACTGGCGAACCTGATTTCCGAGAACGCCTTGAGACTGGCCGAGTTGGAAACCCGCGATACCGGCAAGATCATTCGTGAAACTTCTGCCCAGATTTCCTATGTGGCCGAATATTACCGCTACTACGCGGGGCTTGCCGACAAGATCGAAGGCGCCCATCTGCCCATCGACAAACCAGATATGGAGGTCTGGCTTCGTCGGGAACCGGTTGGGGTTGTGGCCGCCGTGGTGCCGTGGAATTCGCAGCTTTTCCTGTCGGCCGTCAAGATTGGCCCGGCGCTGGCGGCGGGCTGTACGGTTGTTCTCAAAGCCTCCGAAGCCGGCCCCGCTCCCATGCTTGAATTTGCGCGCATCTTTGATCAGGCGGGTTTTCCGGCGGGCGTTCTGAATGTCATCACGGGCTTTGGGCACGAATGCGGCGCGGTCCTGACCAGCCACGCGGACGTGGACCATGTCGCCTTTACCGGAGGGCCGGAAACCGCGCGGCACATCGTGCGCAATTCCGCTGAAAATCTGGCGTCGACATCGCTTGAGCTTGGGGGGAAGTCGCCGTTTATCGTGTTCGAGGATGCTGACATCGAGAGCGCTGTAAACGCGCAGGTCTCGGGCATCTTCGCGGCAACCGGGCAGAGCTGTGTCGCCGGATCGCGTCTGATCATATCGAACCAGATCAAGGACGCTTTCCTGGACCGTCTGAAGGAAAAGGCCGAAGCGGTCGTCATCGGCGCACCCCACGACATGAAAACGGAAGTGGGCCCTTTGTGTACCATGGCGCAAATCCACACGGCGTCGGATCTGATTGCCGCCTCAGCAGCTGTGGGCGCTAAGGTTATCACCGGTGGCTTGCCCATGGAACGCGAAGGGAATTACTTCCCACCAACGATCATTGATTGTTCCGACGCCCCCGATGCGCCGTGCCTGACCAACGAATTCTTTGGCCCCGTCCTTTCGGTCCTCAGCTTTGATACCGAGGCAGAGGCCCTTGAGATCGCAAACAATACCGCTTTTGGGTTGGCGTCCGGGGTGTTCACCAAAGACCTGACGCGCGCGCACCGCATGATCCGGGGCATTCATGCTGGTATCGTCTGGGTAAACACCTACCGTGCCGTCAGCCCGATTGCGCCCTTCGGTGGACATGCGCTGTCGGGGCACGGGCGCGAGGGTGGTGTCCAGGCAGCGCTTGATTACACCAAGGTAAAGGCGGTCTGGTTGCGTACCAGCGACGATCCCATTCCCGACCCCTTCGTCATGCGATAACCCAGCAGATTGTTGAACCTCGTTGGGCTAGCGCGCTCTGACGGCTTGATTTCGGAAACAGTCAGTGGGCGACGGCGTCGAGAAACTGCCTGATCCGCTGACATTTTTCCATGATGCTCTGCGTCGTGTACTGGGCAACATCGAAGATTGAAGTCAGACACGCGACATCCGTTTGCCTGCGGGGCCACCCTTCACTCAACGCTCCAAGATGGCCGGTGCAGTTTGCCAGTATTCCACCCGACCTTTGATGGAAAAGCCTTAAAATCGCCCGGAAAGTCATTATAGTTGCCGGACAATAAAGAAGCATATCGAAGGGACGTTTGATGGCCGATCTGGATGCGCAGGTAAAAGAATCGCAGGCTCAAGTAAGCGAGGCGCAAGCCAAGATCGCTGAGCTGACCGGCAAGATCGAGGCCGCGCGCAGCAAGATCAAAGGGGGCGAGGATGCCACTTTGGACATCGAGAACGCCTCGCTGGAAGATGTCCACGCCCACACCAAGGTCATGGATGCAAACATCGCCGAATTGATTATGGGGCTGGACGATATCACCTCTGCCTTCTCCAAAGACTTCGACGAGATGCGCTCCAAAACCGGTTGGGAGAGTTTTGTTGGAATTTTTAGCAGGGCCAAGGCCGACAATATGCGCCAGGAGCGCGTGCGCACCGCCAGCATTGACGACAAATTGCAGGACCTGATCAGCAAGTCCGACGTGATCGTTCAGCTGCTTGAAAGCCAGTTGGCCACGCTGGAAGAGCATAAGACCAAGGTCGGCGACAACCTGACGGAAACCCTGGATGAGCGGGAGTTCACGGTTGGTGAGCTGGAAGCCGTGCGCGCCGAGATTCAGGCCATGGACCCAACGATCATCACGATGGAAAACAAGATCGCCAATGAAACCGACGCCGCTGCGCGCACCAAACTGGAAACGGAGTTGGCCGATCTGAACTCGAAATATAACGAGTTGGTCCAACAAGAACAGGTGAAGCTGGCGAAGTCGCAAACGCTGGAGCGCTATATCGACAAGGGCAAAACCTGGGTCGACTCGCTTCAGAATCAGGCGGCGACTCAGATGGTGCTGATTAACAAGCTGCAAACAGACACCAAGCAGCGCGTCGTGCTCTATGATGCGCTGACCAAGTCGCTCAAGACCGCGCAGCAGCAAGACGTCGCCCACCGCATCAATGAGATCGGGGTCCAGACCGACCAAGAGGCGCAATCGGCAATGGCGGGGATCGGCGCGGCCACGAACCAGAAAATGGCCGACATGTTGGAATCCCATGAAGACCACATGGTCTTTGCACGCGATGTGTTGGAGGCCAAGGCCAAGGCGGACGAACGCTTTGCCCGTCGCTTCGCCCAGATCATCGAAAAGCACGACAAGAACCTCTACGGGGGGTGAGTGACGCGCACTGCCCCTTGTCGGCGCGCCGTCGGTTCGCGGGTGCCGACCAGCCTCATTTAGGAAGGAGTTAGAATTTGGCTGTTGATCCGTCGCGCACCCATGTTGGCTTGTCCGATCTGTTCGCGTCCCGACGGTATTTTGCCAAGTTCGAGAAGATCATTGCGTATCTTCCGCGCGTCGCTGCGACGATGAAGTCGGACGGTGCACTGAACGACGGCGAATTGGATATCCTCTCCTCCTATGTTCAGGGCATCGCCTATTCCTTTCACGCGCTGTCGATGAAGTATCTGCTCGTGGGTCGTGACACAGGGCAATTCCTCGGCGCACTGGAAATGGACACGGTCGAAAGCGGCTTTCCGGTATTCAACGAGCTGCTGATCATGGCCAGTGACGCGCAGCAAGCGAGCCGGCGATTGACGAATATGCCGAGCGTCCATCGCCTGAAGTCGCAGATGGTCGAACACATCGTGGGAGAACGTCAGATCCCGACTAAGTTGCAATTCGCCCTGTCGCAACGGCTCTATTACGAAGAATTGCAGAAAGGCCATTTGTTCTGGGCGCAGAATGATCCCGTCGCAATATGGCAGGGCACGGCTGACGGACGCGGTCGGTATCTGCTGCATTGGGCGGTTTATGACAGTCAGGTCAATCTGCCGACGATCTACCTGATGGAGCTCGATGATACGGGGCGCACGGCCCTTCCCCGTGATGAACGACGCTGGCCCGAGGTTCAGGCCCATCTCATGGCGCAGGCCTTGGGCGGGTTGAAGCTTTTGACGATTGCCAAGGGCTTTGACGAGGCGTTCGATGACGTGCACCCCAAGCGCCTGCGCCGGTTGCATCTGGGGCCAATGTATAGCCACACCTTCACCAAGCAATCCGGCCCCATCCGTGATGTGCTTGCTGACGCCAAGTCCCCGGCGGGGCAGGACTGGACCTTGGCCTGGACCGACGAAGTTCTGGAAAGCGAACGTGTTGTGACTGAAAAGTCCGGCTGGTTCGGCCAGGTAGAGCGCGAGATATTCGCGCTTGATCCTTTCTCGGGTCACGGCGCGGACACCGGCGCCACGCGAATGGAGCGCAGCATTATTTTGCCGGAAAGGCCGTTTCAGGTGCTGGCCGAGAAGAACCCTGCAGGCTTCGCCAGCGTGACAAAATACGTCGTCAGCCCCGATGGGCGGGTGTTTAAGAACTGAAGGATACGGGGCTTCCGCGCCCATCGAACAGGAGGACGCATGAGCTTGACTGCCGACACCATGGAACTGACCGAGGACGACATCGTCAAGCACTACGACGCAGCGGTCGCGATGCTGGAAGGCTTCGACCACACGCCACGCATCGGTAAGGCGCGTGTCCATAACATGGCCACTGAGCGGTCTACTGGCGTCGGCACGCGGCGCAGGTTCCGGTCTACCACGCCTGGCTTGGTGACACGCTCGACCGCGCGACCCGAGGGAGTGCAGTTAATCGAAAGCATTCGCGCCGCCGTCAGTGACGATCCGCTGGTCAGCCCCTTGCAGGCGACGCTCCTGCACCTGC
Source organism: uncultured Roseicyclus sp. (assembly GCA_947491935.1). Classification (GTDB taxonomy): domain Bacteria; phylum Pseudomonadota; class Alphaproteobacteria; order Rhodobacterales; family Rhodobacteraceae; genus Gymnodinialimonas. The sequence goes on from CANLLF010000004.1 coordinate 800,261, forward strand.
TGCGCCGGGCGCTGGCAATATCGCTGGCCGTGGGCGAGACCTTCGCCAGTTCCACCGGCCTGGCCGATCTACGCCGTGCCAATCTTGCAGGGTCCCTGTCAGCAGATCGCAAGACAGAATTCACCGAACTTTTGGCCGCCGAAGCGTTGGCCGTTTCCCATGTCTTCGCCAATGCGACCGCCTTCCTCCTCGGGCCGCATGCCAGCGACACGACTGTTGAAGTGGGTGAGGTGGAAGAAATCTTGACCGATAACTCGCAACTGGCGCTTCATGGCTGCCTGTGGGAGTTGGATCAGGATATTGCTGTCCATGCGGGCGACGACGCTCAGCTGGTTGCAACCGTCATGGCCTTCGCGGAGCAGGTTATGGAAAAGGTCGCGCTTCGCGCCCAGAATGCAGGCCGTCTTGCGCCCTTCACAGGTGCAAGTTGGCGCGTTGAAGCCGACAAGCTGACCATCCGTGGGTTTGAACCGGCCAGTAGCGCCAAATCCTCGACACTGACGATGACCTTTAAGCAGCCGCACGAGGTCGTCGGTAACCACATCGCGAAGTACCAAGCACTCAAGCTCAGCAAGATGTTGATGGCGTATGATTTCGACCGACGCCTGAACCCGTTCGCGGAGCTGGGCGGATTCATTTTCACCTTCATGGGGGATGGCAAGCCCGGCACAGGGAAAACCACGCTGATCCAGATGATGGCGGGCCTGATCCATGGCTATTGCGAGACGGCGGGCTACCCGTTTCGCTACCAGAACCTCAGCACTGACAACATCGATAGCTACCAGGGTAAGTCCGGCCAGAACGCCAAGGCGTTCATCAACAACATTATCGACCCGTCCGTGATCGGCTTTGGCACGATTGACGATATCGACCAATTGGCGGGCAAACGCGGCGACAGGCAGTCCTCGGCCGGGCAGTTGGAAATCACCGCCGTGCTGATGGAAAGCTTTGCAGGTGCAAATACGGTCGTGCGTGGCAATTGCACCTTCGGGATGTTCTCGAACTACCCGGAAAATGTCGACGATGCCTTGCGGCAACGGGCGGGCGCGCGCTTCTTGGTTGATGGGCCGATCACGCGCGACGACTATATCGACATCCTGAGCCTTCTGATGGGCAAGAACCACGATATACCCCTGGGCGATCACGAAGTTTTTGCCGCCCAAGAGATCAAGAAAGCCGTGGCGGCCTCATTCGAAAGCCACGCGCGCCCCCATGAAGAAGGGCTGATGAAGGTTTTTGACAAAGTCGATCAGACCGTCGGAAAGCTCGACACCATTGCCAAGCTTGGCACCTATCTGAAGGCCATTCAGGAGGCTGATGAACGTTTTACGGGCCGGGCGATCAAGAACATCACCGACGCCGTGAAAGTGCGTGCCATGGACTTTGAGTTGCCGGATGAGTGGATGGAGAAGCCTGATCTGTTCCTCTTCAAGGACTACGACACCAAGCTCGGGATGATCAAAGATCTGCGTCAGCCCATCACCGTCGACATGGTGATCCAGGAGATCAACCGTTACGCCGATAGCGAATTCCGCTACGCCGACAAATCCGACGAAGTTGCGATTGCGGATGCGGTGCGCGATATGCAGCGGATGGAAGAGGCCAAACGGCGTTATCTGGAGCGGCAGGGATGATCAGGCGCATGCCCCAGCATGTCCTATGGACGTTGGCGCGATGAACCGCCTGATCTCATCCGGCCTGATGTTCGGCAACCTGTTCCACGTCGCCTCGCCGGCATTGGTCGAACGCTACAACCGCGCCTTGGTTCACCTGACAGGTAAGCAGACAGCGCTGGCGGATTTCTACATCGACATTTCAGGGTATTCACCCGAAATCGGGTTCGAGTTGGAAGATCCCCTTTACCTGAACCATGATGGGGTGAACCGTCAGTTCATCCTTTTGTCCACCGCCCAGAAATATGCGCCCTTGCTTGAAGCAAAATTCTCAACCTGTCGCGGTATCCTGCGTCAGTTCATTTCGGAGAATGAGGCGGCCCTGTTCGCTTTGACCGCCCGGGATGCGGTGGCGGGCGAGCTGGTCAATTCTGTCTTCAATCTGTCGGATCCCGCGCGGCTTCTTGATATTCGGCGCATCACGATCGAGGCCGATACCACCGGCGGCGCGATCCGTCAGGCCGCCAAACTCGACGCCAAAGTTAACCGCTTCCTAAACGAGGAAGACGCCTGGTTCGATGACGTGTTGATCGCCGAGATGATTGAGTTGGCCGAGGAGACAGGCGACATCGTCCGTAACCCGGTACACCTCAAAGGCATGAGCTTCGAGCAGGGCAACTTCTGGACGGCACATTACGGCGGCGCGTATCTTTTCCAGGACGTGAAACATCCCGCAATTTTGACATCCGGCGACAAGGCTTCATTCAACGCGGTCGATGTCGAGCATGTTTTCGACATGACGCAACGCAGCCACATCGCACGGTTTCTGGACCTCAATGGCCTTGTGGAGCCCATCGTCAAAGCCCGCAGTGTCGACTCCAGCGCAGTACTGCGTCAGAAGATGGACTTCATTCTGGTCGACGCCTTGGCCGATGCGGATATTGCCCTAAAGGGCCGTTCGCGCGGCGAGATGCGCAGGCTCGCACGCGATCATATCGGTCAATTGCCTGAGGAGTTTCACGCCCTCGCGGCGCTTCTGAATTGGGCTGAAGGTGGTGGGGCGTGGCCGAGCATCACCTCGGACAACCCGGTCTACTTCTACACATTACGTGCCGCTGACCACAAAGACGCGGAGCTTGTGAATATGTTGCTCGCCGAATTGACGACCCGGGATTTTCGGCAGCTCTTCATTTGCCACAAGCCCCTGTTTTACGAGAAATTCGCTGATTTCTCGGACGCAAAGAAGGATTATGTGGTCGAATTTCTACGGAATGAATACCAGACGGATAAGGCAGGCGCGCGCACTGCGCTGTTTGGTCATGAACCGTCAATGGAAGAAGAGGTGCGGCGTGTTGGACCGTGGGGCTGAAAAGGAGAGGCCGTCATGTTTGCATTGATGCGTCTGGCTTTGGTCGGCTTTGTCGTGCTGACGGTGATCTATATCGCGTTGTCGATATACTCACGATCTGTCCGTCGCAAACGTTTGATCCGCGAGTGGGAAGAGGAGCATCCGACCGCAGATCGCAACAGTTTCGTGGATGAAGGATTGGACGACTATGATAGCTCGCTCAGGCGCAAGCTGATCCTTGGCGTCTATGTCGTACCGGTTTGCGTGGTGGCCTTCATCGTTTACGTCACGAATTTTCAGTAAGGGTCGGCTAGATGAAATACGTCAAATGGTTTTTCGCAGTCCTGTTCTGGCTGATCGTCGCCGCCACCTTTCACTATACATTGCCCCAGAACGACATCGTGCGCGTGACCGGGACCGAGATCATCCGCAAGGATTTTTCAGGCCTGTCGCGGTTTTTCTATGCGCAGGCGGATAGCGGCGACAATGAGTTGGGGAACCGAGACTTGCGGTTGATCAACACGACCCGCGCCAATGGCCGCGTCATGGTCTACCGCAACGAGGATACGGGTTGGAACTGGCCACCGTATTTCAAGTTCGACAGCTCCAACCTGCAAGCCGAAGCAAGTGAGTACGTCTCTACGATCGATAACCCACGTTGGATCGCCGTGCGCCACTATGGCTGGCGGAATCCGTTCCTGTCGATTTACCCAAACGCCATCGGTATCCGGCCTGTCGACGGCCCGGATGCACGTCTTGGGCTGCCGTGGCTGAACATTGCGATCTTGGCAGCGTTTGTTGTCATTGTGCTTGGCATCCGTGCGTTGTGGCGGCGGTTCAGGACATCGCGTATCGATCCGCTGGTGGACAACGTGCAGGATGGCGTCAGCGCGACGGGGGACGCCATTTCCAGACGGCGATCCGGAATACGACGCTGGCTCGACACGTGGAAAGCGAAGTAGGGCATAGGCATGCCCTCGCAATGACATCAACAGTTTTGAAGGGTCGCGATTTAGGTTGACTGCACCCTACCTACACGGCCGAGCAATTGGTCTTTCAACCCTTGTTGCTGGACACACTACCCGGTCGTCATTCTGCAAACAACGTGGTGTCAATTCATCTAGGCCTTAAGGCTTTTTCTGGGGCCTGAGTAGTCGCCCCCTTGAGGCAGGCATCGCCGCTACTCGGATGCCTATTCTTTTTAAGCGTGGCGGCCCCTGGCAATCATTCGCCTAGCACATCGAGCGGCGTGTCACCGAACGTGGCATGGGGGACGCCTTTTGGAGCCGCCTATTTCGTCGCCAATATGAGGGCTTGAGTAAGGTCGGCATCCTCCGACTTCAGGCCTTCGATCACGGAGAAATGGTGGTGGTCGCCGTCGATGGTGCATTTCGATTCCACACCTAGACCTGACCACATCATATCAAGAAGCTTCGCTTGTCTAATGAATTCAGGGCGTTCTCCGCCGCCAGTCCAGGCATGAAATCGCACGCCGTCAACACATCGATGCAAAACGGCGCTTTCACGTGTTGCCTCTTCCATGTCGAGACAAAGCGTTTCGTTCATTTTTGTATTCAGTAGAGGTCGTAGATCGTGGAGACCGCTAATGGAAAGACACATCTCTATCCGATCAAGGATGCTTCGGTGCAGGGGCGTGTCGTCACAGATCATTCGGCTGACAAGATGGCCTCCGGCAGAATGGCCCGCGATGCGGACTGGGCCGTCAACGCGCGCTGCTGCCGTCTGGATCGCTTTTGCGATCTGCCCGGTCATGTGGCTGATCCGCGCCTTCGGTGCCAGTGTGTAACTGGGTAAACAGACTGCCCAACCCTTGGCGCGCGCGCCTTCGGCCAGATCGGTCCAATAGGATTTATCAAGCCGCATCCAGTATCCGCCGTGGACGAATACGACCAACCCCTTGGGCGACCCTTCCGGCAAAACCACATCAAATCTTTCCCTGGGATGCGCGCCGTAAGGGATATCGGTTTCGATACCCGCAGTCCTAGAGCGATAGGCTTGCGCGCGCTCGGCCCAGAACGCAGGGAGTTCGGCGGATCCAGCCACATGGCCCATATTGTCAAAGGCGGTGTCCCAGTTCGTCATCTGGTACTACTCGTTTGCTTCAGGCGGCAGAAAATCAACGTCATGCTCCGCAGAAATGCGCACCACCTCTTCGACGTCGGTCATGTCGTGAAGCTCTTCAAACAGCTCTTTCAACTTGCCCGCAGGTGATACCCAAAACAGTGCCCGCGCCGGTTTGTCGGATTTGTTGAAATACCCATGCGGCACACCCTTGGGCATCCGCACCAGATCCCCTGCCTTGGCCTTGGACCACACGCCGTCCAATTTCAGGTCCAGCTCCCCTTCCTGGACGAGGATGAATTCATCTTGGGTGGGGTGGATGTGGACGGGCACAAATTCGCCGGGCCCGGAGTTGGTCTCAAAGGCAAACGTGCTCTCGCACCAGGCCTTTATGTAATAAGTCTGGCCCAGAATGTTCAGCTTGGTGCCTTCGCCGTTGCGGGTGATGCCGCCGTCGAGATCTTTCATGGTTTTCTCCTTCATCTGCGCAGTCCGCGCGTGTTGTGGCCCGCAGGCGTACTGTCATGATCTTTCCAAACTACCGTACGCCTGCTCCTTCCTTTGGTCTCTCTCCTCCTGAAACCGCCTTGCTCAACCCGCTTGATATTGTGGACAGGAGGCAAGGAATTCGCCGTATGCCTTGTGGTTGGGATAGCTGAATTGCTCGGCCAGCGGGTTGGATCGCTTGCGTTTCCTTGCACCCATGTCGGCCAGAAGCTCATCGAAATGCTTGAAGTGGAACGGGGCAGAACACAGGCCGCCATAGATCTGGGCGGCAGGGCGTTCATTGCGCCGCCAGTTCAGCATCATCTCGATGCTTTGGGTCATCTCATCGGCTGTCGGCTGGCGTTCCAACTGACCGTCAGCATATCGAACCAGCCAGTTGGCGATCATTTCTGCCGAGAGGACCGTGCAGAAGCTGGAGTTGAAACCAACAAAGCCCATGTCTGGCAGATCCGGGTTCACCGCCAGGCGGTAGACGCGGTACTGCCCGTCCGCCTCTACCAGCTTGTCTTGCGCCGATTGCGGCAGATATGGCACGCCCAACTTCCACCCCACTGCCAGGATCGAGGTATCAGCCTCGATCTTGTCACCGTTGGTCAGGACGATGGTCCTGCCGTCATATCGGTCATAGGTGCCTTGAACGTTCTTGATCGTGCCCGCCTTGAGCGCCTCGAACAGGCCTGGCGTGACAATGGGAACCGAACACGAGACCTCTTTTTCAATCGGCGTCTTTGGCACCATTCCGTATTTCTTGAGGCCAAGCTGAGTTTTCAGCAATGTCTCCAGCCCTCGGAAGTTCGCCCAGACCAGCGGCTTGAACAGCATCGCCACGGCACGCTGCAGGCCGGTCTTGCCCCAGGTGTTGAACTGCTGTTCCTGCGCGCGCATGTAGAGCAGCCGCTTGAAATTGATCCCACCCACAAAATACGGCACGCGCCACACAGGCTCCAGATAGACCCAATGCACGGATCTTGCACCATTGTTGGCTGCGTTGACGGCGATATCGGTGGCGGATTTCGAGCCGCCCAGAACTACCACCCGCTTGTCCTTGATCATCGCGGGGTCTGTGTATTCGGACGAATGCATGACCTCGCCTCCGGCCGCCACGAACGCGTCTTGCCCGGGGTGGGTGATGATATTCTTGTCCGAGAACTGGCCCGTACAGACCGAGACGAAATCAAAATCTTCTTCCCAGATATGGCTGCCGGCCTCCAACACAAGCGTCCAGCCCGACTGGCCATCGGCGCGCCGGCCCATCGATTTGACGCAGGTGTTCAACCGGAACAGCCGCGCCAGATCATGCTTTTGAGCGTAGGAGTGTAGATAAGCGTGAACCTGCGGCCCCTTGGGCCATTCCGGGTACTCCTCCGGCATCGGATGATCGGTGTAACAATACAGGTCTTTCGGCGATTGGGTCTGCACATCGGGGTACGACCGGCTGAGTTCCCACACGCCGCCAAAGTCATGGCTGCGCTCAAAGCCCACCACGCGGTGGCCGCGCTCGTCAAAAGCCTTGGCCGCGGCAAGGCCCGAGACGCCGCCGCCGATCACGGCAACTTTCTTGCGTTTAATCATGGTCTTGGCCCTTCACTTCGCGTCTGGGGGCGGCGGCAGGAAGTCGACCTCGTGCATTGCGGAGAGGCGCACGAGTTCGCCCGGGTCTGTCACGCCATCGAGCTGAATGAACAGATCGAACAGCTTGCGCGCGGGGGCGACGCCAAAGACGCATGTGGCCTCCCCTCCGGACCGGTTGAAGATGCCGTGTGACTTACCCATCGGCATGCACACCAGATCACCCGCGCTTGCTTTGTGGGCCGTTACACTGCCCTCGTCATGGCCAAACTCGATCTCCAACTCGCCGGTCAGGATGTTGATCCACTCGTCCTGTGTCGGGTGGATGTGGGGCGGCACGAAGGTGTCTGCGGGCACCGTCGCATGCCAGACGAAGGCGTTCGCGCTGTGCAGTTTGGGCACGTAGGTTTGCCCCACGACGTTCCATGCGATGTTGTCGATGCCACCGGTTGCCGGTGTTATGCCACGGTCCATTGGTCATTCCCCTGTTTTGATAACTGCCCGACACCTTGGCCGGGGTCGCCGGGCTGCCTTATCCAGAAAACGAAAGAATTTACTTTAAGCTTGAAATTCCGAGCCAAACTTCGGAGGCTTTTGGTTGGGGAGGGGCCATTTTGCTGGAAGCACAGGAGTTTCTTGGCGCACACCGTCTGTTTCAGACGCAGTCGGTCGAGGAAGCGCGCCAGACCGTGGCCCAAAAGTTCTGCGACCACAGGCTTGAGCTTAGCAAGGGAGGGGGCGGCGTCGCGGTGCGCCACAACCATGTGGCAGGCCACGCGACCTCGCTCAATTTCATGACCTATGGCAGCGACGTGATGATCGACCCCGGCGCGCTGCAGTCCTTCTATCTGGTCCAGGTGCCGCTGTCGGGGCGGGCGCACATCCGCCATCGCCGCGTGGACGTCGTGGCCGATGCAGCAACGGCAACCGTGCTCAACCCCGATCGCGAGACCCAAATGCACTGGAGCCATGATTGCACGAAGCTTCTCCTGCAAATCGACAAGACGCATCTTGAACGGGTGGCCGAAAGCCTGATCGGGCGCGAGCTGCCGGGACCGATTAGGTTTCACCCGGCGATGGACCTTGAAAACAACGGCGGGCGTGTCATTCGCCGCCTCATCCTCGCCTGCGCACGCGCCGTCGATGAGGGCGAGATTTTCCAAGGCGCGAAGAGCAATCGCACCCATTGTATCGAAAATGACCTTGCGCTGGCGCTGCTTACCCACCACCGCAACAACATCTCGCACATCATCGACGGGGCGAGTAGTGACGAGATCATGCCCCGGGCGATGCGGCGCGCGTTGGACTTCATTCACGCGAACCTTGTGGATCCCATCGATTTGACCCAGATCGCGCGCGCCGCAGAGGTCAACGTGCGGACCTTGCAGATGGGGTTTCGCGCGAAGTTCGGGGTGACTCCGATGCGATACCTCAAGAACGCGCGACTTGATCTGGCCCATTATTTTCTGGCGGCCAAGGACGATCCCGTCAGCGTCACGGATGCCGCTTTTTCCAGCGGATTTTCCCACCTGGGCCGGTTCTCGCAGGACTACAAGAAACGATTTGGCTGTGCGCCTAGCCGGATCCACCGCTAGCGCGCAGCCGTCTACATCGGCCCGCCGGGCTAGCGACGAAAGCCGTTGCTTTTCCCGTCACATCATTGATGTCCTCCGCGCACTGCGCGACACCGACACCGACGAAGTATGCCTGAAAACTCGTAGCCAAGGGACGCTACTGCCGTTCCACCGCAGGTGTGAGAAGACCTTTCATCTCCGGCTGAGACGTTTCTCAGGCCTTGGCCGAAGCAGTTTTTCTTTTTGGTTGAATAGGTGCCTGCAGGGCGTGGAGTGCTTCTTCCATTTTGGAGTGCTGCCTTATGTCTAGAAAACAAATAGCCAAAAATGGAGGGCGTAGAAGTCATGCCGGACCAGATCGCCAGCAGGTAGGCCGAGGTGCCTCTGCTGCAATTTCTGCCGCGAATTCTGAGAAATCCTGTAGTTCCGCGTTATCTGTTCAATTGGGAAAAAGCGAAGCGCGGTGCAATACGTGCCATCCATCTTGCCACTGAGCTGATGCCGGGGGCAATTTCCAGCCGTTCCTTTTCAAGCCCGACTATCAATGCCTCTGCCACCTTTGCTGGCGACAACTTTGGAATGCCTTCGACATGCGCGGCCATTGGGGTGTCCGTTAGTGGCGGGATCAGCTCAAACACCTTGATGTTTGTGCCTTTCAGCTGATGTCTCAGCGCAAGTGTTAAGGCATGTTGCGCAGCCTTTGTTGCGCTGTAAATTGGTGATTTGGCTTCGACAATGAAAGCGGTCGCGGAGGTTACGTTCACGACGGCGGCTTCACTGTGGTTACGCATTGCGGGCAAGAACGCGTGCAGGATGCGCAGCATTCCATTGAGGTTGATTTCAATTTCCCTGAGTTGCGCCTCGAGATCTGGATCGGTGCAAAACGACAAATCCTGTAGAATGCCGGCGTTGTTGATAAGCAGATTGACCTCTGCACCGATCTCGTCCCTGAGTGCCTCGATCTGATCCAAATCTTGAATGTCACAGACTCTTGTTTTGATTTTTGGGGAGTGAGCCCGCAGCTCTTGCAGCTTCTCTTCGTTCCGACCGCAGGCAATGACGCTGTTGCCAGAGTCAGAAAGCCGCTTTGCAAGAGTTGCACCGATGCCAGAACTGCCCCCGGTTATGAGCACTGTGTTCCCACTTGTTTTCATGGTTCCCCCAAGAACTGATTTTACCGAACGGCCGTCTAGGCGCAGGGTTGATAGGTTGGGATCCCCGCAGGCGAAACTGTGTATTCCGACCAATCAGGAAGCTTCTGAATTCATTCTCTGCCCAGATAAACTGCCGTGGCCGCCTTCGGTCATGCCCCTGAAAATTCAGAGAAAGTTCAACAATTCGCGGTTCGTCGCGCTGGCGTCTTCAATCTGTGGCATATGCCCGGCACCGTGGAGTGTCGTGAATTCGGTCTTCCGAATGGCATCTCGCAGCGCTCTGCCGCGCGCGATCGGAATCCAAGGATCCTTGTCGCCCCAGATGATTTTCGTCTTGCATCGGATATCTCCGAAGTATGGCTCCACCTCTTCCGTGTATTTCTCGTCCGCCTGCGCAAACTGGCGATAAAAACTGGTCGCACCATCCTCGGTAAGCCAAGGCGCAACGAGACGCTTTAGGTCGAGCGCGTCAATGTCGTTGGCAAAGGCACCCCTGATGTAGGCCTCCACGATGGCGCGATGGATGTGCGGCGGAAGTCCCTCGAATGCCTCGAAATGTTTGCGGACATGATCAAAAAATGCCGATCCCCACGGCCGCATCGCGACGACGTTCATCAAGACATACCGCTCAAAATCACAACCATGCAGCAGATGCGCCCGCAGGGTCGTTGCCCCTCCAAAATCATGCGCCACGACGCGCGGGTTTTTTAGCCCCCAATGGCAGAGCAACTCAACAAAAACCTCGGCCTGGACGTCGAGCGAACTTCGTTGACCATCGAATTTTTCCGACTGGCCATATCCTGGCATGTCATACCAGTGCACTCTGAAATGACGGGCAAGTTCGGGAATTACGCGATGCCACGCATAGGAAGACCACGGCCAGCCATGCGCCAGGACAAGATCCGGCCCATCGCCGCCCCGGCCTGCTGCAACTTTGCCTGCGGATGTCTCGTGGATCTCGTTTAGCAGCCACTCAACCATATCATCGTCCCTTGGCTTTCGAGATCAGACCCGGTTCAGACTGGCCAGTTTCGCGCCGAAAAAGATGAACACGGCGCCAACTGTGTGTTTCAACAGCTTTTGCGCGCGCGGGCGCTGTGTCCATCCGGTGACCTTGCCAAGAAGCAGCACCATCACGCCAAACCGTATAGCGTTGAGCAGCGAATGGATGGCGACAAGCACGAAGGAAGACACGGCCGACGCATCACCTGCGGAGACGAACTGGGAAAAGCCGCAAGATAGAACATGGAAACCTTCGGATTGAGTGCATTTGTCAACAAGCCCTCGATGAAGGCGGCAAACAAGGATCGGCGGTTCCGGGCGGCGGGAATTTGGATTTGTGACGAGCTGCTGCGTGAGGCAGAAATCAACGCCTTGATCCCGATCCAGGCCAAATACGCCGCTATATTTCGCGATTGCAAAAGCGGTCGCGGATTGTGTGATCAGGATCGAAATACCAAGAACCGAAAGCGTCCCGTGAATATAGAAAGCCGTCACGAAGCCCGCGACATTTGCAAACCCGGCACGTCGCCCGGACATCGGGACAGTTTTCGCAATTAGCGCGCCGTTTGAGCCCGGAGACATGACAAGCAGCGACGCAACGAGCGAGAATGTTAGGATTTCGGCGACACTCATTCTGATGGACCATCGCTTGCTGACGTTGCTCGGGACGCGGTTACTTCGATCTCAACCAAAAGGTCGGGCGCGGCGAGTGCCGTAACAACAAGCGTCGTAATGGCGGGCGCCGTATTGGAACTCCATCGTTCCTGCCTTATGCCGCTGAGTGCCTTCAAGTTGCCCGCATCTGTGACGTAATAAACAACGCGCAAGATATCATCTCGGGTCATATCCGCGGCGTGCAGAAGTGCCTCGACGTTGTCGATCGCCTGCCGCGTCTGCGCTTCAAAGCCCGTCTTGGTTGTTCCGTCTTGATCCACGCCGATTTGGCCAGACAAAAACAAAAACCGAGCAGGCTCGGCGATTTCAGACCCGTGGGAGAAGATGCCAGCGTATCTGGGGGGGACTTTGGACACGGTTGTGGGTGCATGACGGATCAACATGGTGTGGGTGTCTCCTGCAGAACGATGTCCTCCGCTGTGCCATCGGCGCAACCGGTCGTCCAACAAAAGAGACATGTGAGCCATTAATACCCTCGATGTCTTAGGCCATACGATAGGTCCGCGTTTCCCGTTCAATCCACGACCTGAACCGGCGTATTTTGACCGCGTTTCTTCGACTTTCCGGGTAGACCAGCCAATATCCGCTACCGTCGTCACCTATCGTCTCGAAAGGTTGCACGAGTTGCCCGCGTTCCAGTTCGTTTCGGAAGAACGCTGGGGTCAATATGGCTACACCGTGCCCGGAGATCGCAGCGCCCGCTTCTACGACTTGGGGGCCGAAAGAGCGCGAAGTATCCGTTTCCGACGGACCGTCATCAACACCAGCCGCCGCAAGCCAAATGCGCCACCATGGATCGTCTTTTGACAGGATCGGGAGTTTCAGCAGGTCTTCGGGTTTGTTCACGCCGCCAAAACGGTCAATCAGTGCAGGCGACAGCATCGGAGTGAAAGTCGTAGGTATGAGCAAATGGCTGACCAATCCGTGCCATTGCCCTTGCCCGCCGCGTATCGCGACATCGACATTGTCCTGAGTGAAGTCGGTGAGTGCCTCGCTGATTTCCATCCGGACGGCGATGTCCGCGTGCTTCAGTTGAAATGCACCAAGATTTTGCGCCAGAAAGTTGGTCGCAAATGTCGGGATGACGCTAATTGAGAGCGTGCCGGCGGTTGAACCTTTTGCATCGCTGAAGGCATCGGACAGAATATCAAAGGCCGCAGCAGCTCGTTGATGGAACCGCCGCCCGATGGCCGTTAATTCGACACCGCGCGCATGCCGTTCAAACAACGTCGCCCCAACACGCTCCTCCAGGATCTTGATCTGATAGCTCACGGCGGACTGGGTCATGCCAAGTTCGTCGGCTGCGGACGTAAAGGTTCCGTGTCGAGCGGCGGCATCAAACGCCCGAACAGCCGAAAGTGGGGGAAGATCACGGGCACTCATCTATCAATCTCATTGATGGGAGAGAGGGGCATTGAATTGGTTTTCGGCAGCAGTACGAGCGATGTCAATACCAGTGATAGCCCCTTTGGCTGTCGTCAGTAACTGAACCGGAGACAGCTCATGTTCCAATTTTCCGACACCATTACGTGCCGTCCTCGCGCCCTTGGCAAGCACACCAAGCAGGCCCGGCATTCTGATCCTTATATCGAAAACTTGTCGCAACACATGAAGAAGGACATTGGCTGGACTGGTGGTATCTCGTTGGATGCCGCGCATCGTTCAATGCCGCTGATCGTCCGACAACTCTGTGTTTGATGTTCGCCGACGGCCCAGAAAACAAGCCTGTGCAATGAAGGTTTTAGCCTCTTGATCCGCCGCGCGACACATCTACCAAAACGTACGCAGCACGCTGCTATGAACATGGCCTTTTTCGATTATGCAGTTTCAATGCATCTCGGCCCGGGGGCCTTGGGTCTAGGATCTCGCTTGCTCGCAGACGGCCAGGACCTTCTCACTATTGATGGAGTTGCGGATCCTCAAGTTGATCGCGGCGATGGTGGGCTTGCTGCATTTCTACGCGCAAGAGGCGCTTCACTCCGCAAGTCGCAGAAAGAAGTGCACCTGCGGCTTTGAGTTGGTCCCATAAAGAAGCTTGATGCCTCTTTGGTAAAGTTGATTGGTAGCTCCCAAAAGATTTCGTCAGCATTTCTACCATGGCGGAGAGCCACCCGGGCTGACGCAGCCGCCTCATGTCCGAGGTGGTTTGGAACCGAAAGAGGTGACGCTATTGAATTCTTTTGGTGCTCGAGATCTGGCCTTGGCGGTGGCCATCACCGTAGTCTGGGGCCTGAATTTTGTCGTCATTCGCCTTGGCGTGGACGTAATGCCTCCGCTGATATTGTCTGCTGCACGTTTTCTGTTCGCTGCGTTTCCGCTCGTCTTTTTTGTGCCGTGTCCGAAAATGCCTCTTGGAGCCTTCCTGGGCATTGCCTGCATGCTTGGGATATTCAGCTTTGCTGGTCTGTTTCTTGGCATTGATGCGGGGTTGAGCCCCGGAATCGCATCGATTGTTTTGCAGTCGCAGGTCTTTTTCACTGCAGTACTTGCCGTCGGCTTCTTTGGCGAGACCCTCTCAAGGCAGCAGATTCTGGGAATCTTTGTGGCAATCCTTGGCATTGCGGCCCTTGCAATCGAGGCTGATGGTGACGGGACCTTGATAGGGTTCCTGCTGGTTCTTGGGGCGGCCGTTTCGTGGGCCGTATCCAACCTGTTCATGAAGCGAGCGAGCCAGGTGAACATGCTGTCTCTCATGGTGTGGGTCAGCCTGGTCCCACCGTTGCCACTTGCCGCTTTGTCCCTGGCCTTTGAGGGTGTTGAGGCAAATGTGCAGGCGTTTGAGCAACTCGACGCCACGCGCATCGGAGTGATTGCCTATCTTGCCTACATCGCCACCATTTTTGGTTTTGGAGGATGGGCTATGCTGATCGCGCGACACGGCGCCGGCCGCGTTGCGCCTTTTTCGCTTCTTGTTCCAATTTTTGGGATGCTGTCTTCGGCGGTGGTACTTGGCGAGTCTTTTGGTGCTTTGCAGATCGCGTCAGCAGGTTTGGTCATCTTTGGTTTGGCGCTGACAGTGCGGCAGCGCAATGCGCGACAGGTGAAGCAACGCCATACCTGAGGCAAGGCTTGGGCCTGTTCATCATCCACCTGTACTACATGTTTGCCCGGGTTGTACGCTGCGCCTTATCTGGAGTGAACTGTCCCTATCCCATTCCAGGATCGACAGGTCGAGTTCCTTCTGTAACCATTTTTGAAACTTGCGCGTCTTGGGGCTCTTGGCCGTCCGCGGGTTTACAACGAACCAGTAGCTTTGACCGGTTTCGACCCGTCCTGGAAGCGGTGCAGCAAGCTGGCCAGCCTTGATGGCATCGCAGGCGAGCGTCTCCCAGGCCATGAACACGCCTTGGCCGGTCATAGCCGCATCAAGGCACAATGACGCGTCAACATATGTCGGGCCGGCCGGAAACGGCCTCGTTTTGTGGCCGAAATGGGCGAGCCATTCCGTCCATCCAAAAAAAATGTCGTTTTCGCGAATGATCGGCACGTCAAACACGTCGTCGATTGTCTGGATGCTGCGCGCAATTTCGGGTGAACAGACTGGAAAGACCCTTTGATCTAATAGCTTTGAGCCATCCAAATTGGGGCCCGGTGAAGGACCGACGCGTATGCCTACGTCCACTTCGGAACCCTGGAAGCTGACCATTTCCGCACGTGGCTCGACCCGCACGTTGATTGCGGGTTCTTGGTCATGGAAGCGGTGAATGCGCCATATCAACCACCGGCTCGCAAAGATCGGTGCGACGGAAACCGTCAAGTTGGTTTCCCTATCATCAAGATAGGACAGAGCGTCGGACAAATGTTTCATCCCGGCGGTGAGGTCTGGCAGGATGCGAATGCAAACTTCAGTCGCCTGCAGCCCGGAGGCGCGCCGCACGAACAACTGATGGCCAAGTATTGCCTCGGCCTTCGCAAGCCTTTGGCTCACGGCTCCAGGTGTGACGCCGAGCTCCTCCGCCGCGCGGGATAGTGTCCCGAGCCGCCCAATCGCCTCGACGGCCCTCAATGAAGAGAGCGGTGTATTGTTCAGCCTATACATATAGTTTTTCTAAACTTACCGCATCGCGTAGTCGATACCAAAACTACGGCACAGCTGCTATTGTCCAGTTATGCGGGCAATTCATGAGATATGGCAATCAATGTGGAAATTCGGCATAAAAGGCAAGGAAAGTGCATCTTTCGGACCCTCTCAGTGGTACAGAGATCCATTGTCGCATCCTGATATCGCACGGATGAACAAGCGCGACGTGGCAGATCTTCCCTTCGATCCAGGAAGGATTCTCGATGAATAACTATACAAAGATTTCGGTTTGAGACTGGAAGAATATGGCTGCGCATCCCCTCTCCAGTGTGTCGGGCGCCGAGGCACGCGGTAGGCGCTGGATGAGGCTACCAACCTACGTCGCCAGCAGGATTATGATCTGACCGTTTCCGTAACCTTCCTATCTCAGTGCCAGCTCAATCATGTGTTCAATCAGGCGCTCTTCATCCATCCGACCGGCTGACAAAGTGTCAGGCCGGAAAATGCTCTATGGAGCCCTTTACACATAGCACCGCTGGGAGAATCCTAACGACCGATACGTCTATTTCATTGGGCTTCAGGCAATTGGAGGCGCGTTGCGGTAGCGAGGTTGTCCCGGCATGCGGATAGCCCGGTAGAGGATTGATGGTAGCGGAGGAGCGTCTCGGGCGGAAAACACGCAAGCCGGAAGTGCGATGTCGTATCCGATTTTACGCCTACCAATCGTCATCGCAACCACCATCCTTTGTCTCATATTTCTTCGAGACCCATAGGTTTTGGTATTGGCCAGTGTTCCGATATCAGCGCCGAGTTTAAGGGGATTGATTTGACCGAAGTAGTGAGCGGCCCAAACGCCCGTATGGTCAAGCACCAATAAAGACGGTGGTCCGCGCAGGCTGGATCGCTCCATAGTCTTGAGCGCTGCAATTTCGCTTGGCACGTCAACTCCGATGGGGAAGGCGATGCCGTACTCATAAATGAATGCTTCAGGCAAGACTGGCATCATCGCCGTATGGTGTTCAAAGACGGTGCGAAGCCGGATCACAGCAACATCTGTCGTAGTGAATACGTCATGAATTTGCTACGCCAAGCGTAGTCCATGTACCACGCAGCCCGTGCAAAACATCTGGAATGCCTCTATGACGACGACCTTGCCGCGCAATTCATTCAAATTGAGCGGTTTATCGGTGTTGAACCGTTGATCATCGGACCAATCCGGTAGGTGTTTGAGAGTGTCAAAGGTTGTCCCTCCAATAGTCATTTGCGGCAGCAACGGTCTGGAAATACGCCGCTACGACCGAGGAGACTGCGATTGGGGCATCAGCGTCCTTTTCATGAACCACCAGTAGGTACTCGCGGATCGCCCGGTCGCTCTGAGTCATCCTCATGGCAAGTTCATAGCCGTTTTGCGGTGTGTCCGTTTGGAAGGTTGGCAACCCAGTTTCAGCCGTGTCAGTTTCCCTTGATCAGGGGCCGCGCCCCGGATGGCACGGCCCGTCATTTTCAGTTCAGCGAGCCGGACAGGCTTAGATCGCCTGAGGCAATATCGAAGATGTGTGTGACACAAAGCAGAGGGGCATGGATATCTGCATTCACCCGCAGGGCAGACGTGACACCATCGTAACTCGCACCTTCGACGACATCGGGATCGTCGAACGGTACCGTGACGGCGATCTCGGGTCCGTCAAAGCTCGGCGTATACCCGGGACTGTCGACGAAGATGGGCAGACCTGGCCAGGTGGTCGGCATTGCCGGCGTTTCGCCTTCAGGAATGTCACGCACGCCAAGCGCTCCTTCGCCGCAGGCTTCCGTTGGTGTCAGCACAACCCAATGGCTGTGCCACAGAAGACCATCGTTCACCGGATCGCCGTCATTGTTTTCATCGAAGAGCGGCGTGTCGTCGAAGTCCGGGTGGCTGGTGGCGGCAAGCGCAAGGATACCTGTGTCACCTTCGAACCCGACCGTCGCCGGGTCCAAAGATGTCGGCCAGACGTATGAGTAGACCGGAGCCCCCCCGAGCGCGCCGGTCGGGTTCGGTCGCTCGGCCCCGGCGATATCACTGGTCGTCATGTGGAACGTCACGAGATGTCCGTCGCGGTGGGCGTGAGCGGCGAGGATGTCGAAAGCGGCTGTTGTCGATGCGTCTGCGGATGACACAATCGCACCCTCTTGATGGATCGCATGGTTCTCATCAGCGAAGGCTACACTAGCGAGCAGCAGCGTGCAGACGGAGAATGGCAGTGGACTGGTCATTTTGAACTCCAAAAGCTTTTTGATGAATAATGATAGTAGTAGCGACTCGAAATTATTGCAATGATAATATGGACTCGCTATTAATTTGGCATGACCTCATCGAACCACATCCTCACTCTCATCAAACGCCTCGCGCGTCTTGACGCCTCTGAAGTTTGGGAAACTGATCTCAATCCCGCTCAGATCGCTGCACTGGATTATCTGGCGCGCGCAAACCGCTTATCACGCGCGCCCTCTCACGTCGCCGAATACCTGGGCACGACGCGTGGAACGATGTCCCAGACCCTCAAGGCACTGACACGCAAAGGCTACGTCGGCGAGCGCAGGTCAGACGCTGATAGACGTTCGATCTCGTATGACCTCACCGATGCCGGAATCGAACTGGTCGCACGGTATGGAAATCTGTCGAAGACTATCGACACTCTTCCAGCCAAGCAGAGGACCGAACTCTTCGACACGCTTTCCGACGTTTTGAAACGCCAACTGGCTGCACATGACGGGCGGGCCTTTGGTATCTGCAAGACCTGCGTTCACCATCAAACGACAGGAGATCGGGCTTATTGTAGCCTGCTCTCGGTTCCGCTTTCAGCTGACGAAGCGGAACGAATCTGTCACGAACAGGTCGCAGCATGAAACCCATCACCGTCGAAGGAGTTTTCGCAGGACAGATGGAAGAGCGCACCCCCTTCCGCGATCAATAAGAAACCTATCGCAAATTGAGTCGTGATTTGCGAGCTTGGATTAATCGTAGATACTCAAGCTGATTTGAGAGTGCACGGCGGTCTGGAAAAGGCATTGCATCGTTGTCCGGCCGATCACTACAAGCACCGGTGTGTGGAACTCGAACGTCGCGACCTCTGTCCGGGATATTTTGGGGAGAATGTTCCGACATTCGATTTGATGGAGAAAACGGCCGTTGTTGGCGATGTCTTCGAAGTCCGTTCGGCAAGAATTCAAATCGGACAAGGTCGGCAGCCCTGCCGGAAGGTGAACGCGGTGCATCTTGAGGACATCAGTCATCAGGTGGTTCAGGAGACCGAAACCGATGCGGTGGAACGACTGCGATTGGCACCAGTTCGACCAGCAGACCGGGCGCAACCAGGCCAGGGACCTGGATCAGGATGCTGGCGGGAGATGTTTCAGGTGAAAATTTCTCCGCTCTTGCGGACTGGATGACAGGCAGGTCGGCGGGATCGGTGAAGTAGATCGTCAAGGACACGATGTCTTCGAGACGCCCGCCGACGCAGGACAACACGGTTTCGACACCCTCGAAGCATTTGAGGATTTGCGCCGCACAATCGCCTTTGCCGACAATTTCGCCCGTGGCGTCCCACGCCACCTGCCCAGTCATGTACAGCGTGTGACCATCCGGAGCGATAACACCGTGGTTAAACGCGCGTCCGCTTCGCGGCCAGCAGGTCTCTGGATTGTAGCGCAGCGTCATCGACCATCTCCCTATTCGCCACGGCTCACCGGCGTCATTTCCTTGTTGTATTCGCGAAGCACGACGAGGCTTTCGAAGCCAGTGAGAGGCGGCTCAAAAAGATGCGTCTCCGTGAATGTCGCGTAATCCTCCATCGAAGCGCATCTGACGATAATGGCCAGGTCAGCGTCGCCGGTGACGTAGAACACACGCTCAACCTCGGGCAGCCGGCGGAGCTTTTGCTTGAGAATGTCGATCCGCTGCGGATTGTCCCGCGCGATGGATAAAAGAACGATCACCCGGGTGACGGCGCCTAGGTATTTTGGCGCAACAATCGCAATCTCGCGCTCGATAACGCCGGACTTACGCAGCCGAAGAACCCGCCGGCTACACGCCGCCGGCGACAATCCCAACTTTTCGGAAAGTTCCGCGGCGGTTTGCCTGCTGTCGACCTGCAGCAAATCCAGCAGGCGGTGATCGAAGTCGTCGAGCTTTTCCATGCATATCTCCGTCGAGAGAAGATTAGTCTCGTTGATCGAGAAAATATCTCTGAATCTAAAGCAAATACGATAAAAAGTCGCACTATGGGGCGAGAATTCACGAAATCCGGACCAATGCACCTTGCTAGTTCTTGAGCGAGACAACGTTTCGGAGATCGACATGTCCAACGGAAACACTCACACCCCTCCGCCGCGAAATCGGCTGTGGGGCGCCCTGTTCCACCGACGTTTTCGGAAGGATTCCCAGCATCTGCATTCGCTTCCCGACCATTTGCTCAAGGATATCGGCATCTGCCGGGATCAGATCGACTTGGAAATCCGACGCCTGCGGCGCTTCTGAAAGCAGCCCCACAACACTGTGATGGAGACCAACAAAATGCTAAGAGACTTTGTACTTGTTGCACTGATCGGCAGCGTTATGCCCGGCGCGGCGATTGCCGACGCTCCGCTTCGCATCGGACTGCTCTTCGGCTTCACAGGACCGATCGAGTCGATGGCCCCGGAGGTCGCGGCGTCAGCCGAATTGGCGCTGCGCGAAGCCAGTTCGTCCGGGCTCTTTCTGGATGGGCGGACAATTGAACCTGTCCGCGCTGACAGCACCTGTATCGACGCGGCGCTGGCGGTTTCCGCAGCCGAGCGACTGGTGACCAGCGAAGGTGTTGCCGCCCTGATCGGTGCGGA
Source organism: uncultured Roseicyclus sp. (assembly GCA_947491935.1). Classification (GTDB taxonomy): domain Bacteria; phylum Pseudomonadota; class Alphaproteobacteria; order Rhodobacterales; family Rhodobacteraceae; genus Gymnodinialimonas. The sequence goes on from CANLLF010000004.1 coordinate 820,663, forward strand.
TTGCTCCGGTGTTGCCTCGGCGGTCGTTACGCAGGTTGCGGTGCCTCACGGCATCCTGTCGATTTCGCCAACAGCGACATCTCCGGGGCTGACGGAGCTGGATGACCGGGGATTGTTCTTTCGGACCGCGCCCTCCGATGCCCGGCAGGGCGAAGTCCTGGCCGAAGTACTGAGAGCGCGAGGCATTGAGACCGTTGCGGTCACCTATACAGCCAATGATTACGGTGCAGGCCTCGCATCGTCGTTCAATGCGTCCTTCACCCGCCTTGGCGGCGAGGTGGCCATCGAAATGCCACATACGGACGGAATGGGCGACTATTCCGCCGAAGTCGGCGCATTGGCCGCCAGCGGCGCCGAAATACTGCTTGTGGCTGGCTATGCCGACCAGGGTGGCCGCGCGATCCTTCAGACAGCGTTGGATCTTGGCGCGTTCGACCTTTTCGTGCTGCCCGATGGGATGGTGGCGGACACCATTCTGGACGAATTCGGAGGCGCGATCGAGGGTGCCATCGGCACATTGCCAGGGACCTCGGGCGCGGCCTCAGAGGCCTTCGAGGCAATGCTGCGCGACAATGGCATCGACGGCCAGGGCCCCTATCGGGCAGAGGCCTACGACGCCGCGGCTATTCTTGTCCTTGCCATGGAAGCGGCGCGTTCGACCAACGGCGCGGATGTTGCACGTGCCCTTCACAGTGTCGCAAACGCGTCCGGCACACCGATTGGAGCCGGCGAAATCGCTGAGGCGCTCCGCATTCTGCGTGCGGGTGGTCAGATCGACTACGTGGGCGCGAGTTCCGTCGAGTTCACCTCGGATGGCGACGCATCCGGCACATATCGTGAGGTGATCGTGACGGGTGACGCGTTCGAAACCATCCAGACCTGGTGAGTGACGATGCCGACGCCCCGAATTTCCGTCCGGCTGGCCCGGAACGACGATCTGGTGGCGATTGAGGCGCTGGCCAAGCTGGCGACGCGCGATCTGCTGGGGCCGTTCCTGGACGCGTCCCAGCAGATCGCGTCGATGGACTTCACCGCGCTCGACCCGTGGCTGATCAAAGATCAGACTTACTTCGTGATCGAGGTCGACGGTGTGATCCGGGCGTCTGGCGGATGGAGTTTTCGGGGCGGGCTTGTCCACTCGAAAGAGCCGGTGGATCCAACACCACAGATGCGCTCGACGGGCACCGCGCGCCTGAGGGCGATGTATACCGATCCGGCCATGGCGCGAAAAGGCATCGGCAGAATGGTGGTCTCAATCGCCGAGACATCCGCCCGATTGGCCGGATACACGTCCATGGAGCTTCTGGCGACGCCGGTCGGAAAGCTGCTCTATCAGGTGTGCGGATACACCGTCCTGCAGGACATCCGCCTGACGGCCTGCAACGGAACGACGTTCAACCTGGCTCACATGACGAAGGACCTGACGAAGCCGCAGAGCGAACGACGCAATGATACTGATGGTCGGACGCCGACGTGGCATCTGACGAGTAACACAGTTTAACGGCGCCGCATGCGTGGTGGCAGGTCGAATCTCCAACTTCGGAGCACCCTGCCGATGACCCTGGAAGCCTGATCCGATCCTTCCGCAAGACGCCGGCCCATCACTTGGTGTCCAACCCCAGGAGCATAGAATGCAACCGATTATTTACGACGTTGCGGTGTCCGCCGATGGCTTCATTGCAGGACCCGGCAATGACGTGTCGGCATTTCCAAATACAAAGCCGGTCGTCGAAGACTATTTCGCACGGCTCTCCACCTACAAGACGGTCCTGATGGGGCGCGCAACCTACGAATTCGGCTACGGCTTCGGTCTGAAGCCGGGCGAAAACCCTTACCCGAACGCCGCCTCCTACGTCATCTCACAGAGCATCTGCCTGCCCGATGATGCCGCAGTGGTCGTTCGACGGGCGCTGGACGACGCCTGGCTGTCGGACCTGAGAAATAGCAGCCCCTCCGCGATCTACCTGTGCGGCGGTGGAATTCTGGCGACCTCGCTCCTGGAACTCGGCCATTTGCCGGGCTTGCGACTGAAGCGTGCGCCCATCGTGTTGGGCAGTGGCATTCCCTTGTTCGCTCCATTTCGGCATCCGCTCAAACTGAGGCTCCGCCACCAGACCGACTACGGTGACGGATACGTGTTTCAAGAATTCGACATTCTGACTTGAACAAATCGCCGAGTCTGCGCGACGAGCGAAACCGGGGCGTGGTCAAATCAGAGAAACGCGCTGCAACCGGAACATCCGCCCAAGATTGGTCGGGATCGGTTGTGAAGCGCCGACCTTTCAACAAAGTCGAACGTTGGTGATCGCTGCGGCATGCGGCTATTGGGGACTCTACCTGTTGTTCTCTGCTTTGCGCAGCGCCGCCGCTTGGTTGAGCAAACATGGTTTCTCGCGGCTCTTATAGACATTGACCCCACCAGGCGGTGTTTCAGTGTAGCTTCACCAATCCGGACATTGTTACGTCGCCCAGCATTTGAACGTCGATTGGGCGCTGTGCGGACGACGCATCCCTGCGCACGGGGCGCTCCAATGTCAGATTTTGACGGTATCAGGTGTGAGATGGGTCCCCGGCATAGGTCTGGGCCGACCCGTCAGACGCAATCCTCAACCAGAGATCCGCCGCTTTCCAAAACGAAGTGCGTTACTACGCAACGTGTAGCGCTTTGCTTTCCAAGGCGAAGTATGCGTGCCGCCCGGCTCTCCGTAAATCCATCCCATCAGGTCGAACACATAGTCCGACCAAGCTCTTGAACGGGATCGGAGACGAAGATGAACGCACATGTTCAACAGACGGTTGCCCCGGCGCCATCACCCCTTGTGGATTTCTGGAACGATATTCTCGCGCCGAAATTCATCACCTTTCAGCATATCCTTGTTGGCGCAGGACGTCGGCACAGCGATCAAATCCTCAAGACCCTCGATGTACAGCATGGGGATTTCGTGTTGGATGTCGGTTGCGGGTTTGGGGACACGACCATCAGCCTGGCCAATATGGCGGCCCCCCGGGGACAGGTCTTAGGCGTCGATTGCTGCCAAAGGTTTCTGGATCATGCCTGGCATCGCGCGGAACTGGGCTGGGTGCCCAATATCCGCTTCAAATGCTGTGACATCGAAACGCAGCGCCCGGATGGCGAATTCGATTTCGTCTTCGCCCGTTTCGGCACGCAGTTCTTTGCCAATCCCGTCGCGGGCCTTCGATCGATGCGGCACTGCCTGCGCCCTGATGGCGGGGTGGCCCACATGGTCTGGCGCAACCGGGCGGACAATCCGTGGCTGACCAGATCGCGTGACGTGGTTCAGTCGATCCTGCCGAAACCGGGCGAGGACGCACGGACCTGCGGGCCCGGGCCGTTTTCCATGGCCGACGAAGATACGACGCGCGCCCAGATGGAGGCCGCAGGCTACTCCGACATCCGGTTTCAGCGCGTGGATGCCAAGGTTCTGGTGGGCCGCACGGTCGAGGAAGCGATTGCCTTCCAACTGGCCATCGGCCCGGCGGGTGAGACGTTCCGTGAAGCCGGCCAGCTTGGCATCGACCGCCGCGCCGAGATCGACGCGGCCCTCACCGACATGTTCGCAACTGCCGAGCGCGATGACGAAGGGCATTGGATGGATAGCTCATCCTGGCTCATCACTGCCCGCAATCCTGCGGATCACTGACACCCATCACCACCAACCCCCCGAAAGGAAACAAAATGACTGTTCAAATTGAAACCACCGCAAACAATGGCGTCAACACCGAGGCCCTGATGGGCGCGCGGGACGCCTTTGCCCAAGCCCCTGAGGCTGCAGCCTTCACGTTCCGCAGCACCTGTTCCTGGGTCGACGGCACGGAAAGCAGCAACGAGATCAACGGCTACTTCGGCCTTGGTCAGGAGCATACAAGGCCCGCGAGCTTCGTGATCAACTCGGATCACCCGACGGTCTTTGCCGCCCGCGACACGGCACCAGCCCCGCCCGAGATTGTCCTGTCGGCCCTGGCAAGCTGTCTGACGGCCGGTGTAGCGTCAGTCGCGCAGCATCGCGGCATTCAGCTGAACTCGATCAAGGCCCACGCCGAAGGGGACGTCGATGTACGCGGCATCCTGGGAATGGACCCAGACATTCGCAACGGGTTCGGCGCGATCCGGGTTCGGTTCGAGATCGACGCGGATGCGTCGGAGGACGATATCCGCGCGCTGGTCGCCCAATCGCAAAAACGATCGGCCGTGTTCGATCTTCTGACGAACCCGACCAATGTTCACGTCGATCTGGCTTGATCCGACACAAGAAAGGCGAGCGTCATGAGGCATATCTCGACCGTCATTATCGGCGCCGGCCCAGCCGGGCTCGCCATGAGCAAATGCCTCTCGGACCGTTCGATTTCCCATATGGTGATCGAGCGGGGAGAGGTTGCAAACAGCTGGACCACCGAGCGGTGGGAAAGTCTGACCCTGCTGACGCCCAATTGGCAGAGCCGATTGCCGGAGTATTGCTATACCGGCGAACATCCCGATGGCTTCATGTCGATGCCACAGATTGCCGACTATCTGCATGGCTACGCAACATCGATCACCGCTCCGGTCGAGGACCGGACGACGGTAGAAGCGGTAACGGCTCAGGGCTTTGGATACCGGGTCTCGACAGATCGTGGCGACTGGACCTGTGACAACGTCGTTTTCGCCAATGGCGCATGTGGCCGCGCGCAGGTTCCGTCAATTGCACAGGCATTACCGGCCGGCATCGCCCAACTCACGCCCCAAACCTACAAATCACCTGCCCAGATTGCGCGCGGTGGCGTGCTCGTCGTGGGGGCCTCTGCCAGCGGCACCCAAATCGCCGCGGAACTTTTGGGCGTCGGCCACGATGTGATGATGTCAGCGGGCGCCCATATCCGGGTTCCGCGCCGGTATCGTGGGCGCGACATCCAGTGGTGGATGGATCGCAGCGGCGTGTTGGATGCCCGGATCGGCGAGGTCGATGACCCCGATCGCGCCCGCCGCGTGCCATCCCTGCAACTGATCGGCGATGCCGGTTTGTCCTTCCTCGATCTGAACACACTTCAGGCACGCGGCGCCGAGGTCACTGGCCGCATGGTCGGATTGCGCGACGGCTTGGCTCAGTTCTCCGGATCGCTCGCCAATCAATGCGCCTCGTCTGATCTGAAAATGCGCCGCCTGCTGCGGGGCTTTGACTTGTGGGCGGCCAGCCAGGATCTTACAGATCTACCCCCTGTGGAGCTGCACCCGGTGACACGGCTGCCCGCCAACCCGAGGCTTACGCTCGATCTGGCCAATGGCCGTATTCGCACCGTGATCTGGGCCACCGGCTACGCGCCAGATTTCAGCTTTGCCAAGCTGCCGATCTTTGATCGCAAGGGCGAACTACGCCACAGCGAGGGGATCGTCGGGCCGGGGCTCTACGTGCTTGGCCTGCCGCTCCAGATGCGCCGCAAATCCGCCCTGATCGACGGGGTCGGCGCGGACGCAGAGGCCCTGGCCACCCACCTCGAACACCACCTCAAAATCCGAGCCGCATAAAGGAGACAACCCATGACACGGACCGACGCACATATTCGCACCCACCAAAACCAGGTCATCCAATACCTGACCGACAATCCCGACAAGGCCTTGGCCACGACGAAAATCACCGGCCGGGTATCTGACGGCCTGAAGTGCCACGTGACGCAGGGCCGTCATCAGGTCGACATGGACCTGGGCCTTGCGATGGGCGGCGACAACACCGCGCCGACGCCCGGCTTCTTTGCTAAGGCGGGCGTTGTGGGCTGCCTCTCAATCGGTACGAAAATGTCCGCGGCCCGTCTGGGGATCGCCGTACGATCGGTCCGCGTGGAGCTTGAGACGGACACGGACAGCCTCGCGCTCCTTGGTCATGGCGGCGGCTACGCAGGCCCCTTGGAGACGAGGGTGAACATCGTGATCGACAGCGACGAGGACGACGTAAAAATCGACAGTCTGATCGATTTCGTCTTCACTATCGACACCTGGTTTCTGGCGCTGCGGGACGCACAATCCGTATCCACCCGCTGGACCCGTCACAAAGAAGCGGCCTAGACAGCCATTCTCACGCTATCGGTCGGGCGCGGCACAGGCGCGGCGGACGAGAGCGGGAACCACTTGCGGAACCGGTCGCAGATCAGGGGCTCCCCCAAGAGGGTCACGCGATCTTCGCGAAGGGCCGCCGACAGGGGCAGATCGCCCATCCAGACCTTGATCATGTCGACCGAATTCGCGGTGATATAGGCATCCACGTCCTTTCCCGGATCCTGATAGCATAGGTCCGTATTGGACCCTTCGCAGATGACCCACCACTTGCTGAAATCGTCCAGATCCGGGAATTGAAAACAGATCACGTTCTCGCCGTCCGGCAACTCGGTTGTGACAAGATTGCGTTCGATATCGAACATCAGGAAGGTGGCGTCGAGATCGTCAGGCTCCATCTCATCCCGCGCCCATCGCATGCCCCAGACCGCCAAAGCTTCGACCACCGTAGAAAGCTCTCGCCCCGCGGGTGTCAGGCGATACTCATGGCCCTTTTGACCGGTCTGCTTGCGTTTCATCAACACGCCGCTGGCCTCAAGCTCTCTCAGCCGCTTCGTTAGGATCGTGGGTGAGATCTTCGGCAGCCCCTTTTGCAGCTGTGAAAAGCGCGTGCTGCCCAAAAGAAGCTCCCGCACGATCAGGATCGACCACGTGTCTCCGAGGATTTCCGAGGATTTTGCGATGGGGCAGAACTGGCCGTATTTCGTCATGTTATCCCCCTATGTAAGAACACCACGCTAGAAACTACGCGATGCGTAGTCAATTCCTTCACGAGCCGCAGCATAGCGGGCCGGCACGGCGCCTTAGACCTTCCGTTATCAATGCGGGAGACAGAAATGGCGGTCATCAAAAACGGTTGGAATTGTTCGGGATCATGGAGCCGCATTATCGGCGTCGCGCGTGTGTCGTCGCCACGTGGCCGGGCGTGTCTTCGTCTGATCGTGCAGGTTTATGTGTGCAATCCTTCGCGCATGATGCGGTGTAGCTCCTTCCAATGAACTTGTATGCCGCAGATAGAACTTATGTGTCAGATTGAACGATGATAAATTCACAATATGTCCACGACCTATGAAGTGAAGCTGCTTGGCGGATTTGAAGTACGGGGCGGCAGTCGCATTCACTTTCCCACGCGAAAGACCGGGCTCTTGTTCGCATGTTTGGCGATGCAGGCTGGACGCGGCGTTGCAAGAGACAAATTGAAGTCGATGTTCTGGAGCGACCGCTCGGAACAACAGGCGTCGGGCAGCCTAAGGCGCTCTCTTTCGGACATACGTCGCGTTTTCGGAGATACACAGGTCAATCCGGTGATCGTAACATCCAAAACTGATGTGACGCTCAATGTAGACCGGTTTGAGGTGGATTTGACTACCTTTGAGCGGCTCATCTCTAGCGACGATGAACAGGCCCTGTCGCAGGCGGCCGCTCTCTATGGTGGCGATTTTCTGATAACAATAACACCGCCCGATGCGGCATGTGAGGAGTGGCTTCGCATCGAAACGCGGCGACTTCGAAACGCCGCAAACACATTGGTCGAACGTCTTGCTGAACTTGCTACGACACCTTTTGGACTAGGCGCATCGGAAGCATTGGCCTCTCGCTTGATGGCAACGGACCCGATCGCCGAGGAGGCGCACCGAGCACTCATCCTCTGCCATCTGAAATCCGGGCGTGAAAACGCTGCAAAACGGCAATACCAGGACTGTGCCGCGGTGCTACGGCGCGAGCTGGGAGCGGAGCCAGAGGCAAGAACCCAACGGCTCATCGCCGACCAACATATCGGTTCGATTTCGAAACGAAATGACAGCGCCGCAGCCGCCAAGACTGGTCATAACCCGGGTCCTCGAGAGGCTCCCGCCCGGCAGGTTTCGATCGCTGTCTTGCCGTTCGATTTCCGTGGACCGGATCCCGAACACACGTGTCTTGCAGAGGGCATCGCGGACGAAATCCTTGCCGAGCTTTGCAAAGTCAAAGATTTCTTGGTGATTTCTCGACAATCGAGCAACGCGATGAAGGATATGCAGCCGACCGAAATCAAGGAACGCCACGGTGTGAACTACCTCATTTCCGGAAGCTTTTGGCGCTCCGAAGATACCGTTCGCGTGTCGGCGCAACTGGTGGACACAACCACGTCGGCCCAGATCTGGGCGCAGCGCTTCGAACGGGACATTGGCGACTTCTTTCAATTGCAAGATGACATCACGCAGCGCGTGGTCCAATCCATCTACCCGGAAATCTCCAGCAATGAGTTTGACCGCGCCTTCAGAAAACCGATGGATAGCCTGACGGCTTGGGAAAAGTTCCATCGGGGCATGAGACACATTCATCGGAATTCCAACGAAGATCTTGATGCGGCACAAGCGCTGTTCGAAGATGCAATAGCAGAGTCCACGCAGTATGCCTCACCCCATGCCGGGCTCGCCTGCGTGGAGCTCATGCGCGCAACCACATATCTGCCGGAGGAATTTCAGCCACGCACTGACGCGGCTCTTGCCCACAGTGAGCAAGCTCTCTCCCTTGATCCGGCAGATAGCTACAGCCTGACGATCCATGCCTCCGCCCTGTCGCTTAAGGGACGGTTTGACGAAGCGCGCACCCATTTCGAAAAAGCGCTTCGATACAATCTCAATTTTCTGCTTGCCCATTATGGCCGCGCGCAATTGTTGTTTCGCACAGGCAATTATACAGACGCGCATAGTTCCATCGTTGACGCGATACTTCGCAGCCCGCGCGACCCGCAATTGGGAACCTTTCTGCTATTGAAGGCGTGCTGCGAATATGGGTTGGAAGACTACGGCCAGATGTTGGAAACGGCACGGGAGGCCCGAGCTGCCCGCGCGTCAGATGGTTGGGCCCATCTATTGGCAGCGATTGCCGCGCTAAATATTGGCCAGCTGGAAGAGGCACAGGCCATTCGCAACGATCTGGATGCAAGATTTCCCGACGTCTCCCTAGCGTCAGCCAAGTTCCTGATGGAGAATACCCCACAAGACTTTGGTCGAAAATTGAAGGCAGATCTCAAGGCAATTGATATTGGCTGAGGGCCCCGGCTCCGCTTAGGTCATTTCCAAAACCCAGATCGCGTAGGCACTTTCCTCGGTCCAGAATGGCCCCCTCTGATAATCGCCGTAGAGGTCCCTGACCCGAAATCCTGCGGCCTCTGCCATGACGCGCAATTCTTCAACATCGACCAGCCGATAAGTAACCTCGAACTGCCGTTTGTCCTCAAGTTGGCCGTCGACATTGAAGATTTCGAAGGTTTGTAACGCATTGACAATGGCGCCACCGTCTACGCGTTGCTCGCAAGTGGAAAGCCTGATCGTCCGGTTGCCGCCGCTTTCCTGGAACTCACCGCGGAGACGCAATACGCCATCGATCATCTTTGCGCGGATCGCCGCATTGTGGTGCGTGCAGATAAACCGCCCACCGGGCCTCAGATGGTTGGCAACATTCGTCAAGGCATTTCGCTGTGCCGAAGGATCGGTGAGTTCTGCGAAGGATTGAAAGGGCAACAGGGCAAGCGCGAAGTCTGATCTGGGCAACGCCAGCTCGGTGACATTGGCCTGCACGACCGTTGCTGTCAGGCCATCTTCGGTAAGCTTTTCATTCAATTTGGCGAGCATTGGCTCGGAAAGGTCCACGCATGTCAGATCGACACCAGCCTTTGCCAGCGGAATGGAAACCCGACCAGTGCCGACCATCAATTCCAAGACCGGGCCGTCTGCCGACGTCGCTTCCTGAACGAAAAATGGAATGTCATCCGTCACGGTGACGTAACTGTCATAGAGGTTGGCCACCCAGGGCGGGCTTCCTGTCGTCTTTGCACCACGCGCGGTCATGGCAATCTCCTTATCCTGATATCCTAGTCCTCAAGGCGGTGTGGCCACGATAAACGCGGCGCTTCCCCGAATGCTCACATCCTGAAAATCGATCGAACAAGGCAGCGGCGCGTCTTTTCACGCGGCGGCGCGCTTTATCACGCCTCTATCACGCAAGACGGAGGCCTCCCGTCACGCAGGCCTGAAAACACGGCGTCAGCGGGTTGCCTTGCCAAGACACGGCAGGCCTCCCCGAGAGTGTTGATGGAGATTGCTATGAATAGCTTGGATGAACACATGCACGGAACACACGCGGCGACGGATACATACGGTGTCCTTCAACGCCTTCTAACGACCGACCGCGTGTTCCTGACGGACGGCGGCCTTGAGACATCGCTGTTTTTTATTGACGGGTTTGATGCGCCGGAATTCGCAGCGATCCTACTCATGAACGATCCCGACGCCCGACAGGCCCTGATGTCCTATTTCGAGCGGTTTCTTGCAACAGCGCAAACCGCGCAGACCGGGTTCATTCTTGATACGGTGACGTGGCGTGGATGTGTCGAGTGGGCGCCGAAGCTTGGCGTTTCCGCAGCCGAACTCGTTCAGCTTTCAAGGGATGCGGTTTCGTTTGCCAAGACTATCCGGTCCTCTTGGCAGGGCCGTGTCTCTCCGATCCTCCTGAATGGCGTCGTCGGACCGACCGGTGACGGCTATGCGCCGGAGTTGAAGCTGGACGCGGCCGTGGCGGAAGTTGTCCACGCTCCCCAGATCGCGGCCTTCGCGGAAGAAGGCGTTGACATGATCTCTGCGATCACAATGACCCATATCGGTGAAGCGATCGGCATTTCGCGCGCGGCGGGCCAGGAAGGTCTGCCCGTTGTGATCTCATTCACCGTTGAAACCGACGGACGATTGCCGTCGGGCGACACGTTGGGCGAAGCGATCACCGCGACCGATCTAGCGACCGCAAATGCACCGCTCTACTACATGGTGAACTGCGCTCATCCCGATCACTTCCGCGAGGCCGTTCAAGGCGGGGCTGCCTGGCTGGCCCGTATCGGCGGATTGCGCGCGAATGCCTCGCGTCTGTCCCACGCCGAGCTTGACGTCGCGGGCGAGCTTGATGACGGCAACCCGGAAGAATTCGGGCAGATCCATGCAGAGATGGCGGGCATGTTTCCAAATCTGCGCGTCGTGGGCGGCTGCTGTGGCACCGACCACCGTCATATCGGATGCCTGTCGCGGCATTTGCACATCAAGAGCCCGGCCTGACCCAAGGTTCGCCCCCAATCCCGGTAGCATTTGCGCCGCTCGAACGAAACATTGCGGCTCCGGCCCATTGCCGAACAAAAATCTTATCCCAAAGCGAGGAGAAAACAGATGAGAAGACGAAATTTCATGGCAGTTCTGGCCCTGATGGCCCTAGCAGGAGGCGCCTACACGGTACCACAAGCACTTGCCGCCGATGATGGATCGATTTCCGGCACCTATTCGACCCACGGACGCAACCTCGAGGGTGATGTATACGAGGGTGTCGCTGAGGTTGAGCAGACCGGTTCGGCCGTGGACATCCATTGGACGATCAACAATCATTCCTATTCCGGATCCGGCGAGATCGATGGACGGGTCGTGACCGTGTTCTGGGGTGAAGAATTCCCGGTCGTGTACGTGGTCATGGACGACGGCGAACTTCATGGAACCTGGGGTGACGGCTTGGCCTTCGACAAGATGACACCTGAATGAGGCGCCCCCGACTTCAGCCGCGTTCCGTTGCTCTCACCCGGCAAGATCGGCCCGGAAAACCCACTGCCACCTGTCCCCTGGACAGTGGCATCCCCTCAACTCTTCAGCATGCCGAACCGGGCCATTCCAAAGGCCAAGTCTGACGAGACACCAACCGGCGATCGCGCAGACGACGCCATCCATTTGAAACCCAAGGGAAGTACCATGTTTATCAAATACACCACTTCGGCATTGATCTTTGTCGCGACATTATCCGGCGCCGCTGGCGTGACCAGCATTGCAGACGCGAATGTGAATTTTCATTCCAGCCGCTCCGCAATCGCGGGCGCTTGCTCGGGCGGCACGCGTTTCGGAACCAATGCGACTTCTGGCGACTATGGTTGTTTGAACGACGATTACTCGATCTATTGCACCGAATCCGACGAATGCGTTTGGGAGCCGGTGCAGTCTGCAAGACCTGCGCGGTCGCTGCCTCCGGCTCGCGGCAACGCAGAATCTGGCAGCTATTCGCATCAGGAGCCGTCTCGGACGGGCTCCGCCGCACTGCCTCCGAACCGTCATTGAACCAAGCCAGAATGCAGGGTCGTTGTTTGGTCCTGCCATGAATGGTCACTCATGTTTGCTTGAAAGCTGTTTCCCAAGACGCAGTTGCCTCGGTATCAATGGTAGCCCTCCGACCCACAGCGGATGAGGTTGGTGGCTCCTGCTCCACCGGCATCGAACGTGCCAAAGTGCAGTTGTTATCGACT
>CANLLF010000005.1 GCA_947491935.1 uncultured Roseicyclus sp.
TCTTCCCGTGGTCAACATGACCAATCGTGCCGATGTTCACATGCGGCTTGTTACGTTCAAACTTTTCCTTTGCCATGCGGAGGCACCCCGTCGTTGAGGGGTGCATCGCCGCAAGGCGGCCCGCACCCGTTTCACATCGCGGGCGACCTATTGCGCTTGGCGCGAAAAATCAAGCGGTCAGTTGCCGGTTGCCTCCGGGCATGGCGCCTCGGCGGTTGGGACGCATTCCGCCGTGGCCGCCTCAATCGCGGCTTCCGCTTCCGCCGCTTCGGCCAGGGCTTCCACTCCACTCACGGCAGCGGCCGCTTCCTCGGCGGAGATGTTGAACCATTCCGGGTTCTCCAGCATGAACAATTGCACCCGCCGAGCGGCGTTTCGTGCGAGCACCTGCATCTGCTCATTGCGGTTGCGGGCAATGCCGGAGCCGACAAGGAAGGTCTCGGGGCTGGTGCCTTCGAACACGATGATCTGCTCGGGCTCCTCATGGAGCTTGCGGCCCAATTCGTCGTCCCAGATGTTGACGGACAGGACCAGAACCGAGCGCGGGCTGAGCACGATCGGGATGCCCGGAGGCGCCAGGGCGTAGCCGTCGACCGCGATGCCGATATGGTACAGACGGTCCCCCTCGTATCCGCCGAAGCGGCGGTCGATCTCGGCCACGAGGATCTCTTCCCATTCCTCGGGCGTGGCGTTCCGCGATGGCGGCACCTGCTGCATGTTGTCCGCGACCACGATATTGTGGGACAGGCGGAAATCGCCCATCGGCGGCAATTCTTCTTCCAGCGGGTCACCTGCGGCACAGGCAACCAGCGCCAGGACCAGCCCCAAGGGGGCGAAACGGGCCAAACGCAACATGGGCCACTCTCCTCGAACTTTTGTTGCCGCGAAGGTAGGGCGCGGGTGGCAGGGGGTAAAGGCATCGATTGACCGGTTTCGAAGAAGTGTTACTCATTCGCCCCGACATCCGATCACGCCGCGATCCGAGCCGCAGAAGTCCCGGTTTTCAAAGATCGCGCGCGGAAAGAGCACTCCTCCCCCCCCTTGCTCGGTGGCCATGGGATCGGCAGTTTTCTGCGCAAGGTCGCACGTCAGGTTCACGCGCCGTGGTGCAAGGTGGAAATCCGAACCCAGGACCGGCGCGGCCGCATGGCGGCCTTCCGGTTTCTTGCACCGTTTCCGATGGGGCCGGTCCGGCGCCAGGCAAAACTGCGCGCGGCGTTGAGGGCGTTCACGTAAACCGGTTGTCTCTCGGAAAACCCCGCGGCGCCATGCGGCCGGCGCTGGCGCGTTTGGCGGTCCATTCCGCCAGCTCGGTTTCGGTGCGGGTGCGACCGGCCGGATCAAGCCAGGTCAACCCGTCGTCCAGACGGAAGGTGCGGGCATCGGACAGGCCGCCATCCTTGTATTTCTGCAAGCGGACGCCCTTGCCGCGGCCCATTTCCGGCAGCTCTTCCAGCGCAAAGACCAGCAACTTGCGGTTTTCGCCCACGACGGCGACGTGATCGTCCGCCTCCGCCACTTTGGCGCAGATGCGGGCCGAGACATCGTCCTTCACATTCAGCACCTGCTTGCCCGAGCGGGTTTGCGCCAGGATATCCTCTTCCGCCACGATGAACCCGTCCCCGGCGGAACTTGCCATCAGCCGTTTGGCCCCGGCGCGGTGCACGAACAGATCCACAATCTGCACCTCGTTCGGCAAATCGACCATCAGGCGCACCGGCTCACCCAGACCGCGCCCGCCGGGCAATCCGTTTGCGCCAAGCGTATAAACCCGGCCCTGTGATCCCAGGATCAACAGCTTGTCCGTGGTCTCCGCGTGGAAGGCGAACCGCGGTCCGTCGCCGTCGCGGAACTTCATCTCGGCGGAGAGGTCCACATGGCCCTTCATCGCGCGGATCCAGCCCATCTGGCTGCACACGACGGTAATCGGTTCCCGCTCGATCATGGCCTCAAGCGGCACGTCTTCCACCACGCCGGCCAGGGCAAACTGGGTGCGGCGCGCGCCGCCGGGCACCTTGGCGCCGAACTTGGCGCGGACCTCGCGCAACTCCTCGGCGATCCTGGCCCATTGAAGGTCGTCCTCGGCCAGCAGATCGTCGAGATCCGCGCGTTCGCGCATCAGCCGATCCCGCTCGGATTGCAGCTCCATCTCTTCCAGCCGCCGCAGGGAGCGCAGGCGCATGTTGAGGATCGCCTCGACCTGCACCTCGGTCAGTTCCCCCTCCCCCGGGGCGGGCGTGCGATAATCGGCCTCGGAGGTGGCGCGCACGAAATCCTGCCCCCAATCCTCGCGCATCAGGGCGGCTTTGGGGCTGTCATCGTAGCGGATGATGTCGATCACGCGGTCGAGGTTCAGAAACGCGATCAGGAAGCCTTCCAACACCTCCAAGCGATGGTCGATCTGCGCCATCCGGTGCCGCGACCGGCGCAAAAGCACGTCGCGGCGGTGGTCAAGGAAGGCGCGCAGCACCTCCTTGAGGGAACAGACTTTGGGTGTCCGGCCGTCGATCAGCACGTTCATGTTGAGGCTGAACCGGTTTTCCAGATCCGATTGCCGGAACAGCGTGCCCATCAGGACGTCGGGATCAACCGTCTTGGCGCGGGGTTCGAGGACGATGCGAATGTCGTCGGCACTCTCGTCCCGGACATCGGCAAGGATCGGCAGTTTCTTGAGCTGGATCAGCTCGGCCAGCTTTTCGATCAGCTTGGATTTCTGCACCTGATAGGGGATCTCGGTCACGATGATCTGCCAGGTGCCGCGGCCCAGATCCTCAACCTCCCACTTGGCGCGCACGCGGAAGCCGCCTTTGCCGGTCCGGTAGGTCTCGGCCATGCTTTCGGGCGGTTCGACGATCACACCGCCGGTCGGGAAATCGGGGCCTTTGACGTAGTTGAGCAAGGTGTCGTCGCGCGCGTCCGGCGTCTTGATCAGATGCAGACAGGCCGCGATCAGTTCATCGAGATTGTGGGGCGGGATGTTCGTCGCCATGCCGACCGCGATGCCACTGGAGCCATTGGCCAGAAGGTTCGGAACCTGCGCGGGCAGTACCTCGGGCTCCTGCAAGGTGCCGTCGTAATTGTCGCGGAAATTCACCGCGTCTTCCGACAGGCCCTCAAGCAGCGCCTCGGCCATCGCCGTCATGCGGGCCTCGGTGTAGCGCGACGCCGCCGGGTTGTCGCCGTCGATATTCCCGAAATTCCCTTGCCCGTCGACCAGCGGATAGCGGATCACAAAATCCTGCGCCAAGCGCGCCATCGCGTCGTAGATGGCCGCATCGCCGTGGGGGTGGTAGTTGCCCATCACGTCGCCGGAAATCTTCGCCGATTTGCGGAAACCGCCGTTCGAGGCCAGTCGCAGCTCCCGCATCGCATAGAGGATACGGCGGTGCACCGGCTTCAGCCCGTCGCGCGCATCGGGCAGGGCGCGGTGCATGATCGTGCTGAGCGCATACTGAAGATACCGCGAGCCGATGGCGCGGCTGAGCGGTTCCGCCTCCTGGCGGTCATCTTGTGTGTCGTCATCACTGCTCATCTAGATCATGTGCATATCGGGGCATCACCTTACCAGCAAGGCGTGAAATGACGCTGGCCTGTGGATAAACCCTATTTTCGAATCGGCATTTTGCGTAAGGGCTTGCACTCCGAGCCAGACAAGTGAGGGGCGACATGATCCGCCTGACCGTCACGTTGATCGTGGCCATCTACATCGTGTTGATTGTGGTGCCCGGCCCGGACCATGGCGAAAACACGACGGTCACCCGCACGGATGGGCAAAACTGGCTTGTGTCCCTCATCACTGATGCCGAAAGCAACGCGCAGACGCCGCCGGATCGCCCGGCCAGCGCGGCGCGCAGTTCACGCGCGACGATCGCCACCGCATTGACGGAAACCGACAATGGGCTGACCTTCGAGACGGCGGACGGGGAACAACTCATCGTCTCTGCGGTGATCGATCCCACAGACCTTCCGGCTGACACGGAGGAGAACGGCCTCGCCATCGGCAATGTCACCGTGGCCGACCCCGTGGAGCAGGCGCCGGAGGCGGTTCAGGTCGCCGATGCCCGGATCCTCTGGCGCGTGACCGGCGACCGGGTGAATTTCCGAGCCGGGCCGTCGACGAATACGGCAATCCTGGGCGCTCTGGTGCGTGGCGATCAGGTCGAATTCCTCGCCGAAGCGCCCGACGATTGGGCGCATCTGCGCGTCGTGAACACCGGTCTGGAAGGATACATGGCGATGCGCTTTCTGGAGCCTGTGAACTGATCCGCTTGCACCCCATGTCCTGCCTGCCTTACGCAGGTGGAGAGGCAGATCAGGCAGGATAATTTGACGAAATCCATTCTTATCACCGGCTGCTCTTCGGGCATTGGCTACGTGGCCGCGCAGAGCCTGCAGGCGCGGGGCTGGCGCGTGTTCGCCTCGGTCCGGTCCGAAGACGACAGGGCGCGGTTGGAGGCGGAGGGCCTTGAAAGCCTGATCCTGGATGTCCGCGACGGGAACAGCATCGCAGAGGCGTTGGCCCATGTGCTGGACCAAACCGGCGGCACGCTCGACGCCGTTTTCAACAATGCCGGATACGGCCTGCCCGGCGCTGTCGAAGACCTGCCGGTCGAGGGGCTGCGCGAGATTTTCGAAACCAACCTGTTCGGGTTGCACGACCTCACGCGCCGGGTGATCCCGGTGATGCGCAAGCAGGGCCATGGCCGGATCGTGCAGCACTCCTCCGGCTTTGGGCGCCATGTGATGAAGTGGCGCGGCGCCTATAACGCGTCGAAACACGCGCTTGAGGGGCTGACCGATACGATGCGGCTGGAGCTGCGCGGCACCGGCATTCATGTCTCCACCCTGAATACCGGCCCGGTGACCTCCAAATTCCGGATCAACTCGATCCCGCAATTCGAGCGCTGGATTGATTGGGAACGCTCCGCCAATCCGGACCGCTACCGCAAGGAATTGCTGCCGTTTCTCTACGAGGATACCGGACGCGCGCCGTTCCAGAGGGAACCGGACGCCGTTGTCCGCCGCCTGATCCATGCGGTGGAATCCGCCAATCCCCGCCCGCGCTATCATATCACCGGCGCGACCCATATCGCCGAGGCCCTGCGCCGCGCGCTTCCGCAGCGCATGCTCGACGCAATCGCGGCCCGGCTCTAGCCTTTCGCCCACAGCCTGCTACCTAGGCCCGGACAGTGACCGGAGATGACATGACAAACGACCCGCTTCTTATCCTGGCATTGGTGGCCTGTGGCGCCGTGCTGGTCATCCTGCTTCTGGGCATCAACTCGTTCCGCCGCGGCGGGCAGGATAGCGCGAAGCAATCCAACAAACTCATGCAATGGCGGATCGGGATGCAATTCCTTGCCATCCTGCTGCTGCTCGCATTCGTCTATTTCCGTCGGCAATCAGGGGGCTGAACGACATGGTTGTTCTCAACAAGATCTACACGCGCACCGGCGATGCGGGCGAAACCGCCCTGGGTGACGGCAGCCGCGTGGCCAAGTATTCGCAGCGGGTGACGGCCTATGGCACCGTGGATGAGCTGAACGCCACGTTGGGCGTCGCACGCCTCCATGCCGAGGGTGTGATGGCCGAGCGGATCGCGATGATCCAGAACGACCTGTTCGATCTCGGCGCGGACCTGTGTACCCCCAACATGGAGATGGACGGGGAGCGGGAATATGAACCTCTCCGCATGGCCGACGCGCAGGTGGATCGCCTTGAGGCCGAGATTGACGAGATGAACCCGAAGCTGGAGCCGCTGCGATCTTTCATCCTGCCCGGCGGGTCGCCCCTGGCCACGCATTTGCACATCTGCCGGACGGTCTGTCGCCGGGCCGAGCGGCTCTCGGTGGAATTAGGTGGTGTGGAATCGATCAACCCGGCTGGCGTCAAATACCTCAACCGCCTGTCAGACTGGTTCTTCGTGGCAGGCCGCATCGCCAATAACGACGGCAAGGGCGACATCCTGTGGGTCCCAGGCGCGAACCGGTAGCACGGCCACGCGAGACATTCGCAGTTTCTTCATGGGGGCGGTCGATGGTCCCCGGGACGCTGTTCAGGCGGGCTGCCACAATTCGATCGGATTGCCTTCAGGGTCGTTCAGCCAGGCGAAGGACCCGTTCGGATAAGGGGATTCCGGGTCCCGGCGGATCTCGATCCCCGCATCTTCCAGCTGCGTTATCATCGCCTCCAGATCCCGCACCCGGAAATTCAGCATGAATTCCTTGTCGCGATTGCCGAAATACTCGGTCACCTTCTCGAACGGCGCGAACACGGTCTCGCCCTCCTGCTGCCGCCAGCACGGAGACACGTAATCCCCGGGCACACGATCGATGCCGAGATGTTTGTGATACCACTCCGCCAATGCGTCCGGATCCTCCGCCCGAAAGAAGAAGCCGCCGAAGCCCAGAACCTTTTCCATGTCATTCCCCCCAAATCCGATCCCGGCCCTCCGAGACAGGATCAACCCGCCCGTCGACACTGACGCAGCGGTGCAACAGGATCACGGGATTTCGCCCGTAAACGGATTGTTAACCGAACTGTCTGCAATTCCTTAACACTTTTCGTGATATCCTGTGGATATGTCCCATGTGAAAGCCAATCGAGCTTACAGTCGGGCCGAGTATCTCTCGGACGCTCTCGTTCACGGGTTGGGTATCGGCGGGGCCCTTGTGGCCGGACCGGTCATCGTGGGCCTCTCCGCGCTCTGGATCGGCGATCCGGGCCTGGTCACCGCGTTCGCCATCTACGCCATCACGCTTCTGGCGATGTGGGTCTGCTCCGCGCTCTACAACCTCGTGCAACGCGAGGAATGGACGGCCGGGTTCCGCCGCCTCGATCAATCGGCGATCTATTTCAAGATCGCCGGCACCTATACACCGTTCATTGCGCTGGCCTCCGGCTCCATGGGGTTTCTGGCCGGCATCTGGACGGTCGCGCTGGCCGGCGCCTCCGTCATCCTGTTCTCCAAACGCTCCTATATCTGGCTCGCCATCTTGCTCTATCTGAGCCTTGGATGGGCAGGCACCGTGCTTGGCGGGCCGCTCCTGACCGGCCTGACGCCGCTGACGCTTGGCCTTCTGGTCGCCGGTGGCCTCAGCTATTCTTTCGGGATCATTTTCCTGATGTGGCACCGCTTGCCGTTCCACAACACGATCTGGCACATCTTCGTGCTTGCGGGCACCGGCACGTGCTACGCCGCGATTGTCGCCGAGCTGCTCCACAACACCTCCCTCACCTGACAAGAGCCGTAACGCGGCGTCGCAAGCCCGCCCCGCGTCGATTTTGGCCTATTTTCCCGTCTCGGTTGGGGCTATCTCTCTGGCGAGATTGCTTGATTGGGTCCGTCCCAACCGATGACAGAGGGAGAACGTGAATGAAGGTCCTGGTGCCTGTAAAACGCGTGATCGATTACAACGTAAAAGTCCGCGTGAAGGCGGATGGCTCCGGGGTCGATCTTGCCAACGTGAAAATGTCGATGAACCCGTTCGACGAGATTGCCGTCGAAGAGGCCATTCGCCTGAAAGAGGCCGGGAAGGCCGACGAAGTGGTCGCCGTTTCCATCGGTGTGAAACAATCGCAGGAAACGCTGCGCACCGCTTTGGCCATGGGCGCGGATCGCGCGATCCTGGTTGTCGCCACCGATGACGTGCACACGGATATCGAGCCGCTGGCCGTCGCCAAGATCCTCAAGGCGGTGATCGATGAAGAGCAGCCGGGCCTCGTCCTGGCGGGCAAGCAGGCCATCGACAACGACATGAACGCCACCGGCCAGATGCTGTCGGCGCTTCTGGGATGGTCGCAAGGCACCTTCGCCTCCGAGGTCGATATCGACGGCGACACCGCCAAGGTCACCCGCGAGGTGGACGGCGGGTTGCAGACGATTTCCGTTAAGATGCCCGCCATCATCACCGTCGACCTGCGCTTGAACGAGCCGCGTTATGCGTCGCTGCCCAACATCATGAAGGCCAAGAAAAAGCCGCTGGATGAGAAAACCGCCGCCGATTACGGCGTCGATGTCACGCCGCGCCTGGAGGTCGTCAAGACAACGGAACCCGAGGCCCGTGCCGCTGGCGTGAAAGTTGCTTCGGTCGACGAACTTCTCACCAAACTCAAAGACGAAGCGGGAGTGATCTGATGGCTGTTCTTCTTCTTGGTGAAGTGAATTCCGGCGAGTTGGCGATGGATGCCACGGCCAAGGCCGTGACCGCCGCCGCGCAGCTTGGCGATGTGACCGTGCTGTGCGCCGGGGCGTCTGCCAAAGCCGCCGCGGATGAGGCCGCGACCATTCAGGGCGTGTCCAAGGTGCTCTGCGCCGAAGATCCGTCGCTCGGCCACCGCCTGGCCGAACCGACCGCCGCGCTGATCGTATCGCTGGCCGGCGACTATTCGCACATCGTGGCGCCCGCCACGACGGACGCGAAAAACGTCATGCCCCGCGTCGCGGCGCTGCTGGACGTCATGGTGATCTCGGACGCTTCCGCCGTGGTCGATGCCGACACGTTCGAGCGCCCGATCTATGCGGGCAACGCGATCCAGACGGTGAAATCATCGGATGCCACCAAGGTTGTGACCTTCCGCACCTCCACGTTCGACGCCGCCGAAACCGGGGGATCGGCGCCCGTTGAAACCATTGATGCCGCGGCTAATCCCGGCCTCAGCGAATGGATCGAAGACAAGGTCGCCGCCAGCGACCGGCCGGAGCTGACCTCGGCCGGGATCGTCGTGTCCGGCGGGCGGGGCGTTGGCTCGGAAGAGCAATTCGCGCTGATCGAAGGCCTGGCCGACAAGTTGGGCGCCGCCGTTGGCGCCTCCCGCGCAGCGGTCGATTCGGGCTATGCGCCGAACGACTGGCAGGTGGGCCAGACCGGCAAGGTTGTGGCACCGGATCTGTATGTCGCCGTCGGCATTTCCGGCGCGATCCAGCATCTGGCCGGCATGAAGGACAGCAAGGTTATCGTCGCCATCAACAAGGACGAGGAAGCGCCGATTTTCCAGGTTGCCGATTACGGCCTGGTGGCCGACCTCTTCGACGCCGTGCCGGAGCTGACTAGTAAGCTCTGACCACCGGAACCTGTCTCAACGTCAAACCCCGCGCCGGCCCCGATCCGACGCGGGGTTTTTCTTTGTCAGCTGTCGGCGTTCAGCTGCTCCAGCAACTCCTGTGCGGCCTTGTCATGCAATTCCGGCCCGGGCAGCAGCCGGGCGGCAGCGGCCTCGCGCGGCCCGAAGAATTTGCCCTGAACGGAATCAGCCTGTTCCAGAACCTGCGGCGTGGTGATCGTGACGGACGCGGCGCGATCGGCCACCTCCTCCATCATCGGCGGGGTGACGAAGAGCGGATCGATTGTCAGGTCCGCGGCATCCTCCTCCCCCGGGGCGCGATTGGACAGCCACAGCAGGTGCACGGGCGCGGCCACGCTGCTGATGAACCGGCGCATCCGGGCCACCCACGCCGTTTGCAGCTCGGTCCGGACAATCTCGAACCGGTCCTCCGATACGCCCTGCAGATGCTTCAACAGATGCCGCGTGAAGTGGAATTCGGTGAAGTCCACCTGGGGGTAGATCGTGCGCAGCATGGCGCTGGCCTTCAGGAACCGGTCATTTCGGCGCGGATGCACGGTGTAGAACCGATTCGTCATGTTGTGGGCACTCGTCACCTGCAACACGACCGCTTCGGCATCATCCAACGCGCCCGCAATGGCCGGATCGTTCATCATCACATCGAGGCCCGCATTCACGACGCCCAGGTTCAACACCGGAAACGGCAGGGCCTGATCCAGCTGCATGGGAAACGGCGCGTGGATGAACCGCCCAAAGGTTTCCGACCCGCCAAGGCAGACAACGGCCGGGCCGTGTTCGGCGGCCAGGGGGCCGCGGAATCGCAGAACGGACCCCGGCAAGGCCACAGGTTGGTAATCGAGGGGCATTCTCCCCCGTTGTTCAAAACTCATTATCCTCGCTCCGCTCGTTTTGGAGACCCACCCGCCAACACCATGCGTCGCAGAATCTTACAGACTTGCTAACTAACTGTTTTTGCTAAATTATATTATGGTTTTTCTGAAAATTTGCACCAAGGTGGCCGGTGGATTGGATGCCTTGTGCAGACCCCATCACCGCGCATAGTCTCGCGCCAGACGTGGACCGGGCAAAAGGGGCAGCGCCATGGAGATCGAAAGCATCGGTATTGTCGGCGCGGGCCAGATGGGCAACGGGATCGCCCATGTCTGCGCCTTGGCGGGCTATGACGTGGTGATATCGGATGTCAGTGAAGAGGCGCTCAATGCCGCTGTGGCGCTTGTGGACGCGAATATGGAACGGCAGGTCACGCGCGGGAAAATCACCGCGGACGACCGCGCGTCAGCCATGGCGCGCATCAAGACAACGCTGCATCTGCCCGAGGTGGGCCCCGCCGACCTGATCATCGAGGCCGCGACGGAACGCGAGACCGTCAAGCAGGCGATTTTCGAGGATCTGCTGCCGCATCTGAAGCCGACGACGATCCTGACGTCCAACACCTCCTCAATCTCCATCACACGTCTGGCCTCGCGCACGGATCGCCCCGAGAAATTCATGGGGTTCCACTTCATGAACCCGGTTCCGGTGATGCAACTGGTGGAGTTGATCCGTGGGATTGCCACTGATGAACCCACCTTCAAGGCCTGCAAATCGGTGGTCGACCGCCTCGGCAAAACCGCTGCGACCGCCGAGGATTTCCCGGCCTTCATCGTGAACCGCATCCTGATGCCGATGATCAACGAGGCGGTCTACACGCTCTACGAAGGCGTGGGGAACGTGACCTCCATCGACATGGCGATGAAGCTCGGCACCAATCACCCGATGGGGCCGCTGGAGCTGGCCGATTTCATCGGGCTCGACACCTGCCTGGCGATCATGAACGTCCTGCATGACGGGCTGGCCGATACCAAGTACCGCCCCTGCCCGCTGCTCACGAAGTATGTCGAGGCCGGATGGTTGGGCCGGAAAACCGAGCGCGGATTTTATGATTACCGGGGCGAGACGCCGGTGCCCACCCGCTAGGGCGCTTTGCCCTGATCGGGATGATCCCGCAACGACAGCGTCCGCTCCCGCAGCCACGCCATGAATTCGCGGGGCTTGCCGATGCGGTCTTCCCACTCTTCCGGACGGATCGGGTTGCCGATGATCGGTGATTGCGGCTTGTCGAAGCTTTTCACCACCTCGTGGATCAGCAGGCCCTGGCGGATCACCGGCGAGATCCGGTTGGCGATCTGGTAGGCGCGGCTGTTCTGGCCGGTAAAGAAACACGGCACGATCGTCGCGCCCGACGTGCGGATCATCTTGGCGGTAAAGACGTTCCACTCGCCTTCGATTGGCTGGCCCCACATGCGGTCGGAGGCCGCCACGGCCCCGGACGGGAACAGTGAGATCAAACCGCCCTGTTTCAGATGCTCCATAGCCTGCGCGCGCATATCGAGCATCTTCTGCTGCGCGTCGGGCTCATGGGGGAATGGCACGGATATCATGTACCCGGCGGCGGCCTCATCGATCCCGGTCAGCAAGGCGCGGGTCAGAATACGGTAATCGTCGCGGCGCCGCCCGATCAGATCGGCCAGGATCATCCCGTCCACCAACCCGTGCGGGTGGTTGGCAACGAACACGACGGGCCCTTCCGTGGGAATGCGGTCCAGCTGGTAATCGGGGGTTCCAAGTTCGATCCCCATCACCTTCATCGTGGCGGGCCAGAAGGCCTGCCCTTTGAACTCCCCCAGGCTTTCAAACTGGCTGACCCGGCGAAGAATGGTGATCTTGCCGGTCATCCATTCGATGGCCTTGATCGTGAAGCGGACAAACGGGCTGGGGAAGGAATTGGCATAGGTCAGCGACCGCCGGTCATACTGACCGCCAGCGCCACCAACCCGGGTTGGGGCAGGGGCCGAAATGTTGCGGGAACCCAGATCCGTCACGTGCCCTCGTCTTTCACCATTGTCAGAGGCCGTGCATTCGGCCTCTCAGGTATCCTCGCCGAACCGGTCGGCGACCAGAGCTTCCAGCGCATCGGCCAGGCGCTCTGCCTCGGCTCCACTGGTTTCAACCTCAATAAAGGTTCCCTGCGAGGCTGCCAACATCAAAAGGCCCATGATGGAATCCCCGGCAGCACTCAGCCCATCGCGCCGGACCACCGCGTCGCCGTCATGCTCCTCCACGACCTCAACAAATCGGGCCGAGGCGCGGGCATGCAAACCCTTCATGTTCACGATCTTCATCGTTCGGGTCGTGGAAGTGTCGCTCATGTCGTCAAACGTCCTGTCATTCCGGCGCCCCGTCGAAGCTGTTGATGTAACGTCGGCCCGCTTCGGCGGCGCGGCCCACGGCCTCATCAACGGCCAGATGCCGCGATTTGGTGAGCTTGATCAGCATCGGAAGGTTCACTCCGGTCAGGATCTTGCGGTTTGCCGGGCGGCAGGCCCGCAGCGACAGGTTGGAGGGCGACCCGCCATACATGTCCGTCACCACCACCACGCCATCGCCTTGATCCACCAGATCGGCGGCATCGCAGATCTCGCGGGTTCGGGCAGAACGGTCATCCTCGGCCCCGATGCTGATCGCCACCATCGCGCGCTGCTGGCCGACCACATGTTCGGTGGCCCGCTTCAATTCGGGTGCAAGGCCGCCATGGGCCACGATCACGATCCCGATCACGCTTGTTTTGCCTCTCCACGCCCGGACGAGGCGACAGGCCCGGTCACTCCGGCCTGCGGTCTCGGTCTCTATCCACGTCTCGATGCCTTTTTGACACCTGCCAGCCGGATTCCGCAAGGCGCGTTGCCGTGATCTCCGCAAGGGCAACCGACCTGTGGCGCCCGCCCGTGCATCCGAATGCAACCGTCAGGTGGCTTTTCCCCTCTTCGCGGAAGGCGGGGAGGAGCAGATCTAGCATCTGATCGATCTGTTCCCTGAAGGCTTCGAAACGCGCATCTTCGGCGATGTAATCGCGCACCTCCTGGCTGCGCCCGTCCTTGCGGCGCAGATCCGCATCCCAATGGGGATTGCGCAGGAACCGGCAATCGAACACCAGATCCGCGCCCACCGGCAATCCGCGCCTGTAGGAGAAGGAGGTGAGCTGGATCGCCATGCCTGGCGTGCGATCCCGGGCAAAAATGCGACCGATCTCGGCCCGTGTGTCATGGGGCGTCAGGTCGGTCGTGTCGATCAGGACGCTGGCATTACCCCGAAGCGGCGCCAGCATATCGCGTTCCATTGCAATGCCATCGGCCGGATCGGCATCGGGTGCCAGCGGGTGACGGCGGCGGGTTTCGGAATAGCGCCGCTGCAACGTGGCCGATTCGCAATCGATATAAACAAGATCCGTCGTGTAGGCGGGCTCCCCCTCAAGCCGCGCGAAGGCGGCGAGCAGCTCCTCGGCGCTGAAATCCCGTGTGCGCGGGTCGATGCCTAGGGCCAAGGGCCGGTCCGGGGGTGGCCCCTCCAGAAGGCGCGGCAACAGGCGGAGCGGCATGTTGTCGATGGCTTCGAACCCGAGATCCTCCAAAGCGTGGATCGCGGTGGAGCGCCCGGCCCCGGACGGGCCCGTGACGAAAACAACATGGGCGGAGGGGCGGTGTTGGTCCGGCATATGGTGTGACATGTCCCGTAATGGTCAGACGGTGGCCCTGCCGTGACGGATCAGGTGCAGGATCGCAGGGGCCAGCATCGGCTGCCGCGCGCCGAGGATCAACTCCGCACTGGCCGCGCCCATTGTGACGCGCCGTCGCGGCGGCAGGCGATCGGGCTCCGCCCGGTTGAGATCAACGGCCAGCACCAACTGTGCCCGCTCGCAGATGGGGCCTGCGTTCAGAAGGCCAACGCCGCGCGCTTCGATCATAGGGGGGGCCGTATCGGGCCGGACCAGTGTAATTTCGCTCCGGCTTGCGTCGATCCACACCCCATCATCGGAGATCAGATGGCATCCCGAACTCATCAAGGTGAGCGCGAGGCTCGATTTGCCCGACCCGGAGGCGCCGGATATCAAGATGCCCTTATCGCCCAGGGCCACGGCGCTGGCGTGCAGGAAAAGGCAATCCCCCGTCCGGCCGGTCGCCCAATCCTCCAACGGTTCAGGCGCGGCGTTGTCCATCAGACGTCAGATCGGCAGGCCGACGACAAACCGCGCGCCCAGGGGCTCGGAGGTGATGTCGGCTTCTGTGGGGCGGATATTCTCGGCCCAGATCACGCCGCCATGGGCTTCGATGATCTGCTTTGAGATCGCGAGGCCTAGGCCGGAATGGTTGCCGAATTGCTGCACCGGGCGCTCGGAATAGAACCGGTTGAACACCTTGGTGAGGGCCTCTTCCGGTATGCCGGGGCCGGTATCCTCCACCACGATCAGCACCCGGTTTTCACGCCGGCGGGTCCAGAGCCGCACCGCGTCGCCCTCTTCACAAAACGAGATCGCGTTGCCCAGAAGGTTCACGAACACCTGGGCCAGCCGCCCTTCCAACCCGGCGATCCGGATTTCATCGGTCGGCAGATCGGTGATGAACTCGACGCCCTGCTTGGCGGCCTCTTCGGCGTGGTAGTGGGACAGGTTTTCGAGGGTCTTGACGAGGTTGAACTCCTCTTCCTCCTCTTTCACCAGCTCGGAATCCAGCCGCGATGCATTGGAGATGTCGCTCACCAGGCGGTCCAGCCGCCGCACGTCATGTTCGATCACCTCGATCAGGCGGCCGCGCTGTTCGTCGGTTTTCGCAAATCCCAGCGTGCCGACGGCCGACCGCAGCGAGGCCAGCGGGTTCTTGATCTCGTGGCTGACATCGGCGGCGAATTGTTCGTTGCTGTCGATCCGGTCGTAGAGCGCGCCGACCATGCCCCTGAGGGCACCGGACAGGCGCCCGATCTCGTCGGGGCGCCCCGTCAGGTCGGGGATCCGCACACGGGTGGGGGACATCTTGCGGGCATTCTTGTCCCGGCCCAGTTCGGCGGCGGCCGACAGGTCAGACAGCGGGTTCGCGATGGTCGAGGCCAGAACCAGCGACAGGCCGATACTGACCAGAAGCGCGACGACGAACATCTGCAGCAATTGCTCCTGCTCCACCCGGACCAGCAAATCGATCTCACCGGCGGCGGTCGTCACGACAACCACGCCGACGGGCCCGCCCGCGCCTTCGATGGGCGTTGCGGCGGCATAAACCGACCCGGTCGTGTCGGTGCCGCGTTGCAGGATCGTGGCCCCGCCAAGCGCCGCATCAACCAGCGCCGCGTGCGCCTCCGGCCCCGGCATCGAAACCTCCTGCGGCGTTCCGTTGCCAAGGACCTGCGACATGCCGTTCCAGATCCAGATCAGGAAATCGGTGATCAGGAGCGTCTCACCCGGTTGCGCTTCCAGCCCGCGCACCGGGCGGGCCTCGCTGCGCGCGATGCTTTGCGTCGAGACAACCGGCACGCTTTCGTTGGAGAACACAAAGATATCGACGCCGTCCGACAGGCCGATGCGCGACAGGACGTCTTCCGCATCGATGCCGTCGCCCGTCAGAAGGTTGGCCGGCGCCGTGGCGGGCAGGTTGGCCTCGAAAATATCGGCAATAAGTTGGGCCTCGACGGCCAGTGCCCGTTCGCGCTGCACCACCAGGCTGTCGCGGAACGGGTTCAGCGCCAGAAATCCGATCCCGAGGATCAGGATGGCCAGCAGGTTGAACAGAATGATCTTGCGCGCCAGCGGAGACGAGTTGAGCGAGATGAACGAGCGCCGCGCACGGGCCGCGCGCAGCTCACTCTCCAGGCTCGCCTGCGGACGGTCCCAATCTTCGCCCAGAACAATATCCGCCCGCTCTGCGGCGCGGCGGTTGGTCATCGACACATCGGCTGGCACGGTCCGGCCCCTATTCTTCGTTGTAGCGGTAGCCGATGCCGTAGAGCGTTTCGATGGCCGAGAAATCATCATCGACCGAGCGCATTTTCTTGCGCAGACGTTTGATATGGCTGTCGATGGTGCGATCATCGACATAGACCTGCTCATCGTAGGCCACATCCATCAACTGATCGCGGCTTTTCACGAAGCCCGGGCGTTGTGCCAGCGCCTGAAGGAGCAGAAATTCCGTGACCGTCAGGGTCACGTCGCGGCCCTTCCAGCTGACGGCATGGCGCAGCGGATCCATCTGAAGATCACCCCGGTCGAGGATCGTGCTTTCCTCGGGCGCGCCGGCGGCGTCGGACGCAATCGCGTCCTGGCGGCGCAGGATCGAGCGGATGCGTTCCACCAGAAGACGCTGGGAAAACGGCTTGCGCACGTAATCATCCGCGCCCATCCGCAGGCCCATCAGTTCATCGATCTCGTCATCCTTGGAGGTGAGGAAGATCACCGGCATCTGGGATTTCTGGCGCAAGCGCTGCAACAGATCCATGCCATCCATGCGCGGCATCTTGATGTCGAAGACACCCAGATCCGGCAATTTGCGGTTGAACGCGTCCAAGGCGGACTGTCCATCATTGTATGTTTCTACGTCGAAACCCTCTGCCTCCAGGGTCATCGACACGGACGTCAGGATATTCCTGTCGTCATCGACAAGTGCGATACGCGCCATCGGTCATGTCCTCGATTACTGCTCGGTTCTTTATTTTTTCCGGCAGCTTCCAGTTTTTAGGCCAGAGAATCAATCACAAATCCCCCGCTGACCCGACGGGGCGCCTGGAGTGTGGCGAATTTGCGTTAATGGAGCGTGAATGAGTGTGGCGAAAATTGGGCACCTGCCCTCCGATTGGGCCGTTGCGGCGAAAATCTGCCGTGCGAAACAATATTTCGCGGTGGTGGCGCTAATGGTTGCGCTAACTGTGCGTTCACGTCCTGTTCAGCCTCAAAATCGTCATGTTATAGCGGTGCTATGGCGCGGCATGTCGGTCGTGTCCGCATTCAAAGTCGGGCCGATCTGGCCCATCAGGAGCATCCGAACCATGACCCAAGGCCGCGTGAACCCCGCCCACACGCTTGAACAACAAGGCATTACGGGGCTTGGCTCGGTCTATTACAACTTGCTGGAACCCGCCCTGATGGAGGCCGCGGTGACGCGCGGCGAGGGGCGGATCGGCAAGGGCGGCACCTTCCTTGTCTCCACCGGCCAATTCACCGGCCGCTCGCCCAACGACAAGTTCGTCGTGCGCACGCCCGAGGTTGAAGACACGATCTGGTGGGACAACAACGCGCCGATGGCCCCCGAGGCCTTCGACCGCCTGCACGCCGATATGCTGGCCCATATGGAGGGCGGTGACTACTTCGTGCAGGATCTTTACGGCGGCGCCGATCCAGATCATCGCCTGGATGTGCGGGTGGTCAGCGAGTTGGCCTGGCACAATCTGTTCATCCGTCACCTTCTGCGGCGCCCCGATGCCGATGAGCTGGCGACGTTTGTCCCCGAATTCACCATCATCAACTGCCCCTCCTTCAAGGCGGATCCGGCGCGCCACGGCTGCAATTCCGAAACCGTCATCGCGCTCAATTTCGAAAAGAAGCTGATCCTGATCGGCAACACGGAATATGCCGGTGAGAATAAGAAATCCGTCTTCACCCTGCTCAACTATATCCTGCCCGAAAAGGGTGTGATGGCGATGCATTGCTCGGCCAATCACGCCATTGGCGACCCGGATGATGCCGCCGTGTTCTTCGGCCTCAGCGGGACGGGCAAAACGACGCTTTCCGCCGATCCCGGGCGCACGCTGATCGGGGATGATGAACATGGCTGGTCCGAGACCGGCACCTTCAACTTCGAAGGTGGCTGCTACGCCAAAACGATCAACCTGCGAGAGGAAGCCGAGCCCGAGATTTTTGCCACCACCCGCAAGTTCTCCACCGTGATCGAGAACATGGTCTATGACCCCGACACGCTGGAGCTCGACTTCGACGATGACAGCCTGACGGCCAACACCCGCTGCGCCTACCCGCTCGACATGATCTCGAACGCATCGGCCACGGGCCTTGGCGGGCATCCGAAAAACATCGTCATGCTGACCTGCGATGCCTTCGGCGTTCTGCCCCCGATTGCACGCCTGACGCCAGCGCAGGCGATGTACCACTTCCTGAGCGGCTTCACCGCCAAGGTCGCGGGCACCGAGCGCGGCGTGACGGAACCCACGCCCACCTTCTCCACCTGCTTCGGCGCGCCGTTCATGCCGCGCCGGCCGGAAGTCTATGGCGACCTGCTGCGCGAAAAGATCAGCGCCCACGGCGCAACCTGCTGGCTGGTGAATACCGGCTGGACGGGCGGCGCCTTCGGCACCGGCTCCAGGATGCCGATCAAGGCCACCCGCGCCCTGCTGACGGCGGCCCTCGACGGCACGCTGAACCGCGGCAAGTTCCGCAAGGATCCGCATTTCGGCTTTGAAGTGCCCACCACCTGCCCCGGCTGTGACGACGATCTGCTCGACCCGCGCGGCACCTGGGCCGATGGCGCGGCCTATGACCGTCAGGCGCAAAAGCTCGTGCAGATGTTCTCGGACAACTTCGCGCAATACGTCGCCCATATCGACGAAGACGTGCGCGCCGCCGCGATCTGACGTGGGCAGGATACCTGACGCTTGAGAATGCAGGGCTGGTGGTTATCTATCCACCAGCCCTTTCATTTTGATCGGAGGCCCGATGCTGGCCCGTCTCCTCGTCGTTGTGCTCCTGTTGATCCCCTCGACACTCGCCGCGCAATCCAACGCGTCGAACCCCCGCATCGGCCCCGCGATTTCAGAGCTGATCTACGGGGCCTATTGCGCGCAGGAGCCCGAGCGCGAGGACCCGGCCCCCGAAACCGCCACCGGCACCATCAACATCGTGCCCGCGCTCCCGGATTTCGCCTTTCGCACCAAGATCATCCCGGCGGAAATCGGCATCGGCTTCGGCGTATTGGCGCAGACCCAGCCGGGCTTGGCCCTTGGTCCCGTCACGGTGACGGTCACCCATCCGCCCTACCCCGACACCGGTATCGAGGTGGAGCGCTGGCAGACCGATATCGATGATCTGAGCCCCAGCCTGATGGGGTTCAGCTTTGACAATGCCAATGAATTGCTCCTGGGCGAATGGACGTTCTCGGCCCACACGGTCGACGGGGAAGAGCTGTTTCACATGTCTTTCGAGGTTGTGGCGCCCGAATTGATGCCGCAGGTGATCTCGTCGTGTTTCGGATCGTTCATGTCCTGACCGGGCTCACCCGAAGATCCCGCGGCGCACCAGGTTCACCCCCGCCACGACCAGGACGATCAACGTGATCTTGCGGAACAGGTCCGCGTTGAGCCGGTCCCCCAGCCAGAAACCGATGCGCATGCCCAGGAAGGCCGGGATCAGGAGCAGCGCCGAAAACGGCCCGGTGGAGGTGTTCAGAACGCCCGATTGCAGATGGCCAAGCACAAGGCTCACCGCGCCGAGGGAATAGACAACCCCCTGCACCAGCATCTGGCGCGCCTTCGGCGTTTCCAGTGCGATCAGATAGAGGACCGTGGGCGGCCCCCACGTCCCCGTGAACCCGCCCAGTGACCCGGCCAGGCCACCGATGCCCCATTCCGCCACGCGGCGGCGGTGGGGCGGGATGTGAAACCGGATGCCGAACAGCTGGATCAACGACAGCGTCACAACCGGGATCCCAAGGATCAGGTAGAACACCCGCTCGGGCACCAGCGTGATGAATTGCGCCACGATCAGGATCATCACGCAAACGATCAGGATATAGCGCCAATGCTCCTGCATCGCGTCCCAGATATCGGCGCGGGTATGGCGCGTGACTTGCTGGATATTGGTGAACAGTGCCGGCAGGATCACACCAGCCACGGCCACCAGCGGGTCAAGAAACAGCGACAGGCCGGACATGATGATCAGCGGCAAGGCAAAGCCCACCGCGCCCTTCACCACACCGGCGATCAGGGAGACGGCGAAGGCGGCGGCGAAGGCCCAGAGGGGCATCAAAGAGGCCAGATCGGAGATCATATCGCCTTCTAATCCCTCCGGCATCCGCCCGCATCCGCAAACTGGCCGCGACATTTTTGTGCGTGTTGCGACGCGGTGCAGCATTTTTGTTGCGCTGCACCTGCAAACGCCCTACCTCTCCCCCGACGCCATTCCGGCCCCGTGACTGACGCCCGCCGCAGGAGGATGCTACCATGCCCCGTGACGCCCATAACACGACTGAGACGCCCGTGATTCTTCCTGATCTGCTGGCCCTGACCGGCGCGGCCATTGACCCCGCCAATGCCCTTCTTGAGGTTGCGAAAACACGGCTGCGGGAAGAGTTTTTCGTCGATGGGCGCATCTCGGCCACGCTGATCGAGGAGAACCAGACCGCCGCCCACGGCCTCGCCTGGCTCGCGACCTATGTCGAGGCCCTGCGCGAGATGCATGGTTGGGCCGAGCGGCTGCAGGCCGACGGCAAATTCGGCGAAGTGGAGCGGTTGATCCTGCAGATCGCCTTCGGCGAATACCTCTGGCAGATCTATGGCGGCCTGCCGATGAACCAGGGAGAGATCCTGCGCCCGCAGGATATGGGGCTGACGCAAGACGATCAGCGCGCGATGATGGACGACGCCGTCATGACGCTGACGGGGTCCGGCAACACGCAAGCGGCACGCACGCGGCTGGTGGAGTTGATGCGCGAGCGCTCCGCCGAGATCACCGTGGGGGCCACTGGCCTCGATGACGAACTGGACATGATCCGCGAGCAATTCCGCCGCTATGCGGTCGACCGCGTGATCCCCGATGCCCATGACTGGCACCTCAAGGATGAGCTGATCCCGATGGAGATCATCGAGGAACTGGCCGAAATGGGTGTCTTCGGCCTGACCATCCCGGAGGAACATGGCGGCTTTGGCCTGTCGAAGGCGTCAATGTGCGTCGTCTCCGAAGAACTTTCGCGCGGATATATCGGCGTCGGCTCGCTCGGCACCCGGTCCGAGATTGCGGCGGAACTGATCCTGTCCGGCGGCACGGACGAGCAGAAAGCCAAATGGCTCCCCGGCCTCGCCTCGGGTGAAATCCTGCCGACGGCGGTGTTCACCGAACCCAATACCGGCTCCGACCTCGGGTCGCTGCGGACCAAAGCGGTGAAGGATGACAACGGCGACTGGATTCTGAACGGCAACAAGACGTGGATCACCCACGCCGCCCGCACCCATGTGATGACCGTGTTGGCCCGCACCGTGCCTGACACGGACAATTACAAAGGCTTGTCGATGTTTCTGGCCGAGAAGACCCCCGGCACCGATGAGGCGCCCTGGCAGGATGCAGGCATTTCCGGCGGCGAGATCGAAGTGCTCGGCTACCGCGGCATGAAGGAATACACAGTCAATTTCGACGATTTCAAAGTGCATGGCGAAAACCTTCTGGGTGGCGAAGAGGGGCAGGGCTTCAAGCAGCTCATGCAGACGTTTGAGTCGGCCCGCATCCAGACCGCCGCGCGGGCCATCGGCGTGGCCCAATCGGCGCTCGACGCGGGCATGCAATACGCGCTGGACCGCCAGCAATTCGGCAAGGCGCTCATCAACTTCCCCCGTGTCTCCGGCAAGCTGGCGATGATGGCGGTGGAGATCATGGTCGCCCGCCAGCTCACCTATTTCTCCGCCCGCGAGAAGGACAATGACCGCCGCTGCGATCTGGAGGCCGGGATGGCCAAGCTCCTCGGCGCACGGGTTGCCTGGGCCGCTGCCGACAATGCTCTGCAGATCCACGGCGGCAACGGGTTCGCACTGGAATACGGCATCTCCCGTATTCTGTGTGATGCGCGCATCCTCAACATCTTTGAAGGTGCCGCCGAAATTCAGGCCCAGGTCATCGCGCGGCGCCTGCTCGGCTGACACCCCGCTTGACTGGTCGGTATGGCGGGGCGCATACTTCGCCATACCATGGCCGATCCCAACTATTTCCACCGCAAGGACTTCTGCCACGCCATCTATGAACAGATGGCGTCCGGCTTTGCGCCCAAGCTCTCGCTGTTCGGGCCGCGGCGCACCGGCAAGACGCAATTCCTGCTGAACGATCTGGGTCCCAAGGCGCTCAGCTTCGGGCACCGCGTGGCCTATGTCGATCTGTGGGAGCGTGGCCCGTCCGCCCTTGCGATCATCCTTTACGAGCTGGACCGCGCCTTGCAGCCCAAAAGCGCGGCCGGCAAGGCCCTGCAAGTCGCGCAAGCGGCCGCGCCCCGCGTGGTCCTGTCGGCGCTTGGCCAAAAGCTGCTGCTCGATCTTGGTGCCAAGCCGAAGGCACTGCCTGAAGATCAGGTGCTTATGCTGGACGCCTATCTCGAACGGCTGGCCTCGGCCAAGCAGCGCGCCTTCCTGTTTTTCGATGAGTTTCAGGAGACGCTGAATGCCCGCGATCACGAGGCCCTACTGGCCGCCTTGCGCGCGGCGCTCACCCGCCACGATGCCGGGCTTGCCATGGTCTTCACCGGCTCGTCGCAGGATCGCTTGCGGCAGGTCTTTTCGCGCCGCAATGCGCCGTTCTATCGCTACACGACTGATATTCGCCTGCCGCCTTTGGATGAAAAATTCGTCACCTTCCAACTGGGATTCTACCCCTCCGGCGCACCGCCCGTCACACCCCAGGCCGCGATGGCCGTGTTCGAACGGTTGAACCTGAACCCGGAATACTTTCAACGCTGGCTGCGCCGCATGGCGCTCTCCGGCGGGGAGCCGCCCGATGAGATCGAGGCGCTGATCCGCGCTGAGGTTGAGGAGGATCAGGGGTTTGCCGAAACCTGGCTGTCGCTGGCCCCCCATGATCGTCTGATCCTGCGCCTGATCGCCGAAGGAAACCCGGCGATCTACGGCGATGCCGGCACCAAGGCGATGAAAAAGCTTGGCGTCACCAACCCGCCTAAGAAATCGACGCGCCAGACGGCCATGAACAACCTCGTCCGCGCCAGTCTGGCCGACAACAATGACGGCACAAGGATCGTCACCGATCCGATCCTGGCCGGATGGGTGCTCTCCCGGCCCAAATCCGACTTCGGATAGGGAGGTATGGCGAGCCACATACCCCACCATATCCACCCATTCTGACATTTTTCTTTGATTTTGTCAGAAACCGCCTAACTATGCCCCAACCAACGGGAGCATCACATTGTCCAAGACCGTCCTTCTGACCGGGGTGACCGGCTTTATCGCCAAACGCATCGCGCTCGACCTGCTGAATGCGGGCCACCACGTGCGCGGCACCCTGCGCAGCACCGGACGCGCGGATGAGGTGCGCGACGCGGTGCGCCCGCATCTGACCGACCCCGCCGCGCTCGACCGGTTGAGCTTCGTGGAACTGGACCTGGTGAAGGACGACGGCTGGACCGCCGCCGCCGAGGGCGTGGACGTGCTGATGCACACGGCCTCACCCTTCCCGATGTCGTCTCCCAAAGATGAGAATGACGTGATCCGCCCCGCCGTCGATGGCACGCTGCGGGCGCTCAAGGCCGCCCATGCCGCCGGTGTCACCCGTGTGATCCTGACGTCTTCGGTGGTGGCGGTCGAGGCCAATGACCTGCCCAATCCCAAAGGCCCCGAGCACTGGACCGATACCGACCACCCCCGCGCCACCACCTACTACAAATCGAAGACCTTGGCGGAAAAGGCCGCTTGGAGTTTCGTGGGCGAGCATCCGGAAATGCAACTGACCACGATCCACCCGTCCCTCGTGCTCGGCGCGCCGCTCGATCAGCATTACGGAACGTCACTCAGCCTTATCGAACGGGTGATGGCGGCCAAGGATCCCGCCGTGCCCGATCTGGGTTTCGGGATTGTCGATATCGCCGATATTTCGGCCATGCATATCGCCGCGATGGAACGCCCCGACAGCGCCGGCAACCGCTATATCGGATCGGCTGGCTCGATCACGATGCCGGATCTGGCAAAGCATCTGTCCGCCGCATACCCGAGCCGCAAGATCTCAACGCGGCAGGCGCCGGGATGGTTGCTGCGGATCCTGTCGCTCTTCGATCCATCGATCAAAACCATCCTCCCGCAACTGGGCTACACGCCCGAATTCGACACCTCCGCGACCATTGCGGATCTGGGGATCACCTTCACGCCGATGGCGGAGGCCATCGACGCGGCCGCGGCGGCCGTCGACGCCGCATGATGCGCGCCTTCGTGGCCCTGCCTTTGGCCGAGGACACGAAAGCCGCGCTTCTTCGCCTGCAATCCACCCTGCCGGTGGGCAAGCCGGTGCCGGAGGATAACCTTCACCTGACCCTCGCCTTTCTGGGGGATGTGGGGGAGAACGTGGTGGAGCCCCTTCACGATCTGCTTTCCGCCGCGCGCCTGCCCGCCCCCGAGATCACGTTTGACGGCCTCGGCACCTTCGCCGAAATGGAGCGCGGCCTCGTCTTCGCCGCTGTCCACCCTACCGAGACCCTGACCGCCCTGCACGCCAAGGTGGCACAATTGGCCCGCACCGCCGGCGCCGACCTGCCCCGCCGTCGGTTCCGCCCCCATGTCACGCTGACCCGCGCCAATAAGCAGCCCCAAGGCCCGGCCCGCGACCGCCTGGCCGCCGCGATGGGGCAGACAACCGATATCCCCGGCTTCACGGCGCGCCAGATGTGCCTGTATCAATCCGACCTCAAGCCAAACGGCGCGCGGCACGAGGTGATCGCAAGCTATCCGCTCTCCTGATCCGCACGCCGCGCAAGCGCGTCCAGCAGGCGTTGCCGCGCCACGGGAAGGGGTTTTGTGCCGAGGCTGGGGGCCAGATGATCCGTCAGGAAATGCCCCGTTGCCTCCAACCCGGCCAGAACGTCGCGCAGGTCCCCCGGGCTGCCCCGCATGACTGGCGGCAAAGGCAACAGGCGGTCCGCCCAATCCCCCGCCGCGCCGCGGGAGACCGCCCGCCCGGTCCGCGGTGAGATATAGGCCAGATCCTCCGTGGCCCCCGTCACGGCACAGGCCGACAGATCCAGCCCGAACCCCATCTCGTCCAGCAGCGCCATCTCCCATCCCAGATAGGCCACGGCCCACCTGTCGGCGCCGAGGCCGTCGAGCACCGCAAGGCTGCGGGCATAGAGCCGGGGATAGGCCGCCCGCTCGGGCAAGGTGAACGACAGGAGCGCGCAAACCGCCGACAATCCCGCCAGGGCCACACGATCCCTCATCACATCCGCCGCGCGGCCCTGTTTCAGTTCCACAATGTAGGCACCGATATGATCCGATAGGCGCGCGCGCCACGTGGCATCCAGCTGCGCGCCCACCTGCAGCACGGGGGCCATCTTGCGGGATTGCCCGCCGCGCACGACGCCCAGATGGCGGCCATGCTCGTGGGTGAACAGCTCGATAATCGCTGCCGCTTCACCATGGCGTCGCACCGCCAGAAGGATGCCATCCGCCCGCCAATCCATGCGGCGGACTATTGCGGTTTACCGCCCACAGCGCACGGGAAAAACACATGGCCCGGTGGAAATGGACGCAGAGCCGTGCCAATCATCTTCCCATGTTTCCGGCGCTTCCCCCCCAGGCCCGTTTTTCGGCCGCGCTCATCGCCCTTGTGGCGATCGGATCGGTTGTGGCGCTGTTTTTCTACAATCTCGATACCGGGCGCTACGGGGATGAGGCCGCAACAGTTTGGGGCATGGCGCGGTTCTTCACGATCCTCACCAATATCGCCCTTGCCCTGACACTTTGCGTGGCCACGTTTCGGCGCGACGGCATCGGGGCGCCCTGGATTGCGGCACTCACCCTCGCAATCGTGCTGGTCGGGGCCGTCTACCACACGCTTCTGGCCGGGATCACGGAGTTTGTCGGGCTCGGGGCCTGGGCCAATCAGGGGTTGCACAGCTTCGTGCCGATCACCTGCCTCTTGTGGTGGATGGTGTTCGCGCCGAAGCGGACGCTTCAGTATCGCGACCTGCCGATGTTCATCATGTGGCCCTGCATCTACGTCGCCTATGCGCTCGCCCGCGGCGCGCAGGACGGCATCTACCCCTATCCGTTCATGGATCTGACCGAGATCAGCGCGCTGGCCGTCGCCACGAACCTTGCGGGGCTGTTGCTTGTCCTGCTTCTGGGCGGTGTGATCTTCGTGATGATCGGGCGGTTCGCGGATCGGTAGGTGCGGGCTAGGTTCTGTACTCATTAAGAGAATTCCCAACTGCGCGTGTCTGTGGTTCACTTCTTTGAAACGGGAGGTGGATCATGGCGCGATTTGATTTGAGCGATGCGGAATGGCAGATCATTGAACAGCATTTGCCGAACAAGCCGCGCGGGGTGGCGCGGGTAGATGACCGGCGTGTGCTCAACGGGATATTCTTTATCCTGCGTACTGGCTCGCCGTCGCGCGATCTGCCAGAGCGATATGGCCTCTAAACCACTGTTTACAAACGGTTCAACCGCTGGGCCAAGGCCGGTGTCTGGATCAATATCTTCAATGCCTTATCGTCCCAATCGCCGGAATCCATGGCCTTCATCGACAGTTCTATCGTCCGCGCTCATCAGCACGCAGCAGGCGGCAAAAAGGGGGCGCAGATCACGCCATCGGTCGTTCTCGTGGCGAATTGAGCACCAAGATCAACGCGGTCGTGGATGAGGCCGGACTGCCGATCCGTTTGTCGATCAGTCCGGGACAGGCCAGTGACAAGGCAGCCGCGCCTGCCCTGATCGACAGTCTCACCCGCACCGCCCATGTCGTGGCAGACCGGGGCTACGATGCGATGGCATTGGTCGAGCGGATCAGATCACGCGGCGCACAGGCGCATATCCCCACTCAAAAGGATCGCAAGGTCCAGCGCTCGGTGGACCGTACCATCTACCGGCAACGCAACTTCGTCGAGAGATACTTCAACAAGATCAAACATTTCCGAAGAGTCGCAACCCGCTATGAGAAGCTCGCTGTCACATTCCTTTCCGCCGTCGCACTCGCCTCGGCCAGACTTTGGACCAGAGCTTATGAGTCCACTACCTAGTCCAGCCCCGGTTCATCCAGCAGATGCCGCCCGGCCCGGTCCTCCACCTCGATCACCCACAGATCCGGATCAAAGCCCCGCTGCCGCGCGATGGTGGCATCCACATCGGCCTCCACCCCGTCCGCAAGAACCATCCACATCCGGTCCCCGGTGAGCGGATCGAAACTGCGCTGGTAGAGCGTGGCACTTCCGTCCAGCGGCGATTGCTTGACCAGAACCGCCCCCGCGGTGCCATCGCCCCGGGCCACGACGAAGGCCGGTATATCGGCCACCCGCAGACGCGCCAGATAGGCGGCCACCCAAAATTCGGCGGTGAGCCTGCTCATGCATTTCCGTCTTTGAAATCAAGGCCCATCTCGGAATATCGCTCGGCCTCGTCCAGCCAGCCGGGCCGCACCTTGACCTGCAGGAACAGGTGGACCGGATGGCCGACAAATTCCGCAATCTCCTCGCGCGCGGCCTTGGAGACGGATTTGATCGTCTCTCCGCCCTTGCCAAGCAGGATGCCCTTATGGCCGTCGCGGGCGACATAGATGATCTGGTCGATCTTGGCCGATCCGTCCTTGCGGTTCTCCCAGCCTTCGGTCTCGACCGTGAGCTGGTAGGGCAGTTCCTGATGCAGGCGCAGCGTCAGCTTTTCGCGGGTTATCTCCGCCGCGATCATCCGCAGGGGCAGATCGGCGATCTGGTCCTCGGGGTAGAGCCACGGTCCCTCCGGCACGGTATCAGCGAGCCAGGCGCGCAAATCGTCGACGCCATATCCCTTCTCGGCGGAGATCAGATAGGTTTGGGTGAAATCGAAGGCCGCGTTCAGTTCCTCGGTCAGTTTCAGCAAGACCGGCGCTTCCACCCGGTCGATCTTGTTGATGGCCAGCGCGACCTTGCGGTCATCGGTACGCTCCTTCAGGCCGTCGAGAATGGCCTGCACACCCTCGGTCAGGCCGCGATTGGCCTCGATCAGCAGCACCACCACATCGGCATCCGCCGCGCCGGACCACGCGGCGGCCACCATCGCGCGGTCCAGCCGGCGGCGGGGCCGGAACAGGCCGGGCGTGTCGACGAAGATCAGCTGGCTCTCCCCCTCCATCGCCACGCCCCGGATGCGCGCGCGGGTGGTCTGAACCTTGTGGGTCACAATCGACACCTTCGCGCCCACCATCCGGTTCAGGAGCGTGGATTTGCCCGCATTGGGCTCTCCGATCAGAGCGATGAAACCGGCACGTGTGGGCATGGGGGATCCTTGGCGGGTGAACGTTGCCCGGCGACATAGCGGGAAAACGGCCACGGCGTAAGGGGCCTCCGCCTCGGATTGCGCTGGCGCGCAGTGCCTCGGCGGACCCGGCGCCCTCGCCCGTTCCGGGCATCGGGCGCGACGGAGTGCCAACCGTTGGGCTGGTGAGAGATAGACAGACCGGCGGATTGAGTTTTTTTGCCAAGATGAACAATCGGCCGGGGTTTGGCTGAGTCGCACCGCGCGCCGTCAGGAGTGTTCAATCGCGTCGAGAAGCGCCTTGGCGGCCGCCTGCTCCGCATGGCGTTTGGCCTTGGCTTCCGCTTCGGCCTGGCGGCCATCGGGCAGTTCTGCGCGGATGCGGAAGACCGGGGCGTGGTCGGGGCCCGATCGCCCGACTTCCACGTAAAGCGGCGGGGTCATGCCACGGGCCTGGGCCCATTCCTGAAGTGCCGTTTTCGCGTCGCGCGCATCTTCCTCCACGCGTGTGATCCTGTCGCCCCAGAGCCGAAGCACCAGCGCTCTCGCCGCCTCGAACCCCGCATCGAGATAGACCGCGGCGATCACTGCCTCCATCGCGTCGCCCAGAAGCGCCATGCGCCGCCGGCCGCCGGCGGACATCTCGGATTTGCCAAGCCGCATCGCCGCGCCAAGCTCGATCTCGCGGGCGACATCGGCGCAGGTCTCCTTGCGGACCAGCGCATTGAACCGGGGCGCCAATTGCCCCTCTTTCGCGGTTTCGTCAGCGGCCAGCACCGCTTCGGCCATCACCAGCCCCAATACCCGGTCCCCCAGGAATTCGAGCCGCTGATTGTCTCCCCGGTTCGGTGAGGACAGCGACGAATGGGTCAGCGCGCGCGTCAGCAATTCGGGATCGTCAAAGCGATACCCCAGCCGGTCCATGAAGACCGCAAGCTCCCGCGAGACCTTCACTCAATCGCCTGGAAGAACCGATCCGACCGCCAGGTCCAGAAATAGACCATCCGACGCCCGGCGGACGAGAAGATGACACGGTCGGCACGACCCAGAAGGTTTTCGAACGGGACGAACCCGACACCGCCCACCGATTGGTCGAACCGCGAATCGATGGAATTGTCGCGATTGTCCCCCATCACGAAGTAGTGGCCCTCGGGCACGACGAATTCGCCGGTATTGTCGCCCCGCGCACCGTCCAGAATGTTGAGAACCGAATGGGTGACGCCGCCGGGCAGTTCCTCGGTCGCGCGGTCCTTGGAGCAGATCGCCCCCTCGCCCACCGGCGCATTGGCGCAGCGCGGCGTGTGGCCCTGGGGGCCCTGGGGCTCGACCACCTCTTCAAACGGTGCATCGGGCGTCAGGCGCACGGGATCACCGTTCAGGTGCAGCACGCCGTCGATCATCTGCACCCGGTCCCCCGGAAGGCCGATCACGCGCTTGATGAAATCCGTCCCGTTGGTCGGGTGGCGGAAGACGACGACATCGCCCCGCTCGGGCTCGGAGCCGAAAATCCGGCCCGAAAACGGGCACATGGAAAACGGGCAGGAATGCTGCGAATAGCCATAGGCCATCTTGTTGACGAACAGGAAATCGCCAATCAGAAGCGTGTCCTTCATGGACCCCGACGGAATCCAGAACGGCTGAAAAAACAGGGTGCGAAAGACACCCGCAATCACCAGCGCATAGACGACGGTCTTCACCGTCTCCATGATGCCGCCTTCGGATTTCGCCATATGCCTGCCTTTCCGTGCCGTGCGAGCTGCCTCGCAGCGTTCTTGCCCGCGCCCTTGGGCAAGTCAAGCAACAGGCCTGTTAAATCGTGTCGGGACACAATCCGTTGCCGCTTTGGTCAATCTGCCAGCGGTTTTGCGGCCCCCTTCGCGGGATGGCGGGTGGGGCGAGGCCGCAGGCCAGCGTCACCCCCATCCCCTCAACTCAGATGCGACCGCGGTCGGGGCCGGATCACCGGGCGCAACTCCTCCTCCTCGTCCGGCAGCGCCTCGATCACCACCATCGCCTGCGCCCAGGGGTGATCGTCCGTCAGCGTCACGTGGATCACGGCGGAATAGCCATCGGGTGTCATCTGATCCAACCGGTCGCGGGCCCACCCCGTAACCTGCATCACCGGCTGACCGGTGCGCATGTTGCGCACAGCCATGTCTTTCCAGGCGATCCCCATGCGCAGCCCGGTGCCAAGCGCCTTGGAACAGGCCTCCTTGGCCGCCCACCGCTTGGCATAGGTCGCCGCCGGATCGGGCGTGCGCTCGGCCCGGGCCTGTTCGATCTCGGTAAAGACGCGGTGCCGAAACCGATCGCCGAACCGGTCCAGCACCTTCTGGATACGCTCGATATTCGCCAGATCCGTGCCGATCCCAAGGATCATGCGGCGCCCCGCCAGGTCAGAAGGCGCAGCCCCGCCAGCGCAAATACTGCCGCCGTTACGCCATCGATCCAGCGCCGGAAGCGCCGGTAGACGGATCGGACGGGCGGCAGCGCGAACGCCCAGGCGTAAGCCGCGTAGATCCCGAACCCGAGGGCGGCACAGGCCACGACGATGCCCCAGCCCGGCGCCGCTCCGCCCGCGCTCAGCGCCAGCGCCGCGATCCAGGCCAGCGCCGCTTTGGGATTGCCGAGGTTGAGGATCAGGCCCCTGCGAAATGCGCGGCCCTCTCCGATGGCCTCCGGCGCGTCGGCCTCTCGTAGAGCCGCCCTCCCGGTGACCCATGCGAGGTAGAGCAGGTAGGAGCCGCCGATCACCTTGAAGATCGTCAGAAAGACCGGGCTCTGCGCGACCAACGCGCCAAAGCCCAGGCCCACCGCCACGCCCCACGCCGCGAGGCCAAGCGCCAGGCCCGCCCCCATCATCAATCCCGCCGCCCGGCCCGAGGCCATCGCCGTTCCCGCAACCGCCAGGGTCGCCGGGCCCGGAGAGCCCGCCGCCACAAGGAATGTGGCCAGCGCGGTCAGACCACCCACATCGATCATCTCAAGGTAACCGTGCCGGTCGCCTGGTTGACGGCGAAGGTCACGGGCCGTGTCCCGCTGCCATCGGCAAACGCGATTGGAACCGTGATGATCAGGCCGACCGACGCGTCGTAAACCGCCGTCGCCTGGGCCACGAAGGCCTGCCCGAAATACCGGAACTCGGCCCCTGCGTAGATCGCGGTGCAGCGCCGGAACGGGCCGCCCTCATCGCCGGGCACCGGGTGCAGAACACCCAGCGCGGCCCCGCTGGCAACATTGGGGTCGATGAACATCTCGAAGATGCGGATCGCGCCGTTTGCGAAGGTCTGCGTGTTGTCCTCCCACGGCTCGGTGATCGTGAGGGGGGTGAATTCCGGCCCGCAGGGCGCGGTGATGAACGCGGATGCGGGTCCTGCGAAGGCCAGGGCCGCGGCACATGCGCTTGCAAATCTCAACATGGGAACTCCCGGGTCAGGTCAGGCACGAAGCCAGCCTGTCCGATAAGCCAATGCCGCGCAACGCAGAAACCGGCTCAGCCCCGTGCCGCATCCATCGCGGTGCGCATCCGGGCAATCGCCGCCTCCAGCCCCACGAACACGGCCTCGCCGATCAGGAAATGCCCGATATTCAGCTCCCGCACCTCGGGCAGGGCCGCAATCGGGGCGACGGTGTCGTAGGTCAGGCCGTGGCCCACATGGACCTCCAGCCCCAGATCGTGGCCCAGCTTCACCCCGTCGATGATCCGCGCCAGCTCCGCATCCCGCGCGGCGATATCCCCCTCGGCGTCGAAATCCGTATAGGCGCCGGAATGGATCTCGATCACCGGGGCGCCGACGCGCGCGGCGGCCTCGATCTGCGCCCGGTCGGCGGCGATGAACAGCGAGACGCGGATCCCGGCATCCGTGAGCGGCCCGATATAATGGCTCAGCCGGTTCTGGTCGCCCGCCACTTCCAGGCCACCTTCCGTGGTGCGCTCCTCGCGCTTCTCGGGCACGATACAGGCCGCATGGGGCAGATGGCCCAGTGCGATCGCCTGCATCTCATCGGTCGCCGCCATCTCGAAATTCAGCGGGATCGAGATCGCCTCCATGATTGCGGCAATATCGGCATCGCGGATATGGCGACGGTCCTCGCGCAGATGCGCGGTGATACCGTCGGCCCCCGCCGCCTCGGCCGCCACGGCGGCGCGCACCGGATCGGGCAAGGCCCCGCCCCGGGCATTCCGCAACGTCGCCACATGGTCGATATTCACACCCAGCCGCAGCTTGTCCATTTCGCTCACTCCGCCGCATCCGCCTGCTGGCGGAGCTTTTCCATCTTCTTGCGCAGCCGGGCCGCGCGCCGCTTCTGATAGGCGCGGATCACCGGCACACTCAGGAAGTAGCACACGATCCCGCAGATCAGGCCAGGGATCACCCCGCCCACGGTCCACGGCCACACAACCGTGTTCCAGAAAATCAGCAACTCCCCCCAATGCGCCACGTCATCGGTGAACATCGCCTTGAAATTGTGCCACAAA
The DNA here is from genome assembly GCA_947491935.1 of uncultured Roseicyclus sp. Classification (GTDB taxonomy): domain Bacteria; phylum Pseudomonadota; class Alphaproteobacteria; order Rhodobacterales; family Rhodobacteraceae; genus Gymnodinialimonas. Next base: position 32,570 of record CANLLF010000005.1, read on the forward strand.
TCACCCGCCGCATTGCCGAACCGGGCAAACAGGCTGTCATTCACCCCAACCGTCGGGCGGGAGCCCAGCATGAAATGCCCCAGGTTGAGCGAGATGATCGCGATCGGCACGTAGGTCAACGGATTGCCGATGAACGTGGCCAGAAGCGCCGCAATCATCGAGCCGCGCATCACGCGCGCCAGAAGCGCCGCAATTACGAAATGCAGGCCGAAATAGGGGGTGAAGACCGTGACTGCCCCGGCAAACACGCCGCGCGCGATCTGCTCCGGGGTGCCGGGCAGGCGCCGCATCCGATGCTGGACATATTGCGCCGCACGCAGCCAACCACCCCGGGGCCAAAGGACCTCGAGGACAACACGATACCAGGGTCTGTAATCACGGCGTCTGAACACGCGCCGCCCCTTTCGTCACAAACGCCCATGCGGGCGCATTCCGCCTTCAAGATATGGAGTGCCTAGGGCCTCCGGTCCAGATCGCGGAACCGGTCCAGCGTGACAACATCGGAATCCGCTTCCACCGCCATCATCACCGCATGCAGGTGTTCCGCGTCCCGCACCTCCACATCTATGAGAAGACGGAAAAAATCCGGCTTTCGGTCGATGAAGTGTAGGTCCGAGATATTGGCGTTCTGCTCACCGATCAACGTGCAGATACGTCCCAAGACGCCGTTTTCATTTGAGATTGTGACATCCACGGTCACATTGTGGATCACGGCATGGCGTCCGTCGGTCCAATGCAGGTCGATCCAGCGGTCCGGCGCCTCGTCAAACGCGGCCAGCGCAAGGCAATCGATGGCGTGCACCAGCGGGCCCTTGCCCGGATAGGTGATGCCCACGATCCGCTCCCCCGGCACCGGCTGGCAGCATTGCGCGCGCATCGTCCGCGCCCCCGGCGGCAGGCCGATCACGGCGCGTTTTTCCTCGATCACGCCCTGGTCGTCGCCATGGGCCAGTTCGGGGTACAGCTCCCCCACCACGTCCCGCGCGCTCAACTCGGCCGACCCGATGCGCGCCAGCACCTCGTCCCCGTCCCGCAGGCTCAGCGCCTTGGCGGCGGTGGCCAGCGCCTTGTCGGTCGCCTTCTTGCCGATCTGCTCAAACGCGACCCGCGCAAGCTCCTTGCCAAGCTTGATGTAACGATCCCGGTCCACTTCGCGCAGGCTTCGCCGGATCGCCGCCTTGGCCCGACCCGTCGTTGCAATGTCGATCCACGTAGCCTGGGGCGTCTGGCCCTCGGCGGTGATCACATCCACCGATTGCCCGTTCTTCAGCCGCGTCCAGAGCGGCACGCGCAACCCGTCCACCTTCGCGCCCACGCAGGAATGCCCGATCCGGGTATGGATCGAATAGGCGAAATCAATCGGCGTCGCCCCGCGCGGCAGCTTCACGACGTCCCCCTTGGGCGTGAAGCAAAACACCTGGTCGGAATACATCTCCAACTTCACATGTTCGAGGAATTCGTCGTGATCCTCGGCATTCTCAAACCGCTCGGTCAGGCTTTCCAACCACTTGGCGGGATCCACCGCAAACGGGTTCGCGGCGCGCACACCGTCACGGTAGGACCAATGGGCCGCCACACCCGATTCCGCCACTTCGTGCATCTGGCGGGTGCGGATCTGCACCTCCACCCGCTTGCCGTCGCGCCCGCTGACGGTGGTGTGGATCGAGCGGTAGCCGTTGGATTTCGGCTGGCTGATGTAGTCCTTGAACCGCCCCGGCACCGATTTCCAGCGCTGGTGGATCGCCCCCAACACGCGGTAGCAATCATCCTCGCTCTCGGTGATGACGCGAAAGCCGTAGATATCGGAAAGCCGCGAAAAGGCGAGCTTCTTTTCCTGCATCTTGCGCCAGATCGAATAGGGCTTCTTCGCCCGCCCAAAGACCTGCGCACTGACGCCGTGCTTATCCAGCACCGTCTCGATATCGTCGGTGATCTTGGGGATCACGTCGCCGGTCTCGCGCTGCAGGGTCAGGAACCGGCGGATGATCGAGGAGCGCGCCTCGGGGTTCAGCACCCGGAACGACAGGTCCTCCAGCTCCTCCCGCATCCAATGCATCCCCATGCGGCCGGCCAGCGGCGCATAGATATCCATCGTCTCATGGGCCTTCTGGCGCTGCTTGTCGGGCCGCATATGCCGGATCGTGCGCATGTTGTGCAGACGGTCCGCCAGCTTCACCAGGATCACCCGCAGATCCTTGGACATCGCCATGAACAGCTTGCGGAAATTCTCGGCCTGCTTGCTTTCGCGATTGCTCAGTTGCAGGTTCGTCAGCTTCGTGACGCCATCGACAAGGCCCGCAACCTCGTCCCCGAACTGGCTGGCAACTTCGGCATAGGTGGAGCGGGTATCCTCGATGGTGTCATGCAACAGCGCGGTGACGATGGTGGCATCGTCCAGCCGCTGTTCCGTCAGGATCGCGGCGACGGCCACGGGATGCGTGAAATACGGCTCGCCGGAATGGCGGGTCTGGCCGTCATGCATCTGGCGGCCATACTCAAAGGCGCCACGGATCAGCGCCTCGTTGGTCTTGGGGTTGTAATTGCGGACCAGGCTCAGCAGGTCATCCGCGTCGATCTGTTCGTCGACGCCGTGATCTGGGGCAAGCCTGGCCTCGGCCGTCACTTCTGGCCCTGGGCTTCCATGAGCGCGCGCAACATCTGCTCTTCACTCATGTCATCCTGGGCGGGACGGTCCTGTTCGACACCTTGCAGAAGCGCCATGGCGTCTTCCTCGGGCTCGTCCACCTCGATCTGGGTCTGGTGCGATTCAATCAGCCGCTCGCGCAGATCATCGGCCTGCTGGGTTTCATCCGCGATCTCGCGCAGGGCAACGACGGGGTTCTTGTCATTGTCGCGGTCGATGGTCAGCGGATCGCCGGCCGCGATCTCCCGCGCGCGATGCGATGCAAGCATCACCAGTTCGAACCGGTTCGGAACCTTATCAACGCAATCTTCAACCGTGACGCGGGCCATGGGGCACTCCAGAGACTAGACACCATTCAGGGGTTAGAGGCGCTACATAAGCCGGGCCATGCCCATTGACAACCGGATTCGCGTTATTCCGTTGCGGCCTCAAGGGGCCGGATCGCCGCCAGATCCGCGGCGGGCAGATCCGCCAGCATCGCCGCCACGCTGCGCCCACTTGCCGGATCCACCCAGTCCGGCGCCACGTCCGCCAGCGGGACCAGCACGAAGGCCCGCTCGGCCAACCGGGGATGGGGCAGGATCAGCTGATCGGGCACAACCCGCGCGGCCTCATCGGGGGAAAGCGTGCTCCACGCGGCGCGGGTCTCGGGGTCGGGCAACACCGCGTCGCCCAGTCCGATCAGGTCCAGATCCATCACCCGCGCCTCCCAGCGCACCGCGCGGGTGCGCCCGAAATACGTCTCAACCTCGTGCAGAATCGCCAGCAGGTCCTTCGCACGTCCGTCCCATTCGACTCGCATCGCGGCGTTCACGAAGTCCGGGCCGGAGCCCGCCGGAAAGGCCGGTGTGTGATATAGTGCGCTTTTTTTCGAAGTCCCGCCCACCCGCTCCGCAACGCGCGCCATTGCCGCGGGGATGCTGTTTTCCGGCGAAATCCCGCGCGCCGGCAAGTTGGCGCCAAGCGCAATCAAGCCGGTCGTCGCGTTAACTTTCCCGATCCCTTCTTGCACCCCGGCCTCCATGCAATGTAAGCCTTCAACACCCCGTGCCGGGCGCTGTCGGCTTCACTCCCCGAAATTATCTAGCGCACGGTGCATTACACTCACTCACGGGCATTGGACATCTTTATGTTTTACCGGGACGAACGTTTGGCGCTGTTCATCGATGGCTCCAACCTCTACGCCGCCGCAAAAGCGCTGGGGTTCGACATCGACTACAAGCTGTTGCGGTCGGAATTCATGCAGCGCGGCAAGCTGCTGCGGGCCTACTACTACACCGCCTTGCTCGAAAACGATGACTACTCGCCCATCCGCCCGCTGGTCGACTGGCTGCACTACAACGGCTTCTCCATGGTCACCAAACCGGCCAAGGAATTCGTCGACAGCCAGGGCCGCCGCAAGGTGAAGGGCAACATGGATATCGAGTTGACGGTCGATGCCATGCAGACCGCCGAGCATGTGGACCACATCGTCCTGTTCTCCGGCGATGGCGATTTCCGGCCCCTGGTCGAAGCGCTCCAGCGCAAGGGCTGCCGCGTGTCGGTCGTCTCCACGATCCGCTCGCAACCGCCGATGATCGCCGATGACCTGCGACGCCAAGCCGACAACTTCATCGAGTTGAATGACCTGAAGGAGGCCATCGGCCGCCCCCCGCGGGAACCGCGGCCCGAGATGCGTGAACCGGTCGACACGCCGGCCGCCGCCGACGCCGAGTAAGAGACGCGCAAAGCCCCGCCCGGATCGGACGGGGCTTTGGCATTTAGGGGCCCTCAGACAGGCGTGGTTATGGCCCGCCGGGCCGTGGCCGCCTTCTTCGAGCCATCCGCCTTGACCTTGCGGGCATGGGGCCGCCCGGTCTCGACGTAGTGGCGGAACTCCTCAAGGCTTTCGGCCAGAACCTTGCGGAACTGGATCTTCATGATCCACCCCATCAACATGTTGAACGGAAACGCGATATCAGCCTCCAGCACCATGTTGACCTGCGTCTGCCCGGCCCCCTTCGGCGTCAATTCCCAGGTGTTCACGAGGGACCGGACAAAGCCCGGCATCTTGTCCCCCGTCGCCGAATAGGCGATCCGGTGTGCGACCGGATCATAGGCCTCGATGGTTTCCGTGAAGGGGCCAAGCGATGTCTCGCACACCCGCCCCGCAACCGGGGCCGCCGCGATCTTGCTCTGGCCCGGACGCGCGCGGGAGACGTAGACGGAACTGGCCCAATCGCCCGCCCGCTCATATCCCGGCCCCAGCACCTCCCACACCTCCGCGACAGGTTTGTCGATGATGGTTTGATTGCTCAGCCGCATTACGCCACCACCTGCCCACCGACGGCATATCCGCCTTCGGAGGTCTCCTCGATATGCACGTTGATATAGGGCGTGATGGTGCCCTTCCCGGCGGTCTCGGCAATGCCGTTCAGCCCGCCGGTCAGCGTCTGGACGATCTGCGCCTTTTCGTCCGTCGACCACGCGGCCTTCGGAATAGTTACTCGAATGGTAGGCATGTTCGGGGCTCCTTCCCGTTTCAAGATTGAATTGCATCGCGCGATGCAATATATCTACGGAAGTCGACCACGTATTGCAACCCGCAATGCAAAATAAACCCGAGGACCCGCCATGCCCCGCCCCCGCTCCTTCGACGAAGCCCAGGTTCTGCAATGCGCCATGATGACGTTCTGGCGCCTGGGATTTGACGCCACCACCTACAAGGTTCTGGAGGCTGAAAGCGGCGTTGGCGTCCGCTCCATGCACAATACGTTCGGCGAAAAGGACGATCTTTTCGTCAAATCCCTCGCCGCCTATCACGCCATGGCGTCCGGCCTGCTGGATCAGTTATTCGCCGAACCCGGCCTCGAATCGATTCGCACAGTCTTCGCCGGAATGGTCCAGACGAGGCCCGAAGACGATATCAGCCAGTCCGGTTGCCTGATGGTGAACACGGTTTTCGAGATCCCCGAAAAGCCGCAAGCCGTCGAAGACGCCATCGGCGGCTACCGCGCGATGTGGCGCGATCATTTTCGCGCCGCGCTTGTCGCGGACGGGGTGGCCGATGCCGAAACGCGGGCCGAATTTTTGCTCGGCGCGCTCTGGGGCGTGCTCAGCCAGATCCGCCTTGCCGGCGATACGACCGCCGGCAAACCCATGGCAGATATCGTGATCCAGACGGTCGAAAGCTGGCGCTAGGCCGCCCGCGCGCCCGCAACCACAACCAAGCCCCACCCGGCCAGGATCAGGGCCATGCCGGACGCCACGGTCCGGATGATATTGAACACCTGCCAGCGGGACGAATACGCCTCCCAGATCGCGCGGGCGGCCTCCAGGTCCTCCGGCACCTCGATACGGGCCAGGGCCTCGTTCATCGGAACATTCACGGCGAGGGTCAGGATCATACCACCCAGCAGATATACCGCCCCACCCAACGCGAATACCAGCGCAGCGCGCCTGTAGCCCATGGAACCGGCTAGCGCCGCGGTGGCCAGCATCACGACGGGCGTGGCGAAGAATGAGGGCGCGAACACGGCATTGCGAACGCTCGCATTCATGCCCTGCATCGCGGTGATCGCCGTTCGCGGATCGATCGCGTCGAGGCCCCACATCGTCGAGCAGATCCAGGCATAGAAGAACCCGAAGATCGCGCCTGCCAACACAAGCGACCCAAACCCGAACCCAAGAACCAAACCATGCATTGCGCCCCCTTCCGGTCTCCATAACCGTAATCACTATTACGCCTTGTCATAATCCGTAACCGTAATTACGATTACACGTCAAGGGGCCTGCCATGAAAACCGAAACACGCGAACATCGCCGTCAGCAGATCGAGGATGCCGCCTACCGGATGCTGGGGGAAAAGGGCTATGCGGGCACGTCGATGCAGGCGATTGCCCGCGCCGCGAAGGCCTCGAATGAAACGCTCTACAGTTGGTATGGCGACAAGAAGGGGCTGATGGCGGCTCTGATCGCGCGCAACACGGATCTGGTTCGGGCCGCCTTGGCTGAAACCCACGGCGGCGACCCGCTGGATCGGCTTGCCCGGCTCGGCCCCGTGCTTCTCGGCATGGTACTCGGCCCCCGGGCCGTGGCGCTGAACCGCGCCGCCGCCGCGGATCCGTCCGGGGATCTGGGCCGCGCGATTGCCTCCGGGGGCAAGGATGTGGTCGCACCGCTGGTCGAGGCGCTGATCGCGCGCAGTGATCTCAAGGGCGATCCGGCGGAGCTGACGGCCATCTACCTCTCCCTCCTGATCGGCGATCTCCAGATCCGGCGTGTCATCGGCGCGATGGACACCCCCACACCAACGTTCTGCGCCGACCGATCAGCCGCCGCGCTGAGGCTGCTCCAGGAACTCGCCCGGTGACGGCAGCGGCAATCCGGACCTGGGATGGCGCAGCTCAGCGCCCGAACCACATCCGTGTCAGCGTCCGGTCCTTGGCCACCCAATGGTGGTACAACGCGGCCCCCGCATGCAGCAACGCCGCTGCTGCGATCAACCGGGCGGCCAGGCCGTGGCCGATGCGCGTCGGAAGCTCCGCAAGCTCCGGCATTTCCGCTGTGCCAAAGACGGCATCGGGCAGGCCACTCATCACCGACATCGTGATGCCGCTGGCCAGCAGGATAAGGATCAGCGCGTAGAGCCCCCGATGGGTCCACCGCGCGATGCTCTCCTGCCAATTCGGCACGCCCTCCAACGGCTCCGGCTTCCTGTCGAACCGCCACCACCAGATCAGGCGGAAGGCCGTCAGCAGCAGCACCGTGAAGGCCACGGGCAAATGTACGCTCAGCGCGGCCAGTTTCACCTCCGGATCGGTCGCAAATCCCGAGCGGAAGCCGCTCCCGATCAGCACGAGGATCAAAAGCGCACTCAGCCAATGAAGGATTTTCGCGATGGTGCCATAGGCGTGGTTTGAGCCTTTCATTGTCCTGCCCCCCTACAGATCCGGGCGGATCGCGGCCCGCATCGCCACCATGATCGGGAAGCCCGTCAGGAACTCGTCCAGGCTCAGCACCGTGTCATTGTCCAGATCGGCGCGACGGAAATCATGGGTCATGGCAAACCGCATTTCGGGCTCACTCATCTCGCCATTGCCGTCGCGGTCCCAGAAGGCGAACACCACGCGGGACGCGGTTGTATAATGGTCCAGCCGCCCCGCCGCCTCGGCCACGCGGGCAAAGCCCGGATCCCAGGCCGCGAATTCGGCATAGGGCACGCGCCGGTCTCCGTTTGTGTCCATGCCCGCAAAGACGGCATCCCGGAAGGCTTCCAGATCACCGGCATGGATGGCGCCGCGATTGCTCGTGTCGATCGTCGCGAACAGGGTTTCTCCCACCACCCGGCCTTCGGATCCGGCATCTTGCGCCAACAGTGGCAGGGCGGAGGCCGCGATGCACAGCATTCCGGCAATGGATGTTCGGACAAGGGTCATGGCTATTCTCCCACGGAATCATTCGTTAGGGTTACATAACCTAACAATAAATTACATGGCAACTATTAATATGGAAACCACCCCACTCAAAACCCCTGTCTCCATCGGTCGGCAATTGAACTTCGCCGCCTCCGCTGCCTCGGCTGTCTGTAACAAAATTCTGGAACCCCATGGGCTTAGCCTCGCGCAATGGGCCGTGCTGCAATGCCTGTGGCTCAATGGTGATCTCAGCGTGAAAGACATCGCGACGCTCACCGGAAATGCACCGCCCGCCGCCTCCCGCATCGTGGATCGGATGGTGGCCGCGGGCATTCTCACGCGCGAGCAGGACGCAGCGGACCGGCGCGCTGTGCTGGTCCGCCCCACCGAAAAAGGTCAGGCGCTGCGCCATTTGCAGGGCGTCTATGAGGATGTGAACAGGGTCATGCTCGCCGATCTGAGCGAGGAGGAGGCGCAGATGCTGTTCAACCTGCTCGCCCGCGTTGAGGCGTCCGGGCGCAACTGGCTCACGTGACGGCGCGCCGCGCCCAAACGAGGTTAATCAAAGGCCAATGAAACACGGTTTATCCCAATAAATCAGCGCTTTAACCCGCCTTATCAACGTTGATAACCCTGTCAGACTGCGCCGGTATACTCCCCCCGCGCCGGATAGCTTTTCTCGATGGCGAAATCGACCGCTCCCAGAAGCTCGCGGAAATGGGGCCGGACAAACGGCATCGTCTGAACCGACATGTAGTAAAGCGTGTTGTCGGGATTGATCAGGAACAGGCCGGGCTCCGCAAACAGCGCCGGTTCCTCGATCCCGATGGAGGTCTTGCCTCGCGACGTGGAGATATAGAGCCCCCAGTCCCGCGCCTTGCTCAGCGCCAGATCATAGCCAAAGCGCAGCTTCGTCGCGCCGATCTTCTCTTTCATCTGCGCCGCACGCTCCTCCCCGTCGCTGGAGATCGCGACCGAGGCCACGCCGCGCTCGGCAAAGTCATCCACCAGCTTCTCGAACTCCGTCAGATAGGTCGCGCAGATCGGGCAATGCAGGCCGCGATAGAAGCACACGATGGTGCCCCGCGGGCTGTCCTCGGCGGCCAGATCGAACGTACCACCCCCCACCATCGGAACGGACAGGGACGGAACGGCTTGGCGGGGCATCAGCATGGGGAAATCTCCTTGAGGTTTGGTGCAGCCAACCACGCCACCCGTCCCGCCGCAACGCACAAGCCCCCCTGCGCCGATGCACCACTTTACGGCCCTTGCTCCAGGCCTTACCTCTGAGGCGGACAGGAGAGTGCCGATGACCAAGCCGCCGCTGACGATCTACCTCGCCGCCCCACGCGGGTTCTGCGCCGGTGTGGATCGCGCGATCAAGATCGTCGAAATGGCCCTCGGCAAATGGGGCGCCCCCGTCTATGTGCGCCACGAGATCGTGCACAACAAATACGTGGTCGATGACCTGAAGGCCAAGGGCGCGGTCTTCGTCGAGGAGCTGGACGACTGCCCCGAGGATCGCCCGGTGATCTTCTCCGCCCATGGCGTGCCGAAATCCGTGCCCGCCGCGGCGCAGGCGCGCGAGATGATCTATGTCGATGCCACCTGCCCGCTGGTCTCCAAGGTTCATATCGAGGCGCAGCGGCACGCCGACAACGGCCTGCAGATGATCATGATCGGGCATGAGGGCCACCCGGAAACGGTGGGCACGATGGGCCAATTGCCCGAGGGCGAGGTGCTGCTGGTGGAAACGGTCGGCGATGTCGCCACGGTTCAGGTGCGCGACCCCGCGAAGCTCGCCTTCGTCACGCAAACCACACTCTCCGTGGACGACACCGCCGAGATCGTGGCCGCGCTGCAAGCCCGGTTCCCGGCCATCATCGGGCCCCACAAGGAAGATATCTGCTACGCCACCACCAACCGGCAGGAAGCCGTGAAAGCCATGGCGCCGCGCGCGGAGGCGATGCTGGTGGTCGGCGCGCCCAACAGCTCGAATTCCAAACGCCTCGTCGAGGTCGGCGCCCGCGCCGGATGCGGCTACAGCCAGCTTGTGCAGCGCGCCGCAGACATCGACTGGCGCGCGCTCGACGGCATCAGAACCCTGGGGATCACCGCGGGCGCATCGGCCCCGGAAGTGCTGATCGAGGAGGTCATCCAGGCCTTCGAAGATCGCTTCGATGTCACGCGGGAGCTGGTGGAAACCGCCGTCGAGAACGTCGAATTCAAGGTGCCACGGGTGTTGCGCGAACCGGCTTGAACGCAAGCCGATCAGGGCCACCATCAGCCCTCGTCGATGGCCCGCGCCGCCCTATCTGAGCCCCTCATGGATTATACGACCTTCGAGGCCAGAATTGAGCCGATGCAATGGGGCGACGCGGTCTACACGATCGTCCGCCTTCCCCCCGATGTCCTCACCCACCTTGGCAAAACCAAGCGGGTCGAGGGTGAATTCAACGATCACCCGGTCAACCTCGCTATTTCCAAGGCCCCGGCGGATGTCATCGACACCCCGTTCCTCTGGGCCGGAAAATCTCTGCTCGACCGGAGCGGGCTGACCCCCGGAGAGGTGTTCGAAGCCCGCCTGCGCCCCGCCCCCGACGATCTGGTCGAGGTGCCAAGTGATGTCATGAACGCGATCCGCTCGGCCGGGCTAACCGATGCCTGGGCGGCGCTCAGCCCCGGCAAACAGCGAAGCGCACTCTATCCGATCAGCACCGCAAAACGCCCTGCGACGCGTGAAAATCGGCTCGCCAAGCTCCTCGACGCGCTGCGGTAGCATCTCCGGTCCACAGGTTAGCGCCGGCGCGGCCCTTGCATCCGCCCCCGGCTGACTCCACGGTTCGATCATGCCCGCCATCACCTACGTCTATTCCGCCCATTCCGCCTATGCCTATCTGGGCTCTGCCGAGCTGTCGCGGATCTGCGCCGCGCATGGCGCAACCCTCGTCCACCGCCCCATCCTGTTGTCGCCGGTGGTCGAGCAGCAGGGCAGCCAACCCTTTCGCGACCGGACCCAGGCCCATGTCGATTATTTCTTCGGGCGCGAGATCGAGCGATGGGCGGAGCTACGCGACGTGCCGATCATTGCGCATCGCCCGACCCATCACGATGCCGATTACAGCCTCGCCTCCGGCATGATCCTCGCCCTGGGCGATCAGGGGCCGCAGGTCGATGCCATGGCCCACCGTCTTCTCGAAGCGCATTGGCGCGACGATATCGATCTCTCCGATCGGACCGCGTTGGCGCAGGTTGCCGGTGAGGCGGGCCACGACCCCGATACCCTTCTCGACCGCGCCGTATCGGCACCGGTCCAGGCCCGGTTGGCGGAAAACTGCGACTGGGCCCGCGATCAGAACGTCTTCGGTTCCCCCACCTATATCGTCGACGGCGATCCGTTTTATGGCCAGGATCACCTCGCCCTGGTCGAACGCGCCCTGATCCAGCCGTTCAAGCCCAGCACCTGGCACAATCCCCCGGTCGGCTGACGGGTGCCATACCCCACCGCCGCGCCACGGCCAAAAAAGAAAAGGCCCCGCGCAATGCAGGGCCTTTTCGAAGTTCCGTTGGAAGGCGCGCTTATTCCGCGTCTTCCTTCGCCATTTCCTCGCCGGTCTCCTGGTTGACCATCTTCATGGCCAGCCGAACCTTGCCGCGATCGTCGAAGCCGAGCAGCTTGACCCACACTTCCTGGCCCTCTTTCAGGACGTCGGAGGGGTGGTTCAGGCGACGGTTCTCGATCTGGGATACGTGGACCAGCCCATCGCGCTTGCCGAAGAAGTTCACGAAGGCGCCGAAATCGACGATCTTCACGACCTTGCCCTTGTAAACCTTGCCTTCCTCCGGCTCCGCCACGATCGAATGGATCATGTCATAGGCCTTCTGGATGCTGTCGCCGTTGGGCGAGGCGATCTTGATGATGCCGTCGTCGTTGATGTCGACCTTGGCGCCCGAAACTTCCACGATCTCGCGGATCACCTTGCCGCCCGACCCGATCACTTCGCGGATCTTGTCGGTGGGCACCTGCATCGTCTCGATACGCGGCGCGTGCTCCGAGAATTCACCGGCTTCGGTGACAGCTTTCGACATCTCACCCAGGATATGGAGACGCCCGGCTTTCGCCTGCTCCAAGGCCTTTTCCATGATCTCCTGCGTGATACCGGCGACCTTGATGTCCATCTGCAGCGACGTGATACCGGCCTCGGTCCCTGCGACCTTGAAGTCCATGTCGCCCAGGTGATCCTCATCCCCCAGGATGTCGGTCAGGATCCCGTAGGAGCCGTCCTCTTCCAGCACGAGGCCCATGGCCACACCGGCAACCGGTGCCTTCAGCGGAACACCCGCATCCATCATGGAGAGCGAGCCACCGCACACCGACGCCATCGACGACGAGCCGTTGGACTCTGTGATCTCGGACACAACCCGCACGGTGTAGGGGAAGTCGGTCGCCGCAGGCAGAACCGCCTGAAGGGCCCGCCATGCCAGCTTACCGTGGCCAATCTCACGACGCCCCGGAGGGCCCACGCGACCGGCTTCACCCACCGAATAGGGGGGGAAGTTGTAGTGCAGCAGGAAGTTGGATTTGAAGTTGCCATGCAGCGCGTCGATGAACTGCTCATCATCGCCGGTGCCCAGCGTCGTCACGACGAGGCCTTGCGTCTCACCCCGGGTGAAGAGCGCCGAGCCGTGGGTCCGCGGCAGGACCTTGGTCTCGCACACGATATCGCGCACTTCGTCCAGTGCACGACCGTCAATGCGGCGCCCATTCTTCACCACGTCCGAGCGCAGAACCGTCGATTCCAGCTTCTTCAAAGCCGCCGAAAGGTTCGGATCCTCCAACTGCTCTTCGCTCAGGCCTTCCTTCACGCCCTCCTTCACCGCCGCCACAGCGGTCTGACGCTCCAGCTTGTCGGTGATCGCATAGGCTTCGCGCATCTTGTCTTCGCCCGCCGCGCGGATCGTCTCGTAGAGCTCCGAATAATCCGGCGCCTGGAAATCGAACGGCTCTTTCGCGGCGTCTTCGGCCAGATCGATGATCAGTTCGATGACCGGCTGGATGCTCTCATGGGCGAATTTCACCGCCCCCAGCATCTCGGCCTCGGACAGCTCATAGGCTTCCGATTCCACCATCATCACGGCGTCTTTCGTGCCCGCCACAACCAGGTCCAGCCGCTGCTCGGGGTTGTTGCGCAGGTCGTGCATGTCGTCGACCGTCGGGTTCAGGATGTAGTCGCCATCCTCGAAACCCACGCGGCAGCCTGCAATCGGGCCACGGAACGGCGCGCCCGAGATCGTCAGTGCCGCCGACGCCGCAATCATCGCAACCACGTCCGGGTCATTGACCAGATCGTGCGACAGCACCGTGCACATCACGAGGGTTTCGTTTTTAAACCCGGGGACGAAGAGCGGGCGGATCGGACGGTCGATCAGACGCGCGGTCAGGGTTTCCTTCTCGGTGGGCCGGGCCTCCCGCTTGAAGAAGCCACCCGGCACTTTACCGGCGGCATAATATTTTTCCTGGTAGTGAACCGTCAGCGGGAAGAAATCCATTCCCGGCTTCGGTTGCTTCGCGAACGTCACGTTCGCCATGACGGAGGTCTCCCCCAACGTCGCAATCACAGACCCATCGGCCTGACGGGCCACACGGCCCGTTTCCAGTGTCAGCGTCTCTTCGCCCCACTGGATCTCTTTCTTCACAATGTTGAACATCTGCGTTTCCTATTCGAGGGCCCTCGCGGCCCCTGCCGCGTCCCTCATCCATATGGCGGCCCCATTGCCGCCGACCCTTATCCTCGTTGCGAACGCCGGGTCAGAGCGCCTCGTCTCAGATGAGGCGGCACATACACGGGTTGCGGGGATTTGGGAAGGGGAGGGGTGCTGGTAGGCCATCGTCATCGTCCTTTGGATTTTGCAACATGCATGGTCTCAAGCTACCGTGCGGCAATGAACGTTCGTGTCAGGCCCTTTTCGTTCCTAGGAACGTATCCAATTCCAGACATCATGATTTCTGGCGACATGCTTCTCAGGAGTGGGCGAACTCTGTTCTTATGTACAAAAAACCGGCTGGTGGATCGGCATGGACGAATGGTCCCGGACCAACCTGCCTTTGAGTTGGATAATTGGACAGTCCAAGAAGTAAGATTCCTTGCGGCTATGTACGTAGGAAACGGTGAGAGCTCGAGCGTTAGGCTCTACCCGCTTCCGATCTTTCAAGACATCGAAGTAAACTCTACAGACGCAGTCGTGGAAGACGGGTCATTACTGAGCCCGCTTCTTCACTCCGCACGTTCGGATGATTACTTCATGTCTGGCAATCACGGACTGTTGCCTGACAAGCTTGAGCAATACGAATTTGTTGACTGGGATGAGCGTCGTCTTGAAAACGCAACAGACCTCTTCAAGTCCATTGACACAAGCGACCCCCTGATCATTCGCGGATTGCATGCTCTTCTGAAATCCGAGATGTCATTCTGCCATTTCCAGTTTAGGGATGCGTCGCTGGCCTATTCACACATCGCTTTGGACGCGGCCCACAGTATAATTCTGCGCAGGCTCAGAGAAGCGGGTGTGGCAAACCCTACTTCGTACGATGCCCAAAAGTACATGGACGAAGCTTATGGGATACCTCCCACAAAACGGCGGTTCTTTGAGGATTACTACGCTGATCGTGTGCGGAACTTTCATACGGACAATAGATACGGCGCTGAGCCAATTCCTTTCTTCAGTATCGACGATATCTGGGATCTGAACGCTGCGTTGAAAGGGCTCTTCTTCTTTCTCATAACGGGTGAGCTTCATGACGAAACCCGCTCGGACGTAGATGAATACTTGAAGCACAACACTCTCCAACGCGAGCATTGACTTTTTGGTTCTGGAAGGCCGCTAGTCATTTCATTCACGCCACCAGTTCCACTCAAGCGGGTTAACAGCGGCGAATGCCGCCCCGCCATCGACGGGCCTCCCCCGGGCCCGGCGATTTGGCCACCCCACGCGCTCCGTTCAATCGTCACACTGACTTGGCCACCATAAATTGCCACCCAAACCCGTCAGGATCGCCGCACCCAGGCCCGTCAATGTCGGTGCTCTACCCGTAGGGCGGAACTTGTCCCGCCGACCCAGTAGACCGGGCCTTGGCCCGGAACACCCTCACCGCCCGGAACACCCTCACCGCCCGGACACCCTCGCCCTCGGCCGCTCCGGCAACCCCCACGCCTTCCGCGCCGTGACCAGCCGCAGATCCTCCGGGTCCATGCCCAAACTCAGGATCGTCTCCCGATCAAAGCGCTCCTTCGCGGCCTTCCGCTCGTAAACCGTCCCGAACAGCGTATCGATCCAGCCCATCCCAAAACTCACATGGAAATTGCTCTCGTGATCGTTGAAATGGTGCCGCAGATGTTCATGCGTCACCTTCCGCCCGAACCACCCCTTCGGCACGTCCAGATGCGCCAACGTGTGGCAATATTCATAAAACGTGAACGCGGAAACCGAGCCCAGGAACAGCGCCACCGCCCCGAACAGAGCCGCATCCGCCAGCCCCAGCACCGGCCACAGCAGCAGGGTATGCAGCAGAACCGCCCCAACCCCGAACTTCACCGCAAACCATTCATCCCCGCCGGTGAAGAACTCCGGGTTGTTCGGAAATTCATGGTGCCCGATATGTGCCCGGTAGAGCGCGTTGAACGGCGACTGCTCCGCTGGCGGGTCGCGGTGATAGACAAACCGGTGAAGCACATATTCCACGAAGAATTGCAGCACGATCCCATAGGCCAGGGCCACAAGGACCAGCCACCCGAAATTCGCGGCGAACACCACCAGGCCAAGCACCCAGAACGGCGCCAGCCGCTGCAATCCGCCCATATGGATCAACACCCGCAATGCCGCGATCATGGCCCGGTTCTCCTCGGTCGCAGCCTAGCCCGACCCGGACCCATTCTCGAAACAAAACGCTGCGTCACCTGGCCCCGGCGGGTGGGTGAACCCCACCATTCGCGCACCTTAACAAAAGGTTAAAGAAATTCACCTTATCGCATTATTTCAATAGGTTGACCCCCTTGAGCAAGCTTGCACATCTCTGATCATTCCCCGATCATCTCGCTCACCGTCACGAAGCCGAACCCCCGCTCGCGCAGCCCTTCCACGATCCCGGGCAAGGCCTCCCGCGTCGCGGCATTTGGGGTGAACATGCCATGCAGCAGGATGATATCCCCCGGCTCAGCCCCCTCGACCACGTAATCGATCAGCGCCTCTGCCGTCATCTCCGGCCCCAGCACCGTGTCAGGCTCCATCGACCACATGATCGTGGGCCGCCCCATCCGGCTCAGCACCCAGGGCAGGACGACCAGCTTCTTGCCGAAGGGCGGGCGAAACAGGATCGGCCCGTCATAGCCCGTGGCGCGGATGGCGGCATCGGTTCGCTCGATCTGGGCCCGCACGGCACCGGGCGGCATCAGGACCATGCGCGGGTGATCCCAGGAATGGTTCCCGATCTCGTGCCCCGCGGCTACAATCGCCGCGGCGGCCTCGGCATGGGCCTCGATATCCTGGCCCACAAGGAAGAACGTCGCCGGCGTATCGCCCAGAGCGGCCAGCAGGTCGTAGGTGAACCGCTCCGACGGGCCGTCATCGAAGGTCAGCGCAACCATACGCTCCTCCGTGGGGAGGGAGGTCACGATCTCTCCGAACAATTGGAACGACCGCGCCCGGCTCAGGTGGAACGCCCCCACCGCCAGCAAGGCCACCACGATCAATCCCAACAGAAGCTTTCGCATCATCGCCCCCGGGTCCGGTCCGGGATCATTCAAGCGTGGCTGCCCTCCCCGCGCAAACAAAAAGGGCCGCGCGATGCGGCCCCTTCCAATCGTCCCCGGCTGCGCCTCAGCGGCGGATGCCCAGGCGCTTGATCAGGTCCTGATACCGGGCCTCATCCTTGGACCGCGTGTAATCCAGAAGTTTCCGGCGCTGCGCGACCATCATCAGAAGACCACGGCGCGAGTGGTTGTCCTTCTTGTGGGTCTTGAAGTGCTCGGTGAGGGTTGTGATGCGGCTGGTCAGGATGGCCACCTGAACTTCAGGGGAACCGGTATCGCCTTCTTTTGTGGCGAATTCCTTCATCAGGCGCTGTTTTTCTTCAGCAGTAATCGACATCGGGGTCTCCTTTGAGATTAGAGGAATGGCACAAGCCGGGATGTCGTCCAGCAGGGCCCATGGAGGGGGTCTGGCCGGGGCAAGCCCCAGGCAGATGCAGGCGCCTACACCGAATCGTCGTGCAGGGAAAGCCCCTTGCGCACCTGCAACTGGCATCGGACACTTCGTTCCCGCCGGGTCGCAGAGAATTTGCCCGAAATTTTGGACAAGAAACGCGGCGGCGTTCATGAATCGGAAACCCTCGCCGGGCGAATTTACAGGAAATTCTGCGCGGGTTGGTCGGCGCTCCGGCCCCGATCCGGGGCACCGGGCCATGACACCGCGCAGTCCATGAAGCCAGAAGGCATGACACGCCCGCCTGACCCGATCAGGTGCGCACCAATTCATCAAATGACCTGTTCACCGGAACTCTGAGGGACTCATCATGCTGATCGCCGGAAGCGTATTATCCATGCTGCTCGTGGGGGCGGCCGTCGATGGCTTTGTGAATACATCCGGCGAGGACGAGGATAACGATTTTCCCTCCGAAGATGACCTCGACGCGGACATGTCCGATCAGTCCGGCGTGTCCAGCACGGCCCTTTCTGATCTCCTGTTCGCGGGGGATGATGTGGACGCGGACGATCCCGTCGGATTTGGCGCGTCAAGCGATGCGATCGCGCTATCCTACACGCCAATTGATCAGATCGAGATCGACGATGACGCGGAATTGGGCGGCATGGAAGCCGCGTTGGATAGCGAATGGATGACCGAAAGCGCCGCCGCAGAAGGCCAGGACATGTTGGAGGTTGAAGCCTTCACCCAACTGCAAGACGGCACGGACGTGTCGTACATCGACGGGTTCGACACCGAAACCGATAGCCTTGTCCTCGATTTCGACGGGACGGCCGAAGACGCCCCGACAATCGAGATCGATCACACCATGGAAGACGGCGCCGCCGTCGTTCTGGCCAACGGCAACCCGGTGACGCTGATCGAAGGCGCCGCCGACATGACGCCGGACCATGTGCGCGTCGTGATGTCCGAAGTGTCCATCGGCGATACCGAACTGGCGGGGGCCGGCGCGCCGCTTGATCCCTTCGCAGATGGTGCGCCGGAGGCCAAGGCGGACGACCCCGCTGCCGACAACCCGGTGGAGGCCAGCACCGCCTTCGAGGCACCTGATGCGCCCGTTGACGCCCATGTCACCGTCGATGCCGATAACGCAGACCCCGGCGCCGCGGATGACGATGAGATTGCATCGAACGCGCCCGAGTTGGATGAGGACGACGATAACCTCTTCACCGATGACGGCATCGATGCTGGTGAGGGGGACACGACGGACGAGGCCGCGCTTGCTCAGCCTGACATCGGCGACGCGACCGATGGCGATCCGCAAGACGCCACAAGCGCCGATGCCGGCCTGAACCAGAGTCAGAGCGACCCGTTGTGGAGCGGCGGCGGTGACAACGCAATCATCGTCGATCACGACGAGACGCAGCCTGGCTGGGACAGCGCCCCCAACGAGATCATTGAAACCGCTGAAGTCGCCAGCAATGTCACCGGGTTCGATCCAACCGAAGACCGGATCGAAGTGCTCTATGACGCCCAGAGCACTCCGGATCCGGTGCTTGAGGTCCATGACTTCTCCGATGGCAGCGGCGCGGATATCGTTCTGAACGGTGAAGTCATCCTCAGCGTGTCCGGCGCGCAGGGCCTCGACCCGAATATGATCGATCTCCGCGCGGTCGCCTGATCAAAAAACCCAAGGCAATCGCCCAATTCGCCCTGCCACGTCACTGGCGGGGCGAGCTTTGTTTCAGTCGGCTGCGAAGTGCGGCAGCACGGCGTCCAGCACCGCCTCCGGCACCTCTTCCATCGCAAAATGGCCGGATCGCTGTAGCTCCACGCCACTCACATCCACCGCCCAATCCCGCCAAACGCCCAACGGATCCCCGGTTTTGGCCGGAAATCCGCCGGCACCCCACAGGAACAAAAGCGGCGCCTTGATCCGGTCCCTCGCCGCGCGGCTTTCCGCGTCGATTCGCCGGTCGATCGTGGCCCCGGCCCGGTAATCGTTGCACATCGCCGCAACCCGCTCGGCATCCGCCCCCTGCGCGCGGTAGCTTTCCAGCGCGGCGGCCGAAAACGCGGACAGATCTCCAGAATGGGTCCAATGGCTCAGGGTCCAGTCCACATAGCCCGGGCCATCGGACAGGATCATCCGCTCCGGCAGCGGCGCGGGTTGCGCGAGGAACGTCCAGTGATAGGCCGCCATCGCAAGCTCCGCATCCCATGCAGCCCAGAAATCACCCGTGGGCACGATCTCGATAATGCCCAATCGGTCCACCCGCCCCGGATGATCCAGTGCGAGCCGATAACTCACCCGAGCACCCCGGTCGTGGCCGAGTATATGGGCCTTTTCCAACCCCAGCGCGTCCATTAATCCGACAATATCCCGGGCCATCTCGCGCTTGGCATAAGCCTCTGCCCCTTCGGGTGTGTCGCTGTCGCCATATCCGCGCAGATCGGGAACAATCACGTCGAAATCTTCCGCCAGCCGGGGCGCCACCTTCTCCCAACACCGGTGGTTCTGTGGAAATCCGTGCAGCAGGATCAGGGGCGCACCAGCGCCCGCGCGATGGACGCTCAGCTCGATCCCGTTCGTCACAACCCGCGACGCCTCAAACCCCTCGATTGCCATGCGTTACTCCTCCCAAAGCACCGGTTGCACCGCGTAACCGATATAGAGCGGGTGTTTCGGATGCCCCGCTTTCGACAGGCCCAGATGGTAAAGCGGCCTGCCCGCGGCCCGCAAAAGCGCCGCCACTTCGGGGCCGCGGCCCAGATGTTCCCCATGGGTGCCCCAGGCGCAGATGATCCGATCGGCCCAGTCGAGGCTCTCCAGGATCGCGGCGTCGTTGCCCGGCCCCACCGGGTCCTCGGCCCGCCGCATGTCCCGCGGATCGGTGGCGCGCCACGCGAAGATGTTCAGCACCCGAAACGCCCCGAACCCCAGTGTCCGCGCTCGGCGCTCGCACCGCTCGACCGTGGGATCGTTCTGCACTTCGGTTGCGGTTGACGGGTTCAACATGATGAACAGCGCGCGCTTGCCGCCCGGCTCCCACACCCGCGTCAGCGAATAGCGATACCGCTCGCAGTCGGAATACACGGCGACCGAGGCCGCATCGCCCTTTTGATGGCTTCGCTCGATCATACCTGCCCCGCCCCATCGGCCAAATCGTCCCGACAAAGCGGCACGTCAGAGGTCCACCTAAACCAAAACGTTCCCCTCGCGACACCCCTCCGGGCCATTCGCACATCGATATCGGTCCTGCACCAAGGGTTGTCCCCAATGGCGATCCGGCGGCTGAGATGGAATGCGGGGAACCCGAAGACAGCGAGTGCAGATACCATCCGCAAGAAGGGAATTTTCTGAAACAAGCCGCCCCACCCGGTCCGACCTCTAAAGGTTGAACACCCGTTCGGGGTGAAGCTCCCCAGCGCGGAACCGGCCCACCGCCACGGGTTGGCCATCGAAGGACGCCCAGGCCAGATCACCGTATTCCACCTCGCCGGGCAGCACCTGCCCCGGATTGCCGTTCCTCAACCGAACCGCGCCCATTTCGGTCGCGCGCAGTTCCGGCAGATCGGCCAAGGCCAGGCCAACCGGCTGCAGCAACCCGTCGATCTCCTCCGTCCGCGCAAGCGCCTCGATCCGGTCAAACCCAACCGCATCCTCGATATCAAACGGCCCCACCCAGGTTCGGCGTAGCCATAGAACATGGCCCAGACAGCCCAACGCCTTGCCCAGATCCCGCGCGATGGAGCGCACGTACCCCCCCGATCCGCACACGAAATGCAGATCCACATGGTCGGCATCCGGGCGACCCAGCAAGCTCAACTCATCGACATACAAATCCCGCGCGGCGAGCTCCATTTCCTCACCCGCCCGCGCGATGTCATAGGCGCGCTCGCCATCGACCTTAACTGCTGAGAATTGCGGCGGGACCTGCCGGATATCACCCACAAAGGCGGGCAGGGCGGCCTCGATTTCGGCGTCGGAGGGGCGCAAATCAGAGGTTTGCAGCACCTGCCCCTCGGCATCGTCGGTGCGGGTCGACACACCCAACCGAACCCGGAATTCATAGGCCTTCAGCGCATCGCCCAGATAGGCAATCGTCTTCGTGGCTTCACCCAACGCCACCGGCAACATGCCCGTGGCATCGGGGTCCAACGTACCCGCATGGCCCGCTTTCTTGGCGTCAAACGCCCAACGCACCTTGTTCACAATTGCGGTGGAGGTCAGGCCCGCCGGTTTATCCACCAACAGCCAGCCCGAGATATCGCGGCCCTTTTTCCTGCGCGCCATGTGGATCGCCCCTCTGCCTCAAAGGCCGGCCTGCTACCCATCCCCCTGCGCGCCGTCAACCGGTGCGTCTTCGACGATCACACCCAGGATCGGCCCTATGGGAAAGCCCAGATCCGACCGCCCGATATCCGGCGCATGCAGGCGCGAGACACGGCCATCGAAGTAAAGCGCATTGGGCGTGCCCAGATGATCGCGGAAGAACCGGGCAAAATGGTGGAAATTCACCGCCTGGTCCGAGATCACCATCCAAAGCGTAGTGCCGCCGTCGTCCACACCCACACCGTTGCGAATGTTCAGGCTGTCGGAATCCGGCAGGAATCGAGGATGCAGATCGCCATCAATCACCAGCATCGGTCCGGATTGCGTCGCATGGGTGCAGGCGGGCGGATCGTCGGCGAAGCGGCGGCTTTCCACCACGGCGGCCTCATTCTCGCCAAGGCACAGAACGCCATTGGGCAGCAGCCCGAAATTTCCCGGCCCGTCGGACGTGATGATGCGCATTTCCTGCTCGCCATCTTCCACATACAGGCCGACCGGCGAGCGATCTTCGTGGAACATGCCCGCATTCATCGCGATGCCGAGCCGCGCCCCGTCGGGTAGGGCATTTTCCACCCGGCTGAACGTGCCATAAACCGCGCCCGCCTCATCGCGCAGGAACAGGCGCACATCGGCCTCGGCCAGATCCACCTCGCAGGCCGTGAATTCGGCGCTGTCAAACAGCACCGTTTCGCATGCCGCCCCGCTGATTGTCGGGGCCAGCATTGCACCCAGAATCGTCAGGATCCGGATCATCCGTCGTCCCTCAACGCCTCATTGCCCGGGGCCTCGTTGCCTGGGGCCTCGTTGCCTGGGGCCTCGATATCCCGGCGCACTTCGGCGCGGGACAGCATTTCACGAGTCTCGTCCATCCGGTCGAATGTCTCGTCGATCACGAACCGCAGATCGGGCGCGTATTTGAGGGTCAGGTCCTTGCCCAACGCCCGGCGCAGTTCACCTTTGTTGCGCTTCAGCGCATCGATGGCTTCCTCGCGCCCGCCACCACCCAGCGGCATCACGTAGACCGTTGCGATCTTCAGATCGGGTGAGGTGCGCACCTCACCCACCGTGATCGACATCGCGTTCAGCTCCTGGTCGTGCACGTCACCGCGCGCCAGCACGCCGGAGAGAGTGCGTCGGATCAGTTCTCCGACCCGCAACTGCCGCTGCGAGGGGCCGGACCCTTCGTGATGTGAATTGCGTGCCATGCTGCGTGTCCTCTGATCCCAGAGGTAGGCCATGCGCGCGCCGCTCGCAAGCTGGCGCTTTCCTGCGGGCGCAGGTTCCGTTACGACCGGCACAATCACGACGGAGGTGACAATGGATAGCATGGGCATAGCCGTGATGGGCGCATCGGGCCGCATGGGCCAGATGCTGATCGAAACGATCAACGCATCCGACAAGGCGCATCTTGTGGCAGTCACCGAACGGCCCGGGCACGAGTGGATCGGCGCGGATCTGGGCTATGCGATGGGGGGTGTGCAATCCGGCGTGCCGGTCGTCGATGACCCGTTGGACGCCATCGTGAAGGCGCAGGCCGTGATCGATTTCACCACGCCCGCGGCCACTGTGGCTCACGCGAAATTGACCGCACAGGCCCGCGCCGTCCATGTCATCGGCACCACCGGCATGTCTCCGGAAGATATCGCCGCTTTGGAGCCCTGCGCGCGGCATGCTACGATCATCCGGGCCGGGAACATGAGCCTGGGGGTCAATCTGCTGGTGCGGCTGGCCCAGGAAGTGGCCGCCGCGCTCGACGATGATTTTGATGTGGAGATTGTGGAAGCCCATCACCGCCACAAGGTTGATGCTCCCTCAGGCACCGCGCTCATGCTTGGCGAGGCTGTCGCCCATGGGCGAAACGTCGATCTGGCGGCGTCGTCGGACCGGGGCCGGGACGGCATCACCGGCGAACGCAATCGCGGGCATATCGGCTTTTCCGCCATTCGCGGCGGCGATATCGTGGGGGAGCATGACGTGATCTTCGCCGCCGATGGGGAGCGGATCGTGCTGCGCCACCTGGCCACGGATCGTGGTATCTTCGCGCGCGGCGCCCTCAAGGCGGCGCTCTGGGGCCGGGGCCGTGCGCCGGGCCATTACTCGATGATGTCGGTCCTCGGTCTGGCTTGATCGCGCCAGCCACTGGCCTAGCTTTCTGCGCATCCCAAACCGGATCGGAGAACACCCATGTCGCTTCGCATCACCGCCCTCGCCGTGCTTGTGGCGCTCGCACCGCTCCCCGCCCTGGCCGAGCTGACCCGGATCACTGATCGCGACACCTTCGTCTCGACCGTTCAGGGCCGCGAGCTGAGCCGCCTTGGCGTCAGTCTGCAGGTTTCGCCCAATGGCAGCATCGTGGGCCGGGCCCTTGGCCGGGACGTGACGGGAACGTGGTCGTGGGAAAACGGCATGTTCTGCCGCACGCTGGATGCCGGTGACCGGCAATTCGCGCGCAATTGTCAGGTGGTGAGCGTCGACGGGTCCAGCATCCGCTTCCACGCCGATCAGGGCACCGGCGACATTGCGGACTTCCGTATTCGCTAAAGCATGGCGTCAGAAGTCGACGGCGATGCCCTTCCGCTCCCAATCGCCATAACGCACCGGTTCCGGTCCGTCGCGCCCCCCCAGCTCGGTCGGCAGGTCCGGCACCTTGGCCTTTTTCCGCCGCTCCTCCGCCTCGGCCAACGCCCGTTGGGCCTCCGGGGTCAGGGTCTGATCATCGCTCATCGCGTGTGGCTCCGCTTGTGCGTCATTCCCCGTTGATATACGCGCCGAAGGCTCAGGAACAAGGGAGCCGCCCGCAATGCAGGCCCGCCAAGCCGCCGTTTTTCTGCTCGATGCCGTGCTGCATGACCGCCGCATGCTGAGCCACGTGGAGGTCCCCATTGACGGGCCGGAGGCCGCGCGCGCCAGCCGTCTGGCGGCCAGTGTCCTGCGCCATCTGACAGCCGCCGATACGCTGATCAGACGCTACGTGGATCGCAAACCAAAACCGACGGTGCACAATATCCTGCGCCTAGGCGTGGTGGAGCTTCTGGAAAACGGGCAGGAGGCCCATGGCGTTACCGATGCGCTGGTTTCCCTGGCGAAATCGAACCAGCGCACTCGTAAGGCCTCGGGCATGATCAACGCGGTTCTGCGAAAGGTCGCCACCGAAGGCCCCGTGCTTTGGGCCGAGATGCCGCCGCAACGCCTGCCGCCCTGGGTCGACAAATCATTGCGCAAACGGATCGGCGCCGACGGTATCCGCGCCATCGAAGCGGCGCAGGCCAAGGCCCCGCCGTTGGATCTGACACCGCGTACGCCCGGCCTTGAGATCCCGGGCGCCGAGGTGCTGCCCACGGGCTCCCTGCGCCTGCACAAACCCACGCAAGTCACCGCCCTTCCGGGCTTTGAAGACGGCGCGTTCTGGGTGCAGGACGCCGCCGCCGCCCTGCCGGCGCGCCTTCTGGGAGATGTTACAGGCAAGCGTGTGCTCGACCTTTGCGCCGCACCGGGCGGCAAGACGATGCAACTGGCTGCCGCCGGGGCCGACGTGACGGCGCTGGACCTGTCCGAGCCCCGGATGCGGCGTGTGGCCGAGAACCTCAGGCGCACCGGCCTGAGCGCCACGCTCGTCACGCAGGACGCGTTCGATCACCAAGGCAGCTACGATGCGATCCTGCTCGATGCGCCCTGCACCGCAACCGGCACGCTGCGCCGCCACCCGGATCTGCCCTTCGTGAAATCCGGCAAGGATGTGGAGCCGCTGACCAAGCTGCAAATGCGGCTGCTGGACCATGCGCTGACGCTTCTGAACCCCGGAGGCACGCTTGTCTATTGCACTTGTTCGCTCCTGCCAGTGGAGGGCGAGTTTCAGATCACGGCGGCCCTCAAGCGCCATCCGACTCTCAAGGTCCTTCCGACCGATCCAACCTCCCTCGGCGGTGACGCGGAGTGGGCCAGCCCCGAAGGCGGCCTGCGCCTCCACCCCGGCCATTGGCCCGACCGTGGTGGGCTGGATGGCTTCTACATGGCCGCGTTGAGCCTGGCGTGACACGCAGCGCGCCACCCCCTATCCTGCCCTGCAAAACCAAACCTCTGAGCAGCCCCGCCTGACAATGTCCGAGCCGATCCCTCCCTCCCCCGGTGGACCCCGCCCGCGTCCGGGCAGCGGCGCACGGTTGTCGTCACGCCTGGCCGCGCTCAGCGCCGGTTGGGGTCCGCGGATGCAGGGGCTGTTGTGGCAACCCGAGCCGCGCTTCCCGGGTTCGGACGTGCGCGGCCGACAGCTTCTGGCGGGAAATCTGCGGCTTGGCGGTGCGCTGGTTGAGCTGAACGGGCAAAGTCCGTGGGACATCACGCCCCCCAACGATGCATTCGCCCTGGCGCTGCATGGGTTCGACTGGCTCGATGATCTGGCCGCGATCCCCGATGCGGCAGGGCGCGCCACGGCGCAAAGTTGGCTTGACGGATGGCTTGAGCGCTATGGGCGCGGCAAGGGCGAGGGGTGGAGCCCCGATCAGACCGGGCGCCGCCAGGTGCGGTGGATCACCCATGCCCTGTTCCTGCGCAACGGGCAGGCGCCCGGCGAGGCGCGGGCCTTTGAACGCGCGCTGGGGCGGCAGGCCAATTACCTGGCCAAGCGTTGGCGCCGGACGTCCCCGGGCTTGCCCCGTTTCGAGGCGCTCACCGGCCTCGTCTATTCCGCCTGCGCCCTGATCGGGATGGAAACGCATCTGCGCTCCGCGCTCGGCGGCCTCGCCCAGGAATGCGCGAGGGAGATCGATGCGCAGGGCGGCATCCCGACCCGCAATCCCGAGGAATTGCTGGAGGTCTTCGTTCTGCTCACCTGGGTGGCGCAGATCCTGCAGGAGGCAGGCAAACAGTCGGACCCGGCGATTGATACCGCAATCCTGCGCATTGCCCCCACGCTGCGCGCGCTCCGCCATGCCGATGGCAGCCTCGTACGGGCCCATGGCGGCGGGCGCGGCGCGCCCGGGCGGCTGATCGGGGCGCTGGTGCAATCCGGCGTGCGCCCCTCGCGAATGAAGGGGCTGGCCATGGGGTTCGCCCGTATGGCATCGGGCCGGGTGACGGTGATTGCCGATGCGGCCCCGCCAATGCTGGGGCCGGCCTCCACCAACGCCCATGCCGGCACCCTCAGCTTCGAGATGTGCTCGGCCAACCATCCCCTGATCGTGAATGCCGGGTCGGGCGCAAGCTTCGGGCCGGACTGGCGCCGGGCGGGCCGCGCCACGCTCACCCATTCCACCGTCTCGCTGGCGGGCTATTCCTCATCCCGGTTCGCGCAGCGGGCCGGCCGTGCCGCGCCCGAGCGGCAGGGCTTTGCCGAAGGGCCAACAGATGTCTCGATCCAGATCTCGGAAGTGGCGGGGGGTGAGGGCATCGTCCTGAGCCACGATGGCTGGCGGCGCACCCATGGGTTGGTCCACCTGCGCTCACTCACGTTGGAGGACCATGGCAATCTCTTGCGCGGGGATGACGGCTTGGCGGCGCTCGATGGCAATGACCGCACGCGGTTCGAGCATATCAACCGGTCGCTTCCCTATGATGTTGGCCTAAGATTTGCCGCGCGCTTTCATCTGCACCCCGATGTGGTGGTGGAGCTGGATATGGGAGGCGCGGCCGTCTCCCTGACGTTGCCGAATGAGGAGGTCTGGGTGTTCCGCCATGGTGGTGAGGCCGATCTTGTCCTGCGCCCGTCGGTTTATTTCGATGCGGGCCGTCTGAAACCGCGCGCGACAAAACAGATCGTTTTAACCAGCCGCATAAGAGGTTATGGCGCTGCCGTAAGTTGGAGCATCGCGCGCCCTTCCGCGCTTCTGCCCTCGCCTGACCTGCCCCTGTGACACTCGCCGGGGCGCAGCCTGCAAAGGACGCCCATGCAAGATCCCGCACCCCTTACCCGCGCGCTTCTGTCTGTTTCCGACAAGACCGGCCTTGTGGAATTCGCAAGCGAGCTGGCCGCGCGGGGGGTGGAGCTTCTGTCCACCGGCGGCACCGCCAAGGCGCTGCGCGAGGCCGGGCTGGCCGTGAAGGATGTGTCCGAAGTCACCGGGTTCCCCGAAATGATGGATGGTCGCGTGAAAACCCTGCACCCGATGATCCATGGCGGGCTTCTGGCCCTCCGCGACAATGCCAATCATGTGGCCGCGATGGAAGAACACGGCATCGGAGCCATCGATCTGCTGGTTGTGAACCTCTATCCGTTCGAGGCGACGGTGGCCGCGGGCGCTGATTATGACACCTGCATCGAGAATATCGACATCGGCGGGCCCGCGATGATCCGGGCGGCGGCCAAGAACCACGGCGCGGTGACGGTCCTGACCAACCCGGCGCAATATGCGGGCCTGCTGGGGGAGTTGGAAGTGCACAGCGGCACAACCTTCGGGTTCCGCCAGCGCATGGCGCAGGCCGCCTATGCCAGAACCGCCTCCTATGATGCCGCCGTGTCAAGCTGGATGGCCGATGCCGCCCAGATCGAGACACCGCCCCACCGCGCTTTTGCCGGAACCCTGGCCCAGGAAATGCGCTATGGCGAAAATCCGCACCAGAAGGCGGCGTTTTATCTCGATGGCTCGCACCGCCCCGGCGTGGCCACCGCCACCCAGCATCAGGGCAAGGCGCTCAGCTACAATAACATCAACGACACCGACGCCGCGTTCGAGCTTGTTGCCGAGTTTCCGCCCTCCGATGGCCCTGCCGTGGCGATCATCAAACACGCCAATCCCTGCGGCGTGGCCCGGGGCGACACCATGGCCGCGGCCTACAAGGCCGCTTTCGACTGCGACCGGACCAGCGCGTTTGGCGGCATCGTCGCCCTGAACCAGACACTCGACGCCGAAACCGCCGAACAGATCGTGCAGATCTTCACCGAGGTTGTGATCGCCCCGGATGCCGACGAGGACGCCAAGGCGATCTTCGCCGCCAAGAAGAACCTGCGCCTGCTGACCACCGGGGGGCTGCCGAACCCGCGGGTGCCGGTGACGTCCTTCAAGCAGGTCGCGGGCGGGCTTCTGGTGCAGGACAAGGATACCGGCCAGATCGCACCGTCCGCCCTGAAGATCGTGACCAAGCGGGAGCCGACGGGCCAGGAAATGCGCGACCTGCGCTTCGCCTGGACGGTGGCGAAACACGTGAAATCCAACGCCATCATCTACGCCAAGAACGCCGCAACCGTAGGGATCGGCGCGGGTCAGATGAGCCGGGTGGACAGCTCCACCATCGCCGCCCTCAAAGCCGCGCGGATGGGCGCAGAATGCGGCCTGCCCGAGACGCCCGCCAAAGGCTCCATCGTGGCGTCGGACGCGTTCTTTCCCTTTGCCGACGGGCTTCTGGCCGCAGCGGAGGCGGGTGCCACGGCGGTGATCCAGCCCGGCGGTTCCATGCGCGATGACGAGGTGATTGCTGCCGCTGATGAGGCGGGCCTGGCCATGGTCTTCACCGGCATGCGCCATTTCCGGCATTGAGCGCGACGGCTCCGGTGCGGGCGCCATTTGCGTGGCCTTTTGCGTACCCCGCCGCGCGGATCGGCTTGTATTGTCGGGCGGGCGGGGGCAGATGAAAGACAGTTTTTCGGGTAGGTGAGCCGCGATGCGCTATTTGACCTTGTCAGCGATCTTCTGGTTCGCCCTCGATCAGGCGTCGAAGTACGGCGTGCTCTATGGCCTGAACCTGATCGAGATTGGCCGCATGGAGGTGTTTCCGCCGCTTCTGACGTTCCATCTGGGCTATAATACCGGCATCAATTTCGGCCTCTTCGGCGGCGGACCCGACGTGATGCGCTTTGCACTGGTCATCTTGGCGCTTGTGATCTGTGGTGGCCTGATCTGGTGGGCGAAAACCGGGCTGACCCGGCCGATTGCGCTGATGTCCGCCGGAGCGGTGATCGGCGGGGCGCTCGGCAATTCGCTGGATCGGCTGATCCATTCCGCCGTGATCGACTTTCTGAACATGTCGTGTTGCGGCATCGACAACCCGTTTGCGTTCAACATTGCCGATGTGGGCATCGTTGGCGGCGCCATCGGGTTGATGTTCTTTGCCGAAACCCGCGAAAAGGCGGCGTGATACCCCCGTGACGAGGGTGGGAAGATGGGGTAGACCCGTCTCCGCAAGCAGAAGGTAATGGCAATGCGCGTGACATTTCCGGTTTTCATGGTGGCCGTCCTGGCCCTGTCGGCCTGTTCCAACGGCGTGCCGACGCTTATGAATCTGCGCAATACCGAAGCCGGGCCCGATGAATTCGCGATTGTGCCCACGCGGGAGCTTGAACTGCCCGCGGATCGGGCATCGCTGCCGACGCCGACACCCGGCGGCGCGAATCGGGCGGATCCCACGCCCGAAGCCGATGCCATCGCGGCGCTTGGCGGCAATATCAACCGGGCTGCGGGCGGGTCGTCCGGCCTGATCAGCTATACGTCCCGACTTGGCGTCGCCGCCGATATCCGCGCAACACTGGCCGCCGAGGACGAGGCCTTCCGGAGCCGGAATGGCGGGCGCGTTCTGGAGCGTCTGTTCAACAACAACGTCTATTTCCGCGCCTATCGTCCACAATCGCTCGACCGGTATGCCGAGTTGCAGCGCCTGCGCCGCGCAGGCGTCCAGACGCCGAGTGCCCCGCCGCCGGAATAACCACCCGCGGTCTCCGGTCAAATCAGCGTATTCTTCTGTCAGGTCCGGCAATCCGGACCTCGACGCGCCATAACGTCTGCGTCATGGCTGTTGATGCGGGTCGCAAACCCCATACATTCCCCGCAACCGATCCATTCCGGAGATACAACATGATCCGACGCCTTGGCCTGGCCCTTGGTCTTGCAGCCGCCCCGCTTGTTGCCAACGCCGCGGGCGAAGTCACCGAATTCACGCTCGACAATGGCTTGCATGTTGTCGTGATCGAGGATCACCGCAGCCCCGCCATCACCCATATGATGTGGTATCGCGCGGGCGCCGCGGACGAGGTTCAGGGACGGTCGGGGATCGCGCATTTTCTGGAACACCTGATGTTCAAGGCCACCGATGATCTGGAAAGCGGCGAGTTTTCCAGCACGGTGGAGGCCAATGGCGGGTCGGACAACGCGTTCACCTCGTGGGATTACACCGCCTATCACCAGCGCATCGCGGCGGACCGTCTGGGCCTGATGATGCAGATGGAGGCCGACCGGATGCGGGATCTGATCCTGGACGAGGCAGAGGTTGCAACGGAACGGCTGGTTATCATCGAAGAGCGCGCCCAACGCACCGACAGCTCTCCAGGCGCACTGTTCAATGAACAGCTTTCCTCCGCCATCTACCTCAACCATCCCTATGGCCGCCCGATCATCGGCTGGCGCCATGAGATGGAGGAGCTGTCGCTGCAAGATGCGCGCGACTGGTATGAAGAGCATTATCACCCCAACAACGCCATCCTGATCGTGGCCGGGGACGCCACGCCAGACGAGGTGCGGGCGCTGGCCGAAGAGCATTACGGGCCCATTCCCGCCAATCCCGCCATCGAAGCGCGGGAGACGCGGGAGCGCCCGTCCGAGCCGCCCCATATCGCAGAGCGGCGGGTGATCTACGAGGATGAGCGCGTCGCCAATCCCTACGTGTCGATCAATTACCTCGCCCCCGAACGCAATTCCGGCGATCAGGAAACGGCCGCCGCGCTGACGCTTCTGGCGGAGGTTCTGGGCGGCTCCGGCTTCACCTCCGTTCTGCCGCGCGAATTGCAGCTGGAGGACGAACGCTCGCTCTTCACCGGCGCTTATTACGGGGGGGTCAACCTCGATACGACGACCTTCGCATTGATCAATATGCCCCGGCCCGACCGGTCGCTGGAACAGGCCGAGGCCGACATTCTGGCCGAGATCGATGAATTCCTCGAAGAAGGGATCGACCCGGCCCAGTTCGAGCGGATCCAGTTCCAGATCGAAGCGGCGCGGATCTTTGAAGAAGACAATGTCGCCGGTCTGGCTCGCGCCTACGGCACCGCCCTGACCTCCGGTCTGACAGTGGCGGATGTGCAGGCCTGGCCTGATATTCTTGCCGCCACCACGATCGACGATGTCATGGCGGCCGCCCGCGAGATCTTCGCGCAGGAGGCGACAGTCACCGGCTACCTGATGCGCCCTGAATCGGATGCCACTGAAGAAGCCGCTGCGGAGGTATCCCAATGATCGCGCGTCTGCTTGCCCCGTTTGTCACCGCCCTGGCCCTGGCGCTTCCCGCCAATGCCCAGATCGAGATCCAGGAGATCACGTCACCCGGCGGGATCGAAGCCTGGCTCGTGCAGGACAATTCCATCCCGTTTCTCGCCATCGACCTGTGGTTCGGCGGCGGCGGCTCGCTTGACGATCCCGACGCGCGCGGGGCCACCTACCTGATGACCGGCCTGCTTGAAGAAGGCGCAGGCGACATGGACGCCAGTGCCTTTGCGGCGGCGGTCGAGGGCCTCGCCACCTCGTTCGAATTCGATATCTACCGCGATGACCTGATCATCTCGGCCACGATGCTGACCCAGAACCGCGATGAAGCCGTGGCGCTCCTGCGCGAGGCGCTGATCAACCCGACCTTCGAGGATGTCGCGGTGGAGCGTGTGCGCGGGCAGGTCTTGTCGATCATCCAGAGCGACATGACCGACCCCGATACAATCGCCAGCAGCACTTTCAACGAGCTCGCCTATGGCGATCATCCCTATGGCTCGCGGCTGGAAGGCACGCTGGACAGCATCGCCGCGCTGACCCGCGATGATCTGGTGGCGGCCCACCGCCGGGCGCTGGTGCGGGATCGCGTGGCCGTCGGTGTCGCCGGTGACATCACGCCGGAGGAGCTCGGGCCCCTGCTCGATACACTATTGGGGGACCTGCCGCTGTCGAACATGGATCAGCCCGGCCTCGCCCCGGTGGATCTGGCCGGCGGCGTGACGGTCGTGGATTTCCCCACGCCGCAATCCTCTGTGTTCTTCGGCCATACGGGCATTGCCCGCGACGATCCCGATTTCTTCCCCGCCTTCGTTCTCAACCAGGTGTTGGGGGCTGGCGGCTTCCGCTCACGCCTGATGGCGGAGGTGCGCGAGGCGCGGGGCCTGACCTACGGGATCAGCACATGGCTCGGCCTCAGCCGCTCGGCGCCGATGATGCAGGGCGGGTTCTCCTCGTCCAATGCATTGGTGGCCGAAGCCATCGCGGTGGTGCAGGCCGAATGGGCCGACATCGCCGAGAACGGAATCACGGAAGCGGAGCTTGAGGCGGCGCAACGCTATCTGACCGGTGCCTATCCATTGCGGTTCGACGGCAACGGGCGGATCGCGGGCATCCTGGCGGCCATGCAATCCGACGATATGCCGCTCGATTACATCGCCACCCGCAACGACAATGTGATGGCCGTGACGGTCGAAGATGTGCGGCGCGTGGCGGCGCGACTGGTTCAGCCCGAGAACCTGCATTTCGTCGTCGTGGGCCAGCCGGAAGGGCTTGAGGCCTCTAACTGAAGGCGGCGGCGAGGGAATTCCCGCCCCGCCACATGCACGGCGAGGGTGCCTTTGTTATCGGGCCGGTTTTATCCCGCCGCCCGCCGCCTGATCGACGCGAATCGGTTCCCTCCACGCGCGCGCTCATGCTACACCTAGCGTCATGGCCGCACCCAACCCCAATATAAGCGCCGACCCGCGCCCGGTGATCCGTCAGCTCGACGACGCCGCGATCAATCGGATCGCGGCGGGGGAAGTTGTTGAACGGCCCGCCTCTGCCGTGAAAGAACTGGTCGAGAACGCCATCGATGCCGAGGCGCGGCGCGTGGTGATCGAGGTCGCCCATGGCGGCAAGACTCTGATCCGCGTCACCGATGATGGCTGTGGAATGGAGGCTGCCGATCTGCCGCTGGCCCTGTCGCGCCACGCCACCTCCAAGATCGACGGCAGCGACCTGCTCAACATCCGCTCCTTCGGCTTCCGGGGCGAGGCCTTGCCATCCCTCGGCGCTGTCGGGCGGCTGTCCATCACCTCCCGCGCCAGCGATGCCGCACATCAGATCCGCGTGGCCGGGGGCGCGCAGGAGGCCGTGAAACCCGCCGCGCTCAATCGCGGCACCATCGTGGAGCTGCGGGATCTGTTCTATGCCACCCCTGCGCGGCTGAAATTCATGCGGACCGACCGGGCCGAGATGCAGGCGATCACCGATATTGTCAAACGGCTCGCCATGGCCGAGCCCGCCGTGGGCTTCACGCTCAAGGACGTCACCGATGGCGAGCGGACAATCTTCCGCGCCGACCCTGAAACCGGTGATCTCTTCGATGCCTTGCGCGGTCGGCTCACAACGATCCTGGGCCGTGACTTCACCGAAAACGCCCTGCCCATCGATGCGGAGCGTGAGGGGCTGCGCCTCACCGGTTACGCGGCGCTGCCCACCTATTCCCGGGGCTCTGCCGTGGCCCAATTCCTCTTCGTGAATGGCCGCCCGGTGCGCGACAAGCTCCTGATCGGCGCGCTGCGCGGGGCCTATATGGATGTGCTCAGCCGCGACCGGCACCCCGCCGCGGCGCTGTTCATCGATTGCCCGCCCGAACGGGTCGACGTGAACGTGCATCCCGCGAAATCCGAAGTCCGCTTCCGTGAGCCGGGCCTGGCCCGCGGCCTCATCGTCAGCGCGCTCCGCCATGCGCTGGCCGAAGCCGGGCACCGCGCCTCCTCCACCGTCGCCGATGCCACGCTCGGCGCCATGCGCCCCGCTTATCAAGCGCCTCTGGGGGAGGCCCCCACTGCACTGGCCGAGCCGCGCATTTATCAAATGGATCGCCCAAGCCAGCAGCGGAGCTTCGCCCCCACACGCGGTTTTGCCGAAACCACACCGCAATGGTCTGCGCCGTCTGCCCGCATCGATGATCCCGTCATTGAGTCCGACGGTCCCCTCGGGGCCGCCCGCGCCCAGGTGCATGAGAATTACATCATCGCCCAGACGCCCAATGGGATTGTCCTGGTCGACCAGCACGCCGCCCATGAGCGGCTGGTCTATGAACGGCTCAAGGTCCAGATGGCCGAGAATGGCGTTGCACGGCAGGCCCTGCTGATCCCCGAGGTCCTCAGCCTCGGCTCCGATGCCGAGCGCTTGCTCGATCACGCCACCGAACTGGAGCGGTTCGGCCTGTTGATCGAACCGTTCGGCCCCGGCACCATCGCCGTGCGCGAAACCCCGGCGATCCTGGGTGAGATCAATGCCGAGGCGCTCCTACGCGACATCCTTGATGAGCTTTCCGATCTGGGTGATAGCCAGACCTTACAGGCCCGCGTCGAAGCGGTGCTCAGCCGCGTCGCCTGCCACGGCTCTATCCGCTCCGGCCGCCAGATGCGCGCCGACGAGATGAACGCGCTGCTGCGCGAGATGGAAGCCACGCCGCTCAGCGGCCAATGCAACCACGGACGGCCCACCTATGTGGAGCTGAAGCTCTCCGATATCGAACGGCTGTTCGGGCGAACCTGAGATGGAAAACGCCCCCTTCTTCACCTTCCTTGACGGCCTCGCCACCTCTTTGCGCGCCTCCAGCCCCTTCGGGCCGGACGTGGACCCATTACCTGCCTATCTGCTCTTGATCTGCCTGATCGCGCTTGGCCTGATCATCGCGTTGATGCTGCGCGGTAGCCGCCTGCGGCAGGCCAACCGCAAACTGGCCGAGGCCGACATGCTGCGCCAATCCCTTGCCACCGCCGAGGCCCGGGTTGAACGTCTGGCCGATCTGGAGGCGAGCACCGAGACCCTGCGCGATGATCGCGATCGCCTGGCAGGCGCGCTCACCGCGGCCGAGGCGCGGCTAGAGACCATGAACACGACCCATGAAGCCCGGCTGGAGGAGTTGCGGGGCCTCAACGATGCCCTGCAATCGCGGTTCAAGAACCTTGCCAATGAGGTGTTGGAGGGCAATTCAAAAGCCTTCCTCGACCGCGTCACCGAACGCTTCGCCACCCATTCCGAAACCGCCAAGGCAGAGCTTGAAGCGCGGCAGAAGGCCATCGACGGAATGGTCAAACCGCTCAACGAGAAACTCGGCGCCTTCGATACGGTTCTGCGCGAAATGGAGAAGACCCGCACCGATGCCTATGGCGCGATCCGCACGCAGGTGGAGGAACTCAAGCTGGGGCAATCGGCCCTGACCGGTGAGACCCGCAAGCTGGTGCAAGCACTCCGCGCCCCCAAAACACGGGGCCGCTGGGGGGAGATGCAGCTGCGACAGGTCTGCGAAATGGCCGGCATGACGGAACATGTGGATTTCGACACGGAGGTCAGCCACCGCACCGATGACGGGCTGCAACGCCCCGATGCCATCGTGCGGATGCCCGGCGGCCGTTTGCTGGTGATCGATGCCAAGACCTCGCTTGACGGATACCTCGATGCGCTTGAGGCCGAAACGCCCGAGGCCCGCGAGATCGCCATCACCCGCCATGCCCGGCAGGTGGCGGATCATGTGCGCGCGCTGTCCTCCAAACGCTATTTCAACCTGCTGGAGAACACGCCCGATTTCGTGGTGATGTTCATTCCCGGCGATGTATTCCTGTCCGCGGCGGTCGAGGCCGATCCCGGCCTGATCGAACGCGCGATGGAGGCCCGCGTGGTGATCGCCACACCGTCGACGCTCGTGGCGTTGTTCCGCACCATCGCTTTCGGGTGGCAGCAGGAGGCAATCGCCGAAAACGCCATCACCATCCACCGCGAGGCGAAAGAACTCTACAGCCGCCTCGCGACCTTTGCCGGCAATCTGCAGAAAGTCGGCACCGCGCTGAACCGGTCGGTCGAAAGCTACAACAAGGCGATGGGATCGTTGGAGGCGCGCGTGTTGCCATCGGCGCGCAAGCTGGAGGCGATGCAGGTGGTGCAGGAAACCTCCGACGAGTTGAAGGACGCACCCCGGGTCGAGGCCGTGCCCCGCACGCTGACCGCGCCGGAACTCATCGTGTCCAACGACCGGGACGATTAACGCCCGAAGGTATCCTTCAGGATCGCCGTCAAAGCCTGCGCGTCCCTTTCGGTAAAGGCGTCGGGCTGATCGCTGTCGATATCCAGCACGGCGATGATCTCACCCGTCGCATTGCGCACCGGGAGAACGATCTCGGACCGGGTCGAGGTTGCGCAGGCGATATGACCCGGAAAGGCGTCCACATCCGCGACAAGCTGGACCTCCCCGGTCCGCGCCGCGGCCCCGCAGACACCCCGCTCAAACGGGATTTGCAGGCAGCCATGGCCGCCCTGATAGGGGCCGATCTTCAACAGGCCCGGCTCCGTCACGCGGTAGAAGCCGGTCCAGTCGAAGCGGTCGTCTGAATGGTGCAATTCGCAGGCGATGGTGGCCATCAGCGCGACGGGATCGGTTTCGCCTTCGGTGAGCGCGGCGATGGTTTTGGCAAGCGTAGTATAGTCGGCCATGGCGGGACCTTTTGGGTATTTGGAACCAGTGGACGGGGTCAGTCGCGTTCAATCGCGATAGCGGTGCCTTCGCCGCCACCGATGCAGATCGCCGCGATGCCCCGTTTGAGATTGCGGGCTTCGAGGGCGTGGAGGAGCGTCACCATGATCCGCGCGCCGGAGGCCCCAATCGGATGGCCGAGCGCGCAGGCGCCGCCATTCACGTTCATCTTCTCGCGCGGGATGTTCATCTCGTGCATGAAGGCCATGGGGACGACGGCGAAGGCTTCGTTCACCTCCCAGAGGTCCACATCGTCAACGCTCCAGCCGAGGCGGTCGAGAAGCTTTTTCGCGGCAGGGACAGGCGCCGTGGGGAAGAGCGCTGGGGCGTGGGCGTGGGAGGCATGGCCGAGGATACGGGCCCGGATGGTGAGGCCTTGCGCCTCGGCGGCCTCGCCGCGGGCGAGGACAAGGGCCGCGGCTCCGTCGGAGATGGAGGAGGAGTTCGCTGCCGTGACCGTGCCGCCCTCGCGGAAAGCGGGTTTCAGCTGCGGGATCTTGTCGGGGCGCGCATTGCCAGGCTGTTCATCTTCGCCGACCTGCACTTCGCCCTTGCGGGTCTTCACCGCCACGGCCGCAACCTCCGCGGCGAAGGCACCCGATTTGATCGCCCCCAGCGAGTTTTCCAAAGACCCCAGCGCATAGGCGTCCTGCGCCTCGCGGGTGAACTGGAACGCCTCGGCGCAATCCTCGGCGAAGGTGCCCATCAGACGGCCCTTGTCGTAGGCGTCTTCGAGGCCGTCGAGGAACATATGGTCGAGCGTTTTCTGGTGGCCGATCCGGGCTCCACCCCGCATCGAGGGCAGCAGGTAGGGCGCGTTGGTCATCGATTCCATGCCACCCGCAACGATCACGTCCGCCTGCCCCAGGGCCAGCGCGTCATGGGCCATCATCGCGGCCTTCATGCCCGACCCGCACATCTTGTTGAGCGTGGTGGCCGGAACCTCTTCTCCGAGGCCCGCCGCGAACCCCGCCTGCCGTGCGGGCGCCTGGCCTTGGCCCGCGGGCAACACGCAACCCATCAACAGCTCATCCACTGCCTTGGCGCCTGCCCCATCCAACGCGGCGCGAATGGCGATACCGCCCAATGCCGGGGCCGTCATGGGAGACAGCGCGCCCTGGAACCCGCCCATCGGCGTACGTGCCGCGCCCGCGATTACAACCTGATCCATACCCAATCCCCTGCCACCGGCTTTGAAAACGAAATTGTAAGACTTGGTGCCTAGGGTCCTAGCAAATGGAGATGCAAAGGAACATGGAATGAATCTGTCCTATACGCCGCATACCAGTTTCGGTGTGGTCAGCGTCGAAGAAAACCGGCTGGATGCCAGCATCGCGATTCAGTTCAAGGATGCGTTTCGCAGCGTCACGGCGGATGGCGGTGACGTGATTCTCGATCTCACATCGGTCGAGTTTCTGGATTCCAGCGGCCTTGGCGCGATTGTTGCCGTCTACAAGGGCCTAGGCCCCGCGCGGCACATGGCCCTTGCCGGGCTGCAGCCGCCGGTCGAAAAAGTCATGACGCTCACCCGCATGAACTCGGTTTTCGCGATTTTCCCCTCCCTCGATCAGGCCATCGCCGCCGCCAGCCAGACAGCCGCCGAGTAACGGGGAATGTCCAATCCGAGCGGGGCACGGGCGGCGGAGCGCCCGGTGCCCGATGTGCAGCGTAGGATAGTGTCGGGCACCGCCCAGGTCCGCGAGGCGCTTGATCAGGTGCGCCTGGATTGCGCCGGGGCCGGTGCGGACGACGCGCTCAACACCTCGGCTCAGATCGTTCTGGCAGAGGTGCTCAACAACGTGGTCGAGCACGCATATCTCTATGCCGAGGGGCACCCGATCGATGTGTCGATCTGGGTCCGGGAGGACGGGCTCTGGTGCGAGGTGGTGGATGAGGGCCGCGTCATGCCTGACGGAACACCCCCCGCCGGTATCATGCCCGACATTGATGTATCGGCCCCCGGAACCCTGCCGGAGGGCGGATTCGGATGGGCCATGGTCCGCCGCATGACCCGCGATATCGAATATGCCCGGCAGAATAGTCGCAACCATTTGGGCTTTCTGATCCCCGCCTGATCCCCGCCCGATCGCGATCTGCCAAGCTCGGCGTGTCGCCCGGTCGCGGTCGCCCCTTTGCAGAAACCGCGCGATCACAATCCTCTAGCGGTCCAAATGGGTTGGTCGCGCGGCCAGTTTCAGTACGATTACTCGCCGGATTCCGAGAAATACCCGGGCTTTCCCGGCGAATCCCCCAATCCGACATGACACAGGAATGCCCTATTTCCTTCAAACCGCCGCCGCTATGGATCGTCAAAACAAATCCTGTAGCTGCAGAGGCTTCACCTCGGCGTCGCGTGTCAAAGCCCCCACCCAGTGCGCGATGTCGAGGACCTCTGCGGCCACGCCTTCCC
The DNA here is from genome assembly GCA_947491935.1 of uncultured Roseicyclus sp. Taxonomy (GTDB): domain Bacteria; phylum Pseudomonadota; class Alphaproteobacteria; order Rhodobacterales; family Rhodobacteraceae; genus Gymnodinialimonas. The sequence continues at coordinate 71,980 of CANLLF010000005.1, forward strand.
CTCGAAATTCACGATATCTGCCCTTGCCCCCGGCCCATCTCTGCCTAGGCTCCCACACCAGCATATCAAAGGGGGCACCATGCGCGATTTTCAACTTCCGGGGCGATCGGCGGTCTTCGCAGATCAGGGCATGTGCGCCACCTCCCATCCATTGGCCTCCGAAACCGCCGTCGCGATCCTGCGGCAGGGCGGTTCTGCCGTGGATGCCGCCATTGGCGCGGCAATCCTGCTTGGCATCTGTGAGCCGCAAAGCACGGGGATCGGCGGCGACATGTTCGCTCTGGTGGCGCAGCCTGACGGCCAGATCATTGGTCTCAATGCCTCGGGTCGGGCGCCCGCCGGGTTCGATGCGGCTGCCCTACGCGCCGAACACGAAACGATGCCGCTTTACGATGTGGGGGCTGTCACCATACCGGGCGCCATCGACGGATTTTGCCGCCTGCACACCGATCACGGGCGCCTGCCGCTCGATCAGGTTCTCGCGCCCGCGATCCATTACGCCGAGACGGGTGTGCCCATCGCCCCGCGTGTCTCGCTCGACTACACCAATTCCAGCCATGTCCTGACCGGCCGCGCCCGGGAGTTCTACCTGACCGATGATAAGCCCTTGTCAGCGGGCGCGCGGTTCGCCGCGCCGGGCCAGGCCGAGGTGCTGCGCCGCGTCGCCGCGCAGGGTCGCGACGGGTTCTATGGCGGCGACGTGATGCAGGATATGGTCGCCAGCCTGCGCGCCCTCGGCGGCACCCATACGAAGGAGGATTTCGCCAATACCGCCTGCGATTACGTCGATCCGATCCGCTCCACCTATCGCGATGCGGAGCTGATCGAGCTGCCGCCCAACGGGCAGGGCGCCACCGCGATGCTGATTCTCAACATGCTGGAGAGCATGGACCCGCAGGACGACAGGATGAGCGCCGCACGTGTGCATCTGGAGGCCGAGGCGACAAAGCTCGGCTATGACGCGCGGGATCGGTTCCTGGCCGACCCTGACCATGTCACCCGGCTCGACCATATGCTGTCGAAGGAGACCGCCCGCGCTCTCGCCGCCCTGATCGACCCGACCCGCGCCATGCCGGACCCGCGCGCGGCGTCGGACAATGTCCACAAGGACACGGTCTATATCACCGTGGTCGACCGCGACCGGCAGGCGGTCTCCCTGATCTATTCGATCTTCCATTCCTTCGGATCCGGCTTTGCGTCGGACAGATTCGGCATCCTGTTCCAGAACCGGGGCGGCGGCTTTACCCTTGAAGAGGGCCATCCAAACGAGGCCGGGCCGGGCAAGCGCCCGATGCACACGATCATTCCCGGCATGTTGAAGATGGGCGATGGCTCCCTCATGCCGTTTGGTGTGATGGGTGGGGCCTACCAATCCACCGGTCACGCACGGTTTGTGTCAAACGTAGTGGATTACGGGCTTGGCCCGCAGGACGCGATCGACGCGCCCCGCGCGTTTGCCGAAGCGGGGGAGCTGAAGGTGGAACGCGGATATGGCGCCGATGTGCACTCGGCGCTGGCGGATATGGGCCACACGCTCGCGACGGATTTCCCGCCCATCGGCGGCGCGCAGGCGATCCGCATCCGGCCCGATGGCGTGCTGGAGGGTGGCAGCGATCCCCGAAAGGATGGCATCGCGTTGGGGTACTGACCCGCGCGGTGCCGCCTAATTGCGCCGCCCGAAGATCTGGTTCAGCACGTCGTTGATCGCGTTGTTCAGGTTGCCCTGGCCCTGCGGATTGCCGATCGGAAACAGCTGATCGCGCGGCCGGACCGGCTCCCGCGGGCGCGCCTCGGCAATCGGGTCGATCATCGGCAGGGGGCGCGGCGTGATATCGACGTGGATCCCCTCCATCGCCTGCCGCCAGATCTCGGCCGGAAGGCCGCCGCCAGTCACTCCGGAGAGCGGCCGGTTGTCATCGTAACCCATCCACACGCCCGCCACATAATCGGCGGTGAAGCCCACGAACCACGCATCCCGCGCGCTGTTGGTTGTGCCGGTCTTGCCCGCGGCGGGGCGATCGGTCAGGGCCGCGCGCTGCCCGGTCCCGCCCGCGACCACCTGGGACATCATGTAGGTCAGCTGTTGCGCCGAGTGTTCGGCAATCACGCGTTCCTGGATCCCGGTCGCCTGCTCGAACATGGGCGCGCTTTCACCCAGAAGCCGAAGTTCCGTCAGGCCAAAGGGCCGCACGGCGGAGCCGCCGTTCAGGATGCCCGCATAAGCACCCGTCATCTCGATCAGCGTTGATTCCGACGCCCCAAGCGCCAGCGCCGGTCCGGCGGCCAGGTCGCTTTCGATGCCGAATTCACTGGCAACCGTGCGCACCAGATCGCGCCCGACCTCTTCCGACAGGCGCACGGCGGGCGTGTTGAGCGAATGGCGCAGCGCGTCGGTCAGCGTGACCTCTCCGCGATATTCCGGCGTGTAATTTTCCGGGCAATACTGGCCCGATCCGGGCACTTGCAGGCAGAGCGGCGCATCGAGGATGTAATCGTCAAACCGCCAGCCTAGATCCAGCGCCGTGGCATAGACGAAGGGCTTGAAGGCCGATCCCGTTTGCCGCAACGCCTGGGTGGCGCGGTTAAAGAGGCCCCCGCCCGACACATCGCGCCCACCCACCATGGCGCGCACCGCGCCATCGGCGCTCATCACCACGATCGCAGCCTGCGCCTCGGATCCCTCACGGACCTGATTGGCGAACACATCGGTCAGCGCGCGCTCCGCCGCCGCTTGGATCGCTGGATCGAACGTGGTGCGGATAATGACGTCTTCGGTGGTCTCATTGGTCAGGAAATCGGGCCCGGCCTGCATGATCCAATCGGCGAAATAGCCGCCGGTGTCCTGATTGGCCGCGGACGACAGGGTCGCGGGGGCGCTCCGGGCGGCATCAGCGGCAGACGCGTCAAGATAGCCCTGCTCTTCCATCAGGTTCAGGACCACGTTTGCACGTTCCTGCGCCCGGTCGAGATTGCGGGTCGGCGCGTAGTAGGACGGCGCCACAAGCAACCCGGCCAGCATGGCCGATTGCTGCGGGTTCACATCGGAGGCCGAAACGCTGAAATACCGTTGCGCGGCGGCCTCAAAGCCGCGGGACCCGGCACCCAGATAAGCGCGGTTCAGGTAAACCGACAGGATCTCGTCCTTGGAATAGCGCAGTTCCATCGCGAAGCTGAACGGCACTTCCTGGATCTTCCGCCACAGGGTTGTGCGGCGGCAATCGGCTTCGTAATCGGCCTCGGTTTCCCATTCGTCGGGGTCGTAGCCCACGCCAAGGCACAAAAGCTTGGCCACCTGCTGCGTGATGGTGGAGCCGCCATGGCCCGACAGCGGGCCGCGCCCTTCGCGCAGGTTGATACGGATCGCGCTCGCGATACCGCGCGGGCTGACACCCAGATGCCGCCAGAACCGACGGTCTTCGGTGGCGACGACCGCGTTCACCAGATGCGGCGATGTGGCGGCGGCATCGATGGCGCCGCCAAATTGCTCGCCCCGCCAGGCAAACACCTCGCCGTGGCGATCCAGCATCGTGACCGATCCGCGCGCGCGGGCATCGAGCATCTCATCCAGATCGGGCAATTGGGCGTAATAGTACCCGGTGGCCAGCGCGATCAGCAGCGTCACCACCACGGCCCCGCGCCACATGACGCCCCAGATCAGGCGGAAGATGAACCGGAAGACGCGCGCGAAGAACCCGCCGCGCTGCGGGTTCCGGCGCCGGGGCGTTTTCCGCTTGGGGCCGCGCCCTCGTCCGCCACCGCCGCCGGACACTGAACCGCCCTTCGCGCGGGTTGGCCGTTTGGGTTGCGCCGATGCGCGCCGGTCAGCCACCAGCCGACGTCTGCCATTTCCAGAAGGGCTCATATTGTCTTGCCTCGTATCGGGGGCCCTTCGCGACACATGCCGGGGCCATCCTCGTTGCGGCCAAGATAGGGGGATTTGAGTCGCTTGTGGAGGGGGCACACTCCCCACACCCGTCCATCACATGCACAAAAAACCGGCAATTCAGCAAAATTGCGCAAAAAATTTGCAAACGCCTCCGGAAAGCTCCCGCAAAACCCCCGCCCTTCGTTGCCCTTCGGGCCCGCGCACCCTGTCTTAACGCTCGTATCCGGTCTGTCTGTGGGCCGCGAGGGACAGTCAACAACCGCAAGGGGTGGCGAAACGTGAAACTCATCATTGCAGCAATCAAACCGTTCAAGCTCGAGGAGGTGCGCGAGGCGCTCACCGCCATCGGCGTGCGCGGCATGATGGTGACCGAGATTAAGGGCTTCGGGTCACAATCGGGCCATACCGAGATTTACCGCGGGGCCGAATATGCCGTGAATTTTGTGCCGAAGGTGAAGCTGGAGATCGTTGTGGGTGCGTCGATGGCCGATCAGGTCGTCGAGACCATCCTGAGCACCGCAAAAACCGACAAGATCGGCGATGGCAAGATCTTCGTTCTCGACGTGGAAAGCGCTGTGCGCGTCCGCACCGGCGAAACCAACGACGACGCGATCTAAGCGCGCTCCCGGACGAATAAGGACATTCATCAGATGAAAACCAAGTATCTCCTTCCTGCCGCTGCCGCCGCGCTTGTCACGGTCCCCGGCATGGGTTTCGCACAGGAGGCGGGCGTCGAAGCGGCGCAGCACACCTCCTATATTCTGACCACCTTGCTGTTCCTCGTGGGCGGCTTTCTCGTGTTCTGGATGGCCGCGGGCTTCGCAATGTTGGAGGCCGGTCTTGTCCGCTCCAAGAACGTGGCGATGCAGCTGACCAAGAACATCGCGCTCTTCTCCATCGCCGCCATCATGTATTGGCTGGTCGGCTTCGGGATCATGTATCCCGCCGATTGGCTGGTTGAAGGCTGGCTGGGTCCGTTCTTCGCGATCACCTCGCTGGAGCCGGTGGGACTGGCTGACACCGAGACCGCGCTGGACTACGCCTCCGTCGGCTCGGATTTCTTCTTCCAGCTGATGTTCTGTGCCACCACGGCCTCCATCGTGTCCGGCACCCTGGCGGAGCGCATCAAGCTCTGGCCCTTCCTGATCTTCGTGGTCGTGCTGACCGGCTTCATCTACCCGATCGAAGCCTCCTGGCAGTGGGGCGGCGGCTGGTTGTCTGATGCGGGCTTCTCCGACTTCGCAGGCTCCACCCTCGTGCACGCAGCCGGTGGCTTCGCCGCTCTGGCCGGTGCCATCGTACTTGGCCCGCGTCTGGGCAAGTACAAGGACGGTCGCGTCAACCCGATGCCGGGGTCCAACCTGGCACTTGCCACCCTGGGTACGTTCATCCTGTGGCTGGGTTGGTTCGGCTTCAACGGCGGCTCGCAACTGGCGATGGGCACGATCGGTGATGTCGCGGACGTCTCCCGCATCTTCGCCAACACCAACATGGCCGCAGCGTCGGGTGCCGTCGCGGCGCTGATCCTGACGCAGATCATGTATGGCAAGGTTGACCTCACGATGGTGCTGAACGGCGCGCTGGCCGGGCTGGTCTCCATCACGGCCGAGCCGTTGGCACCCAGCCTGTTCGGCTCGCTGCTGACCGGTGCTGTGGGTGGTTTGATCGTGGTCCTGACCGTTCCGATGCTCGACAAGCTGAAGATCGACGATGTGGTCGGCGCCATCCCGGTGCACCTCTTCGCCGGGGTCTGGGGCACGCTCGCCGTCGCCTTCTACACCGGCAATTGGGGCGCGCAGATCCTTGGCATCGCCGCCATCGGCATCTTCGTCTTCGTCACCTCGCTGGTGGTCTGGTTCGTCCTCAAGGCGATTGTGGGGATCCGCGTCGACGAGGAATCCGAGATCAACGGCCTCGACGTGGCCGAGCTTGGGATGGAAGCCTATCCGGATTTCACCAACCGCTGATCTCCGGCATCGACAAACGCGAAAGGGGCGCCCATTGCGGCGCCCCTTTTGCCTTCGACACGGTGGTTTCGCCAAAAGCGCGGGGCTGGCAGGATCATCCCATGGCAGATCCCTCGCATATCACCCTGCGTGATCCGCGCCCCGGCGATGCCGAGGCGCACGCCGCCGTTCCAGCCTCCGCGGAGATCCTGCGCATGTATGGGGCCAAACCCGGCACGCTGCCGGAGCGCAGCCTGGCCCGCTCGCAAGCCTGGCTGGATTGGCTGACGGACCATCCTTTCGGCAAGATCATTGCCCTTGACGGGGCCGCCATCGGCCATGTCCGCCTGCATTCCCTGTCACAAGCGGATCAGAGCGCCCGTCTGGGCATCGGGTTGTTTACCGAAGACGTCCTCGGGCACGGCTTCGGACGGCAGGCGATTTTCCTGACGCTGGACCACGCGTTCGGCGCAATGGGCCTGCGCGCGGTCGACCTGCGGGTACTTGCCTACAACATCCGCGCGATCCGCTGTTACCGAGCCTGCGGATTTTCCCATGTCGAGACCGAGCCGAATGCCGTGGAGATCGACGGCGTTTGGCAGGACGATTGGATCATGGCCATCCGGGCGGAGGATCATCGGCGCAAGGCGCGCCTGACCGGCTAGGGCCCTAAGGATGGCGAGGTCAGGTCAACTGGCCGCTTCCACGAAACAGGCCGTCCGGGTCGCCATATCAGCCGGTGAAGTCTCGCGATTGAAGAACTCCACGAAGCCAATCTCCGGCAGCATCAGGTAGGTGAAGGCCGTGTGGTCCACGAGGTAATAAGGATCGGTTCCATCATCGTGGATCTGGTAATAGACGCGGTAGGCATCCGCGGCGGCATCAGTCTGCTCCGGCGTGCCGGTCAGCCCCAGCATCCGCTCATGCACGTTGTCGGTGAAGGCGGCCATCACCTCGGGCGTGTCGCGGGCCGGGTCCACGGTGATGAAGATGGGCTGGACCGTGTGGCCGTTGGCTTCGAGGATATCGACGGCCTCCGCGTTGCGCACCGTGTCGAGCGGGCAGACATCGGGGCAGAACGTGTAACCGAAATAGACCAGCGTCGGCTCGGTGATCACCTCGGCATCAGTCATCTCTTCACCGGTCTCCGACAGCAAGGTGAAGGGCCCGCCGATCGTTCCGGCCCCTCCGGCCACAACCCCCTCGCGGCACTGGGCGAACACATCGTCTTCACCCGTCCCGCTGACGTAGATCGCGACGCCGGTGCCCGCCACCAGAAGACCGATCAGTCCGGCCGAAGCCAATGCGTATGTCCGCGTCACCATCCTAGATCTCCGTCGATGAAGTGTTGTGACGTTGAATAGCGTCTGCACGCGCCCTATCAATTCACGACCCCGTTCCTGTGACAGGATGCCCCGCCCATGGCTGCGACCGAATTCACTACCGATCCCGCGCTGGCGCTGGTGCAGCAGGACAGCCGCGCGGATTGGGTGCGGCTGCGCACGCTTCTGGTGCTGCGCTGGCTGGCGATCCTGGGACAGACCGTCGCCGTGGTCATCGCCGCGTTCTATCTCGGCCTGCGGGTGGAGTTGGGCCTGTGTTTCCTGGCCATCGGGGCCAGTGTGATCTCCAACCTCGTGGCGATGGGCATCTTCCCGGAAAACCAGCGGCTGAGCGACCGCGACGCCATGCTGACGCTGCTGTTCGATCTGTCGCAGCTCTCGTTTCTGCTGTTCCTCACGGGCGGGCTGAACAACCCCTTCTCGCTCCTGATCCTTGCGCCGGTGACGATCTCGGCCACGGCGCTCACCATGCGCTCCACCCTGATCCTCGGGCTGTTGGCGATCTTCCTGATTTCATGCCTTGCGCTGTGGTATCTGCCGCTGACCACCACGTCCGGGCAGGTGCTGCAATTGCCCGGCCTCTTCATCCTCGGCTTCTGGTCCTCCATCGTCATCGGTATCCTGTTCCTGTCGGCCTATGCCCGTCGGGTCGCCTCGGAATCCCACCGGATGACACAGGCGCTGCTGGCCACGCAGATGGCGCTGGCGCGCGAGCAGAAGCTGACCGATCTGGGCGGCGTCGTGGCAGCCGCCGCGCATGAACTGGGCACGCCGCTGGCCACCATCAAGCTCACCTCGTCCGAATTGGTGGATGAGCTGCAGGACAATCCGGACTTGGCCGCGGACGCCGCCCTGATCCGGGATCAGGCGGATCGGTGCCGCGATATCCTGCGCTCCATGGGGCGCGCCGGAAAGGATGACCTTCTGCTACGCCGGGCGCCGTTCGGAACCGTTGTGCAGGAGGCCGCCGAGCCCCATGCTGATCGCGGCATCACCGTGAACTTCAATTTCCATGGCGCCGATGCCGACGGGGCCTTCGCGCCCGAGCAACAGCCACAGATCTGGCGCAAGCCCGAGATCATCCATGGCATCCGCAACCTGGTGCAGAACGCGGTGGATTTCGCCGATGAGCAGATCTGGGTCGAAGGCGAATGGGATGACGACACGATCCGCCTGCGCATCACCGATGACGGGGCGGGGTTTCCGGTTGATCTGCTTGGCCGGTTGGGCGAGCCGTTCCTGCGCCGCCGCAACCGAACCTCGCAGGGCGCGCGCCCGGGTTACGAGGGGATGGGCCTTGGGCTGTTCATCGCCAAAACCCTGCTGGAACGCTCCGGCGCCACGATCAAGTTCCTGAATACGTCGGACCCGTTCCTGACCGCCGAAGACACGCACGGACTGAGCGGCGCGCGGGTTCAGGTGACCTGGCCGGTCGCCGCGCTGGTCCTCGACCCGTCCACCGAAAGCGCGCCCTTGGGCCTCAACCAACCGATAATTGACTGAAATAGATGCGTTTTTCGTGCATCTTGTGCAATCCCTAAGACTTGAATCTATCCATTAACCACCCGTTAACCGTTTCTCACCATGATTGCCGAGGGGCAGACACAATGAGTGGGGACTGGATTGGCAAACGCCGTGGTTCTTTCATTTTTGGCAATCACGCTGGCGACCGCCACGGTGGCTGTGATATTGACGTCCCGGTTTCTCGGTGGCCTCGGGTCATCGGCGCGTGCGTCAGGGCCGCCAACCGGCGCGATGGGCGCCGCCGACATACAGCGCAGTTATCGGTTCCGCGAAGGCTATCTTCTTTCCGATATCGATGCCGACGATGCCTTTCTCGATGTCGAAACCGACCGGACGGCCGCCTTCACCCGGCTGACCGCCGCATTCAGCCCGCTCAGCCCTGATTTCGGTGCCCATCTCGCCGCCCTGCGCGAGCGGGGCGAGGCCTTCCTGATCGACGGCCGCATCGGCTCGGATCCCGTTTCTATCGGCGGATTGCTGGAAGACGAGGACGGCATCCTGACGCTTTCCATCGGCCCCTCGCGCGAATATGGCGGGCGGCAGACCGTGGACACGGCCACACTGGACGCCCTGCAGGGCGAGCTTGGCGATCTACGTGCGTCGCTGGATGCCGGCAGCATCCCGATGTGGCGTGTGGGCGATGGGGATCGCGTGACCTGGGCCAATACCGCCTATTACGATCTGGTGGAGCGGTTGCATGATGGCGAAGCCGCCGCCTGGCCCCTGCCCGCCGTTTTCGCCGATCAGCTTCAGCCTGCTCCCAGCAGTGGCACTACACGGCGGTGCCAGTTGGATTTGCCCGACCGCGACGATGCCACCTGGTACGAGATCAGCCGCGATGACCTGCCGGGCGGCACCGCGCTTTTCACCGCGCTCCCGGCTGACCGTGTGATCCGGGCCGAAACCAACCTGCGCGAGTTTCTTCAGACCACCGCCAAGACCTTTGCCGCCCTTCCCATCGGCCTTGCTGTCTTTGACAGCAAACGCCAGTTGGTCACCTTCAATCCCGCCTTGTGCACCCTGACCCAGGCCGAGCCGAAATTCCTCACGGCCCGCCCTGATCTGCGCTCTTTCCTCGATCAGCTCCGCGAAAAGGGCCGTATCCCCGAACCCCGCGACTACCGGTCGTGGCGTGATGAGATTGCCCGGCTTGAGGAAGGCGCCGAAAACGGCACCTATCAGGAGATGTGGGAATTGCCCGAGGGTAAAACCTTCCGCGTCATCGGGCGCCCGCATCCTGACGGCGCGATTGCCTTCATGTTCGAGGATATCAGCGCCGAGGTCTCGCTCACCCGCCAGTTCCGCGCCGATCTCGATATGTACCAGGCCGTGCTCGATGCCACGCCCTCCGCAATTGCCGTGTTCGACGCCGACGGCGCAATGATCGGCTTCAACGAAGGCTATTCCCGGCTTTGGGGCCGCGATGCGGCGGACCACGCCCAGATGCCCAATGTCTACGATGCCTGCGCCCAGTGGTCCGCGCACTGCGCACCCAGCGACCTCTGGGGCAACATGCGGCAATTCGTCGGCCATCACATGGACCGCGCCCCGTGGGTGGGCAACGTGCAGCTCAAGGATGGTGCCCGGCTCGCCGTTCGTGTCGCCCCGGCGCGGGGCCGCGCAACGGTGATCCATTTCATCCCGCTGGAGGGGAGCCTGATGGATCCGCTGGCCGACCTCGCCCTGAAGCCCGCCGCCGTGATCGAGGCCGAAGATATCACCCCGCTCGACGCTGCGCGCACCGCCTGACGGCGCGTCTTGCGGGCTGCGCAGGGATCGCTAGAGTTGCGCCGTGATGCCTGCCTCCACCCCCGTGATCCTCCCCGAAGCCGACGCTCCGCAGCTGCCTGACTGGCCGGAGCGCGGCACGATCACGCTTGCCGATGAGGCCGACACCGACGCGCTGGCCCACGGGCTGGCAAGTCTGATCCGGCCCGGGAATGTTCTGCTGCTATCGGGTCATCTCGGCGCTGGGAAAACCCACCTCGCCCGCGCGCTAATCCGGGCGCTTGTCGGCGCGCCGGAGGAGCCGGTGCCAAGCCCCACCTTCACGCTGGTTCAGACTTACACAACACCCTTTTCCGACATCTGGCACGCGGATCTCTATCGTCTGGGCGATCCCGGGGAGCTGGCCGAACTCGGCCTCGACGAGGCCATGGGGCAGGCGATTTGCCTGATCGAATGGCCCGACCGTCTGGCCCCCGACTGGCCGAGCGGAGCCGTATTGATCGACCTTGCGCGACAGCCCGATGACAGCCGGATCGCCCGGCTTCTGGCAGCTGGCGAGACGCCCCTGTCCGCGGCGCTCGCGCAGTGAGCCGCGACCCCTTCCTTGATCGCGTCGGATGGGGCGGAGCCGATATCGCTCCGCTCGCCCCCGACGCCTCCGCCCGCCATTACCTGCGCCTGACGTATGGCGGCGAAAGCGCCGTCCTGATGGCGGCCCCGGTCGCGACTGAGGCAGACCGTGCAAGCTTCACCGCGTTCCGCAGGATCAGCGCACATCTCCGCCGCCTGGGCCTCTCGGCCCCTGAGGAATATGCCGCGGATCCAACGGCCGGGCTCATTCTTATGGAAGATCTCGGTGACCGGACCCTGTCCTATCTGCTGGAAACCGATCCCGACACGGCGCGTGAAGCCTACGCGGCGACAATTGCCCTTTTGCCGCGCCTGCATGTGGACCCTCCGGCCGATCTGGCCCGTCCCGATGCGCGCGACCTTGCCGTGATGGTCGGCCTCACCTTCGATCTCCTGCCAAAAAGCGATGCCCTGAGGGCCGCGCTGCTCCCGGCGCTCGAGGCGGCCCTGACCCCACTGACCCAAACCGCGCCCGTTCTTTCCCTGCGCGATGTGCATGGCGATAACCTACTGTGGTTGCCGGACCGCGAGGGCGACGCGCGGATCGGCCTGCTGGACTATCAGGATGCGCTGCTGCTGCCCGATGGCTACGATCTGGCCTCCCTGCTCGACGATCCGCGGCGCGTCGTCCCCGAGGAATGGCGCGACGATTTCCTGCGCCAGGCCGATGCCAATATCGCCCATGTCACCCTCCTGTCGCTCACCCGCAATCTGCGCATTCTGGGCATCTTCCATCGCCTGTCCGCACAATTCGGCAAGCCCCACTACGCCGCCTTCATACCGCGGACCCGGGCCGTCATCGCCCGCGCGGCGGCAGAACTCCCTGGCCTCTGCGCGCCGGTCACGGAGCTTCTGGACCGCACCGAAGATTGGGGCGCGCCATGACGCTTCCGTGCCTGATCCTCGCCGCCGGGTTCGGCAACCGCATGGGCGACCTGACCGCCACACAGCCCAAGCCACTGATCGAAGTGGGCGGCAACACCTTGCTCGACCACGCCCTTCACATCGCGCGCGACGCGGCCGGGCCGATTGCGGTCAACGCCCATTACCGGGCGGATCAGATCTCCGCCCATCTTGGCCCGGCGCCAGACGTCACCCTGCTTCACGAAACGCCGCACATTCTGGATTCCGGGGGGGCCGTGAAGAACGCGGCGCGCCGTTGGCGAAGGGGCCCGATGGCCACCCTGAATGCCGATAACGTCTGGACCGGGCCGAACTCGCTCAACGCGCTGAGCGCGGCCTTCGATGCCTCCCGGATGGACGCTCTCCTCCTCCTGATCCCGCGCATCAAGGCAACGGGGCGGGAGGGTGGCGGCGATTTCGAAATGGATGCCGATGGCCGCCTCGAACTCAAGAAATCGCCCGATGCCCTCGTCTATACCGGCGCACAAATTCTCGACCCGACGCTTGCCCTGCAAGATCCGCGCGATGTGTTTTCGCTGCGGGATGTCTGGGCCGCAATGCAGGCCAACGGGCGGCTCTTTGGGTTGATCCATGAGGGGGGATGGGCCGATGTGGGCCAGCCGCAGGGCATCTTGGATGCCGAGGCGATGTTGGCGGAGGCCCCGGATGCGTGACCCGATGTTTGACCCGCAATCCACGCCGCGCGTCTTCGCCACGCCCCTTGGCGTGGATTTCTGCGCTGCGCTGATCGACGGCCTGGATACGCAGCTACAAGACCAGCCGCCCGAAGCCCTCGCGCGTGTCGAAATCCTCGTTGCCAACGCCCGGATGCAGCGCCGCCTTCAGGCGCTCTACGCCCAATCCGGCCCGCGCCTTCTGCCCCGCATCCGGCCCGTTCTGTCCCTGTCGGAAACGGCCGATCTCGAAGGCCTGCCGCAGGCGATGACGCCGCTGGCGCTGCGTCTGGAACTCGCGCAATTGATCGGCAAACTGATCGACGCCAACCCCGATCTCGCGCCCCGCGCCGCGCTTTACGATCTGGCCGACAGCCTTGCCGATTTCATGGGGGAAATGGTGGAGGAAGGCGTCTCTCCCGCCGATATCGCGGCGCTCGATATGGGGGAGCATTCCGAACACTGGACGCGCGCGCGCGATTTTCTGGGCATCGCGCAGCAGGTCATCGCCAGCGGCGACCGCCCGATTCCGGAAGCCCGACAGGACGTGGTCGTGACCCGCCTGATCGCGGAGTGGCGGACCAATCCGCCCGATCATCCGGTGATCGTGGCGGGCTCCACCGGATCGCGCCGTGCCACCTTTCGGCTGATGCGGGCGGTGGCCGATCTGCCCCAGGGCGCGGTGATCCTGCCGGGGATCGACCGCGATATGCCATCCGCGATCTGGCGTGGGTTGCTGGACGGACGGCGCTCGGGCCTTGCGGGCGAAGATCACCCGCAATTCCGCCTCGCGCGGCTCCTGGATGAGATGCAGATCGCACCGGAAGCCGTGCCGCTTTGGGGCACCCACAAACCGGCAAACCCGGCCCGCGACCGCGTGGTGTCCCTGGCGCTGCGGCCCGCACCGGTCACAAATCAATGGCGTGAAGAGGGGCCGAGCCTGCCCGATGTGCCCGGTGCGATGGCGGAGGTCACCCTGGTTGAGGCCCCGTCGCCACAAATGGAGGCCACCGCCATCGCCCTGCGCCTGCGCGCCGCGGTTGAAGACGGTCAGCGCGCCGCCCTTGTCACACCTGACCGGCGCTTGGCCCGCACGGTCACGGCGCAGCTTGACCGGTGGCGCATCCTGCCCGACGACAGTGCCGGGCAGGTCGTCGCTCAAACCGCGCCGGGCCGGTTCCTGTGCCAGGTGGCCGACGCGATGACCGCGCCGATGACCGCCGAAGCCATGGTGGCGCTCCTCAAACATCCGCTTTGCCATTCCGGAATGGATCGCGGCGAGCATCTGCGCCGCACCCGCGACCTTGAATTGCAGGCGCTCCGCAACGGCCTTGCCTTCCCGACCGAGGCCGCGTTGCGGGACTGGGCCGATGGCAAAACCGGATACGATGGCCTGGACGACTGGATCACGTGGCTGTCCGACCATCTGTTGAAACCTATGAATGTGGCCGCGATGCCCCTGCCCGATCGGTTCGCGGCCCATGTGGCGCGGGCCGAGGCGCTGGCCAGTGGCCCCGCGCCGGAGGGGACCGGTGAGCTTTACCTCAAGGAACCGGGCATCGCGGCCGCGCGGCTGCTCTCCGAGTTCTCTGCCGATGCGGTTTGGGGCCCGCCCATGTCCGCGCGCGATTATGCGGATTTCTTCGCCAAGCTTGCGGCGGATCGGGAAGTGCGTTTCGCGCTTCGGCCCCACGCCGATGTGCTGATCTGGGGCACGCAGGAGGCCCGTGTGCAGGGGGCCGATCTGACAATTCTAGCGGGCTTGAATGAGACAAGCTGGCCGCCCGCCGCCGAGGCCGATCCGTGGCTCAACCGCCTGCTCCGCGCGCAGGCGGGCCTGCGCCTGCCCGACCGGGTGATTGGCCTCAGCGCTCACGATTTTCAGCAGGGCATTGCGGGCGGCGAGGTCTGGCTCAGCCGCGCCAAACGCGACGATGAAACCGATACCGTGCCCGCCCGTTGGCTCAACCGGCTCACGAACCTTCTGGGCGGTGCCAGCCCCCAGGCCGCCCAGGCGCTGAGCAATATGCGCGCCCGCGGCGCCGATTGGCTACGGATGGCGGACGCCCTCACCACTCCGGATGCGCCGGTTCCCCCGGCCCCGCGCCCTGCCCCTGCGCCACAATCGGGCCAACGGCTGACCCAGCTTTCGGTAACGGATGTCGAGCGCCTGATCCGCGACCCCTACGCGATCTATGCGCGCCATATCCTTGGCCTCAAACCGCTCGACCCCCTGCGCACCGCGCCGGATGCCCGCCTGCGCGGTAACGTGATCCACGACATCCTTGAGGCGTTCGTAAAAGCCACGCCCGAGGCCCTTCCGCCTGATGCACAGACCCTGTTCCTGGCGCTAGCCGAAAACATCCTTGAGCAAGACGCCCCCTGGCCCGCCGCGCGGCATTTCTGGCGCCAGCATCTGGCGCGGATCGCACCGTGGTATCTGGAGCAGGAGGCCGGATTTCGCGCCATGGCCGAACCATGGATCCTGGAAGAGTTGAAGACCTGGACCGTCCCCAACCTGTCGCTCGACCTGCGTGGCAAGGCCGACCGGATCGACCGCCTGCCCGATGGCCGCGTGGCGATCTACGACTACAAAACAGGGAGCCTGCCCACGGCGGATGAGGCGAAGCATTTCAACAAGCAACTTTGGCTGGAGGCGCTGATGGCTCGCGGCGGGGCGTTCGGAGACGCTGCGCTTGATGTTGCGAAGCTGACCTATGTCGGCCTCGGCTCGTCGCCGGATCTGCGGGACGAACCGGTGGATGCCGCGACGCTCGCCGAGGTCGAGGCGGGCCTTCATACGCTCGTCACCCATTATCGGCAGCGCCACGCCGGGTTCCCATCCCGCCGCGCGGTGAAGACAACTCGCTTCGACGGGCCTTACGACCACCTTGCGCGCCTGGGGGAATGGGACGAGACCATGGATGCCACGGTGATCCCGGTGGGGCGCGAACCATGACCGACGCCGCCACCCTCGCGCAGAACCGCGCCGCCGATCCCGGCACCTCCACCTGGCTCGGCGCCAATGCGGGTTCCGGCAAGACCCGCGTCCTGACGGACCGGGTCGCGCGCCTCCTGCTGGATGGTGTGCGGCCCGAGCGCATCCTGTGCCTCACCTACACCAAAGCCGCCGCGATGGAGATGCAGAATCGCCTCTTCTCGCGCCTTGGCGCCTGGGCGATGAAAGATGATGGGGATCTGTGTGACACACTCACGGCCATCGGCGTGCCACGGGCCAGCTTGCAGCCCGATCTGCTGAACAATGCCCGCACGCTCTTTGCCCGCGCCATCGAAGCGCCGGGCGGGTTGAAAATCCAGACGATCCACTCCTTCTGCGCGTCCGTCTTGCGCCGCTTCCCGCTGGAGGCTCGCGTCAGCCCCGCTTTCACGGAAATCGATGAACGGGTGCAGACGCGCCTGTTGAGTGATCTTCTAGATGATCTTGCCGAAACCCGAACTGGCCGCACCGCGCTCGACCTGATCGCGCCGCATCTGACGGGCGATGACGGGCCGGTCGCCCTCGCCCGCGCCGTCGCGGGCCGAGCCGAGGCTCTGACGCCGGGCGCCGATTGGGAGGCGATCTGCGACTTTGTCGGCATCGATCCCGGCCTGACAGACACGCAAATCATCGGCACGGTTTTCCAAGGCGGCGAGGCCGATATGGCCCACGCGATCCGCTCCAATCTGGACCTCAGCAAAAGCACGCAAACCACGCTGCACACGGCGCTTGGCAATGTGAATTGGATCGATCCGGCGCTGGACGATCTGGCGATCCTTGAAGGTATTTTCCTTTTCAAATCAGGTGCAAAACAGTTTCAGCCGAAGATCGCCGGCATCGCCAATGCCGCCGTCCGAACTGCTATCGGCGACGCGATGGAGCCGATCAACGACCTGATGGAGCGGGTGGCCGAGGCCCGCCCGCTGCGCACCGGCTTCCTGACGGCGCACCGCACCCATGCGCTGCATGGCTTCGCCGCAACTTTCCTGCCAGCCTATGCCAACGCCAAGGAGGCGCGCGGCTGGCTCGATTTCGACGATCTTATCGACAAGACCCGCCACCTTCTGTCCGACCCGCGCGTGGCGCAATGGGTGCTGTTCCGGCTGGATGGTGGCATCGACCACATTCTTGTAGATGAAGCGCAGGATACCTCCCCCCGGCAATGGGATATCGTGAACCGGCTGGCCGAGGATTTCGCCGCCGGGGAAGGCGCGCGGGCCGATGTGGAGCGGACGATCTTCGTGGTCGGCGACAAGAAACAATCGATCTACTCGTTCCAGGGCGCCGACCCCGCCGAATTCGACCGGATGCGGACCCATTTCAAGGCGCGGCTCAACACGATCAACGCACCGTTTCAGGATGCCGCGCTGATCCATTCCTTCCGCTCGGCGCCGCCGATCCTGGCGCTGGTCGATACCGTCGCCCGCGGGCTTGGCGCGCCCGGCCTTGGCGACGCGGTGGAGCATGAGGCCTTCTTCGGCACACGGCCGGGCCGCGTGGATCTCTGGCCCCATATCGAGCCGAGCCCCAGGGCCGACAAACCCGATTGGGACGATCCGCAAGACATCGTGTCGGAGGACCACCATTCGTCGATCCTCGCCAAAGCGCTGGCCGAGCGGATCCGGCATATGGTGGATCATCCGCCGCAGATCGAGGTCGACGGCACAGCCCGCGCGTTGCAGGCGGGCGATATCATGATCCTCGTCCGCTCCCGCTCACCGCTCTTTCACAAGATCATCGCCGAGCTGAAGTCGGCCGGTCTGCCGGTCGCGGGTGTCGACCGGTCGCAACTGACCTCCCCGCTTGCGGTGAAAGACCTGCTGGCGCTGTGCCGGTTCCTCGCAACGCCCGAGGATGACCTGTCGCTGGCCGCCATCCTGCGCTCGCCGCTCTGTGGGTTGGGCGAGTCGCAGCTCTATGACCTCGCCCATGGGCGGCCGGGCTACCTCTGGTCGGCCCTGCGCGGACGGGCGGAGGAATTCCCGGACGCCCATGCCATCCTCACCGATCTGCGCGATCAGGCCGATTTCCTGCGCCCCTATGACCTGCTGGAACGCGCCCTGATCCGGCATGATGGCCGCCGTCGCCTGATCGCGCGGCTGGGGCCGGAGGCGGAGGATGCCGTCGATGCGATGCTGGCCCAGGCGCTGGCCTATGAGGCGACGGAGGTGCCGTCACTGACGGGTTTCGTGGGCTGGCTGGAATCCGGTGACGTGCAGGTGAAGCGCGATCTGAGCCAGGCGGAAGGCCAGATCCGGGTGATGACGGTCCATGGCGCCAAGGGGTTGGAGGCCCCGGTGGTGATCCTGCCCGATTGCGCGCAACGGCAGGGGCGCGGGCCGCATGTGGGCCTGCTGCAGCCGGAGGACGGGCCGGTTCTGTGGCCGCCCCGGAAGGATGACCGCAGCGACGTGGTGATGCTGGCCGATGCCGACCGCAAGACGCGCGAGGCGGAGGAGGCGAACCGGCTCCTTTACGTCGCGATGACGCGGGCGGAAAGCTGGCTGATCGTGGCTGCCGCCGGGCGGTTGGGCAGCGCCGATGACAGCGCGTGGTACAAGATCGTGGCTGATGCGATGGAGGAGATGGGCGCCGCGCCACTTGCAGTTCCCGGGCTGGGCGGGGAAGGCCTGCGTCTGGAATCCGGCGCGTGGCCGGAGGCGTCGAAATCCGCGCAGGAGGCCGACGCGCGCCCCGCGCTTCCCGCTTGGGTAACCGCCCTCGCCCCACCCCCCGCCAAGGACAAACCCGCCCGCACCCCGTCGGATCTGGGCGGCGCCAAGGCGCTCCCCGGCGAGGGCGCGGATACCGCCGCCGCCCTGCGTCGCGGGCGGATCGTGCATCTGCTGCTGGAGCATTTGCCGCGCCTGCCGCAACCGGCCTGGGTCGCCGCCGCGCCCGGCATCGCGGCGCTGGAGGCTGCGGACGTGACGGAGGCCGAATTTGCCCCCCACCTGGCCGAGGCCATTGCCGTTCTGACCGACCCGACGCTGAGCCATATCTTCGCGCCCGACACGTTGGCGGAGGTCGAGATCACCGGCCGGTCCACCACGCTGGACGCCGACATGCTTGGAATCATCGACCGCCTGATCGTGACCGACACCCAAATCACCGCGATCGACTTCAAGACGAATGTGCAGGTGCCCGCCGCGGCCCACGACACGCCCGAAGGGCTATTGCGCCAGATGGGCGCCTATGCCGAGCTTCTCAAACCCATCTATCCCAACCACAAAATCGCCACCGCGATCCTGTGGTCCCGCACGCCGTCACTGATGGAATTGCCACACGATCTCGTGTCTGACGCGCTGATACGCGCAAGGGGTGCTTGACGCCCCGGTTGCCCGTCCATACCTTCAGCCTCCGAATTCATTCCGCCAGGAGGGCATCTGCCATGGCCACCACCGCTGTCACCGACGCTGATTTCGACTCCCAGGTCAAACAATCCGACATTCCCGTTGTCGTCGATTTCTGGGCCGAATGGTGCGGCCCCTGCAAACAGATCGGCCCGGCGCTTGAAGAGCTGAGTGACGAATACGATGGCCGCGTGAAGATCGTGAAGGTCAATGTCGACGAGAACCCCAACGCGCCGATGCAGTTGGGCGTGCGCGGCATCCCGGCCCTTTTCATGTTCAAGGACGGTGAAGTGATCTCCAACAAGGTTGGCGCCGCTCCCAAGGCCGCACTTCAGAAATGGATTGAAGAGGCCGTCTGAGCGCCCCTGATCCGTCACGCAATCGGGGCGCCTTCGGGCGCCCTTTTTCGTTGACGGCTCAAAACCTTTTCATCCGCGACAAATTGACCATAAGCCATTCATTCCTATAACTAGATATAGGGGACCTGAGGAGACGACACATGGCCAATACGGATCGCAACCTGCGCGACATCGGCGCAGACAAATCCCTGCTGCTGGTGGATGATGACGAGCCGTTCCTGCGCCGTCTGGAACGCGCCATGGAAAAGCGTGGCTTCGAGGTGGAAGGCGCGAGCTCGGTCGCCGCCGGCACCGCCATCGCCACCGCCCGGCCACCGGCCTACGCGGTTGTCGATCTCAGGCTGGAGGATGGCAACGGCCTCGACGTGGTGGAGACGCTGCGCGAGAAGCGGCCCGATAGCCGGATTGTCGTGCTGACGGGGTATGGCGCGATTGCCACCGCCGTGGCCGCCGTGAAGATGGGCGCGACCGATTACCTGTCCAAACCCGCCGACGCCAATGACATCACCTCCGCCCTTCTGGCGGGGGAGGAGGAAATGCCGCCGCCGCCCGAAAACCCGATGTCCGCCGACCGCGTGCGGTGGGAGCATATCCAACGGGTCTATGAGCTCTGTGATAGGAACGTCTCGGAGACCGCGCGGCGGCTCAACATGCATCGCCGCACGCTGCAACGCATCCTCGCCAAACGCAGCCCGCGCTAGGGTGCGGGCGCTCGCGCCGGTTCTGGTGCTTGGCCTGTCGGCCTGTGTCGGCGGGATCGGTGGTGGGGGACCGGCCGTGCCCGATGGGCCCGTCGTCCCGATCCTTCTCGACACCGGCGGGATCGAGGCCGTGGGCACTGGGCGGCGCATCGATTTCGGGCGTCATCAGCCCGGCGTGATCCAGACAATGTCGCGCCTGCAGGGCGGCCCGCCAGAGGCGCTCACCTGCACCGACCCGCAAATCACCGCCGTCACCTGGGATAACACGCTGACGCTGGTGTTCCGCGATGCGGCGTTCACCGGATGGGGTGCCATCGACCCGTCGCTGTCCTTCGATGGGCGGTTTAGCTACGGGGATGTGTGTATCGGCCCGGCCTAATCGCCATCCCGCGGGGTGCGGCGATCCACTGACAGGCCCTTGAGCGGTTGGGACACACCGGCCAGCAGGAACCCGAACAGGTTGCCGATCCAGCCGCGGCGGCGGGGCGGGGCCGCTTCGTCCGGTTCCTCATCCGCCCATGTCTCGCCAGGCGCGTGGTTGATGACGGTGCCGTTGGCGATGGCTTGGAGCAGCGCCTTGGCCTCCTCCGCTTCCGCGTCAGGCACCAACACCTCCATGGGTCCAAGGGCGAGGCTTGCGTAGGGGATGGTTTCACTGGTCTGCATGCCCGGCGTGATCACCGTGAACCCCGCGCCGTCCAGCGCGGTTTTCGCCATCCGGATCTCGGTCGCCTCGAACGACGTCGCGACGCGGGTAAAGCCTTTGAATCGGGACATCTACATTCCTGCCTGAGCTGCGACCGCGATCATGACCATCCGGCGATGCATTTGGAATCCCGTTTTAGCCAGGTCACGAAGGTTTGCGCCCGGCGGCTGAGGGGGCCGGGCAGATGCAGCAGGTGATAGGCCATTTCGCTATCGACTTCCTGCGCCAGGACCTCCAGCCGCCCATCGGCGATATCGGTTTCCACCAGCGCAAGCGGCTGCGCCGAGGCCCCGCCACCGGCGCGGCAGGCCGGCAGGATCAGGCCGTTCGAGGACAGTTCCGTCGCCTGCAGGGCGTCGGGGTCAAGCCCAAGGCGGACCAGACGTTTGTTGAACTCGCTATGGGAGGTGTCCAGAATCCACGGCAGGTCGGCCACCCGCGCCCAGGCCTTGGGGGAGGTCGGATCGTCGGGGGGCGGGCCAAAGCGGCCCGGCTGCGCGACGACCACCATCGTGGCCTGCGTCAGCACATGCCCCTCCAGCCCCGGCCACGGTCCAGAGCCATGGCGGATCGCCAGATCAATCCCTTCGCGGCGCAGATCAACCATGTCCTGGCTCGTCTGCACGCTGAGCGGAATATCGGGATGGGCCGACCAGAAGGCGGCGAGACACGGCATTAGCCAATTCTCGGCGAAGCTCGGCGTGGTGGTGAGCGTCACGGGCCGATCCTCCCGCCCCTGTCTCAGGGAGCGGACGCCGGCCGCGATCTCGGCAAAGCCGCTGCCCAGATCCCGCGCCAGTTCCGCGCCCGCCAGCGTCGGCACCATACCCCGCCCGGACCGGCGCAGGAGCGGCTGGCCGAACTCGCCCTCCAACGCACGAACATGGGCGGCGATCGCCGCATGGGTGACGTTGAGGGCCCGCGCGGCCTCCGACAGCGAGCCAAGCCGCGCCGCCGCCTCAAAGGCGCGCAGCGCCGAGAGGGAGGGGATGTCACGCCAATCCATATGTCACCTGATCTGACATGTGACTAGTATTGCGGATTCGGCAGGCCGGGCGCAAGGGCGTATCAATATCCCATCAGATCGAAAGGATCAGGCCATGCTCGGAATTCTCGCAAGAAGCATCAGAACTGCAACCCGCACGGACCTTGGATGGAATGCGCCAACCCATTGGGTCGACGAGGATCGCCGGACCCGTGCCCAGAAGGAGCGCGACGCGCAGGATCAGCGCCGCTGGCTCCGGCAGACCGGCATCCTGTAAGGCAGGATGTCAAAGGTCGAGGCGCTTGAGGATCTTGTCGACCACTCTCCCGTCGGCCATCCGATAGCCCTCGATCCTGCCGTAATCCTCGAATCCGCGCGATTGGTAATAGGCCAGGCCGCTCTCATTATCGGCGCGGATATTCGCGTTTATCCAGGCATAGCCAAGCTGTTTGGCCACAACCCGCGTCGCCTGGAACAGTTTGGAGCCGATGCCCAGGCCCTGTTTGCCGGGCTTGGCGAAGGTGGCGATTTCCGCCGCTTCCGACGGCAGGTACTCCGCGCCCGGGGCGATATACTGGAAGCCGAGGATCTCGCCCTCCTCCGTTTCCGCCACGTGCCAAGCGCCCTTCGGGCGGCGCATCCATCCCAGGATGTCGTCACGGCCGACCTCTCCAGTGAGCGCTGTCGTGCCGCCAATGGCGATGATTTCATTCAAAAGCGCCGCCATTTCTCCGGCGTCGAGGTCGTGGGCGGGGCGGATGATCATAATAAACTCATCAGGTTGCTGTGGCGGTTGGTGAAATCGGCGCGAACCTCCGCCGGAGGGCGGAGGTGGAGGGTGAGGCCGTCGATGATCGCGGGATCGGGCGCCCCGAAGAACTTGTTGGCCTCCGCATCGGTGAACCCGGCCAGTTGCGTGGCCTCCAGCCAGGCGGAAATCTTGTCGGCCCGTTTGATCGCGGCCTTCACGGTTTTGGGCAGCGTCGCGGGCAGGCCGAAACGCAGGTGGATCGCCGCTGTCAGACGATCGTCGAGCGCGCCATAGCCGGAGCCGACCGCGGCTTTCACCGGCGAAATCATATCCCCGATCACGTATTCCGGCGCATCATGCAGCAAGGCCGCCAGCCGCCATTTCACCGGTGCATTGGGCGCAAGGCGGCTGTGAATATCCGTTACCAGGATCGAGTGTTCGGCAACGGAATAGGCGTATTCGCCCTTGGTCTGCCCATTCCAGCGGGCCACGAAGGCCAGGCCGTGGGCGATGTCTTCGATCTCGATATCCATTGGCGTCGGATCCAGCAGGTCGAGCCTGCGCCCCGACAACATCCTTTGCCATGCCCGTGCCGCCATCGGCCCCTCCTGTCTGCGCCGCCCATCAATGCCGTGGGACCATCGGCGCCGCAAGCGGGGTCAGGTTTCCCTGACTACCGCAGGCCCCGCCCATGCCGTAATCTCGAACCTATTCAGACCTTCGGGTTCGGGGGCATTTCTCATCGCTCCGGCCCGCATCGCCCCGTATTCTCGGGGCGCCCCATTTCCCAACCCCGCGAGGTCCGCCATGCCACGCACCATCCCCCTTGCGGTTTTGACCGCGTCCTGCCTGTTTGCCCAAACCCTCTCGCCCGCGCCCGCGCGCGCCGACGGCCCGAATTGCACCGATGATATCTGCGCGCGTTGGGCCGAACCCACCGGCACGGTGTGCCGCATCGCCGGGACCAGCGTCATCAACGGCGGCAACCGCCTCGAAGGGCAGTTCCGGATCACGCGGGATCTCCTGGATATCGGAACGACCTTCGACCGCGAGCGGCCCGATGGATGTTTCACCGCACGGCGTCCCTATGCGCTTCAGGGCTTCGTGCTGTTCATGGGCAACCACTCGGTGGACCGGCTGCGGGTGGAACAAAGCCCTGGCCAATATGTAGGCGCGATCCGTGACGGCGATGGGCGCGATCTGGCCTCGGGCGTGATCTGGGCGACGCCGCTGCCCCGGACCACGCCCATCCGCATCGCGGAATTCGACAATTGCGCCTTTTCCTGCCGCTTCGATCTGTCCAGCGCGTCCGACACCCCGCTGCCGCAGGGCACCCCGGTGATCCTGGGGTTCAACCTGAACCGAGATGGCGGCGATGGCGGGCATCTACGCGAAATGATGATCGATGTCGGCCCAGGCCCGACGCTTGAGGTGCGCTATGGCGAGCCGGACTGGAGCTTTTCGGGCCGCGTGCAGATCGGCTGGATCGACGAGAGTATCCTGGCAGCCGCAGACCAGGAGGCATCCTTCGATTATCGCGGCCATGATGGAGAGGAGCGGCCGACACCACCGGGCCGCATTCATCCCGACCTTCTGGCGCAGGCCGCATTCCCGCAATTCGACCATGCCCTTCAGGCCTTTCACATGCGGTTCGGCAATGGCGGCCATTTCCTGGGCTATATCGGGATCGAACGCGATGGCGACGTTTACGAGGCCTGGGCACAGGATGAGCAGCCCGATGCGGACTTTCGCTTCCCGGACGATCCGTCCGCAATGTCGGCGCGCTACGCCGTGATCCGGCCCTTCGTGGAGGCCATCGACGGCGCCGTGGATTTCGGTCGGGTCATGGTGATGGAGTGAGGCCCGCGCAAAAGTTCTAGGACAAGTCGGATCGCTCGGGTTAGCGTTCCCGCGCATTGACGCATTGAACGGAGGACTTTTTTCATGACCGATAGAAAAGACAGCGAAGGCACCGGCCCCGGCCAAACGCCCACCACAACCCCGCCCGGCGGCGGCGGTGGTCCCAAGGGCCCGAATACCGGCACCGGGCCGGACAGCGGAAAGGGCAGCGGCGGCAAGTAACGCACCACACATTTCGCACGCAGGTTTTGCGGGCCGTCCCCACCACCGGGCGGCCCGTTTTCAGTTGGAGGGCGCTTGCAAGGTGCAGCGCATTGCCCGTCTGCGGGATGGCTGGTAAGGGACCGCCAAACACTCATCCGAATATGCGCCCCAGGAGGCAGAGACATGGACGACTACATCGTCAAGGATATCGCGTTGGCCGAGTTCGGCCGCAAGGAACTGGATATTGCCGAAACCGAGATGCCGGGCCTGATGGCCCTGCGCGAAGAGTATGGCACGGAGAAGCCGCTGAAAGGCGCGCGGATCGTGGGCTCGTTGCACATGACGATCCAGACGGCGGTTCTGATCGAGACGCTGGTGGATCTTGGCGCGGATGTGCGTTGGGCGTCGTGCAACATCTTCTCCACCCAGGATCACGCGGCGGCGGCGATTGCGGCGGCAGGTGTGCCCGTCTTCGCGATCAAGGGGCAATCGCTGGAAGAGCATTGGGATTACCTCGACCGCAGCTTCATGTTCCCCGACGGGCCGAACCTGATCCTCGACGATGGTGGCGATGCGACGCTCTACATTCTGTTCGGCGCGCGGATGGAAGCGGGCGAGGATGTGATCCCGGTACCGACCTCGGAAGAGGAAGAAGTCATCAAGGCGCAGATCCAGAAGCGCATGGAAGCCAGCCCCGGCTGGTTCACCAAGATGCGCGATCAGATCGTCGGTGTGTCGGAAGAGACCACAACCGGCGTGCACCGCCTCTATGATCTGCAGAAGAACGGCCAGCTGCCCTTCCCCGCGATCAACGTGAATGACTCCGTGACGAAGTCGAAATTCGACAACAAGTACGGCTGCAAGGAATCACTGGTCGACGGCATCCGCCGCGCGACAGACACGATGATGGCCGGCAAGGTCGCCGTGGTCATGGGTTACGGCGATGTGGGCAAAGGCTCGGCCGCCTCGCTCCGCGGGGCGGGCGCCCGTGTGAAGGTGACCGAGGCTGATCCGATCTGCGCGTTGCAAGCCGCGATGGACGGGTTCGAGGTTGTGCTGCTGGAAGATGTGGTGGCTGACGCGGATATCTTCATCACCACCACCGGCAACAAGGACGTCATCCGCATCGAGCATATGCGCGAGATGAAGGACATGGCGATCGTCGGCAATATCGGCCACTTCGACAACGAGATCCAGGTTGCCGCGCTCAAGAACCACAAATGGACCAATATCAAAGAGCAGGTGGACATGATCGAGATGCCCTCGGGCAATCGTCTGATCCTCCTGTCCGAAGGCCGTCTGCTGAACCTCGGCAATGCCACTGGGCATCCGTCCTTCGTGATGTCCGCGTCCTTCACCAACCAGGTGCTGGCGCAGATGGAGCTTTGGCTGCGCGGCGATGAGTACAAGAACGAGGTCTATATCCTGCCCAAGAAGCTGGACGAGAAAGTCGCGCGTCTGCATCTGGCGAAAATCGGCGTGAAGCTGACGCAGCTGGACAAGGAGCAGGCCGATTACATCGGTGTGCCGCAGGACGGCCCGTTCAAGCCCGAGCATTACCGCTACTGAAGTCAGCTTCTTCGTGTTGCAAAGGCCGCCCTTCACCGGGCGGCCTTTTTCGGTTCAGCAGCAGGCGCCCGCGCCGCAGCAAGACGTGGTGGCGAGCGCCGCCTTGCAGACCGCCTGACCGGAGCGCAGCGGCAGGGTGACGGTGCCATTGTCAAAAAAGGGTGTGTCGGGGCGATAGATGCCGAGCCCTTCGTTGTCGGGGGCAAATTCGACGGACAGCGGCAGATCCGCCATCTCGGGGAATTTGCCGAGCACGCGGGCGGTGATGTTCCGGAATTTACCAACCGCCATGGGATTGCGGGTTCCGTGGCCGTCAAGGAGCTGAATGCGCGCCTCGTCCCACGCATCTTCATCGCCGCCGCAGGTCATCGACCGGATCTGCGCCACCTGAAACTCGGTCACGTGGTAGCCGCCATGGATCGGCGTGCCATTGGCGGTGAAAACCAATTCAGCCTCAGGCGGAAATTCGGCGAGGTCGGTGAGGACGTCATTGAGGGTCATGGGATGTACTTTCATTTCAACGATTCTTGAATTAACCTTGCATATAGTTGTAAACATTTCAAGAGTTATTGAAATATGAATGAAGCCCAAGCCCTCATCGCCTTTGGTGCGTTGTCAAACGCGACACGGCTGAAGATCATCCGGTTGCTGGTGGAGGCCGGACCGGATGGCCTGCAAGCCGGTGACCTCGCCAAGAGCGCGGGGGCGAGCCCGTCGCGCGCCTCCTTCCATCTGGCGGCGCTGGCGGAGGCCGGATTGGTGACATCGGACAAACAGGCGCGGACGATCACGTATCGGGTGTCGTTCGACGGCCTTGGCGAATTGATCGGGTTCATACTCACCGATTGCTGCAAGGGCCATCCGCAGGTGCAGGCCTGCTGCGGATTAAGCGTGGCCGGCTTGCAGCGTGACGGGTGCTGAACGGGCTGTCGCCACGTCATGCCTCGGGCGGCAGCTCCGCTGGGAACCACAGGCAGTTCTTCGGCGTTGATTCCTCTTATACCTTCTAACATATTGTTTTACTGCTATTTTTCTTGCCTCCCCGCGGAACCAAGCCCTTTCGCCCACGTTGTTCCCCAGTAGCCGGACCCGACCGGCACCGTTCAGGAGGACCATCTCATGACTATCAAGACCACCATGCTGAGCACCGTTGCCGCCATTGCCCTTGCGATGCCCGCAATTGCGCAATCCACGGACACGGACACCGAAGCCGAGGTTGAAACGCCGGTCATCGAAGCCGACGTTGACGCCGAAACGGAAACCGACGCTGATGTTGGCGTTGACACCGACGCAGAGGCTGATGCCGAAGTGGAGGTGGATGCGGAAGCTGACACGGACACCGATCTTGCCACCGGTGACCTGATGGAAGACCGCGACGTGCGCGACACCAGCGTGTTCGCAGGCATGAGTGTCGGCGACATCGTCGGCATGGACGTCCACTCGACCGCAGGTGAGGGCGAGAACGATGTGGGCGAGATCGACTACATCATCCAAGCCGCCGACGGGTATGAGGCCGTGATCGGCATTGGCGGTTTCCTGGGCCTGGGTGAATACACCGTTGCCCTGCCGCTGGGGGCCTTCTCCATCAATCCGGAAGACGAAAACCAGCTTCTGCTGGATGGCTTCACCGAGGAAGAGCTGGAAGCGATGCCCGAGATCGACGAAAGCGAACTTGAGGCACTGCCCGACGATCATGTGATCGGGTAAGACCTGACCACAGGCGCGGCCGACCCGGCCCGCGACCTGCCGAACATGACAGAACCGTCCGCGCGCCTTGGGCCGCGGGCGGTTTTTTGCGCGCGGGGAGGGCTCGGTGGAGGCAGGATCTCTTGCTGGGGCGGGTCATCCGGGTGGGGAGGAACCCCGGGATGGAAAAACGCGGCGCCGCGTCGTGCGGCGATCGCTGACGCATCGGGATCACCCGACACGCCCGGAAAATTGCGCGTATCCGAACCTGACATCCTGCACCCTTTTTGGGGGTGGTCTCGGGACGTCCGGCAGAGACCGTCATCGTGAACATGCAAGCCGCGTGTAAGGCGGCCCGCACGGGTTAACCGTCGGAAGGTATCCTGTGGTCGGGTTTCGAATCCGTTAACGGAACCGAGAAAATGCGACGTGGTCCGTGTCGATTTCGCGACAGACCGCCGATGCGGCAACTTGAGAGGCTGGCCTCCAGGGAGGATGTCGGATGGCCGGTTTGGATCAGGCGCAGATCGCGCAATACAGGGCGGAGGGTGTCGTGCACCCGGTCCGCGTGATGGACGCGGCCGCCGCGCGGACACTGCGCCAGCGGGTCGAGGCGTTGGAGGCGGCCCATAAGGCCGGTGCCGGTGGCCACGATCTGCCACAGTTCTTCCGGGTGAACGGGCAGCTGGTGATCCCCCTTCTGGTCGAGATTGCGCGGAGTCCCGCGATCCTCGACGCCGTCGAAAGCCTTTTGGGGCCGAACCTTCTGGTCTGGTCGGTGGAATTGTTCATCAAGGAG
Organism: uncultured Roseicyclus sp.; assembly: GCA_947491935.1. Classification (GTDB taxonomy): domain Bacteria; phylum Pseudomonadota; class Alphaproteobacteria; order Rhodobacterales; family Rhodobacteraceae; genus Gymnodinialimonas. The sequence goes on from CANLLF010000005.1 coordinate 100,585, forward strand.
CCGGGCGACGGCACGATCGTGAGCTGGCACCAGGACCTCACTTATTGGGGCATGGGTGAGACCGATGAAGAGGTCACGGCCTGGCTGGCGCTGAGCGATGTGTCGGTTGAGGCGGGCTGCATGCGGTTCATTCCGGGCAGTCACATGGGCGGGATCGTGGCCCATGAGGATACGTTCAGCGACAGCAACCTGCTGAGCCGGGGTCAGGAGATCGGCGGCGTGGATGAGAGCAAGGCGGTGCCCGGGCCCCTGCGACCGGGGGAGATGTCACTGCATCACGGGCGGTGCTTCCATGCCTCCGCCCCCAACAGGTCGGACGACCGGCGCATCGGCTGCGCGATCCGCTATGTCACGCCGGATGTGCGGCAGGGCCTTGCGCGGGATTACGCGATGCTGGTGCGTGGGCAGGACGCGGCGCAGGGTTGGATCAACGTCGCCGGACCGCGCGGGTTGTTCGACCCACGCGATCTGGCGCTGTATGACGAGGTGCTGGCCGCGCAATCCGCAACGCTGGCCGCGGGCGCAGAGGGAAGCGTTGCAATGTACCAGACAGGGGCCAAGCCATGAGCAAGACGGTCAGCTTCACCCAGATGAAAGATGGCACGCGGGAGGATTACGAGATGCTGGAGCGGTTGGAGAAGCCGTTTCTGCAATTGACGGCGGAGCGCGTGCTGGATGAATTGCGGCGGCAGGAGCATATCACGCTGGAGGGCTACAAGGTCACGCGGCTGGAGCATGGGCTGCAATCGGCCACGCGGGCGGAGCGGGACGGGGCGGATATCGACTGGATCGTTGCGGCCCTGCTGCATGATATCGGGGATGGCCTCGCGCCGCAGAACCATGATCGGATGTCGGCCGAAGTGATCCGCCCCTTCGTGCGCTGGGATGTGGCCTGGGTGGTGGAGCATCACGGGATTTTCCAGATGCTGTACTACGCGCATCACTACAATTGGGACCGCAATGCGCGCGACCGTTACCGCGATCATCCCTGCTTCGACAGCTGCGCCACGTTCTGCGAGCGCTGGGATCAATCCAGTTTCGATCCGGATTATGACAGCCAGCCGCTTGGCCATTTCGAACCGATGGTCCGCGATGTCTTTGCGCGCAAGGCCTATGCCGCGGATGTTGTGCGGGAGGGCTATGTCTCCCCCATGGGCGCCGCCTGATCGCAGGTCGGCCATTTGTTGCCGCGAAGGCGCAGGGGAGCGCCGGGAACGTTTTCCCTGTAACTTTTCCTTCCTTGCGCGCGTGTGCTGCGGTTAACCTGCGCCACAGGCTTGGTTGCATACGTAACCGGCTGCAAAACAACGAGACCATCAACCGGGGGATATCCAAACCATGGGAAAACGTGACGATCTGATCGCGCAATATGCTGACGACCTGCGCAACAAATGCGGGATGGAGCCTGATATGGCGCTGCTGGAGAAAGTGACGAAAGGCTGTGGCCCGTCGATCTATGACGCGGACGCCTCGACCGTTGCCGCCAGCCAGCCGGGTGAGCTTGAAACCGTCAAGAAGAACTTCCTGATGAAGAAGCTCGGCCTCGCCGACAGCCCCGACCTGATGAACGCGATCAATTCGGTCATCGAGACCTATGGCAAATCCGAGCGGAACAAGTACCGCGCGGTTGTCTATTACATGCTGACCAAGCATTTCGGCAAAGAGAGCGTGTACGGCTAAGCCGGCCCGCCCGATGCGTTTGGGGCCTGTCCGTTCCGGGCGGGCCCTTTGTTTTGGAGGATGCGATGCTGGAACTTAGGCCGAATTGCGAATGGTGCGATTGCGACCTGCCGCCTGACGACACGCGGGCGCGGATCTGCAGCTATGAATGCACCTATTGCGCCGCCTGTGTGGAGCGGGTGCTGCACAATGTGTGCCCGACCTGCGGCGGCGGTTTCGTGCCGCGCCCGATCCGGCCCCGGGGCGCCCATCGCGATGGGCTGACCCTCGGCCTGGCGCATCAGCCGGCCGGCACCACACGCGTCCACTCGAAATGGACTCTGACGCAGGTTCAGGCGCTGTCGGACGCCTTGCGCGACGTGGCACCCGAGGATCGCTGAGAGTTTGGATCAAATGCGCCGGGTAATTCATTTGTGCCGGAGGCCATCTTTGGCGTAAGCCCCCATTTGTCCGGCCAGTACGGCGGACCCGAAATCAGTTGCACGAACGGAGCGAGGCCGTTTGTGGGTGGATGGGGGGTCTTCGAGGGGTCGGGACCCCCCATTTTATATCTGGTCCCCTGTGCGGCACCGCACGATCTTCACAGCAACGTGCCGCCAATGTGAATAGCCAGCTTCGCGTGTTCGCGTCTAGGCTCCGATCAACGTGTCAGATCCGGAGAGACCCCATGCGCTTCCTTCCCCTCGCCGCCCTTTGCATCGGCCTTGCAGGCCTTGGCCCGATCACCCCGCCCGCCGAGGCGCAGGTGACCGCAACGGCGATTTCATCGGGCCAGTTTCAGGACGCGGACCGCAGCCACCAGGGCGACGGCACCGCCACTCTGGCCGAAACGTCTGACGGGCGCGTGGTGCTGCAATTCGCCGATTTTTCGGTCACGCCAGGCCCCGATCTGGAGGTCTGGTTGGTCGCCGATGATGCCCCCGGCACCAGCGCGGCGGTGCTGGCAAGCGACTGGGTGTCGCTTGGCGCGCTGCAATCGCCAACAGGCGTGCAGATGTACGAGGTGCCCGCAGATGTGGACGTCTCGGATTACGGCTCGGTCGTGATCTGGTGTGAGGATTTCGGCGTGCTCTTCGCGGTCGCGTCGTTCCAGTAGGCGCTGGCGGGGCGGGACCAATGCGGCCCTAAAGCCCGCCCATCTTGCGGACGATCTTCCATTCGGCATCCGTCACCGGCTGCACGGAGAGGCGGGAATTCTTGACCAACACCATATCGGCCAGCTCTTCCCGCGCCTTGATCTGATCCAGCGTGACGGGTTCGGGCACGGGCTCCACCGCCTTGATATCCACACAGTCCCAGCGTTCATCGTCGGTGGTGCTGTCGGGATGCGCCTCGGCGCAGACCTCCACAATCCCCACAACGGCCTTCTCTGTCTGCGAATGATAGAAGAAGCCGCGATCGCCCACCTTCATCTCCCGCATGAAATTGCGCGCTTGGTAGTTGCGGACGCCGTCCCATTCCTCACCGTCCTCGCCCTTGGCGACCTGATCGTCCCAGCTCCAGGTTGCGGGTTCGGATTTGAACAACCAGTAGGCCATCAGCCAATCACCTTCTTCCATTCCTCGATGCGCACGTCTTCGAACAGGCCCGCCTTGGCATAGGGGTCTTCGGCAGCGAAGGCGTGGGCATCGGCCATGTCATCCACTTCGAGGATCAGGAGCGAGCCGCACATATCCCCGCTTTCATTCACGAACGGGCCCGCCATGACCAGTTTGCCGCTCTCCCGGCCATAGGCCAGATGGGCGTCGCGGTTTTCCAGGCGGGTCTTCAAATGGCCGGGTTTGTCGGTGCAGATGATAGCGGCGAGCATGGATCACTCCGGTTTCAGGGGACGGGCCAGAAGGCCCTGGATCGCGTCGGCGACGCTGTAGGTGCCGTCGACCATGGAGGCTACCTCAGAGACGATGGGCATGTCGATGCCGCGCGCGTCGGCCATGTTCGCGACGGCCTTGGCGGTGGCGATACCCTCGACGGTGGCCGGATCGGTAAACGCCTCCCGCCGCCCGAGGGCGAGGCCAAAGCGGTAGTTGCGCGACAGCTCCGAACCACAGGTGAGTGCCAGATCGCCCAGACCCGACAGGCCGGTCAACGTCTCGGCCTCGGCACCAAGCGCGGTGGCAAAGCGCGTCATCTCGGCAAAACCACGGGTCATCAGGGCGGCACGGGTGCTGTCACCCATCCCCTCGCCGATGCAGGCCCCGCAGGCGATGGCGATCACGTTTTTCAAAGCCCCACCGATCTGGGCGCCAAGCACATCGGTGCTGCGATAAAGGCGCAGGGTGGGCGTGGAGAGCTGATGTTGTAGCACCGCGCCATGGGCATCGTCGGCGCAAGCAAGCGTCAGGGCGGTCGGCAGGCCACGGGCGATATCCTGCGCGAAGCTGGGGCCGGTGAGCTGGCCGATCCGGGCCTCGGGGCAATGGCGCGCGATCAGATCGGTGGGAAATAGGCCGGACGCCATGTGCAGGCCCTTGGCGCAGGACAGGATCGAGGGGGCGTGGGGCCGGTGGGTTTCCAGAAAGGCATCCAGCGCCTGCGTGGGCACCGCCAGCAGTAGAATGTCCGCCGTCAATGCGTTGAAGTCGCCGGTGACGGTGAGGGTGTCGGGCAGGGGATGGCCCGGCAGGCGGCGGGTGTTTTTGCGGCCGGCCTGCATATCCTCCGCCCCCTCCCGCGCCCAGAGCGTGACAGGGTGGCCCGCCTTGGCCAGAGCGATCCCGAGCGCGGTGCCGAAGGCCCCGGCCCCGGCAATGTCGATGGGGGCCAGCGTCATGCCTTGGCGCCTTTCTTGCCGGATCCGATCATCGGCGCAGCGGCCTGATCGAGCGGCCAGCGCGGGCGGGCCGACAGGGTCATATCATCGGTTCGGCCAGCTTCGAACGCCAGCAGCCCGGCATAGGCGATCATCGCGGCATTGTCGGTGCAAAGCGCCAAGGGCGGCGCGACGAAGGGCAGGTCGGTGATGGTTTCCAACCGGGCGCGCAGGGTGCCGTTGGCCGCAACGCCACCCGCAACGGCGAATGCCGTCACGTCAGACATGTCCAGCGCGCGACGGGATTTTTCGGCCAGCACGTCCGCGACGGCCATCTGGAAGGAGGCGCAGAGATCGGCCCGGTCCTGTTCGGTGAGGCCGCCCTGATCGGCCACCAGCGTATCGCGGGTACGCAGAACGGCGGTTTTGAGGCCGGAGAAGCTGAGATCACAGCCGGGGCGGTCCAGAAGTGGCCGTGGAAGGGGAAACCGGGTGGCATCCCCGGCCTTCGCAGCCGCTTCTATCGACGGGCCGCCGGGTTGCGGCAGGCCCAGAAGCCGCGCGACCTTGTCGAAGGCCTCCCCCGGCGCGTCGTCGATGGTGCCGCCAAGGCGGGCAAAGGCCTCCGGCCCGTCGACCCGCAGAAACTGACAATGCCCGCCGGAGACCAGCAGGAGAAGGTAGGGGAACTCGATCCCGTCCGTCAGACGCGGGGTCAGGGCGTGACCGGCCAGATGGTTCACGCCAATCAGCGGTTTGCCTAGGCCAAACGCCAGCCCCTTCGCCGTCATGACACCGGACAATACGCCACCGATCAACCCGGGGCCCGCCGTGACGGCGATGGCATCCAGATCCGCCAACGTCACACCGGCCTGCGCTACGGCCTGTTCCACCATCAGATCGAGGGTTTCGGCATGCGCGCGCGCCGCAATCTCGGGCACGACCCCGCCATAGGCGGCGTGCAGATCGGTTTGCGAGGACACGACGTTCGACAGGATCTGCGCCCCCTGCCCGGTTCCGCGCAGGATGGCGGCGGCGGTGTCGTCGCAACTGCTTTCGATGCCAAGGATGGTCAGGGACATGGGATGCGCCTTGCCTGGGACCGTTGTTTGTGGTCGGGGGGCGGGGTAACACTCCGCCCCATGCCTGTCCATCCAACCCCCACACTCCTGCTGACCCGCCCGCGCGCCGCGTCCGAGCGGTTTGCGGCGGGTATTGAGGGCGCGGAGATCGTGATTGCGCCACTGATGGAGATCGTGCCGACGGGCGCCGAGGTGCCGACGGAGGGCCTTGCGGGCCTGATCGTCACCTCGCAAAACGCAGTGTCGTTCCTGCCGGACGTGGCGGTTCCGGCCTATTGCGTCGGGCCGCGCAGCGCGGCGGCCGTGGGGCCGCGCGCGGAGGTAATCGGGCCGGATGCCGATGGGTTGGTGGCCGGGCTTCTGGCGCGGGCGCCCCGGGGCGTGCTGCTCCATTGCCACGGCACCCATACGCGCGGCGATGTGGTGGGGCGGTTGCGGGCGGGCGGGCTGACGGCGCGGGGCGTCGCCGTGTATGACCAACAGGCGCGGCCGCCGGAGGCGACGTTCCGGGATGCCGTGACGGCTGCGGGCCTGATCGTGCCGCTGTTTTCGCCCCGGTCCGCGCAATTGTTCGCACAAGCCGTGAGCGCGCTTCCGCCGGAAGCGCAGATCATCGCGCTCAGCCCTGCGGTGGCCGACGCCCTGCCCGCGCAGTGGCGCGCTCAGACCGAGATCCTGGCCCATCCAAACGGCGCGGAAATGAGCAAAGCCGTGCGGGCCCACATAGCGCGGCGGAATAACCCCTAGCGGCCAGCTTTTCAGCATGACAGTTTGGACCGGGCTGAATCAGCCTATATCTTGCGTCAGCACGACCCAAGATTTGGACAGACACGAAAGAGGGCCCCATCCATGGCGCGTAAACCGTCTTCCCGTTCCGGACGCCAGACACCCAAAGATGAGGCCGTTGAGGCGAGCGATACGCCCGACAGCGTGGCCGCGGGGGATCTGGGCGGCGATACGGTACTGGTTGGCGATGAACGCCTTGGCGAAGACGCGGTCGCGCCCGAACCGGACCCCGGCGAGCGGGTGACGATTGAACCCGGCGACACGACATCGGCGGAAGGGGACGGTGACGATCCCTCCCAGACCGAGATTGTCGAGGCCGGAGAGGCCAGTGAGACAGAAACCCCACCCGCCGAATCGGCGACGGAGGAGGCCGCACCCGTAGCAGACAAGCCCGCGCCCGCGCCGGTGGAGCGTGTGGTGGAACGCAGCGGCCCCGGATTCGGTGGCCTTGTGATCGGCGGCGTCATTGCCGCCGCGCTTGGATATGCCGCGGCCTTTTTCGGCGGCGTGCCGGGCAATGACACGAGTGCCCTCGAAAGCGGGCTGGCCGAGGCCCAGGCAACGGTGGATGCCCAGGCGGACACCATTGCAGGGCTTCAGGAGCAGGTTGCAACCCTCGCCGCCGTGGAACCGCCGGTGGTCCCGGAGGTGGACCTGTCTGGCATCGAAGGTGCCGTTGCCGCGCAGGGCGAAGAGCTATCCAACCTGACCGGGCTGGTCGAGACCCTGGTGCCGCGCATCGCCGCGCTGGAGGATCGCCCGATTTTCAGCGGCGAAGTGGCCGAGGACAGCGCCGCCATGGCCGCCGCCGTCGAAGCACTGGAAGCGCGGCTGGGGGAAGAGCGCGCCGCCGCCGCGGACGCACTGGCCGAAGCGGAGGCCGTGCAATCCGCCGCTGCCGCCGAAGTGCAGGCCGCCGCCGCCGCCGCACAGGCCGCCATTGCCGAGGCCCAAGCCCGCGCCCAGGAAACCGCCGATGCCACGCAGACGCAGGCCGCGCTGGCCCGCGTGCGTATCGCGATGGCCTCGGGCGATCCGTTTTCCGATGCGCTGGCCGGGTTGAACGTGGAGGTGCCCGACGCGCTGAGCGCCGCCGCCGAAACCGGCGTGCCCACCCTTGAAGAATTGCAGGCCACGTTCCCCGACGCCGCGCGCGCCGCCCTGCCCATCGCGTTGCAGGAAACCGCCGGGGATACCGCCGGGGACCGGATCGGCGCCTTCCTCATGGGGCAGATCGGCGGACGATCGGTGGAGCCCCGCGAGGGCACCGACCCCGACGCCGTGTTGAGCCGGGCCGAAGCCGCCGCCGCCGCGGGGGATCTGGACGCAGCACTTGCGGAAATCGAGACGCTGCCCGATGGCGCACGAACGGTGTTGGAGGATTGGGTTGCGGCCGCGGAAACCCGCGCCGCCGCCGATGCGGCCCTGGCGGATCTTGCCGCCACGCTCGACAATTAAGGAGAGCGGTTGATGCTCTGGTCCCTGCTGAAAATCTTCCTGTTCATCCTGATCGTCGTGGCGCTCACCTTCGGCGTGTCGAGCCTGACGGAGATGGGGAACCTCGGTGTTCTTGTCATCTTCGGGCGTGAATTCGTCATCACACCGATCCTTGCGGCCGTGGGCATCGTCGTGCTGCTGATCGCGGTCTGGCTGCTGTTCCGGATTGTTGGACTTCTGGTGGCCACATTGCGTTTTCTGAACGGAGACGAGACGGCGATGAGCCGCTACTTCGACCGTCGCTCGGAACGCAAGGGCTATGAGGCGCTGGGTGAGGGAATGATGGCATTGGCCGCGGGCGAAGGACGTCTGGCCATTCGCAAGGCGGAGCGTGCCGAGAAGTATCTGGGCCGGCCCGAGTTGACCAACCTTGTCGTGGCGCAAGGCGCGGAGATGGTGGGAGATCAGGCGCTGGCCACCAAGGCGTTCCGCGAAATGGTCACCGATGACCGCACCCGGTTCGTGGGCGTCCGGGGGCTGATGAAACAGAAGCTGGCAGAGGGTGATACCGACACCGCCATGAAGCTGGCCGAACGCGCCATGGCGCTGCGCCCGAAAAATGCCGATGTGCAGACGACGCTGATCGGTCTGCAATCGCGCAACGAGGATTGGTCCGGCGCGCGCGGCACCCTGGCCGCGGCCCTGAAGGCCGGGAACCTGCCACGCGACGTGCACAAGCGGCGCGATGCGGTGCTGGCGCTGGCCCATGCCCGCGATGCCATGGCCGATGGCAAGGTGGCCGAGGCCACCCGCGACGCGATCGAGGCCAACCGCCTTGCCCCGGGCTTGGTGCCCGCCGCCGTCATGGCCGCACGTCTCGACGTGGAGGCGGGTAAGAAGCGGCAGGCCGTGAAGGTCGTGCGCAAGGCCTGGGACCAGGCCCCGCATCCGGATCTCGCGGCCGCCTTCGCCGCCATCGAACCCGATGAAACCCCGCCCCTGCGCATCCGCCGCTTCCGGCCCCTTCTGGGCAAGCATCCCGGCCACCCCGAGGTGCAAATGCTGGAGGCCGAACTGCACATCGCCAACGATGATTTCCCCGCCGCCCGGCGCGCCCTGGGGGATCTGGCCGAGACCAAACCCACCGCCCGATCCCTGACGATCATGGCCGCCATCGAGCGCGGCGAGGGGGCGGAGGACCGCGTGGTGCGCGGCTGGCTGGCGCGCGCCGTGACCGCCAGCCGCGGGGATCAATGGGTCTGCGGCTCCTGCGGGCACGTCCACGAGGATTGGCGCCCGATCTGCAGCAATTGCGAGAGCTTCGACACACTGGACTGGGCCGAAGTGAGCCAGTCGCAAGCCGCCCTGACCGGCACGGCGCAGATGCTGCCGCTGATCGTGGGTGCCATCGAAGACACCACTGCGCCCGAAGCCGACGAGGCCGAGGTGCTGGAATTGACCGACCCGGTGGAGCCGTCGGGCGACGAGAGCGTTGCCGCGGGCGACAGCACGACCACGCCGGACGCGGTTGCCGAACCGGCGGCACGCCCTGAAGAGGAAACCGTGCGAAATTAGGTCTACCCAAACCCGACGGAGCTTGCTATCAGCGCCGCCGGTAAGCCGCTGTAGCTCAGATGGTAGAGCACGTCATTCGTAATGCGCGAGTCCGCTCGCAAATCACGTTTGAAGCCAGTGAGTTAGGCGGCGGGTTGAGGTTCTAGTAGGGCCATAGTAGGGCCGTTGAGAGAAGAATGCCGCTGTAGCTCAGCTGGTAGAGCACGTCATTCGTAATGATGGGGTCGGGGGTTCGAGTCCCTTCAGCGGCACCATTCTTCTTCGGATCTTCCCTGAAAATCTGCATACTAATCAACACCTTCACCGCGCACGTGCCGGAGGATTGCTCTTTAGATTCTGGGGCAAACGGATTAGGCTAGCTTCAGGATTGGCGCAGTTGGCCAGTCTCGGGGCGTAGTAACCCCGCCGCAAGCGGTCGGTGTCGACCGTAATGACACCTCCTCGAACCTCTATGGTCGGGGAGGCACTGGCGTATGTCCAGGGCTCCGGCCTAAAGGCCAGCGCGGTCGTCTTGCGGCGGCTTACTAACTCCCCGGCTACCAGAGGGAACTCTGGTGGCCGATTTCGTTAGTGAAGGAGCCGCCATGCCTGCCCCCGTTCGTGATATTCCAAGAACCTCAGCTTTCCTGTCTTCAGTTCTCCGCACCGGATTGGCCGCCGTCGAAGCGCTGGGCCTTATGCTTGCGCTGGTTCTGCTCCTTAGTGTCAGCGTACCACTGGTGTTCTGGGTGTCGCTGGCGATCCTTTTGCTGTCTGGCTTTGTGCTCATCACAGGACGCCCTGTCCCGCGCATCCAGAACCGTTTTAAGGGCTTCGTCATCGCCGCCATTGCAGGAATCTGTTTGATGGCCAGCGCCACTATCTACCAGGAACAGCGTGAGGAACGGCTTGCTGGGCTGCGGTCCACCGATCCGGACACGTATCTCATCGAACTGGAACAGATTGATCCGGACCGCTGGTTAGCCGAACTCGAGGTTTTGCGGCCGGACCTTTATCAGAGTGAAATGGAGCGCCGGGATCAGGAGGCCCAGGCCGAGCGGCGACGTGCTTGCACCGACCGCAGATTGGGCGAGGCCTATGCCATGATCCAGAATGAAGTACGTCAGCACCTTCGCGCACCCGCGACTGCGAATTTCCCCGCCCGATATGGTGGTGGCACAAGATATGAAGGCGATTGCGTTTATCGGGTTGTGGGACACGTGGACGCCCAAAATGGGTTCGGAGCGTTGTTGCGGGCCTCCTTTGAAGGTCGCATCGCCTATTCTCCCGATACCCGCACATGGCTGACCGTGGAGCTGTCCGTCGACGGCTGATTTGGCGTCCCTCTGAGGGGCTCTGAGCGCCCTCTGAGGGTCAGTCTGCGTGCGCTGGAGGTGGGGCCTGCCCGCACCCCAAAGTGGACCTCAAGGGACCTGACGGCCTAGCGCTGGGCCGAACCCTGTAACCGTAACTTAAGCGCAGTAACTTTGCGTATAGCCCTATGGTGGGTGTGCACGGAGGGCCATGGCAGCAAGCTTTTTTGCGCCACTTAAGGTACGTTTTGGGTTTCGGCCAACAACGTTCAAAAGGGTGGTTCAGTCTCGCCGGGGCTCATTGGAACAACTCCGTATTCGCCGTTCGGCAATCTGAGCCAGATGAACTCTTGTTTTGCCTCGTCACCCGCACCAGAGGCATATCCCTTTCTGGGCGCTCTTCCGGCGCGGTGACGGTCCATCAAACGGTAAGTGCCGTAAGTCCAGCCAAGGCTCGCCATGATGGCCTCGATGCGGCGTGCATCATAAGAAGTCATTTGGCGCGTCTCGATACCAAGCGCGAGCTTGACAACCTCAATGTAGACCTTGCCCCTTTTGTTCGCGAAGAGGTCTTCGAGGACGCTACGGTACGGATCTTCCATCATCCGGTCGGTTTGAGCGGTCTCTGCATCTTTCCACAGATGTTCGGGAAGAGTGATTGCCTCGCCTTCCGCCTCCCGCATACTCGCTTCGGCCCAAAGTTGGTCCACGATTGCCGAAAAACCCTCAAGGTCGATGTCCCCTGCCTGTACTGGCCAAAATCGCCGATTGCCCGTCAGGTCCCGTAGATAGGTGTCCTCGTTGGTCGTGCCGACAATGATGCAATGACGACGATACTCACCAGCGTCACGCGCGTAAGCCTTCCTAAAAGTGTCTGACGGACTGCTCATGAAGCGTTTTAGCTTCTGGCTCGTGGACTTGTTCATTCCATCCAGTTCCTGGCACTCGACAATCCAGGCCCGTTGCAGGATTTCGGCTTTGGTCTTGTCGTCGCTGTTCAAATCAAGGCTGTCGCAAAACCACTCCGGGCGAACCGCTAGCCGTGCAGCCAGCTGCGACTTCCCAGCACCCTGCTTGCCCTCTAGCACCAACATCGTGTCGAATTTGACACCGGGCTTTCGGATACGCCGGACCCCCGCAATCAGAACCTTCCGCGCGAAGGCCCGGTTCAACTCCGTATCAGCTGCCCCCGCGTAATCGACTAGCCACCTATCCAGCCTCTTTGTTCCATCCCAGTCGAGACCATCGAGGTAATCGATGACCGGGTGATGCCGGTGTTCATGCGCCAACGTGATCAACTCGCGCTTGATCGAAGCAACGGACGCGTGGAACTGAAGCTCACGAGCAAACACACTGCACAGGATTTCTGCGACGTCTGTCAGGTCGCGCCCTTCCAGGTCACGACCCTCAATCTCATCAACTCCGGTGAACGAATTGCGTTGGGCTCTGACTCCACTTCGAGCCAGCGCGTGCCGTACGTTTTCCGGGTGGTGCTTGACCGGCATGTTCCTGTCGTCGACCACCGGCCATTCCGAGCCATGTGACTGGATGACAGTCAGCGCTTGCCTGACCTGTCTCCTCGCACAGGCCATGGGGCTCGGCTGATCTCGCACATGTGCGCTGATGCCCATATTGGGATCGAGCAGGATCGCGAGGACATAGCCCGGCTCAACACCGTTTCCCAACATCCAGATCGTGCCTGCAAAGACGAATTCAGATCGGCTGGGATAGGTCTTGTCGTCCGGTGGTTCACCAGTAACGATGGCCGCGACCCATTTGTGGTTGTGCGGAAGCACCTCGCCCAAATCTTGGGGTAACTCCATTGGAACCAACTCAACGGTCTCAGATTCCGGGGTTACCACTGGCAACGTAGTGGTCTTCTCTTTCACCGGCTTTACCCGAAAATCGCTTATGCCATAGGTGATCGCTGTTGCTGAAAACTTCATGGTTTGGTCATCCAGAATGAAAGTGTAGGTTCTCGCCCAGCGCTCCGCTTTTGGTCGTTGAGCCAGTTGATGGTTCCGGGAAGCCGTAAGAGCCGGTCGACATTGTGCGTGCCGTCGCCGCCTTGAAGCGTCCTGAGCAAGCGTTTGTTGTAGTCTTCTGCCGTTTCCGGCGGCACTGGCTCATGCAGTTTCCAGACTGCCTGATATCCGCCGCCTGTGAACCAAACCGCGGTAGGCTCGGGCACGCCTTTTGGTCGCTCGCGTTTTTCCAGTAGCAACCCGATTATCTTGTTTTGCTGGTCGTCCAGCGAGCCAGGGTAGTCCTTGCAGTCGAGATCGACGTGCAGAAACTGCGCCTGCCGCACATTGGCCTTTCTACGTGATCCGCTCAGAAACGGTGCATTTGGCAAGAAGTAAATGTTGCGACGAAGCTGGCTTGAGTTGTTGGCCTCTACAAATTTTTTGAATGAGCCGGGATCATCTGCACTATAGGTTCTGGGCTGAGGTTTGGACGGTCCTTCGCTATTCATGCGTTCCACATAATGTGGGCCATTTGGGTTCAGGAACTGAACTAAGGCCCACGCCTCGTCGGGTTTTGGCAACAAGCTCTCAGGCATTGCCGTTACCCTGAGGCTCGCATTCCTGATCGGCTAGCCACCTTTCCACGTCTGACTTGCGATAAAGAACCTTACCGGAGCGCCCGCCGGAACGGACACGAATAAACTTGGGTCCATAGCCCAAGATGCGGCCTTTCTCGAAAAAGCTCTGGCTTAAGCCTGTGATCTGCGGAAGTTGTTTGGTGGTGAGTAGTTGGTTTGATGGGCTAGACACATTTGGTCTCCTTTGTTTGGTAGGAGCACCGTGTCGAATTGGCTTATGGGGTCATATCGCCCAAAATCGGTGTGGATTTAGTCCCGATAAGCGGAAATGGACTTTGCCGCTGACCTCAGCTTTGATAGGTCATCACGCTCGCCCCTCAGGCGGCGAAGGCCAGCATAAACGCTTTCAGCCCATCGTGTGATGGGTGTTGGAAACTCCGTGTTGAACACGATAGAAGAGCCGTCCTTGCCGGACCCTTTCCAATACTTTTGGCACGCGATGCAGAAATCACGCACCCAGTCTTCGTTGGACCGGCGACCGGCACGACCTTCAAGGCTGGCGGCATTCTGGCAGGTATCCAATAGACTCATCACAGATTGGTATTGCTCATCAAGTTGGCCTGTGTGATCGCAATGGTGCAGTGCGGCGCCCAAGGTCTCATTCTCTGGCACTTCTCGCAGTATCGCCGCAGCGGCCTCAAGATGCTGACATAGGCGCTTGAGTTGCTCGCGTGTTGGTTTGAATTCTGGTTGGTCTGATGGGACAGCAACCCTGTCACCAGCTACATGAACCGCCGATCCCATGTCCATCAGCAACCACATTTCAACCAAAAAGCTTCGCAGTGAATCCACGTCATCAAATCCGTGGCCGAGTGCGTTTTCCGTCGCAAAATCTCGCAGGTCGCGCATTTGTTCATCCGAGATAACGCGTGCTTTCGAGCGACTCGCTTTTGCATACTGCCCGACGGCGTATTGGTGGTTTGCACCACCTTGGTCACTTTTGGCTTTCATCGACCAACTCCAGTATGCGTGCCGCAACCTGTTCCACAGGGTCGCGCAGCCTCTCGGTGTTTACGACGATATAGCCTCCCGTCACATCCCCGTTGGTTCGATGGTTCAGCAGCCGCTTCAGCGCGTAGTACGGCACGTCCAAGCTTTCCGCGATGGTGATGAAGGTGCGCCTGAGGTCGTGCAGGGTGAACTTCACGCCGGAGCCAGCACTGACCCTTAGCAAAAACTTCTTGGTCTCCACCATGTGCCCGCTTTTGCCAGGCCCCGGAAACACCCAGGGCGATCCGGTGCTGTGTGCCCAGCGTTGTGCCAGGAGATCGGTTAGAAAGTCAGACAGCGGCAGGTCCAGAGGATCGCCGTTCTTGGTACTGGGCAGGTGCAGGGTCTTGGCCTTGAGATCGATGTTCTCCCAGCGCAGCTTCAACAACTCGCCACGCCGCATTCCGGTAAACAGGGCAGTCAGCAGGAAGTCCCGCGAGTATTCCGGCTCCGCTATCACCGCCTCCCACCAGTCGGGCAGGTCCGCCGCTGTGACGACGGTCTGTCTGCGGGTCTCTTTATACCATGCCCGCGCCTGACTGAGGATATGAACCGGGTTTGGCGGGAACTCATCTTGGGTGGCGGCGACGAAATTGTACACCGACCGGAAGTGCCGCATCGCGTTATTCGCGGTGGTCTCGCCATGTGCTTTGGCGATGTCCTGATGCTTCTTCAGCACCATTTGCCGCGTGATGTCGTTCAAGGGTTTCGTGCGCCAAGACTTGAGGTACAGCCGTTCGGTCCGTTGGTAGCCACTCACCGTGTGTTCGGACAGATTGGGGCGCGCTTCGAAGAACCGGCTGAAGGCGATTTCAAGCGTGATGCGCTCCACTTGGTCTTTGCGCTTCTCAGCATTAGGATCGTGGCCGTCTGCCATCTCACCCAACACCGCGAGTGCCTTCCTACGCGCGATGTCAGGAGCGAAAAGATCAGCACGCCCGATGGTCACGCGCCGCGTCCGGCGGTTCACCTGTCCTTCGGCAAAGAACACCTTGGACCTTGTTCCGACACGCAGGCCGAAGCCGGACAGCAGCGTATCGCGGTAAAGAACTTGGCCGCTATGAGCGAAAGGGATTTCATCCACGGCGCGGCGCGTGAGACGTAGGTTAGGCATCGAGACCTCCATTGTGGCCTCAACTCAATTTAGCGCGTCGCAGTGGAAAATGCTAGAAATTTCAGATGCTTGTCATCTCTCATCCAACAAAGGGCAGGAGAATGAAACAATGTCTAACGCCCGCGCACACGCGTAGGGGCGAACGTTTGGTTCACGAGTGTCAGACTATTGTCGGACACTAAAGCTGGTGCTCAGCACCCAAGAAGATGTCCGCTGCACCTACTTCGTGGGGCGGGAAGCGGAAGTTCGCCGCTGTGCAGCGCTAAATTAGTGGCGACTACAAAAGCTAACCTTCGCCACTTTGATCTGTGGCTCGTCCTGTTTCCCGACGGCACTTGAGGGAAAGCAGCCCTCGCTGCAAAAGCGCTGCCCGTGGCCGCGTAGTGAAATAGCAGATACTACCTAGCGAAGCTGGTCAAAGCACGATCCGCGCTTCTACCCCTCGCGGTCGTCGGCCCTGACCGGCCATCTTTCTTCGTTCTCGAATCAGTTTTGAAAGGGGCCAAGAGGCAGCACATCTTTCCCGGCCAGGAATAGCCAGGTAGTTTCAACGTCTTAGACAAGCCCCTTGCATGAATTCTGTGTTTCGATTCATATACTTAAGTAATTGCGGGACTTACCTGCACGAGACGGGCAGTCAATATGACCAATTTCAGCCCCGATTTGGGCCTCGAAGCAGGATTCTCACAACGCCTTATCGAAGCTGCGCGCGATCAATGCCGCGTGAAAGGTCTCACCCACGAATTCTACCGCTATCCGGCGCGCTTCTCGCCCTCATTCGTTCGCGGCGCGATAGATGTATTCACCAAACCGGGCGATTGGGTGGTGGACCCGTTTGCGGGAGGGGGCACCACGCTCGTTGAGGCGATGGCCATGGGCCGCAACGCTCTTGGCATCGATATCAGCTCTCTCTCATCATTCTTGTGCGAGGCGAAGACGCAGATTCTCGAAGATCGGGACTTAAGCGCATTCAAGCTATGGATGGGCCATATTGATGATACCATCAACATGCACGCCCCGAGTGAGCGCCACGATGATTACGCGGATGCAGGCTACTACCGCAATCTGGATGGCCCTGAGTTCTGGCGTTTGCGTAAGGCGATTGAACAAGCGCTCAGCTCTATCGAGCGCATCAGGCTGCGCCAAGCCCATGTCCTGGCACGCTGCGTTGTCTTGCGGACCGCACAATGGGCGCTGGACTCCCGAAAAACGCGCCCAAGTGTGAAAGCCTTCAAAGCTCAGATGTTTAAACAAGCCGGGCTCATGCTGGATGCGGCACTAGAGTTCCGGGATCAGATTATCAGCCTGAAGCTAGAAGCGCGGCCAAAGGCGATTAGCCTGAACAGGACAACGGCTGGCGTGGAGAACGAGGAGGTTGTTTCTGAGGTCTGCCCGCCGAAGCTGATTGTAACCTCGCCACCTTATCCGGGCATCCATGTGCTGTATCATCGCTGGCAAGTGGATGGCCGCAAGGAAGCGCCCGCGCCGTTCTGGATTGCTGGCAAGCTCGATGGGGCAGGATCAAGCTACTACACGCTTGGGGATCGCAAAAACCCCGGCCTCCAATCCTATTTCGACAATCTCAAATCCACCTTCAGGTCGGTGGCGGCCATCTCGGGCGAAGAGACCACTATCGTACAAATGGTGGCCTTCTCAAAGCCGCACTGGCAGCTTCCGAAATACTTGGAAGTCATGGAAGAGTGCGGATTAGAAGAGCATCGTCCATGGGATGCGCCTTTAAACGATGAGGATGGTCGCCTCTGGCGGGATGTTCCCTCGCGGCGCTGGCATGCCCATCAGAAATCCCACGCGCCGGGAGCGCGTGAGGTTGTTCTGATACACCGCAAGGCTACGAATTAGGCGACTTCACCTGCCAGATCACTCAGATCAAGCTCGTCCTCGGTCAAATCTCCGAGCCCTTGGATCATTGGCAAGATCACGGGCGCTATGGCTCTAGTGAATGCGGCGGCACGCATCTGAAGCGTGTTCTCGTCGTTATCAGCTTCATCTGAATCTGTCGGTCCAGCCTTCTTTCGTTGCCGCTCATCATGGATCAACGCGAGCCCGATCAAGACCATACCGACCTCAAACTGTTTTTTGACCGCTGAAGGCTCCAGCTTGGAATTCCTGATTTCGAGCTGAAACGCCTTGTTTGCTTCATTTAGAAAGAACTCGTAACGGGTCTCAGCATTTCCATCGACCTCTTCGATTTCCTCGTACAGTGCCAGACAGTCATCGATGGTTGAGAAGTGTGTGGGCCAAGTCTCGCTGTCTTGCTTGATCCACTTCACCTTCGGCATGGCGATACCGGTGTTGCCATCAACATTACCATCATCTGGTTCCCCTGGCTTTTTGCGCTTCTTCTTTTCGCCAGTGTCGGTATCGGCGGCGGCAAGGACGGTGAACTTTGCTTTGCAGACAAAAGCATCCGCCAATACAGGATCGCTTACGGTGAAACGCAAGCTAAGGACATCTCCGACCTTGGCGTCGGAAGGCGGGTCAAGATGAACATTGCAGCGCCCATCAGAAAGATAGCGCACGTAGTTTGTCACCGGGCTGGTCCCGCCATCGGTGATCCGTTCGATCTCCAACTTTCCGGCATCGACCTTTCGATCAAAGTAGAAGTCCTCGGCGTCCGTATCGAAAGCGATGCGACTCTTTCGCCCAAGATGTACCGAGCGTATAAGCTCGTGGTCCTGCTCTTTTCCCGCAAAGCGGAAGTAGCTGGGGTGCGGTTTGCCATTGAACGGCTTTTCCGTGGGCTTCACATGGTCGGGCCTCTTTGCATTGGGCAAGCGCGGGCCAATGCCAAATATCCGCGAGAGCTGAGGTGAGTTCTTGATGACCCGGTTGATCGTCTCTTCCAGCGGCTTGTTGTCTGCCAACTTTTCTTCAGTTTCGATGGTGGCTCTCTCGTTCTTCAGAAGCCGAAGCCCTGGGTGCTGTTTCAGTGCTTCTTCCAGCTTCTTTTCAATCTCCGAAGCAAGATCATTGTCTTCGACAAGACGGTCCCGGCTTGGCATAAACAGATCGTCTTGCTCGATTGCGCTGAAAGCGGAGCAGTCCAAGACCACCAGGAGGTCCTTAGCGATCTTCTGAAGCCCGATGCGAGGCCGTGAGAAGAAGCTTGCCTTCATATAGCCTTGCGTCTGACCGTTGATCGTAAAGATCACGCCTTCAGATTTCCGGTATGTCCCGGATTTTCCCGGCTTGAATGCGAAAATCCGTGCCGTCAGATCGTGACCAGCGACGTTGATCGCAATCGATGCAGGTTTGATTTCTTCTAGATTCTTGTTGTTCCGCAGCCGTGTGAACAGGCCGCTCATCGTCTCCGACTGCTCTTTGTCGGAGCTGAAGCGAGATCGGCACTCATGGAAACGCATGGGAAGTGCGGGTTGGGTAAGAAGCAGGTCAATCTTGCCGCGCAGGCCATCACGGCGAAGAATATTGGAGCCGCCCTTCAGCTTGTAATTATACAGCTTCACCAACGTGCCGTGCGTTGCCCCACGTTGGTAGGCATTGTCTCCTTGCGGGAAAATTGGAAACTCATCTTTGGAGAAGTGCAGAACTTCACCTTTGCGGTCCTCATCATCGGCTCCGATGGGCGCGAGATAGGAGTAGAATGGTGAGCGCACATTCATGCCTTCTCCTTCTCGGCGGACGATGGTGAAGCCCCAGTCATCGTCGCTCTGATCAACCGGATAGTCCTTCGAGACCACAGCATTGCCAATCAAATCTGGATGACGCTTAGAGATAATTAGCTGAAGTCTGCGCTCGCCACAGAATCTCAACGCACCCGTGCTGCCTTGTCCGAATTTGCCTTGGACAAAGTTGACGCGGATTTTGTTGTTCTTGCCTAAGCTTAGCAAGGTGTGTGGAAAAGCTCTGGGTGTTTGACCCTCACCAAGATCAGCCACGTTGACGCATAGCGAGCGGCTGCTCTTGCCTGTAACGAAGACAGCCAAATCCTGGGCGATCTGGGTCCTGTACGCGGTCGGCCATTCTTCGACCCGACCACCCGTCACTTTCAGCTTTCCGGTGAAGGATTTCTCGATGAATCGGTTCACGCCTTCGCGAATAGATTGCGGAGCTTCCGGCGCATCGGACGCAATGCCCTGAAGCATACACTCCAACATAAGGCGCGAGTCGATTGTGTTGACGAGTTTTTCGTTAAGAGCAAAGTCAGAACGGATTTGCTGGTTACCTGCGCGGTTCCAGTTCAGCTCATCATCACCGTAGTATCGCCAGTAGCGCGGGTCGTCCCAAAGACCTTCTTCCTTCAATATCTCAACAACAGCGTCTTCGTGGTCAGCCAGCATGAGGGTCCGGCAAATCTCTTCAGGAGTGCGCATCGGGAAATTTCCTTAGGAAGTAACGATCACAGTTTGAAATCCACACCGTCAGAAGACTTGGTTGTCTTCATGCGGTTCTTGAGGGCTTCAATTTCATCGCTCAAGGCCTTCACGATCTTACGGACATCCGCATCATCGTAGTCGTAGGCATTGCGATTGCCTAGCTTCCCGATGATCCTGATGGCCTTAATCGCGTTCACCGTACGGCTTTCGGCGAGCTTCACGAACTTCTCGCGCTTGGATGTTTTGGCTGACGCTGGTGCATCATCGGCAACTTTGAGGTCTGGTTCAGACATCTTTCGGGTCTCCAGTGAAGGCTATGACATCCTAGGGCTGAGGATTTTGCGTCCTTATGTCAAGTTTTAGCATGTAATTTAGAGGATCTATTTTTGATAATTGCGGCGCTCCATCTAGAGAAAAACGGGTGCTATGGGATTGGAAAGCTAGTATTTTTCTGCGGGTATGCTGGTACAGCGTGACCTTCAATTCGCAATCATTCAAAGCTCTAAGGAGTCACTCCTGTCAGAAAAAATCCGCTAAATTACAGCCTGTACGAGATGTGAAGGTGTCAAATCGAATCGCTCTAGGCGCTGCAACTGCTGGAAATTGAGAGGCCAAAGCCGTGATCCACCTTCAGCGAGGTGGCGCTTTGCACGGAGCGGAAGCTGATCCTGCTGAAGACGTCTCCATGGAATGGTCTGGATGACATCCTCATGGGGGCATTAGGGGCCACGTTAGCGCTTATCCGGCCTAGGTCACTGGGCTCGTTACCCTCCACGCGACCAGTAAGGAAATCGCAAAGACCGAGACCTTGTAACTGTCATCGCTGCTAGTCTGAAGCCAATCACAAACCATAAGGATTCTGTAAGCGAGGTTTGCTTGCCTTTACTATAAGAACTCCTTGGCAAGGAAATTGCTCTTCTCACTGAGATTACCACCAAAAGTGGGTAAGAGATGGTGCGAGAGGCCTACCTGGCGAATGCTCCAAGTGTAGTGGCTTGGACGCTGGACAAGTTTCCAAACCGGCATCAGACCACCGCTTTCGATTTCCCTGATCGTGGGCAGACGGCCCAACCGCGAGACAACAGTTGCTTCAATGTCGCGCAAGCTGGAATAACCAGTTCCTAGGCATCTCGGGCGAGCCTCAACCGGAAGCGTCCTAAGTCTTCGGTTGGGGAATATCTTCCCGATTATGTCCTTTAAATCTCCGATCGAACCATCAAAGTGCGACAGTTGCTTATCGCTCCTGTAGTTGCTCTTGCCCAATCTAAGCGAACGAACAAGTTTCGTCTCGTACGGGGAAAGACCTCTGATGTCAGACACTGCATCGACGATGTGATCATAATCGAAAGTGTAGCTTCCCCTGTCTGCAAGTTCGCAAACCCCAAAGTTTCGAACACTTACGTAAGCAAGGTCAGCGGCAAGAAGGCTTGCTTGTATCGGCCGGTCGTCCACGAAGCGCTCGATTGGCAGCGCTAGCGAAACGCTGTTTTGGGCTTCTAGTGTGTATGTTCGTTTTGGTCGATACCTATGAAGGCGTTGGGTCAACCAGCCCCCTGGGTCAGAAACTACTTGGCCCTCAAGTCTAAGGTGCTGAACGAAAAGGCTGCCAGCTCGATAAATGGCATCGAAGCGTTTCGGTGAATAAGCGGAAACGGACCAGCCGAGGGATTGCCAGGAGTTTGACAATTCAATGCGGCGAGCAGGGTCGCTGACGACAATCAAAACGTCTTTGTCGCTCAACTCGTCCACCGTCGCACGTGCGACCGAACCGAAGATGCAGATACTCTCGACCATCGCACTGTTCACGGAGCAACCCTCCTAAACAACATCGAGGCCAACAAAGCAAAGAGGGAGAAGCCGACGATACTTTGGAAAGACGCAATCCACTTACCAAGCTCTGTAGTGGGAGTGATGTCCCCATAGCCTAGTGTGGTTAACGATACCGTTGTGAAATAAACAGCTTCAGACCAACTCGAGATAGTCTCTTCGTCGATCTCGAGACCAAGCTCGTTTCGAAACTGGAAGTTTAAGATCGAAGCCATGAAGATCGTAAAGAAAACCGTGAGCATATAATATCGAAGTCGAATTCCGCACCCGAAAAGCTTCTCCCAAAGAAATCTCTGAAGAACGCCAAGCCCTTTATTAGAAGCAGCGAAATAGTCCGAACGCTTTGAGGCCTTTGACCAGATCTTTCTAAACTCATACCCGTCCTGAAAGCGTTTCCATCGCAAAAACAGGAACTGAGCATCACGTTCAAACTCGATTTGCTCGGCGTCCCGGCTGTTGTTCATGAGCGCCTGATATAGATGCACTCCGATATTTTGATGCTTCCGACGATCAAGGCACTTCTTAAAAGAGAGTGGATTCAAGTATGTATTGGACAGAGAGATCTTGTGTGTATTGGTTCTGATAAATCGACAGTCATGAAACTCACAGTCCCTCAGCTGAGTTCCAATAAGCTGGCAATCAATGAAGTCGCAATTCCTAAAGATGACTTCAGTTATAGAAGTCTTGGAAAAACTGACCTTTTCGAAGCTCATGTTTTCTATGCGTTGGGTTCGTCCGGCAACCAGCTTCGTGAGATCGCCGGGTTCATAGATGGCATTCTTTAATTGATCGGACTTCTCCAAGTGGTCGTAGAACTGTGCTTGGGACTTCAGGACATTAGGGCTCTGAAGCGTCCAGAAGTTGTCCCACTCAGCCATGTACTTCATTCCAGTCTGCACTTCGCCTAAGAGCGTTTCGTTTTCTGATGTTTCTCTGCATCATAGCATTCGATCTCCCAGGGTGCACACTTTACCTTTAGGGGTTTCTTCAATTTGCAGGTGGCGGCGAGACTTGTGATCAAGACAGTGCCGAAGCGTTCGCCAAGACACAGTTCATGCTACTCAAGCGACTGCTTCAGGATGCCGCTAGGACAAACAAAGAATACTAGACATTGGCCGACACCAGCCTTGGAAAGGATGGTGAAGATCTGCAAAGCGGGCTGCAGCCGCAGCATTGGGAGATGGCGCAAGACGGCAGCTTTGCGCCAGTGGCGGTTGCGACAGTTCAAAGGTTTGGGTTGGATGCCGCATGGCAGAGACCGGCAGCTTTGAAACTATTCTGCCGGATGCTGCATGACGCTTGAATGGCAACTTTGGACCTTAGCCCGAGCGGTGCTGCGACGATGCTAATGCGCCTCCGAGCGCAATCAGAATGCCACCGCCCACCGCTTCGATCCACTCAATGACACGCTCCTTCATGAGGCGCGCAGACAACGCGGACGCAAAGCCGTAGAAGATGAGGATTGGAAGTTCCAACAGAACCGAGACGACGCCCAGAATGACCAACTGAGTAGCGATATTTCCATCCGGCGAAATGAATTGTGGGAGGATCGCCACAAAAAACAGGATGTTCTTCGGGTTCGACGCTTGAAGGGCGAACCCTTGCCAAAATGATTTGGCCGCAGTTTGCGGGACCTTTGGTGCGGCGGCTTTCGCTTCTGACAGGTCCAGACCTTCACCAAAAGATCGCCTTTGCCAAAGGCGCTTCGCCAATGGCATGACCATTCCCACGCCCAGATAGACAAGGTAGGCAGCACCTACCCACTTGATGATGGTGAAAAGTGTGGCGCTAGCAACGATTAATGCCCCGATGCCCAGTGCGGAAAGGGTGAAGAATACTGCGTTCGTGGACAGGATTCCCGACGTTGCCATGAAGCCGATGCGAAACCCTTGCCGCATGGACAAACCAATCACCAGCAGCACCGCCGGACCCGGCGTAAGCGAGAGTAAGAACTCTGTCAGCGCAAAAAGTGCGAGGGTGTTGAAGTCCATGAAGTTCTCCAGGCAGTGTCCGCAGTCAGCCTCTTGTATGGCAGAGAAACAGACCAGACCAATTCGTCAGAAGCCGACATTGGCGCAGCCGCAGCGAAATGGCGCTTCGTTCCGCAGAGCGCTAGTTTTCCGCCCTCGTGAGTTTTCATACGCATTGAATGGCTAGTTTGACGGGCCGCACTGCGGCACCGTCGGCGTTGGCTGGATGTTTTCTTTCGGCCGTCACTCTGCATCGTGACACATCCATCATCGGTCATACGCGGTTCCGTCGCCGCCCTGTTTGACGACACCCGTTGATGGGGCCGGGTGCGGGGTTTTGCGTGATTAGTAGGGCGGATCGGGATTTGTAGGGTGGTAGTAGGGCTGCGGAGTGCGACGGCTGGTGACTGAGTGACAGTCAGTGCTATACTCACTTCAAAGAAAGGTATTTGGAATCAAGATCTTGTCCCACTGAGACCATCGAGTTCCAATCTCGTCCAAGCTCCTGAAACGCCGATGGAAAACAATTCGTAATAATGGGGTCGGGGGTTCGAGTCCCTTCAGCGGCACCACTTAATCAAAGTACATGCAGATATAATAATCAGTTGTGCTATCGGGATACCTCAATATCCCCCAAGAAGCGTCAGTTGTGGTTTGATAGTAAAAATCTTGTCTTTCGGGTCTCCTGCATTTCTAATTGAATCTGCTCGCGGCCCTTTGCCGAAAATCGATCATCCCCTAGCTTTCAACCGACCAATCTGGCAGCCGTCGTTCGGGTGCCAAGCAGCATTTTGATACGCCAACGGCGACTATGTGGGCCAAAGCCGACTTCGAGATAAGCACGTGGCAGAGGCGGAAACTCTTCGCTGTGAAAGTGGGTCATACCGTTCGGCGTTTTCTGCTCAATGATCTCACCACGGATCATCTGGTTATTGAGTGCATCGCCGTCCATGTGGGGTGCAAGATGAACGTGAAGGTGTGGAACTCCATCGCCGAAGATGTAGACGTACCCGACATCTGCATCAGTCGCGACCCTCAGAGCGTCTGTAGACCGCGCCATCGCAACCCCAAAGGTGCGGGCTTCATCACCGTCGAGCGAATGGATATGAGTGATGTGGCGCTTAAGTTCGAGGTAGGCCAAGCCTCGCACCTCGGATGAGAGCGCCACCGTCAAACGCCAGTGTTCGTCTTGCCATACCTCAATCCGATCAAGTTCGGGGTCGGCTTCGCGGCCTCGACAGAAGATGCATTGCGTGTCGGTCACGGACAGCACTTAGCATGACCAAGCTGATCTTGAACACTCACCCGATCCCATAGCTGCCATTGACGCGGTCCGCAGCAGTAGTAGATCTGGGTTCGGAAGCCGACTCTCGGTGTCTGGCATCGGCTCACCTTCTGAGTTGGGCAGCGAAACCCGTCCGCCCCCGAAGCGGACGTTGATAGTCAGTGCAGCATTCTGCTGGCGTCGATGACGGCTCTGTGGGACGAGGTTGTCCTTGGATCAGAGGTCTCTGTAGCTGATCAGCTCTACGCCGAGCTTGTCAATGCGCTGACGCACCGCAGAAATCAATAAGTTTGGGCTCTATTGCCGACTTTCGTTACAGCGCGCTCTAAGGTTAGCAGGGAGGACGAAGCTGCCATTAGTTTCCAACGCTTGAATGCCCGCTATCAGATTGGCAACGAGGAAGTCGCCTTCTCAGTTGAAATCACGATGGATGTCCGAAACTTCCGCACGGTCTTGTCGGCAAAGAAAAACCGATGAGTGAAGGCCTCATAGCCTGCAATGTCTTTCGCCATGACGACGAGAACGAAGTCAGACTCGCCCGCAATGCAGTAGAAGTGTGTCACCTGCGGGTCTTCCCGCGCCTTTCGCTTGAACGCGTCAATTTGATCTAGACGGTCCCGTTCCAGTTCGACCGACACAATGGCCGTGATGTCCAGGCCCAGGGGCTTCGGGTCAAGAATTGCGACCTCCCGCTTGATGACACCCGTGTCGCGCAGTGTCCGTATCCTTCGCTGAACGGATGCGGTTGAAATCGCACTGGCGTCTGCAAGTGCCTGAATAGAGGTTTTGGCATTCGCCTGAAGAAGATCGAGCAGCTTCCGATCAATTGCGTCCATGACTGAAAATCTCCACTATATTGAAATAATTTGATGTGGTTGCATCAATAAATATAGCAGAGAGGCATATATCTGATCAGTGTTTCTGTCTATCCCTAAGCGAATGAAACACGGTGCACTTGCAATCCTCCCGCTTGCCGTTGGCGCAGCAATCTATGGCTTCGCGTTTGGCCTTCTTGCCGCCCAGATCGGATTTCCATGGTGGGGCGTCGGTTTGATGAGCGCCTCTGTCCACGCAGGATCTTCGCAAATCGTGGCAGTGGAACAGTTTGCGACGACGCAAACCATCTTGGGTGCCGCTCTGGCAGGAGCCGCGCTGAACCTGCGCTATATCGGCATTGTGGCGTCCCTGTCAGAAGTGCTGGCAGGTCTGTCGTTGAAAGCCAAATTGCTGGCTATCCACATCACCGGCGACGAAAACTGGGCTTTGACTATGGCGGGGCGTGCCAAATCACCTGATGTTGGCGCAGCCTTCCTCATGGGATCAGGCTTTGTGATGATCAGTGTCTGGACGGCTTCAACCACAGCCGGAGCGGTGGTTGGAGAGGTGCTTCCCGACCTTGAACGCTTCGGATTGGGGTTCGCATTTACCGCCGCGTTCATCGCGATGGCCCGGGGGCTCTGGCGAGGACGGTCGCAGGTGTTGCCATGGCTGGTCGCCGCCGCTGCAACCATCGCAGTCGTGTCATTCGGCTTGCCGAAGGGATATGCAATCGTCACCGGATCGCTCTGCGGTCTTGCGATGTGTTTGATTGTGCGCCGTGCTGTTGTAGCGGTAGCATGACGGGCGTTCACTGGGCTGTCATCGCGATCCTGGCTGTTGCGGCATTCTCTATTCGTGTTCTTGGTTTGATCGCTGGCGGGCGCATCCGGACCTCTCGCCACGCGTGGGTGCTGGACGAGCTGCCCGGCCTCATTGTCGTCAGCCTGGTTGCGGCATCCCTGGCGGGTCAGCCCATGCAAACTTGGATTGCAGCCGGTGCAGCCCTCGGAGCAGCCGTTCTGACCAATCATGTCATCGTCACGATGGTCGTCGGTGTGCTGGCGTTTGCAGGTCTTGCTTTTGTCGGACTGTGACACAAACAAATCGGGCAACTGCTGGAAAAGGTCGCCGAAACAGCCGTTCGTGACGGCCGCAGCGTCAGACACTTTGGGACTCCAAGCTGACATGCGGCAGTGTGGCGCAGCATCCTGTGATATGCTGCGTTGGTCAACTTCGGGTTGTCGTTGTGGGAGGGCATGGCGGATCGGAGGATCAGTCATGGAAACACCAAACCTACCAGCCATTCGAGCACTTCGCCCCGCTTGGAAAAAGGGCCGCATTGTTGGTCAAAAACGACCGCTGAAGCCGAAACATGTCTGGGCGATCCGGGTGCGACTTGAATTGGCTGAGAACCATCGCGACCTAGCACTTTTCAACATGGCAATCGACAGTAAGCTTCGAGGCTGCGACTTGGTGAAGATGAAGGTCGTGGACGTGATGGCTTAAGGTCAGATCAAAGAACGGGCATCGGTCTTGCAAAGCAAAACCCAGAAACCTGTGCGATTTGAAATGTCCGAAGGGACACGAGCTTCCGTTGAGAAGTGGATGGAAGATGAGCTGATGGCTGGTTCCGAATACTCGTGGCCGGGTCGATTTCACGAACGCCTGCACATCTCGACCCGTCAATATGCACGGATCGTTCGAGATTGGGTGACGCCGATTGGCCTAGAGGCGAGCGCATAAGGCACGCAGTCGTTGCGGAGAACTAAGGTCACTCAGATCTACAAGAAGACCGGAAACCTTCGAGCTGTTCAGTTCCTTCTTGGCCACACCAAAATGGACAGCACTGTCCGGTACTTGGGCGTTGAACTCGAGGATGCTCTTGCCATCGCCGAAGCCATTGAAATCTAGAGGTTTGGGTCACCTTAAAGGGTGGCCCAATGGAGACACTCAAGACATGGTTGTCACGCTGCATCGCGGCCCCTCAAACCTGCCGTTCTCTGCGCTCGCAAATCGGGGGCTGGACGAACTCAAGCTCTGCCGGGCATTGCCTACGATTGACAAAGAAATCTGCTTTCTACACTTTTGCTGTCAGTCGAAATACAACTTGTGGAAGATCCGGCTTTCTCTGTGGCTTTGCTGTTATCGACTTCTGCAAATTGAGGGATAACCCGCAACCTGCTGTCATGGAATTCAAGACGTTTCGTCAAACCATTTGACATCTTTTTTAATTTCACACCGCGGCCAATTGATTTGTGGCGTCTTCTGGTGGGCTTACGATACCAGGCCGCACCGGACGTCCCGACATGTGCAGTGAAAGAGCTCGCTGCATGTTATGCTCTTGTCATGGATGAACCGCTGACGAGTCGAGAAGAGGAAGTTGCGAGGGCCTATGCACTCGGCGGCAGCTACAAAACCGTGGCTCGGGATCTGGGCATCTCACCATCTACCGTGCGGGCGCATCTAGGCACCATTTATCGCAAGCTGCGTGTGGACTCGAAGGTCGCGCTGGCAAATGCGCTACGGGAGGCCGACCCAGAACCGGATTGCGCCGCACCGGTGTTGGTTGTCTCGCTGGAAGAAGCCCAGGCTGCCCTGCAAAGCGCGGAAGACCGCCATCTGGCATTTTTCGAACGCGAACTTGAACGCCGCGAAGCCCTGATGGCTAGGCTGATGGGGGAGAGGGACGCGCAGTTGGCCACCGAATTGTCGGTGATGCAGGCCGAGATTGCCGCGTTACGCGGCAAGATGGCCGACCCAGAGCAGGCCGGCAAGGGCCGCGCCGAGACCGAAGCACGTATCCGGGCGCAACTGGAACGCGAGGCAAACAGCCTCGGCGCCGACCGCATCGCCGAAGCTGAAGCCGTCATGGGCGAGAATTTCGAAAAGGCCGATGCGCTTTTTGCAGAAATTGAAGCGGCCCAAGCGCTCGAAGTCGAGAAGGCGGCGCGGGCTGCCTTTGCGCGTGGTGAGATCGCCGCCGAGGAGGTTCGATGGATCGACGCAGCCGACCATTTCGATCGCGCGGCCCGGCTGAGCCCGACCTATGACCGTCTCCTGCAGGCGGGCATTTTCACTTGGCGGGCCGGGCGTCACAAGATTGCCGTCGCCCATGAAGAGGCGTTGCTTGAATTGGCGAGGAGCGACTACGGGCCGAAGAATGAAAGGACGGTGCGGGTCATGGCAAATCTGGCAGCCAGTTATGCGTCCATGGGGCGCTACGCCGAGGCTGAGCCGATGACGCGCGACGTCCTGAAGGCGGCTGTCGAAATCAGTGGCCGCGAGAGTGCCGAGTATGCATCCAGTGTGAGCGCGCTGGCCGTTTTGTTGGAAGAAACCGGGCGCCATGACGAGGCGGAGCCGTTCCTGCACGAGTGCCTTGATATTCGCCTGAAGGTGTTGGGCGAGGACCATGTCGACTATGCGCGCAGCTTGAGCAACCTCGGCGCCCATTTCTACGCGAAGGAGCGCTACGAAGAGGCCGAACCGCTGCTGCGCCGTGCGGCCGATGCCAAGCGTGCGGCGCTGGGGGAAGCCCATCCCGACTACGCCATGGCACTTAACAGCCTTGGGGCGCTGCTGCATGCGATGGGCCGGACAGACGAGGCATTGCCGTTTCTGAATGACGCGATTTCGATCACGCGAACGGCCTTAGGCGACAGACATCCGAGCCTAGCCGTAGGACTGCATAATTTTTCCCGATTGCTTTGCGCCAGCGGTCGGTTCGACGAGGCCGAACCTTTGCAAAAGGACGCGTTGCAGTTGCGCCGGGGCATTCACGGCGACGGCCATTTCGAAACCGAATTGAGCCGGGCGGGTCTGGCCGATCTCTACGCCAAGACGGAAAGACTGCCTGAGGCTCTTCCGATGATGCGCCAGGCCGTTGAAGGGATGACCCGGGCACTGGGCCCGGATCATCCGATGACGACGCATTTTCAAGGCGAGCTTGTGGAGATGGAGAGCAAGACCGCGCAAGGCTAACGCACCGTCCGCCCGGCTTATACGGTCATGGCGCCGAGCGTTTGTCGTCCATTGGCCCTCAGAGTATCATCAAACCATCATCGATCACGGCAAGCTCGGTGTGTCCGAGGATCACCAGCTCGATCTCGTGATAGGTGGGCGAGATTTCTGGCAGGCGCATGTGGTCTCCGCTCGTCAGCGTGCCTTGTCCGGCAAATCCCTGAAAAAGGTCGGCGGTGCCCAAAGTGTTGATCACATCCTTGGCGCTGATGCCATGGAGGTCATTGTTACCCTCAAGCGAGGCCCAGCCGATGTCATCGTCTTGGTGAAGCGGCGCGCGATAGCGCGTATCGAATTCGTGCTCGCTATTGGGTAAGGCAACCGCAGTTTCTATCGCCGGTTCGTCGAGTAGAACAGGCTCGGGCGACAGCGTTGCCCGAACCGCCGTCGCATCAAGGGAAATACCTGGATCGCTGGTGACATGATCGGACCAATCGGCGGGTGAGCTTGTTCGAGCGGTATTCGGCTCGGCGACCGTCTGCTGCAGGCCTGCGCCAAAATCCGGTCGGGCAAGAAACGTCGTGGCATCCGTGCTGTACGTGCCGGTCTGCTGGATTGCATGTGTCGCCTCATGGGCGAGAAGCGTGTCGAGGCTTGCGGGCCGTTTGTTGAGTGTGAGCATGGGTTCTCTCCTGGTGTGTCGGGAGGGGATCGCGCGCGGGAAAGGGCGCGGGCAAATCGGCTCGCCCGCGCCGTCGCTTTGGTCAGAACACGAACTGGTCGATATCGACGCTGGTGGTATCGGTCAGGATCAGAGTGCCGGTATCGAAGGATTCGACGCCGTAGATATTCGACGGTTCACCGTTGATGTCTGGACCTTGGTAAAAGTGATCTCCACTCAGGTCGATATGAAGGTTGCCGTTGATGAGCTGTACACCTTCATCGAAGAGGTTCACGACACCATCGCCATTGCTGTCGGGCAGGAAATCCTCGACAAAACTGAACCCCAAATGATTCAGGTCGATGGCGTGTTTGATCTCCAGAGTGTCATCGCTGTCAAATCCGTGGATCGTGAGCGACCCGCCGGTCGTCATGTCTCCGCGGTCGACCAGGTCGACATCATCCAAATGGGCCTTCCAATGCTCGATGTTGAACGCGTTGGCGCCCTCGTCGGCAAAAACTTCGTCAGTGCCGCCGTTCCAGACAAAAACGTCATTGCCCGCATCGAGATAGACGACATCGTCACCGGTTCCGTCGCGCACATCATCATCGCCCGAGCCAGCGCGGATCAGGTCGTCGCCTGCATTGCCGTCGATCTGGTCGGCACCCTGGCCTCCGTCCAGCAGGTCGTTGAACGCGCCGCCGACTAAATGGTCATCGCCGCCCTCGCCATAGAGCCAGCTGCCGCTGTCGGTTGCGATGATCACGTCATCGCCCGAGCCACCTTTGGCGTTTTCAATCGAAACCAGGCCTTCGACAACTGTGCCTTCGAGTGACCGTGCCATGCCGGTGGCGAGGTCGATCTGCCAATTTCCTGAAGAATAGGAGTAATCGACCATGTCGCGCCCGGCGCCGCCATCGAAGCTATCGGTTCCGGCGCCACCCGACATGATGTCGTTGCCGTTGCCGCCAATCAGCTGATCCCAGCCATCGCCGCCGTTCAGTACATCGTTGCCGCTTCCGCCATAAAGAACGTCGTTACCGGCCTGACCGAACAATTCGTCGTCGCCGGAATTGCCGTAGAGCCGGTCATCGTCGCCGCGGCCATAGATGCGGTCATGGCCGCCATTGCCGTAGATGACATCATTTGATGAAGACCCGTAAAGCGTGTTGTTCCGGTGATCCCCGTTGGCGCTGTTGACCGTACCCCAGCTCGAACTGCCGCCGATGCTCGCATCAAACGTCTGATAATCAACCAGCCGCGCGATGTCGGTGACGCTCGTTCTGTAACCGGCCGTGGTTTCTTCCTGGGCGTCAACAGACGCCCTCTCGAATCGCGCTTCAACAGGCTTCTCGTTGACCATCGGCGGCGCGTCCAAAGCGAATTGCGGAAGCGCCAAGTGGGTCGGTGCATCGACCTGCTTGTAGGGGTCGATGATTTGGCGCAGCATATCGAACATTTGCTCGCCCTGGGCTGTTTCGGCTGCCCGATAGTCTCGGGCCGACTTGATGTTGGCAAAGTGTGGCATCGTCATCTCCATCTCTTGGGTTTCAAAGCGACCGAGACGTTCGGCCGATGATGGAAACAAGGGTGGCGAGTATGGATTGAATGCGATATCGGGCAGATGCGCTAACGACGGCCTGCAGATGCCCTAGTTCGCACCGTTTTTTTTGAAGAACCCGCGGTCTGCGCTGGATATTGGTCTCAGCCCATCGGCAGACGTTATTGGATAAAATGGAAGCCAAATACCCGATCGCCGTTGTCCCACTCAACGCCCAAGCTACCTTCCGAAGCTCCTGCTTCTTGTAGATTCCTGCAATCCGGACATTGCATCGCGATAGCAATGCGATGTGCTTGATGATGCTGCCGTAAGCACATAGGGCGAGCATTCATCTGCAAGCCCATTTAACTTGCAGAGCAGACGCAAAGACTTCGGTGAGAATTGTTGGGCCAGCAATACTCAATATTGATGTCCACACCTTAACTTCCGCCTCTAACGCGCAACTAAGAGCAAGATCTCCGATGCAGCTCATAGACCGACCGAAGCGGGCTCAAACCAGACATTTGATGCAGCGCAGCATCTGCCAAGAGAGGTTCTCAACAATCGTCGCGACGGCCCGAAGCCGCCGTCCGTAGCGATCGTTGTCGCTGCGACGCAGCTTACCCGAAGCGGACGTTGATAGTCGGTGGAGAATTTCATGGGCGTCGATGACGGGTCTGCGGACGCTGCTGCCTTTCCTCAAAGTTGAAGGAACGACTGCTTTTGGGAACCCGTGATTGAATTTGTCTCTAGATCAGCTAGTGGTTCGTCGAGCTGTAATTCATGAACGAGCAATCCGATGACTGCGCAACATATTTGCCTGATGGGTGACTCTATCTTTGACAACGATGTGTATATTCCGGGCGAACCTGGCGTCATCGAACAGATGCGGCGTTCAATTCCAAAAACTTGGTCGGCGTCCAAGGTCGCTGTGGATGGCGACTGTATTGAGGACATCCCAAACCAGCTTGAGAAAGTGCCGACGCACACGACGGACATTGTCGTGAGTATAGGTGGAAACGATCTCAGGAAATTCCGTCATCTGCTCGCAAAGGTTGCGGAAGGCTCAAAACTGGAGGCACTCATCGCATCACCGCTCGCGGATTTTGAATTGGCGTATGGTTGGATGTTGGATACGGTTTCCGAACCTGGCCTCAGAGTATGCGCCTGTACCATTTACACTGCAATCCCTTTTGCAGAACCGGAAATGAGGGATCATGCACCATCTGCGATTGACGCGTTCAATGCGATAATCCAGCGTCTCGCGGAGGCTCGCGGTATATCGGTAATCCGACTAGACGTGGCGTGCGCAGACAAGGACGACTTCTCGAAAATGTCCCCAATAGAGCCTTCCTCAAAAGGCGGGCAGAAGATCGTGGATGCAATTCTTCAGACGCTTGGGCAAGGCTGACTGCGTCCTTGGCAACTTCGGATCCGGAGACAAGCAGACATTTTTGCATGCCGCAACATCCGATGAATTGGGCTCAGAGCTGTCATCTGACCGTTCAGTTCAGTATTCTTGGATTGCTAGGGAATGCAAGGGGCCACAGCGCCGAACGAAGCGGGCTGTTCGCTCGCAGGTACGGGCTGACGGCTTCCTATGCGGAGGCGGTTTCTTCGGATGCTGCGCTTTTGTCGACGGCCTTTTGCAACGAGATCCTATCCAAGGACGCAATTGGAAGTGCGGTGAAGGCCTTTATCCGATTCAAAAGTGCACCATAGGATTGGTGAAAGGCCAAGCTCTTTTCAGCATGAGAACCTTCGACCTTCACCGGGTCCTGCATGCCCCAATGCGCGCTCACGGGCTGGCCTGACCAAGCAGGACACTCCTCATTCGCCGCATGATCGCAGACGGTGAACACAAAATCGAACGTAGGCGCACCCTCACTCCGAAAGACAGACACGTTCTTGGCTTCGAGCACCGATATGTCGTGTCCCTTCTGCTCTAGAACCTCAAGTGCGAACGGGTTGAGATCAGAGCGTGGTTTTGTTCCGGCAGAGTAGGCAATGAAACGGTCCCCACCTTCCTTGCGCAGAATGGATTCGGCAAAAATGGACCTGGCCGAATTGCCGGTACAGATGAAAAGGACGTTGAACTTTCGTTCTTCCATAAACTTATCTCCGCTTAGAGCAATTGAACCAAGAGGCTCGCAAATATCTGGTCGCCCTCGGCCGCAATCGCGCAGCAAGTAGTCGAATGTTGCGCGCACGGCATCCATGTTGATCGCGTAGCGCAGTGAGGTTCCGGAACGCTCTTGAGTGACCAAATCCGCTTGCCTCAGAGCGTTCAGATAGGTCGACAACGTGTCTGGCTTATGGCCCACGGCGTTTGCCAGCTCTGTCGCAGGAACGCGATCCGGATAGCGTCGCAAAAGCAGCCGAAACAGCGCCAGGCGTTGCGGGTGACCAAGTGTCGAAAGACGATTTGCAGCCAATGATTCCATAGTTCGTGAAATATAGAAGTACAGCTGAGCGTGCAACTGTTCTGGCCGTTGGATCACATGCCTCTCACTGTGCTGACGAAGCCAGGTCTCGCGGCACGTGTGCCGTGAATGCTTAGACTCTTCAGGTTTGAGGCTACAGGCAGCGCTAGTGATACGCCTAGTGAAGGCGGGACAAATGCTGACTCTTAGGCCGTCGTCACGGCGTTGTAACAGCTGTGGAGTATTCTCCTAGAAAACAGGCTGCTCGAGCAAAAAATGGAACGCGTTACCCGACTTTACCACCTGGCATTGCGTTACACGACAGGATCGCCGGAAGCCCTATGTTCCAGGGCATGGCGGCATAGGAGCCGCGTTCCATCGCGTATGCTGATCTGGCTGGCCGGTCAAAAGCACTGCCAAGAAAGCTACGGATGGTGGAGGGGACGGGTGTAGCTTGCTTCGCAAATTCTAGTGCTGCGTACGAGGCAGTCACATGGAAGCTGTTGTTCCCTGAGTTCTGGCTGCAATCCAACTTTCGATTTCATCACGGGAAGCGCCAGCGAACTGCTGTTATGACTGGGGATCAAACCTGTGCTTTCGAGGATCGAAGATCCCTGGGCCAAGAGCGCCGTCCTTCTTCACTTAAACGGCCGCAATTTTTCCCGATTCATTCAACTCAGCCACATACATGTCCATCGTTTCCCCACGCGCTTGTAACGTTTTGATGACGGTATTGGACGTGGGCAGATACGTGGAGGAGCTTGGCGAAAAACATCTCGACCAGGGTCCGTTCTGTCGTAGGAAAAAGTGTAGCCTCCACCAAGCTCAGTGCTAAAGGCTGGAGCCGCTCGTGCCAGAGAGCTGCCGTCCACATAATCACTCGTCAATGCTTTGGCGCGTCCCCAACACGGACATCAAGTAAGCAGTTTGTTACTCGTCCAAACCAAACTGCTTTCGAAACCCGCGCTCAAACAGTGCTGTCGGCAGCATGGCTTGCAAACGTCGCAGGCTGCGCGCCTCGCGGCCTACATCCAGGATCGTGGGCGGGTTGGGCATTGAGGCTAGACGCAAAACGGCCCGGGCAACGACAACAGGATCGTCGGCATTGGCAATGCTCTCCTCGACCGACCGCTGCACTGAGATGGCCTGATCCTCGTCTCTGGTTCGGGCATAGGCCGTGTTGTCGCCGATTGCGGTGCGCATGAACCCAGGACGAACCGCGAGCGACCTGAGCCCCGTGCCTCGCAATTCGTGATCCAGCGAGATCGAGAAGCCTTGAAGCGCGTGTTTGGTGGCCGAGTAGACGCCCATGAACGGTGCGGGCAAAATGCTGACAACCGAACAGACATTGATAATCCGGCCCCGCCCTGCAGCGCGCATCAGCGGCAGGACCTCACGCGCCATGCGCATCGCGCCGAAGAAGTTGGTTTCGAAGGCCGCGCGGTTTTCCGCCTCGGTAAAGACGTCAAATGCACCGATCTGGGCCCGGCCGGCATTGTTCACCAGCAGGTCGATACGGCCATGTTGCGCGACAGTCTCCGCGACCAGCGCGGAACACGATACAGGGTCGATCACGTCGAGCGTGGCAAATCCTTCGCGGCTGCGGCTTGTGCCGATGACCGTTGCACCAGCGTCTTCGAGGTGGGTAGCGATGGCGGCCCCGATGCCGCTTGAAGCGCCTGTGACGATGGCGATCTGGTCCTTCATTTTCAGGGCCTCCTCAGCTTTGCAAAAGGCGTGCCTTGCGGGTGGCGAGGTAGAGCCGGGCGGCCGGGTCGTCCGATAGCCCTATGGCGCGGTCGAAGGCATCACGTGCCTCCTCGTTTTGCCCGAGCCGAGCCAGCGCATGGCCGCGGGTCGCCCACCAGGGCTGATAGGACCGGCGGGCGATTTCGGGGATGACATCTAGCACTGCCAGTGCCGCGGCGGGCCCGTCTGTTTCCATCAGGACCGCCGCCTCGCCGGTCTGAGCGCCAATTGTCGGGGCAACTTTGACAAGACCGGCATAGAGCAAGCGCATTTCCGACCAATCGGTGGTTCCTGTTCGACGTCGCGCCGCGTGCACGGCCTGGATCGAAGCCTCGATCTGAAATCGCCCAAGGCTCAGATTGCGCGCGGCGTTGGCGAGTGCTTTCTCGGCATCGACGAGCAACGCGCGATCCCAAAGGCTGGTGTCCTGCTCTTCGAGCGGAACAAGCGAACCCGTTGCGGGGTCGATCCGAGCTGGCCGCCGCGCCTCCGCAAACAGCATCAATGCGAAGAGACCATGCGCCTCACCTTCATCTGGAAAGCCATGCGCAACAAGGCTCGCGAGCCAGATCGCCTCTTGGGCGAGGCTTGCCGCCTTCGGGTCGCCAGCCGGAACGCCATTGTATCCAACCACATAGGCCCCATAGATAGCGTTGAGAACATCCGCCATCCGATCCGAAAAGTCGCGGCCCTCCGGCAGATCGAAGGTGATGCGCGCGCTTTCGATCTTGGCTTTCACTCGGGTCAGACGCTGGCCGAGTGTGCCGGGTGACATCAGGAAGACTGAGGCCATCCGTCGCGCGTCAAGACCAAGCACGGCCTGCAACATCAGCGGCGCCCGCAGCGCTTCGTCAATCGCTGGATGGGCGCAGATAAACATCAGCGGGAGGCGCGGATCTGTTTTGGGCGCGATCGTTTCGGCGCGTTCTTCGGCCATTCGGGTCAGTTCCTGTTCATAGGTCGCCGGAAGCGCACCGGTGCGGGCGTGGTCAATGGCGCGCCGACGGGCGGCGGTGGTGAGCCAGGCCTCGGGATTGTCAGGCACTCCCGTCCGCGGCCAGGTCTCCAGCGCCTTTGTCAGCGCATCGCCAAGCGCATCTTCGGCCTCGGCCAGAGACCCGGTCCGCCCAGCCAATCGGGCGACCAGCTTGCCGTAGGACATGCGGGCCACCCGTTCGACCGCACGCGCGGCGTCGCTCATGCGGCGCGCATGATGACGGGGCGCACTTCGACGGCGCCGCTCGAGGCTGCAGGGTTGCGCGCTGCCCATTCGAGCGCCGTGTCGAGGTCAGGCACGTCGATGACGTAGAAGCCGCCAAGCTGCTCTTTTGTGGCGGCGTAGGGGCCGTCCTGCACCTCGCGTTGGCCGTGTGCCATGC
The DNA here is from genome assembly GCA_947491935.1 of uncultured Roseicyclus sp. GTDB lineage: Bacteria > Pseudomonadota > Alphaproteobacteria > Rhodobacterales > Rhodobacteraceae > Gymnodinialimonas. Next base: position 137,866 of record CANLLF010000005.1, read on the forward strand.
GCAGTGTCGTGGCAGTGTGGGACGGGTGCAGGGCCTCGCCACCGACAAGGATGCCAGCATCGACTAGGGCACGCGTATACGCGCCCCAAAGTTCGCCATCGGCCGCCGCCTTTACGGCGTCCGCGTCCGGGTGATCGGCGGGCGGCGTGTAGTTCATGATGATGTATTGCATGTGGGTTTCTCCCTGGTCTTAATAGCGGGCCACGACGGGCAGAAGTGCCGTCGGGGTGCGGTCTTCGGTGCACATGTTGTTGTCGCGCGGGCGGACCCCGAAATAGACACCCGTTGCATCCATCGCGAAGAGGTCATGATCCTCGCCGCACTCGGCCACCGGCAGCCAGTGACCGCAGCCGCTCTCGGAAATGTCGGTCTCCAGATTATAGGTCAGGCCGCAGTCCGCCATGCCCATACCCGCCACGATCTCTGCATTCTCCGTCAGCAACGTCACATGCTTCCAATCCTCGTGGAAGACCCCGTGATAGGCGCCCGAGACAGCCTCGGACGGCTCGCGGATTTCAAATGGACCGCCGGTGCGGAACTGGAAGGTGCGCATTGTCATGGCCGGATCCAGCGCATGGGTGAAGATCAGGTGCCACTGGCCATCGGCGAAGGTGAATTCGCGGGTGCCGTATCCGCCATACCATTCCTCGGGCGCGGCGCTGCGGAAGGTGCCTGTAACGGCCATCAGGTCTTCACGCGGGGCGAAGTCCTGGGCCTGAGCGGCAGCAGCGCAGGCTAGTGCCGCTGTCGCGAGCAAAGTTGATCGGAACATGTCGATCGTCTCCTCTGTTATATCCGAAGCTCAAAAGCTGGCTTCATAAAGAAGACGGATGAGGCGGTGGGGATTTCTACAACCGGGACGAAAAATCTCAGTCAGGTCGGATCGGCCAATGAGTGGAGAGCTTTCGCACCGCTCGCTTTCTGCCCGATCGTCGCAACCAGACTCCGAACGAAGATCGACTTATACTGTCGCCGTTCGAGCGCTCGGCCGCGCTCGATGGCAAGTTCTTTTGCCTCTTTTTGAAGCTCAGGCAGCATCTGGCGCGTACGCCGCCACCGAAGAGGACAGCGGCCCACTGCTGCCATCAATTTCCAAACCTTTGCTGTGCCAGCTTTCACACGACGGGACCCGTTGCTGTCAGCACAACGGCACCACTAGATGGATTCTCGAATCGCGGATTTATGCTGGCATTAATGAACGGGGTCCAAAGCCCCGCTTGTTACAGAATGATCGTTCTGTTATGGTGCAGAAATGCCCCGTTCTACATCGTTCACCTCAGAGCAGCTCGCTGATCGCGCCCTTCAACACTTCTGGGTCAACGGATTCCATGCGTCTTCGATGGATGATCTCGTCAACGCAACTGGGGTCAGTCGCCATGGCATCTACACCACGTTCGGTGGCAAGAAAGCGCTGTTCCTGGCGTGTTTCGATCAATACCAGAAGGCCGTTGTAACACCTGCGTTCGAGCGGGTTGAAGCGGAACGCGCGAACCTGACGAGCGTTTCAGAGTATTTCGAGCGGCAGATCTCGCTTGGCGAAGCTGCGGGCCTGCCCGGTCCCGGATGCTTTGTCGCCAACTCCGCAACCGAGGTGGCCCCGGGCGAGCCTGAAGTCTCGGCGCAGGTAGAGCATCATAATGACCGCTTGCGAAAGGGCTTCCGTCACGCCCTCCGTGGAAGTGCACCCGATCTCGAACAAACCGCGGTGCGCGAGCTGGCCGATGTCATGGTCATCTTCACCAACGGGCTTTGGGCAATGTCCCGCAGCGTCAGCGACGGAGACGACCTGCGCCGTGCCGTTCAAACCTTTCTCAGCCTCGTATCGGAAACCGCACAATGAGTGCCATCACTCAAAATTCCCAAACCGCCAGTCGCCTGTCCCCTTTCGCGATGGCGCTTGTCGTCAACTTCCTCTGGATCAACGCATCAGAAGTGTTTCGGTATTTTGCCTTTGTTATGCCAATGATGCGCGATGCCTTCCCGATGCTGCCCGATGTCGCGCCCATGAACCTGCCTGTGTTCATGATCTGGGGTCTATGGGACACGATCCTCGTGCTCACGGCCACGCTAATCCCCTGGATGGCGATGAAGGTGTTTGGCGCCTCAGCTATGCGCGCGGTGGCCTACGGGTCTGGGGTCTGGATGGCCATGTTCGTGATCCTTTGGCTTGGTCTCTACAATATGAACCTAGCCACGCCAGCCGTTTTGGCGTTTGCGCTGCCGTTGGCATGGCTCGAAATGGTCGTGGCGGCGCTGATTGTCTGGTGGTTCACCGCAAGAGGCCGAGCCTTCGCATGAGCAAGGCCCTCTCCGCATTTTCGCCGATGCCTAACCAAACAGGTATCTGGTCATCGCAAAAGGGTAGCTTGCGGTGCACGGCGCTGAAATTGCGCGATGGATCGCTCTGCCTCTACAGTCCGGTGCTCGGTCTGGGGGATGAGGCAAAGGCAAGTTTAGCTGCCCATGGCGAGGTCTCGTATCTGCTCGCACCGAACCACTATCACCACAAAGGCCTCAAAGAGTATGTGGAGGCGTTTCCGAGAGCGAAACTCGTCTGTTCCGAGCGCGCGCAGCCCCGTCTCGCGAAACAGACCGGCCTGGATTTCGACGGCCTTAAATCGCTCAAGCTGCAACTTCCTGACGGATACAAGATCCTGGAACCCGAAGGTCTCAAAACTGGCGAAGTCTGGTTTGTGGGTGAAACTCAGTCAGGCCAGCTTTGGATCGTTTGTGACAGCTTCAAGGGCCCTACCGGACAAGTGGGCAGCGTCGGAACGTCAGTCGAGTTGCTTGGCACCTTTTCGACTTATGGGATCAAAGAAAGAGATGCGTATTCCGCGTGGGTGGAAACCCAAGTGGCAGCAGGCGCGCCGTCAATGATCGTCCCATGCCACGGCTCGATAGTTCGGAGGGGCGACCTCGCTGCAGACGTTTTGGCGCTGCTACGACCCTAAAACCCGCAACGAAAAACCGAGTTCGATTCAAAAGCTGCGCCGTCCAACACCGGCCTAACCTGACTTGTGGCGGCGCTGCAGCGCGAAGACATTGCAAGATACGCGAATAAAAGACGGGCGGACTATCTTGCCGAGCATTTGATCCGCTCCGGGATGGATGGAAGAAATTGTCGTGCGGCGGTGTGCGGTTGCATCGTACCTCGCATCTAAGCGGCGTTTTCCAGGGATCGGCAATCATCCGCGCATGGCGTGGCTGTCATGAAGCCTTGCCCGGGTTGTTACCCTGGCGTCATCCGACTCGGGCATGCTTGAGCACAGGCGGGGATTAGGAGTCTGCGCCCACCCAACAATTCATCCAGGGAGATGCCCATGACTTCGAAGTCCAAGGGCCGCGGAGCATTGCTTGCGGCCGTCTCGATGGTTATTGCCACGCCCAATCTGGCGCAGGCGGAGTACGTCGCAGAGATAGACGTGGTGCGGACCGGCGCCGACCCGGCTGCCGAAACGGTGACCGGCAACGTATTTCACGACCTTAGCCGCGACGGAGAGCGCCAGGAGGACGAGCCAGGAGTGGCGGGCGTGATCGTGTCGAACGGTCGGGATGTCACCACGACCAATGCCGCCGGCTCGTATACCTTGCCAGTCTATGAAAACATGACCGTCATGGTGCATGAACCCGCCGCCTACGATGTGCCGGTCAATGAAGACGGTGTGCCGCAATTCTTCTACCACCACTTGCCCGAAGGCACGCCTGAAACACTGCGCTACGGCGGGTTGGCCCCCACCGGGCCGCTACCCGCCGCGATCAACTTTCCGATGATCCGCACCGGCGTGGACGACGAATTTTCCTGCGTCATGATGGGCGATACGCAGCCTTATTCGAACACGGAAATCGGCTATGTACGCGACGGCGTGCTCGACAGCATCCTGGACCAGGACCTGAGCGAGGCGGAATGCGTCATCATGCTGGGTGACGTGATGGGCGATGACCTGTCGCTATTGCCGCGTTTCATGAATTTGTGGTCGGTGATCGACCTGCCGCAATACTACATCCACGGCAATCACGATTTCGATTTTGATGCGACAACGGACGAGCACTCCGCTGATAGCTGGCGCCAGATCTATGGTCCGGCCTATTACAGCTTCGACATCGGGGGCGTGACGTTTATCGCACTCGACAACGTCGTTTACCCATGTGGTCCCGAGGACGACGGACCAGGCGGCCGCGATGCATGTGCTGATCGGGATCGAGTGGTCTACAATGGCCGCGTGGTCGAACGGCAAATGCAGTGGCTGGAAGCGACCTTGGCCGAGATCCCCGAAGATCGGCTGATCGTGATGATGCACCACATCCCGTTTGTGTCCTTCATCGACAGCACTACCGGCCGCCATCAGACCGACAATCTAGCGGAAATCCATGCGCTTCTGGCGGGCCGACCGGCCGTCAGCTTCTCTGGGCACACCCACACGATGGAATACCTCGCCGCCGGAGAGTGGTTCCAGGGCTGGGAGGAACAGCTCGGCATCACGCGCCTGCCATTCGACCATGTGGTTGGGGGCGCACCGTCCGGCAATTGGTACTGGGGGGATCTGAATTTCGACGGCACGCCGCTGGCCTTTGCACGGGGTGGCACACCTCCGGGTTACATGATCGTCGATTTTGACGGATCGGACTACGAAGTAAATTTCTTCGCCGCCAATCTCCCGCCCGAGCGTCAGATGGCTCTGAGCTTTAACACACCGCAATTCCGGACCTGGTTTGATGAATTGTTCGCATGGGCCGATGCGCGGGAGGATCCGGCGGCGGAGACACCGCCGCTGACCATCAACGATCTGGCGGATCTGCGTCTGTTCACGCCGGAGGACCTTGAGGGCACCGTCTGGCTGACGGCAAATGTGTGGATCGGGGACCGCAACACCGAGGTGTTCGCTTCCATCAATGGCGGGCCAGATTTACCGATGACGCGCACGCAAGCCGGCGATGGCGAAGATGTCCAATCCGGGGCGGAATGGGCGGACCCGTTCGCCGCCGTTCGCCAAATGACGATTGGCCGGTTCGGCTGGCAATCGACCCAAGGCGAGGATAGGGCGCAGGGCTTCGAGGTCTGGCAAGGGTCGAGCTACGGCCCCGCCAACCCGCAGCCCGCGGAAACGTGGATGATCGCCGACAGCTCCACCCATCTGTGGCGGCTGGAAATGCCCGTCGGTCTGCCCGTCGGTGCCCATATCGTCGAGGTGACTGCGGTCATGGCGGATGGCCGCGAATTCACCGAGCGGATGACCTTCGAGGTACGTGAAGAACGACCCTTCCCCTATTGGGACAACACATTGTGGGACGAGCGGACGAATTGACCAGTGCGCCACTTGGTGGCGTACCGCGGCCCCATTTTCGGGGCCGCAAGTTCTTTTGGAACCCATCCTACCCCACCGCCCACTTTGTGACCTGGCTAAAGCTCTCGTTATCAAGCTTTGGCGACCGGCCTATTGCGGACCTTCGACTTACATTCGAGATGCTGCGGTGCGGCCAGTCATACCAGATGGGGTGGATGGCTCCTGCTTCACCGGCGTCGCAAGGCGCCTTAGTACGGTTGTTATCGATTGCTAGGAAATGAGCCACCCAATGCAGGTAAAAAAGCTGGCCTAGATCTGGCCAAGAACATCTTTCAGGTGCACGCGATCTGGTCGTGCGGCAACGGACCCAGCTCAGCAACATGTTGCGCGGCCTGTTGGGCGAGTTTGGCATTTTGATTGCCCAAGGGGTCGGGAGCGCCGTGAAGTTTGCAAAGGCGGTTCTGGGCGGAGACCGCCCAAGTATTCCTGAAGCTGCCATCGACGTCCTGACGAACCTATGCAACCAGATGGCCGCTCTGCACCTGCGCCTCCTCTGGTACGACAAACGCATCCTGCTTGAAGGTCGAAGAGACCCCCAGGTCATGCTGCTGCGGACCATTCCTGGGGTCGGCCCGGTCACGGCCTCCGCCATTGTCGCGCCCGCCGGCGACGGGCATCAGTTCCGCAATGGACGAGAATTTGCCGCCTGGCTGGGGCTTACACCTATCAACCAATCAAGCGGCAGCAAAGAACGTCTCGATCGCATCTCCAAAAATGGGAGATCAATACCTCGGGCGTATTCTGATCACTGGTATGACCGCCCGATTGAACCAGATGAAAGTCAATCCTGATCGCGTCGATCCGTGGGCGATGTCTTTGCGAGAACGCAAACCCACGTGCGTGGCCACCGTCGTCATGGCCAACAAGATAGCCCGCATCATCTGGGCGGTCTTGACGCGCAACGAACACTACCGACCCCACACAGCATAACCGCAAAGTAGAACCAGAGACGCAAGACCATTGAGATGATGGAGCAATGTCAGCCCGCCAACCAAGACACCCCGTCGAATGTCAGGGACACGTCGTTGTCCGCGGAGCGGTTTGGGTCTTGGTCAGTGGAAACCAGCAGGGCTAGCGGCCGCGTGCTCCGCGCAAACAGGCCGGACACACGACTGCATCTGACTGATACTCATATCAGCTCAAAAAATGTCTTGCTATGCGCGAGCCACCCACACACGCCATTGGCGGCACCCGCGAGATCGTTGAGCCGTTGATGCTCGGAGTTTTAGGACGACACGGCCATTCGACGATTACACGCAAATGGCAGCTTGCCGCGTGACTCGGTGGCTCGAAGGAGTTCCGGCGGTCGACTAAGCACCGCCACGGCCACGCCAGCCAAACGCGCTGAACCCAGCAAACAGCACTGCGGCGACGCACACGATGGAGGGGCCGGCGGGTGTATCGAAGACATAGGCCACACGCAGGCCCGCAACCGCGGAAACCGCGCCGATGGCGGCGGCTATCAGGGCCATGGCCTCGGGCGTTCGGGCCAGGCTGCGGGCGGCGGCGGCCGGGATGATCAGGAGGGCCGCAATAAGAAGGACACCGACCACCTTGATGGCCACAGCCACCGTGATCGCCAGGGCAAGCGTCAGGATCAGCTGCTCGCGTTTGGGATCGATGCCGCTGGCGTAGGCCAGTTCTTCGTTCAGGGTGGTGGTCAGAAGGGGGGACCAGCGCCAGGCAATCAGCGCCACAACCAACGCGGCGCCACCCCAGATGACAAGCAGGTCGGTGCGAGAGACGGCAAGGATATCCCCGAACAGGTAGGCCATGAGGTCGATCCGGATGCCCGACAGGAACGAGACGGCGACCAGACCAAAGGCAAGGGCGGAATGCGCCAGGACGCCCAAAAGCGTATCCATCGCGTAGCCGCGCCCGGCCAGCAGCGTGACGGTGAGCGCCATGATCAGCGCGACGGCGACCGCACCGACAAAGATCGACATCTGCAGCGCCAGCGACAGGGCCACCCCAAGGATGGCCGCATGGGCCGTGGCGTCGCCAAAATATGCCATGCGGCGCCAGACCACGAAACACCCCAAGGGTGCGGCCGCAAAGGCCACGCCGACACCGGCCAGACTGGCGCGCGTCATGAAGTCGTCGAGCATTACTCCGCCGCCTCATGGCTGTGTGAGTGATCATGTTCGTGATCGTGATCGTGGTCATGATCGTGACGGTAGAGCGCCAGCGCGCCGCCTGTTCCTGTGCCGAAGAGCGCGCGGTATTCCGGTGCCGAAGCCACGACGGCCGGGGTCCCTTCGCAGCAGACATGGCCATTGAGGCAAATCACCCGATCCGACGCGCTCATCACCACGTGCAATTCATGGCTGATCATCAGGATTGCGCAGCCCGTGGCACGTCGCACGTCTTCGATCTGCTGGTAGAACGCGGCGGAGCCGGGCTGATCCAACCCCTGTGTCGCCTCATCCAGCAAAAGGACATCGGGCCGGTTGATCAGGGCACGCGCCAGCAGGACACGCTGGAACTGACCACCGGAAAGCTGCGACATCTGCCGCTTCAACAGGTCCGGCACCCCGGCGGCCTCAAGCGCCGCAGCGCAATCCTGGCGGTCAACCCGGTCCGTCAGGCCCATGAACCGCTCGACGGTGATCGGAAGGGTTGCGTCGATATGCAGGCTTTGGGGCACATAGCCGATCCGCAACCCAGGCTTGAGCCGCACGTTACCCACCCAAGGTTTGGTCGCGCCAATGATGGCCTTCAACAGGCTCGTCTTGCCCGATCCGTTGGGGCCCACGATGGTGACAATCTCACCCGGCTCAACGGCCAGCGAGATATGGCTCAGCACGGTGTTCGCGCCGTAGCGGACACTCAGGTTGTCGACAGTGATCAGGCTCATGCGTCGGCCTTGTCAGCGCAGGTAGGGCAGACCCCTTCGGCCTCCACCACGGTGCGTTCAATCTGAAACCCAGCCGCCCGCGCCGCCGCCCCGAGCGCGCCTTTTGCGGGCAAGGATTGTGCCTCAGCCACCGCATCGCACATCCGGCAGATCATGAAGGCGGGTGAGTGCGCTTGGCCCGGATGGGCGCAGGCGACAAAGGCGTTCAGGCGTTCGACCTTGTGAACGAACCCGTTCTCGACCAGGAAATCCAGGGCGCGGTAGGCAACGGGGGGTTGCGATCCGAACCCAGCATCGCGCAACAGATCAAGGATCGCATAGGCCCCAAGCGCGCGATGCTCCTGCAGCAGCAACTCCAACACCTTCCGCCGAACAGGGGTCAGGCGCAGCCCTTCATCGGCACAGCGCGCGTCCGCCGATGCCAAGGCATCAGCCACGCAAGCACCGTGATCATGATGCCGGAACCCGAGCAGGGATGCGTTTTCTGCATCCCGCGGTTGCGCGTCTCTTGTCATGTTATTCCATATCAGTTAAGTCGCAATAATGTTATAAAATCACATGGGGGTTCCAATGTCCAGAAAGCTTCTATCCTTGTCCGCTACGGCCGCATTGATGGGCGGCACGGCGATGGCTGACGTGCCAAGCGTTGCCGTTGACATCGCGCCGGTCCATTCGTTGGTCACGCGTGTCATGGAGGGCGTGGGGGCACCGGACCTGATTGTGCAGCCGGGCGCCTCACCCCATGAATACAGTCTGCGCCCGTCCGAGGCCGCGGCCCTGCAGGAGGCGGACCTGGTGTTCTGGATGGGCGAAGGACTGACACCCTGGATGGAAGATGCGGTTGAAACGCTCGCCGAAAACGCCGTTGTCACCACGCTGCTGGAGGCAGATGGCAGCGTTCTTCTGGATTTCCGGGAAGATGCGCTCTTCGAGGCCCACAGCCATGACCATGGCGATCACGATGAGCATGGCCATGACGACCACGACCATGAAGAGCATGCCGACGACCACGAGGCGCATGACCATGACGAGGACCACGATCATGAAGATCACGCGGATGCAGAGCATGATCACGGCCATGAGGACCTCGCCGTCGGCGAGGGCCACGACCATGAGGAGCATGGCCATGAAGATCATGACGGGCATGGCCACGAAGACCATGCCGAGCACGAGGATCACGGGCATGAGGGCCATGATCACGGCGCGCACGATCCCCATGCTTGGTTGTCGCCCGAAAACGCCAGCACTTGGCTGAACCTGATCGCCGCGCAGCTATCGGCCGCCGATCCCGACAATGCCGGCGCCTATTTCGCGAATGCATCGGCGGCGCGCGAGGAGATGGAGGCTCTGTCGGCCGAGATCAACGAAATGCTCGACCCGGTCCGCGGTGGCAGCTTCATCGTCTTTCACGATGCCTACCAGTATTTCGAAATGTCGTTCGACTTCCCGGCGTCGGGCGCGATTTCGTTGAGCGATGCATCCGATCCGAGCCCGGCGCGGATTGCCGAAATCCAGGGTCGCATTCAGGAGGAAGGGATCGATTGCGTTCTGGCCGAGCCGCAATTCAATCCGGGCATTGTTGAAGTGGTTCTTGATGGCACCGAAGCCAATACCGGCGTGATCGACCCGCTGGGGGCGGAGCTTGAACCCGGATCGAACCTCTACCCGCAACTTCTGCGGAACATGGCAACCACGCTGGTTGAATGCCTGTGAAAACAAATGCTGGATCGGTCGGGGCGTCGGCTCCGGCCGATCCTCCCGCAAGGCAAAGGCCGGGTCTTTGGGTGATGGTCAGCCTCGGCATGCTGATCGGTGCCGCCGTCGCACTTTGGCAATTCGTGCCATGGACGCACATCCAACTTTGGGCCGCGCAGGAACAGCGTGCGTTTCAGACCAGCATGGCGGGCGCCTTGCGGGCCATTCGCGCCGGAGATCCCTTTGCCATCTGGGCGCTCTGCGCAGCGACGGCGGCCTATGGCTTCGTTCATGCGGTTGGGCCGGGGCACGGCAAAGTACTCTTGGGCGGCGCGGCCCTTGCATCCGGCGCCACGTTTCGGCGGATGGCGGCGCTCACCCTCTGTTCCAGCCTGGCACAATCTCTCGTCGCGATCCTCATCGTCGGCGGCCTCGGGTTCGGCCTGGGTTGGGCGGCCCGGGATATGGTCGGGTTGACCGAGGCATGGCTTGCACCCGCCAGCGCCATGGCCGTTGCGGCCCTTGGCCTTCTGCTGGTGGTGCGGGGCATCCGCGGCTGGCCGCGGGATCAGGTGGTTTTGGATCACCACGACCACACCGACCACGCGGCCCATGCCGAATGTGGGTGCGGCCATGCCCATGGACCAAGCGTGACCGAGGTTCAAAGCCTCGGCTCCCTGCGCGAAGCGCTCGCCCTGATCGGGGCCATCGCGCTGCGCCCATGTACCGGCGCGCTGTTCGTTCTGGTGATTGCGCTTGGCATGGACGTGTTCTGGATCGGCTGCATGGCCGTCCTCGCGATGGGGTTGGGAACGGCTGCCTTCAACCTGATGGTTACCGGGTCCGGCATCGCCGCGCGGCGGCTTGTGAACCTTAAGGCAACGGGGCCGAGGCTACGGCAAATATCCGCAGGGCTACATGTCACCGGTGGTGGCATGATTGCGCTCTTCAGTTCGAACCTGGCTCTCGCCTATCTGGACAGCCCGATTTCTTTTCCATAAAGATGATATGTTATTACATACGTATCGAGAACAATCCTGATGACCTCTTCTGACCGAATTGCAACATCCGCCGATCTCCGCCTTCCCGTGACTGTTCTGTCCGGGTTCCTGGGTGCAGGCAAAACCACGCTGCTGAACCGCGTGCTGAACAACCGCGACGGGCGCCGTGTCGCGGTTATCGTCAATGATATGTCCGAGGTGAATATCGATGCCGATCTTGTGCGCGCCGATACCGAACTCAGCCGCACCGATGAAACGCTGGTCGAGATGTCGAACGGTTGTATCTGCTGCACGCTGCGCCACGATCTTCTGGCCGAGGTCCGTCGTTTGGCGGCCGAGGGGCGATTTGACTATTTGCTCATCGAATCCACCGGCATTTCCGAGCCGCTTCCGGTCGCCACCACCTTCGATTTCCGCGATGAAGACGGCGACAGCCTGTCGGACGTCGCGCGGCTCGACACGATGGTCACGGTCGTCGATGCGGTGAACCTGCTGCAGGACTATTCCAGCCACGATTTCCTCCGCGACCGCGGCGAAACCATGGGTGAGGAGGATGAGCGGACGCTGGTCCATCTGCTGACCGATCAGATCGAGTTTGCGGACGTTGTGATCCTGAACAAGACTGCCGATGCCGGGCTGGAGCGGACCGATGCGGCGCGCAAGATCATCCGCAGCCTCAACGCGGACGCCCGGATCATCGAAACCAACCAGTCGGACGTGCCGTCTGATGCGATCCTCGACACCGGGCTATTCGATTTCGAGAAGGCGCACGAGCATCCGATGTGGGCCAAGGAGCTTTACGGCTTTGCCGATCACGTGCCGGAAACCGAGGAATATGGCGTCATCTCCTATGTCTACCGCGCGCGCCAACCGTTCATCCCCGAGAAGATCCATGCCGTCTTGGTCGGCGAGCTGCCCGGTGTGATCCGCGCCAAAGGGCATTTCTGGCTCGCCACCCGCCCCAACTGGGTGGCCGAGTTTTCACTTGCGGGCGCGCTCTCAAGCGTCACGCCGCTCGGCACCTGGTGGGCCGCTATCCCCGAAGAGCGCTGGCCGGATCATGAAAGCGCACGCGCCTATATCGCGCAGCATTGGGCCGAGCCCTGGGGTGATCGACGGCAAGAGATCGTCTTTATCGGGGCCGGCATTGATTGGTCCGTCCTGAAGGCCAAGCTTGATGCCTGCCTCCTGCCGGCCGTCACTGCCACAGATCCCGAAAACCTGCCCGATCTCCCCGATCCGTTCCCCGTCTGGCGCCGCCAGACCGCAACCTAGGAGACTGACCATGAGACATGCTTTATTCCTGACGACCTCCTTCGCATGCGCCATGCCCGCGTTCGCGGACCATGACGACCTCCGATACCGTCTTCTGGTCGCGGATGCCGAGGCGCCACAGGTGCGCGTGTTCGATATCGACGCCGACACCGCGCCCATCACACTCGACTTGGCATCATCCGCCCGGATCTACCTGGGCCCAGATGGGCGTCACGCCTGGGCTGTGCAGGGCGAGGCGGGCGTTGTGCAACTCATCGATACCGGCCTGATCGAAGAGGACCATGGCGATCATTCCGCCTTGGTCCTTGAGGCCCCGTCACTTCTGCCGGGGACGGCCACCGGCGAGCGCCCGGTCCATTTCAACATGGATGCCGAGACCGTCGCCGTGTTCTGGGATGGTACCGGCGCGGCCACGCTCCACGATATGGCGACCGCGGCGGCTGGCGATCTGAGCCCCTCGGCGATGTTCGAAACCGGCGCGCCACATCACGGTGTAGCGGTTCCGGTGGGCGATCATACGCTCCTCACCGTGGCATCAGAGGGCGAGGGTCTGCCAGATGCGCTCGCCGTCATTGGGCCCGATGGGGCTGAGTTGTCCCGGGTCGATTGCCTGAACTTCCACGGCGAAGGCAAAGCGGGCAGTTTCATCGCCCTCGGCTGCGAGGACGGCGTCGCGATCTTCGACACCTCGGTGACCCCGCCCACAGGCCGGTTTGTCGCTTACCCCGCGGATGCGCCCGAGGGTGGCATGCTGCGCACACTCCTCAGCCCGCGCGACACGCTGGCGCTGGTCGGCAATTTCGGGGCGGAGTATCTGGCGATTTTCGATCCGTCTGCGGAGAGCGGAGACTTCACCTTTGTCGAGCTGCCCGCCCCACGCATGGCCTTTGCGTTGGATGACAGTGGCATGGAAGGCTTCGCCATCCTCGCGGACGGGCGGCTGGTACATTTTTCGGCCCTGACCGGTCGCATCCTTGGCGAGACCTCTGCCGTCACCGGCGCGTATTCCATGGAGCGTGGGGTGGTGCGGCCGATGATTGATGTGGCCGGTGACCGGATCGCGATCACGGATCCGGCTGAGGGGCAGGTCGTGCTTGTGCACGCCGACACGCTCGAGGTGGTCGAACGGATCGACGCAGGGGAGACGCCGCGATCCCTGCTGCTCCTCGCCGCCGAGGTTGCGCATGAGCACTGACGGCCAGACCGGAGCGCTGGTCTCCAACCACACCGCAGGCGGTTTTGTGCAGCAGGTGGTGCACGGGGCCGCCATCGGCGTCGATATCGCGGATACGCCCGAAGGGCTTGCGACGATCCACAAACTCGGCTGCGCCGCTGTGATCTGGCGGCGTCAGCCCCTGCCGGGATTCGACGCTTGGATCGACGCGCTTGACCCGTCCCGGCTGCCCTCCGCACGGCTGATCCTGCACCCGGACGCGGTCGCCGATGCGGTCCGGCAACTATGCGATATGTCAGGGCTTGATGAGGGCGCTGAACGCGTCTGGCTGGAGGCGGATATCGCCGACCTCGCGCAGTATTTAGCCGCCCTGATGCACGCGCCCTATATCCGCCTGCGTCTGGACGTCGTGACCACCAATGCCTGTTCGCAGTTCCACATCGACGCAATTATGGCGCGCCTGATCTGCACCTATCGCGGCAGCGGCACGCAATACGGCATCTCCACCGATGGGACCGAGCCAAGCCGGGTGTTCCAGGTCGCCACCGGCGCGCCGATGATCCTCCGCGGAACGCTTTGGCCCGAGGATCCGCCGTCGGGGCTCCTCCACCGCTCGCCGCCGGTTGCGAATACGGGCGAAACCCGGTTGGTTCTTGTTCTCGACCCAATTTTCGACATCGCGGATGACGATTGATGGGGCACAATTTGGGACAGACACGGTTGCGTAAACGCCGCCGTACCGAAGATCCGATGCGTGAATTCGATCGCTTGCCGCCGATCTTGCGGGCATGGCTTGCGGACGCCGTCCTGCCATGGCGGCCGCGCTCGGTTCGCCGGGCGTTCAACCGAGCCCTTGAGAGTTCCGACAACCCCCAGGACGCCTTGGCCGAGCTGGAGCGGCTGCAATCCCTGCGCCTCGCCGAGGACGTCACGACGGAGGTGCCTTCATAACTCACTTCGGCAATTCTCTTGGTGTCGACCTGAAAGACATTCTGGCGAATTCGAAAGGCGCCGATCTTGTTTATTCGAGCCGCCTGCACTCGGGCGGCTCACCAACCAGCGCATCAGCGTCCGGTGGTGGAGGTACCCGGATCGAACTTGAGTTCGCGTCCTCTCTGGCCGAGCGACTGAACAAGCAATAGACTCTCATTGTCGTCACTCCGGCCATAAACAGCGCATTGCCGCGATCGGTGCGAGGTGCGACATCGATCAAATTGAGCTCACTGCCGCCGTCTGGCCAATGCAGCATGTCTGTCAGGGGCACGAGTGCGACGTTCGCGGCCGGCCCGAAGCGGACCTCACAGGGTTATTTGAATGCTGCGGTGTGATCCGTCGAACCGGACGTTCGCAGCGAGCGCACGACTAGCCGTTCAATAGGTGCCGTAGAACAGCCTGAGCGATGTCCAAAGTGGGAATAATTGCCAGCATGGCATATCCCCCAACTCCAAACGCGAGGGAAAATATCCTTGCGGGCCTATGGGTATGCATCATTCCATCCCACCATTCTCTCGCGAGAAAGCCTATGTAGTCGCCGTGCTTCGAGAACATCTGAGCTCTGATGTCTGGCCTATAGCCTGAAACCACGGGCTTCTTAGAACGCCGCTTGCCCAACACCATCCAAAAACGTCAGTTCGTTCGATCCACGATTCAGAGTGAACGCGCTCTTCTATTTCGGCGAGTTCGTAGACGCTATACCGCTGCCTCACTAGTTCAGAAAACTCTAGATCGTTCTTAGAGGCCTCCAGCACTTCTGGACGAAACAATCGGTAGGTTAGGAATGAGCAAAGCACGAAGAGGCTGCCAAAGAACACCAAGCGAAGTTTAGCCAGGCCCCCAATAGGAAGGGAGTACTGTCAGCTTCGCCTACGCCAGCTAAGGCATCGAATGAAGCTATCCCAGCGATCTCATCGTTAAACATGATCAAGTAACCGGCTATAGGTATCAGCGCCACAACCCGCGTGAAGTCTTTATTCGCAATGCCTTTCACGGCTTCCCAGCGCACAACTGTCCAATCTGTGCTCGGCTTCATTGATAAGGCACCTCCGCAGAATTCTTTCCACTCTACTTGACTGAGCAAAAGGCCAGGCTTCGCTTTGAGCGTGCGCAAGCAGCAAGTCGAGCCGCACCTACTGAGCATTAGGTGGCTGAACATGAAAGAAGGTATAGCTACCATGGGCATCCAACCCCGGCGTCGCCAGCACATGGGTTCGGTCCATCGTCATGCACTGCGCCTTGTGGATCGTCTCGGCATAGCCGTGGTCGAGGCGGTTGTAGTCCTTGAGGTCGAACTGGACCGAACGGCCATCTTCGGCTTGAATGAACATGCTCTGCGCGCTGACCTCATGAATGGTCCCGAGCGTACCGTAATTTACGTCAAGGCCACGGTCATTCTGCAGGAACATCACCCGGTCGCCGCTGGCAAAGCTGCGGTCACCCCGCTCGACTGTCACAGAGACGTCCTCGCCCAGATCACCCGCTAAGCGCTTCCGCTCGCGCGCCAACTCGTTGTGAAGGCGGACCTCGGCATTGGTGTGGGTCAGGATGATCCGGCTTTGGACCGGCTCTGCCTGCCTGTCATGGTCCCAGCGGTCAATCAGATCGACACGCACATCGTCGCGGGTCTCTATGGCATGCACCATGCATTGCGGTCATCGGCTTCGATGGCCGCACCAATCCGGCCCGTTGCCAAATCGCGCGTGGCTTCCCTTTGCCAGTCTTCGCGTTGACGGCGGACCTCATCGATCCGGGCGCCACCGCAGCGGTCATGGAGCGATCGGAACGCCGTGCCCGCCTCGATGGATTGCAGCTGCTGCGGATCGCCGACCGGCACGACATTGGCCTCAGCGACTGCGGCATGGGACAGCACCCGCTCCACTGCCGCGTCCCGACCAAGCCCGCCTCGTCGATCACGAGGACATCGCGCGCGGTGAGGCAGTCGCAGTCGTTCGCCCAACCGTGTTTCAGGCTCGCGATGGTGCGCGATGCGATGCCTGATCCGCTTTCGAGCCCGTCGGCTGCGATGCCGGAGAGCGCCACGCCCCGGACCTGATACCCTGCCGCCTCCCAGGCCTCCCGCGCGACGCCCAACATCGCGCTCTTCCCCGTCCCGGCCGAACCCACGACAAGGCCCAGATCACGACCGCCGGTTACATGGGCCAGCGCGTCGGCTTGCTCGCCAGACAACACCAGGCCACGCTCTTCGGCGCGCCATCGCCGCCTTCCGGTGATCTTCTCGCACACCATGACGGTCTTGTTTGGCCATGAGGTGCGCCGCGTTGTGCAGGCGCCGCTCTGTCTCGATCATGGCCCTTGTCATGACGCGATCCTCACCGTGTCGGTCCTGACCGAGGTTCACCAGATCGGGCGCATTCCGGATCGCGCTCGTCACGGCATGGAATCTTTCCACGCTGTCGCTATGCCGATGGGCAAACCGTGCCATGTCGCGGCCCGTGAAGGTCGATTGCTGATGGGTGATGGCCTCCAATGCCTGCGCGGGATTGGCGATGATCCTCGCGCCGTTATTACGGGCGATCTCGCTGTGCATCTCGGCGCGATCGACAGCGTTTCCCTCACTTGAGATCCGTTGCGCAGGCGCCCCGATCTGGGTCTCCGGCTCCAGCGCAATCCCTTGGTCCTCAAGACTCCGATGGTCGATCCGCGCGTCGATGTCGAGTTCCGCCAGCCGCGCATTGGCCAACCCGGCCCAACACTCGCGCCCGCGCTCGACCAGCGCTGTGCGGTTCCAGTCGCGCACTTTGCGGCCAACGCCATCACCCTCGATCTCACGCATCGTCAGCATCACATGGGCATGGGGTTTGAGGAGCCCGTTCTCACTCCGGCCCCAATGCACATTGAGATCGGCAACCATGCCCCGATCCACGAACTCGGCCTGCATAAAGTCGCGTGCCAGCGCGATGCCTTGGGCCTCTATCATCTCACACGACAGGGCAAACTCCACCTCCCGGGCCAGCTGCGCGTCCTTGCGCAGCTCGACGGCCTCGACCGCGTTCCAGAGGCTCTCGCGGTCTCCCCATTCTGCCGGCGCACCCTCCGGCAACATCACCTCGGAATGCGCCACGCCGCGCTTGGCGGTGAAGTCATGGGGACGGTCCAGCCGGTCGTCACGCAAACGCGACGCCGCGCGGTAGGCGGCAGAGGCCACCGCGCTTGATCCGGAGGCGCGTCCAATGACCTTCACGTGGAGATGATAGATCGCCATAACGCCGCGATCATTGGCACGGGAACCGCCACGTCGGAACGACGTATAAGCGCGCCCTCCCTCAACAAAATCTCGGGATGGACCGGTGCGTCCCGCGCTGTCCCGGTGACCCTGAAGCGTTTTGCGCAGGGCTCGCTATCTTCGCTACATCAACAGGTTATGGAGGCAGGACTGCGCAAACCGAGAGACTTCGACGCGGAGCTGAAGGCGCTTAATGTGAAGCCCTCTTAGATGACTGCACCGTGCTCGCCGCCCGCACCATCATATCCTTGACCTACCGCCCTCCGGGCTACTTGAGGCCGGGATGCGGCTTCTAGGTTTCTCCTATCACCTGCTCCGGCCTTTTTTCAGTCCGCACTTGGTTCGACGCATCCGGTTCTCCCAATTCGCCCTTTGTGCTAGCCTGATCTCGCGCGTCAGGGCGCATCCGATCCGCGGGAAGGGCCAAGCCCAACTGAGCACGAAGACGACATTCTCATCTGACCTTCTTTCAGGTCCGAGGGCGCGGATACCGGACGATTGAAAGGAGGCTCCGATGCCAACCCTTCCCGCACGCCCGTCCCTGGAACATCTGCGCAAACAGGCCAAGCGCCTTCACCGGGCCGCCAAGGCCGAAGATGCGGCGGCGCTCGCGCAGATCGGCCCCTATTTCGGCGATCCATCGCAAATCTCGCTCCAACAAGCGCAGCTTGTGATCGCACGCGACTACGGATTCTCAAGCTGGGTAAGACTGAAGCGCCATATCGAATCCGGCGCGGGGACCGAAGAGACCACCGAACAACGGGCAAACCGGTTCCTCGATCTCGCCTGCATGCATTATGGGCCGGACTTTGATCGTGGGCCTGCTGAGTTCGAGCAGGCTGCGGCGCTTCTTGAGGCGCATCCCGAGATTGCGACCCACAGTCTGCATGCCGCAGCCGCCGCGGCGGATATTGATGCCGTCCGCCACCTGATCGCCCAAGATCCCCGGGCGATCGACGAGAAGGGCGGGCCATTTCACTGGACACCGCTGATGTATGCGGCCTATGCGCGCCTGCCCGGTCGTTCGACCCTCGCCGTTGGCAGGATGTTGCTGGAGGCCGGAGCCGATCCGAATGCCCATTACATGTGGGACGGAACATACCGGTTCGCCGTGTTGACCGGGATCTTCGGGGATGGCGAAGGCGGCCCGGTGCGCCAGCCGCCGCATCCGGAGATGGAACCATTCGCCCGCGCCGTTCTGGAGGCCGGCGCCAATCCGAATGACAGCCAGGGCGCCTACAATCGCTGCTTCAGCCCAGACAATACGCATCTGGAACTGATGCTGGAATACGGGCTGAAAGACAGTGACCCATCCGATTGGTGGCTGACCGATCCGGACCACGATCCAGACGCACATCGCACGATGCATTTTCAACTGATCATCGCGCTCAGGTGGGGGTTTGCCGAACGCGCGCGTCTTTTGATCGAGCACGGCGTCGATCTGAACACACCCGACAGCAATTATTATCCCACCTATACGGTCGGCTTTCGGCCGTATCAGGTGGCCCTGATGCGCGGCCTGCCCGAGATCGCCGCGTTGATCAAAGCCAAGGGCGGGCGGGCCGATCCGCTGGACGGGCCGCAGCAATTCCAGGCGGCGTGCATGATCGGCGATCTTGATCTGGCCCGCTCACTGGCGTCGGACCATCAGGGGGTGGAGCCAGAGAAGGATCTCGAGATGTTCTGCGAGGCCTGCGGCAACAACACTCTACCTGCGGTTCAGACGATGATCGCCCTGGGGTTCGAGTTGAGCCCGAAGGGGCACCGCACCCCACTCCACGTTGCCGCGTACAAGGGCCATATCGAGATCGTCAGGGCCCTGATCGATGCAGGTGCAGATACGGCCTTGCGCGATCCCACCTACAACACGCCGCCCTTCGTCCATGCGATGCACAATCATCAGGATGCGGTTGTTGCCCTGCTTCTCGATCATCCGATCGATATCTTCGCGGCCGCCGCGACGGGGCGGATCGATCAGATTGACGCGGCGTTGGCCCGCGATCCGGGCCTTGTGAATGCCCGATTTCGCAGCGTCCGGACCGGGCCTGAGGACACCTACTTGAATGACTGGACAACGCCGCTGTGGTTTGCTGCGATGAATGGCAGACAGGAGGGTGTGGACATCTTGCTGGCACGGGGCGCAGATCCGAACGTTGCGGATCACGATGGCAAAACCATTATCGATCATGCGCGAGACGCCGGGCAGGGCAGCATCGCTGACCGGATGGAAGCGCAGGTATAGGTCCGCCCCAGGGCAGATCAGCCGAACCAATCGAAAGCGGCGAGACTTGGAGGCGTACAAAACAGGCCTCGCCGCGGTCCCAGTTAACGATTTCAGAGCTATTGCGGCTTAACTAACTTTGGCGACACACATACCTCAGTCCACCGCCTCTGATCGGCGCGGCCTTGCGCCTGCTCCACCTTACTCCGGCCCCTTGCCCAACCGCTGACATGACGTCCGAACACACATCACGTAGCCCACGGTCGGTTTGCGTCGTGACCCATCAAAAGACCGGTATACAAAACCACGGAGCATTGAATGGCGCTACGAGAACCTGATGGACGACCACGATGGTGCGATGTTCCAAGATACAATGCGCATGATCGGGTATTCCCAGGTCCAGCGCCGGGTGATGGTCAACGCTTTCAGACGGAACAGCCTTTTTGGGGATGCAGGCCGTCAGCCACAGACCGATGCGCACATCACCTCAGGGCAGACGAGCAGATGGAAAACCGAGTACTCCGCAAAGTTTGCGCATCTATACGAGGCGCAGTTCGGCCATGCCCTCAGACAGCTTGGGTATGAACAGGACGCCAGCTGGGTCGAGCGGTTGCGCTGATTACCAATATTCCGACGCTGGCAATCCGTCGGGATATTCCGCGGCGACGATGGCGCTGAGATCCTCCCAAACCCCAGGCGCGGCCCCCATGGTGAGGCCAAGGCGGGAATCGGCCGGATACGGATGGATTTCTCCACCCGCCTCCCGGATCATCAGAAGCCCTGCAACGCTGTCCCAGGGGTTCATGGCGGGCTCCACATAGGCCGCAAGCCGCCCCGCCGCGACCGATGCCAGCATGTTGGCGCCGGATCCGTTTCGGTAGAACACACTGCCGGCCTCCATCAGGCGGCGGATGATGCCAACGATAGGGCCGGGCGCGCTGCGCGCGGAGGCCCCGACAGCCACAAACCCCTGATCGATCCGCTGCGTCGTACCAAGCCGAAGGCGGACACCATCAAGCGTGACGCCATGGCCGGCCCGCGCGGCGAAGTGTTCGCCTGCGACGGGGACATCGATCACCCCGACCAGCGTTTCCGGCCCTTCAACAAGCGCGATCACGACGCACCAATGGGGCAGGCCCATCAGGAACGGCACCGTGCCGTCGATCGGGTCAATCACCCAGGTGAGGCCGGACTTGCCGTCCGTTGAACCGCCCTCCTCACCCAGGATCGCGTCGTCGGGGAACGACGCGGCAATCTCGGCACGGATCATCTCCTCCACGGCGCGGTCGGCGATGGACACAAGGTCCAACTCTCCATCCTTGGTCTCGATCTCGAGGCTGGCCCGGTTGCGATAATATTCCAGCGCGATCTGCCCGGCCCGGCGGGCCAGGTCAGAGGCAAGCGCGGCGCGCGCGGCGATGGGATCGGTCATGTAAGGAGCCTTTCAGCGCACGAGGATGAGGTCGGTCGGGTCGATCTGCAGATCCACGTTATCACCCGCCGTCAGGCGCGGGTCGGAAATCGGGCGGGAGACGAGGAATTCGAGGTCTTCGTCGGACACGACATACTCCATGCGGCTTCCCAGATAGCTGGCCGACAGGATCGTGGCGGCGCCGCCGGGCGCCAGGCGGATCCGTTCGGGGCGGATCGTAGCCGTGAACGTGCCATCCTCGGCCTGAACCGGAAGCGACAGATGTGCGGCGTGGAACACCCCGCCTTCCACCCGCCCTTCGATCAGGTTTGCATCACCGATGAAATCCGCGACGAAGGCGGAGGCGGGGCGCTCATAAAGCTCCGCCGGTGTGCCGATCTGGGCGATCTGGCCCATCTTCATCACGACGATCCGGTCCGAGACGGCCAGCGCCTCTTCCTGGTCATGGGTGACGTAAACGGCGGTTAGCCCGAAGCGCTGTTGCAGGTCGCGGATCTCGGCCCGGACCTTGCGGCGCAGCTTCGCATCGACGTTCGACAGCGGCTCGTCGAACAGGAGGACGTCGGGCTGTTGCACGATGGCGCGGGCCACAGCGACGCGTTGCTGCTGACCGCCCGAGAGTTCGGACGGTAAGCGCGCTTCCAACCCCGCCAGCCCCACCTGGTCGAGGATCTCGCGGGCCTTCTCGCGGGCCTCCACCTTGGATACGCCCCGGATCGTCGGGCCATAGGCGACATTGTCCAGCACGCTCATATGAGGAAACAGGGCGTAGGATTGGAACACCATGCCGACATTGCGTTCCGATGCCGGATCGCGGCTGACATCGCGGCCCGCAATTTTCACCTGGCCCTCGCTCGGCAATTCCAGGCCCGCGATCAGACGCAGGGACGTGGTCTTGCCGCAGCCGGACGGGCCAAGGAACGTCACAAGCTCCCCCTTGGCGATCGAGAAATTGATCTGGTCCACAGCCGTGGCGGTGCCATAGCGCTTGACCACGTCCACGAACTCAATCGCCGTTTCGCTCATCCCCTGCCCCTCATTCCGCCGGTTCCGTGGCTGGCCCACGCCCCTGCAATTCCTGTCTGCGCCCCAGTTTCCGCGCCCCCACCAGAAGCTGGATCACCACGACGCAAAGGATCATCACGATCATCAGGACCGCCGAATAGGCAATCGCCAACGCGTATTCCCCTGCCTCCACCCGGCCCATGATATAGGCCGTCGCCATGTTGTGGCGGGCGGAGACAAGGAAGATCACCGCCGACACCGCCGTCATGGCAGTCACGAACGAATAGACCAGCGCGGTAAAGACAGCGGGCCGGATCAGCGGCAGGACCACGCGGCGCAGGGTCGTCGCGCCGCCCGCGCCCATGGTCTGGCTCGCCTCCTCCATCGACTTGTCGATCTGCGCAAGCGCGGCAAGGCCCGCCCGCATGCCCACCGGCATGTTGCGGAAGACGAAACAGATGATCAGGATCGCCGCAGTTCCGGTGATATCGACAGGCGGCACGTTGAACGCGGCCACGTAGGAAACGCCCACAACCGTGCCGGGGATAGCGAAGGACAGCATGGTGCCAAACTCGAACGCGCGACGCCCTTTAAAATCCTGCCGCGCAACCAGCCACGCCGTCAGAATGCCGACCAGCGTGGTCAAAGGCGCGGCGATGCCCGCCACCCAAAGCGTCGTGATCATGGAATCCCAGGCGGAGCCGTAAAGCTCCAACCCGGTCTCGGCGAATTCGAACCGGAACGCGGTGACCAGATGGCCAAGGGTCGGCGTCAGATCCCAGCGCCCGATATCCGTGACAAAGCCACCCGCCGCGATGATGATGTAGACGCCGAGGGTGAAAACGACCCAGGGCAACACCACGGCCAGCACCGCGATCTTGAGGATCGGCGGCAAAGGCGCGGCCAGGCCCGCATCGGATTTTCCCGTGACGGTGACGTAGCTCTTGTTGCCCATCCAGCGCATTTGCAGCCAGAAGGCGATCAGCGTGAGCGCCAGCAGGATCATCGCCAGCGTGGCGGCATTGCCCAGATCATACCGCGCGCCGACAACGGCGAAGAAGATCTTGACCGAGAGCACCTCGTACCCGCCGCCCAGCACGATCGGATTGCCGAAATCGGCAAGGCTTTCGATGAAGGCCAGAAGGAAGGCCGCGGCAAGGCCGGGGCGCAGCAGAGGCCATGTGACGGTTCGGAACGTCGTGGTTGCCTTCGCGCCCAGGGTGCGGGCAGCCTCTTCCAAGGTCGGGTTGATCGCCTCTAATGTCGAGAGCAGCACAAGGAACGTGACCGGCGCGAAGGCCAGGACTTGCGCGATCAGGATGCCGGGCAGCCCGTAAACCCAGCGCGACGGGCGCACCCCCATCAGGTCGGCGACACCGCCGGTCACAAGGCCGGTGCGTCCAAACAGAAGGATGATCGCCACGCCAACCACGAAGGGTGGTGTGATAATGGGCAGGATGGAGATTGCCCGCAGGGCCCGCTTCATCCGAAAATCCGTGCGGTTCACCAGAAGCGCAAGGGCGAGGCCAAGGGCCGTTGCCAACGTGGCCGAAAGAACGCCGAGGATCACCGTGTTGACGACCACGCCACAGCGCCCGGTGCCCATCAGGCATCCGATACCCCACAATTCAGACGCGCTCAGCCGCTCCCAAAACACCGCAAGTGCAAGGGAACCGTCGGGGTCAATGAACGCGGCGAGGCCAAGGCTGAGGATCGGGAAGAACACGAAGACGGTCAGCAGCGCCACGATGGCCGTGATGCAGAAGGCCGCAAACCGCTCCCCCCGACAAAACCCGCGGGCTGCCGCAAAATCGGACAGAAGTCCGATCAGTGCGATCCCGGCCAGAAACCCGCCCCAGCCGAGGCCGGATTGCCCGTCCGCCGCCCGGGCAAACAGGCTGCCCACCCAATCGGCCGATGGCCCGCGCAGCCCCACCGCGAAGCCCTGCCAGAGAAACAGCAGGAGCCCGGCAATGGCGAGGCCAAGAACCAGTGACGATCGTTGCCAGCGCCGGGTCAGTGCCGCACCGCCCATGGCAATGGTCACGACGATCAGGGGCCAGAACCAGCCACGTCCCGCCATCGCCTCGACCAAAGCCGAGGCAGACGGACCCGCCAGAAGGCCCGCCCCCTTGTACCAGGGGAACGCCACCAGCGAGAGCGCAAGAAGACCAAGCCAGGCGGCCCCGGCTTGGTCAGATGTCAGGGAAGGTCGTGCCACGATTTACTGGGGCAGCGATCCGATGTCGGCATCCCAACGCTCCAACAGGCGCGTCCGCTCCTCGCTCGATCCATAGAGCGCAAAATCATAGTCGATCAGCGTGATGTCTTCGAGCCGCGGCGCCGCTTCGGGCGTCTCGGAATTCACGTTGGACGGGATCTGGAAGCTGTTGTTGGCCGCCCCGATCTCCTGCGCTTCGGGCGTCAGGGCCCAATCGTAGAAGGTCCGCGCTGCATCGGGGTTCGGGCCACCGGCGATGATCGACATGGAGCCAACCTCGTATCCGGTCCCCTCGCACGGGGCCACGGCGACAATTGGCGCGCCTTGCACGGTCTGCGCCACGGCATCATGCATGAACACGATCCCGATGGCGGTTTCCCCGGTTGCTGCCGCCCGGATGGGGGCGGAGCCTGATTGAGTGTATTGGCTGATATTGTTGTGGAGTTGCGCGAGGTAATCGAACGCCTCGTCCTCGCCCATCAACTGCACCATCGTGGCCAGCATTGTGTAGGACGTGCCCGAGGAATTGGGGTTCGCCACCTGCACATCGTCCGCGAAGCGCTCATCCAGCAGATCTGCCCAACAGGCGGGCGGGTTTTCTGTTACAAGATCAGAATTGTAACCGAAGCCAAGGCCGCCTGCGTAGATACCCACCGTGCGATAGCCTGAGGTCTCCGCCTGGCGTACCGACCAATCCTGCATCTGTTCCAGCATGTCCGACTGATATTCCTCGGTCAGGCCCTCCTGGGCCGCCTGAAGATGCGGATCGCCGGTGCCACCCCACCAGACGTCACCGCGCGGCTGTTCGGATTCGGCCGCGATCTGGGCATAGGTTTCGCCGGAGGACCGGCGCGTCATCAGGACGTTGATGCCCGTCTCGCGCTGGAATGCCTCGGACATCGCGCGGCACCATTCCTCCTGCACCGAGCAATACAGCACCAGTTCATCCGATTGCGCAGCCGCTGATCCCGCAGCCGTCACGCCGGCCGCTGCAATGATCGCGGCAGAAACGAGTTTGGTCTTCATGATCCCCTCCCCAGGAACGTTGTTGACAGTTTTGTGACACCAATAGGCGCAGGACGTACCATCGCTGGCAAGATTATTGTTGGTCCCGGCCGCGCCGCCGCCGGGATGATCTGCCGCCCCGCATCCTCTTGGATCCCCACATGGCTGCCCATCGCGCCCTATACATTCTTGCGCCAAGGCGTTAGGGCGCGGTCTTTGCCGGTTTGGAGAGGTGTCCGGTCCCTCCACGCCGCATCCAGTTGGAAAGTGACGCCGTCGTGAAACAGGCCCTGGCACGCGCCCTCGAAGATCGTGGATACGACACGCTGACGGCGGTGCAGCAGGCCGTGACCGACCCGAACCTGACCGGCAGGGATTTGTTGGTGTCCGCGCAGACCGGCTCGGGCAAGACGCTTGGCTTCGGGCTGGCAATCGCGCCGGGGCTGTTTGGTGAGGCGGAGAAGTTCGGGCCCGCCGGCGCCCCGCTCGCGCTGATTATCGCGCCGACGCGCGAATTGGCGATGCAGGTGAAACGCGAATTGTCGTGGCTTTTCGCGCAGGCCAATGCGGTTCTGGCCTTCACCGTGGGGGGCATGGATATGCGCGATGAGCGGCGGGCGCTGGCCCGTGGCGCGCATATCGTTGTGTCAACGCCCGGCCGCCTGCGCGATCACATCATGCGCGGTTCCATCGACCTCAGCGCGCTCAAGGCCGTTATCCTGGACGAAGCCGATGAGATGCTGGATCTGGGTTTTCGCGAGGATCTGGAATTCATCCTCGAACAGGCCCCGATCGACCGCCAGACGCTCCTGTTCTCGGCCACGGTTCCCGCGGCCATTGCGAAGCTTGCCGAGAATTATCAGAAGGATGCGGTTCGGATCGCCACGACAACCGGCGAAAAGCAGCATGCCGATATCGAGTACCGGGCGCTGAACGTATCCGCCCGGGACGGGGAAAATGCGATCATCAACGTGCTGCGATATTACGAGGCGCCCAATGCCATCGTCTTTTGCAATACGCGCGCAATGGTGAACCGGTTAACCACGCGGCTGTCCAACCGCGGCTTCTCGGTTGTGGCCCTTTCGGGGGAGCTGTCGCAAAGCGAGCGGACCCACGCCTTGCAGGCGATGCGGGACGGACGGGCGCGGGTATGTGTGGCCACGGACGTCGCGGCACGGGGTATCGATCTCCCCAACCTGGAACTGGTGATCCATGCCGAATTGCCCACAAACCAGGATACGCTGCTGCACCGGTCCGGTCGGACCGGGCGCGCGGGCCGCAAAGGTGTCAGCGCGTTGATCGTGCCGCCTGCCGCCCGGAAAAAGGCGCAGCGGTTGTTGGGATGGGCGAAGCTCACCGCGAATTGGGCCGAGGCGCCATCCGCCGAAGAGGTGACCGCCAAGGATGACGAGCGGATGCTGGCAAGCTCCGATTGGGAGGGGGAGGTAGAACCCTCGAACCGGGACGCGGTCGATCATCTGATCGAAAGGTTCTCGGCAGAGCAACTGGCCGCCGCCTACGTGCGGCTCTACCGCGAGCGCCGCTCGGCGCCCGAAGAGCTGTCCGACATCTCCGCGGCCCCCGCCCCCCGCGCCGCGTTCGGTCCGAGCGTCTGGTTTTCGCTGGAAGGGGGACGCGCCGCCAATGCGGAGCCGCGCCGCATTTTGCCGATGCTGTGCAAGATGGGGAATGTCTCGCGCGAGGATATCGGGGCCATTCGCATCCAACCCGAAGCGACCCTGATCGAAATTCGCGAAAGCGCCGTATCCGGGTTTCTTGACGCGGTGGGCCCGAAGATGGCGCTGGAAAACGGCGCGGCCCTGACCCGCCTGTCGACAGCTCCCAATCTGGATCGTGGACCACGTCAGGACAAGCAACCGGCGTCCAAGCCCAAGCGGGCCCAACCGGAAACCTCCAGGCAGATGAGCGGCGCGGCCACGGCCCCTGCCAAACCCGAGCGCCCTGGCACCACAACGCCTGTCGATTGGAACGACGATCCCACGCCGCGCCGCAAGAAACCCAAGCCTGGCGCAAAAACTGTGGGCCGGCCCAAGGCAAAACGCGAGGACGGTGAACAGGCGGAGGGCAACAAGGCCGAGCCTTGGAAGCGGCGGCACCCAAAAGGCGCGGATGCGCCCAGCAAAGGGCCGAAGCCACCCACCGGCAAACCATCGAGCAAGAAGAACCGGGCACGGCAGGCGTCGAAGGCCACCGCCGACGGGGCGAAGCCCCGCAAGCCGCGAACGCCCAAAGCCAACAAGAACCGTGGGAAGACCTGAGGCCTAGCCCCGCGCCGAAACCTTTTTGTCGTAGGCCTTCAACTCGGCCACAAGGCCCGCGCCGGTCGGCACGTCGTTGCGGGCGCAGAATTCTTCCCACACGGCGGCCACTGGCAGGTCCCTGGCCTCTTCCGTCAGCATCAGGCGACTGGTGTAATCCATCTCCGCCTCTGCCGATTGCAACTGAGCCCGCGGCAACAGCAGCGCACGCAACAGCGCCTTTTGCATATTGCGCGTGCCGATCACCCAAGCGGCTGTCCGGCTGATGGTGGCGTCAAAGAAATCCAACCCGATCCTCGTGCGATCCAGCAGATCCGCGAAGACCAGCTCCTGCGCCATGGCAAGAATATCGTCGTTCAGAAGGATCACATGGTCGCTGTCCCACCGCATCGGGCGCGACACGTGCAGCAGGATCTCATCCAGCGACAGCGCAACGGAACTCAGCTTGTCGGCCACGTTTTCGGTCGGATGGAAGTGGCCCATATCGAGGCACAGAAGCGTTTGATTGCGGATCGCGTAGCCGAGGTAGAACTCATGGCTGCCGATCGTACAGGCCTCGACCCCGATGCCAAAAAGCTTGCTTTCGACGGCATCGAGCATCTGCGCCTTATCGTGGCGCTCGGCCAGCATGGTGTCGAGCGAGGCCTCCAGCCGGGCGCGGGCGGCCATACGGTCTACGGGTATATCCTTGTAGCCGTCGGGCACCCAGATGTTATTGACGCAGGCACTGCCGAGCTCTGCCCCCATCCGCGCCGCGATCTCGCGGCTGCGGCGGCCATGTTCGATCCAGAAATCCCTGATGCCCTGATCGGGATGGCTGAGTGTCAGATTATCGTCAGCCTTGGTATGGGCAAAGAAGGTGGGGTTGAAGTCGAGGCCAAGGCCCTGCTCCTTCGCCCAATCCACCCACCGGGCGAAGTGGGTAAACTCGATTTCGTCTCGATCCGGCGTGGCGTCGGTGTCCAGATACATCGCGTGCAGGTTCAACCTGTGCTTGCCCGGGATCTGCCCATAGGCGAATTCCAGATCGGCGCGCAGTTCATCGGGCGTTCGGGCGCGGCCGGGATGATTGCCGGTGGCCTGGATGCCGCCGCCGGAGGCGCCGGTCCTTGCCTCGAATCCGACAACATCATCACCCTGCCAGCAGTGCATCGAAATCGGGATGGCCCCGAGACGCTCCATGGCGGCTTCGGCGTCCACACCCCAATCCGCGAAAATCGCACGGGCGGTATCGTAGCTTTGTCTGGTCATATCCTCGCCCCCTTTATCGTGTGAAGGCCTGAACATTGCCGGCGTCCACATTGATGATGTTGCCCGTGGACTTCGCGGATGTGTCGGCGGCGAAGAAGTAAGCGGCTTCGGCAATGTCTTCCGGCAGGACCGAGCGCTTCAGCATGGAGCGTTCGCGATACATCTCTTCCAGCCCCGCCTTGTCAGTTCCATAGGTCGAGGCGCGTTGATCGAGCCACTCCCCCTGCCAGATCTTGGATCCGCGCAGAACCGCATCCGGGTTCACTACGTTCACGCGGATGCCCGCCTCCGCCCCCTCCAGCGCCAGACAGCGGGCCAGGTGCAACTCGCTGGCTTTCGCGGTGCAATAGGCCGAGGCGTTGGGGCTGGCGGCCAAGCCGTTCTTCGATCCGATGAAGACGATGGAGCCGCCCATAGTCTGCACCCGCATCAGCTTGAACGCCTCGCGGCTGACAAGGAAATACCCGGTGCTGAGGATATCCATGTTCTTTTGCCACAGCGCGAGCGTGGTATCCTCCACCGGCGCCGACGACGCGATCCCGGCATTCGAAACAAGAATATCGATGCCGCCATATTCCACCCCGGCGTCCGCGAAGGCCTGCGCAACAGCGCCTTCGCTGGTCACATTCATTGGCACCTTGCGCACCACATCGCCTGAGTATCGCGCCGTGAGGGCCTCGCATGTTGCCGACAGCGCCTCTTCATCAATGTCGGCCAACACCACGCAGGCGCCTTCGGCGAGGTAACGCTCCGCAGTGGCGGATCCGATACCGCCTGCCCCGCCAGTCACAAGAGCAACCCGACCTGCCAGCGATTTCGGCTTGGGCATGCGTTGCAGCTTCGCCTCTTCCAGAAGCCAGTACTCGATATCGAAGGCCTCCTGTTCCGGCAGGCCTTGATACGTGCTGGCGGCACTTGCCCCGCGCATCACGTTGATCGCGTTGATGTAGAATTCCCCTGAGATGCGCGCGGTGGCCTTATCCTTGGCAAAGGTGATCATGCCGACGCCCGGCACGAGGTAGACCACCGCGTTGGGGTCTCGCATTGGCGGGCTGTCGGCGCGTTTGCAGCGGTCATAATAGGCGGCGTAGTCGTCCCGATAGGTCGCGACCTGGTTGGGCAGTGCTTCCAGAACTGCGTCGACATCCGCCGCTGCCGGATCAAAACCGATGACGAGGGGTCGGATTTTCGTGCGCAGGAAATGGTCGGGGCACGACGTGCCAAGTGCGGCAAGCGCCTCCATGTCCTTCGCATTCACGAAATCGAGAACGGTATCGCTGTCCTCGAAATGTCCAACCATATGCTGGTGGCCGGAGACCATACCCCGGATCGCGGGCATCAGGCGCGCGGCCACGGCGCGCCGGTCAACTGCGGGCAGGCTGTTGTGGAGCGCGCCGCCAAACGCTGGTGTGTCGGCCGTCTTGGCGTCAAACCAATCCATCGCGCGCTGAATCACATCAAGCGTCAGCGCGTAACAGGCCTCCGCATCGTCATCCCATGTGAACAGGCCGTGGCTTTCCAGAACGACACCTTTGGCCGCCGGGTTTTCGAGGCAGAATGTCTCCAGCCACAGCCCAAGCTCGTAACCCGGTCGCTTCCAGGGCAACCAGCCGATCTCATCCCCGAAAATCTCGGCCGTCAGAGCTTTGGACTCCGCCGCCGCGGCAATCGCGATGATCGCGTCGGGGTGCATGTGGTCCACGTGCCGTTTCGGGACATAAGCGTGCAGCGGCGTATCGATGGAGGCGGCGCGCGGGTTCAGGTTGAAAGTGCAATGGGGCAGCAACCCGACCATCTCATCTTCGAACTCAACACCGCGATAGATACCCTTCAACGCGCGAAGCTTGTCCATGTAGAGCGTGGCGAACCCGTCCATCTTGATGGACCCGACATCGCCACCCGATCCCTTCACCCAAAGCACTTCGACCGTTTCGCCCGTCAGCGGGTCGATCTCCATCACCTTCGCGGATGTGTTCCCGCCCCCGTAATTGGTGATGCGCTTGTCGGAACCCAACAGGTTGGAACGGTAGAGCAGCTTTTCCGGCTCGCTCATGGAGGCCGCTTTGGCCGCGTCCCACTGGTTCGATAACCGACCGTTTTCAGTGACTTCCAACATGCGAAATCCCCCCTCGGGCGCTCGCTCACCCGGCATATGTTCTGCCCAAAGCTGCGGCGGTCCAGCCCGAAAGTCAATCATGAATAGTCATTTCCAATCATGCTGCGGCGCAGAATGATTGGAAATGACATTTATTGATTGACAGATTGCGGAAATACAGCCCACGATTGCATGAATGGGAGGGATTCGATGCACGAGAAGGAACGCCACAGAGTTATCCTGTCCGCCGTGCAGGAGCGCCCCGTGGTGACGGTGCCGGACCTGTGTGCGCTGACCGGTGTGTCGGAGGCGACGATCCGGCGCGACATCAACACGCTCCACACCCAGAACCGCCTGCGCCGGGTGCGCGGTGGAGCGGAGGCGATCACGCCGCCGCAATTCGTGGGGCTTGCCGGGCGCACCTTCGCGGTGAACCAAACCATGCGCGGGCCGGAGAAACAGGCCATCGCGCGCGCCGCGGTTGAGCTTTGCGATGATGGCGACGCGATCATCATCAACGGCGGTACGACAACTTTTCAGATGGTGCATCCCCTGGCGATGCGGCGGATGCAGGTCTTCACCAACAGCTTCCCGATTGCCGAACATCTGCTGAACAATTCCAAGAACACGATCATGCTGTCGGGTGGGGTGATCTATCGCGAACAGAACATCATCCTGTCGCCCTTCGACAATGATGTGACGCGCAATTTTGCCGCGCGGCGGATGTTCATGGGCGCGCAGGGCCTCGGGCCGCTGGGTCTAATGGAGGCCGATCCTCTGCTGATCCAGGCGGAACAGAAACTCATCGGGCAGGCCGATGAACTTGTCGTTCTGGTCGACAGCTCAAAATTCGAAAGCCGGTCCAGCCTCGTGCTCTGCCCGCTTGATCGGATCGACGTCGTCATCACCGATGACGGCATCTCCGACCGGGCCGCGGCCATGCTGGAGGCGGCGGAGATCAAACTGATCGTGGCACATGCAAGTGCCGCGGCGGAAACCGGATCAGGCTGAGGGGCCTGTCCAAACGCTCATTTCTAGGGAGGATCTGACATGAGTATCACACGGCGTATTTTCGGCGGCACAGCCTTGGCCGCGATGATGTTGGCAGGCGGCGCAGCCTATGCCGACAACCATGAGCCGGTGCGCATCGCATTGGTTGTGAAAGCGCTCGGCATCGGGTTCTTCGAGGCCGCGGCAGAGGGCGCGGAGGAAGCCGCGGCCGAGCTTGGCAATGTCGAGATCATCTATACCGGCCCAACCTCCACAACCGCCGAGGGCCAGATCGAGGTGATCAACTCGCTGATCGCGCAAGGCGTGGATGCGATTGCCGTTTCGGCCAACGATCCCGATGCCTTGGTCCCGGTTCTGCAGCGGGCCATGCAGCGGGGGATCACGGTGATTTCTTGGGATTCCGGTGTTGCCGAAGAGGGCCGCATGCTCCACCTCGCACCGTCCTCAGACGCGCTGATCGGGCGGACGATCATTCAGCTTGCGGCGGATCATCTGCCCGATGGCGGGCAGGTCGCGGTGCTCTCGGCGACGGCCACTTCGACGAACCAGAACACCTGGATCGCCGAGATGAACGCGGTGATGGGCGACTATCCCGATATCGAAGTGGTCGCGACGGTCTATGGCGATGACCTTGCCGACCGGTCCTATCGTGAGGCCGTGGGCCTGATGCAGACCTATCCCGATCTTGATGCGATCATCGCGCCAACATCGGTGGGTATCGTGGCCGCGGCGCAAGCCGTGGTCGATCAGGATATGGTCGGGCAAGTGAACGTGACCGGCCTGGGCCTGCCCTCCGAGATGGCCGGCGCCATCGAAAGCGGCGCGTCGCAGAGCTTTGCGATCTGGAACCCGATTGATCTGGGCTACGCGGCGGCGATGCTGTCCTACAACCTTGCCACCGAAGCTGCGACGGCCGAGGCCGGTGCGACGATCCCGATGGGTCGTATGGGTGACTTGGAGTTGGACGACAGCACAACCGGGGCGATGGCCAATCCGTTCACTTACGATGCCTCCAACATCGAGCAGTTCCGCGAGATCTTCTGATCAAAGCGGTCTCCCAGCCCGGCGTGTCCTTCGGGATGCACCGGGTTTCTTCCCCCTTCCATTCGGATAGTCGCACCCGATGCAAAACCTCGCCCCCCAGATGGACGCGGCGCCCATCGCACCGGTTCTTGAGCTTTCGGGGATCACCAAGACGTTTCCCGGGGTCAAGGCGCTCAACAACGTGTCGCTGGAGCTGTTTCCCGGCCAGGTCACTGCTTTAATTGGCGAAAACGGCGCGGGAAAATCGACAATCGTGAAGGTTCTGACCGGGATCTACCGCGCCGATGGCGGAACGATCGCCGTTGATGGTGAACAGGTTGCCTTCGCCTCCGCCGACGATGCCGGAGCTGCGGGCATCACGGCGATCCACCAGGAAACCGTGCTGTTTGATGAGCTGTCCGTTGCGGAAAACATCTTCATCGGGCACGCGCCGCGCGGGCGGTTTGGCCTGATCGATACGGCGCAGATGAACACGCGCGCACAGGAGATACTGGACCGGATCGATGCACCACTCTCGGCGACGACGCCTTTGAAGGATCTTGGCATCGCGAATAAACATCTGGTGGCCATCGCGCGCGCCCTGTCGGTCGATGCGCGCGTGGTTATCATGGATGAGCCGACCGCCGCGCTCTCCCAAAAGGAAATCGAAGAGCTGTATGATCTGGTTGAGCGGTTGAAATCCGAAGGCCGTGCGATCCTGTTCATCTCCCACAAATTCGATGAGGTCTTTCGCATCGCCGACCGCTACGCCGTGTTCCGGGATGGAGAGCATGTGGGCGCGGGCCTGATGTCGGACGTGACCGAGGGCGATCTTGTCCAGCTGATGGTGGGCCGCGCCGTAGATCAGATCTTTCCGTCCCGCGCCCACAGCGCGGGCGCCGAGGTTCTGCGGATCGAAGGCTACGCCCATCCGACCGAGTTCGACGGTATCAACCTGACCCTGAAGGCCGGAGAAATCCTTGGGTTCTATGGGCTTGTCGGCGCCGGACGATCCGAGTTGATGCAGGCGATTTTCGGGATCACGCGCCCATCCGCTGGCACCATCTATGTTGAAGGCACGGCCTGCACGATCCGGTCGCCCGCCGACGCCATTGCCAACGGGATCGTCTACGTGCCGGAGGATCGCGGGAAACAGGGCGCTGTGCTGGGACTGCCGATTTTTCAGAATGTCACCCTGCCCTCCCTCGCCCAGACATCGCGCTCCGGCTTTCTGAAGCTGGCGGCCGAGTTTGCGCTGGCGCGGGAATACACCGAACGTCTGGAGCTGCGCGCGGCGGCATTGGATCAGGATGTTGGCAATCTGTCAGGCGGTAATCAGCAAAAGGTGGTGATTGCCAAATGGCTCGCCACCAAGCCGCGTGTCATCATCCTCGATGAACCAACCAAGGGGATCGATATCGGATCAAAGGCCGCAGTCCATGCGTTCATGGCGGAGCTGGCCGCCGAAGGATTGGCCGTGATCATGGTCAGCTCAGAGATCCCGGAGATCCTTGGGATGTCGGACCGGGTCATCGTGATGCGCGAAGGCCTGATCGCGGCTGAATTGCGCAGGGACGAGCTGAGCCCGGAAACGCTTGTGCGCCACGCGGCGGGGATTGGGGGCCACGCATGATCCGCTATGTCAAATCGCGCGAAGCCCTTCTTGTGGGCGTGATCCTGGCCCTGATCGCCCTGATCGCCAGCCGGTTCCCCGCCTTCATTCTGCCCTCAAATCTGGTGAACGTATTCACCGACACCTCCCCCCTTATCATCCTGGCGGTGGGGCAGGCCATCGTGATCCTGACCCGTTGCATTGACCTTTCGGTGGCCGCGAACCTGGCGCTGACGGGCATGGTCTGCGCTATGCTCAACGTCGCCTATCCGGGCCTGCCGATCCCGGTCATCATCGCAGTGGCGCTTATGCTGGGGGCGGTACTGGGGGCGATCAACGGTATCCTTGTGTGGAAGCTGACGATCCCGCCGATCGTCGTGACGCTGGGAACGCTCACAATCTATCGGGGCATCATCTTCGTCATTTCCGACGGCGCCTGGGTGAACGCCCATGAGATGAGCGCGGCCTTCACAGGATTCCCACGGGCCGAGATACTCGGCCTGCCCGTGCTTGCCTGGCTCGCCATCCTGACCGCCATCATTTTCTTCATCGTGATTGCCCGCACGCCGCTTGGCCGGGCCTTCTATGCGGTGGGTGGCAACCCACATGCCGCCGTCTATGCGGGGATCAACGTGGGTAAGACACAGTTCTGGGCCTTCGTCCTGTCGGGTACGCTGGCCGGGCTCACCGGTTATCTCTGGGTGGCGCGCTATTCGGTGGCCTACGTGGATATCGCCAAGGGGTTCGAGCTTGAGGTAGTTGCGGCCTGCGTGATCGGTGGCATCGCCATCGCCGGCGGTGCAGGTACGATCATGGGGGCCATCCTTGGCGCGATTTTCCTTGGCATCATCAAGAACGCGCTGCCCGTCGTGGGCATTTCACCCTTCTGGCAATTGGCGATCTCGGGCGCGGCCATCGTGATCGCGGTCGCCTTCAACGCAAGGGCTGGCCGCGCCAAGGGCCGCATCATCCTGAAACGAGCCGAAGCGGAGGCGCAGGCATGAGTGACACGGCACGCCATATCCCCGACCGCTTGCAAAGCCCGGCGCTCAAGGCCTTCAAATCGTGGGAAACGCTGCTGCTCGCCGTCGCCATCGCGATTTTCGTCACAAACTCGTTCCTGTCGCCCTATTTCCTGAACGCCTGGAACCTGAGCGACGCGACATTCAATTTCACCGAGAAGGCGATGATCGCCTTCGCCATGGCGCTCTTGATCATTGCGGGGGAGATCGACCTGTCGGTTGCGTCGATCATCGCGCTGGCCTCCACGGCGATGGGGGCGGCCCTGCAACTGGATGTGGGCACGTGGGGCCTTGTGGCCGTGGGGCTTGGCACCGGCGTCTTGTGTGGTGCATTCAACGGCTTGATGGTGACGGGGCTTGGCCTGCCGTCCATTGTGGTCACGATCGGCACGATGAGCCTGTTTCGCGGTATCTCCTACATCGTTCTGGGTGATCAGGGCTTTCGCGGCTATCCGTCCGATTTCTCGTTCTTCGGGCAGGGGTATGTGTGGTGGGTGATTTCGTTCGAATTCGTCCTCTTCGCCGGTCTTGCGGTGTTGTATTACATCCTGCTGCACCGCACGAATTTCGGCCGCGCCGTCTATGCGATTGGAAACAACCCCACCGGCGCGCTGTTCTCGGGCATCCGGGTGGCGCGGGTGAAGTTCATCCTGTTCCTGCTGACTGGCCTGATGGCCGGCGTTGCGGCGGTCTGCCTGACCTCGCGCCTTGGCTCCACCCGGCCCACAATCGCACTGGGATGGGAATTGGAGGTCGTGACAATGGTTGTGCTGGGCGGCGTGAACATCCTGGGCGGATCGGGCAGTATCCCAGGCGTCGTCATTGCGGCCTTTGTGATGGGCCTCGTGACCTTCGGTTTGGGCCTTCTGAACGTGCCGGGGATCGTGATGTCGATCTTCATCGGCTGCCTTCTGATCGGGGTGATCGCCCTGCCGCGGCTTTGGACGATGTGGAGGGCCTGATGGAGAAATACGCTTTCAAGATGCGCTTGAATGACGGGTGCCTCGATGAATACCGCAAGCGCCATGACGAGATCTGGCCGGAGCTGGTGGAGCTTCTGCGCGCGTCCGGCATCCGCGACTATTCCATCCATCTGGACGAAGAGACGAACCTGCTGTTCGGAATTCTGTGGCGCACCAAGGATCACGGGATGGACGCCTTGCCGGACCATCTCGTGATGCAGCGCTGGTGGGCGCATATGGCCGATATCATGGTCACGCATCCGACGAATGAGCCCGTGGCCACGCCGCTCACCCCAGTTTTCCATATGACATGACCCACGTGGCCGTCATCGACATCGGCAAGACCAATGCCAAGCTGGCGCTGGTGGATCGGAGGACGCTAGACGAGATCGCCGTTGTCACGCGGCCCAACGTGGTCCAGCCCGGCCCGCCTTGGCCGCATTTCGACCTCGACGGGCATTGGGCGTTCCTGCTGGAAAACCTGCGTGAATTTCACCGCACATACGGTGTGGACGCCATTTCCATCACGGCCCACGGCGCCTCCATCGTGTTGCTCGATGCAGATGGCGGCTTGGCGGCTCCGATGCTGGATTACGAGCATGCCGGCCCGGACGATCTGGCGGGCGAATACGATCACCTGCGGCCCCCCTTTGACGAAACGGGGTCCGCCCGGCTGGCCGGCGGGCTGAACGTGGGCGCGCAGCTGCACTGGATGTTTCAGCAAGACCCGGATCTTGAGGGGCGCACTGCACAGATCCTGAGCTACCCACAATACTGGGCCTACCGGCTGACCGGCATTGCCGCGACGGAACGCACATCGCTTGGCTGCCATACCGACTTGTGGAGCCCCGCCCGGGACGAGGCGTCATCTCTGGTGGGCGCGTTGGGGATCGCGGGAAAGCTTGCGCCGGTCCGGTTGGCGTCTGACGTGCTTGGCCCGATCAATGCGGCCGTTGCGACCGCGACCGGGCTGCTGCCCGATACGCCTGTGACCTGTGGCATTCACGATTCCAATGCGTCCCTTTTGCCGCATCTGATCTCTCGCACGGCGCCCTATTCCGTCGTATCGAGCGGCACTTGGCTGATCATGATGAGTATCGGCGGCGGCAATCCCAAGCTTGACCCGGAGCGCGACACGCTTTTGAACGTCAACGCGTTCGGCGCCCCCGTCCCGTCTGCGCGGTTCATGGGGGGGCGTGAGTACGAGATGATCGTCGCCAGCGCTCCGGTTGAGCCATCGCAGCAGGATATCGCGGCAGTTCTTGACCACCAGATCATGTTGGCGCCGGCCCTTGTGTCTGACACCGGCCCATTCGCGGGACGGGCCCCGCGCTGGGTACCCCAGGAGCCGCCGATTGGCAGCGGCATACGCAGCCTTGTCGCCGCCTATTATTGTGCGCTGGTGACATCGGTGAGCCTGCACTTGATCGGCCATCGGGGCGACGTGATTGTGGAGGGGCCGTTCGCGGGCAATCCACACTTTCTCCAGATGCTGGCCACGGCAACCCGATGCCCGGTGGTCGCGACAACAAGCGCGACGGGCACGAGCCAAGGCGCGGCGTTGCTGGTCAATGGCCCAAAGGCGCCCGCCGCCGATGAAATCAGAATAACGCCCGCCGACGGCCCGCCGCGCCTAGCCGAATACGTCCAAGCATGGCGCACGCTTTGCCATGAGACATGACGGGCCGGTTGCACCGCTGCGTTGACACGAGACGACGATTTGTCGATATGCGCCCCATGACGGAGAAGGAAGAATTGATCTCGGCTGCGGCCATTCGGGTGTTCTCCCGCTACGGCGTGAAGCGCGCCACGATGAATGATGTGGCCGACGAAGCAGGTGTCGTGCGCCAGACACTCTACAACGTTTTTGCCAATAAAAACGAAGTCATCGACGGGGCTGTCCGCTACTACATGCGCCAAACGCGGATGCAGACGCTGGCGGAATGGGCCGATGTCGAGAGCTTGGGTGAGAAGCTCGATATCCTGTTTGCCAATACCGTCATCGCGCCATGGGACGTGATCCGCGCGACACCCGATGCGGTGGACCTCGAAGCCGGGACACATGGCGCGACGACCGCCGCGCTGAAGGATTCGGAAGATCAGATGCAGCGGATGCTGGTTGATGTGTTTGAGCCCTATGCGGACGCGCTGACGCCGATGGGGCAGTCCGCCGAAACACTTGCGACCTATGTCACGCGGGTGATGCTTGGGCTGAAGCATGGCACCCATGAACGCGCCGAGCTTCTGGCGATGCTTGAGACATTGAAAACATCCATCCTCGTCATGGTCAGCGAAGATCTGCCCGTCTGATTTGGACACATGTTGACCATTTGTCTAATCTAGTAGATGTTGGACTGGTAGCTACTGCAGCCAATCCTGCCAGTCCAGATGACGGAGTCTCCCATGCAGCTAAACATCAACGGCGACGTGCGAGAGGTCGATGTTTCGCCTGACATGCCACTTCTGTGGGTCCTGAGAGACGAGCTTCACATGACCGGCACCAAATTCGGGTGCGGGATCGCGGCCTGCGGCGCCTGCACCGTTCACGTTGACGGTGTAGCAACCCGGTCTTGCCAAGCGTTGGCGGGCGATCTGGAGGGCGCGGAGATCACGACGATCGAGGGCTTGGGCAACCCCGACGCGCTTCACGCGGTGCAGGCCGCCTGGATCGAGCATCAGGTGGCACAGTGCGGGTATTGTCAGTCCGGACAGATCATGCAGGCCGCCTCTTTGCTGTCTGAAACACCCAACCCGACCGATGAGGATATCGATTTCGCGATGTCCGGCAATCTATGCCGCTGTGGCACCTATCCCCGCATCCGCGCCGCGATCCATTCCGCTGCGCGCAGCATGGGGGGCTGAGCGATGAGCACACTGAGAACCTTCAGCCGCCGCGCCTTTCTGGTTGGTTCTGTCGCCGTTGCGGGCGGCGTGGCGTTTGGCACTTACCTGGTGCAACGCAATCCGGAAAACCCGAACTTGGCCGATCTTGGGGAGGGGGAGGCCTCGTTCAATCCATGGGTGCGGATTGACGCCAATGGGATCACACTGATTACGCCGCATGCCGATATCGGACAGGGCGCAACCTCCATGCAAGCGGCGCTGATCGCGGAGGAGATGGATCTGGACTGGGGCGGGTTCACCACCGAGTTCGGTCGCCCCGCCGCCGCCTATTGGAACACCGCCATGGCCGGTGACGGTGCACCGGTCCTGCCGTGGGATGACAGTTTTGGTGCCCGCGCGATGCGCAGCACGGTGGACTCGCTGATCAAGGTAATCGGACTGCAAGGCACCGGTGGATCCACCTCCGTGCCGGACAGCTTCACCAAATTGCGGGAAGCCGGCGCCATGGCGCGGGAAACGCTGAAGCTGGCCGCAAGCCAGCGGACGGGAGTGGCAGTAGCTGACTTACGCACCGAGACCGGGGCGGTGGTGCTCCCCGACGGGTCGACCCTGCCCTACACCGAGCTGGCCGCTGAGGCGGCGAGGTTGGACCCCGTGCAAGGCACGCCGCTCCGCGATCCATCTCAATGGCGCCTTGTCGGCCAACAGATGGAACGCCTCGACATCGTCGCGAAATCGACGGGAACACAGGCCTATGGGCTGGATCTGAACCTGCCCGGTATGGTGCGTGCGTCGGTTCGGATGAACCCGCGCAAGGGCGCCGCGTTGAACGGGTTTGACGCGAGTGCCGCAGAGGGCATGCAAGGCGTTGAACGGATCGTTGAGATCGATGGCGGCGTCGCCGTCATCGCGACAAATACATGGTACGCGATCCAGGCACTCGATGCGATTGAGTATGATTGGGCCGAGGCCCCCTACCCTGCGGATCAGGCCGATCACTGGGCGGTGTTGGAGGCGGGGTTCACCGACGAAACCTTCGACAGCGAGTGGCTCAACGCTGGTGATGTTGAGGCTGTGAGGCCAGACGCGTCAACTATCGAGGCGGAATATCGAGTGCCCTATGTGGCGCACCAACCGCTGGAGCCGTTAAGCGCTATTATTCTTGTAGAAGATGATCAGGTGCAGGTCTGGACGGGCCACCAGATGCCGCGGTTCGTGCAACAACAGGTTGCCGCGATCACCGGCCACGATGCGGAGCAGGTGGTGCTGCACAACCAGTATTCCGGCGGCTCCTTCGGGCACCGGCTGGAATTCGAATACATAAAGCAAGCTGCCCAGATCGCCGTGCAGATGCGCGGAACGCCGGTGAAGCTGACATACAGCCGGGAAGAGGATTTCGCGCAAGATATCCCGCGCCAGATCACCTTGGCCCGCAGCCGGGGCGCGGTGCAGGACGGGCGCGTCATCAGCTTCGACACGCAGATCGCAGCGCCGTCGGTCATCCGCTCACAGATGGGGCGGATCAATCAGGCCGTTCCGGGCCCGGACGGGCAATTGGCCGCCGGTGTCTGGCAACAACCTTACGAGTTCGAGAATGCCCGCGTGCGCACCTACGCGATTGAAGGATTGTCGCCGGTGTCGTCCTGGCGCTCCGTCGGCGCGTCCGCAAACGGGTTTGTCGGCGAAGGCTTCCTTGATGAATTGATCCATGCCGCCGGGGCCGATCCGCTGGAAGAACGCATCCGGCTCTGCACTCTGGATGATGTCAGCCGCCGCGTGCTGGAGGCGGTTGGTGAGATGTCGAATTGGGGCGAAGCGCTATCCGACAGAACGGGGCGCGGCGTCGCCTTTGTGCATTCCTTCGGGGTGCCGACCGCAGAGGTTGTCGAGGTGACCGCAACGGATGACGGCATTCGCATCAACAAGGTGTGGGTCGCCGCCGATGTGGGCCGCGTTGTGGACCCGGTGAACTTTGAGAACATCGTGCAAGGCGGTGTGATCTGGGGCCTTGGCCACGCGATCAATTCCGAAATCACCTATTCCGACGGCATCGCGGATCAGACGAATTTCTACACCCATGACGCGATGCGCATGAACCAGACACCCGAGATCTTCGTACGCGGGCTCGAAAACGGCCATGTGCGCGGGATCGGCGAACCCCCGGTTCCGCCCGCCGCACCGGCTTTGGCCAATGCAATCTTTGCCGCCACGGGGCAGAGGCTGCGCGAAATGCCGTTCTGGAACCATGTCGATTTTGTCTGATCGGGGGCAAGGATGAACCGTCGCTATCTTTCTGCCGCGACCTTCGCGGGCATCAGCGCCGTGATGCATCTCGCGGCGCTTCCTTTTGGCGGGCCGATCTTGCCAGCCGTTGTGGGGGCCCCGATCTGGGCTGCTCTTGCGCTTGGTTTGTATCGTGAGAGCCGAACCATTGCGTATCTTGGCTTCCTGATGGGATTGTTCGGCATCGCTGGAGCATTATCATTTGCGATGATGGCGTCAGCGGGCCCGCTGCAATGGATCTGGGGCAGTATCATAGTGGCCGACGCCTGCGTGGTGGTCACCCTCTTTGCCCTGCTGTGGCGATCGGCCGAGCCGAACCACTGACGGACAGCTCCCTTTGCGCGAATCGCAAGCTCTGCAAAGCTGATGCCGGTGTTCGACGGGGTGTGGAACACGATCCGGAGGCCGTCACCATGACGCCTGAAATGCGACAGGCCCTGATCGACGTCGGCGAAGATCGGCAATTCACCGCCGGCGATATCCTGCGGGCGAAGGGGGCCTACGCCTCCGATTTGCTCTTGATCCTTGAAGGCCACGTTGACTGCATCTTGTCTGAGGATCAGACAAAGGCCCTTACCTTGGGGCCCGATAGCGTCGTCGGAGAGATCGGTTTTCTGACCGGCCAGGCCGCCAATGCGACCCTGCGCGCGACAGATGACGTGCGTGCCCTGTCGTTGGACGCAGCGGCCCTTGCGACCTTACGCCAAGGGGCACCGGAGATTGCCGCCGACGTGTTGCGGCACCTGGCCCGTCTGATGCAGGCCCGTGTGGAGAGCAACAAGGAGCAAATGGATGAGGCGCCCCCGTCATCCACATCCGGCCTCGACATCGTCCGGTGCTCGACACTCGATCAACTCCGGACGGCTCAGCGTCTGCGCTACGATGTGCAATGTCTGGATCACGGGCGCAGCTCAGCCGACGCTGATCATGATGAAAAGCTGATCTGGGACGAATTCGATACAACCGGAACGACTTTCTTGGCCTATCAGGGCGCCCGCCCGGTCGGAACACTGCGCGTGAATGTGGGCCAGCATTCAGATTTCGATGTGCTCACGCAGCTTTACGGGATGGACCAATCCGGCGATGGAGCGAAGGAATGGGCCCTTGTCTCTCGTATCGCGATCCGCGATTTGCCTGACGCACCCGATACCCTCACGCAGCTCGTGGCAGCGGGCCGTCTGGCCCTCGAAGAAACGGAGGCGCACGTCGCATTCCTGGATTGCCCGCCATCGGTCATCAGGGTTTTCAAGGCATCCGGGTTCGTGCGCTCGGCGCCTGACTTCCTGCACGCGGAAAACGGGATTTCCACTCCGATGAAGTTGATCCTGGATTGAGGCCTGTGCCGCCGATTGTAGGCGGGCTTAAACCTCTGTTCATCCTGATGTCGTAGCCCTGCTTCTGAATTGCAGGAGCGCGGCCATGGCGGATAATGAACTTCGCCCAATTATCGTCAAACGCAAGAAGGTGGTCGGCGGTGGCGGCCATCATGGTGGCGCGTGGAAGGTCGCCTATGCGGATTTC
Source organism: uncultured Roseicyclus sp. (assembly GCA_947491935.1). Taxonomy (GTDB): domain Bacteria; phylum Pseudomonadota; class Alphaproteobacteria; order Rhodobacterales; family Rhodobacteraceae; genus Gymnodinialimonas. Next base: position 181,240 of record CANLLF010000005.1, read on the forward strand.
GTAACCGCGATGATGGCGTTTTTCATGCTCATGTGGCTTCTGAACGCCACCACCGAGAACCAGCGTAAAGGGCTTGCCGATTATTTCAGCCCCACCGTGCCGGTCACCCGGATTTCAGGGGGCGGAGACGGGGCATTTGGCGGCGAAAGTCCGTTTTCCGAAGAGGTCATCGCCCAAGAGGGGACAGGTGCCTCGAATCTGCGGCCCACAGAAGGCCGCCAGGCCATGGGTGCCGAGGGAACCTCGTATAACGAGGAAGAAGAAACCGCTGAACTGACGGAGATCGAGCGCTCGCTGACGGGCGATGGCGGCGACAGCATGGTCAGCGAGTTGGCGCGCTTGCATATCGAGACACGCCTGACCGATGAGGGGCTCATCATCGAGGTCTTCTCCCGCCCCGGGTCCCCGATTTTCGACCCGGATACCGAGATGCCCCAGCCTTGGCTCGCGGAACTGGCCGTCACGATGGTGGACCTGTTCGGCACCGTTACCAACGTGGTGGCAGTCGAAGCCCATATCGCGGCGGAGCCGCTTGTGCGCTCCACGGCCAGCGGATGGCAACGCACGACCGAACGCGCCCAGATGATGCGCACGCTGCTCGAAGCGGGCGGACTGGATGCCCATCGTGTCGCCCGCGTGACGGGGCACTCAGATCGCGAGCCGGTGGTTCGCCCACCCATCGCGCCGCGCAACGACCGGGTTGAGATCATCCTTCTGCGGAACGCGCGTTAGCGGCCGAGGCTCGAAATAAGCCAAGGATTTTAAACGTTAGGACCGTCTTAAGGCTTGGCACGCAAAGCTGCGTCCAAATCAGAATGCAGCAGAAAGGTGCATGATATGACAATTTCTTCCTCGCTGAATGCAGGCGTGGCTGGCCTTTCGGTCAACGCCAGCCGCCTCGCGACCATTGCCGACAACATCGCCAATTCCGGGACCAATGGGTACAAACGTGCCGTGGCCGATTTCGCCTCCATGGTCATCGACCAAGGCAGCGGTATCTATTCCGCCGGTGGCGTCCGGGTCACAACGCAACGGCTGATCGATCAGCCCGGAGCACTTGGCACCACCAACAACCCCACCGATCTGGCCGTGCGTGGTCGAGGATTCCTTCCAGTTACAACCGGGGCCGCAGTCGGGGCACAAGCCGGCGGTGACCTGCCCTTGTTTCTTGCAACGACGGGATCCTTCCGAACCGACGCAGACGGTTTCCTTCGCACGCCAACCGGTGTGACCCTGATGGGATGGCCCGCCAATCCCGACGGCTCCATCCCGACCTTTCCGCGCGATACCGGGGCCGGATTGGAACCGGTGCGCGTCAACGTCAACCAATTCACATCCGAGCCGACCACGCGTATTTCCTTGGGAGTGAACCTTCCGGGGACCGATACGACAGCGGGCTCGCCCGGTGATACCAGGCAATTGTCGATCGAGTATTTCGACAATCTTGGGACGTCCCAATCCATCGAGGTCGAATTCACACCGGATGTTCCCGCATCGGGCGATCCCGCGTCAAATACGTGGACAATGGTTCTGCGTGATAGCGCATCCAACAACGCAATCGTTGGTGAATACAGCGTCGAGTTCAACGATAGCCGGGCGGATGGCGGCACCATTGCCGACGTAACGCAAGGCGTACCTGCCGTCGGCGGTGGCTGGGATTCGGGCACCGGTGCGCTGACGATCGACGTTTTAGGCGGCCCAATCGAGATCAATATCGGCGCACAAGGAACCGGTTCGGGCCTGACCCAGCTGTCCGACAACTTTGCGCCAACCGCCATTTCGAAAGACGGCTCACCCGTCGGAAACCTCGTTTCGGTTGAGGTGGATGCGAACGGTTTTGTGCATGCCAATTTTGATGTCGGGATCACCCGCACGGTCTATCAGATCCCGCTGATTGATCTGCCAAATCCCAATGGCCTGATCGCCCATGACAACCAGCTGTATTCCACGTCGGCAGAAAGTGGCAGCTTCTTCCTCTGGGATGCAGGAGACGGCCCCACCGGCGATGTCGTTGCCTTCGCGCTGGAAGAATCCGCCACGGACGTCGCCGCCGAATTAACCCAATTGATCCAAACGCAAAGGGCTTATTCTTCCAATGCAAAAATCATCCAGACCGTGGATGAAATGCTTCAGGAAACCACGAATATCATCCGCTGATCGGCGGGTGATGTCCGGGGTTGATCCCGTATCATGAGCATCTCGTCCGCACTTTCGAACGCCCTGAGCGGGCTCACAGCCTCGTCGCGCGCGGCCAATGTCGTTTCCTCCAATATCGCTAATGCGATGACGGAAGGGTACGGCACCCGCCGCCTTGACGTGGCCTCCCGTATGAACGGAAGCGAGGGCTCTGGCGTGCGGGTTGTTGGCATCAGCCGGCAGGAAGATACGGTGCTCCTTGCGCAGCGCCGTCTGTCAAGCGCGGACCTTGGTGCCAACCAAACCACGGCAGATTTCATGGCGCGTCTGGAAACCCTGATCGGCGCCCCGGATACGCCCGGCAGTTTGTCAGGGCAATTGGCCGAGTTTGAAGGGCGGATGATCTCGGCGGCGAACAGCCCGTGGAACGATACGCTACTGACAAACGCCGTCGACGGCGCTCAATCGCTGGTCGATACGATCAACGCGATCAGTTCGGGCATTCAGGATGAGCGCTTCCGCGCAGATACCGATATCGACCGCGCCGTCGTGCAGATCAATTCCGCCCTTGAAGGCCTGGAAGACCTGAACAAACGGATTCTCTCCGCGACGGCCAAAGGCAGTGAGGTCGCATCACTCATGGACGCGCAGGCTCAATTGGTCGAACAGGTCGCTCCCTACATTCCCATTCAAACACGCCGTGAAACCAACGGTGCATTGCAAATCTACAGCGATGATGGCCACGTGCTGCTTGGCCACCGGGCGGCCGAACTGGGTTTCGACCGCGCGCCCGGGATGGATCCGTTCCTTTCACTCGAAAACGACAATATCTCGGGTCTCACCTTGAATGGGCGTCCGCTGCGCCTTGATGGGGCCTACCCCGCATTTGAGGGTGGTCAGCTCAGCGCAATGTTTGAAGTTCGCGATACGCTGGGGCCGGAGGCTCAGGCACGCCTCGACGGCGTGGCCCGGGATTTGGCCGAGCGCTTCGACCGCCCTGGCCTGGATGCAACCATCGCCGCCGGATCACCTGGCCTCTTCAACGATGCCGGTGCGCTTGTTGATGGCGTGAATGAAGTCGGCCTTGCTGGCCGTTTGCGGCTGAACGCGGCGGTTGTGCCCGCGGAAGGCGGCGCTGTGTGGCGTCTCCGTGACGGGTTAGGCGCAGCAGTCGAAGGCCCCTCGGGAAATGCCACTTTCCTGACCGCTCAGATTGATGCGATGGCCGCAACCCAGCCTACGGCGTCCGCTGCGTTTTCACCTACCTCGCGGTCCCTGTCAGGCCTGATATCGGAGAACCTGTCGATCGCAGGGCTGGGGCGCTCCTCCGCGGAGATGAAGCTCAGCCAGGCGGCAGCGCGCCATACGACGTTGGAAACCGCCGAACTGGCCAGCGGAGTGGACACCGATGACGAATTGCAACGCCTCCTGCGCATCGAACAGATGTATGCCGCCAATGCCCGCGTCATCACGGTTTCGGAAGAAATGATGGATGAGCTGATGAGGATCGCACGATGACCTTCACGACATTCGGCGACATGGCGCAGTTCAACATGTTGCGACGCGACGGAGCGCAACTGAAATCCGACCTCACCCGCCTGACGAGCGAGCTCGCGAGCGGACGCAAGGCCGATCTCGGTCGTGCTTTGAGAGGCAATTTTTCCACGCTCGCTGATATCACGCGAAGTCTCAGATTGAACTCCAGCTTCAGCGCCTCCATTGCCGAAGCGGCGATCACGGCGGAAGGGCGCCAGACATCGTTGGGTCGTGTCGCGGCGGAGCTGGACGGCTTTGCGCCAAGGCTCCTCGCCGTCTCCGGCGCAGGGAGCCAAAACGACATGCAGCTCAGTCTTGCGGGCGGGACGGAACGGTTTGAACAGGCCGTCAACGCCCTGAATACACGTATAGCCGGGCGTAGTCTGTTTTCCGCGGACGATCCCGAAGCATCACCCCTCATCAGCGGTGACGCGATCATGACGGAATTGAGAACCCTCGTGGCGACTACGACCGATGCCGCTACGATGGAGGCCGATATTCGCGCCTGGTTCAGCGACGCCGGTGGAGGGTACGAGACTGTGGCCTGGCAAGGCGGTGCCGGAAGTCCTCCCGACGTATTGCTGAGCGAAGGGCAGTCGGCCAGGACGGGTGTCACAGCGCTTGACCCTGCAATCCGGGAAAGCCTGATCGGTTTGTCGCTTGCTGCCCTCGCATCCGAGCAAGCCGCGCCACTGACCGAACCAGAACAGCGTGCTCTGGTCACGGCGGCCGCGGAACAAATGATACGCGGCGAGCAAGACTTGATCAGCCTGCGCGCACGGCTTGGCAGTGAAGAAGCACGTATCGATGAAGCCCGGGTGGCCACGGAAACCGCTCGCGCCAGCCTCGAAATTGAATATGGCCGCCTTGTGGAAGCTGATCCCTACGAAACCGCGACGGACCTTGAAACCGTCAATACGCGGCTCGAAAGCCTCTATATCCTCACCGCGCGCTTGTCGCGCCTCAGCCTGACGGAGTTCATCCGGTGATCCGATTCCTTGCGCTCGTAATGACTGCGACGCTGCTTGCGACAGCAGCTCTCGCCACTCCGATCAGGATCAAGGACTTGGTGGAGTTCGATGGCGTTCGGGGCAACGATCTGGTGGGCTACGGCCTGGTCGTCGGCCTGAACGGCACCGGGGACGGCCTGCGCAATGCCCCATTCACCGAAGAGATCATGGTGAACATTCTCGAACGGCTTGGAGTGAACGTTACGGGTGAGCAATTTCGCCCTCAGAATGTCGCTGCCGTCATTGTAACCTCAACCCTGCCGCCGTTTGCCAGGCAGGGTGGGCAGATTGACATCACGGTTTCTGCGATCGGCGATGCCGACAGTCTGCTCGGCGGGACACTGGTCATGACCCCGCTGACGGCGGCAGACGGCGAAATATATGCGGTCGCACAAGGCGCAGTGATCGCGGGCGGCGCCTCCGCCGGAGGGGACGGAGCGCAAGTTGTTCAGGGCGTACCGACGGCGGGTGTTATTCCGGCCGGCGCGCGGGTGGAACGCGAGGTTGGCTTCGACTTCACAGATATGGCCCAGATTCGTCTTGCCTTGCGATCCCCGGATTTTACAACTGCCGCTCGGATAGAAGTCGCGATAAATACCGAATTCGGTCGTGGCGTCGCGGCAATGCTCGATGCTGGCACCGTCCTTCTTGATATCGAGCGCACACGGGCGCCGTCACCGGCGCACGCAATAACACGGGTTGAGAACATCTTGGTCGAACCGGAAACGCGCGCCCGTGTCGTCGTTGATCAAAGATCGGGGACAATCGTGATGGGCGAGGATGTCCGCATCAGCCGCGTGGCTGTCGCGCAAGGTAACCTGACCCTTCGTATAGAAGAAGAACCTATCGTCGTTCAGCCAAATCCCTTTGCAGAAGGAGAGACGGTAGTGGTTCCGAGGACGCAGGCTGATCTGCTCGAAGATCCCGGCACTCGGCTGGCAGAGATCCGCGGCGGCACATCCCTTTCGGAGGTCGTTGGCGCACTGAATGCGCTTGGTGTTTCGCCGAGAGACATGATCGACATTCTATCGAGCATCGAAGCCGCCGGCGCTTTGCACGCGGAATTCATCGTAAGGTAGAACCAAGGCAGCGCAGCAACGTGACATTGGCCGCTGATCGTTGGAAAATCATATGGATTTAAAGCCTTGGGTCTTGATTGGTCATGTCCCAGCCAAACCTACTCTCCGCTAGAGATCCCAACAAGACCGCCTTGCCGCATAGCATATGCCTAATTGTGCGACCAACAACAGTTCGACCATGCAACACAACTAGCTGACCCGAACAGGTTTCGGCTGCGTCTATAGCTCGTTGATGAATAGGATGCGGGACCACGTCGTACGGTTTGTTCGATATGGCCCCGTTGTGAAAACGCGGCAAGCTTCAAATCTACTATAGGATTTGAGCTGTAGACACCCTGGTGTCATTTTGGGCAGTCAACGAGTATCGCGATGGGGCGGCGAGGCAGGGTACGCGGATCAAGTCGCCGCCCGCTCAATTTATCAAATTTGACGAAGACGTCGCACAACGGTGCGTGCAACGGGGCCGGGGAGCGACTTGAGCGTTTCGATCCTAGCACCGCGATCAAGTTTGCTTAGCAGCTTGGCTATCACGGCGGGGTGCTCGCTCCCCAATGTCGCACGATCAAGATTTGACGCGAGACGCGCCTCTACTCCGGGTCGGTCGTCTTGTTGCCTGTCCCGGTGTGGAGCCGCTGCGTCATTCACTGTGTTTTCAGGTTCAGGCGGGGCGGCTTTCTTCGCGCTACGCCCTGGCTCCGCGTTGCTGCGCAACCGTTCCAACAGACGGTTGCGATGCCAGGCCACCCGACTTGCGTCCACCTCCAACCCGGCGGTTGTCAGATCAGGGTTGTCTGCGCGGAGTTTTTTCATGCCTTCCGGCCCCAGCAGCGACGACAAGACACTCATTTTTTCGGCTTTGGATGCAGGGACGTTCGGTTCATGATTTGGATTGGTCTGCATGAGATCCTCCGAAAAATGTTGTAAGGCTGGCGCGTTGGTCAGAAGTAACTTCGGACCAACGCGCCGGTAATCAGGGCCCATCCGTCCGCGACGACGAAGAAGGCCAGTTTGAAGGGGAGCGCAACGATGGCGGGCGGCACCATCATCATGCCCATGGACATCAAGATCGCCGCGACGACGAGGTCGATCACAAGGAACGGCAGAAAGATCAGAAATCCGATCTGAAACGCGCGCTCCACCTCGCTGAGCATGAAAGCCGGCACAAGGACGGAGGCGTCGGGATCCGCCACCTCGGAACCCGGGCGCATTTCAACGAGTGCGGCGAGTGTGGATTGGTCCACGCGATTGAGCATGAAGCCGCGAAACGGGTCGTAGATAAGTGGCACGGCTTCCTCGACGGTCAAGTCGCCCGCCACCAGTGGGGCGATACCGGACGCGTAGGCGGCCTCGAATACCGGCGCCATCACGAAATAGGTCAGGAAGAGCGCAAGGCTCACGATAAGCATGTTTGGTGGCGATTGCTGCAACCCGATCGCCTGCCGGAGGATCGACAGCACCGTGACGATGAACGGAAAGCACGTCACCATCACGGCGAGACCCGGTGCGAGGCTGAGAATGGTGATCAGCGCGATCAACTGGAGGGACCGCGCCGTCAGGCTACCGCCGTCGCCGAAATCCAATGTGACCTCCTGGGCGTGCAGCAATCCCGGCAGAGCTGCCGCCGCGAAGATCAAAAGGAGGAAGAGGGTCGGCTTAGCCTTCCACATTGCCGCGATCCACAAGGTCGGTCACACGGACCGCCAGTTGACCCGCGCGGTCCCCGTCCAGTTCCACCAATTCGCCCTCCGCGATGATCTTGTCGCCGACCCAGAGGCTGACTTTATCCTCGATACGGCTATCGAGAGGCAGAACGGTTTCGGGGTCCATCGCCAACATCTCGGAAAGACGCGGCCGCGCCTTGCCGACGCAAACGCGGATCTCGATCGGAACCGAATGCAGGGCTGAGGCGCGTTGGGTTTGGGGGGTCATGTCGGACATCAAGCAGCTCCTTGGGACAGGGTCGGTTCTGGCGTCTCGGCCTCCGCGATCTGCGCGCGGAAGCCTGCAATCGCTTCGGTAATGCGCGCGGCGGCGCCAGCCATATCGAGGTCACGGCGATCAGCGCCGGCACGGATAGAAACTTGCCCTTCGGCATAGGCGGGCTCGGCGCGAACGGTGGCGTCCAGTTCCGTTTCGTCGATCAGACGCTCGAGGCTGGCGCAGGCGTTGGGAGCCGCGACCATGACGATGCGAGCGTCTGCCTGGGCATCCGCCAAGCTCCCCAATTCCGCCAGAACGTTCGGCGCGACGGCAGCCGCAGCCATTTGAGGAAGCAATGTCGCGCTGACCTCTTCAAAGAATGGCCCCAATGCCGCGAGCACGTCGCGACGTGCGGCATCATATGTCAGCCTCGCCTCGGCGAGGTTCTTGGCGAGGTCCACGGCAACGCTGCTGCGTTCATTGGCTTCGGCGGCAGCACAATCGGCCCAACCGTTTTTGTAACCACTATCGTAGGCCTCAAGCGCGTCTGGCTCCGACATCGGCACGGAGGACTGGGCCGATGCGCCGTCAAGATCGGCCAACCCATGTGCGGTGCTTCCGAAATCCTGAAGAGAGAGTTTACGGGTCATCGGACGGCATCCTCATCTTCGTCCATCCAGCTCCGCAGGATTTGTACCGTCTCTTCTTCCCGCTCGGAGATCAGACGCCGCAGACGATTCACAGGGTCGAGGTCAACGAGATCCTGTTCTGTCTCCTCACTCATCGCACCGGACATCATCATCGGAAGGGCGTCATCGAACGCATTTCCCATGCTGGTCATCTGGGGAGAGCTTGCGCCACCGCTCGAGGTCTTTCCCGCCCCGATCGCCGGGAAGTTCGTTTCGGTCGCCATCGGCAGACTGCCAGGATCAAAGCCTTCGGGATCATCCAGTTCCGCGACAGGGGCGGGCAATCCTGCCGCGGGTTCAAGGGGGGGCAGGGAATTGTTTGGGCCTTCTGCGGCCTCGGCGGGACGGCTCAGCATCGGACGGAGCAGACCGAATATGATGCCAAGGGCCACAATCGCCAGCAGAAGGGTTTGAATAATCCGTCCGATATCGAGGTTCAGGCGGTCCGCGAACCCGGGTTCTGTCAGATCGATGATGGCAGCGGCATCGAACGCCATCGACTGGATCGTGACTTGATCGCCGCGCTCGACATCGTACCCGATCGCAGAGCGGACCAATTCCGTCAGAGCCTCCAGTTCGGCATCGGGACGGGGCACCGTCGCGGCACTGCCATCGGCACCGATCTCTTCCACTCCGTTCAGAAGGACGGCAACCGTGATCCGGCGCACATCGCCCGGCTCCCGCTCCACCTCCCGTTGCAGTTCCGAGAGATCAAAGGTGACCCGCTCACGCGACTCGGTGATCTGCGCCGAAGATCCTTCCCCGCCCCCCGCATCTCCGTCCGGCAGGTTCGATGCAACGGTGACCCCGGCGCCCGCGGTATCTTGTGTGGCGTTGTCCATTTCTTCGGTTTCTGTCGCGATGATCACGCGGCTTTCGGGATCGATCACGCGTTCGAGGATCGTCTCGCGGGCCGTTTCCAGCTCGACCGACACTTGCACCACGGCGTTTCCGGGGCCGACCCGCGCCGCCAGAAGGCGTTCGATATCCGTGCGCATTTGATCGGCGCGACTTGCGGCATCGGCCGCTGGCGTCATTTGCTCCTGCGCCCCCATGACCTGGCCGGAATCTGCATCGACCACAGTGACGTTGTCAGGGCTCAACCCCGGAACGGAGGAGGCGACGAGGTAGCGCAGTGCCTGTGCATGCCCCGGCGCGAGGCCGCCCGCCGCGGGACGTATCGCGACGGATGCGGTGACATCCTGGGTTGGTTGAAACGGATCTGAGGACGGGTTCGCAATATGGACACGCGCAGCGCGAATCGCGGGGGAGGCGATGATGGTTCGCGACAGCTCCCCCTCTTTCGCGCGCCAATAGGCGGCGTCGAACATCTGCGATGTGGTGCCAAATCCCGAGAGAGAATCAAGGAGTTCATACCCCTGAGGGCCATTTGCCGGCAGGCCCTCACCGGCCAGTTGCATACGTAGAGAATCGCGCTGTGCAGCATCGACAAGGATCGTGTCACCCTCGACGCGATGGGCAACGCCACGCGCCGAAATCGCCTCAACCACCTCACCTGCGGCGGCCGGATCCAACCCACTATAGAGAAGAGCGTAAGACGGCTGAGACGCAATGCGCGTCAAGATGACCAACACCACGACGAGCGCTGCGATACCTCCGATCAGCAGGCCCCGCCGGCGTCCATCCATCCCGTTCCATAGCTCCAGCAGCGTGTTCACCGCATCACCTTTCGCATCGACCCATTCTGGCCCGTTGAGGTCAGACATACCGCCCGCACGATTAACAATCGGTTAGTGCCTTCCCTCTAAAACGACGAAGAACGAAACAGGATCATGTGAGACATGGACCAAGACGGAAAAACTGAAGAAACCAAGAAGAAGAAGGGCTTATTGGCCCCGCTTCTGATCGGAGTGATTCTGGCCGCATTGGGTGGGGGTGGAGGCTTTTGGGCCGTAACGTCAGGCCCACTCGCATCCGACATATCCGGTGTGCAGGAGCATGGTGAAGAGGATACACACGGTCATGAAGAGACCTCTTCTGATCCCGTCGACGTAGCCTTCATCGAACTTGAAACGATGGTGATTCCCCTGGGTGCGGAAAGCAGCGGTCGCAATCTGATCTTCGGTGCCTCGTTGGAAGTGCAACCGGAGCATCAGGAGGAAGTTACCCTACTGACGCCGCGGGTTCTGGACGTTTTGAATTCGTATCTCCGCGTCATTTCCATCTCTGAATTGAGCGAGCCGACGAGCCTCGCGCGACTCCGCGCGCAGATGCTCAGGCGCATCCAAGTGGTCACCGGCTCAGGCCGGGTCCGCGACCTCCTCGTGACGCAATTTGTGGTGAACTGAATGAATCTTCTGCTCAGCTATGGTGCCGACCTGATGGTGATACTCGCGAGTCTCGGGGCGATGGCCTATTGCATGATTCTCTCGCGAAGGCTCTCGCGATTGACATCGTTCGACAAGGGCCTCGGCAGTGCAATTGCCGTCATGTCGAGCCAGGTCGAAGAGATGAAATCTGCCCTGCGGGAGGCCAAGGCCGGCTCTGACGGGGCGGGCAAGCAACTCAATGATCTCGTTCACCAGGCGCGGGAGATCTCGTCCGAGTTGGAAATGATGATCGCCGCCTGCCACGACTTTGCGGAAGAGGCGATCGAAGTACAGGCAAAACCAGAGGGGTCGGATGACGCCGCCGCCATCGAGGTGAAGCCTGACGAAGACGAGCAAATGGCGGAAGCCAAGCCGGCTACGCCCTTGTTCGGTTCTCGACGCGCTGCAGCAAACCGCGAAGAACCCGCGCCGTCTGCATCCGTTCAACCGCTGTTTCGTCACCGCAAATCGGCGGCGGGCTAAACCATGGCGCGTGAGAAAAAGAGACGGCGGCTCAAGCGTGGCGGCTTGCTTCTGACCCTTGGAATTCTGTTCGCGGCATCCGTGATCTTGCGGGTCGGCACCATGGACATGAACCTGGTCTCGACGGCGGAAGCGTCAGATCCGGCGCCTGCCATGTCGGTTGCGGGGCCCACGGCCCCGATCCGCGCGGCGTTGGACGAAGTCACGGCGTTGCGCGACCGGCTGGCATCCCGTGAACGCGAATTGGACGACCGGGAGCGGGCCATCGACGCAGCGCAAGCCCTGGTGGAAGCGCGCCTGAGCGAGCTTGAAGCCGCCGAGGCGCGTCTTGAAGCCCTGATCCAAACATCGGATAGCGCAGCCGAGGGGGATTTGGCCCGGCTCACGCAGGTCTATGAGACCATGGATCCGGATCAGGCGGCGGCGCTGTTCGAGCAGATGGACGCCAACTTCGCCGCCGGGTTCCTGACGCGGATGGCGCCGGGCGTCAGTGCTGACATCATGACGGAGCTCGACCCGGCAACAGCCTATGCGATTTCCATTGTCATCGCGACCAGAAATGCCGCTGCGCCAACGCTGCAGCCTCCAGATGTCAGCCCCGAATCCGACACTGAATCTTAAGTCTTAGCTGCCAAGCCTGATAGCAGCGCAGGAGAACCCGCAATGCTTGGAATCGTTGGAATTGTCGTTGTGCTCGCCATGGTTTTTGGCGGCTACAGCCTGGCCGGCGGAAAATTCGGCATCATCATCAAGGCGCTTCCGTTCGAGATGATGATGATCATGGGGGCCGCCACCGGTGCCTTCCTGATTTCCAACAACAAGGGCACCATCAAGGCCACAGTCGGCGGTTTGAAGAAGGTCTTCGCAGGACCTGCCTGGAAAGATGAGGACTACCGGGATCTTCTGTGCCTGATGTTCGAGCTCATTCGCCTCCAGCGTCAGAACGCGGTTGCCGTTGAGGAGCATATCGAAAACCCAGAGGGCTCCGAGATCTTCGGGCGCTACCCCAAAATTCTCAAGGACCACGAAGCCGTCGAGTTGATTTGCGACACGATGCGCTCCGCCGCGATGAACTACAACGATCCTCACCAGGTCGAAGAAGTGCTCGACAAACGCCTCGAGCAAAACGTGCACCACCAGATGCACGGCAGCCACGCGATGCAAACCGTGGCGGACGGCCTTCCGGCCCTTGGGATCGTTGCCGCCGTCCTTGGCGTGATCAAGACGATGGCGTCCATCGATCAGCCGCCGGAGATACTTGGCGGCCTGATCGGCGGTGCCCTTGTCGGCACATTCCTCGGTGTGTTTCTGGCCTACGGTTTCGTGGGCCCGTTTGCGGCAAAAATGAAGACGGTGATCGAAGAGGATCATCAATTCTACCTCATGATACGTGAGGTTCTGATCGCCAATCTGCACAACCATGCCACCAATATTTGCATCGAGGTTGGCCGCCAGAACGCCCCCCATGACGTTCGGCCGGACTTCAATGACCTGGAGGAGGCGCTGCGGGGTCTCAAAGCCGCATGACGATCCGGTTCCTCGCAACGCTCCTTCTGCTGGTGCTCACCACGCCCGCAGCGACCCAGACAATCCGCGTACAAAGCGGCGATCATCCCACTTTCACGCGGCTGGTCCTGCAGATCGGCACTGATCGAGACTGGAACTTGCAGCAGAACGATGCCGAACAGTGGCAGGTGACGCTGTCCCCGGATGTCGAAGCGTTCGACACATCCCGAAGCTTTGATCTGATTCAAAGAACTCGCCTCCAGGACCTGAGCAGCGATGGAGCACTTGTGCTCGATTTGGCCTGCTCTTGTGGCGTCACCGCGTCGCGGTATGACGGGCAATATCTGGTGATCGATATCGCCGACCCGGACCCGAATGCGCCGCCGTCGGTGACGGAAGCTGAGGAAGCTGTCGACCACCGCCTCGCCGAAGCGGCGGAAGCGGCGGAAGCGGCTCGCGATGCCGCCGCTTCACTCCCCGACCTCGCTTCTCTCCTGACATCCCCCTCCTCGCTACCGGAGATTGCCGGAGAACGTGCCGTTGATCCGATCATTCCTATAGAAGAAAATATCGAAGACACCGCGCCTTCAGATACGCCTAATCCCCGACTGGCGGAGGCCGCGGAGATCATGGCCGAGCAACTTGCCCGGGCGGCAGCGTCCGGGCTGTTGGACACCTCGCTCAACCAGCCCTTCGCCATCGCCGACCCGGTCGAAGAACCCATCGCCGTCGCGGACGTAGAGGCGGAAGTGCCCGAACAACCACAACCGACCCCCATCGAAGAGGAGTCTGGATCGGAACCCGCCACGTCCGACGAGGTTCCGGTTCGGGCGGAAACCGCTTTCGACGAGGCGATACGAATGCAACTCACGGTTCTGAACCCGCGCATTCCAGGCGCCTGCCGGGGGGATGCATTTGATGCGCGCGATTGGGCGTCCGGGGCCGGCTTTGACCAGGGCCTGGGAGCACTTCGGACCGAGCTTTTCGATGATCGCGACGTTCTGACCGAGGACGGCGCGATGGCCTTGGCCCGTCATTATCTGCATTTTGGATTTGGCGCAGAAGCCAGGTTCTGGCTAGAGCAACTTCCCGACCCACCCGCGCATTATCTGCATGTCGCCGCGCTGGTGGACGGGGCAGATGCGGTACCATTTCCAAGCGTTGAAACGCCGTCGCTCTGTTCCCAAGGTGAGCTTTTGTGGCGCTACCTTGGTGGATCCGTAACCGGTGACTTGTTGGACGAGAATGTTGCCACCATTCAGCGGGCCTTCATGGATTTGCCCCCGGATTTGCGTGACAATGTGGGGCCGCGCCTTGCCGCGCGTCTGATAGACGATGGCCACACGCCCGCAGCAATCAATGTGCGGGACGCCCTGCATCGTGGTGGCCGGATCGACGGTGGCCTTCTGACGGCACTCGACCTTAGCCTGGGTATAGAAACTGAAAACAGCACTAGCGAAACACGCGCCGCCTTGACCGAAGCGCTCCGCGATGATGGTGCAAACCCGGTGATTCTGATGACGGAAGCCCTGGCTTTTGATCGGCGCACCGGCACTTTGCCGTCCCCGTCGCGCATCACCGCCGCCGAGGCCCTGATCCGCGAGGTCGGAACCGGCGCCGAGACCGATAGGCTCTGGCAGGAAATTCTTTTGGCGCATGCCGCGATCGGCGATATCGACCAGGCATTGGTGATGCTTGGCGACACGGTCCGGAGGTCGGAAGCTCGGGCCGCCGCTTTGTCTGAGTTGATCCAGGAACGGGTCAGCGTCGGCGACACCGCGGCCCTTGTGATCCTTGCCTACACCTATGGGCCGCAATGGCGCCCGGAAGGGTCCGCTGACGGACGGGCCCAGGTGCAGGCGATCGCGGCTCTCCGCGCCGAAGGGCTGTACGAGGCCGCCAATATCCTCCGCGATGTACGACGTCCGTTGATCCTACCGGCCCCGGATGCCGCCCCACCTACGCCAGAAGACGAGGCAGCCGATGCCTGGGAGGCTCGGGATTGGGCCCGATTGATGAACGTCAGCACCGGTCCGCATGCCGCGATCGCGGCGCGCATGACGGAGCTTGGCGCGCCTCAGGAAGAGGCATCAACAGAATCCCTTTTCGCGCCTGACCTCGAAGCGCTTTCAGACACCCTCGTCGACAGTCGTGCCCTGCGCGACACCGTCGCGGCCCTGTTGGACCAGCCAACCCCGCCGTAATTCTGCAAAATCGGATTGACCCCTCATGACATCTCCATCCCTTCCCATACGCCCCCCCATTTGGGCCAAGCTATTGGCAAGCCTCTTCTGCGTTTTGGCCAACCCGTCCGTTTCGGTCGCGACCACCCAGCATTGCGGGTTGTCCAACATCTGCCATTCCCACGTCATGTACGGACCAGACTTTCCGAAGATTTCTACTGCCACAGCAGTCGTGCCACCGAGCGAAACCGAGGCCCGAAACCCTCATGTCAGCCGTGCCCCCACCCGCAGCATCCGCCCAAGCCAACGGCCGACCCGCACTCGAGTCGCGAACCAACTTGGCCACCTGAACGCGCCTCCCACCGCTCCTAGGCATGCGGAGGCACATTGATGATCTCCGCCAAAGCCCTTTTCCAGCCAACGATCCTGTTTGCCTTGGCGTTGATGGCGGTCATCGTGATGATGATCCTGCCAGTGCCGTCCTTCATTCTGGATCTTGGGTTGGCGGCGTCATTTGGGCTGGCCATCCTGATCTTCACGGTCACGCTGTTCATCGAGCGGCCGTTGGATTTTTCGGCGTTTCCCACCGTACTTCTGGCCTCCCTGATGCTTCGTTTGTCGCTCAACGTGTCGTCGACCAAGTTGATAATCGGGCAGGGCCACACCGGCACCGATGCGGCCGGCGGCGTGATCGAGGGCTTCGCGATGTTCGTGATCGGCGGGTCGGTTGTGATGGGCCTTGTGATCTTCTGCGTTCTTCTGATCGTGAACTTCATCGTCATCAACAAGGGCGCCGCCCGGATGGCCGAAGTTGGCGCGCGGTTCGCACTCGACGGGATGCCGGGCAAACAACTCGCCATCGATAGCGACATGGCCGCCGGTGCGATCGACCACAACGAGGCCAAGTCCCGTCGTGAACGCGAACAGGCGGAGACGACGTTCTTCGGGTCTCTGGATGGTGCGTCGAAATTCGTCAAGGGGGATGCAATCGCCGGGCTATTGATCACGCTTCTCAACCTCGTTGTCGGGCTGATCATGGGCGTCACAATGCACGGAATGCCCCTCGCGCAGGCGTTCGAGACCTACACTATTCTGACGGTCGGAGATGGGCTGGTCAGCCAGATCCCCGCGGTCATCATCGCCATCGCTTCGGCGCTGTTGCTGGCGCGCGGCGGTGCGACCGGTGCCACCGACACGGCGCTGCTATCGCAACTCGGCCGGCATCCCTCCGCATTGGCGACCGTTGGCATCCTGATGGGCATCTTTGGCCTGGTGCCCGGCCTTCCATTGGCCCCTTTCATGCTGGGGGCCATTGCGCTCTGCGGCGCTGCATGGTGGCGTTCGAAGACGATGGCGGAAGAGGGCGCGCATGAAAGCGCGGTTGAGGCGGCCGCCCTCGAAACGCCCAAGGAGACAACAGGCGATCTGCTTGATCTCGATGATATTCACATCGAGTTTTCGCCGGACCTTGTCAGCCTCGCCCTCGACCCGGCCACGGGGCTCGACGCCCGCATCAAGAACATGCGGGAACATCTGGCCCGGGCCTTCGGAGTGATCCTGCCCGAGATGCGGTTGACCGATCGTGGGGATTTGCCGCCGGGTACTTATTCGATCCGGCTTCTGGGGGTCGAACACGCGACTGCGTCGTTGAATCCGGCGCGTGTGTTGATGCTGACCCAGGATGGCGCAGTTGACCTGCCGGAGGGTGAGGAGACGACCGAGCCGGTATATGGCGCCCCCGCCCGCTGGATCGATTCTCGGGATCGGGAACGCGCCGCCCTTGCCGGTATGACGGTCGTAACCCCGTCCGAAGTATTGGCGACTCACCTTCTGGAGGTGCTCAAGCGGAACCTGTCGCGTCTGTTGACATTCAAGACGTTGCAGCGCCAGCTCGATGCCTTCGTCACCCTCTCAGACGGCACGCGGGCCGAGGAAAACCGGCGTTTGCTCGACGAGTTGGTGCCCGACAAGGTTCCTCTCGATCTCCTGCACGCGATCCTCAGGCTGTTGCTGGCGGAACAGGTTTCCATCCGCAACCTTCCGCTGATCCTGGAGGCCATCGCCGAAGCTCGCGGCACGTCACCCCAGCCCGAAATGATCTGTGAACACGTGCGGCAAAGGCTGGGGTTCCAGCTGATTGCCGAAATGAAACGCAGCGACGGGACACTGCCTCTCGTCCAGTTGGCCGGAGAGTGGGAGGAGGTTTTCCTGCGCTATCAGATCGGCGGCGACGGGGGTTTGCCGGAAATCGCCCTGCCACCCGAGGAGTTCAACGCTTTGGCCAAATCGGTTGGCGACAAAGTCGCTTCCGCCAGCGAGAAGGGCAACTACCCCGCGGTCGTGACATCTGCGCTTCGCCGCCGCTTCCTACGCACGGTTTTGTCGGCCCGCGGTATTCCCAACCCGGTTCTGTCGTTTGAGGAAATTGGGCTGGAAGCCAAGCCCGCCTTGGTCGGGCTCGCTTCACCATGACGGACATGCTGGCACAGATCCTGTCGCTTTCGCAGGTCTGGCTGGCCACCGGCCTTGCCGTTTTTCTGCGCATCGGCGCGTGTTTCATCGTATTGCCGGGACTGGGCGAGCAGATGATCCCGATGCGCGTCCGACTGGGCGCCGCATTGGCCTTTACGGTGTTTCTCACGCCCGCGCTCCTGCCGGGATTGAATGTCACCGACACGATCCCATCGCTGAGCACCTTTTATTCGGAGGCGTTGGCGGGGTTGATCCTTGGCCTTGCCCTGCGCCTCCTTGTCCACGCGCTCCAGATCGCAGGGGTGATCGCCGCTCAATCGACGTCCCTCAGCCAGATCATGGGCGGCGCGTCGCCAGACCCGCAACCTGCGATGGGCGCCATCTTGATGCTTGGCGGGCTGACACTGGCGCTGATTTCTGGATTGCATATTCATCTGGTCGGCACGTTTTTGCGATCCTACGACGTGCTTCCCTTCGGCGATCTGCCCGGCCCCCGTGATCTGGGCGCGTGGGGCATTGACCAGGTCCGGGAGAGCTTCGGCCTTGCCTTGTCGCTGGCCGCACCATTTCTGATCGCATCCCTGCTCTACAACGTGGCGCTCGGCGTGATCAACAAAGCCATGCCGCAACTCATGGTGGCCTTCGTGGGCGCACCCGCGATCACCTGGGGTGGCTTGGTCCTGCTGCTGGTCACAACGCCTTTCATCTTGCCGATCTGGCTCCACGCATTCGAGGGGGCGCTTGCCGCGCCGCTTGGACCGAGATGAGCGAGGAGGACACCAGCCCAGCGGACAAGCCGCACGAGCCAACACCCAAGAAGATGGAGGAGGCGCGGAAGAAGGGCGAGATCGTCCGCTCCGCGGATCTCAATACGGCAATCGTCTATGGCGGCTTCTTGCTGTCAGGCGCCATGCTTGCGCCGTGGATGATGCAAACGATTGGTCAGCTGACACACTCCGCCCTTGGGCGGGCCGATGTATTGGCACCGCTCATCCTCGGGCCCGGTGGCGATGGTCCGGCCGTTGGTCTTTTGTCTGGCTCACTTCTCTCGACGGCCGCAGCCACGATGATTCCGGCGGGCCTGTTGCTGGTCGCCCTGATGGCGCAACAGGCCCTGATGTTCACGCCGTCCAAGCTTGCGCCCAAACTGAACCGCATCTCCCCCATTCAGAACGCCAAGCAGAAATTTGGCTCGCAGGGGTTGTTCCAATTCGCGAAGTCGGCCGTGAAGCTCGCCTTGGTGTCTCTGTTCCTGGCCATTTATCTGTGGGCTAGGGCGGAAACGATCCTTGCCTCGATCTACGCGTCGCCGGGGCAGATCCTTCAGCTGCTTGGTCGATTATCGATGGACTTTCTGATCGTCGTGGTTGGGATGACGGCCGTGATCGGCGGTGTAGATTGGTTCTGGGAATGGGGCCAGTTGCGGCAACGCAACCGCATGACCCGCCAGGAATTGGTGGACGAAGCCAAGACCTCCGAAGGCGACCCCCATATGAAGCAAGAACGCCGACAGCGGGGCCAGGCGATTGCAATGAACCAGATGATTAGTGACGTCCCAACCGCTGATGTGGTCGTGGTCAACCCGACACACTACGCCGTAGCCTTGAAATGGGACCGTGCCGGCGGTGGCGTTCCGACCTGTGTGGCCAAAGGTGTTGACGATGTTGCCCGCCGCATCCGCGAAGCCGCCGCGGAAGGCGGCGTTCCGATCTTTTCCGACCCACCCACGGCCCGCGCGCTCCATGCATCGATCGAATTGGGGCAGCCCATTCTACCGGATCAATACAAGGCTGTGGCCGCTGCGATCAGGTTTGCGGATCTGATGCGCGTGAAGGCGCGGAAGGGGCGCAAATGAGCAATGATCAAAGGTTGGCGAGGCTTCAGGAAGTGGCCGGCTTGATGGCGGACCGGGCCCTTGCACCCGTGGCTGAAGCAACCGCGAATGTACGGGCGATCGAAGCGCGGATCGCCCAGATCGCAGCCCATCGCAACAAGCTGTCCCGGGCAACCGATGATCCGGCATTGGCCGGACCCATGCTGGCACAAGCCGAGCGTTTGCGCGTATTGCAGGCCGCAGCTCTGACCGACTTGGCCAAGGCTCGCGCTGCTTTGGACGTTGCCAGGAAAGCGGCATCAAAGGCCGTTGGCCGGGATCAAGCGCTCGGGAAGATCGCCGAGCGCAAGGCGCTAACGGCCCTAAAGGAACAACGCCGGCGCCACTTGTCCTAGCGCTCAGGCGTCCTGGCGCGTGATATCGGTGATCAGAACCTCATGGACGACGCCGCTGCCGAGGATTCCAACGGCCGCCTCGTTCAGCGCTTCTCGCAGCGGTGCCATGGCCGCGGCCTCGGTAAAGCTGCCGTCAAAGCCGCCAGCATTCGCGTGGGCGAAAAGCACCCTCAGAAACCCATCCCGTAGGCGCGGCTCTCTGTTGAAAACATAGCTGTTCTGCCCGGTATCCACCTCGATCGTCAGGCCCAGGACCACAAGCGATCTCACTGCACCGTTGCGGACGATCGGGACGACGAACTGATTGTTCAATCGGACATATTCCGTTCCTTCGCCCGTTTGCTCGACACGGGGTGGGTCGGACTCCTCCGCATGTTCGTCGTCACCGTGACCGTCGTCGCCCTCGGCGTGTTCACCGTCCGGTGCCGACTCCTCATCAGCCGCGTCATTGTCAGAACCGCCCGACATCATAAGTCCGGCACCCACACCGCCTCCGAGGCCAACGAGCAGCAAGATTATCGGGATCAAGAGCCGCATCATTGCGCGCTTCCTTTCTTATGCAAGATATTCAGAACGGCAGAACGGCATCGGCCACTTCCTGGCCGTAGCGCGGCCGCTGGACATCCGTGATCAGGCCGCGACCGCCATAGGAAATACGCGCCGCCGCGATCCGGTCATAGGCGACTGAATTCTGACGCGAGATATCTTCGGGGCGGACATAACCCGACACCAGTAACTCACGCACTTCGTTGTTCACGCGGACTTCCTGGCTGCCCTCGATCCGCAGGACGCCGTTTTGCAGGACCTCCGTAATGGTCGCCGCAACCCGCAGGGTCAGCTCTTCATTTCGCCGGACAGATCCTTCACCAGCCGATCGGCTCGTGCTGTCCAATTCGACCGCATCGGCAAGGCTGCCACCCTGGGACAGCATCCCGTCGATCCGCTGCGGGATACCAAACAGATTGGGGATCCCCATCTGCTCGGACCCAGACCGCTCCCGCTCGGACGAATTTGAGAATTCCGCGCTATCGTCGATCTCGATAATAACCGTCAGGATATCCCCGCGCAGGCTGGCCCGCCGATCCCCCAGCAAGGAGGCGCGACCGGCGGTCCATAGCGAGGCACCTTCAGCCCGGTCCGGGACATCGCGGGCATCTGGCAACGGGATCACGTTCATCGCGAACACCTCATTTCCGTCGGCGGGCGAGGTCAGATCTGGCGTTCGGCCGATATCGGAAAGCCGACCGCAAGACACAAGAGTGACAAGAGCGATGCAAAAAATTGCGAGGGTAAGCGTGTTCATCGATTGGGTCCAACGGTGACAAGGCCCGGCTGGGAAGCCGTGGCGGTAACAGTCTGACGGGAGTTGAGGTTTATGACGCGGAGCGTCTCGCCCTCGGCGGCACGGTCAAGGGCGCGGCCCTCGGTCAGGATAAGAAGCCCGCCGTAATTGTAGCGGAGGGACACGATTTCATTGCGTTCGACAATCGCGGGCGGGCGCAGATCCCCCGCGCGGATCGGACGCCCGGGATAGAGGTTGATGCGCGCCTCCATCCCGATTGCATCCGCCACATCACTCAGCGCGCCGGGTGTGGCGCCCTCGATGATGTCCACATCGGCGGGCCCGATCAGGGTGGCGCCACGGATCGTGCCTGCCGCGATAACGGTGTCTTGCGCGGTGGCGGGGCCAGCCAGCGCCAGCATCAACAGGATCCACCGCATCAGCGCACCTGCGTGGTTGCGCCGAGCATCTGATCGGCAGCGGTCAGAACCTTGGCGTTCAGCTCGTAGCCACGCTGCGCCTCAATCAGGTCGGTTATTTCGCGCACGGCATCGACGGACGATTGTTCGACGTATCCCTGCCGCAAGGTGCCAAGGCCGTCTTCCCCCGGCTGTGCGGCCAACGGCGGGCCCGATGCCCCGGTTTCCAGAAACAGATTGGATCCGATCGCTTCCAGGCCGTTATCATTGGAAAATCCAACCAGATTGAATTGCCCGAGAAGCTGCGGCTCAACCTCACCCAGGAAGGACGCATAGACCTCGCCTTGCGCATTGATCGAGATATCGCGGGCGTCGCGGGGGATGGTGATCCCCGGGTTCACTTCGAAGCCGTCGGCCGTCACGATCAGGCCGTCACCCGTGCGCTGCAACGCCCCGTCGCGGGTGTAAGCGGCCTCTCCGGACGGCAGTGTCACCTCCAGATATCCGCGCCCCTCGATGGCCACATCCAGCTGCCCGCCAGTGGCCGCGACGGTGCCCTGTTCCCACGTGACCGTGACGGCGGCGGGGCGAACCCCCAAGCCGATCTGCACACCGGCGGGCACCACTGTGCCGTCCGTTGCATTGATCGCGCCCGCACGGGTCATCTGCTGATAATGCAGATCGGCAAAATCGGCGCGTCGCGGGCTGTAACCGGTCGTCGACATGTTGGCGATGTTGTTCGAAATCACGTCCACACGCATCTGTTGCGCGCTCATGCCGGTGGCGGCGATATCCAAGGCTCTCATAAGGTCATCCTTTCTGGAGTATCACTGCCCGCCGGCAGTGCGCAGGAAGTCGCGGATGCGACGGTCTTCGGATTCCATGAAGCTCTGGCCCAATTCATAGGCGCGCTGAACTTCGATCATTCGGGCGATCTGGGTGACGGCATCGACGTTGGATTGCTCCAGAAACCCTTGCATCACCCGCGCGTTTTCGGCGGGCACGTAGCCGCTTTCGACGGTGAAGGCGGTGCCGGATTGCCGCGACAATTCGAGCGGGTCATTGGGCATATAGAGGCCAATCACCGTCAGGGGCTGATTGTCCGCAGAAATCGTCCCGTCGGAGGCCAGTGCGACGGAGCGCGCATTGGGTGGCACGAACACCGGCGCGCCCCCTTGATCGAGCAAACGATGGCCTTCAGCCGTAACCAGTTCGCCGACTTCGTTGCGGATGAACGCACCCGCCCGCGACAGTGCCTCGCCCCGGGGCGTGTCGATCAAGAAAAACCCCTCGCCCTCAATGGCAAAGTCGAACTCACCGCCAGTCTGCTGCAACGCGCCCTGCTGGTCGGAGATCATGCGCCCGGTGGCGGTCCCCATGCTGAGCGACGGCTCCCCCCGCCCGGTGGCCGCCACGTGCTCGGCAAAGATGATGCCTTCAGCGCGGTATCCGGTCGTGGAGATATTGGCGATGTTGTTCGCCACGACCGACATTTCGCGCATCAGGCCAGACAGCCGGGTGAGGGACGTATATCCGGGGTTATCCATGGCCTACATCCCCGCAATGATTGGAATAAGGGTGTCGGAAAAATAGGATGTGAGTGATTGGGTCATGAACCCCATCGAGGCCCAGAACACGACCACGATCGCTGCGAGCTTGGGCACGAAGGTCAGCGTCATTTCCTGCACGCTTGTCAGCGCCTGAAACAGGCCCACCAAAACGCCGGAGATCAGCGCGGCTGCAAGGATCGGCGTGGAGATCACGACCGAGATCCAGAGCCCCTGGCGAAGCGTATCGAAAAAAACCATCTCGTCCATTGGCTCAGACCGGCATCCGCAGGATTTCCTGGTACGCTTCCACAACGCGATCCCGGATGGTGACGGCGGTTTCCACGGCCAGTTCGGTTTGCGCCAGCGCGGTGACGAGAGAATGCGGATCCGCGCCGGTGGTCATGGCGGCGGTGGCCTGCGCCTCACCCTGGGCAACGGTTTCCGCAAAGGATGTGACGGCCTGCGTGAACGCATTGCCGTTCTGCGGCTCTGCCGTTGGTGGGGTCAGGCGTGGTTGAGCGTAGGCCTGTGCGGCCATTGCTTGACGAATATCCATCCGGGATTCTCCTCAGACGTGGTGGATTGGGCGCTATCGGCGCAAGAGTTCGTTCAGGGAAGAGGACATCTGGCGGATCTGGTCGAAGATCCGCAGATTGGCTTCATACGACCGCTGCGCTTCCCGCGCATCGGCCAGTTCTATGACAAGATCGACATTCGACCCTTCGTAATGCCCGGTTTCATCCGCCATCGGGTGGGCCGGATCGAACATCATCGGCAAAACGGTTTGATCGAGGCGCACGGGGCCGGGCCGCACCGCGCCTTCCGGTGCACCCATGGCACGCTCCGTCTCGAAACTCGTGATCTTCCGGCGATATCCCGGCGTATCCGCATTCGCGATATTCTCGGACACATGAGTAATCCGCTGCGCCTGGGTCCGCATTCCCGAGGCCGCGACGGACAAAGCACTGGAGAAATCTGTCATATCATACCCCTAGCGCCCGATGCTTGTGCGCAGGATCGACATGGCCGAGCCATAGACCCGAAGCGCACGGTCGTGGGCACGCTGTGCCTCGATCCCGCGAAGCATCTCGAATTCAAGGGAAACCGTGTTGCCGTTTGGCGAGGCCGGTGTTCCGGCATCAATGACCCGCATCGGCATCTCGCCCCGGCCCATCCGGTTTTCGGCGGTCATGGCACGCCAGGTTTCGGCAAAATCGGCGACGTCTCGGGCGCGATATCCTGGCGTATCGGCATTCGCGATATTCTGCGCAACCACGGCCTGCCTGGACGCGGAATGGCGCGCTTGGGCACCAGCGAGCTGAAAAATCTCAAGCCTATCGAACATTTTGGGGTTCTCCCATCTCGGCTACACGAAGGCTTAAGAGTGATTCCTTTAGATTCGGTAATTGAGGCGATTCAAATGCGCCGTTTGCCGGAGAACCCGCGATGGAACACAATCATACCTTCGATGCATTCGACCAACTTCGCGCCCAATTGCGCCTGATCAAAACGGCGCAGGCCGTTGGAACCGTCACCGCACTTGGGCGGGATTGCGTTACCGTTTCCGGATTGGATCGGGTGGCAGCTCTCGGGGATCGCGTCAGATTAGGCATTGATCTCAAGGGGGAGATCCTTGGCATCGAGGCCGGCTCCGCCCGCGTGATGCCCGAAGGCCCTGCGGATGGTTTGCATCTGGGCGCGGAAGTCACCCATCTTGGTCCGCCCACGATCTCACCTCACGGCGGATGGTTGGGCCGCGTGCTTGACCCGGACGGCCAGCCGATGGACGGCCGGGCGTTGTTTCCAGGCCCGCGCGCCTACCCTTTGATGGCGCCGCCGCCATCCCCCGCGGCACGGCGGGGTCTGGGCGAGCGCCTTCGCACCGGTTTTGCCGTGTTCGACACCCTTCTCCCGATCGTACGGGGGCAGCGGCTTGGCCTGTTTGCTGGGTCCGGCGTCGGGAAATCCCGGCTGACTGCGGCATTGGCCCAAGGGATGTCTGCCGACGTCGTCGTGATCGGGCTCATCGGCGAACGGGGGCGCGAAGTCCGGGATTTCGTGGCCGAGACTTTGGGACCAGAGGGTCTCGCGCGCGCCGTAGTGATCGCCGCAACGTCCGACAGGCCGGCCCTGACACGGGCCCGCGCCGCTCATTCGATGATGGCCGTGGCCGAGTATTTCCGGGATCAGGGCAAGCACGTTCTGGTACTGGCAGATTCGATCACGCGGTTCGCCGAAGCGCATCGCGAAGTGGCCGCTGCCGCTGGAGAGCCCTTCGGCCCAAATGGCTTTCCGGCCTCCATGGCGCAAAGCGTGATGGGCCTTGCCGAACGTGCCGGGCCAGGCACGCGCCATCAGGGCGATATCACGGCAATCCTGTCCGTTCTGGTTGCCGGGTCCGATATGGATGGTCCAGTGGCCGATGTGATGCGCGGCGTTCTGGACGGTCATGTCGTGCTATCGCGTGAAATTGCGGAACGTGGGCGCTATCCTGCCATCGACTTGCTCCGCTCCGTCAGCCGGTCGCTGCCGAATGCCGCAAGTTCGGATGAAAACGCAATGATTTCCCGTGCCCGCCAACTTCTGGGCGCCTATGACCGCGCCGAGATGATGGTGCAGGCCGGGCTCTATACTCCGGGAACGGATCCAATGACGGACGGAGCCGTCAAAGTGCACGAGGCTTTGGACACCTTTATCGGCGAAGCCGCCGGAGCCGATATCGGGGCCAGTTTCCTCAATCTGTCCAAAGTCCTGGCACCGGCGGACAATCCGGTAACCAAGGGACGTGCCTGATGGCATAGTCAGGTACGGCGAAGCCTATGCGAGATTTTGCAGAAGGACGAGAGCAGACGCACCCGGGGTGAGAGCCGAGGGCCCGGCCGCGATCTGCGCCTGTAACGTAAAGGCCCGCACCAACTCATCCACCCGATCCGGGTCGGCCAAATCAGCGAAATCGGATGTTCCAAGAACCCGTTCGGAAGCCTTGCGGAATTCCCCCAATTGCTGGTCCAGATCCAGGGTTCCAATGGACGTCGGAAGCGCAAATGCGGTTTCGAAAACGCGCCGTAATGGCGGATTACCCATCATGCTGAACCATGCTGTCGTGTCGCTGACGCCGCTATCTGCGATCTCGGGCACTTCACGAATGGCCGTCAATGCAAGACGCATGTCGGAATCTTGCTCACCTACGGCAATTTCGAACGACTGGCGTTCAAATCTGGCCAGGATACGGTCAGCGAAGGCGGGGGATTGAGTGCGTGGTGGCAGAGATGTCCCGAAACCGAACGCCTCTGAAAACGCGCGGTAACGTTTGTCGGCCAACCGGTTGGCCAAGGCATCGTCGTTGTCCACCCCATCTGCGAGCACCTTCTCGATAAAGGCACGGTTCGGGATGTCGTCTTGCAGGCCATATGCCCCCAACGCCACACGCATCAGCCTGAAATCCGATGTCAGTTCAGTTGGCGTGGTAATCGCTCCGATTTTCTCACGAAAGTACTCTCGATCCCGCGCCTGGGCGGGCGCGTCGGCATATCGGGTTTGCTGTGTCTCCAAACTGGATTGAAGAAATCGCCAACCGGCGAACCCGCCAAGCGGAATGACGGGTTGGAAGGTCATGCTTGCCCGGCCGCGAGCAACCGCTCTTCTCGCGCCAATAGGCCACGCAATGATTTCAGGGTCTGATAAACCTGCTCCTCAACCAGATACTCCGTGGCCTTGGACAGCAAGGCGCGGCTATCGGGGTCGGTAAACACCTGACTCAATTGTTCCATACCGCGCAGGAGTTGCGCCTTCGCATCCTCGATCTCGGCATCGCCGGACAGCACCAGTTGCGCGATGTAACAGACGCGACGAACGGGTGTATTTGCCTCTTCCGGGTGAATGGCGTCGCGCAGTCGCAGGATTTTTGCGTCCGGCGTGACGATGGATAAACGCGTGCGCCGATCACCATTCTCAATCACTGCACCGTTCACCAAGACCCGCTCTTTGGGCCCGAGTTTTAGGACAAGACCGCTCATTCCGACACCTCCTGTCCACCCAGGCCGCGCATCACGGCCGTATTGATATCAACGAGGGCCGCCAAGGCCTCACGGTCGTTGAGTGCCTTGCGGGACTGCAGGAGCGAAAACTCGGCCAAGTAAAACAATTGGGCGCGCAGCCCCTGTGGCAAGCCGTTTTCACTATCAGCAAGATCCGAGGCAAGGATTGTCCAAAGCTTGCGGTTTTCATGGAGAGCTTGGGCGCGGTCGGTCATGGGGGCGTCGGGGCTGCGGGCGCGGTTCAGGCGCGCAGTGACCTGTTGAAACGCTGCGTATTCGGTTCCGCGGTCCGTTCGAACGGGCGTTGCGGAGGCGGCATAGGCGGTCTGGGCGAGCGAGGTGGAAAACACGAGGATGCTCCTTGAGCGGGCTGTATCTGGGCAACGAACGTTGCGTGGTGCGGTCGAAGGGTCGATCGGACCGCACGAAATAATTCATCGGGCATCGCTGGGGCGCGATGACCGCGCCCCAGCGAAAGATCGGGTTACCTGAACAGCGACAGAATGTTCTGCGGCGCCTGGTTGGCGATTGACAGCGACTGAGTTGCAAGCTGCTGCTGCACCTGAAGGGCCTGCAGCCGTGCAGATGCAGCCTCCATGTCCGCGTCTACCAGCGTGCCGATCCCGGATTTCAGCGAGTCCACCAACTTGCCGACGAAGTCCGACTGCGTCTCGATCCGCCCCTGGACGGAGCCGAAGTTCGCGGCTGAGTCGATGGAGTTCTGGATCAACGTTTCGATATTTGCCAACGCGGAGTCTGCGCCTTCGTTGGTCGTCACATCGATGTTGTCGAGGCCAAAGAGGCCACCGGAGGCTTCACCACCTGCCTGACCTGCATCGGTCAGCGTCATGGTTGCGCCGGCACCGGTATCAGACCCGTCATAGTCGACCAGCACCTTCCATGCGCCGGTGGCGTCGTCTTGGGCGACGCTGGTTGTCACGCCGATTTCACCGCCGGAATCGATGGCGGTTTTCAGGCCGCGCGCCACGTCTTCCATCGTTTCGCCCTTGCCGGCGACGTATTCATACGCGCCACCATTGACGTTGATACGGTATCCGTCGCCTTCGTTCACCTTGGCGGTCGTGGACAGTTCCACTTCCTCAGCGCGATACACCAGCGTAGCGGCACCGGCGCCGGCGGTTGCCGCAACGTTTTCAGACGTGTCACCGTTGTTCACTGCGGCGATTGTGTTCGTCGCACCGGAATTCCAGCTGACATCGAATTCGGCGAAGGAATTGGTGTTCCGCAACTCAAGCGTTGCACCGGTGCCCGCCGCGGCAATCCCTGTCAGACCGGCTTGGTTGATCTGACCACGAAGGGCATCAATTGTCGTCGCGGCATCTGTGTCGAAGCTCTGGGTGAAGGTCGTCCCGTTCACCGTCAGCGTCAGCGCCTCGTTCGTGGTGCCCGCCATTGTCAACTCAAGGTCGTTGACGGCGTTGGTCGAGTCGATTGTCGCGGCGCTGGACGTGATGTTACC
The DNA here is from genome assembly GCA_947491935.1 of uncultured Roseicyclus sp. Classification (GTDB taxonomy): domain Bacteria; phylum Pseudomonadota; class Alphaproteobacteria; order Rhodobacterales; family Rhodobacteraceae; genus Gymnodinialimonas. The sequence continues at coordinate 209,581 of CANLLF010000005.1, forward strand.
CGCCAGCGAGTCGCCCGTGCCGAACGTACCGGAACCGGTAGACAGGTCCTGGCGCGCCACCTGGATATTCGCCGCAGTCACCTCGCCATTCCCCGTACGGTCGAGCGACGACAGGATGTTCACGTCTTCGGTACCGGTCACGAGATTCAGACCGTTGAATTGCGCGGCATTCACCACCGATCCGATCTGGCCGCGAAGAGCCGCGATATCGGACTGGATCTTTTCGCGGTCGACGTTTTCTTCCTGCGCGGACACGATCTTGCTTTTGATGTCGGTCAGCAGATCGGTGACGGTTTCCGCGGCGTTCCGGGCAACGGCCACGGTGGATTCACCCAACGAGAGGCTTTCCTGGATGCCCTTGAACCCCTTCACGTCGGATTCCATGACCTTCGAAATCGCCCAGACAGCAGAATTGTCCTTCGCGGAGCCGACGGCCTTACCCGTCGAAATCTGCGACTGAACACCTTGGAGGCTGTTGTTTACGGATTTCAGAGTTTGCAGCGCAACCATGGCGCTGTTGTTCGTCAGAATGCTGGACATGACGTCCCTTTCTTATGTTTGCATGGCGTGGTTTTTCACGCCGGTCACAATCAGGTCCCCGCTTTGGCGGAGCCTTGCGAAACGTCTTTCTGACGGCTGCGGGCCGAGGTTTCCGGCCCACGCCACCCGTCTGGGTGCGTTCTCGGTTCTGAGGTGCGGAGGTTAACAGAGCCCTAATCGCAAGAAGCTCGATACGAAGGAATTGAATGGCTTTGGCGCTATCCGCGCGCCAGGGTGCGCGATGGGGCTTGGCCGCCCGGTCGCGTCTGTCCGGAGGCATCATACGTGGTCAGTGTCGTCTGCCGAGCCGTTCCAAGATGCGCGCGCACCTGCGTCACACCAGCCTTCGCGGCCTGCAACAAACTGGCATTGCGTTTTGCAGCCGCGGTCACGTGCTCCAGATCCGACAATCCGGCGCCCTCACGTTTCAGGCGCGAGAAGGCGCGGCCGAGCGCAACCTCCATCCCGTCAAGCTTATCGATATCCCCGCTCAGCAGCGCCTTGCGCTGCATGTCGAGCAGGTCACTCACAGTGGCCACAGCCGATTTTCGACGGCCAATCATTGCGCCGCCCCCGCGCGCGCCACGAGGGAATCGAAGATCATTTCCGCCAGTCCAACACCGCCCTGCCCCGCGATCGCGCGCGCATGTTCGTTGCGGAGCATGGACGTCATCTGTTCCTCGCCGGCACCGCCGCCGAAGCTGTCGCGAGCTTCGCCGAAGCCTGCATGTTGCAGCATTTCGGCCAGAAATGCAGCCTCTAGATCGGCCGCGGCGGTACGCAGTTCCGCATGGGGATCATGGGGTTGAAGGTCAGCCAAACGGCGGGATGCGTTTGCATCAACAATCGGGGTAAGGGTCGATATCGTCATCAAACTCTCTCGCATTCGAGGGATTTCAGCGGAACTTGGCAGACGGGCGTAAAGAATTCGTAAGGAGCTTTCGAACTAGAGAGTGGAGGACATCAACAAGCGGACAGCCAGGATGGATGATCTGTTACAAAGCCTCGGTACGCCGGGGCGCACAGCGATTGGATCGTGGCGCGAAGGCGGGCAGGAGCAGGCCACCGACGCGGAAGCGTTCGATCTCGCCTTCTTTGGAATGGCAGACGCGTCTGCAACCGCTGAAGTACCGCTGCTGTCAGGCATCGGGCAGGTCACTTCCATCGATCCATCGTTCGGCGCTTCGGCTGCGCAAACCAATGCGACTCTCCCCCTATCCAACCTCGCCGTACAAGTGGGGGATGAGGTGGTATCGCTCGGGACGTTGCCCGATGCGGACGTCCGTGGACCCACTTTCGGCGTACCTGTGGCAGACGCCTTCGATCCGCTTGGCTCCAGACTTACACAACCGGGAATGCTGGACGCTGGCGTCGCCTCGCCTAAGCCGCCAATGTCGGCATTGCCAGCCGCCACACCTCCGACTGGCGCCAAAGGCTCGACCGTCGTTGATCAACCAATGGGTGCTTCCGTCGCGCCAGCGATCGGCATCGGAACTGGGTCGGGCGACGGCACCTCCGGCTCTGCACCGACCGTAGATGGCGCCGTGGTCGAAAGCCTCCGCGCACGGACCCAAACCCCGTTGTCGAATACCGCGGGGATGACGGTCGGTAGCGGCGCGGCGCATGTTGCTGATTCACCCGCATCAGATCTCGCGCCGCCAACACCCGAAGAGTCTGGTGTGATCGGCGCACATCGCCGGAGCCGGTCTGATCCGGCGGGTCCAGCGCCTGATGATCTCACTTCAGCTCAGACCGGTTTCGGCCCGCGACATCAAACGGAAGCCGCACCGGCTCCAACAAACAAGATGCCGCAAATCGGGACCACTGCCGCGCCCCGCTCGCCACAACCAGACGCGGTGGCGCAGACGGCCTCCGGCAGTGCACAAGCGAAAGTCGGCCCGAACCATGCTCAGCATGTGGCTGTATCAGGTGTCGCGACATCCTTGCAGATGCACGCCATGTCAGCATCGCCACCGAAACAGCGCGTCGAGGTTTCCGCCGCAGCAACTGTCCCCACGATACCACCGAATGAACCCTTCACTCAGGAGGCCGCACCACCCGATCTGCGGCCGACCGCGTTAAATTCGGATGCCACCGGCGAACGGCCGATTTCTGAGACGCCGCGCGTGACCGGGGCGGATGCAGTTCCATCCCGGTCCGGCGCCGGGGCGGCACCGACACTTACCAGCAACTTGCAGCAACTTGGTACGTCACCCGCAGCCACCTTCATGAGCACGACCTTTGCAGGGATGGATGTCGCGATGGAAACGACTGCCCTGCCCGATCTGGGGCTGAACGCGACATCCCCTATCGCCCAGACAACCACGCCAACGCTCGGTCTCGGCGCAGCGCCCGCATCGACACCTGCCACTGCTCAGCTCGTCGCCCATCAGATTGCCGCCGCATTGTCCGATGGCAGATCCGAGGCCGGGGGGCCCGTTGAACTGACGCTCGACCCGCCCGAATTGGGTCGCCTCCGGATGCAGGTCACGGACATCGCTGGCGTCATGACGTTGACGATCCACGCCGATCGGCCGGAGACGGCTGATCTGATGCGACGTCACCTGGATCTTCTGGCGCAGGAATTTGCCGAGGCCGGGTTGGATGCCCCATCGGTGCGGATTTCGCAGGACAATTCCAGCGATCAGGACAATCGGCGCCAAGGTACGTCCGGACAGGGCGATCAAACCGCCGCCATCGCCACTGACGAACTGACCGCCCAGGCCACCGCTCAGCGCACCGGAACCGGTGCGCTTGACCTCAGATTATAGGAGAGAGCCATGGATATCCTACCCGCCTCGCAGCCCAACTCAACCGGATCTGCCGTGCCCCCTGCTTCCAGCAGCACGACGATCACATCGGATTTCGACATGTTCCTGCGGCTGCTGACCACGCAGATGCAGAACCAGGATCCCCTGAACCCGGCGGACAGCACGGAATACACCGCGCAATTGGCGACGTTCTCAGGCGTCGAACAGCAGGTTCAGACCAACGACCTGCTGCGAGAGCTTCAAACCGCCTTCACCGCGATGAATATGGGCCAGCTTTCGGGCTGGATCGGGATGGAGGCGCGGGCCGAGATGCCGGTTAACTTCACCGGGGAGCCTACCACCATCCAGACCGCGCCCGCTTCACTGGCAGACCGGGTGGAGCTGATCGTGCGCAACCAAAACGGCGAGGTTGTGGCCAATACGCCGATCCCGCTCACCGATGATCCGATTGAATGGGACGGCATGGGCAATGATGGCCAGCCGCTGCCCAACGGCACCTACACACTCTCAGCGCAAAGCTGGCTGGGGGAAGACATTCTCGAAGAACGCTCGACCTTCGTTTTTGGCGAAATCGCCGAGGCGCAGACCCTGTCGGGCGAGGTCTGGTTGACGATGGCAAACGGAGTCAGCATCCCGGCCGACAATGTCCAGGCACTTCGCCGCGGAAGCTAAAGCATCCCGACAAGCGCGGCGATGATCACACCCGCCGCGATGCCACCCAAACCCAGTGCCACCCGTTCCGGCCAGCGGTTCACCCGCGCCGGTTTTTCCGGATGCGCCTGTGCGATCAATGCGGCCTCCGCCAATTGCGGCAGGCGCGGCGCGAAGCGCGACAACACGATGGCCGTGCGGACGAGGTCCCGCACCACGGCCTGGGGGCCGATATTGCGCGCGATATATTCCTCGACCACCGGGCGGGCCTCGGCCCAGATGTTCAGCTCGGGGTCCAGCGACCGGCCCACGCCTTCGACAACCACCATGGTGCGCTGCAGCAAGATCAGCTCGGTTCGTGTTTCCATGCCGAAGCGCTCAGTCACCTCGAACAGATAGGCCAGCAAGCGCCCCATCGAAATTCCGCTCGCATCCATGCCAAAGATCGGTTCGCCCACCGAGCGGAGCGCCTGGGCAAACTCCCCGACATCCCGGTCGGGCGGCACATATCCGGCCTCGAAATGCACTTCCGCCACGCGCCGGTAATCCTTGCGGATAAAGCCCATCAGGATCTCGGCATAGACCCGGCGGGTATATTCATCGATCCGCCCCATGATCCCGAAGTCGAGCGCCACCACATCGCCATTCGGGGCCACTTTCAGGTTGCCCTGATGCATATCCGCGTGGAAATACCCGTCCCGCAGCGCGTGCCGGAGGAACATCTGCAACACCGTCGCGCCCAGTTTCCGGCGGTTGTGCCCGGCGGCATCGATCGCCGTCAGATCACTCAGCGGCAGGCCCTCGGCCCAGCCCAGTACCATCATCCGCCGAGAGGACAGGCCCCATTCCACCTTGGGCACCACAAAGCCGTCGTCCCCTTCGGTATTGGCTGCGAATTCCCCGGCGGCCGACGCCTCGATCCGCAGATCGAGTTCCTGCAAGACGACGCCTTCGAAATGCTCGATCACGTCGCGGGGCCGCAACCGGCGGGATGACGGCGACAAGGTCTCGACCAAAGCGGCGATCAGGTAGAACGCGTCCACGTCCTTGCGAAACGCCCGCTCGATACCGGGCCGGAGGATCTTCACCGCAACGTCGCGGCCGCCCTCCGTCAAAGTCGCGCGGTGCACCTGCGCGATGGAGGCGGCGGCAACCGGATCGGAGAACGCGCTGAATACCTCGCCCAGCGGCCGCTCCATCTCAACCTCGACAACCTTGCGCGCCTCGCTTGTGGAGAACGGCGGCAGCTTGTCCTGAAGCACCTGCAATTCCAGCGCCATGTCATGGCCGACGACGTCCGGGCGGGTCGACAGGATCTGACCAAATTTGATGTAGGCCGGGCCCAGGGCCGTCAGGGCGCGGGGCACGGGTGGCATGTTGGGGTCGCCACGCAGGCCAAGCCATTTGAAGGGCCAACCCAAAACACGCGCCGCCACACGAATGGGTCGGGGCGCGTCGACGGCCTCCAGCACCGCCCCCATGGCACCGGTTCGCTCGAAGGTCGCACCGGTGCGCACCAGCCGCCAGATGTTGTGGGGGCCTCTCACGTCAGAGCTTCCAACCCGAATGCAGCGCCGCGATGCCCATCGAGAGGTTGCGGTACTTCACCTGCTCAAAGCCGGCATCCCGGATCATACCCGCAAACGCCTCCTGATCTGGAAACTTGCGGATCGATTCGACGAGATATTGGTAGCTGTCCCGATCCCCCGCGATCAGCTGCCCCGTGCGGGGGATGACGTTGAAGGAATAGAGGTCATAGAGCTTCTGCATCCCATCATTGGGCAATTGCGAAAACTCCAGCACCATGAGCCGCCCGCCCGGCTTCAAGACACGACATGCCTCGGACAGCGCGTCGCCGATGCGCGTCACGTTCCGGATGCCGAAGCTGATCGTGTAAGCGTCGAAACTGTTGTCGTCGAACGGGAGCGCCATCGCGTCACCGACAACCCAGCTCAGCTTGTCGGCCATCGCCTCGGCCTCGGCGCGCTTTTCACCTTCCAGCAGCATCTGCTCGGTCATATCGAACACGGTCGCCGTCGCACCCGGCGCACGCTTCAGAAACCGGAATGCGATGTCTCCGGTGCCGCCCGCCACGTCCAGCAGCGTCTGGCCATCACGCGGGGCCAGCCAATCCATCATCGCATCCTTCCAGATGCGGTGAATACCCACGCTCATCACGTCGTTCATCACATCGTATTTCGACGCCACATTCGTGAAGACTCCATGGACCATCCCGGCCTTCTGATCTTCGGCCACGTCCTGGAAACCGAAGTGAGTCGTGCGATCATCCGCCATGGGACTTGTCCTTTTACCGATCCGCCCCTTCTTATAGGGCGCAGCCAAGGGGTTACAACGTGATCCGGCGCACCCCGACAACCCAGAAGGAAAGCCCGAATTGCCTGAACTTCCAGAGGTCGAGACAGTGCGTCGCGGGCTTTTGCCCGTCCTCGAAGGCGCGCGGATCGCCAAAGCCGCCGTCAATCGCCCTGATTTGCGCTGGCCGTTCCCGGAAAACATGGCCGAACGGTTGACCGGTGCAACCGTCACGGCGCTCAGACGACGGTCAAAATACATCCTTGCCGATCTTGATACCGGCGAGACCCTACTGATCCATCTGGGCATGTCCGGGCGGATGCTCATCTCGGGAAATCAGGTTGGCCAATTTCACCACGCCCATCCCGCCCCGGAAAAACACGACCATGTCGTGATCGAGACCGACGAAGGCGCGCGGATCATCTTCAACGATGCCCGGCGCTTCGGCGCGATGGACCTGCTGGAGACCGCAACGCAGAATGCCCATTGGCTGATCCGGGATCTGGGGCCGGAGCCGCTTGGCAACGCCTTCCACGAAACCCACCTGATCGCCGCGTTCAAAGGCAAGCGCAGCCCGGTGAAATCCGCGCTGCTGGATCAGCGCATCGTGGCCGGGCTTGGCAATATATATGTGTGCGAAGCGCTCTGGCGGGCGGGGATTTCACCCCTGCGTCATGCCGGGCGGATCGGTGCACCCCGAGTCGCTGCATTGGTGCCGATCATCCGCGATGTATTGGCAGAAGCTATCGAGGCCGGAGGCTCTTCCTTGCGAGATCACCGGCAAGCAAATGGTGAACTGGGATATTTTCAACACACATTTCGGGTCTATGGGCGCGAGGGTGAGGCCTGCCAAACCCCGGAATGCGCTGAAAAAATCCGCCGCAAGGTGCAATCGGGCCGCTCCAGTTTTTACTGCCCGGCCTGCCAGAGATAGCTTGAAACCGCCGCAACGGGTGCTAACCCTCATACCTCGGTTCAACAGCCAATGAGCGCACTCCATGGCCTACGAGACCCTGATCGTCGACGTCGAAGATCATATCTGCCTGATCAAACTCAACCGCCCCGACGCGCTGAATGCGCTCAACACGCAACTCCTGAACGAGTTGGGCAAGGCGCTTGCCTCGGCAGACGAGAATGACAAGGTCCGCTGCATCGTCATCACCGGGTCCGATAAGGCCTTCGCCGCCGGGGCCGATATCTCCGAGATGGCGGAGAAAACCTTCACCGATGTCGTCTATGAAGACCTCTTCGCCAAGGCGTCGGCCGATATCCTGCGCATTCGCAAGCCGATCATCGCGGCAGTGTCGGGTTATGCCCTGGGCGGCGGTTGTGAGTTGGCGATGATCTGCGATTTCATCATCGCGGGTGACAATGCGAAATTCGGCCAACCCGAGATCAATATCGGCGTCATGGCCGGTATGGGTGGATCCCAGCGACTGACCCGTCTGGTGGGCAAGTCGAAATCGATGGACATGCACCTGACCGGCCGCTTCATGGCCGCCGAAGAGGCCGAGCGTGCGGGCCTTGTGTCCCGCGTGGTGCCCGCGAAAAAACTGATGGACGAGGCGATGGCCGCAGCCGCCAAGATCACCGAGAAATCGGCGATCTCGACCATGGCCGTGAAAGAGGCGGTGAACCGCGCCGAGGAAGTTGGCCTGTCCGAAGGGCTCCTGTTCGAGCGGCGCCTGTTCCATTCGCTCTTCGCCACCGAAGATCAAAGCGAAGGCATGGCCGCCTTCCTTGAAAAGCGCGAACCGCAATTCCGGGACAAATAGGCTTCCCTTCCGCGGCCAATCCACCTATATGCCGCGCCAGACATGCGTGTGAGGCCCGCTCTTTGGCCAGATTCGCCCGGTAGTGAACCCGGGGTCGGGACCACCCGCGTTGCACATATTTGAACATGCCCGCACAGCGGGCCGACGAAGGATCAGACACGATGGCAAATTCGCCCCAAGCCAAGAAACGCGCCCGCCAGAACGAGCGCCGGTTCCAGATCAACAAAGCCCGCCGTTCGCGCATCCGCACCCATCTGCGCAAGGTCGAAGAGGCCATCGCATCCGGCGATCAGACGGCCGCGGCAGAGGCCCTGAAAACCGTCCAGCCCGAGTTGATGCGCGGTGTCACCAAAGGGGTGATGCATAAAAACACAGCATCGCGGAAAATGTCGCGCCTTGCCGCTCGCGTGAAGGGCATGGGCGCATAATCGCCCTCCTTTCACCCTTGTATTGAAGGCGCTCCGTCATCGGGGCGCCTTTTTTTGTCGGGAAATAGTCAACACGGACAAGGCTCTAATTCGGGCCACCAGATTCGATATGGCGAAGGAGACGAGTCAAGCACGAAGAGGTGTTGCGAGGCGCGCGCGACTCCCGATAGTTTCTGCCTTGCGAGTCAGACGCCTTGGGGGGCGGTTGAGGGGCGCCAGCCTTCCGCACGATGCCATAGGGCCAGAACGAGGACAGCGTTCACAGGCCCACCGGTCGAATGACCGATGCGCATTGCTTGAGGAGTTGAGGGGAAAGGCCGCAGCACACGCTTTGCGCTGCGACGGACCTGTTTGGTGTCATCCCGATTGCTGCCCACCAATCCGTGTTATGCGGACGACACGTCATTCCACGCCGGATCAACCGGTGGGTCATGATTGTGTTGTAGAGGATCGAGGTGATCAGGGCGGGCGGCGAAAAATGGTGTGAAACCGGCCATCGATGAATCGGTCGGACAAGAAAAGGGACGGAAAACGAATGACCGATGAGACGTGGGGCCAGGTCCGCAATGAGTTGCTGCAGGTTGTGGGCCGAAACAACTTCAAGGCGTGGATTGAACCGATTGCGTTCGACCGCATTGATGAGCGCACCGCGCATTTTCACGTACCCACCGGTTTCATCGGGTCTTGGGTGTCCAACAATTTCGGCGATCTGATCCTGCGTCATCTGACGTCTCATGGTATCGGGGCCGACCGGGTCGAATTCACCGTCGCCCCCCGTGGGGCCGTGGCTGCGAATTCCGCCGCACCGGCAACCGTCGCGCCATCCCATGCCGCCGCCCCGGCCCCCGCTCCCGCGCCCAGCCCGGTTCCAGAGATGGCCACCGCCGCTGCGCCCGCTCCGGCGCAAGTGGCGCCCGCGCCAAGCCCGGCCGCCCAGCCCCGCGCCAGCAGCAATGACCTGCCCGGGGCCAAGCTGAACCCGGCCCTCACCTTCGAAAACTTCGTGGTCGGCAAACCGAACGAACTGGCCCACGCCGCCGCCCGTCGCGTCGCGGAAACGCTCGACGTCACATTCAATCCGCTGTTCCTCTATGGCGGCGTCGGCCTCGGCAAGACCCACCTGATGCACGCCATCGCCTGGGATCTGCAGGACCGCTTCCCTGACGCCAAGATCCTCTATCTCTCGGCCGAGCAATTCATGCACCGGTTCGTCCGCGCGCTGCGCGAGCAGGATACGTTCAACTTCAAGGAAACCTTCCGTTCGGTCGATATCCTGATGGTCGATGACGTCCAGTTCATCGCCGGCAAGACCTCGACACAGCAGGAATTCTTCCACACATTCAATGCATTGGTGGAAATGGGCAAACAGATCGTCATCTCCGGGGACCGCGCGCCGGTGGATATGGAAGAGCTCGACAATCGCATCGCGTCGCGCCTGCAATGCGGCCTTGTGGTCGACATCCACCCCACGGATTACGAGCTTCGCCTCGGCGTCCTGCAGCATAAGTGCGAAACGCTCTCGGCCCGCTATCCGCATGTGAAATTTGCCGATGGCGTGTTGCAATATCTGGCCCAGAAGATCTCTTCGAACATCCGCGTTCTGGAAGGCGCGCTGACGCGGCTCTTTGCCTTTGCCGATCTGGTGCGCCGCGAAGTGACGGTCGATGTCGCCAAGGAATGCCTGACGGATGTTCTGCGCGCGACCGACAAGAAGGTCACCATGGACGAGATCATCAAGAAAACCTGCGAATATTACAAACTGCGCCAGGTGGACCTGATAAGCCAGAACCGCCAGCGCGCCATTGCCCGCCCGCGTCAGATGGCGATGTACCTGTGCAAACGCCTGACCCAGCGGTCGTTGCCCGAGATCGGCAAGAAATTCGGCGGACGCGATCACACCACGATCCTCTACGGCGTCCGCAAGATCGAAGAGCTGATGCAGGCCGACAGCCAGATCGCCGAAGACGCCGAACTGTTGCGCCGATTGCTCGAAGCCTGATCAATCGTCCCGTGGCGTCCGCTCAGGCCTTGACCCCGGCGGGCGCACAGGCGTTACCTCACCTGTAAAAGCACTTGTGCCTATCTGGGGTCCGGGTAATCTCGCGGCCCCGCGATCTGTCGGAGCCCAAGGTCATGAAACTCTCCATCGAACGCGCAACACTCTTGCGCGCCGTCTCTCAGGCACAATCTGTTGTGGAGCGTCGCAACACGATCCCGATCCTCGCCAATGTCCTGATCGAAGCCGAAGGCGACACTGTCAGCTTCCGCGCGACGGACCTTGATATCGAGGTGGTCGATAAGGCCCCCGCCCAAGTGGAGCGCGCCGGGGCCACCACCGTCTCCGCCGTGACCCTCCATGAGATCGTGCGCAAATTGCCCGATGGCGCCTTGGTATCCCTCACGGAAGACAGCGCCGCGGGCCGCCTGACGGTTGAGGCCGGCCGATCGACCTTTCAGCTGGCCACGCTGCCCCGCGAAGACTTTCCGGTCATGGCCTCCACCGATTACGCCGCCAATTTCTCCGCCAAGGCGCCTGACCTGCGCCGCCTCTTCGACAAATCCAAATTCGCGATCTCCACGGAAGAGACGCGCTATTATCTCAACGGCGTCTATTTCCATGTCGCCGAGGGGGATAACGGCCCCGCACTCCGGGCCGTCGCAACCGATGGCCACCGCCTGGCGCGCATCGACGCCGCCCTGCCCGATGGCGCCGCCGACATGCCCGGCGTGATCGTGCCCCGCAAAACCGTGGGGGAGCTCCGCAAGCTCCTCGACGATGACGATGCGCAGATCGCAGTCTCGGTCTCGGAAACCAAGATCCGCTTCGCGACGCCCGAAATCACGCTGACCTCCAAGGTCATCGACGGAACCTTCCCCGATTACACCCGCGTCATCCCCGCCGGAAACACGCGGCGGATGGAAGTGGATGCGGGGGATTTCGCCAAGGCTGTCGACCTGGTCGCCACCGTCAGCTCCGAACGCTCCCGCGCGGTGAAGATGGCGCTGGATGAAGATCGTCTTGTGCTGTCGGTCAACGCACCGGATTCCGGTAATGCCGAGGCGGAACTGGCCGTGGCCTACGGCGACGAGAAACTGGAAATTGGATTCAACGCCAAATACTTACTGGAAATCGCCAGCCAGGTGGACCGGGAAAATGCGGTGTTCATGTTCTCCTCCCCCGCCGAGCCGACGCTGATGCGCGAAGGCAATGACGAAAGTGCGATCTACGTCGTCATGCCGATGCGCGTATAAGCGATGTTGGATGCCTCCGGCGGGGGTATTTCGAACCAGTGGAAGGACAGGATGGGATGAGCCGGACGTTCATCGCCTCTCTGGTGTTGTCGCATTTCCGGTCTCACAGGCGCGCGACTCTTGATCTGGACGGGCGTCCGGTGACGTTGTTCGGACCCAACGGGGCGGGCAAGACCAACCTGATGGAGGCAGTATCGCTTTTGTCCCCCGGGCGCGGGTTACGGCGCGCGGCGGCCGATGAGATTATCCGCAGGCCCGAGGCGATCGGATGGAAAGTGGGGGCCGAGATTGCCGGGCCGGGCGTGGGCCACGAGGTGGCGCTGACGGCGGAGCCGGGCGCGGCGCGGGCCACGCAGATCGATGGCAAGAGCGCGCCGCAACTGGCCTTGGCGAAGCTGTTGCGGATTGTCTGGCTGGTGCCCTCGCAAGACCGGCTCTGGATCGAAGGCGCCGAGGGCCGTCGGCGATTCCTGGACCGCATCACGCTGAGCTTTCTGCCGGATCATGGGGAGGCCGTGCTGACCTTTGAGAAGGCCATGCGGGAGCGGAACCGCCTGCTGAAAGACGATGTGCGCGACCCGGCCTGGTACCGCGCATTGGAGGCCCAGATGGCGGGCGCAGCCGCGCGAATCGTGGCCAACCGGGCGGATACCCTGACGCGGATCGCGGCCGCGCAAGACGGGGCGACCACCGCGTTTCCAACCGCGGATATCGCGATGGAGGTCGAGTATACCCTTGAAACAGAGGGTGATTTTGCCACCGCCTTTGAGGAGAGCCGCTCCCGCGATCTGGCCGCGGGGCGCACATTGATCGGGCCGCACCGGGCCGATATGTCAGCCATCTACCGCGACAAGGGCGTGGCGGCGAAACAATGCTCGACCGGGGAGCAGAAGGCGCTTCTGATCTCGCTGATCCTGTCCAACGCGCGGGCCCTGAAGGTAGAGACCGGCATAGCGCCATTGGTCTTGCTGGACGAGGTTGCGGCCCATCTGGATGCCGACCGCCGCGCGGCGCTGTTCGACGAGATCTGCGCGTTGGAGGCCCAGGCCTGGATGACAGGCACGGGGCCGGAACTGTTCGCGGAGCTCGGCGAGCGGGCGCAGCATTTCGAGGTGACGGATGTGAATGGCGAAAGCCGGGTGACATGAGCGGGCAGGTTCTCCTCTTGCGCGGGACCAATGTGGGCGGCCATGGCAAGCTCCCCATGGCGGACCTGAGGGCGCTGCTGGACAGGTTGGGGGCCGGAGGCGCGCGGACCCATCTGCAATCGGGCAACGCGGTGTGCCCGGAGCCGGTCGAGCCGGGCGCGGTTTCCGATCAGATCGAGGCGAACCACGGCTTCCGCCCGATGATCGTGTCCCTTGGCGCCACCCAATGGCAGGCCCGTATCGCGAGCCATTCGTTTCCGACAGACGCCCCAAAGGCGCTGCACGGCTTCTTCCACGATGGCCCACCGCTCGATACCGCGCCGCTGTCCCCGCTTTTGGGCGAGACAGAACAACTCTCGTCGCAACCCGGGGTGCTTTGGCTCTACACGCCGGGTGGGATCGGGCGCTCCAGGGTTGCGGCGAAATTGTCTCGGGCGCCTGTCACCGCCCGAAACTGGAACACGATCGCCGCGATATCCACCCTGCTGGACGGCCTCTAAGCCACGCCACTACCCCATGATCGAGCCGTCCACGAAGCCGAAACGGGGCGGCCATTCCGTCCACCGCGCGGGCCCCGATTGGCATGTCCGGCACGACGCCCACACCCCACTCCAGCCCCTCGACCCCAGGCCTCACAACAGCCCCTAAATCTTGTGGTCAGCCCGTGACATTGCCGGCCCAAATGCGTATATATTGGGCAACAGAACGGGACAAAAATCATATGTCAGAGCAAACCCCGCAGCCGGAAGATTACGGCGCCGATTCCATCAAGGTTCTCAAAGGCTTGGAGGCGGTTCGCAAGCGCCCCGGCATGTATATCGGCGACACCGATGATGGGTCGGGTCTGCACCACATGGTCTACGAGGTCGTGGACAACGGGATCGATGAGGCGCTGGCCGGTCATGCGGACGCCGTGACGGTCACCATTCATGCGGATTCCAGCGTCTCTGTCAGCGATAACGGGCGTGGGATCCCCGTGGGTATCCACGAGGAAGAAGGCGTGTCGGCCGCCGAGGTCATCATGACCCAGCTCCATGCGGGCGGCAAATTCGACAGCAATTCCTACAAGGTCTCCGGCGGCCTGCACGGCGTGGGTGTGTCGGTTGTGAACGCGCTCTCCGATTGGCTGGAACTGCGGATCTGGCGCGACGGCAAGGAACACGTCGCCCGGTTCGAGGGCGGCTTCACCACAAAGCACCTCGAAGTCGTCGGCGAGTGCGGGGACCGCACCGGCACGGAAGTGCGCTTCATGGCCTCGACGGGAACGTTCTCGAACCTCGACTACGTCTTCAAGACGTTGGAAAACCGCTTGCGGGAACTGGCCTTCCTGAATTCCGGCGTCCGCATCATCTTGCGCGATGAACGCCCCGCCGACGCGCTGGAGACCGATTTGTTCTACGAAGGCGGCGTGCGGGAATTCGTGCGCTACCTCGACCGCTCCAAGACCTCCGCCATGGAGGAGCCGATTTTCATCTCCGGCGAGAAGGACGAGATCGGCGTCGAAGTCGCGATGTGGTGGAACGACAGCTACCATGAAAACGTGTTGCCGTTCACAAACAACATCCCGCAGCGCGATGGCGGCACCCATCTGGCGGGCTTCCGCGGTGCGCTGACCCGCACGATAAACCTTTACGCGCAATCCAGCGGGATCGCGAAGAAGGAAAAGGTGAATTTCACCGGCGACGATGCGCGCGAGGGGCTCACCTGCGTGCTCAGCGTCAAAGTGCCCGACCCGAAATTCAGCTCCCAGACCAAGGACAAGCTGGTCTCCTCGGAGGTCCGGCCCGCCGTCGAAGGCCTCGTGAACGAGAAGCTGCAGGAATGGTTCGAAGAGCACCCGCAAGAGGCCCGCGTAATCGTCTCGAAGATCATCGAAGCCGCGCTGGCCCGTGAGGCCGCCCGCAAGGCCCGCGAACTGACCCGGCGCAAGACGGCGATGGATGTCGCCTCGTTGCCCGGCAAACTCGCGGATTGTCAGGAGAAGGATCCGGCCAAATCCGAGCTGTTCCTGGTGGAGGGCGATAGCGCCGGTGGCTCTGCCAAGCAGGGCCGCTCACGCCACAATCAGGCCGTCCTGCCGCTCCGCGGGAAAATCCTCAACGTCGAACGCGCGCGGTTCGACCGGATGTTGGGCAGCCAGGAGATTGGCACGCTCATCACCGCACTGGGCACCGGCATCGGGCGCGATGAGTTCAACATCGACAAGCTGCGCTACCACAAGATCATCATCATGACCGACGCCGATGTCGACGGTGCCCATATCCGAACGCTGCTTCTGACGTTCTTCTTCCGCCAGATGCCGGAGATCATCGAGGGCGGCTACCTCTACATCGCGCAGCCGCCGCTGTTCAAAGTCAGCCGGGGCAAGTCCGAGGTCTATCTCAAGGATCAGGCCTCGCTGGAAGACTATCTGGTGGCCCAGGGCATCGAAGGCGCGTCCCTGCGTCTGCCCTCGGGGGAAGAGATTGCGGGGCAGGATCTCGCCCGCGTTGTCGAAGGCGCGCGCCATTTCAAGCGTATCCTCGATGCCTTCCCCACCCATTACCCGCGCCACATCGTGGAGCAGGCCGCCATCGCGGGCGCGTTCGACGCAGGCAAGGCCGATAGCGACCTTCAGGGCGTGGCGGATGACGTGGCCAAACGGCTCGATCTGGTGGCCGTTGAATATGAACGCGGCTGGCAGGGACGCATCACGCAAGATCACGGCATCCGTCTGTCCCGCGTCCTGCGTGGCGTAGAGGAAATCCGCACGCTCGATGGTGCCGTCCTCCGGTCCGGCGAGGCGCGCAAACTGTCGGAGGTTTCCCAAGACACCCGCAGCATTTATCGCGAGCCCTCAACCCTCAATCGGAAGGAACGCGAGCAGCTGATCCACGGCCCGACCGAACTTCTGAAGGCGATCCTTGATGAAGGGGCCAAGGGCCAGCAGATGCAGCGCTACAAGGGCCTGGGCGAGATGAACCCCGATCAGCTCTGGGAAACCACGCTGGACCACGAGGCGCGCACGCTTCTTCAGGTGAAGATCGCCGATCTGGCCGAGGCCGATGACATTTTCACCAAACTGATGGGCGACGTGGTGGAACCCCGGCGCGAATTCATCCAGGCCAATGCGCTGAGCGTGGAGAATCTGGATTTCTGAAGGCAAACTTGCGGTGCTGCGGGCAGGGACCTAACGTTGACCCGACGTCAATCGGAGGTCTCTCATGTTTCGCATATCCGCTGTCAGCCTGTCTCTCGCGCTTCTGCCATCATTGGCTACCGCTGACGTGACCGAAACGACGATTACAATCGAACGTCCCGGGCAGGATGTGATCGGAACCCTTGCCGTTCCGTCCGGAGATCCCGCGCCCGTTGTCCTGCTGCTGCATGGGTTCACCGGATCACGGGATGAGCTGGCAACCGAAGCCGTGCCCGAAGGCGTGTTCGCGCGCACAGCCAGCCATCTGGCCGAGGTCGGGTTTGCCAGCCTCCGCATCGATTTCGCGGGATCGGGGGACGCAACGGACGAAATGAGCTTTGCCGAGACAACCTTCGAAGGCCAGATCGCCGACGCGCTGGCCGCCATAGAATACCTGCAATCACTCGACAGCGTGCAAACCGACGACCTTCATCTGATCGGCTGGAGCCAAGGCGGCCTCGTTGCCGCCGCCGCGGCCGGGCGCAGCGATGCGTTCGACGCCGTGGCGCTCTGGAATGCGGCGGCGACGCCGATGGAAACCTTCACCGGCTTTCTGGGGGAAGACATTGTCAGCGCCGGTCTGTCTGCCGGGCCCGACGATCCCATCGAGATCGTCCTGCCCTGGACGGAGATCACGCTGAACGGCGCCTTTTTCCAGGGTCTGGCAACCAGCGATCCCCTGGCCGAGATTGCCGCCTATTCCGGGCCTCTCTTCGTGGCACAAGGCAGCCTCGACACCACCGTCCCGCCGGTTTCCGCAGATCTGTTCATCGAAGCCCATGACGGCCCCGAGGAACTTTGGACAGCCGAGATGGACCATGTCTTCAACGTGTTCGCCACGGACGAAACCCTGGATCAGTTGCTGGCCGCCACGGTGGCGTTTTTCGAAGCCCACGGCGACTGACCCACCAGAGCGTTTCGCCACCACCATTCCGTGACCAGCAGAGGTTTGTCCCATGTCCGACGGTTTTGCAGAGATGATCACTCGCGCCAACGGTTTCTTCGTCGACTTGCGCGCGAACAACACCAAGGCATTCTACGAAGCCCACAAGGCCATGTATAATTCCGAGATCAAGAAACCCGCCGAACTCCTTGCGGACCTCTTCGCCGAAGACCTCGCCAAACATACCGGCAAGGCCCACAAACCCAAACTCTTCCGCATCCACCGCGATGTGCGCTTCTCCAAGGACAAGACGCCCTACAACACCCACCTGCATCTGATGTGGTCCCGCCCCGAACAGGCCACAACGCCCACCTGGTTCTTCGGCTCGTCCCCGGATTACCTGATCCTCGGCATGGGGGTGATGGGGCTGGAGAAGGACGGCCTGGCCGCCTACCGCACCATGGTGGACCGCCGCGGCGATGACCTGACCGGCGCGTTGGAGGCGTCCGGCGCCAGCCTGAGCGATTGGGGGCCCGATCCGCTGAAACGTGTGCCCAAACCGTTCGATCAGGACCATCCCCATGCGGACCTGCTTAAGCGCAAGGCCTTCGCGGTGAATGTCGATCTTGCGGCCGGATGGGACAAGACCGGGCTTCTCAAGACGCTCAACGCGATGGTTCCCGCCCTTCTGCCGATCTGGACGATTCTCGACGAGACCTTCCCCGGCTGATCCCTTTTCCGAAAGCGATTCGAATCGCACGCCAGGGGTAAGGGCAGCCTTACCTTAAGGGATGCTTCATGCGAATCCCGGCAAGGACCAGGTCCTCCCAGAACTGCGGGGAAACCTTACCTGGGCCTCTGACACCCGATAACATCGCCATGACACGGGCCTGACAGCATGCTATCGGGCGATTTTTCGACGTTGCGTCACTCGTCAAAGACTCTCTTTTATATTGTTTATTTTCAGCGATTTAAGCCAATGACATTCGATAACATCCCCCTGTTATGACCTTTCTTTCCGCTGAAATTGTCTGACAGGGCGGGAATGGGCCAATTTCTGGTCATCGGCTCAAGGGCACACCCCAACACGAGCTGCACAACACCTGAACCTGAAACACACACCTGAACCAAAACTTTATATTTAAGGACTTCGACCCATGAAATTTGCACTTATCAAAACCGCCGCCGTTTCCGCCACTCTGCTGGTGATCGCCGCTTCCTCCGCCTCCGCTTGCAGCACGGCATCCGTCAGCCAGCTGGGCTGGAACAACGGCGCCGGCCTGGCCCAGACCGGCTTCTGCAACGACTCGTCCATCACCCAGCTGGGGTGGGACAACGATGCAGTGGGCGTCACGACCGGTAACTTCAACACGCTGATCGTGAACCAGACCGGTGCCGGCAACCTCGGCGCAGTCGGCCAGAACGGCGACTTCAACGCCGGTGCAGTTGTCCAGAACGGCTTCGGCAACACCGGTGTCGTGACCCAGGATGGTGCTTTCAACGTTGGCGCCGTGATCCAGGGCGGCAACGGCGACATCGGCACGGTCAGCCAGTCCGGCTTCGGCAACACCGCGCTTGTCATCCAGAACTAAGCCGGTCGATCCGGGGGCGCGGTCCCTTCACCCCGCTCCCGGATCACACCACCCAAAGATTTTTCGAACCCACCCAAACGAATTTTGAAAGGACAGGCCAATGACCACGTTTTTGAAATCCCGCACGGTCCTCGGTGCTGCTGCAATCGGCACGGCCGTCCTCGGCTGCACCGCCATCTCGGCCGAGACCGATACGATGGAAAGCCGCGCTTTCGCCCAGGACACTGCCCCCATCGCCTGCACCATCACGGTGGAGCGCTCCAATGGCGGCCTCCTGCTTGAGCCGATCGTGCAGGCCTCCGAGGCCGTCACCGGCATCTACCAGCTGCGCGTCGAAGGCCCCGGCACCCGCATGAACCAGGGCGGCCCGTTTTCGGCCCGCGCCGGTCAGACGGTCCAGCTTGGCCGCATGATGCTCGGCGGAACCGGCTCCAACCTCGAAGCCGAAATGACCCTCACCATCGACGGGCGCGCTTATTCCTGCCCCGTTGACCTCTGAACCCAACCTCTAACCAACACCTCTTTTTTCAACTGACCCTTTTTCACAATCCACTTTTTCCAAAGGAACACTGCCATGTTTAAGAAAGCTCTCATCGCCGCCACCCTCGTTGCCGCAACCGCCGCCACGACCGTCCCCGCCGCCGCAAATGGCCAGATCAGCTTCGGCATCTCGGCCCAGAACCAGCAGGAACAGGACCTGATCACCGGTGGCCTCGCGCTCTTCCAGATCGCCAATGGCGCCGACCCGGCCCAGGTTCTGACCAACGTGGCCACCGGCGGTGACATCGGCGTGGTCCACCAGGAAGGCAACGGCCACAACGGCTCCATCGCCCAGGGCAATGGCGGCAACGCAGCTGGCCTCTTCCAGTTCGGCAACAACACCAACGGCTCCATCGCCCAGAACGGCGGCGAAGGCGACCTGGTCTTCACCTTCGGCTGGTAATCAGCCACCACCCATTCCGGTCCCCTTCGGGGGGTCGGATACCCGGACGCCCAATCGACCCTAGCCCCCGTTTCCCCCGACTGATTGGGCGTCCGGACCTGAAATTCCTTATCCCACTCCCTTTTTTGGTGGCGATAATCCCTCCTTCCTCCGGGAAGACTCTGTCCCTCAGACGTGTCCCCAACTTCCCCGGCCTTTGCGCCGGGGATTTTTTCTGTTGTGCCGCTCGCATGGGCGAAACCGCTGGTTTACTTTGCTAATTTCGGCATGAACCTGCCGAAACAGACTGTTTCCACGGCGCCCCTCTCGCGTCCCGGACCGGATTGATACCTTGTATACAGCTTATCCCCGCGAACGGATTGCTCCCCTGTGCCCGTGTTCCTGACTCTCAGCGACTCGAACATATTCGATCCGGGTTTCTGGAACGTCCAAACGGTGAGCGCCGACAGCACGATCAATGCCAATAACGTCAGCGATACGATCCAGATCATCCTGACCGGCAATTCGATCACCTTTGTCGACACGACAGACGGGTCGACCTTCGTCGTCACCGATACGCCCACCCCCGGCAGCGATGCGGTTCTGGCGGGCGGGTCGTTCAGCCAGATCGTCGAGTTTCGCGGCAACGATGCCGACAACAGCGCCAGCGGCTCAGTCGGGCTGGATTCGCAGGGCTATATCGGGGGGGACGGAGACGACACCTTCACCGATGACGGGGCCGATGGCGGGCAATTGCGCGGCGGCGGGGGCAACGACACGCTGACCGGCGGCACCGGCAACAATCAGATCCGCGGCGGGTCCGGCGATGATCTGCTGATCGGCGGATCGGGCAGCAACAACCTGCGCGGTGGCTCGGGCGACGATACACTGATCGGGGATCAGGGCTCGGGCAACCTCATCGGTGGCGGTGGCGACGACCTGATCGTGACGTCGCTGTTCACCACATTCGTCAATGGCGGCAACGGTGCCGATTCCATGGTGATTCCCGAAGGCGCCACGTTCAGTCCGTTTTCACCGGGGGCCACTGGCGGCACCGTCACCGTCACATTGCCTGACGGCTCCACCCGGAATTTCACCTATACCAACATTGCCGCCGAGAATATCACCGTGGCCTGTTTTGCGGCGGGCACCCGCATCGCGACCGTCGAGGGCCAGACAAGCGTGGAGGATTTGCGCGCCGGTGATCGGATCGTCACCCTTGGCACCGGCACCAAGACGCTGCGGTGGATCGGCCACCGCACCGTGCCGGCCGAGGGTCTTTTCGCGCCGATCCGGTTTGCAACCGGGACGCTCGACAATGATCGCCCGCTCCTGGTGTCGCCCGAACACCGGATGCTGGTGCAGGGCTGGCGCTGTCAGCTTCTGTTCGGCAAGGATGAGGTGCTGTGCGCCGCCAAGCATCTTGTCGATGGTGATCGGATCACACGGGCCCCGCGTGGGCTGGTGACCTATTTTCATCTCATGTTCGACACCCATCAGATCGTCTTCGCCAACGGCGCCCCGGCCGAGAGCCTGTTCATGGGGGATCACCAGCTCTCCCGCGATCCCACGCTTTACCAGGAGCTGTTGACGCTCTTCCCCGAGCTTGCCGACCGCGCGCCCAAAACCCGGCGGATCGCGCGCGAACCCCTGCGCCGGTTTGAGGCAACGGCGCTGCAGGAGGTCCGCGGCCCGTCCCGCTCATAGATCCCGCTGGTCGCCTCCGATACGCCGTGGCATCACCGCCCCATGCCGATCACCCACAAAGCCGTCGCCTGCGTCATCCGCCGCGATCCGGGGCATGGGCCTGCCCTCCTGTGTTTCCGCCACCCGCTGGCAGGCGTGCAGATCCCGAAGGGCACGGTTGAGGACGGCGAGGATATCGCCGCCGCCACCCTCCGCGAGTTGGAGGAGGAAACCGGCCTCACCCTCACCGCCCCGCCCGAATTCATCGGCACCTGGGATCGCGATTTTGCCGAAGGCGTCGTGCACCGCTGGCATATCGGCCTGCTGCCCGCGCCGCACGGCGGGCCCGACACATGGCGACACCGGGCCAGCGGTAGTCCGGCCGAGGACGGACTGATCTTCCATCTGCATTGGTTGCCCGTCGATGCCCGGCTGCCCGGCCGCCTCGATCCCCTCTTCGCGCCCACAGCCCGCATCCTCGTCACCGCGCTTGCCTGAGCACCCGGCCATTGCGCCGTCGGTCGAGCCGTGCCACCCATGGCCTACGCCCTCCGTCCCAGGACCCGTGCCGCCATGGCCCGTTCGCCCCTCGCCTCGCTTGCGCCCTTCTTGCTGCTGCTCTTCACCGGCACGCTGGCGAATTCGGCGCTGATCCCCTTCATGGGCTTCTTCCTGATCGACGCGCTGGGGCACCCGCCCTGGATGCTCTCGGTCTATTCCGGGCTGGCCGTCTGCCTCACCGTCACCGCGAACCGCGCCTTCGGGCGCCGCATCGATGCCGGCACACGCGTGTTCCCGCTGATCGGGCTGGCCGCCGCGGGCTACGGCGTGGCCTCCCTTGCGCTCAGCCTGTCGCCAACGCTTCCAACCATGCTCACCCTCGGCGTCATCGGCCTCGGCCTCAGCTCCAGCTCCATTTCAACGATGTTCAGTCTCGGCGGTCACCTCGCACAGGCGCAGCAGATCGACCGCAGCCGCTTCAATGCCTATATGCGCGCCACCACCTCCACCGCCTGGATGATCGGCCCGGCCACCAGCTTCCTTGTCGCCGACTGGCTCGGCCCCGCCATGGTGTTTCGCGTGGCCTTCGGCCTGTCGCTCATGTGGCTCGCCCTGTGGTGGACAAGCCTGCCGCGGGACGCATCCGCCGGGGCGCGGCCCGCACCCGCGGGCACACCGATCCTCGCAAACGCCAATACCGGCCTCTGGCTCGCCACCGCCTTCGTCTTCTGCCTCTCCGTCGCCCACGCCCTCACCTTCTCCGCCCTGCCGCTCTTCTATGTGCAGGAGGTCGGCCTGCCCGATTTCGCCCCCGGCGCGGCATTCAGCGTGAAAACCTTCGTGGAGGTTTTCGCGATCTTCTCCACACCCGCGCTGATGGCCCGCTTCGGCACGGCAAAGGTCCTCCTGGCCACAACCGGACTCGCCATCGGCACGATCCTCTATCTCAGCGCCATCACATCCCTGCCGCAAATGATCCTCGGCGCGGCGATGGAAGGGCTCTATTACGGCCTCTTCGCCAGCCTCGGGATCAGCTACGTGCAAAGCTTCGCGCGCGACCGGCCCGCCCAGGCCACGGCGATCTACTGGAACACGTTGATGGTCAGCGGCCTTCTCGCCGGCCCCGCCGTGGGCCTCATCGCCCAACTCACCGATTTCCAGACGGTGATCCAATCGGCCTCCCTTGTCGCCGCCCTCGCGGCCCTGGTCCTGCTCGCGGGCATGCGCCAACGCAAACCGGCCTGACCCCCTTCATCTTGGAAGAAAAACTCAAACACCCGGCCCGCCAAATTCACAGGCCCAACCCATAAGGCGCACGGGTCTTGGTGCGCGTCCCGCCCAAGACCCACCTATCGGCCCAGATGCAATTCCCCGCGGGATTTCGCCAAGGCGATCTGTTTCTGCCGTTCCCGGAACCGCGCCCGGTCCGCATCGGAATGCACGTCGATGCAGCGATGGCACGATACACCATCTTCGAACTCCGCCCGCGCCCGATCCGCCTCGGTGATCGGCTGGCGGCAGGCCCGGCAGAGCCCATAGGGCAGCTCCCGCAATCCGTGCCCCACGGCCACACGCTCATCGAACACGAAACAGCCGCCGTCCCACAGGCTCTCCGCCTCGGGAACCTTTTCGAGGTATTTCAGGATGCCCCCCCTCAGGTGGAACACCTCCTCCACCCCCTGCGATTTCAGGTAAGCCGTCGACTTCTCACACCGGATCCCGCCGGTGCAGAACATCGCAATCCGCTTGTTTCCGAACCGCGCCTTGTTGGCCTCCCACCAGGCCGGGAAATCCCGAAAGCTCTCGGTCTGCGGATCAATCGCGCCCTCAAAGGTCCCGATCTCCACCTCATAGGCGTTGCGCGTGTCGATCACCGCCACATCCGGCGCGCGGATCAGATCGTTCCACTCCGCCGCCTCCACATGGGTCCCGACGGAGGCGGGGTCCAACCCCGGCGCGCCCATCGTCACAATTTCCTTCTTCAGCCGCACCTTCAGGCGGCCGAATGGCGGCGCCTCCGCACGGCTCTCTTTCCACTCCAGCCCCGCAAATCCCGGCAACGCGCGAATATGCGCCAGAACGGCATCGATCCCCGCGCGTGATCCCGCAATTGTCCCGTTGATCCCCTCCGGCGCGATCAGAAGCGAGCCCTTCACCCCCGCGCGGCACGCAAGTGCAGCCAGCGGCCCCTTCACGGCAGCGGGCTCTGGCACCTTGGCAAAATGATAGAGGGCGGCGATTGTGAACATGGGCGATCAGATACGCCCAGTTCGGCGCGGCTTCAATCAGGCGGATTGCGGCAAAAGGCCAATTGTGCGGGCTTTTGGATGGGCCAGGCGCGTCGCGTCGTATCCGGCCCTCTTCAATGCCTCCATCGTCAGATCAGCGTTTTCGTTAACGAAGGTCTCGCTATCCTCATCACCCATCCGCTCGGCAACCAGGCTCAGGAAGGCCAGCGTCAGGGTCGCATTGAATTTCTCGGGCGCGCCCGCCGCAGTGGCGGAGGCCCGGATGCCATCAGCATAGTGATGCGCCGCCTCGAAAAACTCCCACCGGCGCAAGGCGGCATGGGCCGTGCCCATGTGATCCGCGTGGCTGAAGCCGGTGCAGGGGATCTCTCCCGATAATATCGTATCGAGCATGTGGTCATAGCTCATCGGAATTCCTCCTCCAGCCCGTGGGCATCGGCCGAGGTCAAGGTCAGGCCATAGACCTTGCGCAGCGCCTCGACCTTCCCGCGCGTCTCCTCACCGAACACCAGTTTCCCGTCAAAGGCGTGCAGCGCCATGCACTCCACCAATTCGCTCATGGAAATGTCGAGGTATTCCGCCGTGCCCTTCAGCACCTTCACCATGCGTTTTTCCAGCCGCAGGCCGGTTTGCATCCGTTCGATCTTCTTCATGGGATCAGCTTGCCTGATTCGTGTCATGACAACAAGACAACAGATTGCACCTCAACGCCCAAGGCGTAGATTGCCCACAAAGGAGCCACCCCATGACCCAAGCCCTCCTCGTCATCGACGTGCAAAACGATTTCTGCCCCGGTGGCGCGCTTGCCGTGCCCGAAGGCGACGTAATCGTCCCCGGCATCAACGCCCTGATGGCCGACTTCCCCGCCGTGATCCTCACGCAGGATTGGCACCCGGCGGGCCATTCCTCCTTCGCCTCGACCCACAATGCCGAGCCGATGACCATGACCGAAATGCCCTACGGCCCCCAGGTCCTCTGGCCCGACCATTGCATCCAGGGCTCAATCGGCGCGCAGTTCCACCCCGACCTCACCGTGGACCGCGCGGACCTCATCATCCGCAAGGGCTACAACCCCGCCATCGACAGCTATTCCGCCTTCTTCGAGAATGATCACACGACGCCCACGGGCCTCGAAGGCTACCTGCGCACCCGTGGCATCACCAACCTTATCATGGTCGGCCTCGCCACCGATTTCTGCGTGAACTTCTCCGCCGTTGATGCCGCGAAACTCGGCTTCAAAGTCACAGTGCGCGAGGACCTGACCCGCGCCATCGACTTCGACGGCTCCCTCACCGCCGCGCGCGAGGGGATGCGCGTTGCCGGTGTCGTGCTGACATGATCCCGCCGCTCGCCATCCAGATCACCGAAGCCCTCAGGCGCGTCGACCAGATCCGCGCCGTGTTTCTTGGCGGCAGCCATGGGACTGGCACGGCCGACGCCTACAGCGACATCGATTTCGTGGTCGTGGCGGAGGCGGGGCTTACCGACGACATCGCGGCGCTCTGGCGGGACACGCTTTCCGATCTCGGTCAGCTCGTTCTCTGGCGCGACCGCTCCGTCGCACCCACACTGATCAACGCCATCCTCGCGCCCGACATTCGGATCGACGCGCTGGTCCTGCAACCGGCCCAGCTGGGTCGGCACACGCAAGATGGCGTGCAGGTTCTTCTTGATCGCGACGCGCTCTACGACACGCTCCCGCCGAGCCCACCCGCGCCGCAGCGCGATGTCCGCCGGCATGCCTACCAGTTTGAGGAGTTCATCCGCATCCTCGCCTTGTTGCCCCTTGTTGTCGGGCGGCAGGAGTTCATCAACGGCGTCACCGGGCTGACCCACCTACGCCGTCACCTGATCGACCTTCTGATCGCCGAGGCGGGCATACCCTATCGCGGTGGCGCGCTGGTTCTGAACCCGCGCCTGACACCCGCGCAGCAAAGGCTTCTGACCGATCTACCGCCCCTGATCCCGACACGCGACGGCGTCATCGAAGCGCATCGCGCCTACGCCGCCGCCTACCTGCCCCGTGCACGGGCCTTCGCAAAGGCCGAAGGGGTCGATTGGCCCGCAGCGTTCGAGGACGCCACGCTGACCAATCTCGACCAGACACTGGGGCTGAAGATCTATTGATCTCCCTCGCCCTGCCGCGCCAGCGGCAGCGGCTCCTTGAAGGTCAGGGTGCGATAGGGGAACGGGATCTCGATGCCCGCATCGTCCAGCCCGCGCTTGACCGCGGCCACCACCTGATCGCGGGACCGGCGCACCTCGACAGGCTTGGACCCGGTCCACCACGTCACCTCGAAATCAATGCTGCTCGAGTTGAATTCCCGCGCGAAGATCTGAATCGGAAAGCCGTCGGTGATAACCGTGTCGCAGCCCTTCACGGCATGACGGATGACATCACGCGCATTATCGACATCCTCATCGTAGGCCACCCCGCAGATCACCGTGACGCGGCGCTGTTCCTGATCCGTCCGGATCGTCAGCGGGTTCTTGAACAGCATCGCGTTTGGCACGATCACAAGCTGGCCGTCAGTCTGCCGGATATGGCTCTCGCGCACGGCGATCTGCGTCACCCGGCCCTCGATCCCCTCGCATTCGATATGGTCCCCGATCCGCATCTTCTTGCGAAACAGAATGATGATCCCGGCCAGGAAATTCTCGAACACGTCCTTGAAAGCGAACCCGATGGCAACCGACCCGATGCCGAGGCCCGCCAGAATGCTGGCCGGGGTCAGATTCGGAAACACGATGACGGCCGCGATCATCAGGCCCAGGGTCCAGATCAGGATCGACAGGAACAGCGCCGCCAGCTCCTTCAAACTGGGGCGGATACGCGAACTCGACAGCGCCTTGGACAACGCCCAGGTGCCAATCCGGTAGACCCCCCAGGTCAGCAGCAGGACAGCGATCGCCAGCACGATCTGTGGCAACAATTCAATCATGCCGCGCGCCATTTCGCGCAGCTGCTCCGTCAGGATCGTGATCGGTTCCAAGGGGTGTTCTCCAACTTATGCCCGGGTCAACGCGTGGGCCCGGTTCGGAGTTCATTCCGCATCGCCGGAAAATGCCTTGCCGCGTACCGGGAACGTCCCTAAACGGGCTCGAATTTCGTCTTGGGAGGGGCAAGAATGACCGGCAACACCATCGTCAACAGCTGGAACGAATGGGACCCACTGCGCCATGTCATCGTAGGCCGCGCCGATGATGGACATATCCCGCCCGAAGAACCCGCCCTCGACGCCAAGGTCCCCGAAGACAGCGACATGCGCGGCCAGTGGGGCCGCCGCCCGCAAGAGAGTATCGACCGGGCCAATGAGCTGCTCGATACCTTCGCCAGACAACTCACGGATCGCGGCATCCGCGTCGACCGGCCAACGCCCATCGACCATTCCATGCCCGCCACCACGCCCGACTTCCACACTAACAGCCAGTTCGGCTGCATGCCGCCCCGCGATGTGTTGCTGACGGTCGGCTCCGAGATCCTCGAAGCCACCATGTCCTATCGCTGCCGCTGGTTCGAATACCTCAACTACCGCCCCCTCCTGCAGCGCTACTGGGAGGAGGACCCGAATTTCCGGCACGAGGCCGCGCCCAAGCCGCGCCTGACCGACGCCGATTACCACCCCGATTACCTCTCCGACAAAATCGGCGTCGAAAAGCGCCTGCAATGGGCCGAGGAAAAGCACTTCGTCACCACCGAAGAAGAGCCCCTCTTCGACGCCGCCGATGTCCTGCGCTTTGGCCGCGACCTTGTCGTGCAGCACGGCTTCACCACCAACCTCAAGGGCATCGAATGGCTGCGCCGCCACTTCCCCGATCACCGCGTGCACGCCGTCAACTTCCCCGGTGACCCCTACCCGATCCATATCGACGCCACCTTCACGCCGCTGCGCCCCGGCCTGATCCTCAACAACCCTCAGCGTCGCCTGCCCGACGATCAACGCGCCCTATTCGAAAAGAACGATTGGGAGATCGTCGACGCCGCGCAACCGGCCCACAACGCGCCGCCACCGCTCTGCTATTCCTCCACCTGGCTCAGCATGAACGTGCTGGTGCTCGACCCCAAAACCGTTTGTGTCGAGGCGTCCGAGGTCTACCAGATGGAACAGATGGACACGCTCGGCATGGAGGTCATCCCCGTCGACCTACGCGACGCCTACGCCTTTGGCGGCGGCCTGCATTGCTGCACGGCGGACGTGTATCGTGAAGGTGGGCGTGAAGACTACTTCCCCAAGCAATAGGTCTCCGCCCCAACGGCTATGGCCCCAACGCCCTCGCCTCTGTTAGCGTCCTCAAGACGGGAAGGCCCCCGGTCTGCCCTGGTTCATTTGTCTTGAAGGATGCCACGGATATGCGCACACGGATTACACCCCTTCGACTGCTGGCCACCTTGGTGGCCCTCTGCCTGCCGACCCTTCTGCACGCCGGAGAGGTGCGCACATTGTCCGGTGCCGCCCACAACGTGACCGTTGGGGTCCGCGCGGCCGCCACGATGCAGATCGCGCGGCACGCCGATGGGGCCTATGGATTGTCGGGGGGCTTCGACAACGTGAACCTCGCGGGCGATGTCTCCGCCACCGGACATACACCGCGCTATGAGGATGGCACCTCCGCCTGCGCGCCGGGGCACGAGTGCATCATCTTCACCGGCCAGATCATGCTCGACAGCCGGACGGGCTTCCCGGATGGAACGGTGAGCTCTTTTGACCTGACCCTCGATATTGAAACCGCCCTGGGCGTCGCAACCGGGGCCTATCGCATCGGGCTCCTGCCCGGTTTCGCCTTCGAGCAATACGGCACGATCACCTTGACCGTCCCCACCAGTTGATGGCTCGGCGCTTTACAGGGTGCCGCGCCACAGCTGCACCTTCGTCCCGGAATGATCCACCGGCCCCCCGGCCGTCAGCTCCAGCCCGGTCGCCTTTGCCAGCCCGCCATCACTTGTCACGATCCCGACGCGCCAGCCCGCGAACTTCTCGGCCAGCACCGCCCCCAGCGCCCCATAGAGCCCAAACAACAACTTCCGGTCCCCGATCCGCCCCCCATAGGGCGGGTTCACCATCACCAGACCGGGCGCCACCCTCTCCGGCGGCTCCAGATCGCTGATCGCCCCGCGCGCAAACGCCACAACCTCGCTCACCCCGGCACGTTCGGCATTCGCCAGCGCCCCCCGGATCGCCCCGTCATTGCGGTCAAACCCGAAGAACCGGACACCGGGCGGCGCCCCCTCTTGCCCATCTTTGTTCTTCAAATATGCAATCCCGTCCGCGCCCAGCGCGCCTCCGCCCGCCATTTGCTCGAACGCAAACCCCCGCGACCGCCCCGGTACCAACCCCAGCGCAATCTCGGCGGCTTCCAGAACAAAGGTCCCCGACCCGCACATCGGGT
Organism: uncultured Roseicyclus sp.; assembly: GCA_947491935.1. Lineage (GTDB taxonomy): Bacteria > Pseudomonadota > Alphaproteobacteria > Rhodobacterales > Rhodobacteraceae > Gymnodinialimonas. Next base: position 238,858 of record CANLLF010000005.1, read on the forward strand.
CCACCACCGCCTGGGTCCCATCAAATCCCATCTGTGCCAGAAACCCGGCCGCCATCGTTTCCCGCAGCGGGGCCTTGCCCACGAATTCCTTGTGCCCCCGCCGGTGCAGGGCCTCGCCGGTCGTATCGACGCTGATGGTGCACAGATCGTCGTCGATCCGCACTTTCACGGTGATTTCACCGTCCCTGGTCACCGGAATGCCGGCCGCTTCCAACCCGCCGGTCACGCGCTGCACGGCGGCCTTGTTCACGTAGATTTTCGAGCGGCGGCAGACCGCCTCCACCCGCACCGGCACATCCGGGCGCAGCCACTCGGTCCAACTCACCTTCTTGGCGCGTTTATCAAGCTGCGCCAGATGCACGGCCCGAAACTCCGCGATCCGCAAAAGCACGCGTACCGCACAACGCAGGTAAAGATTGGCCCGCGCCGCCTCCACCAGATCCCCGTCGCACAGGATCCCACCGGGCACCGCGCGCGGTGCCTCGAACCCAAGCGCGCGCGCCTCGTCCAGAAGGGGGGGCTCAAGTCCGGGAACAGCTGCCAGGAAGATCATGGCTCAAGCACCTGCCCCACGTCACCGCATGACGCAAGCGTCCAGCCAAAAGAAAACGGCCCGCGGGCGATGCCACGGGCCGTTTCGAATGTATCAGGTTTGGCCGATCAGGCTGCGCGCCGCTGGCGCCGGCGTGCGACACCGAAGGCAGCAAGACCACCCAGCAACAGAACGGCACCCGCAGGAAGCGGAACCGGTGCAATCTCGATCCGCGACACCAGGAAGTTGTCGTAGCTGCCACGAGCGCCGATGCCGAAGCTGGTCACCTGACGATCACTGAAGTCAAAGTAACCTTCGTCACCGTTGGTATCCGGGAAGAAGAACGGGTTCACGATATCGAACTCTTGTGCTTCCGGATTGGCACCCGGCACATAGAACACAAAGTCATCGAAACGGTCGACACGCTCGAACACGATCCGCGACAGAAGCATATCAGTGTCGAACGAGAAGATCAGGATATCGTTGTGGCGCGCACCATCGATCTCGCCGTTGTCACAGATATCCGACTGGAACCGACTGCAGTTGCGGTTGTTCACGCCAATGCCTTCGATGCCTTGCGTGATACGGATATTCGTCTCGTTGTTGAGCGAAAGGCTCCCCGGCACGGAACCGGTGAACGTATCAGCATGGATCGTGAAGTTGCTCGACGGTCCCGAATAGGGACCGGTCGGATCGCCGGTAATGGACGTATCGACCACAACATGGCCAGCTTCATCAGTTTCGAAGTTAATGACATTTGCTTGTGCGGCACCTGCCGCGAATCCCAGCGCGAAAACTGCGCCAGTTACTACCTTGAAAATACTCATTTTATCCCCGCACTAGTGTTAATAAAGGTTTACGTACGGTTAACACCATAAGCAGAATATCGCTCAAGCCCAAGCGAAATATGGCTGAAACGGTCTGTTTCTCTGCGTCGCAGCGGTCAGATCGACGGCCTTGCACCCACACGCTGCGCTTGCTCTAACCCTTCCCGTATAAGCTGAACTGCCGGGCGCGTTGCCCAACCCAAGGGGTCCCCATGGTCGACATCGCCACCCGCGTCTGGAACCACAAATGGAAGATCGACCCGATCGTCCGGTCGCTCATCGACACCGATTTCTACAAACTCCTGATGTGCCAGTCGGTGTTCCGCAACAAACCGCACACGCAGGTCCGCTTCTCCCTCATCAACCGCTCCACCCGCATCCCCCTGGCCGATCTCATCGACGAAGGCGAGTTGCGCGAACAGCTCGACCATATCCGCACTCTGCGCCTGCGCCGGGGCGAAAGCACCTGGATGCGCGGCAACACGTTCTACGGCAAACGGCAGATGTTCACGCCGGAATTCATGGACTGGTTCGAAACCCTGCAACTGCCCCCCTACCACCTCGAACGCGTGGGCGACCAATACGAGCTCACCTTCGAAGGGTCCTGGCCCGAGGTCATGCTGTGGGAAATCCCCGCGCTCTCCGTCCTCATGGAACTCCGCGGCCGCGCCGTCCTCGACACGATGGGCCGGTTCGAGCTTCAGGTCCTCTACGCCCGCGCCATGACCAAGCTCTGGGAAAAGATCGAACGCCTGCAACAAACCCCCGACCTGCGCATCGCCGATTTCGGCACGCGCCGCCGCCACTCCTTCCTCTGGCAGGATTGGGCCGTGCAGGCCATGCGCGAGGGCCTCGGCGACAGTTTTGCCGGCACCTCCAACTGCCTCATCGCCAAGAACCGCGATCTGGAGGCCATCGGCACCAACGCCCACGAACTCCCCATGGTCTACGCCGCCCTTGCCGCCGACGACGCCGCCCTCGCCAATGCCCCCTATGACGTGCTCAGCGACTGGCACGAGGAACACGACGGCAACCTCCGCATCATCCTGCCCGACACATACGGCACCACCGGCTTCCTCGAAAACGCCCCCGACTGGCTCGCGGGCTGGACCGGCATCCGCATCGACAGCGGTGACCCCGCCACCGGCGCCGAGATCGCCATCAACTGGTGGAAAAGCCGCGGCGAGGACCCCCGCGAGAAACTGGTGATCTTCTCCGACGGCCTCGACGTCGACAAGATCGAGACCCTGCACAAGCAATTCGCCGGAAGAGTCCGCGTCAGCTTCGGCTGGGGCACCCTGCTGACGAATGACTTCCGAGGCCTTGTGGACGACGACGCCCTCGCGCCGTTCTCACTGGTCTGCAAAGCCGTGGCAGCGAACGGGAAGGCGACGGTGAAGCTGAGCGACAACCCCGAGAAGGCCATGGGGCCGGAGGGGGAAATCAAGCGGTATAAGCGGGTGTTTGGGGTTGGTGAGCAGGAACGGGTGGAGGTGGTGGTTTAAACGCCTTAGGTTTTATAGGTCTTTAACTACCACACTGGAAAAGTTGACAGCCATGAAAAGCTTAGTGAATGTGTGCTTATCCAGTTCAGTGAAGTACTTTGTGAATGGCAAACGAATGGCACGTTGAGTGGCTGAAAGAGGGAGGGAAACGCTGGAATGCGCGTCGGAAAAAAGTGCAGTTCATTCCAGACCTCAAGGGAATACGCTTTTACGACCATCTGCCTCGCGATTTTCGGGATGCGCCAAAGACTTCACGATACTTTGAGCGATTTGACCTGTCTCACTCAGATTTGCAGGGTGCCGATCTTTCGGACCTAAACTTTGCGCGGTCGAACTTTTCAAATGCCAACATGTCTCGTGCGGACCTTCGAAAGTCAAACTTCGAAGGATGCAAATTCAGAGGTACTGATCTTACCAATGCTGATGCGACCAGATCTCTTTTTGACGGCGCAGTTTTCGAGAAAGCCACTCTTCTCGAAACAATTATTGAAGAAGCCGAATTCTTAGGTGCGGTTGTCATAGAAGTTGCGCAGCCCTTGCAGCAGATCGAATATATGCAGGCGCAAGGCGCATCTGTCTTCGAGTCGAAAAGTGAATACCAGCGCGTCTCGACGGACGAGAGATTTTCGTCAGCCGCCCACGACCGAGCGCGCTCTATCGATTTCGTCCCGCGTGAAGACACTCGGACGGAAAAAGTGAAATATGATGTCTATTTTTGTACTTCTCGAAATCCGATCCTTGAACGCGGCGCGGTGACAGACTTCGGTGACACGATAAGTGACAAGTTGCACTATGGGCTGAGCGAAGTGATCGTACCGCCAGAAAGCCGCATCGGCTCCATAGGAACGTGGTTGTGGAGAAAGCTTCGAAACAAATCTAGCTCTGAGCTGCGTATGCAGTCCCTTATTCCTCTAAACGAAGAATTGTATTGGCAACATCTTGTTCGCACGGCCGACAAAATGAAGGAGAAAGCGGCCCCAACGATCTTTGTTCACGGTTACAATACGAGTTTTCAGGAAGCCGTACTTCGCGCCGCAAAACTAGGACATGACCTTGGAATCGGACAAGGGGTCGGCCTGTTCAGTTGGCCCTCAAAGGGGAAAACCAATGCTTATGCTGCCGACGAAGCGACTGTAGAGATGAGCAAATACATGCTCGCTGAATTTCTTGAAGGGTTTGTTGAGAATGGCTCAGATCAGGGCATAAATATCATAGCCCACAGTATGGGTTGTCGTTGTCTAATCGGAGCAATCGAGGTCCTGGCAGGGCGGCAGTCGGCGGCATTGTCCGGCATCGATCAAGTTGTGTTGGCTGCTGCTGACGTTGACGCGAACATAATGCCCCACTCCGGCGTCCATGCGGCAAACCACTCCGAACGCCTTACGTCTTATGTTTCCAACAAAGACAAGGCTCTTCAATTATCTGGATGGTTGCATTCCTATCCGCGCGTAGGCCACACGCCACCGACTTTCGTTCTTAATGGCATGGATACCATAGTCGTAAACGATTTGGATTTAGGCAGTTTCTCTCACAACTACGTTTCCAGCAGCCGGACCATCCTGACTGATATTTTCAATGTATTGAAGCACGGACTTAGTCCGCCAGATCGCCATGGCATTGAAGCTGTACTTGAAGGCGAGCTTGAATACTGGCGGATAAGAAACTAGCCGCTTTCCAGGGTACACTCGCCGCTACTTCACTCACACCACGGTCATCGCCGCGTCGTCCTCGCGGAAGAACTCAACCTGGCTCTCCGAAAAACGCCTGACTCCTCAATCCTCCCCTACTGACCCCCGCAGCGCCTTCACCTCGCCGCGGCGTTTCTTCGCCTCCACCCGCTTGCGCTTCTGGTTCAGCGACACCCGCGTCGGTCGCCGCTTTTTCGGCGCCACCAAGGCCCGCCGGATCAGCTCCGCCAACCGCTCCCGCGCGATCTCGCGGTTGCGGGCCTGGGAGCGCTCCTCAGAGACCTGGATCACCAAGGCCCCCTCCTTCGTCCATCGCCGCCCCGCCAGCCGTCGCAGCCGCGTCTTCACCGGCCCCGGCAGGTTCGGCGAGCGCTCCGCCTCGAACCGCAGTTCGACCGCCGTATTCACCTTGTTCACATTCTGCCCGCCCGGCCCGCCCGAGCGCACGAAGCTCTCGGTCAGTTCCCAGTCCTCGATGCTGATTTCATCCGTCACGCGGAGCATTTCATTTCACCTGCAAAGATATACCGGAGATATCCCTCAGATATACCGGTTCTATATGGCACATTTTCCACGAAAAAGGGCTGCCCAAGGTGAGCAGCCCTTTCGAGAAATCAGGAGGTGGGCGCGGTCAGAACCAGCGGCTCACCTGGGGTGGGCTTACGCCCAAGGGTTGCCTAAAGGCGCGCTCCCCAAGTTGTCCCGACACCATTCTCCAATACCTCTCTAGACACTGGATCACCTCCTTTCACTTGGTTGCTGTTGAGGTGATGCTGCCACAGATTTTGTGGATGTCAAAAGAAATTACGCAGGATGTGCGATAATTCGCTTCGTGATGAGGCGGAACGGAACCAAAGCGATCAAAGCGAGGGCAAGTTTGACACCCCAATCAGCGATGGCGAGGCTGATCCAGAGCGGCGCGTCCGGCCCCGCGCCCAGGATCGGCAGGACCTCGTTCGCCCAGGCCACATCCCCCGGCAGGATGGCGGTCAGCGCGCCCGAAAACGCGATGAAGAAGAACAGCGCCGTATCGACAGATGATCCAATTACACTTGAGAAAACAGGGGCTTGCCACCATCTCCCTTGCCGCAGCCGGTCAAAGATCGCCACGTCCAGAAGCTGCGCCGTCAGGAACGCGATGCCCGAGCCCAGCGCGATCCGCAGCGTCACCAGCGGCCCGAATTCCCCCATGATCTGCGTGCCGATCAGCGAACAGGCGACACCGACCAGAAAGCCCGCAAACACAACCCGCCGGGCGGTTGCGGCACCGTAGACGCGGTTCATGATGTCGGTCACAAGAAACGCCAACGGATAGGTGAACGCGCCCCAGGTCAGCCATTGGCCGAACAGGAATTGCACGAGGATATTCGAGGCGACGACAATGGCCGCCATGGCAAGGATGCCGGGCAGGATACGGGTCATGATGTGTTCCGTTTTGACAAGGTAGTCGGAGACTTGGCCCCAAGGGGCAGGCGCGCCGGATACGCCCGTTTTCCCTTGGTGTAAAGGGGTTCAGCCCATGACATCGGCAATCGCGCGCGCAACGCGCGGGATCGTGTCGGGCGTCAGGCCGGCCACGTTCATGCGCCCGTCGCCGACCACGTAGATCCCGTGTTCCTCGCGCAACCGGTCCACCTGCGCCGGGTCCGCACCGATCAGCGAGAACATGCCGCGATGGGCCCCAAGGAAGCCGAACCGATCCGATCCGATCTCTGCCCGCAAGGCATCGGCCAGGGCCGCGCGGTTGGCGTTCATGGTCTCCCGCATCCCCGTCAATTCGGCCTCCCACATCTGCCGTAATTCCGCATCCCCCAGTATCGTCTGCACCACCCGCGCCCCGTGATCCGGCGGGAAAGCAAACGTCTGGCGATTGAGATGCGCCATCATGCCCGCCACGGCCGCCCGCGCGCCCGGCCCGCTCGTCACCGCAAGGCAAAGCCCGACGCGTTCTCGGTAGAGGCCGAAATTCTTCGAGCAACTCGCCGCGATCAGGACCTCGGGCAATCGGGCGGCCAGATGGCGTGTGCCAATGGCATCCTCAGCAAGGCCTTCCGCGAACCCCAGATAGGCCATGTCGATGAACGGAACCGCTCCGGTCGCGTCCAGAATATCGCCGACGGCCCGCCAATCCTCCGCGGTCAGATCCGCACCGGTCGGGTTGTGGCAACAGGCATGGAGCAACACCACATCGCCCGCCTTGGCCTGCGCCAGATCGGCCAACATCCCCTCACGATCAAGCCCGCCGGTCGCCTCGTCATAATACCGATAGCTGTGCGCGGTCTGGCCCAGATGCCCGACCATGGATGGGTGGTTGGGCCAGGTCGGCGTCGGCATCCAAACCGCGGCGTCCGGCGACACGTGCCGCGCCAGCTCCAATGCCTGCCGCACCGCGCCGGTGCCACCGGGCGTGGCGCATAGGGCCACGCGCTCGGGGGCGACGGCATCGCCAAGGATCAGATCCCGCAGGGCGCTACAGAACGCCGGATCACCTGACAGACCAACATAGGATTTCGTCACCTGCTCCGCGGCGATGGCAGCCTCGGCCCTGCGCACCGCCGCCATGACCGGCGTGCGCCCTGCGGGATCACGGTAAACACCGACCCCAAGATCCACCTTGTCCGCCCGGTCGTCGGCCGCAAACATCGCCATCAGGCGCAGGATCTTGTCGGCTTCGGGGGCTGTCAGATCATCGAACATAAGCAAACCTCAAACCGGGCGATCATAGGCGAGCGTGCGCAGGCGCTCATCACGCCGGACCGGCGCAAACCCCATTTTCTGGTAAAGCGCCAGGGCGGCGGGGTGATCGAGTGTGCAGGTATTGACCGTCATTCTGGAAACGCTCTCGTCCGCCCATCCCGTCGCGATGGCAGTCTGCAGAAGGAGCCGGCCAAGCCCGCTGCCAACCGCTTGCGGCACAAGTCCGAAATAGGCCAGATCGCAAATGCCGGGATCGCGTCCGTCCAGCACGAAGAACCCGTGGGGCCAGCCATGTCTGAGGGCCGTCCAGATCACCACATCGGGGTGACGCACGAAAGACTGCAAACCAATCGGGTCCGCCTCGGCCTGTTCAAACCGATCCTGCCATTCATAATCCCGCCCGACGGCATCATAGAGCGACAGGAAGTACCAAACCGGTGGATCGATGGCCCGCTCCAGCCGCACATCACCGGGCAGCTGTGCGGGGCCAAAGGCGGGCTTCTCAGCCATTTCAAGATAGGTGATCGTGTAAGGAACCTCGGTTCCCGCCGGGATGACATTCATCCGGTTTCGACCTTCAGCTGCTCGAACCGGCCCCATTCGGCCCAGGATCCATCATAAAGCGAGACGTCTTCCCGGCCCAACCGGGCGAGACCCAGCATCAAGATGGCCGCCGTCACCCCTGACCCGCAGGTTGTGATGATCCGCTTGTCCAGATCCACACCGCCGGCCTCGAACGCAGCCCGGAGGGCATCCCCCTCCTTCATCGTGCCATCGGCCTTGAAGAGCGAGGCATAGTGCACATTCTTCGAATTCGGGATACGTCCGGCACGCAGACCGGGCCGCGCCTCCGGCTCTTCCCCGCGGAACCGCGCCGGCGCACGGGCATCGACGATCTGCCAATCCCCAAGCTTGCTGGCCGAGGCAACCTGCGTGACATCCTTCACCAGATGCGCCTGCCGCTGCACCGTCATGTGGCGGTCCCGCACGATGGGCGGCATATCCTCCACGGGATGCGCCTCGGCCTGCCATTTCGGGAAACCGCCATCCAGAACCGCGACATCACTCTTGCCCATCAGGCGAAAATTCCACCAGACACGCGCGGCTGAAAACAGGCCCATCCCATCATAGACCACGACCTGATGGCCATCGCCCACACCCATGGCCCGCATCCGCGACATGAACTTCTCAACCGGCGCCACCATATGCGGCAGATCCGATCGGGCATCCGAAATCTCATCGATATCAAAAAACCGCGCACCGGGAATATGGCCAGCATCATATTCGGCCTTCGCGTCGCGGCCCATATCCGGCAGGTAATAGGACGCGTCGATAACCCGCAAATCGGGATCGTTCAGATGCGCCGCAAGCCAATCGGTCGAAACCAGGGTTCTCGGATCGTCCCCCGTAATAATGCCCGCCATCGCCGAACCTCCCGCTAGATCAACGGGGGATAGCCCTACGCGCGCAACCCGCCCCACGCAAGAGAGACGCGGACACGCCCTCCTTCATCTTGGCAGAAAAACTCATTCCGCACCGGCAACAAGAGACCCCGCCTTCGCTTGCAGACCGCGGCCGGCATCACGCGCCCGCCTGAGCCGTCGCCAAAGGCGTAAGGCGAGGCAAGACCGGGCGCCGCAGGCGCTCCTTTTGACAATGACGGACAGTCAGCCGTTCTGTTTTAGCAAGCGCTGCTTCTGGCGGTTCCAGTCGCGCTTGGCCGAGGTTTCGCGCTTGTCCTGCGCCTTCTTGCCCTTCGCCACGCCGATCTTCAGCTTCACGAAGCCCTTGTGATTGAAGTACATCACCAGCGGCACCAGCGTCATACCTTCGCGCTGCGTCGCGTTCCATAGCCGCGACAACTCACGCTTGGAGGCCAGCAATTTGCGCCGCCGCTTCTCCTCGTGCCCGAAGGTTTTGGCCTGCGCGTAGGGGGCGATGTAGCTGTTGACCAGCCACAATTCGCCGTCCTTCACCTCGGCATAGCTCTCGGCGATATTGGATTGCCCGCTGCGCAGGCTTTTGACTTCCGATCCCTCAAGGATGATCCCAACCTCAAGATCGCTCTCGATGGCGTAATCGAAGCGGGCGCGCCGGTTTTCGGCGATCACTTTGTAATTCGGGTTCTCGGGTTTCTTGGCCATGGTTCGGCCTATCTAGGGATTGCGCGGGCCCAAGTCCACGGGGCAGGCGCCTGCAAAGGACTGACAGGTGTGGACCACGCCGATCAACCATGACGGCCCCCATGCCGATCGCGAAATTCGTGGTCGAAAGGATTGGGGGGCTCGCCCCTTGCGGCCCCGCCACCGAGGGGTCGAGATGTGGTCAGTTGATCAGGCCCGCGTGGCGCATGCCCGCTTCGACCTTGGCTTTCGTCTCGTCGCTCAGCGTCGTAAGAGGCAAGCGCACCTCGTCCGAGCATTGGCCAAGCACGGACATGCCGTATTTCGCTCCGCACAGGCCCGGCTCGGTGAAGATCGCCTCATGCAGCGGCATCAGCCGGTCCTGATAATCCAGTGCGGTGGCATAATCTCCGGCCAGCATCGCGGCCTGAAACTCGGCACAGAGCCTGGGAGCCACATTGGCCGTCACGCTGATGCAGCCAACGCCACCATGGGCGTTGAACCCCAAAGCGCTGGCATCCTCGGCGGACATCTGGATGAAATCCTTGCCGCAGGTCGCCCGTTGCCTGGAGACGCGGGACAGATCCGCCGTCGCATCCTTGACCCCGACGATGTAGGGCAGCTTCGCCAGCTCCCCCATCGTCTCCGGCGTCATGTCGATGACCGAGCGCGGCGGGATATTGTAGATGAAGATCGGGATCCCAACCTCATTGAGCGCGGTGTAATGAGCAATCAGGCCCCGCTGTGTGGGCTTGTTGTAATAAGGCGTCACCACAAGCGCGGCATTGGCGCCCACATCCTTGGCGTGCTGCACAAAACGAAGCGCCTCTGCCGTGTTGTTGGACCCGGCACCCGCAATCACGGGCACGCGGCCGTTGGCAGCGGTCACCACCGTTTCGATCACCTGCTCATGCTCTTCATGGGTCAGCGTCGGGCTTTCACCCGTTGTGCCCACCGGCACCAGCCCGTTGGAGCCTTCGCCGATCTGCCACTCGACCAGACGTTTCAGCGCGTCGAAGTCCACGGCACCATTCGTCATCGGGGTGACCAGAGCGGGCATCGAGCCTTGAAACATCTCACGCTTTCCTTCGTCCAAAGTGGGTTACACGTGCCGCCCCAATACAAGGCCCCCGCCGAATTGCCAAGTTCGTGAGTTGCGTCTGACATCAGGTGCCCTATCCTGCGCATTCTGGGGATTTGACGAAGTAGGAGACGCCGCACAGATGCGACGCCTGATATACGCCTTGGCCCTGTGCTCCCTTGTCGGAGCGCCCCCCGCAATCGCCCAATCGGAAACCGAGGCCCTGGCCGATGCGCTGGCGGCTTACAATGCCGGTGATCTGGCCCGCGGTTCAGAAGCCGCACGAGGCATCGACGATCCAATTGCCCTTGATCTTCTTGCGTGGACCCGCCTGCGCCGGGGCGAGGGCGATTTTGGCGAGTACATCGCCTTTCTGGACCGTAATCCGGATTGGCCCGGCCTGCCCTATCTGCGCCGTCAGGGGGAGCCTTCGATCCCGGAAGGCGGCGATCCGCGTAATACGCTCGATTACTTCGCAGCGATGCTTCCGCAGACCGGGGCCGGCGCGCTCGCCTATGCCAGCGCGCTGGAAGAGACGGGCAACCGCGCAGCCGCCGAGGCCGAGGTGATCCGGGCTTGGACAACGCTGGTAATGACTGGCCCCCACGCGCAGGCCTTGAACCGCGCCTATGGCGGCGTCCTGACGGAGGAGCACCACATCGCGCGGCTGGACAACCTGCTGTGGGAAAATGCCGAGGACCGCGCGCGCGCCATGTTCAGCCTTGTGCCCGAGGGCTGGCAAACGCTGGCCGAAGCGCGCCTTGGCCTGCGGGCCCGGGTGCCCGGCGTGGATGCACTGATCGAGGCGGTCCCTGCCCCGCTGGCGGCCGACCCGGGCCTTGCTTTCGAGCGGTTCATCTGGCGCATCAATGCGGGCTTCTGGGACAGCGCGGGCGAGTTGATGGCGGAACGCTCGGCCTCGGTGGCAAGCCTCGGACGGCCCGTGGAATGGGGCCGCAGACGCGCCGATCTGGCCCGCGACGTGATGCGCGAGGGCGATCACGCCACGTGCTACGAGTTCGCGTCGACCCACCGGATTTCGGCGGAGGTCGACTATATCCGCTTTGCCGATCTGGAATGGCTGGCAGGCTACTGCGCCCTGCAACTGGGCCGGGCCGAGGCGGCTGTCGGACATTTCGAGGATTTCCGCGAAGTGGTCTTTTCACCGATATCCGTCGGCCGGGCCGGGTATTGGCTCGGGCGCGCCCATGAAGCCGCCGGAAATGCCGAAGCGGCCGCCGAGGCCTATGCACTAGGCGCGCTTTATCAATCAAGCTTTTATGGGCAGTTGGCCCAGGAACGGGGCGGGTTGCCCGTCGATGCGGCCTTTCTTGGCGATACCGATTACGGAGAATGGCAAACCGCCAGCTTCGTGGACCTTCCGGTTTTCCACGCCGCGATGCTGCTTTATGAGGCCGGAGAGCGGAACCTGGCCGAGCGCTTCTTTACCCATATCACGGAACGTCTGGATGAACGGGAAGCGGGCATGATGGGCGACCTGATGCTGGAGCTGGGAGAGCCGCACTTCGCCCTGCTGGTCGCGAAACGCGCGGCGCAATCGGGCCACCAGATCATGCGCGCTTATTACCCGTTGGCGGATCTGGAGGATGTGGATCTGCCGGTCCCGCGCGCCCTTGCGCTGTCCATCGCGCGGCGGGAAAGCGAGTTTGAGCCCGATGTCGTGTCTGGCGCCGGGGCAATCGGGCTGATGCAGGTTATGCCCGGCACGGGTCGAGATTCGGCGGCTGAGTTGGGCGTGACCTTCTCCACGTCACGGTTGAGTAACGACCCGGCTTACAACGTACTCCTGGGGTCCAACTACATCGCGGGGCTGATCGAGGCGTATGACGGCAATCCGGTTCTGGTGGCGGTGGGATACAACGCCGGCCCGGGCCGGGTGCAGCAATGGCTGGAACGTTTCGGCGATCCAAGGCGCGCCGATGACGTGATCGACTGGATCGAGGACGTGCCGTTCACCGAGACACGCAACTACATCATGCGCGTGATCGAAAGCCTGCCGATCTACGAGGCACAGCTGACCGGGGAGCTTCCGACCCTTGGGATGAGCGAGCGGCTGGTTCAGTGACACGCCTGCCGGTCCGCTCGCGCGGATCGGACCCATGCCTGATGCGTTACCGTTCCGGCATCCTTGGGCCGGCCCCGTAAATGCGCTGTTGGTCCCACGGCGCGGGGCGGCTAGGGTAGCGCGATGGATTGGTCGATCTTCATTCTATTTCTTGCCGCATGCTGTGCCGCCGCGGCCACCGGATCCATGTTCCCACCGGGGCCGTGGTACCGCAACCTCAGCAAGCCGCCTTGGACACCGCCCGATTGGCTGTTTCCGCTGGCCTGGACGACCCTCTATCTGGCGTCTGCATACGCGGCCACGCGCGTTGCAATGTTGGACGACAACGCCCATGCGATGGGGTTCTGGGCCCTGCAGATCGCGTTGAACACACTCTGGACGCCAGTGTTTTTCGGATTAGAGCGAATCCGGGCCGGCTTTGTTGTGCTGATATTCCTGTGGATCGCTGTGTTTGGCACTATGCTCAGCTTCTTCCAGCATGACCTGATCGCGGGCCTGCTCTTTGTGCCTTACGTCATCTGGGTCAGCGTTGCTGGCGCGTTGAACCTGGCCGTGTGGCGCCTGAACCCGGCTGAAGCCCAAGGCACAGCCTAAGCGATTCCGCCGGAACGCGAGTCGCCCGCCTCCCCACTTCACCGCTCCCCCTCCCGAATATTTCACTCCGACCGCTGCAATCTCACGCCAGCGAGACGAG
>CANLLF010000006.1 GCA_947491935.1 uncultured Roseicyclus sp.
CATCCGGCATTCCTCCTCTCTGGTTGTGGCGCCAAGAGTGACGCTTGGATGCGGGGCGGGCCATCCCATTAGTGGTGAAGCCTGTCCGCCGTCGCGAGGTTGCCCTGTTTTATCAAGACGTATTTGAGGTGTCGGAGCGCCGGGCATGCAGGGCCATGGGCTTCGGGCGGGCTTCTCACCGATATCAGTCCAGGCGCGATCCAGAGGTCGAGCTGCGGATGCGTTTGAGCGAACTGGCTGAGAGTCGGGTGCGATATGGATATCGCCGTCTGCACATCCTGCTGCAGCGGGAGGGCTGGCACGTGAACCATAAGCGGTTGTACCGACTATATTGCGAAGAAGGCTTGTCGATCCGGACGCGCAGCCCAAAGCGACGCCGTGCCTGCCGGTATCGATCCGGCCGATCGGAGGCCGACAGCATGAACGATGTCTGGGCGATGGACTTCATGTCGGACCGGTTGTTCGACGAGAAACCGTTCCGGATTCTAACCATCGTGGACTGTTTTACGAGAGAAGCTCTCGCAACCGCTGCGAGAACAAACTTCTGGGCCTACCAGGTGATCGACGAATTGGACCTACTGGCACGCATCCGAGGCAAGCCACGAAGCATTCGAGTCGACAATGGGCCCGAGTTCGCTGGTCGGTTACTTGACCAGTGGGCCTATTTGAACAAGGTCGAGCTAGACTTCTCGAGGCTGGGAAAACCGACAGATAATGCCTATATCGAAGCGTTTAACAGCCGACTTCGCCAAGAGTGCCTCAACGCGTCATGGTTCTTATCCATGGATGACGCGCGAGGTAGGATTAACGCTTGGAGAACCGACTACAACGAAACCAGGCCGCATTCTGCGCTCAGAAACTTGACGCCGAGCGAATTTGCGGCCCAACTGAAGGAAACCCGAAAGGTCGCATGAAACCCGGACCAAAAACGGGGTGAGCTCCATACCGCGGATGTTTGCAAGCGGCTACAGCTAGGGCTTTGCGATTTTTTCCTGAAACTGACTAAAAGGGACTACTCAAATGAAGAAATTCCTTACCTTTTCAGCACTCTTGTCTGTTGCCTGTGCCAGCAGCGCTCCGGCCTTGGATTTGTATGAAGGGGCTATGCCGCAGGCTCAGACCAACACCTGCCAGAGCTATGCGTCTGTCCTTGCCCTCGCAGCGGTGAACGACCCCGCGTTCCCGGTCGAAACCTTCGACGAGTTGCGGACGCTGGAAGCCAACTTTCGCTCAATTTTGAACAATATGGACCAGGCCGACCCCTATTCGCACGCAAACTGGCCCAGAGCCATGGAGCAGTTGACCGGCGGTGCCTATACGTTTGAAGTCAGATACGAACCCGATCTGATCGATTGGCTGTCCACCGTCCGAAACGCAACAACGTTAAGCGATGATCTGTCGAGCCTAATCGCAACGGCCACAGGTGGTCCGATTGATACGGTTCTGACAAGCGTAACGTCGATCGACGGGTCAAACTATGGCGGTCATATCGTGACTGTCATGGGTGTTTTGGGCACGGGGATTGACTCCAACACAGAGCTTGTCGCGTTCAACAGCGCTATTAAAGGGCAGGGCGGAAGCATAAACCAGTGTTCTCCAGGGGATCAGCCGGGCGACCACAGGTACACGGCGGGCGTGGTCGCAACGACCAGCTTTCAACTCAGAGAATTTCCGAGAGGTATGCTCATCATGCGGTTGGTAGAGAATTGAACTCTTGAGCTGCTATCGCTTGGTCTTCGTGAACCTCTTGGCCTTGAGATGACCGCTGTTGAAGTAACGCCAAAGGCTAGGTTCTTCACTGTGAGCGATACTTGAACCGCGACTCCTATTGCTGCTGGCGGTAGGGTGATCGTCCCATCTTTTGCAACATTTTTTCGCAGAAGACCACTGCCGGCGTCTTACACCCGAGGCATTTGCGGACCGTATTCAGCAGGCGCGTCTCGCCAGAGTAAGCCATTGCGGTTTATAAATATGATCCCGCTGAGGACGCGCCCTTTATCAATGCATCCTGACCCTATTCGCAAACGGCAGGAAAATCGAGTTTCAGAGCAACCTCATGGCTATCGGTGATCACGCTGGGTGCAAGCAATGAGACCGTCAGCCAACTTTATACACAAGTCATCCACAAAAAATAAGGCGATTTAGAGTCAAACTGCTTGACACAAACATAGGCCAACATCGAACGTCGCGTTAAGGGAGTGATTTGGGAAATCCATCGTTATTGCTTCTTTGAATCCCCTCTCCGCGAGGGATAATTTCGATTGGTTTATTGGACAGTGATATGCGGCGGGGCTTTGCAGTTACGAGGCGAACATTTCTGAAAGGCGCCGCTGTGGCGGCAGTCGCCAGACCTGCTTTCGCGAATGCTTCTTCGACGACTGCGCTAAGAATGACGCAAATTTCTGATGGGCGGCGCATTTCCAGAGTTCGATTTGAATTTGGCCAGAAACAAGGGACACAAGTAGATTTTCGATACCAAATCGATCTGATTATTCCACAAGTCGATGGGTTGCGCGGCCCCATGCCGAGATTCGAAGTCGCCGGCCTGGAAACGATCGACGATACCGCGTTGCCAGTGCCAAACAGCAACCCACCGTTGGCGGATGATGCGGTCGTTCGTCTACGCGTGTTGCACCCGCCAACTGGGGCCCCAGAATGGCCCGGGCGCGCCTCTTGGCTTGAATATGTCATTTTCAAAGAGACTGGCAGGGAAGATGAACCGTGGGTCGTCTCTTTGCGAACCAACAATTGGTTTTCGAGCTTCACTGGTGTGCCATTTGAATTGACGTTTGATGCTATCAATGAACCGCGCCGACATCTTGCAAGCGTCCTTTTGGGCCAACCCGATGGGGTTTTTGCCAATATACTGTCGCCGAACATTTCAGCTTGTAGTTTTTCTCGAATGGCGGGGCACCGAATTAGGGCTGTTCGAAATAGCCGCGTAAGTTTCGCACTGCGATCTGCAGAGATCACGAATGATGGGCAAACGACTTCCGTGGAAACCGCGGAGCAAATCCCGTTTGGCCATTGGATGCTGGATGCTTTGTCTCCTGAAATGTCCGAAGCTCCCTTCAGATTTGAACATGGCGGGCTTGAGTTTGACGGTGTTGATGTCGCGCCTCCGGAAGCCGTTCATTTGCCAGTTCCCGAGGTTGGGGATGAAACCGATAGTGGGGACGGTGCTGCCCCAGCCGGGGGCGCTGACACACCCGACGACGATACGGCCGAAATTGACGGGCTGAATGGTCTTTCGACCGTTACAATGCTGGAAGGCGCCCGCCTGGCCCACCAAAACCACCGTCACAGTCCGGTGGGCACGCAATTCGCGATTACGGCCATCGATCCAGAACACAGGTTTGAGACGGTCATCACGCAAGAGCTTGATACCGGCATCGCCCGCGTTTCGGCCTTTCCTGGCGATGTCGAGGTGCGCTTAACAGACCGCCGCCACCCGCTGATGACCGCCTTTTTCCCCGCTGATCGAAGCAATCGATCCACGTTACAGTTTGTGGCCTCGCGTGAGCGCAACGGGATGCCCGGCGGCACAGACGTCGTTCTCGACGCTCAGCTTTCTCCAAGCCCGAATGATCCTGAGGGACCGCCCCCATCCTTTGATGACGGACGATCGACCGTCTTTTTTTCGAGCCATAGTTTCGGGCCCCTTGGCCTGGGTTCTGTCCAGGGCGGTGGTGTTCGGCTGGAAAGCCGGCTGACGCCTCATAGTATCGATAATTTTCTAGTATCCGGTCCGATCACAACAGCGGGTTTGCTGTTGGCAGAGGAGGTCGAGGGAAATGACGATATCCGATCCTACCTGTCCTGGCCCGACAGCCAAACGGATACGCGGTTTTTTCTGCGCCAAGTGTCTGGGCCTGAACGACTTGACCAACCGCTTTTGGCGGACATTTCTGAACGAGATGAGGATTTAGAGCGGGATGTGGGCCGCCGACACAGTGCGGTGTTGTTAGATTGGCGCCAGGGCGATTGGTTTGAAGACATCGAACCCTTTGACCGGGCGCCTTTTGATGTGTCCTTGGACGGTGCAAATCTGGCGACCCGTCGGTTTTCTGACCTCATGGCGTTGGATTTCCGATTTCACAACATGCGCCTGTTGGCGGGCACAGGCGGCACGCGTATCCGGATGGAGCCCGTGGTGGGGGCACAGCGCATTGAAAACGTAGGCAATGTGCCGGATCGGCCGATCCTGACAATGGAAATCCCTGGGCGCCATGTTTTTAAGCAATCCTTCACCACGCAACTTATCACCAGCTCTGATCTGCCGCAGGCGGACCTCGAGCGTCTGTTGGCCGGTGGTGGCGACCCACCAATACGAATGCTGTTTGAAGATTTGCGCCATGCCTCATTGGATGAACGCATTACACTGCGCGAAGCCATTTGCCAGCGCATCATAGCTTCGTTTGAGGACGACTCTGCGCGCAGTACATTCACCGAATTCTGCGCCAAGTTTCGTGCAGGCGTAACGCAGGCGAACCGCGACGCGTCCAGTGGATTTCGCATTCCGGCTGATCAAGCGGTTTACATCGGCCCGGATCACATGGACCGTGATCTTTGGCCTATTGCGCGCGACGCCGTTTTAGCGACGAAAGTCGTCGGCCAAAACCTCGTTTTTGGCGTCAATACCACCCTTGGTATGCTGCGCAGTGCAGACGTTGCAAGCGCCGTGGAAAACAATCCCGAACTCGTGACGGCGCGACGCGCAGCATATGCGCGTCCGGGCGACGATGCGGATGTTGATTTTCCAAATAATGTCGCGTTGCCGGAAGAACGCGGTGCGCTCGCTGACCTCGCAAAAGAACAAAGCCTTGATCGGTTCCGTCGCGAAATCGACTTAAACTACCGCGATTTTGGCGAATTTTACGACGGGCTTTCGAATAGGCACAACCTGCCTTTGGGTCCGTTTCCTGGGATGTCGTGGGTCTATTCCATGCAGCGCCGCAACGATCCGGGCGATCAGGGGCAGCGCGAGGCTATTGGCTTGGCGATGGCGGCCTATGCGGGCCAAGTGGGCGCCGAGTTGAACACCACACGATTGTTTCCTGTGGTGTCTCGGTCGCGCTTAGGGGGACGATCGCGGCTATGTTTTTTCTGGGACAGCCGGGATGAGGCACCGCTGGAAACAGATTTCACCCTCGTAAGCCTGCTGGATCGAAAAAACGCTGACCTCTCTGTTCCGCTGCGCGCCCGGCGTGTTTTCCGGATTGATGACAATGGAATTCGGCGGCCGGTTCAAGATCGCGAGGCCATATTGGAGGGTCAGGGCATCCGTGGGGGTGCCGGGCGGGGGGCTATCGAGCGAATGGCCGAGGTTTATGGCAACGCGGCCGCGGGGATCGAACCCTGGGAAACCTCGCTTGAGCTTTTGTCTCGGATTGAATTTTCGATTCCACAAGATGCAGCACTTTCGCAGCGGGAGGATCCGCCTTTGGAAATCTTCTCCGATGGCGAGCATGAACGCCCGGAAAGAAGGCCGAATTGGGCTGTGGTGCTGGATCCTGCGACCCGCGGCGGAGGTCTGCGTGCGATTGCGTCGCCAGATTTTAATCCAGCGGTGTTTTTGCAATACGTTCGGCAAACTAGGACCGGCGTGGGGGACGCTCAGCTCAGCCCCCAGCAGATCGAAGATCACTACAAAGCCCCAAACCGGGGCCCAGAGGCACCTTGGCAACGGCCCAGAGCTGGGTTTGATGGCGAAGAAGTCATTTGGCGGAGCGCTGAGGACGAAGAGGAGTTCCAGGCCGCCCTGAGCGCCTACCACCGCCATTCCCTTGTTGCGACTTCCGTTGCTGGCCGCCCGGGCCTAGGCGAGGCCGTACCCATCGTCGATGGGCCCCTATACGCAAATGCACCGGACGCACCACAGCCTCGTAGCGATGAACGCCCGGGTGGGATGCCCATTGGAAGCTTTCCAGCGCCCGCCAGCCACCGGCTGATCGATTTATTCGACGAAAGCGAAGAGCTTCAGGCACAGGGTTTCAAGCTAAGCCAATCGATCCTTGAACAACAGGATTTTGGGTTCACAGAGGTGTCGTTGCAAGCGCTTGGGCCATCGGTCAGCATCGATGCGCCATTCCAACCAAAGGCCGCTGCCTTGGACAGCGCAAAGCGCAGGCTGTTCGCGTCGAACCCAATCCAGCAATTCACCTATGAAAGCACATTTGGCGAAGATGAGTTGACGCGCGTTCTTGAGAAGGGATATTTGTTTCCTTTGGGTCACAAGGCGACGCGCGTTACGCAGACCTCGACCGCGGTGATCCGCCCCGAAGGGTTTGAAAACGGACGAGAATATCCAGCCACCGTCGAAATCACGCGCACCTGGATCACCGTTTCAGAGCCGATCAAAAGCCGCTGGTTTGGCCAAGCCATGGAGGGCCGGGAAAGGCCCTTTACGCGTGCCGAGATTGTCTCGCTACGCACACCTGATCTGGTTTCTCCGGACCGCCCACCGACCACGGATGTGGAACCCGCTGAAATGGATAGCGGCCGCATCTATCTGGGCCGGAATGCTAAGGGCGTAGTGTTTTGGCCGCGTCTGGCGCGCGATCCGTCTGCTACCTTCAAGTTTGAAGTAATCTTCGACGAAGGGCCTGCAGCGGTTGAAATGCCTCTAATCTTTGTGGATTTCGCCGCAGCG
Source organism: uncultured Roseicyclus sp. (assembly GCA_947491935.1). Lineage (GTDB taxonomy): Bacteria > Pseudomonadota > Alphaproteobacteria > Rhodobacterales > Rhodobacteraceae > Gymnodinialimonas. The sequence continues at coordinate 6,653 of CANLLF010000006.1, forward strand.
ACAGATGCGCCGACGATGCAAAACTTGGCGGCACACTACAACGGGATCGATTTTTGGACGGGCAACCGCATCGATCCCGACAGTCCTCGGGCCATCAGCCTGAAGGGCGCGCGCCATCGCTATGCGCCCGAGCTTAAAGAGGGCGACACTACCTACGAAACCCGTCACTGGGTCTTGGGCGCTGAAGGCCGCCCCGAGACGGGCGACAGCGAAGATACAGAACGCAACACTGAAAATTCTGGCGGTTATGCCAATGGAAATAGGCTCAGCAACAAACGCACAATCGTGCTGGGTTCTCGCAACACCGATTTTCTATATGACGCGCTGCTTAGCCTAAGCGATCAGCCACCCTTTTATCCGTTTTTACAAGTGGCCGAGATCCAAGCAGACCGCATCGCCCGCCAAACTGGCACGCGCAATGGACCAATCCTTTTTGCCAGCTACGATAAAAGCTATCTACAACCCAATTGCCACACATTGGCGCCAGGTGTAGAGGGCATTGCGCTGCCACCCGAAACGTCCTCGGACATTATTCTGGGCGTTTATGGCCCGCCGCCGATCTCTGTTGGAACGCGGGGCGACCGGGTCGGCGCCATTGGCCGCCCAGATGGGGAAGTCACTGCACTGGCCCGGCGCGAGGGGCCGCTTTTGTTCACGCCGAGGGCCCAAATCGCCTCGGGTCCAAAGCCGTCGGACCTGCCCGGTTCACAAACCGATTTCATTCCCACGACCTATTTTGACTTTTTCTCGGCGACGCCGTTTGGCAGTTGCAACGTACTGGCGCGCCCTCGCAATTTCAACATCAACGCCGGGGGCAAGGGTCACAACAGTCTGCTGCCAGTATTGGGCTTGCCCGATCCGGGCCGCGTGTACAAACAGGCGGCCCAAGGCGGTTCGGTAATAGGTGTCCTGTGCGACATGCTGGGCGCCAAGGACATGAAGATCCTTGGGATTATCGAGGTCTGCGATTTCATCGAGCTTCTGATCGCCGCGGCAGGCGGGATCGGCGACAATATTCCCATGGTCTCAGAAGTTCTAAGCGCCGGTCAAGAGTTTCTGGGCGAGAGCGCGGATCTTGTCCGGAGCGAATTAATCGGTGGCCTGTTGGAGTTGACCCAAGAAGTGGAACGGCGGTTCAACAATGCAGTGCGCAGCGCAGGCGATGCGGTGCCTGGCTTGGATCTTTATCCAGAAGTAGCCACCGCGTTGGGTCAGTTCCGGATTAGCCTGCAAAACGCACGCGCCACAACCGGTGAAATCGACCTGATAGCCGCGGTTCCAGCCATCGTCTCTTCTGGCAAAACCTTCGTCAAAGCCCTGGAAGACGTCGCCGAAGACCCGATTGCACCGATCCGCGACAACCTGACCGAAATCCTGACCAGCGCCACCTTGGGCCAAGGTGCGTTCGGATCAGAATTGGAAGCATTCTTTGACGCAATTCCATTTGAAGACCTTGACGTGGACTTTGAGGGAGCGCTCATTAGGAAAGTCCGCGAGCAGTTCATCGGGAACGGCACGGTTCCGGGTTGGATCGTCCAATCAGACTGGCGGACGCTTGCGTCGATTGGGCTCGGCAATATCTCTAGCACCTCGCCCGCGGCAGCTGACCAAGAGCTGGTCGGCGCCCTGGAACGCTTTTTCCACACCGCGGCGACTGAGGCCGTCGAGACAGCTTTCGCAGGCGATAGCCCTGGCACCATTGCGACAACCTTTGACAAGCTGATCGACAACATCTTCAACGACCCAGACACATGGTCTGATTATGGACGGCACCAGGCGTTAAAGTTCTCCGATCCAGAAAATGGGCCTTATGGCCCACTCAAGGCTTATTACGACAGGACAGCCGCACCCGTTAAAGAAATCCTCGATCAAGCTCTGGCCGTTGCAGAGCTATTGCAAGACTTGAAAGCCAGAGTCATCGCCTTAGGGAGTGAGTTAGATACCTGGCGCCCCAACCTCTTTTTGCCAGCAGGAACCACAGACCCCTGTGCGGGTGAGCCGAATTTTGAGGCATATGTCTCCTGCGTTTTCGAGGTCATCCAAGATCACTTTGGGGCTTCCATCGAGCCGCAGCTGACCCAAGCGCGTAGCGCAGTTGATGGCATCAAAACTGCGCTCGAGGCGGCCGAAGTTAGCTTTAGAGAGCCGCTAGAGGCGATCCGTGATCTGTCTCACCGCGGCGAAAATCTGGCCGCTTCTGCCGAAGCGCTCGTTGCTGCCGTCAACGCCGATGTTTCCGATTTCACCGAGGAGGTGCATATTGCGGCCGCGCATTTGGAGAGCATCTCTCAGCGGGTTCAGGGCCTGATAGTTGGGCTGCCGCACCAACAGGCCTATCTTAGCGGACTTCTGGACGATCTTGTGAAGCGGCTCTTTGGCATCAGCGTTGAAGATGCCCGCCAGATCGTTAGCACGGGAAAAGGTGCCTACGACACACTGGCAGAAATCCAAAGCGCAAGCGTCGAAACCATTGTGGCGCAGGTCGGCGAATTTGTTAACGCCATCGACCGGGTCTACGCCATTGGCGGATTTTCCGCCTGGATTGGTGCAGATACGGCGATGGAAGCGACCATCCAGCCAATTGTGGCAGCTCTAAAGTCTGCCGAGGCACATGCAAAATTGCTTCAAGACGAATTGAGGCTCCACAGGGCCATAGCAATTCCTGGTCAAGATTTGCCGGACGACGAAGATGCTGTGCATTTGCCCACTCGTGAAGACTTGGCTGCGTCGTTCGAAAATGCACGCAAAGATTTAAGTGCGGATTTGGCGGGTCTGGAAGCTCAGCTGTCGACCTTCCGATTTCCCGACATTCGGCTGACTGAGGTATTCCCGCTGAAGCCAAGCGGACTCTGTCTCAAGGCGCTGTGCGACTTCATTCGGTCCCTTGATGCGTCAATGGAACGTTTGACAACTTCAGCAAGCGCAGAGACCCGTACCGCCGTACGCAAGATGTTGACATGGGCAGGTCGCAAGCAACTTAGACTACTGTCAGCTATCGAGGCCTTCACGCTGGGCCTCTATGATCTGCTCGAACTCAGTGCAACTCTTCCCGAGTTTGATCTTCCCGACGACCCAGCAGAACTGTCCCTAAGTGAGCTTGCTCGACTCTTGCGCCAATTGGAACGGGACGTCTTGGAAACCCTTCTTGCGCGTAAATCCAATGCTGTGCACGGCGCCCAGGCTTTGATCGCAACTTTGCAGGAAGAGTTGGACGACATTGCCTCTGGTAGGGAGCTTGACGCCCTCTTTGAGGAATTTGAGGCCGCACTTTTGGACTTGGCCGAAGACGATGAAGCCCTAGCCGCTGACATTGGCGGTCAGGTGAAGGACAGAAACGAACTGAAAACTGATCTCCTCAATTGCGGAATCCGCGCCGCAGAGCCGGTGATTTCGATTGTGTTGAAAACCTCGGAGGCCGCGCTTGGCGCAATCGACGGCGTCATCAGTGACACCAAAGCGGAAGCGTTCGAAGCGCTACGGGCGGCGGTGCAAGGCGCGAAAGAGGCAGTGGATCAGATGGATGCGGTCGCTGCACGGGTGGTTGGAGATATCGGGCTTGATTCGCGCGCCGTTTTTGCCCCGGTTCGCGACAGAGTTGTTGCGGTCGAAACCAGCCTGACTACCTTGTCTGGCGCCATCGATACCACTTTGACCCGCCCAATTACCGACTTTTACAGGGAGCTTGCGACCCTACCAACGCCGCCCACGGCCGGTGATTTTGGAGACCTGCAGGCATTTTGGGAAACGCGTCTCAGATCAATACCTGGCACAATCTCAAGGCTTTTAGAGGGCCATATCCCTCGTGGGGCAGAACCTGAGAACCAAGTCCGCGCTGCCATCTCCGATCAGATGCTGGAGCTCGTCAAATCGCTCAAGGCTTTGGAAGGGCAATTTGTTGACCAGGTGCAGCAATCGGTCAAAGGGCTCTTGGATGATTTGACGCGGGGTCTTTGGGAGGCGATCGGCGAAGACTCCATTCGGCCGATTGCCGGTGTGATGCGTGATGCGTACGGGGTGCTGCTGGCGGGCCGCAATCGTGTGATCGATGCGATTGATCCGGCCGACGAACCCTTGTTGGCCCTGTTTCCTGGCATTTCCGATCCACGCACGCTGTTTTTGGCGATTGATCGACGTGGGCTGGGCCGGACCGCGATCCAAACCCAAAAACGCGCATTGCTGCAAGCCTCTGGCACCAACCCGCAGGACAAGCTTTGGGAAGAAAGGGAGATATTCCAGTCCCTAAGCCAATCATCCACGCCATCGGAGGAGGCGATCGAGAAGCTGCGCCGCGTCTTTTATCTTTATTCCGGACGCAGCTATGTCGCGGCTCCGGTGCAGATTATCCGCACGATCGAGCAGTCGCTGGCCGAAGTACTGCGTGCTGTTGTGTCACTGGACCTTGATATCTCGGATGTGCGCAACCTGATCGAAGATCAGCTGGCCTCGATCCTGCCAACAAAACAAACCACGCGTCTTGATTATGACCTGACGCTTGACAGCATTGGCGGCATCTTTGTTCCAAATGGCGATCGGCAATTCAAAATTCAGTCCGAGACCACCATTGATCTTTTGCGGCCTGAAGACATCAAAGTTGTCTCACGAGCCGACATGTCAGAGTTCGAGATCCGGTTGTTTGGGGATAGTTTCGACGTATTCACTATGATCTTTTCCAAGGCGTCTTTCACTTATGAGCTTGGAAAAGACCCGGAGTTTTCGATCACATTCGTGGACTATGTTATCGGCAAAGAGGCCGAGTTCCTAAAGGATCTGCAAACTCAGATGGGCCAAGATTCCGGCGGTGTCTACGTGGAACCCGTCGCCGGTTTCCCAGGCATCACGGCTGGCTATCGGCTGGCCCTGCCGGCGATTGGATTGGGGGCTGTGACCTTCATGAATGTAGGGCTGACGGCTGGTGCGGTCCTGCCCTTCGACAATCGCGAGGCCTTTTTCTCGGTCGGCATCTCCACCCGGCGCGACCCGTTCATCATATTGGTTGGTTTGTGGGGCGGAGGCGGGCATTTCACGCTTTATACCAATGGTCGCAAACTCTTAGGCTATGATGCCTCATTTGTATTCGCCGGTGGCGGGGCCATCAGCGCGGGGTTGCTGGAGCTGGAAGGCCGGGTCTCTGTCGGTGTATTTGTTCGCAAGCTTGGCGATATATCTGAAATCTCGGGGGATTTCTTTGCCGGTGGCTCTGGCCGGATCGCTATGTTTGGAGTCTCATCGTCACTGACGGTGCGGGTTGGCCAGGATGGCGACGGCAATATGGTCGGGTCGGCTGTGTTTCGGTTTTCGTTTTCTCTCGGCTGGGCGAAGGTCAGCTTCGCGATCACTCTGTTCAAGAAGGAAGGCAAAGGCTTTTCGGAAGCCGGTTCCGAACAACGCCAGGCCTTTATGGGACGCCACGGAGCAATCCAATATGCCGATCTAGGCGGAAGGGGCGTGGAGGAGGGAGACTTATCCCAACTTGACTCCGCCCTTGTTCTCGAGCCCGGCGAAGGCAGCATTTTGATCAAGACAGCACGTATGGACAAGGATTATGGCGCGTGGCGTAACAGCTTTGCCCCGATCGACGTCGATATTTTTGCAGGCGTAAGGGGGTAATGCCGTGGCCATCAGCGATAACAAAGTTTGCTTGGTGGGCCGTTCTGTCCCCGCGGGGATTTACACCGATGACGGTAATCGAAGTGTAAAGCTATCGTATGCGCTGGTGCCTCGATCTTGCACGGGCGAGGATGCGGTGGCGTTTTCTGATTTGGCCGGGGCGGCGCTGACGCGGATAAATCCAGATGCGCTGAAGCTGGTTGTCCGCCCCGCTTTGGTGAATACTGAAACGGGCGCGATGGAACTTCCAAGCTGCCCAGAGGCCTGCGCGGGCGAAGTCCCTCTCAGCATGTCCGTTTGGAAACTGCCTGACAACTTGAACGTCGATCAAATCAATGGCCTCTGGCGGCATGTGATGCCGCGTCACAGCAACGAAGGGTGGGACGATCTTTACCTCCAGCTTCAGGCCTATGATGCCCAGGCCTATAGTGCGCCATCTGAAGAGGATCGCATAGAAACCGTTGTGTGCAGCGTGTCGGGCCAAATCGGACAATGCTGCCAGATTGAACGCGCCATCGTCGAGGCCCATGCGATTTCCGGCATGCCGGGGTGGCAAAAGATGGTTGTGACAGAGGCGATCGCCGCCGCCAATAGCTTCTTGGAAGCCCACAGCGTCTATGTCGACGAGGTCTTGGTGCCCTTTTCTGAAGATCCTGCCAATCCCGGGACGCTACCTGGGGTTCCCATGCCCGGGCAGCAAGAGGACGACGCCACCGATTGCCAAGACAGCGACGACACCGCAAGCGATCAACCGACATCTGTAGCGGTTCGGCTATTGCGCGCCAAACGGCGCGCCGCCCACGCGATTACGGATGAACGGACACGCGCTATCACTGAGAGTGAGCGTAACGCAGCCGCGGCGATGTGCACGGGCGCGCCCCTAAGCTGCTATGTAGACCACCTGCTTGCTGGCACGTCAGAGGGATCGGACGTTGCGGGGTTGATGTCGGGCTGCTTTCGCGATGTCATCGAGCGCCTATTGTATCTCAACCAAGCCAATATACGCGCCTCTGCCATGGGCGATATCGAGTCACGCGCCTTGGACAAATCCGTGCGGGACAATTGCGCACTAACATTGGATGACGTGATTAAGGCCGAGAACCCAGAGACGGATTTCCGGCTTATTCTCAGCCGTTTGCGCGAGCTGGAAGAAAACAGTGAATTTGGCAGGCTGTTCGGCTTAGTCCATGATTTTAGCGTTGAGCTTGGCCAAGACTTTCTTAGGGCGCCAGAGGGGTGCCCGGAAGACGACACAGGATGTAAGGCAAACTATGTCTATATTCGGCTTTGCGCCCGCGAGCCCGGCAGTGAAACAGCGCAGCTTTTGCATGATGAGAACAGCTTTTGGACGCTGGCGAAATTAAGCTACGACGGTAATGGCGACTTGGTCGGGTTTAGTCCTGCAAGCCGATGTGAATTCGCGCTCGTCCATGGCCGTGCCGGTGCCTCGAGCGACGACGCCAATCTCCAGCAGCCTACAGTGTTGGATGGAGTGCGGATGCTGGGCACACTGAACTCCAACGGCATGCCACGCCATCAATTGTCGAGCATTGATCCTCGCGACGCCATGCAGGATCTTGATAACCGGCTGTCGGGTGTTCTTTCACATGTTTTTGAGCAGCGCCGCGACCTCGGGTTGGCGTCCGACGCGACAGCGAGCGATGAGCAAATCTGTGAGATCGCAAAAGCGTATTTGGCGCGGCAGCCACGAGACGAACCTTGGCCCTTGGCCAGCCTCAAAAGCCGATCCCTTCGGCTTTTGCATTTTCACGAACAAAGCCGGTGCAGCGCTATGATCGGTGCGACCGAGGCGCGCTGCGACATGGCTAATGGGGATATCGCCCTAGATGCCGATGAATTGTCGCTTGGCAGCCTCTATGACGTTGCGTTCCGGCTGCCCGGCCAAGACCTGGAACGCGACCCGCTGTCTTGGCATCCCTCAAGTGCCGCCGAAATCCAATACGACGATCCAAGGTCCCCAGGGCAAGGCGCGGTGGCCGATCTTGATGACGTGATCGCAGGCTTTTTTCGGCCCAATGAACGGGAACGGTATCAACGGGCATCCGCTGTCATCGGCTCGGCCATCAAATCAGAAGAAACCGCCGACAGCCCAGGCCAATCGCAGAATGTTGCGGTGGTGGATGAAGTGATTCATGAATACCGCGGGGATCCCTTGGGATCGGATGCCGATGCAGGTGAACCCACAGGGCGCTTTCACCGTGTCCAGATTGACCGCAATGGCATGATCGACATTTCGCGCAGTTATGGGGCCCTCAGCGATGACTCCATGCACCGCGCACGTCCGGCGCCGTTGTTCAACGCCTTAGGCTATTATATGGGTGCGCGGGATGTCTATGTGGGCGGCGGCAGCACACCTGATGACCGCGCGCAATCTCTTTTGAATTACACCCAAGGAGTGGCAGTCCCTCGTATTGGTGGCGACGCGCAACCGCGGCCAGGCACCCGCATGCTGCGCACCGAAAAAATCGCGCGTCCACTGGTTGCGTTAAACGGTCATGCCACGGCAAATGCTGCAGGTTTTTATTCTCGCGATTACGAACCCAGCACGGCCACTGCGATTACATTGCGGTCGAATTGGGATGCCCACCGCAATCGTTATCGTGCGATCGACAATATGGGCCATGAAGAATTGGTCGTCGTCCCAGGAAAGGTTGACCTTGTCCTGGCGCACCGTCACGCGGTCTTTGACTCGAACGGTCCCATGCAATCCGTACAAGGAGCCCTGCGTCCGCGCGACGGTCTGCGAACCGTCCGAATGTCGAGGGAAATCGGTGGTTGGTCCACGCTTGATCACCAGATAAGTACTTTTGGGGATCAAAACGAGGTCCGGGCCTTGCGCTCTCGCCAAATCGACCAAAACGAGCTTGTCGGCAGCAAAGGCCGGATCATTGACGCAAATGGCGAGAGCCAACCTGCGCCGCTTACAAACAGAGCACCCAGCAACGCTATTTTCATTGCGGGCGGCAACGTTGCAACTCGCCAAGAGCCTTACTATCCCGACCCTCTTCATAGTGCCACGGCGTTCCGTTTACGTGTCCCGGGCAGTGTCGATGATTGGATTGGACCGGCCTGTATCATTGATCAGCCACAGGACGCTTACCCAGATGCCCGTCCGGTGGCAATCTCGATCCGGCGATCCAGCGATGATCGAGTGAGGATGCGTCATCTGGCCGATTTTCCTAGATGGGTGGCGCATCAGGAGTGTGATAACCTGAGAATAGCGTTGCCTGCGGGTTTTGCTGCAGAGCTTGTAACCTGGGCGGTTCCCGATCTTCATGTCTTTGCACTTAGCTCGGAAATCGTAACTATGATGGCGATGATTGCCCATGAGGGTGCACCGGGGCGATGCCGGATTACCGGCCAAGCCGTAGACGGGGACGGGCGCTCCACGCTGGAGCAAAGGCTCGTAGATGCTTGCGGCACACAGATCGCAGAAGGCCACGCCCATTGTGGCATGGCTGGTGTCGCGGCCCCCAGTACGACCCAGTTAATCGCTGCGGCCGACTGCCTGCGTGCTGCGCTATGTAAGCGCCCAATTGATGTAATTGGCGGTCATCAAATTGTGCAGATGGTGCACGCTATTGACCGTCCTGTCCAAGGCCCTATGCCTTCGCCTTGGTGGGATGAGGCGGCAGGGGAAACGCCACACGACCATTTGCCTGTCGAGATTGCGGATGAGGCGCACCCGCTTGTCTTTGCCAGGCGGGTGGAGCCAGAGGCCGTTTCCGTTGATAGGTCCGCTCACGGCTTGGTTTCCTCGGCAGACTGGGGCGACACTGATTTTTTTGGGCAAGGCCCTGCTGGCCTGAGCACCTTGGGTGTGGGAACAGATGTGGACCTTGGCGGATTTCTTGAAATCCACCCCGGTTCGACACACGCCGTTGAAATCATCGCCAATGTCGCGCATCCCTGGACGGCGGAAATTGACCAGCTGACCCGCCGCCGCAGCCCCGTCAGCGTGCGGGACAACGTGTATCCCGATCGACCAGGCGGGGGGGGCGATAAAGTTGGAGCGCGCGAGCTCTATGGGTTCGATGTCCGTTTGGATGACATCGTTGAACCACTTGAAACAGAGGTCCTTTTGGCAAGATTTACCGATATTCCGGCTGTTGTCAGTAACGCATCCGCGCAAGAGGCGCGCAGACGCGCGGATCTGGTGGCCGGATGGAAACCGGAACGGGCCTTTCTTTCGATGCATACTTTGTTTGAACTGGCAAGCAATGCGGAAGAGGTAGTAGACGACACGGGTGAACCCGTGCTGCAAGAGGGTCAAACCGGTGATGAAAATTCTGCTGACGCAAGATCGGAGGTAGCCAACGCCACCTCGGCAGATGGCATTCGAGCTCATGTAGAACCGGTATTGCGTTTCACCCAAGCACGGCGCATGAAACTGTCTTTCCGCGCCATCGGTCGTTTCGCTGCAGAATTGACACGGCGTGCGCGGGACGAAAATGGGCCGCGCCCACCGGAGCCCGATACGCTCCAGCACGGCCAAGTTGAAGAAGAACTAGTGCCTGTCCCTAGCTCTAAACGCCCCGATCCGCCGATCCGCTCGGAGAAAGTAAAGATTGTACCTATGCCAAACGAATTTACGTCTGGCACAGGGGGCATGCAGCAAAACTTTGAACGTAGGATGAGCTTGCGGCTTAGTTTTTCGCGGCCTTTCCTATCAAGTGGGACGGACGAAAAAATTGGTATCGCACTCTCGCCAAGGCCGAGCACCTTTGGCCCCAGCGGCACCTATAAACGGGAATTCGATGGCCTTGATAGCGACGGTTCCTTTCGGCATCGGCTTCATGACGCCTATCCTGATCCTAGGGATCTCCCGCCGCAGATTTCAGACCGGTTGATACAATTCTCCGATAGGGGCGACCATCAACCGCTGGATCCCCATCCGCAATCAAAGGAGACGGAACCGTTCGGCTTTTACCCTGTGCCTTTGCCACTTTTTGCTGATGTGTGCTTTGGGGCTTACGGCAGGTTCCTTAGGACCTTCCGAGAGGATGTCAGCTATGTGGCGGATGCCCAAATGCCAGTTCATCCCGACGTGGGTAGCGTGACCCAAGCGGACGGCCCCGTGCCGCCGCAAGCGTATTTCCCGATTGATCTTCTGCTCTATGAGCCCCGGTTCGACATCGCGCGGGAACATTGGTATTGTGACATTTGCATCAATCCGCGTTATACGCTCAATCCCCATTTTCAACTGCCAATTGTCCGATATCAGCCCTTGGCACCGCGCGACCTACGGGTTTCTCAGCTTGGAGAGCCACATTTGTGCAAAGTGCTGCCCATGCGCAAATCCTCGGTCACCTGTCAACAGATCGGAGAGACATGGCGGATCACGGTAAATGTAGCTGGGCCTGGATATGGGAGACATGACCCAGAGCCAGACGACCCATCGATCCTGCAACCGGGTCAGGATTTGGGGCCTGCCACGCGCATGACGGCCACATTGAGCGGTGTCAGTCGACATCCGGGCGGTCCACCGTCGCGCCGCAGATGGGATACAAGTACTCTCGAGCTAGAAAATCAACTTGCTGGCATAAACGCGTCTTGGCGTACCGAATTCGAGATACCTCATACGGCGGCCATGTCCGAACGCTTTACGCTTGTGGTGGAAGAGGAAGAAATTCGCGCAGCTGCCAATCAACCTAACGAACCCATCGGCCACGCAGATTCGTTGCGCAATGTGGTGCTCCAAGGCCCGGTGCCGGTTTTCACAACCGTACTGGATTTGCTCAATGATTAGAGGGAGTCGCTGGGTTGATCTTTGTCGCTCGGCAGCTCCCTAGAAGATTGAACGCTAATCAAGAAACCAAAGTGCAACCTGGAACGCTTCCGTATTGAGATCGGTCATATCGGCCCCTCCTGGCATGGGGATGCCTTCCCATAGATCAAGCTGTCCGGCGAATTGCACGCCATCCCACAAATCGACATGACCGGAGGCGTCACTAAAACCCGCATGACACAATGATGCCGCGCCGTACTGGCAGGGTCACACTGTCGTCTGGGTTCTTGCTCATCCCCCATGAAGGCTGCCCAAGCAGGTTGGTCAGATAATCGAACATGGTTTGCACTTGGAGGATGATGATGCGACCGTCTCCCGTAGTGGCTTGCTGGTTAGAGCTTGGGATAGGACTGCCCGCGCCATCCAAAGCCATTCATGCCCGAATGCAGCACGTGTTTTGGTAATCTGGATGGTCAACCAAGGTCGGCCATTGGCCGCCAAGCGAATTACAGAAGGTTTCGCGATCTACATGGGGATAGGCCGCCCAAAGATTTGCGAAACTGGGCCTGGGATTGTGCTGCCCTGCAGAAACCAGCTTAGGTGCGGCCATTCCTGCCGACAACGTAAAAAGGGGCGTCTCGTCGGCTTATTGGAAATTTTTTTGCTTGCGCGCGTCTTTTCTCATATCAGTATTCCATTTACATTTTCCAATTAAGGTGTCTTGGCCTGGTCATATTGTGCCGTTGAAATCCAAATTGACGGTCACATCATAAGGTTGCATGATTCCAACGTCTGTGCAGGCCTTCGCAATATTGCCTGCAATTCTCAGTTTAATTGCCCGCCACTCGAAAGTGGGGGGGAGCCAATCATACCGGAAATCATATCGGTCTAGGATCTGACCCTTAAAGGTAAAGTCCTGACCGGAGACGTCTAAAGCGCCCGTAAGCGTGCAATCATGCAGGGAGCGGCTGAGATTGGGATCGGCCCGGAAGGACAACAATGCCGAGACTGTACTACTCCCCTGGTCCTTTACAAATTCTTTGAATTCGCGCGACTCTGCGATCGCATTAGCGATTGGCGATTGGGCATCGTAGACTACATCGCCCCGGTTGTGAATCGACCGGCTCATAAACTCTTGGGCAATGGGATAGCTACCATTCTCGCGCCTGTTGAGCCCATCCATGATCTCGCGAACATAATTCAGAGGCGCATTTACGATGTCGTTGTATAGGTCTTCGCCGAGTTTTGCTATCGCCTCGACTTCATCCCAAAGATAACTCATCGGATCCAAATCGGGTTCCTCCCTGCAACAATAAAATCAAACAGCTTGGAGCATATAGTGTTGCAGTATTAGTTCAATGGGGTGGCTGCGGATCGCCTTGATACCTGTTCCCATTTTTTGGTCTTGAGGAACCTCGTCGAACTCGGATGCTGTGGTAAGCAACATATGTTTGTGGCCTGCTCCCCTGATAGGTCTTCGATTTGAGGTTAGCCTGTTCTCCAACTGAAGGCATAGATTGATGCGGAGAGCCCCAACTAGGTGGTCCGAGTTGTTGTCGGGCGGTCTTGATCTCAAAACCGGTCCTCTGTCTGAGGCAGGGCAGATCGTCTTCAAAATCTGAGCTGAGCTCAGATCGGTCCCGATGCTGCTTTTTTCCTAACGTATAGAAATCGAACGCTTTTGAGAGGCGCATCGGTTCTGACACCGCATTGTGAATGTTAGATCAGCATGTTTCTCAGAACCCTCTCTTACAGCCGCCAATTCATAGCCTTCACCCACCGATGAGTTTCGAGAGCAGCTTGGAAAGCCGTCGTTTGTCGTTGTGCAGAAAATGGTGGGTCTGGGCTCTCTGCGGACCTCGGATGCGACGCAGCATCCTGTGATGCTCTGGCACGGACAGCGTCGGGTTGTCGTAGTGGGAGGGCTGGCGGATCGGAGGATCAGTCATGCAAACACCGAATTTACCCGCCATCCGCGCACTGCGACCCGCTTGGAACAAAGGCCGGATTGTCGGTCAGAAACGGCCACTCAAGCCCAAACATGTCTGGGCGATCAGGGTTCGGCTTGAACTCGCGGAGAACCATCGCGACCTCGCACTGTTCAATATGGCGATAGACAGCAAGCTCCGCGGCTGTGACTTGGTAAAAATGAAGGTCGTCGACGTCATGGCCTCTGGCCAGATCAAGGAACGGGCTTCCGTTCTACAAAGCAAAACTCAGAAACCAGTACGCTTTGAAATTTCGGAAGGCACCCGTGCTTCGGTCGCGAAATGGATGGAGGACGAACTCATGGTGGGATCTGAGTATCCTTGGCCCGGCCGGTTCCACGAACGCCTCCACATCTCGACGCGCCAGTATGCAAGGATTGTCCGAGATTGGGTCACCTCGATTGGCCTTGAGGGGAGCGCATACGGAACACATTCGATGCGACGAACCAAGGTGACCCAGATCTACAAGAAGACCGGAAACTTGCGAGCGGTTCGGCTTCTGCTTGGACACACCAAGATGGACAGCACCGTCCGGTATCTGGGCGTCGAACTTGAGGACGCGCTCGCAATCGCCGAAGCCATTGAAATCTAGCAACTTCGGGCCGTCGGCACTGGCGGCCCATAAGAGACCTTCTACAACCCCCTAACATTCTGCGGTTGCAGCCCGCATTCCGGCCATTCGCTGCGATAGCAAAATCTTGAGGTCGCCGAATGGGAAAGGTGCGGGACGAAGCGGACCTTCGCTAATGCAGCAAGTGTTCGCATGCACGGCATACTCGTTGCCGCTGCGCAGCGCGTGTCACCGAACCGGACGTCCATCGGCATCAAGATGCCCCAAACCGAAACCGCTCCTTCGCCGCAGCTTGATCCTACAACTCAGACCGGGACGCAGCCGCCGTTGGTGAAATCAAACTGAAGGTCTGCTTGGTTCCATTCAGCAAGCCTTCGCTTTGATGACATTGCGCCTGTACTCGATTTGCTTGACCGCCAAAACGGGATCAAGATCAAGCACTAACAATCAATTTGGACCAGTCAGATAAGGCTGCTCATCAACTTCACCGACCGCCAATACCGTGATATCATCCACTTCTCGGATCAGGGACGCCGTGCGCCGCGGAAGAATCCAGATCAATTGGTGATGTTTTGAAGAAAATTCTCTGGAAACTAGCACGGATTGACCGGGTAAGTACTATGAAAAACAAATATTTACCCGGCGATCAAGTTTAGCCATTCAGAATTCGAGGTCCAACCACTGGTCCAGCTAGCGGGCGCGGCTGGCCCAGCCCTCCGTTTGCAAAACCGCCCCGCATCACGCCCCCCTCTGAAAACCCGCATCTCCGCCGTCTGTTTTTCCGCTGCATTCACGCAACGGCCCACGCTGGCTTGACGGTTCATCGTCCAATCTTGTCCCGCGTCTAATGCGGCAAAAGCCGAGTGAGGAGGAATGATGCCATCGAAAAAACAACCCCGCGTCCAGGATCTGGAATCTGCTGTTCAAAAGCTGAAGAAGAAATTCAAAGACCGAACGGATCTGTCCGCCGTCGACTATGGATTTCGGGAAGGCAAACGCGACGGTCCGCTTGTTGTCAGGGCTTTTGTGCCATTCAAACGGGACGAAACCGAACTGGAAAAGTCCGAAACGCTGCCAAAGACAATTGACGGTATCGATGTCGATGTCATCGAGGGAGATTTTTCCACATCCGATGCCCGCGCTGGCCTCAATCATCGACAGCGCGCGCTCACCCTTATGGGAGGTGTCTCCTGCGGGCGGGCTGGCGGTGGGGCCGGAACGCTTGGGGTTATGGTCATCGATCTGTCGGACGGATCGCCCGCAATGCTGTCCAACTGGCACGTGCTGGTCGGGCCCAGCGGTGTGCCCGGCGATCCGATCCTGCAGCCAGCCGCCCTGGATGGCGGGCGTCCCGCCCGGGATATCGTGGGCCGCCTTGGGCGTTCGTTGCTGGGCCTTGGGGGCGACGCGGCCATCGCGCATTTGGGTGAGTTTCGCCCCTGGTTGCCGGTGGTATTCGGCAGTTTTGATCCGATCACCGATGCGCGGGCCGTCACAATTGGCGAGACGTTGAAAAAGTCCGGCCGGACCACCGGCGTGACCGAGGCGATTGTGGACGGGATCGGACAATACCGCGTGCGCTACCAAACCAGCCCCGGCCAGTCCGAGCTGATCTGGGTGCGTGGGTTCAAGCTTGTTCCGGTTGTGCCGGGCAATCCCGATGATATCGAGGTCTCGCAGGGCGGGGACAGCGGGTCGGTCTGGTATGACCCGGCCACGAATGAAGGCGTCGGCCTGCACTTTGCGGGTGAGAGGAATTCCGCCCCCGCGGCAGAACAAGCGATTGCCTGTCACCTGGCGGATGTTCTTGACACGCTGAACCTGCGCATGGCCACGTTTGAGGATATCATCCCGCGCGCGCAGGAAACGGTCGGCGCCGAATATACGCCGCGCCCGGATCAACCCTATCCGATCTGGCCCTGCTTTCCGGAATGGCCGATGCCGGTTCCGCCCTATTCGTGGTCCTATCGGGGCGATCGTATGGCTCCGTGTTGGCCGGGCGTCTACCCGCAAAGCGGAGAGGTTCCCTGGCCGCTGAGCCCTTACGCGATGCAGGGGGCGGGGCCTGAGCAATTGTCGAGACCTATTGAGAGGATGCTGAAGATCTGGGCGGATCTCAAGGCCGCGATTATTGCCAAATATGGCCCGGTTCTGGCCCCATCCGCGCCGATGAGCACGCCGGTCAAGGACCCATTCCCATATGGAAACCCGGATACGTTCTTGATCCCCGCGATCCGTGACAGCGACGCATTCCGCGGTGTCCGGGTTGCATATGGAGATTTCGAGAACGCCCGGACGTTTGAATTTGTGGTCGGCACGCTGAGTGACAGGCTGCGGGAGGTGGGCAAATGAGACGCGCGCTGGCTTGTCTGTGTTGCATCGCCCTGGCCACGCCGGGTGGGGCGGCCCCCTTTGCGGATTACGATCGGGATGGCGACGGCTACCTGAATGTCGAGGAACAGCAACACGCAGCAGGGGCGCTGGACATGTCGGAGAGCCGCCTTGATCATGTCCGCCTGGCCATTCTGGCCGGCCAACAAGTGACCGTCTTGGCGGCGCCTGAGAACGGTCTGCTCGTCAGTGACCTGAACGCGCGGTTTGGGGCGTCTTACGGCGCCTGTGCTGAGCCTCAGACCCTGTTCATCCGGGCTGACATCGCGGATGCCAGCATCGCGCGATGTCAGCCGGCAAGTGCGGATGGCGCGCGGTTTTCCTTCAACCGCGATATCGAAGCGGGCACATCCACCGGGACCTTTGATCTGGCAATCGCCTACCGGTTGACATCGGCGACAGATGGGGAGGGAGGGGCGGTCTACCCCTCCATTCTGGCATTCGCGTCAGCCGATGGGCGGGTTGGCGATGGCGCGAATTTCGGACAGGTCCGGGCCGGTGCCATCGGTTCGTTTCGGTGGGGGAATGGAGACACAAATACCCTGGCCACCGTTGCGCCGTACCGCCTGACGGATATCGATTTTCGGGCCAGCGGATTTGGCCTTGATATCGATGTTCTGCCGGAAAACGCGTCTTTGCGCCTGAATGCCCGGAATGCCACTCAATCGTGGCACCTCCTCCTGCAACCGAGTTTTGAATATCTCAGGGTTGATGAAGCCGGTGTCACCGGGTTTGCCGATGATACGGAATATGCCTATGCTAGGCTGCTCACCGGTGTTGCGTTCGCGCTTCCGGCGTCGCGTGAGGGGCAGGTGCAACTGTTCCCGTTCGGCGCAACGGGCCGGGTCACTTATGACGGTGCGGTTGATCTGATTTCGGGTGACGGGCTGGGGCAATATGCGGCGCGCATCCAGATCCCGCTTGAAAGCCGGGGGCGTGTGGGTGTGGAATTCGGATATAGCCGTGGCAACACGCCCGAAGCGCTCCAGTTCCAGCAGACCGCCGATGTGAGCCTGTTTCTCAGGTTCTAGCCCCCATCGATGGTCCCTTTCCCACAGACCCGGGCGCAGGTTTCGCCCGGGTCTTTCCATGGATATCCCCGAGCCAGGGAAGGCGGGAGAGACGTGAACCTTCCCCGGCTCGGGGCGGCCCGCCATCGGCGGGCCGATCCCGGGGCGGGCATTCGGCCTCAGCTCATCCGGCGCCGGCGGCCCCGCGACATGGACGGCGAGATCGGGAAAGGTGCAATCGGCGTATAGCGCCCGCTGACCACTTCATACCGGATTTCAGTGCCATCCTCGGCAACACCGATAATCACGCGATAGCCTTCGACGATTTCATCGGTCAATTTGAGCGTCTTGGCCGGAAACAATGCGCCGCCATCCCTTGGGAATCCGGCACGTTGACGGAAAATGATATCGATGAAGCCGTCCACCTGATTAACGAAAAGCAGATCGAGATCAGCTTCATCCTTTTCGTCTTTTTCGCCCTCACCCAACCAAAGAGAAATGAATTTTCCGCCGATATAGGCGCCGATATTTTGATCGAGATCGACAATAATCTCGGTGAGAAGATCGAGGATATCGTCACTTTTCTCAAAATCGCGCACGCCGTCATCGAAATGGGCGAAATGGCGTTTGGGGGTATATGTCATTGTCATAGAGACTGTCCTTCCACTGTAGTGTTGCGCACCGGAATTTGGTGCTGTGAAAGGAATGCATGTCGGGCGTCACGGGGGCGTTTGCGCAGCGTGAAACAAGTGTCAAAACGGGCGCCCGTGTGATGAGGCGCCCGCCTTTTGGTGAGTGATCAGACTGCGTGGTCAGCCCTGTCTTTTGCCTTCATTGTCCGTTTTCAGGCGTGCTGTTCCGCCCGAACCGTGCCAGACGGTTGAACGCGTAGGGCGCAAAGAGCGCGGTGCCGAAAACATAGATCGGCCAACGTTCCGTGATCGCGCTGAGATCGCCCCCGTTGAACAATTGATGCTGCACCCAGAAGACATTGGCGATGAAGAGAGACGCCAATGACAAAGCACCCAGCACCCCCGCGACCCGGGAAAAGCTGATCTCGCCTTCAACGGGTCCGTCTTTCTCAACCAACATGCTCACAACCGCATTCTTTTCTGATGATCTTGAAAGGCTCCAGAAGGTAAATCCAATCCCGGCGATCTGAAGCGCCATCAGGATCACGAGGGATATGTATTCATAAGGTCCCATTGCTCAGATCCCCGATTGGGCGTGATTCAGGTTTTCGCCCCACCAATCGGCGGCGGGGACCGATGACATGCTTGTCGGGTCCATGATCTCGATATGGGCTGCGGTCTCGATGGCATCCGGGAAGCGAATGTCACGGAAGGGTCTGGCGCGTATGGTGACAAGGCGCCCATCGAAATCGAAGAACCGCATGGAGGTGGGTTCCGGGGAAGTCAGCATATTCTGATGGAGGATCTGTGTGGCGATGCGCTCACCCATCCGAAGGCTTTCGTAATAGTCGGTGTAGTAATGCACCCCGGCCATATTGCGCCCGATTGAGATATTGGCCGCCAGTTTGTCCAATTCTCCGGTGATCGTCTCCACGACACCTGCGCTGGACGAGATCAGGTTAGCGCCATCGCCGACCCGGTCATCGGGCAGGTTCAGCGTTGACCACGGCACCGGACGGCCATTCCCATCGACGGTCTGGAAGAACGCCTTGAGGATCGTCACACAAGCGCCCGCCACGGTTGCATGACCGGCGCCATAGGCCGGGTGCATGGGCGAGCCTTCGGCAAAGGCCATGGGCAAGAGGTAGTTCTTGGCAAGTGAGGGCGGGGTCACCTGGCCTGCTTCCGCTGTCGGATGCAGGCCCCGATCCGTTGATGGACGGGTGTTGTTTTCGGAATTGCGCGCCTCAACCCACGCCATCAGATTGGGCGTATTGGTCTGCAAATCCTCCAACATCCGCTCAAAATACGGGCGGGCCTGACCGACGGCTCCGCCATGGCCGTTGGCCACCAGCGTCAGTTTTGCGGCCAATGCCTCGGGTCGCGCACGGCGGTGGATTTGGAACTTCTGCCGTCGCACGGCCCGCAAGGCCCGGGACGAGACTTCGGCCAGCAGTGCCAACAGATGCGGAATGCCCCAGGTCGCGAAGCCGATCCGTTCCGGTTCGGAAGCGTTCGGCAATCCGTGGTCCGGCGACAGGCTAGCATCCGCAAGGATCAAACACGCGTTGAAATAGGCCTGGTAAAGCTGGTCAACATGCACATAGCTGGCCATGTCTCGCACTATTGTCAGAAACCTGGGCGGTTCGGTGCTTGCCACGTTTTTGAACCCCGCACCGTTTTGCACATCCCACCATTCCAGAAACTCTGTCATGTAATCTAGATGCGCCATATCCGGTTGCAAGCGCTGGTCAATACGTTGCGCCCCGAAGGCGACGTATCCGGTATCCGCGCCAAGGCTGCGCGAGCCCAACAGCATGAATTGTGAGATATAGGGGCCCACTTTTGCCCCGGGCGCGCTGCCGCGGAATAGGCTGCGCACGGTCAGGATCTGTTCGCCCGGGGCGAAGCGGGCTGCCCTGCGGCGATCTTCCTGTTGGTGAATGGCCCTTTCGCCCGGCTGCCCGGCATCCACGCTGATCGCGGGTGCGGTGTAGTCGAACCAGGTCAGCTTGTTCAACTCGTCGATGATCTGCTGAACGCTGATGGCCTGACCGGCAACCAGGAAGGTCGCATTTGGATCTTCCATATCCTTGAAGGAAACGTCCCGCATCAGCGCCATGGCGTAAACCTCGGCAAGCTCCGCCGTGAGCTCATCAGAACCCACACACGGTGCGGGCGGCTGCCCGATGGCAGCGGGGGCGGGGCCTTGCAGATCGGCGTTCAGGCCAGCCAAGGGGCTTTCCCATTTCCGCTGGTCGGGCTGGGTCAGCGCGCCCGAGCCTGGGTCAACGATTTCAAACAGAAACCGGTCCGCTGGCACCGACGTCTGCGCGGGGATTTCAAAAGGCCCCATGTTGCCGGGTTCAGGCGGCTCTCGCAGCCCTTTGACCAACGCCTCGTAGTCGGGCCGCAACGCCTTTCCCATGAGATCGTGATAAAGGCCTTTGGTGAAATTGGTCGGGGCGGTGTCCGTGTAAACGCGTTCTTCGAAGTTGGATGCCGGAAATTGAGCGTCGAAATTCGGATCGTCATGCATGTTTTCGACCGCGCGCAAGCGCACGCGGCGTTCGAGATCAAGCGCGCCCTGACCGTCCAATCGCGGTCGGTAATCTCTGGGGGTCAACATCAATATTCCCTTTCGAATTTTGGAGCTTAGGCGGCATTGCGCAGCAGGATCGCAGGGGCCGCTCTGAAAGGCGTAGCGTTGCTTCGTGAGGGAACCGTCAGGGGCGTCACGTCCCATCCGTGAAATTTCCGTAAATTGTAAAACCAGCTCTGGCGCGCGAGGGATCGATGCCTGATGCTCATCACATCGGATCGCTCAATTGCCTATCGGGAGGACGTGATGATTGGATCCTATCCGCTGCCACTGCAAGACGGCCAAATCTTTAACGCTTACGAAGAATGGGAAGCGAAGGTCAGGCCCAATTACATGAATGCGACCACTGGCAGCGGCCAGAAAGTAAAACTCTGGCAACCGGCCTATGTGGAAATTGAGGTGGCGGCCGCGCAAGCCCTTGGGTTCAAAGATGTCGTCGCGCGGATCAAGAATGAGATTGGGGCCAGCCTGCTTATCACCGAAGACAGTCTTGCCATTCTCGACCGTCTCGCAGCGGAAAAGCCCAATCCCAACGTACCGGATGTGGCGTGGCGGTTCATTCTGTATTGCCCGTCTGACAAAATCAGAGACGTGCCGACGTACCAGGATCCAACGTCACACCAGCAGCTGTTTCTCTATAAGATCATGCGGCTGGGGCCCGCTGTGCCGCGCAGCGTTCTGGCAACATTTATCAGCGCGGGCGATACGGTGCCGCTCGGCACCCCTCGCGCCAATGGCGGTGTCGTTTTGACGGGGATTGTGGATGATTTCATGGGTGTCGCCCATGCCCGCTTCCGGTCCGAAGAAAAGAAAACTCGGATTGAACATTATTGGAAACAGGGGGTTGAGGGATTTTCACTCGTTGGGCCGGGGTCCGGCGTCCTTCTGGGTCAGGAATTCTCAAAATCTGACCTCAACGCATTGCTGGCCGACAGCGCCAGTGAATCGGATTTCTATGCACGGCTCGATCAGGTGATCGAGAATAATTCCTGGGCGCGGAGTTGGGCCAAATTCATAGAAGACCTAATTCTTGCAATAGATGTCGCGAGCACCTTGCCCGAGAATGAACTTCAGTCATTGAAGGATGATCTTAACGCGCAGTTGGATAAACTGGCCGACAACGGGGTGCTGATCGCCCTGTCGAGTCTCCTGGGTCTGTCGGTTGAGGCCATTCTTGGAGAGTTGCGTGCGGGAATCGCAGACTTGGGGGGCGCAAGGTCAAGTGCCGGGCGCAGTTCCATTACCTTTGACCTGTTCAGCGCTTCTGCTCAATTCGCGGATCGCTTCTTCAATCGCCCGCTGGGCTTTGCCGCGGCCCATGGCACGGCTGTCATGGATCTGGCCGCAGGGTATGACTTCGAAGAGGAAGACGAAGCTGGGGCGGGTAAGCGCCCGATTGTGGCTGTGGAACTGCCCCCCCTGGCAACGGTGGAAACCAACGGGGCTCGGCTGGAATTCTACGTTTTGCAAGCCGTGCATCGCATCCTCTTCTGGGCTGATCGATATGGCGACGATATCAATGCGCTGGAACAGGTTCCTCTGGTGATCAACCTCAGCTACGGGATCACGGCGGGGCCGAAGAATGGGCGGGGTTTCTTGGAATCACAACTCGCCGAATTGATTGAGAAACGCCACGCCACGATGCCGACCTATCTGGTTTTGCCCTCGGGCAATTCCTACCGCGATCAGCTTTCGGCAACAGCGACGGTTTCGCGCGGCGATCATCTGGATATCGATTGGCGTGTTCCCGGCGATGACCAAACGCCAAGCTACGTGGAGATCCGGCTGGATCGCCTGATTGATTTTGACTTCACCCTGACCTTGCCGGACAGTGAGCCGAAGACAATACATCACAGTGATCTTTCAGCCGGCAACGTTTTTGTGGTCGAGTTTAAGAACACAGCTGGCCTCTACAAGGCTGCGATCTTCTTGGAAGAAGATCCAGGGCGAAGCGGCGAGGCATTGATAACGGTTGCCCTTGCCCCGACCGCAACCGTCGAAGCGCCGTTTCATCGCACGGTGCCCGGGGGCCATCAATTGCGCATCGACAATACCGGCGCGCGTGACTTGAACGTGGATATCGATGTCCAGCGGGATGATACGCCGATTGGATTCCCGAGCTTCGGGCGGCAGGGCTATCTTGACGATGGAAAGGTCGATGAATTGGATGAGGTGACCAAGAACTACCAGGCTCCGACCCTAGCGACGGCCCCCGGCGTCACGCCTTCTGTTGTGACCCGGGATCGGACAATGTCCGCCATCGCCACCTCGTCCGCCATCGCCATCCCGCCGAAGCCGGAGCCCAAGGTCGCGGTTGTGGGCGGGGCGTTTCCGAGTGACAACAGCTCGGGCGGGGTGGCCGGTGATCGTCCGCCAACAACCTACACAGCATCAGGCGCCGGGCTTGAGGTGAAACCGGGCCTGTCTGCCGTATCGGAAACGGGCCGCGTGTTGCAGGGTATTCTGGCCGCAGGGCCCCACACCGGGTCCTGCGCCGTCATCTCAGGCACATCCGTTGCCGCGCCGCAGGTGACGCGCCTGTTGGTGAACTATCTGGTGATTCTGGCCAGCGCGCCGCCGCATACGGCCCGGAAGGTCGCGGCGGTGGTTCTCAACCCGGTTCCGCCGACCGCACAACCTGATCCGCGTTTGGGTTACGGAACACTCCCGCCGCATCCCAGTATCGCGCGGCGGCGCTACCTAACTCCGTAGCGCCGCCGGATTATTGGCTATGCCCACTCATCCGCAGCCAGAGCCCATGCCGTCTTGATCACCTCATCCCCCGTGCTCGGGTCACTCTTCGAGTTGATCGCCTGCAACGCTCCGCCGAGCCAGGTCAGATTGAAATCGCTATTATCGGGGAACTGGCCGGCGCTCGCACCGATTTTGAATTCGGGGACGGGATTGTATTGCGGCAACTCTGCGGTCCCGATCAGATAGACGGCGGTGGCCAATTGACAGCCCAACAGCGCCCCGGCGGCGGAATCACAGGGGAAATGTACACCGGCGACCGTGCGATTGACGGCCATCCGCTCGGCGATGCGAAACACGTGCAGATGCTTGGTAACGGCTTGTTGCGGGTCCAAAGCGTAACCTGGGCTGCTCGCCTTGTCGCTATGCATCAGCAGATACAACAGCGTCGCCACGGCAAAGCTTTCGCAGGCATGGCCCGATGGAAAACTGGAATGATCAGGCGTCTGGATCATCGGCTGAACCTCAACCGCGAAATCGATGGGGCGCGGTGACAGGCAAATGTGTTTCACCTGCATTTCCACATAGACGGCCAGGCGTTCAACGGCGGCAAGCAGATCCAACGTGCGCGCCCTGCGCTGCACGTCGAGATATCCGATGGCGCCGAAAAACGACAAGCCATCATCAATTTGAACGTCGATTTCATCGATACGATCCGGACGCAGATCCGCATAGCTGCGCAGGTACTTTAATTGCGTTTCAAAGTCGGCCAGGCTGGGCTGCTCGATGATCGCAATTTCTTCATTGTCGACCGAGACGGTCGCCTTCCTTTGGGGAAGGGTATCGTCATCATTGCTGACCGAAAAGCGCGATTTCAGCGCGTAATCCAGGATGTGGGCGCGAACATCTGCCTGAGCATAGAGAATGTCACCAAAGCCATTTCTCAGATCCAAATCGGAATGGTTGGGGTTGGTGGGTCGCCCATTCCAAAACCCCACCGTCCCCTCTCGCGTCGTCATAAGTGCGGAATGAAGCTGGACATCCGAGGGGCCGCCGGCATGGTCGGTACTGTCACCTGACCGTCCCATCTTCCCCATTTTGCCCATCTTCCCCATCTTTCCCATTTTGCCCATCTTACCCAGCGATGCCATCCGACGATCTCCTTCTTGAGGTCCAATATCGCTGGATTTTGAGGTGTATCGGTCGGCTCGGGAATAAGATTTGTTGCATTTTGAGCGAATTTACGAAGAATTAACGGCCTGATGCGTTTAACCCGGCTGCCTCCGAGGTCCGCTAAAATGCTTACGATTGATTTGATCGGCCCATTGCAGGTTCTGGCGCCAGATGGCGCCAATCTGACGCCGCGATCTGCGAAAGCCAGGGGAATGGTGGCCTTGCTCGCCACAAGCAAATCCTGCCAGCGCAGTCGCAAATGGTTGCAAGGCAAGTTGTGGAGCGACAGGGGGCGAGAGCAGGCGGCTGCAAGTTTGCGCCAGGTCCTCAGCGAAACCCGAAAGGCGCTTGGCGCGCATTCGCTATGTTTGATTGCCAATCGCACCGAGGTTTCGTTCGACCCGCACGCCATCCGGGTGCGGGACACTCAATCATCCGACGATCCGCTTGAGTTTCTCGAAGGCCTTGATGTGCGGGATGAGGAATTCGAAGATTGGCTTCGGATTGAACGGATGCGTCGGGATTCTGGCGCGGCCCCGCAGACCGCCGGGGCAATCAACAGATCCGATCCGGGGCGGGCGGCACCTTATGTGCTGCTGATCAATGAGACCTCTTCAACCGACGCGATGGAGCGTTTCTTCTCCGAACATTTCTCCGACAGCGTCGCACGTAGCCTGTCCGAAGTGTTGTTTGCAGAGATCGGCGTTTCGGCCACTCCGTCCAAGCTCAAGCCTGATTTGATATTGCGCACATCCGCCAGCCTGTCCCAAAGCCTGGCTGGGCTGCGGATATCGATGGAACAGAATGCTCCAAATCAACAGATATGGGCCGGATCGGAACTGGTTCAATCCAAGGGCACTCCGCCGGTTGAGCATGAGAATGTTCTCAGGCTCATCAACAACGCGGCTGAGGGGATTGTCGCGGCCATTCAAAGCCAGGAGCAGGCCCTGGGCGGAGGCATGAGTGCTCATGCATTGGCCCGGCGCGCGCTGCGTTTGATGTTTACCATGGAACCCGAAAAGCACCTGCAGGCTGATGGGTTTTTCAACATAGCGTTCGAGTTGCAGCCCAATGGGCTGTTTCTGGCCTGGCGCGCGCTGCTTCGGGTGTTGATGCTGGTCGAGCGTCACGATGCAAACATGGCATTTACCCCGGACGAGGCCTTGGAATTCTCGTCAAAGGCCCTGGAATTGGAGCCACTCAATTCCCTGGTATTGGCGGCGGCTGCCAATACAGCCCTTATTATCGAAGGGAATTCGGAAAAGGGGCAAGAGCTGGCCATGCGCGCCACCCGAATTAACCCCGCCAATCCCTTTGCTCTGGATGCCGCAGCGATGGCAGCGCTTTATTGCGGCGATGTGAAGGCCGCTCATCGGTTGCAATTGCGGGCGAAATACATCTCGGGGAACACGCAGTTCAGCCATTGGTTTGATATGGGCTGTGCCATGACCTCGACGGCGTTGTGCGATTTCGAAAAGGGTCTTCTGATGGCACAGCGCGCCGCCTCAATCGCCCCATCCTTTCGGCCACCCTTGCGCTATGCGATCGCGCTTCATCTGCGATCCGGGCAAATTGACAAGGCGCATGAAGCCATGTTGCGCCTGAAAGCCGTGGAACCCGGATTCTCACCTGAGCGTTTGTGGGATGATGACGAATACCCGGTGCGTGATTTACGCCGAAATGAGGATCTGCTGGGGCGTCTTAAAGAACTGAGATAGCCCCACCACCGCGAGAAGCGGATCGTCCAGAAGCGCCCTCCCGCCGTTCAAGCTTCTTCGGCCCCCGACACGAACCTCCCGCACGCAATTGGATATCCCGCTCAAAGCGTGCAGAAAGGGGCAATTGATGCCTGGCCCCGCGTTGGGCCGGGGTGGTCTTCGCGGAGGGGCGGCGATCCAGTCCCGGACTGCCTGCGCAACGAACTCAGGGCCATTGTCCGAGCGGATGAAGGCGGGAGCGCCACGCAGGATGAACAGGTCTGTCAGAACATCAATTACGTCTGTCGAGTTCAGCTTGCGCTTCACCTTGATCGCCAGACATTCCCGGCTGTGCTCATCAATGATGTTCAGCGTCCGGAAGACCTTTCCGTCATCTGTCCGACAATGCACGAAGTCGTAGCTCCAGACATGGTTCCGATACTCAGGCCTCAGCCGGACACATGATCCGTCATTCAGCCAGAGCCGACCTTTCTTCGGTTGTTTTGCTGGAACCTTCAGCCCCTCTCGACGCCAGAGCCGTTCGACACGGCCATCACTTACCGACCAACCTGCCTCTCTGAGCAAAGCAGCGATCCGACGATAGCCGTAGCGGCCAAACTGTCTGGCCAGTTCGATCATATCGGCAACCAAACGATCCTCATCTGCAGGGCCTTTCGGGATATGCCTTTGAGTGGAGCGATGCTGCCCAAGAACCCGACAGGCCCTGCGTTCCGATACCGTGAACTGGCTTCGCACATGATCGATGCAAGCGCGACGGCGAACGGGGCTTAGAAGTTTCCCGAGCTGCTTCCTTAAGGATCAATTTATCCAAAGTCAGATCAGATACAGCTCTTCTCAGTTGCTCGTTTTCCTTCTGCAGCCGTTTCAGTTCCTTCAATTGATCTACGCCCATCCCGCCATACTGCTTGCGCCAGCGGTAATAGGTCTGTTCAACAACGCCGATCTGCCTGATCGCATCAAGACGGGACATTCCTTGACCGATCAGAACTTCAAACTACCGTAACTTCGAGACAATCTCTTCCGGCTTGGGTCGCTTGTTTGCCATTCTCGGTCCTCCGTTTCCTAAACATAGCGGTGGACCACTTCAGTGGGGGTAGACCACGGAGCCGGTCAGCAGCTTCAGGCTTATCAACCCTATCATGCCTGTCGCGCAGACCTTCTGGCGCGACAAGGACGATCGGAAGAAGCGATGGTTGCATATGACCGTGCCATTGCCCTGACAAAAGCGCCAGAGGAAATCGCCTTCCTAAACGCACGCCGCAATGCTGTCGCTTGTGTCTAGAAAACCGGTTCTTAGTCTAGCTCTGCAACCAAAAAGACTAAGCATCAAAGGTGCGCGTTAGCAGCTCGCCGATTGCATCAGTTACAACCGAAGCCGCCATTCAGGAGCGGTGCAGAAAGTGTGCGATTGGGCTCTCCATCAGCCTTCGCCGCTCGTTTACTGAACGACAGCCCCGATCCGCAAATGGCCGCACATCGCGCAACAAGTCGCAGCATCAAGGGCTTGGCCTGACGGCCCGATGGCCGGTCTGAACCTGCCTGCTGCGAAGGCATTGCTGCATTGGCATTCGGCCGTTCTGAGCCCAAAGTGCACGATGCTGCGCTACAGCACGAACGTCCGCTCTCCGAAGACGGCCAAAAACGTGACCAAATCTAGGTTAGTTTCGCCAAGGGTTTGTGGCACGGGATTTTTCAACGTTTATGATGACCGTGCCGAGAGCGGCAAAAACGACCGTTTTTGGCACACGCAGCGAGTGGAGTTCAACTCAGTGCTAAGATGCAGCGAAATTAAAGTGAGAACCCGAAGTGACCGCCGCGGGACGACCAGATGTGCTTAGCTTGACCAGGCCCCAAACAGTCTCTTTCAGACCATCCGGCTGCGTTATTTTTGAATAGTATTGCATACGATCACTGGCATTTTTTGTCTGTTGAGCGACTTGGAAGCCACCTAGTAAGATAACACCGGTCGTGGGAGTCTATCGTGCACATCGTTCTCCGGTACATTGCTGCAGCATTCGTTCTCAAGATGGCAATTGGAGTAGGCGTTGCCCAATCGGAAGAGCACATTGATCTGCCGGTCGATGACAGACTCAGGGGTGAAATCAGAACAATCCTTGATGCAGGGAGCGGTCAGATTCGGAGGTGGGACAGACCTCCGACAGTCGTCATTGTCTACAGGGATGATCTTACGCCGAGCTATGTCCGTGATGCGATTAGAGTAATCGAGCAAGGGGGTACGAATTTCATCGGATATGGCCCAGTTACGGCCTTCGATTTGGATGCTATAGGCGACGACATCATTGGCCGTGTTGATCTCCTTCCAGAAAATGGAGACCTCCTTCTTACGTGGACAAATGCCGGTGAGATGGCGCGCTTGCGGGGAGACATCTTTGTTTTCGCACTTGAAATTGACGAACTGCTCCTGTTTGGCGCACTGACTAGGCTTAATCCTAGTTTCATGCGACAGATGGCGAGATCGCAGAGAGTATCATGTTTTTATAGTGCATGGTCGCAGAACGATCATTTGGCTTTTGCCGGTGTCTATATCCCAACCACCTATACGGAACCACTTATCAGAGGGTGTTTGTATGAAGAGCTCATCCAAAGCATGGGGCTCCTAAATGATGCAGTGGGCTCACAAATCTTCACTTTGAACAACTCGTTGATCAAACCTGACAGCAATGCGGCAGATCTTGCTCTGTTGGACGCACTCTATGCCCCAGAAATCGAAATAGGCGCGTCGGTAGACGAAGTTATCGAGTATTTTGAAGACCGGCTTGCATCTGATTAAGATGATACAGACTACGAGAGACAAAGCAGACGTTAGTGCAAACTTGGCGAAAGGCCGCTTTGTCCCGCAAAGCGGGCCTCTAAGCCCCTTCAGATTTCGCGGTCGCCGCGAAAGACCGCTTTGGCGGGCTGCACTGCAGCATCGAACGAGTTGGCTCAACGGCAGGTTAGGGCCGCACTATTCGTCCGGCTTCGGTAAACCTCACTTTAAGCGGTCCAATCCTCTGCCGCTTTCTCACCAATCGATTGGCCGCGCGTCTCGGAAAAACCCACCGGTCGGGCCGTCATCAGGTAGGGTTGCCGCCCAAGTCACGCCTGCAGCGCCGTGAGGGATCGGTCTGCCTCCACCGCCCATGTCTGTTGCAACCCAACCCGGGCAGACAGCGTTCACCAGTATTCCCGCACTCCGCAATTCGGAGGATAGCTTCAAGGTCAATGCATTCAGGGCGGCCTTTGAGATGCCATAGCCAGCCGTTCCACCTCCCATATCGCTAAGTGCCCCCGCACCTGACGAGACATTCACTATGCGCGGGGACGTGCCCTTTTTGAGGAGTGGGACAGCGGATCTTGCGACGTCCCATGCGCCGAACAGATTGGTGTCAAATGCGCGCCGCACTCGGCCCAGATCGGCACTGCTTGCGAGTTGATCGGTGTCGTAATCAATGCCCGCGTTGTTCACGAGAACATCCAGATGGCCGAAGTCCTGCGTGATCTGCCTGAACGCGTGCGCCACAGATGCGGGGTCCGCCACATCAAGCTGGATCGCCGAGGCATTTTGCATAGCACTTGAAGCTTCCTCACCCTTGGCGAGGTCACGGGAGCCGAGCAGAACGTGCAGGCCGTGATCTTCAGACAATGGCCCGGCAACCTCGCGGCCAATGCCTCGGTTTGCGCCGGTGATTAGGGCGATACGGGTGCGGGTCATGGTAATCTCCTTTGGGTATCGCTTGAGGGGCGGCCCAAAGACGGAGCCACCCGGACGGATTACGCGGCGTCTTGCACGGCATCACCTTGGTTGACCGCGCGGGCGACGGGCTCCCACTTGCTCAATTCGGCCAGCAGGGCTTCACCATGGTCGCGGATCGCATCCACTGCGTCGTCGCCCAGGGCCAAGCGCAGGGGCGTGGTCTGGCTGTTGAGTGCCGTCTCAATCGCGGCGGCGGCTTTCGCGGGGTCCCCTGCCTGGGTGCCATGCATGCCGCTGGCGAAGTCTCGCGTGCCGCCGACGATCTCGTCATAGGCGTTGATCTTGGGCATGTGGCGCAAGGCGGTATCGGCGAACTCGGTACGGAACGCGCCGGGCTCCACGATCAGGGCCTTGAGACCGAAGGGCGCGATTTCCTGGGCCAGAGCCTCCGTCATGCCTTCCAACGCGAACTTGGTTGCGGAGTATGGCCCGAAACCGCTGAAGGAGAGCTGGCCACCAAGCGACGACATCATCACGATGGCGCCTTTGCGCCGTTTTCGCATCATTTGCAATGCGGCTTGGGTGACGGCAACGGCGCCGAAGAAGTTCGTCTCCATCATCGCGCGCAGCTCGGCCTCGGGCGTTTCCTCGACCGCGCCGACAATGCCGTAGCCCGCATTGTTGATCAGCACATCGATACCGCCGAACGTGTCTTCCGCGGCCTTGATCGCCTCGGTGATCTGCGCGGTATCCGTGACATCCATTGTTTGCGCCAAGACCCTGTCAGGCGCGAGGGCCGCGATCTGCTGTAGTTTGCCGAGGCGCCGCGCCGTGACCACGACGTTGTGCCCCTGGGACAGCGCGTGACGGGCGAAGGCCGCCCCAAAGCCGGAGGATGCGCCAGTGATGAACCATGTTTGTGTCATTGATTTGGTCCTTCTGTGTGAGATCGGATCAGCTGCCCGGCGTGTTGCGGACGTAGTCATTGCCGCGCTCGGCCGTGGCGGTGAACGTCATGGCGGAGACGAGCCAGCCCTCTGACGTGCGCATGAAGTTGTGGGTATAGATGCCCCAGACTTCCCACATCGGATTGCCGCCGTTCTCCGCCAGCGCGCCGGAGGGCAATTGGTTCCAGGCATAACCGTGGCTTTGCATCAGGGCCGCGTCGGGGCCGTCAAACGTAATGCGGTGGTTGCCGCGCAGGTGGAAGCTCGACTTCTCACCCGTCAGATTTGCTGACCATCCCGCAATTAGGCCATCAGCCGGTATCGTGGCAGGCTCGCCGCCGACCAGCGACGTGAAGTCGACGTAGATTTCGTCAGTGAGCAGCGCGCGGGCGGCGGGCCAGTCCTGCGCATCCACAGCGGCGTCGATGGCGTCCGCAATGCGGATCATTTCGATCCGGTCCAGCAAGGTTTCGGCGGTGACAGGGTCACCTGCGATCTGGGCCATGGCAGGTGTTGCGAGGAGGGTGGCAGCGGTCAGGGTTGAGCGAAGCATAGCGTTTATTCCTTGTATTAGATCATGAGAGAGGGGCTGGCGCGGGGCATCCCCGCGCCAGCGTGCAGATCAGGCGTCAGCGCCTGCGCGGAAGTGATCAGCCACGGTATCGGCGGCGCGGGTCACATCCTCAGGGTTGTCGTAGAAGTCGAACTGCGTGACATCTTCGAGCCATTGCTGCGTCGCCTCACCGGTGAACCCGTCGAGGAAGGCGCGCACGCCATCCGGGATCGCGGCGGCATCGGAATGGACGATGGCTAAGGGCTGCGTCAGACGCTGCGGATTATCGGCAGGGTGATAGGTCAGCCAGCCTTCCCAAGACGCGTTGTTCCACTGGTTGTCGTATTCGGAGATCGCACCACGGTCGGCCTCGTAGTAGTAGCCACCGATAGGCATCAGCACACCCTCGGCCCCTTCAGGACCTGCGGCAGGAATGATCTGGCCGCCAGCAGCGGCTGCGGCACGGCCCAACTCGATCAGGCCACGGACACCCTCTTCACCGCCATAGACGGCGTTGACCAGCTCTTCGTTTTGCAGCCAAGGGGCGACAAGGCCTACGCGGTGCACCAGATCGTTCCCGGCAGCGGCGTCTACCATGTAGCCCGCCGATGCACAGATCCCCAGGCCGTAGATCTGGCCTGCGTCGACTTCTGGCAGCCTGGTGACAAACGCGACGGCGGCGCGGATGTCAGAGGTTTTGGCGTCCGGGCTTTCCAGAAAACGCACGTTTTGGGGAAGATCGCCTGACGTGCCCCAGCCGCGGAAATCGAAAGTGAAGGCCGCGAAGCCGCGCTCCACCATCTGGGCGGCGTAAGTGGCGGGCATCTGCTGCTGGACGGAGGTCCAGGCCCCGGTCACCACAACGGTCGGCAGGGCGGACCCATCGTGATCTGCGGGCAGGTAAAGCGTGCCTCTCAGCGTGGCACCTTCATTCTCGAAGGTTACGATGCGGGATGTGATATCCGCCATGGCCGTGGTGGTGGGAGGGGTGGCCGCGGTGGATAGGGTTGCGAGTTTCATCTTGGTATCTCCGGTTTGTCGTGTTGTGGGCTGCTTGCCCGATGACATTGGAGATACGCCGCCTCGGCCCCCATTAATTGAAGCGGCTTGACCGGTTTTTGAATGATCTTGCTTTTTGAACGATCAGCTCATGCTGGCGCGGTGCTGCCGGGGTGTGGTGCCCATCAGTTGTTTGAAGCTACGGCTGAAATGCGCCTGATCGGCGAAGCCGCAGGCCAGGGCGATATCGCCAAGCGCCCGAGCTTGGTCCGTCATCATCTCAAGCGACTGCTCGATCCGGTAGGCCATGACGTATTGCATCGGCGGTGTCCCGACCGTGTCCTTGAACAGACGGCTAAAATGCGACGGGCTCATGCCCGCCTCGGACGCCAGATCATCAAGCGTGATGGTGCGGTCCAGATTGGCCCGGATGAAGGCCAGCACGCGGTTGTAATGGGCGGAGGTGAAGCGCGACGAGAGGGCCACATCTTCGGGGCGGCGCTTGCCATAGCGCTGCAGCAGCTTGACCAGAAACACCCGGCTCAGCGCCTCAAACATCACCGCTGACGTCATGTCGTCGGCCTCCAACGCATCGCGCAACATCACGCCGGCCGCACAAAGGTCCGCGTCCGAGAACAGGGGCAGGTCCTTGAATTGTTGCGGGTCCAGAAGCAGGCCCAGTTCGGTCTCGGCAAAGCGTTGCACCCGCGCGGGATCAAGCGTGACGACGATCACATCGGATTGCGCGAACCACCGCCAGCCGGATTTCATGCCGGCGGGTGTCACGATGATATCGAACTTGGAGAACGTGAAATCGCGCACTTCTCCGTCCCGCGTGTTCTGAACGCGGTGCGGTTCTTCTTTCAGGTTCAAAAGAACATGGTGTTCCGCAAAAACTTCCGTTGGCATGCTGTCGGGCTCTGCCTGGAAATAGCGCACTGACATCAAACTCGCCGCAGAGGTATGCGTTAGCCGGTCACTGCTGAGCAATGGAAGCGACGGGTAAATCTCTTCGTAGCGGCGCGGCACGGATCATCCTTCTTGGGCTGTTCGGGAGCTAATGCGAAGGCGCAGCATGTCGAGAGCTAGCGCAAGTTCTAGTGTTTCGACGAATTGTCTTTTTCCTGAGTTCGAGCCGGGGGTGCCTCCTCCTTAGCTCGTTTCCGATACTAGGCCTAACTTGTTGGCTACAAAACCGTTCGGATAATCTCGGATTGTTCTCGAAGCGAATGACGGAAACGCGGACTGTGATCACAGAACAGTCGGACTGTCTCAAAGCCGGCTTTGGAGGGTTGTAGCGCAGCAATTGGTTGCTGTGTCAGTCTCCGGTTTGGGCCGCTATCGAATGCGCACGGTCCGTGCATATGGACTGGCGTCCGTTGCGAAACCGCTGCCCTCTAAATCCAACAAGTTATGATGCCCACGATCCGACCCCGACTTTGCTTCAATCGCCAGAGCAGCGGCTTTCGAGGAGGGCCCTGCCAAGAAAATGACCGACGACCCCGTCACAGTATCTTCTCAGGGTTCATTATGTCCTTCGGATCCAAAGCGCGCTTAATCTGAGCCATCGTGGTGGTGGCTCCGCCCAATTCTTTGCTGAGATAGCGTTGTTTACCTTGCCCGATGGCATGTTCGCCCGTACAGGTTCCCTCCATCGAGATTGCCAGGTCATTGAGCCAGCCGACAAACGTTTCGGCCGCGGCGACATCTTCGACGTTTTCCATGTCGATGAGCAGTAGCGTATGGAAGTTGCCATCCCCCACATGGCCCACGATAGGCGCGGTGAAGCCCATTTGGGCGATTTGGTCTTGGGTGGCGACGACGCATTCGGCCAGACGCGAAATGGGCACGCAAACGTCGGTGGAAATCCCCTTGGCCCCCTTCCGGAGCCCGAGCGCCGCCCAATAGGCGTCGTGGCGCGCTTTCCAGAGTTTGGTGCGTTCTTCGGCATTTGCCGTCCAAGCAAAACCCACGCCGCCTGTATCCTTGGCGATTTCCCCGAAGGTTTCTGCCTGCTCGGCAACGCTGGCTCCAGAGCCGTGGAATTCCAACAACAGGAGTGGCTCTTCGGGTAAATCAAGTTTGGAATACGCATTGACGGCCTTGACCTGAAGCGCATCGAGCAATTCGATCCGGGCGACCGGGATACCCATCTGGATTGTAGCGATTACGGCGTTGCAGGCGGCCTCTACGGTCGAAAAAGAACAAGTGGCCGACGAAATCGCCTCTGGAATTCCATGCAGTTTCAAAGTGAGTTCGGTGATGATCCCAAGTGTGCCTTCCGACCCCACAAGGAGCCGAGTGAGATCATACCCCGCCGATGACTTCCGCGCGCGTTGCCCGGTGCGGATGACAGTGCCATCAGGCATTACAACCTCCAGCGAGAGTACGGAGTCTTTCATCGTGCCATAGCGAACCGCATTTGTTCCGGAGGCGCGGGTCGCCGCCATACCGCCGAGGGAAGCATCGGCACCGGGGTCGATGGGGAAAAACAGGCCCTGGTCGCGAAGGTAGGTGTTTAGCTGTTCGCGCGTCACACCGGGTTGGACAACGCAATCGAGATCCTCTGCGTGCACGGCAATGATCTGGTTCATCTCGCTAAAGTCGATACTGATCCCACCCCGGGGCGCGTTTACATGCCCTTCAAGCGAGGTGCCGGTGCCAAACGGAATGATCGGTACGTTATGCTCGGCACAGATGCCGACGATCCGCGAGACCTCATCGGTGGATTGCGGAAAAATCACTGCATCAGGCGGCTGATTTTCAAGCCAAGTGGTAGTGTGGCCGTGCTGCTCTCGAATGGCTGCACCTCTTTGCAACCGGTCTCCGAACTGGTCATCGAGATGTGCGATCACGCGCGCGAGCCCGCGTGAGGATTGCGGCAGCAGATCCTGCTTTGCCATGGTTTTCTCCCAAATGGTGGCTGTTCAATCCGGCTGCACCCAACTCGGCATGGCGAAAGTGATTTTCCCTATCAGCCTGTCGAACTCTTCCACCTCCTCCGAGGTTAAGGGTGCGAACATCGCGGCCTGGCGGTCGGCGAACAGGGGTACGATCTTTGCCAATAGGGTCCGTCCCGCATCGGTCAGGTGCAGCGGTTTCACGCGCTTGTCGGAGACATCCGTGTTTCGCCCGATCAGATGTTTCGCCTCAAGTTCGGTCACCGCCCGACTGATCGAGTTCTTCGGCAAGCCCGTCACGCGGCAGATGTCGCGCGCCACCAGCCCGTCTTGGTGGCTGAGGCTGAAGAGTATCACGAAATCGGGACGCGATAGGCCGAACCGGTCCATCACCTCGGCGTAGATCGGGCCAGTGAAAAAGTTGGCGACAAAACTGACGCGCCAAACAGGCGACAGTTCCGTGTCATTGAGCATGGTCAATGAAAGGGGGCCAAAGAGTTGCGCGAGGGTCTCGGCCGTCTCGAAGGCAGGATCGTTTTGCTTTGTCATGCTGCCTTCTATCGTGTTTCGGTTCCATTTGGAACTTTACAAACGGTTCCATACGGAACTATATGGAGCTGTGCAAGCGCCCTCTACAGATAAGCTGGGGCGCGCCATGGGAGGAAAATATGACTAAGATGACCGTCTTGGCCGGCGTGCTTGCGCTCGGTCTTTTGCCCTCAGCCCTGCAGGCGCAAGAACTCCGTGCCATTGGTGCATTTCCGGAGAACTTCGTCTTCACGCGCGAAATTGCCATGCCATTCACAGAATTGGTGGCGGAGGAATCCGGCGGATCGCTCGCCGTGTCCTTCACGGGCCCCGACGCGGTGCCACCGCTGGAACAATTCGAGCCGACGCAAGCCGGAGTGTTCGATCTGCTTTTCACACACCCCGCCTATCATGCGGGAACGACACCCTTGGGTTTGGCCATCGACGCGATTGCCGCCGATCCAGAAGCGCGTCGCAGCGCTGGAATTCTCGACTTCATCGACAATTACTATCAGCAAACGCAAGGCATAAAGCTAATCGCGGCCCCGCCAACGGGCAGCGTGGGATTCCGCTATTACCTGCGAGATCCTATTGAGGGCACACCCGCTTTTGAGGGGCGCAATATCCGCGGTACGGTGTCTTACCACCCGATGATCGAGGCCCTTGGCGGCACGGGGGTCGTCATGGGTGGAGGCGATGTCTATTCTTCGCTTCAAACCGGCGCCATCGATGGCGCGGCATGGGGGCTGACGGGCGCGCTCGATTTCAACTGGCACGAAGTGGCGAGCTACATGGCCGATCCGGGGTTTGGCCAAGTGGGCCTGATGATCTTCATGAATCTCGATGCGTGGAATGCGCTCTCGGCCGAGGAACAAGCCGCTATCGAACGCGCCGCAATTCGGCTTGAGGCCGACAGCGTCGCGCGCTTCGATGGGCTGGCGACTGAAGAACGTACTGCCCTTCTGGAGCTTGGCATGGAAGTGACGGAATTCGCACCGGATGATGCCGCGCAACTAAACGCACTTTGGTCAAACGGTGTGTGGCAGGTTGCCGAGGGAGGAGCGCCCGAGGCGGTAGGCGAACTGCGTGCGCTGGCACAATCCGCGGGTCTCGCCGAATAAGATGCGCCGACTGGCTGCCTTTCACGATGTGACCTCCCGCTGGCTTTTTGTGCTGGCGGGCGGCGGCCTCGGCATCGCCGTGCTGCTTTACGTTTTCGAGGTGGTGACGCGCTATGGCTTCGGGTCACCGACCACATGGTCGGTAGAGGCAGTACAATACGCGCTCGCTGTTATGATCTTCTGCGCGCTGCCGGATATCACACGGCGCAATGCCCATGTGACCATTGATATCGTGCCCGAGGCGCTGCCTCCGACCACCGCCTTCTGGCTGGGGCGGTTCACTGCGGTGATTGCCGCCGTGGCGTGCGGGGTTGCTGGTTGGATTATTGCCGGCGAGGCGCTGCGCCAATTTGAACGCGGTCTTATGACCAATGCCGCAAATCCTATCCCGCGCTGGTGGATCACTGCGGTGATTGCGATTGGCTTCTCTTCGGCCGCCCTGCACTTCATGCGCCAAGCCGCAGAGCCGCGCGCGTGACCTGGGCCGCGTTTCTCATTTTGGCCATTGGGCTTCTACTCATTCTCTTGTTCGTGGGCGCCAAGATTTTTGTGGGGTTCTTGGTGTTGAACATCATCGGTGTTCTCATCCTAATCGGGCCACCGGGGTTTGGGCTTTTTTCCAATTCCATCTTTGAGACCGCCACGTCGCCAACCCTTGTGACAGTCGCGCTTTTCGTTCTGATGGGCGAGATCCTGTTCCGGTCCGGCACGGTCGATGTCCTCTTCACCGGTGTCGATCGGCTTGTCGGGCGGCTAAGGGGGCGGCTCTACATCGTCTCCATCGCGCTCTCGACGATCTTCGGCGCGCTGTCCGGGTCTGCGGTGGCGGTGGCCGCGATGCTTGGGCGTTCGGTGCTGCCCTTGATGGAGCGCCGCAGCTACGACCAGCGCGCGTCCGCCACGACGATCCTTGCAGGGGCGAGCCTCGCACCGATCATCCCGCCAAGTTTGCTGGCTATCATCGTCGGCTCACTCGCCGATGTTTCGATCGCAGGACTGTTGGTCGCGGGCATCATTCCCGGCCTGATCTTTGCGGGTCTGACCCTCGCCTTCGTCTACCTGCGTGGCGGGGATATGCCACCACCCGAGCCCTCGGCCAGCGATCAATCCGTCGTTTGGGCTATGATCATGATGCTGCCGTTCATCATCGTCATTTTCTCAGTCATGGGTCTGATCCTTCTCGGCATTGCGACGCCATCTGAATCCGCGGCGACGGGCGTCATCGGAGCGCTGTTTGTCGCGGCATTGTTCGGGCGACTGAACTGGGTGATGTTGCGCGAGGCGCTGGCCAGCGCTGTCACCATTGCTGTCGTCATCCTGATCATCATCGTATCGGCAAAGCTCTTCAGTCAGCTTCTCTCATTCGCGGGTGCAACCCGGGGCCTTGTGACTTTAATGGCCGATCTCGGCCTTGGGCCCGAAATAACATTTCTGCTGATGATGCTGATCCCGCTGATACTGTGCATGTTCATCGACCAGATCGCCTTCATGTTGCTAGCGATCCCGATTTATGCACCGATTGTAGAGGCCATGAACTTTGATCCAATCTGGTTCTGGATGCTATTTCTGATCAATCTGACCGTCGGCAGCCTGACGCCCCCCTTTGGCTATACGCTCTTTGCACTGAAGGGCGCGGCAGAGGGGATGAGCACGGCCGACATTTTTCGCGCAGCTTGGCCCGTCGTCGGAATTTTCCTAACCGGCATGACGATCCTGTGGGCATTCCCCGGTCTCGTCACCGCAATTCCGAGGACCTTTCAAT
This sequence comes from uncultured Roseicyclus sp., assembly GCA_947491935.1. Taxonomy (GTDB): domain Bacteria; phylum Pseudomonadota; class Alphaproteobacteria; order Rhodobacterales; family Rhodobacteraceae; genus Gymnodinialimonas. Next base: position 45,292 of record CANLLF010000006.1, read on the forward strand.
GAGCTGGCAGGACCACGACACGGCGACATCCCATTTCATAGACTCCTCGGACGAACCAGGGCTCAGGCTTCACATCCGCGCCCATGACGATGATCCCGCCCGAGCGCCCGTCTTGTTTGTCCATGGCGCGACCTATGCCAGTCGCCTCTATGATATCGCCCATCCGGGTGCTAGCTGGCTGCGCGCCACGGCTGATGCCGGCATGGCGGCCTATGCCTTGGATATTCGTGGTTACGGCCAATCCCGATCTATGGTGATCGGGAGAACCAGTGCCCCCTACGCGCGGGCCACTGATGCCATTCGCGACATCGACGATGCTGTCGCATGGATTTGCGCACGTCACGGCGTTTCCCAGATCCGTCTTGTCGGCGGTTCTTGGGGGTCAATCACCACGGCGCTATATTCATCGACGATCGGTGCCGGGCGCGTGGCACGGCTTGTCCTCTACGCGCCGATCTACGCTGAACAGAATTCGGGCTGGCATCGCGTCCTGGCTGATCTCCATGACCCGACGCGCCTCAACCCGTCCTTCGGAGCTGTGCGGCTTGTGACCGAGGGTGCGACACGCGCTCGATGGGATGCAGAAATGCCCGAAGGGGTGGATTGGAGAGACGAGGCCGTCTTTCAGGCGTTGGTTCAATCATCTTTGGCCGATGATCCATGCGCGGTGCACCATGATCCCCCCGCCTTCCGCGCTCCCAATGGGACCTTCGTAGACCTCTGGGAGGCCTTCAATGCGCGCCCACTCTACGACCCAGAGGATCTAGCCTGTCCCACATTCTTAATTCGCGGCGGTGCTGACCCTACCTCAACCCGGACGGACGCGCTCGGTCTTTTCGATCGGATTGCGTCCGAGGAAAAGCACTATACCGAGATCGCGAATGGCGCGCACTTTGTAAGTGCCGAGAAACGGGCGCATCTGGTTTTCGGCGCCGTTGTTCAGTTCTTGCGGTGAACGCTCTGAAGGCGAATGAATGCAGTCAACGTTTGATGGCGTTTGTCTCGCCAAGTCTTGAGCAACCTTACGTCTAGAAGCCTCAGCGAAGTTCAACTCCCATCGGTCGCAGAGCCGCATTTGACCTACTCGGGGGATCGCCATCTAAGATCGTAACTCCAACACAGTTCCGGTATCGAGCCGTTGGCGCTTCCCAGTTGCGATGAATATCCACAGACCCAACAACGGAAAAAGAGCAAGCTCGGCAAGAAGCGACGGGGCGATCTCCATGCTGAACAGCAGCCCGGCATCCCCTGAAGACAGGCGCATCAAGCCACCTACAAACACCATCGCGACAAGGCACAGCAAGACAGATCGCATCTGCTCTAGCAACAACGCCCCGACAATCATGAGCAACCCGACGGATACCCATACGCCGGCGATGAATCTGATATGATTGTCTCGGACTGCGAACACCTCTGCGTCAGCCACATTGAGAAAGGGGTCCGCCCCCTGCCAGCCAAGTGTCTGAATCCCACCCAAGCCGACATTCAGACCAAGCCAAACAATGACACAGCCTGTAAGTGTCAGAACCGTTCTCAAGACGTAGTGCATAATCTCTCCTCTCTTGTCTGATGCGTGTGGCGCGCGACATCAAACGGATTTAATACACGTGTACGTTAAAAAATCATGCTAGGATATTTAAAAATGTACGCGTACACTTAAATGTGAAATTGATGGACGGGGTTTGCGTGGTCGACAACACCAAAAGACAAAGAGCAACTCCCCGACGGGGGCGCCGCGAATTGTCCGAGGAAGAGTTGACGGATCGCAGAGCAGAGATCGCCACTGTCGCCCTGCGGCTGTTCAAAGAGGAAGGGTTTCCTTCGGTTTCGATGCGTCGCCTCGGCAGGGAGGTGGACCTGACGCCCATGGCTCTCTATCGGTATTTTCCGAACAAACGCGCGATATTGTCCACGCTCTGGGGACACATATTGGACGATGCGTTTCAAGAGGTAGGGGCCGCCATCCACGGGGCGCAAGGGCCCGACGAGCGGCTACGCCAAGCCAGTCACGCCTATGTCGGATATTGGTTTCGCAATGTCGGGCACTATCACCTCGTCTTCATGAGCTCTGGTGTCACCAACACCGATGTCACATCCTTCGTGTCGCAGGATTCAGTGATATGTACCTACGAGATCTTTTTCGAGTGCGTCGCAAAGGCCCTGAGAGTGCCGCGCAACTATAAGCAAGTGAAGACCGCGACAGATGGATTGATCTGTCACCTTCATGGGATCATGCACTCTCTCATCACGATGCGGGGGTACGATTGGACGATGCGTGAGGACCTCATCGACCGCGCCGTGGGCAACGCAATAGGTCGCTAAGTGTTTAATGCCAGATACGGGACCAGAATTGTTGCTCCGGGGGAAACCAATCTGCAGCATTCACACTGTCGATTGCAGTCCAAACTAACCGTTGGCGGCGTTTTTTGCAGTTCATACATTGCGCGTGCCTAGCTCGTTGAAGGGCGGGCTACGAACCCATTCGAATAGGCGCTGCACACCAAACCAAAGTCTGCTTTAGGCATGCTACGATGCAGCAACAGTTGACTTGATAAACGGCAGGTCTGGGCCGTCTTTGCCGGGACAATGCTGGCTGGCAGGCGCGCATGCTGCGACCGACCCAACGACGGCTCTGAGCCCAGACCTGCCAAATTGCTGCAAGGTGGCGAATGTCGGCTTTTCGGATGCCTAAACCACTCAACGAACTCCCGTCACTGCGTAGCGGACTTCAACCGCGCGCCAACCAGTGCCTCTGCATCCTTATGTGCGGCCCGGTAGGCATCAAGAACAAGCTCTCGAATCCAGATCAGGGCCGGGTCATTGGCCATGCGCGACGACCAGAAGAACCGGACGCGAAATGGGGCCATTTGTGTCAGCGGTCGTAACGGCACAAGCCCGTAGGTCTCCATCACAGATGCCATAACCACAGGTGGCAAGGTCACGATCAAATCACTCTCCGCAACCAATGGCCCGACCGCTGAAAACTCGGAAATGCGGGCGGCAATGCGCCGCTCGGTGCCTGGTTTGGGCGCGACTTCATCCACGGGGCTGCGAATGTTTGTGGCGACCGATGCCACCTTGATGTGTCCGTGACGATACCACGCCCCTTGCCCCCAATCCGCAATGGCGGGATGCCCGGTTCGAACGAAAGAAATAAATTTCATTGGCGGCATTTCCGCCCAATCCAATCCATCGGGAAGACGCCGCTCACCGCCGAGATGAGCCAGATCAATATGGCCCTCGGAAACGGCCGCATAGACCTCCGTCGGGGTCTGAAGCCAGTCGATATTGATGTTGGGCGCGGCCAACTGCACCCTATTCATAACCCTGGACAAAACCGTTGCTGAAATCGGACAGGCAATACGGAACGTGCGCGCGGTGGTGGCCGGATCGAACGGTTCGGGCAATCTCAGCACCCGCTTTATACTGTTCAGGATAGGCCGCACGTCCTCGATCAGTTGCAGAGCGAAAGGGCTCGCCTGCATCTTTCCACCGACCTTAACCATAAGCGGATCGCCCACCTGATCGCGCAATCGGGCAAGGGCGTGACTGATAGCAGACGGTGTCTTGTTCAGTTTGGTAGCAGCGCCTGCGACGCTGCCCTCCACCATGAGCGCCTCAAACACGACCAATAAATTCAGGTCGATCTTATGTAGCTGAATTTCGTTCATGACGGCTGAAATCGTTTCGCTAGGTTTCCGCCACGTCACAGTGAATACTTTTGTCATCGAAACCGCAAACAAGGAGGACGCGAAAACGATGTTTTACGGGACCTTTAGAGCCGCGGGTCGTAGCGCTGCCGCTGCTATCGTGGCAGTCGGATTGGCCACACCGGCCCTTGCAGAGGACGGAGTCGAAGCCGTCTCGGACGCCTTCTACAGCTTGCTGAATGAAATGATGGTCGGCACACCCGTCTCGGATCGGATCGCGCCGCTCTGGCTCGATGCGGCGGGCGTAACGGCCATGCACCCCATTGGCGGCCGGGATACCGGTCTGGAGGTCGTGATCGGGGCCTTCGACGGCGTTGCCAGCATGGCCACCGGTGGCGGTATTCGCATCGACGATCAAGCCATCGCTGTTTTCGGCGACACCGCCATCGAGACCGGGGTGGAGCGGGGCCGCGCCGTGCTGGCGGGCGAGGAGATCGCGCTCGAATACCGCGTGACCAACGTCTACCTGCGCACCGAGGACGGTTGGCGCATGGTCCACCACCACACCGACCTCTCCATGCCGATCATCGACCTGCTCGCCCGCCTCGACGGCTGAGCCCCACCGGCGGTGACGCCGGACTTCTTCCAACTCACGCAAACTGCAGACCGTGGGCGCTGTCCCGCGACCGGGAAAGGCATGTCCCATGGCCTGCATTCAGAAAGGAAAAGACCATGTCTCTCAAAGTCATCGGATCGGGCTTCGGCCGCACCGGAACGATGTCCACCAAACTCGCACTCGAACAGCTCGGCTTCGGCCCCTGCCATCACATGACCGAAGTCATGGGAAATCCAGACCAGCCGGCCTACTGGAAAGCCTATCCCGAGGCGGCTGAGGTCGACTGGGCTGACGTTTTCGCGGGCTACGGCGCACAGGTCGATTTCCCAGGCGCGGCCGTCTGGCATCAACTCTCCGTCGCCTTTCCGGACGCGAAGGTCATTCATACCGAACGCCCGGAAGAAGACTGGTGGGCCAGTTACTCGGCGACCATCGGGAAGTTTTTCGAACTCCGCGAAAGCTTGCCCCTGCCGCCGCCGGTCGCGGCCATCTTCGAGACCATGGACAAACTGCTGATCCAGGGGGTCATGGGAGGCCTCGGCAAAGACAGCGCTATTTCGGCCTATCGACGCAACAACGAAAAGGTCCGCGCGACCATCCCGGCAGACCGGTTGCTCATCTTCACACCGACGGACGGTTGGGGTCCGCTTTGCGCCTTCCTTGGCGTTGAGGTACCGGAAGGAGACTTCCCGCGCAGCCACGCGCGCGACGAGTTTTGGGCACATTTTGGAGGAGAGCCGGCCACAGCATAGAACCGCAGCGCCCATCCGATACCTGCCATTCGTCCGGGTAAGGCGAGTGGCAGGTTGTCCCGCATTGCTGCCCTCTGAGCGCCCTGAATGCTGCGTGATCGACCAACGTCTGCTTTAGGGAAGCTGCATCGCGGCGCCTGATCAAGAGGCGGACGGCGGCTATGGGCCGAGAAAACCATTCCTCGCCTGAATCTACCAGAATCCTGGAAGAGCAATCGCAATTTTGCGACACCTTTTTCCATGGCCCTATCTACTTACTCGCTGCAACCAAATTCCCCCGTACCCCTCTTTCGCTTCTTTCTCACCAGGAACGTAACACACACAACCATCGTTGACATTGGCAACAAGGCCGCTGATGTTGCCTGGAACACGGTAGTTCGGTGGAGCAGTGACGATGCAGAAGTATGTCATCTACAGGCGGGTTAGTACCAAAGAGCAGGGACGGAGTGGCCTAGGTCTGGAGGCACAGGACCGGGACATCAGCTTGTTCCTTGAGGGGTTCAGTGCAGAACCGTACGATGTGTTGGCGACCTTCACGGACGTCCTGAGCGGCGGAGACGGTGATCGCCCAGAACTCGCATCGGCTCTCGAAATGTGCCGCCGAAGTGGGGCCACGCTGCTCGTCAGCAAGTTAGACAGGCTGTCGCGCAAGGTCTCCGCCATCGCTGTGCTCATGGAAGACAAGAGGGTGTCCTTCAGGGTTGCGCAGATGCCCTATGCGGACAACTTCCAACTCCACATCTACGCCGCGCTTGCCGAGCAGGAGCGGCAGTTCATCTCTGCACGCACCAAGGCGGCGCTAGCCGAGGCTAAGGCGCGGGGCACCAAGCTGGGCGGACTTAGGGATAAGACCATGAAGCGGAACATCGCAGTGCAGGCGAATGCAGCTGCGCGGGCTGAGAAAGTCGCCGGGATCGTCCTCCCCCTACGCGAGGCAGGTAAGCCACTTCGGGAGATCGCGGACCATCTGAATAGCGCGGGCGTTCAGACAGCGAGGGGAGGGCAGTGGGAAGCATCACAGGTGAAGCGTATACTAGAGCGCCTGAGCCGGACGCATCACTAGGAGAAGCTTCCCTTCATAAGACTATATTCGTTGAGTTTTCGGGCCGTGCGGGGGCTTCCAGGCCTATACCTGCGTCCCATAGGCAGAACATCGTCGCTGTCGTGATGCGGACGTCCGCCTCAGGGCGTCGTTCGGGCCTACACTAATCTACCCGGTAGTGGGATTGGTGGCGGTATCCCTCCTTCACAGACAACTCTATTCCCACCTCATATTGCTACCTGAATACGCCCTTCATGGTATCGACCAGCTTGTTCACATGCCGCCTTGCCACAATGAAGCTGTCGTGGATCGGCAGGATCGGTATACCCTCTTCGATGAAGGGCGACATGACCCTCTCCGCCAGCTCGCTATCCTCGCGTTGCAGCTTCACCCCGATACCACTGCCGAAAACTCCGGGCAGCATCGGGAAGGCAGCAATGACTTGCCTTCGGAACTCTGCCTTGGTCATCCCGTACCGGTCGGAACTGAAGTTCTTTGGCTCCAACGTGCGAAGGCTCTCCGAGTTCAGGAGGGCGAGAAAGGTCTTTTTGGCGAGATCCCTTATATCACTATCACTGTTCGCACCCGGGACGAGGCCGTATGGATCGTTCGGCACTGCCAGGCCATTGCGCAGAAACAGGATCGTCGGATGCAGTCCCTTGTAGTCTACTTCGACTGTGCTCTCGCCATTGATGATGATGGTCGGACGGAAACAGCGCTTTGCGTTCTGCTACCATCCGCCGTAAAATCTGCCTCCATGCTGGAAGGTGCCGTCATTGAAGAGCCGATAAAGGCGTTGGCCGATGGGAACCTCGTCATCATCGAAGTCGATGTGGACATGCGGCGGTCGTGTGGAACCGATGTCGGCCCCAGCAAGTACGTGGTTAATGCGGTCTAGGCGGAGGCGCATGGCGACCGTTTGTGCGGTGTCGGTGTAGTTGCATAGTCTGCCATTGCGATCCTTGAGCCTGACCGTCTCCGCGTCAGGCGCCACCTCGTAGCCATCGAGCGTTGGAGCGGTTGGTCGCAAGTCGGTGATTGCACATTCATGCAAGGCGTACCATGTCAGCCGGGCGTGTCCAGGAAAGCTAAAGCTTTTCTGCTCGATGGACATGGCCTCAGCATTAAGGAGTTGGTCCTTTGCTGCCCTGAAGTGCGTTACACTCATGCTTGGTGGATAATATCGTTTGGCGGCCTGAAGTTGCCCCTTACTTGTGCCTATCCCGACGGTGAGCCCCTCGCTACGGGTCTCTGCTCGCAACAGGTTGAGCACGATCAATCTAACGCACTCCTCGAACTGCTTGAGTGCGGCAGCGGAGGGCGCTCGCTTACGCGGAGCGCGCCAGCGATCCATCAACTCGGATATGAGGAGGTTCACACCAGCGCTCTCCACGCCTTCGGCCAGCCGAAGATGCAGCTCAAACGGGACGGACCTAACTCCCCGTTGGTCGGGTAGCTCGTCCGGGTTCGCTCCGAAACGTGAGAGTATCTGCCTATTGGTCTCCAAGGCCGTATCTGCCCTAACGTGGAAGGTTGAAAGATGACAAGGATGATGAAGCCAAAAAACACAACATCTTGTGTCTATTCCTTACCCCCCGTCTAAAGAGGAAGATAGCGATCCCACCCACCACATATTGCTTTGGTCGGTCGGCGGGTTCAGACCGCCTGCCAGCTCGTATCTATCTTCTTTGAGTTGTTCCCGCTGCTCCGTCAAAAGTCGTACTCGTTGATCGCTTCACTGAGCTGCGCTGGAAGGAAGCCCTCCCTGAAGTAGGTGCTGAAGGTCACGCCGGTCTGGCTATGCCCGACAATCGCTTTTACCATAGGCTCCTCGACACCGGCTTGCGCCAGACGGGTGATCATGGTGTGACGAAGGCAGTGGAACACCAGACCTTGCCCGCCGAGACCTACCTCCTTCAAGAACCGCTTGTTGAACCATCGCCCGGCGTTTCGCCCGTAGCCGTTCTGGGGCGAGTACGTCAGGTCAGGAAACAGTCGCGCTTGGCCGCTATCCGCCTGCGACCGATGAAAGTGCAGGAAGCCGCATTCCTTTAGCCAGCGATGAACGGGCACTCTGCGCTTGGAAGAGGAGTTCTTCAGGCGCTTGTGATCGTCTCCGTCTGGAGTCACGTTGATCAGCCAAACTCCATCCGTGTAATCGACATCTTGTACCTCCAGCTGCGCGACCTCGTTCAGTCTCATGCCGGTGAACATGGCAATGAGCGCAGGCCACTTGTGCGCATCCTTTTTTGACCAGCGGGCTGGCGAGGTCAGTAAGGTGCGCGAAAATAAGTTGGAGTTGCTCTTGGGTGAATGCCTTCCGGCCTCCATCTCCATGGCCATTTGCGCCCCTCAGCCGAAGCCCTTGGAAGATGTTTTCTGCCGCGTACCCGTTATCGACTGCCCACCCAAAGAAGTGCTGCATGTGGCCGAGATAGACGTTCATCGTTCGCGCGGCGATGCGGTCGACATCTAGCAACTCCAGTATCTCACTAAGAGTGAGGCCTCTTGTGCGTGGGTTCTCCGTCCTGTTCTTGGGCAGCTTGAACAGTGCCGCTTTCACCTCCTGTGCATAACTCCGTGTCATGTTTGCCGGAGGTCTTGATCCAGTGAGTTCAGCCATCAGCGCGAGCGCATCCCGCTTGTCGCTCTCAGTCTTCGCCGCAAGCGCCTTGGTGCGCTCCAACTCGCCAAAGTAGCGTGAGATGAGGTCTGCGAGTGGCTTGGCATCCGCCTGTTTTGGAGCCGCTGCCTCAAGTCTGCTTAGGTCGACAGGATTGCTGGGCGTGAGACGTAAGGTGTCGAACTGCACCGAATGCTCCAGCGCCCGATCTACATATTCACGGTGCCCTTTCTGACTTCGGCGAGGAGGAGATCAGCCTCACGCCCGCTCGGTATCTCGGTGATACCACGAGCCTCACAGAACGCTCGCAGGAGCGCCGTGGCATCGTCGTATCGGGTGAACTCTAACCAGCCGTCAGTGGCGCTTTCAGCGAAAGTCCTTGAGAGCCGGGGCGCCCCAAGATCAACCCCGCCAAGCGGGCCGTCCACCGCTCGGCATTCTCGGAACTGCTGGAGCAGATTGCTGAAGTGGTCGCGGACATGTTCGCGCATCTGGTCGTATCGCATGGCGTGGACATTTGGCCGAGCTAGAACCGATTGTCCAGCGACTGCGAGGAGGCGCGCAAGTTGTCGGGCCTCGCGAGGTCGTCGGGTGTCCATTGAGACCTTCACGCTGCTGCGCTGGCCCAGCGGATGGGCGCATGCCGGGAGGGGGTATCGAAAGTAGAAGATGCCGTGACGTGAGGTGCAGAGATAGGCCGCGAGGCGCATGATGTGTCCCGCCATTGTGGCCCACCTGCGGATCTTGCAGCCTAACTCTCTGGTTTTGTGGGGAATGGTGGGCGACCCTGGAATCGAACCAGGCGTGCGTCTCCGCGAGGGAGTTACAGTCCCCTGCCACACCTTGCGGCCTGTCGCCCATCCGGTTCCGCAGCGAAGTGCGAAACGCTTGGGGGGAATTATCGGCGCGGGCGCGGGGGGTCAAGCCTCAAAACCGCGGCTCAGGCCGCCATGATGGTGAGCTTGTTTCCGTCCGGGTCCGACAGTTCAAGCGTGCGGCTGTCATCGGCATTGGTGTGGATGGTGGCATCGGGTGCGTGGGGCGCAATCCGGTCGCGCAGCGCCTCGATCTCCTCTGACGCTAGGTGAAAGTCGAGGTCGTGGCCCGGCACCCCGTTGTGATTGCTTTTGTCCGGGTCGTAGAGCGCCAGGGGCAGGCCGTTGAGATCGAATTGAGTCCAGCCGAATTGCGCGGCGGTGAACGTCGGTTCGGTGTCGAACAGCCTTGTGTAGAACGCGTTCGCACGTTCCAGATCCGAGACCGGGATTTTCAGTGTTGCAAGTTTCATGAGCCATGCTCCCGTATTTGCAGATGGGGCCAGCTTGCGCTTGTCGGCGCTCTCCCGCAAGGATGGCGCGCGGAGGTGCCATGGCCAAGAAACCAACCTGGGTGATCGACAAGGAACGCGGAAAACGCGCGGCGGCCGCCGAGACGCTGTGGCTGTTCGGGCTGCACGCCGTGCGCGATGCGCTATCCAATCCGGCGCGCGACATCTTGCGGTTGGTCGTGTCGAAAAACGCGGCTGATAAGCTATCAGATGCGATTGCGGCGCGGGGGCTTGAGGCCGAGATTGCCGATCCGCGCAAGTTTCCCGTCCCGCTTGATCCCGGATCGGTTCATCAGGGTGCCGCGGTGGAGGTCAAACCGCTTGATTGGGGCGATTGGCGGGCTTTGGCGCGGGGCGATGGCGCCGGGCGGAGTGTTGTCGTGCTGCTCGACCGGGTCAGCGACCCCCACAATGTCGGTGCGATCCTGCGCTCGGCTGAAGTGTTCGGGGCCCGCGCCGTCATCGCACCTGCCCGCCATTCCGCGCCGGAAACCGGGGCGCTGGCCAAGACGGCCTCGGGCGCGCTGGAACGGATGCCTTATGCCCGCGTGGGCAATCTGGGCGATGCGATGGAAGCGCTCAAATCCGATGGATTCTGGATGATCGGCCTCGCTGAAGAGGGCGCGGCGGAGATCGACGTTCTGGCCGCGCGACATGCCGAGGGGAACGTGGCGCTGGTCCTTGGCGCGGAAGGGCCGGGCCTGCGTGAGCGGACACGTGGATTGTGTGACGAACTGGCGAAAATCCCCTTCGCGCGGGATTTCGGCTCTCTCAACGTCTCAAATGCGGCCGCCGTTGCCCTATATGCTCTGACACGAGGATAGAGCATGCCAATCAACACGAAGATCGCCACCTGTTCCTATTGCGGGCGCCGCCAGACCCTGCGCTTCACCGCGCGCCAAGGCCATGAGCTGGCCTGCGGGGCCTGTGGCGCGCCGCTCCATGAGATGAAGTGGCTGAAGCCGCCGGAGCAACGGCGCGAAGGCGTCAAACGCAGCCCGGAACGCATCGCGCCCCACGGTCATCGCCCAGTCGACCGACCGGAAAAGGCGTACAAATCGCGCAAGAAGAAGCGGCGGAAGCCGCGCTGGAAGAAGGTCTTCGAGGAGGTGTTCGATGATGCGTTCGACCTGATTGAGGATATCTTCGACTAGATCACGGGTGATAACAGCTTGGTCAGGGTGGGTTTCCAACTGCGCTTGCGTTGCGCAGATAGGAGACACGCGCGTTCTGACACGACGGAGGATACGAATGCTGACTCGCCGCAAGACCCTTGGCCTATTGGCCCTATCCGCCCCCGCCGCCCTGCTGGCGACCCGCGCCCGGGCCTCTGATCCGGTGGTGTTTCAAGCCAGCGGCGTTGCCATCAACGGCGCCGATCCCGTGGCCTATTTCAGCCTTGCCGAGGATGAGGGCCCGATCCTGGGCAGCCCCGAATTCGCATTGGATTGGAACGGGGCCACCTGGCATTTCGCGAATGGGGAAAACCGCGCGGCGTTCGAGGCCGATCCGGAGGCTTATGCGCCTGCCTTCGGCGGCTATTGCGCCTTTGCCGCCGCGCGCGGCTATGTGGCGGAGACGGTGCCCGAGGCGTGGTCGGTGGTGGAGGGGCGATTGTTCCTGAATTACTCGCTGCGCATCCGCCGCCGCTGGCTGCGCCAGATCCCGGAGGCCATCGCGGATGGGGATGCGAATTGGCCCGGTATTCTGGGCTGATCGCGCTGTCGTTCACTTTTTCGTAGCAAACCTACCCAAAGGGCCGAACCGGACCCATATAACCTGTAGGCGTCGCGGAATTGGAACACCGCGCGCCCATCACTGTCCCTCGTTCCGCACTGCGCCCGTCGGCAATACCCTGCTGCGGGCGCTTTTTTTGTGTGATATTGCAGGGGCATGACCACGTCCCCGTCAGACGACCTGCTGCGCCGTATCCTGCGCGAGGTGAACAGCTTCGCCTGCGTCGGCGTCTCTCCCAATCCGGTGCGCCCGTCCCACTACGTGGCGCGATACCTCAAATTGAAGGGATATCGCGTCGTTCCGGTAAACCCGGTGCATGCGGGCGCGCATCTGTTCGGGGCGGAAATCGTGCCGGATCTTGCGGCGATCGCTGATCCCGTTGATGTCATTGACATCTTTCGCCGCCCCGAAGCCGTGCCGGAGATCGTGGAGGCCGCCCTTGCCATGCCGAAGCGCCCCAAAGTCATCTGGATGCAGATCGGCGTGACCCATGCGGAGGCCGCCGCGCGGGCCGAGGGCGAGGGACTGATCGTGATTCAGGATCGCTGCCCGAAAATCGAATATCAGCGCCTGTTCGGGGAGCTTCGGATGGGCGGGTTCAACACCGGTATCATCAGCTCGAAGCTGTGACGATCTGCCAGATCCGGCGGTATAGAACCGGTATATCTGGAGGATATCTTCGGTATATCCGCAGCGCTCATCAACAATGGCGGAGCGAACCGCGCCCTAAGACGCCTGGTTCAGCAGGGTGCGCACCTGCATCAGGATCTGACCCAGCTTGTTGAGGCCCCGGCCATCCGGCCCGCAGCCCCAATAGGCATCCATCGGCGCATTTTCCACGATCTCCGCGTCGCCCGTGCCAAGCAAAAGTGCGCGGGGGGCGTCGTGGGTCTGGAACTTTTTCAGGACGGCGTCGTACATGATGGCGTCCTTGACGTCTTCCCAATCGGGGCGGAGCGGCAGGGCTCGGGTCATACCCAACGCCTTGGCGTCTTTGGGTTTCGATGCCCTGCGGATCTGTTCGCGGTAGCCCGCGTCGTGGAACTTCATCGCCTGGAAGTAATGCTCGACCGTGCGCCAGTAGACGTCCTCCATCTCCACCCCGAACGGCGCGAAGTTGGAGAACTCGGCATAGGCGTCGGTCTGGGCGTAGAAATAGATCGTGTCAGCCACGCGACGCCTTTTCCGCGATGCCGGAGGTGCCGTGGCGGCGGTCCAGCTCGGCTTCGATATCAGCAAGGCTCACGTCGCGGGCGGCGCACATGACGAGCAGATGATAGAGTGCGTCTGCCGCCTCGGCCGTCAGCTTCTCGCGGTCGCCTTTGACGGCCTCGATGATGGCCTCAACCGCCTCTTCCCCGAATTTCTCGGCACATTTCTCCGGGCCTTTGGAGAGCAGCTTGGCCGTCCAGGACGTGTCGGGGTCCGCGCCTTTGCGGGCTTCGATGATGGCGGCGAGGGTCTGAAGCGCGCTCATGTTCGCCAGATCCCCAGACGTGGGTCCTTCATGAAAATCGCATCCAAAATCGCAAACACCTCCTGCGCGAAATCTGTTCCGATCACATCGTCACGGTTCATCACTGTGGCGCCCGCCTTATCCCAGCGCCGGCCATTGCGGGCATCCTGAACCGAGAATGCATCGGCGGCCTTGCGATAGAGCACCGAAACAATCCACCGCGTGTCGGGGGCCGCGCCTTCGCGCCAGTCCCCGAAGAAGAGGTCAAAGCTCAGACCCCGATCCATATGTCCGTCGGTCCAGCGACAGGTATACCAGCAAAGCCAGACCTCGCCATCCCGGACATCGCCCAAGGCGCGATGAGTCTGCGTGTCACAACATGCGCAGGTGGTGATGTCATGCGCATCCTCATCAATGACGAGGGCCTGCCAGGCGGGAATGGTCATTGGCGCACCGGAATGCCGGCCGCGGCCATATGGGCCTTGGCCTCGCCGATCGTGTGGGTTCCGAAATGGAAGATGGAGGCGGCCAGCACGGCGGATGCGCCGCCTTCGGTGACGCCTTCGACAAGATGATCCAGTGTGCCGACGCCGCCCGATGCGATGACGGGGACGTGGACCGCATCACTGACGGCGCGGGTCAGTGGCAGGTTGAAACCCGCCTTGGTGCCGTCGCGATCCATGGAGGTGAGCAGGATTTCGCCGGCCCCTTTGGCAACGACCGTCTTTGCGAACTCCACGGCGTCAATTCCCGTCGCCTTGCGGCCACCATGGGTGAAAATCTCCCATTTGCCGGGGGAGACTGTCTTGGCGTCGATGGCCACGACGATGCATTGCGAGCCGAACTTGTCGGCAGCGCGGGCCACGCAATCGGGGTCGGCGACGGCGGCGGAATTGAAGCTGACCTTGTCGGCACCTGCGAGGAGCAGATTGCGCACGTCGTCGACTGTACGCACACCGCCGCCGATGGTCAGCGGCATGAAGCATTGCTCCGCCGTGCGGGTGGCCAGATCATACATCGTGCCGCGGTTCTCATGGGTGGCCTTGATGTCGAGAAAACACAGCTCGTCCGCGCCCGCCGCGTCATAGGCACGGGCCTGTTCGACGGGATCGCCCGCATCGATCAGGTCGACGAAGTTGACACCTTTGACGGTACGGCCTTCGGCGACGTCAAGGCAGGGGATGATCCGGGTTTTCAACATGCAGGCGGGTTTAGGCCGAAACGCGCCCTTGGGAAAGAGGGGCTGGAACCTTCGGCGCGGTGCGGGCTTGATCTGTTGAAGGAAGAATTGACTGGAGATGCCCCATGCCCCGCCTGATCCTCGCCGCCGTTTGTGCCGCCCTTGTTGCGTCCCCTGCCTTGGCCGATTTCGAAGAGCGCCGCAGCACCGATGATGTGGAGACCGTGATGGATCGCCTTGAGGCCGCCGTGGATGCGGCCGGGGCGACGATTTTCGCGCGGGTCAATCATGCCACCGGGGCCGAGACGATCGGGATGGACCTGCCCCAGGCGCAGCTTCTGATCTTTGGCAATCCGATGATCGGCACGCCCGCCATGCAAGATGATATCCGCGCCGGGCTTTTGTTGCCCTTGCGCGTGTTGGTTCATGCCGATGGGGATGAGAGCGTGATCATCTGGGAAGACCCCGCCGAGATGTTCGACGATCTCGATATCAGCGAGGACGCCGAATATCTGGGCCGGATGCGCGGCGCGCTCGAGAATTTGACCGGGGCGGCGGCGGGCCAGTGACCTAATGGCCGTTGCCGGGCCGGTCGAGCCAGCGCAGCAATAGCCAGACGGCACCTGCCAAGCTGGTCGCGCCGCCCAAGAGGGTAAAGGCTTGGCGCATCACACTATTTGCAATGCCCCGTCCGATATTGTGATCCGCCGGACCCGTTCCCGATAGCCATGCAAACACCATGATGGCCAGCCCCACGAAGACCAAGACAAGTGGACCGGTGATCTTGATCATGCCAACTCCGCCAATGCCTCGCGCAGGTCGAGGGCTCCATCATACAGCGCGCGACCGGAAATCGCGCCTGAGATCACGCCGGTTGCCTTCAGCGCCTGAAGATCTGCCAATGATGACACGCCGCCGCTTGCGATGACAGGGATTGCGGTGGCGCGGGCCAGATCGGAGGTGGCTTGGACGTTCGGGCCCCCCATGGCGCCGTCACGGTCGATATCTGTGTAGATGATCGCGGCCACGCCTGCATCCTCAAAGGCCCGGGCAAGGTCGGTGACCATCACATCGGTCTCTTCCGCCCACCCTTTTGTGGCCACGCGGCCCTTGCGGGCGTCGATGCCGACGGCGACTTTGCCGGGGAAGGTGCGGGCGGCCTCGCGCACCAGATCGGGGTTTTCGACTGCAACCGTGCCCAGGATCACGCGGGCGATGCCCTTCGTCAGCCACATCTCGATCGTGGCCATGTCGCGGATGCCGCCGCCAAGCTGGGTGGGCACATCCGTCGCGGCCAGGATCGCTTCAACCGCCGCGCCATTCACCGGCTCCCCGGCAAATGCGCCATTGAGATCAACCAGATGCAGCCACTGGCACCCGGCATCCTGAAATGCGCGGGCCTGGGCGGCGGGATCGATGTTGAACACGGTGGCCTCCGCCATTTCGCCGCGCAGGAGTCGTACGGCGTTGCCGTCCTTGAGATCGATGGCCGGGTAGAGGATCATGGTCGGAGGGTCCTGAACGTGCTGCGTTGCCCGGCTTTTCGTTGAAGACGCACGGCGGCGCAAGGCCGGGAAGCCGCAACGTCATGCTTGCCTCAACGCAGCAATGCCCGCAGCATTCGGCAGGAGAGAGACCAGGGAGGTTCCTATGAACAAGCTTTTTGCAGGCGCGATCGCGCTGATTTTGATGTGTGGCGCGGCGATGGCGCAGGATATCGCCGGGGATTGGCGCACCGCGGCCGATGACAACGGTAATACCGGGCTGATCCGCGTGGCACCTTGTGGCGATGCCTATTGCGGTGTGCTGATCCAGGCCTATGACGCCAGCGGGAACGTGATGGAGTCGGAAAATGTGGGGCGCCAGATCATCTGGGATACGCGGCTGCATTCCGGCACCGAATATCGTGGGCGTCTGTATTCGCCCGACCGCGACAGCACCTACAATTCCCGGCTGCAACTGAACGGCAATACGCTGGTCGTGTCGGGCTGCCGCCTTGGCATTTGCCGCGAAGGCGGGCGCTGGAGCCGCGTGAACTGAGCTGACGCAGGTCGTGACCGAAAAAGGGCGCCCCCGGTGGCGCCCTTTCTTGTTGGTGTCACTGGTTAGGTGCTGGGGAATGGTTGCCAGCGCGTCAGGCGGATCACCGAGCCCGAGGTGCCAAGGGGCGCGGCGATGGCGCGGCGCACCTCGGCGTCGGATGCGCAGGACAGGACCCGGCCGGAATTGACGGTCAACGCGCTGACGCAAAGGCCGGCCGTGCCGCCATACACTTCGCCCAGATAGATCGGATACGCACTGCTGGTCAGCGGATAGCCGAACCCGATGAGGTTGCAACTCATCTCCAACCCGTTGGGACCATTGGCATATTGGGTCAGCTCGGCAATCGGGCCGTATTGGGTGGGCACCGAAAGGCTCAGGTCCAGGACGTGGGGGCCTGAGAAGCACTCCGCCTCGGCATAACTGTTGCCGTTGACGATGGTGGTGGTCGTTGTGGGGGTGCAGGCCGACAGGCCGACAAGGGCCAGAACGGCAACAAGAAAACGGATCACGGGACTCTCCTCGTGGTTAAGCGTGGTCACGAATGCGTGAACTCTACAGGGCTGTGGGACAGTGACCACCTGATAGTGACGGTTTTCGCCAATTGATTGGGCCACGGTCATCCCGGGTGTCGCCCATGCCGCCCCGAACTGACCGGCGCCGGTCAGGCCAGAGCACTCAGGGCCGCCAGCGCAGGAAATTCGCAATCAGGCGCAGACCGGCGGATTGGCTTTTCTCCGGATGGAACTGGGTGCCGATCCTGTTATCGCGGCCCACGACGGCCGTCACCGCGCCGCCGTAATCGACATGGGCCAGCAGGTGCGCCGGATCGGCGACCCGCATGGCGTAGGAATGCACGAAATAGGCATGATCGCCGGTGGTGATACCGTCCAGCACCGGGTGCGGCTGATCGATCACAAGGTCGTTCCACCCCATATGGGGCACCTTCAGGGCGGGATCGGCAGGCGCGATCTGCCTCACCTCCCCGGGGACCCAGCCAAAGCCCGCGACATCCTCATATTCACGGCCCCAATCGGTCATCATCTGCATGCCGACGCAGATGCCGAGGAAGGGTTTCGCCTCTTGCTCAACGGCATGCAGGATCGCCTCTTCCAGTCCATCGATGGCCTGAAGGCCCCGGCGGCAGGCCGGAAAGGCGCCGTCGCCGGGCAGGACGATGTGGTCGGCCCGCGCCACGACATCGGGGTCGGACGAAACGATCAGTGCCCCGGCATCGACCTCCGCGGCCATGCGCTGAAACGCCTTTTCCGCGGAATGCAGATTGCCAGCATCATAGTCGACAAGAACGGTGGTCACAGGCTGCCCTTGGTCGAGGGGATGGCGTCTGCCTTGCGCGGATCGGTTTCCAACGCGTCGCGAAGCGCGCGGGCGACGGCCTTGAAGGCCGCCTCGGCGATGTGATGGCTGTTGATCCCGGCCAGTTTCGTGACATGAAGCGTGATACCGCCATGGGTGGCGAGGGCCTGGAAGAATTCGCGCACCAATTCGGTATCGAACGTGCCGATCTTGGCCGTCGGCATCTCCGCGTCCCACACCAGATAGGGGCGCCCGGACAGATCCAGGGCCGCGCGCACCAGCGCGTCATCCATCGGCAGGTGGCATTCGCCGTACCGCCGGATGCCGCGTTTGTCGCCCATCGCTCGCGTCAGGGCCTGACCCAACGCGATGCCGACATCCTCGACAGAGTGGTGATCGTCGATATGCAGATCACCGGTGCACCGGATTGTCATGTCGATCAGGGCGTGGCGCGCCAACTGATCGAGCATGTGGTCGAAGAACCCTACGCCGGTCTGATTGTCGTAGCTGCCGGTGCCGTCGAGAGCGATCTCGACGCTGATTTCGGTTTCGGCCGTCTTGCGGGTGATCTGCGCGCTGCGCATGGCGAAAACTCCTGTCTTGCGCGGCGCTTATAGGCCCGCACCGGGGCCACGCCAAGGCGGGGCGTGGGGGATTGATACCGCGGCTTGGCCGATGGGCCACAGGGCCTTAGGCTGAGGCGGATGATCCCACCGCTCGACAAACCGCATCACGGCTCCAAGGTGGCCTTGTTTCTTGGCCGCAAGCTCCTGTCGATCCAGCGTGATGACGATCCCAGCATCTCTTATCCCGGATTGTGGGATCTGCCCGGCGGCGGGCGTGAACACAATGAGACGCCATTTGAGACCCTGGCGCGTGAGGTGAAGGAGGAAATCGGCCTGATCCTGCCGATGGGCGCGGTTTTGTGGGAAAAGGCGTTCCTGTCGGACCACAGCAGCGAGCGGTGGCACGCCTTCTACGTGGCACAGATGGTCGCGGAGGCAGAGGCTGACATCCGGTTGGGCGATGAGGGGCAGGGCTGGACGCTCTATGAGGTTGAGGCGTTTCTGGCGCTGCCGGACCGGGTGCCGCTGTTCGACCGTCGGCTGGGGGCGTGGTTGACGGAAACGGGCGGGTTGCCGTGACGTGCGGGGCGCTGCGGCTGGACTGTTTGCGGCGTTCCTGAAACGACGAAGGGCCGCCGATGGCGACCCTGTCGATCTCTCCCGTGGGAGCGACATCTGGAGCGGGTGAGGCGATTCGAACGCCCGACCCTTACCTTGGCAAGGTAATGCTCTACCCCTGAGCTACACCCGCTCTCTTGATGTGGGCGGTATCTATAAAGTCTGTCGCAGACGCGCAAGGGGGAAAATCCCTTCAAGGGGCCAATATGACGAACCCGGCGCGGTCGCCGATCATCGCAACGCCGGTGGCCGGTAGTGCCGC
Organism: uncultured Roseicyclus sp.; assembly: GCA_947491935.1. Lineage (GTDB taxonomy): Bacteria > Pseudomonadota > Alphaproteobacteria > Rhodobacterales > Rhodobacteraceae > Gymnodinialimonas. The sequence goes on from CANLLF010000006.1 coordinate 64,478, forward strand.
ATCTGTAGGCCGATCCGGCGGAAGGTCTTGGGCGCGACGCAGCCATTTGTGACGAGGCGTATTCGCCTTCGCGTCCGCAGCGACAGCGTGGAAAAGTTTTGAAATCCATTGACGGGTCGCGGGCGGGTCCGTCACCTTCGGCCCCATTGCAGGAATGGAGATTTTAGAGATGCGTTTTCTGAAGCCGTTGAGTGCCGCGTTGGGTTTGACCCTTCTGACATTGCCCGCCGTGGCGCAGGTCGAGGCCCTGACGATGAGCAATCTGACGGTGACGCGATATGATACGCTGCCCAATATCGATACCGATGTGGCCTCGGCCTGCTGCGCGACCCATGTTTATGAAAGCGGCGCCGAATTTGATTTCGTCTATCTCGACCTGGATTTCGCGGTGGCGTGGTCGGAGGATCTGGAGCGGATCAACATCTCGTCGCGTGACGTGACGCTGCAATTGCCGAACGAGACGGACGCGCGGCAGGCCTGGGCGCGGATCAACCAGTTTCCCGAGATCGAACGCGGCGGCGCGGGCCTGACGGCGCGGCGCCCGCGGGACTGGCCCGAGGAGGATGCAGGCGCCTATCTCAATATCATCTACCTGGTGCCCGCCGGGGCCAGTGCGGCGACGCTCAATATCGGCGAGGGGGAGGATCTGCTGCAGATCCCCGTCGATCTGTCCGGCCCGGTCGGCGAGATCCCCAATGCGGCAAGCTTCTACGACATCAAGATCACCGGCATGTCCAGCACGCCGGAGCTGCTCACCGAAGATCGGCTGAGCCGGGAGGAGATTGCCGGGCGGATCACGCCGATGGAGGGCACCAACATCGTGCGCCTCGAGGTGGAGGTGACGCCCTCGGTCAATGCGCGCACGGATGTGGAGCCGGGCGAGCACCAGGTGTTCTTTCGCAACACGGCCTTTGCGCTGGTCGGGCCCGAGGGCCTGCCGCTTTTGCCGTTGGGGCGGAGCGTGGGTGACAGCCTGCGCAACAATTATTCCAGTTCCGCCTCGTGGGAGGGCGATGAGGGCGGGCCGACAATCGAGCTGACGCTGTTCTTCCTGGGCTCGGGCGCTGCGGGGGATTACCGCCTGTTCTTCTACAACCAGCCCGTGGGCGACGCGGCGCTTCAGTAGGTCTGAACCTCACCGGAGGCGAGCGCGAAATCCTCGGTATGGACCACAATCGTATCCCGCAGCGCCAGGAGGATGCCGTATGCGCCCGGTTCATCCACGCTGTCGGCGAAGGTGCCCTGGCCCAGGATCATCGGGATCTGATGGCACGGGCTTTTGAGGATGCTCACCGGCAGCCCGCCCGCGCTGGCATGGATCGTGCGGTGGATATGGCCGCAGACCAGGTGTTTGACATGGGGCGCGGCGTGGAGCCGGGTGAGGAGCGCGTCGGCATTGGCCAACCCGATTGCATCCATCGCCCAGAACCCCACGGGGCAGGGCGGATGGTGGCAGAAGACGACCACAGCCTTGCCGTCCGTGGCGGCGCGGGCGAGTTCGGCATCGAGCCAGGCGAGGCGCGTTTCGCAAAGCCAGCCATCATGTTCCAGCGGCGCGTTGCCGTCATCATCCAGCGTATCGAGGATCAGGAGGCGGATGGGCCCCAGATCCAGCGCGGTCTGGGCGAAGCCGTCGGGATTGGCGGTGCCGGGAAAGGCGGAATAGAGCGTGGAGCGGATATCGTGATTGCCCGTTGTCACGGTGATCGGGATCGGGCAGGTGGCCAAAACCTCCGCCAGCCCGGCATAGGACGCCGCGTCGCCCTTGTGGCTCAGGTCGCCCAGGATCAGCAGGTGCTGCGCATCGGGGTGGTGGGCGATGGCGTGGGCCAGCCCCTCGGCAAAACGCGCCAGCGGGTCGAGGCCGATGATCGTCTCGCCCGGTGGCATGATGTGGAGATCGGTGAAGATCAGGGCCTTGTCGAAATGCTCTCCCATGGGGGGAGGGTGGCCCAAGGGGCGCGATGGGGCAAGGGGGATTTGCGGGAGTTATTAAGGTTGATAAGGGAGGTTAAAGCATTGATTTCAAAAGATAAGCAGCTTTTCATTAGGGATTTGTTAATCCTTCTGCGCCGTGTGGCGGAGCGGGTAGTGCCCGGATATCCCGGACCTCACTGGCGGCGAAAACGGGCCTGTCCCTGAGAAGAAAGCCGCAGCTCGATATCGAATTGTGGACCGATGTGCCCCGCACGTCGCCCTTGTCATGGGCGCGGATGTGGTGCGTCCGCGTGATGCATTGTGAGAAGGCGTAAGGGGCAGAAGGGGTGAGATGCCGAGGCCGCTTGGTTTGACGACACCGGTGGCGCAAGCGGTGCGGATCAGGGCGGTGCGTTTGCGGGCGGGGGTGACGGTGCCTGAGATGACGCCGACAATCGCGCTGGAGGGGTGCGTTCGAGATTGGGGCCGCGGCGGGCCGAACGGCCTATGACATCCCACCCCGTGCGGTGACGGCAAGGAGGCAGGACGCTGCCAAGGGCCGAAGGCGTTTGCGACGGAATTGCAAAACGGGCTTGGGAATGACTTCGGGTTTGCGTTTTCTGCGCAGCTTCATCGGGCAATCAGGCTGCTTGGTGACGACGGGCCCACCACGCCCACAGCGCAAGCAATATCAGGCCGTAGATCAGTTCCGGTGAGAGCAGAGCGGCCAAGGGATCATAGGTGGTCTCGGTGACGTCGCCTGCGTCTTCCGCGGATTCCGTCACGCCGATACTAGCATTCAGAATCGTCTGGTTCAGGGTGACGCCGGCATCCCACAGCCCGTGCATGAGAATGGAGGGCCATAGCGAGCCCGTCCAAAGCACCAGGGTGCCGTAGAATACGCCACCTCCGGCGGCGGAGATGATCTGCACCACCGTAACGTCAAGCGGCTGGCCGCTCACCCAGTTCACGACATGGAAGGCGCCGAAAATCACGGCGGCGACCAGGACGGCGGGGATGGCGGACATTTTCGATCTCAGGCCATGCAAAAGCACGCCGCGAAACAAGAGCTCCTCGAAGAGGCCCACGACAAGGGCGACGAAACTCGCCACCCCGACCATCCGCCAATCGGCGGCTGTCAGGGCGATCTCCTCATCTTGCAGCAAAACGGTTCCGTAGACGGCAAAGACCATGAAGAGGACCAGCGCGATGTAGGGCAGGGCAAAAAGGGACGCGCGCCAGCGGGGAGTGGTGGTGAGCCCGGATTCCCGCGTCCAGCCAATCAGCACGACGACAAGCACAAGCACCCCGGCCAGGCCGAGTTCGGCCCATAAATTGCCCGCAAAATCGGAGGCACCCTGATCCTGTCGCCCGTGCCCGAAAAGTTGCGAGGCATCGACGAAGAGAACCGGTGCCACGAAGTAGATCGCGGCGATGATCAGCAGCAGAACGGCCACGACGAACGGTCGTTCAGCGGCCCATGCACGTATGTCTTTCAAGATCGAAATCCCGGTAAGATCGCGTCGATCCGGTCGCGCTTGCGCAGCTTTGCGACGGGGTCTCTTGCGGCGTGGATGAACAGAATAATCCCCGTCAGTCTAACGGATTATCGTCGCGCCGTCCTGCGGTTAAAGCGCGTCGCGCCGGGGCATGTCGATACCACCGCTGAGGAGGTTTTCGAGGGTGTGACTGGTGGGGGCCGACCCTATCCGGCTTTGGAAGGCCCCGTAACGGCGGCCGTCGCGGTCGGGTCGGGTGGGCGAAACTGCGTTGGCCTGAAACGAAACAGCGCACCGGATTGGGATCGCCACCGATCCCTGACCCCAAATGCTCTTCCCGCTCGACGATGTGAAGGTACCACGCCCCGATGCTCATTGTGTCAGAGAGGCGGTATTCCCCACCGAGGCCGGCCACGAAATTCGTTGCCGTGTCGTCGATAGAGGGTGGCAAAGCCGGAAAGTTGACCGTCACGTTCGTCAGCGCGACGCCGGCTGTCGCGTAGGGCATCAGCTGATCCGATGCCGCATAGCCGACGCGACCGCGCAGCATGGCCAGCCAATTGACCGACGATTCGCATCCCCGCCACACCGTCGCAGGCATAGGCCGCCGAAGATGGTTCGACGGCCGACAGATCGCCGAACATCACATCTGCCGCGACGCCATAGACGATATCGCCGGACTGCCAATCATAGCCGCCGGTGATCCCGAAAAATGCACCATCCGGTTAGACGACAAGAGTTTGGGGGTTGGTGAAGTTCGTACAATCGGACGTAGTGCCGTTTTCGCAGAACGTTCCGGCGAAGCGGCCATTGGCGAGCGAGTCGCCGATATAGGCGCCGGTCCAATCGGCGCTGGGCGGTGTGATGGTGACAGGCGCTACAACTGCTGGCTCCACGTAACCGTTGGCGAAGGCGGGGAGGGTGGAGGCCGCGAGAATTGCGGCCAGGGACAAGGACTTCAAATACGTCATTGGTGCTGCTCCGATCCTAAAATCGATTAAGAAAGGTCAACACACGTTGGCTGCACCACAAACGCCGACGGGGCGTTTGCGGGCGATCTGCCCGGTTGGCGTGGCGTTTGAATACCTCCGGCCGTGTTCCGGCCCGCGCCGCTTACTCCAACTCCACCAGCAGATCCTTGGCGTCGATCTGGCCGCCGGGCGTGACGTGGACGGCCTTGACCACTGCGTCGCGTTCCGCATGGAGGCCGGTTTCCATCTTCATCGCCTCGATGGTCAGCAAGAGCGTTCCGGCGGCGATCTTCTGGCCGGGCTGCACGCCGACGGAGGCCACGACGCCGGGCATCGGCGCGCCGATATGGTTGGCGTTTCCGGCCTCGGCCTTGGGGCGTTTTTGGGTGGCGGAGGCGACCAGGCGGTTGGGCACGCGGATGGTGCGGGGCTGGCCGTTGAGCTCGAAGAAGACGCGCACTTCGCCTTCCTCATTGGTCTCGCCCACGGCTTGCAGGCGGATCACGAGGGTGACGCCGGGGTCGATCTCGGCCTCGATCTCTTCGCCCTGGTCCATGCCGTAGAAGAAGGTTTTGGTGGGCAGCGTGCGGACGGGCCCGTATTCGGCGTGGCGGGTGGCGTAATCGGTGAAGACCTTGGGGTACATGAGGTAGCCGTTGAGGTCTTCGTCGTCGATCTCCACGTCCAGTTGGGCGGCGAGGTCCTTGCGGGTGGCGTCCAGATCGACGGGGTCGAGGTGCTTGCCCGGGCGTTCCAAGTTGGGTTTTTCGCCCTTGAGCGCCTTCTCGACGATGGGTTTGGGGAAGCCGTTGGGGGGCTGGCCCAGATTGCCGCGCATCATGTCGATTACGGAATCCGGGAAGGACACGTCGGTGTTGGGGTCTTCCACCTGGTCGCGGGTGAGGCCCTGGGAGACCATCATCAGGGCCATGTCGCCCACCACCTTGGAGCTGGGCGTGACCTTCACGATATCACCGAACATCTGGTTCACATCGGCATACATCTGCGCCACCTCGTGCCAGCGTTCTTCCAGCCCCATGGAGCGGGCCTGGGCCTTGAGGTTGGTGAACTGGCCGCCGGGCATTTCGTGCAGGTAGACCTCGGAGGCGGGGGCCTGCATGCCGGACTCAAAGGCGGCGTAATGGGCGCGGACGGCCTCCCAATAGTCGGAGATCTGACGGATGGCGCCGATATCGAGGCCCGTGTCCCGCTCCGTGAAGCGCAGGGATTCCACGATGGTGCCGAGGGTGGCCTGGGAGGTGTTGCCGCTGAGCGCATCCATGGCGCAATCGACGGCATCCACGCCATGTTCGGAGGCGGTGAGGATGGTGCCGCAAGCGCTGCCCGCCGTGTCGTGGGTGTGAAAGTGGATGGGCAGGGAGGTGGCATTCTTGAGGGCGGGGATCAGGACCTCCGCCGCGGCGGGGCGCAGGAGGCCTGCCATATCCTTGAGGCCCAGGACATGGGCACCGGCGGCCTCAAGCTCCTTTGCCATATCGACGTAGTATTTCACGTCGTATTTGGCGCGGGCGGGGTCGAGGATGTTACCGGTGTAGCAGATGGTGCCCTCGACGATCTTGCCCGTCTCGCCCACGGCATCCATGGCGACGCGCATGTTCTCGACCCAGTTGAGGCTGTCGAAGACGCGGAAGACGTCGACGCCCGACTCCGCCGCCTGTTTGACGAAGCCCTGCACGACGTTGTCGGGGTAGTTGGTGTAGCCCACACCGTTGGAGGCGCGCAGGAGCATTTGCGTCATGATGTTGGGCATTTTCGCGCGGATGTCGCGCAGGCGCTGCCAGGGGCATTCTTGCAAGAAGCGGTAGGCGACGTCGAACGTGGCCCCGCCCCAGCATTCGACGGAGAAGAGGCCGGAGAGGTTGTGGGCATAGGCGGGCGCGATCTTGATCATGTCGAGCGAGCGCATGCGGGTGGCGAGCAATGATTGGTGGCCGTCGCGCATGGTGGTGTCGGTGATGAGAAGCTGCTTTTGGTCCTTCATCCACGCCGCCACGGCCTCGGGGCCCTTGGCGTCGAGCAGATTGCGCGTGCCTTCGGGGGGTGCCTCCACCGGCGTGCGGGGGGGACGGGCCGGTTTGATATCGGCAGCAGGCTTGGGGCGGCCTTGAGTTTCAGGGTGCCCGTTGACCGTGATGTCGGCCACGTAGCGCAGGATTTTCGTGGCGCGGTCGCGGCGGGGGCGGAAATCGAACAGCTCCGGCGTCTCGTCGATGAATTTGGTGTGGTATTGATAGTTGAGGAAGGTCGGGTGCTTGAGCAGGTTCTCGACAAAGGCAATATTCGTGGACACGCCGCGGATGCGGAATTCGCGCAGGGCGCGGTCCATCCGGGCAATGGCGGCCTCGGGCGTGGGGGCCCAGGCGGTGACTTTTTCCAGAAGGCTATCGTAGTAGCGGGTGATGACAGCGCCGGAATAGGCGGTGCCGCCGTCGAGCCGGATGCCCATGCCCGTGGCCCCGCGATAGGCGGTGATGCGGCCGTAATCGGGGATGAAATTATTTGCGGGATCTTCCGTCGTGATCCGGCACTGGATCGCGTGGCCGTCGAGCTTCACGTCATATTGGCTGGCCACACCGGTTGCCGCCGACAGCATCTTGCCCTCGGCGATCAGGATCTGGGCGCGGACGATATCAATGCCGGTGATTTCCTCCGTCACCGTATGTTCGACCTGTACCCGCGGATTCACCTCAATGAAGTAGAAATTGCCGGTATCCATATCCATCAGGAACTCGACCGTACCGGCGCACTCGTAGTTCACATGTTCGCAGATCTTCTTGCCCAGAAGGCAGATTTCATTGCGCTGCATATCGGTGAGGTAGGGGGCAGGGGCGCGTTCGACGACCTTCTGGTTGCGGCGCTGGACGGAGCAGTCGCGCTCATAAAGGTGGTAGATATTGCCGTGGCTGTCGCCGAGGATCTGAACCTCCACGTGGCGGGCGCGCAGGATCATCTTCTCCAGATATCCTTCACTATTACCAAAGGCGGCCTCGGCCTCGCGGCGGCCCTCGCGGACCTTTTCTTCCAGCTCGCTTTCATCGGCGATGGGGCGCATGCCGCGCCCGCCGCCGCCCCAAGAGGCCTTGAGCATCAGGGGATAGCCGACCTCTGCCGCTTCCTTGCGGATCGCGTCCATATCGTCGCCCAGAACCTCGGTCGCCGGGATCACCGGCACACGGGCCTCAATCGCCACACGGCGGGCAGACGCCTTGTCGCCCAGGGCGCGCATGGTCTCGGCCTTGGGGCCGATGAAGGTGATGCCGTTGTCGGTACAGGCATCCACGAAGTCCGGGTTTTCACTCAACAGGCCATAGCCGGGATGGATCGCATCCGCCCCGCATTGCTTGGCGACGCGGATGATTTCCTCAATCGACAGGTAGGCCGCGACCGGCCCCAGACCCTCGCCGATCTTGTAGGCCTCATCCGCCTTGAAGCGGTGCAGCGACAGCTTGTCTTCCTCGGCATAGATCGCCACCGTGCGTTTGCCCAATTCATTGGCCGCGCGCATGACGCGGATCGCAATCTCTCCGCGGTTGGCAACGAGAATCTTCTGGAATTCAGCCATGGGCGCACGTCCTCAAGTAGCGAAGCGGTAGGGCATATGGAGGTCCCTTCGCAGTTGCAGCATTCGTAGGACGGATGAACGGCGAAGGGCAACAGGGGATGCGGTTTAGTTTGGGCGGCCTAGCGTCCCGGCGCCAGTCGCGCGCGGCGTCAGCAGCCGTCGGGGCCGGTATAGCGCACCACGTTGAAGCCGGTTTGCTCGATCAAACCGTCGCCATGCAGCGCCATTCCCGCCTCACCCACCATGAAGCCCGACTCTCGCAGCGTTTCATTTTCATAGGGAAAAGCCGCCTGGATCGTCTCCCGTATGGCGAGGGCGGACATCTCGCACCCGTTTGCGCGCATCATCGCGACGTACCACGCGCGCGCCTCTGCCGGTGAGGACAGCGCTTGCGATTGCGCGATCAGGCCTGCGGGCAGAAGCGTGACAACGGCCGATACGATGAACAGCAAGCGCATGGGGCGGGGACCTTTTGAGGTTGCAGACAGGCATCCAGATTGGATTACCGCGGCCGGTCGAGGCAATAGGTTAACGGCGTTAACTGCCCGCGCCCGCCGCGCGCGCCAGCCGCGCGCGGAAGGGCGCGGTCATCTGCCAGCGGATCAGGAAATGCTCATCCCACACGGCGTAATCGACGCCATGGGCGCGGGTGACGGCCTCGATCTGATACTCGTACTGGCTTTCGATATTGTCGGTGTCGATCAGGATCACCATCGGCTCGCGCTCCGTGAGCATGGCGTTGAACGTGGCCTGATGCAGACTGTCATAGGAGCCGCGGGTGTGGTCGAGCCCGATCTCGATCGCATGGGTATCGGTGATGCAATCGATCCGCACATGGGTTGAGACCGCGTGGAGCGTGTAGCTCTCGCGGTGCTCGGGCTCCCCGCCCAACATGGCACAGAGGATTGTTATGGCCTGGGCTTCAGTCATCGTGAGAACGATATAGGAACATCGCCCGGGGATGTTAACCCGCTGTTAAGGAAATCGGTTAATCGCGCATTAACCGGTCGGGCAGGTCCGCGAAGGTGCGTGCGCCGATCTGGGCCATGTTCGATTGAATGTCCTTGACCAGGATATCGTGCCAATGGGCCGGGCCGTTGCGGCCAAGGGCGCCGAGCGCGTAGTGCCAGGCCCGGCCCATCATCACGAAATCGGCCCCAAGGGCCAGCGCACGCAGGATATCGAGGCCGCCTTCGATGCCGCTGTCGAAGAGCAGCGGAAGGGTGCAGGCGGCCCGGATTTCAGGGAGCACGGAGAGAGTCCCCGGCGCCCCGTCAAACTGACGACCGGCATGGTTGGAGACCCAGATGGCGTCCACGCCCGCGGCCTCCGCCTGGCTCGCGATGTCGGGCTCAAAGACGCCTTTGAGGATGAAATCCCCCTCCCATCCGTCCCGCAGGGCGGCGACATATTCCCAATCCGGGGCGGCGCGCAGCAGATAGCCGATATGGGCGGTGGAGGGCAGGGGGCCCTTGGTGGCCAGATCGGCGGCGTAGCTGTCCATCAGCCGCATCCGGGGCAGGCCACCGGCCTGCATACCCATGGCCCAGGCCGGGCAACGCGCCACCTGAGCCAGCAGGCGCGGCGTCAGGCTGGGGGGCTGCACGAGGCCGCCGCGTGTCTGCCGTTCGCGGCGGGAGGCGGCGGGCACATCCACGGTCAGGACCAGCGTGTGGAACCCGGCCTCCTTCGCCCGGCGCAGCATGTCATCGCGGACCTCCGGGCTTTTGGGCGGATACATCTGGAACCAGCCCTGATCGCCGACCTTCGGGCCCAGTTTTTCAGGCACCACCGTTGCCACGGTCGACATGGTATAGGGGATGCCCGCGCGGGCGGCGTGGCGGGCCAGCAGCAATTCCGCCTCCGGCCAGATCAGGCCGGACATCCCCACGGGCGCGATGCCGAAGGGGGCCGGGTAGGTGCGGCCCAGAACCGAGCAGGAGAGATCCGGCGCAACCTCCCCTCGGAGGGCGGCAGGACGGAACAGGACGTTGTCGAGCGCCGCCCGGTTGCGCCGCGCCGTGGCCTCCGCTCCGGTCGCCGAATCCAGATATTCCCAGACGAAATGGGGGATGCGGCGCCGGGCGCGGGCCTTCAGATCGCTCAGGGCGGGATATCGGGCATGCAGATCCATGGCGACGACAGAACCCGGCCTTGCGCGACAACTCAACCCGTCGCCTGCATAATTTGCCGTTGGGTGTCCGCAGTCCTGACGTGAAGACTTCCTTTACCTCGATCCGCCATACAGCCGGTAGCCCGCACGGTCCGACGCGCCGGTGGGTGTGAGTAGGAGAACCGGGACAGATGATCCGACTGTATTATACGAGTGAATTGCAGCCCGGCATTCCGGCTGATGAAATTGGCAAGATCCTGCAGGTTGCCAGGGCCCGCAACAGGCAAGAGGGCATCACCGGAATGCTGATCCTGCACGGGGACCGGGTGATGCAGTTTCTTGAAGGCCCGGAAGACAAGGTGCGGGCCTGTTACGAGCGGATCACGCACGATCCCCGGCATTCCAACGTGCAGCCCGGCGCGCGCATCAAGGCGCAGTCGCGGGTGTTCGAGACGTGGTATATGGGCGTGGCCAATGTGGAAGACATGCCGGCCGATCTGGCCGACAGCGTGCGCAGCCTGTCCGCCTTGTCCGACCGGCTGGACCAGGCCCGCGCGAAGGAGCTGGATTGGGAAAACAAGACCGTGGTGAGCGCGATGCGGATCTTCCTGACGCGATTTCGGCATCAGCACGGGGCCGGGGCGATCTGAGCGACAGGGCCATCCGGGCGACGCCACGCCAGGGGTGAACAAAATGGAAACGCGGGTTTCGTTTGGTCAACCGGCACGCTATTCTGCGCGCCATGAGCAGTTACGACGATTCCGATGCGTTCGAGGCCGCCGCCTCCTCGTCCCTGGCCGCCCGCGCGATGTCGGCGCGGACGTCATCGGGGCTGACGGGTGGCCCTCAGCCCTACCTGGACGGCTTGAACCCCGCGCAGTTGGAGGCGGTCCATCAGCTGGATGGCCCGGTCCTGATGCTGGCGGGCGCCGGGACGGGCAAGACCCGCGCCCTGACCGCGCGCATCGCGCATCTGCTCTCGACCGGCCATGCGCGCCCGAACGAGATCCTCGCGGTGACGTTTACCAACAAGGCCGCGCGCGAGATGAAAAACCGCGTGGGCCACCTGCTGGGCCAACCGGCGGAGGGGATGCCCTGGCTCGGCACGTTCCATGCGATCTGCGTGAAGCTGCTGCGCCGCCACGCGGAGCTGGCGGGCTTGAAGAGCAACTTCACGATCCTCGACACGGATGATCAGAACCGGTTGCTGAAGCAGTTGATCATCGCGGCGGAGATTGACGACAAACGCTGGCCCGCGCGCGCGCTGGGCTCGATCATCGACGGGTGGAAGAACCGCGCGCTGACGCCCGAAAAGGTGCCGACGGCGGATCACGGCGCGTTCAACCATCGCGGGGTGGAGCTATACGCCCAATACCAGACCCGCCTGACCGAGCTAAACGCCTGCGATTTCGGCGATCTGCTGATGCATGTGATCCGGATTTTCCAGGAGAATGAGGATCTTCTGGCGCAATACCAGCGCTGGTTCCGGTATATTTTGGTGGACGAATACCAGGATACGAATGTGGCCCAATATCTCTGGCTGCGGCTGCTAGCGGCGGGGCACAAGAACATCTGCTGCGTGGGCGATGACGACCAGTCGATCTATGGCTGGCGCGGCGCGGAAGTGGGCAACATCCTGCGCTTCGAAAAGGATTTCGAAGGCGCCAAGGTGGTGCGGCTGGAGCAGAATTACCGCTCCACCGGGCATATTCTGGCCGCTGCGTCCGGCGTGATCGAGGGCAATAAGGGCCGATTGGGCAAGACGCTGTTCACAGACAAGGAGCACGGAAACTATTCGAATACAGTCGGCGGCGAAAAGGTCCGACTAATCGGCCATTGGGATGGGGATGAGGAGGCCCGCTGGGTCGGCGAAGAGATCGAGGCGATGGGGCAGGGCACGCGGGGCATGGACCCGATCGGCCCCAACGAGATTGCCATTCTCGTCCGCGCCAGCCACCAGATGCGCGCGTTCGAGGATCGCTTCCTGACCATCGGCCTGCCCTACCGCGTGATTGGCGGCCCGCGCTTTTACGAGCGGATGGAGATCCGCGATGCGATGGCCTATTTCCGCGTGGTCGTGTCACCCGACGACGATCTGGCCTTCGAGCGGATCGTGAACACGCCCAAGCGCGGGCTTGGCGACAAGGCGCAGCAGACGATCCAGCGTATGGCGCGCTCCAACGGCGTGGGCCTGCTGGAGGGCGCGCGACTCTGTGTGGAGACGCAGGCGATTGGCGGGAAGGGCGGCAAGGAATTGCGCGTGCTCGTCGACGGGTTGGCCCGTTGGCGGCAGATGATCACCGGCCCGCTGCGGCAGGTTGGCCCCACCGATGATCTGATCGAGGAAGACGGCGCGATCAAAGGTGTGAGCCATGTCGAACTGGCCGAGATCATCCTCGACGAATCCGGCTACACCGCCCATTGGCAGAATGACAAGACGCCCGAGGCGCCGGGGCGGCTGGAGAACCTCAAGGAACTGGTCAAGGCGCTGGAAAGTTTCGAGAACCTGCAAGGGTTTCTGGAGCATGTCAGCCTGATCATGGACAATGAAAGCGACGATCAGGAGCCGAAAGTGACGCTCATGACGTTGCACGCGGCCAAGGGGCTGGAGTTTCCGGCGATCTTCCTGCCGGGCTGGGAAGATGGGCTGTTTCCGTCGCAGCGCAGCATGGATGAAAGCGGTATCACCGGCCTCGAAGAGGAGCGGCGGCTGGCCTATGTCGGCATCACGCGGGCAGAGGAGGTGTGCACGATCTCGTTTGCCGGGAACCGGCGGGTTTACGGCCAATGGCAGAGCCAGATGCCGAGCCGATTCATCGACGAACTGCCCGAGGCCCATGTGGAGGTGCTGACGCCGCCGGGCCTCTATGGCCATCAGGGCGGGATGTCGGCCAGTGCCAGCCCGGTTGAGCAGACCATGGCGGGCAGCAACCTGCATGAGCGCGCGGCGCGCGCGGATGTGTATAATTCGCCGGGATGGCGGCGCTTGCAGGCCAATCAGGGCCAGCGCGGCCTGCGCCAACCGTCCGAGGCCAAGACCATGACCATCGATGCGGAGGCGGTGAGCGCCTTTTCCATCGGCGACCGGGTGTTCCACCAGAAATTCGGCTATGGCGAAGTGATGCATGTCGAGGGCGACAAGCTGGCCATCGAGTTCGACAAGGCAGGCAGCAAGCACGTGGTGGGCCGGTTCCTTGTGGCTGCGGGTGACAGCGGCGACGTACCGTTCTGATCATGTTTGCGTGAGGCGTGCGCAGGTATCCCGTACTCGACCCACGGGGTGGCGAGACCTAGGTGATAGCCATGATGATGCCCCGTTCGATCCCCACATCCCTGCGCGATCTGCTTGAGAGTGCGGCGCTGCTTGTGGCGCTGTCGCTTTGTCTGGCCGGGACGGCGCAGGCGCAGGACTATCTGCCGCAAGAGGAGGTTGTGGCGCTGTTGCGCGAGAACGCGATTTGTTACGAGCCCAATACCTTCGGGGATTGCACATATGCCGAAGTGTTCCATCAGCCCGCCGGGCCGGAGGTGACCTCCCGCCTGGCGTTGATGGCGGGGCCGGGCCAGATGCTGATCCTTGAACAGATGTCCACGCTTGTGGGTGATGCGCTGTGCATTCGCGATGGCGATCTGGGAATCTTGCGCACGTATGTCCTGCAGGACACGGCGTTCTTTTTCGATTTTCGCGGGCAGGTTGAACAATCGCCGGAGCGGACGGCGGAGGTGATTGCCGTTTTCGCCGAAGGGGCGCAATCCAAGACCTGCTTCCGCTTTGTCCGCGACCCGTCCGACCCCGACGCGTTGGTGCAGCATATCTTCGCCGACAGCGTGCGCCAGACCGGCGAAAGTAGGGTGCATCTGGTGCCGCTGAGCGAAAATGTCGTGCGTTTGCTGGTGCAGTGATGGGACGGTCCTTGTGCCACAGCGATCCCACCTCGACCGACCGCACCCCGCGTCCTAGGTTAGCCAAAACACCAATCCGTTCCCGATGAGGCCCGTTTCATGATTGCCCGTTTTTCCATTGCCGCCGCCTGCCTGACCCTGTGCGCCACGGGGCCGCTGAGCGCCCAGAGTGCCGATTACCTGACGCGGGCCGAGCTTGAGGCGCATATGCGCGAGAGCGTGTTTTGCTATTACCCCTCGCCGCGGTTTTCCTGCGCCTGGGCCGAGCTTTACACCGATCTGAACGCCGATCACGCGGTGCTGCAATCGGCCAGTGCGGTCTGGGACGAGCCGATGTCGGTGCTGGAATTCCGCATCGAGTGGGACGGCGATGCATTGTGCATCGATCACGAGAGCCAGGGCCTGCTGTCGATGCGGGAGGCCGAGGGCTATCGGTTTCCGTTCGATCTGGAGGGGTTGGAGCGTCTGCCCGATGACGGCCTGCCAGAGATGATCCGCGAGTTCCGCGACAGCTCCAGCCCCGATGCCTGTTTCCGCTACACCAATGACCCGGACAATCCGGGGCAGCTGTTGCAGCACGTCTTTTATGGCGGTGAGGAGCAGCAGGATCGGGATCCGATCGCGCTGATCCCGCTATTCGCCGGGGGTGTGTCGATCAACCCGGGCTGATAGCGCTGGCGAGGATTGGGTAGAGCGACAGGACCAGCAGGGCCGCCATGGTCCAGTTGAAGGCTCGGAGCCGCCCCGGCCCGTCGAGCCAGCGGCGCACCTGCACCCCGCCCCAGGACCAGGTGGAGACGGCGGGCAGGTTGACCATCACGAAAATCGCCGCCACGGCCACGGCCCCCAGCCAGCCCGCATTGTCGGGCGCATAGGTGGTCTGGGCATAGATCGACATGTAGATCGCCTTGGGGTTCACCCATTGGAAGCCTGACGCCTGCAGGAAGGTGAGCGGGCGCGCATCGTCAGGCGCATCGGCGGGCGGCGCGGAATTGGCCACTTTCCAGGCGAGCCAGAGCAGATATCCCACGGAAATCACGGTGAGCGTCAGGCGCAGCCAGGGCAGGGTTTCGAACAATTGCACCAGGCCGAGGCCAAGGATCAGCGTCATCGCGCCGTGGCCGAGGGACACGCCGAGCATATGCGGGACGGTGCGGCGCAGGCCGAAATTCGCGCCGGAGGCCATCAGCATGATGTTGTTGGGCCCCGGCGTGATCGAGGAGGCGAAGGCGAAGAGCACAAGGCCGGTGAAAAGCTCATAAGTCATGGCGCAACATTAGGGAGGTTTGTAGGCAATGAAATTGCGAAATGCGCCGTTGGTGTATAAGATCCGCAATAAATGACCAAGATAGATGAAAAAGACCGCCAGATCTTGCGTGAGCTTGAACGCGATGGCCGCATATCGAACCTCGACCTGGCGGACCGGGTGGCGCTGTCGCCCTCGGCCACGCTGCGCCGGGTGCAGGCGCTGGAAGCGGCCGGGGTGATCAAGGGGTATCGGGCGGTGCTGGATCCGGCGAAGATGGGCACCGGATTCGCTGCGTATATCACGGTAGGTCTGGGCCTGCACACAAAGGCGGCGCAGGCAGCGTTCGAGGCCGCGCTGGCGTCGGCGCCCGAAGTGCGGGAATGCCACAACATCACGGGCACGGTTGAATATCTGCTGCGCGTGGAGGTGGCCGATCTGGTCGCCTACAAACGCTTTCACACCGATATTCTGGGCGCTTTGCCGCAGGTGGCCACTATCACGACCTTCGTGGTCATGGGATCGCCCAAGGATCTGCGCGCCTGATCTGGAAAGAAAAAGGGCGGTGACAGTCCTAATGGGAGGAGAAGGACCATCACCGCCTGAATTCAGCACCTCCGATGGGAGGAAAGGCGGTGCTGTGAGTGTGGTGCCGCTCCTAAGGGAGGAGAAGGAGCTTCACCGGTCGTAACGGCCCCTAGGGAGGAGGTGGAGCCGATCGTGCGCGCCCGTTTCGGGCGGTTGTCGTATGGGCCTGCCCCTAGGGAGGAGGGGGGCAGGGCCCGCTGACCCGGATGCCGATGGGAGGAAAGGCACCCGGTATTCCGTGACCGACGCTTACGCGTCGGGGCCGTAGGCAGCTTCCAGTGCGATGCGCTCGATCATCGACGGGTTGATGCCCAGGTCGTTCATCTCGCGCGGCGAAAGGTTGCGAAGTTCTTCCAGCGTCTGGCGGTAGACGCGCCAATTGGCGTATGCCTCGACGGCGTGAGTGCGGATCTCGACCAGGCGGGCGCCAAGCGAGAGGGTGTTCGTACGGTTGCCTGCAACGTAGGCCATGATGTCCTCATTCTCGTATATGGGACGGCGGGTGCTCTTGTTTCCGGTCCGTCCGAGTGATCGGGTCGTTGCCCTGTCGAGACCGAATGTAAGCGGATGCTGCGGATGCACAATACCAGATCGCGAAATGCTGCTATGCAGCGTGCGCATAACACATTTCTGTTACTTTCCTTAGGGTTAACCACGTGAAAATTGCCGGTGGCGCGTTCGAAGATCGGCAGTTTCGGCTGTTTTTCGTGGGGATTTTCGGCGCGGTTCAGGCGATCTGGATCCAGCGCGTGACGCTGGGATGGCTGGCCTGGGAACGGACGGGATCCGCGGGCGTCGTGGGTATCGTCGCCGCGCTCAGCCTGGTGCCGACGCTGGTGACCGGGCCTTTTTTCGGCGTTCTGATCGACCGGGCCGATATCAAGCGTGCGGCACTTGCCACCAATGGCGCGATGGCGGCGATCCTGGCGGTTCTGGCGCTGGTGGCGGGGCAGGTGGGGGCGGTGGGCTTGTCCATCGGCGCGCTGGCCATCGGGATCGTGAGCGCGGCTCATCACCCCGTTCGCACGTCGCTTGGCCCGCGTCTGGTGCCGACCGATATGGTGCAGCATGTGGTGGCCGTCACCGCGCTCAACTTCAACCTTGCCCGTCTGATCGCGCCGGTGGTGGCGGGCTGGATCATCGCCACCTTGGGTGGCGGCGTGGCGCTGTGGATTGCCGCGCTCTGCTACGTGCCGATGCTTGTGATCCTGCCGGGCCTGAGCCCCCGCGATCTCCCGCCGCGCGCCCGCGCCTCGTTCCTCACCGATCTGCGCGACGGGTTTGGCTACGCCTTTTCCGTACCACTGATCCGCACGGCGCTTCTGATCACGATGGTCTTTTCCGGTGTGACCCGCGGCGCGCTGGAGGTGTTGCCGGTGCTGGCCGATGGCGGCTTCGGGCGCGGGGCGGCGGGCCTTGGCCTGCTGACGGCGGCGGCGGGGGCGGGCGCGGTGCTGGCGGCCAGCCTTAAGGCGCTGGGTATCGGGGCCAATGGCGCACGGATCCCGGTGGCCGTCTGGATGGCAGCGATCATCGGCCCGGCGGCGGTTCTGGCGATGGGGGCGGCGCCGACCTGGCCCTTAGCGCTGGCGGCAACCATGCTGGCGGGCGCGGCATCGACCTGGTGCGGGGTCAGCCTGCAGGCGGCGATTCAGACCGGGCTGCCCGACGATTACCGGGGCCGGGTGATGAGCCTGTGGTTCGTCGTGGGCTTCGGCACCGTGGCCGTCGGGGCCTTTGCCATCGGCATCCTTGCCGAGGTGACGGGGATTGGCGGGGCGTTGATGGCCTTGGGGGCGATCGGGACGCTTGGCATGATCTCTATCGCCGTGGGGGTGCGTGGACGGCCAAATCACCCTATGTGAAGCAAAACGCCTTTGCGATGGATGCCCGACATGCCCCAGACCCGTGAGACGATCCTTGAGACCCTGCGCACCATGACCCTGCCCGGCGGCGGTGATCTGGTGAGCCAGGACATGATCCGTGCTGTGCAGGTACAGGGCGGCAAGGTGAGCTTCATCATCGAAGCGCCCACGCCCGAGGCGGCGCAGGCCATGGGCGGCGTGCGGCAGGCGGCCGAGACGCTGGTGAGCAAGCTCGACGGGGTGGAGAGCGTGACGGTGGCGCTGACGGCCCATGGCCCGGCGAAACCCGCGCCACAGCCGCAGCAGGCACCGCCAAGCCTGAAAGTGGGTGGCCATATGAGGCCGCAGGAGGGCTCCATGCGGCCCGCGGGCGTGCAACGCATCATCGGGATCGGATCCGGCAAGGGCGGCGTGGGCAAGTCCACGGTGGCGTCGAACCTTGCCGTGGCGCTGGCGCGGCTGGGGCGGCGGGTCGGCCTGCTGGACGCGGATATCTACGGGCCGAGCCAGCCGCGGATGATGGGGGTGAACAAGCGCCCGTCCTCGCCCGATGGCAAACGGATCATCCCACTCCACGCCCATGGCGTTACCTGCATGTCCATCGGCTTCATGCTGCCCGAGGAGAAGGCCGTGGTCTGGCGCGGCCCGATGCTGATGGGCGCGCTGCAACAGATGCTGACCCAGGTGGAATGGGGGGAGTTGGACGTTCTGCTTGTCGATCTGCCGCCGGGCACGGGGGATGTGGCGATGACGCTGTGCCAGAAATCCGAGGTGACGGGGGCGATTGTGGTGAGCACGCCGCAGGATGTGGCGCTTCTGGATGCGCGCAAGGCGCTCAACATGTTCGAGACGTTGAAAACGCCGATCCTGGGCCTGATCGAGAATATGGCCGTCTATCATTGCCCCAATTGCGGGCACGAGGCGCATATCTTCGGGGAAGGCGGCGTGCGGGCCGAGGCCGAGAAGATGGACCTGCCATTCCTGGGCGCGCTGCCGATCGATCTGGACACCCGCATCGCCGGCGACAGCGGCACGCCGATCGCGGCGGGCGAGGGGCCGATGGCCGAGGCCTATGCGAGCCTTGCGAAACGATTCATCGCCGGTGGGATGGCCTGAACAGGCCCCACCGCGACGCGGGATTGCGCCCCACGGGGGGTGATTCGCGCTTGAAAAACAAGAACAAAACGTGACCCTGGGGAAAGCGCGGGAGATTTTGGGAAAAATCTTCCACCATCCCCCACTTTCCTCCCCCGGACTTCGCACACCCCATATCATGGGATTTCGCGCCGCTGTAGCACAACATGGGGCGTTGGGGCGGCCTGCGCAACCACTAGATGCTGTGTTGGGGAGGGGCGAAAATCAATGTATTGGGGTAAAGTGGAGTAAAAAGGTGTTGATTGGGAGAGTGTCCCATGAGACAACAGGTCATCGGCAACGAGACAACAAAAACGGATCGCAAAGATCTGAACCAAGAACAAAAACAAGGCAGGTTCATACAGGCATCTCATTCGCCGAAACGAAGAGATCCGGCGCGTAAACGAGCAGACATCCCCCCCAGGTAGTTTGCGTAGCCGGACACCCCAGAAATGGGACGAGGGCGGCGGTTGAGGAGTGGCAGCTTCCTCAACCGCCGTTTCCATTTCGGGAACAGTAATTACGGCCACGATGTGGCGAAATTGAGGCGCAAGGGACGTGGATACACGGTTTCAGGGCACCAATGTGTGCAAGGTGGATGGAAAGGGCCGGGTTTCGCTCCCGGCTAAGTTCCGTCGTGCCTTACAGGCCGAGGACGCCGCCTGCGGACCCGGAGATACCCCCCGGCTCTATGTCGCCTATGGCAACCCCATGAATGATTTCGTCGAGTGCCTATCGGGCAATGCCTATGACGCGCTTGACCGGCGTATTCAATCCATGCCCGAGGGCGAAGAAGAGCGCGAAGTTCTTGAAATCCTGTTCTATTCGCTCTGCGACGAGGTGCAGGTGGACGATACAGGCCGCTTCGTTCTGCCCGGCCCCGCCCGCGAGAAGCTGGCGCTGGATGGCGAGGCCGTCTTCCAGGGCAAGGGCACGAAATTCCACATCCTCAAGCCCGCCGACAGCGAAGCGTCCAAGGACAAGCTGGCCGCGATGCTGGCCAAGCTCAGCTCGGGCAAGGAGTTCTTCAATCCCGTTTCATTGGCCAACGCGCCCAAATCCAACCCGGTGACAGATGATGCCGAATGACAGACGCTTCCGCAGCCTCCCATATTCCCGTGCTCCTTGGGGCCATCCTCCGCGAAGTGGCGCCGGTTTCTGGCGTGTGGCTGGACGGAACCTTCGGCGCTGGTGGATACGCCCGTGGCTTGCTTGAGGGGGGCGCGGATCTGGTGATTGGGGTGGATCGCGATCCTCTGGCCTTCGAGATGGCAGCAGACTGGGCCGGGACCTTCGGGGACCGGCTTCGGCTTGTGGAGGGGACGTTCTCGACCCTCGATGAACTGGCCGGTGAGGAGCTGGATGGCGTGACGCTGGATCTGGGCGTGTCGTCGATGCAGTTGGACCTGGCGGAGCGCGGATTTTCCTTCATGCGTGACGGGCCGCTGGATATGCGGATGGGGCAGGCGGGGCTGTCCGCCGAGGATCTGGTCAACGACGCCCCCGAGGCGCTTCTGGCCGATATCCTGTTCCACTACGGCGAAGAACGCGCGGCGCGCCGGATTGCCCGCGCGATTGTGGCGGAACGCGCCAAGGGGCGCATCAACTCCACCCTGCAACTCGCAGGTATCGTTGAGAAATGCCTGCCACGCAAGAAGCCGGGGCAGAGCCATCCCGCAACCCGCAGCTTTCAGGCGATCCGCATCGCGGTGAATGATGAGTTCGGACAATTGGCCGAGGGCCTGATGGCCGCAGAACGCGCGCTGAAGCCCGGTGGCAAGCTGGCCGTGGTGACGTTTCATTCCTCGGAGGACCGGATCGCCAAACGCTTCCTGGCCGAACGCTCCAGCACCGGGGGCGGCGGATCGCGGTATGCGCCCGAGGCCGCCGCGCAGATCCCTGGCTTTGCGCTGACGCCTCGCAAGGCCATCGCGCCAGACGAGGACGAGATTGCCCGCAACCCCCGCGCCCGATCCGCGAAATTGCGGATCGCCAGGCGCACCGATGCGCCCGCCGTGCCTGTTGACCCGGCCAAACTGGGCCTGCCGCAGGTGGAGCTGTCCTGATGCGCTTTACCACGATCCTTGCCGCAATCCTCGTTATCGGTCTGGGCTACTGGGCCTATCATCAGACGATCCAGACCCATGTGATGCTGCGCGACGTGGATCGCCTGCAGCGCGACATCGCCAATGAACGCCAGCGGCTTGGCGTGTTGCGCGCGGAATGGGCCTATCTCAACCGGCCCGACCGGCTGCGCGAATTGGCGAACTTCAATTTCGACCGTCTGGGCCTGCTGCCGCTGGCGCCCGATCAATTCGGCGATGTGGCGCAAATCCCCTATCCGCGGCCGGTGCAGCAGGTTGAAGACCTGTTATTCGAAAACGCCTCCAACGCCGAGGAGGAGCCGCTATGAGCCCTCGCGTCCCCCTGCGCCCGCTGCCCCGCATCCTGGATGCACGCGAGCGGGGCGAAAACCCCGACAACGTGGAGAAGGAAAACCTGCGCCTGCGCCATGAGGCGCAACGGGACCGGATGCGCGTGCGCGCCGAAAGCCGCCTGCTTCTGGTGGCGATCTGCTTCATTCTTGCCTTCGGGGCGGTCGGCAGCCGCATGGCCGCGCTGGCCACATCCGAGCCTACGGAGCCGCGCATCATGGCCGAGGGCCCGACGATCCTGAACACGCGGGCCGATATCACCGACCGCCATGGCCGCATCCTGGCGACGAACTTCGCGACCAACGCGCTCTATGCCCACCCGCAAGACATCATCTATCCGCGGCAGGCCGCCGAAGGCCTCGCCTCGATCTTCCCGGAAATGGATGCCGAGGATCTGCATCGCCGCTTCACCTCCGGCGCGCGTTTCATCTGGCTGCGGCGCTATATCAGCCCCGAGCAGGAGCAGTTGGTGCACGATATCGGCTCGCCCGGATTGCTGTTCGGCCCGCGCGAGATGCGGCTGTATCCCAACGGCTCCATCGCGTCGCACATCCTGGGCGGCGCGAGCTTTGGCGAAGAGGCCGTGAACGCCGCCGAGGTGATCGGTGTGGCCGGTGTGGAAGCGCAGTTTGACGACGAGTTGCGCGACCCGTCCCGCGTTGATCCGCTGATGCTGTCGCTTGATCTGACGATCCAGGCGACGGTGGAGGAGGTGCTGGCGGGCGGTATGGCGCTGATGAATGCCCGCGGCGCGGCGGCGGTTCTGATGGATGTCCATACCGGCGAGATCGTGTCCATGGCGAGCTTGCCGGATTTCGACCCCAATGCGCGGCCCCGTCCGCTTCTGGAGGGCGATCAGGCCGACAGCCCGCTCTTCAACCGCTCGGTGCAGGGCGTCTACGAATTGGGCAGCGTGTTCAAGACCTTCACCATCGCCCAGGCGCTGGAACTGAACCTGTTCAACGTCTACGACATGATCGACACGACCGGGCCGCTGCGGATGGCCGGGTTCGCAATCCGCGATTTCTCGAATTACGGGCCGGAGCAAAGCGTCGCCGACGTATTGATCCATTCCTCCAATATCGGCACCGCCCGGATCGCACAGGTGATCGGGGCAGAGCGGCAGCGCAGTTTCCTCGATGAACTGGGCCTTCTGGAACCGACACCGGTGGAGATGGTCGAGGCCGCGTCCGGCCGGCCGCTTCTGCCGCCGCGTTGGGGGGAATTGGCCACGATGACGATTTCCTATGGCCACGGCGTCTCCACCTCGCCGCTGCATCTGGCCGCTGCCTATTCCACGATCGTGAATGGCGGCACCGAGATCGAACCGACCTTGCTGCGCCGCGAAACGCCGCAAAACGGCCCGCGCGTGATTTCCGAGGCCACGAGCGCCGCAATGCGCACCCTGCTGCGCTCGGTCGTGACCGATGGCACCGCGTCGTTCGGCGAGGTTGATGGCTATTACGTGGGCGGCAAGACCGGAACGGCCGATCTGCCGCGCCCGAATGGCGGCTATTACGAGGACCGCAACCTGAACACCTTCGCCAGCGCCTTCCCGATGGACGATCCGCAATATGTGCTGATCGTGACCTTGCAGGAGGCCGCCGAACTGAGCGGGCCCGAGCCGCGCCGCACCGCCGGCTGGACCTCCGTGCCCGTGGCCGCCGAGATCATCCGCCGCACCGCCCCGCTTCTGGGCCTGCGCCCGGACGTTGAACATCCCGTGGGTTTGCAGCTATCCAGCTCCTCGAATTGAGGAGGGGCGAGGATGCCTGAAAAAAGACTGTCCGATCTGGGTCTGACCCCGCAATCGGGCGGCGATGCGGTTGTTGATGGCATCACGCTCGATAGCCGCAATGTGGAACGCGGGACGCTGTTCGCGGCCTTGCCCGGCACGCGCGTCCATGGCGGTGAATTCATCCAATATGCGTTGTGTATGGGGGCCGGGGCCATCCTGACCGACCGCGCGGGCGCGGAGATCGCGGCGGCCGAGCTGGCGGGAGCCGACGCGGCTTTGGTCGTGGTGGAGGACCCGGCAGGTGCCCTGGCCCATGCCGCCGCGCTGTTCTTCGGGGCGCAGCCAGAGACGATGGTGGCGGTGACCGGAACCAACGGCAAGACCTCCGTCGCCAGCTTCACCCGTCAGATCTGGGAGGCGATGGGCCTGCAAGCGGTCAATATCGGCACAACCGGCGTCGAAGGCGCCTTCGCAGCACCCGGCATCCACACCACGCCCGAGCCGGTGACGCTGCACCGGCTGTTGTCGGAGATGGCGCGTGCGGGCGTCAGCCACGGCGCGATGGAGGCCTCGTCCCACGGATTGGTGCAGAAACGCATGGACGGCGTGCAGCTGGCCGCGGCGGCCTTTACCAACCTGACGCAGGATCACCTCGATTATCACGGCACGATGGAGGCCTATTTCGGAGCCAAGCTGCGGCTGTTCACCGAGCTTCTGGGGGAGGACGGCGTGGCCGTGGTGAACCTGGATGACGATCACGGGGTGAGGGTGGCCGAGGCCTGTGCCGAGCGGGGGATCGAGGTGATGGGCGTGGCGCAATATACGGAGGCCGCGCTAAAGATCACCGGGCGCCGGATCGATGAAACCGGGCAGGATGTGCTGTTTCGCTGGCAGGGAGGAGCGGGGCGGCAGGTGCGCCTTGACCTGATTGGCGCGTTCCAGGCGATGAATGTGCTGACGGCGGCCGGACTGGTGATCGCGGGCGGCGAGGATCCCGACGCGGTCTTCGCCGTCTTGCCGAAAATGCAGGGCGTGCGGGGCCGGATGCAGCTGGCCGCGCGGCGGAGCCATGGCGCGCCGATTTATGTTGATTATTCACATACACCGGATTCGCTTGAAGTGGCGTTGAAAGCATTGCGGCCCCACGTTCTGGGTCGCTTGATCGTTGTGTTCGGGGCTGGGGGCGACCGGGACCGGGGCAAGCGCCCCCTGATGGGCAAGGCGGCGGCGGATCATGCAGATGTTGCAATAGTGACAGACGACAACCCGCGTTCCGAGGATCCGGCCACCATTCGTGCCGCCGTTTTGGGCGGATGCCCGGACGCCAACGAGGTGGGCGACCGCGCCGAGGCGATCTTGCGCGGCGTCGATCTGCTCGAGCCCGGCGACGCGCTTCTGATCGCGGGCAAGGGCCACGAAACCGGCCAGCAGGTGGGGGATGTCGTCTATCCGTTTGACGATGTGGAGCAGGCCTCCGTCGCGGTGGCGGCCCTGGAGGGGGCGATATGAGCCTGTGGAGCGCCGCCGAAGCTGCAGACGCCACCGGTGGGCAGATCGCGGGCGACTGGCAGGCCGACGGTGTTTCCATCGACACGCGCAGCTTGCTGCCCGGCGATCTGTTCGTGGCCCTGGCAGCCGAGCGCGATGGGCACGATTTCGTGGCGCAGGCGCTGGAGGGCGGTGCGGCGGCGGCGATGGTTTCGCGCATCCCGGAGGGCGTGGATGCCGCGCAATGCCTTTTGGTCGACGATGTCCTGCCCGCGCTGGAGCGCCTGGGGATCGCCGCCCGGGCGCGCACGGCGGCGAAAGTGATCGCCATCACCGGCTCCGTCGGCAAGACGACGGCCAAGGACATGTTGCGCAAGGCGCTGGAGGGGCAGGGCAACATTCATGCCGCCGTGGCCTCCTACAACAATCATTGGGGCGTGCCCCTGACGCTGGCGCGGATGCCGGAGCACACGGATTTCGCGGTGATCGAGATTGGGATGAGCGCGCCCGGCGAAATCGCGCCGCTGACCCGCATGGCGCGGCCCCATGTGGCGCTGATCACCACGATTGCGCCGGCCCATCTTGAGGCATTCGGCGTGATCGAGGGGATCGCCCGCGAAAAGGCCTCGATCTACGAGGGCTTGGAGCCGGGCGGGATCGCGATTGTGCCCGTGGATGTCGAGACGGCGCCGATCCTGCTGGCCAAGGCGGAAAGCTGCGCCGCGCAATGGCTGACCTTCGGGGAGGCGGAGACGGCGGATCTGTGGCTGACGGATATCCGGCTGAGCGACGAGGCGACGATCATCCGCCTGTCGACACCGGAGGGTGAGCGGCTGGTGAAGCTTTCGGTTTCGGGGCGGCATTATGCGGGCAACGCGGTCTGTGCCCTGGGCGCGGCGGAGGCAGCGGGTGCCGACCCGACACGGGCGGCCATGGCGCTGTCCCATTGGCAGCCGGTTGAAGGGCGCGGCCAGCGGGAGCGCATCCAGTTGAGCCGCACCGATGATATCGCCATCGAGTTGATCGATGATGCGTTCAACGCCAACCCGACATCGCTTGCGGCAGGGCTGGAGGTGCTGGCCGCCATCACGCCACCGCGGGGCGGGCGGCGGATCGCGGTTCTGGGTGACATGCTGGAACTAGGCCCAGAGGCCGAGACGATGCATGCCGAGGTGGCCGATCTGGCCGCGGTCGAGGCAATCGACGTGATCCATACCAGCGGGCCGCTGATGGCGCATCTGCACGATGCCCTGCCGGGGGCCAGGCGCGGGCTGCACCGGGAAAGTGTCGCCGAACTCTGCCGTGAACTGCCCCGGACACTGCGCCCGGGCGACGTTGTTCTGGTCAAAGGCTCCAAGGGCAGCAAGGTCTCGCGCGTGGTTGACGCGCTCAGGAAACTGGGGCAGTCCGTTGATGGTCGAGGGTGAGGAAACCGCTAGATGTTGTATTGGCTGAATGAGCTGTCGGATGGCGGAGATTTCTTCAACCTGTTTCGGTACATCACGTTTCGGGCCGGTGGCGCATTCTTTACCGCGCTGGTGTTCGGGTTCATTTTCGGCCGCCCGCTGATCAACCTGTTGCGCCGCAAATACAAAGGCGGCCAGCCGATCCGGGATGACGGCCCCGCGCATCATATCGAGACCAAGGCAGGGACGCCGACGATGGGCGGCCTTCTGATCCTCGCGGCGCTGACCTTGTCGACGCTCCTTTGGGCGCGGCTCGATAACCCCTATGTCTGGCTGGTTCTGGGTGTGACGGTCTGTTTCGGCCTGGTCGGATTTGCCGACGATTGGGCGAAAGTCAGCAAGAACAACAGCAAGGGCGTGTCGGGCTATGCGCGGCTGGGGGCCGGGTTTGCCATTGCGTGTGTCGCCGCCCTGATCGCGGCGCAGCTGCACCCCGAGGAATTATCGAACCAACTGGCCTTCCCCGTGCTGAAGGATGTGTTGCTGAACATGGGGTGGATGTTCATCCCGTTTGCGATGATCGTGATCGTTGGATCGGCCAATGCGGTGAACTTGACCGACGGGCTTGATGGCCTTGCGATCATGCCGGTGATGATCGCGGCGGGGACGCTGGGTGTGATTGCCTATGCCGTGGGCCGCGTCGATTTCACCGAATATCTGGACGTGCATTACGTGCCGGGCACGGGCGAATTGCTGATCTTTTCGGCCGGTCTGATCGGCGGGGGGCTGGGGTTCCTGTGGTATAACGCGCCGCCCGCGGCGGTGTTCATGGGCGATACCGGATCGTTGGCGCTCGGCGGCGCGTTGGGCGCTATCGCGGTGACGACCAAGCACGAGATCGTTCTGGCGATTGTGGGCGGCCTGTTCGTGGCCGAGGCCGTGTCGGTGATCGTGCAGGTGCTGTATTTCAAGGCGACGGGCAAGCGCGTGTTCCTGATGGCGCCGATCCACCACCATTTCGAGAAGCAGGGCTGGGCCGAGCCGCAGATCGTGATCCGGTTCTGGATCATCTCCCTGATCCTGGCGTTGATCGGGTTGGCCACGCTGAAATTGCGGTGAGTGGTGGCGCCACCTGTCACATTGAGACGGCACAGCCGTCATTCGTTTGGTTGGAGGGGCGCGTGGTGCGGGCCGAGCGGCTTTGCGCCGGACCGGTGGGTGATGTGGCCGATGTCGGAGCCTCCGGCGGGCATATTCGGGGAACAAAGATGAGCAGGAAGCGTGAGAGATGATCCCAGTCATGGGCTTCGAGGGGCAGCGGATATTGGTGCTGGGCCTGGGCCGGTCCGGCCTGGCGGCGGCGCGGGCGCTTCGGGCCGGGCGCGCGGAGGTGTTGTGCTGGGACGACGGCGAGGCGGGCCGGGCGCGGGCGGAGGCTGAGGGCTTCACGCTTCATGATCCGATGCGAGCGGCGGCGTTCGAGGACGTCGTGTGCCTGGTGACGTCGCCCGGTATTCCGCATTTGTATCCGGCACCCCATCGGGCCATCGCGGCGGCGCTCGCGGCCGGTGTGCCGGTGGACAACGATGTGGGGCTGTTCTTCCGCTCGTTCGGGCAGGGCGACTGGGACCGGTTCGAGGTGGCGCCGCGGATCGTTGCGGTGACGGGATCGAACGGGAAATCCACGACCTCGGCGCTGATCGCGCATATTCTGAACGAGGCAGGTGTTGCGTGCCAATTGGCGGGCAACATCGGGCGCGGGGTGCTGGATATCGATCCGCCCGTCGATGGCTGCGTTGTGGTGGTGGAGTTGTCGTCCTACCAGACGGAGCTTGCGCGCGCGTTGACGCCGGATATTGCCGTCTTCACCAACCTGTCGCCCGATCATCTGGATCGCCATGGTGGGATGGGGGGCTATTTCGCGGCCAAGCGGCGGTTGTTTGCGGAGGGCGGTCCGGAGCGGGCGGTGATCGGTGTGGATGAGGTGGAGGGGCAGTACCTGGCCGGGCAATTGTCCGAAGGGCCGGGGGATGGGCGGTTGATCCGCGTGGCCTCCCACAAGTTGAGCGGGCCGGGCTGGGACCTGGTGACGCGCAAGGGCTGGTTGAGCGAGATGCGCAAGGGACGGCAGGTGGCCTCCATCGACCTGCGCGGGGTGCCGGGGCTTCCCGGGGCGCATAATCACCAGAATGCCGCCTGTGCCTATGGCGTGTGCCGGGCGCTTGGCCTTGCACCGCGGGTGATCGAGGCGGCCTTCGCGAGCTTCGAGGGCCTGCCCCATCGCAGCCAGCGCGTGGCGGAGATCAACGGCGTTTCCTATGTCAACGACAGCAAGGCCACGAATGTGGATGCCGCCGTGAAGGCGTTGGGTGCGTTCAGGCGCATTCGCTGGATCTGTGGCGGGCTGGAGAAGGATGGCGGGATGGCCGCGCTGGCAGGAGCCATGGGCGATGTGGTGAAAGCCTATGTGATCGGGCGCGAGGCGGAGGCCTTTGCGCTCCATCTGGGCGATGTCGACGCCGAGATTTGCGGGGATATGGGCACGGCCGTTGCCCGGGCCGCGGCGGAGGCTGAGGCCGGCGATACGGTGCTTCTGGCGCCTGCGGCGGCGAGCTTCGACCAATATGACAGTTTCGAGGCGCGGGGCGCGGATTTCATCGCGCAGGTCGAGAAACTGGGCAGGTAAACCTTACCCGTCGACCGGACCCGACTGCTCCATGTGCGGGTTCCCCTCCATATCCGGGGCGCGCATCCCGTGGCATTCCGTGGTCATTCCGGGCGCATCCCCTTCACCTTGCGCAGCCCGGGTTCTTACTCCCCTCCCCGAAAGGAGGTTTCGATGACCAGGACATTCTCCCTTCTCGCCCTGTCGCTCGCCCTTGCAACGCAGGCCCATGCATTGGACCTCCAGGTCCCTGCCGCCGAAAGCCTGCACGTTTTGGCGCAATCCCAAACGTCGGGCACGGCCACGCCGGGTGTGGTGATACCGAACTGGCAGACCGTGCTGTCGGTCAGCCAGATCGAATTGCGGATCACGGGCGAGTCCGGGCCGTGCTCCCAGCAGGCCGGCGCATGGTCGGCAGGCGGCCTCTGCTTCGATGTGATCATGCCGGATGGAGACGTCCGCCGCTTCAACGAAGACCCTCATGTCGGCATCGAGAACCGTATCGAGGGTTATGAATTCGCCGGTGAAGACGTGATCCTTGTCGAACACGTCCAGACGGCCAATTACGTGTCGTGCATGCCGACCGGTCCCGCGGGTTGCCAGTTCGACCACTTTTTCCTGATCCCGCGATAGGCCACTCCCGCATCGAATACCCCCCGCCCGCAGGTTTGGGCGGGGCGTTTGCCCGTTTTCCCTAGCCCCGACGGCATTTTCGCGTTATTCTTGTTCGATAGACCCGGGACAACCTGGGCATGAGCAGAATTCGCGGCGGTCAACGTCGTATGAGGGCAAGGCAGGCGATCCATGACGGAAATGGCGCACGGCACAGTCGTTGTGCATACGGGCGACGCGGTTATTCCGCGATGGTGGGCCTCCGTGGACCGGGTCACGCTGGGGTGTATCCTCGCGCTGTTTGCCATCGGTATTCTTCTGGGCTTTGCGGCCTCTCCCCCCCTTGCGGAACGAAATGGGCATGAGCCGTTTCACTATGTGATCCGGCAGGCCTTTTTCGGCGGCATCGCGTTGAGTGTGATGGTGTTGGTTTCGATGATGACGCCGACATCGGTGCGCCGCTGGGGCGTGGTCGGCTTTTTCGGGGCGGTGGCGGCGCTGGCGCTCCTCCCGGCCTTCGGGACGGATTACGGGCAGGGGGCGACGCGGTGGTATTCGCTTGGCTTCGCCTCGCTTCAGCCGTCGGAATTCCTGAAGCCGGTCTTCATCGTCTTCACCGCCTGGATGATGGCCGCGAGCCAGGAGGTTGCGGGGCCGCCGGGCAAGACCGTGTCGCTCTTCGTGACGGCCGTGATCGTCGCATTTCTCGCCCTCCAGCCCGATTTCGGGCAAGCGGCGTTGATCATCTTTGCATGGTCGGTGATCTATTTCGTGGCGGGCGCACCGATGCTGATCCTGGCGATCCTGTTGGGTCTGGTGGCGTTGGGGGGCGTGGCGGCCTATAATGGGTCCGAGCATTTCGCCCGTCGGATCGACGGGTTCCTGAGCGACGAGGTCGCGCCGAATACGCAGCTTGGCTATGCCACCGACGCGATCCGCGAAGGGGGCCTTTTCGGGACCGGTCTGGGGGAGGGCTCCGTGAAATGGACATTGCCCGACGCGCATACCGATTTCATCATTGCCGTCGCGGCTGAGGAATATGGGCTGGCTCTGGTGGGGCTGATCATCGCGCTGTACCTGACGATCACGCTGCGCAGTTTCTTTCGCCTGATGAAGGAACGCGATCCGTTTTCGCGCCTTGCGGGCACCGGGCTGGTGAGCCTTCTGGCGCTGCAGGCGTTCATCAATATGGGCGTGGCCGTGCGGCTTCTGCCCGCCAAGGGCATGACGCTTCCCTTCGTGAGCTATGGCGGCTCGTCTCTGATCGCGACGGGAATTGCCGTGGGGATGCTTCTGGTTTTCACACGGACCCGGCCGCAAGGTGACATTGCGGATCATTTGTTGAACCGAAACCGGTAGGGCCACGGATAGGACATGTCTCAACCCCATCTTATCATCGCGGCAGGCGGCACGGGCGGGCACATGTTCCCGGCCCAGGCCCTGTCCGAGGCGATGCTGCGCAAGGGATGGCGTGTCACCCTGTCGACCGATCCGCGCGGGGCGCGGTATGTGGGCGGCTTTTCCCATGCCGTCGAAATCCGGCAGGTCTCAAGCGCGACGTTCACGCGGGGCGGGGCCCTGGCCAAGCTGGCGGTGCCATTCCGGATTTTCGGTGGCGTGCTGACGGCGACATTCCGGATGCTGCGCGAAAAACCCGACGTTGTGGTCGGCTTTGGTGGCTACCCGACGATCCCGGCCATGGCGGCGGCCACGATCACACGGCGGCCGCGGATGTTGCATGAGCAAAACGGGGTTCTGGGCCGCGTGAATCGGGTCTTTGCCAAACGCGTCGCTTGTGTTGCTTGCGGCACCTGGCCCACCGAAGTGCCCGAGGGCGCGGTGGCCAAGCACACCGGCAACCCGGTGCGCGCGGCGATTGTGGAGCGGGCAGGGGCGCCTTACATGCCGCCGGGCGATTGGCCGATGAGCCTGCTTGTCTTCGGCGGATCGCAGGGCGCGCGCATCCTGTCGGATGTGGTGCCGGCGGCGATTGCGCTTTTGCCGGATCATCTGCGCGAGCATCTGCGGATTTCGCAGCAGGCCCGTGAAGAGGATGTGGATCGTGTCGTCGCGGCCTACGATGCCATGGGCCTGCGCGCAGAGGTGGAAACCTTCCTGCACGACATGCCCACCCGGCTGGCCGAGGCGCAGCTGGTGATCTGCCGCTCCGGTGCGTCCTCGGTGGCCGATATCTGCGTGGTGGGCCGCCCGGCCATCTATGTGCCGCTGGCCATTGCCGTGCGCGATGAGCAATCGGCCAATGCCCGTGGCCCCGTCGATGCGGGGGCGGCCGCCCTGATGCCCGAGCGCCTGCTCACGCCCGAGGTTCTTGCCGAAACCCTGACCGCCATCCTGACCCAGCCCGATGCCGCCACCAAGATGGCCATTGCGGCGCTCAGCGTGTCCGTGCCTGACGCCACGGAACGTCTGGTTGCCCTTGTCGAAGGCCTGGCGCAGAAAGGATCCAAATGAACGCCGCAGCCACCAAATTGCCGACTCAGCTTGGCCCGATCCACTTCGTGGGCATCGGCGGGATCGGCATGTCCGGCATTGCCGAGGTCTTGTTGAATCACGGCTATCAGGTGCAGGGCTCCGACCTGAAGCCATCGAAGATCTCAGACCGTCTGGCTTCGCTCGGCGCGCGGATCTTCATCGGCCAGAAAGAGGAAAATCTTGAGGCGGCGGAGGTTGTGGTGATCTCGTCCGCGATCAAGCCGGGCAATCCGGAACTGGACGCCGCGCGGTTGGCGGGCCTGCCGGTGGTGCGGCGTGCCGAGATGCTGGCCGAGTTGATGCGCCTGCGCTCCAATATCGCCATCGGCGGTACCCACGGCAAGACCACGACGACCACGATGGTCGCGACTTTGCTGGACCATGGTGGCGTCGACCCCACGGTGATCAATGGCGGGATTATCCATGCCTATGGCTCCAACGCCCGGGTGGGGCAGGGCGACTGGATGGTGGTGGAGGCCGATGAGAGCGACGGCACCTTCAACCGGCTGCCGGCCACCATCGCCATCGTCACCAACATAGACCCCGAGCATATGGAGCATTGGGGCACGATCGAGAACCTGCGTCAGGGATTCCTCGATTTTGTCTCCAACATTCCGTTCTACGGGCTGGCGATCTGTTGCACCGATCACCCGGAAGTGCAGGCGCTGGTTGGCAAGATCACCGACCGCCGGGTGGTGACCTTCGGCTTCAATGCGCAGGCCGACGTGCGGGCGATTAACCTGACCTACAAGAGCGGGGCCGCGCATTTTGACATCGCGCTGCAGGCCGATGACATGGTGATCGAAGGCTGCCGCCTGCCGATGCCGGGCGACCACAACGTCTCCAACGCGCTGGCCGCCGTGGCCGTGGCCCGCCATCTGGGCATGAAGGGCGACGAAATCCGCGAAGCGCTCGATGGATTCAAGGGCGTTAACCGACGGTTTACCAAAGTCGGCGAAGTTGGAGGCATTACGGTGATCGACGATTACGGTCACCACCCGGTGGAAATCGCCGCGGTCCTCAAGGCCGCGCGACAAGCATCAGAGGGCCGCGTCATCGCTGTGCATCAACCTCACCGCTACTCCCGGCTGCATTCGCTGTTCGATGATTTCTGCGGCTGTTTCTCTGAGGCCGACGTCGTTGCGATTGCCGAGGTCTACGCGGCGGGCGAAGACCCGATCGAAGGCGCGTCGCGGGACGATCTGGTGGCGGGTATGATCCGTCATGGCCACCGCCATGCCCGCGCGATCTTGGATGAAGACGATCTCGAACGCCTCGTGCGCGAGCAGGCCCGGCCGGGTGACATGGTCGTCTGCCTGGGCGCCGGGACGATCAGCGCCTGGGCCAACGGGTTGCCAGACCGGCTGGCCGATCTTAAAAAACGCGTGGTGGGGGTATGAGCCTCGCCCTGATACTGGCCTGCCTGTGGGTCGTGGCCTCGGCCATCGTGGCGATGCTGCCCTACCGGATGCAGTTCCCGCCGGGCATCGCGCTTCTGATCCTGTCGGTGCCTATGCTGATCTTCGTGGGCTATAGCCACGGCTGGATCTGGGTGGCCATTATCCTGATCGCGGTGATTTCGATGTTCCGTAACCCTTTGCGATATTTCGCAAAACGCGCAATGGGAAGACAGACCTGATGCCGGTGTCCCTGATCCTTGCCTGTATCTGGGCGCTTCTGGCCTGCGCCGCCGCGATGGGCCCGCAACGCTACCACTGGACGGCCGCGTGGATCCTGATCGTCACCGGTATTCCGCTGGTGGGCTGGGTCACGTATCAGACCGGCCCGTTTTGGGGCCTGATCGTGCTGGCCGCGGGCGCATCGGTTTTGCGCTGGCCGCTGATCCGCGCCGTGCAGGGGATGCGCCGGGCTGTTCAGGGCGCTGACGATCAATCATGAGCGACCTGCCGATCGCACGCGGGCGGCTGACGCCTGATCGTGACCTGTCATCGCTGACATGGCTGCGGGTGGGTGGGCCGGCCGATTGGTTGTTTCAGCCTGCGGACACGGACGACTTGTCCGATTTCCTGACGGCACTCGACCCAGCGATCCCGGTCTTCCCCATGGGTGTCGGCTCGAACCTGATCGTGCGAGATGGGGGCCTGGCCGGTGTTGTCGTTAAACTGGGGCGTCCCTTCATGGACATAAAGATCGATGGGGATCGGGTCATCGCGGGGGCAGCGGCGCTGGACGCCCGCGCGGCGCGTGATGCGGCGGGGGCGGGGCTCGATCTGACGTTCCTGCGGACGATCCCAGGCTCCATCGGTGGGGCGCTCAAGATGAATGCGGGGTGCTATGGGTCATATCTTGCCGATCATTTTGTCAGCGCCGAGGCCGTGTTGCGGGACGGCACGCCGGTGACGCTCGGCGAGGATGACGTCACCTTCACCTATCGCCAGACCGACATTCCCGACGGCGCAATCATCACATCCGTCACATTGCGGGCCGAAAAAGGCGATCCCGCCGCGCTGACCGAAAAGATGGATGACCAGCTCGCCAAACGCGATGCGACCCAACCCACAAAGGAGCTGACGGCCGGATCGACCTTTCGCAATCCGGCGGGGTTCAGCTCCACCGGGCGGGAGGATGACACCCATGAGCTCAAGGCCTGGAAGGTGATCGATGAGGCCGGGATGCGCGGCGCCACCCGCGGCGGCGCGCAGATGTCCCAGATGCATTCCAACTTCCTGATTAACAAGGGTGGCGCATCTGCCGCAGATCTGGAGGGATTGGGCGAAGAGGTCAGAAAAAGGGTTTTCGAGACCCAAGGCATAGAATTACAATGGGAAATCATGCGGGTGGGCAGACCGTCCCGCATCGAATAACGGCAAGGCCCCGCAAAAAGCGGGGGAAATCGATCCGGCGGGCACGTATCCGCGGGACAGTTTGAGGACCAGGTGGTGGCAGGGTTGAGCAGCCTCCCATCCCGTGTCGTCGTCTTGATGGGCGGCCCCTCCGCAGAGCGCGAGGTGTCGCTGAGCACTGGCAAAGGGTGCGCCGAGGCGTTGCGCGGTGAGGGATTTGACGTGATCGAGGTGGATCCCGGACCTTTTGGGACGGTTCCGAACCTGTCCGCGCGCCTGACCGAGATCCAACCCGACGTCGTATTCAACGCACTCCACGGTCGCTGGGGAGAGGATGGCTGCGTGCAGGGCCTGCTGGAATGGCTGCGGCTGCCTTACACCCATTCCGGTGTCCTGGCCTCGGCCCTGGCAATGGACAAGGCGCGGGCCAAGGACACGTTCCGCGCCCATGGCCTGCCGGTGGTCGACAGCATCATCGCACCCAAAGCCCAGGTCTGCGCCGAGCATGTCATGGCCCCGCCCTACGTGGTGAAGCCGAACAACGAAGGGTCGTCGGTGGGGGTGTATCTGGTGCATGAGGCCGCAAACGGCCCGCCGCAACTCTCCGATGACATGCCCGATGAGGTGATGGTGGAGACCTTTGCGCCGGGTCGCGAACTGACGACAACGGTTCTGGGCGACCGGCCCGGAGATCCCGGGGCGTTGACCGTCACCGACATCCTGACGGACGGCTGGTACGATTACGACGCCAAATACAAGCCCGGCGGCTCGCGCCACGTGATCCCGGCAGAGGTTCCGCAGCAGATCTTCGACGCCTGTATGGACATGGCCGCCCGAGCCCATTCGGCGCTTGGATGCAGGGGCGTCAGCCGCACCGATTTCCGCTGGGACGAGAGCCGGGGCCTCGACGGGTTGATCATCCTGGAAACCAACACCCAGCCCGGGATGACGCCCACATCCCTGACGCCGGAACAGGCCGAGGCCAAGGGGGTGTCCTTCGGCGCATTGTGCCGCTGGCTTGTGGAGGATGCTTCATGCGACCGTTGATTGCCCGCCGCCCCGCCGGGCATGCCCCGTTGGCCGCCGCCCATGATCCGGCACCCTCCAAGCTCAGCTACCGGGTCACGCGGCTGTGGCTGACACCGATCTTTCGCAAGGCGCTTAATATCGGGCTGCCATTCTTTGTGCTGTTTGCCGCCGTTTCGTGGTATCTGAGCGATGACAGCCGGATCGACGGGCTGTTCGAGGCCGCCTCCGAAATCCGGCGCGAGATCGAGAACCGGCCTGAATTCCGCGTCAACGTGCTTGGCATCGATGGCGCGGGGGAGGATGTGACGGAAGAGGTGCGCGCCGCCCTGGCGCTCGACCTGCCGATGTCCTCCTTCGATCTGGACCTTGATGAACTCCGGGGCCGCCTTGAGGCGCTGCCAACGGTGCGCGCTGCGGATCTGCGGATCCAGTCGGGCGGCTATCTGGCCGTGCGCATCGATGAGCGCGAGCCCGCCGCCCTGTGGCTGACCCATGAGGGGTTGAGCATTATCGACGAGGAGGGGCATTTCATCGCCGGGTTCGGCACGCGCGAGCTTCCCGCCCCGCTGCCGCTTCTGGGCGGGGACGGGGCCAATAATGCTGTGCCCGAGGCACTGGCGCTGATCCGTGCCGCCGCCCCCCTGGGGGCCCGCGTCCACGGCTTGGTGCGGATGGGCGAGCGCCGCTGGGACGTCGTGCTGTCCAACGGCACGCGGATCTTGCTGCCCGAGGCGGGGGCCTACGCGGCGCTCGACCGGGTGCTGGCGCTCCATGACATGGGCGAGATCCTGTCACGCGACGTGACGGTGGTGGATTTGCGCAACCCCGGTCGGCTGACCGTGCGGTTGACGGATGCGGCTTTGGTTGAATTGCGGCGGATCAGATCGCTGACCGCCGATGGCACGAACGAGGACGAACGCGGATGACGCTGCTTTACCAGACTCAACGGGCGATGCGGGCCAAGCGGCAGGAGGCGATGCGGCGCGGGGTGATCGCCGTGCTCGATATCGGCACCTTCAAGGTCGGTTGCCTGGTGCTGCGCTTCGACGGGGTGCAGGTGGAGGAAGAGGGCATCGGCGCGATGGCGGGCCAATCGGCGTTCCGTGTGATCGGTGCGGCCACGACCCGATCCCGTGGCGTGAAATTCGGCGAAATCGACACCGTTCAGGAGACCGAGCGCGCGATCCGCACGGCGGTTCAGGCAGCCCAGAAGATGGCCAATGCCCGCGTGGACCACGTGATCGTGTCGCTGTCCGGCGCGCGGCCGCGCAGCTACGGGCTGACCGGTGATGTGGAATTGCAGACAGGCCATGTGGAAGATCACGATATCGGCCGCGTCCTGTCGGTCTGCGATATGCCCGATATCGGGCCGGGCCGCGAAGTGCTGCATGCGCAGCCGGTGAATTTCTCGCTCGATAACCGCACTGGCCTCAGCGATCCGCGCGGCCATGTGGGCAACCGCCTGTCGGTCGACATGCACCTCCTGACGGTCGATGGCGGTGCGCTTGAGACATTACTCCATTGTGTGAAGCGGTGCGATCTGGAGCTTGCGGGCCTGGCCGCGGCACCCTACGTCGCCGCGATGTCCTCGCTGGTGGAGGATGAGCAGGAGCTTGGCGCCGCCTGCATCGACATGGGCGCCGGGGCCACGTCATTTTCGATCTTCATGAAGAAACATATGATCTTTGCCGATACCGTGCGCATGGGCGGGGCCCATGTGACGCAGGATATCAGCCAGGGCCTGCAGATCCCCATGGCGGATGCCGAGCGGATCAAGACCAAGTTCGGCGGCCTCGTGGCCACCGGCCTTGATGATCGAGAGATCATCGAGCTGGCGTCGGATACCGGCGATTGGCACCACGATCGCCGCACGGTGAGCCGGGCGGAGTTGATCGGCGTGATGCGCCCGCGCGTCGAGGAAATCCTCGAAGACGTGCGCGCGCGGCTGGATGCGGCGGGCTTCGAGCATCTGCCGTCGCAACGCATCGTCCTGACGGGGGGTGGATCACAGATCCCCGGCCTCGACGGCCTTGCCTCGCGGATCCTGGGCAACCAGGTACGCCTTGGGCGGCCCATGCGGGTCGCGGGCCTGCCGCAGACGGCCTACGGGTCCGCGTTTTCGGCCTGCGTCGGCCTCGCGCTTTTCGCGGCGTCCCCGCAGGACGAATGGTGGGATTTCGACCTGCCCGCCGACCGCCTGCCCGCGCGGTCGCTTCGCCGCGCGGTGAAGTGGTTTAAGGACAATTGGTGATCAACGGCGCCCCCGGCGTCGCATGAATGCCAGACCACCTAGACCTGCCAACAGCAACGCGCCGCCTGCCGGTAGGGGTACAGGAGCAGGCGGCGGCAGCGTCCCGTCATCGTAGATATAGGTCAGCTCAATCGAGTAATTCGCCGAATACCTGGTGTAGGATTCCGCGACACAGGCGGTGATGAAAGCAATGCCGTTTGGATCGCAACTGGCGGAGACCCGAATTGATGGTTCGAAGTATGGCGTCAGCTGCACAGGCCCGCCGTTTTGGAACTCGGCAAGATCCGACGCCGATGTGTATGTTCGAACTTGGGTCATGTTGCGTTCGATACGGGGGTCAAATCCATTGAAGACCCTCCCGTCGACGCTAAGCGCCCCCCGTTCATCTCCATTCCCTTCCTGCACCGCCCGGGCAAAGCGTGTGGCTCCAAATGTCCCGTTGAGGTCGATGACCCCGAACAGCATCTCCAGGTTGGCAACGCCAACGCCGCGTTCACAATCGGAATTGAACCCCGAATCCGCACAGCGAAAATCAACCTCGATCCGGTCACCAAGACCGTGCCGCGCCCGGTAAGTCAGCTCCACCAGCTCCAGCGTTCCCAGGTTGGTATCAAAGCTGTCGGCATAGAAAATATCGTTGGCGTCGGTGTCGAGCACAGTAATGCTGTCAGACCCGAACAGGCGTTCGGGGCCAAACGGGGGGAGAACGTCGAAGGAATACTCGTTCACATGTGACCCGAAGTGGGTTTGCGTCATCGACACGGGCACGGCGGCGGCCTGACCGGCGGCGCCGATCGCCAGCGCGGCGGCCAGCAGGGTTTTTATGGGCCACGTTCGACCCGATTGGATATGGACAGACATGGCGGCGTGATCCCCGGTTTGGTTTTTTGTTTGCCGAAGCATGGTTAACGGGGGTGACGGTGCTCACCATCGTCATATGACCATGGTGGCGGCCAGGCTGGGGCTTCGGGATGGCCTGTCTGGCCGTTGCCATCCCCTCCATCTTGGGTGGGTACGCTAAATAGCCGCGTTTCCCCCGCCAAACCGGCCACATTTCGCGCATTCCACCGATTTTCCGCGTGACGGCGGGGCGAGATGGCGTTAGTCTGTTCGGCAATAAAAGAGGCAGATATGGCGATCCGACAAAAGATCGGGGGCCCGGACAAGAAACAGGCGGACAGTATTCATGACTCTCAATCTTACCATGCCCGACGCTCAGCCCGAGCTTAAGCCGCGTATCACCGTATTTGGCGTTGGCGGGGCAGGCGGCAACGCCGTTAATAATATGATCGATCAGCAGCTTGATGGCTGCGAATTCGTGGTCGCCAACACCGATGCCCAGGCGCTGGCGCAATCCCGCGCCCACAGCCGCATCCAGATGGGCGCGCGCGTGACCGAAGGGCTTGGCGCAGGGGCCCGGCCCGCGGTTGGCGCAAGTGCGGCGGAAGAATCGATTGAGGAAATCGTCGATCACCTGGCGGGCGCCCACATGGCGTTCATCACTGCCGGGATGGGCGGCGGCACCGGCACCGGCGCCGCGCCGATCATCGCGCAGGCGGCGCGGGAACTCGGCGTTCTGACCGTCGGCGTCGTGACCAAGCCGTTCCAGTTCGAAGGCGCCAAGCGGATGCGGCAGGCCGATGAGGGCATCGAAGCCCTGCAAAAGGTTGTCGACACGCTGATCATCATTCCCAACCAGAACCTGTTCCGGCTGGCGAACGAAAAAACCACCTTCACCGAAGCCTTCAGCCTGGCGGATGATGTTCTGTATCAGGGCGTGAAAGGTGTGACGGATCTGATGGTGCGCCCCGGCCTGATCAACCTCGACTTCGCGGATGTCCGTGCCGTGATGAACGAGATGGGCAAGGCCATGATGGGCACCGGCGAGGCAGACGGCGACAACCGCGCCCTGCAGGCCGCCGAGAAGGCCATCGCCAACCCGCTGCTGGACGAAATCAGCCTGCGCGGCGCGCGCGGTGTGCTGATCAATGTCACCGGTGGCTACGATCTGACCCTGTTCGAGCTGGACGAAGCCGCCAACCGCATCCGCGAAGAGGTGGATCCCGAGGCCAACATCATCGTGGGCTCGACGCTCGATACCGACATGGAAGGCCAGATGCGCGTCAGCGTTGTGGCCACCGGGATCGACGCGGTGGAGCAGGCCGAAGCACCGATGCCCGCCCGCCAATTGGCGGCAGCGGCCGCGGCGATGACCGCCGCGTCGGACCCTGCGGTGGACGATGCCGCCGTAGCCGAGCCGGAATTGGCCGACGACGGGGCCGAGGACGCGCCCGAGCCGTCGCTGTTCGAAAGCTTCAATGCCGGATCTGAGGTTGCCGAAGATCTGGGCGCCGATGACGTGCCGGCCCCGGCCTATCAGCCCGCAACGGCCCCGGCTCCTGCTCCTGCTCCGACAATGCAGCACGCCGCGCCGACCCGCGCCCAGATGGCCGCGGATGCGCAGGCCGGATATGTCGCGCCCAAGGCTGGTGCCGCCGGGTCCCCTACACCTGAGGCTCTCGCGCGTCTACGTGCAGCGATCCAGCGGGATACACCACGTCCGCAACCGATGGCGGCCGCGCCGGATGCCGGACCTGCCGGGGGCGACACGGCGCACCACAAGCGCGGCTTCGGGATCAACTCCCTGATCAACCGGATGACCGGGAGTGCCGATGATGGCCCCGCACCGGTGGAGCGCCGCCAGCCACCCATGGCCGCGGCCCCCACACCGGCAGCACCGCCGCATTCCGTCGATGATGGCATCGTTGACCCCGATCAGGAGCGGATC
The DNA here is from genome assembly GCA_947491935.1 of uncultured Roseicyclus sp. GTDB lineage: Bacteria > Pseudomonadota > Alphaproteobacteria > Rhodobacterales > Rhodobacteraceae > Gymnodinialimonas. The sequence goes on from CANLLF010000006.1 coordinate 105,006, forward strand.
GAAATTCCCGCCTTCCTGCGGCGTCAGGCGAACTGAATCCGAATCACAATCCAGATGAAAGGGCCGGTCCATGACTGGCCCTTTCCTGTTTTATTTCAGGCATTTAGGAGAAATTGCTCAAGTATTGAGCAATTTCCCGCCGACGCTGCAGGCCATTGTTGCAGCACGTCATAAAGGTTGAGTTGCCCCTTCAGCCGCGCCCCGGTAACCCCATATCAAGCGGTAAACCGATGTTAACCACCTTGGGTGGAGACGGGGCCGCCACCCGGCAGAGCGTCTTGACGCAACAGGCGCGCGGGGAACGAGTTGGGACAGGACATGCGGGCAATAATCTGATGCAGGCAACACTCCGAACAATGGTATCCTTTGTGGGCGTCGGCCTGCATTCGGGCCGCCCGGCCCGGGTCAGCCTGCTGCCCCAGGCTGCCAATGTCGGGATCTGGTTCCGTCGCACGGATCTCGACGATGCCGAGATGATCCCCGCCCGCTACGATCTGGTCCCGCAAAGCCGCCTATGCACCAAGCTGATTGCCGAAGACGGCACCGAGGTGTCGACGGTCGAGCACATCATGGCCGCACTTGTGGGATCCGGCATTCACAATGCCCTGATCGAGGTCGACGGCCCTGAGCTTCCGATCCTCGATGGTTCCGCCGCGCCGTTTGTGCGCGGCATTCTGGATGCGGGCATACAACGCCAGTCCGCGCCGATCTATGCCCTTGAAATCCTGAAACCCGTGCGGGTGGAGGAGGACGGCGCCTGGGCTGAACTGACCCCGGCGGACGGGCTGGAGATGGATTACACCATCGATTTCGACGACGCCGCGATTGGCCGTCAGCAACGGATCGAAAACCTGGCCAACGGCCGCTTCGTGCGCGAATTGTGCGACAGCCGCACATTCTGTCGCCGCTCGGATGTCGAGATGATGCATCAGGCGGGCCTGGCTCTTGGTGGCACATACGACAATGCCGTTGTGGTGGATGGCGACACGGTGCTGAGCCCCGGCGGCTTCCGCCACGCCGATGAGGCGGTGCGCCACAAGATGCTGGACGCGCTTGGCGATCTGGCGCTGGCGGGGGCGCCCATCCTGGGCCGCTATACCGGCTATCGCGCGGGCCACATGATCACCAACCAGCTTCTGCGCGCGCTCTTTGCCAGGCCCGGCGCGGTGCGTCTGGTGGAATGCAACAGCAACCAGGCCGCACGTTTGCCGGGTGTCGGTGTCAAAACCGCCGATCTGGCCCATGTGGCCTGAACCACGCGCTTGAGCACACATTTCCGCGAAGCGTACCTACGCCACCGTTGAGGTGTTTTGCCTGCAAAAGGAATGTGCTAAACGCTGCTTGAGACGGGCCCGAACAGGGTCAGAAGATTGGGTTTGAGGCTTTATCGCATGAAACTGTCCCCCCTCCGACTGACCCCGGTTCGGCTGTCCGGTACGGCCCTGATCCTGACGCTTGCGCTGGCTGGCTGCGGGGGCGGCGGCGGCGGTGGCCTGTTCGGGGGCAATGGCGGCGGGCTGTTCGGGGGGGGCTCAGGCGGCGGTGGCGGGTTCTTTGCAAGCCGCGGCTCCAACGTGCCGCTGGAAGAGCTTGATGCCGAAACCATCTATCGCCAGGCCGAATTCGAGCTGGAACGCGGACAGCCGGATAATGCCGCCGCGTTGTTCATCGAAGTGGAACGTCTGCACCCCTATTCGGAATGGGCGGAACGCGGCCTGATCATGGCGGCGTTCTCCTACCATGAGGATGGCGATTACGAGGCGGCGCGCGTGGCAGCGCAACGCTACCTTGATTTCTATCCGGGCAATGAGGATGCGGCTTACGCGCAATATCTTCTGGCGCTCAGCTATTACGACCAGATCGATCAGGTGGGCCGCGACCAGGGCGTGACCTATCAGGCCCTGCAGGCGCTGCGTGTCGTGATCGAACGCTATCCCGATAGCGAGTATGCCCAGGATGCGATCCTGCGCTTTGATCTGGCCTTCGACCATCTGGCGGGCAAGGAAATGGAAGTGGGGCGCTACTACCTGCGGCGCGAACACTACACCTCGGCCATCAACCGGTTCCGCGCCGTTGTCGAAGACTTCCAGACCACCACCCACACGCCGGAAGCGCTTCTGCGTCTGGTCGAGGCCTATCTTGCCCTTGGCCTGACCGATGAGGCGCAGACCGCCGGAGCAATCCTTGGCTACAACTTCCGCTCGTCGCCATTCTACGACGATGCCTTCCGGCAGTTGAACGGGCAGGGCCTGGCACTGGAAGCAGCGGGCGAAAACTGGCTGCGTGAGGTTTGGCAGCAAACGGTGCGCGGCGACTGGCTGTAACGGCCTTGACCCCGGCTTTGGGTTAAGGAACACCCTGTCCCATGCTGCGCCATCTCGATATCCGCGACATGCTGATTATCGACCGGCTGGAATTGGCGTTCCAGCCTGGCCTCAACGTGCTGACCGGTGAAACCGGTGCTGGCAAATCCATCCTTCTCGACTCTCTGGGCTTTGTACTGGGCTGGCGTGGGCGCGCCGATCTTGTGCGCACGGGCGCGGCGCAGGGGGAGGTTGTGGCCGAGTTCGAGATCGGCGACGGGCATCCGGCCCGCACCATCCTGGAAGAGGCAGGCCTGCCCGTTACCGACGAACTAATTCTGCGCCGTATCAACACGCCCGAAGGCCGCAAGACCGCGTGGATCAATGACCGGCGGGTGTCGGGGGATGTCCTGCGGGCGCTGTCCGATGTGCTGGTGGAACTGCACGGCCAGCAGGACGATCGCGGCCTGCTGGACCCGAAGAACCACCGGGCCATGCTGGACCAATTCGGTGACCCGGCCACGCTGCGGGATGAGGTGAAAACCGCTTGGCGGGAGCGGGCGGCGGCGGCGAAGGCGCTGGCCGATGCCGAGGCACGGCTCGCGGCGATGCGCGATGAGGAGGATTTTCTGCGTCACGCGGTGGCGGAATTACAGAAACTGGCCCCCGAACCGGGGGAGGAGGCGGAGCTGGATGCCCGTCGCCGCCTGATGCAGAGCGCCGAAAAGATGCGTGAAGACATCGCGCAGGCGGTCACCGCCCTGGGCCTGAACGGCGCCGAAGGGGCGATGAGTGACGCGCAGCGCTGGCTCGACGGCGTTGTGGAGCACGCCGACGGGCGGTTGGAATTGCCGCTGGCGGCGCTTGAACGCGCGCTGGTGGAACTGGGGGAAGCGCAGGCCGGTGTGGCAAGCTTCGCCGAGCGGCTGGATTTCAACCCCGCCGAACTGGAGATGGCTGAAGAGCGGCTCTTTGCCCTGCGTGGATTGGCGCGGAAGCATGGCGTTCTGGCCGATGATCTGGCCGGGCTGGCTGATGATCTGACGGCGCGGCTGGAGGCGCTGGACGGCGGAGAGGCCGAGATTGCCGGGCTGATCGCGGCCCGGGACGCGGCCGAGGCCGCCTATCAGGCCGCCGCTGCCCGCCTGACCACGGCACGCCAAAGGGCGGCGCAGGATCTGGATGCGGCGATGGCCAAGGAACTGGCGCCCCTGAAAATGGAACGCGCTGTGTTCGAGACGAAGGTTGAGGACGCCGCCCCGGGGCCTGATGGCAGCGACGCGGTTACCTTCACGGTCGCCACGAATCCCGGCGCGCCTGCGGGCGCGTTGAACAAGATCGCTTCGGGCGGGGAGCTGTCGCGGTTTCTTCTGGCGCTCAAGGTCTGCCTGACGGCGGATGCCGAGGATCTGACCATGATTTTTGACGAGATTGATCGTGGGGTAGGCGGGGCCACGGCCGATGCCGTGGGGCGGCGTCTGAAAGCCCTGGCCGAGGGCGGCCAGGTGCTTGTCGTGACCCATTCACCCCAGGTCGCGGCCCTGGGGGCGCATCATTGGCAGGTGGCCAAAAGCGTTGAGGCGGATGTCACGCTGAGCCGGGTGATCTTGTTGAATGAGGACGCGCGGATCGACGAGGTGGCGCGCATGGTTTCGGGCGACCGGATCACCGATGCGGCCCGCGACGCGGCGCGCGCGCTTCTGAACGGCGTGGGCGAGACCTGAGCCATCCCGGGCCGCATATGCAGCCGATCATGGCCGTGATCTGAGTATTCGGAGAACATGAAGCGGCGGTGGAAACGCTGAATTGAAGAACCTGAGGCTTTCCAAAGCCTTGCCGCTTCTCTACCACATTGGGAATACTCCGCCAGAGAGGCTGACGGCAGCGCGGCTGCGGCCCTCGGACAGGCACCGCCCACGCCAACCGCGCAGGAAAGCGAGCCCACTCGTGGCCGAGACACCGCGCGGATATCTGCAGGCCCAGGCGCACCGCGCCGCAATGGGCGCGCGCGGGGCGTGGTCGCTTCTGCTCGAAAAGGGCCCGAGCCAGTTTCAGTTCTGGCTGATCGCGCTTTTCATCGGGGTCTCCGCCGGGTTCGCGGCCCTGCTTTTTCGCAAGGCAATCAGCTGGTTACAGGAAACGCTCTACGGCGTGGAAGACGTGCGAATGCTGCATTCCTTCGCCGAAAGCCTGCCGTGGTGGGTGATCTTGCTGATCCCAGTCGGCGGCGGGCTGGTCGTGGGGCTGATCCTGCACTGGTTCACGCCCGACGGGCGCGTCCGGTCGGTGGCCGATGTGATCGAAGGTGCCGCGCTGAACGAAGGACGGGTGGAGGAGAAGGAGGGGTTGGCCTCGGCCCTTGCCTCGCTGATCACCTTGGGATCCGGGGGATCATCGGGCCGGGAGGGGCCGGTGGTGCACCTGGCCGCCGTGATCTCGTCACGGATCTCCCGCTGGATCAACGCCGATGGGATTACCGGGCGCGATCTTCTGGGATGCGCCGTGGCGGCGGCGGTGAGTGCCTCGTTCAATGCGCCGATTGCCGGCGCGATCTTTGCGCTTGAGGTGGTGCTGCGCCACTTCGCGGTGCATGCCTTCGCGCCCATCGTGATTGCGTCGGCTGCGGGCACGGTGATCAACCGCCTCGAATTCGGCGATGTGACGGAATTCATGTTGGCCGGTGACGGTATGCTCCGCTTCTATGTGGAACTGCCCGCCTTCCTGATCCTTGGCCTTCTGTCGGGCCTCGTGGCGGTTCTCTTCATGCGCGGCACGTTCTGGGCCGAAGATGTCGGCACCGCCCTGCAACGGCGCACGGGCCTGCCGCGCTGGTTGCGCCCGGCCGTGGCAGGGCTGCTTCTGGGCGGCATGGCGATCTGGTTTCCGCATATCATTGGGGTCGGGTACGAGACGACCTCCGCCGCGCTGACCGGTGAATTGCTGTTATGGGAGGCGGTTGTCTTTGCGATCCTCAAGGCGGCAGCCGCCGCGATCACTATTGCGGGCCGTATGGGCGGCGGCGTGTTTTCCCCGTCACTGATGATCGGGGCAATCACGGGGCTGGCCTTCGGGTTGGTGGCGACGGGGATTTTTCCCAACGTGTCCGGCTCCGAGACGCTCTATGCGCTGGCCGGGATGGGCGCGGTGGCCGCGGCGGTTCTGGGCGCGCCGATTTCCACCACGTTGATCGTGTTTGAGCTGACCGGCGACTGGCAGACCGGGCTGGCCGTCATGGTGGCTGTGTCGATGTCGACGGCGGTGTCGTCCAGGCTGGTGGACCGGTCCTTCTTCCTGACCCAGCTGGAGCGGCGCAATATCCATCTGGCCGCGGGGCCGCAGGCCTATCTTCTCAGCATGTTCCGCGTGGGCCGTGTAATGCGGCCGATGACCCACGAGAACTCGGCGCCCGAGGACCGGCTTCTAACTCTGATCGAGCAGGGGATTTTCACCGATACGCAATCGACGCTGGAGAGCGCCTTGCCGATTTTCGAGCGCACGGGGCTGGATTTCGTGCCGGTTGTGCAATTGTCGCCCACCGGCGGAGCCCCGGCCCTGGAAGGTGCGCTGTTCCATGTCGATGCGTTGAAGGCTTATAACCGGGCCCTGGCGGCGACGGCGGCGGAAGAACACAGCTAAGCGTTTCTGGCAGCACACAATTTCCCTTTGGCGAATGCGCCTCGTCAGGGCATGGTTAGGGCCATGAGATATACTTGGATTCTGCCCCTCGTTTTCGCCTGTCTGACAATAACGACTGCCGCCCACGCCCAGGGCGCCGCCGACCGGTTGCAGACGATCCTGTCACGGGTGCCGCTTGCCGCGCTGGACGGCGGGCAAGGCCCCATTATCGCCGGGTTCGGCAATGGCGATGCCGTGCGCTGGATCGCCGTGCGCGGGGCGCAGGCGGGGGTCAATGCCAACACGCCGAACCGGTTTGCCGCCCTGCGCTCCGCCCCGCCAAGCCAGCAGGCGATCATTGCCACCACCCCGGACGAGGCCTTGCGCGCGGCCGTTGGCTTGCGGCCCGGCGATTGGGTGGACACGTTCGAAGTGATCCAGGGCAATGTCCGCATGGGCGCGATGGATATCTTTCCCGACAGCGAGATGCGCCTGCGCGGTGCGCTCTATTCGCGGGGTTTCGCGGAGACAGAGCGCGGCGGCGCACCGGTACTTTGGCAGGGTGACGCAGATTATCGCAGCAGCCCGGACCGGGTTGATCCGGCCAACCCCTTTGGCGGCGATATGGGCCTGCCCTTGCGGATGGCGTTCAGCGGCAATCGCGCGATCTGGGCCACGGGCTGGCAGGCTTTAGACCTTCTGATGCAGCCCTCGGGCCAGACAATTGCCAGCCGCCCGGACGCGCAGGCGGTGATCGCCGGGTTGCGCCGCGTCGGCAATCTTGGCGCTCTGGTCTCGGTGCGCTGCTGGTTGCGCAACGGGGAAACCGTGCCGGTTGCCGGTGCGGAGGCTGGCCCGATCGAAGGTCTGGCGCTGGCCGACTACGCCAACCGCGAAACCGAAGGTGCGGCCATGGTGCTGCTGCTGGCCGATGCCGTCGATGCAGACGCTCTTGCCACCGGGCTGCGCGATGCCTGGCCGATCCTGAGCGATGTGGAAAGTCCGGCGGAGCCGGAGATCACCGCGGGTGGCGGCACGATCACGATCACCATCCGCTCCGACTGGGGGGCGGACGGCGCAGCCAGCAATGCGGGATATGAAGCGTTTCTGGCGGCGTTGAATGGGGGACGGCTTGGGTTCCTGATCTCTCGCCACGTCGCGACGCCAGAGTAATACCGGGAGTGGGGCCGTCGTAGACCGCTCGTGACTTCCTAGAGCTTCTCTACCGCCACCCGGTCGCTGTAAAACGCGACGTGGCCGGCAATCTGGGACACCTGATCAAGCGGCGTCTCATAGCTCCACGCCGCATCCACAATCTCGCCGTCCGGCCCCGACACGGTGAAATAGGTCGCCGTGCCTTTGTGAGGGCACCGCGTTGTACTGTCGGTCTGTTCCAGGAAACTCATCCCGATATCTTCACGCGGAAAATAGATCACCGGCGGGTAGGACCCTTCGGAGAGTTCCAGCGCATTCACACTTTCGCCAAGGACGGCGCCGCTGGCGCGCACAACCCAGGTTCCGGATGCCTTGCGGATCGTGATGTGGTCAGCCATGGGTCCCCTCCTCTTTTGTGAACGGCACTCTTACCCCGTGCGCAGAGGTCTGCACAAGACGTGTGACAGGTTCATGTCAGCTTGGATCAGCTTAGATTGCCGCGCAGGCCGCCCGCAGCCAATCGGCGGTGTCGCCATGGCCATCTGCCTCCAGGCGCGGTGCGATTTTGGCAACGACATCGGCGTGATAGGCGTTGAGCCAGTCGCGTTCCTCCGGGGCCAGCATATCGGCCAGGATCAACCGACGATCAATAGGCGCGAAGGTCAGCGTTTCAAACCCCAGCATTGTGCGATGGGCATCCGCGCCCGCAGGCGCCACCACCACATGGATCAGGTTCTCGATCCGGATGCCAAAGGCCCCCTCGCGGTAATAGCCCGGTTCATTGGACAGGATCATGCCCGGCTCCAACGGCACTTTGCCTGAGCGCGCCAGCCGCTGCGGCCCCTCATGCACGCTCAGATAAACGCCCACGCCGTGGCCGGTTCCGTGGTCGTAGTCTCGCCCTGTCGCCCAGAGCGGGGCCCGCGCCAGCGCATCCAGATGCGCCCCGGCCACGCCTTTCGGAAAACGTGCCCGGTGAATGGCGATCATGCCTTTGAGAACCAGGGTGAAGCAGTCCCGCTCCTCCGCGCCCACCTCACCCACCGGCAGGGTGCGGGTGATGTCGGTGGTTCCATCCTCATATTGTGCGCCGCTGTCGATGAGGAACAGCTGCCCGGGCCGAACCGGCGCATTGGTGTCCTCCGTCACGCGGTAATGCACGATGGCGCCGTTGGGCCCGGCGCCCGCGATGGTATCGAACGAGATATCCTTCAAGGCGCCGGTCTCGGCCCGGAAAGCCTCCAATCGCTTGGCAACGTCGATTTCCGTCAGGTTGCCACCGAGCGCTTCGGTATCGAACCAATGCAGGAACCGCGCCACCGCCACCCCGTCGCGCAGATGCGCCTCCCTGGTGCCCGCAATCTCGGCGGCGGATTTGCGTGCCTTGGGCAGCAGGCAGGGATCGGCGCCTTTCGATACCTCGATATCGGCGGCTTCAAGGATCTGCCACACGGCCACGGGTGCCGTGGCCGGATCCAAACGCACGGGGCGGCTCAACCCGTTCAGCGCCGCCTCGAACGCCGTCCAATCCGCCACATGAACGTCGTCGCCGAGATTGAGGCCGTCGAACTTCACCGGATCCGAAAACAGCGTCACCGTGCCGTCCGCCTTTACAATCGCGAAGGCCTGCACCACTGGCAAATGGGGCAGATCCCCGCCCCGAATATTCAGCAGCCAATTGATCGAATCCGGCAGGCTCAGAACCGCACAGGCTTCCCCGGCCTCCCGCAGGATCTCCGCCACATCGGCGCGTTTCTCTGCGCTCGACACGCCTGCGTGGGCCTCGGGATAGGCCGTTGCCGGGGCGTCCGGGCGCGCGGGCCGATCCTCCCAGATCGCATCAACCGCGTTGGCCACCGGGCGCAGTGAAATCTGGTGCCGCCCCAATGCCTTTTTCAGCCGCGCTATCTCGGCACTGGTATGCAACCACGGATCATAGCCCACTACGCCACCGCCGGGCAGGGCCTCGATCAGCCATTCTTCCAACGCGGTTTCCGGCCAATCCACCGGCGTAAACACATCGGCTACCTGCGCCTTGACCTGCACGCGATACCGCCCGTCCACGAAAACCCCGGCCACATCGGGCAAGACTGCCGCGAACCCGGCCGATCCAGTGAAGCCGGTCAGCCATGACAGGCGCTCGTCACAGGGCGCCACATATTCCCCCTGATGCGCATCGGCGCGCGGCACCAGAAAGCCGGTCAACCCGGCGTCGGTCAGATGCGCACGCAATACCGCCAGGCGCGGCGGGCCGTCTTCGGGATTGGTCTGGGAGGTGAAGGTTTGAAACATGATCTTCCATCAGGTCTGGTGGGCGGACAATTCAACTCGGATGGACGTTGCCATGCCGATCAGGAATGCGCCAACGGAAACCCGACTGCTCGCCGTCAACGGCTCCCAACTCCCCTCTTTCGAGATGGGGAAGGGCACGCCGATCTTCAAAACGGGCGAAGATCGCCGTGGCGCTCCGCTGTTTCGTCACCACGCTGACAAGCGGACGGACCCCTCTTTCATCTTGGCCAAAAAACTCCCGCCGGAGGCATCCGTCGCCTGCGCCGGGCGGGAAGGTTAAACCAGGCACGCGATCCTCGCCAAACGCACCCGCGATTTTTCAACGAAAAATCGCCACCGGCGGCCGCGCAGCGGGCGCAATCCCTAGCTGGCGCGCTTGATCCCCATCACCCGGGCGCGTGCCCTTGGATCGTTGTCGAACAGGCTCGCCAATTGCTCGGTGATCGCGCCGGCCAGTTGCTCCGCATCGGTGATCGTGACGGCGCGTTCGTAATACCGCGTCACGTCATGGCCGATGCCGATCGCCAGCAATTCCACCGCGCGCCGTTTTTCGACCATGGCGATCACGTCGCGCAGGTGCTTTTCGAGGTAGTTGGCCGGGTTCACCGACAGCGTGGAATCGTCCACCGGCGCACCATCGGAGATCACCATCAGGATCTTGCGCGCCTCGGGCCGGTTCACCATCCGGCGATGGGCCCATTCCAGCGCTTCGCCGTCGATGTTTTCCTTCAGCAGGCCCTCTTTCATCATCAGGCCCAGGTTGTCGCGCACCCGGCGCCACGGCGCATCGGCACTCTTGTAGACGATGTGGCGCAGATCGTTCAGGCGACCAGGCTGCTGCGGCCGGCCTTGCCCCAGCCATTCCTCCCGCGCGCGTCCGCCCTTCCAGGCCCGCGTGGTAAAGCCCAGGATTTCCACCTTCACACCGCAGCGCTCAAGCGTGCGCGCCAGCACGTCGGCACAGATCGCGGCGATGGAGATCGGGCGGCCCCGCATGGAGCCGGAATTGTCCAGAAGCAGCGTCACAACCGTGTCGCGGAACTCGGTATCATGCTCGACCTTGAAGCTCAGCGGTGTGGTCGGGTTCGCCACCACCCGCGCCAGGCGGCCCGCATCCAGAATGCCTTCCTCGCGGTCAAATTCCCAGGACCGGTTCTGCTGCGCCTGCAAGCGGCGCTGCAACTTGTTCGCCAGCCGCGACACCGCGCCCTTCAGGGGCTCCAATTGCTGATCGAGATAGGCGCGCAGCCGTTCCAGCTCCTGAGTCTCGGCCAGCTCCTCCGCTGAAATCTCCTCGTCATGCTCGGTGGAGAACACCACGTAGTCGGGATCGGCATCGGAATGCGGTGAGGGGGGAGGGGGCTCCATCGGGGCCTCGCCATCGGGCAATTCCTGCTCCTCGGCCTCTTCCAGATCACCCTGATCATCCATCTCGACCTGGGCCTGGCTGGCATCCTGCTGCTCGTCTTGAGACCGCTCGGGGGAGGCTTCGGCGTCCTGTTCGTCGCTATCATCTTCCCCGGTCGAATCCGGCGCGTCGTCTTCCTGATCGTCGCCCGCGTCGTCCTCGGCCTCGTCATCGATATCGTCGGGGTCATCGCCCAACTGGTCGCCATAGCCCAGATCGTCGATCAGCTGGCGCGCGAATTTGGCGAAGGCCTTCTGGTCCGACAGGACGTTGCCCAGATCCTCCAGCGTACCGTCGCAGCGATCCTCGATGAACCCGCGCCACAGCTCCATGACGTTCCCGGCCTCGGGCGGCAGGTCGCGGCCCGTGGCCAGATGCCGGATCAGGTATCCCGCCGCCGTGGCCAAGGGCGCGTCGGACGCCTCGCGGATCTCGCCATAGCCCTTGCGGCGCGCCTCGTGCCCGATCTTGGCGTCGATATTGCCCGCGGTTCCCGGCATGTCGCGGGCGCCCATCGCTTCGCAGCGCGCAGTCTCCATCGCCTCCATCAGGTCGCGCGCCATCGCCCCTTGCGGTGCGTAACGCGAGGCAGTGCCCAGATCGTGATACTTGTGGCGAAGTGCCAAGGCGTCGGCAGTCCCCCGGGCCAACAGAACCTCATCGCGCGTCATCCGTCGGCTCACCTGGGGCAGGCGCACGGAATCGCCTGACAGGCCCGGCGGGTCGACGGTGTAGGTGACGGCCAGCTCCGGATCATCGGCCAGAACACGCGTGGCTTCAGCCAGGGCCTTCTTGAACGGATCGGCAGGATTGTCGGTTGGGGCGGATTTGCTCATAGCCGATATGTGGACCGGTCGAGGGGCAAGGGCAAGGGTTGCGTGGGCGCGCGCGGCATCGAAACGGTGCAGGGTTGTTACAACGGTGCTGCGTGGAACCACGCGCCCAGGGCATCCCGGCAAACCGCTGGCAGATCTCGGCGGTCGCGCCAATCGTCCAGGGCGGGGGTGGCGTCCGGCAGATTGCCGGTTTCCGAAATGTCGTAGGTCACCTCACCCGTCTCGGGGTTGACCCGATCCGCGCTGACGAACCAGGCGCGCTCAAGGTAATTCACGTCGCAGCCGAACCCGCCGCCCATGGGCCGGTCATAGCTGGAATAGGAAAACGCAGCCACGATGAACGCCCCGTCGCGATACCGGAGCTCAAGGCTCTGCATCCAAGGCGTCCGGCCCATTGCGATCTGTTCCTCGTGCAGGATCAAACCGCCCTCCGGGCCCGGTTCCAGCGATGGCTGCTGCCCGAAGAATCCGCCCGCATAGGCCAGGTTTCGCAAGACGGCGATGGGTGGTCCGGCATCCCGCGCCAACCGGTTGGGCAGGATCAGCAGGTCGGCGCGGTCAGGCTCTGACGTCGACGCCAGCACAAGGGCGTGTTCGCAGCCGTTGGACGCATCCACCAGTTCAACGCACAGCGCGTCGATGATGCGGGGCAAGGTCAGCATCTCGGCCTCGGTCAGATCCTGGGCCAAGGCCGGGGCGGCCGCGAAGGCCGCGATCATAGGTATTGCAGATACGCGCATGACATTCCTTCCCCGAACCATCGGCCAAAGGATTGCGGATCGCCGCCGACCGTTAGAGGCTCAGCTTAGCCCGTAGCGATCCACACAGGATTGCACCGCCACCACCAATTCCCGGCCATCATCAGCCAGGTAAGGCGTGCCATCCCCGATCAGCGTCGGGTAGAAGCTGGTGCGTGCCACGCTTTCGGCATGGCTGAAATAGCTTTCGGCCCGCGCGGCGATCTCGGGCAGACGCGTTGTGCCGCCGGCCTGCTGGAGCAGGGGATCGGGCAACGTGCTGACAGGGATCGCCCCGGTGCGGCCCGCCAGATCGGCGGCGAATTCGTAGGCATGGCCGTAGGCGGACAAGACAGCGGCGCAATGGAACGCGAGCGCCTCGTCCTCGTCCGGCCAGCTGAGTGGTGAGGCCCCGACAGACGGGGCGGATATGGCCACAATACAAGCTGCGGCCAAAAGCCGTGAAAAACGCATTATCTTCCCCTTACACAAGCGGGGCCAGATCGTGTGGATGTCCGGCCCTCGGGCCACAACATAGCAAAGGACGGGCCATGGCCCTAATCACGAAAGACGAAATGTTTGCTACAGGGGGCGGTGTTGCCCGATGGCCCTAGCCTTCGTGCAGGGCATCATGGATGGCGATGCAGTATTCCACGCGTGACAGGATCACCTCGTCAAACGGGCTGTCGGTGGTTTCGGCAACGGTGTTCATGTGGCTCAGGTAAAGGCCCGTGGCCGCATCGAGCGGTGGGATAAGCACGGCGAAGATCTCGTCTTCGCTTGTGCCCACCTCGGCCTCCTCAGCGCCCCACAGGATCGCGGCGATGGAGGCCATGAACCCCTCGCGGGCCTGAAAACTCGCGCCAGCCTCGCTGTCCGGATCCAACAATACGGCGAGCGACCGGAAAAGGGCGGCGCAATTCAGGGTGTCGGGCACGTTTTCGACATGGGCCAAAGGCGCGAATACGTCCGACAGATCGGATTCAAGCCCGCCCTCCTGTGCCGCCACCGGCATGGCCATGGCCAGCATGAGGGTCAGGCCGATTACCCTCATGGGGTGAACCAGTCCGGCGTTTCGTTGCCACCGCAGAGCAATACACAGACCCGCTCATCCGCTTCGGGCACATATGCCCCCGAGGTCAGCGCCGCGAGGGCCACGGCGCTGCCGGGCTCACCGATCAGGCGCGCGGCGTCCCACAATTTTCTGGCGGCCTCGAACACGGCGGCATCGGGCAAGATGATCGCCTTGTCCACATGGGCCCGGATCACCTCGTAACTTTGCACGCCAAGCCGTGGCCCTCCGAGGGAGCCCGCGGCAATCCCGCTGGCCGGAACGTCGATATCCGGCCCCTCGCGGAGCGAGCGCTCCAGCGTGTTCGTGCCTTCGGTTTCGACCGATACGACCTTGATCCGATCCCGACACCAGGCCGCGACGCCACCGATCAGCCCGCCGCCGCCTGTGGAAACGAGGATCGTATCGACGCCGTCCATCTGCGCCTCAATCTCGCGCGCCACCGTTCCCTGGCCGGTCAGGGTCGGCACGGTATCGTAAGGATGCACGGAGAGCGCGCCGGTTTCCTCTGCATAGGCCGCATATTCCGCCATGCACGCCGCCACGGAGCCCTCCGTCAGCACAACCTCGCCCCCGAAGGCCCGCATCCGGCGCAGTTTTTCCTCTTTGGCGATGGACCGTGGCACATAGATCCGGCTGCTATGGCCAAGTGTCGTGGCGGCATAGGCGACCGCCGCGCCGTGGTTCCCGCCGGATGCCGCAACCACCCCGTTTTCCGGGACGTCGCGGGTGAGCATGTTAAAAAACGCGCCGCGCACCTTGAACGATCCGGTGATTTGCGTGTGTTCCAGTTTCAGCGTGACGGGGTGGCGCACCCCAAGGGCGCCGCCTTCAACGGTTAGAATGGGTGTGTGTCGAATGTAAGGGGCAATCAGGGGCGCAGCCGCGCCAATGGCATGGGGGGTAGGATCAATCATGGGCGCGACGATGGACGCGCCGACCCGTGGGGTCAATCGTGTGGCGCAGAGACCGTGTCGGACTCGGATGCCCGTGTGAGCAGAAGACCAGTCATGATCAGGCCGACATTGCCGCCCAGAATGTAGGACAGAATGACCCAGCCCCAGCCCAAACCCGCCGACATCGCAATTGCGACCGCGAGGGAGCCGGAGACTATTCCGGCAAGGAGCAAGGGGGCCAATCGAGACATGGGATGACCCTGCGTTGGATCTCCTAAGATGTGGTTAATGGCGTGGAATTTGTCTGAGCGGTGGCGGTTTGACGCTCACCGGACGGACGGCGAAGCGATTTTTCGCCGATCCTATAACCCACTGCAAGGATCGGGCGGAGCGGCGGAGGCGGGACGTCCTTCGATCCGCCGCGCAATCTCCTGGCTGCGCCGCCAGATACCGAGTGTGTTGCCCGGCAGACCCGCCGCCTCCAGAACCGCGCCCTCGACCGCGCCGCGCACCCGCCCCGTGACCTGACCTTGCACGTACTGGCCCGCGCGGCACTCGGCCTCGGCCTGGCTTTGGGGGATGGGTGGCAGGTCGGGCACACCGGGAATATCGCTCAACTCGAGGCCAGGATTAGGGGCCTGAATATCGGCGAGGATCACGCCGCGTTGTGGGCAATCCAACCTTGTGCCGTTGGGGGCCGCCCCCAAAACAGTGCATCTTTCGCCGCCCGCCAGCGTCACGGTCTGGCCGGGGGAATAGGCGGGCTGGCAGGCTGCAAGCGCCAGAAGGGCAAGAAGGGAGGCGACACGTCTCATGATCGCCCCATTAGGCCTTATCAAAGCCCCGCCGGTCGAGGGGAAATGCGCTTGTTTCTCTCCCCCGGAGCGAAGTTCAGGACCCGGACCGGTTTTGAGACCCTGTGCGACACCCGACAAGGCCGATTGCAACACAATCGCCCCACGCTCAGGCCGCCAGCGCGCCAAGTTCGGCAAAGACGTAGGCACCGAACGCCACAAGGGAGAAGCCGAGGCCGGGCCGCTTCCGCCAGAGTAATCCGAGGCAGCCGATTGCCATCGGCACGGCCACCGCGCCAAGCGTGTATCCGAGAAATCCGGGCCAATCGAAACTGCCCGCCAGATCACGCGAAACCACGATGTAAATCGCGGGCCCCGATTGCAGGACCAGCAGCACAACAAAGGTGATCAGAACCCACCGCGCCGTGCGCCGCTTGCGCGGTGCGGGCTCGGTCGGTTCAGCCAAGGCTCATGGAGGCGGCGCTTTCGGGCAGTTCCTCATCAAAGCAGCGCTGATAGAATTCCGCCACGGTCTGGCGTTCCAGCTCATCACATTTGTTGAGGAACGAGACGCGGAAGGCGTATCCCACATCGCGGAAGATCTCGGCATTCTGGGCCCAGTTGATGATCGTCCGCGGGCTCATCACGGTGCTGAGTTCACCGTTCATGAAGGCCGTCCGGGTCAGATCACCCACAGTCACCATCTGGTTCATCGTGCGGCGCCCGGCCTCGGTGTTGTAGTGCGGGCATTTGGCCAGAACGATGTTCACCTCGGCGTCGTGGCTGAGGTAGTTCAGCGTCGCCACAAGGCTCCACCGGTCCATCTGCGCCTGGTTGATCTGCTGCACGCCGTGATAGAGGCCCGTCGTGTCGCCCAGGCCGACGGTGTTGGCGGTGGCGAACAGGCGGAAATGAGGGTTCGGCGTGATGATCTCGTTTTGATCCATCAGGGTCAGCTTGCCGTCATGCTCCAGCACCCGCTGGATCACGAACATCACGTCTGCGCGGCCCGCATCGTATTCGTCGAACACGATCGCAACCGGGTTTCGCAGCGCCCAGGGCAGGATGCCTTCGTGGAATTCCGTCACCTGCTTGCCGTCGCGCAGCTTGATTGCGTCTTTCCCGATCAGGTCGATCCTGGAGATGTGGCTGTCGAGGTTCACCCGGACGGTGGGCCAGTTCAGCCGTGCGCCGACCTGCTCGATATGGGTTGATTTGCCGGTGCCGTGGTACCCCTGAACCATGACGCGGCGGTTGTGGCCAAAGCCCGCCAGGATTGCCATCGTCGTGTCGGGGTCGAATTTGTAGGTGGGATCAACGGCTGGCACGCGGTCGGTCGGCTCGGAGAAGCCTTTGACCTTCATATCCGTGTCGATGCCAAAGACCTCACGGACCGAAAACTCTTCGGTGGGTTTCGCATCGATGCTCAAGCTGCCGTCGGCCATGGTGCCCTCAAATTCGTCGGAAATTCGCGTCGCGTCGGGATGCAACATATCTCAGGGCGCTGCAAGGGGAAGGGCGCCTTGGATCTATACGCCCTTCATATTGGGTGGCCCGATATGATCGAGCCGCCGAAACGAAAGGCGGCCGGGCATCACGCCCGGCCATCCAACGGTTTCGGCAGAAGGGGTCCGGCCAGATCCTGTGGTTCAGTTCCAGCAGCTGACGCGCACGGTCATATCCGCGGCTTCGCGGCTGAGGTTCTCGCGGTTCATCGCGCCCGCAGGCTGCGCGCGGCTGATGCCGATACCTGCCGCTTCCAGGACAGCAATCAGTTGATCGGCCCGCAGCGCCAGTGTCACTTCGTTGGGCAATGTCCGGCCTTCAACCGTGCCCGGCAGAACCATCCCGATGACCGAGCCCGAGACATCCAGAACCGGCCCCCCGGCTTCGGTATCGGCCGTGGCCACGTCGAGCCGTTGCACATTGTCCTCTCCGTTCACACCGCGCAGATCCGCGAGGCTTCCGAAGCTGGTGGAGGCCGCCGAGAGCGCGCCGCCAAAGGGGTATCCCGCCACGGCGATATCGGCGCGCAGACGGGCAGGTTCCTCGGCCAATTGCGCGAAGCCAAGGGGGGCCAGCGCCTGAACCGGGCGCAGGACGGCGACGCCAAGGGCATCGTCGCGGAATGCCACATTGGCCTCGAACGCGTTGTCGATCAGCACGCGCTCGCACTGTCCGGTCACTTCCGTTGTGGTCAGCACCGTGCCCTGCCCATCCAGGAAGAAGCCTGTGCGCACAAGATCAGGGCGGCGCACCGTCAGGCCCGACACCATATCGACCGACTCGTCCAGCCCCTCGGGCACCGATGCCGGATCAAGCGCGCCGGCGACGGCCTGGAAGCTCGATTGCATCAGTGGCAGGACCCGCGCGATTTGGTCGTCGGCGGATGGCTCCCAGATCAGGGTGAAGCCTTTGACCGCCCCGCCCACAAGCCGCGCCTCGGTGTGGGAGCGCAGGTTGGCGGATTGGCCGGTCAGAAGGAAACTGTCACCCCGCCGTTCGCGCTCGCCTTCGAGCGGCACGATGTCGAGCGTCTGCATGATCTCGTAGAGGCCGAACAAGGTGGCGCGGTCGCCGGGCTGACTGATCAGCATCACCCGCACGCCGCTGTCATTGATCTCGTTATATTGCGCGAAGGGGAAGTTGTAGCTGTCGAAGGCCACCATCGCCATCGGCAGATCGATCTGAATGCCCGCGCCCTGATCCAGGACGTTGCGCATCCCCAGCGCATTCAGCTCGCCCTGGTATTCGCTGAGCAATTGTGCGCGCTGGCGCGTGGTCAGGATGCCCGTGGGCTCCATCTGGCGATCTTCCTGATAAGCCTGCATGGAGGCGCGCGTGCCGGGCCCGAACGCCCCGTCGATGCCGCCATTGTAGAAGCCGAACCATTGCAGCGCGATCTGAAGCTGATCGCGCTGTTCGCGGGTCAACTGCGCCTCGGATTGGCGGGCTTGCTGCGGTGTTTCGTCGGGCACGGCCACAACCGGTTCGGGCGCGGGCTCCTCGGCGATGGCAACGGCGACGTCGGTGGCGGTATCCACAACTTCTCCATCGATCACCGCCTGATCCGCCGCCTCGTCGCCTTGCAGCGTACCGGCGCCGACCGGGAAGAACTGGGTGGCGTAAAGATCGCCATCTTCGAGGAAGCTGTCGCGCGGGATCAGGCCCTGGCCCAGGAGCTGCTGCAAGACCAGCTGGCCCACCTCGGGCTCGTAGGGGCCAAGCGCCACGGCATAAAGCCCGGTCGTCGCGCGAAACCCGTTCACGTTTTCCACAAGCTGCGCATAGGCCCTCACCCGGGCCTCGGCGGTGCCAAGGTTGGGATGCGCCTCGATCTGGACCCATACCCGGTCCTGCGCCTGTGCGGCGCCCCCATTCAGCAGCCCCGCAACCGCGAAGACGGTCAGCGCCAGCGCGCCGCGCAAAAAGTGCATCACCATGTTTGTCTCAAAACCCTGTCAACCGTGTCTGTTTCCGGCGCCATTCCCCCGATAAACAGGTCGCGGGCCGGTCCAACCGCGTTCATAGCCACGGATTGGCCTGATTGCACCCCACCTCGCGTTCAATTTTCCAATGGCGTGGCGCAGATGCGCCAGCCTTGGTGCCGGGCATCCGTCCGCGTCGTTGACCCTTGCCGCGCCCGCGTCTAGTCAGACGCCCAACCGAGCGTGTCTGTCTAGGCGCGCAAACCGCCCGACCGAGGACGCGAAGACATGGCCGACCTGACCACACCCCGCTCCTTTCAGGAGATCATCCTGCGACTTCAGGCCTATTGGGCCGAGAAGGGCTGCGCGATCATGCAGCCCTACGATATGGAAGTGGGCGCAGGCACGTTTCACCCCGCCACGACGCTGCGCTCGCTCGGCACCAGGCCGTGGAGCGCGGCCTATGTGCAACCATCGCGCCGCCCCACGGACGGGCGCTATGGCGACAGCCCCAACCGCTGGCAGCACTACTACCAGTTCCAGGTCATCATCAAACCGTCACCGCCGGATCTGCAGGAGATCTATCTGGGCTCCCTCAAAGCCATCGGGATCGACATGGATCTGCACGACATTCGCTTTGTGGAAGACGATTGGGAGTCACCGACCCTCGGGGCTTGGGGTCTCGGCTGGGAAGTCTGGTGCGACGGTATGGAAGTCTCGCAATTCACGTATTTTCAACAGGTTGGCGGCCATGATTGCCACCCCGTCTCAGGCGAATTGACCTACGGGCTCGAACGGCTGGCGATGTATGTGCTGGATTGTGACGACGGCAACGAGATGCCGTTTAACGATCCCGACGCGGACATCCCGCTCACCTATGGCGATGTGTTCCGCGAGGCCGAGGCGCAATATGCGCGGTGGAATTTCGATGTGGCCGATACCGACATCCTTCTGCAGCATTTCAAGGATGCCGAGGCCGAATGTGCCCGCATTCTGGAGCAGCCCGCCGACGACCTCAAGACCGGCCGCCATATCATCATGGCGCTTCCGGCCTATGATCAGGCGATCAAGGCGAGCCATGTCTTCAACCTTCTCGACGCACGCGGCGTGATCTCCGTTACCGAACGGCAGGCCTATATCGGGCGGGTCCGCACGCTGACCAAGATGTGCGCCGATGCCTTCGTGCAAACCGATGCGGGCGGGGCGGCCAGCCCATGACAACGGGGCGCCTCACCGTGATCGCGATTGTCGTGATCACGATCCTGTTCGGGATCGGGGTCTGGTACGCCAGCACACGGGCCTATTACGAGCAACTCGATAGCGCCGAGATCGGGCTGCAACGCCCCGATGGCAGCGTCCTGTTGCTGGAAATGGCGGGGTTCGAGGGCATCGACGCCGAAACTTCCCCGCTGCGGTTCCGCGCCTGTTTCGCGGTGGAGGCCGCCGTGCTGCCGGTGATCACGCCCGAGGCCATGGCCTATGAGGATCCGACGCCGCTCACCGCGCCCAACTGGTTCGACTGTTTCGATGCCGCCGCCATCGGGGCGGATCTTGAGGCGGGCGAGGCTCAGGCCTGGCTTGGCCTGCGCAATATCGAGCGGGGGGTGGACCGGGTTGTGGCGCTCTATCCCGATGGACGCGCCTACGCGTGGCACCAGTTGAACGGCACGTTGGAGTAAGAGCAGGGCGATGGCTGATCCGCAATCCGATCTCAACGTTCTGCAGGCGCGGTTCGACAAGCTCAAGCGCCGTCAGGCCCGCAATGAACGTGCCCATTTCGCGCGCGGGCTGATGCAGGGCATCCTTTCCATGCTCAAACCCGGTGACGTGGTGCTGGATTGCGGGGCCAATGTGGGCGACGTCACCGTGCCGCTGGCCGAAACCGGTGCGACGGTGCACGCCTTCGAGCCCGATCCGTTTGCCTTTGAGCAGGTGTCCAGCCGGGTCGAAGGCCTCGACAACGTGGTCCTGCACAATGCCGCCGTGGCCGTCGCGGCCGGAACCCTGCGCCTGATGCGCGCCGCGAATTTTGACGACAATCCCAGGGCCGGATCGGTCAAGAGCACGCTGATTGCCGGCGGGCGCAACATCGATGAAAGCGACGGCATCGACGTTGAGGTCATCGCCTTGCCCGACCTGCTGCGCGATCTGGCCGCCACACATGGCGAGGTTGCGTTCCTGAAGATGGATATCGAGGGGGCGGAGTTGGACCTGCTGGAACACATGCAGGCCCACGACCTGTTCGATATCGTCCGCCTGACGGTGGCCGAAACCCACGAAAGCAAATTCGCCGACCTGCGCTCGCGCTTTGCCGCGCTGCGCGAAACTGTCGGCGCCCATCACCCGATCACCCGCGTCAATCTCGACTGGATCTGAAGCCCATGCCCGATCTTCTGTTGGAGCTGTTCTCCGAAGAAATTCCTGCCCGGATGCAGCGCAAAGCTGCCGATGACCTGAAGCGGCTGGTCACCGATGGTCTGGTCGAGGCCGGGCTGACCTATGCATCCGCCGGTGCGTTTGCCACGCCGCGTCGCCTGGTGTTGACGGTCGAGGATCTGACGGAGGCCTCGCCCACCACCACCGAGGAGCGGCGCGGCCCCAAGGTCGGCGCGCCGGACAAGGCGCTGGAAGGCTTCCTGCGCGGGGCCGGGGTGGCGCGCGAGGATCTGGAAGAGCGCGAGGACAAGAAGGGCACGTTCTACTACGCCCGCATTACCACCGAAGGCCGCCCTGCCGCCGCGATCATCGCCGATTTGGTCCCGCAGGTGATCCGCAACTTCCCCTGGCCCAAATCCATGCGCTGGGGCAGCGGGTCACTCCGCTGGGTGCGGCCGCTCCACTCGATCCTGTGCCTTCTGAATCGGGAAGACGGCGCCGAGGTGGTGGGGTTCGAGGTCGACGGCATCCCGTCCGGCAATACGACAGAAGGCCATCGGTTCATGGCGCCGGGACGGTTTTCTGTAACGTCGTTCGAGGATTACAGCGCGAAGTTAAAGGGCGCTTTCGTGGTTCTGTCCGCCGAGGACCGGGCGGAGGCGATCTGGCACGATGCCACCACAATGGCCTTCGCCGCCGGGCTGGAAGTGGTGCCCGACAAGGGCCTTCTGGCCGAGGTTGCGGGCCTTGTGGAATGGCCCGTTGTCCTGATGGGGGAGATCGGCGCCGATTTCCTCGATCTGCCCGCCGAGGTGTTGCAAACCTCCATGCGCGAGCATCAGAAATTCTTCTCGGTCCGCAATCCCGCCACGGGCCGGATCGAACGGTTCATCACCGTCGCCAACCGCGACACCGCCGATCAGGGCGCGACGATCATCGCGGGCAACGCCAAGGTCCTGTCGGCGCGCCTGGCCGATGCGAAATTCTTCTGGGACAATGATTTACGGGTCGCCCGCGACGGGATGGGCGATTGGCGCGAAAGCCTGAAATCGGTCACGTTCGAGCGCCGCTTGGGGAGCCAATCCGAGCGGGTTGAGCGCATCGCAGCGCTGGCCCGAGAGATCGCGCCGATGGTCCGCGCAGATCCCACCGCGGCGGAAACCGCCGCGCGGATCGCCAAGGCCGATCTCAGCTCAGAGATGGTCTTCGAATTCCCCGAATTGCAGGGGATCATGGGCAAATACTACGCTATCGAAGCCGGTCTCGACGCGGAGATCGCCGCCGTTGCGGAAGAGCATTACGCACCTTTGGGGCCGACAGATGAGGTGCCCACAGCGCCGCTTTCCGTGGCCGTTGCCTTGGCCGACAAGATGGATCTGTTGACCGGGTTCTGGGCGATTGATGAGAAGCCGACAGGGTCTAAGGACCCGTTTGCGCTGCGGCGGGCGGCTTTGGGGGTTATTCGGATCGTTTTGGATGGCTCCAAGCGGATTTCGCTAGGCCCTTTGCTCGCTGGCCAAGTTGCCTTCAACTATGGAGCTTCGCAATTCGGTGATTTTCAGTCTGCGTATCGGATGCTCGCTGCGTCAGCCGACAATTCCGGCCGCGATTTTGTAGCATCTGACATTTGGGATAAATACCTTGAGCAGGCGGGCGATGTAGAAACCGACATCGTGATGGAAGCCAAAAAAGTAGTCCCGGAAATCTCGCAAAACCTCCTCTCCTTCTTCCACGACCGCCTCAAGGTTCACCTACGCGCCGAGAACATCCGCCACGACGTCATCGATGCCGCGCTGGCCAAGCCGCCCACCGATGACCTGACGCTCATTGTCGCCCGTGCGCGTGCGTTGCAGGCGTTCCTCGACACGCCAGAGGGCGAGAACCTGATCCAAGGCTTCAAGCGCGCCGCCAACATCCTGACCCAGGCCGAGGAGAAGGACGGCGTGGAATACCGCTATGGCGCAGATGTGAAATTCGCCGAAACCGAAGAGGAACGCGCGCTCTTCAAGGCGCTCGAGGCCGCCAACGCGGCCATCGCCCCGGCGCTCAAGGCCGAGGATTTTGCCGCCGCCATGTCCCATATGGCCCATCTGCGCGGGCCCATCGATGCGTTTTTCGAGGCGGTTCAGGTCAATGCCGAAAATGACATCATTCGGCGCAATCGCCTCAACCTTCTGCACCAGATCACCGAAACCTGCGGGGCGGTGGCTGACCTCACGCGGCTGGAGGGTTAACGCCATTAACCTTCCCTTGCCGCGCCGCAGCGATCACTTTTCTTTGCAATTGCAGAAAAAAGCCGCCCTAATGCCTCGAAAGCTGTCTAGTTAACTGGACAGAAGCCCCTCCGGTTGTATCGTAAGCCCACGTATGCACCCGGATCCGCACCCATGTTAACCACGCCCGATTTCACCGAGATCACGCCCAGTGCCGATATCCGCAAGGACCGGCATGGCAATCGTGCGAAGTGTTTGCAGCGCCTGATCCGCCTCGACATGCCGGTCCCTCCCACGGTCGCGCTCAGCTTCGAGACGGTGGGGGCCATCGCCGATGGCCGCATGCCGGATCTGGACTCGCTCGTGGGCTTGTTCGGCGATGGCGCCATGCTGTCGGTCCGGTCATCTTCCGAGACGCCGGATTGGGGCGGCCCGGGCACGATCCTGAATATCGGGATGGGTGATGCAGCCGCAGAAAGGCTCACCGAAACCCACGGGCCGGATGTGGCAAACGCCCTCTACACCGCGTTCATCCGCACCTACGCGGTCGAGGTGCACCGGCTCGATGCCGACGAATTCGAGGGCCCGATCACCCCGCGCATCGCCAAGGAGCGATACGAGGAGGAGATGGACGAGCCATTTCCCCAGAGCCCGGCGAAGCAGCTGGCCGAAGTTCTGCGCGCCATGGCCCGCGCGTGGGATGGCACCACCGCGCGTCTTTTGCGACAGGCCCGTGGAGCACCCGCCGATGCGGGCCTCGGGCTCGTCGTTCAGCAAATGGCGCTGGGTCCGTCACAATCCCTGTCCGGGGCAGGCGTGGTTCAGTTCGTGTCCACCGAATCGGGCGAGCCCGAGGTCCACGGCCGATATCTGCCACGGGGGCAGGGTCGCCAGGCCCTCACCGAAGGGGCGGCGCAGTTCATCGAATGCGATCCGCGTGGCCCGGCCCTGGAAGATGCCGCGCCCGAGATCGTGCAGGCCCTGCGGGATGCAGCCGCTCTGATGCGCGTGCGGCTACGCGAAGACATGCAGATCGAATTCACCTTGATGGATGGCAAATTGTTCATCCTCGACGCCGTGCGCGCGCCCCGATCCGCCCGCGCCGAAGTGGCGATTGCCGTGGCCTTGGCCCAAGACGGCGTGATCCCCCGCGACGAGGCGCTGACGCGCATTCCGCCCTTTACGCTCAACGGGTTACTGCACCGGCAGATCAAGGCAGGCGCGGATCGTGACGTGTTGACCTCCGGCATTGCAGCGGCGCCGGGCGCGGCGTCGGGACGGATCGTGTTTTCCTCGGAAACCGCCCAGGCCATGGCCGCGCAGGGGGAGCCGTGCATCCTCGTGCGCCGCGACACCAGCCCCGAAGATATTCGCGGCATGCATGCCGCCCACGCGATCCTGACAGAACGGGGCGGCATGACGTCCCACGCCGCTGTGATTGCCCGGGGTCTGGGCCTGCCCTGCGTGGCGGGCGCCACACGGCTTCAGTTGGATTTACGCAAGAAGACGCTCACCGTACCGGGCCGAAAAGTGTTCCATGAAGGCGATGTGATTACGCTTGACGGGTCCGCCGGGGAGGTCCTGGCCGGGAAGCCCGAAATGGTCGAACCGGCCCTTGGCGGCGCCTTTGCCACGCTAATGGATTGGGCCGACGCAGCGCGTGATATCGGGATCCGCGCCAATGCCGACACCCCCGAAGATGCCGCGATGGCGCAGCGCTTCGGCGTCGATGGAATCGGGCTCT
The DNA here is from genome assembly GCA_947491935.1 of uncultured Roseicyclus sp. Taxonomy (GTDB): domain Bacteria; phylum Pseudomonadota; class Alphaproteobacteria; order Rhodobacterales; family Rhodobacteraceae; genus Gymnodinialimonas. The sequence goes on from CANLLF010000006.1 coordinate 129,875, forward strand.
GCCGGACCGAACATATGTTCTTCGACGCCGCTCGCCTGACGGTGATGCGGGAGATGATTTTCGCCGAAAATGCACAGGACAGGCAGGCCGCACTCGACCGGCTGTTGCCGATGCAACGCGCTGATTTCATTAAACTCTTCAAGCTGATGCAGGGCCAATCCGTTACCATCCGTCTGTTTGATCCACCGCTGCACGAATTCCTGCCCACCGAACGGGACGGGATCCGTGCGCTGGCCGATGCGCTCGACCTTCCGGTCAGCCGCGTCGCGGCGCGCATCGAATCGCTGCAGGAATTCAATCCGATGCTGGGTCTGCGTGGCGTGCGCCTCGGTGTTACGATCCCCGAGATTTACGACATGCAGGCCCGCGCCATTTTTGAGGCGGCCATCAAATCGTCCAGGAAGGGCGCGCCGATTGTGGCGGAGATCATGATCCCGCTGGTCTCTGCCCGCCGCGAAGTTGAAATTGTGAAAGCCCGCGTCGATGCCATCGCTGCCGAAGTCAGCGCCAATAAGGGTCAGGATTTCACCTACAGGCTGGGTGTCATGGTCGAAACGCCGCGTGCAGCGCTCCGTGCTGGCGAAATCGCGGAACACACGGCGTTCTTGTCCTTTGGCACCAACGACCTGACGCAAATGACATACGGGCTCAGCCGCGATGATGCGGGCCGTTTCATGTCGGCCTATGTGCAGCAGGGCGTTTTCCCCGAGGATCCTTTCCGCCAGATGGACCTGGACGGTGTGGGGGAATTGCTGCTGATCGGTGCAGAACGGGGGCGCGCAACGAACCCCAACCTTACGATCTCCCTGTGCGGGGAGCATGGCGGCGACCCGGATTCCATAGAATTTTGCAGAAAAGCAGGGTTTGATTACGTGTCCTGCTCCCCGTTCCGGGTGCCTTTGGCCAAACTTGCGGCGGCACAAATAGCCATCAAAGACAATACCTTGTCGGAAGATGTTGATGCGATGGATGAGGATGGTTAACCCCAACCCCTTGGGGCGCGTTAACAGGTTTCCGCAAGATTAAGCACGCATTTTGCCAAAATGACGATTTGCATTAAGTCATCGCCCAAACAAAGGGGTCAGAATCCGCGAGCAGAACGGGTTCGGCCATAACCCCTGGAAGGGTGACAGCGATGATGGAACGTATTCCGGCCGCGCTTGGCGCTGGCTTGTGTGCCGTGGTATTTGCGACCGGGGCGATGGCGCAGAACGTCTCGGCTTTGGATGTGACGCAATCGACCTCGGCCTCCGCGACGGGCCTGTCGAGTGTGCTGGACCAGTTGATGGGGATGGAAAACGCCTCCCTCTCGGGCCTGACGGAACGCCGCATTCGCAGGCTTGGATCGCCCTATGCCCCCGCCACCCCCAGCCCCGATGATACGCGCCTGATGACCGGTGCCGAGTTGGACGCGCTTGGACCGGCAACCGGAGACGCCCAATGGCAATGTCTGACCGAAGCGCTCTATTTTGAAGCCCGCGGCGAACCGATCGAGGGCCAATATGCCGTGGCCGAGGTTATCCTGAACCGCGTCGATCACGGCAGTTACCCCGGGTCGATCTGCGGTGTGGTCACGCAAGGGACGGGGCGGCAATATGCGTGCCAGTTCACCTATACCTGCGATGGTCATCCCGAAGAGGTGGCCGATGAGGGCGCGTGGCACCGTCTGGGCCATATCGCGCGTATCATGATGGACGGCGCCCCGCGCGATCTGACCGCTGGTGCCACGCATTACCACGCCAACTGGGTCAATCCGCGTTGGGCCAGTCTCTATCCCCAGACGGCGGCGATCGGCATTCACCACTTTTACCGTCAGCAATACTGATCCACGAGTCGGATTTGGCCTGATCTGCGCCGCAAGGTGGCTTTTTCCGGCGGTGCGGACCGTGGTAAACGGCCTTCACCGACAGCGAGGGGCCGAGACATGACTGACGAGATTTCGCAAGCCTTCGGCCATCCGACGGAACGCGCCAAGGCCACAGCCGATGGGGCACCGCTCGACCGGATCTCGATGACCGACCATACCCGCGAGGTCGAAATCGGGGCGTTTCAGGCCGAGCGCGGGGTGACCCAGAAGATCCGCTTCGACGTGGTGGTCGAGGTCGAGACACGCGCGGAAAGTGCCGTCGATGATGTCGACCGGATCCTGAGTTACGACACGATCGTCGAAGCCATCGATGCGAGCCTTGCGGCGGAGCGGGTGAATCTTCTGGAAACTCTCGCCGCGCGGATTGCCGACGCGATCATAGAACACCCCTTGGCCGCGCGTGTGTTCGTGCGGATCGGAAAGCTGGATCGTGGACCATACACGCTGGGGGTTGAGATCGTGCGCGAGGCGCCGAAGGGGCGGCGGCGGTTGCGCCTGCTTGCCGAAGCGGTGCCGCATCCCATTGTCGTGTTCCTGTCAGGCGCCGCCATCGCGCGGCCGGATCTTTCACAACTCCTTGATCATCTTGAGCAAACCGGCGTGCCCCTGATCCTGTGCGTGGACGCGCCTGACCTTGCCGCGCCCCGGGCCGCCCATGCCATGCCCCAGCGTCGCATCGCGCTTTTGGCCATCGAGCAGTCCGCCTGGGTGCTGGCCGCGCGCGACCCGCGATGCGTTGTCGTCGACAGCCGCACGGAGCTGGATTGGGCCACGAAGCAGGGACAGATCAGCGTCTGGGCCCCCTCAAAACTGGTGCTGGACGCCGTCGAAGGGCCGGGCAGCGATGTGACCGACCCACTGCCGCTGGCTGCATGGCTGGCCGATGCGTTCGAAGCCCGCGCATTGCTGAATTTCTCGGATCTCGACGTGGAGGCCGAAGTGCCCGTGACCACTTTCGCGCCCGATGCCATGCCTGACGTCGCGGCCCTCAGCTAAGGCGCATCAGATCGGCGTCGCCATCGTTGCCACTGTAGCCGAACCCGGCCTTTTCCATGACCCGGCGCGATGCTTCGTCATCGGGCCTGACATGGCCGAAGAATCGATCCTCACGGAGTTCCCGCCGGGCGTGATCGAGCGCCGCGGTCAGAAATTCACTCGCCAGGCCCTGGCCCCACACGTCGGGCAGGAAGTGAAACACGACTTCGAGCCCATTTTCCGCGAATCCGATGCGAAACCCGCCCACGCCAACCTCATGGCCCGCATGGCTCAAAGTCCAGGGTGCGATCCGGTGGCGGCCCCAATCCTGAATATCGCGGTTCAAATCACCTTCACCGGCCTTGCCGAACAGGGCCTGATAGAGCCGCAACGCCATCGGGCGGGGCGGGCGACCTGTCAGGCGCGTGGTTCGAAAGGTGATCTCGTCGGTCATGGCCGCAGCCTTGCAGAGATTCCGGCGATCGACGAGGGTTGTTTTTTGATGACGTGACGAAATCTGCACCCTTGTCTGAGCCCGTCCCCCAAGGTAGGCGGCGCCATGGAGCCCTATTATCGTCCGATCCCAAGCACCGATCCGGCCCGCCCGTCCGGCGCACTGCCCCTTGCGGGGGGATGGACGTGGTTTGACCGTGTTGAAGTCTTAAGGCGCGGAGAAAAAACGGAAATACGGCCCGTTTCAGATCTGCCGGACGCCGTGAGCAACGCTTTGACGCGCCCGCGCGATCCCCTCGCGGGGCTTACGTTGGATCGTCCCCGCCTGATGGGCATCCTGAATGTGACGCCCGACAGCTTTTCCGATGGCGGCCAGTATGCGGCGCCGGAGGCGGCTATCGCGCGCGTGGCCGAGATGCAGGGAAATGGGGCCGATCTCATCGATATTGGGGGCGAATCCACGCGTCCCGGCGCCGCCGAGGTGCCCGTGGCGGAAGAGATTGCGCGCACCGCGCCCGTGATCGAAGCCCTGTACGGCGCGCCAAGTCCCCCGTTGATCAGCCTCGACACCCGCAAATCCGCGGTGGCCGAGGCGGGGATCGCGGCAGGTGCGGGCATTCTCAACGACGTCTCCGCGCTCCGGTTCGATCCGGATCTCGCTCAGGTGGCCGCCACGGCGGGTGTACCGTTAATTCTGATGCACTCGCTCGCCACGCCCGAGACAATGCAGGCCGAGGCCGGCACGGCCTATGAAGATGTGGTTCTGGATGTCTATGACGGGTTGGCAGCGGCCGTTGCGCAGGCGGAGGCTGCCGGTGTGCCCCGCAGCAATATCGTCGTTGATCCCGGCATCGGGTTCGGCAAGACGCAGGCCCAGAACCTCGCCCTGATCCAACGCCTGTCGCTGTTTCACGCGCTGGGATGCGCGGTACTGTTGGGCGTGTCTCGCAAAGGGTTCATAGGTGCCATAGGACACGAGCCGCAGGCCGACCGTCGCGGCCCCGGATCGGCGGGCATTGGCCTATGGGCCCTGTCGCAGGGCGTTCAGATTCTGCGCGTTCATGATATAAGCCTCCACAAGCAGGCTATCGACCTGTGGCGCGCCAGTGCGGCGGGCGAGTGAGTGAGCAAGTAGGGGACGATCAGGCATGACACGGAAACTCTTTGGCACCGATGGCGTGCGCGGGCAGGCCAATACCCATCCGATGACCGCCGAAATGGCGCTGCGCCTTGGCGCGGCAGCGGGCCGGTACTTTCGCCGTGATGGCTCCTCGGGGCACCGGGTGGTGATTGGCAAGGATACGCGGCTTTCGGGTTACATGTTTGAAAACGCGCTGACCGCGGGGCTGACGTCCACGGGCATGAACGTGCTCCTGCTGAGCCCGGTTCCCACACCCGCCGTGGGCATGCTGACGCCGTCGATGCGGGCCGATCTGGGTATCATGATCTCGGCCAGTCATAACCCCGCCGTGGACAATGGCATCAAGCTCTTCGGGCCCGATGGGTACAAGCTGAACGACGAGGTCGAGGCGGAGATCGAAGCGATGATGGAGGCGGATATTCCGCTGGCCGCGGCAGAACGCATCGGGCGCGCGAAACACGTCTATGACGGCCGGTTTCGCTACAATGAGCGGGTCAAATCGACCTTTCCCAGCAATTTGCGGCTCGATGGCCTGAAGATCGTCTGCGACTGCGCCAATGGCGCCGCCTATCGCACCGCGCCGGAGGTGTTGTGGGAGTTGGGCGCCGAGGTCATCCCGCTGGGGGTGGAGCCCAACGGGCTTAACATCAATCTCGGCTGTGGCTCCACGGAGCCGCAGGCCGCCGCCGCCAAGATCCGCGAAACCGGTGCCGATGTTGGCATCTGCCTCGATGGGGATGCCGACCGGGTGATCCTGATCGACGAGACCGGGGCGATTGCCGATGGCGATCAGATCATGGCGCTCTTTGCCAACAGATGGGCGCAGGAGGGGCGGCTGAACGGGCACACCTTGGCCGCGACGGTGATGTCGAACCTGGGCCTGGAGCGCTATCTTGCCGACAATGCCATTCGCTTGCATCGCACACCGGTGGGGGACCGTTACGTTGTTGAAGCAATGCGCGCCCATGGCCTGAACCTGGGCGGCGAGCAATCTGGCCATATCGTGATGACGGATTACGCCACCACAGGCGACGGCCTGATCGCGGGCCTGCAATTCCTTGCGGAAATGGTGCGCACCGGCCAACCGGCCAGCCGCCTTGCCAAAAGCTTCGAGAAGGTGCCGCAGCTTCTGAAAAACGTGCGCTACGGAGACGGTGCAACACCGCTCGACACGCCGCAGGTGCAGGCCGCCATCGCGGCGGGCGAGGCCCGGCTGACCGGGGCGGGGCGGCTCCTGATCCGCAAATCGGGCACGGAACCCCTGATCCGCGTGATGGCCGAGGCCGAGGATGAGGCGCTTATGCGCGGCGTCGTGGATGATATCGTCGGTGCGGTTGAGGCCGTTGCCTGACATCCACGGCTCGGGTGCGGTCGCTTACCCCCAGGCCGGGGGCTCCGTTGATGGCGCGTAGCTGCCGAAGCTCCATTCATGGCCCTCGGGGTCGGTGACGCGGTAGCGTTTGGTGCCCCATTCCGTCTCCTCCGGCCCGTAGACCAGCGTCGCGCCTTCATCCATGGCTTGCGCGTGGTGCGCCTTGACATCCTCCACCACCACGTAGATCCCCGGCGAGCCCTTGGGCCGCGCCTCCGTTCCGATCATGATGACGCCGTCGCCGATGGCCATCTCGGCGTGGAGCAGGGTGCCATCGTCGCCCATCTGCGCGAAATTGCGGCGAAACCCGAAGGCACGTTCAAGGAAATCAAGCGCCGCGGGGCCGTCCTCGTAGCTCAGATAGGGGATAATCGTGGGGCTGTGGGCCATGGGCGTGCTCCGTATTTGGATTGGATATCGGTGAAGCGTAGCAGGGGGATGTGACGGCATTTCAGGATTTGACGCAACGTCTCGCTTTGGGCGGGACCTTGCGCGGCGCAGGCTCGGGGCAGCCGCATGGAGGATATGCAATGACCATCTCCGCACTGGCGGAACAGGTGTTCGCCGCGCAGCCCTTTACCCAGGATTTGGGGGCGGAACTGCTGGAAGCCTCGGCCGACGGCGTTGTCGTCGCGCTGGACCTGGCGCCCCGCCACCTGCAGCAGCACGGGATTGTGCATGGCGGCGTGCTCAGCGCGCTGGCAGATATCGCACTGGCCTTTGCCGGGGGGCTTGCGATGGGATCGGACGCGGTGACTTCGGAGTTCAAGATCAACTACATCCGACCGGCCAAGGGCTCAGGCGTGCTGGTCCGGGCCGAGGCCTTGGGCGTGACGAAACGCCAAGCCATCGTGCAGGCGCGGATCCTCGCGGGCGACGTGTTGTGCTGCGTTGCGCAGGGCACGATCACGCGGGTCTGACGGGCGCTCCCGCCACGTAGACTTGCGCAATGGCGCGGTCATCCCCCATCATTATCGTCGGGAATAGGGCTTCCCAGATATCCTCGGCCCGGGTCGCGCGTTGTGCGATGGCGGGCGTAGAGGCCAGGTCGAGCACGCACAGATCGGCGTCGAACCCCTCCGCCAACCGCCCGATACACCCGCCCAGATGCAACGCCTCGGCCGACCCACCGGTGGCACGCCAAAGCAACTCGGCGGGGTGCGGCGCCGTGCCGCGAAGCTGCGCGACCTCATAGGCCGCGGCCATCGTGCGCAGCATCGAAAAGCTCGACCCGCCCCCGGTATCCGTGGCCAGCCCCACGCGCATCCGGTCGGCCAATCCCATGTCGAACAGTCCAGAGCCGATGAACGTGTTCGATGTCGGACAATGGACGACGGCGGCGCCCACCTCTGCCAGCAGGTCGATCTCGCGCGGCTCAAGGTGGATCGCGTGGCCGTAGAGGCCCCGCGCGCCCAGAAGGCCATGGGCCTCGTAGGTATCCAGATAATCGCGGGCAGCGGGGTAAAGCTCTCGCACCCAGGCGATCTCGTCCACCTGTTCGCTCAGATGGGTCTGCATCAGGCAATCGGGATGCTCCGCCCACAGCGCGCCGAGCGCTTCAAGCTGCGCTTGCGTCGAGGTGGGGGAGAAGCGCGGCGTGATCACGTAGCTCAGCCGATCCAGGCCGTGCCAGCGCTGCAGCAGCGCGCGGCTGTCGTCATAGGCCGATTGGGCCGTGTCGCGCAGTGCGTCGGGCGCATTGCGATCCATGCAGGTCTTGCCCGCCAGCGCCCGCATCCCTCGCGCCCGGGCCGCCCCGAAAAACGCCTCCACCGAGGCCGGATGGATGGTGCAATAGCTTGCCACGGTTGTGGTTCCGTTGGACAGGATCAGGTCAAGGTACCGGCCCGCCACATCGGCCGCGTAATCGGCATCGCCAAAGCGGGCCTCCTCGGGGAACGTGTAGGTGTTCAGCCAGTCGATCAGCCGTTTGCCCCAGGATGCGATGATCGCCGTCTGGGGGTAATGGGCGTGGGCATCGACAAAGCCCGGCACGATCAACCCATCGCCATGATCCGCCACCTTCGCACCGGGATGAGCCACGCGCAGGGCCGTGCCATCGCCCACCTCCGCGATCACGCCATCGCGGACCAGCACGCCGCCGCGCGCCTCATGGCGCACGCTCTCGACACCCAGCGCCCTCGGGTCACCCGAAAAGGCCAGAATCTGCCCGAGAATCAACCGCTCCACCATCTGAACCTCCCGCATTGCCCCCATTTGATAGCCCTTCCGCGCGCCCCATGTTAGAGGGCAGTGAACGCGCGCGCAGGGGGGCATCATGGTCGCAGATCCGGAGCAGATCGCCGAAGATATCCGCGAGGATGCACGCGACACCTACGCGCTGGACAACAGCCTGCGTGCAGCCCTGCGTGAGGCCGTCGAGGCACAGGATGTCGCCGCCGTCGACGCGTTGATGGATCCGCTCCACCCCGCCGACATCGCCGATCTTCTGGAACAGGTCTCGACCCCCGAACGCGAAAGCTGGCTGACGCTCTGGTCATCGGGCATCGACGGCGAGGTCCTGTCGGAACTGGAAGAGGGGCTGCGCGAAGAGGTCCTGTCGCTTTTGCCGGATCAGGTGATCGCCGACGCCGTCCGCGAGCTCGACAGCGACGATGTGGTCGACCTTGTCGAGGATCTGGAGGAAGAGCAGCAAGAGGCGATCCTCGACGCGCTGGAGCCCGCCGACCGCGCCGCGGTTGAGGCCGCGCTCAGCTATCCCGAGGAAACTGCTGGCCGCCTCATGCAGCGCGAGATCGTGGCCGTGCCGGAGCATTGGACGGTGGGTGAGACGATCGATCATCTGCGTTCGCAGGCCGGGCATCTGCCGGAGGAATTCTACCACGTCATCCTTACCGACCCGCGCATGAAACCAACCGGTTACGTGATGCTCGGGCGGCTTCTGGCTTCGATCCGGTCGGTCCTTCTGACGGAGATCACGGAAGACAGCTTCCGCCCGATCCCGGCCAGCCAGCCGGAAGAGGAAGTTGCCTATGCCTTCAACCAGTACCACCTGATTTCCGCCCCGGTCGTCGATGATGACGGGCGGCTCGTCGGTGTGATTACTATCGACGACGCGATGATCGTGCTGGACCACGAGGCCGAGGAAGACATCCTGCGCCTGGCCGGTGTGGGTGAGGAATCGAGCCTGTCCGATGGCGTGGTAGAGACCACCAAACAACGCTTCCCGTGGCTTTTCGTGAACCTTATCACCTCCATTCTCGCCTCGCTGGTGATCGCCCAGTTCGAGGCCGCGATTGCCCAGATCGTGGCTCTTGCCGTGCTGATGCCCATCGTGGCGTCGATGGGCGGCAATGCGGGCACCCAGGCCCTGACCGTGGCCGTCCGCGCCATCGCGACCAAGGACCTGACCAGTTCCAACCTTGTCCGCGTGATCACCCGTGAAGCTGGCGTGGGCCTGATCAACGGCGCGATCTTTGCGGTCGTGATGGGAATTGTGGGCGTGGTCTGGTTCGGCACCGCGATGCTCGGGGTCGTGATCGGAGCGGCGATGGTCATCAACCTGCTGGTTGCGGGGCTGGCGGGGATCCTCGTGCCCGTTGTGCTCGACAGGCTGCGGATTGACCCGGCTCTGGCCTCCGGCGCCTTTGTGACGACGGTGACGGACGTCGTCGGTTTCTTTGCGTTTCTGGGTCTGGCGGCTCTGCTCCTGCTCTGACCTCAAAGCCCCTCTTTGTTCAGATAAACATGCCCCCCGGAGGGCCGATCGGCCGCTCTTCCCACCCTTGGCCATCGAGGTACGACCGCAGCGTCGCGCGGCCATGGCCGCGCCCGCTGCGCCGGGCCCAAAGACACGGAATGTGCGCACGCACAGGTCCGGGTCACGGGAGAGCCCCGGCCTTGGATCAGGAAACAGCGCGGCCGAAAAAACGTGCCGGGATCAGCCCGGGATCTCCAGCGTCACCGTCCGGCCGGAGCGTACATATTGCAGGGTCGTCTCGCCAATCGCGGCCACCCGTCCGCCATCAAGCCGGTCGCCCACACCTACGCGCACGAAGCGCCCTGAGGACAGGCGCACAAGGGCGCGGCGGTCGGACGGTGTGCCGGTTACCCCGATCAGGTTCACGTTGCGCAGACGGATGGCGTTGCGTTCTGTCGCGGCGCGGCTGACATCGGCGTTGGAGGGGATATCGGGGCCGGGCGCCACGGCAGCGGCGGCCACGGCGGTGACGGGCTGTTGCGGTGCGCGATCGGCACTGGCCACGATCTGCGCGATATTGGCGGGCCGTTGAGCAGGCAGAAGCGACCGCGACGTGGCCAGATCCGAGCCGCCGATGGCTGCGGCCACGGCGCTTTCGACAACCTCGCCGTCAATCAGGCCATCGGCGGCACCCTCGCCGCCAGGAAAGAGAGAGGCACGGGCCGCGGCCTCTTGCGGAGAAACGGGGCGCTCGGGGGGCCGCACGGCCCCCAATTCATCATTGGTCAAGCCGCCCAGAACCTGCCGTTCGCGGGTCTCCGACAGGTTCGAGGGGCGCGGCGTGGGCCGGAAAACGGACAGAAGGGCCGCATTGACGTCAATCTCAGGGGGCGCTTCGACGACTTCGCGGTCTCGCGGGCGCGGCGTTGACGTGACGGGCGGTGGCCCGGCGACCACGAAGGCACCCCCGGGGGTCAGCACGCCGTCCGCGGTCGGCGCCACAAGGCCCTGCGCGGTCAGGTCGAAATCCGCCCCGAATGCGGGAGGCGGCGGGAAGCGGCGCAACAACTCGCCGGGATTCACGCCGGGATCGGGCAGGGCAACGGCATCCAGCGCCGACACTTCCGGATCGATGGAAGCGGTGTAGATCTGATCGAGAAGATCGAAGGGCCGCAGGTCCGGACGCTCGGGCGACCGCGCCCAGATGCCATCTTCGGCGTAAAGCGCCTCGGCCTCTTCGATGCTGGGATTTTGGCCCGGATCAATTTCGGGCAGGGGGGGGAGTTCAAATTCGGCATCAATATCAAAGATCTGCTCGCCCGCATCTTCGGCGGCGATGTCGGCCTCAGGCGGATCCACCAGAGGTTCCTCCGGCGCAACCTCAAGGCCGATCTCCGGCTCCAATGCGGCCAGATCGACGCCATCTGCCGCGGCTTCGTCGGCCAGGGTCGGCTGCGGTGCTTCACTGGCGCCGATCACGGGCGCCGAGGTGAAGGCATCGGGCGCGATCGGCGCGTCCAGCGGTTCGGCCAGCCCTGCCTGATCGCGATCCGATCCGCCAAAGAGTCGGGCCAGCGGGCTGTCAGGCAGGAACACTGCCGACCAGATCGCGACCATGGCCAACAGAAGCAACAGGATCACCGTAAGGATCAGCCCGGTGCGGAAGGACGGGCCCGCCGATGGGGTGGCCTTGCGCGCCAGAAGCCCGGATGTAAAGCCGCCATCTTCGGCCGTTGCCGTTCCATCGCCCGCGGGCACCGCGCCGGGTCCCTCACCGTGGCGGAAGACCGGCTCGGCCATTGCGCTGTCCGTCGGCACGAGGGGGGTGGCCTCGGCCTTTGATCGCCTGAGACCGGACAGAAGGCCGCCACGTGGTTTTTCGACCGGCGCGGTGGTGCCGCCGGGGGGCGGGCCGTCAAACGGCGTCGGGCGGCGCTCCGCGCTCAGGCCGGTCGGATTGGTGGGGGGCTGCGGATCGATTTCCACCCGCGGGCGCCGCGCGGACGGGGCCCCTGCGGTAGGCTTGGGCTTTGCTTTGCTGGCGGCGCGCACCCGCTCCAACTGCTCGGACAGGCGCGGCATCTTGCTGGCCGCGCCGTCGTCGGGGGCTGCCCCGGCGGGATCGGGCAGGCCCTCCGGGCGCTCAACCGCCCCCCCAAGGCCGATCCGCGCGGAGCGCTGGCCCACAAGGCTGTCACGGCCGCCATCGGGTGGCGCAACACGGCCCCGACGGGCGGCAAATCCGGCACTGTCATCCGATGCGGGTTTCGGCCCGGCCGCTTCGCCCCGGATCGCCCGCGCCCGTTCCCGCGCTTCGGCGGCGGCGGGTGAGGGGGCCGGTGGCAGGTCGGCATCCTCGGGACCGGCATCCTCCACCGGGTCCGGCGCGGGCGTGGCGGCGGCCTCCGACGAGATCGGCGTCACGGGCCCCGACTGGCTCGGATCGGCTATGGGTTGCACAGTTTGCGCCACGTCAACCGCCGCGGCCATCTGCAAGGCCTCGGCAAGCGCCGGGTTGTCCGATGCGACCGGTTCGACGATTTCAGGCTCTGGCTCTGGCTCTGGCTCTGGCTCGACAACGGGCGCGGGCTCAGGAACCGCCTCAACCAAGCTCTCGGGCTCCGGTGCGGGCGGGTCCGCCGCGACCTCAGCCACCACGTCCGTCTCGGGCTCTGAGGCCTCGACCGTATCTTCGGACGCCAAGGCGGCAACGTCCTCTTCCGGGGCCTCGGGCTCCGGCTCTTCTTCTGGCATGCCGTAGGTGTCTGGGCCAAAGGCGATGCCATCAGCGGCGAAATCGATGCCCTTGGCTGCGTCGCTCAGATCAAACAGCGGCACGCCGGGGAATCGCTGCATCGGCGGCATCGCGGCAAATCCGGCGCCGACAAAACCGTATTGCAAGGCAAAGCCCCGGGCTTCGTCCAACGTTTCGCGGGCGACAACCGCGATCTTCACGCGGTCCTCTTCCTGCATGCGCCAATCGTATTCCAGCTCCGAGATCGTGTAGGGCGTCAGGCCGTCCAGCCCCTCCTCGATCCGAAAGGCCGTCAGCTCCGGATCGCTCGTCGGCGCGGTCAGCGAGGTATAGAGGATCTGGTCATCGGGCAGGACCAGCAGCGCCTCGAACTCATCGCCTTCCCGGTCCACGGCCTGCGCGCGGAGCGCGGCCAGCGCCTCGGTCAGGTCGGGCACGTCAAGTGCGGTCTCTCCGATCATCGCCCAATGGCCCGCGGCCTGGCGATGGGCCAAGGCAATACCATCCGAAGACAGGAAGAGTGCGATATTCACCGTCAAGTCAGACCTCAGTCATTCTTCTTTGGGCGTGGCAGACCTGCCACAACCGCCCCCTCTTACAGCGCTTTTCGCGCGGGGAAAACACCTCCCCGCAGCCAATTCCATGGATCGGCGAGATTCAGTCTAAATCTTTCCGGGGCCTCGCAAAAGGGGGCATGGCGGATCATCCGGCCATGCCCCGTTCTGTCTCGGCCCCGCGGCCCGATCACGATACCGCCGATAAGGTTAACGTTTTGCGATCAGGCCGTTGCGGCGGAAAGCGCCCGGTCCAGATCCGCAATCAGATCGTCGCAATCCTCCGTCCCGATGGAGACGCGCACCACGTTCGGCGCGGCCCCTGCGGCCTCCTGCTGTTCCGGCGTCAATTGTCGGTGGGTCGTAGAGGCGGAATGGATGATCAGCGAGCGTGTATCCCCCAGATTGGCCACATGGCTGAAGATCTCCAGCGAATCGACCAGTTTCACGCAGGCCTCGTAGCCGCCCTTCACCGCGAAGGTGAACAAGGCACCGGCGCCCTTCGGGCAGACATCCTTGACGCGGTGGTAATAGGGGGAGCTTTCCAGCCCCGCATAAGTCACGAAATCGACGCGCGGATCGGCCTCCAGCCAATTGGCGATCTTCACCGCATTCTCCACGTGCCGATCCATGCGGAGCGACAGTGTCTCGATCCCCATCAACGTGTAATGGGCGGCTTGCGGGTTCATCGTCATCCCCAGATCGCGCAGGCCAATGGCGATGCCGTGGAACGTGTAGGCCAGCGGCCCGAACGTCTCGTGGAACTTCAACCCGTGATAGGCAGGCTCCGGCGCGCTCATCGACGGGAACTTGTCGGAGGCCGACCAATCGAACGTGCCGGAATCCACCACACAGCCGCCCGTGACGGTGCCATTGCCGGTCAGGTACTTGGTCGTGGAGTGCACCACCAACGTTGCCCCATGCTCGATCGGGCGGTGCAGGTAGGGTGTGGCCGTCGTGTTGTCGATGATCAGTGGAATGCCCGCCTCATCGGCAATATCGGCCACCGCGCGCACATCCATGATATAGCCGCCGGGATTGGCAATCGCCTCGCCGAAGATCGCTCGCGTATCGTCATCCACCGCCGCCTTGATCGCGGCCAGGTCATCGAAATCAACGAACTTGGCCGACCAGCCAAAGCGCCTGATGGTCTGGCTGAACTGCGTGACCGAACCGCCGTAAAGCCGTGTCGATACAACAACATTGCGCCCCGGGGCCATCAACGGGAACAGCGCCATGATCTGCGCCGCGTGCCCCGACGAACAACAGACCGCGCCCGCGCCGCCCTCCAGCGTGGCAATCCGCTCCTGCAATACCGCCACCGTCGGGTTCGTCAGGCGCGAATAGATGTAGCCGACCTCCTGCAGGTTGAACAAAGCCGCCGCATGTTCGGCATCCCGAAACACATAGGCCGTGGTCTGATAAATTGGCGTCTGCCGGGCACCGGTCGCGGGGTCCGGCCGCGCACCTGCATGGATCTGAAGCGTATCGAAGCCGTAGCTGGGGCCGTCCGTCATGTCTCTCTCCCTCAATCTCTGTTGCCCTCTCCTACGCCAAGCCGCCCCCCGGCTGCAATCGCCCCCCGATCGGGTGCGGCTCCGGGTGCCCTCCATTCTCCGTCCCAAACACCCCGGCGCCCCTTCCTTGTTTCAAAAATATCCCGGGGGCGTCGCTTCCGGCGACGGGGGCAGCGCCCCCACCTGAGCTCTGCGAGGCAAAAAGAATGCGGGCAAGGCCCGCGCCGCTGGGTCAAAGCGCGACGGCATGGCACTGGACGCCCCGCAATCAAACAGGCACATAGGCCCCAACGAACTTGTGTGGACGCCCGATATGCTGAATTTCCTCAAACGCCTCGTCACCTGGTGGGACGGCCAGACCATCGGCACGCAGCTTTTCACGGCGCGCAATGGCGAGAAGGTGGGCGAAGACGGGCAGGGCAATATCTTCTACCGCAACGCTGACGACAGCAAACGCTGGGTGATCTACAACGGGTTGGTCGAAGCCTCGCGCGTCGATCCCGAATGGCATGGATGGCTGCACCACACCTGGGATGAGCCACCGTCCGAACGCCCGGTCCCCCACAAATCCTGGGAAAAGCCGCACCTGCCGAACCTGACGGGCACCGCGCAGGCCTATGCGCCCGCGGGCTCCTTGCGACATGCCGAACCTGCCGACCGCCGCGATTACGAGGCCTGGAGCCCGGAATAAGCCTGCCGGTGGGTGGCCGCCTGAAATCCGCCCCTTGGCCTTACGCCGCGCGACAGCTATGCCGGTGTCATGGCAGAAACCGATCATTCCTTCACTGAAATCGCCACCGGCGCCGTTGTGGTGGCCGCGGCCATCGGCTTTTTCTTCTACGCGTCCGGCACCGGCAGCGTGTCGCAGGCCGGATCTTACGAATTGCAGGCCTCGTTCCGCTCCGCCGAGGGGATCTCGGTCGGCACCGAGGTGCGCCTGGGCGGCGTGCAGATCGGAACCGTCACGGGAATGCGACTGAACCCCGATACGTTCCTGGCCGAAACCACCTTTTCAGTGGCCGACGCGATCATTCTTCCCGATGACAGCGCCATCGCCGTGGCCTCCGAAGGCCTTCTGGGTGGCTCGTTCGTGGAGGTAATCCCAGGCGGCTCGCCGTTCAATCTGGAGCCGGGCGGCGAGATCCTCGATACGCAATCCTCGGTCAGCCTGATCACGCTCCTGCTGCGTTTCGTCTCCGGAAGCGATGACGGCTAGATCATGCTGTTCCGCGCGATCCCCATAGCCCTTCTGGCCCTTTCGGTCGCGGCGCCGCCTTTCGCCTGGGCGCAGCAATTCGACAATTTCGACGGCACCGCCAATGACGCGTTCGAAGGTTTTCAGCTTGAGCCCGGCGAGGCGGTCGACGACACCGATCTGAGCCTGTCCGATGAGGGCGGGCTGGTGCCGAATGATGCGGGGGCGGGTGATATCACCCTGAACCTCGGAACCAGGCCGCAAGGCACGTTCAGCACCTTTCCCGGTGTGACCGGCCCCGTCACCTCCGTCAGCCAGCCGGCCACCGGGCAGGGGAGTGTCGTGTCGCTTCGTGCGCTCGACAAGATGTTGGGTCAGCCCACGGATATCGAATTGTCGATGGGGCAAACGGTGGTGTTCGGGCGCATTGCGATCCGGGTGATCGAATGCCGCTACCCGGCGGCGGATCCGGGCGGCGATGCCTTTGCCCATCTCGAAGTGCTCGACCTTGAGGGGGTGACGCTCTTCGACGGCTGGATGATCGCGTCGTCACCGGCGCTGAACGCGCTGGAACATGCGCGATACGATGTGTGGGTTCTGGGCTGCGACGCCTGAGGGCCCCGGATCACACGTCCAATGCCGCGCATGCGGGCAGCGCCATGAAATCCGCAGGTAGCATCAGGGCATGGGCCAATTGCGCCCGGTAATCGGCACGTGCGATCTCAACTGCGCCCAGGCTTTGCAGATGGTCGGTCACGAATTGGGTGTCGAACAGGATGAACCCGCCCATCCGCAAGCGGTGCACCAGATGCGCCAGCGCCAGTTTCGAAGCCCCGGTGCGGCGCGAAAACATGCTTTCGCCGAAAAACGCGGCCCCCATCGCCACGCCGAATACGCCGCCCGCCAGCCCTTCGTCATCCCAGATCTCAACCGAATGGGCCATGCCGCGTGCATGGAGCGCCAGGTAGCAGGCCGACAGGCCATCGTTGATCCAGGTCGGTTCCCGGTCCGCACAGCCGTCCAGCACCTCCGAGAAATGGTGATCGATCCGCACGTCATAGCCGCCACGCCGGATCGTGCGCCGCAGTGAGCGCGAGATGTGGAACGCATCGAGCGGAAACACGCCGCGGCGCTTGGGATCGACCCAGAACACTTCGGGGTCGGCTGCGCCCTCGGACATGGGAAAAATCCCCGCCGCATAGGCCCGCACCATCAGCTCGGGGCTGATCGCGGGTTGGGGCGGCTGGTACATGTCATGGGCCATATCCATCACCTAGGGTCGAATTCCTCAAAAGCCCATTAAAACTTGGGTGATTTTCCTCGATTTTGGCCGATTGCTTCAGATTAAGCCGATGTTAAGGCTGTCATGTTGATATGATGGCTTGGAATTCCAAGATGCCGGGCACAACGCCCGGTTGCAGTTGCGATCGGCTCTCCGGTCCGGCGGATGTCAGGCCCTTTTCGGGCTCCCGGAAACGGGACCGTCGGATGATCCGATCCACCATGTGCATCCGGACTGCCCAATCCACTGGGCAGCACAATCGGTCTGCTTTCGGGCGGCGCCGCCCTCCTTGCAAATTGCCGCGACGGGCCGTTTTGGCCCTGAGCGCCTTACTTCCGAGAGGTCCGCATCACGGGGCCGCCATTCATCGGCGCGCCCGGGCCTTCGGCTGCACAATCGCCGTTGTCAGCCGAGGTTCTTTTCCAGCCAGCCTTCCAGCCAGTGGATAGTGTAATCGCCTGTCTGCACCGCATCCGCCTGTAACAACTCGCTAAACAGCGGTACGGTGGTGTCGATCCCGTCCACGATCAACTCGCCCAACGCGCGGTTCAGGCGTGCCAGCGCTTCGGGCCGGTCGCGGCCATGGACGATGAGTTTGGCGATCAGCGAGTCATAATAGGGCGGGATGCGGTAGCCATCGTAAAGCGCGCTGTCCATGCGCACGCCAAGGCCACCGGGGGCGTGATACTGGCTGATCGTGCCGGGGCAGGGCGCGAAATTCGGCAGTTTTTCGGCATTGATCCGCACCTCGATGGCGTGGCCATTCACCTGCAGATCCTCTTGCCGGAACGACATCGGCAAACCGGCGGCGACGCGGATTTGTTCGCGCACGAGATCCACGCCCATGATCGCCTCGGTCACCGGGTGTTCAACCTGAAGGCGTGTGTTCATCTCGATGAAATAGAATTCACCGTCCTCGTAGAGAAATTCGATGGTTCCCGCGCCCTCATAGCCCAATTCAGCCACTGCATTGGCGCAGATCATCCCGATTTCGGACCGAGTCGCCGCATCGATGGCGGGGCCGGGGGCCTCCTCGAACACCTTCTGGTGGCGGCGCTGCAGCGAGCAATCGCGCTCACCAAGATGCACGGCGTTGCCCTTGCCGTCGCCAAAGACCTGCACTTCGATATGGCGCGGCCGCCCGAGATACTTCTCGATATAGACTTCGTCGTTGCCAAACGCGGCCTTGGCCTCGGACCGGGCGGAGCCGAAGGCCGTGTCGATCTCGGCCGCGGATTTGGCCAGCTTCATGCCGCGCCCGCCGCCGCCTGCCGTGGCCTTCACGATCACCGGATAGCCGAAATCCTCACCGATCTGGCGCGCGGCGGCCAGGTCGGCCACGCCGCCCTCTGATCCCGGCACGCAGGGAATGCCCAGGCGCTTGGCGGTTTCCTTGGCGGTGATCTTGTCGCCCATCATGCGGATATGTTCGGCGGACGGGCCGATGAACTTGATCCCGTGATCTTCAACAGCCTGCACGAAGGCGGCGTTCTCGGACAGGAAACCGTAGCCGGGATGAATTGCCTCGGCCCCGGTGATCTCACAGGCCGACAGGATCGCCGACATGCTCAGGTAGCTGTCGGTGCCCGCAGGCGGCCCGATACAGACGGATTCGTCGGCCATGCGCACATGCATCGCGTCGGTGTCGGCGGTGGAATGCACAGCGACCGATTCCACCCCCATCTCGCGGGCGGCGCGGATGACACGGAGCGCGATCTCGCCACGATTGGCGATCAGGATCTTGCGGAACATACGCTCGCCCTTTGGTTATTCGATGATCATCAGTGGCGCGCCGTATTCGACGGGCGCCTGGTCTTCCACGAGGATGCGCTTGACCGTACCGGCGCGGGGGGCCGGGATCTGGTTCATCGTCTTCATGGCCTCGACGATCAGCAGGGTTTGCCCCTCCGTCACCTTGTCGCCCACGCTCACGAAGGCGGGCGATCCGGGTTCGGCCTGCAGATAAACGGTGCCCACCATGGGGGAGGTCACGGCGCCGGGCGCCTGGGCGGGATCCTCGGGGGCTGGTGCCGGGGCCGCTGCCGCAGCAGGGGCCGATGCCGCGGGCGCGGCGGGGGCCGCAGCCGGGGCAGGGGCCGACGCTGTGTGCGTCACCACGTTATGCTGCTTGGCGACGCGGACGTTCAGCCAGTCGTTCTCGCCGTACTCGCGCTTCACATGCAGCTCGGTCAGGTCGTTGTCCTGCAACACCTCTGCCAGCGCCTTGATGAAGGCCACATCCTTGTCGTGCGATCGTTCCGCCATTCTGCACCTCTCCCCGTCCGCTCTGTCGCGCGCCCCTCATCCGGGGTCTCTGCCCCAAGCGCTATAGCGCAGGGTTGACCCGGGGAAAAGCCGCCCCGTTCGGACGCATATGGAGGGTTCATCCGCCAATTGCAGCCACCCCGTGCCCAAAAAGGCGGCAAAACCGGGCAAATGGGTGGCCTGAGGAGACCGGGTGAGCGCTTTGGAAATTTTACCATTTGATAAATTTTTGAACCCGTGCCAGCCTGATCGCAACCAAGCCAGTCGATCAGCGAGGCCTGCCAGACATGACGAACAGCCCCCGAACCCCCGGTATTGCCGCCGCCCGGCTTGAGGCCGAGACCCTGGCGCAGAACTTCTCGGACCTGCACCCGCCCCTGGATGGGCACGAGGCGTTGGTGGCCGCGGATCGCTGCTATTTCTGCCATGATGCGCCATGCATCACCGCCTGTCCCACCGGTATCGACATCCCGCTTTTCATCCGCCAGATCGCCACCGGCACACCCGAAGCGGCGGCGCGGACGATCTTTGAACAGAACATTCTTGGCGGCATGTGCGCCCGCGTTTGCCCGACAGAGACACTCTGTGAAGAGGCCTGCGTGCGCGAAGCGGCGGAGGGCAAGCCGGTGCTGATCGGGCAACTCCAGCGCTACGCCACCGACACGGTCATGGCGGCCGGTGTGCATCCGTTCGAGCGGGCGCCCGAAACCGGCAAGCGGGTGGCCGTGGTCGGCGCGGGGCCGGCTGGCCTGGCCTGTGCGCATCGGCTTGCGATGCATGGCCATGCGGTGGAGATCTTCGATGCCCGCCCCAAGGGCGGCGGCCTGAATGAGTACGGCATCGCCTATTACAAGACGACCGACGGCTTTGCGGAGGCCGAGGTGGAGTGGCTGATGAAGATCGGCGGCATCACGATGCAGAACGGCAAGGCGCTTGGCCGCGACATCACGCTGGAGGGCCTGCGCGCGGAGTATGACGCGGTCTTCCTTGGCATGGGGTTGGCCGGTGTGAATGCGTTGCGCGCCGAAGGCGAAGATCGCGATGGCGTTGCGGATGCCGTTGATTTCATTGCGAACCTCCGCCAGGCCGACAATCTCGCCGCGCTGCCGGTCGGTCGCAAGGTTGTGGTGATCGGCGGTGGGATGACGGCCATTGACGCGGCGGTTCAGTCCAAGCTTCTGGGTGCGGATGAGGTGACGCTCGTCTACCGCCGGGACCGCGCCGCGATGCCCGCCAGCGCCTATGAACAGGACCTTGCGGCCTCCAAGGGTGTGCGGTTCATCTTCAACGCGATGCCGCTGGAGGTGCTCGGCAACGGGGTCGCCACCGCGCTGCGCTGCGAATACACCAAGTCCGACGGGCGCAGCCTGACGGGCACCGGCGAAACCTTTGACCTTGAGGCCGACCAGATCCTGAAAGCCATCGGCCAGACCCTCGATGGCACCCCGGACGGGCTTGCCATCGAAGGCGGCAAGATCGCCGTGACCGGGGCGGGTTGCACCTCCGTCGACGGCGTCTGGGCCGGAGGCGATTGCGCTTCGGGCGGCGAGGACCTGACCGTGACCGCGGTTGCGGAGGGCCGAGACGCCGCGGAAGACATTCATGCCAGTCTGGTGGGATAATGTGGTATCTTGTGCCCCATCCAACAGGTTTGGGAGGCCGCGATGACCCTGGAGGTTGATGTCGCGCAGCATTACACGACGGGCGGGTTGATTGCCCGGATTGATGCTGCACTCAAGGATGCGGGCGCGGACCCCGCACATCCATCTTTCGACGATCTCAAGCCGGTGGATGAATTCCACACCGCGGGGATCGAGTCGACGATGGCCCTGCTCGATCAATTGCAGATCGACCCGGGCATGGTGGTCTACGATCTGGGCTGCGGCATTGGCGGCACGGCCCGCCACATCGTGCATCGGTATGGCGCGCAGGTCGAGGGCGTGGACCTGACCGAAGAATACGTGGAAACCGGCCGGGCCCTGAACCAGCGGCTGGGGCTGTCCGATGCGATCACGCTGCATCAGGGCTCGGTTCTATCGCTGCCGTGGCAGGCAGGCAGCGCCGATCTTGTCACGATGTTCCATGTCGGCATGAACGTTGCCGACAAGGCGACGTTGTTTGCTCAGGTGGCGCAGGTGTTGAAACCCGGCGGGCATTTTGCGCTGTTCGACGTGATGCGGGGCGAAAATGGCGATGACCTGGTCTTTCCGCTGCCATGGTCCGGCACGCCCGAGACCAGCCATGTCGCCGCGCCGGACGCCTATATCAATGCGGCCCATCGCGCCGGGCTTGAAAATGTCGCGCAGCGCGATCGGACCGAATTCGCCCAACATTACTTCGACCGCGTGTTTCAGGCGATGGCGGCCAACGGCGCCGCACCGGTGGGTATCCACCTGCTGATGTCGGGTGATCCGGCGCAGAAGCTGCAAAACTATGTCGCCAACCTGACAGCAGGCCGTATCGCGCCCACCGAGCTGATTTTCAGAAAACCCGGATCATGATCTCGCATATCCATTTTCAGTCCATCCCGGTTGAGGATCAGGACCGCGCCTCGGCGTTCTACACGGACAAACTGGGCTTCGACGTGCATACCGACGCGCCCTATGGCGAAAGCTGGCGCTGGATTTTCCTGACTTTGCCCGGCGGGCAGACGCGGCTTCATTTCGCCGCAAAGACGGAGATGGAGGTGCACGGCAAGCCGGCCCTTTGCCTTGTCTCCGACGATGTCGACGCAGAATGTGCCCGCTTGACCAAGGCCGGCGTGGCGATCAGCCAGGGCCCCGACGACGCGCCCTGGGCGCCCGGGGTCCGATGGGCCACGTTACGCGACACCGAAGACAACATCATCCTGATTGAGAGCTTCACGGCAGAAGGAGCCTGACATGGCAGATCTTTCCAGCGACTTCATCGGCATTTCATCGCCCAACCCTTTCTGGCTCGCCTCCGCGCCGCCGACGGACAAGGAATACAATGTCCGCCGCGCGTTCGAGGCCGGGTGGGGCGGCGTCGTCTGGAAGACGTTGGGGGCCGAAGGGCTGCCCGTCGTAAACGTTAACGGACCCCGGTACGGCGCGATCTACGGGGCGGATCGGCGGCTTCTGGGCCTTAACAATATCGAGCTGATCACCGACCGGGACCTCTACACCAATCTCGAAGAGATCAAGCGCGTGAAGGCCGATTACCCCGACCGCGCGATGATCGTGTCGATCATGGTGCCGTGTGAGGAAGCGGCGTGGAAAGCCATTCTGCCTTTGGTGGAGGATACGGGCGCCGACGGGATCGAGCTGAACTTTGGCTGCCCCCACGGGATGTCTGAGCGCGGCATGGGCGCGGCGGTGGGGCAGGTGCCCGAATACATCGAAATGGTGACGCGCTGGTGCAAGCAATATTATTCCAGACCCGTTATCGTGAAGCTGACGCCCAACATCGCCGATATCCGGAAGCCGGCCGAGGCCGCGCATCGGGGCGGGGCGGATGCAGTATCCTTGATTAACACCATCAACTCGATCACCTCGGTCAATCTCGACACGATGAGCCCCGAGCCGTCGATTGGCGGCAAAGGCTCCCATGGCGGGTATTGCGGCCCGGCGGTGAAGCCGATTGCGATGTCGATGGTGTCAGAAATCGCCCGCAACGCCGAAACACGCGGCCTGCCGATTTCGGGCATCGGCGGCGTCACCACATGGCGCGACGCGGCGGAGTTCATGGCGCTGGGGGCAGGCAATGTTCAGGTCTGCACGGCGGCGATGACCTATGGCTTCAAGATCGTGGAGGAGATGATGTCCGGCCTGTCGCAATATCTCGATGAGAAGGGCATGAGTCTTGACGATCTGGTCGGCCGTGCCGTCCCGAACGTGACCGATTGGCAGTATCTGGACCTCAATTACGTCACCAAGGCGCGGATCGACCAGGATGCCTGCATCAAATGCGGGCGCTGCTACGCCGCCTGCGAGGACACGTCGCACCAGGCGATTTCGATGTCCGAGGACCGCGTGTTCGAGGTGATCGACGCCGAATGCGTGGCCTGCAACCTGTGCGTGAATGTCTGCCCGGTGGAGGATTGCATCACGATGGAGGAACTGGCCCCCGGCGCGATGGACGAGCGAACGGGCAAGCCCGTATCGCCGGAATACGCCAACTGGACGACGCATCCCAACAACCCCGGCGCGGTCAAGGCGGCGGAGTGAGCGGAATCAGATGATCGAGCGGCTCGACCATGTGAACCTCCAGACCGTCCAGATGGACGCAATGATCGGGTGGTACGGGCGGTATCTGCAGTTGAAGAACGGCCCGCGCCCGCCGTTTCCGTTTCCCGGTGCATGGCTTTACGCGGGCGATTTGCCGGTGGTGCATCTGGTCGAAGTGGCGCAGGTGCCGCCCAAGGCCGCGGATCTGGCGCTGGAACATGCGGCATTCCGTGCCAGAGGCCTGCCGGGCTTTTTGCGTCGGTTGGCGGAGGGGCAGGAGCCGCACCGGGTGGTGCAGGTGCCGAACATGCCGCTGGTGCAAGTGAATGTCTGGGATCCGGACGGCAATCATCTGCATGTGGATTTTGACGCGGCAGAGGCCGAGGGGCTGGATCTGGAGGCCTTCACGGTGTCGAAGATCGAAGCCTAGGGCGGCCTGCGGCCTTGAGTAAGGTCCCGGCGCAGATCGGCGCTGGCCCCGCTTACGGCGCCAACACCCTCCGAAACAGCGTCTCCAGAAACACCTCCGCCTCGTCAATCGGCTCGCGGCCTTCCCCCAGAACGGCGCGGACCTGGACGTCGAAATCGGCGTAATGCTGGGTCAGCGACCAGATCGAGAAGATCAGGTGATGAGGGTCCACCGGCGCAAGCCGCCCGGCGGCGGACCAGCCGCGCAGAACCTCTGCCTTTTCATCGACCAGCGCCTTGAGATCCGTCGCCAGCCCGTCCTTCATCCGCGGCGCGCCCTGCACGATCTCCTGCGCGAAGAGCCGCGACTCACGCGGCAAATCGCGGCTCATCTGCAACTTCCGGCGCACATAGGCCAGCAGTTCCTCCTGCGGATCGCCGGCGGCATCCAAATCCCGTAGCGGATCGAGCCAGGTGTCCACGAGCCCTTCAAGAAGGGTCACGTGGATCTCTTCCTTGGAGACGAAATAGTAGAGCAGGTTGGGCTTGGAGAGGCCCGCTTCGGTGGCGATCTCGTCCAGCGTGGCCCCGCGAAAGCCGTGGCGGGAGAAGACATCCAGCGCCGCCTCCAGCACGCGGGCACGGTTTTTCTCCTGGATGCGGGTGCGGGGTTTGGGATTGCTCATCCTGGGGTTCTGTTCCTGCCTGATTGGGGGGCAAACCGGGCGATTGCGGGCCCGATGATTGCCGAAGAGCGCAGGTAGCGCCCGGATGCCTGTAATGTGCTATCGTTTAAGTTGACTGTCACAGGGCTTTTGCTAGCGTGACCTTGACCATTTGGTCAAAAAGAAAATGCGCCTGCCCGACAGGCGTTGGGGAGATCAGACCATGGCACTCGACCGTTCCAACCCGGTTCCCAATGACCTGAGCGCATTCTGGATGCCGTTCACGGCCAACCGCCAATTCAAGCAAACCCCGCGCATGTTCGTGGGCGCTGACAAGATGCACTACACCACCGCCGACGGACGGCAGGTGCTGGATGGCACCGCCGGTTTGTGGTGCTGCAATGCGGGCCACAACCAGCCGCGCATCGTGGAGGCGATCCAGAAACAGGCCGCCGAGATGGATTACGCCCCCGCCTTCCAGATGGGCCATCCCAAAGCCTTCGAACTCGCAAACCGGTTGCGCGACATGGCGCCCGATCCGTTCGAGCATGTCTTCTACACCAATTCCGGGTCTGAATCGGTGGAGACCGCCCTCAAGATCGCCATCGCCTACCAGCGCGCCATCGGGCAGGGGAGCCGGACCCGCCTGATCGGGCGCGAGCGGGGTTATCACGGGGTGAATTTCGGCGGGATTTCCGTTGGCGGGATCGTCAACAATCGCAAGGTGTTCGGGTCATTGTTGACGGGTGTGGACCATCTGCCCCACACCCATCTGCCGGACCAAAACAGTTTCGTGCGTGGTCAACCCGAGCATGGCGCGCATCTAGCCGACGAGTTGGAGCGGATCGTGGCGCTGCATGGAGCGGAGACCATCGCCGCCTGCATCGTGGAGCCCATGGCCGGATCCACGGGCGTATTGATGCCGCCGAAAGGCTACCTTGAGCGTCTGCGCGAGATCTGCACCAAGCACGGCATCCTCCTGATTTTCGACGAGGTGATCACCGGGTTCGGGCGGCTTGGCAGCAGCTTCGCCGCCGCGCATTTCAACGTGATGCCCGACATGATCACCTGTGCCAAGGGCCTGACCAACGGCGTGATCCCGATGGGCGCGGTGCTGGCCACCAAGGCCATCCACGACGCCTTCATGACCGGGCCAGATCACCTGATCGAGCTGTTTCACGGCTACACCTATTCCGGCAATCCGATTGCCTCGGCCGCCGGTCTGGCGACGTTGGAAACCTACAAGGAAGACGGGTTGTTCGAACGCGCGGCGGAGCTTGCACCTTATTGGGAAGACGGCCTGCATTCCCTGCGCGATTGCCCCCATGTGATCGATATCCGCAATATGGGCCTGATCGGCGCGGTCGAGTTGGAGCCGATTGCAGGCGAACCCACCAAACGGGCCTTCCAGGCGTTCCTTGATTGCTATGACAAGAACGTTCTGATCCGCACGACCGGCGATATCATCGCCATGTCGCCGCCGCTGATTATCTCGAAAAGCGAGATAGATCAGTTGTTTGGCACGTTGGGGGATGTGCTGAAGGGATTGCACTGAATGTCCGCACCCGTCGCTGACACAGCCACGATGATCGCCGGAATGAACCCCGCATTGATGCCGGGGCGATGGACGTTTCGCATGGTCACGGAGGCGGACTTGCCGGATTGCCTGCCCAATGCGCTTGCGGTGTTTCGGGAGGAAGAAGGGCTTTCGGTTCTTGTTCCTGCGAGAGCGAAAGAGGAGGCGATGGCGCAGATCACGCTCAAAGTCTTCTCTTCGCTGGAGGGGATTGGCCTGACCGCGGCGGTTTCAACCGTGCTGGCCGAGGCGGGCATTGCTTGCAACGTGATCGCGGCGACGTTGCATGACCACGTTTTTGTGCCGGAAGCTCGCGCGGCGGAAGCGGTGGCGCTTCTGCAACAGCGCGCCGCGAGGGAGGTTGCTTGAATGGCTGAAGCAAAAGCGGAAACCCTGATCGATGATGCCCGCGTGCGCGTCACCCGGTTCGATTTTGCGCCCGGGGATGAGACCGGCTGGCACACCCATGGTATGGATTACGTCATCACCACGCTGACCGATTGCGCCATGCGTCTGGAAGAACCGGGCGGCGACACACGCGACGTCTTTGTTGCGGCAGGCACGGTCTATCGCCGCGACAAGGGTGTGGAACACAATGTCATCAATGGTGGAGGCGCGCCGATGACCTTCATCGAGACCGAACTGAAGTAGGAACACCCCATGGCTTCTCCCGCGGAAAACATGAAAATCAATGGTGAGCGCCTGTGGGACTCATTGATGGAGATGGCCAAGATCGGCCCCGGCGTTGCGGGCGGCAACAACCGTCAGACCCTGACGGATGAGGACAGCGAGGGGCGCCATCTGTTCGCCAAATGGTGTGACGCGGCGGGCTGTTCTATGGGGGTCGACACGATGGGCAACATGTTTGCGCGCCGTGAGGGGACGGACCCGGACGCGCTGCCGGTCTATGTAGGATCTCACCTCGATACGCAGCCGACGGGGGGCAAATACGACGGCGTGCTGGGGGTGCTTGGCGGTTTGGAAATCATCCGCTCGCTCAATGATCTGGGCATCAAGACCAAGCACCCGATTGTGGTGACGAACTGGACCAACGAGGAAGGCACGCGCTACGCGCCCGCAATGCTCGCCTCCGGGGTCTTCGCCGGAAAACACACGCAGGATTGGGCCTATGACCGCGTCGATGCCGACGGCAAACGCTTCGGCGATGAGCTGGAGCGGATCGGCTGGAAGGGTGAAGAGAAGGTGGGCGACCGCAAGATGCATGCGTTTTTCGAGCTGCATATCGAACAGGGTCCGATCCTGGAGGCGGAGGGCATTGATGTGGGCGTCGTGACCCACGGCCAGGGGCTCCGCTGGATCGAATGCACGATCACCGGCAAGGAGAGCCATACCGGCTCCACCCCCATGCATATGCGCAAGAATGCGGGCCGTGGCCTGGCGCTGGTGACGGAACTCGTCCACGAGATTGCCATGAAGAACCAGCCCAATGCGGTGGGCGCCATTGGCCATATCGATGTCTATCCGAACTCGCGCAACATCATCCCCGGCAAGGTCGTCTTCACCGTCGACATGCGCACCCACATCCTCGACAAGCTCAACGCCATGGTGGCCGAGCTGATGGAGCGGGCCCCGAAGCTCTGCGAAGAGATCGAGGTGAGCTTCGAAGCGGAGATCGTCGGCCAGTTCGACCCACCCGCCTTTGATGACGGATGTGTCACAGCCGTCAGACAAGCGGCTGAAAGGCTTGGATATTCTCACATGGATATCGTATCCGGGGCAGGGCACGATGCGTGCTGGATCAATGATGTGGCCCCGACGGCGATGGTGATGTGTCCCTGTGTGGACGGGCTGAGCCATAACGAGGCCGAGGAAATCAGCCCGGAATGGGCGGCGGCCGGGGCGAATGTGCTGTTCCATGCGGTCGTGGAAACGGCGGAGATAGTGGAATGAAATCAACAATATGGCTTGCGCTGGGTGCGGTTGTGGCTCTGGCCGGATGTGTGACGACCACGCCCGAGGGCGAAAGCGAGGTGCTGCCCGAAGAGGTGCTGGCCCTTGTCGCGCCCGGCCAGGATACGTCGACCGTCCGGCTTGAGGCCGACGGCTGCTACTGGTTCCTGCATCGCGGGCCGGTCGAGAGCACCTACATCCCGCTTCTGACGCGGGAACAGCGGATGATCTGCGTGACCGCGCAGGGGTAAACGGAGTTAACCAGGGGGGTCCCATGAGCAAGGTGATCAAAGGCGGCACGGTGGTGACCGCTGACCGTCAGTGGATGGCGGATGTGCTGATCGAGGGCGAGAAGATTGCCGAGATCGGTGAGAACCTGAGCGGTGACGAGGTGATAGACGCCTCCGACGCCTATGTGATCCCCGGTGGGATCGACCCCCATACCCATCTGGAAATGCCCTTCATGGGCACCACCGCGGCGGAAACGTTTGAGACCGGCACCTTCGCGGCGGCGGCGGGCGGGACCACGATGTTGGTTGATTTCTGCCTGCCGGGTGAGGACGGCTCGCTTCTGAACGCCATTGATGAATGGGACCGGAAGTCGAAGGATCAGATCTGCGTCGACATCTCGTATCACATGGCCATCACCGGCTGGAATGAGAGTATTTTCAATGAGATGGAGGCCGTCGTTAAAGAACGCGGCATCAATACGTTCAAGCATTTCATGGCCTATAAGGGCGCGCTGATGATCGAGGATGACGAAATGTTCGCCTCCTTCAAGCGCTGCGCCGAATTGGGGGCGCTGCCGCTGGTTCATGCCGAGAACGGCGATATCGTGGCGGAGCTTCAGCAGAAATACCTTGAGGAAGGCGTCTTTGGGCCGGAAGGCCACGCCTATTCCCGCCCGCCCGAGGTAGAGGGTGAGGCTGCGAACCGGGCGATCATGATCGCGGATGCCGCCGGGACGCCGCTCTATATCGTGCATGTGTCGTGCGAGCAGGCCCATGAGGCGATCCGGCGCGCGCGCCAGAAGGGGATGCGCGTCTACGGCGAGCCGCTGATCCAGCACCTGACGCTGGATGAGAGCGAGTATTTCAACAAGGATTGGCAATATGCCGCGCGCCGCGTCATGTCGCCCCCGTTCCGGTCGAAGGACCATCAGGACGGGTTGTGGAACGGCCTTGCTGCCGGGTCGTTGCAAGTTGTGGCAACGGACCACGCGGCGTTCACCGATGAGCAAAAGCGCATGGGCGTGGACAATTTCGCCATGATCCCCAACGGGACCGGTGGGCTGGAGGAGCGGATGGCGATGCTCTGGACCCGCGGCGTTGAGACGGGTCGTCTGACGCCCGAGGAATTCGTGGCGGTAACGTCGTCGAACATCGCGAAGATCCTGAACATCTACCCGATGAAAGGTGGGATCAATGTGGGCGGAGACGCCGATGTGGTGGTCTGGGACCCGAAACTGGGCCGAACGATTAACACGGCGACGGCGAAATCCATCTTGGATTACAATGTGTTCGAGGGGATGGAGGTGAGTGCCTCGCCCCGATACACGCTGAGCCGTGGCGATGTGGTGTGGGCTGCGGGGCAGAACTCGCAGCCGCAACCCGGGCGCGGGCGCTTCGTGAAGCGGCCCCCGGCTGCGAGCCCGTCACGGGCTCTGTCGAAGTGGAAGGCGCTGAACACGCCGCGCAAGATCGAACGCGATCCGCTGAATATTCCGGCGGGGGTTTGACCGCCACTATCAATTTGAAATCTCGTTCAGGATCAGCATCCATGCCGCGACATTCACTGATTTTCTGCGCCATAGGCTCGCTTCTTTCCGTCGTTCCCGCATGCCTCTCTGCTGAAAACGTTATCTCGCCAGACCGCACCTGGGCCGACGCCGAGGGGTGCAATGTCTTGGCGGGCGGCTGGTCCGGGCAGGCGTTCACCATCGTGACCCGCGAGGAAATCCGGTTTTGGGAAACCACGTGCTTCATCAACGATACGCAATATGCGGACGGTCAATCCCTCATCCTCATGGCCACCTGCGAAGGCCTTGAAAACACCCGGCAAGAGATTTTTCAGTTCGCCGCGAATGCCGATGGTTCGGCGCGGCTGTACCACGAAGGTTATGATTGGGAGGCATTGCTGGATGATTGTTAAAGGCCTGCGCGTCGTTTTCCTCGGGTCCATCCTGGCCTGCATCGCTTCGGTCGCCGGGGCCGATGGTCACAGTGTGCAACTCGATGGCGTCTACGGAAATGCGCGCGGCTGCATATTGGCGCGGGGCCAAGAGGTCGGATCGGACGAAACGTTCATCCTGTCTTCGGATCGTTTCCGGTTCTTCGACGACGAATGCACCGGTCTGACCATCGCAGACGTTGGCGACGGAACGTTCGAAGTGTCCGCCCAGTGCCCCACCTACAACGGCGAAAACCTCTCGCTGGTGCCCTACCGCGACCGGGACGGGTATCAGTTATTCGCGTACCACGGCAGCGGCGTCGCGGAGGCGCTCAACCCGTGTCAGTAGATCGAGAACATACCCAAGATGCAGGTGCGGCGGCGGCCAATGCCCCCATTATCTCCGCCCGCACACTTGACCCGACGTTTCGAGCCAACAATGGCCCGGTGGAGGCCCTCAGCGATGTGAATTTGCAGACCAACAAGGGCGATTTCGTCTCGTTCATTGGATCACCGGAGTCGACCCGCCTATGACTGACTTCTGGGCCAGCCTCCCCCCGATTGAAGCCGTCGAACCCTACGCCACGACCCTCGCGGCGTTTGCGATCATCGGAATCGCCATTCAGGTTCTGCTCCAACGCCGCTCGGTCAATGCTGATGAGGCGCGTCTTGCGCGGGAAAGCGCCGTCTTTCTCTACTCCGTCTTCGGCGACGAAGCGTTCCGGGAGGAGCGGCGCGTGTTGGGAGCCAAGGCGGATCAGGCCGCGGACAAAATGAGCGACGAGACACGCGCCGCCTTCAAGGCCGTGCTGCACCGTTACGGGCTTGTTTCGCTGGCCCATGTCCATGGCGGGGTGAAGGCGGAAATGATCAACTCGTACTGGGGAAATGTGCTGTTGAAAGATTGGGAACGGCTGGCGCCCTTCGTGACGGCCGAGCGGGTCAAGTATCCGTTTTTACACAGGAATACGGAGTTGATGGTGGAGCGTATCCGGGAGATGGACCGTGCCTGAGGCCGTGATTTCTGCTGATGCGCTGGACCTCACATTCCAGACGAATGACGGCCCGGTGCAGGCGCTCTCGGATGTCTCACTCGACATCAACAAGGGGGATTTTGTCTCGTTCATCGGGCCGTCGGGCTGTGGAAAAACAACGTTTCTGCGGGTTATCGCGGCGCTGGAGCAGCCAACGGGCGGGCAAGTCACCGTCAACGGCATGACGCCGGACGAGGCGCGGCGGGCGCGGGCTTATGGGTATGTGTTCCAGGCCGCTGGCCTCTATCCGTGGCGGACCATCGAGAAGAACATCAAGCTGCCGTTGGAGATCATGGGGTTTTCCCGCGCTGAACAAGAAAAGCGCGTGAACAATGTCCTGCAACTGGTTGATCTGGAGGGGTTTGGGAAGAAGTTCCCGTGGCAGCTTTCGGGCGGGATGCAGCAGCGGGCCTCTATCGCGCGGGCGCTGGCATTTGACGCCGATATCCTGCTGATGGACGAGCCGTTCGGGGCGCTGGACGAGATCGTGCGGGACCGGCTGAACGAGGAATTGCTTAAGCTCTGGGCGCGGACGGAGAAGACGATTGGGTTCGTGACGCATTCGATCCCGGAGGCGGTTTACCTGTCGACCAAGATCGTCGTGATGTCTCCGCGTCCGGGGCGGATTACGGATGTGATCGAGAGCGATCTGCCGCGCGAAAGGCCGCTTGATATCCGCGACACGCCGGAATTCCTGGCGCTGGCCCACCGGGTGCGCGAAGGCCTGCGGGAGGGGCACGCCTATGACGAGTGAGCGCCCTCAGCCGGGATATAGGATCGGTATAGGGTTGGTATATCTTCGGTATATACTCGGTTTGCGCACAGAGCCGCGCGATCGCCCGCAACTCGGTGCGCAGGCGCAATGAACGCGATTGCCGAAATCCGACGGGCCGGGGAGGCCGATATGCGCGCCTGCGGCGAGATCACCGCCGACTGGATCGCCACACGGGACTGGGCGCGCGATCTGCACAGCCGTGCGGAGGTGATGGACTTCTACACCGGCTCGGTCTTCGCGACGCGGGAGACATGGGTGGCCGGGGACCCCGTGGAGGGATTCTATGTCTGGCACCCGGAATGGCGCGAAGTGACGGCGCTTATGGCGCGCCATCCCGGTCGCGGGGTGGGCCGCGCGCTGCTCGACCACGCCAAGGCGACGTATGGCAGCTTCGTGCTCTACGTGATGCAGGCCAATAGGCGGGCCTGGGATTTCTACCGGCGCGAAGGGCTAACGGAACTCAAACGCAGCGACGGGGACAACGAGGAAGGCCTGCCGGATGTCCTGATGGGATGGGAGGCGGCATGAGCGCGGTCGAGGCACAGCCCCCTTGCGCCCTTTGCATGGCGATGCGGCGGATCACGATGGCGATCCTACCGGTGCTGGTTGTGGTCGGTGTGATCGTGGCGATCTGGTACGCGGCGGCCTATGGGATGAACCGCGTCTCCACCCTCGACACGGCGGAGCGGCGGGGGATCGAGATCAGCGCGGCGGAGGTCTTTGCCGACACGATGGCGCAAGAACGCCCGCGCCTGCCCGCGCCGCACCAGGTGGTGACGGAGCTGTGGAACACCACCGCCGGAGAGCCGATTCTGCGGGAACGGCGCGGCGAATACCAACCCAATCCTCGCAGCCTGTTTTTCCATGCCTATCAGACCCTTGCGCCGACGCTTCTAGGCTTCGTGATTGGAACGCTGGCGGGCCTGATCCTGGCTATCGGGATCGTCCATAACCGGGCGATGGACATGTCGGTGATGCCCTGGGCGATTGCGTCGCAGACCATCCCGATCCTTGCCATCGCCCCCATCGTGATCGTGGTCCTGAACGCCATCGGGCTGACCGGGGTGGTGCCGAAATCGCTGATCTCGGCCTATCTGTCGTTCTTCCCGGTGGTCGTCGGCATGGTGAAAGGCTTGCGCTCGCCCGGCGCGATGGATCTGGACCTGCTGCGGACCTATTCGGCCAGCCGGTCGGAGACGTTGTTCAAGCTGCGGCTGCCGGCCTCGATCCCGTTCCTGTTCGCCTCGCTTAAGGTTGCGATTGCGGCGGCCCTGGTGGGCACCATCGTGGCGGAACTGCCGACGGGCGCGCGGTTCGGGTTGGGCGCGCGGCTTTTGACCGGCTCCTATTACGGCCAGACGATCCAGATCTGGTCGGCGTTGTTCATGGCGGCGATTTGTGCGGCGTGTCTGGTCGCTTTGCTGGGGCTGATCGAGCGGACCACGTTGCGGCGCATGGGGCTGGACCGATGAGTGCGGTGATGCAAATGGCGCCGCGGGGATGGATTGTGCCAGGCGCCGGCCTGATCATTCTGGTTCTCTGTGCTCTCGTCGATTGGCGATTGGCGGCGATCCTCGGGGTCTGGTTTCTGGCCTGGGGGATCAACCTGGTGCTGTCGCGCAATGCCACGCCGGGTGCGCGGCTGTTGGTGCCGCTGATCTTCGGATTAACGCTGTTAACGCTTTGGGAGATGGCGGTGCGGCTCTACGACGTGAGCCCCGTGATCCTGCCCGCACCCAGCTCCATCGCGCAGGCCTTTGCGGCCAATACCGACATCCTCTGGGCCGATTTCGTGCAGACGATCCTGAAGGGTGCATTGGTGGGGTACGTGATCGGTTGCGGCGCCGCGTTGCTGGCGGCGTTGGCCATCGACCGGTCACCTTTCCTGCAAAAGGGCATGCTGCCCGTGGGCAATTTCATCGCCGCTCTGCCCATCGTCGGCACCGCGCCGATCTTCGTGATGTGGTTCGGGTTCGGCCCGGCCTCGAAGGCGGCCGTTGTTGTTGCGATGGTGTTCTTCCCAATGCTGGTCAACGCGGTGCAGGGGCTGAAGGCCAGTGACGCGATGCAGCGCGACCTGATGCACACCTATGCCGCAAATTATTGGCAAAGCCTGATAAAACTGCGCCTGCCCACGGCGATGCCGTTCCTGTTCAACGGATTGAAAATCTGCACAACCCTTGCGCTGATCGGGGCAATTGTGGCTGAGTTTTTTGGCTCTCCCACCGTCGGCATGGGGTTCCGGATCAAGATCGAGGTGGGACGGCTGGCCATGGATGTGGTCTGGGCCGAGATTACGGTGGCGGCCCTGGCCGGATCGGGCTTCTATGGGCTCATGGCACTGCTGGAGAAGCAACTGACATTCTGGCACCCGTCGCAGCGAAAGGTGTGACATGCCTGCGGCGCGATGGCGGGGCCGAGATAGAAAAAGACCAACGCAACTTGGAGGGAAGATAATGAAACAACTGACATTTGGCATGGCCGCGCTGCTGGCCTCTGGCGGAATGGCTTTGGCCGATGGCCACGCCGACGAGGTGAACCTGCAGCTGCAATGGGTCACCCAGGCGCAATTCGCGGGTTATTACGTGGCGCTGGAGAACGGCTATTACGACGAGGAAAACCTTGCCGTGAACATCATCCCCGGCGGGCCGGATATCGCACCGCCGCAAGTGCTGGCCGGTGGCGGCGCGGACGTGATGCTGAACTGGATGCCGTCGGCGCTGGCCGCGCGGGAAAACGGCCTGCCGGTCGTCAACATCGCGCAGCCCTTCGTGCGCTCGGGCCTGATGCTGACCTGCTGGGCCGATAGCGGCATCACGGAGCCTGCCGATCTGGCCGGTCACACGGTGGCGCATTGGTTCTTCGGCAACGAATACCCGTTCCTGAGCTGGATGAGCCAGCTTGGCATCGGCGTGGAAGGCGGAGACGACGGCGTGACGCTGTTGCAGGCCGGGTTCAACGTTGATCCGCTGATCCAGCGTCAGGCCGATTGCATGTCGACGATGACCTACAACGAGTATTGGCAGGTGATCGATGCGGGCGTGACGCCGGAGGAGCTGGTGACGTTCCGCTACGAGGATTACGGCGTGTCCACGTTGGAAGACGGCATCTGGGCGCTTGAGGAAAATCTCGATGATCCCGATTTCGTCGACCGGATGACACGGTTCGTCCGCGCGTCGATGCGCGGTTGGGCCTGGGCGGCGGAGAATCCCGATGAGGCGGCGTTGATCGTGCTGGATTATGACGAGACCGGCGCCCAGACCGAAGAGCATCAGACCCGTATGATGGGCGAGATTGCGCTGCTGGTTGAAGGGGGTGACGGCCGTCTGGACGAGGCCGCCTATCAGCGCACGGTGGATACGTTGCTGGCCGGTGGGTCCGATCCGGTGATTTCCGCGCCGCCCGAAGGGGCGTTCACCCACGTCATCACGGACGCGGCGCTGGCGGAGTAAGCCCTGCGTCACCTGACCAGACCGGCCCCGCATCCCATCCGGCGCGGGGCCGGGTTTTGTTTGACAGTATCGCGCCCGCGGCGGAAAGCTGGGTCGGCTCGCCATCGCGGCGGCGATAGCGCAATCCATGACCGACACACGCCACGTGCCGTATCCTGGTGGGGTGGCACCAGCCTTGACCACGCCGATGGCGCCGGGCGGCACAGGGCGATCAGTCAGGACCGTCTGGGAGACCGATTGCAGAACCCTTCGGCAAACCGCGGGTTGGCCGGTCGGCCCGATCAACCGCCGGGGCTTCATGCGATCTACACGGCGTCTTTGTCCTGAATTGTATGGACTTATCCGTTGGTTAATCGCCGGGCGGCGTGGTTCAGTCCGCCCATTCGGGTGGGGATCCGAATGAGGTGCCGTCGATGTTCAGCGTAGGGGGGATGACCCCGTTTTCGTCCAATCCAAGCAATCCCACGCCGCCTGAGCCCCAACCGGCCAATGAACCGCCGGTGGAGGAGGCGCAGGCCACGCAGGACTCGCCCGATGCGGGCGTCGGCGGAGATACCGCGCAATCCGGTGCCGATGCAGGCGATCGCGATGCCGGGGGCGCAGGTGCTGGCCCGGTCACCGCACCATCGCCATCGGTCGAGACACGGATCGCAGCAGCCGAAGTGGAGCGCGGTCTGACGATCGCGCCGGAGGAAAGCGCAGCGACAGGCCCGCTGAGCGAGGCGGAGGCGCGTGCGATGGCGGAGGCCGTTCAGCAGAGCACCCGCGTAGAGACGATCTTCGCGGCATTGGGGGCATCGGCGGACGGGTCCGCGACTCCGGACGCTGCGGCTGCGGATGCGCCGGACGCGCCGAGCCTGACAGCGGCGCGGTATGAAGATACGTCCGCCCTGTTGGCCACACCGCCGGACGGGGGCACCGTGCTGGATCAGCGGCGCTGAACGTGGGGGGCTGTCAAATGCATCAGGCCCGGGCGCTGCTCCGCGCCGGGCGTCTGATGCTTCTCTTGCGGCAGATCAGCTGCGAATATCGACGGTCGGATTGACGGGGCCGTCTTCGATATCTTTCAACAGGGCCGGGATGGCGGCGGTCGGGCTGTCAGCCGGGGCTGCCGCATCCGAACCCTTATCCTCGGCCTCCGCCGCTGCTCCTGGGCTGTCGTCGGGTTCCTGGGCCGCCGCGATGATGGCGAGTACGGCCGATTCCCGCGGCGGCTCGGGCGGTACGGGAATATCGTCATTATCCCCGACCTGAACCACGTCGAGCGGCTGAAACTCCGATGATCGACCGGGGGTCGGCTTATCGGCTTCGCTGGCGCCCATGACGGGCCGCGATGTTTCCGGCCTGACGCTAACCGCGTCCTGGGCAACCCGCGCGGCGGGTTGCGATGTTTGCGTCGAGACATCCGCCCGAGGCGGAGTGGTCATGATATCCATAATAAGCCCTCCTCAAGTGCTTGCGCGGTGAGGCCCCCAATTCTCCACCGTGCACGATGCACGACGCATCTTACCACAGGGTTAATGCAGCCAGCGGATATCCAGAAAATTCAATATAATAACCGATCATGCCGTAAGCTCTTCGAGGATGTCCGCCATGATCTCCATGCCACGGCCCCACCCCTGATCGAGGCTGCTCAAGGCGCTGGCGAAGGCGTCGATCTCGGCCTGGCTGGCCTCGTGCGGCGTCCAGGTCAGCACCATCTCGGTGCCGCCGTCGACCTCGGAAAACGTCACCTCGGTCCGCAGGATGCGGGGCCAGTTCTGCATCATCGGGTTGTCGGTGACGGCCCAATTGGCATCGGCGCTGGACATCAGCATGACAATCCGTTCCGGCGCCACGACCTCGGTGTAGTCCATGCGTTGATACATCGAGCCCGAGGGCAGCTTCATTTCATGGAGCCACTGGCCGCCAGCCTTTGCCGTGACCTGATGCACCACCGTCTCCACGCCGGGGCCATACCAGCGTCCCAGAAGCTCCGGGTCGGTCCAGCAGCGCCAGACCAGATCCCGGGGCGCGGCAAAGGTGCGGGTCAGGGTGTAGGTGGGCAGGTCAGTCATTCTTATCCCTTTCGGATGGGTCGGATTGAAGCTCGGACAGCAGATCGTCGAGCGTATCGAGGCGGGCGTCCCAATGGGCCCGGAAGGCGATGAGCCATTCCACGGCGCGGGACATCCGGGCGGCATTCAGGCGGGCGGGGCGGCGCTGCTTGTCGATGGCGCGGTCGATCAGGCCCGCGCCCTCCAGCACCTTGAGGTGTTTGGAAATGGCCGGTTGGCTCATCGCGAAGGGCTGCGCCAGTTCGCCGACAGAGGCGTCGCCCTGGGTCAGCCGGGCGAGGATCGCGCGGCGGGTCGGGTCGGCCAGCGCGTGAAACACGGCGTCGAGGGTGGGATCTGGATCATAACCGATTCGTTCCATAACTATATGGTTATAAAGATGCCGATTAGATTGCAAGCCTGGGGGCACGGTATCGGGGTGATCCGCCCGTTGACTTACGCACACGTGAGACACCGCTTCACAAGCGCAACCGTTTCATGGAAAACTCTGTAAAGTTTCGGAGGGACCATGGCTGAGCTTCGGCGCACAGATCTGACCGGAAGCCGCATTCGCGAGCGGCGGCTGGCGCGGGGGATCAAGCAAGGTACGCTGGCCGAAACCGTGGGCGTGTCGCCCTCCTACCTCAACCTGATCGAGCACAATCACCGGCGCATCGGCGGCAAGCTCCTGCTCGATCTGGCGCGCGCCCTGAAGGTTGAGCCGTCAGTCCTGAGCGAAGGGGCCGAGGCGGGGGTCAGCGAGGTGCTGGACGCCGCGGCCCGGGCCCAGGGCGGCGTGGCGGCGGAGACGGACCGGATCGACGAACTGGCGGCGCGATTCCCCGGCTGGACCGCCCTGATCGCGGCTCAGGAGGGGCGGGCGCGGGATCTGGAGGGGCAGATCGAAGCTCTGCGCGACCGGTTGGGCCAGGATCCGGCGCTGGCCGAAGCGATGCATGAGGTTCTGTCATCGGTCGCGGCGATCCGGTCGACGGCGGATATCCTGGTGCGCGAGGCCGATCTGGATGCGGCCTGGCGCGGGCGGTTCCACCGCAACCTGCATGAGGAGGCGGAGCGGCTGTCGGCCCGGGCGACGGGCCTTCTGGCCCAGTTCGAGGCCCCGGGGGCCGATGCCGCGGCGGCGGCCCCGGAGGAAACCGTTGAGGCGATGTTCGAAGCGGCAGGCCACCACTTTCCTGAGATCGAGGCGCAGGGCGCGGGTGCCATCGCGATGATCCTGGCCCGGGCGGCGGGGCTCGATGAGCCGCGGGCG
Source organism: uncultured Roseicyclus sp. (assembly GCA_947491935.1). Taxonomy (GTDB): domain Bacteria; phylum Pseudomonadota; class Alphaproteobacteria; order Rhodobacterales; family Rhodobacteraceae; genus Gymnodinialimonas. Next base: position 168,398 of record CANLLF010000006.1, read on the forward strand.
CGGGCCATGGCGGAGCGGCGGCTGCGCGATTATGCCGCCGATGCCGCGCGCCTGCCGATGGCGGAGTTTGCCCCGGCGGCCAAGGCGGCGGCCTATGATCCCGCGGCATTGGTGGAGCGGGCCGCCGGCGATGTGGCGCTGGTGCTGCGCCGGCTGGCGCATCTGCCGGTGGAGAGTGGCGCACCGGAGCGCGGCCTGGCGATCTGTGATGCGTCCGGCGCGCTGATCCAGCGGCGTCGATTGCCCGGGTTTCCGATCCCCCGCGTGGCCCCCGGTTGCCCGCTCTGGCCACTATATCGCGCCCTGACGCGGCCCGGACAGGCGGAGGCGGCCGTGCTGGACATGCCGCGCGGGCCGCGGTTCCGGGCCTGGGCAGTGGCGCAGCCGGTGGGCGGCGCAGGCTTCGGCGCGGCGCCGTTGATGCAGGCGACCATGCTGGTCATGCCGCTTGGCGCGGATATGCCGGGGGCCGGGTTGATCGAGGCCGGCCCCGGCTGCCAATCCTGCCCGCGGGAGGCCTGCGCCGCGCGGAGATAGGCGGCCCGGCCGTTTGCCCCGGGCAAGCCAACGCGCGAGAGCATTGCGCGGGGCACGATCTGGGGGCACACTCGGCGCACCAGGCCCGGGGGGTAGACTGCCCTGCCGGGGGGAGGACTGGCGATGACGGAACAGACCAAGACCGGCACCGGGACGATCCTGATTGTCGAGGACGAGGGCAACATTCTGGAGGCGCTGAGTTTCATTCTGCGCCGGGCGGGATGGGATGTGCGCGGCCACGGCAAGGGAGAGAGCGCGCTGGAAGAGGTGGCGCGGGTGGTGCCAGACATGCTGGTGCTTGACGTGATGCTGCCGGGGCGGTCGGGCCTTGAGATCCTGCGCGATTTGCGCGCCGATGCGGCAACGGCGGATCTACCCGTCCTGATGCTGACGGCCAAGGGGCAGGCCAAGGATCGGGAGCAGGCCTTTGCCATGGGGGCCAATGCGTTCCTGACGAAGCCGTTTTCGAACAGCGAGCTTCTGGAGATCGTGGAGCGCCTGTCGGGGGTGGATGATTTTCGGCCCGCGGCCGGGCAGGGGAGCTGACGCGCCATGGCCCGCCGCCTGTTTCTGGAACGCCGCACCTATCGCCAGTACCGCTTGCAGGATGCCGCGCGGTTATTGCCGATCCTGGGGCTGATCCTGATTTTCGGGCCGATCCTGATCCGGGGTGACGATGCGGGGGCCCTGACCCTGGCGGGCGGGTTGATCTATTATTTCGCGATCTGGGTGATCCTGATCGGCCTGACGGCGCTGGTGTCCCGCGCCTTGGTGGGCGATGCGCCGCAGGCGGCGGAAAATGACGGGCCGGATGGCCAGCCGGCCACGCCAACGGTCGGGGACGACAGCTGAGATGCTGAGCTTCGACGGCCTCGTCGCGGTCTGCGTCGTCTATGTGGTGGGCCTCTTTGCCATCGGTTTCATCGCGGAGAAGGCGGCGCGGCAGGGCGGCGCGCGGTGGCTGAATTCGCCGATCACCTACACGCTGAGCCTGTCGATCTATGCCACGGCCTGGACGTTCTATGGCGCCGTGGGGTCGGCGGCGCGGTCGGGCCTTGAATTCCTGACGATCTACCTGGGCCCGACACTGGTGTTCGTGGGCTGGTTCTGGCTGTTGCGGAAGATGGTGCGGATCGGGCGGGCGCAGCGGATCACCTCGATTGCGGACATGATTTCAAGCCGCTACGGGAAATCGGGCGGGCTGGCGGTGCTGGTGACGGTATTGGCCGTGCTGGGCACGACGCCCTATATCTCGCTGCAATTGCAATCCGTGACCCTGTCGTTTTCGGTTTTCGCCCGCCCCGGCACTTTGGGTGCGCCGGATGCCGAGCAGACGGCCGTGTGGGTCGCTGGTGGCCTCGCGCTCTTCACCATCGTCTTCGGCACCCGGTCGCTGGACCTGAATGAGCGTCATCCCGGCCTGGTGAGCGCGATTGCGTTCGAGGCCATCGTGAAGCTCGCCGCGATCCTTGCCGTGGGCGCGTTCGTGGTCTGGGGCGTGGCCGACGGGCCGGGTGACATGCTGGCGCGGATCGAAGCAAGCGCCATTGCGCGGGAGCCACTGAACGGGGCGCGGTGGCTGGGGCTGACGGTGCTGGCGGGGGCCGCGATCCTGTGTCTGCCGCGGATGTTTCAGGTGCTGGTGGTGGAGAATTCGGACGAGCGGCACCTGGCCGTGGCGGGCTGGGCCTTCCCGCTCTACCTGATGCTGATCTCGCTATTCGTGGTGCCGGTGGCGGTGGCGGGCCTGAGCCTGCCGGGCACGGGGGATAACCCCGATCTCTACATGCTGACCGTGCCGCTGTCATTGGGACAGGACGGGCTGGCCCTGCTGGTGTTCTTGGGCGGATTCTCGGCGGCCACATCGATGGTGATCGTGGCGGCGTTGGCGCTGAGCACGATGGTGTCGAACCACATCATCATGCCGCTTTGGCTGCGGGCGACGCGCCATGAGGATCCGATGACGGGCGACATGCGCCGGGTTGTGCTGACCGCGCGGCGGCTCTCGATCGCGGGCGTCCTGTGCCTCGGCCTGATCTATTATCGCCTGTCAGGTGGGGCGGAGGCGCTGGCCTCCATCGGCCTGATCTCCTTTCTGGGGGTGGCACAGGTGCTGCCGGCGCTGGTTGGCGGCATCCTCTGGCGCGGGGCCACACGGGTGGGCGCGGCTTTGGGCATCGGATCGGGGTTCCTGATCTGGGCGTGGCTGCTGCTCCTGCCCAATGTGGCGGAGACCGGTGGGCTGATTGCGCCGGTTCTGTCCGACGGGCCGTTCGGCATCTTCTGGCTCAGCCCCGAAACGCCGCTCGGCCTGCAATCCACCGATCCGCTTCTGACCGCCCTGGTGCTGAGCCTGGGCGTCAACACGCTGCTTTTCATCCTCGGGTCACTCTTCAGCTTCCCGAACCCGCTGGAACGGCTGCAGGGCGCGCAATTCGTCAACGTGTTCGAGCATTCCCGCGCTCTGCTCGGGTGGCGTGGGTCTGTCGGCACGGCAGATGACCTGTTGATCATGGCGCAGCGGATCATGGGCACGGGCCGGGCCGGGCGGCTGTTTCAGGAGGCCGCGCAGGGGCAGGGCCGCGACGGCGACCTACCCGAGCCGACGCCGGATTTCCTGGAAAAGCTGGAGCGTGAACTGGCCGGATCGGTAGGCGCGGCCACCGCCCATGCCATGGTGGCGCAGATCACCGGCGCGGCCTCAGTGGGTGTGGGGGATCTGCTGGCCGTGGCCGATGAGGCGGCGCAGATCATGGAATATTCCAGCCAGCTGGAGGCCAAATCCGAAGAGCTTGCCCAGACCGCGCGGCGGCTGCGGGAGGCCAATGCCAAACTCACCGAATTGTCGGTGCAAAAGGATGCGTTCCTGTCCCAGATCAGCCACGAATTGCGCACCCCGATGACGTCGATCCGGTCATTCTCCGAAATCCTGATGCAGACCGACCCGATGGACGATGCCGCGCGCGGGCGTTTCAGCCGGATCATCCATGATGAAAGCCTGCGCCTGACCCGCCTGCTGGACGATCTGCTGGATCTCAGCGTGCTGGAAAACGGGCGCGTGACGCTGAATATGGGGGAGGTCGCGTTGGGCGATGTGCTGGACCGGGCCATCCATGCCGCCGGCGCGCAGGCGGGCGGGCGGATCGCGATCCGGCGCGACCCCGAGGCCGAGGCCGTGACACTCTGGACCGATGCCGACCGGCTGGCGCAGGTCTTCATCAACCTGATCTCGAACGCGCAGAAATACTGCGATGCGGAGGCTCCGGAATTGCGGATCGATGTGGTGGCGAACGGGCAGGGCGTGGAGGTGGAATTTGCCGACAACGGCAAGGGAATTCCCGCCCGGCAGGAGGCGCTGATCTTCGAGAAATTCGCCCGGCTCGACACTGCGAAAGGCGCGCCGGGGGCGGGGCTTGGCCTTGCGATCAGCCGCGAAGTGATGGCGCGTCTGGGGGGCGGACTGAGCTACCGTCCAAGCCCCGATGGCACCCGGTTCCGGGTACGCCTTCCGGCCCAGGCCCTGCGCGCGGCGTAAGGGGTTTTTTAACCACCCTCATGCGACAAGCGGAGAAGTTTTCCGACCACACCGCCAGAAGGCCCCCGAGATCCCCATGTCTGAAACCGCCCCGCGCCCCGTTCTGGCCCGCATCGTTGCGGCCCATCAAGGTATGGGCGATGGCGGCCCGGACCCCACTGCAGATCTGCAATCGGGCCTGTCGCGGGCGATCCGCATGGCATCGATCCCGTTTGAGGGGCTGTTCGCCCGCCCGGCCGAGGTTCAGGTGAGCCGGGGCACCACCCTGTCTGACAGTATGGAAGCCTTGCCGGAGACCGGCCTTCTGGCCGCGATCGAGGATCATGAAGGCCGCCGGGGCCTGGTGGCGCTGAGCCATCCGCTGGTCGATGCGCTGATCGAGATCCAGACCACCGGGCGCGTGGAAGAGGTGGAGCTTCCGGCGCGCAACGTCACCCGGATCGACGAGGCCCTGTGCCGCGATTTTCTGGATCTTCTGTTTGTGGCCTTCGCCAAGGAAACCGCCAAGGCGCCGGGGCGGGATTGGCCCGACCGGATCACCTATGGCAGCCGCGTGAAGGATCGCGGTCAGCTCAACCTGCTGTTGCCCGAGCGCGGCTATCACCGCCTGAAGGTGGATGTCACCGTGGGTCAGAACCGGTCGGGCCAGATCGTCCTGGTCCTGCCGCGCGATCCCGGCATGGCCCGCCGGCGCGCGGCCGGGGCAAAGGCGCCCGCCAAGGAACGGCCGCAGGATTGGGCGACGCAGGTTCTGACGGCGCTTGGACCCGCACCGCTGACGCTTAACGCGGTGTTGATGCGCGTGACCCTGCCCCTCGGCCAGGTCGAGGCGATGGAAGAAGGCGAATTGATTCCGTTCGATCCGTCCGATCTGCGCTCGGTCACGCTGGAAGGGGACGGCGATCATGTCTTTGCCCGGGGTTCTCTGGGCCAGTTGGGCGGCAAGCGGGCCGTGCGCTTGGGTCCGCCCGATGACGTTGGGCGCGGCGCGGCGGCACAAGGCACCCGGATCCCGGCCCCCGCCGCACCATCCAACGCGGCTCTCAATGATGCCGCCGCCCCGGCCATGGCGGATGTTCCGGCTGCTCGCAGCCCTGATCCAATGGCAGCGGCAGGCAATCCAGCGTCCGATACAATGCAATCCGGTGGCGACCCGGCCGCCCCCATGGACGACGGGCTTTTGCCGGAAGCGGCCGGACTGCCGGATCTTCCGATGGCCGGATTTGACCCGAACGCACCGATCGGCTGATCGCCGCTCCGACGACCAGCCATTGCAATCCGCCCATGCCCCCGGCACTCTCCGCCCGCACCGCCACCGGAGACGCCGCCCCATGTCCATCGCCGAGTTTCGCGCCCGCGTTGCCGCCAACACCCCGCTGGCCGGGACGTTCATGAAGACGCCCTCGGTCGACATGCTCGAGGTGCTGATGCTCGCCGGCCTCGATTTCGTATGTCTGGATTGCGAACACGCGCCCTTCGATACGCAGGCCCTGAATGCCTGCCTTGCCGTGGCGCGCGCCGCCGATTACCCGGTTCTGGTCCGCGTGCCATCGGGCAGCGCCGAGAATATCGGCCATGTGCTGGATCTGGGCGCCTGCGGCATCGTCGTGCCCCACGTGACCGATGCCGAGACAGCCGAACGGGTCGCGCGCGCCGGACGGTTCGGCCATGGCGGGCGTGGCTATGCGGGCTCCACCAGATGGGCGGGGTTCGCCACCCGGACCATGCCGGAGCTGCTGCAGCAAAGCCGCGATGAAACCGTGATCATCGCCCAGATCGAGGATCCCGAGGGCGTGGACAACGCCGATGCCATCGCCGGGACCGACGGGATCGATGCTCTGTTCCTGGGCCCCGCGGATCTGTCGGTGGCCTACGGCAAAAGCGACCAGACCAGCGATGAACTCTATGCGGCGATGGCCCGCGTGGGCGAAGCGACCAGGGCCAACGGCACAGCCTACATGACCTTCGTGGCCCACGCAGACAGGGCAAAAGAGCTGCGGCCCTACGGCTTCGGGGCGTTTTTCATCGCCTCCGAACATGCCTGGATCCTGCAAGGCGCCCGCGCCGAGATTGCCGGGATCCGCGAGATCGACTAGGTCCTGCTCCCACCCGGCTCGCCACAATCCCACCACATTTGCCTAAAATTCGCCGTGCATTTGGCACGAATTTTCCCGGTTATGACCGCGGAAAGGACCCACGGCCATCCACATTCCGCCCGCCTTATCCACCATCCTTTGCCTATCGCGGCACGAAGACCGTGATCGAAAACAAGAAAAAATCGGCAAATCGGGCGGACGCCGCCCCGTGGTTGAGGAGACATTCCATGATGAAGCCCCGTTTCATCCCCGCCCTGATCCTGGGGGTCGCACTGGCGGTCTCCGGTTGCGTCAGCACCAGCCAGGTGTCGCGCGACGTTGCGTTCGACGTGCCCCCCGCGGTGGAAGACATCGCCGTGCAGAATTGGCGCGTCACCGGGTTCGAGGTGATCGTGCCGCGCACGCTGGAAGTGTCGGAGGCCAATACGATCAAGCCGCGCGCCGATATCGTCTGGCGCGGCGATCCCTTGGGCGACCGTTACGAGCAGGTCGATGCCCTGATGACCGCGGCCCTTGAACCGGCCTTCGCGGCTGTTGACGGCGATATCCCCGTGATCGTGACCCTTGAGGTGACGCGCTTCCACTGCCAGACGCAGCGGGTGCGCTACACGTTTGGCGGCGAGCATGAGATCGAGTTCATCTTGCTTGTCCGCCACGCTGAAACCGGCCAGATCCTGTCGGGGCCAAGCGATGTCGACCTCACCTTCGACGCCTATGGCGGTGACCGGGCCGTCGCCGCGGAGGCCCGGGGTGAGACCCAGAATGTGCGGATCACCCAGCGCCTGCGCAATTGGGTCACCCAGGAATTCATCGGGCGCGCTGGCCCGGTGCTTCTGTCGGACGCCAGCTGACGCTTTCCCCGGCCCATCGAACCCGATAGAGGGGGCGCTATGACAGCGCCCCCTTTGCCCGTTCTCCGCCTGAAACCAAAGGCCGATGCCCGCCGCATCCGTCACGGCCATCCCTGGGCCTGGGCCGATGATCTGGTGCTGGACCGGCGCTCGCGCGCAGTCCCGACCGGCGCATTGGCCGTGCTCGAAGATGCCGATCGTCAGCCTTTGGGCATTGGCGTGGCGAGCGTGGGCGCGCGGATCGGCCTGCGGATCCTCGACCGCGATCCGGCGGTTGTGATCGACACCGAGTGGCTGCGCGCGCGCATCGCCCGGGCGGCATCTTTGCGCGCCACGCTCTACGACACGCCGTTCTACCGGCTGATCCACGCGGAGGGTGACGGGCTGCCCGGCCTGATCGTGGATCAGTTCGGCGATGTTCTGGTGATCCAGCCCAACGCCGTCTGGCTCGAAGATCGTTTGAGCGATCTGGTGGCGCTGCTGCACGAAGTGACGGGCTGCCGGACAATCATCAAGAACGGCACGGCGCGGGCCCGCGCGCTGGAGGATTTGCCGGACGACCATGCCGTTCTGGTGGGCACTGCGCCCGAGGCGCCGATTGCCGTGCCGATGAATGGCGCGATCTACCTCGCCGATGTGATGGGTGGCCAGAAAACCGGCCTGTTCTACGATCAGCGGCCCAACCACGCCTTTGCCGCGTCCCTGGCGGGTGGGGCGCGGGTACTCGATGTGTTCGCCCATGTGGGGGGCTTCGGGCTTGCCGCCCTGGCCGCCGGCGCGGCCTCCGCGCTTGCGGTCGATGCGTCGCAACCGGCCCTCGATCTGGCAAAGCGGGGCGCGCAGGCCATGGGCTGCGCCGCTCGGTTCGACACCCGTCAGGGCGATGCCTTCGCCTTGATGGAGGCGCTGGATCAGGACGGCGCGCGCTTTGACCTCGTGATCGTGGATCCGCCCGCTTTCGCACCGTCCAAAGCGGCGCTCGACAAGGGGCTCCGGGCCTATGAGCGCGCCGCCAGGCAGGCAACGGCCCTGGTGGCCGATGGCGGAGTGCTGATCCTGTGTTCATGTTCCCACGCCGCGGATCTGGGCAAGTTCCGGTCCGCGTGCCTGCGCGGGATCGGCCGTGCGGGCCGGGAGTCCCGGCTGCTCCATACGGGTTTTGCCGGGCCCGACCACCCGGTGCATCCGAGCCTGAGCGAGACCGGCTACCTCAAGACACTGGCCCTCCGGCTGCCATGAGGGCGGTTCTCGACGCCTGCGTGCTGTACCCCACCGTGCTGCGTCAGATCCTGCTCGGCGTCGCCGGACGAGGCCTGATCCAACCCGTCTGGTCGGAGCGGCTGCTGGAGGAATGGCACCGGGCCGCGGCGCGCAATGGCGGCAAGCAAGATGCGGTGATCGCCACGGCGGAGGCGGCGGCGGCCAAGGCCCGCTTCCCCGATGCGATGAATGTGCCGGGTGACGAAGCGCCGCTCTGGCTCCCGGACCCGGCCGATATCCACGTGCTCGCGATCGCGATTGCCAGCGGAGCGGGTACGATCATCACCATGAACCTGCGGGATTTCCCGACGCGAGACCTCAGCCCCCATGGCATCACGGCCCTGCACCCCGATGCCTGTTTGATGAAGCTCTGGCTGGACCGGCCCGATGCGGTCGAGGCCGTCGTCACGGCGACCCATGCCGAGGCCGAGCGCCTGTCCGGTCAGACGTTGCCGCTCCGGGCGCTGCTCAAACGCGCCCGCCTGCCGCGATTGGGAAAGGCGCTCGCGGCCTGAACCTCCTTCATCTTGGCGAAAAACTCCGGGGGTTTGGGGGCTGGCCCCCAAGGGAAGATGTATTTGGGGGCTGGCTCCCAAAAATGTATGGTCCGCCCCGCGGTTGCAAGTCGCGTGGTGACGTCTTGGCTTGCGTAAATGTATCCGGCCTCTGAT
>CANLLF010000007.1 GCA_947491935.1 uncultured Roseicyclus sp.
TCTTCCCGTGGTCAACATGACCAATCGTGCCGATGTTCACATGCGGCTTGTTACGTTCAAACTTTTCCTTTGCCATGATGGCCTCCTGGTTTGGTGTGCGGACCGCGCGGAACGCGGCCCTACGGTTGGGGCGGGCGGCGTCACCGCCCCGCCGTTATGCGTATTTTGCCTGGATCTCTTCCGAGATGTTGTTCGGAACCGGCTCGTAATGGTCGAACTGCATCGTGAACTGCGCGCGGCCCGAAGACATGGAGCGCAGGGTGTTGATGTAGCCGAACATGTTGGCCAGCGGCACGAAGGCGTCGATCGCGATGGCATTGCCGCGCGTATCCTGACCCTGCACCTGACCGCGACGGGACGTGAGGTCGCCGATGATACCACCGGTGTAATCCTCGGGCGTCACCACCTCGACCTTCATGATCGGCTCAAGCAGCTTTGCGCCGGCCTTCTTCATGCCTTCGCGCATGCCCATGCGGGCGGCGATTTCGAAGGCCAGAACCGATGAGTCCACATCGTGGAACTTGCCATCAACGAGGGCCACTTTGAAGTCGATCACGGGGAAGCCGGCCAGCGGGCCGCTATCCATAACGGACTTGATGCCCTTTTCCACGCCCGGAATGTATTCCTTGGGCACGGCACCACCGACGATCTTGGACTCGAACGAATAGCCTTCACCCGGCTCCGTCGGCGTGATGACCAGCTTGACCTCGGCATACTGACCAGACCCACCCGACTGCTTCTTGTGGGTGTAGGTATGTTCAACCTCGTGGCCGATCGTTTCACGGTAGGCCACCTGGGGCGCACCGATATTGGCCTCAACCTTGAACTCGCGCTTCATGCGGTCGACGAGAATGTCGAGGTGAAGTTCGCCCATGCCCTTCATGATGGTCTGACCGGATTCGAGATCCGTCTCCACCCGGAAGGAGGGGTCTTCGGCCGCCAGACGCTGCAGCGCCGTCGCCATCTTCTCCTGGTCGGCCTTCGTCTTGGGCTCGACCGCGATCTCGATCACCGGATCCGGGAACGTCATCGTTTCCAGAACCACCGGATCCTGCTTGTCGCATAGCGTGTCCCCGGTTGTGGTGTTCTTCAGACCACCCAGCGCGATGATGTCCCCGGCGAAGGCTTCGTCGATCTCTTCGCGGTTGTTGGAATGCATCATCATCATGCGGCCGACGCGTTCGTTGTTGTCCTTGGTGGAGTTCAACATCGTGTCGCCCTTCTTGAGCTGACCGGAATAGATCCGGACAAACGTCAAGGAGCCCACAAACGGGTCGTTCATGATTTTGAAGGCCAGGCCCGAGAAGGCCATGTTGTCATCGGCACGGCGCGGGATGTTACGGGTTTCCGTCTCATCACCCGGCTTGAAGCCCATGTAATCGACCACGTCGAGCGGGCTCGGCAGGTAATCGATCACGGCGTTCAGAAGCGGCTGGACGCCCTTGTTCTTGAACGCAGAGCCCCCCAGAACCGGCACGAAGGCCATTTCCAGCGTGCCCTTGCGCAGCAGCGCGCGCAGGGTTGCGACATCGGGCTCGGCCGCGTCCATCAGGTACGCTTCCATCGCGTCGTCGTCCATTTCGACGGCGGCTTCGATCATCTTGCCGCGCCATTCATCGGCCATGGCTTTCAGACTGTCGCGGATCGGCGCCTTGACCCAGGACGCACCCAGATCTTCGCCTTGCCACAGCCACTCTTCCATGGTGACGAGGTCGATCAGACCTTCCAGCTCGGTCTCGGCCCCGATCGGGATGCCGACGGGCACGGCGCGGGCGCCGGTGCGATCCTCGATCATGTGGACGCAATTGAAGAAATCCGCGCCGATCTTGTCCATCTTGTTGACGAACACCATACGCGGAACCTTGTAGCGGTCAGCCTGACGCCACACGGTCTCGGTCTGCGGCTCCACACCGGCATTGGCATCCAGCACGCAAACGGCACCGTCGAGAACGGCCAGCGAGCGCTCGACCTCAATGGTGAAGTCCACGTGGCCGGGGGTGTCGATGATGTTCAGGCGGTGCTTGGGGCTGTCGGGCGTCTTACCGTCTTCGGTGCGTTCCCAGAACGTGGTCGTCGCAGCGGACGTGATGGTGATCCCGCGTTCCTGCTCCTGCTCCATCCAGTCCATGGTGGCCGCACCATCGTGCACCTCACCGATGTTGTGGGACTTGCCGGTGTAATACAGGATCCGCTCGGAACAGGTGGTCTTGCCCGCATCGATGTGGGCCATGATCCCGAAGTTCCGGTAGCGGTCGAGGGGATAATCGCGTGCCATGGGGATGTCCTAAGGCTTGAGTTTATAACGGATAGCGGCCCCCGGACGGGGCCGCCTGATCGCTTACCAGCGGTAGTGGCTGAACGCGCGGTTGGCGTCGGCCATCTTGTGGGTGTCTTCGCGCTTCTTCACGGCGGAACCACGCATGTTGACGGCATCGACCAGCTCACCGGCCAGACGCTCTTCCATCGTGTTCTCGTTGCGGGCGCGCGACGCGTTGATCAGCCAGCGGATCGCCAGCGCTTCGCGACGCTCGGGGCGCACATCGACGGGCACCTGGTAGGTGGCACCCCCCACACGGCGCGAGCGCACCTCAACCGCGGGTTTGATGTTGTCGAGCGCTTCGTGGAACACTTCCACGGGCGCGCGCTTCAGCTTGTCTTCGACGCGGTCAAACGCGTTGTAGACGATGCGCTCTGCGACCGACTTCTTGCCGTCGATCATCAGGTTGTTCATGAATTTGGTCAGGACCATATCGCCAAACTTGGCGTCGGGCAGGACCTGGCGTTTTTCGGCGGCGTGACGACGCGACATCGCTCAATCCTTCTCTTACTTGGGGCGCTTGGCGCCGTATTTCGAACGACGCTGGCGACGGTCTTTGACGCCCTGCGTATCAAGCACACCGCGCAGGATGTGGTAGCGGACGCCCGGAAGGTCTTTCACACGGCCGCCACGGATCAGAACCACGGAGTGTTCCTGAAGGTTATGGCTTTCACCCGGGATGTAGCTGATGACCTCGTAGCCGTTGGTCAGGCGCACCTTCGCAACCTTCCGCATGGCCGAGTTCGGCTTCTTCGGAGTGGTCGTGTAGACGCGCGTGCAAACGCCACGTTTTTGCGGGCAGCTCTCCAGGTGCAGCGACTTGGAGCGTTTTACTTTGGGCTGCCGCGGTTTGCGGATCAGCTGTTGAATCGTCGGCATGGGGTCTCCCCGGTTTGCTCTCTCATGTCAGCGGTGCCTTCGCGCGTGCGGCCGGACCGCACAAAAACACCAAAACCGCATGCGTCCTTTCCCTACCTGGAGGACGCCGCGGTGGAATTCCCAGAGGATCGGGGCTGTCAAATCGCCCGGATCGTGGCCACTTCAGATCTGTATGTCAGCCACGCAAGGCACCCTTGGGCTGCCGGGCCGAGTGCGCGCGATATAGGAGGTTGGGGTTGGGGTGTCAACAGCGCCGCGGCGCAGCGGCGTTAGCTTTTCGTCAAGGCGCTCCATTCAGCCTGAAATGCCGGTAAATCAATGGAAAACCGCCGCTCGATCATCGGGGCGATTTCGTCGTCGCGCAGGGGCACCGGCTGACCGGCTCGAAACGGCGTCCTGGCATCATTATGGTCGTGATCTCCGCGGATGAACATGACCTGATCGGTCAGGTTCACGAACGGCACCCGGGCCCAGATCTTGTGATGGGGGAAATCCATGATGATGGCTTCGTCATCGGGCTTGAGATAGAGGGCCAGCCCGGCGGACCAGCAATGGGTGTTGAGCACATGGGTCCGGATCACCCCATCGTCGCGCGCCTGAAGCACGACGCCCTTGCCGTGATCCAACGCCACCCGCCCGGCAAAGTTCGCCAACCGCCCAACCTTGTTCCAGCTGCGGCGCAGGTGATGCACGTAATCAACGGCCACCGCATCATCGTCATCCAGCCGGAACTCCGCCACAACCGCACGCGCTGCATCGCGTCCACCCCACATCACGTCGCGGCAGATCGCCCGGTGATCGCCAGCCTCACGCCAATGGGCCTTGATCTGCGGCACATCCTTGATGGCCGTCTCAACCCGGGACCGCCAGGGCTCGGGGAAATCCTCTCCCAATAGAAGATGCATGGTGAATTCAGAATCGGTTTGGGCGCGCAGCGGTGGCAGGAATACGTGCTCGAACCAAAGAGTTCGCTCGTCCAGCCGCTTGGGCGCGTAAAGCGCGGCCCGCCGCGCGTCCAAGCTGTTGTGATACTTCTTGAACCCACCGGTGCAGGGAAACGAGAACCGGCAGAGCCCCTGAACCTGAACACCATCAGCCACGGGCCACCTGCCGTTCCCGGATCAGGGTGAAGACGCCTGTTGCCACAACGATGCCAGCCCCGGTCAGGGCAAGTGCATTCGGCAATTCGTCGAACACGATGACGCCAAGGATCAACGCGAAGATCAGGGCCGTGTAGCGAAACGGCGAGGTCACCGAGACATCACCCGTCCGCATCACGAAGATCGACAGGACATATCCGCCAATGATGAAAATCGCGCAAAGCACCAGATAGCCCGCGTCCCGCGTGGTGACAGGAACCCAGTCGATGGTCAGGGACATGACGCCGCCAAACACGCACACGGCCGCCGCCGTCAGCACGGCGACCGACATCAGCGGCACGTCGTCAGAGAACGCCCGCGTCGCCAGATCGCGCCCGGCCACCAGGGCCACCGCCCCCAGCGCCAGAAGCGAATAGGCGTTGAACCCCTCCGTGCCCGGTTGCACGATCAGCAGCACGCCGAACGCGCCCACCCCAATGGCCGTCCAGCGCCGCCAGCCGACCTCCTCGCCAAACAACACGGCTGCGCCCAGGGTCACGGCCAGCGGCAGGGCGGCCAGGATCGCGGTTGCATTGGCGATAGCCATGTTCACCAGCGCGGTCAGGAACGTCACCACGGTCAACACCTCGAACACGGTTCTGAGCATCACCTTCATCCGGTCGCCGCGTGGAATGCGAAAGCTGAGCTTGCCGAACGCCACGACAACCGTCGCCAGCATGGCCGTTGTCAGCAGGCCACGAAGAAACACAATCTGAAACAGTGGCATGTTCTGGGCCAGCAGTTTTACGACCACGTCGTTCAGGGTGAACGCCGCCATCGATCCCATCATCAACAACGCGCCTTTCACATTCGGGCTCATTCCGCCGCGCCGTCCGTGCCGTCGTCATCGGCCATGTCCGCATCCGCTTCCGATGCCAGTTGCCGCGCCATCCCGGAGCCTTCTTCGTGCAGCTTCTTCATTATCGGCAACAGCCGCTTGGGGTTCAGGCCAAACCGTTCGCGGAACAGTTTGCGGGCCTGCCAATCCGGCAATTGCAGGGCGGGGGGCGGGATCGACCGGTCGCTGTCATTGTGCGCATGAAGCGTGCGCACAAACATGAAATCGTGCGGATCGATCCAGCACCTTGCATGGGCCGCCAGCTTGCGGTGGTTCCAGCGATAGATGTTTTCTATCGCATCGGGACGCGTGATCATCGCGCTGGCCAGACCCAGCGGCATCACTTCGGAGTGGTCCCAGAACTGATCTGCGTCGCGCTTCATGTCCCAGTAGATGCCGCGATGGAAGCAAACCGCCGCAGGTACCTCCTTCGTGGCCCAGTTCAGCTTGATGAGATTGTCCGAAATCTCCCGCGTCTTTTCGATGAAGTCGATGGCCACTGCGTCGTCATCATCGATGCGAAACCCAGTCACAAAATCGGTTGGCTCTGAAACGCCTTTGCGAAATGCCCGGCGCGAGGACTGCAAGGGGCCGACAGGATCAATGGCGCATATATCAAGAAACGTGTGCGCCTCCTTTAATGCGCGCAAACGTCTGCGCCATGGGCCGGGCATGCTTTTGCCAATCAGAACCACAAGGCGGAAATCCAAATCCGTTTGCGCGGCGAGCGACGGCAGGCAGATATTCTCGAAATAGGCAAAGCGGCGCTCCATCCGCCCGGGTGCATAGAGCTGCCGTGCAGCCTCTTCCGGCCCGCCTTTCAGCGTCTGGAACCCCGCATCGCCGAGGTAAGAGAACCGACATACGCCAATGACCTTGTTCACTATACCCATCGCCCGGCCCTTACCTGCCTGATGAGCCGAACGTTAAGGGAAAGTGGCGGGATGGGGAATCCCCGGCGGATCAGGCCAGGGCCTGACGCAGGAAGGTCTCAACCGATTTGTCATCGATATCCGACAATGCCTCCAGCTTGAGGTGCCGGCGCGCCTTGCCTTTCCCCTCCAACAGACCATCGGGATCGTCAAACGCGGCCCCGTCCGAGAACTCTACGGACACATGGTTTGTGTAGACGAACACGCCCGCGACAAAGGCATTGGGCTGCGTTGCATCGGGCACCATGACGTCCCCGCCATATTTAGGGCTCATCGTCAGGTCTGGCGCGATCTTGATTGCGAGGGCTTTCACCGCATCCGCGATGTCGCGCAGGGGCGTATCATCCATGGGCGTCCTCCCCATCGATGCTCCATACCGCCATTTCGGTGCCACCGGGTTCGCGGAACTGGAACCTGCGCCCGCCGGGGAACGAGAAGATCTCCCGCGTGATCTCGGCCCCCGCCGCCTTGACGCGCGCCAGCATAGCTTCGAGATCGTCGGCCCGGATCACAGGCAGGGGCGGGCGGAGCGGCCCACGTTCAACACCGCCGGACAGGCCCGCGCCCTGAATATCCTTATAATCCGGGCCGTAATCGATGTATGTCCAGCCAAAGGCCTCGGTGAAAAAGGCTTGCGTCTTCTCGATCTCCGGCGACGTGAATTCGAGGTAATCGAGGGGCGGTTGGGCATCATCGGTCATGGCGGCGGTCCCGGCTGGAAGGCGTATGCCCCGGACCCTAGACTGCCTGCCCGCGAACGCCTAGCGCGGCGGCGCACTCCCGTGACATGTCCTGCCAAATGAAAACGCCCCGCCATTTCGGGCGGGGCGTTTCAAAGTCGATTGCGCAGGGGATTACTCCGCCGCGTCGCCTTCGGACGTGGCCGTCTCGAACACGTTCTCGGGATCCGGCGCGGCCAGCGCCGCGGCGGCTTCCGCCTCGGCCCGGGCTGCATCGATCACCACCTGGTCGCGGCTCTTGGCGATCCGCTCCACGTGCTGGGTTGCGCCACCGGTGCCTGCCGGGATCAACCGGCCGACGATGACGTTTTCCTTCAGACCCACCAGCTTGTCCCGCTTGCCCTGAACCGAAGCTTCGGTCAGCACGCGCGTGGTTTCCTGGAACGAGGCCGCCGAGATGAACGACCGGGTCTGCAGCGACGCCTTGGTGATCCCCAGAAGGATCGGCTCCCCCTCGGCAGGACGGCGGCCATCGGCCACGGCCTTCTCATTCGCCGCGTCGAATTCGGCCTTATCCACGTGCTCGCCTTTGAGCAGCGTGGTTTCGCCCGAATCCTGGATCTCCCACTTCTGGAGCATCTGACGAACGATGACCTCGATGTGCTTGTCGTTAATCTTCACACCCTGAAGGCGGTAGACGTCCTGCACCTCGTCGATCATGTAATCGGCCAGCGCCTCAACCCCCAGAACCGCAAGAATGTCATGCGGGGCCGGGTTGCCGTCCATGATGTATTCACCCTTCTGGATGAAATCACCTTCGGCGACGGGGATGTGCTTGCCCTTGGGCACCATGTATTCCACGGGCTCCTGGCTCTCATCCGCCGGAACGATGCCGATGCGACGCTTGTTTTTGAAGTCGCGGCCGAATTTCACGTAACCATCTTTCTCCGCGATGATTGCGTGATCCTTCGGACGACGGGCTTCAAAGAGTTCGGCCACACGCGGCAGACCACCGGTAATGTCCTTCGTCTTCGCACCTTCCCGCGGAATACGCGCGATCACGTCACCGGCCTGAACCGCCTGACCTTCTTCGATCGACAGGATCGCATCCACGGACATCGTGTAGACGACCGGGTTGCCCTGATCGTTGCGCATCGGCTCTCCATCCTCACCGGCGATGATGATTTCAGGCTTCAGCTCGTTGCCCTTGGGCGCGGTGCGCCAATCCGAGACGATCTTCTGGGTCATGCCGGTGGCATCGTCGGTCTCATCCCGGATCGAGATACCAGAGACGAGGTCGACGAACTTCGCCGTACCGGCCGCTTCCGCGATGATCGGCAGGGTATAAGGATCCCATTCGAACAAGCGGTCGCCACGGGCCACCTTCTGGCCGTCTTCGACCAGAACATTGGTGCCGTAGCCAAGCTTGAAGCTCGCCCGTTCAGCGCCCTGATCGTCCATGATCGCCAGCACCATGTTGCGGCCCATCACCACCGTCTCCCCGGCTGCGTTCTTCAGCAGGTTGGGGTTCCGGAATTCGACTTTGCCGTCGACGTTGACCTCCTGGAACGACTGTTGGCCACCTTGCGCCACGCCGCCGATGTGGAAGGTCCGCATCGTCAGCTGTGTGCCCGGCTCACCGATTGACTGCGCCGCGATGATGCCCACGGCTTCGCCGGTGTTCACCTTCGTGCCGCGCGCCAGGTCACGACCGTAGCAGGTCGCGCAGACGCCCTCTTCCGCTTCACAGGTCAGCGGGGAGCGCATCTGCATGGTGGTCACGCCAGCCGCTTCCACGGCATCGGCCTTGCGTTCGTCGATCAATTCGCCCTTGGCAACGATCACCTCATCCGTACCCGGAACAAAGACGTCTTCGCCCGCCGTCCGGCCCAGGATACGCTCGGCCAGCGAGGCCACGACTTCACCGTCGTTCACCGCCGCTTCGGCCTTGATCGTGTTCTCGGTGCCGCAATCGTCCATACGCACGATGCAATCCTGCGCCACGTCGACCAGACGCCGCGTCAGGTAGCCCGAGTTCGCCGTCTTCAACGCCGTATCCGACAGGCCCTTCCGGGCGCCGTGGGTGGAGTTGAAGTATTCAAGAACGGTCAGACCTTCCTTGAAGTTCGAGATGATCGGCGTCTCGATGATCTCGCCGTTCGGCTTGGCCATCAGGCCACGCATACCGCCCAACTGCTTCATCTGCGTGACCGAGCCACGGGCACCGGAGTGGGCCATCATGTAAACCGAGTTCGGCTCCATCTCAGCGCCCGCATCGTCGCGTTTAGAGGCCGAGATCGTGCCCATCATGGCATCCGTCACCTTGTCGTTGGCTTTCGACCAGGCATCGATGACCTTGTTGTACTTCTCACCCTGGGTGATCAGGCCATCCATGTACTGCTGTTCGAATTCCTTGACCTGGCCGCGGGTGTCTTCCACCAGCTCCCACTTGTTGTCAGGGATCACCATGTCGTCCTTGCCGAAGGAAATCCCGGCCTTGAACGCCTCGCGGAACCCCATGCCCATGATCTGGTCACAGAAGATAACCGACTCTTTCTGGCCGCAATAGCGGTAGACCGTGTCGATGACCTGCTGCACCTCCTTCTTCCTCAGAAGACGGTTCACCAGTTCAAACGGCGCCTTGGCATTGAGCGGCAGAAGCGCGCCCAGAAGCACGCGGCCCGGCGTGGTTTCGAACCGACGCATGACCTCGTTGCCTTCCTCATCGATCTGGGGAAGGCGCGCGTGGATCTTGGAGTGCAGATGCACTTCGCCTGCGTCGAGCGCGTGGCGCACTTCGTCGACATCGGCGAAGATCATGCCTTCGCCTTTCATGCCTTCCCGCTCCAGCGTCACGTAGTAGAGGCCCAGGATCATGTCCTGCGACGGCACGATGATCGGCGCGCCGTTGGCTGGCGACAGAACGTTGTTCGTCGACATCATCAAAACGCGGGCTTCCAACTGGGCTTCCAGCGACAGCGGCACGTGCACGGCCATCTGGTCGCCGTCGAAGTCGGCGTTGAAGGCCGAACAGACCAGCGGGTGAAGCTGGATTGCCTTGCCTTCGATCAGCACCGGCTCGAACGCCTGGATGCCCAGACGGTGCAGCGTGGGCGCGCGGTTCAGCAGAACCGGATGCTCACGAATAACCTCGTCGAGGATATCCCAGACTTCAGGGCGCTCTTTTTCGACCAGCTTCTTGGCTTGCTTCACGGTAGAAGACAGACCTTTGGCCTCAAGCCGCGAATAAATGAACGGCTTGAACAGCTCCAACGCCATCTTCTTGGGCAGGCCGCACTGGTGCAGCTTCAGCTCAGGGCCCGTCACAATCACCGAACGACCCGAGAAGTCGACGCGTTTCCCCAGAAGGTTCTGGCGGAAACGACCCTGCTTGCCTTTCAGCATGTCCGACAGCGATTTCAGCGGGCGCTTGTTGGCACCCGTGATCACGCGGCCCCGGCGGCCGTTGTCGAACAGAGCGTCAACGGATTCCTGCAGCATCCGCTTTTCGTTGCGGATGATGATGTCCGGCGCGCGCAGCTCGATCAGGCGCTTCAGGCGGTTGTTGCGGTTGATCACGCGGCGATAGAGGTCGTTGAGGTCGGACGTCGCGAAGCGGCCCCCGTCGAGCGGCACCAGCGGACGCAGCTCGGGCGGGATGACCGGCACAACCGTCATCACCATCCACTCGGGCCGGTTACCGGACTCGAGGAACGATTCAACAATCTTCAGACGCTTAATGATCTTCTTCGGCTTCAGCTCGCCGGTCGCCTCCTTGAGGTCCTCGCGCAGCTGGTTGGCCTCGGATTCGAGGTCGATCTGGGACAGCATCTCACGGATGGCTTCCGCGCCGATATTGGCCTGGAACGCGTCCGAGCCATAGGCATCCTGCGCATCCAGATACTCTTCCTCACCCATCAACTGACCGTATTGCAAGTCCGTCAGGCCGGGTTCGATCACCACGTAATTCTCGAAATAGAGGATCCGCTCCAGATCGCGCAGGGTCATGTCCAGCATCAGGCCGATGCGCGACGGCAACGACTTGAGGAACCAGATATGGGCCACGGGTGCGGCCAGCTCGATATGGCCCATCCGCTCACGGCGGACCTTCTGCAGCGTGACTTCCACACCGCATTTCTCGCAGACAACGCCGCGATACTTCATCCGCTTGTACTTGCCGCAGAGGCATTCGTAATCCTTGATCGGCCCGAAGATACGGGCACAGAACAACCCGTCACGCTCAGGCTTGAACGTGCGGTAGTTGATCGTCTCGGGCTTTTTGATTTCGCCGTAGGACCAGCTGAGGATACGCTCGGGGCTTGCGAGCGACACCTTGATTTCATCAAACGCCTTGGGCGGCGTCAGCGGGTTGAACGGGTTGTTGGTCAGTTCCTGGTTCATGGGAAGACCTTTCCTTAATTAGCGCATTGGAAGCGCACAAAATCGGCTCCACCGGCGACGGTGATGTTCTCTTCATATGCGGCGACGAATTGGTCGCCGTGGCAGATAGCGGCGGCAATCGCACGGTTGTTGCGATTGCCGAAATGCTGAGGGATCACGCCTGACACGACGCCTTCGGGGCTCAGTTCCATCCGAATGCTCGAATAGAAAGTGCTCAGTTCACTCCACAGGAATCCTCCTGCGGCGCAAATCGCCCCGAACAAAAGCGTCAGTATCACGCGCAGCCACCTCACTCTGCTGCAATCCCGCCTTCGTCCTCCTCCGCATCCAGGAGTTCCATGTTGAGGCCCAGGCCGCGGACCTCTTTGACGAGAACGTTGAACGATTCCGGTACGCCGGCCTCGAAATTGTCCTCACCCTTCACGATCGACTCGTAGACCTTGGTCCGGCCCGCCACGTCATCCGACTTCACCGTCAGCATTTCCTGCAACGTGTAGGCGGCGCCGTAAGCTTCGAGCGCCCAGACCTCCATCTCACCGAAGCGCTGACCACCGAACTGCGCCTTACCACCCAGCGGCTGCTGCGTGACGAGGGAGTACGGCCCCGTGGAGCGGGCGTGGATCTTGTCGTCGACCAGGTGGTGCAGTTTCAGCAGGTATTTCACACCCACCGTCACCGGACGGGCGAACTTCTCACCCGTGCGCCCGTCGAACAGGTCCGACTGACCCGAGGTGGAGAACCCGGCACGCACCAGCGCGTCGTTCACATCCGCTTCCTTCGCCCCGTCGAAGACGGGCGTTGCAATCGGCACACCTTTGGTCACGTTGCCCGCCGCCTCGATCAGGCTGTCTTCGTCGCGATCCGCGAAGGCATCGTTATAGACGCCCTCGCCATAGGCGATCTTCAGGGCATCACGCACCGGGGTCATGTCGCCAGAGCGGCGATACTCGTCCAGGGCTTCGTCGATCTGCAGACCCATGCCGCGCGCGGCCCAACCCATATGGGTTTCCAGGATCTGGCCCACATTCATGCGCGAGGGCACACCCAGCGGGTTCAGAACGAAATCAACCGGCGTACCGTCCCCAAGGAACGGCATGTCCTCCATCGGGACCACCTTCGAAATCACACCCTTGTTGCCGTGACGGCCGGCCATCTTGTCACCCGGCTGAAGCTTGCGCTTCACGGCAATGAAGACCTTGACCATCTTCATCACACCCGGGGGCAGATCGTCGCCGCGGCGAACCTTCTCCACCTTGTCCTCGAACCGGTGATCCAGCGCGCGTTTCTGCGCGTCGAATTGCTGGTTCAGCGCCTCGACATGGGCGGCATCCTGTTCATCTTCCAGCGCCAGCTGCCACCACTGACCGCGGGACAGCTGATCGTCCAGAAGCTCTTCGGTGATCTCGGCATTCGCCTTCACACCTTTGGGCCCTTTGACGGCTTTCTTGCCCAGGATCATGCCGCGCAGACGGGCGTAGATGTTCCGCTCCAGGATCACCAATTCGTCGTCACGGTCACGGGCCAGGCGTTCCACCTCTTCCCGCTCGATCTGCAGTGCACGTTCGTCCTTCTCAACGCCGTGGCGGTTGAAGACACGCACTTCCACGACCGTCCCGAAATCACCCGGGGGCAACCGCAGAGACGTATCGCGAACGTCTGAGGCCTTCTCGCCGAAGATGGCGCGCAGAAGCTTCTCTTCCGGCGTCATCGGGCTTTCACCCTTCGGCGTGATCTTACCGACAAGAATGTCACCCGGCCCCACTTCGGCGCCGATATAGACGATGCCCGCCTCGTCGAGGTTGCGAAGCGCTTCCTCGCCCACGTTGGGGATGTCGCGGGTGATTTCCTCGGGCCCAAGCTTCGTGTCACGGGCGGCGACTTCGAACTCCTCGATATGGATCGAGGTGAAGACGTCATCCTTCACGATGCGCTCGGAGATCAGGATCGAGTCCTCGTAGTTGTAGCCGTTCCAGGGCATGAAGGCGACGATGACGTTCTTGCCGAGCGCCAGTTCCCCCATATCCGTCGACGGGCCGTCTGCGATGACCTCGTCTTTGCCGACCTTGTCACCCACCTTCACCAGCGGGCGCTGGTTGATGCAGGTGTTCTGGTTCGAACGCTGGAATTTCCGCAGGCGGTAGATATCCACGCCCGCATCGCCCAGTTCCAGATCCTCGGTTGCGCGCACAACGATCCGCTGTGCGTCCACCTGGTCGATGACACCGCCCCGCCGCGCCATGATGGCCGCGCCGGAATCCTTCGCCACAACCTGTTCGATGCCCGTGCCCACAAAAGGCGCATCCGCTTGCAGAAGCGGCACCGCCTGGCGTTGCATGTTCGATCCCATCAGGGCGCGGTTCGCGTCGTCGTTCTCAAGGAACGGGATCAGCGAGGCCGCCACCGAGACCAACTGCTTGGGCGACACGTCGATCAGGTCCACGCTTTCGCGCGCGTTCAGCGTGTATTCACCGGACTGGCGCGTGTTGACCATGTCGTTGACGAACTTGCCGTCTTCATCAAGGTTCGCATTCGCCTGGGCCACCGTGTGCCGCATCTCTTCGGTCGCGGACATATAGACCACGTCGTCGGAGACCTTGGCGTCTTCTACCCGGCGATAGGGCGTTTCGATGAAGCCGTACTTGTTCACGCGGGCATAAGTCGCCAGCGAGTTGATCAGACCGATATTCGGCCCTTCCGGCGTTTCGATCGGGCACATGCGACCGTAGTGGGTCGGGTGCACGTCGCGCACCTCGAAACCCGCACGTTCCCGTGTCAGGCCACCCGGCCCGAGGGCCGACAGGCGACGCTTGTGCGTCACTTCCGACAGCGGGTTCGTCTGGTCCATGAACTGCGACAGCTGCGAGGAGCCGAAGAATTCACGCACGGCCGCCGCTGCCGGTTTGGCGTTGATCAGGTCCTGCGGCATCACCGTGTCGATCTCGACCGACGACATACGCTCCTTGATGGCACGCTCCATGCGGAGCAGACCCACGCGGTACTGGTTCTCCATCAACTCACCGACCGAACGGACACGGCGGTTGCCGAGGTGGTCGATATCGTCGATGTCGCCGCGGCCATCGCGCAACTCAACCAGCGCCTTGATGCAGGAGATGATGTCTTCCTTGCGCAGCGTGCGCATGGTGTCTTCCGCGTCCAGATCGAGACGCATGTTCATCTTCACGCGGCCCACGGCGGACAGGTCATAGCGCTCACTGTCGAAGAACAGCTGGTCGAACAGGGTCGAGGCAGCCTCAACGGTGGGCGGCTCACCCGGGCGCATGACGCGGTAGATATCCATCAGCGCGGTTTCGCGGTTCAGGTTCTTGTCCGCCGCCATCGTGTTGCGCATGTACGGCCCAACCGTGACGTTATCGATGTCGAGCACCGGGATCTCGGTGATGCCCGCGTCGATCAGCTCCTTGAGCGTCCCGCCGGTCACTTCACCTTCCTTGTCCAGCTCCCACGTCAGCTCATCCCCGGCTTCGACATAAATCGCGCCGGTTTCTTCGTTGATGATGTCCTTGGCAGCGAAGCGGCCGATGATGCCGTCAAACGGCACCAGCAGATTCTCGATCTTGCCCTCGTCGACCCATTTCTTCACCGCGCGCGGCGTCACCTTCTTGCCCGCCTCGGCGATGACTTCACCGGTCTTGGCATCCACCAGATCAGAGGTCGGGCGGGTGCCGCGCACGCGCTCGGGGAAGAACTTGGTGGCCCAACCCTTGTTCTTCACCATCTTGAACGTGACGGTGTCGTAATAGGCATCCATGATGCCTTCCTGGTCGAGACCGAGCGAATAGAGCAGCGTCGTCACCGGCAGTTTCCGGCGGCGGTCGATGCGGGCGAACACGATGTCCTTGGCGTCAAACTCGAAGTCGAGCCACGAGCCGCGATAGGGAATGATGCGGCAGGCGAACAGGAGTTTGCCGGAGGAGTGGGTCTTGCCCTTGTCGTGGTCAAAGAACACGCCGGGGGAGCGGTGCATCTGGGACACGATCACACGCTCGGTGCCGTTCACGATGAACGTCCCGTTCGGCGTCATCAGGGGCATGTCGCCCATGAACACGTCCTGTTCCTTGATGTCCTTCACGGATTTCGCGCCGGTATCCTCGTCGATATCGAACACGATCAGCCGCAGCGTCACCTTCAGCGGCGCGGCATAGGTCAGGTCACGCTGCTGACATTCCTCAACGTCGAATTTCGGCTGCTCAAGCTCGTATTTCACGAACTCCAGAACGGCAGTTTCATTGAAATCCTTGATCGGGAAAACCGACTGGAAGACACCCTTGATGCCTTCTCCGTCCATCGGCTCCAGCTGGTCGCCGGATTTCAGGAACAGGTCGTAGGACGACTTCTGAACCTCGATCAGGTTCGGCATTTCCAGCACTTCGCGGATTTTGCCGTAGAATTTGCGGATACGTTTCTGGCCTGCGTAGGTCTGCGCCATGTGCGATCGCACCTTTCGTTTCTCGCGCCTCCCTTACACCGGCGGGGCCTCGGTGCAGGGCAGCAAGAAAATAAGACGTAACGGATCAATCTGTCTGCCGTCCCACCGGCAAAGCCCGACCCTCTTGTCACCGTCTTGGAAAACGCCTTTCCGATAAGGCCCTTGCCAAGACGTGTCCCCGCCACAGACACATTCGCTTAAGACGCGGACGGCTGGACCCGGATTTGCTCCGGGCCCAGCCATGTTCTTCCCCCACGCTCGCGGGGTGTTTCGGCAAATTAGGCCAGCTCGACCTCGGCGCCAGCTGCTTCCAGCTTGGCTTTGACTTCCTCGGCTTCGGCTTTGTCGACGCCTTCCTTGATCTTGCCACCGGCTTCGACCAGATCCTTGGCTTCTTTCAGGCCCAGGCCGGTGATGCCGCGAACTTCCTTGATCACGTTGATCTTGGAGGCGCCGGCGTTCTTCAGAACAACGTCAAACTCGGTTTGCTCTTCCGCAGCTGCGCCACCGGCATCGCCGCCAGCACCAGCCATCATCACAGCGCCGCCAGCGGCGGGCTCGATGCCGTACTCATCCTTGAGGATGGTTTTCAGTTCCTGTGCTTCGAGGAGGGTCAGGCCCACAATCTCTTCAGCAAGTTTTTTCAGATCAGCCATTTTTCAGGTTCCGTATGTAGGTATGGGTTCCAACGCCGCAAGGGGCGGGTCTCAAGTCGGTGCTTACGCCGCCTTCTCTTCGATGGTCGAAAGGATGGAAGCGATATTCGAAGCAGGCGCGCCAATGGCCCCGGCGATGTTTGCGGCAGGTGCGCCGATGCAGCCAGCGATGGAGGCAATAAGCTCCTCGCGCGACGGCATCTTTGCGACGGCCTTCACACCATCGATATCCAGAATGTTCTCGCCCATCGCGCCGCCGAGAATGACGTATTTGTCATTGTCTTTGGCGAAGTCGTCCGCAGCCTTGGCAGCCGCGACCGGATCTTCGGAATAGGCAAGAACAGTCATGCCCCCCATCAGGTCGGCGATGCCAGCGGCAGGCGTTCCCTCAAGGGCGATCTTGGCGAGCTTGTTCTTGGCGACACGCACGGATCCGCCCGCGTCGCGAACGCGACCGCGCAGATCCTGCATCTCTGCAACCGTGAGGCCCTGGTAATGTGCAACTACCACGACGCCAGAGCTTTCAAAGATCTGGCCGAGTTCCTCGACCACTTTCTCTTTCTGGGCTCTATCCACAGGTTTACTCCAGTTTGGCGGGTCTCCCCGCCGGCTCAATGAACCGGATCGCTCCGGCGGTTTTGGTCCGTATTGCAACGGAACCCCACACCGCCAAGCGCTCAAACGGATCCGAGCCCTCAAACACATGTCTGATCCCGTCTCAGGCAGGAATTATCGTGGCTGGATTGCCCCGACCCACCGTCTCGGACGAAACGCAAAAGAGCGTCCGACGAATCGCACGCTCTATTGCAGGGGCTCAACTAAACGGGTTGGTCCAAAATGCCAACCCCCAAGCGTGAAATAGTCGCGCGATTTCTACCGCGCTCACGCCCGCCTTCAGCGGGTGTAGATCGACAAGAAGCGCGGCACGAATGTGGTGGGTCCGGCGGGCTGTGGCGCGGGGGCGGGCACAGTCGTGGAGGGGGTTGTCGGGTTCGGGGTGCTGGACCCGCCCGCCATCGCCACCGGGGCCGCGCCTGCTGCAAGACCTGCCACAAGCAGCGCGCCTTTGATCATTGAGGTCATACTCGTTCTCCTTTACCCGTCAAAAACTGTAGGCGATCGTTGCAGTCATCTGCTGGCGATCCGTATTGTCCGAAATGTCGAAAATCCCGGCCGACAGGCTGATCCCGTCCAGTTGCGGGATGCGCAGGACCGCGCCTGCGTTCATCTGCGTGGCCGTGCCCGAAACGCTGATCGACAGGGTTGGAGTGATCCCCGCACCCAACCCGTAGAACACGCCATCCTCCACCCGGCCCGACCCGTCATCTGCCAGCGTGGTCCGGTTGCCGTAACCGAAGGTCGCCTGCAGGGGGATCTCCGCCGACCCCGCCCCAAGCGCGGCCAGATGCGAGACATAAACGGCATAGGATTCACCGTCCGCCGTGGCATCGCCCCAGCCTCCAAGGCCAAGCGCGGATGCTCCGACGAACGTGGCGGAGCGATCCGTCGCACCCAGCAAACGCGAAGCGCTGATGTTGAAGCTGCCGCTGTCTCCGAACGGGTCAAGCCCGGTGACCACGACGCCAAGCGACACGCTGATGCCATCGACGGGGTTGCCGAACGTATACCCCGCCGCCACGTCCCCATCGCCATCGCTTCCGGAAATGCCGTTGCGCGGGGTGGCGTAGGTCAACGCCGCATAGCCCGTGCCGCCCGCCGGGGCCACGGCTGAAGCGGCGCCGAAGATCGACGGGAAGGCCAGCTCCGCCTCAGCTCGTTCGGGCGTGGCCGCCAATTGGCCGAGATCGGTGGTGTTGGTCGATTGCGCCACAGCCTGCCCGACAAATGCCACGACACACAGCACCGCCAGCGGCGCGGATCGGGGCGTTCGACTTATCGGGATATTGGACATGATTGGCCTGCCGAAATCAAAGGTATGCTTTCCATTCTGGCAGCTGGAACCCTCAATTTATCGCCTAAAGTTTTATTATCAACCCAGTGATTGTCTTCATGATTAATACGTAAAAAGGGCGGGCATTTCTGCCCGCCCCTTGTCTAGGTCGCCCGTGAAAATACGGCTCAGTTGCCGGTTGCGTTTTCCACGTTGATCGACACGCCTGGCCCCATGGTGGAGCTGAGCGAGACCTTTTTCATGTAGGTGCCTTTGGAGCCCGTCGGCTTGGCCTTGGACACCGCATCCACGAAGGCGCGGACGTTTTCGACCAGCTTGCCCTCGTCGAAGGAGGCCTTGCCGATACCGGCATGGACCACGCCGGCCTTCTCGGCCTTGAACTGCACCTGGCCGCCCTTGGCCGCTTCCACGGCCTCTTTGACATCCATGGTCACCGTGCCGACCTTGGGGTTCGGCATCAGATTGCGGGGGCCAAGCACCTTACCCAGACGGCCCACGATGGGCATCATGTCCGGCGTCGCGATGCAGCGATCAAACTCGATCGTGCCGCCTTGAACGGTTTCCATCAGGTCCTCGGCGCCGACGATATCCGCGCCTGCGGCCTGTGCTTCCTCGGCCTTCGGGCCACGGGCGAACACGGCCACGCGGACCGATTTGCCGGTGCCGTTGGGCAGGTTCACCGTGCCGCGGACCATCTGGTCGGCGTGGCGCGGATCAACACCCAGGTTCATCGAGATCTCGATGCTCTCGTCGAACTTGGCCTTGGCATTGCCCTTGACCAGCGCCACGGCCTCTTCGACGGTGACGTCTTCTTTGCCTTCAAAGGCCGCGCGTGCGGCGGTCAGGCGTTTTCCCATCTTACCCATGGCGGTTATCCCTTCACCTCGATGCCCATCGACTTGGCGGAACCAAGGATGATCTTCATTGCCGCTTCCACGTCATTCGCGCTGAGGTCCACCATCTTGGCTTCCGCGATCTCACGCAGCTGCTTGGGGGTGATCGACGCCACGGTTTCGCGGCCGGGGTTTTCGGCACCGCGCGGGCGGTTCCGCTTGCCGACATTCTTCATGCCGGCGGCCTTCTTCAGGTAATAGGACGCAGGCGGCGTCTTGATATCCATGGTGAAGGACTTGTCCTGGTAATACGTGATTACCGTGGGGCACGGCGCGCCCTGCTCCATCTCCTGCGTCTTGGCGTTGAACGCCTTGCAGAATTCCATGATGTTGATGCCGCGCTGACCCAGCGCCGGGCCCACGGGGGGCGACGGGTTCGCCTGACCTGCGGGGATTTGCAGCTTCATGCTGCCAACGAGTTTCTTGGCCATCTGGCCTCTCCTTTTCTACCAACAGCCCTTCGACGCGTCTCAGGGCCTTTGTGGCCGTGGTCTGGTTTGCGCCTCGCGTGGCGCGCGCCTCCCACGGGTCAGGGTATCGCATGCGATGCCCGAACGAAGGCCGCCCTTTAGGACGGATCGGACGGCGAGGCAAACGGAATCTGGCGCGCCAGGAGTATCAAGGTCGATCACTGGAACTAAGGCCCTGACACAAAATGCGCGGCCGTCGCCCTCTGACGCCGCGCTATCCGTCTCGTCCGGGCTCATTCGGATCGCTGGAAAACAAGGCGATCTTGTTGCCTTGAGGGTCGCGAAGATAGCCGACGTAGAAATGCGGCCCATAGGACGCGCGGAAGCCCGGCTGGCCCTCGTCAGACCCGCCCGCGGCAAGGGCGGCCGCATGCAGATCGCGCACCTGTTTCTGGCTGCGCGCCTCGAATGCAATCATGGCACCGTTTCCGGCCGAGGCCGGACGTCCATCGAAGGTGGGTTTGACGTAGAAATCCGGCTGAACGGGAGATTGGCCCGGTTCCACGGGCAGCACATAGCTCAGGCCCTCGGGCCCCTCCTCCAACCCGTACCCAAGCGCTGGCAGAAACGCCGCGTAAAACCGTTTGGCGCGCGCGATGTCATCGGCGCCGACAGTGACATAGGCGATCATGCTGCACATTCCTTTCCGGACGTCTGGCGGTGCACCGCTGTTCCCGCATCGTCCCGGGCCAACGCATTGGCCCGCTCAACCAACGCCGCATGATCGACCATTTTGGCCTGTCGCCGCAAGCGACGCGACGGCGTCGGTCGGCCGCGGCCCATCCAGGCTCCGTTCCGGGCGCCGCGACCGGGGGGGTCCAGCCGAACGCGCGTCCGCCGTCATTGGTGCGCCCGTCACACGACGAATATGGCCACGTATCCAATGAGCATCAGCGACGCTTCCCGCCGCGTGAGCAGGAAATCGGTTCTGAGGAATGCAAGCGTGATCAGCGAGGCCCCCGCCATCACGGGGATCCAGAATGTTGTGAAGTCGCTCGAAACCGCGACGGGCGCGACAAGAGCAGCGCCGGCCAGAACGATGGTGCTGTTGAAGACATTGCTTCCAAGAATACCGCCAAGGATCATGCCGGATTCGCGGCGCAGGGCGGCGGCGATGCAGGCGGCGAGTTCGGGAAGCGACGTGCCCAAGGCGACGATGGTCAGACCAATCAGCGCTTCGGGAACACCGAACCGGTCCGCGATGCCGATGGCACCCTCGACAAAGACATGCGCGCCCACGGGCAGGGCAACCAAGGCCGCACCGCAGATACCGACCGTCTTTCGCAGGTTGATCGACGGTGACGCGTCCGACCCGCTCTGGTCTGGCAGGCTGCGCCAGCGCAGGATCAGATAGGCCAGCATGGCGCCGACCAGCAGGGCCGCGTCGCCCCGTGAAATCATACCGTCGAAAGCCACACCTGCGATGGCGGCCGCCGCGATCAGCATGGCGGCCCCGTCGATCCGCAGGACCCCGCGATCAATCGCAAGCGGTGCGATCATGGCCGTAAGGGCAAGGACGAGAAGCAGGTTGGCGATGTTGCTGCCCACGACGTTGCCCATCACGATATCCGGCGACGGGACAAACATCGCCTGCATGGCGACAAACAGCTCGGGCGCGGACGTGCCAAACCCCATGATGACAAAAGCCACGATCACGGGCGGAACCCGCAGATGGGCGGCAACGCCGGCAATGCCGTCGATCAGCCAGTCGCCCCCGAAGAACAGAAGCCCGCAGCCAAGAGCCAGAAAGACGAGGTCGGTGAGCATCAATCCGGTGCCCCGAACTCCAGGCTGTCGGGCAGATAGTTGAACAATTCCAGCCGCGGGGGTTTGCCATTGCCAAGCCGCAGAGCGCTCAGGCTGGCGGGCGCGACCGGAATGATGTGGGCGGGGTCTATCCCGACATAGCGTTGAAGGATCGCGCGGATCACCCCGCCATGGCAGACGACAAGCAAGTTCCGGCACGGCGTCCGGCGTTCGTCTTCGATCACCGCGCTCACGCGCTCCGCGAAGGCGGCCCAGGGTTCGCCGCCGGGTGGGGAAGCCGTCCCGGCCCGCCAGCCCTGGTAGAGCGTCTCATCCTCGGCGCGGATGTCGTCAATGGGCCGCCCGGTCCAGTCGCCCACGTCGATCTCGCGCAGGGCGTCGGTCAGTCGCGGGGCGGTGGACCCGATGCGCCGCGCCGTCTCTTCCACCCGCTGCAGGTCGGAGGAGATTGCGCGGGAGGGTCCGATCCTGTCGATCACCGGGCGCAAGGCATCGGCCTGCGACCTGCCAAGCTCCGACAGGCCGATATCGGCCTGCCCCTGCAACCGCCGTACGGCGTTCCATTCCGATTGTCCGTGGCGAACTAGAAGCAGGCGCATCAACCGATCCTCTCGCCGTCGGGGCCGAACCAGCTGTCCGGCTGTGGCGGAAGACGAAACTGTACAATGTCACCGATGCCCGCCTTGGGCGCGCGGTCCACAATGGCCGTCAGGCGCAACCCGTCGCGCAGGCCCGTCACCATGGTGCGCCCGGCAATGGCGCTGGTCTCCACCAGTTCCATCGGCAGGGTTGTGTCGCCTTCGGTATCGCTGAGCGCCATGTTTTCCGCGCGGACCATGGCCAGGCACTCGTCGGCGGGCGGTGTCATCGGCATGTGCCGCCCGCCCACCTTGTAGCCGGTGCCGTTCTTGAGGACGGGCACCATGTTGTTGGGCGGCGTGCCCACGAAGGTCGCCACAAAGGCGGTTTCCGGGTGGTCGACCAGATCGGCGGGCGCCCCGAATTGCTGCACCCGCCCATGGTTCAGGACCGCCACGTGGGAGGCCATGGTCATCGCCTCGATCTGGTCGTGGGTGACATAAACGGTGGTCGCCCCCGTCGCGCGGTGCAGCCGCATCAGTTCGGTCCGCATCTCGACCCGCAGCTTGGCATCGAGGTTCGACAGCGGCTCGTCGAACAGCAGAACCGAGGGCTTCGGCGCGATGGTGCGCGCGATGGCGACGCGCTGCTGCTGACCGCCCGACATCTCGTTCGGGTAGCGATCCGCCAATGGGCCAATATCGAGAAGGGCCAGAACCTCGCGCACCCGCTCGGCGCGGTCGGCCTTTGGCATCCCCATGACTTTCAGCGGCCAGTCCACGTTGCCCCGCACCGACATATGCGGCCACAGCGCATAGGACTGGAACACCAGTCCGGAATTGCGTTTCGCGGGATCGACGGACCAGTTCCGATCCCCATCCGAGACCGTCTGGCCGTCAAAGATGATCTGCCCTTCCGACGGCAGCTCAAGCCCCGCAAGCATCCGCAGAAGCGTGGTCTTGCCGCAGCCGGAGGGCCCGAGCAGGACGAGGAAGGCGCCGTCGGGAACCGAGATCGAGACGTTCTTGATCGCCTCGGTCTCGCCGAAACGCTTGGTGAGGTTGCGGATGTCCAGCATGGATCACCTTCAGTTTTGCAGCCAGGGCTGGGATTTCGATTGCAGCCGATGCGCGATCAGCGTGGCGGCGATGGACAGAAACAGGATCACGACGGTGATCGCGTTGGCGAATTGCCCGAAGCCTTCGGAGGCGTAGCGATAGGCCAGCACCGACAGAACCGGCATCGTTGGCGTGAACAGCAGGACCACCAGCGACAGGTCGCGGATGATCTTGACGAAGATCAGGATACCGCCCGCCGCCAGCCCCCGGATCGCCAGCGGCACGGTGATCGCGCCAAGCCGGCGCAGGAACCCCGCGCCGGTGAGCCGCGCGCTTTCCTCCAGTTCGCCGCCGACTTGCTGGATCACCGCGCGGCCCGTCTGCACCGAGAACGGCAGGAGGTAGGCCGTACCGGCGATGACCAGCAGCGCGAAAGTGCCGTACAGCGCCGGGAGCGGCCCGATCGGCGCGCCGAGATAGGCGATGTAGGCCGCCCCGAAGGCGATGCCGGGCACCAGCAGGGGCAGGAAACTGATCTGCGTGATCGCCGCCGACATCCAGCCCTCGCGGAACCGCGCGGTGGTGTAGGAGGCCAGAAGCCCCACCACCATGCCCGTGAAGGCCACGGCGAGCCCCAGCGCCAGCGTGATCGTCAGCGCGCGGACGATATCCTCGTTATAGGCGATGCCGGGAATGCCCTGGGCAAAGGACGGATCGCTCTGCCCGATCCAGTAATGCAGCGTCCAGCCGGAAAACAGATTGGCCGAGGACGGCGCGAGGCTGGAGGCCGTCAACACGATGACCGGCACGATGGTCGCCGCCGACAGGATCCCCATCGCCACCGCGAACAGCGGCCAGCGCGCGCCGCGCAGATCGAAGCGTTTGGCCCGCCCGCCCTTGCCGGTGATCGTGGCATAGGATCGGCGGCCAGAGACGATCCGGTTGCCCGCCCACAGAAACGCGCCCGAGATCAGGACCAGCAGGATCCCGATCACATAGCCGCGCCCGACCTGCCCCACCTCGATCATCCCGAAGAGCCGCGTGGACAGCGTCTGCATCCGCACCGGCAGGCCCAGAAGCGCGGGCGTGGCGAAGTTTGACACCGCACCGGCAAAGCACAGCGATCCGGCAGCCACCAGTGCGGGCATCGTGACCGGCAGGATGATCCCCATCAGGATGCGCCGCCCCTTTGCGCCCGCGATCTGTGCGGCCTCCACCAGATCGGAATTCACCGTGGCGAGCGCTGCCGCGATGATCGTGAAGGCGAGGCTGAAATAGTGCAACGTCAGCACGATCAGCGTCGGCACCATACCCCAGGCGAGCCAGTCGGGGATGTCCAGCCCCATCCCCTGCAGCCAACCCACCTGCCCGCCCACCCGGTCGTTTCGGAACAGCGCACCCCAGGCCAGGGCGGCGGCGAAGGACGGGATCATGAACGGCAGCGTGGCCATCACGCCGATGGTCTTGCGGTAGGGCACATTGGTCATCACCACGAGCCACGCCAGAAAGCCGCCCAGAAGAACGCAACCCGTCGACACGATCACCCCGATCATGAGCGTGTTGCCCAACGGCTTGTAGAACAGGTTGGTCGAAAGCCGCCCGGTCAGCACATCCGACCACGCCCGGACCGTATCGGGCTGCAGCGTGAACAGCACGGTCCTGAGCAGCGGCAACACGATCAGGGCGATCAGGATTGCCAGCACCGCCGCCTTGAGCACGGTGCCTTGCCGGAAGTGGACACGCCGCCCCGCTCCGCTTGTGGTTGCATCCGCCATCGAGGCCATCCTTGAAAGGCTTGGGGTGAGGAATATGCCGGGGGCCGGACGTGTCGTCACGCCCGCCCCTCGGCCGGGACCAGCCTCTATTGCAATGTCAGGATCAGATCGCCGATCTCGGCCCGGATCGTCGCGGTTTCCGCCGGGGCGATCCGCCAGGCGGTGAAGTCATCCAGCGGCACCGCATCGGGATGCGGCGGAATATCGGTCCGCGTCACGTAATCCCCCGCCACGTAGAACGGGGCCAGGCCCGGCCCGCCGGTCTCGGTCTCGTCCCCCATCAGGAAGTCGATCACCAGGCGCGCCGCCGCCGGATTGTTCGGCTCGGCCGCCAGGGCAAGCACCGCGGGAAAGATGATGCCCGGCGCGGGCTCGACATCGTTGGCGACTTGCAGCGCCCAGCCCTCATCCTCGTTGTCGCGCCGGTCGGAATAGCTTGTGAAGCCCACCGGCGGGTTGTCCTGCCCCATCGCCCCCACGGCCACGTTCACATCATCGGTGGAGCCGACAAGGATCAGATCGTTGGCGAACAGATCCATGATGAATTGCTCCCCCGCATTGGCCGCCCCATCGAGGTCGATCGCCGCGCCAAACTGGGCCTCATAGGCCGCGGCCATCTCGTCGGCGCGCAGCACGATCTCCGTCATCAGGTCGAGGTAATCGCCCCGTTGCAGCGGGTCGACCATCACGACACGCCCGCGCCACTCGTCTGTGGTGAGCTGCCAGAGGTTGGTGACGGGTGATCCATCGGGATTGGCCTCTTCGTTATACATCAGCACCTTGGTGGACAGGCGCTGGGCCAGAAGCGGGCTCTGATACTCCGCGGCCACCCGGTCGGCCACGCGTGGCGGCACATAAGGCGCGATGATCCCGGTTTCCAACAATTCGGCCAGCACAACCGGCGTATCGGAGATATAGATGACATCCGCATTGGTGACACCGGCCTGCGCCTCGGCGCGAAGCCGGGCGATCTGCTCGGTCGAGGAGATGTCGAAGCCCTGCAGGTCGATGCCGGGATAAGCCTCCTCGAAGGCAGTTTCGACCCGGCCGATCCGGCTGGTGAAGGAATAGACCGTCACGGTCCCCTCCTCCTGCGCCAGGGGCAGCAAGTCCTCCGGCCCCATCTCGTTCAGATGGCCGTCGGCCAGCGCGGCAGACGACAACACGATACCGATCGCGCCGAGGCGCGTTGCGTTCAAGACCCTCATGTGATCCTCCCTTGGGTTCCCTTATTCAGTCGAAGCGCTCGATCAATTGCCCCAGCCGGTCGAGCTTCTTGAGCGAAGCTTCCTTTTCCGTGAGACCCGCCGCGATGACGAGTGCATTGCAGACCGTCATCGGAACAGTCAGCGTCTGAAACGCATCCGGATCGCCCGAGCGCGGCGCGGCCAGGATGTGATCGGGACGGGGCGCCAGAAGCGCGCCGGAATTGCCCGATACGATGATGGTCGTGGCACCGATTTCCCGCGCCGTCTCGACAAGGGCGGCATAGCCGCGGGGCGGGCGGCGGAACGCGAAGCTCAGGATGACATCCCCCGCATCCAGCCCCAGCATCTGTTCAGCCAGGCCGCGCGGGTCGGTATCAAGTTGCTGGACCTCCTTGCCGAAGCGGCGGAACCGTTTGACCATCATCAGGGCCAGAACCTCGGCATTGCCGTAGCCATAGATGAAAATACGATTGGCCCCCATCAGCAGGGCCGCAATCTCGGCGATCCGGGCCGGGCTGATGAATTCCTCGATCCGGCCAAGTGCCTGCGCCTCGTCCCGCGCAAGTTTGCCAAGGATCGTGTCGGAGGTGCTGTCGGCAATCGTCTTCTCGAACCGGGTCGCGGTTTCGCGTGTGGCGATGAACTCGTCGCGCAGCGCATCGCGGAAGGCGGCATAGCTCCCGTAACCGAGCTTCTTTGCCAGGCGCGAGGCTGTCGCCTCATGCACGCCCACGGCCCGCGCCAGTTCCCCGGCCGTGCCAAGGGCCGCACTTGTCGGGCTTTCGATGACGGTTTCAACAAGCTTGCGCTCACTGGGCGTCAGCGTCGGCGCCTGGTCCGAGATTTTTTCGATGAGAGACATGGAGACCCCAGTGGCAGATGCGGCTAAACTTGCATGATTCTATTTCATCTGCAAGTCATCTTGCAATTCGGCCTTCAAAGATCCGATTTGCAGCCGTCCCCAGCAGGCGCCTGCGCCGTCCGGATCTGCACGTGGCCGTGACGACGGACCTGATCGCGCAGTGTCCCGAGGCCCGCGCCTGCAAGACGGACCTGCACGCCCTGATATCCTGCCATTCGGCCGTTACCGAGCCGTGCCGTAGACCGACGCCAGATGGTGCGCGGCCCCTGCCGCCGCCTCCTTGTCTTGCGACGTGGTCAAACGCAGCAACACAGGCTCCATCCCGTCGACCCTGCCATGCGTTTCGGTGGCGCACATCATCGCTTCGAACAGATGGCCGTCGTCAATCAGGCGCATGATGAATGCGGGTTCGAAGCAATAGCCCTCGTGCACATAGAACCAGAAGGCCTGCGCCGAGGGGATGTAGGCCTCTGCAACGCTTTCGGACAGAACCGCCAGGGTCCAGCCGTCGATGTCGAACCCCTCCAACGCCTTGTCCGCGCGGAGCGCGTAGAAGGGCTGGATCTGCCCAATATCGAAGCCCATCAGGAAGCCGCCAGCCACATACCGGCGCGTCGCAGCCGGTGTAACGGCGATGTGGTGCAGCATCTCGGGCAAGGGTTCCAGCGTGCCGCTGCTGACCATCCGTTCAGGTTCCGCGTAGATCGCGCCCAGGAATCGCGCGGCGGCAGCGGCAAGAAGCGGGTTGGGATAGGCCAGCAACGGCAGGATTTCCGTGTCGATCAGGTCACGGCTGACCCTTTGCTGCGCCTCATCCGCAAGGCGCGCGAAGGCAAGGGCACGGCGCAGGGCGGTGTGACTGTCGCCAAAGGCCAGCCCGCGGGCCTCGATATCCTTCAGCCACGCCTCAAAGACCCGATCGAACGGCGCCACCGGGTGTTGCAGGACCAGCCACGGCGTCTGGAAATGGTGCAGCGGGCGATCCGCCATCATCCGTTCCTGCGCCGCGAAATAGGGGGCCGCCAGTTCCGTCGCCTCCGCCAAGGTGAGGGGCACGTGGCGGACGGGCAATGGCCCCTCGAACCGACCCAGCTCCACGGTCTTGCCCAGCGCGATGCAATGGTCATAGTGATGCAAGACGTGGCGCCGATAGTCGCCGTCCTTGTCGTGAAACAGGCCCTGCAGAATGTCGTTCACCGACCAGTTGACCCGTTCGGCCAGTTGCGGTGACATCTTCGGAGGGCGGGTGCCCGTATCCGCGCCGGCAAAGCCATAGCAGATGCGGAACAGACGACGGATCGTGTCTGCCGTTGGATCGTCGGGCATGTCCTTGACGAGGTCGGCGAACGCCTGGCGCACCTCACCTGCATCTGCGGCACCCCCAACAAGAACGCCGTCCAGTTTGTCCAATGCATCAAAGAAGCTCTGCATGGGCTGCCTCATCTCAGGGCCGGGCTTGGCCGGGGCCAACGGCTTTGACGCCGGATCCTAGGGCAAGGCTACGGGACTTGTCCGTAGAGGTTCGCCTCACTTGCAAAGGAAAAGCCGCCCGGGAGGGGCGGCTTTGGGTCGGCGCATGGATGGCCCGCGATCAGCTTTGCTTGGAAACCTGCGTGTATTCCAGCTCCACCGGCGTCGCGCGGCCGAAGATCGACACCGTCACCTTCAGGCGCTGGTTGTCTTCGTCCACTTCCTCGACCATGCCGTCGAAATCCTCGAACGGGCCGTCATTGACCTTGACCTTCTCGCCGACCTCGAAGGTGATCGTGGAGCGCGGCGCGGCCTCGCCCTCTTCGACGCGGTTGAGAATGGAGTTCACCTCCTCATCCTTCATTGGCATCGGGCGGCCCTGCGGCCCCAGAAACCCGGTGACGCGCGGGATCGAGTTGATCGCGTGATAGCCGCTATCGGTCAGTTCCATGCGCACCAGCACGTAGCCGGGCATGAAGCGGCGCGGCACGGTCACCTTCTTGCCGCGACGGATCTCGATCACGTCCTCTTCGGGAACCAGTACCTCTTCGATCACGTCTTCGAGGCCCTTTTCGGCCACGGCCGTCCGGATCTGCTCGGCAATACGCTTCTCGAAATTCGAGAGGACCGAGACCGAATACCACCGCTTCGCCATGACAATTCCCACTTTCGCCGGGCCCGCCATCCGGGGCCATCAATGTTGCAAGGGGGCCGGATCGGCCCGCATCCCGTCCTACCATAACAAGGATAGGCGCCGCGCGCTCAAGTCCGTGTCATGTTCGGGGGAAGTGAGGGCGACCTACCGCCCCGTCGCGGGAAAATCAAGGGGCGCAATGCGCCTTGGCGGCAGCAGATCAGCCGAAATAGGTCAGCACGAACTCAAGCGCCGTGCGGATCAGGAAATCGATGCCGAAAAAGAAGATGGCCGCAATCACCGCCATCGCAAACACCATGCCGGTCGTGACCAGCACCTCACGGCGGCCCGGCCACACGACCTTCGCCACTTCGGAGCGGGTCTGTTGCAGAAACTGGAACGGATTGGCCATGATGCTGTCACTTCCTTGGATCGGATGGGATATACGCATGGCACGGCAGGCTTGCAAGGCGCTGGTTGCACACAAGGGCGCGACCCGTTGACCGCGATCGTGATCCTTGGCGCCGCGGTCTGGGCGGACGGCCCGTCGCCCACGCTCAGGCGGCGCACCGAACACGGGGCGGCATTGTTCCACGCAGGCGCCGGACGCATCGTGGTCGTGTGTGGCGGCGTGGGGCGTCATCCGCCAAGCGAGGCGGCGGCAATGGCCGACCTGTTGCGCGCGGCGGGCGTGCCGGACGCCGCGATCCGGATGGAAGATCGCTCCACCAATACGCGCGAGAACCTTGACTTCGCACAGCCGATTCTCCGCGCCGAAGGCGAATCGGAGGTTCTGATCGTGTCCGACGCCTATCACCTGCCCCGCGCCCGGCTGATCGCGCGGCGCCACGGGCTCCGCGTGGCCACGTCGGCCCCGCCATCGGGCACCGCTCGGCGATGGCCGCAGATCAAGGGATGGCTGCGCGAGGGGCCCGGTATTCTCGCCGTGCTGCTCCGCATCCGCTGAAGGGCGCTACCTTTCGGCCCGGACCTGCCGGATGAAGGCAATCTCGCCCTGCCACAGGCCTGGGTCGAACAGCACCTCGTGCCCCGCCCCCGGCATGCTGACGAAGTCCGCCCCCTCCGGCGCGGCTTGGTACAATGCCTCTCCCGACCGGTGGGGCACCACCCGGTCCTCCGTGCCGTGCTGGATCAGGATCGGGGCCTCGACCGCGCCGATGTGATCGACGCTGCGAAACCGGTCGCGCATCAACAGACGCACCGGCAACCACAGATAGATATCGGCGGCCAGGTCGTCCGCGGCGGAATAGGGCGCGCCCAGCACCAACGCCCCCGCCGGGTGCCGGGCGGCCAGTTGAACCGCCACCCCGGTGCCAAGGGACGCGCCCGCGATCACGATATCCTCGGGCGCAACGCCCCTGTCGCGCAGCCAGCCATAGGCGGCCTCCGCATCCGCGTGCAGCCCCGCCTCGGATGATCGCCCGGTGCTGCCGCCATATCCCCGGTAGGACACGAACAGGACCCCGAACCCGGCCGCCCGATACGCTGCGAAGCGCCCCGACCTGTGCGCCATCTCTCCGCCATTGCCATGGAAGAACAGAACGGTCGGCTGACCGGCATCGGCCTGGGCGTACCACAGGACAAGAACCTCCCCGTCCGCCGTCTCCACCGCCTCGACGCGCGCATCCGGCACACCCACCGCCTCGGGCGGCGGATTGTCGTTGGTCGGGAAATACATGAACCGGCGCTGGCCCAGATACATGCCGAGCGCGATCAGGACATAGAAGGCGACCGCGCCGACGGCCAAGAGGATCAAGAGACGCATTGCACCCAAATATCCGGAGGTCGGTTCGGCCGATCTGGCCTGGCAGGGGCGGAGGGACTCGAACCCCCGACCGTCGGATTTGGAATCCGGTGCTCTACCAACTGAGCTACACCCCTAGACCGAGCGCCGGATTAGGCTGAATTGCATCCCATGTCCAGATGAACCCTACGGATTTCCCCACCCTGCCTCACCGCGTATCCCGTGATAGGCTCATGGCCATACCCCTTCTGGAGACCAAACCCATGCGTTCCATCATTTTGACCCTGACCCTGGCCCTCGCCCTGCCGCTGATCCCCACAACCGCGGACGCGACGGCGCATTCCTGCAACCAATTGCGCCAGACGGTGTTCAACCAGGCCCCGCCGACCACCCGCAACCTGCCCTATGGCGCCTTGAACTGCCACGGCGTCAGCCAGATCCATCTGCTTCTGACCACCAGTGGCCACCGCAATCAGAGCTTCCTGATCGCCCGCATCGAAGCCGTCTTCCGCAACCAGGGCGTGATCCGGTAACGCCCTCACGAGGGCGTGATAGGCTTTAAGATCTATACGAATCAAAGTCTTAGGCGGCCCCTCAGGGTCGCCTTTCATTTTTTGTGGAACGCGATCGGGTCGTCACGCGTCTTATCTCAGACCGCCGCGACATCGCGGTGGACAAATGGAAAGACAAAGGAGACTTCTTATGAAACGCCTGATGCTCGCCACGACCGCAGCCCTCGCAATCGCTGCACCCGCCGCAGCTCAGACGAGCGCCGAGATCACCGTCGAACAAACGCTGACCGGCTATGGGTATGACATGGTCACGATCGAGAAGCTGACCGACGCTCAGGTCGCACAGCTTTACATCGCGATCACGTCCGAAGACGAGACCGCCGTGCGGACCTTGTTGAACGGCTATGAGCTGACCCAGTCGGATGGTCCCGACGGCCTCTACGACACACCGCGCGACGATGACACGATGGCCATCGTGACCGAGGCGCTGATGGAAAACGGCATGGCCCCCGGCGTCGCTAACCTGCTGACCGATGGCGAATATACCGCGCTGTTCATCGCGGCCTCCTCCGAGGACGCAACTGAGGTGAACGAAGTGATTGCCGCCTTCGATTTCGAGAAGGACGTGGATGGCAACATGCTGCCCGACAGCAGCGCCGAGCGTCGCGTGATGGCAGCTCTGGAAGCGCGCGGCTTCTCCGAAGAACAGACGGCCATGATTGATGAAGGTGAAACCACCGAGATCTTTATCGCGCTGTCCTCCGGTGACGAAACCGAGATCCAGAACGCCATTTCGAGCGCTCTGAACTCGTAATCGACGACTACCCGATTTTGGGCCCGGACCGCGCGTCCGGGCCCTCTTTCATGTTGGCATGCCGCCCACGTGGCCGCTTCCCCCGCCGGATCATGGTTACTGTTTCGTTAACGTGACCGGGGTTTTCGTTTGGGACCAGGGGGTTGGGTGTCGTGTGCAAGCTTGCACAAGGACGGGGGCGGACAAGCCAAAGGCCCCGCGTTTGGCGGGGCCTTTCTTTATCTCGACCG
>CANLLF010000008.1 GCA_947491935.1 uncultured Roseicyclus sp.
AGTCGATAACAACTGCACTTTGGCACGTTCGATGCCGGTGGAGCAGGAGCCACCAACCTCATCCGCTGTGGGTCGGAAGCGGCGGTTCGGAAGGGAAGCTCGCGATCGATCTTCTGGCGGTAATGCGCTGGCCGTGCCGGCGTATCCGCGGAGAGCCGCTGACAGCTTTCGCGGGTAAACTCGGTGAAGAATGAGTTGATCGCCGTGGTCGTTAGACTTGCATGCCCCCGCGGTGCGTAATCGATTTCGCGGTCGCAGCGGATGATGGCTACGGCAGGCAGCGCCGCGGCGACGACGTCAATATTTCAACGGTCGCCTTTGGTCGACCCGGCATAAGAATTGTGCACAAAAGCGCACCACAACGCATGGCACGCCCTTCACGTATAGTCATCGATGCTCTCGTGCAAACTCTCGCCGGTCAATTCGCAGAATGCCTTCAGTGCTCCCTGAAGCGTGAAATATTGATGCTCGCTGCGGTGAAAGAACAGCTCGCCACGGATTGTAATCATGGCGACTGCCCAGTCTTTTATTGCGTCAGCTTCCGCTGCACGGGTTAGAACGACCAGCCCGCTTTCGACGAGCGAGCACTGGATGACCAAGCTCTGGTAGATATTGTTCCGGGCGAAAACCTCACCGAACCGGAGGTTCTGAGCGTATCGCTCCAACCCATCATCTGACACCGCCTTTGGGCATCCCGGAAACTCGGTCGGGACCCTCCACTTCACTTGGATCGCCGATGACGTCAGGCTTTCATACTCTTCTGGCTCCGGCTCGAAGTCAGCTCGCTCACGGGTGCCGTAGAGCCACTCGCCGATTGCGCCGCCGCTCGGAACCGATCCGTTCTTCGCCCATGCCTCGAAGCGGGACTTAGTGCTGGCACCCTCTTCCTTGGTCACGGTCCGCATCCATGAGACGTCGGGAAAGGATGTCTCGTTTATGGGCTTTGAAGGATCTTCGAGAAACGCTTCGATGGACCCATACGCGAGTTCAATACGGCGGGCGGTGGTTTCGTTCAGGAGCGCGTTTTCCAGCCTAGTGAGCCAGCGCAGGTTCTCGGGCCTGTTATTCGCCCGGTTGGTGTCGATGTGATCGACGACGTGCTGATTGGTGGGTGGCGGACCGTTGAAGGCGGTGCAAACGATACGATGGATCGGTACACCGGCCAGAAGATGGTAGCCTGTCGTTAGGTTCTCGCGTCCGAAGCTCCATGTCTTGTCGAGCGGACGGGCGCGTTTCCGAAATTCGTTAAGTCGATAGACCGCGCCGTTGTCACGGACGCGGTATCGCTCGCCGCGATATTCAACGTCGACTTCGGTTTCGTAGATTTCCAACAGGTGGTCGGGCTCGCCCACGGGCGTTTTCGAGGATTGCATCTTGCTCTCCAGTGAAAGGGTGTCTCGGCCTTCCCCGGAACGGTCCGGTGCCGGTTCTTGTTGGCAGACGTGAAATAGTGCGTCTGGCGCTGCCTTATGCTCTGGACGCCTTGAAATACTGTCGAATGTGCGAGCTTTGAGTCAAGTCAAACCAGGAACAGCGCACACTCTTGCAACGCTTGCTAGTCTGAAGAAATCCTAATGTCGGCTTTGCGGGTTGCAACCGCAGCATCCAAGCACGTCGCTGAGAGTCCGCTATGGGCCGTCCCAGGCTTAGGGAGCATACCCAGACGCCACCATACTGAATTGGATCCGAGGTCTGCCAGTTGTCCGTTCCAAACTAACAGCATCGTGCCGCAGAATTAACCCACGGCACGACTTACAATGATCGGATGCTTGAGACCGCAAACTAGGCCTAGAGCACTTCGCCACCGTACAATTCTGCAAGGTTCGCGGCGCTCGACTCCATAAACATTGGCATCATGCGGGACATCATCCAGCCGCGAAGGCTCGTAGTCTCGAAGTAACGGCGCATGTGCATGATCGACCCGCCTTCAGCAGGGGTGACGATCACTACTCCCCGGTGGCCCTCGAAGTCGGCGAGACCCCATCGGGGTTCGGCGATCATCGCGACGTTCGGGTCGTAGTAAACAATCTCGTCGGTTTCTCCTTCCTGGTAGGATACAAGCGATCCCGCTCCGAAGTCGCCCGTGTCGCGAGCCGAGTTGTCGACGACCACGTTTTCGGGCGGAGGTGCGACCCATTCGGGGTACCGGTCAAAGCCAGATGCGAGTGCTACCGCATCGGCGGGCGGGATGGGTAGGAAGACCTTCACCTCTGCGCCGAGCGGGGCGTGAGTAAACTGGCGCACGTCGACGTCACCAAAGGCATGCATTTCCGGCGATAGACCGACGTCAGGGTCGCTGCGCAGGGTCGGGCTGAAGCTGAGGAAGCCTAGGGCGCCGACGATAGCGACAACGATAAGCCCGGCGAGGATTTTCAAGACTCTTTTCATATCATTCTCCACGAGCGCCCGGTGCCGGATGGACCGACCCGGGCGCTTCTTGAGGGTTAGGCGGGGACTGCGCCTGCAGCGGCGGGCGATGTGTGCTTCACACCCTTGCTATCGATCTTGCCGCCGGTATTCAGGTGATGTTCAAGGCTGTCGAGCATAAGCGACACACGCTTCTTCATCATTGGCTTCATCATCAGGTTGCCCATGATTGCGCCCAGAGGGCCCATGCCGATCGCGATGTCCATCTCGACCGTGACATCGGTCGCGTTGCCCCGCGGCTTTAGGCGAATGACGGAGGTGCCGCCCTTCATAGGCTTCGGCGCCTCACTTAGCGACAAGTGGACGGCGCGACCGTCCTCGATCTTCGTGACGGTCTCGACGATCGAGGTATTGTCGACGAATTCGCAGCGCCGTTTGGCACCCACGCCCTCGTTATTCTGGCTGAGCAGCGGTGAGCGCACCACCCAAGGCTGGAAGCGCCAGATGCCACCCCAGTCATTGAAAGCCGCCCAGACGTCTTGGGCCGGAGCATTCACTCGCTTTGTCATTTCTGCACGCATTTTGTGTCCTTTCGTTTCTTTCTGAACTTCGGTTGGTCTTGTTGAATGCCGCTGTCCCAGGCGAATGGGTTAAGCGGCGTCGGTGGTTGCGCCCTGGTTTTCGAGCGCATATGCGGCGAAGGCCGTATCGACCGCTGTACCGGCAAGGTGATTGGTGTAGTTCGAGAACACTTTGCAGCCG
Organism: uncultured Roseicyclus sp.; assembly: GCA_947491935.1. Lineage (GTDB taxonomy): Bacteria > Pseudomonadota > Alphaproteobacteria > Rhodobacterales > Rhodobacteraceae > Gymnodinialimonas. The sequence continues at coordinate 3,130 of CANLLF010000008.1, forward strand.
ATCGCGAGCACGATGCCGAGCACGTGCTGTTCGGTGTAGCCCGCAGCAAGAAAGGCATCGACCTCCGCCCTTTTGACCGAGCCACGCTGCGCGGTCATCTGCCGGGTAAACCGCGCTAGGGCTCCGAGTTTGTGATCGGTCGGATCGTCGCCGGCGCGCAGGGCCCGCCAACGTGTCCGCTGGGACCCCCGACACCTTGTCGGCCAGCATCGAGTGGGCCGCGACGCAATAGTGGCAGTTGTTTGCCTCGCTGATCGCGAGGAACACAGTTTCTTGTTCTGAGGGCGAGAAACCGGCGGTCTCGCGGAACGCGGTGTAGAGGCCTGTGTAGTGTTCTAGCAGTGCGGGAAGGTTCGCCATCGCAGCATACATGTTCGGCACGAACCCAATTTGATCCCGCGCGCCTGCCAGGATTACGGCTGCCGGACCCGCAGCCGTTTCCGGTGTCTTGAGGTCCAATTCAAGGGCGGTTTTCTTCGACATGATCGGTCTCTCCAATAGCGATCTTTGCGCAGAACCTGCGTGCTGCGCGGCAAGATTGCGATACGCAAAAATGCACCAGTGAGTTCCATAAAAGGTGGATGATGGACGGATTTCAGTCCGCTAGTTTTGTCTGGAGCCCGTAGCGCCTGAAAGATTATGAGGAGCCGTCTGATGCGATTTCGCTTGCTCGCCCTAGCCGTGACTATCCTGACTTGGTCGCTTTCTCAGCCGTCCACGGCGGAGCAGGGCTGGACCGAACTCGACCTGTCTGGCGCGCGTATCATTGCCACTCATACAGCGGTTCCCGAGGGGGGGCGCTTACAGATCGGCATCGACATCGCTCTCGACGATGGGTGGAAAACGTACTGGCGAAGTCCCGGCGACGCGGGCTACCCAGTGACCGTCGATTGGTCGGGGTCACAGAACGCAGAGATCGGCGAGATGCAGTGGCCCGCACCGCATCGCTTTTCGCTCTTCGACCTCGATACTTTCGGATACGGCGAGCGCGTGGTTTTTCCCTTTGAGTTGACGGTTTCCGACCCGGCGCAGCCGGTCGAGCTCAACGCGGTAGTTGACTACCTACTGTGTCAGGAGGTCTGCATCCCGCAAGTGGCGGAAGTGTCCCTGACCCTGACCCCTGGGATCGCTGAGGCAAGCCCCGAAGCGCAACTAATAGACCTCTTCCGGTCGCAGGTTCCGGGCGACGGTTCCGGGGCGGGGCTGACCCTCGACTCCGCGAATGTCGCCGACGGCGGCTTGACAGTGCATGTCGAGGTGACGTCGATCTTCCCGTTCGCTGCGCCCGACGTGATCGTTGAGGGGCCGGAAGACATCTTTTTCGGACGTCCCGGCATTATCCTGAGCGATGACGCTCTACGGATGACGGCAAGTGTTCCGGCGGAAACCTTTGACGGGACGCCCGTGCAGCTCGCGGCAGAGGATCTGACCGTGACTATTGTCGACGGAACGCGAGGTCTCGAAGCAGCGGTCAACGCTGCCGCACCGGCGGGCGCGTCCGTGTCGGGGACGGCATTTCTCGGCCTTCTCGGCATCGCGTTCGTCGGTGGCCTCATCCTGAATCTCATGCCCTGCGTCCTGCCCGTTCTGTCGATCAAACTTCTCTCGGTGGTGTCGCACGGAGGGAAGAGCCCCACGCAGGTGCGCTTTTCGTTCCTTGCCTCGGCCTTCGGGATTCTTGCGTCCTTTTGGGTGCTGGCGCTAGGCGCCATCGCCCTCGGCGCTCTGGGGGTCGCGGTGGGCTGGGGTATTCAGTTCCAAAACCCGTATTTCCTTGTGTTCATGGCGGTCGTCGTGACGGTCTTCGCCTACAACCTCTTCGGTATGTTCGAAATTCCTCTGCCGCAGTGGATGTCCGGAGCCGCGACGATCGGCGACTCAGAAAGCCTGCGAGGGCATTTCTTGACGGGTGTCTTTGCGACGCTTCTTGCCACACCTTGTTCGGCGCCCTTCGTCGGGACGGCTGTTGGGTTCGCCCTTTCCTCTGGCGCGCCTGAGATCCTCGCGATTTTCACCGCTCTCGGGCTTGGGCTCGCAGGCCCCTTCCTCCTCGTCTCGGCGTTTCCAAAAATGGCGACATCAATGCCCAAGCCGGGCAAGTGGATGCTACAAATGAAGAAGCTCCTCGGCCTCGCGCTTGCGGCGACGGCGATATGGCTCTTGTTTGTTATCGGGGGCGTTTCTGGAGCGGCGCTCGCCTACGTCATTGCAGCAGGACTTCTATGTATCGGAGCGGTCCTTTGGTCCGGTCGCAGCGGTGCTGGCCGGTCAGCCTTTGTTGGTACGGCGACGGCAGCGCTTGCTGTGCTGCTGATGGCCAGTCCCGCCGTATTCTCGGCCGAGGGCGGGTCTGCGTCGGAGGCTGGGTCGGCGACGTTCGCGGAGTTCAGCATTGCCGAACGTGATCGACGTGTTACCGCTGGAGAGGTTGTTTTTGTCGACGTGACCGCCGACTGGTGCATCACCTGCCAGGTGAACAAGCGGCTAGCGTTAAGCCACGGCGACGTGCGCGCCGCGCTCGAAGCCGACGGCGTGGTGCCGCTCCAGGCCGACTGGACGCAACGCGACGACGCGATCCTGTCGTACCTGACAAGTCACGGTCGATACGGCATTCCGTTCAATGCAGTTTATGGGCCGGGTGCGCCTGAAGGAATCTTGTTGCCAGAGCTTCTAACGCCGGGCGCTGTGCTTGAAGCCCTGAGAGAGGCGCGGGGCTAGGCGCCGCGCCCTTCGATTAGGTCCAGCTTGTCCGACACAACGTCGTAAAGATACTCTCGGAAACGGCGCAAACGCACACTGTCCCGCAGATCTGGATGCGTAAGCACCCAGAGCGAGGAGTGCGGAACGGGACGAGCACCGGGAACGCGCTTCAGCTCCGGTTCATTGTCTCCCATCATACAGGGCAATAAAGCCATTCCGAGACCGCGCTTGGCAAAAGCCATCTGGACAAAAACATCGTTAAAGCTGCCCGTGACAGGCATGGGTTCCAGACCCGCGGAATGAACCCATTTCGGGTACTCGACCACATCGTCCCAGCCCAACCACTTCGCATCGCGGTTTGTTCCGGAGAAAGTATGCGCTTCGATGTAGCCGGCAGATGCATAGGCACAGGATGCCTGGGTCGCCAGGTTTCGACCCACTAGGTGATCGGGAGGGGAATTGCCCTGCGTCATAAATCGCATTGCGATATCAGCTTCGCGTTTAGATAGGTCGAGCAGATCCTCCGTCAGTTCCAAAATAAGCCCTACGAGGGGGTTTTGCTCGACGAAGCGCGCAAGGTCGTCGGTCAGCACACAGACTGCCATTGGCAACGGCAAGGTGAAGCGTACATCTCCAGAAAGTTCTGAATCCCGCCCCGCGATCGATCTTTCGGCGGCGTGCATGGTCTCCTCCATTGTCCGCGCCGAGACTACAAGCTCTTCGCCGGACGGCGTGATCAACAATCCGTCGGGTGTCCGGTCAAACAGGCGCGTCTTCAGCGCAAACTCAAGCGCATCCATCCGACGGGACACTGTCGAATGGGCAACCTTGAGGCTTTCGGACGCCCCACGTATCGACCCGGCCCGAGCGACGGCCAGGAACACCTTCAGATCGTTCCAGTCTGCTGACATGCGTTCGAAGTCTCCGTGTTGTGCCAAGTAAACTATTGCGACTCGTCGGTTTCACGCTTGGATCAATATTGCTTGTTCCAAATTTCGTCCAGTGTGGCGCTTAATCAGAACATGCGGTGCGTTTTCGATTAGTTTAGGCAGCGGGTACATCCAAGCAACAGGAGAACCCCATGCGCCTGATTTCAAAATTTAAGACGACGGCAGCCGTTTTGGCCGTCGCTACCAGCCTCTCCGCTACAGTCTCCGTGGCAGTCGCACAAGAAATGCCGCCCCGCGTCGTTGGTGCGGTCATGGTCGACGAGCTAACCATGGCGCCAATGCAGTTCGAGATCGAAGTTGAGCTGACGGCGTCGCCAGCCGATGTCTTTGCCTTCGTCTCTGACAGCGACAACGTCGATGAGATGATCGGCGCTGTGTCTGGTGTGTCGGTGTCCGGCGACGGCATGTCCCGCGACCTGACCCTCGCAGATGGCACGATGGTGACCGAAACGATCCTCGTGGACGATGCGGGCATGATGTCCTTCGCCTATAGCCTTCCCGCGGGCAATCCATTGGGCTTGTCCAACCACCTTGCCGTGATGCAGGTCCGCCCCGCAGACGAACGCGACGGCTCGGTCCTGGCCTGGCAGCAGTATTTCGACGGCGAGGCCTCCGACGAGGTGATGGCGCTTTACACAGAAGCCGCCGCAAGTCTTGCTGACCGCTTTGGCGGTTATGCCAGCGGGATGCACGCGGGCTTTGCGGAAGTGACCTTAACGCACACCCGGATCTTCGACGTCTCGGCCGAAGCAGTCTGGGCCGAAGTTGCTGAAAACTACGCTAATGCTCATGAATGGGCGAGCACGATCCAGTCCATCGAATTCGAGGATGCGGGTGACGGCGCGATCGGCGACGTTCGGTCATGCTTCATCCCGGGTCTCGGCGGTTCGACGCGAGAGGTGATCACGCGTTACGACGAAGACACTTTCACATACGCCTACACGATCGAGGAAGGCATGCCGCCTTTCGTCGTCTCGAACGAAGCTGTTTGGAGCGTGACACCCATTGATGAGACGTCCTCGGAGGTAAACGTCACGATCAACTTCGCGACCGCGCCAGATGTGCCGCCGCCGTTCATCGCCTTCGCGCGGTCGAACTTCTCCTTCTTCGCAGGGCTTGGCATCGAGGATCTCAAGTACTTCCTCGAAAACGGCGAGCCGCACCCACGCGAAATCGCGTCGCGGTCCTGATGGGGAGGGGGCAGGCCATGGCATTCCTTAAATCACCACTCACGGCGCTTTGCCTTGGCCTGTGCATCGCCGCCGGGGTCCCTTTGGGGGCCCCGGCACAACACGGCGGGACTCTGTCCGTCGAGGCCCGCGGCGAGACACTTCCGGTCCGGATCATTCGCCTTGCGGAAGCAGAGCATGCCCCGCTGATTGTCGGGCTCCATGGATACGGCATGGACCAGGGCCAGATCGAGACGTTGGTGAACGTCGAGCCCGTGTCTGACGCTTCTTTCGTTGCAATTCAGGGGCCGGTGCCAGTTGATGGCGGGGGCCATGCCTGGTTTCCCGTGGATGACAGCAGCGGGTTAGTCGCGACCGCACCCGCCGATGTTCGGACGGGGGCGGACGTCGTCGCCAACGCAATAGCCGCGCTAACCGCCGAACTCGGCGCTGATCCCGAACATGTCTATGTCGTCGGCTTCAGCCAGGGGGCGTCGATGTCCCTGGGGCTCGCGCTGACCCATCCAGATCTCGCCGCCGGCTACATCGCCTTCGCGGGTGGTCTGCCGCGCGAAGTCCGCGCGGAGGAGTGGACCGTCGAGAACGGCGCACCGGTCCTCCTCGGTTATGGGACCCGGGACACGCGTTTCAGCGCAGAGGAACTCGACGCGACCGTCGCATCGCTATCGGATGCGGGCTTTTCGGTCGAACTCCAAACCTACGCGGTTCCTCATGTGGTCAGCGGCGCCGGACGGCGCGCGATCGCAGCTTGGATCGACGACCGCATCGCCGGGCTTCCAGTCCCGCAGACCCGACCATTGCCGATCGCGGTGACCGCAGCACCGGAGTCCGACGAGGACCCGCAGGCCATTGTCGCCGAAGCTCTTACCGCCGCCGAAGCGCGCGGTGGGTATTTCGGAAATCCCGAGGGTGACCTGGTCATCTACGAGTTCTTCGACTTTAACTGTGCGATCTGCCGGATCGCGCACAGACAGATGGATCGGTTCCTCGCACAGATGCCGGACAACACCCGCGTCGTCGCGGTGGACGTCCCTCTGCTCGGGCCTGGCTCGCGCGAGGCAACGGCGCTGACCTTTTCTATCGCGTCACCGGAGGACTACAACCGTGCATACCACCTTCTAATGGGGGGGCGGGGGCAGATTACAGGTGACCGGGCGCTCCGCTCGTTGTCCGATGCAGGGATTCAGCCCGGCGTTTCGGACATTGAGGAAGCGATCTTGCTCATGAGCAATGACATGCGCGTGAACACGGCCGCCATGCGTGCCCTCGCCATTCAGGGCACACCAGGGTTCCTCGTACGTTTGCCCGACGGTCGCGAGCAGGTTTTTACAGGGTGGGACGCTTCTGCCATCGCCGCCTTCGCGGGCGTCACTCTCGAATGATCCCCGTCGAATTGGAGAGCCAATTTCCGATGACCACCCCCCTTTATTTCAAATCGGACGACATCGAGGGCGTCCGTAACTTCCTGGCGAGAGTCCGCTCGCGCACCACGGAACTTGCCGCCCCTTTGTCCGCCGAGGACATGATGCTGCAGTCGATGGAGGATGCCAGCCCGGCAAAATGGCACCTCGCCCACACGACATGGTTCTTCGAGGAATTCATCCTGCGGCCAAGGCTCGACGGCTATGTGTCGCCGGACGACCGGTTCGCGTTCCTGTTCAACTCCTACTACGTGAAGGCCGGCCCGCGGCATGCCCGCGACAAGCGCGGGTTGATCTCGCGCCCCGGGCTCGACGCTGTGCAGACCTACCGTGGCCATGTCGACGCCGCGCTCGACGACCTGCTCGCGGCCGGACGCGACGACCAGCCCGAGATCGCTGCGCTTGTGGAGCTTGGCTGCCACCACGAAATGCAGCATCAGGAGCTTCTGGTCACCGACCTTCTCCACGGGCTGTCCTACAACTCGCTTCTGCCCGCCTACCGGGCGCCGGAACCGATGGCCGTGACCGACGAGATCCCGCTGTGCTTTCGGCCGCACGACGGCGGGTTGTCGGAGATTGGCTATTCCGGAGAGGCCTTCCACTATGATTGCGAAGGCCCACGGCACCGGACCTTCCTCGCGCCGTTCGCGATCGCCAACCGGCCCGCCACAAACCGCGACTGGATCGCCTTCATCACGGACGGCGGATACGAGACCCAGACGCTCTGGCTGTCGGACGGTTGGGCGACGCGGCAGCGCGAGGGCTGGGATGCCCCGCTTTACTGGTGGCGACAGGACGACGAGTGGTGGTCGTTCACGCTGCGCGGCCCGCAGCCTGTCGCGCTTGACGCGCCGGTGGTCCACGTCAGCTACTACGAGGCCGACGCCTTCGCGCACTGGGCGGGGGCGCGGCTGCCGACAGAGGCTGAGCACGAAGTGGCGTTCCGCGACACGCCCATCGCCGGCAACTTCGCCGAGACGGACGCTTTCCGGCCACTGCCCGGCACCGGTGTCTGGGGCGACGTCTGGGAGTGGACGCAAAGCCCGTTCACGCCCTATCCGGGCTTCCGCGCGCCCGAGGGGGCCATCGGCGAATACAACGGCAAGTTCATGGTGAACCAGTTCGTGCTGCGCGGCGGCTCCTGCGCGACGCCTGCCGCACAGATGCGTCCCCCCTACCGCACCTTCTTCTACCCCCACCATCGCTGGCAGATGCTGGGCCTCAGGCTCGCGAAGGACGTGTGATGCTGGACAAACCGGACGTTACGAATGGCGAGTTGCTCGCCTCCGCCGTCGCGGGGCTCAGTGCCGTGCCGAAAACGCTTGAAGCCAAATGGTTCTACGACGCCGAGGGCAGCCGTCTGTTCGAGGAGATCACCCGGCTGCCGGAATACTATCCTACTCGGGCCGAGCGGGCGATCCTCGAGGCCGAAACAGCGACGCTCGCCGCCACGATCCCCGATGGCGGGGCGCTGGTGGAGCTTGGCAGTGGTGCCAGCGCCAAGACCCGCATCCTGCTCGACGCCGCGCCGCAACTAGGCGCCTACGTTCCGGTCGACATCTCGGCCGAATTCCTCGAGGAAACCGCCCGTGCTTTGGCCAGCGATTACCCGCACGTTCCAGTACTGCCGGTTGTGGCGGATTTCACCAGTGCCGTGACCTTGCCGAGGGCACTCGTGAAAATGCCCAAAGTGGCCTTCTTCCCAGGCTCGACCATCGGTAATCTCTACGCCGCTGCGGCAGTTGCGCTTTTGGCTGGCGTGCGGGCATGGCCCGGCGTGGAGGCGTTCATCCTTGGCGCCGACCTCGTCAAGTCGCCCGACGTCATGATCTCCGCTTACGACGATGCGGCCGGGGTTACGGCAGCGTTCAACCTCAATCTCCTAGCGCGGCTCGACCGTGAGATCGGCGCTAATTTCGACTCCGCAGCATTCCGGCACGAGGCGCGTTGGAACGCAGCGGAAAGCCGGATCGAAATGCATCTCGTGAGCCTCCGCGACCAGACAGTCGAGATCGGTCAGACCGAAATCCGTTTCGCCAAAGGCGAATCCGTCCACACGGAGAATAGCCGGAAATACACCGCCGAAAGTATCACCAACATGGCCCGCTCCGCTGGGTAGCGTGTGGACCGGTTCTTGACCGACCCAAGGAGACTGTTTGCGGTGGCAATCCTGAGGCCGCAGTGACGTGGCATCTTTTGGCGAACTCACAAAGGCTGTCCCTCGATCCTTACACTTTTTGAGCGTCAATACTGAGCAGTTGCGGCGAAAGTCTGAAATGCGGGCTGCAAGCGCGGAATCTAGACTAGTTCGCCAACGTCTGCTTTGGGCCGTTGTTGGCTACGGAAAGTTTCGAAAATCGCCATTGAATGAAGCATCGTATCCAAACTCACTGCGAACTTAAGCCAATCATCTATTGCACTGAATCGGACAATCACTTTTGAGCTGCTCGCGCCTTTCGACTACTCAGCACGAGCAATCCAACAACGTTACCAAAGTGTCCTGAATACCTCTGCAGGGCGTGCCCATCCGGCCCACTCGCGTAGGCCTCGAAACTTACTGGGTGTCAGAATGCCAGGCCGGGAGAGAGAATTCATTTCAATCCCGATGTTATCGGCCGCCACCCCATGCCGCGCAGCGTGAGCGCAGTACAAGGACTTCAGAAGCTCAACATCGGCGGATGCCTCGATACAGATGTCGGCAAGAACCAAATACCCGCCTGATTTAATTCGGCCTCTGGTGGCCTTCAGGTAATCCAATTTCGCAGTACGACCAGAAATCGTGTGCGTGACCAATAGTGATGTTACGAGATCGTAGACACGTTCAGCTGGAAGCTGTTGTAAGGTGCCCTCAATGAACTCAATTTCGTCTCGAATGCCAAGCCGCTCCGCAATCAGGCGCGCGCCTCGCAGATTGTCGGCGGCGGGGTCGACGGCGGTCACATTTGGCATGATCTTGTCACCGTGAATGACTTCGATCTCGGGGCAACCACCGGCCCAAATGATCAGGACATGATCATATGCAGTGAGTTTTTCGGCAAGAATGGCTTGGACGATCTCGTAAATGCCTTCCAGGCCCGGGACGGAGCGTTGCAAGTCGCGGTAGCGTGCGATCCGGTCTGCAACCCTCACGTCAATTGGGCTCTGCGGGTTGGTGCCCAAGATCTTTAACCAGAAGCAAGACATCACCTGAATAATAGGGATGGCAAGGATGGTCTTGAACCGGTGAACGGGCGACTACGCGGTATCCTTTGCGCTCATACAATCGAGCCGCACCGCGATTTTGCGCAAATACCTGAATGCTGGTTTTATGATACCCAGCCTGTCCCGCGCGCTCCTCTGCAGCCTGCAACAGGCCGGACCCGACGCCAAAGCTCTGTTGTCCCGCAAAAATGGCCAGAGCATTGACGTACCATGTGCCAACTGATTGCATTTCAAGATCCACGAATGGTGCAATCGGCGGTGGCAACTCACCAAGGTTATCCGTGAGGGCTGCATCAATCGGATACCCAAGTGCCATACCGATGACCTCGCCCCCTTTCTCGGCGACCAGCGCATTGCGGAACGAAAACCCACCTTGAGACCGCTGCGCCCGTTGGGTGCCGACTTCAAGTGGAGATTGCCCCGCCGTGCAGCTTTGCCGCCACAGCCATGTAGGGATACCTTCGCCAGCAATGTCGATCAGCTTGGCGAGAGGCAAAGCATCAGCTTGTGTCGCATGCCTTATGGAATAGGCGGTCTGTATATTCATGGCGAAAGCTCCGTTTCGTTGAACCTAAATTGGCAAGGTGGGCCCGTTCGGCGGAACCAGACGGGCCGTAGGTTAGCTTGCGGGCGAATGGTCTACCCAACCAATTGGAACGCCAGAGTCCCATTCGTCCAAGGAGGCGTTGTTGATCGACGGTGTACGGCTGGGCACAAGCGATGCACGATCATAACCCTCTCCCGCGATGCGGAACGTGGCGTTGATGGCCATATGTTCGTTGAAGCCCAGAAGCGTTTGCACAACGTCGCTGTCAATGTCGCCGTAGTCCCCGGTGCTTCCGGAAATGGGGCGCAGGTTTTCGACACCGGCATCGACGATTTCGGTGCCCTGCGTGATGATCGTATCACCATCATTGAACGCAAAGACCTGCCGGCTGATGACCCAAACGCCCGTCGTGGCATTGGCGCCTTCGCCGACGAAGTAGCCGTCGCAGGTCCAGGTTCCCAAAACGAGGTCCGGAAAGGCCGGGCTGCCGTCTGCAAGGACGCCGGTCGTCTCAGCTTCCAGCGTACCTGCCGGGTAGATGTAGCCTTGGCTGACGAATGCATTGCCATGAGCGGGCATGCCATTTTCATGCAACGGAGCATCGGCCATGAAGATGCGTGTGTGATCTTCGGCCACGTCAAAGGCCATGAGTGCGTCTGCCTGCGCCATCGTCACGAGCGAAAGAACGAGGGCAGAGGTTGCGAGAACAGATTTCAACATTGGAGTATCCTTTTCGATAGAGTTTTGATGAGTGGGCGTCAGGCGATTTTGCGAGCAGGATCTTGTCCCGCAATGCAGCCCACATGCCGATGATCGGTGCCGCAACAGCCCCCGATCACGCGGATGTTAGGGAGGAGCTGGAATAGCCCCATATTCAGGTGCGCAAGCTCAACTGGATCGCCATCATCCAGCACCTCGGCTGCATCAAGCTCTTCATGACTCATGCGGGACGCATTGGCGCGAATACCGCCTATCCGCTGTGCCCAGGCGGCTTTGTTATCGAGCACGTCCCTGAAGTGATCCGGGTGCGCACAGTTGATCATGTAGTAGATTGGCCCCGCATCTGTTGCCGCATCCACTTCGGCAATCGCCGCGCCCAGAGATTGGCCAGAGGGCAGACATCCATCGGTCTCCAGCGTAAAAGCGATCACGACCGGAATGTCGATCTCTTTGGCTGCCTGTACGATCCCAATCGCTTCGCCCGTATGGGTCAGGGTCATGGCGCTGATCATATCGACACCAGCACGACCGAGGGCGTGAACTTGCGGGGCATGGACCAGCAACGAATCTTGCGGCGCTAACATGGTGTCGGGCGCATAGGCATCGCCAGACGGGCCCACCAAGCCATTCACAATGATTGGCAATTCTGCGGTCTCATGGCGCGCACGAATATCCGAGACGAACTTGACAGCGCGGGCATTGATCTCAATCACCTCAGACACCGTTTTGCCAAGGGCTCCCGCCCAAGCCACGCCCGCGCGCCAGGTCGGGGCGTCAATAACGTAGCCACGACCAGATTGACGAGCGATGTCGATATAGCGCTCAAAATATGACGTCAGGTCGCGGCGGCCCGGTTCGCAGTCGAGGAGGACTGCAGCCGAGAAACAAGGAAGATCATACCCCTTGTCGAAGATCATGAATGTCTCAAGCCCACCGTCCGAGAGGAAGAAACGTTGGGCGCTTTTCAGTTGTTGAATTCGCATCGAGCTAATCCTTTGATTTGATGCAAAAGGACTAGGCGGAAAGGGTACCTCTCAGATAGTGATCCCGTGGTGTAGTTGCGTAGTCGCGAAATAGGGCATAAATTTAAGGGGTGAGCGGGCGCAATTCTTCGCAAAACCCCGCGTTGAATGCACAAACTGGACTCGCAGTACAGTCAGGGCGGAAGACTTGGCCGAAAGAACTGAAACTCGATCCCGAATCCTCAACATTGCCGAAGCAGCGGTGCTTGAGAAAGGCTTTGAGGCGACGTCCATTGAAGAGATTGTGGCCGGCGCTGAGATTTCGCGCGGCGGCTTCTTCTACCACTTCAGGGACAAGAACGCCCTCGCTCGCGCCATGTTGGAACGCTACATCGAAGCCGAAGACATCCTTTACGATGATCTGTTCGCCCGGGCCCGGGAACTGAACGACGATCCGCTGCATTGTATGCTGATCGGTCTCAAGCTTCTTGCCGAAATGCTGACCGACATGCCCGAAGGCCACCCGGGCTGTGTCATCGCCGCAACCGCCTATCAGGATCGGCTGTTTGACAGGGGTGTCCGCGACCTGAACAGGCAAGCCATCCTGGGATGGCGCACACGCTTTCGAAGCATGTTTGAAGAGATCGCTGCCGTTTATGAGCCAGCCGAGCCGGTCAACATGGACGCCCTCGGCGATATGGTCTCCAGCGTCGTTGAGGGCGGCTTGGTTCTTCAGCGGGCCTTGGGAGAGCATGACAATGCGGCGGAACAAATCATGTTGCTTAGAACCTATTTGAAGCTACTGTTCGCGCGACATCGGGCCTGAACGTGGCGTGATGAGTTCGGGAAGACGGTATTAGAGACTGAGACGCCCCGCAGTGTAACGATCTCCTCGTTGCGAAGCATTCCTCCAATCCCTCAAACCTAGGACGGCAAACATGAACAACGTTCAACGACACAACCCACCCATTCTGTTCGACAGCCGCAAGGTCGGGTTTTCGCAAATTTCTGTCCGAGAAGCGGGAGGCCTAAAATTCATCTCAATCTCTGGGCAGGTTTCCTGGAACGAAAACCGGGAGGTGGTTGGAGGAAAAGACATCTACCTACAGACTGCTACCAGCCTACGAAATGTCGAGGCAGCACTTGTAAGCGTTGGCGCTGGGTTAACGGACATATCAGCGCTTCGATTGTACATTCTAGAAAGCCAAATTTCGAACAGTTCCGAGATTACTAGAGCATTGATCGACGTGTTTGCAGACAGCCTTCCCTGTGCGACTTGGATTGGTGTCCCAGCACTAGCGTCAACGGATTTCCTAATTGAAATTGAACCCGACATGGTCATTGTCTCGCAAAAACAAGCAATTCCGGCATAGCGTGTTTGGCAATTCGGCTTGACCACTATCGGATTGGTCTTGGTTCTGTTGCTTCACCGACCTGGGGCTCTGGGGCGGTTATCAACGAGCAGCGCAGTAAAGGGATAGTCATCGAAGGTCGTATTGAGCGCGCCATCGAAGGGTCTTATCGCCAGTGGAATCCCATCGTTCTCGCTTATGCTCTACGAGGACAGCCCTGAGGTCATCCGCCGTTCAATGAAGTAAGACGTTCGATTTCCGCTTTCATTACGCAGTGCTGGAGAATTTTTAATGAAACTTGGGTAGCGATGTCTGCTTTGGGCACGCCGCACCGCAGCTTGCGAACCCATCGCAAAAGTCCGGTATGGGCCGGGCCCAGTCATTGGCGTTGATCCAGCTAACCGCAACTGCGTGCCGCGGTGCTGTTGAATGTTGGTCAATTCAGAAGCGCGTTCATCGAGAGCATGATTTGAGACGTTCTGCACTTCTCATCACGGAACTGTAAGTTGCAGCCCACTGATCTCGGTATATCGTTTGGCACGGAATTCATGAAAGGTTGATCCCGATGAAGCTTACCCGTCGTCAGACCATGCTTTCCGGTGCCGCACTCCCGTTCGCCGCCGCGCCTACTTTTGCGCTGGCGGATGGTCATGCTGCCACGACCATGCCGACCCATCGCGATTTCACCTTAGGTGGTTTCCGCGTCACCACGCTGCTTGCGGGAAACCGTAACGTCGAAAATCCGCATCAGATTTTCGGCCTGAATGTGGACGATGCCACTTTTGCCGAGGTGAGTGCAGCCAATTTCCTGCCGACTGACGCCGCAGAGTTCTTCTTCACGCCCACGGTCGTCAGCACCGGGGCAGAGGTGATCTTGTTTGATACTGGGTTGAGCTCCGCTGGAACGACAAGTGTCTTGGCTGCCGCCGGGTATAGCGCCGAACAAATCACTCACGTGGTCATAACCCATATGCATGGCGACCATATTGGCGGTCTCTCAGATGAAGCTGGCTCTGAGACGTTTGCCAACGCCGCCTATATCACCGGTCAGGTAGAGTTCGACGCGTGGTCCAGCGCAGAGGATGAGGGCTTTGAGACGAAAGTTCGTCCGCTGTCGGAGAAGTTCAGCTTCATACAGCCCGGTGACGATGTCCGTTCGGGCATTACGGCGGTTGAGGCGTTCGGCCATACGCCTGGCCATATGGGTTATATGTTGGAGAGCAATAGCCAGCAGCTGTTCCTGATGGCGGATCTGGCCAACCACTATGTCTGGTCCGTGGCCTATCCCGATTGGGAAGTCCGTTTTGACATGGACAAGGCTGCCGCTGCTGCCAGCCGCAGACGCCTGATGGAAATGGCCGCTGCGGACAGGTTTCCCGTCATCGGGTATCACATGCCCTTTCCTGGAATGGGCTACATCGCGACTCGTGGCGATGGCGGGTATCGATACGTTCCGCATAGCTATCAGTTGCTGTAGTTTGTGCGCGCTGTTGGGACCGATCGCGTGGCGCTGACCGGCCAGCGCCGTTTGAGGTCGTGAATGCGTAGTTGGGCAATGATCTTGACGTAGACCGATGCCTGCTTCTGCCAGAATGTGGAATAGCTATAGTTGAGTGTATCGGGGTGTAGCTTCTACATTCCGGCTGTAGTTAGCACGTCGCCATGATGCCAAATGCACGTTGGCAGGAACAGACCACTGAAGGACGTAGCCGGAGGACGGCATAGCGCCGCAAATTGTGAGTTCAGCTTGACTGAGATCTCGCACTAGCAGCGAACGGCAGGTTTGACGGGCCGCACCGCAGCATCGTGAAGGTTGGCCGAAGATTCGGTATGGGCCGTTCTTGTCGCCCATGCTCCCCTGGATCATGGGGATGCTGCGGTGCATTCGAGGTCGGCAACGAGCCCATACTGTGAATTTGGCTTTTTCGCTGCACGCGCATGCAGCAAGAAAATCGCTGCAGCTGCGCTATGTCCGGCGCTGCAAAGCGGCAGGAATAGCAACCATTGGTTCATCGCGCAGCGAAGTCTACGGGTTGAGTTTACAGGTCGCGGGACAAAACAGACATTTGGCCAATGTACGCTTTGCGTAAATGGGAGTCCGCAGGGGCTCCAAGAAACCACGAAAACCCCCCAAAAAAAGGGGAAGCGTGTACCACGGGTGATTGGACGTGATCGAACGAGATCAATGGGTTACTGCAGAGGCGTACCACCCGGCGCGTTCAGAGACCATTTCGAGGCACCATCTTTGCTTGCCGACAAAGGTCGTTGGCGAACCTGGAATCGGGATGGCCTCAATCTGACCAACCCCTGACAAGTTTTGTAAATCAATGATTTGCGAGGTGGGAGCTTGTCGTTCCTGATTGTTAGGTACCGAAAACTGTCCCAAAAGTACCGAAATCCTTGTTGGATATGGGAGTCCGTAAGCGGCTTCAAAAAAACTGCGAAAACCTCAATGAAATAGGAGAGCGGCTGTACCATGGTAGGTCTTATGTGGTGGTCTTGCCCCCTGAAACTGGTCCCAACTGACTGCGAATTTATCGGTACATTTCTGGCAAGAGAGGGAGTGTGCCGATGCCGAAGAAACGATTCAGCGATGAACAGATTGCCTTTGCCTTGAGGCAAGCAGAAGCGGGAACCACTGTTGGCGAGATCTGTCGAAAGATGGGGATTGTGGAAGCGACGTTCTATAGCTGGAAGAAGGTCTACGCGGGGATGGGCGTGTCCGAGATCCGCCGTCTGAAACAGCTCGAAGACGAGAACGGCAAACTGAAACGTCTGGTCGCTGATCTGACGCTAGACAAGACCATGCTCCAGGACGCACTGCGAAAAATGTATGGTCCGCCCCGCGGTTGCAAGTCGCGTGGTGACGTCTTGGCTTGCGTAAATGTATCCGGCCTCTGAT
>CANLLF010000009.1 GCA_947491935.1 uncultured Roseicyclus sp.
TCCGACCCACAGCGGATGAGGTTGGTGGCTCCTGCTCCACCGGCATCGAACGTGCCAAAGTGCAGTTGTTATCGACTGCAAGGAAAGGAGCCACCCAATGACAGTAAAGACTGTGGGCCTGGATCACTGACCGGCAGGGCATTGCGGAGCCATGTCCCGAAAGGGAGGGCCAAGGATGTTTTTGAGGTACATGGCATTTCGGAGAACGACCGCGTGATCTTCAATAAGCCCACCAAACGCGCGAAGCTGCTGTCCTTTTTTGAGGCGCTTCCGCCCTGTGTCGTCGGAATGGAGGCCTGCGGGTCGTCCCATCACTGGGGACGCCAGTTGTCCAAGCTTGGCCATGATGTGAAGCTCATGCCTGCTGGCTACGTCAAACCTTATGTAAAGCGCGGCAAGAATGACGCCGTCGATGCTGAGGCGATCTGTGAAGCTGTTCGGCGCCCAACCATGCGGTTTTTCGAGATCAAGACAGAGAACCAACAAGCTATCCTCTCGATCCATCGCACACGGGATCTGGCGGTCCGGCAACGCCCGCAAATGGCCAAAATGATCCGCAGCCTCTTGAGGGAGTTCGGGCATATCTTGCCCATCGGGATTGAAGCTGTGACAGCTTTTGCAAAACGCCATCTGGCTGGCGACCATCCCGACATGCCTGAGATTGCCAACGGTATGCTCGGCATCCAATGCTATCAATTCATCGGCCTGAACGCGCGCATCGAAGGCTATTCCAAGATGATCGAGCAACACGCGCTTCTCAATGCGGATGCGCGCAGGTTGACGCGCATGCATTCGCCATTGTGCTTGAACCAATGGCGCACAAATGGCTCATCATCGGGCCAATCACAGCCTCCGCAATTGTCGCGACGATCGGTGACGCGCATCAATTCCGGACAGGACGTGACCTGGCGGCCTGGCTCGGACTGCCCCCACTCAACAAGTCCAGCGGTGGCAAGGAACATCTGGGCAAAATCACGAAGCAGGGCGATCGCTACATTCGAAAGCTGCTGGTCGTGAGTATGACGTGGCGGGCAGTCATGGCGAAGCGCTCGCGCGAGAAGGTCGATCTTTGGACGGCGAAGATCATCGCGGATAAGCCCTTCCGGCTGGCAACCACCGCCATGGCCAATAAGGTCGCCAGGATCATCTGGGCGATGCTCACGACGAAACAGGAATACCGGCAGCAAGCGTTCTGAACACGCCCCCTGCCACCGAGATGCAAGACGTTGAAGTGATGATGCGGAAGTAAGTCAACCAAGAGCAAGGAACATCCGGAAATGTCAGCGGCCCTCTCTTAAGGTCGATAAGCGGATTGGAACCTCGCTCGCGGAATTCATCCACTGCCCGGCAGGCGATGCTGGCATCGCCGAGAGGGGGGGGGGCCAGCGGAACACCACCGCACAAACAGGCCGGACAGACGACGGTACTGACGAAAACGACCGCAAATATCGCCAAAAATCTCTTGCAATGCAGGAGCCACCCACAGATGC
>CANLLF010000010.1 GCA_947491935.1 uncultured Roseicyclus sp.
CACCACTAATGGGATGGCCCGCCCCGCATCCAAGCGTCACTCTTGGCGCCACAACCAGAGAGGAGGAATGCCGGATGCGCACCAAACCAAACCCAAACTCAGCTGCCTACGGGATCGACATTGGTAAGAAGGTCTTTCATGTCGTTGCGCTAGATGCCGACGGGCGGCCCGTTCAGAGGGTCAAGTTCTCTCGCGAGACGCTGATGAAGTTCTTCGAAGCTGCAGATACTGCTCTGATCGGCATGGAAGCCTGTGCCGGCTCACAATGGCTGGCGCGCAAGCTGGTCGAGTTCGGTCATGATGCCAGGATCATACCGGCCAAGTTCGTAAAGCCCTACGTGAAGTCCAACAAGTCGGACACCATCGACGCCGAAGCCATCGCGGAAGCCGTCAGCCGACCGACGATGCGGTTCGTGCAGGTTCGATCGGAGGCCCAGGTCGATCTGCAGGCGCTCCACCGTATCCGGGACCGGTTGATCCGTAACAGGACCGGCCTGATGAACCAGGCGCGTGCTTTCTGCATCGAATATGGTTTAGCGATGCGCACGGGCGCCGGCGGTTTCCACGCAGACATTCGACGCCATCTTGCCGACGACGAGAACGACCTGACCAGCGCCATGCGGGACCTGCTCACCGATCTGCTGGACGATCTCGCACACATCGAAAAGCGGGTCGCCGAGCTGACGAAAGAGATCGAAGCGATCGCGCATAGCGACGAGACAGTACGGCGGCTGCTCACGATACCGGGGATCGGCGCGCTCGGCGCGACGGCACTTGTCGCTGCAGCCGGAGACGGCCGTCAGTTCCGCAAGGCGCGCGACATGGCAGCCTGGCTGGGTCTTGTTCCGGCAGAGCACTCATCTGGCGGCAAGCAGACGCTGCTGGGGATAAGCAAGCGCGGCAACGGATATGTCAGGCGTCTGATCATCCACGGCGCCCGGTCATGCTTCCTGCATCTCCATCGCGAGACTCACGCCTTGGGCAGATGGCTCAGTAGCCTCGAAGAGCGGACACACCGCAACAAGGCCGTCGTCGCATTGGCGAACAAGCTCACCCGGATTGCTTGGGCGATCCTGACGCGACCGGGCGAGAACTACCTGCGGACCAAGGGGGCGGCAGCATGACCTGACCCTTTGACCGCAGACCGATTGCAGGGGATGTGATGACCAAACGGCTGATCGACCACAGGTAAGCTACACGCAAAAAAGCGGGATAAGATCCCGGAGCAAGTAATTTGGAACCTGAGGTGCGGATCTCATCAAGGCCTGGCTGGAAAACCAGCCCACTGATCAGAGGCCGGATACATTTACGCAAGCCAAGACGTCACCACGCGACTTGCAACCGCGGGGCGGACCATACATTTTT
>CANLLF010000011.1 GCA_947491935.1 uncultured Roseicyclus sp.
CCCCCACGCGAACACCCTCCGCCTGTTAAGGCGAAGGGTGCTGCGGGGAGGGAGGGGGTGGGGCCCGGGATCGGGCCCCTGTTCCGTGAGCTTACTCGTCTTCGAGGGCGGCGGCGCGCAGGCGGGCGAAGATGTCGGCGCCGTGGGCGGGCTGGCCCGAGACGATCGTCGCGCCGTTCAGGCCGCGGCGGTCGGAGGCGACGTCCTGGGTGCCGTTGATCACGTCGAAGGCGGTGCCGAGTGCGCCGCTGGCGGCCACGCGATTGGTGCTGTCGCCCGAGGGAACCGAGCGCAGGTCGGACACGCTGTCGGCGGATTGGTTGAAGTGGTTGAAGGCGAAGATGGTGGAGGCGGATTGCGCGACGGCCGGGGCTGCGACGGTGGCGGCGAGGGCGGCGATGAGAGCGATCTTTTTCATGGTTCTGTTCCTTTTCAGTGTGTTAGGTGGGCCGTTTTGGTGTTGGCCCGGGTTTGTTATGTGTCGTTGGCGGCGCTGTCTGGCCGTCCGATGAGATGAATATGCGGGGTGTTGAGGTGTTATTCCAGACACGTCGACGCGAGAAATGTGAAACATTGGTGCGTGGATGCACAGACGACATTCCGCCCCGCACCAACCCCACAGCGCCGTGACCGCTCGTCTCGCTGGCGTGAGATTGCAGCGGTCGGAGTGAAATATTCGGGAGGGGGAGCGGTGAAGTGGGGAGGCGGGC
>CANLLF010000012.1 GCA_947491935.1 uncultured Roseicyclus sp.
TGTGCAAGCTTGCACAAGGACGGGGGCGGACAAGCCAAAGGCCCCGCGTTTGGCGGGGCCTTTCTTTATCTCGACCGGGGTGGTCGGCTCTGTTCTCGGGATCATTTGGCTTCGCCAAATAACCCTGCCGCAGGTGCCGCTCACTGGCGATCGTGTCCTAGATCAGCCTTTCATGACAAAGGGGCCCGAGGGCCCCTTTGCATTGCCGGCTCACGCGTATCGGCCTTTCGGGCCGCTACGCTTATTCGATGATCTTCGACACAACACCTGCCCCCACGGTCCGGCCACCTTCGCGGATCGCGAAGCGCAGGCCTTGTTCCATGGCGATCGGCGCGATCAGTTCCACGTCGAACTTCAGGTTGTCGCCCGGCATCACCATCTCCGTGCCCGACGGCAGGTTCACCGTGCCGGTCACATCCGTGGTCCGGAAGTAGAATTGCGGGCGGTAGTTGGCGAAGAACGGCGTGTGGCGGCCGCCCTCTTCCTTCGTCAGGATATACGCCTCGGCCTCGAACTTCGTGTGCGGCGTCACCGAGCCGGGCTTGCACAGCACCTGGCCCCGCTCCACCCC
>CANLLF010000013.1 GCA_947491935.1 uncultured Roseicyclus sp.
CTCCTGGAGCTCGTCGAGATGGAAATTCGCGAATTGTTAAGCTCCTACGAGTATCCCGGTGACGACATTCCGATCATTGCGGGCTCGGCGCTTGCGGCGATGGAAGGCCGGGACGAGGCGATCGGCGAAGGCAAGATCCGCGAGCTGATGCAGGCGGTGGACGATTACATCCCGACGCCGGCGCGCGCCGTGGACCAGCCGTTCCTGATGCCGGTCGAGGACGTGTTCTCGATCTCCGGCCGTGGCACGGTTGTGACCGGCCGTGTGGAGCGGGGCGTGATCAACGTCGGTGACGAGATCGAGATCGTCGGCATCCGCGACACCAAGAAGACGACCTGCACGGGTGTGGAAATGTTCCGCAAGCTGCTGGATCGCGGGGAAGCGGGCGACAATATCGGCGCGCTCTTGCGGGGTGTGGATCGTGACGGGGTGGAGCGGGGCCAGGTGCTGTGCAAGCCCGGCTCGGTGACGCCGCACACGAAGTTCGAGGCCGAGGCGTATAT
>CANLLF010000014.1 GCA_947491935.1 uncultured Roseicyclus sp.
ATGATCGGAATGTCGTCACCGGGATACTCGTAGGAGCTTAACAATTCGCGAATTTCCATCTCGACGAGCTCCAGGAGCTCCTCGTCGTCGACCTGGTCCACCTTGTTCATGAACACGACCATGTAGGGGATGCCGACCTGGCGGCCGAGCAAGATGTGCTCGCGCGTCTGCGGCATCGGGCCGTCGGCGGCGTTCACCACCAAGATCGCGCCGTCCATCTGGGCGGCCCCGGTGATCATGTTCTTCACGTAGTCGGCGTGGCCGGGGCAATCGACATGCGCATAGTGGCGCGCATCGGTCTCATACTCCACATGCGCCGTCGAGATCGTGATCCCCCGCGCCTTCTCCTCCGGCGCGCCGTCAATCTGGTCATACGCCTGAAAATCACCGAAATACTTCGTAATCGCCGCCGTCAGCGTCGTCTTCCCGTGGTCAACATGACCAATCGTGCCGATGTTCACATGCGGCTTGTTACGTTCAAACTTTTCCTTTGCCATG